>NZ_CP050321.1:5005256-5005459 GCF_011765685.1 Kluyvera genomosp. 3 | reverse complement strand
AACAAGGTAACCGTAGGGGAACCTGCGGTTGGATCACCTCCTTACCTTAAAGAAGCGTTCTTTGAAGTGCTCACACAAATTGTCTGGTAAATGATGAACTTCTGAATGTACTTTCGAGTGCATTAAGAAGTTTTGCTCTTTAAAAATCTGGATCAAGCTGAAAATTGAAACGACACACTGTGTCTGTTCTCCGTAATAAGAAC
>NZ_CP050321.1:4755269-5005156 GCF_011765685.1 Kluyvera genomosp. 3 | reverse complement strand
AGAAGTGAAACGCCGTAGCGCCGATGGTAGTGTGGGGTCTCCCCATGCGAGAGTAGGGAACTGCCAGGCATCAAATAGTGAAGAAGCCCATCCTGACGGATGGGCTTTTTTGCGTCTGTGCGAAATGAAAATGCAGTGAAACCCTGGGCGACAGCTGCTCTGGTCGCCCGGATGAGGCGTGTTACGCCGACTCCGGGGAAGCGCATAACCTCATCCATGCCACAATAAACGCCACTATTCCGTCAGTATCGTTCAAATTCAGCACCGGAACGCTAATATCCAGCGCGATATCGCTGGCTACTGCGACCGTATGCTCATCAATAACCAACTCATTCACACTGTGCCCGGCAGCCTCGCGAAACAGCACGATCTTTGCCACGGCATCATGCTTAAAGCCTTCAACCAGCACCAGATCCAGTTTTGATGCATCCATCCGGCTCACCAGCCACGCCAGATCCAACTCATTTTCCTCCGGCGTCTCAGTCATCAATGCCCACCGTTGCTGGCTGGCGACCAGCGTCTGCGCTGCACCGGCTTTGCGCAGTTCATAGCTGTCCTTACCGGGTTTATCGACATCCATATCATGATGGGTGTGCTTTATCAGCCCGGGACGAATACCACGCTCGCAAAGCGCCGGGATCAACTTTTTCAGTAGCGTCGTTTTTCCCGTGCCGCTCCAGGCAGCAACAGCGAGTAATGGAATCATGGTTTATCCTCGTTACGCAGCAAATCTTCAGGCGTATTGATATTGCGAAATGCGCTAATCATGTCGCTAAAATCTACCGAATGACCGCCAGCCTGACGCATAAATACCATGACTCGTCTTTCACCTCTCGCGAGATAATCAGCAATGTGTGGTGCCAGGCTTCGGTGGGCCAGAGCAATAGCCGGGTGATCTCTATCGCCATCGTGAACCCAAACTACGGCGGCCTGCTGGCGTTCCGCCGCTAACCGTGCGACGAGATTGTCGGGAATAAACGGGGTATCGCATGGACAAAACAGAAACCATTCATCGTCTGTCTGCTTCATCACTGAAAGCATACCGGCCAGCGGCCCAGGAAAGTCTGATAACGTATCGGCCATGACCGGAAGCCCGCTAGTTCGATAGATTTCCAGATTGCGATTCGCGCTGATAACGATGCGATTAACCTGCGGATACAGGCGATCGGCCACGTGTCGCCACAGCGGCTTACCACCAAGCCTCATTAATCCTTTATCCTGCCCACCCATTCTGGAGGCTTTCCCGCCCGCCAGCACCACGCCGGTTACCTGGCTCTCTGCATTCACTGCTATCGCCTCTTTTATTGTGGGGTTTACCCTGCTAACGTGTCTCTATCAAGCGTAAGGAGCACGACCATGAAATGTAAACGTCTGAATGAAGTTATTGAACTCCTCCAGCCAGCCTGGCAGAAAGAGCCGGAGCTGAATTTAATGCAATTTTTGCAGAAACTGGCAAAAGAGTCAGGCTATGACGGTGAATTGGCCGATTTAACGGACGATATTCTGATCTACCATCTCAAAATGCGCGATTCCGCGAAAGACGCGGTCATTCCGGGCATTCAGAAAGATTATGAAGAGGACTTCAAAACCGCACTGCTGCGCGCGCGCGGCGTAATTAAAGAGTAAAAGGTTGTAAGCAGTACCGCTCAAGTCCTCGTGAAATGATATCCTGAATCATTCGTATCGTTATCGGATGTCAGGATGAACGACAAGGCTTTCACTTTCCAGACTCTCCACCCGGATACCATTATCGATGCCCTGTTTGCGCAGGGTATCCGGGTTGATTCTGGTCTCACCCCACTAAACAGCTACGAGAACCGGGTTTACCAGTTTCAGGACGAGGACCGTCGCCGCATGGTGGTGAAGTTTTATCGCCCGGAGCGCTGGTCGGCCGCGCAGATTCTTGAAGAGCACCAGTTCGCTCTGGAACTGGTCGAGGATGAGGTACCGGTTGCGGCCCCGATCATCTTTAATGACCAGACGCTACTGACCCATGACGGTTTTTACTTTGCCGTCTTCCCGAGCATGGGAGGCCGCCAGTTTGAATCAGATAACCTGGATCAAATGGAGTGGGTAGGACGCTATCTGGGGCGACTGCATCAAACCGGGCGCAAATCTCGCTTTACCGCGCGCCCATCGATTGGCGTCAAAGAGTATCTGATTGAACCTCGTGAGGTATTTGAGCACTCGGCGCTGATCCCGGCGGGTTTAAAAGCCCAATTCCTGAAGGCTACCGATGACCTGATTGACGCGGTGATGGGCCTGTGGCACGGGCGTTTTGATGCTCTACGCCTGCATGGCGATTGCCACGCCGGGAATATCCTCTGGCGCGATGGTCCGCTATTTGTCGATCTCGATGATGCGCGTAACGGCCCCGCGGTTCAGGACCTTTGGATGCTGCTTAACGGTTCCCTCGCCGAAAGACGTATGCAGCTGGAAACCATCGTAGAGGCCTATGAAGAGTTCAGCAGCTTTAATTCAGACGAATTGCCGCTGATCGAGCCTTTACGTGCAATGCGGTTGGTTTATTATCTTGCCTGGATAATCAGGCGCTGGGATGATCCCGCATTTCCGAAAAATTTTCCCTGGTTAACCGGGGAAGATTTCTGGCATCGGCAGATCGCAACTTTTGTGGAGCAGGTAAAGGTTCTTCAGGAACCACCGCTTCAGTTAACGCCCATGTATTAATTCGACACAGTCAGGAGAGAGTGAGTTATGAAAAAGGTTTGGCTTGCGCTGGCAGGTATGATTCTGGCATTCAGCGCATCTGCTGCTCAGATTACCGACGGCAAACAGTACGTTACCATCGATAAGCCGGTTGCAGGTGAGCCGCAGGTGCTGGAGTTCTTCTCCTTCTACTGCCCGCATTGCTACCAGTTTGAGGAAGTTCTGCACGTTTCTGACAACGTGAAGAAAAAGCTGCCGGAAGGCACCAAAATGACCAAATACCACGTTGAGTTCCTGGGCCCATTGGGCAAAGACCTGACGCAGGCGTGGGCGGTGGCGATGGCGCTGGGCGTAGAAGATCAGATCACCGCGCCGATGTTTGAAGCCGTACAGAAAAACCAGACAGTGCAGACCGTTGCGGATATCCGTAAAGTCTTCACCGACGCGGGCGTGAAGGGCGAAGATTATGATGCCGCCTGGAACAGCTTCGTCGTGAAATCACTGGTTGCACAGCAGGAAAAAGCCGCATCCGATCTGCAGCTGCAGGGCGTACCGGCGATGTTTGTTAACGGGAAATATCAGCTGAACCCGCAGGGTATGGACACCAGCAATATGGATGTCTTCGTGGCTCAGTATGCTGACACCGTGAAGCAACTGGTTGAGAAGAAATAAAAATGAAAACGCCGGTCACTGACCGGCGTTTTTGTATTCTGCTTTCGTTGCGTCAATCTGCTTATCTTTCTCTTCCCATAGCGCATTCAGCCACAGCTGGAAACGACGCTTAAAGTTCTTATCGCCCACGTAGTCGCCGTGCAGCTCAGGGTCAATCGGCCGGAGATTCACACGCACCACAATTCGCGTCAACTTGCCGCTCAGCATATCGTAGAACGGCGTCTCGTCGTTTTCCGGATAGCACAACGTCACATCCAGCAGCTTATCGAACTGAGAACCTAAAACGTTCAGCGCCATCGCGATACCTGCCGCTTTCGGCGGTAGCAGATTGTTATACGGTGACCGTGTTTGTCGACGTTTTTCCGGCGTGAAGCGCGACCCCTCAACAAAGTTCACAATGGTCGTTGGGTGCGCGCGGAATTTCTCGCAGGAACGGCGGGTGGTTTCAACATCTCTGCCGCGGCGTTCCGGGTGACGAATCAGGTAGCTGCGGGAGTAACGGCGCATAAACGGCATATCCAGAGCCCAGCAGGCCAGGCCCATAAAGGGAACCCAGGCCAGCTGCTGCTTGAGGAAATACTTGTTCATCGGGATATGCTTGCGGAAAATGACGCACAGCACCACGATATCGGCCCAGCTGTGGTGGTTGCAGATAAGCAGGTACCAGTTCTTTTTGCTGAGTGTCTCCAGCCCCTGAATATCCCACTTGAGTCGCGGATTGAGATGCAACAGCGCGGCCAGCCCTTCGCACCAGCAGTACATCATAAAGTTGCAGAATACTGAGACTGAACGCCAGATGAACGGGATAGGCAAAATGAGCTTAATAATTCCGGCGAGAATAATCGGCACGGAACATAAAATCGTCACTAAAATGGTGAGTACGATGCTTACAGGCAGCGTTATTGCAGCGAGAAATCTCGACATAGTGTTTTTATTCAGATAGTTAGTTATTTAACGCGCACATATAAACGAGCACAAGGCGCTGATTTTACCAGAAAACGCGCCAAATGATGGGTCTTACCAGATTAGAAAAATAGTCAATATGTCTATCCACACAGTGTGAATTATCACCAGATCGACTATTCTGGCTGTGATAGTGTTTTAATTGATTGAAAAATATAGATTATTTTGTATTTAACCGAGGGTTACATATCCTTTGTTATAAGTAAAATAAAATTATTCACAAAGTTATCCACAATTTATTTTGCGTGCGATCGTGAAGATCGAGAAATCTTTTCGCCTTATTTGGGGGAAAAATTCATGTTTTCATGCCGTCTGTGGCATCCTTTACCCATAATCTGATAAACAGGCACGGAAATTATGGTTCAGATCCCAGAAAACCCTCTTATCCTCGTTGATGGATCCTCTTATCTCTACCGGGCGTATCACGCATTCCCGCCGCTGACAAACCGCGCGGGCGAGCCGACCGGCGCTATGTATGGCGTGCTGAACATGCTGCGCAGCCTGATTCTGCAGTATCAACCCACCCATGCCGCAGTGGTTTTTGATGCGAAGGGGAAAACCTTCCGTGATGAACTGTTTGAAGACTACAAATCGCACCGTCCGCCAATGCCGGACGATCTGCGTGCGCAGATTGAGCCACTGCACGCGATGGTAAAAGCGATGGGGCTGCCGCTGCTGGCCGTTTCCGGAGTGGAAGCGGACGACGTGATTGGCACCCTGGCGCGCGAAGCGGAAAAAACGGGGCGTCCGGTGCTGATCAGCACCGGGGATAAAGATATGGCGCAGCTGGTGACGCCGGGCATTACGCTCATCAACACCATGACCAACACAATTCTTGGTCCGGACGAAGTGGTCACGAAATATGGCGTGCCGCCAGAACTGATTATCGATTTTCTGGCGCTGATGGGCGACTCTTCAGATAACATTCCAGGTGTCCCTGGCGTGGGTGAGAAAACGGCGCAGGCATTGCTGCAGGGTCTTGGCGGCCTGGATGCGTTGTATGGCGAGCCGGAAAAAATCGCCGGGTTAACCTTCCGTGGCGCGAAAACGATGGCAGCTAAGCTGGAGCAGAATAAAGAGCTGGCCTACCTCTCCTACAAACTGGCGACCATTAAAACAGACGTTGAGCTGGAGCTCGGCTGTGAACAGTTGACCGTGGCCACACCAGCGGCGGACGAACTGCTAACGCTGTTTAAGAAATACGAATTCAAACGTTGGATCACCGACGTTGAGTCCGGTACCTGGATGCAGGCCAAAGGCTCGAAGCCAGCGGCGAAACCAGCGGGCAAAGCGATAGTGGCTGAAGTAGAGGTAGAGGTTGAAGAAACGGCAGCCACCCTCTCGTCAGAAAACTACGTCACCATTCTCGATGAAGCCACTCTGGTGAGCTGGATCGAAAAGCTGAAGAAAGCGCCGCTGTTTGCTTTCGATACGGAAACCGACAGTCTCGATAATATCTCCGCCAACATGGTAGGCCTGTCGTTCGCCATTGAACCGGGCGTGGCCGCTTATGTGCCGGTTGCCCACGACTATCTGGACGCGCCCGATCAGATCGCCCGCGAACGTGTGCTTGAACTGCTTAAGCCGCTGCTGGAAGATGACGCGCTGCTGAAGGTGGGACAAAACCTGAAGTACGACCGCGGAATTCTGGCCAACTACGGCATTGAACTGCGCGGGATTGCCTACGACACCATGCTCGAGTCCTATACGCTGGACAGCGTTGCCGGGCGTCACGATATGGACAGCCTCTCCGACCGCTGGCTGAAGCACAAAACCATTACCTTTGAAGAAATTGCAGGCAAGGGTAAAAACCAGCTCACCTTCAACCAGATTGCGCTGGAAGAAGCCGGGCGCTACGCGGCAGAAGACGCCGACGTGACGCTACAACTGCACCTGAAAATGTGGCCAAAGCTGCAAAAAAATGAAGGTCCGCTGCGCATTTTCAACGAAATTGAAATGCCGCTGGTACCGGTGCTGTCGCGCGTTGAGCGTAATGGCGTGAAGATTGACCCTGCCGTACTGCACGTGCATTCGCAAGAGATCGCTAAACGTCTGGTCGAGCTGGAGCAGAAAGCTTACGACATTGCCGGGGAAGAGTTTAATCTTTCATCGCCGAAGCAGCTGCAGACCATTCTGTTTGAAAAGCAAGGCATCAAGCCGCTGAAGAAAACGCCGGGTGGCGCGCCGTCCACTTCTGAAGAAGTACTGGAAGAACTGGCGCTGGACTATCCGCTGCCGAAGGTGATTCTTGAATATCGCGGTCTGGCGAAACTGAAGTCGACCTACACCGACAAGCTGCCGTTGATGATCAACCCGAAAACCGGCCGCGTGCATACCTCCTATCACCAGGCGGTTACCGCCACCGGTCGCCTGTCATCAACCGACCCGAACCTGCAAAACATCCCGGTACGTAACGACGAAGGCCGCCGTATTCGCCAGGCGTTTATTGCGCCGGAAGATTACGTCATCGTCTCTGCCGACTACTCGCAGATTGAGCTGCGCATCATGGCGCACCTGTCGCGTGACGAAGGCCTGCTGAAGGCGTTTGCCGAAGGGAAGGATATTCACCGCGCCACCGCGGCGGAAGTTTTCGGGCTGCCGCTGGAAAGCGTCACCGGCGAGCAGCGCCGCAGCGCCAAAGCCATCAACTTCGGCCTGATTTACGGCATGAGCGCCTTTGGCCTCGCGCGCCAGCTGAACATTCCACGTAAAGAAGCGCAGAAGTATATGGATCTCTACTTCGAGCGTTACCCTGGCGTACTGGATTACATGGAACGCACCCGCGCACAGGCGAAGGAACAGGGCTATGTTGAGACGCTGGATGGCCGCCGTCTGTACCTGCCGGACATCAAAGCCAGCAACGCCGCGCGTCGCGCTGGCGCTGAACGTGCGGCGATTAACGCCCCGATGCAGGGTACCGCGGCTGACATCATCAAACGGGCCATGATTGCCGTCGACGGCTGGTTAGAAACTGAGAAGCCGCGCGTGCGCATGATCATGCAGGTTCACGATGAACTGGTCTTTGAAGTGCACAAAGACGACGTGGATGCCGTGGCGAAGAAAGTACACGAACTGATGGAAAACAGCACCACGCTGGACGTGCCGTTGCTGGTGGAAGTCGGGAGTGGCGAAAATTGGGATCAAGCTCATTAAGTGTTCGATGAACAATGGGGTTTTATGTAAGTAAGCAACATAACTTATCTAATTTTGTGATGAACATTAGAATTCGTTATGTAACAAGTGAAAAAAAACTACAAAAAATGCTTTCTGTCAGCATTAAAAAAGAGTAGAGTTACTCTCGTAGGGTACAGAGGTAAGATGTTCTATCTTTCAGACCTTTTACTTCACGTAATCGGATTTGGCTGAATATTTTAGCCGCCCCAGTCAGTAATGACTGGGGCGTTTTTTATTGGGCGAAAGAAAAGTTTTGCCGCAGTCGATTGGCCGTGAAAAAGGGAGTCTGGTTGGGAAGTACCCGGGACAGGGCGCCAGGCGCCGCTATCCGGGACGTAGAGAGGGGTTACTCTGCAGCAGTCTCAGGATCTTCCTGTGGCGGAATATCGTTAAACCAGCTGTCCAGCTTCTGACGCAGCTTGTCCACGCCCTGCTTTTTCAGGGAAGAAAAGGCTTCAACCTGCACGTCGCCGTTAAAGGCAATCGCCGCTTCGCGTACCAGATTCAGCTGTGCCTTACGCGCACCGCTAGCCAGCTTGTCAGCTTTGGTTAACAGTACCAAAACCGGGATTTCGCTGGCGACAGCCCACTCGATCATCTGCTGGTCGAGGTCCTTCAGCGGATGGCGAATATCCATCAGTACCACTAATCCTTTCAGGCACAGACGTTTTTCCAGGTATTCACCCAGCGCACGCTGCCACTTGATTTTCATCTCTTCCGGCACCTGTGCGTAGCCGTAGCCCGGCAAGTCGACCAGACGTTTGCCGTCAGCCACTTCAAACAGGTTAATCAGCTGCGTACGACCCGGCGTTTTCGATGTACGCGCCAGGCTTTTCTGGTTGGTCAGCGTATTCAGGGCGCTGGATTTCCCCGCGTTGGAGCGGCCGGCAAAAGCCACTTCGATTCCGGTATCGGAAGGTAAGTGGCGGATATCTGGCGCGCTGGTGACAAAGTGCGTCAGTTGATAGTTCCAGTTAGTCAAAACGGTCGTCTCCGTTAAATCAGGCATTGGGGGCGATTATACCCGATCGGCAAAAAAAGGCTGGAATTACTCCAGCATCGTCAACTGTAAGCCGATGCCCTTCCGTTTGTAAGACATTTGCCATATCCGCTATGGGAAATTGAGGAAAGAATATCGGCGAGATTATATGCAAATTATTTAAAATCATAATATTACACACGGGCAATAATCTTATTTATCCAATTTTCGCCATCTCATTGCTTGTTAGTTTAACGCAACAAGGTAAAGTAGCACCCATCGGCAAGGGCGCCAGAAGGATTTAGACTCAGGATGAGGGGTCAGGAACGCCAGGAGGCGAAGACCTACGGAATCTGTCAGGATGACCAACGTCTGGAGACGTTACGCAGGGAAAGGGAACAATAACAGGGACTGTTATAGAGCTAACGGATAGACAGGGCGCGTTGTAAGCAAACATGGAATGTAGAACCCGTTAAGGGTGTGAGTCAGGAAAAAAGGCGACAGATTACTCTGTCGCCTTTTTTCTTTGTTTGCTTTCTGCTAGATTCCGGCTCAATTCTATACTGAATAAAACGGCTTAAAAGATCTGACATCATGAAAAAACCAACCTCTGCACCGCGTAGCAAAGCGCCAGGCAAACAGCGTCGTAAAACGCGCGAAGAGCTGAACCAGGAAGCGCGTGACCGTAAACGCGACAAGAAGCACCGTGGCCATGCGCCGGGCAGCCGCGCCAGCGGCAGTGAGGGTGCATCTGGCTCCAACAAACAGAAGCAGCAAAAAGACCCCCGTATTGGTAGTAAAAAACCGATCGCGCTGGGCGTGACTGAGGCGCCGGTCGTCAAGCAGCACAAACCGAAGAGCGAGAAACCTATGCTTTCACCGCAGGCTGAGCTGGACATGCTGGAGACTGATGAGCGCCTGGATGCGCTGCTGGAACGTCTGGAAGAGGGCGAAACCCTGACTGCTGAAGAGCAAGCCTGGGTCGATGCCAAACTGGATCGCATTGATGCACTGATGCAGCAACTCGGCCTCTCTTACGATGATGACGAAGAAGAAGAAGAGGAAGAAGAGGGCAAGGAAGACGTCATGCGTCTGCTGAGAGGCGGAAACTAACGTTTGCACCCGATTGGCCTGCCAGTCCTGCTTATAACCCTTTTGGTTGTATGTTATCTGGGGTGGTTATTCGTTAAACTACGACGGTTGTCGCGGCGTCAAAATTGGCTGCGCAACCGGCTGGCGCTGCGTAATGCGGCCAGGCCGGCAAGCCGTCGTCGTTTTCGACATCATCGCAAGGAGTGAGCATGTCTGTGCAGTTAATCGACTGGGATCTGGCCCTGATCCAGAAATATAACTATTCCGGGCCACGGTATACCTCGTATCCCACGGCGCTGGAATTCTCCGACGCGTTCGGCGAAGCGGAGTTTCTGAGCGCCGTTGCGCGCTATCCTGAGCGGCCCCTGTCGCTGTACATTCATATCCCGTTCTGCCATAAGCTCTGCTATTTCTGCGGTTGCAATAAGATCGTTACCCGCCAGCAGCACAAAGCTGACCAATATCTTGACGTGCTGGAGCAGGAAATCCGCCAGCGCGCGCCGCTGTTTACCGGCCGCCATGTTAGCCAACTGCACTGGGGCGGCGGTACGCCAACCTATCTGAATAAGGCGCAAATTAGCCGTCTGATGACGCTGCTGCGCGAGAATTTTCACTTCGATGCGGACGCGGAGATCTCCATTGAAGTTGACCCGCGTGAAATTGAGCTGGATGTTATCGACCATCTGCGCGCCGAAGGCTTCAACCGCCTGAGCATGGGCGTGCAGGACTTCAATAAAGAGGTACAGCGCCTGGTTAACCGTGAGCAGGATGAAGAATTTATCTTCGCGCTGCTCAACCACGCCCGTGAGATTGGTTTTACGTCGACCAATATTGATCTGATCTACGGTCTGCCGAAGCAAACGCCGGAGAGCTTTGCTTTTACCCTCCAGCGCGTGGCAGAGCTGAATCCGGATCGCCTGAGCGTATTTAACTACGCGCACCTGCCGACGCTCTTCGCCGCTCAGCGCAAAATCAAAGATGCCGACCTGCCTTCGGCGCAGCAGAAGCTGGATATCCTGCAAGAGACCATTAACTCGCTGACGCAAGCGGGCTATCAGTTTATCGGCATGGACCACTTTGCGCGTCCGGATAACGAACTGGCCGTGGCTCAGCGTGAAGGTGTGCTGCACCGCAACTTCCAGGGCTATACCACTCAGGGCGACACCGATCTGCTGGGCATGGGCGTTTCCGCCATCAGCATGATTGGCGATTGCTACGCCCAGAACCAAAAAGAGCTGAAGCTGTACTATCAGCAGGTGGCCGAGCAGGGCAACGCGCTGTGGCGCGGTATTGCGTTAACTCGCGATGATTGCATTCGTCGTGACGTGATTAAGGCGCTGATCTGCAACTTCAGCCTCGATTTCCCGGCAGTGGAAAAACAGTGGGATCTGAACTTCAGCGACTACTTTGCCGAGGACCTCGCGCTGTTGGCTCCGCTGGCAAAAGATGGGCTGGTGGATGTGGATGAGAAGGGCATTCAGGTGACCGCCAAAGGCCGTTTGTTGATTCGCAACATCTGTATGTGCTTCGACGCCTATCTGCGTCAGAAAGCGCGTATGCAGCAGTTCTCGCGGGTGATTTAGCGATGATATTGCCCGGTAGCGCCACTCTTACCGGGCCAACACATCTACTGTAGGCCGGATAAGCGTAAGCGCCATCCGGCTTAGCTGAACAGCCCAACCAGCGCCGCGCACAGGACTGCAGCCATCGCTGTTTGCGGCGAGTGGCTGGCAGCGCCGCTCGACGCCAGATTAATTAATGATTCAAGCATGTTTCTTCCCCCCAGGTAGTCGCGGGCAGAATGATACTTAACTCATCGGAACAGTAAAGTATAAAATTGCAGCAATTTGCGCGAATCGAGCAATTTTTACACTTTACTCCGACCTTACTCCATTCCTAGCTCTTTCAGCTTGCGCGTCAGGGTATTACGACCCCAACCGAGCAGGCGTGCAGCTTCTTGTTTATGTCCTTGCGTATGGCGTAGCGCCGTCGTCAGTAGCGTACGCTCCATCTCCGGCTGGGCTTCGGAAAGCAGATTTTGATGACCGGAACGCAGCGCGCGATCGGCCCACTGCGCCAGCAGTGTCGCCCAACTATCCGGTAGCGACGCCGCCGCGGTGCTGTCCGGCTGGCTGGCTTCAAACAGTTCGCCCGGCAGATCCTGAATCAGCACCTCTTGCCCGGCGGCCATCACCGTCAGCCAGCGGCAGGTGTTCTCCAGCTGACGCACGTTACCCGGCCAGGCCAGACGCGTTAAAGCGGCTTCGGTTTCCGGGTGCAGCAACTTGGCTTCAACGCCCAGCTCGCGGGCCGCGACCTGCAGGAAATGATGCGCCAGACGCGGAATATCTTCCCGACGCTCACGTAATGGCGGGAGGTGGACGCGAATCACGTTCAGGCGGTGGAACAGATCCTCACGGAACTTACCTTCCTGTACGCGCTGTTCCAGATTCTGGTGGGTAGCCGCGATGATACGTACGTCGACCTTCACCGGCGCATAGCCGCCGACGCGGTAGAACTGGCCGTCGGCCAGTACACGCAGCAGACGAGTCTGGACATCCATCGGCATATCGCCAATTTCATCGAGGAACAGCGTGCCGCCGTCGGCCTGCTCAAAACGCCCCTGACGGACGGTATTGGCGCCGGTAAAGGCCCCTTTCTCGTGACCAAACAGTTCGGACTCAATCAGGTCCTTGGGGATCGCCGCCATATTCAGTGCGATAAACGGCGCTTTGACGCGCGGGCTGTGGCGGTGCAGGGCGTGAGCGACCAGCTCTTTACCGGTACCGGATTCGCCGTTAATCAGCACGCTGATGGAAGAGCGGGAGAGACGGCCGATAATGCGGAACACGTCCTGCATGGCCGGCGCTTCGCCGATGATATCGGTGGTTGGCCCATCAACCTGCACATTGCGCGGCTGCTGCTGTTCCTGGTAGTGGCTGATAGCGCGTTCAACCAGCGCTACCGCTTCGTCAATATCAAACGGTTTTGGCAGGTAATCGAACGCCCCTTGTTGATAGGCGCTGACGGCGGCGTCCAGATCGGAATGTGCCGTCATTATGATGACCGGAAGCATTGGATGGCGTTGCTTGATTTGTGTTAACAGCGCCAGACCATCCATCCCGGGCATACGAATATCGGACATCAGCACGTCAGGGGTTTTGGTAGCCAGCGCATCCAGCACCTCTTTCCCGCCCTCAAACGTTGTGCAAGTCAGCCCTGCGCCGGTGAGTGCGCGTTCAAGCACCCAACGGATGGAGCTATCGTCATCAACGACCCAGACTATCCCTCGTTGCATAAACACACCTTATTTTTTAATTGGCAGGAAAACCGAAAACTCGGTATGGCCTGGCCAACTGGTAAATTCAATTTTGCCGGAGTGCTGATCGATCAGGCTGCGCGCGATCGACAGACCCAGCCCGGTGCCACCTTCGCGGCCGCTGACCATCGGATAAAACAGCGTATCCTGCAAATGTGATGGAATGCCGGGGCCGTTATCTTCGACATCAATTCTGGCGGCCAGGCGGTAGCGAACGCCGTGTAGCGTTAACTGAAACGCGGTGCGGGTACGCAGGACGATTTCGCCCCCTTCAGACCCCAGAGCCTGAAGCGCATTACGCACGATATTAAGAAGAACTTGCTCAATCTGGTCGGGATCATGCGGTAATTCTGGCAAACTTGGGTCGTAGTCGCGTACCAGCGTGACGTTTTCCGGCAGCTCCATCGAAACCAGTTTCACCACACGCTCGGCCACCTTATGGATGCTCTCGGTGACATGCGTACCGGGATGCTGCGGGCCAAGCAGGCGATCGACCAGATTACGCAGACGGTCGGCCTGTTCAATAATGACGTTGGTATATTCGGTTAGCGCGGGGTCGGGCAGCGCTTTGCTCAGCAGCTGCGCCGCACCGCGTAGGCCACCCAGCGGGTTTTTAATCTCATGGGCAAGGCCACGCACCAGATCGCGCGCGGCAATCTGTTGAGCGTGCTGAAGCTGCTCCTGGCTGAGGCGACGCTGATTATCCATTGGCGCCATCTCCAGCAGAATAAAGCCGTCAGGCAGCCGCTGTGCGGTGAGCGAAAGAATATGCGAGCGACCGTCGATAACCAGCGTCACTTCGTTATCGGTGAACCCCTGGCCGGTTTGCAGGCTTTCCTGCATTAAGCCGACGTTGAGCGAGAAATAGCTCAGAAGCTCGGGAAGCGGCGTGCCGAAAAGTTTACGCGCGCTCTGCGCCAACAGCTGCTGTGCCGCAGGGTTTGCGTAGTGAACGGCCAGATCGTTATCGACCAGTAAGATGCTGTTGATTAACGAGTTAAGGATCTGCCCAGCATCGGGCAGCGCGCCTGTTGCCATTTAGCAGTCTCCTGAAAAGGCTTGCACTGTTTTAGTGCGGTATAGCTTTTTACGGATAAAAAGCGCGGGAAATCAGGTTGTTGGTGGAGAAAAAAGCCCATCCTGAGATGGGCTGAAAGTTTCCACGGCAACTCAATTCCCGATTATCGCGCCAGCACCCATCGGCAATGACGCGACATCATCGGGAAAGTACAACTCAAAACGTATTAGACGCTGTAGTACAGCTCGAACTCTACCGGGTGCGGAGTCATGCGTACGCGGTCGTTCTCTTCGGTGCGCAGCGCGATGTAAGCATCGATAGCTTCATCAGTGAATACGCCACCTGCAGTCAGGAACTCGCGGTCTGCATCCAGTGCGTTCAGTGCTTCTTCCAGAGAGCCTGCAACCTGTGGGATCTCTTTCGCTTCTTCCGGCGGCAGGTCGTACAGGTTTTTGTCCATGGCTTCGCCCGGATGGATCTTGTTCTTGATACCGTCAAGGCCAGCCATCAGCAGCGCGGCGAAGCACAGGTACGGGTTAGCTGCCGGGTCCGGGAAGCGTACTTCGATACGACGTGCTTTCGGAGAAGCAACAACCGGAATACGGATGGAGGCAGAACGGTTACGGGCAGAGTAAGCCAGCATAACCGGCGCTTCGTAACCCGGGACCAGACGCTTGTAGGAGTTGGTGGTCGGGTTAGCCAGGGCGTTGATCGCTTTAGCGTGTTTGATAACGCCGCCGATGTAGTACAGCGCCTGCTCAGACAGACCCGCATATTTGTCACCGGAGAACAGGTTTACGCCGTTCTTGGACAGGGACATGTGGCAGTGCATACCGGAACCGTTATCGCCAAACATCGGTTTCGGCATAAAGGTCGCGGTTTTACCGAAGCGGTGAGCAACGTTGTGCACCACATATTTGTAGATCTGAATTTCGTCCGCTTTTTTGGTCATGGTGTTGAAGCGGGTCGCGATTTCGTTCTGGCCAGCGGTTGCCACTTCGTGGTGGTGCGCTTCAACAACCAGACCCATTTCTTCCATGATCAGACACATGGTAGAACGGATGTCCTGAGAAGAATCTACCGGAGGAACCGGGAAGTAACCGCCTTTCACGCCAGGACGGTGACCTTTGTTACCACCTTCGTATTTGGTGGAGGAGTTCCATGCGCCTTCGATGTCATCGATAGCGACGTGGGAACCGGAAATGGACGCACCGAAACGGATGTCGTCAAACAGGAAGAATTCTGGCTCTGGCCCGAACAGAACGGTGTCTGCGATGCCGGTCGCGCGCAGGTACTCTTCAGCGCGTTTAGCGATGGAGCGCGGGTCACGGTCGTAGCCCTGCAGGGTGCCTGGTTCCAGGATGTCACAACGAATAATCAGGGTAGACTCTTCAAAGAACGGGTCGATGAGAGCGGTAGATGCGTCCGGCATCAGAACCATGTCAGATTCGTTAATGCCTTTCCAGCCGCCGATAGAGGAGCCGTCAAACATTTTGCCTTCTTCGAAGAATTCGGCATTCACCTGATGGGCAGGAATCGTGACGTGCTGTTCTTTACCTTTAGTATCGGTGAAGCGCAGATCGACAAACTTCACTTCATGTTCATTCAGCATCGTCAAAACGTGTTCAGCGGACATACTTTACATCTCCCGGATTTGTCATTGTCGTCGTCGTGGTAACGAGGTCTTCTATCACTGCTTAAAAATGGCGTTGTTGCCGTGAAAAATATAAAGCGAAATCTGTGCCAACTTTTAAATCACCCCCAAAAGGCGCTATCATGCGCACCATAGTGCAAAAGGGCTGCACCATGATAGCCGTTTTGCACCATTATAGTGCTTACACGCGAGCGTTGAGCACCATATTGGTGCAAATTGTGATTAGGTGCCCTTTTTATGCTCCGTGAAAGCGATCACAAAGAAACTCTGCGATACTTGTTTGCGGAGGATCTCTGTGATCCTGTTTTGTAGTGCGATTAATCCGTGTACAATAACGCGCTATTTCTAATGCCCGAGGCAAAGTTGTGATCGAAAATTTGCGTAACATCGCCATCATTGCTCACGTTGACCATGGTAAAACTACCCTGGTTGATAAGCTGCTGCAGCAATCCGGTACGTTCGACGAGCGTGCTGAAACTCAAGAGCGTGTGATGGACTCCAACGATTTGGAGAAAGAGCGTGGGATTACCATCCTCGCAAAAAACACCGCTATCAAATGGAATGACTACCGTATCAACATCGTTGATACCCCGGGGCACGCCGACTTCGGTGGTGAAGTTGAGCGCGTTATGTCCATGGTTGACTCCGTGCTGCTGGTAGTTGATGCCTTTGATGGCCCGATGCCGCAAACGCGCTTCGTGACCAAAAAAGCATTTGCTCACGGCCTGAAGCCAATTGTTGTCATCAACAAGGTTGACCGTCCGGGCGCGCGTCCTGATTGGGTTGTTGACCAGGTCTTCGACCTGTTCGTTAACCTCGACGCGACTGACGAGCAGCTGGACTTCCCGATCATCTACGCTTCGGCGCTGAACGGTATCGCGGGTCTGGATCACGAAGACATGGCTGAAGACATGACCCCGCTGTATCAGGCGATTGTTGACCATGTACCGGCGCCGGACGTAGACCTTGATGGTCCGCTGCAGATGCAGATCTCCCAGCTGGACTACAACAACTACGTTGGCGTTATCGGTATCGGCCGCATCAAACGCGGTAAAGTGAAACCGAACCAGCAGATCACTATCATCGATAGCGAAGGCAAAACCCGTAACGGTAAAGTCGGTAAAGTGCTGACTCACCTGGGTCTGGAACGTATCGACAGCACCCTCGCGGAAGCGGGCGACATCATCGCCATCACCGGTCTGGGCGAGCTGAACATCTCCGACACCATCTGCGATCCGCAGAACGTCGAAGCGCTGCCGGCACTGTCCGTCGATGAACCGACCGTTTCTATGTTCTTCTGCGTTAACACCTCTCCGTTCTGTGGCAAAGAAGGTAAATTCGTTACCTCTCGTCAGATCCTTGACCGCCTGAACAAAGAGCTGGTGCACAACGTAGCGCTGCGCGTTGAAGAAACCGCTGACGCCGATGCGTTCCGCGTTTCTGGCCGTGGTGAACTGCACCTGTCCGTTCTGATTGAAAACATGCGTCGTGAAGGTTTCGAACTGGCGGTATCCCGTCCGAAAGTTATCTTCCGCGAAATCGATGGCCGCAAACAAGAGCCATACGAGAACGTAACGCTGGACGTCGAAGAGCAGCACCAGGGTTCTGTCATGCAGGCACTGGGCGAGCGTAAAGGCGACCTGAAAAACATGAATCCAGACGGTAAAGGCCGCGTACGTCTCGACTACGTGATCCCAAGCCGTGGTCTGATCGGCTTCCGTTCAGAATTCATGACCATGACTTCTGGTACCGGTCTGCTGTACTCCACCTTCAGCCACTATGACGATATCCGTCAGGGCGAAGTGGGCCAGCGTCAGAACGGCGTACTGATCTCCAACGGCCAGGGTAAAGCAGTTGCGTTCGCACTGTTCAGCCTGCAGGATCGCGGTAAGCTGTTCCTGGGCCACGGTGCAGAAGTTTACGAAGGCCAGATCATCGGTATTCACAGCCGTTCTAACGACCTGACCGTAAACTGCCTGACCGGTAAGAAACTGACCAACATGCGTGCATCCGGTACGGATGAAGCGGTTGTTCTGGTTCCGCCTATCCGCATGACTCTGGAGCAAGCTCTGGAATTCATCGATGATGACGAACTGGTCGAAGTGACTCCGCAGTCTATTCGTATCCGTAAACGTCACCTGACGGAAAACGATCGTCGTCGCGCAATGCGCGGTGCGAAAGAAGAGTAATCTTCTTTTTTCCGTGACCAAAACCCTGCCTTATGGCGGGGTTTTTCTTTTTCTGATAGCGCGCTTTTGTTCATGGTCAAACCCCGCCTTTCCCGCTACAGTAAAAATTCCACGGCGTGAACGGAGGCAAAAATGCTCTATATCTTTGATTTAGGTAATGTGATTGTCGACATTGATTTCAACCGTGTTCTGGGAACGTGGAGCGACCTTGCCCGTGTGCCGCTGGCGCAGTTGAAGCAGCGCTTTACTATGGGGGAGGCATTTCACCAGCACGAACGCGGTGAAATATCGGATGAAGCATTTGCGAAAGCGATGTGTCACGACCTGGAACTTCCGCTGAGTTACGAGCAGTTTGCCCACGGCTGGCAGGCGGTGTTTGTCGCACTGCGTCCCGAAGTTATCGATATCATGAAGACGCTACGCGAGCAGGGACACCGGGTGGTAGTACTCTCGAATACCAATGCGCTGCACACGACTTTCTGGCCGGATGAATATCCGCAAATTTATGCTGCCGCTGACCATGTTTACCTCTCGCAGGAGATGGGCATGCGTAAACCAGAGGCCCGTATTTACCAGCGCGTACTTGAACTGGAAGGTTTTTCCGCCGCCGATGCGGTCTTTTTTGACGATAACGCCGATAATATAGAGGGTGCTAGCCGGTTGGGGATAACCAGCGTGCTGGTGACAGGGCGTGAAACCCTACCCGATTATTTTACGAAGACGTTATGCTAAAAACCGGTCATCAAAAATATACCCGGCCGCTGGTGGCGTGGTTCAAAATACTCTGGCGGCGCATTGATGAAGACAATATGACGACGCTGGCGGGCAACCTGGCCTACGTGTCGCTGCTTTCACTTGTGCCGCTGGTGGCGGTCATTTTCGCGCTTTTCGCGGCTTTTCCGATGTTTTCGGAAGTGAGTCTACAGATTCGCCACTTCGTTTTTGCCAACTTCCTGCCCGCGACCGGCGACGTTATTCAGCGTTATATCGAGCAGTTCGTCGCCAACTCCAACAAAATGACCGCGTTTGGCGCCTGTGGCCTGATCATTACCGCGCTGCTGTTGATGTACTCCATCGACAGCGCCCTGAACACGATCTGGCGTAGCAAGCGTGTGCGCCCGCATCTTTACTCGTTTGCGGTCTACTGGATGATTCTCACCCTCGGCCCGCTGCTGGCGGGGGTGAGCCTGGCAATTAGCTCATATCTGCTTTCGCTGCGCTGGGCCAGCGAGCTTCACGGCGTGATTGATAACCTGCTGCGGTTGTTCCCGCTGCTGCTCTCCTGGCTTTCCTTCTGGCTGCTCTACAGCATCGTTCCGACAACTCAGGTGCCGAATCGCGATGCGATTGTCGGGGCGCTGGTCGCCGCGCTGCTGCACGAACTTGGTAAGAAAGCCTTCTCGCTCTATATCACCGCATTTCCCTCTTACCAGCTGATTTACGGCGTGCTGGCGGTGATCCCCATTTTGTTTGTCTGGGTCTACTGGACGTGGTGTATCGTCTTGCTTGGCGCAGAAATAACTGTCACTCTCGGTGAATACCGAAAACTGAAATCAGAACAACAAGAAGCAGAAGAACCATGATTGCATTAATTCAGCGCGTCACCCGCGCCAGCGTAAGCGTGGCGGACGAGGTGACGGGGGAGATTGGCCCAGGACTCCTGGTGCTACTGGGCGTAGAGAAAGACGACGACGAACAGAAAGCGAATCGCCTGTGCGAGCGCGTGCTCGGCTACCGTATTTTTAGCGATGCCGACGGAAAAATGAACCTGAACGTGCAGCAGGCCGGCGGCAGCGTGCTGGTGGTGTCACAGTTTACGCTGGCGGCCGATACCGAGCGCGGGATGCGTCCGAGTTTCTCCAAAGGTGCGGCACCGGATCGTGCAGAAGAACTCTATGAGTACTTTGTGCAGCGCTGCCGCCAGCAGGAGATCAACACGCAAACGGGACGATTCGCTGCAGATATGCAGGTGTCACTGGTCAATGATGGCCCCGTGACATTCTGGTTACAGGTATGAACCCACTTCCCGGTAGAACGCGGGGGGCAAAAGAGAGCGCGATTATGTACCATCTCCGAGTACCGCAAACGGCAGAAGAGTTAGAGGAATACTACCAGTTTCGCTGGGAAATGCTGCGTAAGCCGTTGCATCAGCCAAAAGGGTCCGAGCGAGACGCCTGGGACGCGATGGCGCACCATCAGATGGTGGTGGATGAACAGGGAAAGCTGGTCGCTGTCGGGCGACTGTACATCAACGCCGATAACGAAGCGTCGATTCGTTTTATGGCTGTCCATCCAGAAGTGCAGGACAAAGGCCTGGGCACGCTGATCGCCATGACGCTGGAATCTGTCGCCCGTCAGGAAGGCGTGAAGCGTGTAACCTGTAGCGCACGTGAAGATGCCGTGCCGTTTTTCGCCAAGCTGGGCTTTGTGAACCAGGGGGAGATCACCACCCCGCAAACCACGCCGGTGCGCCACTTTCTGATGATTAAACCGGTGGCGTCGTTGGACGATATTCTGCATCGTGGTGACTGGTGCGCGCAGTTGCAGCAGGCCTGGTACGATCATATCCCGCTCAGCGAAAAGATGGGCGTGCGCATTCAGCAGTACACCGGGCAGAAATTTATCACCACCATGCCGGAAACCGGTAACCAGAATCCACACCACACGCTGTTCGCGGGTAGCTTGTTCTCGCTGGCGACACTGACCGGCTGGGGCCTTATCTGGCTGATGCTGCGTGAACGCCATCTGGGCGGCACGATTATCTTAGCCGATGCTCATATCCGCTATAGCCGGCCGATTGCCGGCAGACCAACGGCGATCGCCGACCTGGGCTCGCTGAGCGGCGACCTGGACCGACTGGCCCGTGGCCGCAAAGCGCGTGTTCAGCTACAGGTTGAGCTGTTCGGTGATGAGAAAGCGGGCGTGGTATTTGAAGGCACTTATATCGTGCTTCCCGCTAAGCCTTTTGGCGCCTTCGAAGAAGGCGGCAACGAAGAGGAGTAGCTTAGAGCCCACGCTCCTGATGCTATTTATTCACGAGTGGCCGCGCGCCAGGCCACGTCGCGTATTGCGTCCCGCGCCGTCTTGCTCACGCCGCCCAATTGGAAAAATCCGTGGATAACGCCGAGATAGCGCTGGCAAGTACACGCCACGCCCTGGTCGTTCAGGCGGTGATATAGCGCTTCGCCTTCATCACGCAGTGGATCGAACTCTGCGGTGAGAATATGCACCGGCGGTAAACCGGCAAAATCTTCACGCCATATCGGACTGGCTTCCGGGTGGCGGAGGTCGGTATCCTGGAGATACATTTCAAAACCCGATAGCAGCGTATCGCGGGTGATGATGTAGTCTTGCCCGTTGCTGGCATAGCTGGGGAAACTGGCGGTAGCGTCAAGCATCGGGTAGATCAGCAGCAGCTTCGCCGGAGACCATTGGGCGGTTGATTTCAGGCGTAGCGCGCTGACCAATGCCAGGTGCCCGCCTGCGCTGTCGCCAGCAAGCGTGATACGTTCACGATCGATGCCTAACTGCTCCGCGTATTGATGGACGATATTGGCCCCACGTTCAGCGTCGTCATGAGCCGCAGGGAAGGTGTGCTCTGGCGCAAGACGATACTGAATGGCAATCACTCTACAGCCGCTTTTCCAGGCCAGTTGCCGTAGCTGGAGGTCATGAGTCAGAAAGCCGCCGCTAACAAAACAGCCGCCGTGATAGTAGAGGATACAGGGTAGCGAACCGGATGCGTTTAGCGGCGAAACGACGCGAAATGTCATCCCTTCCAGCACGATATCTTCCGATTTTACGCGAATCTCTTTCTCGCCCGCCAGCGACGTGCTGGCAATATAGCCCGCCCTCCGATCATCAATACTCTGCTCTCGTGAAGAGGGGCGGCCCGCAGCGATAAACCCGGCAACCAGTTCCGCAATTCCTTTTTCCAGTGGCATATAAGGCTCCTAAGGCTGTATGTATGTACAGTTTATAACCTGGTTTAATGAGAAGAGAAACGGGTAAATAAAGTTGCAGCATTATTCTGGATAGCCGCTCGCAAAAACGATTATTTCTACAAAATGAGAGTGTCACGTTTAGCGAACTGCGTGTATTTTGTTCACTTATTGAGCATGGATGATATACTGGAGGTATATATGAGCATGATGGCGGAAAGGGATATGGGCAGAATACTTCTCGATTTATCAGATGAGGTGATCAGGCGTCTCGATGAGCTCAAGCAGCAGCGGAATATGCCACGTGCGGAACTGCTACGTGAAGCGGTAGAAATGTATCTGGAGAAACAAAATCAGGCTGAACAGGCTATCGCCGGCGCGCTTGGCATTTGGCAAGAATGTGAAGACGATGGCGTTGAATTCGAAAGAAAACTCCGCGAGGAGTGGACGCGATGAACGGTCCCGTCATCTTTGATACTAATATTTTAATCGATCTGTTTAGTGGCCGGGTTGAAGCTAAAAATACGTTGGATTTGTATCCGCCGCAGCATGCTATTAGCTTGATTACCTGGATGGAGGTGATGGTGGGCGCAAAGCGATTTCATCAGGAGCGGCGCACAAGAATGGCCCTGAATGCTTTTGAGGTCATAGAGATATCGCCAGAGATTGCCGAAAAGAGTGTCAACCTGAGGCAGGAATATGGCATGAAGCTGCCGGATGCCATCATTCTGGCCACTGCGCATATACACCGAAGAGAATTGGTCACGCGTAATACAAAGGATTTTGCCGGGCTACCTGGCGTGATAGTGCCTTACGCATTGTAAACCGGGCAGGGATGACCGCCCGGTTTTACCAGAGAACTTACTCCCCTTCCCCCGGGAACAGGAACGGGTTGATAGAGCTACGGGCGAACCCTTCCTGCTCCATCCGCGCGTCCAACACCAGTGAGGCGAGGTCGTCAGCCACGGCTTCCACTTTCGGGTCCTTTTCCTGATACAGAATCTTCAGGTAGGTGCCGCAGTCGCCACAGCTTTCGGCTTTAATCGCAGCCTGCTCATTATCCAGAGACCAGTAGTGCAGGTCGCGACTTTGTTCGCAGTTACTGCACTTCACGCGCACGACATGCCACTCGGTTTCACACAGGTTGCAGTGCAGATAGCGCAGCCCCTGAGTGGTGCCAATTTGCACCATGCTGGAAACCGGCATTGAGCCACACACCGGGCAGTACTGACGCTGTTCGCCGTATTCTGCATGGGCTTTACCTGGAATCAGGCTCGCCATCTGTGCCCAGTAGAGTGACAAGGCGGCCCAGATGAACGGCGCTTTATCGCTGCTGACGGATGAGAAATCCGATTCAAACAGCGCGCTGGCCATTTGCTCCAGCTCCTGTTCGGAGGCTTTCTCCAGATTCTCGATAACCGCCAGCGCTGGGCCACTCATTTCCGGCTTCAGTTCAGCAATCATGGAGTGCAGCAGCGTATGCCAGTGTTTATCGCGCGGTAGAACGTGGATATCCAGCGGCGGCTTGCTCTGGTCGTTTGCCTCTTTAAGACGCGCGCTCAGATCCATCCGCAGCGGATGGTCGTACAGAACCACTTCCTGTGCGTGGGCAATCAGCGCCGCAAAGCGCAGGTAGTCGCCCAGCGGGTTGTTCTCTGCCAGCTCGCGCAGACGCTCGGCGCGACGATTGTAGAGGTTCTTGAGTCTGGGGAACAACAACGGCGGAATGACTTCCGCCGTACGTTTCTCGCTCGAACCCAGCTCATCTTGCGGGATTATGCGAATACTCATTCAGATGACTTTTCCTGTTTCTGGCGGACTTCACGGTACCAGCGCGGGTGATGTTTCTTCGCCCACGATTTGGTAACCCATCCTTCCACCATCGCGGTAATGGTGCCTTTCACCCAAAGGGCGGCGTAAATATGCACCATGATAACCACAATTAACGCCACTGCGGCAAATGAATGCAGCATTAGCGCAAATCGGATCACCGGGATTGAGAAAGCAGGCGCAAAGTACGGACGCCAGATAATCACACCGCTTACCAGCAGCAGTACCAGGAAGATAATCGCCGCCCAGAATACGCATTTCTGGCCGAAGTTATAACGCCCGGTGTCACCTACTTCCTCGTTGACGACGATCTTACGAATATTCTTCGCCCAAAAGATATCATCCCGATTGATTAGATTATGGTGCCAGTAGCGGAAAAACATGATGATAAACGACGCAAACATGATAACGCCGACAAACGGGTGCAGAATGCGCGCCAGCTGCGGAGTGCCCATGATTTGCATCAACCAGTTGAAGGACGGGAAGAAAAAGCCCAGCCCGCTCACCGCCGCCAGTATGAAGCAGAAGGCGGTGACCCAGTGGTTGATGCGTTCCGGCGCCGTGTAGCGCACGATGGTGTCACGTCTTTTCATTTGCGCACCTCGTCTTTCTCTTCATCAAGATTATCCTCTTCCTCTTCCGCACGGTTCGGACCGACCCCGACGTAGTGGAAGACGCTCGCGGCGAACGTGGCGGCAAAGCCGATAGCGGCTAACGGTTTCCAGACGCCTTTCCAGAATTTCACGGTAGCGCTGATTTCCGGGTTTTCCGGCAGGCCATGGTACAGATTCGGCTTGTCAGCATGGTGCAGTACGTACATCACGTGCGTACCGCCAACGCCGGCCGGATCGTACAGCCCTGCATTGTCGTAACCACGGGTTTTCAGTTCGGCCACGCGTTCGCCCGCCAGCGTTTTCATATCCTCTTTGGAACCAAAGTGGATAGCGCCGGTTGGGCAGGTTTTCACGCAGGCCGGTTCTTGCCCCACGGTCACGCGGTCGACGCACAGCGTACATTTGTAGACGCGATTGTCTTCCGGGTTAAGACGCGGGACGTTGAACGGGCAACCAGCGATGCAGTAGCCGCAGCCAATGCACTGCTCGGACTGGAAGTCGACGATACCGTTGGCATACTGAATGATTGCGCCTTCCGATGGGCAGGCCTTCAGGCAGCCTGGGTCAGCGCAGTGCATGCAGCCATCCTTACGGATCAGCCATTCCAGTTTGTCGTTTTGCTCCACTTCCGAGAAGCGCATGACCGTCCAGGATTTAGCGGTCAGATCGGCGGGGTTATCGTACACCCCGACGTTGCTGCCGATTTCATCACGGATGTCGTTCCACTCCGAGCACGCCACCTGACAGGCCTTACAGCCGATGCAGGTAGTAACGTCGATAAGCTTTGCCACCTCTTCCTGGTGATCCCGCGCGCGCGGCGCGGGAGTGAAACCGTTAGTGGCGGAACGACGAATAATATCTTGCGATTGATAAGCCATAGGTCGTCTCCGTTACACCTTTTCCACGTTCACGAGGAAGGACTTAAACTCCGGCGTTTGCGTGTTCGCATCGCCGACGAATGGCGTCAACGTATTGGCAATAAAGCCTTTTTTCGCTACGCCTTCGTAGCCCCAGTGGATTGGAATACCGATAGTATCGATATCCTTACCGTCAACTTTCAGCGTGCGGATACGCTTGGTCACCACCGCCTTAGCTTTAATATAGCCACGGTTGGAGGAGACTTTGACGGTATCGCCGTGAGCGATGCCGAGCTTATCTGCCAGCTTTTCACCGATCTCTACAAACTGTTCCGGCTGCGCAATGGCGTTAAGCAGCGCATGCTTAGTCCAGTAGTGGAAGTGTTCGGTCAGACGATAGGTGGTACCGACGTACGGGAATTTATCCGCTTTCCCCAACGCTTCCTTGTCGCCTTTAAAGATACGGGCGGCAGGGTTGGAAATGACGTTCGGGTGCAGCGGGTTAGTCCCCAGCGGCGTTTCAAACGGCTCATAGTGTTCCGGGAACGGACCTTCTGCCATCTTGTCGAGGGCAAACAGGCGACCCATCCCTTCCGGCTGCATGATGAACGGCCCGACGTTACTGCCCGGCGCCGCAGCGCTGTAGTCCGGAATATCCACGCCGCCCCACTTCGCGCCGTCCCATTTCAGGAGCTGGCGTTTTGGATCCCACGGGTTGCCCTGCGGGTCAGCGGAAGCGCGGTTATACAGAATACGGCGGTTGAGCGGCCACGCCCAGGCCCAGCCCAGCGTGTTGCCAAGGCCGGATGGGTCGGCGTTATCGCGGCGCGCCATCTGGTTGCCTTCAGGCGTCCAGCTACCGGCGAAGATCCAGCAGCCGCTGGCGGTTGTCCCGTCGTCACGCAGTTGGGCAAACGAGCTGAGCTGTTGGCCTTTCTTCACGATAACCGCACCGGTCGCCGGGTCGATAATATCGGCCAGCGCCTTACCGTTGCTCTCCATCGCCACTTCCTCGGAAGCCGGTTCATTTGGCGTCGAGTAGTTCCAGGTCATATTCAGCACCGGCTCTGGCGCCGGGCCGCCTTCTTCGGCGTACATCTTACGCAGACGCATGAAGATACCGGCGAGGATTTCACCGTCGGTGACCGCATCCCCCGGGGCATCCGCACCTTTCCAGTGCCACTGCAGCCAGCGTCCGGAGTTAACGATAGAACCGTTCTCCTCGGCAAAGCAGGTGGAAGGCAGGCGGAACACTTCGGTCTGGATTTTCGACGGATCAACATCGTTCGACTCGCCATGGTTCTGCCAGAAGGTCGAGGTTTCGGTGTTGAGCGGATCGATAGTCACCAGGTACTTCAGTTTCGACAACGAGGCGACAATCTTGTTTTTGTTCGGGAATGAGGCAACCGGGTTGAAGCCCTGGCAGATATAGCCATTGACCAGGCCCTGATTCATCATCTCGAAGTATTGAAGAACGTCGTAGCCTTTGTCCCATTTTGGCAGCCAGTCAAAGCCCCAGCTGTTTTCCGCCGTGGCTTTATCCCCGTAGAAAGACTTCATCATTGAGACGAAGAATTTCGGATAGTTGCCCCAATAGTTAACCTGGCCATCCAGCAGCGGTTTTGGCGTGTTGGCGGTCAGATAGGTTTGCAGGTCAGCCTGTTTTTCGCTCGGCAGCGTCATATAGCCCGGCAGACTCTGTGACAGTAAGCCTAAGTCGGTCAGCCCCTGAATGTTCGAGTGTCCGCGCAGGGCGTTTACGCCGCCGCCAGCCATCCCCATATTGCCCAGCAGCAGCTGAATCATCGCCATGGTACGGATGTTTTGCGCGCCGATGGAGTGCTGCGTCCAACCCAGTGCATAAAGGAACGAGGCGGTTTTGTCGTGGGCGCTGGTTTCGGCGATGTATTCGCAGACTTTCAGGAAGTCAGCTTTTGGCGTACCGCAGATCTTCTCAACCATTTCCGGCGTGTAGCGGGAAATATGCTGTTTCAGCAGATTCCAGACGCAACGCGGATGGGTGAGGGTGGTATCCCGTTTCGCGTGACCGTTTTCATCCAGCTCGTAGTTCCAGGATGTCTTATCGTACTTGCGTGCTTCCGGGTCGTAACCGCTAAACAGACCGTCGTCGAAGCTAAAGTCTTCGCGCACGATAAGGCTGGCGTTGGTATACGCCTCGGTATACTCACGGTTGAATTTTTCGTTGTTCAACAGGTACAGCATCACGCCCGACAGGAAGGTAATGTCGGTACCGGAACGAATTGGGGCATAGAAATCCGCCACCGACGCGGTACGCGTAAAGCGGGGATCGATAACAATCAGCTTAGCGCCGTTGTGAATTTTGGCTTCCATCGCCCAGCGGAACCCGACCGGGTGAGCTTCAGCGGCATTACCGCCCATCACCACAATGAGGTTGGCGTTCTTGATGTCGACCCAGTGGTTGGTCATCGCACCGCGACCAAATGTTGGAGCAAGACTTGCTACCGTTGGTCCGTGTCAGACACGCGCCTGGTTGTCGACCGCGAGCATACCGAGTGCACGCGTAAATTTCTGGGTTAAATAGCCGGTTTCGTTGCTGGACGCCGAGGCACACAGCATACCGGTTGTGAGCCAGCGGTTAACGGTGGTGCCGGCATCGTTTTTCTCGACGAAGTTGGCATCGCGGTCAGCCTTCATCAGCTTAGCGATACGGTCGAACGCTTCTTCCCAGCTGATTTGCTGCCATTTATCAGAACCAGGTGCGCGATATTCAGGATATTTAAGACGGCTTTCGGAGTGGATAAAGTCCACCAGACCTGCGCCTTTCGGACACAATGCACCACGGTTTACCGGGTGATCTGGATCCCCTTCGATGTGGAAAATCGAGGCTTTCGCATTTTTTGCGCCGTCGCCGAGGCTATACATTAAAAGCCCACAGCCGACAGAGCAGTAAGTGCAGGTGTTACGGGTCTCACGGGTACGCAGCAATTTATACTGCCGTGTTTCCGCGAGTGCGATGCTCGGGGCAAAGCCCAGTGCTGCTGCCGTGGTTCCTGCCATACCGCCAGCGCAGATCTTAAAGAACTGCCTTCTGCTGACCTGCATGGTTCACTCCTTGTTTCGACATTGTCATTGCTTGTAGTTGTTCTTCGCCAGATGGCGGCAAAGATGCTGAATAATACGATGCCCTCAGTTCCAGGAGGGCTTTGATCCAGAATACCACATTATCGGTAGGCTTGTTCTAACGCGGTTAATGGCAGGTGAATTGATTTTGTATGCATTAACATTGAACTGTGATATCGATCGCAATTTAGCCGAAATCAAATCTCGCCTGGGCGCGTGCTCAATGACTTTAACCATAAGGGATTAATCGGCCGGTCTGGCGCAATGTGCGGCGAAATAAATCAAGATTGTGCGTTATTGCACCACAAACTTGATCCATAATAAGCCTCAATTCCCTGATGTTGTGATGGAATAGACGCCCCTTATTTTTACGCCGTTCAGAGTATTTGCCGTGTTTAATGTTAAAGATGAAGTCGAGCCCTCGTTACAGCTGGTTGGCGCAGCCGAGCGTACCGTCTTCAGAAGGCCACAAATTATGCAACCCACACAGGATATTCTTGCCGAAGAAGTTCCCGTTGCGCTGGTCTACAACGGCATCTCTCACGTCGTGATGATGGCGACGCCAAAAGATCTTGAAGCCTTTGCGATCGGCTTTTCGCTGTCGGAAGGCATCATTGAACATCCCCGGGAAATCTTCGGTATGGATGTTGTCCCTGCCTGTAATGGCATGGAAGTTCGCATCGAGCTTTCCAGCCGCCGCTTTATGGGGCTGAAAGAGCGTCGTCGGGCGTTGGCTGGTCGTACGGGCTGCGGCGTGTGCGGCGTTGAGCAACTCAACGATATTGGCAGGCCGATAAAACCGCTGCCCTTTAGCCAGACGTTCGATCTGGCTCATCTCGATTACGCGCTCAGACATTTAGATGACGTCCAGCCCGTTGGCCGTGAAACGGGCTGTACGCACGCGGCGGCATGGATTATGCCCTCCGGCGAGCTGGTGGGCGGCCATGAAGATGTCGGTCGTCACGTGGCGCTGGATAAACTGCTGGGGCGCCGCGCGAAAGAAGGCGCGCTGTGGCAGCAGGGAGCCGCGCTGGTTTCCAGCCGCGCCAGCTATGAAATGGTGCAAAAGTCTGCGATGTGCGGCGTCGAAATTCTGTTCGCCGTCTCTGCCGCCACAACGCTGGCGGTCGAAGTGGCTGAACGCTGCAATCTGACGCTGGTAGGCTTCTGCAAGCCGGGAAGAGCGACGATTTATACCCATCCGGAACGTCTGGTTGCGGAGTAATGCCGCCAAGCCGCCAGCAGAATACTGCCTGAAAACGCGAGCTCCATGATCGCAGCGACCGGCGATCCCGCCATTATGTTGTTCAGTAGCCAACAAACGCTGCCGCATAGCGTGTATCCGCGTAGCCTGGAACTCTGACCTTGAAACGCGGCAAAGGTCATCAGCAGGCTACCCATCAGCGGCAAAAGGCTTGCTGTTCCCTGCCAGAAGTAGGCGCTACAGGCCATCGACACCACCATAAATCCCCACATCACCCACAGACGAAGCGTAACGACAGCGATCGCAAAGCGGCAGGCCGCAATCGCCATCAACACGGCAGCAACAGGCTGTTGCAAAAGATAAAAGTGCCATGCCAGCAGACCGGTGGAGCAGGCAAGTACCGTCAGCGTTTTCGCCCGACGATGAAAATGAAAAGCAGTAATATCAAGCGCAAAGCTGACGCTTGCAAGTATCTGGGAAAACAGGAAAGTGGTCATCACGGCAGCCATTTCGCAAATCAATGGCTTCACCATAATGGGCTTAAGCCGGCCTCGCGTTAACTTTTGTTAAGACGCTGGCGAATACGTGAAAGGCTGACGGGGGTGATACCGATATAGCTAGCGAGATCCCGTTGCGTTAGCTGTGATTCCCAGTGTGGGAACTGAGTCTGGACGTAGCGGTAGCGTTGTTCTGGCGTGTTGAGCAACAGCATCTGTTCCTTCTTTTCTTTGTAGATCAACTGCTGAATGAGGAGTTGCATCTTGAACTCCTGGTTTTCAGCAGCCTCGAAAAAGGAGAGCGGAATGTCACTGGTTTCGCCCGCGGTGACCATCTGCAGACTATAATCCGCCGGCGTTGCCGTCAGCCAGTTAAGGTATAAAAAGCAGCATTCCCCTGGGAAATAGAACTCTTTTACGCGCTCCACGCCCCGATCGGAGTGATAAACCGCCCGCACAACACCCTGATGTAAATAGTAAAAATGGCTTTGCACCTCGCCCTGATGCAGCAGCCAGGCGCCCGCGCTCTGCGACTTTTTACGACTCGTCAGTAACTGCTGATTCAGCTGCATATCGTTATCTCAAAAAATTTGAAAGACAAATGCAAATCATTCCGCTTTTAGTTGATCAAGATGCGACCTAATATTTATCACATCAAGGCAGCACGCCTTATCCAAACAACTAAATTAAAGGGTTTACATCATGAAAAGCATCAAAACTTTTGTCGCAGTTATGACTCTGGCCGCTTCTTTTGGTTCTTTCGCTGCGCAAACAGTGACCGCAACCGCCTCAACCATTGACGGTGCGGAAGCGAAAATTGCCGCTCAGGCCGAACAAGCAGGCGCCAGCTCCTACAAAATTACCCAGGCTTACACCGGTAACCGCGTTCATATGACCGCAGAACTGACCAAATAAGCTATCTGCTACTGTCGAAAGAGCGCCCTTGGGCGCTTTTTTCGTTACTGGGTCGCGAGCGCCTCGCGAATAGCTGGAATAAGCTGCGGTCCAGCATAAAAACTATTAAAACCTGTTTTGTGTGCCACCGACAGATTCACTTTTGCCAATATTACGCCATAGCTATTATTGGTCTTATCAATCCAGGGATAGCTGCCCGCCCAACCTGGGCTACTGATGAGTAGCGGACGGCCCTGGTTGTCGACCTGTTCCCGCCATTCGCCAAGTCCATAGATATCATTCCGGGCTTGTCCCCGAACATCCTGCACATAGCGATTGACCGCGCCAGGCAATATTTTAGCGCCCTGGAGCTGATCGCTCTGCATCATGGTAATCGCAGCTGTGCTCAGAATTCGCCGGCCTTCAAATTGCCCATTATGGGCAACCATCTGGAGAAAGCGTCGATAGTCTGCAAGCGTTGTTCTTGCCCCGCCAGCGAGCATTGGGCTAAATCCTTGCTCCTCACTCACTGGGGTGAATCCGGTGTGGGTCATACCGAGTGGTTGGGCAATATGTTCCTGAAACAGAGATTCCCACGATTTTCCGCTGGCGACTTCGGCCATGCGCCCGGCAACCTGCATCGCGAGTCCACCGTAATTGAATGTCGTGCCTGGTGGGTTAACGGATGGCAGGGGTAAAATATGAGCAACGGATTCTGTTAGCGTTTGATAGTGATCTTCTGGCTTATTGGCAGGCTGATAGTCTGGGTAGCCTGAGGTATGTGAAAAGAGTTGGCGTAGGGTGGCATCACCTTTGGAATCGGTAAAAGCAGGTAACCACTTTCTGACCGGATCGTCCCAGGAAAGAACGCCGTCATCAACGAGAGAGGCGATAGTTGCGGCAGCCAGCCATTTCCCTGCCGAAGCAATATGAACCTCAGTCTGTGAGGTGTAGCCGCCGTAATATTTCTCAAAAATGGGCTTATCATCTTTAACGATAATAATCGCCGCGCCTGAGTGGTTGTGTTGGGCGACCCAGGACGCGATTTGATCATCGATTACTGCCATTTTGTCTTGCTTTGCCATGCTGCTCAGGCTTGTGAGAGCCAACGCTAACGCACAACAGGTGAGCGCTTTCTTCATTGGATATCCTGTTGTTAACAGGCCCCCAATAATGGGGGCCGCGGTTAAATAATCCCAACGCCTGCGGCGGCAAAGCCAAAGACGATTAGCATAATCAGCACCTTGTTTGGGCTCACCTTTTTATTCAACAGCTTCAGGCATCCCAACACCAGCAGCAGTGGAATGAGCCCGACGCAGATTTTGTCGAGGATCTCCTGCAATACGAAAGGCTGTCCGGCGATGGTGGTTTTAAAGGTGGTGGTAAATTTCACCATGCTGGCGCTCATCGCGCCTACCATCATCAGACCCATCATGGCTGAGGCTTTGGTGATACACGAGAGCAAGCCGGACTGCGTGGCTTCGGCGATATACTTCGAACCTAGCCGGTAGCCCATTACCCCGCCGTAGTAGCGCAGCAGGTAGCTCGGGATGTTGTAAATCAGCAGGAACAGCAGTGGCCCTAGCGGGTTTCCCTGTGAGGCCAGGCCGATAGCAATCCCCGTGGCGATGATGCGTAGCACGCCATAGAAGAATGAATCGCCGACGCCCGCGAACGGCCCCATTAAAGCCACTTTGATGCCGTTAATACTGGAGGTATCAAAATTAGGGTTCGCGGCGTTCTCTTTTTCCATCGATAGCGTCAGGCCCATAATGAATGGCGCCAGATGCTGGTTGGTATTGAAGAATTGGCTGTTACGTTTTAGTGACTCCACGTAACCGTGCGGGTTGCCGGTGTAGATTTTCTTGAGCAGCGGCGCCAGAATCCAGCCGTAGCTCAACCCCTCCATTCGGGTGAAGTTCATGGAGCCCAGCAGTTGGAACTGGCGGAAGAACAGCTGGCGGAACATCTTTTTTTCGTTCTTGCTGTCGTCGCCTGCGCTTACTGCGCTGTTGTGGATATCAGTCATTGAAGAACCCGTCCTTATCATCAACCGACGCGCTTGCGGCAGTGGTGGCGTGTTTATTGGCTTTCAACTGGTTGAATTCGTTGAAGCAGAGATAAACGGCAACGGAAGCGGCGATAATCGCGATGCCCATAATCGGCAGTTGCAGATAAGCCGCCATGGCGAAGCCGATAAAGAAGAATGCGGCAATATTTCGGTTCCACAGCGCCTTTAACAAGATGGCGAAGCCCAACGCAGGCAGAATACCGCCCACCGCCGTCATCCCGCGCATCACGGTATCCGGAATGCTTTCGACCAGGCTGCGGATCACGTCGGTGCCGAACAGAATGCCGAAGAAGGCCAGCACCGCGAACGGCACGCCGTAGAACATGGTCATCCCGAGCGTGATGCCGAGCGCGGCGCGGTCGCGCCCCTCTTCAAGCAAGGCGTCATATTTCTCGACCAGCGCGGTATAAACCAGCTTCAGAACCTGGTAAACGAAGACCGCCAGCAGGCTGATGGGCAGTGCAAGCGCGACGGCGACGGCAGGTTCCGCTTTCGTCAAAATGGTAAAGGCGGTTGCCAGAACCGAGCCGACAGCCAGATCGGCCGGTACCGAGCCGCCAATGGTGATGGTGCCGAGAAAAATCAGTTCCAGCGTCGCGCCGATGATGATCCCCTGCTGAAAATCACCCAGCACAAAGCCGACCATCGCGCCGCAGATTAGCGGCCGTTCAATCAGCGGCTGGCCTAACGTGTGGTCAGCGAACTTGGCGATATACATCACCAGCGCGACAAGCAGTGCAGACGTTAACATAGCGACCTCGCTTAGCTAGCAGCGTTATCCAGCATCTCAATCAGGTTTTTCACCGGATGAGATGGCAGAACCTGGTATTCCACCTTCACGCCGCGTGCGGCGATGGCATGAAAATCGGCGACATCTTCCGGTGTAACGTACACGGTGTCGCTAATGCGTTTTTTCGCCGCCAGATTGTCCGTAATGCGCCCAAAGTTGGCGACGTTCAGGGTTTTTATCCCCTCAACCTGCTCGACCAGTCGACGCGCGTCGGCGGCATTGTTAACGATCACCATAATTTTCACGGCCTCGGAGCGCGGGTCATTGAGGATATCGCCTGCGTCTTTGACCGCCATAATGGCGCACTTGGCGGTATCAGGGGCCGCCATGCGCAGCGACATCTTCTGCACTTCGTTATTCACTATCTGATCGTTGGCGACCAGGATGCGGTTTACGCCGAGGTGCTTGGTCCAGACCACGGCAACCTGGCCGTGAATCAAGCGATCGTCAATTCGTACTAAAGAAATCATGTGTAGCTCCAGTTAGCAAAAGTAGGGTGTCCAGACGCGGGAAAGGCGAACCAGGGCTTCGAAATAGAAGTAATCGCCCCAGAGGTTAGGTTCGTTAATGCCCATGTTGCGGCCAAAGTTATAAACGCCTTCACGCAGCAGGCCGTCCTGCGTGTGGGCAAAATAGCGCTCGCGTAAATTGCGCATCATCAGTTCGATGGCGTTGTTATAGGCGGAGCGTAGTGGATCGGTTAGCGGCAGCAGCGTCAGCAACTCCGCCAGACCGCAGGCGGCGACTGCGGCGGCAGACGTATCGCGCGGAGCGTTGTCCTGCGGGGTGAAGATCAGGTCCCAGTAGCAGACAAAATCTTCCGGCAGACGGTTGAGAAAATAGTGCGCCAGCTTCCGCGCCAGCTCTGGCTGAGTGGTATCGCCGGTATGACGGAATCCCAGCGCAAAGCCGTAAATCCCCCAGGCCTGGCCGCGTGCCCAGCAGGAGCTATCGCTAAACCCTTGATGAGTATCGCCACGCAGCGGCTGGCCACTGTGCACGTCCATGTAGAAGGTGTGGAAGCTGGAAGCATCCTCACGAACCAGATAACGAACGGCCTGCGCCAGATGACGCGTAGCGGCTTCGCGCCACGCGGCATTGCCCGTTTCGTTGGCGGCCCAGAACAGTAACGGCACGTTGAGATTGCAGTCGATAATCATGCGACCCTGACGCGCCGGGTCGTTGAGATCGCCCCAGGCCTGAATCACGCCTGCCGTTTCATTAAAGCGACGGTACAGTAGCTCTGCGGCGCGTAGCGCCAGGCTGCGAGCGCGGAGGTTGCCGGTGAGCTTCCAGGCGTTAACGCAAGAGAGCAAATAGAGAAAACCCAGGTCGTGGGTATCGACTTTAATTTGCTTATCAAGGCGCTCTTCAAAACTGTCGAGCAGACCCTCCGCCACCGTGCGGTATTTATCATCGCCGGTCACTTCCCAGGCCAGCCACAGCATGCCGGTCCAGAATCCTTCGGTCCAGTCGACCTTCTCTACTGCCGGGTAGTGACCATCAGTCGCGCTGGCTGCGGGAAAAGTCATGGTAAAACGCGGCATCATCTCGTCAACTTTGGCAAGCACTTCGCGGAGTGCTTCGCTCAGCCAGCGAGAGTCTAAACACGGCTGTGGTGCAAGATAGCGGCTGTCGAGCGTTTCCAGCGCAACGGTCATGGTTGTGTCTCCGCGGCAAAAAAGTCGTCGATATCATCGTCAACGGCTGGCTGTATGGTCTGGCGAGCGGCGATAATTTCTGGCTGCACGTTCATGTACTGCATCGCGCCGCTGGCGGCGGTGATGGCGTCCTGCAGGCGTGATGGAGTATCGGTATGTTCAGAGAGACAGAACTCCATCAGCATAATCAGATTGGCGCCGCTAATAACATGAACATGCGGGTATTTGACCAGCATCTGTACGGCGGTGTTGTTGACGCTCCCGCCGGGCATATCGGTAAACAGCACCAGCTCTCTTCCCCGGCTGGCCGCCTGTTGGGCGATGGCCTCAAAGCGCACCGCCAATTCGGCTGTGGAGCCAATTTCGCCGCAGTAGGCGCAGATGGGTGTTACGCCGTGATCGTCGCCAACCAGCAGGTTCAGCGCCGAGATTATCCCTTCCGCATAGCGCCCGTGGGTTGCGATGTACATCTCTCGCATTGCGTATTCCTTCGTTTTTTTGGTATCTGTTGAGAATATTGCAACCGCCGTGCCATGTTTTTATCTTTATGATTTTATTAGTAAATAATGTAGTGTCTGCACGTTGTAATCGTGTCGAAAACGGCTGTAAGGGGAGTGTCGAAGCGTCTGCCAGCCTGCGCTGGCAGCGCATTTAGCTGAGGGAGTCGGCCGCAATCCACGGTTCCATGATTTCATAAATCATCAGCACCTCGGTGAGCGGCAGCGTGATGTTGTACTTACGGTTTAGCGCCTGGAAGAAGGTGTCATGCACGGCGACAAAAGCTTGTTGTTCAAGCGTCAACTGCGCCTCTTCGCGATGACGAACGCCGTTGTTGACCATCACGCGTTCAATCATCAGCGCGATGTGCATAAATAAGTTAATGCGTAGATAGCTTTCAAAATGAATTTTGTAGAACGCTTCATACTGTTTAATCACAGCTTCTACTTCATCAATAATCACCACCGGGTTGAGGAAATTCAGGCGGCTGGCGACGCCCTCAACGGTAAACAACTTCACCACTTCCTCGACCATGGGTTCCAGCCCGCCGTCCATCAGCAAGCCGTTGAAGTAGTCGCGTTTTAGCACCTGGGTTTTTTCTTTAATCAGCTGTTCAACGCTAATCAGCGGGATATAACCCGCTTCAAGATCGGTGGTTGTAATGATCAGCCGCGTGCCGTTCAATGCCGGGTCGGCGCGGGCGATTTTCCATTTCAGATCGTCATATTCCATCGTGAGGATATCGATCTCATCCTGTACCAGGTAGCGCTGGACAATATCTTTCAGCTTGCGCGAAATGCCTTCGCCAGATATGCAGGAGATAATGATTTTATTGCCTGGGAGCATTCCAGCGTAGTAGCGCGTTTCCACGTCATACGCACCCTTTGCCCCCTCGATAATCGCCTCCATAGACAGCTTATCCTGAATCTTAGCTGCGATATCCAGCGCCATGGCGGTACTGACGTTGTTAATCACCAGCAGTTCGCCGTGCAGATGCAGTTTAATTTCTTCGTAGATCTCCTTGAGCGACCCCATATCGACGAGGATTATCAGGCCGTCGCCCTGCCTGAGGCGCGACAGGTGAGCGATCAACAGGTCAATAATTTCACGGGTAGAGGTGGCGTTGGGCATATCAAAGGCTTTGAAGTAGTAACCGCCGGTTAACTGGTTGGCGATACCGGCAATACTTGAGGCGGTGGAGCGCCCATGAGAGACGATAATGCCCTGGATTGGCGAATCCTCACCTGCCAGAGAATGGAAGATGCAGCTAAGTAAAGGCAGCAACAGCGGCAAAGGCGTGTTGACCACATGTTTCGCCAGCAGACTGATACACTCTTCCGCCAGCAGGCGCGCCTTCCCGGAGACATAGTCGGCAATGGTCTGGAGTTCATCGACCTGCTCAGTGTGTATAGGGGTGTGTAGCGCATAGGTCAGGCATAGCCAGATAGCTTTGCGGATCTCCTGTCCGCAGGGAACACCGGTCAGATTTTCCAGCTCATTGATGGCGTGCATAGTGTTCTGCCAGACGTAACCGCTATACAGCGCCTCCTGAGAGACAACGCCGTTTACCGTGGTCAGCAGGTTTTCAATTTTGCGGTTCAACAGCATGACGTTGCCACTGTGGCAAAACTCGCGAAAAATGATGTCATCGTGCATCGCTTTGGGTAGCAGCGTGTTGATATCCGGCTCGGTTGCCTGTTTGCCGGCGGAGATGACCAGCATTTCTCCGCTAGGGTGCGCACTGTGTAGTGCGATGACGTCCGCATCGCGATTATCGCTCCAGGCGCTGGCGCACATCACTTTGACCTGATTTTTCAGCTCGCCAATATTGCCGCGCACCGGCGACGTGACAAGCCGGTGCATGAGTTGATTATCCAGATGAATATCCCTGCGCAGACTGATCGCTTCCTGGCGCAGGAACAGATTCACCTGGGCAATCCGCTCGGTCAGGGGACGTGAAATAAAATTGGGGAGCGTCACCCGCACCGGTATGCGGCGGCGGAAGGTGTTGAGCAGTACCGTATCGATATTTTCGGTGGTGGCAAAGATAAAACGCAGCGAAGCCGGGTGACGGGTACGGTTATCGCCCAGCCGGTAGAAATAGCCTTTATCCATAAACAGGAACAGCTTCTCCTGATTCTCCGCAGACAGGCGATGTACTTCATCCAGGAACAGGAAACCCCCGTCGGCGTCGTCAAACGCGCCGCGTTTATCGCGATCAGCGCCGGTGAACGCGCCGCGGGTATAGCCGAACAGCGTGGCGGAAAGTAGCTCTGGGTTATTGGCATAATCGGCGCAGTTCAGTTCGACGAAGGGTTTATCGGCGGCGATGACACCGCGTTCCAGAGCGTACTGGTAGATAAGTGAGGCGAGGTGGCTTTTCCCTACGCCGCTCTCCCCTGAGAGTAAAATCGGTAAGCCATCGCCTGGGTAGTCTACCGCTGAGCGGCACAGCGCAATGGCTTCAGCCAGGCTGCCTTGCGCACCGATCAACGGCATAAAGGCATCGGTCTTTTTCGACACTAATCGGGACGACAAGGGTGTGGGTGCCCCGTTACGCTGGACAAAGAATCGTACCGGCCGGGTATTCTCCTTACTTAAGCGACCGTCATCGCAGAGCCTGTTCAGATAATGGCTAATTACGCTACGGTTCACCTGCATAAAGTCGGCGCAGTCCTGAGCCGTGAATCCTGAAGGGCTTTCCGCATAGTGGGTCAGTATTTTATGGAACAGTTTTTCTTTTGCTGACAGCGCCATTTATTCAATGTCCTGCATAGAGTAGAAAATAGCGTCGAAATAAATTAGACACTAGACACTAATATTGTTATTAGACACTTAATACTTTCCTCGTTTATTCAGGAAAGTAAAACCTTGTTTTAATCGGAATGTGATCGTGATCGACCGTTGTTTTTATTATGGAAATCATTGTGGGGAGGAGCGGTAACAGGCGATAAATATCGTGTCAAAAATTTTGAACAATAACGACAAATTACTCCGCTTTTAGTTGATAGAGATGTGACCTAATATTTATCTCATCAAGGCAACACGCCTTATCCAAACAACTAAATTAAAGGGTTTATATCATGAAAAGCATCAAAACTTTTGTCGCAGTTATGACTCTGGCCGCTTCTTTTGGTTCTTTCGCTGCGCAAACAGTGACCGCAACCGCCTCAACCATCGACGGCGCGGAAGCGAAAATTGCCGCTCAGGCCGAACAAGCAGGCGCCAGCTCCTACAAAATTACCCAGGCTTACACCGGTAACCGCGTGCATATGACCGCTGAACTGACTAAATAAGCCATTAGCTACTGTCGAAAGAGCGCCCTTGGGGCGCTTTTTTCGTTTCTGCCTGCCAGGCGACGTGACTTGCCACCTGTCCGCCGGGTGTGGATCGTCTCTTCCATCCCCATTCGCCGGGTTCGATTGAACATATATCGTGACCCAGGGCTGCGTGCTGGTGGTAGAGCAAAACTGAGTGTACAGCGATGAAGGTATATATAATTCTTTATCTACCACTATAAACTATATTATTTAAATAATGTTTAATTTCTATTTGTTTGTCTTTTCTATTGGTTGTTTATTATAAATAATATCCGGCACTCCTCTTTTATTCTCTTTCAGTGTTATCTCGCTCACGATCTTTCAAAGACCCTTATTTACGCGCTAAAGAATATTAGCTAGTGTTTTTCCGCCTATTAAGAAATGTGTCTTTTTTTTAAAGGTTGATGTCCTTTATTGAGTGGATGATAAAACATTCATCACCGTTATACAAATGCGCGTGAAATCTCTTTTGGGATTTCCAGGTAGTTATTTATTTCAAGGAAAGTAAATAATGAAGAAATCGACACTAGCTATTGCTATTGGATTATTATTAGTGGCCAATACCGGTTTCGCTAAAACAACGAAGATGACGTTGGAACAGCGACTGGAACAGTTAGAATCTCGTCTGGAAGCCGCAGAAAGCCGCGCCGATCGGGCTGAACAAAAAGTTCAGGACCTGCAGGTGCAGCAGGCAGCAGAGATTAAAGAAATTAAGACAGCGCAGGGCAATACGCCGGTAAACGGCCAGACCCCTGTGGAAGAGACGAAGAAAAACGCCACGATGCCCAATCTTCAGCTGACCGGGTATGGCGACCTGAAAATCTACGGCGATGTGGAATTCAACATGGATGGCGAGAGCCGCCGCGGCACGCTGACCAAGCTCAATGAAGATAAATCTATCGGGACGTGGGATATGGATGGCCGTATCCTGATCGGTTTTGACGGCATGCGGAAGCTGGATAACGGCCAATTCGCTGGCTTCTCCATCCAGCCGCTGGCTGATATGTACGGCAGCATGAACCTCGATGATTCATACTTCCACTTCGGTGAAGAAAACGACTGGAAAATTAAGGTTGGTCGTTTTGAAGCCGCCGATATGTTCCCGCTCAACCAGGATACCTTCGTCGAGCATTCTGGTAATACCGCCAACGACCTGTACACCGACGGTCAGGGCTATATCTATATGATGAAAGAAGGCCGCGGTCGTTCCGATGCGGGCGGCAACTTCCTGATGAGCAAGCAGGTTGATAACTGGTACTTCGAACTGAACTCGTTGATTGAAGACGGTACTACCCTGTTTGCCGACGGTGATAACGTCCAGACGGATGGCCGCACCTATCATGGTCGTAAGATGGAAAACGATAAAAACGTGGTCTATCTGCGCCCGGTCGTGAACTGGAAACCGACGTCCGAGCTCTCGTTCTCTGCGGCGATGGAATCGAACGTGGTCAACAATGCTTACGGTTATACCAACAGCAAAGGCGAGTTTGTCGATCAGTCTGATCGTACCGGTTATGGTTTAACCATGACCTGGGATAATACCAAAACTGATCCCGATAATGGCGTTATCTTTAACCTGAATACCGCCTATTTAGATGCGAATAATGAAGACGATTTTACTGCGGCCACTAATATCTGGTGGAAGAACTTTGAAGTCGGTTATATTTATGCGCATAACAAGATTAGCGACTTTAATGGCGTAGTCTGCGATAACGACTGCATTATTCAGGAAGAGGGTACCTACGATATTCATACCGTTCATGCTTCCTACTGGATTAAAAACGTAATGAATATGCAGAACTTTAATATTTATCTGGGTACCTATTACTCTAAAATCCAGAGTGACGAGAAGATTTCCTCAGACGACGATCGTTACGGCGCGCGCGTTCGCTTCAAATACTACTTCTAAAACAACAAAGGCCTCTGGAAACAGGGGCCTTTCTCTTTTATACGGCATAATTTATTGTAGAACGGATAAGCAAAGCGCCTTATCCGTCCTACGGGTAGGTCATCGAATTATGCCAGGTAAAACACTTCCTTCAGCTCTGCACTTACCGGGCTATTATCCGGATTAGACGGCATCACTTCGGTCATGTATTTCCACCAGCGCTGGCATACGTCGGTGTTGGCCACTGCATTCCAGCGTTCTTCAGACTCAATCTCCACGGTGGCGAACAACAGGTTGCGTGCTTGATCGAGATAAATCGCATAGTGGTGCGCGCCATGCGCTTTCAGCACAGCTTCCAGCTCCGGCCAGATAGGATTGTGGCGGCGCTGGTACTCTTCGTGTGCGTTGGCGTTCACCTGCATCACAAAGGCTTTACGGATCATAATGCCTCCAGGTACAGCTCGCGAACTTCATCGCGGCTGGCGGTACGCGGGTTGCAAGGCGCGCAAGGGTCTGCCAGCGCTTTATCCAGCCACCCTTCGATGTCTTCTTTGGTGACACCCAGTTTACTGAAACCTTCAGGAATGCCAACACGCGCGCTCAGCTGACGAATGGCGTTAATGGCTTCCATGCTGGCGGCTTCGTCGCTCATGTTGCGGGTGTCGACCCCCATCGCTTGCGCGACGCGAGCAAAGCGCGCCACCGCGTTCGGACGGTTAAAGTTTTCGATGATCGGCAGCAGGATGGCGTTGCACACGCCGTGCGGTAGATTGTGGGTTGCGCCCGGCTGATGCGCCAGCGCATGTACCAGGCCCAGACCGGCACTGTTGAATGCCATCCCCGCCAGATACTGACCAAAGGCCATCTGCTCGCGCGCTTCCAGGTTATGACCGTCGTCGACGGCTTTCGGCAGCCACAGGGTGATCAGACGGATCGCTTCCAGCGCGTTGGCGTCGGTCAGCGGGTGCGCGCCAACGGAAACATACGCTTCAACCGCGTGGGTCAGGGCATCCATACCGGTTGCTGCGGTGACCGAAGCCGGAATATCGAGCATCACGCTGGCATCGTCCACGGCGATGTCCGGAATAATATTCGAGTCGATAATAACTTCTTTCACCTGGCGGGCGGTGTCGATGATGACCGCGTTGCTGGTCATCTCGGCGGCGGTGCCGGCGGTAGTGTTGATTGCCACCAGGTGTACACCCGCGTTCAGCACCTTACCCACGCCTGAGTAGGCGGTAGATGGACCTGGGTTAGCGGTCAGGATCTTAATCGCTTTCGCGGTGTCGATTGGGCTGCCGCCGCCGAAAGCGATGATGTAATCACAGGATTCCGCCTGGTACGCGGCATAACCTTTTTGCACCAGTTCTTCGGTCGGGTTGGGGAAAACCTCATCGAAAAGGTGGTAAGACATTTTATGCGTATCCAGCGCGGTAAACAGGCTGTCCAGCAGGCCCAGTTTCACCAGCTGCCCGTCGGTAACGATCAGCGCTTTGCCCCACTGTTTCCCGGCAACCAGGTTAACCATATCGGCAATTGCGCCCGCGCCGTGCAGGCTGATTTTTGGCAGTGCTAACATAAAACTCATGGTGTTCTCCTTGATACCTATCTTGTTTAATTCCGTATTCCCTTCGGGGAGTAGCATGGTCTTTCAGGAAGGGAAGGTATGAGAGTGGCGCCACAATGGGCTAAAAACCTATCCCATTAGCTCAGCGTGAGACGGTTCTAAAGGGATAGGTTCTGACGCCTGACCTCGAGCGGCGAGGCCAGGCTATAGACTTACTTGTACAGATTTAATGCGCTGGCCATCGGCGTTACGCCAAAGCGCTGGCCGAGGGCAATCAGTTCTTGCTGTGTGATGGTCTGCTTCATGCCGCCCATTGAGTACACCTTCACCAGCACTTCTGCGGATTTTTCGGCGGTATCAATCAGACCAAAAGTTTCATCGAGCGTTGGGCCGCTGCCAAAGACGCCGTGGAACGGCCACAGCACCAGAGAATGCTGACGCATTTCAACGGCGGTCGCCTGACCAATTTCATCGGTGCCCGGCACCATCCACGGCAGAATGCCAACGCCGTCCGGGAAGACCACCAGACACTCGGTGCTGCCTTCCCACAGTTTGCGGGTGATCAGCGCGCTGTCGTTTTCCAGTACGTAGGTCAGGGCGATCAGGTTGGTCGCGTGGCAGTGCATGATGACGCGATCTTTGCCGTCAGTCAGTTTGATACGTTCGCAGTGCGACAGGAAATGCGCAGGCAGTTCGGAGGTGGGCACCGCTTCGTGAGTTAGCCCCCACAAAATGTGGTAACCCGCGCCGTCGCTATCCACTTTTACTACGCCGAGGTTAGCGGAGGGGTCGAGCTGCACGTTACGGAAGAATTTACCGGAACCGGTGACGATAAACGGCGTGTTCGCCAGCATTGGCATCGGTTGGCTCAGGGCGATATAGCGCGGCTCAGCGTGGAAATCAGCAGTGAATGGCGCGATATCCGCTTCGTCCAGACGCAGCGTCAGGTTGCCGCCGTTACGCTCGTCCCAGCCTTTTAACCAGGCGTCAGAGGTGGCTTTGATCATGCCCTGGACGAACCAGGAGTCGGTAATGTTCTGCATAGTCTTGTGGTTCCTGTTGTATCGGTGAGGTGTTTCCCCTCACCCTAGCCCTCTCCCCGCAGGGGAGAGGGGACTGTTCGGTGTTATCTGGAGAGGGTTAGTTACCCACGCTTGCTCAGGATCTCTTTCTCATACTGACGCACGTTCTCCAGCCACTGGCTGCCCGCTGGGGTATCGTTACGCTGGCAGTACATTTCCCACACCGCCTGCCATGGCAGGCACTTCTGCTCTTCCAGCAGCGCCAGACGTGCGGTGTAGTCGCCTTCAGCTTCCAGCTTGCGCAGCTCGGCGGTTGGCTCCAGCAGCGCGCGCAGCAGGGCTTTCTTCATGTTGCGAGTCCCGATAACCCACGCCGCGATACGGTTGATGGAGGCATCGAAGAAATCGAGACCGATATGCACGCGATCAAACAGGTTGTGACGGATGATTTCGCTGGCAATGGCCTGGGTTTCGTCATCCAGCAGCACAACGTGGTCGCTATCCCAACGCACCGGGCGGCTGACGTGCAGCAGCAGGCGGGGTACATACAGCATGGCGGCGGAGATTTTGTCGGAGATCACTTCAGTCGGGTGGAAGTGGCCGGCATCCAGACACAGCGCGGTCTGGCGGCTGGTGGCATAGCCCATATAGAACTCGTTGGAGCCCACGGTGTAGCTTTCTGCGCCGATACCGAACAGTTTGCTTTCCACGGCGTCAATGTGGTGCGCCGGGTCCAGTTTCTCGCTGATCACTTCATCCAGCGCGGCGGCCAGACGCTGGCGCGGCGCCAGACGGTCAACGGTGACATCTTTCATGCCGTCCGGGATCCAGATGTTCATCACCGACGGTGTGCCCAACTGTTCGCCGAAATAAGCGGAAACGCGGCGGCTGGCCTTGCAGTGGTCAATCCAGAACTGGCGGATTTTCGGATCGGCGTGGGACAGGGTAAAGCCATCTGCGCTCAGCGGGTGTGAGAAGCAGGATGGGTTGAAGTCGAGACCCAGCTTGTGTTTTTTCGCCCACTCAACCCAGTTTTTGAAGTGCTCGGGTTTGATTTCATCACGCGCGACCGGCGTATCCGACTCGAGATAGATCGCGTGCAGGTTCAGACGTTTTGGCCCCGGAATCAGGCTTAACGCCTGCTCCAGATCGGCACGCAGTTCGCTGGCGTTACGCGCTTTGCCCGGATAGTTGCCGGTTGCCTGGATCCCACCCGTTAAGTTGCCCTCTGGGTTTTCAAAACCCGCGACGTCATCGCCCTGCCAGCAGTGCATGGATACCGGCAGGCGATCCAGCTGGCGCAACGCCTCTTCGACGTCGATACCGACGGCGGCATAGCGCTGTTTCGCGAGTTCCCAGGCTTGGTCAAGTTGAGTGGTCATGCGCAAAGCTCCTTTGTCTGTCGTTGTTGCTGAAACTGCGCAACGTAGCGGGCAATTTCATGGTCAGGATGAGGGGTGAAGGTGGTGAGACCGTAGTTATGGGTCACGACCTTGCGGAAATCATCGACGTTGGAAAGTTCGTCCAGCGCCATTAATTGGATGCCGATATTACCCAGCGTTGAGGCTTCGATTGGCCCCGCCACCACGGTGATGCCGCAGGCATCGGCGCACAGTTGGTTCAGCAGATGGTTCTGGCAGCCGCCGCCCACGATATGCAGTTGGCTAAATGGCTTGCCGCGTAGCTGCGCCAGCTCGTTGAGCACGTCGGCGTACAGCAGCGCGAGGCTGTCGAAAATGCAGCGCGCCAGCTCGGCGGCGTTGGCAGGCACCGGTTGTGCCGTTTCGCGGCAGGCAGCCTGAATTTCGGCGCTCATGTTGTGTGGGTTAATAAAGCGGTCGTCGTTGGGGTTGATCAGCCAGCGGCAGGCGGGCAGCTTCGCGGTATCCGCGATGAGCGTCGGCAGATCACTCACGTTCTGCTCTTTCAGCACACGCTGTAGCAGCCACAAACCCATAATGTTTTTCAGCACCCGATAGCGGCCTTCGGCACCGCCCTCGTTAGTGATATTCGCGCGCTGCGCTTGCTCGCTGGTGTAAGGCGTTTTGCTCTCAAAGCCCATTAGCGACCAGGTGCCGGAAGAGAGGTAGGCGGCATCATGGCTTGCCAGCGGCGATGCAATCACCGCGCTGGCGGTGTCATGGCTGGCGACGGCAATGACCGGAATATTGTTACCCTGTGGGCAAACCCAATGACCAATCACGTTACCTGGATGCGTCGGCGTGCCAAACCAGGAGGCCGGCGCGCCGGTCCAGTTGAGCAGGTCTTCGTCCCAGCTATCGCTGTTGATATTCACCAACTGCGTGGTTGTGGCGTTGGTGTACTCCCAGTTCATCTTGCCGGTCAGACGGTAACTGAAATAGTCCGGGATCAGCAGCGCGTGAGTCGCCTGAGCGACCAGTTCCGGCTGTTGTTCAACCAGCGCGCGCAGTTGATATAGCGTATTGAACGGCAGGAACTGAATGCCGCTGCGGCGGTAAATATTGCTTTTACCTAACTGTTCCATCGCCATGGCCATCACGCCGTCGGTGCGGCTGTCGCGATAGGCGACCGGCAGGCCGACACGCTGGCCATTTTTATCCAGCAGCACGTAGTCAACGCCCCAGGTGTCGATACCGATGCTGTCGATACGGATGCCTTCATCGCACACCTTGTTAAGGCCGGTGCGGATTTCTGCTTCCAGGCTGTCGATGTTCCAGGTATCAAAACCATCCTGCTGATGCAGGCTGTTCGTGAAACGGTGGATTTCGCGCAGTGAAAGCAAACGCGACCGGGCATCGTAGCGCGCCAGCATTACGCGTCCGCTTGAAGCGCCTAAATCGACGGCCACACAATGGCGAAGAGTCATGGCAAAAGTCCTTCTGAGAGTCATTACCGCTCAGTCTAAAAAAAGGACACCGCCACTACCTTCTCGTTACTGACAGACGCTATTGGGCGCTGGCAAGAAAGCAAAGATGAACGTGAGAGAGTTCACAAATTCCTGCGATCATGCCGCTTTCAGGGGGTGTGATACTGACCTCATTTCCCGAACTTTCCGGCTGTTTCTTGAAAAAATGACCGGGTTTGCGCGCTTTGCTGTCAAAACGTCAAGGTGAGAACCCTCAGCGGATATTACTATCCTGATAACATTTCTCATCTGGTGGGCGTTGTTATGACCGTATTACACAGCGTGGATTTCTTCTCTTCCGGTAAGTTGCCTGTTGCGATCGAACCTCGACTTCCTCAGGCGGCTTTTCCTGAGCATCATCATGATTTTAATGAGATTGTTATTGTTGAGCACGGCACGGGTATTCATGTGTTCAATGGCCAGCCGCATACCATTTGTGGTGGCACCGTTTGCTTCGTGCGCGACGTCGATCGCCATCTGTATGAACATACCGACAATCTCTGTCTGACAAACGTGTTATATCGTGCCCCGGATGCTTTCCAGTTCTTGTCAGGTCTGAACAAACTGCTGCCGCAGGAACTTGATGGCCACTATCCTTCCCACTGGCGTGTTAACCAGAGTACGTTACAGCAGGTGCGAGCGATTGTGGGTCAGATGGAAGAAGCCAATGACAGTACCGATATGATGTCGCTGGCCAACCGAGAAATTCTGTTTATGCAACTACTGGTCTTGTTACGTAAAGGCAGTCAGGTGCAAGGCGCTATCGATAACGATGCCCGACTAAACCAGTTGATGGCGTGGCTGGAAGATCACTTTGCTGAGGACGTATGTTGGGAAGGGTTGGCCGAGCAGTTCTCGCTATCGCTACGTACGCTGCACCGCCAGTTGAAGCACTGTACCGGCCTGACGCCGCAGCGTTATCTGAACCGTCTGCGGCTGATTAAAGCGCGGCACCTGCTGCGCCACAGCGATGAAAGCGTGACCGATATTGCTTACCACTGCGGGTTTGGTGACAGTAACCACTTCTCCACGCTGTTCCGTCGCGAATTTAACTGGTCGCCGCGCGATATCCGCCAGGGCCGGGATACGCTGCTTCAGTAACGCGAAGGCAATCACCGTTTTTTACCGCAAAACGGCTAATAATAGTGAGTTGTTAGTCGTTGAGGTATCAGCGTGTCAGGCCAGTTAATCCTTCGAAAAGACGAGTTTTTCGCCAGTACCGCACAGGCCGTTGCGGTGGCGGATCGTTATCCGCAAAACGTTTTTGCTGAGCATACCCACGAATTTTGCGAGCTGGTGCTGGTCTGGCGCGGCAACGGCCTGCACATCCTCAATGACCGTCCCTACCGTATTACCCGCGGCGATCTGTTCTATATTCGTGCCGAAGATAAACACTCCTACGCTTCGGTTAACGATTTGGTTTTGCAGAATATTATCTATTGCCCCGAACGCCTGAAGCTTAATCTTGACTGGGTCAGCCATATTCCTGGATTGCGCGGTTCGCCCTGGGTGCCGCACTGGCGCATTGGCAGTACCGGAATGACACAGGCGCGGCAGATTATGACCCAGCTGGAGCACGAGAGCCGCAAAGAAGACGCGCTGGCAAACCAGATGTCTGAACTGCTGTTTGCCCAACTGGTGGTGTGCCTGAAGCGCTATCGTTACGCGACGGATAATCTGGCGGCAACGCAAAGCGAAGCGTTGCTGGATAAACTGCTCACCGCGCTGGCGGGCAGTCTGAACCGGCCTTTCGTATTGGATTCCTTCTGTGCGCAACAGGGATGTAGCGAGCGAGCGCTACGCCAGCAGTTCCGCAGCCAGACCGGCATGACCGTAAACCATTACCTGCGCCAGCTGCGCATTTGCCACGCGCAGTACCTGTTGCAACACACTGAGCTGCTGATTGGTGAAGTGGCGATGCGCTGTGGGTTTGAGGACAGCAATTACTTTTCCGTGGTGTTCAACCGCGAGATTGGCATGACGCCGGGGCAGTGGCGTCAGCGCAGTCGTATCCCCGTCAATTAACCTGAATGCCGCGTGTTATCAGGGGCATAACAAATTGTTATAACCTTATAAAAACTACGGCATTGATAATCATTTTCAATATCATTTAATTAACTATAATGAACCAACTGATTACGCGGCGTTTACAGGTTTGCCGCCCGACAATAATGGAGATGATTATGAGCTATACCCTGCCGTCACTGCCTTATGCGTACGATGCCCTGGAACCGCACTTCGACAAACAGACGATGGAAATCCATCACAGCAAACACCACCAGGCTTACGTGAACAACGCTAATGCAGCGCTGGAGAGCCTGCCGGAGTTCGCTTCTCTGTCTGCTGAAGAACTGATCGCGAAACTGGATCAGCTGCCGGCGGATAAGAAAACCGTTCTGCGTAACAACGCCGGCGGCCACGCTAACCACAGCTTCTTCTGGAAAGGCCTGAAAAAAGGCACCACCCTGCAGGGTGATCTGAAAGCGGCTATCGAGCGTGACTTCGGTTCCGTTGACAACTTCAAAGCTGAATTCGAAAAAGCAGCAGCAACCCGTTTCGGCTCCGGCTGGGCGTGGCTGGTGCTGAAAGGCGACAAACTGGCTGTGGTTTCTACCGCTAACCAGGATTCCCCGCTGATGGGTGAAGCCATTTCCGGCGCTTCCGGCTTCCCGATCGTGGGCCTGGACGTTTGGGAACACGCTTACTACCTGAAATTCCAGAACCGCCGCCCGGACTACATCAAAGAGTTCTGGAACGTGGTGAACTGGGACGAAGCAGCAGCGCGTTTCGCCGCTAAAAAATAATTTGCATTGCACGTCTGTAGAAGCGAGTCTGATGACTCGCTTTTTTTGTATCCGCGTAAGGAGCAGCAGATGCATTATCCGGTTGACGTGTTTATTGGCAAAATTCGTGATTATGACGGCAGCCGCCCGAGCGCTATCGCCAAGGTGCAAATCGACGGCGAGCTGGAACTGACCGAGCTGGGACTGCTTGGCGATGAGCAGGCCGAAAAGAAAATCCACGGCGGCCCCGACCGCGCGCTGTGCCACTATCCCCGCGAACACTATGCCGAGCTGATTCGTGAATTCCCCGAACAGGCCGAACTGTTCTGCGCCCCCGCCTTTGGTGAAAATCTTTCGACGGAAGGCATGACCGAACACAACGTGTTTATCGGCGATATTTATCGCTGGGGTGAGACGTTGATTCAGGTCACCCAGCCGCGTTCTCCGTGTTTTAAGCTCAATTTCCACTTTGCTATCAGCGATATGGCTTCTCAGATGCAGCGCAGCGGCAAGGTGGGCTGGCTGTATCGGGTGATTGCGCCGGGTAAGGTTTCCACTGACGCTCCGCTGGAGCTGGTGTCGCGCCTGAGCGATGTTTCGGTGTATGACGCCGCTGCCATTGCCTGGCATCTGCCTTTTGATGACGACCAGTATCACCGCCTGCTGAGCGCAGCCGGACTGTCCGTCAGCTGGAGCAGAACCATGCAGAAGCGCCGCATGAGCGGCAAGATTGAAGATAACAGCCGAAGATTGTGGGGCAAGTAATCCTGATAAGCGTAACGCCATCAGGCGGTCAAACGCACATGGCCAAAAAAATCGGCCTGCATATGCAGGCCGATGGTTTCTAGGTTCGCTTGTACAGCGGTAACCACAGCGTCAGGCGCAAGCCGCCGAGCGGGCTGTCATCAGCCTTCACCCAGCCGCGGTGCTGCTGCATGGCGCTTTCAACAATCGCCAGTCCCAGCCCCGTACCGCCAGACTCACGGTCGCGTGCCTCGTCGGTGCGATAGAACGGGCGGAATATCTGCTCGCGATCTTCCGGGCTGACACCCGGACCGTCGTCGTCCACGTGAACGGTGACGCCGTCTTTATCCACCGAGAAGCTCACGGCGATTTTCGTGTGCGAGTAGCGCAGCGCGTTACGGACGATGTTCTCCAGCGCGCTTTCCAGCGCGTTCGGGTTGCCGTACAGCGGCCACGGCCCCGGCGGATAGTCAACGTTGAACGTTTTACCCATCTGCTCGGCTTCGAACGCGGCGTTATCCAGCACCTCGCCCCACAGCTGATTCGCCTTCAGCGTCTCACTCACCAGTGCGCTTTTCTGCTGATTTCGCGACATCACTAACATGTCGTTGATCATGCTATCCAGACGTTGCGCTTCTGTCTCAATACGCTCCAGCTCTTTGCTTTCACCGCTGCGGCGACGTAGCAGCGCCGTGCCCAGTTGCAGACGCGTTAACGGCGTGCGCAGCTCGTGGGAGATATCGGAAAGCAGACGCTGCTGGGAGGTCATCATCCGTTCCAGCGCCATCACCATCTGGTTAAAACTGGCCCCTGCCGCCAGAAACTCCTGCGGCCCGGATTCCAGTTCGGGATGCTGGCGCAGGTTGCCCTGAGCGACTTCATCCGCGGCGTTTTTCAGCTTACGTGCCGGTTTTGCCAGGCTCCACGCCAGCCACAACAGCAGCGGCGCGCTGACCAGCATGGTGACGATCAACAGCAACAGCGGCCGGTCGAACAGCAGGTTGATAAAGTCAGACTGCGAACTGCTGGCCGGACGGATTAAGTACAACTGATAGTTATCTTCACCGTCACGAATCGAAAATGGCCCGACTAACTCCACGCGCCCGTATTTCTTCTTCTGCGGATGGTCGGCGTTGTCCGACTGTCCGATAAAGTTACGGATAATCTGCATTTCGTTGCGTTCTGCGCCAATCACGCGGCCTTCGCTGGTGACCAGCAGCAGACGCTGGCCCGGCGGAGCCCATTTATCAATCGCGCGGAACAGCCGACGCCACCACATCAAATCGTTGGGGGGATCGTTGGCCAGCTCTTCTTCAACGTGCTGTTCGATCATGATGCCCTGACGCTGCTCGCTATCCAGCAGTTCGGTCATCTGACGCGAGTCGAGCTTGGGTAACATCAAAACCAGCATCAACACCAGCGCCAGGGTTAACCAGAAGATGGCGAAGATGCGGGCGGTTAAACTTCCTATCATGAAGCGGAGACCATCAGGTAGCCGCGACCACGCAGGGTTTTAAACCACGGATGACCGTCTTTACGTTCCGGCAGCTTACGACGCAGGTTGGAAATGTGCATGTCGATTGCGCGATCGAACGGCGTTAAGCGTTTGCCCAGCACTTCCTGACTTAAATGTTCGCGCGACACCACCTGACCCAAATGCTGTGCCAGCAAATAGAGCAGGGTGAATTCGGTGCCGGTGAGCTCCAGGGTTTGACCATCGAAGCTGGCTTCCTGGCGGCCTGGATTCAGGCTCAGGGCGTCGACTTCTACGGTAGGCGAACTGGCATCGCTACTTTGCTGCTGTTCGCTCCAGTGCGAACGGCGCAAAATAGCGCGGATACGCGCGACCAGCTCACGGTCGTTAAAGGGTTTCGGTAAATAGTCATCTGCGCCCAGTTCAAGGCCCAGAACGCGATCCAGCTCGCTTCCGCGGGCGGTCAGCATAATGACGGGAGTCTGGTGTGTTTGTCGTAATTCTTTCAGCGTGTCGATTCCGTTCTTTTTCGGCATCATCACGTCGAGTAAAAGTAGGTCGATGCTGTCATCAAGAAGCGCAAGCGCCTGTTCGCCATCATGGGCAACCAGAACGTTAAAGCCTTCCATATCAAGCAGTTCCTTAAGTAAGGAAGTCAGCTCTCGGTCATCATCAACTAGTAAAATTTTATTCATATTTTCATCCCTCCGAGGCAGAAATTACGTCATCAGAGCCAGCTAATCCATGACTTTACGTTGTTTTACACCCCCTGACGCATGTTTTCAGCCTGAATCGTAAACTGTCTCTCGTTGAATCGCGACACAAAAGTTTTTGGGAGCATGTGATGCGCAATGTTATCGCTGCCGTCATGGCCTCAACGCTGGCATTCAGTGCACTAAGCCAGGCCGATGAAGTCGTCACCAGCGTTAACTGGCACCCAGCGGAAGATAATTCGCTGCGAAACGGCCAGGGTCATATGTTCGACGGTATTAGTTTAACCGAACATCAACGCCAGCAAATGCGCGATTTGATGCAACGGGCGCGACACGATCGCCCACCCGTTAATGTTAGCGAAGTGGAGGCAATGCATCGCCTTGTCACCGCAGAAAAATTTGATGAAGCCGCTGTGCGCGCCCAGGCCGAAAAAATGGCCGAGGAGCAGGTGAACCGCCAGGTTGAAATGGCGAAGGTTCGCAATCAGATGTATCGCCTGCTAACGCCAGAGCAGCAAGCGGCTTTAAATGAGAATCACCAGCAGCGAATGGAGCAGCTGCGTGACGTTGCACGGATGCAACAAGGTTCGAATGTGAATCTGTTTAGTAGCAATACCCGTAGCAACCAGTAACAAACCCTGTTTTTCCTTGCCATAGACACCATCCCTGTCTTCCCCCTCATGATGAGGGGGTTTTTTTTGCCCTAAATGCGACACGGTGCGCTGCATAAACATTCCGCTATACTACGCAGATCTGAAGTCAGGAGTGTTTATGAATCAATCTTATGGCCAGTTGGTCAGCCGCGCGGCAATTGCGGCAACGGTAATGGCCTCGCTGTTGCTGATCATTAAAATTTTTGCATGGTGGTTTACCGGTTCGGTCAGTATTCTGGCGGCGCTGGTGGACTCACTGGTGGATATTGCTGCCTCGCTGACCAACCTATTGGTAGTGCGTTACTCACTGCAACCGGCTGATGAAGAGCACACATTTGGTCATGGGAAAGCAGAATCGCTGGCGGCGCTGGCGCAAAGTATGTTTATCTCCGGTTCCGCACTGTTCCTGTTTTTGACCGGTATTGAACATCTGGTTCGCCCTACGCCGATGAGCCAGCCGGGCATTGGCGTGGCGGTAACGGTTATTGCCTTAATCAGCACTCTGGTTCTGGTGACGTTTCAGCGCTGGGTGGTGCGAAAAACCCAAAGCCAGGCCGTTCGGGCGGATATGCTTCATTATCAGTCTGATGTTATGATGAACAGCGCAATTCTTGTTGCACTCGGTCTCTCCTGGTACGGTTGGCATCGTGCCGATGCGCTGTTTGCATTAGGAATTGGCATCTATATTCTATATAGCGCGTTACGTATGGGGTACGAAGCGGTTCAGTCGCTACTGGATCGCGCGCTGCCCGATGAAGAACGCCAGGAAATTATCGACATCGTGACCGCCTGGCCGGGCGTAAGCGGTGCTCACGATCTCCGTACGCGGCAGTCAGGGCCGACCCGCTTTATTCAGATCCATCTGGAAATGGAAGATAACCTGCCGCTGGTTCAGGCGCATCACGTTGCCGACCAGGTGGAGCAGGCGATTTTGCATCGCTTTCCCGGTTCCGACGTGATTATTCACCAGGATCCATGCTCTGTTGTCCCGCAAGGCAATAGCGGCATTTGAACTTTCGCAGTGGTTGTACAAAGTGTGAGCTAAATCGGCATTATTTGTATAAATAACCGCCGCTTAGCCTGACCTGAATCAATTCAGCAAGAAGCGCTTGATATACTATCTCTACATAGAGTCGTTCTCTCCCCCAACAGTGGGAGCGCTTCGGGCAGAAGAATTAATTTTTAGCATTCCTAAGTTCAGAGGTAGTCATGATTAAGAAAATCGGTGTGTTGACAAGTGGCGGTGATGCGCCAGGCATGAACGCCGCGATTCGCGGCGTGGTGCGCGCGGCGTTGACGGAAGGCCTGGAAGTGATGGGCATTTACGACGGTTATCTGGGCCTGTATGAAGACCGCATGGTCCCGCTTGACCGTTACAGCGTGTCCGACATGATCAACCGTGGCGGCACCTTCCTGGGCTCCGCGCGCTTCCCGGAATTCCGCGACGAAAACGTTCGCAACGTGGCTATCGAAAACCTGAAAAAACGCGGCATTGATGCGCTGGTGGTTATCGGCGGCGACGGTTCCTACATGGGTGCTATGCGTCTGACCGAAATGGGCTTCCCGTGCATCGGTCTGCCGGGCACCATCGACAACGATATCAAAGGCACTGACTACACCATCGGCTTCTTCACCGCGCTGAGCACCGTGGTAGAAGCGATTGACCGTCTGCGTGACACCTCTTCTTCTCACCAGCGTATCTCCGTTGTTGAAGTGATGGGCCGCTACTGCGGTGACCTGACTCTGGCGGCAGCTATCGCAGGCGGATGCGAGTTTATCGTGGTGCCGGAAATCGAATTCAAACGTGACGACCTGGTTGCGGAAATCAAAGCGGGCATCGCAAAAGGTAAGAAACACGCGATCGTCGCGATTACCGAACACATGTGCGATGTTGACGAACTGGCGCACTTTATCGAAGCAGAAACGGGCCGTGAAACCCGTGCGACCGTTCTGGGCCACATCCAGCGTGGCGGCTCCCCGGTGCCTTATGACCGTATCCTGGCATCCCGTATGGGCGCGTACGCCATTGAACTGCTGCAGCAGGGCTTCGGTGGCCGTTGCGTCGGTATTCAGAACGAAAAACTGGTTCACCATGACATCATCGACGCGATCGAAAACATGAAGCGTCCGTTCAAAGGTGACTGGCTGGAATGCGCTAAGCAGCTGTACTGATTCACATTTGCCCGGAAACGGGCAGATTTGAGCGAAAAAAAAGCCTTCTCAGTGAGAAGGCTTTTTTACAGGTTCATGGCGCTTATTCAATATCCAGCGCATCTTCCGACAGAATAATACCGGTATTGTCGGCATACAGATGGTCGCCGGAGAAGAAGGTGACACCACCGAAATTAACGCGTACGTCGCTTTCGCCGATGCCTTCGCCCGCCGCGCCGACCGGAATCGCCGCGATGGCCTGAATGCCGATATCCAGCTCTTCTAAATCATCGACCTGACGCACAGCGCCGTACACCACAATGCCTTCCCACTCGTTCTGAGTGGCCAGACGGGCGAGGTCGGCGTCGATCAGTGCGCGGCGGACAGAACCACCGCCGTCGACCAGCAGAATGCGGCCACGACCGTTCTGTTCGAGCAGATCGTACAGCAACCCGTTATCCTCGAAACATTTCACGGTGATGATTTGCCCACCGAACGACAGCCGCCCGCCAAAGTTAGAGAACAGGGGTTCTACTACGTTGACATCTTCCTGGTAGATGTCGCAAAGCTCGGAAGTATCGTATTTCATAGGATTAACGCTCAGTTGCTGCGAGTGATTTTAGTATATCGCGCTCTACGCATTGTTGGCAAAATCATCAATTGTTAATTGATATTTGTCAGTTAAGCGAACGTCTTGCTGAGCACAATTCCAATGACGAACAGTAGGTTAGTCAGCAGCGCCCCTTTGACCGTCCGTTCCAGCATGGGCGGCATTGCCTGCGGCGAGCGTTCACGCATCACGTAGCGAGCCTGTTTCACCAGCAGCGGAGCGCTGAGGATAAACAGCCAGCCCCACGGGCTGTGCAGGGAAATCAGGTTGAACAGCGCCAGGCACACCAATGTGCCCATCAGCAGGCAAACGTGATAGCGACGGGCGTTGACGGGCCCTAAACGCACTGCCAGCGTGTTTTTGCCGTTGTCGCGGTCGCTGTCGATATCGCGTAGGTTGTTGATATTCAGCACCGCGGTGGCCAGCAGGCCGCAGGCGGTGGCTGGCAGAATAATCGCGCTGCTCAGGCTGTGCGTCTGTAAGTACCAGCTACCGATAACGCTCAACCAGCCGAAGAAGATGAGCACGGAAATATCGCCGAGGCCAATATAGCCATACGGGCGCGTGCCGACGGTATAGGTGATGGCGGCGATAATCGCCAACAGCCCCAGCACCAGGAAACCGATAAAATCACCGGTCGTCTGGGATGCGGTGAACAGCAGGGCCAGACCGGAGACGCAAATCAGCCCGACGGTGATAATCAGCGCGCGCTTCATCTGCTGCTGAGTAATCACCCCTTTTTGCATCCCGCGCAGCGGTCCGATGCGGTCCGGTTTGTCGCTGCCTTTCACCGCGTCGCCGTAGTCGTTAGCGAGATTAGAGAGGATTTGCAGCAGGCTGGCGGTAATCAGCGACAGCACGGCGACGCCCGCGTCAAAGTGGCCCTGCCACCAGGCGAGGGTGGTGCCGACGATAATCGCCGCGCAGGCCAGAGGTAGCGTTTTGGGGCGCAGACTTTCCAGCCAGGCCTGAGTGCGGCTTACAGGTGTATTTGTCATTAGTAATCAGCCAATAAAAATGGGGCCTTTCAGCCCCATCAATTAAAGATGAACATGCAGTGAACGCGATTATAGGATAAAACGGCTCAGATCTTCATCTGCGACTAATGCATCCAGATGTTTACTCACGTATTCCGCATCAATTGTGATGCTCTGGCCATTGAGATCGCTGGCGTCGTAGGAGATATCTTCCATCAGGCGCTCAAGAACGGTATGCAGACGACGCGCACCGATGTTTTCGGTGGTTTCGTTAACCTGCCATGCCGCTTCGGCAATACGCTTGATACCCGACTCGGTGAACTCAATGTTCACGCCTTCGGTGGCCATCAGCGCTTTGTATTGCACGGTGACAGAGGCGTTTGGCTCGGTCAGGATGCGCTCGAAGTCCTGAGTGGTCAGGGCTTTCAGCTCAACGCGGATTGGCAGACGACCCTGCAGCTCCGGAATCAGGTCTGACGGGCTAGCCACCTGGAACGCGCCGGAAGCGATAAACAGAATGTGGTCGGTTTTCACCATCCCGTGCTTGGTGGAGACGGTGCAGCCTTCAACCAGCGGCAGCAGATCGCGCTGAACGCCTTCACGGGACACGTCTGGGCCGGAGGAGTTACCGCCGCGCTTACAGATTTTGTCGATCTCGTCGATAAACACGATGCCGTGCTGCTCAACCGCGTCGATCGCGTCCTGTTTCAGCTCTTCCGGGTTGACCAGTTTCGCCGCTTCTTCTTCAATCAACAGCTTCATCGCATCTTTGATTTTCAGCTTACGCGGTTTCTGCTTCTGGCCGCCCAGGTTCTGGAACATGGACTGCAGCTGGCTGGTCATCTCTTCCATGCCCGGAGGCGCCATGATTTCAACGCCCATCGGCGCCGCGGCGAGATCGATTTCAATCTCTTTGTCGTCCAGCTGGCCTTCGCGTAGCTTCTTGCGGAACGCCTGGCGCGCCGCGGACGGTTCAGATTGCTGTTCAGCCTGGCCCCAGTTGTTTTTGGCCGGCGGGATCAGCACGTCGAGAATACGTTCTTCCGCCATCTCTTCCGCGCGGTAGCGGTTTTTCTCAATCGACTGTACGCGCACCATCTTGATCGCCGAATCGGTCAGATCGCGGATGATGGAGTCAACTTCTTTACCCACATAGCCCACTTCGGTGAACTTGGTGGCTTCAACTTTGATGAACGGCGCGTTGGCGAGTTTGGCCAGACGACGGGCGATTTCGGTTTTACCGACGCCGGTTGGGCCGATCATCAGAATGTTTTTCGGCGTGACTTCGTGACGCAGCTCTTCGTCGAGCTGCATACGACGCCAGCGGTTACGTAAGGCAATCGCGACGGAACGCTTCGCTGCGTCCTGGCCGATAATGTGTTTGTCCAGTTCGCTGACAATTTCGCGTGGGGTCATTTCAGACATGGGAGATCCTTACGCCTTAGACGGTAATTCTTCAATGGTGTGGTTGTGGTTGGTATAGATGCAGATATCACCTGCAATATCCAACGCTTTCACCGCGATATCACGCGCGTTCATGTCGGTATTTTCCAACAGCGCACGGGCCGCGGCCTGGGCGTATGGGCCGCCAGAGCCGATGGCAATCAGGTCGTTTTCTGGCTGAATGACGTCGCCGTTACCGGTGATGATCAGCGAGGCGGTTTCATCAGCCACGGCCAGCAGCGCTTCGAGTTTGCGCAGCATGCGGTCGGTACGCCAGTCTTTCGCCAGTTCGACGGCGGCTTTCACCAGGTGGCCCTGGTGCATTTCCAGTTTACGTTCAAACAGTTCGAACAGCGTGAAGGCGTCCGCAGTACCGCCCGCAAAACCGGCGATCACTTTGTCGTTGTACAGACGGCGAACTTTTTTCACGTTGCCTTTCATGACGGTATTGCCCAGCGTGGCCTGACCATCCCCGGCAATGACGACGTTGCCGTTACGGCGAACACTTACTATTGTTGTCACGAGCAGACCCCTTTACCAATACGGATAGAGTAGCCCCGTACCGCGTACGGGGCAGAATGTAAGTATAGATGGGGGAGTTTTTGGGGGTTTCAACCCCCTGAAGCGAGCCTGATGCAGTTTCCGTGACCCGCCATCTTCAGACGAGCGATGGTGCTGTCGGCGTTATCCTTACCTTTCACCGGGCCGATGACCACGCGGTTCCAGCCGTTGTTGGTGGTGATCTTCGAGTCGAAGCCTTCAAACGCCAGCTGAGCGCGGACCGTTTCCGCCTGTTCGGCACCTTTGAAGGAACCACACTGGACCATCCAGCGGCGTTCATCTTTTTTCTCGCTCGCCTTCGGCGGCGTCGTTTCATGCGTTACCGGTGCAGCGGCCTGGGTTTTTGGCTGTGAAGCCGTGTGGGCCGGTGTTTGCAGCAGATCCTGATACGGCGAGTTCGACGCAACGGCTTTCGGCTGCTGCTGAGTCTGCGTTTGACGTGGCTGCTGTGCCGGCTGCGTGGTACGGGTTTGCGGCGCCTGCACCGGCTGCGTTTGCGTCCACTGCTGCTGCTGTGATTGCTGCTGCGCTTGCTGGGCAAGACGCTGGCGTTGCAGCGTTTGCTGGCGCTGTGCTGGCGTCTGCTCGTTCCACGGCACTTCGGTCAGCTGCGTGGGCTGCTGGCGCATATCCGCCTGCATTTGTGCCAGCAGCTGGCGTTGTTCGTCGGTCAGCTGATTCGGATTGATGACTTCCCCGCCCGCGGACGGTTCCGTTGGCGCACGCACGCCCGGCTGGCGGCTTTCCAGCTCTTTGATGTAGCGCCAGCGTTCTTCCGGCTTCGGCGGCAGGCCGTTACCGGTTATCTGGCGGCTTTGCAGGGATTCGGCGTCTTCTTTTTTATGATGCGTGATGAAGTACAAACCGCCGATAAAAGCGACCACTACCGCAGCAGCAATTGCCACCATGGCAGGAGAGACTGCCGGAAAGTTACTCTGCTTTTTCCGTGTATTCCGTGAAGCGCTGTTCTTGCGCCGCGAAGGTGCCTGCTGGCCGCGGCGTACATAGTCTCGTTGTGCCACTATCGTTTCGCTGTCTTTTTCCGTTAGTTAGCCCGACATGTTACTTAAGCGACGGGGCTTTGACCAGACAAGCAAGTCTTAAAGCGCCCGGCTTTACATCAAATTTTGCTTGTACTGCCGCGAACGATCAGTTCGCAGTCGAGTAGACGGGAACCACTATCAACAAACTGCCCGCTTAGCTGGTTTAGCAGCAGCAGCATGGCTTCACGGCCAATATCAAAACGCGGTTGAGAGACAGTGGTTAACGGTGGGTCGCAGAATTCGGCCAGCGAAATGTTATCGAAGCCGATAATGGACAGATCCTCCGGCACTTTCAGACCCTGGCGTTTGGCCCAGGAGAGCGCGCCCAGCGCCATAATATCGCTGTGACAGAATACGGCGGTTGGCGGTTTCGGCAGCGCCAGTAGCTGTTCCAGCGCGCTGGCACCCGCTTCGTAGGTGAAGTTGCCGCGGGCAATGTAGTGAGGGTCAACGGTAATCCCGCTGCGGCGCAGCGCCTGAACGTATCCCTGCAGGCGATAGTGGCACAGCGGCATCTCTTCCGGCCCGGCGATACAGCCGATACGCTGATGGCCCAGCTCGTGAAGATAGTTAACGGCGTCGAAGGCGGCAGTGAGGTTGTCGATGTGGACCGTTGGCAGGCCCAGCTCCGGCGCGAATTCGTTCGCCATCACCATTGGTGGCAGGTTGCGCTGTTCTTCAATGCTGGCGTCGAACGGTAGACGGGAGCCGAGCAGTAGCATGCCGTCAATCTGTTTGGTGATGATTAAATCGATGAAGGTTTTTTCCTGCTGATTCTGATGCGCGCAGTCGCCAATCAGCACCAGATAACCTTGCGCCGCCGCTGTCACCTCGATCCCGCGGATCACTTCGCTAAAGAAGGGATCGCAGATATCCGGAACAATCACCAGGATGGTGCGCGACTCATTGCGCTTCATATTACGGCCCTGCATTTGCGGAAGATACCCGACCTCCAGCGCCGCCTGCTCCACGCGATTACGCGTTGCCTGCGAAACCTTCTCAGGGTTCATCAATGCACGGGATACGGTTGCCGTAGAGACGTTAGCCTGGAGGGCAACGTCTTTCATGGTTGCGGCAACAACCGGTTTTTTAGCCTTCACCTGATTCTCTCCTCACTGACTGGCGCAGGCACGTCCTTTGTGGCCTGACATCTGACACACTTTTATCAGATAGTTAGGGGGATCTGTTACAGAATTTTCATCAAAAGTGTGATGATTGTTTGATTTCACGATCCCGCTCGCAACTCTGAATTAACCTTCTATCGGGTCAACGTCGAGAACCCACTTCACTTTGCGGGATTCCGGGAGGGTGTTGATGAGCGCCAGCGTGCCGGTGACGATATGTTGCAGACGCACGCGGGAGGGGTGTTGCAGGAGAATCTGCCAGCGATAGCGGCCGCCACGTTTGGGCGCCAGCGCAGGAACCGGGCCGAGCACCCACAGCTTATCGTCCGCCAGCGGGCTGGCCTGTATCAGGTTACGTAACTGCTGCAGGAACACCGGCGCCTGCTGGTTGTTATGATCTTCCGCGCGAATCAGGACATGGCTGGTGTATGGCGGCAGCTGCATCGTCTGGCGTTCGGCCAGCGCCTGTTCGGCGAAGGCGTTGTAGCCTTTATAGAGCAGCGTTTGCAGTAGCGGGTGGTCAGGGTGGTGTGTTTGCAGCACCACTTCGCCCTGTTTGCCCGCGCGTCCGGCGCGGCCAGAGACCTGGGTATACAGCTGGGCGAAGCGTTCCGCCGAACGAAAGTCGGCGGAGAACAGCGCGCCATCGACGTCCAGTAGCGCAACCAGCGTGACGTCAGGGAAATGGTGCCCCTTTGCCAGCATCTGAGTGCCAATCAAAATACGCGCGCCACCGCGGTGCACTTCAGCAAGATGTTGCTCAAGCGCCCCTTTACGGCTGGTGGTGTCGCGGTCGATACGCGACAACGGGACGCCGGGGAACATCGGCGCCAGTACCTGTTCCAGTTGCTCGGTTCCCAGCCCGACCGGAACCAGGTGCGTTGAGCCGCAGGATGGGCACTGGCGCGGGATAGGACGCTGGCTGTCGCAATGGTGGCAACGCAAATGGTGCTGTGACTGGTGTAGCGTGTAGTAGCTGTCGCAGCGCGGGCATTCGGCAATCCAGCCGCAATCATGGCACAGTAACGTTGGCGCAAAACCACGGCGGTTGAGGAACAAAATCACCTGATTATCGGCCTGCAAATGTTGGCGCATGCGGTTGATCAGGGCGGGGGAGAGTCCGGCCTGCAACTGCTGGCCTTTGAGGTCGAGAACGTGCTGAGTCGCTGGGCGCGCGTTGCCCGCGCGGCGAGTTAAGCGCAGTAGACGGTATTTATGCTGGCGGACGTTAAGCAAGGTCTCCAGCGCCGGCGTTGCCGAGCCAAGGATAATGGGAATTTGCTCGCTGTGGGCGCGCCATACGGCGAGGTCGCGGGCATGATAGCGCCAGCCTTCCTGCTGCTTGTACGAGCTATCGTGCTCCTCATCAATGACGATCACGCCGAGATTTTTGAATGGCGTAAAGAGAGAAGAACGGGTGCCGATGACAATCGCCGCCTCGCCGCTTTTCGCCTTCAGCCAGGCGGCCAGCCGCTCGCTGTCGTTGAGCGCCGAGTGCAGGACTTCCACCGGGGCGTTAAACCGCTCGCGAAAGCGGGCGATGGTCTGCGGCGTCAGGCCGATTTCCGGCACCATGACCAGCGCCTGCTTGCCTTTGGCCAGCACGTTTTCCAGTACGCTGAGATACACCTCTGTTTTACCCGAGCCGGTGACGCCTTCCAGCAGCCACGCGGAAAATTCGTCGGAGGCGCTGTGAATAGCGCCAACCGCGGTGGCCTGCTCGGTATTCAAACGTAGGCGTTCGCCGGGGACGGAATAAGCGGAGCGCCAGTCGATAATTTCCGGTGCCAGGCTGCCCAGCTCACACAGCCCTTTGGTGCGCAGCGCCTGCATCGCGCTTTCATTAAATTCCAGCTCTGCCACCTGGTGACGCCAGATTTTTCCCTGACGCAGGGCCGCCAGCGCCTGTTGCTGTTTTGGGGAGCGCTTCAGGCTATTAATATCCACCGCCTGTCCCTGCTCGGTGGCAAACCAGAACCACTGCGGCGCGGCGCTGGCAGGTTTTCCCTGGCGTAGCATAATGGGCAGCGCGTGGAACAGAACGTCGCCAATCGGATGATGGTAGTACTCCGCGGCCCACAGCAGCAGACGCCACACCGAGGTTGAGAAAACCGATTCGTCGTCCAGCACGTCGATCACCGCTTTGAGCTCATCGCGCGGCAGTTCGCTGCTTTCGTTGACCGACACCACAATCCCCACGCGCTCTTGTTTACCAAACGGCACGCGCACGCGGCAGCCCGCTTTGGCGCTGAGGTTGTCAGGCAGCAGGTAGTCGAACGTGCGGGGCAGTGGAACAGGCAGGGCAACGTGAGCAACGGGCATGTTTTCTTCCTGACTTGAAATCTGGCGAGACAGTATACACATTGTAGGGGTGCGGATCAGTTTGCATCTGCTGGTCAAATTCTGTATGATTCGCCGCCTTTGGTGCATTTTGGCATCAGGAAACATACTATCAACATCGCGTGGTGTCTGGCGTTAGGGCTGGAAGAGCGACGCGGCCTTAACCGAGGTTTTCCCATGAAAAAAGATATTCACCCGAAATACGAAGAAATTACTGCAACCTGTTCTTGCGGTAACGTCATGCAGATCCGCTCTACCGTCGGTCACGACCTGAACCTGGACGTGTGCGGTAAATGCCACCCGTTCTATACTGGCAAGCAGCGTGATGTTGCTACCGGTGGCCGTGTTGACCGCTTCAACAAGCGTTTCAGCATCCCAGGCAGCAAGTAAGTTGCCAGGCAGAAAAAAGCGCCTCAGGGCGCTTTTTTTGTGTCCAAAAATCCCCTCCATCCTCTACGAAATGATGTGTCCGGCGATTTTAATTTTCATTCTGAATATATATTTTAAAATAGTAATAAAAATAAATATTGATTCTTGTATGCATTCTTATGCTTACTTTACTCAATATGTATAAAATCCAGTCTATATATTTTAAATGTTTTCTTATTTGTTCTGGTAATGGTTTTTATTGGTGATCTGCATCTCATTTACCTTTAGTTTTTTGCCATTTATTAATCTTTGATGGCAGTAATGAAAAGGTGTTTCTATACATTGCAAAATAGAATTTCAGGGTGACAAAAATACTACTAAACATCCTTTTCTTTGTTTAAAAACAGAGCTAATTGGACATCTTGCTGATATTTTAAGAGTGATTGCAATGAAGAAATACGCATTTTTACTGCTCCCTTTATTATCTTGTGCGGCGCATGCAGGGTACGTGGACTATCGTCATGAGTACTATGATGATGGCCGGAATTACGACCGTGTCTATATGTCGAACCGTTTTGCAACCGGATTTGGTGTCGCGGTAGAAGCGGTGTCACGTTCGGATGACAAAGAGTCCAATCATGCGCTGAACAATATGGAATCTAACAGCGCAGAGTATACGGCTAGCTACCAGTTTGAATGGCAAGGATTTATTTGGCAACCGGGCATTGCCGTTGAGACGGGCGACGATATGGCAATCTATAAGCCTTATATTCGCGTACAGTACAACATCAATGATAACTGGTGGACGGCTTTTCGCTACCGTACCGAGTACGCCCGTCGTAACGGCGATGGGCGCGATGACCGCACCGTCTACCGTCCAGAAGCTTGGCTCGGCTATAACATCGATAACTGGATGTTTGAGCTTAACGGCATTTATAAAGTGGCGGATAGCGAAGATCTCTACAATAACGGCAAAGAGGATTATGAATATAACTTCCGCGTCGCTTATAACATTAACTCCTGGATTCCATTTATTGAAGTTGGCAATGTCTCATCCGGATATAATACCTCCACGACTGACGATCGCCAGACTCGCTACCGTATTGGTTTAGGTTATAACTTCTAATCATTAATATTCTCCAGTTTCGTTTATTGCGGTAAGTATCAGAATATACGTATAGCTTGTGTGAATAATGTGTCTAAGGAATTGACATCATGTCTAATGATGGAACCCGGGTTGGAAGCAATCAAAATATTGCTGTCAGACCTTTCGGATTCAGAGATAAAATCGGTTATTTATGTGGCGACCTGGGAACCTGTTTCATCCTCGGGTTAGTCAATAGTTTCTTAATGATTTATTACACCAACGTCATCGGCGTTTCCGGCGTGATTGTCGGGTCACTCTATTTTGTGACCAAACTTTTTGATGCGTTTGTGGATGTTGGCGTTGGGCGTTTATGTGATACCTCAAAACTGACCGCTCATGGGCGTTTTAACCCTTGGGTACGTCGCATGAAGTATCCGTTCTGCATTATTGCCGTGGTTCTGTTCCTGCCGTTTGTGCATGATTTTTCCTATACGGCAAAAATTATCTATATCTGCTGCTCCTATTTTGTTTACGGTTCTTTGTTATCGACCGTCAGTATTCCTTATGGCGCCATGTCTGCGGCGATTAGTTCTAACCCGGAAGACCGGGTATCGCTGTCAACTTACCGCAGTGTTGGTTCGGCGATTGGCGGCGGGGCCACCGGTTTTTTCATTCCGATCCTGATGTACACCACGCTGGTGGACGGCAGCCAGGTGATTTCCGGGCAACACTTTTTCTGGATTGCCATCGGTTGTGCAGTGCTGGGTTTTATCTTTTTAAGCCTGACCTGTCACTTAACGACGGAACGCGTACGGGTGGAAAGAAAAGAGAGCATGCCCGTTTCTGTACTGCTGAAGGGGCTGGCACGTAATAAGGCGCTGATTGTTTTAGTCGTTGTGGATCTGCTTATTGTGATTAATCAGGGCCTTTCCGGCACCAACATGACTTACCTGTTTAATGACTATTTCCACAATAAAGAGGCGATGTCCATCGCGCTGCTGTTTACCTTTGGTTCGCTGGTTTTGTTAGCGCCATCGGCATCGTGGCTCACCAGGCGGTTCGGTAAAAAAGAGGCCAGTGTCGGTGCGCTGCTTTTTGCGGTCGTCATGTATGTGCTGATGTACTTCATTCACATTACGGACGCGAAAATCTATCTGATTTTCCTGTTCCTGGCGACGTTGGGCGCGGGCTTGTTCAACCTGATGATTTGGGCGTTTATGACCGACGTATGCGACTATCACCAGTATGTAACCGGCGATCGCGAAGATGGCACTGTGTATGGTGTGAACTTCTTTGCCCGTAAGATTGGCCAGGCATGCGCCGGGGCTATTGGCGGGTTTATGCTGGCGATTATTGGCTATCAGTCTTCATCGACGGGCGGCGCCGTGCAAACCAGCATCGTGCAGGAAAATATCTACACAATGGCGAACCTTCTGCCAGCTTTATGCTTGTTCCTGGCGGCAGTCATTTTGATTTATTTCTATCCGCTTAACCGTAAAGAAACGCTGAAAATGGAAGAGACATTGAACAAATTCAATGGGATAAGTAAGTAATCTGCGTATGTGAAACGAAAGGCGAGGGAGCAATCTCTCGCCTTTCGTTTATCTGAAGTCAGTCAAACAAGATTTTTTGTGATGAGCGTCACAAAAATATTGCACGGCCAGCCGGATAAGCTTATTATTTGCCCATCAAACGACCACAAAATTACTATGGGTAAAGGTGTGACTATGCTGACTGCAATCAAAAACGTTTTTGTTTCCTACCTGATCTCAATGTCTGAGCTACATCCTGAAGTGACTCGCTTCTAATTCGCTGAAAAAATTCCAAAAAAACCGCCTGACGGCGGTTTTTTTATATCGATTCTCCGGGTAACCACGGGCTGGCGACGCGGACCGTCTCGCGATGTTTGTCGCCATTGATGATATGCAGCGCGCTGAGTCGGCCAATCTCGTAGTGCGGTAACTGCACCGTCGACAGTGGCGGCAGGAACAGATCGCCAATGCCCACCATATTGTCGTAACCCAATACCGCGACGTCCTGCGGGATCTTTAGCCCTTGCACCAGCAGCGTCTGGTAAACCATAAACGCGATGCGATCGTTACCGCAAATTACCGAATCAAACTGGGGTTTACCCTGCTTGATATGCGCCAGTACTCTGGCTGGCATATCGCGGTAGTGCGCATCGCCGTACTCCATGTAGTAATGCGTCAGCGTATCAGCGTTAATACCCGCTTCGTGGCAGGCGCGCTCCAGCCCCTGTCGGCGGCGTACGGTGGCCAGATGATTTTCCGGCAGATGCAGGCACAGCGGGCGGGTATACCCTGCCGCCAGCAGCCCCTTCACCGCTTCATATTGCCCTTGTTCATCGTCCGGAATAAAGCTGGCGACCGGATCGTTCAGGCTTTCACAGTTTGCCAGCACGCACGGCAGAGTGAGCAGCTTGGCGGGAACGGGCACCTGACGTAGGCCCATGGTGGTGTAAATAATACCGCCGGGACGGTGTGAGAGTAACAGGTCGACAATCGCCTCCGGGCTATCGTCAGAAAACATATTCACCACGAAACTGTTCCAGCCGTGTGCGCGCGCAGTCTCTTCAATCGACAGCGTGATCTCGACCGAGAAGGGCGTGGTGACCGTATCCAATGCCAGTACGCCGATAGTTTTCGGCGTATCGTGCGCGCCACGAATACGTTTAGCGGAGAGATCGGGGACATAGTTCGTTTGGGCAATAGCGGATTGTACGCGAGCCAGCGTTTCCGGTTTGAGCCGCTCCGGGCTGTTCAGGGCGCGGGAAACCGTCATCAGGGAGACGTTCGCCAGCTTCGCTACATCTTTTAAAGATGCCATATTTCAGACTCCACGATTGCAACAGAACCACTAACTTACTGATGTAAAAGGATAGCGCGTTATTCTAGCGTACTCTACTTCCCCGTTATGGCAGGAAATAGTTGATCATGATCTTATTTTTATAATGTTAACGTTAACTTTTGTGATTAACATCGGATATCGCAGCAAAATGACATGAGAATTGCTTTTTGTTAACGTTACCATTATGGCGTTAACCCACGATGAGATTGCTATGATGAAAGAACATCACTCCAGCAGTTACTTGTTACTTAGCGCCTTGCTGTTTTTCTTTTTTGTCACCTGGTCCTCTTCAGGTTCGCTGCTCTCTATCTGGCTGCACCAGGAGGTGGGGCTACAGCCTGGCGATACGGGTATTATTTTCTCCGTTCTGTCGGTTTCCGCGCTGTTTGCGCAGATCTGTTACGGTTTTATTCAGGACAAGTTAGGCCTTCGCAAACACCTACTCTGGTATATCACCGTACTGCTCATTCTCTCCGGCCCGGCATATTTGCTCTTTGGCTACCTTCTGAAAATCAACATCTTGATTGGCAGCCTTTTTGGCGGCCTCTACATTGGGCTGACCTTTAACGGCGGGATCGGCGTACTGGAGTCTTACACTGAGCGCGTGGCGCGCCAGACGCATTTCGAGTTTGGCAAAGCGCGGATGTGGGGGTCGCTGGGATGGGCCGTCGCCACCTTCTTTGCCGGATTGCTATTTAACATCAACCCACAGCTTAACTTTGCGGTGGCAAGCTGCTCGGGGCTGGTTTTTTTCTTCCTGCTGGTTCGTCTATCAGTACCGGGTGATACGCAGGCGCTTTCAACAGAGGGCGAGAAGAGCAACATCAAGCTGGAAGATGCCCTGCGTCTGCTGACGCTGCCGCGCTTCTGGGCACTGGTGTTTTTTGTTGTCGGCACCTGTATCTACAGCGTCTACGATCAGCAGTTCCCGGTCTACTTCTCCTCACAGTTCCCGACGCTGCAGGAAGGGAATGCGATGTATGGCTATCTGAACTCGTTCCAGGTCTTCCTTGAAGCGGCAGGAATGTTCTGCGCGCCGTGGCTGGTTAATCGTATTGGCGCGAAAAACGGGCTGATTTTTGCAGGGATGATCATGGCCTTGCGCATGGTGTCTTCCGGGCTGGTTGAGGGGCCGTTGCTGATCTCCATCACCAAGTTGCTGCACGGCGTTGAGCTGCCGGTACTGCTGGTCTCCATCTTCAAATACAACAGCGCCAACTTTGATAAGCGCCTCTCCTCAACGCTGTACCTGGTCGGGTTTGCTTGCACCAGCTCGGTTATCGCCACCGTACTGTCACCGCTTGCGGGCTATAGCTATGAAAAATATGGCTTTGCCGAATCCTACCTGTTTATGGGAGCGCTGGTGTTCTGCACCACCTTCATTTCCATCTTCCTATTACGTGCCAGCAAACCGGCTTCCGAGCCGCTGCTGACACAATCTTCTGCTGTCTGAACAAGAGTGAAGAATATGACATTTTCAATTGCCCATGCTGAACAGGAACTCCAGAAACGCAGCGCCACGCTGAATCCGCGCTGGTATCCGCGCTATCACCTTGCCGCGCGCGCCGGGTGGATGAATGACCCTAACGGACTGGTGTGGTTTGACGGCTGGTACCATGCGTTTTATCAGCATCATCCCTACTCAACCCAGTGGGGGCCAATGCACTGGGGGCATGCGCGGAGTAAAGACCTGGTGCACTGGGAGCATCTGCCGGTGGCGCTGGCGCCGGAAGGCCCGGAAGATAAGGACGGCTGTTTCTCCGGCTCTGCGGTGGTAGATGGCGACACGCTGGCGCTGATCTACACCGGGCATAAGTTTCATGGCGATCCGGGCAGTGACGATAATCTCTACCAGGTGCAGTGCCTGGCGACCAGCCGCGACGGGATTCATTTTGAACGTCAGGGACAGATTATTGATACTCCCGCCGGGTTGCATCACTTCCGTGATCCGAAAGTCTGGCGTGAAGGCGATACCTGGTACCTGATTGTCGGTTCGCGCGTTGGCGATACCGGGCAGGTGCGCCTGTACAGCTCCGCCGATCTGCGTCAGTGGCAAGAAGAGGGCGTGTTGGCCGAAGCGCAGGAAGGCATGGGCTATATGTGGGAGTGTCCGGACTTCTTCACGCTCAACGGGAAGCGGATACTGATGTTTTCACCGCAGGGGCTGGCGGCGGAAGGTTATCGCAACCGCAATCTGTTCCAGAGCGGCTATCTGATTGGCGACTGGCAGCAGGGGCAGCCGTTTTCGACCGATGGCGAATTCATTGAGCTGGACCACGGGCACGATTTTTATGCCCCACAAAGCTTCCTGACGCCGGATGGCCGCCGCATCGTGATCGGCTGGCTGGATATGTGGGAATCGCCGATGCCGGAACAGCAGGACGGCTGGGCGGGGATGCTCTCTCTGCCACGCGAAATTCGTCTCGGCGCAGATAACCGCCTGCAGATGGTACCCGCCGAAGAGGTGGCGACGCTGCGCGGCAGCTATTACCCGCTGCTGGCGCAGCAGTTGCACAATCAACGTTCACACATCGTGGATGACGCTGAGGCGATTGAGCTGGAACTGGTGTGGTCGATGAAAAGCGCGACGGCGGAAAGCTACGGCCTCGCGTTAGGCGATGGCCTGCGGATCGCTGTTGATACTCAGGCGCAGCGATTGACGCTGGAGCGCCGCTATCCGCAATTCGCGCTGGAAGGGACGCGCAGCATCGCGTTACCGGCGGGCGATCGTCTGTCGCTGCGGATATTTATCGATCGTTCCTCCGTGGAAGTTTTCGTGAATGACGGTGAGGCCTGCTTAAGTAGCCGCATTTATCCGCTGGAAGGGCAACGTGAACTGGCGCTGTTCGCCAGCAACGGGCGAGCCACGCTGCACAGCGGCGGCTATTGGCCCCTGGATAAATAACCGGAGGAAGAAGCATGATGAATATCTGGGCGCTAGGCGATGCGGTGGCCGATCTGCTTCCCATTGGCGACAGGCGCTATGAAGCCTGCCCCGGCGGCGCGCCGGTAAACGTCGCGGCGGGGGCCGCGCGATTAGGTTGCCGCAGCGGTTTTATTGGGCGGGTGGGTGACGATCCTTTCGGCCATCTTTTGCAGCAGACGCTGCGGGAGTATGGCGTCAACACGCAGGCAATGGAGCTGGATGACCAGCACCGCACCAGCACGGTGGTGGTGTCGCTCGGTAAAGGCGGCGAGCGGGATTTCACCTTCCTGGTGAATCCCTCCGCCGATCAGTTCTTGTCGGCGCAGGCGCTCCCTGAGTTTGGCGCGGATATCCTGCACTTTTGCTCGCTGGCGCTGGTGGCGCCGGCCTGCCGCGATACACTGGTGCAGGCGATTGTGGGTATTAAACAGCAGCATGGCCTGCTGAGTTTTGACGTCAATCTGCGTGAGCAAATGTGGCCCGACTCCGAAAGCATGCTGGAAACCGTGCGCCACTTTGCCCGTCAGGCCGATATCCTGAAGCTCTCGGAAGAGGAGTGGTACTGGTTAACCCAGTCCCAGAGCTTTGCCGAAGCCATTACTGGGCTGGAGGCCTATCCGGCGACGCTCAAAGTGGTGACTTACGGCGCGCAGGGGGCGATGGTTTTGTACCAGGGGAACGTTGTGCACTTCAGCGGTTATGTCGTTGAGAGTGTGGATACGACGGGGGCGGGCGATGCGTTTATGGCGGGCTTGCTCGCCAGCCTTGCACAGCAAGGGATGCCTGACGATATCACGCAGTTACATCGCGCGATGGCGCAAGCCAGCGCCTGTGGCGCACTGGCGACCACGCAGAAAGGGGCGCTTTCGGCGATTCCCGACCGCGAGGCGGTGGCGCAGTTTATTGCCGCGCGACCATGGCCGGAGTACGAGGTGAAGTAACGCTCGCTGACAATAAAAAAGCCGGGAAACATTAACGTTTCCCGGCTTCTTCAGCGAATCAATATTCCCACGTCTCCGGGTCAATTCCCAGCTCACGCATAATTTCTTTCGCCGCTTCCGGAATTTCATCGCTGCGCTCTTTCCGCAGGTCTTCATCGTTAGGTAACGGTTGACCGGTAAAAGCATGCAGGAACGCTTCACACAGCAGTTCGCTGTTGGTGGCGTGACGCAGGTTGTTCACCTGACGACGCGTGCGTTCATCGGTGAGGATCTTCAACACCTTCAGAGGAATGGAAACCGTAATTTTTTTTACTTGCTCACTCTTCTTACCGTGCTCAGCGTATGGGCTGATATATTCGCCGCTCCATTCAGCCATGAGATACCTTTAATCCTCTAGTCATTAGTTAACAGGCCGGTTCACGGCCGTAATCGCGCGTAGTGTACCGTAGTGGCCTTGCGCTGACACGCGCTTCGCCTTCGCAGATGTGCGCTAATGCATATAATTTTAACGGCTATTTGCCAATAGCTCAATCTATACGCAAAGAGGTTTAGATGTCTAGATGTATTGACGGCTATGGTAACAATGTTTACTCTGGGGTCTGACTTTTCACAGACCTTGCCAGGAACGAATCCTCATGACCCGTAAACAGGCCACCATCGCAGTGCGTAGCGGATTAAATGACGACGAGCAGTATGGTTGTGTTGTCCCGCCGATTCATCTTTCCAGTACCTATAACTTTACCGGTTTTAACGAACCGCGCGCGCATGACTACTCGCGTCGCGGCAACCCGACGCGTGACGTCGTGCAGCGCGCGCTGGCTGAACTGGAAGGCGGCGCGGGCGCCGTGATGACCAATACGGGCATGTCGGCGATTCACCTGGTGACCACCGTCTTCCTGAAACCTGGCGATCTGCTGGTGGCGCCGCACGACTGCTACGGCGGCAGCTACCGCCTGTTTGATAGCCTGGCAAAACGCGGCTGCTATCGCGTGCTGTTTGTCGATCAGGGCAATGATGAAGCCTTAAAAGCGGCGCTGGCGGAAAAACCGAAGCTGGTGCTGGTCGAAAGCCCGAGCAACCCGCTGCTGCGCGTGGTCGATATTGCGAAAATCTGCCAGCTGGCACGTGAGGCCGGTGCGGTGAGCGTGGTGGATAACACCTTCTTAAGCCCGGCGCTGCAAAACCCGCTGGCGCTTGGCGCCGATCTGGTACTGCACTCCTGCACCAAATACCTCAACGGCCATTCCGACGTGGTGGCGGGCGTGGTGATTGCTAAAGATCCGGATACCGTCACAGAACTGGCATGGTGGGCGAATAATATCGGCGTCACCGGCAGCGCGTTCGACAGCTACCTGTTGCTGCGCGGCCTGCGTACGCTCTCTCCACGTATGGAAGTGGCGCAGCGTAACGCGTATGCGATTGTCGACTTCCTGAAAACCCAACCGCTGGTGAAAAAGCTGTATCATCCTTCTCTGCCGGAAAACCAGGGCCACGAAATTGCCGCCCGCCAGCAGAAAGGGTTTGGCGCGATGCTCAGCTTCGAGCTAAACGGCGACGAGCAAACGCTGCGCCGCTTCCTGAGCGGGCTGTCGTTGTTCACCCTGGCGGAATCGCTGGGCGGGGTAGAGAGCCTGATCTCGCATGCGGCTACCATGACCCATGCGGGCATGGCGCCGGAAGCGCGCGCCGCTGCGGGGATTTCTGAGACGCTATTACGCATCTCAACCGGTATTGAAGATAGCGAAGACTTAATTGCCGATCTGGAAAATGGATTCCGGATCGCAGCACAGGGGTAAATATGAGTGTGATTGCGCAGGCAGGGGCGAAAGAGCGTCAGCTGCATAAATTTGGTGGGAGTAGTCTGGCGGATGTGAAGTGTTACCTGCGTGTTGCCGGCATTATGGCGGAGTACTCTCAGCCAGGCGATATGATGGTGGTTTCCGCCGCCGGTAGCACCACCAACCAGCTGATCAACTGGCTGAAGCTCAGTCAGACCGATCGCCTCTCTGCGCATCAGGTTCAGCAGACGCTGCGCCGCTATCAGTCCGATCTGATTAGCGGCCTGCTGCCCGCCGAGATTGCCGATGGCATGATTGCCGACTTTATTCATGACCTGGAGCGGTTAGCCGGGCTGCTGGATAACGGCGTCAACGACGCGGTGTACGCGGAAGTGGTCGGCCACGGTGAACTGTGGTCGGCGCGCCTGATGGCGGAAGTCCTCAAGCTGCAAGGTCTGGACGCTGCCTGGCTCGATGCCCGCGCGTTCCTGCGTGCCGAACGTAGCGCGCAGCCGCAGGTGGATGAAGGATTGTCATACCCTCTGTTACAACAGCTGATGGCGCAGCATCCGGGTAAACGTCTGGTGGTGACCGGTTTTATCAGCCGTAATAACGCGGGTGAAACCGTACTGTTGGGGCGTAACGGTTCCGACTATTCCGCCACCCAGATTGGCGCGCTGGCGGGTGTTTCCCGCGTTACCATCTGGAGCGACGTGGCGGGCGTGTACAGCGCCGATCCGCGTAAAGTGAAAGATGCTTGTCTGCTGCCGCTGCTGCGTCTGGATGAAGCCAGTGAACTTGCGCGTCTGGCCGCTCCGGTGCTGCACGCGCGTACTTTACAGCCGGTTTCCGGCAGCGATATCGATCTGCAATTGCGCTGTAGCTACACGCCGGATCAAGGGTCCACGCGCATCGAACGCGTGCTGGCTTCCGGTACCGGCGCGCGGATTGTCACCAGTCATGATGATGTCTGTTTAATCGAATTCCGCGTTCCGGCTAGCCAGGACTTTAAGCTGGCGCATAAGGAGATCGACCAGATACTCAAACGCGCGCAGATTCGTCCGCTGGCGGTTGGCGTGCACGCGGATCATCGTCTGCTGCAGTTCTGCTATACCTCGGAAGTGGTTGATAGCGCGCTGAAAATTCTCGATGAAGCGGGTCTGCCGGGCGAGCTACGCCTGCGACAGGGGCTGGCGCTGGTGGCGATGGTTGGTGCGGGCGTCACCCGCAACCCGCTGCACTGCCACCGTTTCTGGCAACAGCTTAAGGGGCAGCCGGTCGAATTTACCTGGCAGTCGGAAGAGGGCATCAGCCTGGTCGCCGTACTGCGTGCTGGCCCGACGGAAAGCCTGATTCAGGGGCTGCACCAGTCGATTTTCCGCGCCGAAAAACGCATTGGCCTGGTGCTGTTCGGCAAAGGGAATATCGGTTCCCGCTGGCTGGAACTGTTTGCCCGTGAGCAGACGACGCTATCGGCGCGAACCGGTTTTGAATTTGTGCTGGCAGGCGTGGTGGATAGCCGCCGCAGCCTGCTGAGCTATGAAGGGCTGGACGCCAGCCGCGCGCTGGCTTTCTTTGACGATGAAGCCGTTGAGCAGGACGAAGAGTCGCTGTTCCTGTGGATGCGCGCCCATCCATATGACGACCTGGTGGTACTGGATGTCACCGCCAGCGAACAGCTGGCCGATCAGTATCTCGATTTTGCCAGCCACGGTTTCCACGTGATCAGCGCCAACAAACTGGCCGGGGCCAGCAGCAGCGATAAATATCGCCAGATTCACGACGCGTTTGAAAAAACCGGCCGTCACTGGCTGTATAACGCCACCGTAGGCGCGGGTCTGCCGGTTAATCATACCGTGCGCGACCTGATTGAAAGCGGCGACAGCATTCTGGCGATCAGCGGCATCTTCTCCGGCACGCTCTCCTGGCTGTTCCTGCAGTTTGATGGCACTGTGCCGTTTACCGACCTTGTCGATCAGGCCTGGCAGCAGGGGCTGACCGAGCCGGATCCGCGTGTCGACCTCTCCGGTAAGGATGTGATGCGTAAGCTGGTGATTCTGGCGCGTGAGGCGGGCTATGACATTGAGCCGGACCAGGTTCGCGTGGAATCGTTGGTGCCGGCGCACTGTGAAGAAGGCTCAATCGACCATTTCTTTGAGAACGGCGATGAGCTGAACGAGCAGATGTTGCAGCGTCTGGAAGCCGCTCAGGAAATGGGGCTGGTGCTGCGTTATGTGGCGCGTTTCGACGCCAACGGCAAAGCGCGCGTCGGCGTGGAAGCGGTGCGTCAGGAACATCCGCTGGCCTCGCTGCTACCGTGTGATAACGTCTTTGCCATTGAAAGCCGCTGGTATCGCGATAACCCGCTGGTGATTCGTGGGCCGGGCGCCGGCCGCGACGTGACCGCCGGGGCCATTCAGTCGGATATTAATCGTCTGGCGCAGTTGCTGTAACTAGCGTTTGCCGTTCGCCGCAAAAACCTCTTTTGCGGCGAACAGGCCGTTGAGCGCCGCCGGGAATCCCGCATAAACCGCCATCTGCATAATCACTTCAATAATCTCTTCCTGAGTTAAGCCAACGTGCAGCGCCGCGGCGATGTGCACTTTGAGCTGCGGCGCGGCGTTACCCATGGCGGTCAGCGCGGCGACGGTGGCAATTTCCCGGCTGCGCAGGTCCAGCCCCGGGCGCGCATAAATATCGCCAAACGGGAACTCAAGCAGATAGCGGGCGAAGTCCGGTGCGATATCCTTCAGGCTATTCACGACGGCCTCTCCCCCTTTTCCATCAACCTGTTGCAGCATTTTCTGACCGGTTATATAGCGTTCTGAATCCATCATCATCACCTCGTTTGTTAGCGTATGGCGAGAGGATAGAGCGCGCAGAATCATTTGGATAATACCGATTCCGTGATACCTTTTCGGTATGACTACATCCCCTTTGCATGCGCTGGATATCCGGCTGCTGCGCTACTTTGCCGTGGTGGCGGAAGAGAACAATATGCGTCGTGCGGCGGAAAGGCTGTATATGTCGCAGCCGCCGCTGAGCCGTCACATTCGCCAGCTTGAAGAACGGCTGGGGGTAACGCTTTTTGTCCGGCATACCAAAGGGCTGACGTTAACGGCTGAAGGGCGGCAGGTGCTGGCGATTATTCGCCCACTGTTGGCGCAGCAGGATGAAACCTATGATGCCCTGAGCCGGCTCGCTCAGGCTGGCGCGTCATCGCTACGCATTGGATTGACCACCGCATTTGAGCAGGGCGTTTTTGCCACGCTGGAAACCGTGCTGGCGGCCCAGGTGGAGACACTGCACGTTGTGCGGCACGGTTCACCAGAGCTGGTGCGTCAGGTGCGCCGCGGAAAACTGGATGCTGCGCTGGTGGCGTTGCCGCTGGAAACCCCAGGGTTAAGCCTGATGCCTCTTAGCCGACAGGAGCCGTTGATTGCGGCGTTGCCCGCACAATGGCCTGAGTCGAAGCAGCAGCAACTGATGCTCCGCGAGCTGAACGGCCGACCGTTATTCTGGTTCAAGCGCGAGCGTAACCCCGCCTTCTTTGACTTTACTCGCGATATTTTCCGCCGGGCGGGTTACCTGCCCGCCTGTATTGAAGAGCCGCTGGAACATGACGTGCTGCTGGCGCGTATTGCCCGTGGAGAAGGGCTGAGTTTGTTTCCCGAATCTTTTGCTGCGATTCAGCGCCAGGGCGTGGTTTTCCGCCCCATTGATGAAGCCGCCCTGTACGTCCAGTGCGGGCTCGTGATGTCGCCGGAAAACGCGGCGAGGCTGGATTGGCTGGTGAACGTGGTTCAGGCAGACTCGCGCGGCACCAGTTGGCCCGACAACGTAATCGCCTGATTTTGTAATGTTGGCTCGCGCAATTTACGGATCATCAGCGTCGCGGCCTGACGCCCGGTCTCTTCGCTGGCTGAGGAGACGTAGGTAAATGACGGCGAGGTCAGGTTGATGTGCAACATGTCTTCAAAGCCGATCAGCGCCACCTGCTGGGTTAAAAAGACATCTTTCCCCACGGTGCGCCCCACCTTATGAATTCCATCGATACAGCCGATCATCGCGTCCGGTGAATGACACAACAGGGCGGTAATGGCGTTATTGTTTTCCAGCAGCTGACGCGTCGCGACGCTGGCGGCGTATGTATCATCGCCGCAGGCGGGACTGAATTCGTCGCGAGTCGCAATACCGAGGCGGGTGAGGGTGCTGCGAAAACCGACCAGCCGCTGCTGGCGAATCAGATCGTGTTCCTGGCCGCCGAGGTAGGCGATGTAGCGGTGGCCGCGCTCCAGCAGATAGCGGGTGGCCAGACTGGCCGCCTGTTGGTTATCACGCATCACCAGGTTGCACTTTTCTTTGATGGGAGACTGTGAGACGACGACCAGCGGCAATGGGCATTGGCGAATTTGTGCGGGCAGCGTATCGCGACGCACATCCGATGCCAGATAGATAACGCCCGCGACGCCCTGCTGTTTAAACGACAGCAGACAGCGCTCAAGATGTTCGTGCTCGTTAAGCGGCTGGCCGAGGAACACCATGTAACCCTGCGCTTCCAGCTCCTGGACAATGCTGGCCATCACTTTGATGGAGAAGCTGTCGCTAAAGTCGCGCAGAATCAGGCCAATCAAATTGGAGGTATTGGCCCGGAGGTTGGCGGCGGCCACGTTGTGGACGTAGCCCAGCTCGTGGATAGCAGCCTGCACTTTTTCGATGGTCGCATCGGAGATTTTTCCTTTCTGGCGTAGCACCAGCGACACGGTAGAAACCGAGACGCCCGCGCGCTTCGCGACATCAATTATGCTGACCTTCTTCAAAAGTGCTCCCTGGACCATCGTGAATATCCGCAGAAAACAAGGAGGTGCCCATCAGGGATGGGACCTCCAACCGGCGACAATCTTATGATTATTTGCCAATCATCGTCGACATGGTTTGCGCGATAAATTGCGCTCTGGCGCCAAAAATCACCTGAATACCGTTATCACCGACGAAAACGACGCCGCGCGCACCGATATTGTTCAGACCATCCTTGTCCACCGATCCTTTATCCGACACTTCCAGGCGTAGGCGGGTAATGCACGAGCCCACGGAGGCGATATTCTGCTCACCGCCCAGCAGGCTGATAATTTCCGTTGCCAGATCTTCATCGGTTTTATCGTTAGCGCTCACCGTGGTTTCGGTACGGCCCGGCGTTTTGACGTCAAAACGGCGAATCACGAAACGGAAGGTGAAGTAGTAAATCAGCCCCATCGGCACGCCGACGATAATCGCGTTCAGGAAGTTCGTCTGATAGCCGTTAAACGACGGCAGAATGCCAAACGAGATATAGTCGATAAGCCCAGCGGAGAACGATTTGGCAATGTGCGCGTGCAGCAGGTACATCACCATGTAGGAGAGGCCCGCCATAATGGCGTTGAAGACGTAGAGAATGGGCGCCACGAAGATAAAGGTAAACTCAACCGGCTCGGTGATCCCGGTGAGGAAACAGGTTAGCGCGGCGGAGAACAGAATCCCGGCGGCGATTTTTTTATTTTTCGTGTGCGCTTCGTGGTACATCGCCAGGCACGCCGCAGGCAGCGCGAACAGCATCAGCGGGAACTCGCCCTGCATAAACTTACCGGCGTTCTGGTAAGTATCGCTGCTGAAGGATTTCACCCCTTCTTCCAGCATTTTGAACCAGATGGTTTGGTCACCGTGAATCACCTGGCCTGCGTGGGTGGTGTAATCGCCGAAGGAGTACCAGAATGACGGATACCAGATGTGGTGCAGGCCCAGCGGAATCAGCGCGCGCTCAACCAGCCCGAAGATAAAGGTCGATACCGCCTGGTTATCGCCGTTGATGACCACCGACAGCGCGTCGATGCCCGCCTGAATGTGCTGCCAGATGTACGGCAGAAGCAGCCCGAGAATAAACGACAGCAGGGCGGTTGCAATGGCGACAAAGCGTTTGCCGGAGAAGAATCCAAGGAACTCCGGTAGCTGCATTTTGTGGAAGCGGTTATAGCACCACGCGGCGAGGATACCGCAAATCAGGCCGCCAAAGACGCCCATTTGCAGAGTCGGAATGCCGACCACCATCGCATATTTCCCACCTTGTCCCGCCATTTCCGGCGTGATACCGAGCACGGTACTGATGGTAATGTTGGTCACGAAGACGGAGACCGCGGCGGACAGCGCCGCGATGCCGGATTCGGACGCCAGACCGACGGCGGAGCCGATAGCAAACAGCATCGGCAGGTTGTCGAAAATAATGCCGCCTGCGTTCATCATCAACGGCAGGTGGAATTTATCCCCGAACGCCAGCAACAGACCGGCCGCAGGCAGCAGCGAGATGGGCAGCATCAGCGCGCGGCCTATCATCGACAGTTTAGAAAGCGATTTAACGACACTCGATATCAGACTCATACTGATTTCCCCCGGATAGACGCCTCTTCGTGCGTGCTTTTAATAACCCTGTTTATGTTAGGTATAACGTTATAGTAGAACGTTCTACTTATCGTGAAACAAGCCATTAACGTCTGCAATAGAATTTTTGTCAGGGCCGCAGAAGAGTGAGAGAACTGAGAAGTAGTTCTCACTTTAATGTCTTAGAGGGGGGAGATTACGGTGGGGATATTTTCATCGTTTTGGGCATTGTACTGGCATGCCAGGGTGGTCACGAGACGCATAATATGCGCGGCAGAGTAGCGGGAGCTTTGCTGAAACTCATCCTGCACGGCGAGCCAGCGGAAGAAACGTCGGCTGGCTGTGAGGGTTATCTTGCTACCATTGTCTTGGCGGTGGTCGGTTAATGGGCAGACCATTTTTTGATTACGGCCCTGCGCCCATAACTGCCACTGATTTTTCCACCATCCTTGATTCGTTTTGCCCAACAGTCGCCAGGCATCCGTATTGTCTTCATCGACGGTCTTCTCTTCAATAAACCAGAGTGAAGCCCGGCGCTGACGAAATAACTCCGCCCATGCGGTGATGATCGCCCCGCGAAGAAAGCATTCGTGGGCCACAATATGGGTACCCACCTCAGGGAAGCGGTTCTTGAGTACGCGAAAATGGCCATGGGCAGCTATGACAGGGCGTAGAATCATCCCGTTCGCATTGCGCTTCAGCGCCGCTGCCCCGTACTGGATTTCGTCAAATTGACTGCGCTGAAGGAATTGCCGTTCTTTCAGCGCAACGCTTTGAATAATATCGTGATGATGGGTCGGTGTGGGGCGAATGCCTTTCCAGCGGTAGCGCAACGTATTTCCTGCCGGATATGGCGTGTAATTGCTCGATACATGGAGGATATTGCCGCGAACAGCATCGAAACTGAAAAGCAGGTAGAGCTTCTGCGCGGCAAGTTCGCCCTGAAAGTCCATAATAAACGGCACGCTGCAAATCGCGTCTGGTGATAAGGCATTTGTCAGCGGCTGTCGCTTTGGTGTCCACACTTTTTTGCAGCGTTGACACTGCAATCGTTGGCTTCCTCCCGGATTATGCCCGTAACGGATCACCTCCGCCTGGTAGCAAGCAGGGCAAAAATGGCCGTATTCACGCGCATAGCCGGTGAAACAGGCGGCTGCCCAGCGTTGAAATTCCTCATCATTAAAAAGTGGCGGGTAGCTTCCGCATGCCCGGCAGTGCAGGGCGGGATAGCCCAATCGATAATCCGGCCACTGATAATCTGGCGATGTGGCTAACCCTAAATTAGGGCAACCATACGTTTTGCAGGTATTAATCGTGAAGAGAGAATCCATCGTGCTACCAACGATTTCGACAGGTCGTTGATTTTGTTCTACGACTGTCACCCACCGCTGTGATTGTTCTCACATAAAAAAACCTTTCAGAACGTAACGTAGCGATTCCTCATATGACTGAAAGGGATTGATTATGAAGTTAAAAACGATTGCCGCCGGCATACTGCTCACTCTGCCATTCTGGGCGTGCGCCAAAGACGTCACCATTATCTATACCAACGATCTGCATGCCCATGTGGAACCTTATAAGGTGCCATGGATTGCCGATGGAAAGCGCGATATTGGCGGCTGGGCGAATATCACCACGCTGGTGAAGCAGGAAAAAGCCAAAAATAAGGCCACGTGGTTTTTTGATGCTGGCGACTATTTTACCGGGCCTTACATCAGCAGTTTGACTAAGGGTAAGGCGATTATCGACATCATGAACACGATGTCGTTTGATGCCGTCACGATGGGTAACCATGAATTTGACCACGGTTGGGACAACACGCTGCTGCAGCTGAGTCAGGCAAAATTCCCGATTGTGCAGGGCAATATTTTCTATCAGAACAGCAGCAAAATGTTCTGGGATAAGCCGTACACCATTATTGAAAAAGATGGGGTGAAGATTGGCGTGATTGGCCTGCACGGCGTGTTTGCTTTTGATGACACCGTTTCTGCCTCGACGCGCGTAGGGATTGAAGCGCGTGATGAGGTGAAGTGGCTACAACGCTATATTGATGAGCTAAAAGGTAAGGTAGATCTGACGGTGGCGCTGATTCATGAAGGAACTCCGGCGCGCCAGTCCAGCCAGGGAAGCACCGACGTTCGTCGCGCGTTGGATAAAGACATTCAGACCGCCAGCCAGGTGAAAGGGCTGGATATCCTAATCACTGGCCACGCCCACGTCGGCACGCCGGAGCCGATTAAAGTGGGTAAGACGCTGATTTTGTCCACCGATAGCGGCGGTATTGACGTGGGGAAACTGGTGCTGGATTACAAAGAGAAGCCACATGACTTTACGGTGAAGAATTTTGAGCTGAAAACCATTTTTGCCGATGAGTGGAAGCCTGATCCACAAACGAAGCAGGTGATTGATGGCTGGAATAAAAAGCTCGATAAAGTGGTGCAGCAAACGGTAACCCGCGCGCCGGTAGAACTGACCCGCGCTTATGGCGAGTCTTCCTCTTTGGGCAATCTGGCGGCGGATGCACTGCTGGCGGCGGCGGGAAAAGAGACCCAGTTAGCCCTGACCAACTCTGGCGGCATTCGTAATGAAATTCCGGCGGGAGAGGTCACGATGGGCGGCATTATCAGTACCTTCCCGTTCCCTAACGAACTGGTGACGATGGATTTGACCGGTAAACAGCTTCGTAGTTTGATGGAGCATGGCGCAGGCTTGAGTAATGGTGTATTGCAGGTTTCCAAAGGGCTGGAGATGCAGTATGACAGCAGTAAGCCCGTCGGCCAGCGCGTGACGGCGTTCACCCTGAACGGCCAGCCGATTGATGATGCGACGGTTTATCACATCGCGACCAATAGCTTCCTGGCCGATGGCGGTGATGGTTTTGCCGCCTTTACTGAAGGCAAGGCGCGTAATACGTCAGGGGGATACTATGTCTCCAATGCGGTGGTGGATTACTTTAAATCCGGCGGTCAGCTTTCCGATGAGCTGTTAAACGGGATGCGAGTGAAGGATGTGAAGCACTAAGCGGACCCACTGCGGCGGGTTGCCCGCCGCAGTACCAGATGAATATTTTTCATCTTCGCTGAAGATTACTCACTTTTTACGCCGATCTTTCTATTGACGCCCGTCGCCTTTTGCGGCATTTTTACATCCAGACGTCTAAACGGATAGATGTTTACAACACAACAATAATGACACGCGATTGATAGAGGTAAGGTATGAGCTTTTTTCACGCCAACCAGCGGGAAGCGCTGAATCAGAGTCTGGCCGAAGTGCAGGGGCAGATTAACGTTTCTTTCGAGTTTTTCCCGCCGCGCACCAGTGAAATGGAGCAGACCCTGTGGAACTCTATCGACCGTCTGAGCAGCCTGAAGCCAAAATTTGTTTCGGTCACGTACGGCGCCAACTCCGGCGAGCGTGACCGTACGCACAGCATCATTAAAGGCATTAAAGATCGCACGGGTCTGGAAGCGGTACCGCATCTGACCTGCATTGACGCCACCCGCGACGAGCTGCGCGCGATTGCTCAGGACTACTGGAACAACGGTATTCGCCACATTGTGGCCCTGCGCGGCGACCTGCCGCCGGGCAGCGGCAAGCCGGAAATGTATGCAGCCGACCTGGTCACCTTGCTGAAAGACGTGGCGGATTTCGATATTTCCGTCGCCGCCTATCCGGAAGTACACCCGGAAGCAAAAAGTGCCCAGGCCGACCTGCTCAACCTGAAGCGTAAAGTGGATGCCGGTGCAAACCGCGCGATCACCCAGTTCTTCTTTGATGTTGAAAGCTATCTGCGCTTCCGCGACCGCTGTGTCTCTGCGGGGATTGATGTTGAAATCATTCCGGGGATCCTGCCGGTGTCGAACTTCAAGCAGGCGAAAAAATTTGCCGATATGACCAACGTCCGCATTCCGGCGTGGATGTCGACCATGTTTGAAGGGCTGGACGATGATGCGGAAACCCGCAAACTGGTTGGCGCCAGCATCGCGATGGACATGGTGAAAATTCTCAGCCGTGAAGGGGTGAAGGATTTCCACTTCTACACGCTGAACCGTGCGGAAATGAGCTACGCCATCTGCCACACGCTGGGCGTGCGCCCGGCGTAATTGCCGGCCCGGTAAGCGCAGCGCTACCGGGCAATTCCCGACAAAAGCCCTGTCTATGCAGGGCTTTTGCGCAGTATAGTAACGGCCATCACATCACCGTTACGGACTTACCATGACCACCGAAGGGAAAAGCAATCCGCTGGCGCTTGTTGGCCTGCTGACGCTGACGCTCATATGGAGCTACAGCTGGATTGCGATGAAACAGGTGACGCTCTACATCGGCGCCTTCGACTTCACCGCGCTACGCTGCATCTCCGGCGCACTACTGCTGTTTATCGTTTTACTCCTGCGTGGGCGCGGCATGCGGCCAACGCCGTTTGGCTACACGCTGGCGATTGCGCTGCTGCAAACCTGCGGCATGATTGGCCTCGCGCAGTGGGCGCTGATGAGCGGCGGGGCCGGGAAAGTGGCGATTCTGACCTACACCATGCCATTCTGGGTGGTGATTATGGCGGCGCTATTCCTGGGCGAACGCATGCGACGGCTGCAATATGCGGCGATTGGCGTGGCAGCGGTGGGACTGTGTCTGGTGATGCAGCCATGGCAGCTCGACCTCTCTTCGTTAAAAAGCGCGCTGTTAGCGATTCTCTCCGGCATCAGTTGGGGGGCGAGCGCCATCGTCGCGAAACGTATGTACCGGCGTCATCCAGGGCTCGATCTGTTGGCACTGACCAGCTGGCAAATGCTGTATGCTGCCGTCATCATGAGCGCCGTGGCGTTACTAGTGCCGCAGCAACCGGTCGACTGGCATCCCGCTGTTTTTGGGGCGCTGGCCTACAGCGCTATCCTGGCGACGGCGCTGGCCTGGAGCCTGTGGCTGTATGTGTTGCGAAACCTGCCTGCCGGTATTGCCAGCCTGAGTACGCTGGCGGTGCCGGTGTTTGGCGTGCTGTTTTCCTGGTGGCTGCTGGGGGAAAAGCCGGACGGATTAGAAACTGTCGGCATTGTACTGATCGTGTTTGCCCTGGCGGTTATCAGTCTCAAAAAGCGCGTTCCTCAGGTTCAACGTAGCCGATGAGAGATAATGAATTCCTTATATTTTATAAGGAATTTCTTGCCAATCCTCCCCAGGTCACAGCCATCGTGTCCCATTCTATGCAAGGATAAGTATGGCCTACGCAAAAATTCCGCGCTGACAAGGAAAAAATAAGAGGAATTAACTATCAAATCCGTGGGTCATTTCAGCTATAACTTATCAGCAGGGGTGTATATCTTAACGATAAATACTGTAAGGGAGCATAGTGATGAGCACGCCAGACGATATCCAGAACGCAGGTAAATGTCCTTTCCACCACGCTGGTGGCCACGACCAGAGCGCCGGTGCCGGCACCAGTAGCAAAGACTGGTGGCCGAAACAGCTGCGCGTTGATCTACTTAATCAGCATTCCAATCGATCCAACCCGCTGGGTGAGGATTTCGATTATCGTAAAGAATTCAGCAAATTAGATTACTCCGCACTGAAGGGGGACATCCGCGCGCTGTTAACCGAGTCGCAATCCTGGTGGCCTGCCGACTGGGGTAGCTATGTGGGGCTGTTTATCCGCATGGCGTGGCACGGGGCGGGTACCTACCGTTCAGCCGATGGTCGTGGTGGCGCAGGTCGCGGTCAACAGCGTTTTGCCCCGCTGAACTCGTGGCCGGATAACGTGAGCCTGGATAAGGCGCGTCGTCTGCTGTGGCCAATCAAACAGAAATACGGCCAAAAAATTTCCTGGGCCGACCTGTATATTCTGGCGGGTAACGTGGCGCTGGAAAACTCCGGCTTCCGTACCTTTGGTTTTGGTGCCGGGCGTGAAGACGTCTGGGAACCGGATCTGGACGTGAACTGGGGTGATGAAAAAACCTGGCTGGCGCACCGTGACCCGGAAGAGCTGGCAAAACGCCCGCTGGCAGCCACTGAAATGGGCCTGATTTACGTCAACCCGGAAGGACCAAACGCCAGCGGCGAACCGCTGTCGGCGGCATCGGCCATTCGCGCAACCTTCGGCAACATGGGGATGGATGACGAAGAAACCGTCGCCCTGATCGCCGGTGGTCACACGCTGGGTAAAACCCACGGCGCAGGCCCGGCCACGCATGTTGGTCCGGATCCTGAAGCGGCGCCGATTGAAAACCAGGGCCTCGGCTGGAAGAGCGATTTCGGCACGGGCGTCGGTAAAGATGCGATCACCTCTGGTCTGGAAGTGGTATGGACTCAGACCCCGACCCAGTGGAGCAACTACTTCTTCGAGAACCTGTTCAAATACGAATGGGTACAGACTCGCAGCCCGGCTGGCGCTATCCAGTTTGAAGCAGTAGACGCGCCGGAAATCATTCCGGATCCGTTCGACCCGTCGAAAAAACGTAAGCCAACGATGCTGGTGACCGACCTGACGCTGCGCTTCGACCCGGACTTCGAGAAAATTTCCCGTCGCTTCCTTAACGATCCGCAGGCCTTCAACGAAGCCTTTGCACGCGCGTGGTTCAAACTGACCCACCGTGATATGGGGCCAAAAGCGCGTTACATCGGCCCGGAAGTACCGCGTGAAGATCTGATTTGGCAGGATCCGCTGCCGCACGCGTTCTTCAACCCATCAGCAGAAGATATCGCCAGTCTGAAAGCGGATATTGCCGCTTCCGGTCTGACGGTGAGCGAACTGGTGTCGGTCGCGTGGGCATCAGCCTCAACGTTCCGCGGCGGTGATAAGCGTGGCGGCGCGAACGGCGCGCGTCTGGCGCTGGCTCCGCAGCGTAGCTGGGACGTTAACGCTACGGCGGCACGCGTGTTGCCAGTGCTGGAAGGCATCTATAAATCGGCGCATAAAGCGTCGCTGGCCGATATTATCGTGCTGGCTGGCGTGGTGGGCGTTGAGCAGGCGGCGAAAGCGGCTGGCGTTAGCATCTCCGTGCCGTTCACTCCGGGCCGCGTTGATGCGCGTCAGGATCAGACCGATATCGAGATGTTCGAACTGCTCAAGCCGGTTGCCGATGGTTTCCGTAACTATCGTGCGGCACCGGGTGAAGCGACCACTGAGTCTCTGCTGATCGACAAAGCACAGTTGCTGACGCTGACCGCACCGGAACTGACCGTACTGGTCGGCGGGATGCGCGTACTGGGTGCGAACTTCGACGGCAGCAACCACGGCGTGTTGACCGACAACGTGGGTGCGCTGACCACCGACTTCTTCGTCAATCTGCTGGATATGCGCACCGAATGGAAAGCTACGGACGAAACGGCTGAGCTGTTTGAAGGCCGTGATCGTGTGAGCGGTGAGGTGAAATACACTGCGACGCGCGCCGATCTGGTGTTCGGTTCCAACGCCGTACTGCGTGCGCTGGCGGAAGTTTACGCTTCCAGCGATGCAAAAGAGAAGTTTGTGAAGGACTTCGTCGCGGCTTGGGTGAAAGTGATGAACCTGGACCGTTTCGACCTGCTGTAAGGTCGGTTTGACGGTATAAAAAAATCCCCGCGAAAGCGGGGATTTTTGTTGGTGGGGTGGCGGGTTTGCCCCTCACCCCGGCCCTCTCCCCAAAGGGGCGAGGGAGAAAATCGGCCCGAGTCGTTTTTGAGTGCTGTACCTAAAACGGCTCATTACGATCCTCTCCCCAAAGGGACGAGGGAGAAAAGCGGTCTGAGCAGATTTTGATCGCTGTATTCACAAACCGCACTAAACGGTCCCCTCTCCCCCGTGGGGAGAGGGTTAGGGTGAGGGGGTTACTCCCACTCGTGCAGAAAACGCTGCCCATACTGGTCGGCAACCAGCAGCGCCGCGTACACGCGGTCAGGATCCGCGCCGCCAGGCATGTTGTGAATGGTTTCCCCTTCGGCACAGGCCGCTTCCGCCACCAGGCGCATTTTCGCCGGGATATCTTCTTTAATATCCAGCTGCGCCAGGGTGATCGGCAGACCAACGCTGTGGCACAGCGCGGCAACGGTCTCAATTTCTTCCACCGACGCGTTTTCAAGCACCAGTTGAGTCAGCGTACCGAAGGCGACTTTTTCGCCGTGGTAGAAATGGTGAGCGTCAGGAATGGCCGTCATACCGTTGTGGATAGCATGTGCCGCGGCCAGGCCGCCGCTTTCAAAACCAACGCCGCTGAGATAGGTATTGGCTTCAATCACGCGCTCCAGCGCCGGGGTGACCACGTGCTGCTCGGCGGCCAGCATCGCTTTTTCACCTTCTTCAATCAGCGTGTTGTAGCACAGTTCGGCCAGCGCCAGCGCCGCCTGAGTACACTTGCCGCCTGCCATGGTGGTGGCGCCGCTGCGTGAGCAGGCGCGGGCTTCAAACCAGGTGGCCAGCGCATCGCCAATCCCGGCGGCCAGCAGACGTGCCGGGGCGCCGGCGACGATTTTGGTGTCGACGATAACCATGTTTGGGTTATGCGGCAGCATCAGGTAGCGGTCGAATTCACCGTCATCGGTGTACAACACGGAGAGCGCGCTGCACGGCGCGTCGGTGGAGGCGATGGTGGGCACGATAGCCACCGGCAAATTCATAAAGTGGGCCAGCGCTTTCGCGGTATCCAACGTTTTCCCGCCGCCAATACCTAAAATAGCGCTGCATTTTGCGCTGGTGGCGACGTCCTGCAGTCGATTGACTTCATTCTGTGAGCACTCGCCGCCAAACGGCGCGATTTCAACGGACAGACCTGCGCCGGTCAGGCTCTTGCGCAGCGTCTCTTCGGCAAATCCCAGTACAAACTTATCGCCGACGACCAGCCAGCTATTCGCCATCGGTTTTAAGTAATCACCCAGGCGAGTGATGACGTCAGCGCCCTGAATATACTTACCTGGTGATTGAATAATGCGATCCATACATTTCTCCCTTACAGGTTCAGATTACCAAATGCGTTTTTCCAGTCTTGCTCGAACTTCTCTATAGCTGACTCTACAGCGGGCGTGCCGAGCATTTGTTGCGCTACATCTAAAGGAAGGGTGATGGCCTCACATCCCGCTAATAAACAGTCCAGCGCCTGACGTGGGGTTTTAAAGCTGGCGGCCAGCACTTTGCTCTGTGGCGCGTGCAGTTCCAGCAGCGTTTGTAATTCCTGCACCATACGGATGCCGTCGCCACCTTGAGCATCCACGCGGTTAACATATGGCGCGACATATTCAGCTCCGGCCAGCGCGGCGAGCAGCCCCTGCGCTGCGCTGTAAACCGCGGTACCCAGCGTCGGTATACCTTCTTTTTTCAATAGCTTAATTGCAGCCAGCCCTTCGGCGGTGACCGGTACTTTCACCACGATGCCGGGAACGGCCTCGTTCAGGCGACGAGCGTCGGCAACCATACCATCCGCCGTGCGGCTCATGGTTTGGGCAAACAGCGTGCCGTTTTCGCCCATCGCTTTTTTCAGGCGCGGCAGCACATCCCAGATAGATTCACGGCTGGCGGCGACAATACTCGGGTTGGTGGTCACGCCAACAATCGGGAAAATACGCGCCAGACGCTCAACTTCCTGCACATTGGCGGTATCCAGATACAGTTCCATGCTATGTCCTCTTAAAGTTCCAGTTCGTGTTGCAGCAGGCTGGCAATCGCGTCGGCTGAAGCGGCGTTAACCAGCGAGTGACGGAATTCTTCATGCATAATCCGGCGAGCCAGGCGCGAGAAAATGCGCATATGCTGGTCGCCCGCGGCATGTTTGTTAAGTGTCAGCATAATGATGAATTGCGCCTGTTCATCGCCCCAGGCCACCGGCGCGGGCAGGCGTGCGACGCTGATGGTCGACTGTTCAATATGCTCAGATTTGCTGTGCGGAATGGCAAAGCTAAAGCCAAGGCCGGTCGAGAAGACCGCTTCGCGTGCCCACAGGTCGGCCTCAAGCTTGCGCGGATAGCGGCAGCGCCCGGCGAGCAGCAGGTTATCGGTCATGCCTTTGAGCACTTCCTCTTTGCTGCGCCAGTCGTTATCCAGCGAAATGCAGCGCGGGGTAATCAGCGGCGCATCCTGCTGGCTCATGCGGAACTGTGCCAGTAAATGTTCCACTTCCAGCGAGGTACGGCAGGCCATCGCCTGATTCAGAAGCTGACGACAGGCGCGGCTGTCGAGCTGGGCCAGGCGCGCTTTGGTGGCCGGAATCGAGGGCGCGCTCATGCTGATTTCGTCCAGCCCCAGCCCAACCAGCAGCGGCAGGACGGAGCCTTTCGCTCCCAGTTCGCCGCACAGACCAATCCATTTTCCCTGACGATGCACCGCCTGGACGGCGTAGTCGAGTGCGCGCAGGAAGGCCGGATTCAGACTGTTGTAGTGACGGGTGACCCTCGCGTTATCACGGTCGACCGCCAGCAGGTATTGCGTCAGGTCGTTACTGCCGATGCTAAAGAAATCAATCTCTTCACAGCACTGATCGATGATGAACATCACCGAAGGGACTTCAAGCATGATGCCCAGCGGAATGCGCTCATCAAACGGCACGTGCTCGCTGCGCAGTTGCTGTTTCGCTTCGGCTACCTTTTCTTTTACCCACAGGATCTCTTCCATGGAGGAGATCATCGGAATCATAATTTTCAGGCTGCCGTGCGCCGAGGCCCGCAGAATGGCGCGCAGTTGGGTGGTGAACAGCGTGGAATATTCTTCATAAATACGCACCGCGCGGTAGCCAAGGAACGGGTTGTTCTCCGCCGGAATATTGAGGTAATCCACCGGCTTATCACCGCCGATATCCATGGTGCGGATAATAATGCTACGTCCGTTGGCGGACTCCAGCGCCTGACAGAAAATATTATAGAGCTCGCTCTCGCTCGGCTCGCTGGCGCGGTCCATATACAGCATTTCAGTGCGGAACAGACCTACCGCTTCCGCGCCGTTACCAAAGGCCGCCTGCGCTTCGACGGAGTGAGCGATGTTGGCCGCCACTTCCAGACGAATCCCGTCGGCGCTGCGCGCCTCTTTATTCAGCCACACGCTCTGCTGTTCGCGGATAGCTGCCTGGACGCGCGCTTCCTGCTGGTAGTAGCGGGTAATGGCTTCGTCAGGCGCGACAATGACCGCTCCGGCGTTGCCATCAAGGTAGACCGTCTGGTTTTGCCACGGCGTCAGCGCGTCAATCTCCACGCCAACAAGGGTGGGAATATTGAATGAGCGCGCAAGTATTACCGTGTGTGAGGTCGTGCCGCCGCTTTGCAACAGCAGGCCTTTGAGCTGCGTTTTGTCCAGCTCAAGGAATTGGCTTGGGGTTAGCTCTTCCGCCATACAGATAGACGGCTGAGTCAGCTGGCCCGGCGCCGGGAAACGCTGTTCGCCATAAATGTGCTGTAAAAGCTGAAAGCCGACGTCACGCACGTCCAGCGCGCGCTCCTGCAGATAGCTGCTGCTGGAACGGGCGAACTCGGCGCAGAAATGGTTGGTGCTGGCGATAATTGCCTGTGCGCAGCTGAGGCCCTGATTGACGCCTTCCAGCAGATGCTGGCGTAGCGAGGTGTCGGTGGCCAGCGAACGATGTGCTTCAAGGATAGTGCTGGCGGTGCTGTCGCTGTCCAGCAGGCGCAGTTCCAGCGTTTTGACCAGCCGCGTCAGGCCGCCGTCCAGCGCGGATTGTTCCTGCTCAGGGCTTTGTGCCGCAGGCAGTTCTCCGAGGTTATTGAGATCCAGCGCAGCCAGGCGGGTCAGGACGCCGCCGGCGCTGCCGTTGCATACCGGCTGCGCGCGGAACAGCGTTGGGCCCAGGCGAGTCAGCGACGCCGGCAGCGGTTCCTGCTCAACGGCGGTAACTTGCGCCAGCGGCGCATCGCACAGCGGGAATTCGTCTTTCAGCCAGACGGACAAGCGGTCGTGAGCGGCGTTTTCATCAGCACCGCTAATGAGCAACTGGCAGCTATCGCCCGCCAGCGTGTCGGTACCGATAATCGCCAGCGCGCTTTTGGCGTTGCCTTTACGGTCGGTGCGCAGGTTATGCCATTCAATGTCGCAGCAAAAGGTATTGCACAGCGTTTCGACATGGCTGGCCGGACGGGCGTGCACGCCGTTCGGCAATTCACAGATAAATTCAACAACCAAGGCCATAACCTTCTCTCCCAAATCAGTCGATATGGGTAACAGAATAGGGGGCATGTTATTGGCGCTGCTATCTGACATTTATGTCAAAAACTGGACAAATGTATTGTCCGCTTGAAAATGCGAGCCACCTCACAGGTTGCTAGTGGAGCTTATAAAGAGGGGAATAGCGTTAACTTTTGAGGTCGCTCGCATTTTTCTTCTGACATTACAAAAATCCAGTAAATGCACTTTTTATCCACTGTCTGTCCCGCCGCCAATTGCCTATTGTTTGCCACAACACCTTAATGGACATGGGCCGAAGAAGCCCAGGAGCGACTGATGAAAGAATTGGTGCACATACTCAAAAACACCCGTCAGCACTTAATGACTGGCGTGTCGCACATGATCCCGTTTGTGGTTGCGGGGGGTATTTTACTGGCGGTCTCGGTCATGCTGTACGGCAAAGGGGCCGTACCGGATGCGGCCACCGATCCCAACCTGAAAAAGCTGTTTGATATTGGCGTCGCGGGTCTGACGCTGATGGTGCCATTCCTGGCGGCGTACATTGGCTACTCCATCGCCGAGCGCTCCGCACTGGCGCCTTGCGCCATCGGCGCGTGGGTGGGCAACAGTTTTGGCGCGGGCTTCTTCGGCGCGCTGATCGCCGGGATTATCGGCGGAATCGTCGTCTACTATCTGAAAAAAATTCCGGTGCACAAAGTGTTGCGCTCGGTGATGCCAATTTTCGTCATTCCTATCGTCGGCACCTTCATAACCGCAGGCGTGATGATGTGGGGGCTGGGTGAACCGGTGGGTCTGCTGACGACCAGCCTGACCCACTGGCTGCAAGGCATGCAGCAGGGCAGCATCGTGGTGCTGGCGGTGATTATGGGCCTGATGCTGGCGTTCGACATGGGCGGCCCGGTGAACAAAGTGGCCTACGCCTTCATGCTGATTTGTGTCTCGCAGGGTGTTTATACCGTGGTAGCGATTGCTGCCGTCGGCATCTGCGTTCCGCCGCTGGGTCTGGGCCTGGCCACGCTGATTAATCGTAAGAATTTCAATAACGAAGAGCGCGAAGCCGGGAAAGCGGCGCTCGTCATGGGTTGTGTGGGCGTCACCGAAGGGGCGATTCCATTCGCTGCCGCCGACCCGCTACGCGTGATTCCATCCATCATGTTGGGTTCCGTTTGCGGCGCGGTGACCGCTGCGCTGATGGGGGCACAGTGTTACGCCGGATGGGGCGGTCTGATTGTCCTGCCGGTGGTAGAAGGCAAACTGGGCTATTTGCTGGCGATTGTGGTGGGGGCTGTGGTGACCGCCGTCAGCGTTAACCTGCTGAAAAGCCTGGCGCGTAAGAACAAGAAAGCGGTTGTCGAAAAAGAAGATGACCTGGATTTAGATTTCGAAATTAACTAATTGAGAAGGTAGAGATTATGACCAATATTATTGCGGTAACGGCCTGTCCTTCCGGCGTAGCACACACCTACATGGCCGCGGAAGCGCTGGAAAGCGCGGCCAAATCCAAAGGCTGGAACGTGAAGGTAGAAACGCAGGGGTCGATTGGTCAGGAAAATGAGCTGACCGCCAGCGACGTCGCGGCTGCGGATATGGTCATTTTGACCAAGGATATCGGCATCAAATTTGAAGAGCGCTTCACCGGGAAAACGATCGTACGCGTCAATATTAGCGATGCAGTAAAACGCGCCGACGCTATTATGAATAAAATCGAGGCACACTTAGCGCAGAGCGTATAAGCATTATCTCGATATTATAGGTACTTACAGACTGGCAGGCGCGAAAGAGTATTTGCGCCTGCCAGCGTTTGTTTTCTGCAAGGAGGGGACGATGACGGCAACGGGCGGACGAATGTTAGTGGCGGTAACCGCCTGCGTGAGCGGCGTGGCCCATACCTATATGGCGGCTGAACGTCTGGAGAAGCTCTGTCAGCAGGAAAAATGGACCATCAAAATCGAAACCCAGGGGGCGCTGGGCATTGAGAATGCGCTCACGGAAGAGGACATTCGCCGTGCCGACGCGGTGCTGCTGATTACCGATATTGAGTTGAATGGGGCCGAACGTTTTACCCAGAGCCGCTACGTGCAGTCGGGTATCAGCGCTTTTTTACGCGATCCGCAAAAGGTGATGATCGCGGTGCGTAAGCTGCTTTCCGCGCCTCAGCACACGCATATTATTCTGTCGTAGTCAGCTGACTGTGGTACTGGCGACGGTACTCTGACGGTGAGCGTGCGGTGTTTTTGCGAAACAGGCGGCAGAAGTAGTTGCTGTCGACGAACCCACAGGCGTGGGCGATCTCTTTTACCTTCAGATCATACCCCTTCAACAGCCGTCTGGCGTGCTCCAGGCGGGTGTGGTTGAGGTATTCATTAAAGCCCATAATCCCGCTTTTCTGGAACAGGTGGGACAGGTAGTTCGGCGAAATATAGAACGCCTGTGCCACTGATTCGCGGGTCAGCGGTTCGGCGAAGTGGCTATCGATATATTCGCGAATGGCGTCGAACAGTGCCTGGCTGCGCGAGGCGGTCTGAATCTGGCTGCTGAGCAGATCGGCGCAGTGGCTGATGAGGCTGGTGGCAATCAGCCGCGCGGTTTGCTGCTCCTGCGGCTGCATTTGAATTTCGCTCATGGTTTGCAGCAGAAAGGAACCGACGCGCGGCCCGCGACGGGCAACATGCTGTTTTGCCAGATTACTCAGGCGGTAGCCATCCCACTGCTGGATGCTAAACCCCAACTGCTGTTTGCCAAACAGAATGCTTAGCGTGGTGGCAGGTTCCAGCCAGTGAGGAAAATTCCAGCCGCCAGCGGGAACATACAGCGCATCCAGCGTTTGCATGGGCGTGTCGTCGCCCAGTCCGGCGTCGGCGAGTTGCCCTTCCAGCACAATTTCGAGGCGCGGAAAGTCGACCTGAAAAGCCATATCGGGAACGGGCGTGTGATTGCCGGCAAAACCGATTTTTTGCAGCGGGGTGGCCCCGGACGCAATGCGGGAAAGCAGTGGGTTGATGTCGAAAAACATGGGGCTCCCTGTCGTGATGAACAACAAAGAAACCTTAACTGAGGGTATGAAAAAAGGCCACAAAGAATGTGGCCTTTTGGGGTGTCCGCGTCTTGATAAATTAACCGGTGTTACGCATACCCGCTGCGACGCCCGCGATGGTGACCATCAGCGCCTGCTCGACGTTAGGATCCGGCTCCTGGCCTTCTTCTTCCGCTTTACGAGAACGGTGCAGCAGTTCGGCCTGCAGTACGTTCAGCGGGTCGGTGTAGATGTTACGCAGCTGGATAGACTCGGCAATCCACGGCAGGTCGGCCATCAGGTGCGCGTCGTTGGCGATGTCCAGCACCACTTTGATGTCGGCTTCGAGCAGATCGCGCAGTTCGGCACCCAGCGCCCACAGCTCCTGTTTCACCAGACGCTGATCGTAATATTCTGCCAGCCATAGGTCGGCTTTCGAGTAGACCATCTCCAGCATCCCCAGACGGGTAGAGAAGAACGGCCAGTCGCGGCACATGGTTTCCAGCTTGCTCTGCTTGCCGTCTTCCACCACTTTTTGCAGCGCCGCGCCGGCACCCAGCCAGGCTGGCAGCATCAGGCGGTTCTGTGTCCAGGCGAAGATCCACGGGATGGCGCGCAGGGACTCGACGCCGCCGGTTGGGCGACGTTTTGCCGGACGTGAACCCAGCGGCAGTTTACCCAGCTCCTGTTCCGGCGTGGCGGAACGGAAATAAGGCACGAAATCTTTGTTTTCACGCACGTAGCCGCGGTACATCTCGCAGGAGATATCGGACAGCTCGTCCATGATGCCGCGCCACTCTTCTTTTGGCTCCGGCGGCGGTAGCAGGTTCGCTTCCAGAATCGCGCTGGTGTACAGCGACAGGCTGCTGACGGTGACTTCCGGCAGACCGTATTTGAAACGGATCATCTCGCCCTGTTCCGTTACGCGCAGACCGCCTTTCAGGCTTCCCGGAGGCTGAGAGAGCAGCGCCGCGTGCGCCGGTGCGCCGCCGCGACCAATAGAACCACCGCGACCATGGAACAGCGTCAGTTCAATACCGGCTTTTTCACAGGTTTTGATCAACGCATCCTGCGCCTGGTACTGCGCCCAGGAAGCCGCCATAACGCCCGCATCTTTCGCGGAGTCGGAATAGCCGATCATGACCATCTGCTTGCCCTGAATAAAGCCGCGATACCAGTCAATGTTGAGCAACTGGGTCATCACGTCGTCGGCGTTGTTCAGGTCGTCCAGGGTTTCGAACAGTGGGGCGACCGGCAGCGCGAAGGTGATGCCGGCTTCTTTCAGCAGCAGGTGAACCGCCAGCACGTCGGACGGCGTTTTGGCCATCGAGATCACGTAAGCGGCAACCGAGCCAATTGGCGCATCGACAATGGCTTTACAGGTATTCAGAACTTCACGGGTGTCGTTGCTTGGCTCCCAGCTACGCGGGAGAAGCGGACGTTTAGAATTCAGTTCGCGGATCAGGAAGGCCTGTTTGTCGGCCTCTGACCAGCTTTCGTAGTCGCCGATGCCCAGGTAGCGGGTCAGTTCGCCCAGCGCTTCCGTGTGGCGGGTGCTCTCCTGACGCACGTCAATACGCACCAGCGGTACGCCAAAACACTTCACGCGACGCAGCGTGTCGAGCAGCTCGCCGTTAGCGATGATGCCCATACCGCAGGCCTGCAGTGATTTATAGCAGGCGTACAGCGGTTCCCACAGCTGCTCGTTCTGGCTGATCAGACCGGCTGGTTTTGGCAGGCGCTGGCCTTTCAGGCGTGCTTCCAGCCAGGCCTGGGTGGCCATCAGCTGGCTGCGCAGGGTTTTCATCAGGTAGCGGTACGGCTCGGTCGCGCCTTCTTCGCCAACCCGCTCGCGCAGTTCGTCGGTGCATTCCACCATCGACAGCTCGGAAATCAGCACCTGAATATCTTTCAGGAACAGGTCGGTCGCTTTCCAGCGGCTGAGCAGCAGCACGTGGCGGGTGATTTCGGCGGTGACGTTCGGGTTGCCGTCACGGTCGCCGCCCATCCACGAGGTAAAGCGTACCGGCACGAAATCGACCGGCAACTGGTAGCCGAGGTTCTCTTCCAGCTGTTCATTCAGTTCACGCAGATAGTTCGGTACGCCTTCCCACAGGCTGTTTTCCACCACCGCGAAGCCCCATTTAGCTTCATCTACCGGGCTTGGGCGATGCTTACGAATTTCATCGGTGTGCCATGACTGAGCAATCAGCTGGCGCAGACGGCGCATCACCTGGTTGCGTTCGTAGTCGGCAATGTCGTTATTATCGAGCTGTTTCAGGCAGTTGTTGATTTCGCCCATTTTATGAATCAGCGTACGACGCGTGATTTCAGTCGGGTGCGCGGTCAGTACCAGCTCCAGCGACAGGGATTCAACGGCCTGTTTAATCGTGGTTTCGTTGAGATTGGGTTGGTCTTTGAGTTTACGCAGGGTACGGGCAATCACTTCCGGGTTGCTTGCCGCTTCGCCTTTCGGCGAAATGCTGTGGTACTGCTCGGCGGTATTGGCCAGGTTCAGGAACTGGCTGAACGCGCGGGCAACCGGCAGCAGCTCATCGTTGGACAGGTTCTGCAGCGTGGTGAGCAGCTCCTGACGATTGGCTTCGTTGCCGGCACGTGAAGATTTGGACAACTTACGGATCGTTTCTACACGGTCAAGAATGTTCTCACCAAGCGCATCCTTGATGGTATCGCCTAGCACTTTACCGAGCATACTGACATTACTACGCAACGCGGAATATTGTTCGTTCATTAACCCAGACACCCCATCTCATTTTATTTTGTTATATCCCAGCCTTTGGAACGAAAGGGCGGGATAAAGACACCTCTTTTATAAAGCCACGTAAAAACCCGTACGTCAATTGCTGCGAAATCGCTTCAGCAAACGAATAAATTGCGGCAATTGACGAAAGTTAATTCACATCGTGCCAGATAAGAAATGCTTATGAAAATGTGAAGGCGATCGCGTGAATCGGGGGGCGGAGAGATGCCGGATGGCGCTGCGCTTATCCGGCCTACAGGCGAGGGTAGACCCGGTAAGCGTAGCGTCACCGGGCAGAACACATTAATGCCAGCAGAAGTGATGCACGACCTGGGTAATTAATTCGCGCGTCGGCTTAATAAAGCGCGTTTCCAGGTATTCGTCCGGCTGGTGTGCCTGATTAATCGAGCCTGGCCCGAGGACGATGGTCGGGCACAAGGTCTGGATAAACGGCGCTTCGGTGCAGTAGTTCACCACTTCGGTTTTGGTGCCGAGCAGTTTTTCCAGCACTTCAACCAACTGATGATCTGGCGGGCATTCGTAGCCCGGAATCGGTGCGTGCAGCTCGCTGACCGTCAGGCGGCCCGGCCATTGCGCGCTGACCGGCTCCAATGCTTCATCCAGCAGACCGTTGAGGTCGCTCAGCGTCATGCCCGGCAGCGGGCGGATATCCATATGTAGCTCACAGCAGGCGCAGATACGGTTGGACGCATCGCCACCGTGGAGGCTACCGAGGTTGAGCGTTGGATACGGTACGGTAAACGCTTCGTAGTGATAGCGTTCTTTCAGCGAGTCACGCAGCTGCATCACGCGGCCAATGGCATCGTGCATGATTTCAATGGCGTTCACACCGCGCGCCGGGTCGCTGGAGTGGCCGGACTGGCCCATGACGCGAATGGCGTTCGACATATGACCTTTGTGCGCGCGCACCGGCTGCAATGAGGTGGGCTCACCGATGATAGCGCAGTCCGGGCGTAGCTCGGTGGATTCGGAGAAATAGCGCGCACCCGCCATGCTGGTCTCTTCATCCGCCGTCGCCAGAATGTAGAGCGGCTTTTTCAACTGCGTCACGTCAACATCCCGCAGCGCGTCGAGAATAAAGGCGAAGAAGCCTTTCATGTCGGCAGTGCCCAGACCGTAGAGCTTGTTATCGTGCTCGGTCAGGGTAAACGGATCGCGGGTCCAGCGCCCGTCGTCGAACGGTACGGTATCGGTATGACCGGCAAGCAGTAGCCCGCCCGCGCCGTGTCCGGTGCTGGCCAGCAGGTTGAATTTATTGCGCGTGCCGGGAACCGGCTGCACCTCAACATTGAAGCCGAGAGAGGCGAACCAATCGGCCAGCAGAGTGATTAAAGACGCATTACTCTGATCGAGTGCTTCTTCGGTTGCGCTGATGGACGGTGTGGCGATCAACGCACGGTAAATCTCGATAAATGGTGGTAAATTGTTTTTCATTGTTGACACACCTCGGGTCGTGATAGTATCAATATTCATGCAGTATTTGTGAATAAAAATACATTATCATTAGGCGTAAGAAAACCCACCAACGGTAGGGTGAAGTGACGACGCTTAATCAGGCAAACAGACATAAGAAGGTAAACGGCCCCGATGTTGAATACGCTGATTGTGGGCGCGAGCGGTTACGCTGGCGCTGAGCTTGTGACCTATGTGAATCGCCATCCTCATATGAACATAACCGCTTTGACGGTCTCAGCGCAAAGCAATGATGCGGGAAAGTTAATCTCCGATTTGCATCCACAGCTAAAAGGGATTGTTGATCTCCCTTTGCAGCCGATGTCCGACATCAGTGAATTCAGCGCCGGTGTTGATGTGGTGTTCCTCGCCACCGCTCATGAAGTCAGCCACGACCTTGCGCCGCAGTTCCTCGCGGCGGGCTGCGTGGTGTTTGATCTCTCCGGCGCGTTCCGCGTGAACGACGGCGCCTTCTATGAAAAATATTACGGATTTACCCATCAGCACCCGGAACTGCTGGCGCAGGCGGTATATGGCCTGGCCGAATGGAGCGCCGAAGCGCTGAAAGAGGCGCAGCTGATTGCCGTGCCGGGCTGTTATCCCACGGCGGCACAGCTTTCCTTAAAACCGTTGATCGACGGCGATTTACTGGATCTCTCCCAGTGGCCGGTGATCAACGCGACCAGCGGCGTGAGTGGCGCGGGGCGTAAAGCGGCGATCTCCAACAGTTTCTGCGAAGTGAGCCTGCAGCCTTACGGCGTGTTTACCCACCGCCATCAGCCGGAAATCGCCAGCCACCTTGGCGCCGAGGTGATTTTCACCCCGCACCTGGGCAATTTCCCGCGCGGGATTCTGGAAACCATCACCTGCCGCCTGAAACCGGGCGTGACCCATGCGCAGGTGGCGGAAGCCTTACAGCAGGCCTACGGCGATAAGCCGATGGTGCGTTTATACGACAAGGGCGTTCCGGCGCTGAAAAACGTCGTCGGCTTGCCGTTCTGTGATATTGGTTTTGCCGTGCAGGGCGAGCATCTGATCGTGGTGGCGACCGAAGACAACCTATTGAAAGGCGCTGCCGCACAGGCCGTGCAGTGCGCCAATATCCGTTTCGGCTTCGCTGAGACGCAGTCTCTTATCTAAGGTGTGATGACGATGAATCCATTAATTATCAAACTGGGCGGCGTGTTGCTGGATAGCGAAGAAGCGCTGGAGCGTCTGTTTACCGCGCTGGTGAACTACCGCGAGTCGCATCAACGCCCGCTGGTGATTGTCCACGGCGGCGGCTGCGTGGTGGATGAGCTGATGAAGCAGCTCAACCTGCCGGTGAAAAAGAAAAATGGCCTGCGCGTGACGCCTGCCGATCAGATCGACATTATTACCGGCGCGCTGGCGGGCACTGCCAACAAAACGCTGCTGGCTTGGGCGAAGAAACATGATATCGCCTCCGTGGGCCTGTTCCTCGGCGACGGTGACAGCGTGCAGGTCACTAAACTGGATGAAGAATTGGGCCACGTAGGTCTGGCGCAGCCGGGCTCGCCTAAACTGATTAATCTGCTGCTGGAAGGTGGTTTCCTGCCGGTGGTGAGCTCTATCGGCGTGACCGTCGAAGGGCAATTGATGAACGTCAACGCGGACCAGGCGGCAACCGCGCTGGCGGCCACGCTGGGTGCGGATCTGATCCTGCTCTCCGACGTCAGCGGTATTCTCGATGGCAAAGGCCAGCGCATTGCGGAAATGACTGCGGCCAAGGCGGAACAGCTGATCGAGCAGGGGATTATTACCGACGGCATGATTGTGAAGGTGAACGCGGCGCTGGATGCGGCACGCACGCTGGGCCGCCCGGTCGATATCGCATCATGGCGTCACGCGGAGCAGCTGCCGGCGCTGTTTAACGGCACGCCGATCGGTACGCGTATTCTGGCGTAAGTGATTTTCCCCTCACCCTAACCCTCTCCCCAAAGGGGCGAGGGGACTGGCCGGAGCCGGTATAGTTCTCCCACTCTCCACAGGGACGAGGGAACTGACGGTTTTCCCCCTCTCCCTCAGGGAGAGGGCCGGGGTGAGGGTTGTTTTCAGGCCGGAGACTACCCGGCATAAATAAACGAATTTAAGGAAGCATGTTATGGCACTTTGGGGCGGGCGTTTTTCTCAGGCAGCAGATCAGCGGTTCAAACAGTTCAACGACTCTTTACGCTTTGATTATCGCCTGGCGGAGCAGGATATCGTTGGCTCTGTAGCCTGGTCTAAAGCGCTGGTGACGGTTGGCGTACTGACGGCGGAAGAGCAATCTCAACTGGAAGCGGCGCTGAGCGTGCTGCTGGAAGAAGTTCGCGCTAATCCGCAACAGATCCTGGAAAGTGATGCCGAAGATATCCATAGCTGGGTGGAAGGTAAGCTGATTGATAAGGTCGGCCAACTGGGTAAGAAGCTGCATACCGGGCGTAGCCGTAACGATCAGGTCGCGACCGATCTCAAGCTGTGGTGCAAAGACACCGTGGCGGAGCTGCTGGCCGCGAATCGTCAGCTGCAAACCGCGCTGGTGGAAACCGCGCAGGCGAATCAGGACGCGGTGATGCCGGGTTACACTCACCTGCAACGCGCGCAGCCGGTGACGTTTGCTCACTGGTGCCTGGCCTACGTTGAGATGCTGGCGCGCGATGAAAGCCGCCTGCAGGATACCCTCAAGCGTCTGGACGTCAGCCCGCTGGGCTGCGGCGCGCTGGCGGGTACCGCTTATGAAATTGACCGTGAACAGCTGGCGGGCTGGCTGGGCTTCGCGTCTGCGACCCGCAACAGTCTGGACAGCGTGTCTGACCGTGACCACGTGTTGGAGCTGCTGTCTAACGCTTCCATCGGTATGGTGCACCTGTCGCGCTTCGCGGAAGACCTGATCTTCTTTAATACCGGTGAAGCGGGCTTTGTTGAGCTTTCCGACCGCGTGACGTCAGGCTCTTCTCTGATGCCGCAGAAGAAAAACCCGGATGCGCTGGAGCTGATCCGCGGTAAATGTGGCCGTGTACAGGGTGCGCTGACCGGCATGATGATGACCCTCAAAGGTCTGCCGTTGGCTTACAACAAAGACATGCAGGAAGATAAAGAAGGCGTATTTGACGCGCTGGATACCTGGCTGGACTGTCTGCATATGGCGGCGCTGGTGCTGGACGGCATTCAGGTGAAGCGTCCGCGTTGCCAGGAAGCGGCGCAGCAGGGCTACGCCAACGCCACCGAACTGGCGGATTATCTGGTCGCTAAAGGCGTGCCGTTCCGTGAAGCGCACCACATCGTGGGCGAAGCGGTGGTGGAAGCCATCGCCCAGGGCAAGCCGCTGGAAGATCTGCCGTTGGCCGATCTGCAGAAATTCAGCGCGGTGATTGGCGACGACGTTTACCCGATTCTGTCGCTGCAATCGTGCCTCGATAAGCGTGCGGCAAAAGGCGGCGTTTCGCCGAAGCAGGTAGCACAGGCGATTAGCGACGCGAAGGCGCGCCTGAGCTAGCCCTCTGCATAGCCAAAGATAGCCCGGCCGAGCGCAAGCGACGCCGGGTTTTTTGTGCGCAAAAAAAGCGGGCCACGGGGCCCGCAAACGTTCATGTTGGCTTTAGTTAGTCGAGTTTTGAGAGAAACTCAGAAATCCACGCGGCGACTTCAAAGGGTTAAACAAGGAACCGCGCTGTTTCTGTGGTCTATTATTAAACAGAATCCTTGATAGGGATAATCATTCATTGCTATTCTATCTATCGCCATGAACTATCGTGGCGATGGAGGATGAATAATGAATATTCGCGATCTTGAATACCTGGTGGCATTAGCTGAACACCGGCATTTCCGCCGGGCGGCAGATTCCTGCCACGTCAGCCAGCCAACCCTGAGCGGGCAGATTCGTAAACTGGAAGATGAACTGGGCGTTATGCTGCTGGAACGCACCAGCCGTAAGGTGCTGTTTACCCAGGCCGGGCTGCTGCTGGTGGACCAGGCGCGTACCGTGCTACGTGAGGTCAAAGTGCTGAAGGAGATGGCTAGCCAGCAGGGGGAGACGATGTCCGGCCCGTTGCATATCGGCCTGATCCCGACCGTTGGCCCGTACCTGCTGCCCCACATTATCCCAATGTTGCACCAGACGTTCCCGAAGCTGGAAATGTACCTGCACGAAGCGCAAACCCATCAGCTGCTGGCGCAGCTTGATAGCGGTAAGCTGGACTGCGCCATTCTGGCCCTGGTGAAAGAGAGCGAAGCCTTTATTGAGGTGCCGCTGTTTGATGAACCGATGATGCTGGCGATCTATGAAGATCACCCATGGGCTGAGCGCGATCGCGTGCCGATGTCGGATCTGGCCGGTGAGAAACTGCTGATGCTGGAAGACGGTCACTGCCTGCGCGATCAGGCGATGGGGTTCTGTTTTGAAGCCGGTGCGGATGAAGATACTCACTTCCGCGCGACCAGTCTGGAAACACTGCGCAATATGGTGGCGGCGGGCAGCGGTATTACCTTACTGCCAGCGCTGGCCGTGCCGCATGAGCGTAAACGCGATGGTGTCGTTTATCTGCCATGCATTAAGCCGGAGCCGCGCCGCACCGTTGGGCTGGTCTATCGACCTGGATCGCCGCTGCGCAGCCGCTATGAGCAGCTGGCAGAGACCGTCCGTGAGGCGATGGACGGTCATTTCGACAAGGCGTTAAAACAGGCGATTTAAGCCGTTTAGCGCCGCAACCCGATAGGCTTCCGCCATCGTCGGGTAGTTAAAGGTGGTGTTAACGAAGTACTCAATGGTGTTACCGCCACCTTTCTGCTCCATGATCGCCTGGCCGATGTGAATAATTTCGGCCGCGCGTTCGCCAAAGCAGTGAATGCCAAGGATCTCCTTCGTCTCCCGGTGGAACAGGATTTTCAGGCTCCCCACGCTCATCCCGACGATTTGCGCTCGCGCCAGGTGTTTAAACTGGGCGCGTCCGACTTCGTACGGCACCTTCATGGCGGTCAGTTGCTGTTCGGTTTTGCCAACAGAGCTGATTTCCGGAATGGTATAGATACCGGTCGGAATATCTTCAATCAGGTGTGCGGTGGCTTCACCTTTCATCAGCGCCTGGGCAGCAATACGTCCCTGATCGTAGGCAGCAGAGGCCAGGCTCGGATAACCAATTACGTCGCCGACGGCATAGACATGTGGCAGGGCGGTCTGGTACATGCTGTTCACTTTCAGCTGGCCGCGGCCATCGGCCTGTAGGCCAATATTTTCCAGCGACAGTGAGTCGGTGTTGCCGGTACGGCCGTTGGCAAACAGCAGGCAGTCGGCCTTGAGCTTTTTGCCGGACTTCAGGTGCATGATCACGCCGTCGTCCACGCCTTCAATCTTCTCGTACTCTTCGTTGTGGCGAATGACCACGCCGCTGTTCCAGAAGTGATAAGAAAGCGAGTCTGACATCTCCTGATCGAGGAAGGCCAGCAGACGGTCGCGGGTGTTGATCAGGTCAACTTTCACGTCCATGCCACGGAAGATAGATGCGTATTCGCAGCCAATAACCCCGGCGCCGTAGATAATGACGTGGCGCGGTTCGTGGTGCAGACTCAGGATGGAATCGCTGTCGTAAATGCGCGGATGAGTGAAATCCACGTCGGCCGGACGATACGGGCGTGAACCGCAGGCGATCACGAATTTGTCGGCGGTTAACGTTTCAACGGAGCCGTCCGGGCATTCCAGCGCGATGGTGTGTTCATCGACGAAACGGGCGTCTCCCTGCAGCATTTCACAGTGATTGCGCTCATAAAAACCCTGACGCATGCGAGTTTGCTGATTGATAACGCTATCGGCATGATTCAGGATGTCAGCAAAGGAAGAGCGGAGAAGTCGGCTGTGGTCGCTGTAGAGAGGGTTCTGGTTGAATTCGATAATACGGCTGACGGCATGGCGAAGAGCTTTGGACGGGATGGTACCCCAGTGGGTACAGCCGCCGCCGACATTATGATAACGCTCAATAACGGCGACACGGGCTCCTTGCTTCACCAGACCCATAGCAGCGCCTTCGCCGCCGGGGCCGGAACCAATTACTATTGCATCATAATCGTAGGAATGTGGCATGGTAGGGCTTACCTGTTCTTATACATAAAAGCAACAGAATCATAACATCATCGAAGATATAACCCAATTATCGTTGGGCTTTTTTCATACGAAATAGCATAAATAGCATGTAAACAATCATTAACAAAGCGACGTAAGTCGATTCGTTTTAATCTCTGGTATAGTGCCAGCATGTCATGTGGAAGGATTCAGTTATCGTGATGGGTGTTAGAGCGCAACAAAAAGAAAAAACCCGGCGGTCGCTGGTCGAAGCGGCATTCAGTCAACTGAGTGCTGAACGTAGTTTTGCCAGCTTGAGCCTGCGCGAAGTCGCGCGTGAGGCGGGAATTGCGCCAACCTCCTTTTATCGCCATTTCCGTGATGTGGACGAGCTGGGGCTGACCATGGTCGACGAAAGCGGCCTGATGCTGCGCCAGCTGATGCGCCAGGCACGCCAGCGTATCGCCAAAGGTGGCAGCGTGATCCGCACTTCCGTCTCAACCTTTATGGAATTTATTGGTAACAACCCGAACGCCTTCCGCCTGCTGCTGCGTGAACGTTCCGGGACGTCTGCCGCCTTCCGTGCCGCGGTGGCGCGTGAAATTCAGCACTTCATTGCGGAACTTGCTGACTATCTGGAAATCGAAAACCATATGCCTCGTGCGTTCACGGAAGCGCAGGCAGAGGCGATGGTGACAATCGTATTTAGCGCGGGAGCGGAGGCTCTGGATGTTAGCCTTGAGCAGCGCCGACAGCTGGAAGAGCGGCTGGTGCTGCAGTTACGGATGATCTCCAAAGGCGCATACTACTGGTATCGCCGTGAACAAGAGAAGACGACACATCAGTCCGAATAAGGTGGTAAACGAGCAATGAAACAGTCAGGTCAAGAAAAGAGTACGCTGCTGCTGGCGCTGTTAGCTGGCTTATCGATTAACGGCACGTTTGCAGCCCTGTTTAGCTCCATTGTACCTTTCTCCATTTTTCCCATTATCTCGCTGGTGCTGACGGTCTATTGCCTGCATCAGCGCTACCAGAACCGCACGATGCCGGTAGGGCTGCCTGGCCTGGCGGCTGGCTGCTTTATCCTTGGCGTGCTGCTCTACAGCACAGTGGTACGCGCGGAGTACCCGGATATCGGTTCTAACTTCTTCCCGGCGGTACTGTCGGTAGCGATGGTCTTCTGGATTGGCGTGAAGCTGCGTAATCGCAGGCAGGAATCGTAATTATCGCCCAGGCCGGATGGCGCTACGCTTATCCGGCCTACCTTCAGTCTTACTTCTTCGTTAACAGCACGCCGCATTCCATATGATGGGTATATGGGAACTGGTCGAACAGCGCGAGGCGTGACACCTTGTGCGTCTGGCTCAACGTTTCCAGGTTCTGGCACAGTGTCTCCGGGTTACAGGAGATGTACAGAATGTTCGGATACGCCTGCACCATCTTCTCCGTTTCGCTATCCAGCCCGCTGCGCGGTGGGTCGACGAAAATCGTTTCGCATTGATAGCTTTTCAGATCAATGCCCTGCAAGCGGTTAAATTCCCGCACGCCGTTCATCGCCTGAGTGAACTCTTCCGCCGCCATGCGGATAATCTGCACGTTGTCGATCTGGTTGGCGGCAATGTTGTACTGCGCCGCCGCGACGGACGGCTTGGCGATTTCAGTGGCCAGCACCCGGTTGAAGTTACGCGCCAGCGCCAGCGAGAAATTGCCGTTGCCGCAGTACAGTTCCAGCAGGTCGCCCTGTGAATTGTTTGTGGCGTCCAGCGCCCACTCCAGCATCTGGATGTTCATGGCGGCGTTCGGCTGGGTGAAGCTGTTCTCGACCTGACGGTAGATCATCTCTTTGCCCGCTACCGGCAGGCGCTCATCGATATAATCTTGATCCAGCTCGATTTTGGTTTTCGTCGCGCGGCCAATCAGGTGCACATTCAGCCCCCGGGCACGTAGCGCATCGCGCAGCGCTTCGGCCTGCTCGCGCCATGCCTCATCGAGCTTTTTATGATACAGCAGTGAGACGACCGCCTGATTGCTCAGCGTGGTGAGGTAGTCAATCTGGAAAAGCTTATGACGCAGGACGTGGTTCTCGCGCACGCCGTCGAGCATCGCGGTCATCAGCGTGTTGATCAGTTCGCTGGCGGCCGGGAAGGCGTCGACGCGGATGCGGCTTTTGGTCTGCTGGTCGAACATGATGTGGTACAGGTCATCGCCGTCGTGCCAGATGCGAAATTCGGCGCGCATGCGGTAGTGGCTGACCGGCGAGCGGAACACCTCCGGCGCGGGTGCGCTAAACGGCGCCATCATCGTTTGCAGGCGAGTCACTTTCTCGGCGAGCTGTGCGTCGTACTGTTCGGTTGGGAGGTGTTCGGGGGTCATGATGCATCCTGAATAATAAAAGTACGCGGGGATTGTAGGGCCTGCTCAGGGGATGTCCAGTATCGATGCAGGTGAAAATCGTAAATAGCAGTCTGGACATCTATATGTAACTAAATGTAGCATTCGCGTACCGGTCCTGTGAGTTAAAAGGGAATCCAGTGTAAATCTGGGGCTGACGCGCAGCGGTAAGGATGGTGAGAGACGAGCGCACGAAGTGCAGACACTGCGGCTTGCCGTGGGAAGTCATCGTTTCTCTATATAGCCTCCAAGCCCGAAGACCTGCCGGATGACGTCGCATGAGGTTTTATCGTCGCGAGCAACTGATAAAGCCTGCGGCATCCTTTTTCTGTTTCGGATGCTTTGAAAAATGATTAAAAAAGCTTCGCTGATGACGGCGTTATCCGTCACGGCTTTTTCCGGCTGGGCGCAGGACAGCAATTCAGACACGTTAGTGGTCACCGCTAATCGCTTCCAACAACCTGTGAATACTGTACTGGCGCCGACCGATGTGGTCACGCGTGATGATATTCAGCGCTGGCAATCAAAAGACCTGAATGATGTGATGCGCCGACTTCCCGGCGTGGATATTTCGCAGACCGGCGGCATGGGTAACAGCAGCTCTCTTTATGTACGTGGTACTGAGGGGCGTCATGTTCTGGTGCTGATTGACGGCGTGCCGATGGCGCGTGCGGGCATTTCCAACGGTATTGATATCAGCCAAATCCCCGTTTCACTGGTGCAGCGCGTGGAATATATTCGCGGGCCGCGTTCAGCGGTTTATGGTTCCGGAGCCATCGGTGGTGTCGTCAATATCATTACTATGAGCGACAATGAACGCGCGCAGATTAACGCAGGCGTGGGGACCGATGGCTATCAAACCTACGACGGCGCGGTGAACAAACACTTTGGCGACACGGTAGTGACCGCGGCGGGCGCTTACCAGACGACGAATGGCTTCAACGTTCAGCCAAACTCCCCTTACAGCGGCGACAGCGATCGCGACGGTTATCGTAATAAACTGTTCCTCGGCGGCGTGCAGCATAAGTTCGACGATAATTTCTCCGGCTTTTTCCGTGGTTACGGCTATACCGCCAACAGCGACTACGATCAGGGCTCATACGGCTATGCGGGTGGCAATGACGAAAGTCAGAGCTACAACCAATCCTGGGACACCGGCCTGCGCTACAACTCCGGTATCTACTCCTCTCAACTGATCGCCAACTACCAGCGACTGAAGAATTACAACTACAGTAACGATCTCGGTCGCTATGCGGGTGACGCTACGCTGGATGATATGGAGCAGCGCTATATCCAGTGGGGTAATAACGTTGAAGTCGGGCACGGGGCGATTAGCGGCGGCGTGGACTGGAAGCAGGAGAAGCTGACGTCCAGCAGTACAACTCTCTCGGATACTTACAAACGTGATACCACCGGGCTGTACCTGACCGGGCAGCAGCAGATTGACGCGGTGACGCTGGAAGCGTCCGGACGTGAGGATCACGATGAGCAGTTCGGCTGGCACGGTACCTGGCAGACCGCCGCGGGCTGGGAGTTTGTCGATGGCTATCGCGCGACGCTCTCCTATGGCACGGGTTTCCTGGCGCCTTCGCTGGGCCAGCAGTTCGGTGCAACGCGCTTTGCTTCTTCTTATGGTCCCGGCATCGCCGCTAACCCAAACCTGAAACCGGAAGAGTCTAAGCAGTGGGAAACGGGTCTGGAGGGTTTAACCGGGCCGCTTGACTGGCGTCTCTCCGCCTACCATTACGAAATCCAGAACCTGATTGACTACAAGAACAATCAGTATATCAACGTGAAGTCGGCCACCATTAAAGGCGTGGAGTGGACGGGCAACATCACTACCGGCCCGGTGGATCATCACCTGACGCTGCAATATGTCGACCCGCGCGATGACCAGACGGATAAAGTACTCTACCGCCGCGCCAAGCAGCAGGTGAAGTATGAATTGACCGGGCAAGTCGCCGACCTTGGCTGGAACGTCATGTACCAGTACCTCGGGGAGCGTTACGACAACGACTATGACAATGGTCGCGATGTCAAAATGGGTGGGGTCAGCCTCTGGGATATCGGATTGTCGTATCCGGTCACCTCACACCTGACAGTTCGTGGTAAAATAGCCAACCTGTTCGATAAAGATTACGAGACAGTTTATGGCTACCAAACTGCAGGACGGGAATACACCGTGTCTGGCAGCTACACCTTCTGAACCACGTCCCACCGTGCTGGTCTTTGACTCTGGCGTCGGTGGGCTGTCGGTCTATGATGAGATCCGGCATCTTCTGCCGGATCTCCATTACATCTACGCTTTCGATAACGTCGCGTTTCCCTATGGGGAGAAGAGCGAGGAATTTATCGTCGAGCGGGTCCTGGAAATCGTGACTGCGGTACAGCAGCGCTATCCGTTAGCGCTGGCGGTGATTGCCTGTAACACGGCGAGCACGGTATCGCTGCCTGCGCTGCGCGAAAAATTCGCCTTCCCGGTTGTCGGCGTCGTACCCGCTATTAAACCGGCGGCACGGCTGTCGGCTAATCGCATTGTGGGGCTGCTGGCGACGCGGGGTACGGTGAAACGTCCTTATACTCACGAGCTGATCGCGCGCTTTGCGAATGAATGCCGCATTGAGATGCTAGGTTCCGCCGAGCTGGTGGAGCTGGCGGAAGCAAAACTGCACGGAGAACCGGTCTCGCTGGAAGAGCTACGTCGTATTCTGCGCCCATGGCTGCGGATGCCGGAGCCGCCGGACACCGTTGTGCTCGGTTGTACCCACTTCCCTCTATTACAAGAGGAGTTGCTGCAGGTGCTGCCGGAAGGAACGCGCCTGGTGGATTCCGGCGCGGCGATTGCACGGCGTACGGCCTGGTTGCTGGAACATGAAGCGCCGGATGCAAAATCGAGCGACGCGAATCTGGCTTATTGCATGGCCCTGACGGCAGAAACTGAACAACTTTTACCCGTTTTACAGCGTTATGGCTTTGAAACGCTCGAAAAACTACCTGTTTCAGCCTGATTTGTTCAAAAAAGAGGCGGTTGAAAAGTTTTTTTAAAACAGGGCTTGTCAACGTCTCAGAACTCCCTATAATGCGCCTCCACTGACACGGAACAACGGATTATAAGCCGCCGGGTCAGCGAGGTTCTCCTGAGAATCTCAACAGAGAAAAGCGAAATAAACGCTTGACTCTGAAGCGGGAAAGCGTAATATGCACATCCCGCGCCGCTGAGAAAAAGCGAAGCGGCACTGCTCTTTAACAATTTATCAGACAATCTGTGTGGGCACTCGAAGATACGGATTCTTAACGTCGCAAGACGAAAAAGCGTCGGTAAGGTGATATGAACCGTTATAACCGGCGATTTCCGAATGGGGAAACCCAGTGTGATTCGTCACACTATCGTTAACTGAATACATAGGTTAACGAAGCGAACCGGGGGAACTGAAACATCTAAGTACCCCGAGGAAAAAGCGGTAGTTCAGTCGGTTAGAATACCTGCCTGTCACGCAGGGGGTCGCGGGTTCGAGTCCCGTCCGTTCCGCCACTTATTCAATATTAAGCCTGCTAAATTAGCAGGCTTAATGATAAGAAAATTTAGGGGCGTAGCTCAGTTGGTAGAGCACCGGTCTCCAAAACCGGGTGTCGCGAGTTCGAGTCTCTCCGCCCCTGCCATCTATAATCCTTTGCTTCGGCGAAGGATTTTTTTTGTCCAAAATTTACCTTCCTGAAAGGCCCATCGCTGTTCTCCGGGCCATAAAATGATCGCTTTAATCAAAAAACGTTGTTTTTCAATATGTCGCGAATTTGTGCTTGTTTATCGCTATTTTGCAGCCAGATTGCGTATAAAGGCCGTAAAATCGCTGCGCCATCGGTTACCGGATATAACCCATCCTGCTCTTGTGCCCATGAAACAGGCAACCAGGTGCAACCTTTTAGCGGCACCAGTTGAAGGCGTGCCAGGCTAGCCGAACTGGTAGTCAGCAAAGGAATATCGTCAGCAGCGATAAGCCCCACTTCATGCTGATGGAAATCGGCCCCCCACTCCAGACGCAGATAGTTCAGATCGGCTTTGGTCGTTTCCGGGGAAGCACAATACAGCTCAAGCTCAAAATGGCCCAGTAGTTGGCTGCTGAATTCATCCATCTTGGGCGCTTCGGTAGTGAGTAAGAGATCGAGTTGGCGCTCGTGCAACTGCTTAACCAGCGACTGACGCTGGGCGATCCGCGCCTCAAACTGCAGAGAATTATCTGCCTGATAAAGCCGTGCCAGCCACTTATTGAGCATGCACTCCCACAGCGAAGCGCTCGCACCGATTGAAAACTCATTGTGTCGCGAGGTGTTCGCCACTTCTTTACGCGCAGCCTGCCACGTACTCATCAGCGTTTCGGCGTAGGGGAGAAGTTTTTCTCCCGCCGCGGTTAAACGGATGTTATTACGATGCCGGGTAAACAGGTTAACCCCAAGCTGATTTTCTAACTGACGGATTCGAAAGCTCACCGCAGATTGTGTCAGATAGAGCGCTTCTGCAGCTCGCCCGAAGTGGCGAGTTCTGCTCACTTCGAGGAAAGTTTTCAGCAATTCGGTATCCACAGCTTTCTCCGCAAATTTTTTTGTCGTAATGATTTAAATCTTTTGTTTTACACTCTGTCAAGCGTATCTAATACTCCGCGCCATAAATAGCTCGGCCAAAGAATTAGGAGCGTGTAGGATGGCGGAAAGCTTTACGACGACTAATCGTTTTTTCGATAATAAAAATTATCCGCGCGGGTTCTCTCGTCATGGTGATTTCACCATCAAAGAGGCGCAGCTGCTTGAGCGTTATGGCTTTGCCTTTAACGAACTCGATCTTGGCAAACGCGAGCCTGCGACCGAAGAAGAACAGCAGTTTGTTTCGGTATGCCGCGGTGAACGTGAGCCAGCGACGGATGCTGAACGCGTATGGACCAAGTATGTTACGCGCATTAAGCGTCCGAAGCGTTTCCACACCCTGTCTGGTGGTAAACCGCAGGTGGAAGGCGCTGAAGACTACACCGATAGCGACGATTAATAAAAAAGGGGCTTTGGCCCCTTTTTTATTGTAGTAAGGTTTGCAGATGGGCAAGCATCCTGTCGATACCGCGATAGCTGAGCGCTTCCTGCAAATGATGTTTTGCAATATCCTCAACTCCCTCCATATCTGCCAGCGTACGCGACACCTTTAGCAAGCGCTGCCAGGCGCGAATAGACAATCCCAAACGCGTTAACGTTTGTTCAAGCCATAACGCATCTGCCTCCCCCAGCGAACAATACTGCCGGATGTCGCTACTGCCTAAATGCGCATTAAGCTTTCCCTGGCGTTCATACTGGCGCTGCTGCGCCACGATAACCCGTTGCTGTACCGTCTGGCTGTTTTCTCCCGTATGCACAGACTGGCTCAGCAGACCAGGCGGCGGCAGCGGTATCTCCAGCGACAGATCAAAGCGGTCGAGAAACGGCCCAGAAAGCCGATTGAGGTAACGCAACGTCTGCTCTGGTGTACAGCGGTTATGCTGCCCCTCGTAGTGCCCGGTCGGACTCGGATTCATGGCAGCAATGAGCTGAAACCGCGCGGGGTAGGTAATTTTTGCTCGTGTACGTGAAATATGAATCTTACCGGACTCGATTGGCTCTCGCAGTGCATCCAGAACCCGACGTTCAAATTCCGGTAGCTCATCGAGAAACAGGATGCCGTTATGGGCGAGAGAGATCTCGCCTGGCGCAGGAATTGACCCTCCGCCGACCATTGCTGTCAGAGAAGCACTATGATGAGGCGCGCGAAAAGGACGGCGACGCCATTCATTTTGCACGCGATAGGTATTCTCCAGACTAATGATGGCCGCGCTTTCCAGTGCTTCACGATCGCTGAGCGGTGGAAGCAATCCGCGCATTCGGGTGGCGAGCATGGTTTTTCCCGTACCTGGCGGCCCAATAAGCAACAGATTATGGCCACCGGATGCCGTTATCTCTAAAGCACGTTTACCCTGTTGCTGACCCATCACTTCGCTTAAATCTTCACACGCGACAGCTATCGGCAGGCTCTCCGGCGGTGGCAGACGTAAATCCTGCTTTCCTTCCAGAAATGCGCAGACTTCAAGAAGATGACTGGCAATGAGACAGTCGCTACCGCCCAGTAGCCCCACGAGCGGCGCGTCATCATCGGACAGTATAATCTGGCGACCGGCGTGGGTTGCTTCCATTGCGGCCGATAGCGCCCCAGGAATACCGCGTAGCGCGCCCGTGAGCGCTAATTCGCCTACAAACTCATACTGCCCCAGTTTTTGGCTATTAAGCTGCTCAGAAGCCGCCAGGAGCGCAATAGCGATAGGTAAATCATATCGCCCGCCTTCCTTGGGGAGGTCGGCGGGCGCCAGGTTGATGGTTATCTTCTTTGCCGGAAAGGTATATCCGCTGTTGATGATGGCGCTACGCACCCGGTCACGGGCCTCTTTGACGGTGGTTTCCGGTAACCCCACCATGACCAAGCCGGGCAACCCCTGGCTGATATGCACTTCGATAGTAATGAGCGGGGCGCTGATCCCCAGCGCGGCGCGCGTATAGACGACGGATAGCGACATAGTTCCCTCCCTGAATGGCTGCATTATGTGTCATCCTGCCGTAGCATTAATCCGATGATTGCCGTATTTACGTGGCACATTCCTGTATTTTCGCTGATTTTCAGCGTATTTCATTTTTTCCGGAAGCGCGCTCGAATAACGCAACCTACACCGTACATGAAGTCTTCCGCCGGGTCGTGGTCAGAGTCAAAAGGTGAAATTTTTTCATTTCATAAATTCTCTATATAAAACAAATCGTTTTAATCAGATCGTTAGCATGGTAATCATCTGTGTCATAAAAAAAACTTGTGCTTTTTGTGATGTCTGTGGTAACTCTGTAGGTATTCCTTCGAACAAGATGCAAGAACAGACGAAAATGACAGCCCTTCTACGAGTGATTAGCCTGGTCGTGATTAGCGTGGTGGTGATTATTATCCCACCGTGCGGGGCTGCACTTGGACGAGGAAAGGCATAGAAATCAAGCCTTAACGAACTAAGACCCCCGCACCGAAAGGTCCGGGGGTTTTTTTATGACCTAAAAACAATAACGGGAGGCAGATGATGACACGCAGCATAAAATTCTGTTTCTCACGATCTACGGCGGGGAACTAACTATGAATGGCGCACAGTGGGTGGTACATGCGTTGCGAGCGCAGGGTGTTGAAACGGTATTCGGTTATCCAGGTGGAGCCATTATGCCGGTTTATGACGCGCTGTATGACGGCGGCGTAGAACATCTGCTGTGTCGACACGAGCAGGGCGCGGCGATGGCGGCCATTGGCTATGCCCGTTCTACGGGTAAAACCGGTGTCTGCATCGCCACTTCGGGCCCAGGGGCAACTAACCTGATCACCGGCCTGGCGGACGCGCTGCTCGACTCGGTTCCCGTGGTTGCCATCACTGGTCAGGTTGCCGCACCGTTAATCGGTACCGATGCTTTCCAGGAAGTGGACGTCCTTGGTTTGTCACTGGCCTGCACCAAACACAGTTTCCTGGTGCAATCCCTGGAAGAGTTGCCGCGCGTGATGGCAGAAGCGTTCCAGGTGGCAAACTCAGGCCGTCCAGGCCCGGTCCTGGTGGATATTCCTAAGGATGTGCAGATCGCGCAAGGCGAACTGGACCCGTTCTTCTCCACCGTCGAAAGTGACGATGTTTTCCCGCACGCCGAAATGGCGCAGGCTCAGCAGATGCTGGCGCAGGCGCACAAACCGATGCTGTACGTTGGTGGTGGTGTTGGGATGGCGCAAGCGGTTCCGGCGCTGCGTGAATTTATGTCTGTGACGCAAATGCCCGCGACTTGCACCCTGAAAGGTCTGGGCGCGGTACCGGCAGACTATCCGTTCTACCTCGGTATGCTGGGGATGCATGGTACCAAAGCCGCTAACCTGGCGGTACAGGAATGTGACCTGCTGATCGCCGTCGGCGCACGCTTTGACGACCGTGTGACCGGTAAGCTGAATACCTTCGCGCCGCATGCGAAAGTTATCCATATGGATATCGACCCGGCGGAAATGAATAAGCTGCGCCAGACGCACGTTGCGTTGCAGGGTGACCTGAATGCGCTGCTGCCCGTGTTGCAGCAGCCGCTGGCCATCGACGCCTGGCGTCAGCACAACGCCGGGATGCGCGCCGAGCACGCCTGGCGCTATGATCATCCTGGTGACGCTATCTATGCGCCTCTGCTGCTCAAGCAGCTCTCCGATCGTAAACCGGCGGAATGCGTTGTCACGACCGACGTGGGCCAGCACCAGATGTGGTCCGCTCAGCACATGACCTACACCCGTCCGGAGAACTTCATCACCTCGAGCGGCTTAGGCACCATGGGCTTCGGCCTGCCAGCCGCCGTGGGCGCCCAGGTCGCGCGCCCGAACGATACGGTTATCTGTATCTCCGGTGACGGCTCTTTCATGATGAATGTGCAAGAGCTGGGCACCGTGAAGCGTAAGCAGTTACCGCTGAAGATCGTGTTACTCGACAACCAGCGGTTAGGGATGGTTCGACAATGGCAGCAGCTGTTCTTCCAGGAACGTTATAGCGAAACCACCCTCACCGATAACCCCGATTTCCTCATGCTGGCCAGCGCCTTTGGCATCCCTGGTCAGCACATCACCCGTAAAGACCAGGTTGAAGCGGCACTCGACACCATGCTGGCAAGCGAAGGCCCGTACCTGCTTCATGTCTCAATTGACGAACTTGAGAATGTCTGGCCCCTGGTGCCGCCTGGTGCCAGTAACTCACAAATGCTGGAGAAATTATCATGATGCAACATCAGGTCAACGTGCAGGCCCGCTTCAACCCGGAAACCTTAGAACGCGTCTTACGCGTGGTGCGTCATCGCGGCTTTCAGATTTGCTCGATGAATATGGAAACCGCCAGCGACGCGCAGAATATAAATATCGAATTGACCGTTGCCAGCCCACGGTCGGTCGACTTACTGTTTAGCCAATTAAATAAACTGGTGGACGTGGCCTCGGTTGCCGTTCAGCAGTGTACAAGCACATCACAACAACAAATTCGCGCCTGAGCGCAATAGGAAGAGAAATGACGACGAAAAAAGCGGATTACATCTGGTTCAACGGTGAGATGGTACGTTGGGAAGAGGCAAAGGTGCACGTCATGTCCCATGCCCTGCACTACGGCACCTCCGTCTTCGAAGGCATCCGTTGCTACGACTCTCACAAAGGCCCGGTCGTTTTCCGTCACCGCGAGCACATGCAGCGCCTGCGTGACTCCGCCAAAATCTATCGTTTCCCGGTCTCTCAGAGCGTTGATGAACTGATGGAAGCCTGCCGCGCCGTGCTGCGCAAAAATAACCTGACCAGCGCCTACATTCGCCCGCTGGTTTTTGTTGGTGATGTTGGTATGGGCGTAAACCCGCCGGACGGTTACAGCACCGACGTGATCATCGCGGCGTTCCCGTGGGGGGCTTATCTGGGCGCGGAAGCGCTGGATCAGGGGATCGATGCGATGGTTTCTTCCTGGAACCGCGCCGCGCCGAACACCATTCCAACCGCCGCGAAAGCGGGCGGTAACTACCTCTCCTCACTGCTGGTCGGCAGCGAAGCGCGCCGTCACGGCTATCAGGAAGGGATTGCGCTGGACGTCAACGGCTACATCTCCGAAGGCGCGGGTGAAAACCTGTTTGAAGTGAAAGATGGCGTGCTGTTCACTCCGCCGTTTACCTCTTCCGCGCTGCCGGGCATTACCCGTGACGCGATCATCAAGCTGGCGAAAGACCTCGGTCTGGAAGTCCGTGAGCAGGTACTCTCTCGCGAATCCCTGTACCTGGCGGACGAAGTGTTCATGTCCGGTACCGCGGCAGAAATTACCCCGGTACGCAGCGTCGACGGTATCCAGGTGGGTGAAGGCCGCTGCGGCCCGGTCACCAAACGTATTCAGCAAGCATTCTTTGGCCTCTTCACCGGCGAAACCGAAGATAAATGGGGCTGGTTGGATCAGGTTAATCAATAAGATAAATAATGGGGCGGCACGCACCGCCCCATTAACGAGACAGAGACTGGGAGTAACTAAAGCATGCCTAAATATCGTTCCGCCACCACTACCCACGGCCGCAATATGGCGGGCGCCCGCGCACTGTGGCGCGCCACCGGGATGACCGACGCCGACTTCGGTAAGCCGATTATCGCTGTCGTGAACTCGTTTACCCAGTTCGTGCCGGGTCACGTGCACCTGCGCGATCTCGGTAAACTGGTTGCCGAGCAGATTGAAGCCGCTGGCGGCGTGGCCAAAGAGTTCAACACCATTGCGGTGGATGACGGTATCGCCATGGGCCACGGGGGCATGCTTTATTCACTGCCGTCCCGCGAGCTGATCGCTGACTCCGTTGAGTACATGGTCAACGCCCACTGTGCCGACGCGATGGTCTGCATCTCGAACTGTGACAAAATCACCCCAGGGATGTTAATGGCCTCTTTGCGCCTGAACATTCCGGTGATCTTCGTTTCTGGCGGCCCGATGGAAGCCGGGAAAACGAAACTCTCTGACAAAATCATCAAGCTCGACCTGGTCGATGCGATGATTCAGGGCGCGGACCCGAAAGTTTCCGACTCGCAGAGCGAGCAGGTTGAACGCTCCGCCTGCCCAACCTGCGGATCGTGTTCCGGTATGTTCACCGCTAACTCGATGAACTGTCTGACCGAAGCGCTGGGCCTGTCGCAGCCGGGTAACGGTTCGCTGTTGGCAACCCACGCTGACCGCAAAGAACTGTTCCTTACCGCAGGCCAGCGTATTGTTGAGCTGACCAAACGCTACTACGAGCAGGACGATGCTTCCGCGCTGCCGCGCAACATTGCCAGTAAAGCGGCGTTTGAGAACGCCATGACGCTGGATATCGCCATGGGCGGTTCCACCAACACCGTACTGCACCTGCTGGCGGCGGCGCAGGAAGCGGAAATCGACTTCACCATGAGTGATATCGACAAGCTGTCCCGTAAAGTGCCGCAGCTGTGTAAAGTGGCGCCAAGTACCCAGAAATACCATATGGAAGACGTGCACCGTGCGGGCGGCGTGCTGGGCATTCTCGGCGAGCTGGACCGTGCCGGCCTGCTGAACCGCGAAGTCAAAAACGTGCTCGGCCTGACCCTGCCGCAGACGTTGGAGCAGTACGACATCACCGTAACCCAGGACGAAGCGGTCAAAAAAATGTTCCGCGCCGGCCCGGCGGGTATTCGTACCACCCAGGCGTTCTCGCAGGACTGCCGTTGGGATACCCTGGATGACGATCGCGCCGAAGGCTGCATCCGCTCGCTGGAGCACGCCTACAGCAAAGATGGCGGTCTGGCCGTGCTGTACGGCAACTTCGCGGAAAACGGCTGCATCGTGAAAACCGCGGGCGTGGATGACAGTATCCTCAAATTCACCGGCCCGGCAAAAGTCTACGAAAGCCAGGACGAGGCGGTTGAAGCTATCCTCGGCGGTAAAGTGGTCGAAGGCGACGTGGTGGTCATTCGCTACGAAGGGCCGAAAGGCGGGCCGGGCATGCAGGAAATGCTCTACCCAACCACCTTCCTGAAATCGATGGGGCTTGGCAAAGCCTGTGCGCTGATCACCGATGGTCGTTTCTCCGGCGGTACCTCCGGTCTCTCTATCGGCCACGTTTCTCCGGAAGCGGCCAGCGGCGGTAATATCGCGATCATCGAAGATGGCGACATGATTGCTATCGACATTCCGAACCGTGGCATTCAGCTGCAACTGAGCGAAGCGGAAATCGCCGCTCGTCGTGAAGCGCAGGAAGCTCGCGGCGACCAGGCGTGGACGCCGAAAAATCGTGAACGTCAGGTCTCCTTTGCCCTTCGCGCCTATGCCAGCCTGGCAACCAGCGCCGACAAAGGTGCGGTGCGCGATAAATCGAAACTGGGGGGTTAATCACCATGGCGGAATCACAGCCCCTATCCGGCACCCCTGAGGGTGCCGAGTATCTCAGAGCGGTGCTGCGCGCACCGGTCTACGAAGCGGTACAGGTAACGCCGCTGCAAAAAATGGACAAGCTTTCTTCGCGCCTCGACAACGTCATTCTGGTCAAGCGCGAAGACCGTCAGCCAGTGCACAGCTTTAAGCTGCGTGGTGCGTACGCGATGATGGCAGGTTTAACGCCTGAACAGAAAGCGCGTGGGGTCATCACCGCTTCTGCGGGCAACCATGCTCAGGGCGTGGCGTTCTCCTCTGCGCGTCTGGGTCTGAAGTCGCTGATTGTCATGCCGGTGGCGACTGCCGATATCAAAGTTGATGCTGTTCGCGGCTTTGGCGGCGAAGTGCTGTTGCACGGCGCTAACTTTGATGAAGCCAAAGCCAAAGCGATTGAACTGGCGCAGCAGCAGGGCTTTACCTGGGTTCCGCCTTTCGATCACCCGATGGTGATCGCCGGACAAGGTACGCTGGCCCTGGAGTTGCTCCAGCAGGACGCGCACCTCGACCGCGTGTTTGTGCCGGTGGGCGGTGGCGGTCTGGCGGCGGGCGTGGCGGTGCTGATCAAACAGCTGATGCCGCAGATCAAAGTGATTGCCGTCGAAGCCGAAGACTCCGCCTGCCTGAAGGCGGCGCTGGATGCCGGTCATCCGGTGGATCTGCCGCGCGTGGGTCTCTTTGCTGAAGGCGTGGCGGTAAAACGTATCGGTGACGAAACCTTCCGTCTGTGCCAGGAATATCTCGACGACATTATTACCGTCGATAGCGATGCGATCTGCGCGGCAATGAAAGACCTGTTTGAAGACGTACGCGCGGTGGCGGAACCTTCCGGGGCGCTGGCGCTGGCGGGGATGAAAAAATACATCGCTCAGCACAATATTCGCGGTGAACGTCTGGCGCATATTCTCTCTGGCGCCAACGTCAATTTCCACGGCCTGCGCTACGTTTCTGAACGCTGCGAGCTAGGGGAACAGCGTGAAGCGTTGCTGGCGGTGACGATCCCGGAAGAGAAGGGCAGCTTCCTGAAGTTTTGCCAACTGCTGGGCGGGCGTTCGGTCACCGAGTTTAACTACCGCTTCGCCGATGCGAAAAACGCCTGCATTTTTGTTGGCGTGCGTCTGAGCCGCGGCTTCGAAGAGCGTAAGGAAATCCTTAATCTGCTCAACGATGGCGGCTATAGCGTTGTTGACCTCTCCGACGACGAAATGGCTAAGCTGCACGTGCGCTATATGGTCGGTGGTCGTCCGTCGAAGCCGTTGCAGGAACGTTTGTTCAGCTTCGAGTTCCCGGAATCGCCGGGTGCGCTGCTGAAGTTCCTCTACACCCTGGGCACGCACTGGAATATTTCCCTGTTCCATTACCGTAGCCACGGCACCGACTATGGCCGTGTACTGGCGGCGTTTGAGCTGGGCGATAACGAACCGGACTTCGAAACCCGGCTCAACGAACTGGGCTATGAGTGCCACGACGAGACCAATAACCCGGCGTTTCGTTTCTTCCTGGCAGGCTAAGCACCGTTTCTCGGGGGATAACCATCGCGGTTATCCCTCGTTATTTCATTTTCCCGTCTCTGTTTCCCTCTATTTTTCCCGTTAGCCTGTTCTTACTATAAAAATGTGATGCAATTCATAATAAAACGCTCACCGCGTTGCGCCAGGTTCTGGTCATCTTTTGGGGGCAATACTTCTCGCTCGACCGTAACTCCTGAATTAACATTGTCGGTAGTTAATTCTTAGCGGTTAGAGAGGATATTCGGATGAGAATGGATATAGTTGATACCCCGAATGAAAATGCGCAAGGAAGTAAATATTTAACGCCTCAGCTTACGTTCCTCGATAAGCATTATAATAATTCCACGGACTTTTTTTCTTCGATATTTTTACTGCTGAAAGAGAAAGGCTACGTTCGGGATTCTTTCCTCGATGCCATTCTTGCCAGAGAAAAAGCCTATCCAACCGGGTTACCCACGCTGCCGGTGGCTATCGCGCTGCCGCATACTGATCCCCAACACGTCATCCGCCCCTTTATCTCCGTTACGCGACTGTCACAACCTCTCGCCTGGCAGGAAATGGGGAATGACGACAATACGCTCTACGTTCAATTTATTGTTCTCCTTGGTTTTATTGACCACAGCAGCCACCTGACAGCGCTGCAAAACCTGATGGACTGCCTTGCTGATGAACAGGTCGTCCAGACCCTACGCGAGATAGACGATGTAGATACCTTTCTCTGTACCCTCACATCAAGACTGCAATTGGATAAGGATTTATAAAATGAAAAAAGTCATTGTTGCCTGTGGAAGCGGCGTTGCGACCTCACAAACAGTTGCCAGTAAAGTGACTCGCTTATTGAATGAACGTAACCAGTCGCACATTAAAGTTGAAGTAATCGACCTTAAATCTCTCGATAGCCATATTAAGGATAGTGCTGCGTATATCGCAATTACTAAAGTTGATAAGCAATATCCTATCCCCGTGATTAACGGTATCGCATTTCTGACCGGTATGGGTATGGAACAGGAATTACAAAAGGTCATTGATGCCTGTAAATAAGGCGTAGCTCTTTAATCCTTATAATTATTTTAGTGGAGAAGTGCTATGGACTTTCTTGGTGTAGTCATAAATTATATTCTGAATTTAGGCGCGCCGGTTTTTGTGCCTTTTATTATGTTATTAGCCGGGCTGGTGGTGCGGATGAAATTCCGCGATGCGGCTTCGGCGGCCATCACGCTAGGCGTCGCCTTCGTTGGGATGAGCATGCTGATTGGTTTTATGGTTGATGCTATCGGTGTCGCCGCGCAGACCATGATGAACCGCACCGGCCTTGAACTGAGTATCGTCGACGGCGGTTGGACGACGATGGCGAATATCTCCTGGGCCTGGCCTTATGCATTCGCCATGTTCCCGCTTCAGGTTGGCGTAAACATTGTGATGTTGATGCTAAACAAGACCAATACCTTCAACGCCGACCTCTGGAACGTATGGGGGAAAATCTTTACCGCGTTTATCGTAGTGAGCGTCACCACCCCATTGTTTGGCCCGGTCTGGAGCCTGGTGCTGGCGTTCCTGATTGCGGCTTTGCAGATTATCGTTGAGCTGAACGCTGGCGACATTCACCAGCATCGCATTGAGAAACTGACCGGCATCCCCGGCGTCACCTGTACCCACCGCATGGTGTTCTTTGGCGCAATTTATTACCCGTTCGATCTGCTGCTGCGCAAAATTCCGGTGTGCAATAAGCCGATGGATGCCACCGCGCTGCGCGCCAAAGTTGGCGTTTTTGCGGAAAACCATATCATCGGTTTTATTCTCGGGATCCTGTTCGGCATTATCGCGGGCTACAGTGTGGCGAAAACGCTGATGCTGGGCGTTCAGGCCGCAACGGCGCTGGTGCTGTTCCCGATGATTTCCAAACTCTTTATGCAGGCGCTGTCGCCTATTTCGGAAGCCATCAGCGACTACATGAACAAGAAATTCTCCGGGCGTAAGCTGTTCGTCGGCATCGATTGGCCATTTATGGGCGGCGCCAGCGAAATCTGGTTTGCCATCATCGTTGCGATTCCGTTCACGCTCATCTGGGCGCTGATTCTGCCGGGCAATAAGATTTTACCCTTCGCCGGTATTATTAATATTTCCCTGATTGTTCCTGCCTACCTGGTGACGCGTGGCAACACCCTGCGCATGGTGATCCTTAGCATTATCGGGGTGCCGTTCTTCCTGTTCGTGGGTACGCAGTTTGCGCCAATGATTACCGAACTGGGCCAGGCGACGAAGGCAATTACCATTCCCGCCGGCCAGCTGATTTCCAATAGCTCCATTGATGCCCCGGTCTTTACCTATGCCTTCTCCTTCCTGTTCAAATTCCTGGAAGGCAACTTTATCCCGCTGGTGTTTGCGCTGTGGTGGGGCTGCGGCTACTTCTTCTACTCCCGCGAACTGCGTCGTGAAAGCAATCTGGCGCAGCTGGAAGCCGAGCAGCAGGAGAAAGCTCAGCAGGCTTAATTCTGGGTTTCATGTTCATGTCTGGCGGCAGGCGCCGCCGCCAGACTTTTGATTGCAGGAGAGTCGACATGGCTATGGATAAACGTGTGGTTGCAGTGCTGGATGCCATTGTGAACGATCCCGGCATCACGGGGACGAAGCTTGAGGAGCAGTTTTGCCTGACGCGCAAACAGCTGAGCTATACGCTGAAAAAGGTGAATGATTATCTGGAATCGAACCACTTCGACCGGATCAACCGCCTGAAAACCGGGAAACTGCATATCCCGCGCCATGTGATTGAGCATTTTCGTCAGAATCAGACCGCTGAAACCGAGCATCGCTATCTCTACTCGGAAGATGAACGCGGACAGATGATTATCTTTATGCTGTTGACCCGCAGCGAGCGGCTTTCATTGCTGCATCTCTCCTCTTCGCTGGGCGTCAGCCAGAATACGATTATCAACGACCTGAAAAAGGTGCGCACCGAGGTTATCGAGCACGGGCTGGAGATAAGCTATGACAGGGGGAATGGCTATCATATTCTGGGTGAGGAGCTGGAAAAACGCTACCTGTTGCTAAACTGCCTGCGCCGGGTGCTGGAAATCCCGGTCGCCAAAAACATTATTGCTCAATACAACAATGTGATGAGCGACTATCTGGAAAAGGTGGGCAATGTTTTCAGCGAAATTGAAAAACGTTTTAAAATTCAGTTTACCGACCGCCAGCTTCAGGAGCTTATTTATTTTATCTGCTTTGTCCTGCACCGTATTGATTCAGGGAAAAGTCTGGTCAATATCCCGAGCAGCTACGCTGACATTATTGGCAGCAGAGAATTTACATTGATGCAGAGCGTTATCAGTAAAATCAATATCAGTAGCGAAAATGAACTGGTTTTCCTGACGGCACTGATCCAAAGTTCAAATATTCAAAGCATTGCCGATAAATATTTCCACCTTGATACGCTTCTGCTCGAAAGCGTGGTCGCGGTGGTCGATAACTTCGAAAAAATAAGCTGCGTCACCATCAAAGAAAAAAATGAGCTGATTGAAAAGATCTATCAACACTGGAAACCGGCCTATTACCGTATTCGCTACCATCTGACCAACACCAGCAGCGTTTACGATCTGGTGGTGAAAGAGTTCAGCCACCTGCACGAGATGGTTCGCCGGGCGGCGGTGCCGTTCGAAACGGTATTGCACTGTGAAATTCCCGATGAAGAGATGGCATTTTTGACGGTGCTTTTTGGCGGCTGGCTGACTCGCGAAGGGGTTATCCATCAGATTAAGCTGCAGAAAACGGCGGTGGTCGTGTGTGAGAATAGCGCCACGATTTCGACTTATCTGTTTCTGACGCTGCAGGTGCTATTCCCGGAACTGCACTTTACCGAGGTGATGTCGCGCCGCGAGTTTGAGCGCTATACCGGGCACTACGATGTGGTCTTCTCGACCACACACCTGAATACCAGCAAGATGGTGTTTGTGGTGAATCCGTCCATCAGCAGCATCCATAAGAGCGCATTCCGCAATCATGTTATCAGCGCGCTACAGGGCGTGGACCCGAACATTATTCAGATAGAGCAACTGCTGCTTATCTTCGAACGCTTCGGCAACATTATCGATCACAAAGGATTGCAGCGCGCGCTGGCCAGCTATATCTACGATGAAAAAAGCGCCGCGAGCGCGGTGGGCAACATTGAACCGCAAGCGCCGTCGCTGACCGACTTGCTGCGGCGCGAACACGTTCAGTTTGTCACTTCGTGTCCCGGCGACTGGCAGCAGGCCATTACTCAGGCCGCTGCGTCACTGTTGGAAAGCGGCGTGATTGAACCCCGCTATCTGCAAATTATGCTGAATAAAATCGCTGACGAGCAGCCCTATATCATGCTGGCCGATGGCGTGATTATCGCCCACGCAGGCGTCGATGATGGCGCACTGGATACGGGGATGGCGTTATTACGCCTGCCTTCTAAGATTGATTTCGCGGGTTATATGCAGGCCGATATTATTATCGTCCTGGCAACTAATAATCCACAGAAACATCTCAAGGCGCTCGCGCAATTAAATGAATTTCTCGAGTTTTATGATGGCGGTAATGTTATTCGCCGCGCCCAGGATGAATATGCATTGATAAAAGAATTCGTCCATCACCTGTAATAAGTCATTAAACGCCGTTGCAGCTAAAAACTGCAACGTTATTTCCCGGCAACCATTGTCGCGACATCGCTCGCCCCTATAACCGTATACAGGATAAATATTATGTTAGAAATTCAGAAAAAACACGTTGTCGAAATGGCCAGAACCGCTCAGCAATGGGGACTGTGTAAACATAAAGCGGGTAATTCCAGCGTACGAGATAAAGAGACGGGACTTATTCTGGTAACCCCCACGACCATCGACAAAATGCATTTAACGCCGCGCGATATCGTGGTAATGGACGTTGAAGCCAATGTGATTGAAAGCGAAGCGGGTTTGCGTCCGACCAGCGAATGTCTGATGCATATCGAGATTTATAAGGCGCGCCCGGATGTGTTTGCGATTTCCCACACCCACTCGCTCTACGCGACGTCGTTTGCCGTACTGAATAAACCGATCCCGGCGGTGGTGTACGAATGCGCGATCCTCAATCTGAAAGATGGCGTCATTCCGGTTGCGCCCTATGGCCGCCCCGGCACACCTGCGTTGTCGAACAGCGTTATCGAACCTATCAAACGCGCTGATGCCATTCTGATGGAAAAGCACGGAGCTATCGGCGTAGACAAGGACCCGTATGAAGCGGTGCTGAAGTCTGCCTATCTTGAGGAGATGGCGCAGATTTACTACCACGCGCTGGTGATTAACGGCGGTAAGGAGCCTGAATCCTTCGCCCCGGAAGAGCTGCAACGCTGGGCCTATCCGTCGCAGATTAAATTTTCCCGCTAACTGAGCGCCCGCCCGTTCAGGGCGGAATATTCATGGAGAGAGCGCATGAAAAAATTTCTGAATCAGGCGGAGAACTTTATCCCGGAGATGCTGGAAGGTATCTATCTGGCGCATCCCGATAAATTCCGCTGTGTTAATGAGGATCTTCACTGTCTTGCCACGGCGCGTCCGGTGCCTGGCAAGGTAGGGATCGTCACCGGTGGCGGTTCCGGGCATCTGCCGCTATTCCTCGGCTACGTCGGTCAGGGCATGCTGGACGGCTGCGCCATTGGCGATGTGTTTCAGTCACCCTCGCCGGAGCAGATTCTCGCCGTCACGCAGGCGGTCGATAGCGGCGCGGGCGTGCTGTACCTGTACGGTAACTATAACGGCGATATTTTCAATTTTGATATGGCGGCGGAAATGGCCGACATGGAGAGTGATATCCGAACCGCGACGGTAGTGGCGGCTGATGATTCGGCAGGTGCGGTGCCGGACGGTACAGAAGCCACTACCCGTCGTGGGGTCGCGGGGATCTTCTTCGTCTACAAATGCGCCGGGGCATCCGCGGCCAGAATGGATGACCTTGAAACCGTCCAGCGCATTGCGCAGAAAGCAGGAGACCGCGTGCGCACGCTTGGCGTCGCGCTGTCGCCGTGTATCGTGCCGCGAATCGGTAAACCGGGTTTCCATATTGGCGACAACGAAATGGAGATTGGCATGGGGATTCACGGCGAAAGCGGTATTCGCCGGGGTCCGCAGCTCAGCGCCGAACAGATTGCCGAAGAGATGATGTCCTGGCTGCTGGCGGACTCACCTTGCCAGCAGGGCGATGAAGTTGCCGTGTTGATCAATGGGCTTGGCGCCACGCCGCTGGAAGAGTTGTACCTGATGTATCGCCATGTACATCAGATTCTGGCCGAGAGCCAGATGCGCGTTTTCCGCGTCTGGATTGGCGAATTTGCGACGGCAATGGAGATGATCGGTATGTCCATTAGCCTGATGCCGGTGGATGAAGAGCTGAAAACGCTGCTCAACGCCGGGGCCGATACCCCGATGTTCCGCCAGTTTCCGGCTTAAGGAGGGGGGATGACGCTAGATACGCAGAGTCTGCGACCGCTTTTTACCGAGTGGGCGCGCATCATGGAGGCCAACAAATCGGTCCTGACCGAGCTGGATAGCGTGGTTGGCGACGGGGATCTGGGGCTGACGATGAGCGACGGTTTCGCGGCGGCGGCGCGCTACGCGCAGCAGAGCGAAGAACGTGACCTGGGGCGATTCTTCTACATGGCGGGCAAGGCGATGGCCTCGGCGGTGCCGTCGACCATGGGGACGCTGATGGCTTCCGGGCTGATGCAGGCGGGTAAGGCGTTTAAAGGCCGGGAAACGCTGGGGCTAACGGAAGCCGGCGTGTTGTTCCAGGCCTGGTATGACGGCGTGCAGCAGCGCGGGAAAGCGCAGCCGGGCGAAAAAACCTTCCTCGATGGCATGGCCCCCGTGCTGGCGGCGCTGCTTGCCGGAGAGGAACCGCTGACCGCGGCGAGGAATGCGCTACTGCAAGCACAACAGGGCGTGCAGCAGACAACCACCATGGTGGCGAAGCACGGGCGTGCAGCTATTCATGGCGAGCGCTCGCGCACGTTTGTCGATCCTGGCGCCATGGTCGCGCAACTGTTGATCCAGGGCTATTTTAACTTCGTGCAGGCTATTTGCCCGAGCGACGGGCGGTAAGTAAGGAACGCAATTATGTTGAAAGAAGTGGTGAAAATCAGCAATCAGCACGGCATTCATGCCCGTCCGGCGGGGGTTTTGGCCAAAGCCTGCGCGCAGTATCAATCGCGGATCGAGATGATCTATGACGGCAAGGTTATCAAAGGGAAAAGCATCATGAGCATTCTGGGGGCAGGGATCAAAGGCCGAGGATCGCTTGAGATCATCTGTAGCGGTAGCGATGAGCAGGAGGCAATGGAAAAGTTGAAGGTGCTGTTCGCGGAAGGCTTTGGCTTCGATTAGCCCACGCATTATCAGGCGGAATAAAAAAGGGTTCATGCTTTCGCACGAACCCTTTGCCCGATGACGCTACGCTTATCGGGACGACAAATCTCGTTGGCCGGGTAAGGCGTAACCGACACCCGGCTTCAACGCATTACAGCGTGATGACGTCGAATTCAACTTCAGGGTTCACGTCCGCATCGTAATCCACACCGTCGAGAGCAAAACCGAACAGGTTCAGGAATTCCTGCTTGTATCCTGCATAGTCGGTTTCTTGCGTCAGGTTTTCGGTGGTGATCAGCGGCCACAGGTCACGGCACGCCTGCTGAATATCGTCACGCAGTTCCCAGTCATCCATACGGATACGCTGATTGTCATCAAGCGCCACTTTATCGCCGTACAGGCTGGTGGTCATCAGACGGTTGATCTGCTCGATACAACCTTCGTGAATCACCTGTTCTTTCATCAGCTTGAAGACCATGGAGATGTACAGCGGCATCACCGGAATAGCAGAAGAGGCCTGGGTGATAACGGATTTCAGTACGGCAACGTTCGCGGAGCCGTGCAGCGGAGCCAGCTGGTTACGCAGTTCACCTGCCGCGCGGTCGAGGTCTTCTTTCGCTTTGCCCAGCGCGCCGTGCCAGTAGATTGGCCAGGTCAGGTCGGTACCGATGTAGGAGTAGGCCACGGTTTTCACGCCTTCGGCCAGCACGCCTGCTTCGCTCAGCGCGCCCATCCACAGTTCCCAGTCTTCGCCGCCCATGACGGTAACGGTGTTCTTAACTTCTTCTTCGGTGGCCGGCTCAATGCTGGCGGTGATGATCTGATCTTTGTTGGTATCAATCGCTTTAGAGGTATAAACCTCGCCGATTGGCTTCAGCGCAGAACGAACGATTTCACCGGTTTTCGGCATTTTACGCACTGGAGAGGCCAGTGAGTAAACCACTAAATCAATCTGACCCAGGTCTTCTTTGATCAGTTTGATGACTGCGTCGCGGCATTCATCGGAGAACGCGTCGCCGTTGATGCTTTTGGAATACAGACCTTCGCGTTTTGCGGCCTCATCGAAGGCGGCAGAGTTATACCAGCCCGCGGAACCCGGTTTGGTTTCCGTGCCCGGTTTTTCGAAAAATACGCCGATAGTGGCGGCACCGCTACCAAACGCGGCGGAAATTCTGGAAGCCAGGCCGTAACCGGTGGAAGCACCGATCACCAGCACGCGGGAAGGGCCGTTAGCGATTTTCCCGTTTTTCTTCACATATTCGATCTGTTTTTCCACGTTGACTTTACAGCCAGTCGGATGGGTCGTTGTACAGATGAATCCACGAATTTTTGGTTTGATTATCATAATGATGGCTAATTAAGTTTGTATTTTCGCTGTCAAGTGCGCAATGACACCGTCTGTTCTGGCTTGTTTAACATCAGGGTTAACAAGCCCCCCACATCTATTATGGCACGGGGCATTATACAGAAAAGCGGCTGCAATGATGAATTACGTCTGATTTTCGCTATAACGCAAAAGGGCCCATGTACGGACATGAACCCTTTTTAAACGGGCAGGTGGGTTAGCGGGTATGGGGGAATTCGGCCATAAATTGCAGAATCAGCGCCATCGATACCGCGCCGGGGTCGCAGTGGCCGATGGCCCGCTCGCCGAGGTTTTTCGCGCGCCCGAAGCGGGCCACCATCGTGGATGTCCCTTCCGCACCGGCCATCGCCGCCTGCGCGCAGTTTGCCAGCGCTTCGGATAATGGCAGGGTCGCGTCTGAGCGTGCGCGCGCTGCCGCTGCGGCGAGTGCATCCATCATTGTTTTATCGCCCGGCTCTGCGCCGCCGCGCTGGTGGATAGCCTGCATACCTGTCTCCAGCCATTCAGCCAGCGTCGCGGCATCCAGCTCGCGGCGTCCAGCCAGCCCTTTGCCGCCCGCGCGGAACAGGGTGCCGAAGATCGCGCCGGAAGCGCCGCCCATGCTGGTCATCAGCCGCGTGCCGCTTTGCAGCAGGCAGTCACCGATATCGGCGGGAGAAAATTCAGGCGCGGAAAGTAGCGTCTGCAAAGCGGTAAAGCCGCGCTTAATGCCAATGCCGTGATCGCCATCGCCAATGACCTGGTCGAGTGCGGTCAGGCGCGGTTCGCTGGCGATCATGCCCTGGGCAACGTGCTGTAGACAGGCGGTGAATTGCGTGGTGTTCATCTTATTTTCTCCAGCCGAGGGTATTGATGGGGTGGTCATACAGACGTTGCATTTCATCGTCCAGCCGCAGCAGGCTTAACGAAAATCCGGACATCTCCAGCGAGGTGCAAAAGTGGCCGACCTGCACGTCGTGAGTGTGAATGCCGCGTTCTGCCAGCGCCATGCCGACCTTACGGGTGATGACCATGAGCTCAGTGTTGCTCAGCGCACCCAGGTTATTGACGCTGACGCAGACGTTATCGCCGTGGCCAAACGGCAGGTCATCGCACAGGCGGGCGATCATCATCTCGACCAGCTCGTCGCTATGCGGCATGGGCATGCGGCATAGCCCCGGCTCACCATGAATACCAATTCCCAGCTCAATTTCGTTGTCTGCCAGCGTGAAGTTAAAGGCGTCGGACTGCGGTAGTGCGCAGCCGCTGAGCGCCACGCCGATGGTACGCGTATTGTGATTGGCCTTTTGCGCCAGTGCCTCCAGCGCGGGCAGAGTGTAGCGCTCAAACTGTGCCGCCGCACCGGCGAGTTTATACAAGAACGCCAGCCCACCGACGCCGCGGCGATCGGACATTTTCTCCGGCGGCGCAGAGGCAATATCATCCGTGGCGCGCACGGTGCGGCACTCAATGCCTTCTTCCGCCAGTATTTCGGCGGCGATATCAAAGTTCATGCCGTCGCCGGAGTAATTCCCATAGAGGAACAGAATGCCGTTGCCCTGATGAACGGCCCGGCTGGCTTCGATAATCTGATCGGGAGAAGGCGAGGTGAAAACCTCACCCAGCGCGCAGGCATCGATGCCACCTTCACCGACGAACCCGGCAAACGTCGGCTCATGGCCGCTGCCGCCGCCGCTGACGATAACGGTCTGGCCGGTTTGCGTCATCGTGCGATAAACCGCGCAGTACTCCGGGAGGGCGTGGATCCTTCCGCGCCCGGCGTACACCAGTCCTTCCATGATTTCGCTGCGGATATTATCGGTGTTGTTGAACAGCTTTTTGGGTTTCTGCATCGTCACTCCCTCTCGTAAGGTCCTGTTTCTTTAGTGACGATTTTACCTGCGCAGCCCGTTTAGACCTGGCACCTTTGATACCAATTAATCTCCCAAACCTGGGGCATGACTGGGGCCATGCTATTCGGTCATTTTACGCTCGAGCACAATCTTCCAGAACGCATCCACCAACGGCTCATGCAGCCGTTTTTTCTGCACGCAGACCCCCAGTTCGAACGGGGTCTTCTCATCGCTGCGTTCTAAAATCATCACGCGGTTGCGCACCGGTTCCGGGCTGTTTTCCAGCACGATTTCGGGAATGAGCGCCACGCCGCAGCCCAGCGCCACCATTGAGACCATCGCCTCATGGCCGCCTACCGTCGCGTAAATAGATGGATTACTGATTTTGTGACGACGGAACCACAGCTCAATGCGGCGGCGCACCGGCCCCTGATCGGCCATGATAAACGGCACCGTCGACCAGTCGGGCTTATCAACCGAAACCTGATTGCGCACCGGGCAGGGCAGCGCCGGGGCGATCAGCACCACCGCCAGATTTTCCAGCATCGAAAAGGCGACCGCGCCGGGCAGCGTTTCCGGCTTACCGGCAATCGCCAGATCGGCCTCGCCGGTGACCACTTTGTCCATGGCGTCGGCGGCGTCGCCGGTGGTGAGCTTAATTTCCACCGAGGGATGTTCGGCGCGGAAGCGGTCGAGGATCGGCGGCAGATGACTGTACGCCGCGGTCACTGAACAGAATATATGGAGTTCGCCGGAAAGGGACGGCCCCTGCTGATCGAGGGTATGGCGCAACTGCTGATATTGCAAAAGCGTCTGTTGGGCAAACACTCGCAGCTCTTCACCGGCTTCGGTCAGCGTGACCGTGCGGTTATCGCGTACAAACAGCGGCTGGCCGAGATCTTCTTCCAGCCGCTGAATCTGCCGGGAGAGCGTGGAGGGGCTGACGTGCATCGCCCGCGCGCTGCGGCCAAAGTGGCGGCTTTCCGCCAGATGCAGGAAGGTTTTCAGATCGCGTAAATCCACCGATTTCACCTCACGGCTTTACATTGCAGAAATTGCAACATGACGTTGTGAATATATCAATTTCCGCAATAAATTTCCTGTTGTAATGTGGGTTCATTCTCGCAAAAGCGAATCGAACAATAAGACACACAACATCACGGAGTACACCATCATGGCTAACTACTTTAATACACTGAATCTGCGCCAGCAGCTGGCGCAGCTGGGTAAATGCCGTTTTATGGGCCGCGACGAATTCGCCGACGGCGCGAGCTACCTGCAGGGTAAAAAAGTGGTCATCGTCGGCTGTGGCGCTCAGGGTCTGAACCAGGGCCTGAACATGCGTGACTCCGGTCTGGATATCTCCTATGCCCTGCGTAAAGAAGCAATCGCTGAAAAGCGTGCTTCCTGGCGTAAAGCGACCGAAAACGGCTTCAAAGTAGGCACCTACGAAGAGCTGATCCCGCAGGCGGACCTGGTGGTTAACCTGACGCCAGACAAACAGCACTCTGACGTTGTACGTTCCGTACAGCCGCTGATGAAAGATGGCGCGGCGCTGGGCTACTCCCACGGTTTCAACATCGTCGAAGTCGGCGAGCAGATCCGTAAAGACATCACCGTGGTGATGGTAGCGCCGAAATGCCCGGGTACCGAAGTGCGTGAAGAGTACAAACGTGGTTTCGGTGTTCCGACGCTGATCGCCGTTCACCCGGAAAACGATCCGAAAGGCGAAGGTATGGCGATTGCTAAAGCCTGGGCTGCGGCCACCGGCGGTCACCGTGCGGGCGTACTGGAATCTTCTTTCGTTGCGGAAGTGAAATCTGACCTGATGGGTGAGCAGACTATCCTGTGCGGTATGCTGCAGGCCGGTTCTCTGCTGTGCTTCGACAAGCTGGTGGCAGAAGGCACCGACCCGGCTTATGCGGAAAAACTGATTCAGTTCGGCTGGGAAACCATCACCGAAGCGCTGAAGCAGGGCGGCATCACCCTGATGATGGACCGTCTGTCTAACCCGGCGAAACTGCGTGCTTACGCGCTGTCTGAACAGCTGAAAGAGATCATGGCGCCGCTGTTCCAGAAACACATGGATGACATCATCTCCGGCGAATTCTCCTCCGGCATGATGGCTGACTGGGCTAACGACGATAAGAAACTGCTGACCTGGCGTGAAGAGACCGGCAAAACCGCGTTCGAAACCGCTCCGCAGTATGAAGGCAAAATCGGCGAGCAGGAGTACTTTGATAAAGGCGTGCTGATGATTGCGATGGTGAAAGCGGGCGTTGAGCTGGCGTTCGAAACCATGGTCGATTCCGGCATCATCGAAGAATCCGCTTACTACGAATCACTGCACGAACTGCCGCTGATCGCGAACACCATCGCCCGTAAGCGTCTGTACGAAATGAACGTGGTTATCTCCGATACCGCAGAATACGGTAACTACCTGTTCTCTTACGCTTGTGTACCGCTGCTGAAAGAGTTCATGACCACCCTGCAGACCGGCGACCTGGGCAAAGTGATTGCCGAAGGCGCGGTAGACAACGCGCAGCTGCGTGATGTAAACGACGCCATTCGCGGCCATGCTATCGAGAAAGTGGGCCAGAAACTGCGTGGCTATATGACGGATATGAAACGTATTGCAGTCGCGGGCTGATGCCCTCACCCCAACCCTCTCCCGCAGGGAGAGGGAGCAAACATTAAAGGCCTTCTCTTTGAGAAGGCCTTGCTGTTTATTTCCGGTACAGCACTTTGATGATGTGGTAACCGAACTGAGTGTGCAGCGGGCCGGTTGGCTCCAGCACCGGGCAGGAGAAGACCACTTTGTCGAACGCCGGCACCATCTGGCCCTGGCGGAATTCACCTAAGTCGCCGCCGCGTTTGCCCGACGGGCAGATGGAGTGCTTCTTCGCCAGCTTGCCGAAGTCGGCGCCGTTTTTAATCTGCTCCAGAAGATCCAATGCCAGTTTCTCTTCTTTTACAAGGATATGCAGTGCTGCTGCTGTTTTTGCCATGGTTTGCGCCCTGGGTTAAGTGATAAATCAGGGCGCAATATTAGCATGTAAAAGCCGTTACAGGATGTCGAAGGTGATGCGGTTCCACGACAGCGGCGGCAGGGTGAGGTCGGAGGCCGTTAGCGTCTCCGGCGCAACGCGATCCGGACGATCAAAGGTATTTTTCGCGTAGAGATCGTCACAGCGGAGGAGCTGATGTTCTGCAAGACGCGTCTGGCCAAACGCCGACAGATCCGGATCCAGCGTGAAGCTGTCATGAAAATCGCTGTTCAGCGCGAATAAATAGAGTTTACCCGCTGCGGCATTGTGCACCACGGCAGACTGGATGCGCCGTGCGTCACCGTATTTGCTGCTGAAGGTGCCCGCAGGAATGAAGTGACGCAACGCGCTGCCTTTCGCCACGTTAGCCACCATCGCAAAGGGCCAGAAGATGGTCTGACGAATCACCCCGCCGTCCGCTTCGGTAAAGATGGGGGCAATGACGTTCACTAACTGCGCCAGGCTGGCCATTTTAACCCGATCACAGTGGTTAATGAGGGAGCAGAGAAGACCGCCAACGACCAGCGCGTCGAGAAAAGAGTAACGGTCTTCCAGCAAAGGCGGCGCAACCTTAAAGCGATTCTCTTTATGCTTCATCGGCGCATCCCAGGGGTCGCCGCGCAGATACCAGACGTTCCATTCATCGAAGGAGATCATAATGTCCTTCTTACCGCGCTTGTACGCTTTCACGTAGTTGGCGGTGCTGACGATGGTCTCGATAAAGTTGTCCATATTGACGAATGAGGCCAGGAAGTCGCTCTCAGTGCCTTCGTTTTCATAATACTGGTGGCAGGAGATGTAATCGACATAGTCGTACAGTTCCTCGAGAACGACCCGATCCCAGGTGGGGAAGGTATCCATCATCGAGCTTGAACTCCCGCACGCAATGAGCTCAACTTCCGGGTCGACGCAGCGCAGAATTTTAGCCGTCTCGCGCGCCTTTTTGGCGTAGTCGTCCGCGCTCATTTGCCCGGTTTGCCACGGGCCGTCCATCTCGTTACCGAGGCACCAGAGTTTAAAATTATAGGGCTCGGCGTCGCCGTGCTGTACGCGCAGATCGCTGAGCGTGGTGCCGCCAGGGTGGTTACAGTATTCAATAAAGTATCCCGCTTCCTGCGGCGTGCCGGTCCCCAGATTGATGGCGATCATCGGCTCGACGTGGGTTTGTTGGCACCAGTGGTTAAACTCGCTGATGCCAAACTGGTTGCTCTCTTTGCTGATCCACGCGTAGTCCAGGCGCACCGGACGCTCTTCTTTGGGGCCAATGCCATCGCGCCAGTTGAAGCCGGAGACATAGTTGCCGCCGGGATAGCGCACGGTGGTGACGTTCATCTCTTTCACCAGGTTAATCACGTCCTGGCGGAACCCTTGCGCATCGGCTTTCGGGTGGCCGGGTTCGTAAATACCGGTATAAACCGCACGGCCCAGATGCTCAACGAAAGAGCCAAACAGCCGGGGGTTAATCTCGGCGATGCGATTATCCGGGGTAATGGCGAAGTGGAGCTTCGACATAACGTTCCTCCTTAAGCGGGGTAGTGGTTAGCTTTTAAATCGGTCTGAATTTCGTTCATCATCCGGGTGTCCAGCTTGTAAAAGAACAGGAACAGCAGTGATGTGATGATGCTGCCCGCTGCGGGAATGACGGTGATCAGCAGCATAATGGCGTTCAGTGTCTCTGGCGTTTGCTGAGGCGCATCCGGAACATAGTGTGTTAAGGACAGGATGGTGGCGGTAATCGTGCCGGCAATCGCCAGACTCACCTTCAGGGCAAACAGGTTGCCGGATGCATAGACGCCGGACATGCGACGCTTGAACTTCCATGCGCCAAAGTCGTCGGCATCACCAATAAAGGACCAGAATATCGGCACCGTAATCGCGCCAATATAGCCGCGCAGGGTGTTGAGGGCGAAAATAGTCTCTATGTTTCGTGGGTCGATAAAGTAAATCAGGATGGAGATGGCTGCGGTAATAAAACCAACGTAAATATATAGTTTCACCTTGCAAATATGTTTTGTTAGCGTATTGGTGGTCAGGTTACCTAATATCGCAGCCACGATCCCGATACTGATAAACACCGTCGTCCAGAGGTCGTTAAGGTGCATAAGATATTTGGTGAAATAGATGGTCGCGCCGCCGCAGACAAAAGCGGGAATACAACCGATAAACATCCCGGAGACCACCAGAACCCACTGCTTGTTTTTAAAGGCAAAAAGCAGGCTTTTGAAGATATTTTCCTGCGGCCCCTCTTCCGGCGCGATGCGCTCGCGGGTATTGAAGACACACAGCAGGAACATGCAGAGACCAATAATTGAAAAGAGGGTGTTGGTAATAAAGAACCCTTTTTGCTGATCGCCCGCGCCGAAATAGTGTACGAGCGGCAACAGCGTTAAGGAACACAGCAGCACCGCACAGTTGGCCATGGTAAAACGGTAGGACTGACACGAGATGCGATCGACCGGGTTGGCGGTAATGACGCTACCCAGCGAACAGTAAGGAATATTGACCGTACTGTACAATACTGACAGCAACAGGTAGGTGACAAAAGCATACACGCCTTTCCAGCCCGCGGTGATATCCGGCGTATAGAACGCGAGGATACAGATCAGGCAGAAGGGAACGCAGCCGTAAAGAATATAAGGGCGAAAACGTCCATAGCGTGAACGCGTGCGATCGGCAATACCGCCAAGCATAGGGTCGACAAACGCATCGACCAGTCTGACGACTAAAAACATGGTGGCGAGGAGCGCTGCATCCAGACCAAATATATCGGTATAAAAATAGGTGAGGAACATGGTGACCGGGCCCCAACTCATATTACAGGCCGCATCGCCAAAACCAAATCCTAGCTTCTCCCTAACGCTCAATCTCTCCGTGCTATTGGTCACGGTGACGTCTGGTAATAAAATTTCCTGTGCCATTCTTTATTTCACCATAAAGTAAGTGGTTAATTATTGCTAACAGTGAGAACAACAGGTAAACCCAAACAGATAACGAGAGTCATGACGGGGACAATACTATTGATGGCATTGTTTTCATTTTGTGATGTTTCATTGATATCGCTGGTTACCCTCTTTTTTGTGCAGGGATACAGCTATATTCTCCATATTAATAAAACAGTTGTTTTCATTTGAAATTAATTGTTCAGAAGATGAATTACTCTCGAAATATATTATCCAGAATACGGCTCGCCGATTTTCATCGGGAAAAAGCATGAGCTAGTGGCATAAACATCAGCCTCCGTTCGCTTCAGCGCTGATTTTCTTCGGCGCCTTTCAGTGGGCGATCCCTCCCGCCAGACTTTCTGCTACAATCCACACCCCCGTGTTTACAGATTGAGCAATCCCCCTATGCGTTTGAACCCCGGACAACAACAAGCCGTCGAATTCGTCACCGGACCCTGCCTGGTGCTGGCGGGTGCTGGCTCCGGCAAGACCCGCGTTATCACCAATAAGATTGCCCACCTGATCCACGCCTGTGGCTATCAGGCGCGTCATATTGCCGCCGTGACCTTTACCAACAAGGCCGCGCGTGAGATGAAAGAGCGTGTGGCGCAAACGTTAGGGCGCAAAGAAGCACGTGGGCTGATGATCTCCACCTTCCACACGCTGGGGCTGGATATCATTAAGCGCGAGTACGCCGCGCTGGGAATGAAGTCGAACTTCTCGTTGTTTGACGATACCGACCAGACTGCGCTGCTCAAGGAGCTGACTGAAGGGCTGATTGAAGACGATAAGGTGGTGTTTCAGCAGCTGATCTCGACGATCTCCAACTGGAAAAACGATCTGATGACACCAGCGCAGGCAGCGGCCAATGCGAAGGGCGAGCGGGATCGTATCTTCGCTCACTGCTATGGTCTGTACGATGCGCATATGAAAGCCTGTAACGTGCTGGACTTCGACGATCTGATCCTGTTGCCGACGCTGCTCCTTCAGCGAAACGAAGAGGTGCGCGAGCGCTGGCAGAATAAAATCCGCTACCTGCTGGTGGATGAATATCAGGATACCAACACCAGTCAGTACGAGCTGGTGAAGCTGCTGGTGGGGCAACGCGCGCGCTTTACCGTGGTGGGTGACGATGACCAGTCCATCTACTCGTGGCGCGGCGCGCGTCCGCAGAACCTGGTGCTGTTGAGCAAAGACTTTCCGGCGCTGCAGGTTATCAAGCTCGAGCAGAACTACCGTTCTTCTGGCCGTATTCTGAAAGCAGCGAATATCCTGATCGCCAATAACCCGCACGTGTTTGAAAAACGCCTGTTTTCCGAGTTGGGTTATGGCCCGGAGCTGAAGGTATTGAGCGCCAACCACGAAGAACACGAGGCTGAGCGTGTTACCGGCGAGCTGATTGCCCACCACTTTGTCAACAAGACGCAGTATAAGGATTACGCGATTCTCTACCGCGGCAACCACCAGTCGCGGGTGTTTGAAAAATTCCTGATGCAGAACCGCATCCCGTACAAAATTTCCGGCGGTACCTCGTTCTTCTCGCGCCCGGAGATTAAAGACCTGCTGGCCTACCTGCGCGTGCTGAGCAACCCGGATGACGACAGCGCGTTCCTGCGTATCGTCAACACGCCGAAACGCGAGATTGGCCCCGCGACGCTGCAAAAACTCGGCGAGTGGGCGATGACTCGCAACAAGAGCCTGTTCACCGCCAGCTTCGATATGGGGCTGAGCCAGACGCTCACCGGCCGTGGCTATGAATCGCTGACGCGCTTTACCCAATGGCTGGGCGAAATTCAGCGCCTGGCGGAACGCGAACCGATCGCCGCTGTGCGCGATCTGATTCACGGTATTGATTACGAATCCTGGCTGTTTGAAACCTCGCCGAGCCCGAAAGCCGCCGAAATGCGCATGAAAAACGTCAACACGTTGTTCAGTTGGATGACGGAAATGCTGGAAGGCAGCGAGCTGGAAGAGCCGATGACCCTGACGCAGGTGGTCACTCGCTTTACGCTGCGTGACATGATGGAGCGCGGCGAAAGCGAGGAAGAACTGGATCAGGTTCAGCTGATGACCCTGCACGCATCAAAAGGTCTGGAGTTCCCGTACGTCTTCCTGGTGGGGATGGAGGAGGGGCTGCTGCCGCACCAGAGCAGCATTGACGAAGATAACGTTGATGAAGAGCGCCGCCTGGCCTACGTCGGCATTACCCGCGCGCAGAAAGAGCTGATTTTTACTCTGTGCAAAGAACGCCGTCAGTACGGTGAATTAGTGCGCCCGGAGCCGAGCCGTTTCCTGCTGGAACTGCCGCAGGATGATGTGATCTGGGAGCAGGAGCGGAAGGTGATTACTGCGGAAGAACGCATGCACAAAGGGCAGGCTAACGTCGCCAACATTCGTGAAATGCTGGCGAAAGCGAAAAAATCATAACTGAGTCATGGTAGGCCGGATAAGCGCAGCGTCATCCGGCAACCCGATGAGGTTTAGCGGACTTCCAGCGGCCAGTGAATATAGCTTTGCCACTGGCACTCCTGATCGACCATTTCGCGGCCCAGAGGGTGGTGCGCAAGCCAGCCTTCCGGCAGCGTCAGCGTCAGGTTTTCACCTTCGGCAACCAGCGTAATCGCGGGCAGGAGATCGTCGCGGCGGCGGCTGGCAAACAGAATCGCCAGGCGTAGCAGGCGACAAAGATGCTCGGCTACGCGCGGCGGTACGGCGTTCTGCTGATGCAGCGTAGGCAAATTGACGGTGTTGGTCTGGTTTAACAGCAGGGTGGCGAGCAGCTTTTTCTGTGCGGGGGTAAAACCCGGTAGATCGAGGTTACGCACCAGATAGGCTGCGTGCTGCGGGGCTTGCTTGAAGTCAACGCTGAGCCCGATTTCATGCAGCGCGCAGGCGCTTAGCAGCAGTTCGCGGCTTAATGGCTCCAGTTCCCAGCTGTTAGCAACCTGATCGACAAAGTTATCCGCCAGCTGTGCGACGCGGTTCGCCTGCTCTGTGTCGACCATAAAGCGGCGCTGAATATTGCGCAGCGTGCGGCTGCGAATATCTTCATCGACCGCCAGATGCAGCATACCGTAAACCAACCCTTCGCGCAGTGCGCCGCCGGCCAGCGTCATGCACTGGATGTTCAGTTCGGTAAAAATTGCGATCAGGATAGCCAGCCCGCTCGGGAAAACCAGCGCGCGTTCCAGCGTTAACCCTTCAATCTCCAGCTCTTCCAGACGGCCACACTGGATGGCGCGCTGCTTGAGCTGCTGAAGTTTCGCGAGGGTGATGCGTTCATCCATTCCCTGCGCCATCATGATTTCCTGCAACGCCTGCACCGTGCCGGAGGCACCCACGCAGACTTTCCAGCCGTGGTGACGCAGTTCATCCGCGACCGGCTTTAACACTTCACGGGCGGCACGTTCCGCTTCGTCGAAATGTTCCTGCGCCAGATTACGGTCGGTGAAGTAGCGCTCCAGCCAGGTCACGCAGCCCATCGACAGGCTGAACAACGAGGTAGTTTGCGCACCGGTGCCGGTCACCAGTTCAGTACTGGCGCCGCCGATATCGACCACTAAACGACGATCGTCGCCGCCAGTGGTGTGCGCGACGCCCTGATAAATCAGACGTGCTTCTTCTTCGCCGCGGATAACCTGCACCGGACAGCCGAGGATCTCCTGGGCTTTGGCGATAAAGACGTCGGCATTCACGGCAAGACGCAGCGTTGCGGTTGCCACGATGCGGATTTGCGTGGGGGGAATATCTTGTAATCGCTCGGCGAACAGACGCAGGCACTGCCAGCCTCGTTCCATGGCTTCCGTCGACAGGATGTTGTCCTGGCTCAGCCCGGCGGCCAGACGCACTTTACGCTTGATACGGGTGAGCGTCTGGATGCTACCCGCCACCTCGCGCACAATCAGCATATGAAAACTATTGGAACCGAGATCAATGGCTGCGTACAGCGAGGTGGTAGTGAGCATAACTTATTTAACCTGAACGACGACGATTACGTGGCGCGCCCGAACGACGCGGACCGTTACCCTGGCGAACGCGCGTCAGACGCAGCGGCTTCGGCAGGTCGGTTAACAAGGCATCCGGGTTGTACTTACTGACCGGAATCGAGTGACCTGTGTAGGTCTCAATGGCCGGCAAGTTCAGTGCATACTCTTCACAGGCGAGGCTAATTGAGTGGCCGCTTGCGCCTGCGCGACCGGTACGACCGATGCGGTGTACGTAGTCTTCACAGTCGTCTGGCAGGTCATAGTTAAAGACGTGCGTCACAGCAGGAATGTGCAGGCCGCGCGCCGCAACGTCGGTCGCGACAAGAATGTCGAGATCGCCACGGGTGAAATCTTCCAGAATACGCAGACGTTTTTTCTGCGCCACGTCACCGGTCAGCAGGCCGACGCGATGACCATCGGCAGCCAGGTGGCCCCAGATGTCTTCACAGCGGTGCTTGGTGTTGGCGAAGATAATCGCGCGATCGGGCCATTCTTCTTCCAGCAGCGTTTGCAGTAAACGCATTTTTTCTTCATTGGAAGGATAGAAAAGCTCTTCTTTAATGCGATGGCCCGTTTTCTGCTCTGGCTCCACTTCCACATATTCGGCGTTGTTCATTTGCTCGAACGCCAGTTCGCGTACGCGGTAAGAAAGGGTAGCGGAGAACAGCATGTTCAGACGCTGGTTGGCCGGCGGCATGCGGCGGAACAGCCAACGGATATCTTTAATAAAGCCGAGATCGTACATACGATCGGCTTCGTCCAGCACCACGACCTGGATCGCGCCCAGATTAATATGGTTCTGTTTTGCATAATCAATGAGACGGCCGGTGGTGCCGATCAGAATATCGACGCCGCTCTCCAGCACTTTCAGCTGTTTGTCATAGCCGTCACCGCCGTAGGCCAGGCCCAGCTTCAGACCGGTGGCCTGAGCCAGCGGCTCTGCGTCAGCGTGAATCTGTACCGCCAGCTCACGGGTCGGCGCCATAATTAACGCGCGCGGTTGGTTCACCTGGCGGTCAGCAATTGCCGGGTGAGAAAGAAGATAATGAAACGTTGACGTCAGGAACGCCATCGTTTTTCCGGTACCGGTTTGCGCCTGTCCAGCCACATCACGTCCAGCAAGCGTCAGCGGCAAAGCCAGCGCCTGAATGGGCGTGCAATTATAAAACCCTTTGGTTTCAAGGGCTTCAACCACTTTAGGGTGCAGGGCGAAGTCGGAAAACTTCTGTTCAGTTAAATGTGTTTTGCTCATAGTGTGGTAGAATATCAGCTTACTATTGCATTAAGAAAGCGTATCCGGTGAAATAACGTCAACCTTTGTTGGCGAAGTCAACATCAACACCTCGTTGGTTAATGCTACACCAACACACCAGGCTTATTCCTGTGGAGTTAAATATGAGCGATAAAATTATTCACCTGACTGACGACAGTTTTGACACGGACGTACTCAAAGCTGACGGGCTGACCCTCGTCGATTTCTGGGCAGAGTGGTGTGGTCCGTGCAAAATGATCGCCCCGATTCTGGATGAAATCGCCGATGAGTATCAGGGTAAACTGACCGTTGCCAAACTGAACATCGATCAGAACCCGGGCACTGCACCGAAGTATGGCATCCGCGGTATCCCTACGCTGCTGCTGTTCAAGAACGGCGAAGTGGCTGCAACCAAAGTTGGCGCGCTGTCTAAAGGCCAGCTCAAAGAGTTCCTCGACGCTAACCTGGCGTAAGCAATTCGACTCGGGCGTCCTGTGTTCTTAAATTGAGCGGAACTCTGGACGCCCGGCTTTAGTCGTGCTAAGTTAAGTTTGACTTCGTTTTAAACATACCTTGTTTGAATCTTGTTTGACCCAAACCTCCCGTCGCATTTAGCCACGTCAGAGGTTGAAAAATTCCAGGCTTGTCACTCTTTCCGTCTTGTCGTTTCAGTTCTGCGTACTTTCCTGTGACCAGGCAGCGAACAGACATGAGTTGATGGCCGTAAACAGGCACGGATGACCCTGCCATACCATTCACAAATTAAGTTCGAGATTTACCCCGAGTTTAAGAACCCACACCATTATGAATCTTACCGAATTAAAGAACACGCCGGTTTCTGAGCTGATCACTCTCGGCGAAAATATGGGTCTGGAAAACCAGGCACGTATGCGCAAGCAGGACATCATTTTCGCCATCCTGAAGCAGCACGCGAAGAGTGGCGAAGATATCTTTGGCGACGGTGTGCTGGAGATACTGCAGGATGGATTTGGTTTCCTCCGCTCCGCAGACAGCTCCTACCTCGCCGGCCCTGATGATATCTACGTTTCCCCCAGCCAAATCCGCCGTTTCAACCTCCGCACTGGTGACACCATCTCTGGTAAGATTCGTCCTCCGAAAGAGGGTGAGCGTTACTTTGCGCTGTTGAAAGTTAACGAAGTTAACTACGACAAGCCGGAAAACTCGCGCAACAAGATCCTGTTCGAGAACTTAACACCGCTGCACGCAAACTCCCGTCTGCGTATGGAACGTGGTAACGGTTCTACCGAAGACTTAACGGCTCGCGTACTGGATCTGGCATCGCCGATCGGTCGCGGCCAGCGTGGTCTGATTGTGGCGCCGCCGAAAGCCGGTAAAACCATGCTGCTGCAGAACATCGCGCAGAGCATTGCCTACAATCACCCGGACTGCGTGCTGATGGTGCTGCTGATTGACGAACGTCCGGAAGAAGTGACCGAGATGCAGCGTCTGGTGAAAGGTGAAGTGGTTGCTTCTACCTTTGACGAACCGGCATCTCGTCACGTTCAGGTAGCCGAAATGGTTATCGAGAAGGCGAAACGTCTGGTAGAACACAAGAAAGACGTGATCATCCTGCTCGACTCCATCACCCGTCTGGCGCGTGCCTACAACACCGTGGTTCCGGCTTCCGGTAAAGTCCTGACCGGTGGTGTGGACGCCAACGCCCTGCATCGTCCGAAGCGTTTCTTCGGCGCGGCGCGTAACGTGGAAGAGGGCGGCAGCCTGACCATCATCGCCACTGCGCTTATCGATACCGGCTCTAAAATGGATGAAGTTATCTACGAAGAGTTTAAAGGTACCGGCAACATGGAACTGCATCTCTCTCGTAAGATTGCGGAAAAACGCGTCTTCCCGGCTATCGACTACAACCGTTCCGGTACCCGTAAAGAAGAGCTGCTCACCACGCCTGAAGAGCTGCAGAAAATGTGGATCCTGCGCAAAATCATCCATCCGATGGGTGAAATCGACGCGATGGAATTCCTCATTAACAAACTGGCCATGACCAAGACCAACGACGATTTCTTCGACATGATGAAACGTTCGTAAAACACGGTTTTTCGCTGAAAAACGCCACACAATTGTGTGGCGTTTTTGTTTTTAGGAGTTTCGCCGATGGGGTTCCGCTTTTTTTTCGCGGACAATTGCGGTTTACGGCTACAATAATAGCTAGTTTGTAAAATTGGTTATAAATCAGGCGAGTTTCCCCAATATTCATCAGGCTTCCTCTTCTGATGAGTAGTTATCGTGGGTATACTTTCGCTACTAATATTCGCAGCGAGTATAAATTGTGAGTTTACTGGCCGTCGGTACTGACCTGATCAGTATTTTTTTGTTCACCACCGTATTTCTTTTTTTCGCCCGCCGGGTGGCTAAAAAGATCGGGTTGGTGGACAGACCTAATTTTCGTAAACGTCACCAGGGGGTTATCCCGCTTGTGGGCGGCATCTCTGTATACGCCGGTATTTGCCTCACTTTTGCGATCGCCAATTACTACATCCCGCATGCTTCCCTTTATCTGGCCTGTGCTGGCGTACTCGTGCTGGTCGGCGCACTCGATGACCGTTATGACATCAGCGTTAAAATTCGCGCAATCATTCAGGCGCTGATTGGTATTGTGATGATGAGCGTCGGAGGGCTGTACCTGCGCAGCCTCGGCTATATCTTTGGCTCGTGGGAGCTGGTGCTCGGTCCGTTTGGCTTCTTCCTGACCTTGTTTGCCGTCTGGGCCATCATCAATGCTTTCAACATGGTGGACGGTATCGATGGCCTGCTTGGCGGCCTGTCGAGCGTCAGCTTCGGCGCCATTGGTCTGATTCTGTGGTTTGACGGGCAGACCAGCCTCGCCATGTGGTGCTTTGCCATGATTGCCGCCATCCTGCCATACATTATGCTCAACCTGGGCGTGCTGGGGCGTCGCTATAAAGTCTTTATGGGGGATGCCGGCAGTACGCTGATTGGCTTCACCGTTATCTGGATCCTGCTGGAAACCACCCAGGGTACGCATCACCCGATTAGTCCGGTCACCGCGCTGTGGATTGTCGCCATTCCGCTTATGGACATGGTGGCGATTATGTATCGCCGTCTGCGTAAGGGCATGAGCCCGTTCTCGGCTGACCGTCAGCATATTCACCATCTGATCATGCGTGCGGGCTTCACCTCTCGTCAGGCGCTGGTGTTGATTACGGTTGCCGCCGCGTTGCTGGCGGGCATTGGTGTGGCTGCCGAATACACTCGCGTTGTGCCTGAATGGGTCATGCTGATTTTGTTCCTGATGGCTTTTGGCCTCTACGGTTACTGCATCAAGCGGGCATGGAAAGTGGCGCGTTTTATTAAACGCATGAAGCGCAGAATGCGTCGGAACAGTGAAAAAAATCCAAAATTAACCAAGTAAAACTGGGGTAGTAATGACACAACCATTACCGGAAGCACAGTTATCAAGTGCGGAGAATGAACTGGATATTCGTGGCCTGTTTCGCGCGTTGTGGTCGGGGAAACACTGGATTATCGGCCTTGCGGTGCTATTTGCCGCTGTGGTGCTGATTTATACCTTTTTTGCCCGACAGGAATGGAGCACCACGGCGATCACCGACCGGCCAACGGTCAACATGCTAGGCGGCTATTACTCGCAGCAGCAATTCCTGCGCAATCTGGATGTGAAGGTTAACCCAACCACCACGACGCCGCCGTCGGTGATGGATGAAGTTTACAAAGAGTTCGTTATGCAGCTCGCCTCCTGGGATACCCGTCGTGATTTCTGGTCGCAGACGGACTACTACAAGCAGCGGATGGTGGGCAATTCCCGCGCCGATGCCGCCCAGCTTGATGACCTGATTAACGACATTCAGTTCATTCCTGGCGATGCGCAAAAAAACGTGAGCGACAGCGTCACGCTGAGCGCAGAGACCGCGCAGGACGCCAATAACCTGCTGCGCCAGTACGTGGCGTTTGCCAGCGAACGTGCCGCGGGGCATCTGAATGACGAGCTGAAAGGCGCGTGGGCCGCGCGAACCATTCAGGTGAAAGCGCAGGTGAAGCGTCAGGAAGAGGTGGCTCAGGCGATTTTCAATCGCCGTCTGCACAGCATTGAAGCCGCGCTGAAAATTGCGCAGCAGAACAATATTACCCGTAGCGTCACGGATGTACCGGCCGATGAGCTCCCGGATTCCGAGCTTTCTTTACTGGGACGTCCGATGCTGCAGGCACGACTGGAAAACCTGCAGGCCGTTGGGCCGACCTTCGATCTGGATTACGATCAGGCGCGCGCTATGCTGACGACCCTCAACGTGGGGCCGACGCTGGCAAAGAGTTTTCAGACTTATCGGTATTTGCGCACACCAGAGGAGCCGGTAAAACGCACCAGCCCGCGCCGCGTATTCCTGATGGTGATGTGGGGCATTGTCGGCGCATTGGTGGGTGCGGGGGTGGCACTGGCGCGTCGTCGCACGCAGTAAATACCCATCAATGGTGAAGGGCGATGGGCCTGGTTCATCTATAGAAGAGAATCGATGTGAAAGTTCTGACTGTATTTGGCACACGTCCGGAGGCGATCAAAATGGCGCCTCTGGTTCATGCGCTAGCAAAGGATCCTCATTTTGAGGCAAAAGTATGCGTCACCGCACAGCATAGGGAAATGCTTGATCAGGTGCTAAACCTCTTCTCCATTGTTCCGGACTATGACCTCAACATCATGAGTCCAGGACAGGGTTTAACCGAAATAACCTGCCGCATTCTGCAGGGGTTGAAGCCTGTTCTGGAGTCGTTTAAACCAGACGTTGTGCTGGTGCATGGCGACACGACAACGACTGCCGCGGCAAGCCTGGCGGCATTTTATCAGCGCATTCCCGTTGGTCATGTGGAAGCGGGGCTGCGCACGGGCGATCTCTATTCGCCGTGGCCGGAAGAAGCGAATCGCACGCTCACCGGGCACCTGGCGATGTATCATTTCGCGCCGACCGAAAACTCGCGGCAGAATCTGCTGCGGGAGAATCTGCCGGATAAGCGCATTTTCGTCACCGGCAACACGGTGATTGACGCGTTGTTCTGGGTACGCGATCGGGTACTGAGCGATACCGCGCTGCGTAGCGATATGGCGCAGCGTTATCCGTTCCTCAGCAATGGCAAAAAGACGATTCTGGTCACGGGGCACCGTCGCGAGAGTTTTGGTCAGGGCTTTGAACATATTTGTCATGCGCTGGCCAAAATTGCCGCGGATAACCCGGATGTGCAGATTGTGTATCCGGTGCACCTCAATCCGAATGTCAGCGAACCGGTCAATCGGATTCTGGGGCACATCGATAGCGTCATATTGATTGAACCGCAGGACTACTTGCCGTTTGTCTGGTTGATGAATCATGCATGGCTGATTCTCACCGATTCGGGCGGCATTCAGGAAGAGGCGCCGTCGCTGGGCAAACCCGTACTGGTGATGCGTGAAACCACTGAGCGTCCGGAAGCCATCGATGCCGGCACGGTCCGCCTGGTGGGAACGGATAGCCAACGCATTGTGGATGAAGTTACGCGCCTGCTGCGCGATGACGAAGAATATCAAAGGATGAGCCGGGCCCATAACCCTTACGGGGATGGCCGGGCATGCGAACGTATTTTGGCAGCATTAAAAAATAATCAGGTAACGTTATGAGTTTCTCAACCCTCTCGGTGATCGGTCTGGGCTATATCGGCCTTCCTACGGCGGCGGCGTTTGCCTCCCGGCAAAAGCAGGTTGTGGGCGTCGATATCAATCAACACGCGGTGGATACCATCAACCGCGGTGAAATTCATATTGTCGAACCCGATCTCGACAGGGTGGTGAAAACCGCGGTGGCGGATGGCTATCTGCGCGCCACCACCACGCCAGAAGCGGCCGACGCTTACCTGATTGCCGTGCCGACGCCGTTTAAAGGCGATCACGAGCCGGATATGATTTATGTCGAAGCGGCAGCGCGTTCTATTGCGCCGGTGCTAAAGAAAGGGGCGCTGGTGATCCTCGAGTCCACCTCGCCGGTTGGCGCGACCGAGCAAATGGCCGGCTGGTTGGCTGAGATGCGCCCGGATCTGACCTTCCCGCAGCAGGTTGGCGAGCAGGCGGATATTAACATTGCCTACTGCCCGGAACGCGTGTTGCCGGGGCAGGTGATGGTCGAACTGATTAAAAACGACCGCGTCATTGGCGGCATGACGCCGGTGTGCTCCGCTCGCGCCAGCGAGCTGTACAACATTTTCCTCGAAGGCGAATGCGTGGTGACCAACGCCCGCACCGCCGAGATGTGTAAGCTGACGGAAAACAGCTTCCGCGACGTTAACATCGCGTTTGCTAACGAACTGTCGCTGATCTGCGCCGATCAGGGGATTAACGTCTGGGAACTGATTCGCCTGGCGAATCGTCATCCTCGCGTCAACATTCTCCAGCCGGGTCCTGGGGTGGGCGGGCACTGTATTGCCGTCGACCCGTGGTTCATCGTGGCGCAAAATCCGCAGCAGGCACGTCTGATCCGTACCGCGCGTGAAGTGAACGACCATAAACCGTTCTGGGTGATCGACAAGGTGAAGGCGAATGTCGCCGACTGCCTGGCCGCCAGCGACAAACGCGCCAGCGAATTGAAAATTGCCTGCTTTGGCCTGGCATTTAAACCGAACATCGATGACCTGCGCGAAAGTCCGGCGATGGAAATTGCTGAACTGATCGCCCAGTGGCACAGTGGCGAAACGCTGGTGGTAGAGCCGAATATTCATCAACTGCCGAAAAAACTCGACGGCTTGTGCTCGCTGGTGTCGGTAGAGACGGCGTTAGCCGATGCCGATGTGTTGGTGATGCTGGTCGACCATGCTCAGTTTAAAGCCATCAGCGGCGACGTAATTGCCCAGCAGTTTATTGTCGATACCAAAGGGGTCTGGCGTTGAAACGTATTCTGGTGACTGGCGGCGCGGGCTTTATTGGCTCCGCCGTCGTACGTCACATCATTAACCACACCGCGGACAGCGTGGTGGTCGTTGATAAGCTGACCTACGCCGGTAACCTGGCGTCTTTAGCGCCGGTTGCGGATGATGATCGCTTTGCTTTCGAGCAAGTGGATATCTGCGATCGCCCGGCGCTGGACCGCGTGTTTGCCCAGTATTGCCCGGACGTGGTGATGCACCTGGCCGCGGAAAGCCACGTTGACCGTTCTATCGATGGACCGGCGGCATTTATCGAAACCAACATTGTCGGTACCTACACGCTGCTGGAAGCCGCTCGCGCCTGGTGGTCCACGCTGGATGATGCGGGTAAAGCGGCGTTCCGCTTCCACCATATTTCTACCGATGAAGTGTACGGCGATCTGCATTCGACGGACGATTTCTTTACCGAAACCACGCCGTATGCGCCAAGCAGCCCGTATTCCGCGTCGAAAGCCAGCAGCGACCATCTGGTACGCGCCTGGCTGCGTACCTATGGCCTGCCGACGCTTATCACTAACTGTTCAAACAACTACGGTCCGTACCACTTCCCGGAAAAACTGATCCCGCTGACTATTCTCAACGCCCTGGCGGGTAAACCGCTGCCGGTGTACGGCAACGGTCAGCAGATTCGCGACTGGCTGTTTGTCGATGACCACGCCCGCGCGCTCTATCTCGTCGCCACCACCGGCGGCATTGGCGAAACCTACAATATTGGCGGTCATAACGAGCGTAAAAATATCGAGGTCGTCGAGACGATTTGCGCGCTGCTTGAAGAACTGGTGCCGCAAAAGCCGCAGGGTATTGCGCGTTATCATGACCTGATTACTTTTGTCACCGATCGTCCGGGCCATGATTTACGCTACGCGATTGATGCCGCGAAAATTGCCCGCGAGCTGGGCTGGACGCCGGAAGAGACGTTTGAAAGCGGTATGCGTAAAACGGTGCAGTGGTACCTCGCCAACGAAAGCTGGTGGAAGCAGGTACAGGACGGCAGCTATCAGGGTGAACGCCTGGGTCTGAAAGGCTAAAACGCCCGGAGGAGGAAAAGCAATGAAAGGCATTATTCTGGCTGGCGGCTCGGGTACGCGCCTGCATCCGATTACCCGCGGCGTGTCGAAGCAGCTGTTGCCGATTTACGATAAGCCAATGATCTACTATCCGCTGTCGGTGCTGATGCTGGCGGGGATCCGTGACATTTTGATTATCACTACCCCGGAAGACAAAGGTTACTTCCAGCGACTGTTGGGCGACGGCAGTGAGTTCGGTATTTCACTACAGTACGCTGAACAGCCAAGCCCGGATGGGCTGGCGCAGGCGTTTATTATTGGCGAAACCTTCCTCAACGGCGAACCGTCGTGCCTGGTACTGGGTGACAATATCTTCTTTGGCCAGGGCTTCAGCCCGAAACTGCGTCACGTGGCAGCGCGTAGTGAAGGGGCGACAGTCTTTGGTTATCAGGTGATGGATCCGGAACGTTTTGGCGTGGTGGAATTTGATGACCAGTTCCAGGCGCTGTCGCTGGAAGAAAAACCGAAACAACCTAAATCGAACTGGGCGGTCACCGGGCTGTATTTCTACGACAGCAATGTTGTGGAATACGCGAAGCGGGTGAAGCCCTCCGAACGCGGCGAGCTGGAAATCACGTCCATCAACCAGATGTATCTTGATGATGGCAAGCTGACCGTCGAGCTGCTGGGGCGCGGTTTTGCCTGGTTGGATACCGGCACCCACGACAGCCTGATTGAAGCGAGCATGTTTGTGCAGACGGTCGAAAAACGTCAGGGCTTTAAAATTGCCTGTCTGGAAGAGATCGCCTGGCGCAACGGCTGGCTTGACGATGAAGGTGTGAAGCGCGCCGCCGCCGGGCTGGCGAAAACCGGCTACGGTCAATATCTGCTGGAGCTGCTTCGTGCCCGTCCGCGCCAATATTGAGCCCCTGACGTGGGAAAATCAGTTTTTCGGCGTGAATAGCGCGATCGTCCGTTTTGCCGACGATGCGCCGCTGCTGACCGCCGAACGGCTGGCGGGCTGGTCGCGGGTGCAGGCGAAGATCGCCGCACACCAGGTCGCGCAACTGGATGCGCTGCAGGCGCTGGGCTTTCAGCTCGTGGAAGGCGAGGTCGATCTGGCGCTGCCCGTCACGCCGGTAGCCTGCCCGCAGGCGCAGGTGGCTTGTGAGTCCGATATCCCGGAATTACGGGCACTGGCGGCGCAGGCGTTTGCCTTAAGCCGCTTTCGTGCGCCGTGGTACGCTCCCGACGCCAGCGGCCGCTTCTATGCTCAGTGGATAGAAAACGCGGTCAAAGGCACGTTTGATAACCAGTGCCTGGTTTTTCGCGACAACAACGGCGCGATCCGCGCATTTGTTTCTCTACGAGAATTGAGTGCCTCCGATGCGCGTATTGGCCTGCTGGCCGGACGCGGCGCGGGCGCAGAATTGATGCAGGCTGCGGTACGCTGGGCGTATACTCGCGGCCTATCGACGCTGCGTGTGGCGACGCAAGCCGGCAACACCGCAGCACTTCAACGCTATATTCACAGCGGCGCTAATGTCGTCAGCACCGCGTACTGGCTATACAGGTGACATCATGATCCCATTTAACGCCCCACCAGTCGTGGGTACCGAACTCGATTACATGCAATCCGCGATGGGCAGCGGCAAGTTGTGCGGCGACGGCGGCTTTACCCGCCGCTGCCAGCAGTGGATGGAGCAACGTTTTGGTAGCGCCAAAGTGCTGTTAACGCCGTCCTGTACCGCATCGCTGGAGATGGCGGCCATCCTGCTGGATATCCAGCCGGGCGACGAAGTGATCATGCCGAGCTATACCTTTGTCTCCACCGCCAACGCCTTCGTGCTGCGCGGCGCCAAAATTGTGTTTGTCGACGTGCATAAAGAGACCATGAACATCGATGAGACGCGGATTGAAGCGGCAATCACCGACAAAACCCGCGCCATCGTGCCAGTGCACTACGCGGGCGTGGCCTGCGAGATGGACACCATCATGGCGCTGGCGAAGAAGTACAACCTGTTCGTGGTAGAAGACGCCGCGCAGGGCGTGATGTCGACCTACAAAGGCCGCGCGCTGGGCTCCATCGGCCATATCGGTTGCTTCAGCTTCCACGAAACCAAAAACTACACCGCAGGTGGTGAAGGCGGCGCAACGCTGATTAACGATCGTGCGCTGGTCGAGCGGGCGGAAATCATCCGCGAAAAAGGCACCAACCGTAGCCAGTTCTTCCGTGGGCTGGTGGATAAGTACACCTGGCGCGATATTGGTTCGAGCTACCTGATGTCCGATCTGCAGGCCGCCTATCTGTGGGCGCAGCTCGAAGCCGCCGACCGTATCAACAAGCAACGTCTCGCGCTATGGCAGAGCTACTATGATGCGCTGCTGCCGCTGGCTGACAGCGGACGTATTGACCTGCCGGTGATTCCGCAAGACTGCGACCATAATGCGCACATGTTTTACATCAAGCTGCGCGACGTTGAAGACCGCAGCGCGCTGATTAACTGGCTGAAAGAGGCCGAGATTCTGGCGGTGTTCCACTATATTCCGCTGCACTCCTGTCCGGCGGGCGAGAAGTTTGGCGAGTTCCACGGTGAAGATCGCTTTACCACCAAAGAAAGTGAGCGCCTACTTCGTTTACCGCTGTTCTACAATCTGTCGCCGGTCAATCAGCGCACGGTGATCAATACGCTGCTGAGCTACTTCGCCTGATATGTCGCTGGCAAAAGCTTCGGTGTGGACCGCCGCGTCCACGCTGGTAAAAATTGGCGTTGGCCTGCTGGTGGTGAAGCTGCTGGCGGTGTCGTTTGGCCCCTCGGGCGTCGGCCAGGCGGGTAACTTCCGCCAACTGGTGACCGTGCTCGGCGTACTCGCCGGGGCCGGTATTTTCAACGGGGTGACGAAATTTGTTGCCCAGCATCATGACGACCCGGCACGCTTGCGGCAGGTCGTCGGCACCTCCTCGGCGATGGTGTTGGGTTTTTCGACGCTACTGGCGGCGATTTTCCTGCTGGCGGCGGCACCGATAAGTCAGGGCCTGTTTGGCCATAGCCACTATCAGGGGCTGGTACGGCTGGTCGCGCTGGTACAGATGGGCATCGCCTGGGCGAACCTGCTGCTGGCGCTGATGAAAGGGTTCCGCGATGCGGCGGGTAATGCGCTGTCGTTGATCGCCGGGAGCCTGATTGGCGTTGTGGCCTATTACGCCTGCTATCGGCTAGGCGGTTACGAGGGGGCGCTACTGGGGTTGGCGCTGGTGCCTGCGCTGATTGTCATTCCCGCGGCGGTGATGTTAACCCGGCGCGGCCAGATTCCGTGGGGTTATCTCAAGCCGCAGTGGGACAATGCGCTGGCCGGTCAGTTGGGTAAATTTACCCTGATGGCGCTGATTACCTCGGTCACGATGCCGGTGGCCTACGTGATGATGCGAAACCTGATGGCGGCGCACTACAGCTGGGATGAAGTCGGGATTTGGCAGGGCGTCAGCAGTATCTCCGACGCTTATCTACAGTTTATTACCGCTTCGTTTAGCGTCTATTTGCTACCAACGTTATCGCGCCTGGTCGCGAAGCAGGATATTTCCCGCGAAATTGGCCGCTCGCTGAAGTTTGTATTACCCGCCGTGGCGGCGGCGAGTCTGACCGTCTGGTTGCTGCGCGATTTTGCTATCTGGCTGCTGTTCTCCTCGAAGTTTGTCGCCATGCGCGACCTGTTCGCGTGGCAGCTGGTGGGCGATGTATTGAAAGTAGGCGCTTACGTTTTTGGTTATTTAGTCATCGCTAAGGCTTCGCTGCGCTTTTATATTCTGGCGGAACTGAGTCAGTTCACGCTGCTCACGGCGTTCTCACACTGGCTGATTCCGGCGCACGGTGCGCTGGGGGCGGCGCAGGCCTATATGGCGACCTATATTGTTTATTTCGCGCTGTGTAGCGGCGTATTTTTAATTTGGCGTAAACGGCAATGACCGAACTGATACATATCCTGGGATCGGATATCCCTCATCATAACCAGACAGTGCTGCGGTTTTTTGCCGAGGAGCTGGCCGAAGAGCCTGCACACGCCCGTCAGTTTATGGTGGTCAGCAAAGACGACGGCCTGGAGGCCGCGTTCCCTTCGCTGATGATTGAACGCTACGTCGATAAATCGGCGCTGGCGAAAGCCGTGGTGGCGAAGGCGAAGGCCAATCGCCAGCAGCGATTCTTCTTCCACGGCCAGTTTAATACCGGCATCTGGTTGGCGTTACTGAGCGGCGGCCTGAAGCCGTCGCAGGTGAGCTGGCATATCTGGGGAGCCGATCTGTATGAAGTCTCGCGTGGCTTGAAGTTCCGCCTGTTCTATCCGCTGCGCCGGATAGCACAGGGCCGCGTAGGGCGCGTGTTCGCCACCTGCGGCGATCTGAGCTATTTCGGCAATATGCACCCGCAGGTGCCCGGTGAGGTGCTCTATTTCCCGACGCGGATGGATCCGGCGCTGAATTCGCTGGCGGATTCCACGCCGCGAGAAGGCAAGTTGACCATTCTGGTGGGCAACTCTGGCGATCGTAGTAACGAACACATTGCCGCGCTGAAGGCGGTGCACCAGCAGTTTGGCGACACGGTGAACGTGATCGTACCGATGGGCTACCCGGCCAACAACGAGGCTTATATTGCTGAAGTAGACCACGCCGCGCAGGCGTTGTTCAGCAAAGAAAATGTGCAGATTCTGCGCGAAAAGCTGGAATTTGACGCCTATCTTGCCCTGTTGCGCCGCTGCGACCTGGGCTATTTTATTTTTGCGCGCCAGCAGGGTATTGGCACGCTGTGCTTGCTCATTCAGGCGGGGATCCCCTGCGTGTTGAACCGTCAGAATCCGTTCTGGCTGGATATGGCCGAGCAAAACATTCCGGTGTTGTTTACTGATGACGCGCTCACCGAGCCGGTGGTGCGAGAAGCCCAGCGTCAGCTGGCGCTGGTGGACAAAAACGCCATCGCCTTTTTCAAACCTAACTATCTGGCGCCATGGCATCGGGCGTTGCAACTGGCGGCGGGGGAAGCGGTATGAGCGAAATGCAGTTTACCGGGCTGTTCGTCGTCTGGCTGCTGTCGACGCTGTTTATCGGCACCCTGACGTGGTTCGAGTTTCGCCGCGTGCGTTTTAACTTCAACGTCTTCTTTTCGTTGTTGTTCCTGCTGACTTTTTTCTTCGGCTTCCCGCTGACCTGTACCCTGGTGTTTCGCTTCGGCGTCGGCGTTTCTCCGCCTGATGTATTGCTGCAAACGCTACTGATTTCGGTCTGTTTTTACGCGGTGTACTACGTCACTTACAAAACCCGGCTGCGCCCTGCCAATGCGACGGTCACGCGCCGCCCGCTGTTTACCATGAACCGGGTTGAGACGCATATTACCTGGGTATTGCTGATGGGGCTTGCGCTGTTGACGGTCGGCACGTTCTTCCTGCACAACGGTTTTCTGCTCTTTAAGCTGCACTCCTATAGCCAGATTTTTTCCAATGAGGTCTCCGGGGTCGCGCTTAAGCGCTTCTTTTACTTCTTTATTCCGGCGATGCTGGTTGTCTATTTTCTCAAGCCGAGCTTTAAAGCGTGGATTGGCTTCCTGATTGCTACCGTGGCCTTCGGCCTGCTGACCTATGCCATCGTCGGAGGCACGCGAGCAAACATTATCATCGCTTTCGCTATCTTCCTGTTTATCGGTATTATTCGCGGCTGGATCTCGCTGTGGATGCTGGCGGCGGCGGGCGTGCTGGGCATTGTTGGCATGTTCTGGCTGGCGTTGAAACGCTACGGTATGAACGTCAGTGGTGACGAAGCGTTTTATACCTTCCTTTACCTGACGCGCGACACTTTCTCGCCGTGGGAGAACCTGGCGCTGCTGCTGCAAAACTACGATAAGATCGACTTCCAGGGCCTGGCGCCAATGGTGCGCGACTTTTACGTCTTTATCCCCAGTTGGCTGTGGCCATCGCGTCCAAGCATTGTGCTGAATACCGCCAACTACTTTACCTGGGAAGTGCTTAACAACCACTCCGGACTGGCTATCTCACCGACGCTGATTGGCTCGCTGGTGGTGATGGGCGGCATGTGGTTTGTGCCGCTGGGCGCGGTCGCGGTAGGGCTGATTATTAAGTGGTTCGACTGGCTGTATAGTCTGGGCAACCAGGAGACGAATCGCTATAAGGCGGCCATCCTGCACAGTTTCTGTTTTGGCGCAATTTTCAACATGATCGTGCTGGCGCGTGAGGGGTTGGATTCGTTCGGTTCTCGCGTCGTCTTCTTTATGGTCATCTTTGGTTTCTGTTTGCTGGTGGCGAAATTGCTGTACTGGTTGTTTGAGAGCGCGGGGCTGATTCATCAGCGGTTAAAACGCCCTGCGCAGGTTGGAGAAGGATAAAATGGCTGACTTACGGACCGCGCCGACTTATACCCTACGCGGGATCAACCTCATCGGCTGGCGCAATATGCAGCACGCGCTGGACTATCTGTATGCGGGTGGCAATCTGAAGCAAGGGACTCTGGTGGCGATCAACGCCGAGAAGATGCTGACGCTGGAAGATAACGCCGAAGTGCGGGCGTTGATTAACGACGCCGAATTTAAATATGCCGACGGTATCTCGGTAGTGCGATCCGTACGTAAGAAATACCCAAATGCTGATGTGTCTCGTGTGGCGGGGGCCGACCTGTGGGAGGCGCTGATGGCGCGCGCGGGCGCGGAAGGGACACCGGTGTTTCTGGTCGGCGGTAAGCCGGAGGTGATGGCCGAAACGGCGCAAAAACTGCGTCAGCAGTGGAACGTCAATCTGGTGGGTACCCAGGATGGTTATTTCACCGCCGAGCAGCGTCCCGCGTTGTTTGCACGTATCCGCGACAGCGGGGCGAAAATCGTGACCGTAGCGATGGGCTCGCCTAAGCAGGAAATCCTGATGCGCGACTGCCGTCAGGTTTACCCTGACGCCCTCTACATGGGGGTGGGCGGCACTTACGACGTCTTTACCGGCCACGTCAAACGCGCGCCTAAGGTGTGGCAAACGCTGGGGCTGGAGTGGCTTTATCGCCTGTTTTCCCAGCCGAGCCGCATCACGCGCCAGCTGCGCCTGCTGCGCTATTTACGCTGGCATTACACCAATAACCTCTGAATATTCCGCGCATTATTCGCAATGAATCACGCATTTCCTGCGTGATTCATTCACAATCTCGATACGTTATCCCTCATTTATATTTGCCATTTGTGTGAAATTGTTAAACCATTCGCATGCCCTGACGATGTATCCGTATTTCTACGGATATGTCCACATCCGAAAGACATCTTTTTTCTATAAAAATAAAACCGGCATTGACCGGGTATATATGCAAACACAAGAGGATCTATGGCAGAGAATAAACCGGAGCTCCAGCGCGGCCTGGAAGCCCGTCATATTGAGTTGATTGCCCTTGGCGGCACCATTGGCGTCGGCCTGTTCATGGGCGCGGCAAGCACCCTGAAGTGGGCCGGCCCGTCGGTGCTGCTGGCCTACATTCTGGCCGGGGTTTTTGTTTTCTTCATTATGCGTTCGATGGGCGAAATGCTGTTTATCGAACCGGTCACTGGCTCGTTCGCCGTTTACGCGCACCGTTATATGAGCCCGTTCTTCGGCTACCTCACCGCCTGGTCATACTGGTTTATGTGGATGGCGGTCGGGATTTCGGAGATTACGGCGATAGGGGTGTACGTGCAGTTCTGGTTCCCGGAGATGGCGCAGTGGATCCCGGCGCTGATTGCCGTAGGGCTGGTGGCGCTGGCGAACCTGGCGGCGGTGCGCTTGTACGGGGAAATTGAATTCTGGTTCGCAATGATTAAGGTCACCACCATTATCGTGATGATCGTCATTGGTCTTGGCGTGATTTTCTTTGGCTTTGGCAACGGCGGCACCTCCATCGGTTTTAGCAACCTCACTGAACACGGCGGCTTCTTCGCGGGCGGCTGGAAGGGCTTCCTGACGGCATTGTGCATCGTTGTGGCTTCCTATCAGGGCGTAGAGCTTATCGGCATGACGGCCGGTGAAGCCAGGAACCCGCAGGTGACTCTGCGCAGCGCGGTAGGCAAAGTGCTGTGGCGCATCCTGATTTTCTATGTGGGCGCGATTTTCGTTATCGTCACCATCTTCCCGTGGAATGAAATTGGCACCAACGGCAGCCCGTTTGTACTGACCTTCGCCAAAATCGGTATCACCGCGGCGGCGGGCATTATCAACTTCGTGGTACTGACAGCGGCGCTGTCTGGCTGTAACAGCGGAATGTACAGCTGCGGGCGCATGCTTTACGCGCTGGCGAAAAACCGTCAGCTGCCTGCGGCGATGGGTAAAGTGAGCAAAAGCGGCGTACCGGCGGTTGGGGTGAGCGTGTCGATTGTTATTCTGCTGATTGGCTCCTGCCTGAACTACATCATTCCAAACCCGCAGCGTGTGTTCGTCTACGTCTACAGCGCCAGCGTGCTGCCGGGGATGGTGCCGTGGTTTGTTATTCTGATTAGCCAGCTGCGTTTCCGTCGCGCACATAAAGCGGCTATTGCCAGCCATCCGTTCCGCTCAATTATGTTCCCGTGGGCCAACTATTTGACCATGGCGTTCCTGATTTGTGTGCTGATCGGTATGGGCTTCAATGACGATACCCGTATGTCGCTGTTTGTGGGCGCGCTGTTTTTGGCCATCGTGACCGTGGTTTATAAGGTTTTTGGCATGGGCAAGAGCGTTGAAGTGCAAAAAGTGCAGAAATAAGCAGCAAAACGCACAAACCATGAGCAAACGATAATTTTCTTTAAAAAGGCACTAGACAGCGGGGTAGGAAGTCCGTATTATCCGACCCCGCAACGGCGCTAAGCGCCCGTAGCTCAGCTGGATAGAGCGCTGCCCTCCGGAGGCAGAGGTCTCAGGTTCGAATCCTGTCGGGCGCACCATTTACCCGGTGCTGGAGCTGCGGTGGTTTTTTTAAGACCGCGTAAAAGATTTGCAGTGGTGGCTATAGCTCAGTTGGTAGAGCCCTGGATTGTGATTCCAGTTGTCGTGGGTTCGAATCCCATTAGCCACCCCATTATTTGATAGAGTTGTGAATTTGCGAAGGTGGCGGAATTGGTAGACGCGCTAGCTTCAGGTGTTAGTGTCCTTAGGATGTGGGGGTTCGAGTCCCCCCCCTCGCACCACGACTTTAACGAATTGAACTAAAAATTCAAAAAGCAGTATTTCGGCGAGTAGCGCAGCTTGGTAGCGCAACTGGTTTGGGACCAGTGGGTCGGAGGTTCGAATCCTCTCTCGCCGACCAATTTTGAACCCCGCTTCGGCGGGGTTTTTTGTTTTCTCCGCTCCGAGCACATTTCTGAATTTCTCGCCATGCGCAAAAAACGCCCCTTTCGCTGAGGGATGCTTCACTATGATGAAGCATTCCCGTGCATAAGGATGGTGAGACGATGCCCCAACAGATCCCAATCCGCGCGTTTCACGCGATGGCCAAGCCCAGCGGCTCTGACTGCAACCTCAACTGTACCTACTGTTTTTATCTTGAGAAGCAAGCGCTTTACCCCGACGTATGCTCACGCATGAGTGACCAGACGCTGGAGGCCTACATCAAAAACTATATTGCCGCCGTTGAAGCGCAGGCTGAAGTGGCCTTTACCTGGCAGGGTGGCGAGCCGACGCTGCTGGGGCTGGACTTTTATCGTCGCGCGGTGGCGTTACAGGCTAAATACGGCGCGGGTCGACGCATCAGCAACAGTTTTCAGACCAACGGCGTGTTGCTGAATGACGAGTGGTGCCTCTTTTTCCGCGAACAGCGTTTTTTAATCGGCCTGTCTCTGGATGGTCCGGCGGAGATTCACAACGCCTATCGTCTGACAAAAGGCGGCAAGCCCACGCACAAGCTGGTGATGCGCGCGCTGGCGCTACTGCAAAAACACGGCGTTGATTACAATATTCTGGCCTGCGTGAACCGACAAAGCGCACAGCAACCGCTTAAAGTTTATGATTTTCTGTGTGAATCCGGCGTGGAATTCATCCAGTTTATCCCGGTCGTCGAGCGTCTGGCTGGCCCGCGGGAAGCCAATGTGGGGCTTTCGCTGCAGGGGCCAGGGAGTGAGCATTCAGCAGAGAGGGTCACGGCCTGGTCCGTTCGCCCGAAAGCCTACGGTGAGTTTCTTACCGCGATTTTTGACCGCTGGATCCAGCGCGACGTCGGTAAAGTGTTTGTGATGAACATTGAGTGGGCTTTTGCCAACTTTGTCGGCGCGCCCGGTGCGGTGTGTCATCATCAGCCCACCTGCGGGCGCTCGATCGTTGTTGAGCACAGCGGTGATGTTTATGCCTGTGATCACTATGTCTACCCGGAATTCCAGCTCGGCAATCTCCATCAACACAGCTTTGCGCAGATGGTTGATACCCCTGAGCAGGAACAGTTTGGGCGCGATAAATTTGCCCGCCTGCCGGTGGCCTGTAAGCAGTGTGAAGTGCTGAGGGCGTGCTGGGGCGGCTGCCCTAAGCATCGCTTTATCCCAACGGAGGGTGGTGAGCAAAACTACCTGTGTGAAGGTTTCCGCCACTACTTCCGTCATTTGCCTCCGTATCTGAAAGCGATGCGCGATCTGCTTGCCAGCGGTCGCCCGGTCAGCGACATCATGAAGGCGCAGCGGGTATTCCCATCGCACAAATAGCCAGCTCGCCGGAGATGTTTCCGGCGAGCTGGATCGGTGCGGCTGTCAGAGCTTGATTTGGACTTTTGGCGGATATTTTTTCAGGATAGCCATGTAGTCATGTACTTCGGTCTGTAGCGGCACGCCCATAGGGATGTGACGGATGCCAACAGATTCGCTTTCCTGTGGGTCGGTATACAGATTAAACATCATGCTTCCTGCCGTCTGCATCACCGCGCCGGTGAAGCCGCCCTGATAGCCGGTTTGGGTAAAGGCATACGGTTGTTGAATCAGCAGATGATATTTAAACTCATCGATACGCACGGCAGAGAGCTGGCCGTTGAGGAAGTAGTGTTCCGCCTTGCGGTTAGACTGCCCGTTGCTGCCAAGGAAGAATGAGGACTGATCGACCCCGTCAATGAAGGTGGTTTTGGGTACCAGTTTAGAGACTTCCGCTCCCGGTTTACCGGCCAACGCCAGCGCCGTTGGGAACAGATCCGCCAGATCGACGATACCGTCGGACTTACGCGGCTGGATCATCCCCTTCCAGTAAACGAAGGTGGGGACGCGGACGCCGCCTTCCCAGGTAGAGCCTTTTGCACCCCGGAACGGCGTGCGGCCATGCGGTGGGACTTCCGCTTCCGGACCGTTATCGGAGGTGAAGACGATCAGCGTATTATCCAACTGGCCATTTTTCTCCAGTGTTTTATACAGGTTGGCGAACACATCATTCATTTCAACCATGCAGTCGCTAAAGGATGTGCGCGCCGGTGAACTTCCCGCATATTTGGCGTTAGGGTAGTTGTCGAAGTGGCAGCCGCGCGTGCCGTAGTACAGGAAAAAAGGCTTATCGCTTTTCGCCATCTTGTTGAGGAAGTCTACGCCGTACTGCATCCAGCGCTGATCGAGATCCTCCATATACTTTGGCGTAATGTCAGCAATCGCTTCCTGTTTACCGCCTCGTACCGCGTGAACGTCATCTTTACTGAACGGCAGATTTTTAATGTATTCGGAGCGAGAGGGGCTTAGCGCAACCTCTGGGTTCACGTTGACGTCACGCCACTCGGTATACATATCAGAGACCGAATTAAACCCGCGGAAATCATCAAAGCCGACGTTCTGGGGCTGCGAGCCTTCATTTTCGCCCATGTGCCATTTACCGATCGCCTGAGTGACATAACCCTGATCGTGCAGCAATTGCGGCAGGGTGGTTAACCCTTCCAGCCCGCCGGGCATGCCATACATCGGGGGCATCAGAATCCCGTGGTGTACCGAGTATTGACCGGTCATGATGGTGGCGCGCGTGGGAGAGGAGCTGGGTTGCGAGTAAGCAGAAGTCAAAATTAACCCCTGACTGGCAACGGCATCGATATCCGGAGTTGGGTTGCCAACCGCGACACCGCCGCCGTTAAAGCCAACATCCATCCAACCTACGTCATCGAGAATGAAGATGATAACGTTAGGTTTTTTTCCGGTTTTTTTCTCGATGTCGGCCAGCTTTTGCTGAGCCTCTTTATTCTGTTCGGGGTGCATCATTACCGGCATCATATTATCGGCAATAGATGTCGCTTTTTTTACCAGATATTGATTAGGGTGGTCGTAACCGGAGTAACCTTGCTTAGCTGTCGCTACCGCAGGTGTATCTACCGCATTAGCAAACGCAGGAAGCGCCGTAATGATAGCTACAGCCAGCAGCTTACGTGGGAAAGATAAATCCATTATATAATCTCCAGGTAATATATTATTGATAGATACAACAGCCTTGGATAAGAAGGTTAAAACAACTATCTAATAATTATGGATAAAAGATTACAGCAACGGCTGGCGTTGCCTGTGAAGAATCGTATACCTTAATTTCTTCTGCTGTAAATATAATGACAGCGCAGGTGCGATAATGGATTAATAATCAATTGTTACTAATTTCTAAATAATTTGCCGCATGAATGAGGCCGATATTGGTATCTGGTTTTATTATTTATATATTGCCGTGGCTTATTATTATGGTTAAATAAAACGGCAAAGTGAAATGACTGCGATGGCATGTTTTTTGATGAGTTAAAAAAGACGATATTGTCTTTAACCAGACATGTCATTTCTCAAAATTTTATGACATAATGCGCCGCGTAGATGCTCATTCCATCTCTTATGTTCGCCTTGTGCCTCATAAACTCAGGAATGACGCAGAGCCATTGACGGTGCTTATCGTCCACTGACAGATGTCGCTTTTGCCTCATCAGACACCATGGACATAACGTTGAGTGAAGCACCCATTAGTTGTCGAATTAAACCTGTTTAACGCCTGCTCCCACAAAGAGCAGGCGTTTTTTTATGGGTAAAAAAGAAAAGGGGCCATTTGGCCCCTTTTTGCTAGCGCGTAGATTACGCTGGCGGGTTGTTCTGCAGCGTCAGCATCAGCCCGTCCCGGCGCATGGCAGCGGCTTCTTCCGGCTGTTTCAGGCGGTCAAGCGTGTCAGCCAACCAGGCATAGTCGAAAGCATCCGGACGCTGCTTAAGCGCGGCGCGAAACGCCAGGCTCGCTTCTTGCCACTCGCCGTGCTTCATCAGCGACTGGCCCAGCGTGCTCCACAACAGCGGGCGGTCACCCACGGTTTTGATCTGCTGGCGCAGCAGTTTTTCCATCTGCTCCGGATTATTGGTGTGCAGACGTGGAATCAACATCACCAGACGATCGTCATACTGACGCTTCAGGCCGTCGATGATGATCTGCTGTGCGGTGTCATGATCGTCACACTCAATGAGGTGATCCGCCATGGCAACCTGCAGGGCCACCTGATGACGCGTTTTACGGCTTTGATTCTTCCACCAGTCACGCAGCCCTTCGCTGCCCTGGTCGGCGCGCACCTGGTCCATCAGACCAATCCACGCCTGCTGCTCCAGCGCCGCGCGATGGGCGTCATCACCGACGTTGGCTTTCGCCATTGATGGGATGATATCGAGCAGCGAACTCCAGGCCCCGGTCTGAATATAAGCCTGCTCGGCCAGACGCAGTACTTCCGGATGGCGCGGGGCGATTTCCAGCAGCTTATCAATACCGTGGCGCGCCGCGTGGGTTTCATGACGCGCCAGCTGTAGACGGACGCGAGTGATCTCAACCGGGATCAAATCGTTACCGGCATTTTCCGCTGCACGCTGTAGGTGTTGATTGGCGCGCGCTTCGTCACCGCGCTGCTGCGCGGCTTCAGCCGCCAGCAGGTAGTTGACTACCGGCTGTTCCGCGTGATCGGCATTTTTCGACATCAGCTTTTCAACCTGCTGATAGTCGCCTTCCGCCAGTTTCAACAGCGCCTGTTCGGTCTGTTTGCGCGCGCGACGGCGTTTACGACCCACAAACCAGCCGCGGGTATGGGCGCTGGTACGGAAAATGCGGCGCAGAATCCATTCCAGCGCGAACAGGACCACCATGATCAGAATCATGATGATGACCAACCCGGTGACGCTGGTTTCAATGTTGTAATTGTCGGTCTGAATCAGCACGTACCCCTGGTGACCAGCAATCATCGGGCCGACCACCACGCCGGCAATCAGCAGTGCAAAGAGTAATAAGACTTTAAGCATCGATTACTCTCCTTGCGCCGGGGCTGGCGCAGGCTCTGCGGCGGCCGGTTGCTCTGCCGTAGGCTGAGCGGCAGCGGGCTGCGCCATCAGGTTACGCACGCGGGTCTGCATCAGTTTTTCCAGAATCGGCTGGCTTTGCAGGGTTTCCGGAACGTCCATGGCGATACTCTGCTGGCTGAGTTGATCGATGTCGTTCAGGAACGTTTTCGTGGCGGCGTCATCGGTATCATAGTAGGCACGTACCCAGGTCGAGACGTTATCCAGCGCCTGCTTGTAGGTTTCCTGCTGATGACGTGGCACTGCCTGCGAGGCGGCAAGCAGTTGAGCGCGGATGTTCTCGCGCAGGTAGATATCCTGGTTCGGCGCCAGCAGCGGAACGGCGGTCTCGTCGCGGCGGCGAATAGTAATAAAGCTGTCCATAAAGTTCTGCCAGCTTTTTTGCAAATTGACGCGCCACTCGCTGAGCGAAGCCGACAGTTCGCCATCGTCGCTGTCCATCGGCGAATCGTCAGTATTGTTGTCCGCCAGACGCAGGTTATCCACCTGATTAGCAAGCTGGTTCACCTTCAGAATGATGCCGTCGAAATCAACCTGCGACACGGCGGAAAGGCTGGCGATATCTTCGGTAATCGCCCGGCGCGCGGTAATCAGACTGGGGTCGTTCATGTCCGCGAGACTGGCATCCGCGCTTTTCAGCAGTGCGGCAGCGGTGGTTACGTCCTGATCGCTCCACAGCTTGCGCCCGGCCAGCTTCACCAGGAAATCGGACTGGGCCAGCAGCCAGGTTTTTGAATCGGTGCCGGAGATAGCAGCCACTTTTTGCTGCACTTCATCCAACTGTTTGGCCATTTCGCTCTGCTGGGCTTTCGCCGCATCAAGCTGTTCGGCCTGTTGTTTAATGGTGGTTTCCAGCGCCTCTTTCTGCGCATCCTGCGCTTTTTGCAGCGCGATGAGCTGATTGGCGAGAGTATCGCTGGTGGTGGATTGGTTGACGGCCTGCTGTTTACCCCAGCCGTACAGACCGATGCCCGCCGCCAGCGCGATGGCGATAGCAACGGCGCTTAGCACCAGACTGGTTTTCCCGCCGGTATTTTTCTTCTCAGCATTTTCTGGCTTACGGACCTCGGGTTGCGGCGTGGTGTTCACGACGTCCCCGGATTCTTCAACCACGGCGGAGTTTTCTTTTTGTTCCGTCATTATGGCTTCCAATTTTGAGAGTTATTGTAATGCGCGCAGCAGCGCATCGTTGTCTGCGCTATCGGCAACCTGAATTTCCTGCCAGCCCATCTCCCGGGCCAGTTTTGCAATGCGCTCACTCACCACCAGTAACCGACACTTGAGCAACCAGCTCTCCCGGTACCAGAGGGGAATCAGCGTCCAAAGCTGTTGCAGCATTTCGCCGCTGGTGACCACAATCGTCGAGACGCCTCGCGACTGCCAGCGCATGGCTTCTTCCGCGCCATCGTAGTGGATGGCGCTGCGCTGATAGCATTCACACAGCGTCACGTCGGCGCCACGGGCGGTAAGCGTTTCAGCGAGCAGCTCACGGCCACCGTTGCCGCGCAGAATAAGCGCCTTCTTTCCCGCAATATTTTGTAATTCAGGTAATTGTAGCAATACTTCGCTGATTTCCCGATCTAAAGGGTAGCGTACGTCGGCTCCGCTGACCTGATGCAGAGCCAGCGCCGTAGTGCGACCAATGGCAAAATAGCGGGGAGCCGTCGGCCAGCAAAGGCGCTGCTGCTGCAACTGCGATTGGGCAAAGCTCACTGCATGCTGCGACAACGCGAACGCTAAATCCCCATCGTCCAGCGCGCCAAGCGCCTGATCGAGCGTATTAAGTTCGCGACCGGGGGTGAATTCAATCAGCGGGAAACTCCAGGCTACTCGCCCCAGCGCGCGCAAACGGCTCACGAGCGCTTCACTTTGCGGGGCGGGGCGGGTAACCAGAATGGTCATACTGAGGCGTCTCCGTCGTAGACCGCGGCAAGAATTTCTCGCGCGCCGTTATCGAGCAGCTCTTCGGCCAGCGCAATGCCCATTTTCTCGGCCTCTTCCGGCTGGCCGCGACGCTCGCCGCAAACCATTTGACTGCCGTCCGGCGCGCCAACCAGCGCGCGCAGCCAGAGTTCTCCATCAATGAGTTCCGCATAGCTGCCGATAGGCACCTGACAGCCGCCTTCCAGCCGCGTGTTCATCGCCCGTTCGGCGCGCACGCGGACAGCGGTGTCGTCATGATTCAACGGCGCCAGCAGCGCACGCGTTTGTTCATCGTCGAGGCGGCACTCAATGCCGACGGCGCCCTGGCCAACGGCCGGGAGCGACTCTTCCGGCGACATCGGCTGGCGGATGCGGGCATCCAGTTCCAGACGTTTAAGGCCGGCAACGGCGAGGATGATCGCATCGTAGTCGCCGTTGTCGAGTTTGCTCAGCCGCGTGCCGACGTTGCCGCGCAGCGAACGAATCACCAGGTCCGGGCGGCGTTTGGCCAACTGACACTGGCGACGCAGACTGGAAGTGCCGACGACGCTGCCTGCCGGGAGGTCATCCATGCTGGCGTAATGGTTCGAGACGAAGGCGTCACGTGGGTCGTCGCGCTCGCAGATGGTCACCAGCCCCAGCCCTTCAGGGAATTCCACTGGCACATCTTTCATCGAATGCACGGCGATATCCGCGCGATTTTCAAGCAGTGCCAGCTCCAGTTCTTTGACAAAAAGCCCCTTGCCGCCCACTTTCGCCAGCGGCGTATCAAGGATCACATCACCGCGCGTGACCATCGGGACAAGCGTCACCGTCAGCCCAGGATGGCAGGCCTCCAGGCGTTCTTTTACATAGTGCGCTTGCCAGAGCGCGAGCGGGCTCTGACGTGTGGCAATTCTCAAAACTTTGTCTAACATGCTTGTTACCGTCATCTATCGTCCGTTGTCCATCCTAACATTGTTGCCTTAATGATGTTAGTTTTCAGGGATTCATACCCTGAACAATTCGCGATGCAGGAAACGTGCCTTCAGCCTAAACGGAGACAAGCATAAACGGGGTTGTGTTTACCGTTCATTACTGGCACTGTCTTGATCGTATGCCGGGGTTTACAGCAGCATTCAATGCTACACTTGTTGTAGTGCAACATTCTTTACGGTCAACCGGCAAGGTGTTAAATTGATCACGTTTTAAACCATTTTTTGTCCAGAATTCGATAATGACAACGGCGGACGAAAAACGGTAACGGTTCTTCTTGTTGAAATATTAAAACCTCCGTACCGCTTGAACAGGATACGTCGAGGTTTTGAACATCAGGCGATATGTCTTGTACCTCTATATTGAGACGCTAAAACAGAGACTGGATGCCATCAACCAACTGCGTGTGGATCGCGCGCTTGCAGCCATGGGCCCTGCTTTCCAGCAGGTATACAGTCTACTGCCGACATTATTACATTATCATCATCCGCTGATGCCGGGTTACCTTGACGGTAACGTTCCCAAGGGCATCTGCCTCTACACGCCTGATGAAACCCAACGCCATTACCTCGACGAACTCGAGCTGCATCGCGGCATGCCGCCGCAGAGCACTGCCAAGGGCGAACTGCCGATTACCGGCGTTTACACCATGGGCAGCACCTCGTCCGTTGGCCAGAGCTGTTCCTCCGATCTGGATATCTGGGTCTGTCACCAGTCGTGGCTCGACAATGATGAACGCCAATTGTTACAGCGCAAATGCAGCCTGCTGGAAAGCTGGGCGGCATCGCTGGGCGTGGAAGTCAGCTTCTTCCTGATCGACGAAAACCGTTTCCGTCATAACGAAAGCGGCAGCCTCGGTGGGGAAGACTGCGGTTCAACGCAGCACATTTTACTGCTCGACGAATTTTATCGTACGGCGGTGCGCCTGGCGGGCAAACGTATTCTGTGGAATATGGTGCCGTGCGAAGAAGAAGATCATTACGATGACTACGTGATGACGCTCTACGCCCAGGGCGTGCTGACGCCGAATGAATGGCTTGACCTCGGCGGATTGAGCTCGCTCTCCGCCGAAGAGTACTTTGGCGCCAGCCTGTGGCAGCTGTATAAGAGTATCGACTCGCCGTACAAAGCGGTGTTGAAAACCCTGCTGCTGGAAGCCTACTCGTGGGAGTATCCCAACACGCGCCTGCTGGCGAAGGACATTAAACAGCGCCTGCATGATGGCGAGATCGTCTCTTTCGGTCTTGATGCCTACTGCATGATGCTGGAACGCGTGACCGAATACCTGAAGGCCATCGACGACGAAACCCGTCTCGACCTTGTGCGTCGCTGCTTCTATCTGAAAGTGTGCGAAAAGCTCAGCCGTGAACGCGCTTGCGTTGGCTGGCGTCGCGAAGTGGTTGGGCAACTGGTGAAAGAGTGGGGCTGGAGTGAAGAGCGTCTGGCGATGCTCGATAACCGCGCCAACTGGAAAATCGACCAGGTCCGTGAAGCACACAACGAACTGCTCGACGCGATGATGCAGAGCTACCGCAACCTGATTCGCTTCGCCCGTCGTAACAACCTCAGCGTTTCCGCCAGCCCGCAGGATATCGGCGTGCTGACGCGTAAGCTGTACGCGGCGTTTGAAGCGCTGCCGGGCAAAGTGACGCTGGTGAACCCGCAGATCTCCCCGGACCTGTCCGAACCGAATCTGACCTTTATTTATGTTCCGCCGGGACGCGCCAACCGTACAGGTTGGTATCTTTACAACCGCGCCCCGAACATGGAATCCATCATCAGCCATCAGCCGCTGGAATATAACCGCTATCTCAACAAGCTGGTGGCCTGGGCCTGGTTTAACGGCCTGCTGACTTCACGCACGCGCCTGTTTATTAAGGGCAATGGCATTGTCGACCTGGCGAAACTGCAGGAGATGGTTGCTGACGTATCGCACCACTTCCCGCTGCGCCTGCCTGCGCCAACGCCGAAAGCATTGTACAGCCCGTGTGAAATTCGCCATCTGGCGATTATCGTCAACCTCGAATACGACCCGACGGCGGCCTTCCGCAATCAGGTGGTGCACTTTGATTTCCGTAAGCTGGATACTTTCAGCTTCGGTGAAGACCAAAAATGCCTGGTTGGCAGCGTTGACCTGCTTTATCGCAACTCGTGGAACGAAGTGCGTACGCTGCACTTCAACGGCGAGCAGGCGATGATTGAAGCGCTGAAAACCATCCTCGGTAAAATGCACCAGGACGCCGCGCCGCCGGACAGCGTCGAAGTGTTCTGCTACAGCCAGCACCTGCGCGGCTTGATTCGTACCCGCGTGCAGCAGCTGGTTTCCGAGTGTATTGAACTGCGCCTTTCCAGTACCCGTCAGGAAACCGGTCGCTTCAAAGCGCTGCGTGTCTCCGGGCAAACCTGGGGCCTGTTCTTTGAGCGTCTGAACGTGTCGGTACAGAAGCTGGAAAACGCCATCGAGTTTTACGGCGCGATTTCGCATAACAAGCTGCATGGTCTGTCGGTGCAGGTTGAGACCAACCATGTGGAATTGCCGCCGGTGGTCGATGGTTTTGCCAGCGAAGGGATTATCCAGTTCTTCTTCGAGGAGTCGGGGGAAGATCAGGGCTTTAATATCTATATTCTTGACGAGAGTAACCGCGCAGAGGTGTATCACCACTGTGAAGGCAGCAAAGAAGAGCTGGTGCGCGACGTCAGCCGCTTCTATTCCTCGTCGCACGATCGCTTTACCTACGGCTCAAGCTTTATCAACTTCAACCTGCCGCAGTTCTATCAGATTGTGAAGGTTGACGGCCGTGCGCAGGTGATTCCGTTCCGCAGCCAGGCGATTGTGCCGCCGCCGTCGAATCACGACAACAATAACGCGCCGCTGTTACAGCAGTACTTCTCTTAACTATGATGCCGGATGGCGGTTTCGCCTTATCCGGCAATCAGTCTTAGCGGAAGCTTACTTCCTCACCCGCCTGCTGCGTCGCCGCCTGTTCCAACAGATCCCAGAACGTTTCGCCGCTGCGATCGCAAACCCACTCGTCGCCTTTCAGGTCAAAGTGATAGCCGCCCTGTTTGGTCGCCAGCCACACCTGGTGCAACGGCTCCTGACGGTTAATAATGATTTTACTGCCGTTTTCAAAGCTGATGGTCAACACGCCGCCGTTGATTTCACAGTCGATATCGCTGTCGCCATCCCAGTCGTCCAGACGTTCTTCGATGGCTAACCACAGAGTGTCGGCAAGGCGATGAAATTCACTGTCGTTCATTGTTTTATCCCGCTATTTAGTGATAGCGGCAGTATAGCGTGAAACAAATCACGTTGCAGTCAGGCGCTTAACGCTTGCTTTTGCGCCTTCTCCTGCGATGATAGAAAATAGAAAGCATTGAACTACAGGCATCTTAAGAATGAATAAGATTTTTCGACCGCTGGCTTTGTTACTTGCACTGTTTAGCCTTGCAGGCTGCGGCCTGAAGGGCCCGCTCTATTTCCCTCCGGCTGATAAGACGGCGGCACCGCCGACCAAACCCGTGACGCCGCCTGTGCAGAGCGCATCGCCGGACCGTAACGATCGTGGCGACGACGGCGGCCCGACGCAGGTTAACTACTGATTCCGTTCTGTACCGCGCAACTGGAGTAGATAATGCAGTTCTCTAAAATGCATGGCCTCGGCAACGATTTTATGGTCGTCGACGCGGTAACGCAGAATGTGTTTTTTTCGCCTGAGCTGATCCGCCGACTGGCGGACCGGCATCTGGGCGTGGGTTTTGATCAACTTCTGGTTGTCGAGCCGCCTTACGATCCGGACCTTGATTTCCACTACCGCATTTTCAACGCCGACGGCAGCGAAGTTTCTCAGTGCGGCAACGGCGCGCGCTGCTTTGCCCGCTTTGTGCGCCTGAAAGGCCTGACCAATAAACGTGATATTCGCGTCAGTACGGCTAACGGCCGTATGGTATTAAGCGTCACGGAAGATGACCTGGTACGCGTCAATATGGGGGAGCCGAACTTTGAGCCCTCGCAGGTCCCGTTCCGCGCCAACAAAGCGGAAAAGACCTATATTATGCGTGCGGCCGAGCAGACAGTATTGTGCGGTGTGGTTTCAATGGGGAACCCGCACTGCGTGATTCAGGTCGACGACGTCGATACGGCGGCCGTTGAAACGCTGGGCCCGGTGATGGAAAGCCATGAACGTTTTCCAGAACGCGCTAACATTGGTTTTATGCAGGTCGTGAAACGCGATCACATCCGCCTGCGCGTTTACGAACGCGGCGCGGGTGAGACGCAGGCCTGTGGAAGCGGTGCGTGTGCGGCGGTTGCTGTCGGTATTCAGCAGGGGTTGCTGGCGGAAGAAGTGCGCGTGGAATTGCCGGGCGGGCGTCTTGATATCGCCTGGAAAGGCCCGGGCCAACCGTTGTTTATGACTGGCCCGGCGGCACATGTCTATGACGGATTTATTCATCTATGAAACAGGTTGGGGAAGAACAGCAGGACGCCATCACCGCGCTGAATGACGGCGCGGTGGTAGACTATCTGTTGCAACATCCTGAATTCTTTATTCGTAATGCCGCTGCCGTTGAGCAGATGCGCGTCCCGCACCCGGTGCGGGGCATGGTCTCGCTGGTCGAGTGGCATATGGCGCGCTCGCGCAACTATATCGCGATGCTCGAAGAGAATATGAGCCAGCTGATGGAGCAGGCTACGGCCAACGAAGGGCTGTTCTATCGCTTGTTGCATCTGCAAAACCGGCTGGCGTGTGCCGAAAGCCTCGACGATCTGCTGCTGCGTTTTCACCGCTGGGCTCGTGAGCTGGGGCTGGCGGGGGCGTCGATACGTCTGTTCTCCGACCGCTGGCGGCTTGGCGCTCCCTCTAAACACACCGACCTGGTGCTCTCTCGTCAGGCGTTCGAGCCGCTGCGTATCCAACGCTTAGGCCAGTCAAACCACTATCTGGGCACCCTCAATGGTCCGGAACTGCTGCTGGTATTGCCGGAGGCGAAAGCAGTAGGCTCGGTAGCCATGTCGATGATGGGCAGCGATGGCGACCTCGGGGTGATTCTCTTCAGCAGTCGTGACCCGCATCACTATCAGCCTGGACAGGGAACGCAGCTGTTGCAGGAGATCGCCTTGATGCTGCCCGGCCTGTTGGAACGATGGATTGAACGCGAATGACCGGCGATATCGCATTGGGGCAAGACGTTACCCGTTTCCTGCGCTATCTCGGCGTTGAGCGGCAGCTAAGCCCCATTACCCTCCTGAACTATCAGCGTCAGCTTGATGCCATTATTGAACTGGCCGAAGGTATGGGCCTGCAGAATTGGCAACAATGTGATGCTGCGATGGTGCGTAGCTTCGCCACCCGCAGCCGTCGTAAGGGGCTGGGAGCGGCAAGCCTGGCGTTGCGCCTGTCAGCCTTACGCAGCTTCTTTGACTGGATGGTCAGCCAGGGCGTGCTACCGGCTAACCCGGCGAAAGGTATTGCCGCGCCAAAAGCGCCGCGCCACCTGCCGAAAAATATCGACGTCGACGACGTTAACCGCCTGCTGGATATTGACCTTAACGACCCGCTGGCGGTGCGCGACCGCGCGATGCTGGAAGTGATGTACGGCGCGGGTCTGCGTCTGTCCGAGCTGGTCAATCTGGATATCAAACATCTGGATCTCGACACCGGCGAAGTCTGGGTCATGGGCAAGGGCAGCAAAGAGCGCCGGTTGCCGATTGGCCGCAACGCTGTCGCGTGGATCGAACATTGGCTCGACCTGCGCGGGCTGTTTGGCGGTGACGAAGACGCGCTGTTTCTCTCAAAGCTCGGCAAGCGTATTTCGGCCCGTAACGTGCAAAAACGCTTTGCCGAATGGGGGGTGAAGCAGGGGCTGAACAGCCACGTCCATCCCCATAAACTGCGCCATTCGTTCGCCACTCATATGCTTGAGTCGAGCGGCGATCTGCGCGGTGTGCAGGAACTGTTGGGGCACGCCAACCTCTCGACCACCCAAATCTATACCCATCTTGATTTTCAACACCTTGCTTCGGTGTACGATGCGGCGCATCCGCGCGCCAAACGGGAGAAATAATGCGTTTTTATCGACCACTGGGCACGATTGCCGCGTTGACCTTTGACCTTGACGATACCCTTTACGATAACCGCCCGGTGATTGACCGCACGATGCAGGAGTCGCTGAATTTTGTGCGCGGCTATCACCCGGCGCTGGCCAATTTTGACGCCCACACGCTTCAACAGTGGCGCGATGCGTTGCTGAAGACCGAGCCGGAGATTTACCACGACGTCACCGAATGGCGCTGGCGCGCGCTGGAGTCCGGTATGCGGCAGTTGGGGTTAACGGCCCAGGAAGCGAAAGCCGGTGCCGATGCGGCGATGGCCAACTTCGCCCACTGGCGTAGCCGGGTTGACGTACCGCAGGAAACCCACGATACCCTGAAAAAGCTGGGCGAAAAGTGGCCGCTGGTGGCGATTACCAACGGTAACGCACAGCCAGAACTATTTGGTCTGAGCGGCTATTTTGAGTTTGTGCTCCGCGCCGGGCCGGACGGGCGCTCTAAGCCGTTTGCCGATATGTATCACCTGGCGGCAGAAAAGCTCAACGTACCGCTCGGCGAGATTTTGCACGTGGGTGATGACCTGACCACCGATGTCGCGGGCGCCGTGCGCTGCGGGATGCAGGCCTGCTGGATCAAGCCGGAAAACGCCGATCTGATGCAGACCGCCGACAGCCGTTTGTTGCCGCACATTGAGATTTCCCGGTTGGCATCTCTGACCTCGCTGATATAATCGTCATAACTCTGTATAAATTCCCAGGGGCTCATACACGTCGCACTTCAAGTTGCAGATGCGTTGGCTGCACTCGTTCACCCCAGTCACGTACTGAAGTACGCTCCTGGGGATGAACTCCCTTGCCGCCTTCCTGCAACTCGAATTGCTTAGTGTATTACTGAGCCCTGTTGATTCCGGCGGTGCCAATGGACGTTTCTTACCTGCTCGACAGCCTCAACGATAAACAGCGCGAAGCCGTCGCGGCGGAGCGGACCAACATGCTGGTGCTCGCCGGGGCAGGCAGCGGCAAGACGCGCGTGCTGGTGCACCGCATCGCCTGGCTGCAAAGCGTCGAGAACTGTTCGCCGTACTCGATTATGGCGGTGACCTTCACCAACAAAGCGGCGGCGGAGATGCGCCACCGTATTGCCGAACTGATGGGCACCTCGCAGGGCGGCATGTGGGTCGGCACCTTCCACGGGCTGGCGCACCGTCTGCTGCGTGCGCATCACCTGGACGCCGGGTTGCCGCAGGATTTCCAGATTCTCGATAGCGAAGATCAGCTGCGCCTGCTCAAACGCCTGATTAAGGCGATGAACCTTGATGAAAAACAGTGGCCTCCGCGCCAGGCGATGTGGTTTATCAACAGCCAGAAAGACGAAGGGCTGCGTCCACACCATCTGCAAAGCTACGGCAACCCGGTCGAACAGACCTGGCAGAAGGTCTATCAGGCCTATCAGGAAGCGTGCGACCGCGCGGGGCTGGTGGATTTCGCTGAACTGCTGCTGCGCGCCCACGAGCTGTGGCTCAATAAGCCGCACATCCTCCAGCACTACCGCGAACGCTTCACCAATATCCTGGTGGACGAATTCCAGGATACCAACAACATTCAGTACGCCTGGATCCGCCTGCTGGCGGGCGACACCGGCAAGGTCATGATCGTTGGCGACGATGACCAGTCGATCTACGGCTGGCGTGGGGCGCAGGTGGAGAACATCCAGCGCTTCCTGAACGATTTCCCCGGTGCCGAAACCATCCGTCTGGAGCAGAACTACCGTTCAACCAGCAATATCCTCAGCGCGGCGAACGCCCTGATTGAAAACAACAACGGGCGTCTGGGCAAAAAGCTGTGGACCGATGGCGCCGACGGCGAGCCGATCTCGCTCTACTGTGCGTTCAACGAACTCGACGAAGCCCGCTTCGTGGTCAACCGTATTAAAACCTGGCAGGACAACGGCGGCGCGCTGGATCAGTGTGCCATTCTCTATCGCAGCAACGCCCAGTCGCGTGTGCTGGAAGAGGCCTTGTTGCAAGCCAGCATGCCGTACCGCATTTATGGCGGGATGCGCTTCTTCGAACGTCAGGAAATCAAAGATGCGCTCTCGTACCTGCGCCTGATTGCCAACCGCAATGATGACGCGGCATTTGAGCGTGTGGTGAATACGCCAACCCGCGGCATTGGCGACCGTACGCTGGACGTGGTGCGCCAGACCTCGCGCGATCGCCAACTGACCTTGTGGCAGGCCTGCCGCGAGCTGCTGCAAGAAAAAGCGCTGGCAGGTCGCGCTGCGAGCGCTTTACAGCGCTTTATGGAGCTGATTGACGCGCTGGCGCAGGAAACGGCCGATATGCCGCTGCACGTGCAGACCGATCGGGTGGTCAAAGATTCCGGCCTGCGCATGATGTACGAGCAGGAAAAAGGCGAAAAGGGCCAGACGCGTATCGAAAACCTGGATGAACTGGTGACGGCAACGCGCCAGTTCAGCTACAACGAAGAAGACGAAGATTTAATGCCGCTGCAGGCGTTTTTGTCTCATGCGGCGCTGGAAGCCGGGGAAGGTCAGGCCGATACCTGGCAGGATGCGGTACAGCTGATGACCCTGCACTCGGCCAAAGGTCTGGAGTTCCCGCAGGTGTTTATCGTCGGGATGGAAGAGGGGATGTTCCCAAGCCAGATGTCGCTGGATGAAGGCGGCCGTCTGGAAGAAGAGCGCCGCTTGGCCTACGTTGGCGTCACCCGCGCGATGCAGAAGCTGACGCTAACCTATGCCGAAACCCGCCGTCTGTATGGTAAAGAGGTTTATCATCGCCCGTCGCGTTTCATCGGCGAACTGCCGGAAGCCTGCGTGGAAGAGGTGCGTCTGCGCGCGACTGTCAGCCGTCCGGTGAGCCATCAGCGGATGGGGACGCCGATGGCTGAAAATGATACCGGCTACAAGCTCGGCCAGCGCGTGCGCCACGCCAAGTTTGGCGAGGGCACCATCGTCAACCTGGAAGGCAGCGGTGAACACAGCCGTTTGCAGGTCGCGTTCCAGGGGCAGGGAATTAAATGGCTGGTGGCGGCCTACGCCAGGCTGGAAACAGTATAACTTTCAGAAAAATATCATTATTTTGTAACGATCTGCTAGCCTTACGGAAGAGAAGGTAATTAATCCTGGTTAGCGTTTCGTTGCGTGTTGACGCCGTTTTTTTGCTGGCGTAACATGCGCGCACGATTACGCTAAGAGGACAAAGCCTTGGACACACCCAGTAGATGCTGGCTCACCTTCCTGTCATTCAGGAACAACTCCTAAGGCTATCCTCATATGCTGATAGCCTTAGCGGTTGTCAGCGACCCGTATTTTATCCCGTCGCATTGAGTCAGGCTGTTTAATGGTCTGAAACCCCTGTAGTTTCTGTGTGCCCACCGGCTGTCCGATAATTTTTTGCATTGGGAGTCCCGGTCATGCTGAGCGCATTTCAACTGGAAAATAATCGTTTAACGCGTCTGGAAGCGGACGAAATCGAACACCTCGCCAGCTCGGTGTGGGTCGATTTAGTCGAGCCGGATGACGACGAACGAAACCGTGTGCAAAAGGATTTGGGCCAGAACCTGGCCACGCGCCCCGAACTGGAAGACATCGAAGCATCCGCACGTTTTTTTGAAGACGAAGACGGCCTGCATATTCACTCCTTCTTCTTTTACGAAGATGCGGACGATCACGCCGGTAACTCCACCGTTGCTTTCACCATCCGCGAAGGGCGACTGTTTACCCTGCGCGAGCGCGAGCTGCCGGCGTTCCGCCTGTATCGTATGCGCGCACGTAACCAGGCGATGGTCGATGGTAACGCCTACGAGCTGTTGCTGGACCTGTTCGAAACCAAAATCGAACAGCTGGCGGATGAAATTGAAAACATCTACAGCGACCTGGAAAAGCTGAGCCGCGTGATTATGGAAGGTCACCAGGGTGACGAGTATGACGAAGCGCTGTCCACGCTGGCCGAGCTGGAAGATATCGGCTGGAAGGTTCGTTTGTGTCTGATGGATACCCAGCGCGCACTGAACTTCCTCGTGCGCAAGGCGCGTTTACCGGCCAGCCAGCTGGAGCAAGCGCGCGAAATCCTGCGAGATATCGAATCCCTGTTGCCACACAACGAATCGCTATTCCAGAAGGTTAACTTCCTGATGCAAGCGGCGATGGGCTTTATCAACATCGAGCAGAACCGCATCATCAAGATCTTCTCGGTGGTATCCGTGGTGTTCCTGCCGCCAACGCTGGTGGCTTCGAGCTATGGGATGAACTTTGAGTTTATGCCGGAGTTGAAGTGGAGCTTTGGCTACCCAGGGGCAATTATCTTTATGATTCTGGCAGGGCTTGCGCCGTATCTGTACTTTAAGCGCAAGAACTGGCTGTAATGGTTGTGCCGGAGAAGGCGTCGCCGCCCTCCGGCCACTTCTTTAACCTCGACGACCGCGTCTCTGCGTATAAATCGCATCCATCACGAAAATCGCCAGCGCCACCCAGATAAAGGCAAAGGTCACCATCTTATCCGCTCCCGGTACCTCACCGTAGAACATCACCGCCAGCAGGAACATCAGCGTTGGACCGATGTACTGGAAAAAGCCCAGCGTGGAAAGGCGCAGACGTGTAGCCGCACCGGTAAAGCACAGCAACGGAATGGTGGTCACCACGCCGGCGGCAATCAGCAGCAGATTCAACGACCACGGGTTGTTACCCATGTGGCTGGTGGCGCTGTCGGCGATGCCGAACAGATAAATGGCCGCCACCGGCAGCAGCCAGAGCGTTTCGAACAGCATCCCGGTTTGCGCATCGACGGCAATTTTCTTACGTACCAGGCCGTAGAAGGCGAAACTGAACGCCAGGCCCAGCGCGATAATCGGCAGCGAGCCGAAGGTCCACAACTGTACCAGCACGCCACAGATAGCCAGAATCACCGCCAGCCACTGCATGCGGCGGAAGCGCTCGCCGAGGAAAATCATTCCCAGCAGAATATTCACCAGCGGGTTAATGAAATAACCTAGGCTGGCTTCCAGCATGTGGTGGTTGTTCACCGACCAGATAAACAGCAGCCAGTTACCGCCGATCAGCACCGCCGACAGCGCCAGCAGAAAGACCTTTTTCGGGGTTTTCAGCAGTGTGCGCACCTGCGGCCATTGGCGACTGATGCTAATCAAGGCCACCATAAAGAAAAACGACCAGATGACGCGGTGGGTCAGGATCTCATCGGCAGGGACGTAGTAAATCAGCTTGAAGTAGGCTGGAGCGATGCCCCAGATGAAATAGGCGGCAAGAGCGAGAAGTACGCCCTGACGCGTTTGTTTGGGATCCATGTGAAACATCCATTACGAAAAAGTCATGTAATGTTACGCGATTCTGGCGGTTATCCCACCATATAAGTCGCCGTCGCGCTGGCAATATGCGTTTTCTCTTCGTTATGTAGCTCAACGCGCGCCACAGCAACCTTGTTCCCGGCGCGCAGCAGCGTACTGCTGGCGGTAAAGCGTGTGCCGCGACCTGGACGCAGATAGTCGACGCGCAGATCGATGGTGCCCATTTTCGACAGCCTCTGGCGCAGCTCGTCTTCATTAATGGTGTCGTGGCGCGTCAACGTGCTGCCTACGCACACCAGCCCGGCGGCCACGTCCAGCGCTGAGGCGATCACACCACCGTGCAGAATGCTTTGCGCCCAGTTTCCTACCATCATCGGTTGATTGTTAAAGCTCAGCTGCGCAAAGGCTTTTTCGTAGACTTCCAGCTCCAGATTCAGCGCGCGGTTAAACGGCATATGGTAGACAAAGATTTCCCCAACCAGCTTGAGCGCGTCGGCGGCGGTGAGTTCGGCAGACATAATGACCTTACTTTTGCTTGTTAATAAAATGTTGATTTTATGCCGAATGAATGTTGATTTCTACTTTCGGAAAGGTTTGATGAGCAAGAACAACGTAAAAAGGTAGAATGAATGTCATTTTGTTATTCATTGTTTTTATATATCTCAGGGGAAAGTGACTGATGCGATTCTCAAGGAGTGGGTTACTGGCGTTGCTGCTGCCTGCCTCGGCGCTGGCGCAGGAAGCGACGATTAAGGAAGTACATGATGTGCCGGCGGTGCGTGGCAGTATTATTGCCAACCTGCTGCAGGAGCATGACAATCCGTTCACGCTCTACCCTTATGAAAGCAACTATCTGCTGTATACCTGGACCAGCGACCTCAATAAAGAGGCGATTCGCTCCTACGACTGGGCTGAGAACGCGCGTAAGGACGAGGTGAAGTTTCAGCTGAGCCTGGCTTTCCCGCTGTGGCGCGGCATCCTGGGAGATAATTCGGTGTTGGCGGCGTCCTACACGCAGCGCTCCTGGTGGCAGCTTTCTAACAGCGGCGAATCTGCACCGTTCCGCGAAACCAACTACGAGCCGCAGATGTTCCTCGGCTTTGCCACAGACTATCGCTTTGCCGGCTGGACGTTGCGCGACGTAGAGTTCGGTTTTAACCATGATTCGAATGGTCGATCCGACCCGACTTCGCGCAGTTGGAATCGCCTGTATACGCGACTGATGGCGCAAAACGGCAACTGGTTGGTGGAAGTCAAACCCTGGTATGTGATCGGCGAAACCGACGATAATCCGGACATCACCAAATATATGGGATACTACCGGCTGAAAATTGGTTATCAGCTGGGTGATGCGGTGCTGAGCGCGCAAGGCCAGTACAACTGGAACACCGGCTACGGCGGCGCGGAACTGGGCGTCAGCTACCCCATCAGTAAACATGTGCGCGTCTATACTCAGGTCTACAGCGGCTACGGTGAATCGCTTATTGATTACAACTTCAACCAAACCCGCGTTGGGGTGGGTGTGATGCTTAACGACCTGTTTTAACAGGGTATCCGACGGTTTGTTGCGAGCATGACCGAAGGATTTCGTCTAAAACATTGCAGTTTGGCACGCAGGCGCTGAAAATAGCGCCTGTTTTTATTTTCAGGTAAATGGGGTCAACGTGGCACAGGCGGAAGTTATCAATCAGGAATCGCTGGCTAAACAGGTTTTGCAGGAGACCTTTGGCTATCAGCAATTCCGCCCGGGCCAGGAGACCATCATCGATACCGTGCTCAGCGGACGCGACTGCCTGGTCGTGATGCCGACTGGCGGCGGAAAATCCCTTTGTTATCAGATTCCTGCGCTGGTAATGGACGGCCTGACGGTGGTGGTTTCACCGCTGATCTCGCTGATGAAAGACCAGGTCGATCAGCTGCTGGCAAACGGCGTGGCGGCGGCGTGCATTAACTCCACGCAGACTCGTGAACAGCAGCAAGAGGTGATGGCTGGCTGCCGCACCGGGCAGATTCGCCTGCTCTATATCGCTCCCGAACGCCTGATGCTGGATAACTTCCTTGAACATCTGGCGCACTGGAACCCGGTGATGCTAGCGGTCGATGAAGCGCACTGTATTTCGCAGTGGGGACACGACTTCCGTCCGGAATACGCCGCCCTGGGACACCTGCGCCAGCGCTTCCCGGCGCTGCCATTTATGGCGCTGACTGCCACCGCCGACGACACCACCCGCAGCGATATCGTGCGTCTGCTGGGGCTTAACGATCCCCTGATTCAAATCAGTAGCTTTGACCGGCCTAACATTCGCTACATGCTGATGGAGAAGTTTAAGCCGCTCGACCAACTGATGCGCTATGTGCAGGAGCAGCGCGGTAAATCCGGCATTATCTACTGTAATAGCCGCTCGAAGGTGGAGGACACCGCCGCGCGTCTGCAAAGCCGGGGAATTAGCGCCGGAGCCTATCATGCCGGGCTGGAAAATGACGTGCGCGCTGACGTGCAGGAGAAATTCCAGCGCGATGATCTGCAAATCGTGGTCGCGACCGTCGCGTTTGGTATGGGCATCAACAAGCCTAACGTGCGCTTTGTGGTGCACTTTGATATTCCTCGCAACATCGAATCCTACTATCAGGAGACTGGCCGCGCCGGGCGTGATGGTCTGCCTGCGGAGGCGATGCTGTTTTACGATCCGGCGGATATGGCATGGCTGCGCCGCTGTCTGGAAGAAAAGCCAGAAGGCATGCTGCAGGATATCGAGCGGCATAAGCTTAATGCGATGGGGGCCTTTGCCGAAGCGCAAACCTGCCGTCGCCTGGTGCTGCTGAATTACTTCGGCGAAGGGCGTCAGGAGCCGTGCGGCAACTGCGATATCTGCCTCGATCCGCCAAAGCAGTACGACGGCGTGCAGGATGCGCAGATTGCGCTGTCGACCATTGGCCGGGTGAACCAGCGCTTTGGCATGGGCTACGTGGTGGAGGTGATTCGCGGCGCGAACAGTCAGCGTATCCGCGAGTTCGGCCACGATAAGCTGAAGGTTTACGGGATGGGGCGTGATAAAAGCCATGAGCATTGGGTTAGCGTCATTCGCCAGCTGATCCACTTAGGCTTTGTCACGCAAAATATCGCCCAACACTCAGCTCTCCAGCTCACGGATGCCGCGCGCCCGGTGCTGCGCGGTGAAGCGCCGCTGCAGCTTGCCGTGCCGCGTATTGTGGCGCTGAAGCCGCGCGTGATGCAGAAAGCGGCGGTCGGCAACTATGACAAGCAGCTGTTCGCCAAGCTGCGCAAGCTGCGTAAAGCCATTGCCGATGAAGAAAATATCCCACCGTACGTTGTCTTTAACGATGCGACCTTGATTGAAATGGCCGAGCAGATGCCGGTTTCGCCGAGCGATATGCTCAGCGTCAACGGCGTGGGAACGCGTAAGCTTGAGCGTTTTGGCCGCGAGTTCCTGGCGCTGATTCGCGCTCACGTTGATGGTGACGATGAAGAGTAGTCAGTTGACGGAAAAAGTGTCAGGATAGTCACTCACTGTACTATTTTCCGCGAATTTATCGTCCCGTTGGGTAGGTCTATCATGATAACGCTATTTCTTACCGTGGCGCTGGTGCACATCATTGCGTTGATGAGCCCTGGTCCAGACTTCTTTTTTGTCTCGCAGACTGCTGTCAGCCGCTCGCGTAAAGAGGCGATGATGGGCGTGCTGGGGATTACCTGCGGCGTTATGGTCTGGGCGGGCGTGGCGCTGCTTGGCCTGCATTTAATTATCGAGAAGATGGCGTGGCTGCATACCATTATCATGGTCGGGGGCGGCCTGTATCTGTGCTGGATGGGCTACCAGATGCTGCGCGGGGCGTTGAAGAAAGAGAAAGTATCGACGAAATCCGAACCGCAGGTTGAACTGGCGCAGGGTGGACGCAGCTTTATGAAGGGGCTGCTGACCAACCTGGCGAATCCGAAAGCGATTATCTACTTTGGCTCGGTGTTCTCACTGTTCGTCGGCGACAGCGTCGGTGCCGGGGCTCGCTGGGGCATTTTCCTGTTAATTATCCTGGAAACGCTGGCGTGGTTCACCGTGGTTGCCAGCCTGTTTGCGCTGCCGGCGATGCGTCGCGGCTATCAGCGCGCGGCGAAGTGGATTGACGGCGTGGCAGGGACATTGTTTGCCGGGTTTGGCATTCATTTGATTATTTCGCGCTAACCATGTTGGCCCACTCGACGACGTGTTTCCGGGTGGGCTGCATTATTTCAGCGCTTGAGCTGCTGTAGCTCATCCACTGAAAGGCCGGTGATTTCCATGATTACACGATGTTCAAACCCTCGCGCCAGCATGGCTTTTGCTACATCCTGCATTGCGCTGTGTTTTCCTTCCTTTCGTCCAATCAGCTTCAACTCTTCTGCCATGGTCATGAATTTATCTCCATGCTCCGGCACGCGCTGTGCCAGCCCATACAATAGTTTCTGAACGTTTCGAGCTTGTCCCGCCCGCACCATGTAGTTTACCAGGACGATTATTTGTTGTCCGCTTAACAGTCCTGATACGAACAAACTGGCGAGTTTGTCCTCCAACTGCGCCATGTCCCGGAGACGGATGTGCTTTTGGACTAGCGTAAGCGCGGCCATACTGCGATGTTGCATAATTTCTTCGTCAGGAATGGTGGTGATATCGACGAGTGGAAAAGCATGGCTGTAAAGCTGGCGCGCCGCATTCGGATCGTGAAATTCATCCAGCCAGTTCAGTGTCCAGGGATAGGGGCTGCGCTTGCCGTGATAGAACAGAATAGGGATGACCAACGGTAGTTTCTTATGACCTGCATTGAGATGCTGCTGCATCGCCGCTACGGCGTAGCGTAGCAAGCGAAAAGCCATATGTTTGTCCGGCGAGCTCTGGTGCTCGATAAGAACATGGATATAGCCGCGCCCGGTTGTGGTTTACAGGGAATAGATAATATCGTTGAAGTAAGGACGCAGGTCGTCTTCAATAAAACTCCCTGACTCTAAGCGCAGCGTCTCCAGTTTGCACAGTTTTATCAGCGCTGGCGGTAGGTGAATTTCGATAAAATCCCGCGCGGTTTCCACGCGGGAAAGAAACATTTTGAAGACCGCATCATGCGGTGAGGCAGCTTCCGCCATCGTTCGTCATCCTTGAATGAGAAGGTCTGGCGGCATTCTGGCACTGACGCGTCCGCGCCAATAGCGGAGATCTAAAACCGTTTTCGGCTATGCGTGCGGCCTCGTGCCAATTTGTCGGCTGGCAACGTTGATGACAAAAAACTGCGAGCGGCTTTCACGCATGCCTTGCCGATGCCAGCAGCGCGCCAACCAGCATAAACAGCGAACCGAACACCTTATTCAGCGCCTTCATTTGTTTCGGCCCTTTAATCCATGCCGAAATGCGCTGCGCCAGCGTGGCGTAGCCGATCATCACAATGATGTCGACCACGATGGTGGTGACCCCAAGGACGAGGTACTGCATCACCTGCGGCTGGTGCGGCACGATAAACTGGGGGAACAGCGCAGCCAGGAACACAATGCTCTTTGGGTTGGTCAGGTTAACGAACACCGCGCGCTGGAACAGCTTGCCGCGCGATTGCGTTTTGGCCAGCGTTTTCAGGTCAATAGAGCCTGCCGCGCGCCACTGCTGGATACCCAGCCAGATAAGATATGCCGCGCCCGCCCATTTCAGTACTTCAAAGGCCAGCACCGAGCGGGAGAACAGGGTGCCCAGACCGATACCTACCAACACGATATGGATAGCCAACCCGGCCTGCAACCCGGCAATTGATGCCGCTGCGCCACGGTAGCCGTGGTTGATGGAGGTGGTCATCGTATTGATCGCCCCTGAGCCCGGTGAGAGGCTAAGAATTATGGATGTTAGCAGGTAGGCGAACCACCATTCGAAGGTCATGAGAAACTCCCTGATTGTCTGTTTTTATGCCACAATACGCTATTGTCCAGACGTTGTGTGAGACGTCACGAAAAAACAATTTTCAGCGGTTAACAGGGGTGGAAGCCCGATGTTTCAACAGCAAAAGGATTGGAATACAAGAGAAAACGCGTTTGCTGCGTTTACCACCGGCCCGTTGATGGACTTCTGGCGTGGACGGGAAGAGGCGGAGTTTGTCGGCGTCGATCGCGTTCCGGTACGATTCGTACGTTTCAGCCTGCCCGCGCATGACCGGGTTATCGTGGTTTGCCCGGGGCGAATTGAAAGCTACGTGAAGTATGCTGAACTGGCATACGATCTTTTCCACAGCGGTTTTGATGTCCTGATTATCGACCACCGCGGCCAGGGGCGTTCCGGGCGTATGTTGTCCGACACCCATCGTGGCCACGTGGCGAAATTCAGCGACTACGTCGACGATCTTGCCGCCTTCTGGCAGCAAGAGATTGTGCAGGGGCGTTGGCGTCAGCGGTTTATTCTCGCCCATTCCATGGGAGGGGCGATTGCGACGCAGTTTTTACAGCGCAATCCGCAGGGCTGTGATGCTCTCGCGCTTTGTGCGCCGATGTTCGGTATTATCATGCGTCTGCCAGAATGGGTTGTGCGGCCGCTTCTCGATTGGGCTGAGGGCCATCAGCGTCTTCGTGAAGGGTATGCAATGGGAACAGGCCGATGGCACGCGCTGCCGTTTAGCCTTAACGTATTGACCCATAGCCGCGAACGTTATCGTCGCAACGTGCGTTTTTACGCCGATGAACCCCGGCTGCGTGTGGGCGGGCCGACGTACCACTGGGTCAGAGAAGGCATTCTGGCAGGAGAACAGATCCTTGCCGACGCCGCAAACGACGCGTTTCCTGTGCTGCTGATTCAGGCAGAAGAAGAACGCGTGGTGGATAACCGCATGCACGATCGTTACTGCGCCCTTCGCGCGGAGGCGGGCCACCCTTGTGAGGGCGGTAAACCGCTGGTCATCGAAGGCGCCTATCATGAGATCCTTTTTGAAAAGGACGCTATGCGCTCAGTAGCACTCAATGCCATCGTCGATTTTTTTGGTCGACACCCTTAATTCGGCGCCAGCGCCGCACTTTTTAGAGGTTAAATTCGAATATGTACCAGGTAGTCGCATCTGATTTAGATGGCACCTTACTCTCTCCTGACCACCACTTAACGCCGTACGCTAAAGAGACCTTGAAGCTACTGACCGAGCGTGGCCTGAACTTCGTGTTCGCTACTGGCCGTCACTACATTGACGTCGGCCAGATTCGCGATAATCTGGGGATCAAATCCTACATGATTACCTCCAACGGCGCGCGCGTGCACGATGCCGACGGCAAGCAGGTCTTCGCTCACAACCTCGATCGCGATATCGCGGCCGATCTCTTCGGCATCGTCAATGCCAACCCGGATATCGTGACTAATGTCTATCGTGACGACGAATGGTTTATGAACCGCCACCGCCCCGAAGAGATGCGTTTCTTCAAAGAAGCGGTATTCAACTACACCCTGTATGAACCGGGTCTGCTGGAACCGGAAGGCGTCAGCAAGGTGTTCTTCACCTGCAACGACCACGAAACGCTGCTGCCGCTGGAGCAGGCGATCAACGCCCGTTGGGGCGATCGCGTAAACGTGAGCTTCTCGACGCTGACCTGTCTGGAAGTGATGGCGGGAGGCGTGTCGAAAGGTCACGCGCTGGAAGCGGTGGCGAAGGCGATGGGCTATACGCTGAAAGACTGTATCGCCTTTGGCGATGGCATGAATGATGCCGAAATGCTGTCGATGGCGGGTAAAGGCTGCATCATGGCCGGCGCGCACCAGCGTCTGAAGGATCTGCATCCGGACCTCGAAGTGATCGGGTCAAACGCCGATGATGCGGTACCGCACTACCTGCGCGATATGTACCTGCGATAAAAATTGACGACTGGCTATTCAGTGGTCAGTTGTCAACCTCCAACTCCGCTACAATGCATGTTCATTTTCCAATCGGACATTCATTGTGGCGCTCCTGATTATTACCACGATTCTGTGGGCCTTTTCGTTCAGCTTTTACGGCGAATACCTTGCCGGGCATGTGGACAGCTATTTTGCGGTGCTGGTGCGCGTGGGCCTGGCAGCGCTGGTGTTCCTGCCGTTCCTGCGTACGCGCGGACACAGCCTGAAAACCGTCGGGCTATATATGCTGGTGGGGGCGATGCAGCTGGGCATCATGTACATGCTGAGCTTCCATGCCTATCTCTATCTGACGGTCTCCGAGCTGCTGCTGTTTACCGTGCTGACGCCGCTCTATATCACGCTGATTTATGACCTGATGAGTGGACGCCGTCTGCGCTGGAGCTACGCTTTTAGCGCACTGCTGGCGGTGATCGGCGCGGGCATTATTCGTTACGACCACATCACCAGCCACTTCTGGACCGGTCTGATTCTGGTGCAGTTATCGAACATCGTCTTTGCCATCGGTATGGTGGGCTATAAACGCCTGATGGAGACCCGACCGATGCCGCAGCATAACGCCTTTGCCTGGTTTTATCTCGGGGCGTTTCTGGTCGCGGCGGTGGCCTGGATGCTGCTCGGCAACGCGCAGAAAATGCCGCAAACCCTGCCGCAGTGGGGAATTCTGGTATTCCTGGGCGTCGTTGCGTCGGGGATTGGTTACTTTATGTGGAACTACGGCGCCACGCAGGTGGATGCGGGCACCTTAGGGATTATGAACAATATGCATGTGCCTGCGGGGCTGCTGGTTAACCTGGCAATCTGGCACCAACAGCCTCACTGGCCGAGCTTCCTCACAGGTGCGGCTGTGATCCTGGCCTCGCTGTGGGTGCATCGGCACTGGGTCGCTCCGCGTTCTTCACAAACGGCAGATGATCGCAAGCGTGGTTCCGCGCTGAACGAATAAACGCATCCATCACCGGCTGACGCTGCTCGCCATCGCGCACGGCGGCGTACAGTCGGCTCCATAGACCTTCGCCCAGGGTTTTGGTCACCACCAGACCCTGGCGCTCAAAACTCTCCACCACCCAGTGCGGCAGGGCGGCAATGCCCATCCGCGCGGCCACCATCTGAATCAGCAGTAACGTGTTATCCACGCTTTTCAGCTGTGGGCTAATACCGGCTGGCTGGAGGAAATGACGCCAGATATCCAGACGCTGACGCTGTACCGGATAAATCAACAGCGTTTCTGCCGCCAAATCTTCTGGCGTAATGCGTGCTTTGGCCGCTAATGGGTGATCCGGCGCCAGAATCAGGCGCACTTCATAATCAAACATCGGTGAATAGTGCAGACCGCTACGCGGCAGGATGTCGGAGGTCAGCACGATATCCAGTTCGCTTTGTTGTAGCGCCGGCTGTGGGTCGAAGGTGACGCCGGACTTAAAGTCCATCTCCACCTGTGGCCACTGCTTATGGAAGTTTTCCAGCGCGGGCGTCAGCCATTGAATACAGCTATGGCACTCAATGGCGATGCGCAGCGTTGCCTGCTGCGGTTCATTACAGGCCTGAAGCGCCTGGGTAATTTGTGGCAACACCTGATTGGCCAGTTGCAGCAGAATCTCGCCCTGCGGCGTAAAGCGCAGTGGCTGGCTCTTGCGGACAAAAAGTCGAAAGCCGAGGCGCTGCTCCAGATCGCTGAACTGGTGGGAGAGGGCGGATTGCGTCTGATGCAACGTCGCCGCTGCTGCTGCGAGCGACCCGCAGCTCCGCAACGCCTGGAGCGTTTTCAGATGTTTAATTTCAATCATGAAAGTCCTTCACTTCGGCATGAACAATTTGCGCTTGAGGATTATACAGTACATTCACATTATGGATGTGTAAACATCTGGACGGCTAAAACACAAAAAATCCATGAGAGGCATATGATGACTATCCTGAACCACACCCTCGGTTTTCCTCGCGTTGGCCTGCGTCGCGAGCTAAAAAAAGCGCAAGAAAGCTACTGGGCGGGTAACGCCTCCCGTGAAGAACTGCTGGCTGTAGGCCGCGGGCTGCGTGCCCGCCACTGGGATCAGCAGAAGCAGGCGGGCGTTGACCTGCTGCCGGTGGGCGATTTCGCCTGGTATGATCACGTGCTAACCACCAGCCTGCTGCTCGGCAACGTTCCGGCTCGTCATCAAAATAAAGATGGCTCTGTCGATATCGATACCTTATTCCGCATTGGCCGTGGCCGCGCACCCACGGGTGAACCCGCGGCGGCGGCAGAAATGACCAAATGGTTTAACACCAACTATCACTACATGGTGCCGGAGTTCACCAAAGGTCAGCAGTTCAAACTGACCTGGACCCAACTGCTGGATGAAGTGGACGAAGCGCTGGCGCTCGGTCACAAGATCAAGCCTGTGCTGCTGGGGCCGGTCACTTATCTGTGGCTGGGGAAAGTGAAGGGTGAACAGTTTGACCGCCTGAGCCTGTTGAACGATATTCTGCCGGTTTACCAGCAGGTGCTGGCTGAGTTGGCGAAACGCGGTATTGAGTGGGTGCAGATTGATGAACCTGCGCTGGTACTGGAGCTGCCGCAAGCGTGGCTGGATGCTTTTAAACCGGCTTATGACGCCCTGCAAGGCCAGGTGAAGCTGCTACTGACCACCTACTTCGAAGGTGTAACGCCAAACCTGGATACCATTACCGCGCTGCCGGTGCAGGGGCTGCACGTTGACTTCGTGCACGGCAAAGATGATGTCACCGAGCTGCATAAACGTCTGCCTGCCGACTGGCTGCTGTCAGCGGGTCTGGTAAACGGTCGCAACGTCTGGCGTGCCGATCTCAGCGAAAAATATGCGCAAATTAAAGATATCGTCGGCAAACGTGACCTGTGGGTGGCTTCCTCCTGCTCTCTGCTGCACAGCCCAATCGATCTCAGCGTGGAAACCCGCCTTGATGCAGAAGTGAAGAGCTGGTTTGCCTTCGCGCTGCAAAAATGTGGCGAGCTGGCGCTGCTGCGCGATGCGTTGAACAGCGGCGATACGGCGGCAATTGTGGAATGGAGCGCACCGATCCAGGCGCGTCGTCACTCTACCCGCGTACATAACGCCGCAGTGGAAAAACGTCTGGCGGCGATCACCGCCCAGGACAGCCAGCGCGCCAACGCTTACCCGGTTCGTGCTGAAGCACAGCGTACCCGTTTTAATCTGCCGGCATGGCCGACCACGACTATCGGCTCATTCCCGCAAACCACCGAAATTCGTGGTCTACGTCTGGACTTCAAAAAGGGCAACCTGGATGCCGGTAACTACCGCACCGGTATCGCAGAACATATCAAACAAGCGATCGTTGAACAGGAACGTTTGGGGCTCGATGTGCTGGTGCACGGTGAAGCCGAGCGTAACGATATGGTCGAGTACTTTGGCGAACACCTGGACGGGTTTGTCTTTACCCAGAACGGCTGGGTGCAGAGCTACGGTTCTCGCTGCGTGAAGCCGCCGGTGGTGATTGGCGATGTCAGCCGCCCGGAAGCAATTACTGTTGAGTGGGCGAAGTACGCGCAGTCACTGACCGACAAACCGGTAAAAGGCATGCTGACCGGTCCGGTGACCATTCTCTGCTGGTCCTTCCCGCGCGAAGACGTGACGCGTGAAACCATCGCGAAGCAGATTGCGCTGGCGCTGCGTGATGAAGTGGCGGATCTGGAAGCTGCGGGCATCGGTATTATTCAGATTGACGAACCGGCGCTGCGCGAAGGTCTGCCGCTACGTCGCAGTGATTGGGCGGCGTATCTGGCGTGGGGCGTGGAAGCCTTCCGCATTAACGCGGCGGTGGCGAAGGATGAAACCCAGATCCACACCCACATGTGTTACTGCGAGTTCAACGACATCATGGATTCCATTGCCGCGCTGGACGCGGACGTGATCACCATTGAGACCTCTCGCTCTGATATGGAACTGCTGGAATCGTTTGAAGAGTTCGACTATCCGAACGAAATCGGGCCAGGCGTCTACGACATTCACTCGCCGAACGTCCCGAGCGTGGAGTGGATTGAAGCCCTGCTGAAGAAAGCCGAGCAGCGTATTCCCGCTGAGCGTCTGTGGGTGAACCCGGACTGCGGCCTGAAAACCCGCGGCTGGCCGGAAACCCGCGCCGCGTTGGCGAACATGGTCAAAGCGGCGCAGAATCTGCGTCAGGCGTAAGTCACGGCGGGCAGGCGTTATGCCTGCCCGTCCATCAACCGGCAGGTCGCTTATCTCATGTCAGCGCCATTGCTGGCAATCACTCTCTGATACCACCAGAAAGAGTCTTTGCGCAGACGCTGGAGAGATCCGTTGCCTTCGTCGTCCTGATCAACATAGATAAAACCGTAACGTTTTGACATCTGCGACGTGCCAGCGCTGATGATATCGATACAGCCCCAGGTGGTGAATCCCATCACCTCCACCCCTTCATGAATGGCGGCCAACGTTTGCTCAAAGTGGGCGCGGAAATAGTCGATGCGGTAATCATCGTGAATTTTACCGTCCACCACCACGTCTTTCGCGCCCAGGCCATTTTCAACGATAAATAGCGGCTTCTGGTAGCGGTCATACAGCTCAAGCAGCGAAATTTTCAGGCCAAGGGGGTCAATCTGCCAGCCCCATTCCGAGGCGGGCAGGTAGGGATTTTTCACACCCAGCACAGTGTTGCCGGGAATACGTTCAGCATCGGGCTGCGTTGATTCGGTCATCGACATATAGTAGCTAAAAGAGACGAAATCGACGGTATGCTGTTTTAAAATGTGGCGATCTTCATCATGCATGACAATCTCAATGCCGCGACGTTCAAGATCGTGCAGGATCAGCGGTGGATATTCGCCAAACACCTGTACGTCGGCATAGAAGTAATTTTCGAGATTCTTCTTCAGCGTCGTCTCGACATCCTCCGGACGGCAGCTGTGCGGATAGGTGGTGAGCTTGGTCAGCATGCAGCCGACCTGGCTGCCGGGAATGATAGCGTGGCAGTCGCGGGTGACCAGCGCGGACGCGACAAACTGGTGATGTAGCGCCTGGTAGATATCCTGTTTTGCCTTGCCCGGTGCGCTTTTCTCTTCGCGGATCCCGGCGGTAGTAAACGGGTGGCGATGAATACTGTCGATTTCGTTAAACGTCAGCCAGTAGCGCACCAGATCTTTATAGCGCTCGAAGCACACTTTACTGAAACGTACGAAGGCATCCACGACGTTTCGGTGCACCCAACCGTTATACTTTTCACTGAGCGCCAGCGGCATTTCATAGTGCGAAAGCGTAACCAGCGGCTCGATGTGATGGCGGCGCAGCTCACGGAACAGGTCTTCATAAAATTGCAGCCCCGCCTCGTTCGGCTCGGCGTCTTCGCCGGTGGGGAAGATGCGCGACCAGGCGATGGAGACGCGCAGAACCTTAAAGCCCATTTCGGCGAACAGCGCGATATCCTCTTTATAGTGATGATAAAAATCAATGCCGCGACGTTTCGGATACAACGCATCGTTTCGGCCCAATAGCGCATCCTGTACGTTTTCATCCGTCAGCGCGGCGTGGCCGGCATAGTCCTTCAACGACAGGTTGGGTTTCCAGGAGATGGCATCGGCGACCGATGGCCCTTTACCCGCCACGTTCCATGCCCCTTCGGCCTGATTTGCGGCGATCGCGCCGCCCCATAAAAACCCCTGCGGAAACGAGAGAGATTTTGCCATTACACGGACTCCTTAAGCGTCATAATAATCTGCGGGTTGGAATGTTTTTCGTCGTGGCCGTAATGCGACAGTGTGAAGCGTCCGCTGTTGGTTACCACCATCACAAATATGTGGGTCACCGTCCCGCTCGCAGGCCCCTGTGAAGGAGATGATTTTGCGAGAGAAAACATCGTCGTTAACTTTTTCAGGGGAATAATTTGCCCTTCAACGGGGCGAATAAACGTGAGCGGAGCCGCTTTTTTGGCAGTCTTGCCGCGCCGCCCACCAGGGCAATGATATCCAGTGCCGTCTGTACAGGGGTGATGTCGGGTCCCTGCCAGCAGAGCAAAAAAGACCTGAAGCTGAACGTCTCTCGAAAGAGAAGATCGGCTTCAGGTCTTGCCTATGGAGCATCGTGATACGCCTGTGCTTACCACGCTGAACGGCGAGCGGCTTAACCCTTTTTACCGTTGTACTGCGCGAACCACGCTAGCATGCGCTGCCAGCCATCTTTGGCTGACTCTTCATGATAGCTGGGACGGTAATCGGCGTTAAATGCGTGCCCGGCCTCGGGATAAACCACGATTTCCGCTTTCGCGTTCGCTGCACGTAGCGCATGGCGCATGGTTTCCACGGTATCAAGCGGAATGCCGGTATCTTCGCCGCCGTACAGACCGAGCACCGGGGCGCTGAGATCAACCGCCACGTCGACCGGGTGTTTAGGGCTGTTCAGCGATTTATCGCCCACCAGTCGGCCATACCAGGCGACGGCGGCCTTAAGCTGCGGGTTATGCGCGGCGTACAGCCACGCAATGCGCCCGCCCCAGCAGAAGCCGGTAATTGCCAGTCGGTTAGCGTCGCCGCCGTTGCGGGCCGCCCAGCTGGCGACATGATCGAGGTCAGCCAGCACCTGCGCGTCGGGCACTTTGCTGACCAGACCGCTGAACAGCGACGGAATGTCGTCATAATCGTTCGGATCGCCCTGGCGGAAATAGAGCTCCGGCGCAACGGCCAGATACCCCTCCAGAGCCAGACGTCGGCAGATATCACGGATGTGTTCGTGGACGCCAAAAATCTCCTGCACTACGATGATTACCGGAAGCGGCGCATCGCTGTGTTTTGGTCGAGCGTGGTAGGCGGGCAGCAGATCGCCTTGTGACGGAATGGAGGTTTCTCCCGCCGTAATCGCCTCTTCGGGCGTATGAACGATGGTCGAGGCATGAGGTGAAGCCGCAGGGGCAAATCCAGGTTGTTTGTTGGTTGTCATGGCATTCTCCGTACCCTTTTAATGAACGCATAGCCGAATTACAGTGCCTTAATGCGGCGCATTTTTGTGCAGCAGGAATTAACAATAACTTGTTAATGTGATGTGAATCACTAATTGCGTGGAATTTAATGTAATATTTTTAATTCTTAGTGATGGCAATCACGAAAAAGAGTTGTGGTCTTCTATAAAGTACATTTTTGCTTCTTCTGACAAAACTGAACCACAGAGGAGTTCTTTATGTCCAAGTCTGATGTTTTTCATCTCGGTCTCACTAAAAATGACTTACAAGGGGCCACGTTAGCGATTGTCCCTGGTGACCCGGAGCGTGTGGAAAAGATCGCCGCGCTGATGGAAAAGCCGGTCAAACTGGCATCTCATCGTGAATTTACCTCCTGGCGTGCCGAACTCGACGGCAAGCCGGTGATCGTGTGCTCTACCGGTATCGGTGGCCCATCAACGTCTATCGCCGTGGAAGAGCTGGCGCAACTGGGTATCCGTACCTTCCTGCGCGTGGGCACCACCGGGGCGATTCAGCCGAACATCAACGTCGGTGACGTGCTGGTGACGACCGCTTCCGTCCGTCTGGACGGCGCGAGCCTGCACTTTGCGCCGATGGAATACCCGGCCGTTGCTGATTTCGCTTGTACCACCGCGCTGGTTGAAGCGGCGAAATCTGTGGGGGCAACCACCCACGTGGGCGTAACCGCCTCTTCCGACACCTTCTACCCGGGGCAGGAACGTTACGACACCTTCTCTGGCCGCGTGGTGAAAGCCTTCAAAGGCTCCATGGAAGAGTGGCAGTCTATGGGTGTAATGAACTACGAAATGGAATCGGCCACGCTGCTGACCATGTGTTCCAGCCAGGGTCTGCGTGCGGGGATGGTTGCCGGCGTTATCGTTAACCGTACCCAGCAGGAAATTCCAAACGCAGAGACCATGAAGCAGACCGAAAGCCACGCGGTGAAAATCGTGGTGGAAGCGGCGCGCCGCCTGCTGTAATTTCCCCTCCCTTTGCGAAAGGCCGACTTGTTCGGCCTTTTTCTTTTTGCGTAGACGCTCGCAGGAAACTGCTTTAAAACTGGACGTTTATACAGCACAATTCTATTTTTTGCAGATAACCGGTTTATGCAGGGGGCATTGTGGATATTGCCGTGGTGATTTATGCGCTGGTGGCGCTGGCGGGGATCGCGATTGGCTGGCTGGCGGCGAGCTATCGCGTGGCGCAGCAGCGCGCGGAGCAGTTAGCGGAAGAGCGTGATGTGTACGGTGAGCTGAGCGCGGCGAAACAGCAGATTGCCCAGAATGCCCACTGGCGTGAAGAGTGTGAGTTGCTCAATAACGAGCTGCGTAACCTGCGGGAAATCAACTCGTCGCTGGAGGTCGATCTCCGGGAAGTCACCACGCTGCTGGAAACCACCCGCCAGCACGGCGATGAAAAATATCGCCTGATGCTCAACAGCGAGCAGCGCCTGAGCGAACAGTTTGAAAACCTCGCCAACCGCATTTTTGAACAGAGCAACCGCCGCGTTGATGAACAGAACCGGCAGAGCCTGCACGGCCTGCTTACGCCCCTGCGCGAGCAGCTCGACGGTTTTCGCCGCCAGGTGCAGGAGAGTTTTGGCCAGGAGGCGAAAGAGCGCCATACGTTGGCCTATGAAATTCGTAGTCTGCAAGAGATGAGCGGTAGGATGATGCAGGAAGCGGTCAACCTGACCCGAGCGCTGAAGGGTGACAACAAAACCCAGGGCAACTGGGGCGAAGTGGTGCTGACCCGCGTGCTGGAGGCTTCCGGCCTGCGGGAAGGGCACGAATACGAAACCCAGGTGAGCATCAATACCGATGCCAATTCGCGCATGCAGCCTGATGTGATCGTCCGTCTGCCGCATCGCAAAGACGTGGTGGTCGACGCCAAAATGACGCTGGTGGCCTACGAGCGCTACTTTAACGCTGATGATGACTACACCCGCGAAGCCGCGTTGCAGGAACACATTGCCGCGGTGCGTAACCATATTCGCCTGCTGGGGCGCAAAGACTACCAGCAGTTACCGGGCCTGCGTTCGCTGGACTACGTGCTGATGTTTATCCCCGTTGAGCCGGCTTTCCTGTTGGCGCTTGACCGCCAGCCAGAGCTAATCAGCGAAGCACTGAAAAACAATATTATGCTGGTGAGCCCCACTACGCTGCTGGTGGCGCTGCGTACCATCGCTAACCTGTGGCGCTATGAACATCAGAGCCGCAATGCGCAACATATTGCTGAACGTGCCAGCCGCTTATATGACAAAATGCGCCTTTTCGTGGACGACATGTCGGCCATCGGCCAGAGCCTCGATAAAGCCCAGGATAACTACCGTCAGGCGATGAAAAAACTGACCAGCGGGCGCGGCAACCTGCTGACGCAGGCTGAAGCCTTCCGCCACCTTGGCGTAGAGGTGAAGCGCGAGATTAATCCGGATTTGGTTGAGCAAGCGACGGCGCAAGACGATGATTTTCGTCTGCGTGACGACACCGACATGAATGATGACAATCCGTTAGCGGCAGAACGCCGTTAATCCGGCGTCGGAACGGATTTCGTAACGGGGTGGAATCGTAGGGCAATTGCGCCCAATCTGTTACACTCCATGAACATTTTCTTGATAAGCAGGCATAGAGATGGTTGAGGATTCACAAGAAACGACGCACTTTGGCTTTCAGACAATCGCCAAATCACAGAAAGAAGACATGGTGGCGCATGTATTCCATTCTGTCGCCGCAAAATACGATGTAATGAACGATCTGATGTCATTCGGGATTCATCGTCTATGGAAGCGTTTTACCATTGATTGCAGCGGCGTGCGCCGTGGACAGACGGTTCTCGATCTGGCGGGCGGCACCGGCGACCTGACGGCGAAATTCTCGCGCATGGTGGGTGAAACCGGCCGTGTGGTGCTGGCGGACATCAACGACTCCATGCTGAAAATGGGGCGTGAGAAGCTGCGCAATATCGGCGTGGTCGGCAACGTGGAATACGTGCAGGCCAACGCGGAAGCGCTGCCGTTCCCGGATAACACCTTTGACCTGATCACCATCTCTTTCGGTCTGCGTAACGTCACCGACAAAGACAAAGCGCTGCGTTCCATGTACCGCGTGCTGAAGCCGGGCGGACGCCTGCTGGTGCTCGAATTCTCCAAGCCGGTTTTCGACCCGCTGAGCAAAGCCTACGACGCCTATTCATTCCACATTCTGCCGCGTATTGGCGAAGCGGTGGCTAATGATGCCGACAGCTATCGCTATCTGGCGGAATCTATCCGTATGCATCCGGATCAGGACACGCTGAAAGAGATGATGCAGAACGCCGGGCTGGAAAACGTTGATTACTACAACCTGACGGCAGGGATTGTCGCGCTGCACCGTGGCTATAAATTCTGATAAGTGGGGGGCCGCTATGCCTTTAAAACCCTTAATGACCGGCAGTATTGAAACCGCCATAAACGCGCTGCTCTGGCGTGAAAAAGCGTTAAAGCCTGCCCGTCAGCGTCTTATCGGGAAAGTATTACGCGTTGAACTGAAAGAGTTTTCTTCGCCGCTGGTGCTGGTCTTCAGTGAACGTCAGGTTGACGTACTGGGCGCGTGGGAAGGCGAGGCTGATTGCACCGTCATCACCCGGGTTAGCGTGTTGCCGCAGTTGCGCAATCGCCAGCAGCTCACCGCGCTTATCCGCAATAACGATCTGGAAGTGCAGGGCGACCTTCAGGTGGTACAAAACCTGGTGTCGCTGGCCGATCTCGCCGAGTTTGACCCGGCAGAACTGCTGGCGCCGTATACAGGCGATATTGCCGCCGAAGGCGTCAGTAAACTGCTGCGCGGCGGGGCGAAGTTCTTACAGCATGGTCTGGCACGTCAGCAGCGCTATGTGGCTGAAACCCTGACGGAAGAGTGGCGTCTGGCACCGGGCGCGCTGGAAGTCGCCTGGTTTGCGGAAGAGACGGCGGCGGTGGAGCGTGAGCTTGCGGCGCTGGCCAAACGGTTGGAAAAACTGGAGGGGAAATGACGCCAGGAGAATTACGGCGCCTGTATTTTATCATCCGCACCTTTTTGAGTTACGGGCTTGATGAGCTCATTCCCAAAATGCGTATCACGCTGCCGCTGCGAATGGGGCGTCGGCTGCTGTTCTGGATGCCAAATCGCCACAAGGATAAGCCGCTGGGCGAACGTCTGCGGCTGGCGTTACAGGAGCTTGGCCCGGTATGGATTAAGTTCGGGCAAATGCTGTCTACCCGTCGCGACCTTTTCCCCCCGCAGATTGCCGACCAATTAATCCTGCTGCAGGATCGCGTTGCGCCGTTTGACGGCAAGCTGGCGAAGCAGCAGATTGAAAAATCGATGGGCGATATTCCCGTCGAGAGCTGGTTTGACGATTTTGACATTGAACCGCTAGCTTCAGCCTCTATTGCCCAGGTGCACACCGCACGTCTGAAAGAGAACGGCAAAGAGGTGGTTATCAAGGTGATCCGTCCGGATATCCTGCCGATCATCAAAGCCGATATGAAGCTGATTTACCGCCTGGCGCGCTGGGTTCCCCGCCTGCTGCCGGACGGTCGTCGTTTGCGCCCGGTGGAAGTGGTGCGCGACTATGAAAAAACGCTGATCGACGAGTTGAACCTGCTGCGCGAAGCGGCGAACGCCATCCAGCTGCGGCGTAATTTTGAAAATAGCCCGATGCTGTACGTGCCAGAGGTGTATTCCGACTACTGTCGCGTCGATATGCTGGTGATGGAGCGCATCTACGGGATTCCGGTGTCCGACATTGAGACGCTTGAGAAGCAGAACACCAACATGAAACTGCTGGCCGAGCGCGGCGTGCAGGTGTTCTTTACCCAGGTGTTCCGCGACAGCTTCTTCCACGCCGATATGCACCCTGGCAACATCTTTGTTAGCTATGAGCATCCGGAAGATCCCCAGTATATTGGCATCGACTGCGGTATCGTCGGCTCGCTAAATAAAGAAGACAAACGCTACCTGGCGGAAAACTTTATCGCCTTCTTCAACCGCGACTACCGCAAGGTGGCCGAACTGCACGTCGATTCCGGCTGGGTACCGCCGGACACCAACGTCGAAGAGTTTGAATTCGCGATTCGTACCGTTTGCGAACCGATTTTCGAAAAGCCGCTGGCGGAGATCTCCTTTGGTCACGTGCTGCTGAACCTGTTTAACACCGCCCGGCGCTTCAACATGGAAGTGCAGCCACAACTCGTGTTACTGCAAAAGACATTACTTTACGTAGAAGGGGTAGGACGTCAGCTCTATCCTCAGTTAGATTTATGGAAGACGGCAAAACCGTTCCTCGAATCGTGGATTAAGGATCAGGTCGGTATTCCGGCGTTGTTCCGCGCGCTGAAGGAAAAAGCGCCGTTCTGGATTGAAAAAATGCCGGAATTGCCTGAGTTAGTCTACGACAGCCTGCGTCAGAGCAAACAGGTACAGGCTAGCCTTGAGAAGCTTTCTCAGGAGATGGCAACGCACCGTACCCGTCAGGGGCAATCGCGTTATCTCTTTGGTATAGGTGCGGTTTTACTCCTCAGCGGTACCGTATTACTGGTTCAACGCCCTGAATGGGGGCTGGCACCCGCGTGGCTTATGGCCGGAGGGCTGGTGGTATGGCTCGTGGGATGGCGGAAGACGCGCTGAATTATGCGTCGCTAACAGGGCGCCGCATAACGTATAATGCGCGCTGATTAATTCATCATCTATCAGAGGAACATGTATGGGTGGTATTAGTATTTGGCAGTTGCTGATTATCGTCGTTATCGTAGTTCTGCTTTTCGGGACTAAAAAGCTGAGCTCGCTGGGTTCCGATTTAGGCTCGTCCATCAAAGGCTTCAAGAAGGCCATGAGTGATGAAGACGACACCAAACCTAAAGCGGACCAGGATGCAGATTTCACTGCAAAATCAATTGCTGATAAGCAGGAAAGTGCAAAGAAAGACGAAGCGAAACGCCACGACAACGAGCAGGTGTAATTCGTGTTTGATATTGGTTTCAGTGAACTGCTGCTGGTGTTCGTTATTGGCCTCATTGTATTGGGGCCAAAACGTCTGCCGGTAGCGGTGAAAACGGTGGTGGGCTGGATTCGGGCGCTGCGTTCGCTGGCGACTACCGTACAAAATGAGCTGACGCAGGAGCTTAAACTCCAGGAGTTTCAGGACAGCTTGAAGAAAGTGGAGAAAGCAAGTCTGGATAGCCTGACGCCTGAACTTAAGGCTTCCATGGATGAACTGCGTGAAGCGGCTGAGTCGATGAAACGGTCCTATTCGATGCATGATCCTGAAAAGGCGAGCGACGAGGCCAATACCATCCATAACCCGGTGGCGAAGGATAAAGCCGTTGAGCCATCGCAGGCGGCTGAACCGCAGGCGACGCACGCTGAAGAGCCGGTGGCTAAGCCTGCCGAAGTACCGGAGTCCGAGGTGGTGAAACCGGCAGAGAAAGAGAAAGTCTCTGCTGCCGCTGCTCCTGAATCCTCCCCCGCATCGAGTGATAAATCGTAAACATGAGCGTAGAAGATACTCAACCGCTGATCGCTCATTTGATTGAGCTGCGCAAGCGCCTGCTCAACTGCATCATCGCGGTTCTCGTCATTTTCCTGGCGTTGGTTTACTTCGCCAACGATATCTATCAGCTGGTCTCCGCGCCGCTGATTAAACAGATGCCGGTTGGCGCGACGATGATCGCCACCGACGTGGCATCGCCGTTTTTCACGCCGATCAAGCTGACCTTTATGGTTTCGCTGATCCTCTCCGCGCCGGTTATTCTGTACCAGGTATGGGCGTTTGTTGCCCCTGCGCTGTATAAGCATGAACGTCGTCTGGTGGTGCCGTTGCTGGTGTCCAGCACCCTGCTGTTTTATATCGGCATGGCGTTTGCCTACTTTGTGGTGTTCCCGCTGGCCTTTGGCTTCCTGACGCATACCGCGCCGGAAGGGGTGCTGGTCTCAACGGATATCAAGAGCTATCTCGATTTTGTCATGTCGCTGTTTATTGCTTTCGGCGTGTCGTTTGAGGTGCCCGTTGCTATCGTTCTGTTGTGCTGGGTCGGCGTGACCACGCCGGACGATCTGCGCAAGAAGCGCCCTTACGTGCTGGTTGGCGCGTTTGTGGTCGGCATGCTGCTGACGCCGCCGGACGTGTTCTCGCAGACGCTGCTGGCTATCCCGATGTACTGTCTGTTTGAAGTGGGGGTCTTCTTCTCTCGTTTCTACGCGGGCAAGCGACTCACGCGTGACGAAGACGCGGAAGCGGAACAAACTGAAGAATAACCAACCGCCCGTAAGGGCGGTTGTCATATGGGGGCAAGGATGTTTGATATCGGTGTTAACTTGACCAGTTCACAGTTCGCGCGCGATCGTGATGAGGTGGTCGCGCGAGCACGGGCCGCGGGCGTGCACGGCATGCTGCTGACCGGAACCAACCGTCATGAGAGCGAAGAAGCACAGCGGCTAGCGGAACGCTTTGAAGGCTGTTGGTCAACGGCAGGCGTTCATCCACATGACAGCAGCAGTTGGTCGCCGGAGGTAGCGGACGCCATCTATGCGCTGGTGAACAAGCCCGAAGTCGTGGCTGTGGGCGAGTGCGGCCTGGACTTCAACCGCAACTTCTCCACGCCAGCCGAGCAGGAAATCGCGTTTAGCGCTCAGTTGGCGATGGCCGCCGAGCTGGGTATGCCGGTATTTTTGCACTGCCGCGATGCTCACGAGCGTTTCCTCGCGCTGCTGGAGCCTTGGCTCGACCATTTGCCGGGTGCAGTGCTGCACTGCTTTACAGGCACGCGTGAAGAAGCGCAGCAGTGCCTGGACCGGGGCCTGATGATTGGCATCACCGGCTGGGTCTGCGATGAGCGTCGCGGTCTGGAACTGCGAGAACTGCTGCCGACGATCCCCGCGGATCGCCTGCTGCTGGAGACCGATGCGCCGTATCTGTTGCCGCGCGACATGACGCCGAAACCGGCATCGCGTCGTAACGAGCCGGCCTACGTACGGCATATTCTGTCACGCGTGGCCGAATGGCGTGGGGAAGACGCACAGTGGCTGGAAGCCGTTACGGACAGTAACGCCAAACGGCTATTGAAGATCGACTTTTAGTTCAGGCCTTGCGGAAATCGGTGTTTTTGACGCTCTGCTTAATTTGCTTGTTGAGCAGGTTAAGCAGCAGCATAGAGCGTGCTTCGCCGTCAGGCTCGGCAAAGATGGCCTTCAGCCCTTCGAACGCACCTTCGGTAATGACCACGCTGTCGCCGGGATAGGGTGTTTCCGGGTCGGTGATATCATCAGGTTGATAGATTGAGAGCTGATGGATGACCGAAGATGGCACGGTTGCCGGACTCATCCCAAAACGGACAAAATGGCTGACGCCGCGGGTGGCGTTAATCGTGGTGGTGTGAATCACCTCCGGGTCAAATTCCACGAACAGATAGTTCGGGAACAGCGGCTCACTAACCGAGGTGCGCTTGCCGCGCACTATTTTTTCCAGGGTGATCATCGGCGTCAGGCAGTTTACCGCCTGTCTCTCAAGATGTTCCTGGGCGCGCTGAAGTTGCCCGCGTTTGCAGTACAGTAAATACCAGGCTTGCATAATGACTCTTTCCACTCGTTAGCGCGGAAGCATAGCAAAAGTGCGGGCAGATCGCGATGTTGATTATGACAGCTTTAATTCACGCTAATTTAACAAAAATACAGCATCGAAGGACCATTCGCCGTATACTAAGGCGCTTACCAGGAGGCCAAGAATTACCCCATGAAATACCATGACCTACGCGACTTTCTGACCATACTCGAACAGCAGGGTGAACTAAAACGTATTAGCCTCCCGGTTGATCCCCATCTGGAAATTACCGAAATTGCCGATCGCACCCTGCGTGCTGGTGGGCCAGCGCTGCTGTTTGAAAATCCTAAAGGTTATGACATGCCGGTGCTGTGCAATCTGTTCGGCACACCCAAGCGCGTGGCGCTGGGCATGGGGCAGGAAGACGTCAGCGCGTTACGTGAAGTGGGTAAACTCTTAGCCTTCCTGAAGGAACCGGAGCCGCCAAAAGGTTTCCGCGACTTGTTCGACAAACTGCCGCAGTTCAAACAGGTGTTGAACATGCCGACTAAGCGCCTGCGCGGCGCGCCTTGCCAGCAGAAAGTTCTCTCCGGCGACGATGTCGATCTCTCGCGCATTCCGGTGATGACCTGTTGGCCGGAAGATGCGGCACCGCTCATTACCTGGGGCCTGACGGTGACCCGTGGTCCGCATAAAGAGCGGCAGAACCTGGGCATCTATCGGCAGCAGGTGATTGGCAAAAACAAATTGATTATGCGCTGGCTGTCGCATCGCGGCGGCGCGCTGGATTTCCAGGAGTGGTGTGCTGCACACCCGGGCGAGCGTTTCCCGGTATCGGTCGCGCTGGGCGCAGACCCGGCAACCATTCTTGGCGCGGTGACGCCGGTACCGGACACGCTTTCTGAGTACGCTTTCGCGGGTTTGCTACGCGGGACGAAAACGGAAGTGGTGAAGTGTCTTTCCAACGATCTGGAAGTGCCAGCCAGCGCCGAGATTGTCCTCGAGGGCTATATTGAGCCTGGTGAAATGGCGCCGGAAGGCCCCTATGGCGATCACACCGGTTACTACAACGAAGTGGACAGCTTCCCGGTGTTTACCGTCACCCACATTACCCAGCGTGAAGACGCGATTTATCACTCCACCTATACCGGGCGTCCGCCGGATGAGCCGGCGGTGCTGGGCGTAGCGCTGAATGAAGTTTTCGTGCCTATTTTGCAGAAACAGTTCCCGGAAATCGTTGATTTCTATCTGCCGCCGGAAGGGTGCTCATATCGCCTTGCCGTCGTGACGATGAAAAAACAGTATGCTGGGCACGCAAAACGCGTAATGATGGGCGTGTGGTCGTTTTTACGCCAGTTTATGTACACAAAATTCGTGATTGTCTGCGATGATGACGTCAACGCACGTGACTGGAACGATGTGATATGGGCGATCACTACTCGTATGGACCCCGCGCGGGATACCGTGCTGGTAGAGAATACGCCGATTGATTATCTGGATTTCGCCTCGCCGGTTTCCGGCCTGGGGTCGAAAATGGGGCTGGACGCCACCAACAAATGGCCTGGGGAAACCCAGCGCGAATGGGGCCGTCCAATTAAGAAAGATCCCGCCGTTACGGCGCGTATTGATGAGATCTGGGACGAGCTGGCCATATTTTCCGACAATAAATGATAACCCACCCCGGAAGATTTCACGTCGTGGGCGTTGCGCCGACCGCGTGAATGAGGATGGGGGAAAAGACCCGACAGAGGGAGCGCATGACAACCTTAAGCTGTAAAGTGACCTCGGTGGATGCCATTACCGATACGGTATATCGCGTTCGTTTAGTACCCGAAGCTGCCTTCTCATTTCGTGCCGGACAGTATCTGATGGTGGTGATGGACGAGCGCGATAAGCGTCCGTTCTCCATGGCCTCAACGCCGGATGAAAAGGCGTTTATCGAGTTGCACATTGGTGCTTCTGAGCTGAACCTGTACGCAATGGCCGTGATGGACCGCATCCTCAAAGACCGCGAAGTGGTGGTAGATATCCCGCACGGCGAGGCCTGGTTACGTGATGAAGACGATCGTCCGCTGGTGCTGATTGCCGGCGGTACGGGCTTCTCCTACGTCCGCTCCATTCTGCTGACCGCGCTGGCGCGTAACCCGAATCGCGACGTGGCGATCTACTGGGGTGGCCGCGAAGAGAAACATCTCTACGATCTCTCTGAGCTAGAAGCACTGTCGGTGAATCATCCTAACCTGCGCGTAGTGCCGGTGGTTGAGCAGCCTGAAGAAGAGTGGCGTGGGCGTTCTGGTACGGTGCTCACCGCGGTGCTGCAGGACTACGGTACGCTGGCGGAGCACGATATCTATATCGCGGGACGTTTTGAAATGGCGAAAATCGCGCGTGACCTGTTCTGCAATGAACGTCAGGCGCGTGAAGACCGCCTGTTCGGCGATGCGTTTGCCTTTATCTGATTCCGATGAAAAAACCCGCCCCTGACAGGCGGGAAGAACGGCAACTAAACTTTGTTGTGTTGTCCGCCGGAGAAAACGCGTATCCGGCAGACAATTTCAATAGACTGCGCGCCCCAGTTTCCAGGGCGCGTTTTTTTATACGCGCTCGATAACCGTCGCGATCCCCTGACCTAAACCGATACACATTGTCGCCAGACCAAACTGAGCGTCTTTGCGTTCCATCAGGTTAAGCAGGGTGGTGGTGATGCGCGTACCGGAACAGCCTAACGGGTGACCCAGGGCGATCGCGCCACCGTTGAGGTTGATCTTCTCGTCGATCTGCTCCATCAGCCCCAGATCCTTAATACACGGCAGGATCTGCGCGGCAAAGGCTTCGTTCATCTCAAACAGATCGATATCACTTGTGCTCAGACCCGCTTTTTTCAGCGCCAGCTTTGAGGCCGGAACCGGACCGTAGCCCATGATCGACGGATCGCAGCCGACCACCGCCATTGAGCGGATGCGCGCGCGGGGGGTTAATCCCAGCTCGCGGGCGCGGCTTTCGCTCATCACCAGCATGGCAGAGGCGCCATCGGAGAGAGCGGAAGAGGTCCCTGCGGTCACGGTACCGGTAACTGGGTCAAACGCGGGGCGAAGAGTGGATAACGCTTCAACGGTGGTTTCCGGACGGATCACTTCGTCGTAGTTAAACTGCTTGAGCACGCCATCCGCGTCGTGGCCACCGGTAGGAATGATTTCATTCTTAAAGGCACCGGACTGCGTGGCTGCCCAGGCGCGGGCGTGGGAACGTGCGGCGAAGGCATCCTGCATTTCACGGCTGATGCCATGCATACGGGAAAGCATTTCCGCCGTCAGGCCCATCATACCCGCGGCTTTCGCCACATTGCGGCTCATACCCGGGTGGAAATCAACGCCATGGCTCATCGGTACGTGGCCCATGTGTTCTACGCCGCCGACCATACAGACCTGCGCATCACCGGTCATGATCATCCGCGCCGCATCGTGCAGCGCCTGCATTGAGGAACCACACAGACGGTTAACGGTGACTGCCGGTACTGAATGCGGGATTTCCGCCAGCAGCGACGCGTTACGGGCGATGTTAAAACCTTGCTCCAGCGTCTGCTGTACGCAGCCCCAGTAGATGTCGTCGATGGCCGCCGCTTCCAGCGCCGGGTTACGCGCCAGCAGGCTACGCATCAGGTGCGCGGAGAGATCCTCCGCACGCACGTTACGGAACGCGCCGCCTTTGGAACGGCCCATCGGGGTACGAATTGCATCAACAATAACAACCTGTTCCATCGTGACTCCTTAAGCCGTTTTCAGCTCACCAGCCGGGCGGGCTGGCTCAACCGGGGGATAATACGCTTCGTTATGGCGCGCCTTGTCTCGCAGACCGGCCGGTACTTCGTACAGCGGGCCAAGGTGCTGATACTGCTGAGCCATATCGAGATACTTCGCGCTGCCAAGCGTATCCAGCCAGCGGAACGCGCCACCGTGGAACGGAGGGAAGCCCAGGCCGTAGACCAGCGCCATATCGGCTTCCGCCGGGCTGGCGATGATGCCTTCTTCCAGGCAACGCACCACTTCATTGACCATCGGGATCATCATACGAGCAATAATCTCGTCGTCGCTGAAGTCGCGCTTCGGCTGGCTAACGTCGGCCAGCAGGCCGTCCACTGCAGCATCTTCTTCTTTCTTCGGCTTGCCTTTGCTGTCTTCTTTATAGCGCCAGAAGCCCAGACCATTTTTCTGACCGTAGCGGCTTGCTTCAAACAGCGCGTCGATAGCGTCGCGGTAATCTTTCTGCATACGCTGCGGGAAACCGGCCGCCATCACTGCCTGCGCGTGGTGCGCGGTATCAATACCGACCACGTCGAGCAGATAAGCCGGACCCATCGGCCAACCGAACTGTTTCTCCATCACTTTATCAACCTTGCGGAAGTCCGCGCCGTCGCGCAGCAGCTGGCTGAAGCCAGCAAAGTACGGGAACAGCACGCGGTTGACGAAGAAACCGGGGCAGTCGTTGACCACGATAGGTGTTTTACCCATCTTGCTCGCCCAGGCGACGACTTTGGCAATGGTGCTTTCTGAGGTTTTCTGGCCACGGATGATCTCAACCAGCGGCATACGGTGCACCGGGTTAAAGAAGTGCATGCCGCAGAAGTTTTCCGGGCGTTCCAGCGCATCGGCCAGCTCGCCGATGGGAATGGTCGAGGTGTTAGAAGCTAGCACGGTATCCGGGCGCACCTTCTGCTCGGTTTCTGCCAGCACTGCTTTCTTGACCTTCGGGTTTTCCACGACGGCTTCAACAACCACGTCAACGCGATCAAAACCGGCGTAATCCAGCGTCGGCTGAATGGTGGAGATCACTCCGGCCAGCTTCAGGCCGTCGATTTTGCCGCGCTCCAGCTGTTTATTGAGCAGCTTGCTGGCTTCCGTCATTCCGAGAGTCAGCGATTTTTCATTGATATCCTTCATGATCACCGGCACGCCCTTCCAGGCGGACTGGTAAGCGATCCCGCCACCCATGATCCCCGCGCCAAGCACGGCGGCATGTTTCGGCGGTTCGGTGTTTTTGGTCAGTTTCTTTGCCTGACCTTTTACGTATTGGTCGTTGAGGAAAATACCGACCAGCGCACGGGCTTCATTAGAATGGGCCAGTGGAACAAAACTTTTGTTTTCCAGATTCAGCGCTTCTTCGCGGCCAAAGCGGGCCGCCGCCTCGATGGTTTTCACCGCCGTGATCGGCGCCGGATAGTGTTTGCCCGCAGTTTGCATCACCATGCCTTTAGCAATGGTGAAGCTCATGGTGGCTTCAATTTTGCTGAGCTTGAGCGGTTCCAGTTTCGGCTGGCGTTTTGCTTTCCAGTCGAGGTCGCCGTTAATTGCCTGACGCAGGACCGCCAGCGCGCCGTCGAACAGTTTTTCCTGTTTAACGATGCCGTCGACCAGACCGATTTTCAGCGCCTGTTCGGCACCGACGTCTTTACCGGCGGCGATGATTTCCAGCGCGCTGTCGGCTCCTAACAGACGCGGCAGACGCACGGAACCGCCGAAGCCCGGCATAATGCCCAGCTTGGTTTCCGGCAGGCCGATGCGCAAGTCCGGCGTGGCCAGACGATAGTCGGTCGCCAGTACGCATTCGCAGCCGCCGCCCAGCGCATAGCCGTTAACGGCGGAAATCGTCGGGACCGGCAGATCTTCCAGACGGTTAAACACGCTGTTGGCGAAATGCAGCCACTGGCTGAACTGTTCTTCTGGTACCAGGAACAGCGAAAGGAATTCGGTGATATCCGCGCCGACAATAAAGGCCGCCTTTTCAGAGCGCAGCAGCAGCCCCTTCAGCTCTTTTTGTTTTTCGAGGACGTCGAGCGCCTGGCCGAGGCTGGCTACGGTTGCGGTATCTAACTTGTTAACTGAGCCAGGGGCATCGAACACCAGTTCGGCAATGCCATCTTCCAGCCAGTTGAGGTACAGGGTGTCGCCTTTGTAGAGCATGTCAGTCTCCTGAATCCAGCAATATGATCTGGTCATACCAGATAAACTCGAGTGTGTATTTTGTGTTAAATAAATGCAAATAAGACTTTAAATATTTGCAGGTCGGATCACGTCCGGGGGAAATCACGCAGGATCAATGAGGTGTGCTACTATGCGGGGACTAAAGGGCAATAAATTCAGAAGGGTAAATAATGGAATCACTGGCCGCACTTTATAAAAATCATATTGTTACCTTACAAGAGCGGGCGCGTAACGCACTCGAGCGTTTTAAGCTTGATGCGCTGCTTATCCACTCTGGCGAGCTGATGAATGTTTTTCTGGATGACCACGCTTACCCGTTCAAGGTTAACCCGCAGTTTAAAGCCTGGGTGCCCGTGACTCAGGTACCTAACTGCTGGCTGCTGGTGGACGGCGTCAATAAACCTAAGCTGTGGTTCTACCTGCCGGTCGATTACTGGCACAACGTTGAACCCCTGCCGACCTCATTCTGGACGGAGGATGTTGAGGTTATCGCGCTGCCGAAAGCTGACGGTATTGGCAGCCAACTGCCCGCTGCCCGTGACAATATCGGCTATATCGGTCCGGTTCCGGAGCGTGCGCTGGGCTTAGGTATTGCGGCGAACAACATCAACCCGAAAGGGGTTATTGATTACCTGCACTACTATCGCTCCTATAAAACGGATTACGAACTGGCGTGCATGCGCGAAGCGCAGAAGATGGCGGTTAATGGCCACCGTGCCGCGGAAGAAGCGTTCCGTTCCGGTATGAGCGAGTTTGATATCAACCTCGCGTATCTGACCGCTACCGGCCACCGTGATACCGATGTACCGTACGGCAACATCGTGGCGCTGAACGAACATGCGGCTGTGTTGCACTACACCAAGCTGGATCACCGCGCGCCATCGGAAATGCGCAGCTTCCTGCTGGACGCAGGCGCGGAATACAACGGTTATGCCGCTGACCTGACCCGTACCTGGGCTGCGCACAGCGATAACGACTACGCGCACCTGGTAAAAGACGTCAACGCCGAGCAACTGGCGCTGATCGCTACCATGAAAGCGGGGACCAGCTATGTGGATTACCACATTCAGTTCCATCAGCGCATTGCCAAACTGCTGCGTAAACATCAGATCGTCACCGACATGAGCGAAGAAGCAATGGTCGAGAACGATCTGACCGGGCCATTTATGCCACACGGTATTGGTCACCCGTTAGGTCTGCAGGTGCATGATGTTGCGGGCTTTATGCAGGACGATAGCGGTACGCATCTGGCAGCGCCGTCCAAATATCCGTATCTGCGTTGTACCCGAGTGCTGGAGCCGCGCATGGTGTTGACCATCGAGCCTGGTATCTACTTCATTGAATCGCTGCTTGCGCCGTGGCGCGAAGGCCAGTTCAGCAAGCACTTCAACTGGCAGAAAATCGAAGCGCTGAAACCGTTTGGCGGCATTCGTATTGAAGATAACGTGGTGATCCACGAGAACAACATCGAAAATATGACGCGTGACCTGAAGCTGGCGTAATGGAAAGCTGGCGAATACCGGCGGAGCCGGTCACCTTCGTTGAAGAGATCAAGAAGAGCCGTTTTATCACCCTGTTAGCGCATACCGACGGGGTGGAGGCGGCCAAAGCGTTCGTCGAGTCGGTTCGCGCTGAACACCCGGATGCCCGTCACCATTGCGTGGCGTGGGTAGCGGGTAGGCCGGACGACTCGCAGCAACTGGGTTTCTCTGATGACGGTGAACCGGCGGGCACGGCCGGTAAACCGATGCTGGCCCAGCTGATGGGCAGCGGCATCGGTGAAATTACCGCCGTAGTGGTGCGCTACTACGGCGGTATCTTATTGGGCACCGGTGGGTTGGTGAAAGCCTATGGCGGTGGGGTGCAGCAGGCACTGAATCTGCTGTCGACGGAGATCAAAACGCCGTTAACCGAATATACTTTGCTATGCGAATACGGACAGTTGGCGGGCGTTGAGGGGCTGGTGGAGCAATATGCGGGACAGATAGTCGACAGCGACTATCAGGCCTCGGTACAGCTTCGCGTGGCGCTTCCGCAGGCGAAAGTGGCGGATTTTTCCGCAAGACTGGCCGATTTTAGCCGTGGTTCATTGCATTTGTTAGCGATTGACGAATAATCCCCCTCCTGACTTTATTGATTATCAAAGGACGCGCCGGACATGCAGTTTCGTGCCATTACTCGAATTGTTGGACTTCTGGTCATCTTATTCTCGGGGACAATGATCCTGCCGGGATTAGTGGCTTTGATTTACCGCGATGGCGCCGGGCGCGCATTTACCCAGACCTTTTTCGTCGCGCTGGTGATTGGTTCCCTGCTGTGGTGGCCAAACCGTCGTGAAAAACGCGAGCTGAAATCGCGCGAAGGCTTTCTGATTGTCGTCCTGTTCTGGACGGTACTGGGCAGCGTGGGTGCGCTGCCGTTTATATTCTCCGAGCAGCCGAACCTGACGGTGACCGACGCGTTCTTTGAATCGTTCTCGGGCTTAACCACGACCGGGGCGACCACGCTGGTGGGGCTGGATTCATTACCTCACGCGATACTCTTCTATCGGCAAATGCTGCAATGGTTCGGTGGGATGGGGATCATTGTGCTGGCGGTGGCGATTCTGCCTATCCTCGGCGTCGGGGGGATGCAGCTCTATAGAGCAGAAATGCCCGGGCCGCTAAAAGACAACAAGATGCGCCCGCGTATCGCTGAGACGGCGAAAACCCTTTGGCTTATCTATGTTCTGCTGACGGTGGCCTGCGCGTTGGCACTGTGGTTTGCCGGGATGCCGGCGTTTGATGCGATCGGCCACAGTTTTGCCACTATCGCGATCGGCGGCTTCTCGACGCATGATGCCAGCGTGGGTTTCTTTGATAGCCCGACGATTAACACCATTATTGCTATCTTCCTGCTGATCTCTGGCTGTAACTACGGCCTGCACTTCTCTTTATTAAGCGGGCGGAGCCTGAAGGTGTACTGGCGCGACCCGGAATTCCGTATGTTTATCGGCGTGCAGCTGACGCTGGTGGTGATCTGTACGCTGGTGCTGTGGTTCCATAATATCTATGCCTCGGCGGTGACGACGCTCAACCAGGCCTTCTTCCAGGTGGTGTCGATGGCGACCACCGCCGGCTTTACGACCGATAGCATCGCGCGCTGGCCGCTATTCCTGCCGGTTCTTCTTTTGTGTTCGGCATTTATTGGTGGTTGCGCCGGTTCAACCGGTGGTGGTCTAAAGGTGATTCGTATTCTGCTGCTGTTCAAGCAGGGGAACCGTGAGCTGAAGCGCCTCGTCCACCCGAATGCGGTTTATAGCATTAAGCTCGGCAACCGTGCGTTGCCGGAACGTATTCTTGAAGCCGTATGGGGATTCTTCTCCGCTTACGCGCTGGTCTTCATTATTAGCATGCTGGCGATCATCGCCACCGGCGTGGACGACTTCTCGGCGTTTGCTTCCGTCGTGGCGACGCTCAATAACCTGGGGCCAGGGCTGGGCGTGGTGGCGGATAACTTCGCCAGCATGAACCCGGTGGCGAAGTGGATCCTGATCGCGAACATGCTGTTTGGTCGTCTGGAAGTCTTTACGCTGCTGGTGCTGTTTACCCCAACATTCTGGCGCGAATAACAGGAGTCAGCGTTGAAAACATTAATGCTCTTTTCTACCCGTGATGGGCAGACGCGCGAAATCGCTGCTTATCTCTGTTCACAACTGAGTGAGCTGGACGTCGAGACGGCAATGGTGGATCTGAATCGGACGGATCATGTCGACTGGACGCAGTACGATCGCGTCATTATTGGTGCGTCTATTCGCTATGGGCATTTTCATCCCGCCCTTGATCGCTTCGTGAAAAAACATGCGGCGGCGCTGCAGGCGATACCGAGCGCTTTCTTCGCGGTGAACCTGGTGGCGCGTAAGCCGGAGAAACGTTCACCGCAGACGAACAGCTATACACGTAAGTTCCTGTTACGTTCGCCATGGCAGCCGGATGCCTGCGCGGTTTTTGCCGGGGCGCTGCGTTATCCACGCTACGGCTGGTTCGATCGCTTCATGATTCGTCTCATTATGAAGATGACCGGTGGTGAAACGGATACCAGTAAAGAAGTGGTTTATACCGATTGGGGGCAGGTGGCCGATTTTGCCAAAGAAATCGCGCGACTTTCGCGCAAATAGGGCGTGAATTCGGCGCATTGCCTGGAAAATGAGCGAACGAAAAGTTTTTTTATATTTCTGCTTGCGGGTTCTCAATTTCTCCCTATAATGCGGCCCCACTGAGACGGAACAACGGCAAACAAGCCGCCGGGTCAGCGAGGTTCTCCTGAGAACTTCGGCAGAGAAAAGCGAAATTAAACGCTTGACTCTGAAAGAGGAAAGCGTAATATACGCCACCTCGCGACAGAGCGCTAAACGAGAGTAGGGAACTGCCAGGCATCAAATAAGTGAAGAAGCCCATCCTGACGGATGGGCTTTTTTGCGTCTGTGCGATCCCGTCTCACATGCCGGATGTTGGCGCCAAAGTCTTATCCGATCTCGCTCTCCTGTATTACCAGAAGCTCTTCCTCCATATAACCGCAAGCCTTCCCCATGCAGATACGGTAAACTATCGCCGATTTAGCATCAGGAAAGCAGCCATGACCCACTCCCTAAAACCCTGGAACACCTTCGGCATTGACCATTGTGCAAAGCACATCGTATGCGCTGAAAACGAACAACAACTTTTGCGCGCCTGGCAGCAAGCAACCCGTGAAGGGCTGCCGGTTATGATCCTGGGTGAAGGAAGTAACGTCCTGTTTCTGGAAGACTATTCCGGTACCGTGATCCTTAACCGTCTCAAAGGTATTGAGGTCAATGAAACCGCAGACGCCTGGCACCTACACGTCGGCGCAGGCGAGAACTGGCATCAGTTGGTTCGCTATGCGCTGGATAACAACATGCCTGGCCTCGAAAACCTCGCGCTAATCCCTGGCTGTGCAGGTTCATCCCCTATTCAGAATATCGGCGCCTACGGCGTCGAATTACAGCACGTTTGCGAGTATGTCGACTGTATTGAGCTGGCCACCGGAGAGCGAAAACGCCTCACTGCCGCAGAATGTCAGTTTGGTTACCGGGATAGCATCTTCAAGCATGCGTATCAGGATCGTTTTGCGATTGTTGCAGTTGGCTTCCGCCTGGCCAAAGCATGGCGGCCGGTGCTGACTTACGGCGATCTGACACGCCTGGATCCGCAAACCGTCACTCCGCGTGAGGTTTTCGATTCAGTCTGCCATATGCGCATGACCAAACTGCCGGACCCTAAGATTAACGGCAACGCGGGCAGCTTCTTTAAAAACCCCGTGGTCAGCGCAGAATACGCACAGACGCTGTTGGCGAACTTCCCGAAAGCACCTCATTACCCACAGGCGGACGGTAGCGTTAAGCTGGCGGCTGGCTGGCTTATCGATCAGTGTCAGTTGAAAGGTCACATTGAAGGCGGCGCAGCGGTACACCAACAGCAGGCGCTGGTACTGGTGAATATCAATCACGCCCGGAGTGGCGATGTGGTGAAGCTGGCTCATTATGTTCGCCAGCAGGTGGGCGACAAATTTAACGTCTGGCTGGAACCTGAAGTTCGCTTTATTGGTTCTACGGGTGAAGTGAACGCGGTTGAGGTAATTCAATGAAAGACAATACGGTGCCATTAACGCTTATCTCACTACTGGCCGACGGCGATTTTCACTCCGGCGAGCAGTTAGGCGAAACGTTGGGGATGAGCCGCGCGGCGATTAACAAGCATATCCAGACGCTGCGTGACTGGGGAGTCGATGTCTTTACCGTACCTGGTAAAGGCTATAGCTTACCGGAACCGATACAACTGCTGAATGCTGAACGTATTCGCAATGCGGTTGATTACGGTGATGTCGCGGTTCTCCCGGTTATCGACTCGACAAACCAGTATCTGCTCGATCGTATTGGTGAGCTGAAGTCCGGTGATGCATGCGTCGCTGAATACCAGCAGGCGGGCCGTGGCCGTCGCGGCCGTAAATGGTTCTCACCGTTTGGCGCTAACCTGTATCTTTCCATGTACTGGCGTTTAGAGCAGGGGCCCGCCGCCGCGATTGGCCTGAGCCTGGTGATTGGTATTGTGATGGCTGAAGTCCTTCAGGATCTCGGTGCGGATAAAGTGCGGGTGAAATGGCCAAATGACCTGTATCTGAATGACCGTAAACTATCCGGTATTCTCGTTGAGCTGACCGGTAAGACGGGTGATGCCGCGCAAATCGTCATTGGTGCTGGCATTAACCTGGTTATGCGTCGTGTTGAAAACGATGTGATTAACCAGGGTTGGATCAACCTGCAAGAGGCGGGGATCACCATTGATCGTAACGTTTTGGCCGCGCGCTTAATTAATGAGCTGCATGAAGCGCTGCATCTCTTCGAGCAGGAAGGCCTGGCACCATATCTCTCGCGCTGGGATAAATTAGATAACTTTATTAATCGGCCGGTGAAACTGATTATCGGTGATAAAGAAATCTTCGGTATTTCCCGTGGAATTGATACTCAGGGAGCATTATTACTTGAGCAAGATGGGGTAATTAAACCGTGGATGGGCGGTGAGATTTCGCTGCGCAGCGCCGAATAAAAAAGGGAGCTTCGGCTCCCTTTTCTTTTATCTTTTTTATTTCCGCAACCGCACTTGCTCAACGGAGTGGTTAGCGCTTTTCGTTAAAATCAGGCTTGCGCGCTCACGCGTTGGTAGAATATTTTCGTTTAGATTTCGTAGGTTAATTTCATTCCACAGTGATGTCGCGACGTTAATGGCTTCCTCTTTAGAAAGCTGCGCATAGTTATGGAAATAAGAATCCGGGTCCGTAAAGGCCCCTTCGCGGAATTTCAGGAAACGGTTGATATACCACGATTGTAATAATTTTTCAGGCGCATCAACATAAATAGAAAAATCAACGAAGTCGGAAACAAATACATGATGCGGATCGTGCGGATAATCCATCCCGCTCTGCAGAACGTTTAATCCCTCAAGGATTAAAATATCGGGATGAGTGACCGTTTTATCGCCATCAGGGATAACGTCATAAATCAGATGCGAATAGACCGGTGCGGTAACGTTCGGTACCCCGGACTTCAGGTCAGAAACGAATTTCACCAGTCGATGCATATCATACGACTGCGGGAAGCCTTTCTTCTTCATCAGGCCGCGTTCTTTAAGCACCTCGTTAGGATGCAGGAAACCGTCGGTGGTGATCAGCTCGACGCGGCGGTGTTCCGGCCAACGACTCAGCAGCGCCTGTAACACGCGCGCGGTCGTACTTTTACCCACCGCCACGCTGCCGGCAATACTGATGATATAAGGAATGCGTTGGCCGTTAGTGCCAAGGAACTGCTCCAGCACCGCCTGGCGGCGCAGGTTAGAACTAATATAGAAGTTCAATAAACGTGACAAAGGCAAATAGATCTCCGCCACTTCCTCCAGCGACAGATCTTCGTTGATACCTTTTAAGCGCGTAATTTCGCCTTCAGTCAGGGTCATTGGCACGGAATCGCGCAGCGCTGCCCACTGGCTACGATTGAACTGTAGATAAGGTGTCATTAACGTTTGCTCTTGTTTTCTCATAAGCATGTTCTGGCTACCACGCTGACTGCACGCGACGCTTCACATTCAGTTAATCAGGACAATGGGCAGGAGGTTAACACCAGATGGAAGATAAAAAGAAGAAAAAATCCAAATGAGTGGCGCTTTCGTGAGAAAACGCCACTGTTTACTCTCAACCAGGCGATTTGCCATTAATGAAGAAAGAGCGCTAAAGAAGACAATGCGAAAATCTACGCTATCCAGCCTGAACTTTCGCCCTGAATATCGTTAAAGACGAGCAAAGCATCGCGAGACTATCCGATCCACAGCGAGATTTTTGGACGTAAAACCGACGTTTTGCTGAGTTTTTACGCGCAAATGCACAAAACGTGAGCGATAGAACATTTTATGCAATTTTTTAGTTGCATGTCTCCGCAGGTCTCCATAGAATGCGCGCTACTTGATGCCGACTTAGCTCAGTAGGTAGAGCAACTGACTTGTAATCAGTAGGTCACCAGTTCGATTCCGGTAGTCGGCACCATCAGGTGGGGTTCCCGAGCGGCCAAAGGGAGCAGACTGTAAATCTGCCGTCACAGACTTCGAAGGTTCGAATCCTTCCCCCACCACCACTTTCAGGCTAAGCATTGCGAAGCCAGAGTTGGTTGGTAAAATAACTAGCTCAAACAAAGGAAAGGGAGAAATCTCTTTCCTTTGGCACAGAAAGAACTGGGTAGCCGAGTTTTAGGATGCGGGCATCGTATAATGGCTATTACCTCAGCCTTCCAAGCTGATGATGCGGGTTCGATTCCCGCTGCCCGCTCCAGACGTGCTGATATGGCTCAGTTGGTAGAGCGCACCCTTGGTAAGGGTGAGGTCCCCAGTTCGACTCTGGGTATCAGCACCACTTCTCTTCTCCCTCCCATTTCTCTCTGTTCAAATTCAAGCATTCAACAATTCAGGCGTTTTGTCTGGTTGATGTGGTGATATCACCGATTTATCCGTGTATTAGAGGGACTATCGATGTCTAAAGAAAAATTTGAACGTACCAAACCGCACGTCAACGTCGGTACTATCGGCCACGTTGACCATGGTAAAACTACCCTGACCGCTGCAATCACTACCGTTCTGGCTAAAACCTACGGCGGTGCTGCTCGTGCTTTCGACCAGATCGATAACGCACCGGAAGAAAAAGCTCGTGGTATCACCATCAACACCTCCCACGTTGAATACGACACCCCGACCCGTCACTACGCACACGTAGACTGCCCGGGGCACGCCGACTATGTTAAAAACATGATCACCGGTGCTGCTCAGATGGACGGCGCGATCCTGGTTGTTGCTGCGACTGACGGCCCGATGCCGCAGACTCGTGAGCACATCCTGCTGGGTCGTCAGGTGGTGAGAACGTTGGTGTTCTGCTGCGTGGTATCAAACGTGAAGAAATCGAACGTGGTCAGGTACTGGCTAAGCCGGGCTCTATCAAGCCGCACACCAAGTTCGAATCTGAAGTGTACATCCTGTCCAAAGACGAAGGCGGCCGTCATACTCCGTTCTTCAAAGGCTACCGTCCGCAGTTCTACTTCCGTACTACTGACGTGACTGGTACCATCGAACTGCCGGAAGGCGTAGAGATGGTAATGCCGGGCGACAACATCAAAATGGTTGTTACCCTGATCCACCCGATCGCGATGGACGATGGTCTGCGTTTCGCAATCCGTGAAGGCGGTCGTACCGTTGGCGCGGGCGTTGTTGCCAAAGTAATGAGCTAATTGCTGATAACATTTGACGCAATGCGCAATAAAAGGGCATCATTTGATGCCCTTTTTGTACGCTGTCGAACCAGAACCTGGCTCATCAGTGATTATTTTTGCCATAATCATTGCTGAGACAGGCTCTGTAGAGGGCGTTTAGTCCGAAACTTATTTCGGTTTGGATCGCCTCGCAATCGCGGGGTGGAAATGTTTGTAGAATACTTCTGACAGGTTGGTTTATGAGTGCGAATACCGAAGCTCAAGGGAGCGGGCGCGGCCTGGAAGCGATGAAGTGGGTCGTTGTTGCCGTATTGCTGATTGTCGCAATTGTGGGTAACTACCTTTATCGCGACATGATGCTGCCGCTGCGTGCGCTGGCCGTAGTAATTATTATTGCTGCAGCGGGTGGTGTCGCGCTGTTGACGACGAAAGGCAAAGCGACCGTTGCGTTTGCTCGTGAAGCGAGAACGGAAGTTCGTAAGGTGATTTGGCCGACTCGCCAGGAAACGCTGCACACTACGCTGATCGTTGCGGCGGTCACTGCGGTAATGTCACTGATCCTGTGGGGACTGGATGGTATTCTGGTTCGCCTGGTATCCTTTATCACTGGCCTGAGGTTCTAAGATGTCTGAAGCACCTAAAAAGCGTTGGTACGTCGTTCAGGCGTTTTCCGGTTTCGAAGGCCGTGTAGCGACTTCGCTGCGCGAGCATATCAAATTACACAACATGGAAGAGCTGTTTGGCGAAGTCATGGTTCCGACCGAAGAAGTGGTTGAAATCCGTGGCGGCCAGCGTCGTAAGAGCGAGCGCAAATTCTTCCCTGGCTACGTATTAGTTCAGATGGTGATGAACGACGCGAGCTGGCACCTGGTGCGCAGCGTTCCGCGCGTAATGGGCTTTATCGGCGGTACCTCTGACCGTCCGGCGCCAATCAGCGATAAAGAAGTTGATGCGATTATGAACCGCCTGCAGCAGGTTGGTGATAAGCCGCGTCCGAAAACGCTGTTTGAACCGGGTGAAATGGTTCGCGTTAACGACGGTCCGTTCGCTGACTTCAACGGCGTGGTCGAAGAAGTGGATTACGAGAAGTCTCGCCTGAAAGTGTCTGTTTCTATCTTCGGTCGTGCGACCCCGGTAGAGCTGGACTTCGCTCAGGTTGAGAAAGCGTAAGGCTGCGATCAAAAAAGCATCGATCTAATCGTTGCATAGGGCGCGAAATTGACATACAATTTCGCGCCTTTTGTTTTTATGGGCCACGGCCTGTAAAACGATTTTTATTCACGGGGAGCCTCCTTGAGGCGCTATTACCCAATTAGAGGATTTTAGAATGGCTAAGAAAGTCCAAGCCTACGTTAAGCTGCAGGTTGCAGCTGGTATGGCAAACCCGAGTCCGCCGGTTGGTCCTGCTCTGGGTCAACAGGGTGTTAACATCATGGAATTCTGCAAAGCGTTCAACGCGAAGACTGATTCCATCGAAAAAGGTCTGCCGATTCCGGTTGTTATCACAGTTTACGCTGACCGTTCTTTCACCTTCATTACCAAAACGCCTCCGGCAGCAGTTCTGCTGAAGAAAGCGGCTGGTATTAAGTCTGGTTCCGGTAAGCCGAACAAAGACAAAGTAGGTAAAATTTCCCGCGCTCAGCTGCAGGAAATCGCGCAGACCAAAGCTGCCGACATGACCGGTGCCGACATTGAAGCGATGACTCGCTCCATCGAAGGTACTGCACGTTCCATGGGCCTGGTAGTGGAGGACTAAGAAATGGCTAAACTGACCAAGCGTATGCGCGTGATCCGTGAAAAAGTTGATGCAACTAAACAGTACGACATCAACGAAGCTATCTCTCTGCTGAAAGAGCTGGCCACTGCTAAATTCAACGAAAGCGTTGACGTTGCCGTTAACCTCGGCATCGACGCTCGTAAATCTGACCAGAACGTACGTGGTGCAACTGTACTGCCGCACGGTACTGGCCGTTCTGTTCGCGTTGCCGTATTTACCCAGGGCCCGAACGCTGAAGCAGCTAAAGCTGCTGGCGCTGAGCTGGTAGGTATGGAAGATCTGGCTGAACAGATCAAGAAAGGCGAAATGAACTTCGACGTTGTTATTGCTTCCCCGGATGCAATGCGCGTTGTTGGCCAGCTGGGTCAGGTTCTGGGCCCACGCGGCCTGATGCCAAACCCGAAAGTTGGTACTGTAACGCCGAACGTTGCTGAAGCGGTTAAGAACGCTAAAGCGGGTCAGGTTCGTTACCGTAACGACAAAAACGGCATCATCCACACCACCATCGGTAAAGTGGACTTTGACGCTGACAAACTGAAAGAAAACCTGGAAGCTCTGCTGGTTGCGCTGAAAAAAGCAAAACCGACTCAGGCGAAAGGCGTGTACATCAAGAAAGTTAGCATCTCCACCACCATGGGTGCGGGTGTTGCAGTTGACCAGGCTGGCCTGAGCGCTGCTGCAAACTAATGCCTTTACGTGGGCGGTGATTTTGTCTACAATCTTACCCCCACGTTTGCTAACAAAAGTTAGCAGCTAAAAAGATTTGTTCGTTGGAGCCTGGCCTATCCAGGCCTCCGTCGAAGACCGCAGGTGTTTCGCAAGAAACTTAATGCCCTGCGTAGACGGTGACAGAACGCTAAGATTATTTTTTAAAGTACTCTTTGGCTTGTTTCTGCTCACCGTATTAAGACGCTCTTCTCGTTGAGATGAGTGAAGTGAGTTCCAGAGCATAAGCTCTGGCAAACATCCAGGAGCAAAGCTAATGGCTTTAAATCTTCAAGACAAACAAGCGATTGTTGCTGAAGTCAGCGAAGTAGCCAAAGGCGCGCTGTCTGCAGTAGTTGCGGATTCCCGTGGCGTAACTGTAGATAAAATGACTGAACTGCGTAAAGCAGGTCGTGAAGCTGGCGTATACATGCGTGTTGTTCGTAACACCCTGCTGCGTCGCGTCGTTGAAGGTACTCAGTTCGAGTGCCTGAAAGACACGTTTGTTGGTCCGACCCTGATTGCATACTCTATGGAACACCCGGGCGCTGCTGCTCGTCTGTTCAAAGAGTTCGCGAAAGCGAATGCAAAATTTGAGGTCAAAGCTGCAGCCTTTGAAGGTGAGCTGATCCCGGCGTCTCAGATCGACCGCCTGGCAACTCTGCCGACCTACGAAGAAGCAATTGCACGCCTGATGGCAACCATGAAAGAAGCTTCGGCTGGCAAACTGGTTCGCACTCTGGCTGCTGTACGCGATGCGAAAGAAGCTGCTTAATCGCAGTTATCTTTGTAAAGCATCTGCTTACGTATAAACTTATTCTGATATTCAGGAACAATTTAAATGTCTATCACTAAAGATCAAATCATTGAAGCAGTATCCGCTATGTCCGTAATGGACGTTGTTGAGCTGATCTCTGCAATGGAAGAAAAATTCGGTGTTTCCGCTGCTGCTGCTGTAGCTGTAGCTGCTGGCCCGGCTGAAGCTGCTGAAGAAAAAACTGAATTCGACGTAATTCTGAAAGCTGCTGGCGCTAACAAAGTTGCTGTAATCAAAGCAGTACGTGGCGCAACTGGCCTGGGTCTGAAAGAAGCTAAAGACCTGGTAGAATCTGCTCCGGCCGCTCTGAAAGAAGGCGTGAGCAAAGATGACGCTGAAGCACTGAAAAAATCTCTGGAAGAAGCTGGCGCTGAAGTTGAAGTTAAATAAGCCAACTTTTCTGGTTGAAGCCTGAGTAATCAGGCCGATGGCTGGTGACTTTTTAGTCACCAGCCATTTTGCGCTGTATGGCGCCAGTAGCATTTCACACTGTTTGACTACTGGTTGTCCTGACAATGCATGTTTCTATCGACGACTTAATATATTGCGACAGGGTGCTCGCTCTGTGTAAATCGCAATGAAATGGTTTAAGCGTGATAGCAACAGGTATTGCGGAAAGTGTTCCATTTTCCGGTCAACAAAATAGTGTTGCACAAACTGTCTGCCCATGGACAGATGCGTCGACTTGTCAGCGAGCTGAGGAACCCTATGGTTTACTCCTATACCGAGAAAAAACGTATTCGTAAGGATTTTGGTAAACGTCCGCAAGTACTGGATGTCCCATATCTCCTTTCTATCCAGCTTGACTCGTTCCAGAAGTTTATCGAGCAAGATCCTGAAGGTCAGTATGGTCTGGAAGCGGCTTTCCGTTCCGTATTCCCGATTAAAAGCTACAGCGGTAACTCCGAGCTGCAATACGTCAGCTACCGCCTTGGCGAACCGGTCTTTGACGTTCAGGAATGTCAGATCCGTGGCGTGACCTATTCCGCACCGCTGCGCGTAAAACTGCGTCTGGTGATCTACGAGCGCGAAGCGCCGGAAGGCACCGTCAAAGACATTAAAGAACAAGAAGTCTACATGGGCGAAATTCCGCTCATGACCGACAACGGTACCTTTGTTATCAACGGTACTGAGCGTGTTATCGTTTCTCAGCTGCATCGTAGCCCAGGCGTCTTCTTTGACTCCGATAAAGGCAAAACCCACTCTTCGGGTAAAGTGCTGTATAACGCGCGCATCATTCCTTACCGTGGTTCCTGGCTGGACTTCGAATTCGATCCGAAGGACAACCTGTTCGTACGTATCGACCGTCGCCGTAAACTGCCTGCGACCATCATCCTGCGTGCGCTGAACTACACCACTGAGCAGATCCTTGACCTGTTCTTTGAGAAAGTTGTCTTCGAAATTCGCGACAACAAGCTGCAGATGGAGCTGATTCCAGAACGTCTGCGTGGCGAAACCGCGTCCTTCGACATCGAAGCGAACGGTAAAGTGTACGTTGAAAAAGGCCGCCGTATTACTGCGCGCCACATTCGCCAGCTGGAAAAAGACGATATCAAACATATCGAAGTTCCGGTTGAGTACATCGCTGGCAAAGTCGCTTCTAAAGACTACGTTGACGAATCTACTGGCGAGCTGATCTGCCCGGCTAACATGGAGCTGAGTCTGGATCTGCTGGCTAAGCTGAGCCAGTCTGGCCATAAGCGTATCGAAACGCTGTTCACTAACGATCTGGACCACGGTGCCTACATTTCTGAAACTGTACGCGTCGACCCAACCAACGATCGTCTGAGCGCGCTGGTAGAAATCTACCGCATGATGCGCCCTGGTGAGCCGCCGACTCGCGAAGCTGCTGAAAGCCTGTTCGAGAACCTGTTCTTCTCCGAAGACCGCTATGACCTGTCTGCGGTTGGTCGTATGAAGTTCAACCGTTCTCTGCTGCGCGATGAAATCGAAGGTTCCGGTATCCTGAGCAAAGACGACATCATCGAAGTGATGAAGAAGCTCATCGATATCCGTAACGGTAAAGGCGAAGTCGATGATATCGACCACCTCGGCAACCGTCGTATCCGTTCCGTAGGCGAAATGGCGGAAAACCAGTTCCGCGTTGGCCTGGTACGTGTAGAGCGTGCGGTGAAAGAGCGTCTGTCTCTGGGCGATCTGGATACCCTGATGCCTCAGGATATGATCAACGCCAAACCGATTTCCGCAGCAGTGAAAGAGTTCTTCGGTTCCAGCCAGCTGTCTCAGTTTATGGACCAGAACAACCCGCTGTCTGAGATTACGCACAAACGTCGTATCTCCGCACTCGGCCCGGGCGGTCTGACCCGTGAGCGCGCAGGCTTCGAAGTTCGAGACGTACACCCGACTCACTACGGTCGCGTATGTCCAATCGAAACGCCTGAAGGTCCGAACATCGGTCTGATCAACTCCCTGTCCGTGTACGCACAGACGAACGAATACGGCTTCCTTGAGACTCCGTACCGTAAAGTGACCGACGGTGTTGTAACCGACGAAATTCATTACCTGTCTGCTATCGAAGAAGGCAACTACGTTATCGCTCAGGCGAACTCCAACCTGGATGACGAAGGCCACTTTGTAGAAGATCTGGTTACCTGCCGTAGCAAAGGCGAATCCAGCTTGTTCAGCCGCGACCAGGTTGACTACATGGACGTATCCACCCAGCAGGTGGTATCCGTCGGTGCGTCCCTGATCCCGTTCCTGGAACACGATGACGCCAACCGTGCATTGATGGGTGCGAACATGCAACGTCAGGCCGTTCCAACTCTGCGTGCTGATAAGCCGCTGGTTGGTACCGGTATGGAACGTGCTGTAGCCGTCGACTCCGGTGTTACTGCAGTGGCTAAGCGTGGCGGTACCGTTCAGTACGTCGACGCATCCCGTATCGTTATCAAAGTTAACGAAGACGAGATGTATCCGGGCGAAGCGGGTATCGACATCTACAACCTGACCAAATACACCCGTTCTAACCAGAACACCTGTATTAACCAGATGCCTTGCGTGTCTCTGGGTGAGCCAATCGAGCGCGGCGACGTGCTGGCAGATGGCCCGTCCACCGACCTGGGTGAGCTGGCGCTGGGTCAGAACATGCGCGTGGCATTCATGCCATGGAACGGTTACAACTTCGAAGACTCCATCCTCGTATCCGAGCGTGTTGTTCAGGAAGACCGTTTCACCACCATCCACATTCAGGAACTGGCCTGTGTGTCCCGTGACACCAAGCTGGGGCCGGAAGAGATCACCGCCGACATCCCGAACGTGGGTGAAGCTGCGCTCTCCAAACTGGATGAATCCGGTATCGTTTACATTGGTGCAGAAGTCACCGGTGGCGACATTCTGGTTGGTAAGGTAACGCCGAAAGGTGAAACCCAGCTGACGCCAGAAGAGAAGCTGCTGCGTGCGATCTTCGGTGAGAAAGCGTCTGACGTTAAAGACTCTTCTCTGCGCGTACCAAACAGCGTTTCCGGTACCGTTATCGACGTTCAGGTCTTTACTCGCGATGGCGTAGAAAAAGACAAACGTGCGCTGGAAATCGAAGAGATGCAGCTGAAGCAGGCTAAGAAAGACCTGTCTGAAGAACTGCAGATCCTCGAAGCTGGCCTGTTCAGCCGTATCTACGCTGTGCTGGTTGCCGGTGGTGTTGAAGCTGAGAAGCTCGACAAACTGCCTCGCGATCGCTGGCTGGAGCTCGGCCTGACCGACGAAGAGAAACAGAATCAGCTGGAACAGCTGGCTGAACAGTACGACGAACTGAAGCACGAGTTTGAGAAGAAACTCGAAGCGAAACGCCGCAAAATCACCCAAGGCGACGATCTGGCACCGGGCGTGCTGAAGATTGTTAAGGTATACCTGGCCGTTAAACGCCGTATCCAGCCTGGTGACAAAATGGCAGGTCGTCACGGTAACAAGGGTGTTATCTCCAAGATCAACCCGATCGAAGATATGCCGCACGATGCTAACGGTACGCCGGTAGATATCGTTCTGAACCCGCTGGGCGTACCATCGCGTATGAACATCGGTCAGATCCTTGAAACCCACCTGGGTATGGCTGCGAAAGGTATCGGCGATAAGATCAACGCCATGCTGAAACAGCAGCAGGAAGTCGCTAAACTGCGCGAGTTCATCCAGCGTGCTTACGATCTGGGCGCCGACGTTCGTCAGAAAGTCGACCTGAGCACCTTCAGCGATGATGAAGTTCTGCGTCTGGCTGAAAACCTGCGTAAAGGTATGCCGATCGCAACGCCGGTATTCGACGGTGCGAAAGAAGCGGAAATTAAAGAACTGCTGCAGCTGGGCGACCTGCCGACTTCCGGTCAGATCACCCTGTTCGACGGCCGTACCGGTGAACAGTTCGAGCGTCCGGTAACCGTAGGTTACATGTACATGCTGAAACTGAACCACCTGGTCGACGACAAGATGCACGCGCGTTCCACCGGTTCTTACAGCCTGGTTACTCAGCAGCCGCTGGGTGGTAAGGCGCAGTTCGGTGGTCAGCGCTTCGGGGAGATGGAAGTGTGGGCGCTGGAAGCTTACGGCGCCGCCTACACCCTGCAAGAAATGCTCACCGTTAAGTCTGATGACGTGAACGGCCGTACTAAGATGTATAAGAACATCGTAGATGGCAACCATCAGATGGAACCGGGCATGCCGGAATCCTTCAACGTACTGTTGAAAGAAATCCGCTCGCTGGGCATCAACATCGAACTGGAAGACGAGTAATCCTCGCTCAAACAGGTCACTGCTGCCGGGGTAATTCCCGGCAGTGGATTGTGCTAACTCCGACGGGAGCAAATCCGTGAAAGATTTATTAAAGTTTCTGAAAGCGCAGACTAAAACCGAAGAGTTTGATGCGATCAAAATTGCTCTGGCTTCGCCAGACATGATCCGTTCATGGTCTTTCGGTGAAGTTAAAAAGCCGGAAACCATCAACTACCGTACGTTCAAGCCTGAGCGTGACGGCCTTTTCTGCGCCCGTATCTTTGGGCCGGTAAAAGACTACGAGTGCCTGTGCGGTAAGTACAAGCGCCTGAAACACCGCGGTGTGATCTGTGAGAAGTGCGGCGTTGAAGTGACCCAGACCAAAGTGCGCCGTGAGCGCATGGGCCACATCGAGCTGGCATGTCCGACTGCTCACATCTGGTTCCTGAAATCGCTGCCGTCCCGTATCGGTCTGCTGCTCGATATGCCGCTGCGCGATATCGAACGCGTACTGTACTTCGAATCTTATGTGGTTATCGAAGGCGGTATGACCAACCTGGAACGTCAACAGATCCTGACTGAAGAGCAGTATCTGGACGCGCTGGAAGAGTTCGGTGACGAATTCGACGCGAAGATGGGTGCGGAAGCTATCCAGGCCCTGCTGAAGAGCATGGATCTGGAGCAAGAGTGTGAAACTCTGCGTGAAGAGCTGAACGAAACCAACTCCGAAACCAAGCGTAAAAAGCTGACCAAGCGTATCAAACTGCTGGAAGCGTTCGTACAGTCTGGTAACAAGCCAGAGTGGATGATCCTGACCGTTCTGCCGGTTCTGCCGCCAGATCTGCGTCCGCTGGTTCCGCTGGATGGTGGTCGTTTCGCGACTTCTGACCTGAACGATCTGTATCGTCGCGTCATTAACCGTAACAACCGTCTGAAACGTCTGCTGGATCTGGCTGCGCCGGACATCATCGTACGCAACGAAAAACGTATGCTGCAGGAAGCGGTCGACGCCCTGCTGGATAACGGTCGTCGCGGTCGTGCGATCACCGGTTCTAACAAACGTCCTCTGAAATCTTTGGCCGACATGATCAAAGGTAAGCAGGGTCGTTTCCGTCAGAACCTGCTCGGTAAGCGTGTTGACTACTCCGGTCGTTCTGTAATCACCGTAGGTCCATACCTGCGTCTGCATCAGTGCGGTCTGCCGAAGAAAATGGCACTGGAGCTGTTCAAACCGTTCATCTACGGCAAACTGGAACTGCGTGGCCTGGCCACCACCATCAAAGCCGCGAAGAAAATGGTTGAGCGCGAAGAAGCTGTCGTTTGGGATATCCTGGACGAAGTTATCCGCGAACACCCGGTGATGCTGAACCGTGCACCAACACTGCACCGTCTGGGTATCCAGGCCTTTGAACCGGTACTGATCGAAGGTAAAGCTATCCAGCTGCACCCGCTGGTTTGTGCGGCATATAACGCCGACTTCGATGGTGACCAGATGGCTGTTCACGTACCGCTGACGCTGGAAGCCCAGTTGGAAGCGCGTGCACTGATGATGTCTACCAACAACATCCTGTCTCCAGCGAACGGCGAGCCAATCATCGTTCCGTCTCAGGACGTGGTATTGGGTCTGTACTACATGACCCGTGACAAAATCAACGCCAAAGGCGAAGGCATGGTGCTGACTGGCCCGAAAGAAGCGGAACGTCTGTACCGCTCTGGCCAGGCTGAACTGCACGCTCGCGTTAAAGTTCGTATCACTGAATACGAAAAAGACGAGAACGGCGAGTTCGTAGCAAAAACCACACTGAAAGACACTACCGTTGGTCGTGCCATTCTGTGGATGATCGTTCCTAAAGGTCTGCCGTTCTCTATTGTGAACCAGCCGCTGGGTAAAAAAGCGATCTCCAAAATGCTGAACACCTGTTACCGCATTCTGGGCCTGAAACCGACCGTTATCTTTGCTGACCAGACCATGTACACCGGCTTTGCCTATGCAGCCCGTTCAGGTGCGTCTGTTGGTATCGACGACATGGTGATTCCGGAGAAGAAATACGAAATCATCAGCGAAGCGGAAGCGGAAGTTGCTGAGATTCAGGAACAGTTCCAGTCTGGTCTGGTAACCGCTGGCGAACGCTATAACAAAGTTATCGATATCTGGGCCGCGGCGAACGATCGTGTATCCAAAGCGATGATGGATAACCTGCAAACTGAAACCGTTATTAACCGTAACGGCGAAGAAGAGCAGCAGGTTTCCTTCAACAGCATCTACATGATGGCCGACTCCGGTGCGCGTGGTTCTGCTGCACAGATTCGTCAGCTGGCAGGTATGCGTGGTCTGATGGCGAAGCCAGATGGCTCCATCATCGAAACGCCAATCACCGCGAACTTCCGTGAAGGTCTGAACGTACTCCAGTACTTCATCTCCACGCACGGTGCGCGTAAAGGTCTGGCGGATACCGCACTGAAAACAGCGAACTCCGGTTATCTGACGCGTCGTCTGGTTGACGTTGCACAGGACCTGGTTGTTACTGAAGACGACTGTGGCACCCTGGAAGGCATCACCATGACCCCGGTTATCGAGGGTGGTGACGTTAAAGAGCCGCTGCGCGATCGCGTACTGGGTCGTGTGACTGCTGAAGACGTTCTGAAGCCGGGTACCGCGGACATTCTGGTTCCGCGTAACACGCTGCTGAACGAACAGTGGTGTGACCTGCTGGAAGTTAACTCCGTTGACTCCGTGAAGGTTCGCTCCGTTGTATCCTGTGACACCGACTTTGGTGTATGTGCGCACTGCTACGGTCGTGACCTGGCGCGTGGCCACATCATCAACAAAGGTGAGGCTATCGGCGTTATCGCTGCACAGTCCATCGGTGAGCCGGGTACACAGCTGACGATGCGTACGTTCCACATCGGTGGTGCGGCATCTCGTGCGGCTGCTGAATCCAGCATCCAGGTTAAGAACAAAGGTAGCATCAAGCTCAGCAACGCGAAGTCGGTTGTGAACTCCAGCGGTAAACTGGTTATCACTTCCCGTAACACCGAGCTGAAACTGATCGACGAATTCGGCCGTACCAAAGAAAGCTATAAAGTGCCTTACGGCTCCGTTATGGCGAAAGGTGATGGCGAACAGGTTGCCGGCGGCGAAACCGTTGCAAACTGGGATCCGCACACCATGCCGGTTATCACCGAAGTAAGCGGTTTTGTTCGCTTCACTGACATGATCGACGGCCAGACCATTACTCGTCAGACCGACGAGCTGACCGGTCTGTCTTCTCTGGTGGTTCTGGATTCTGCAGAGCGTACTGCGGGTGGTAAAGACCTGCGTCCGGCACTGAAAATTGTTGATGCTCAGGGCAACGACGTTCTGATCCCAGGCACCGATATGCCTGCTCAGTACTTCCTGCCGGGTAAAGCGATTGTTCAGCTGGATGATGGCGTACAGATCAGTTCTGGTGACACCCTGGCCCGTGTTCCGCAGGAATCCGGCGGTACCAAGGACATCACCGGTGGTCTGCCGCGCGTTGCCGACCTGTTCGAAGCACGTCGTCCGAAAGAGCCGGCAATCCTGGCTGAAATCAGCGGCATCATTTCCTTCGGTAAAGAAACCAAAGGCAAACGTCGTCTGGTTATCACTCCGGTAGACGGTAGCGAACCTTACGAAGAGATGATTCCGAAATGGCGTCAGCTCAACGTGTTCGAAGGTGAACGTGTAGAACGTGGTGACGTGGTTTCCGACGGTCCGGAAGCACCGCACGACATCCTGCGTCTGCGTGGCGTACATGCTGTTACTCGTTACATCGTTAACGAAGTGCAGGACGTATACCGTCTGCAGGGCGTTAAGATTAACGATAAACACATCGAAGTTATCGTTCGTCAGATGCTGCGTAAAGCCACCATCGAAAGCGCTGGTAGCTCCGACTTCCTGGAAGGCGAGCAGGTTGAATACTCCCGCGTCAAGATCGCTAACCGCGAGCTGGAAGCGAACGGCAAAGTGGGTGCAACCTTCTCCCGCGATCTGCTGGGTATCACCAAAGCGTCTCTGGCAACCGAGTCCTTCATCTCCGCGGCATCGTTCCAGGAGACCACTCGCGTGCTGACCGAAGCAGCCGTTGCGGGCAAACGCGACGAACTGCGCGGCCTGAAAGAGAACGTTATCGTGGGTCGTCTGATCCCGGCTGGTACCGGTTATGCGTACCACCAGGATCGTATCCGTCGCCGTGCGGCGGGTGAAGTTTCTGTTGCGCCGCAGGTTAGCGCAGAAGAAGCGACCGCGAGCCTGGCAGAACTGCTGAACGCAGGTCTGGGTGGTTCTGATAACGACTAATCGTTCACGCTAGTGCGATAAGTTGAAAAGGCCAGTCTTCGGACTGGCCTTTTTTATGGTTCCGGTAGGCCCGATAAGCGCAGCGACATCAGGTAATCATAGAGCACATTCCCGGATGGATGCGTCGCCTTATCCGGCTTACAAAAGCAAAAGGCACCCAATTGGGTGCCTTTTCTATTCCGTTGTTGTGCGCTTAGCTAACGAGTGGAATACGGCGATACAGCTCAATCATGTCGGTTGCCAGGTCCTGGATAACCATCGCGTTCATCAGGTGATCCTGAGAGTGAACGGTAATCAGGTTAACCGGCAGCTTGCCCGTGCCTTCGTCGATGCCAATCAGCTGAGTCTGTATACCGTGAGCCAGTTTGACAAACTCGCGGGACTCTTCCATCGCTTTTTCTGCGCCTTCGAAGTCGCTTTTGCGTGCCAGCTGTAATGCGGTTAATGCAGAACTACGTGCGGCACCGGCGTTGACCAGCAGTTCCATGATGATTGATTCTAAATCTTCCACGTCTTTCTCACTCCATTAACTTAAGGGCTTTCTCAAGCACAACGTCGCCTTTCATCATGCCGTAGTCCATCATATCGATGACCGCGACTTTCTTGCCCAGAGGATCTGCCAGAGCCTGCAGTTTAGCCTGCTCGTACTTCACCTGCGGACCGAGCAGAACGATATCTGCTTCGTTGATGTTCGCTTTGAATTCGGCCACTGGTACGGCTTTAATTGAGACTTCAACCCCTTTCTTCTGAGCTGCATCCTTCATACGTTGAACCAGCATGCTGGTGGACATACCTGCAGCGCAGCATAAAACGATATTCTTCATAATGCTCCCTCATGACCCGTGATGACTCATGTTTATCGCGAGCTGAAACGATCAACAACCGCTTTGCGACGATTGTGTGTAAGCCATCACAAAGATCGTCTCAAAAAACTGAAACCGGTTACATTTCCGTGCGATGAAGATATAAAAAAACCCGCAAAGCGGGTTTTCTATCACGGGGCAAAAGCGTCAGGCTTCTGAGGTTCGCTCGATACGGTTTTTGCCCTGCCGTTTAGCACGGTAGAGCGCCTCGTCGACGCTGGAGACCAGATGATCCAGCGTTTCCATATGCCACTCGCCAAGCCCGGCGCTGAAGGTGACATGCAAACCTTCCTCACGCCATGTTCGGTTGGCGACGTTCATCCGCCACAGCTCAAGCAGCGCGGCAGACTCAGCAACGTGCTCGGCGGGGAAAATGACCGCAAACTCCTCGCCGCCGTAACGGTAGAGCGACAGACCATGCGCCTGTAAGATGGCAATCCCTTCGCGCGCCACGCTGCGTAGCACAATATCGCCGCTGAGATGACCCCAGGTATCGTTGATCGATTTAAAGTTATCGATATCAACCAACGCCAGCGCAAATGACTGACGCGCGTTCATCAGCGCGGTGATGTCGGTGTCAAAGGCCCAGCGGTTCTTACAGCCGGTGAGTGAATCGACGGTGGCCTGGCGCACGTAGGCTTGCTCGCGTTCTTTGTTGGTTTCAATGGCTTTATGCAACATCACCTCAAGGCCCGGCGCGCGCTTGGTATCACCTGTCTTGATAGCGTTGATGATGTTCATCAGGATGCCGCGGGAAGCGTGGCGTAAATACAGGCCGAAGGTGATGATAATCAGACCTGCCAGCGCGAAGCCCCACGAAATGATGATGCTCTCATGCTGCGCCAGCACGCTGAGCGTATGACCCGTGACTTTATAAATCACAAACCAGTCGGGATTGCTGAACGAGTAGTAGTAATACCAGGTCCGGGTAGCCTTATCGAACACTTCTCCTTCGCCAGCCGTCATACTGCCGAGCAACTGCTCGGAAACCACCGGCTGGAAAAGCTTGCCGCTGTCCGGATGCAGCAGCGCCAGCCCCTGGCGGTTAACCACGAAGAACTCCCCCTGTACCGGCGGCCTCATCTGGCGCAGGGTATGGCTCATGGCAGCTAAATCAAAGTGGAACGCCAGCGTTCCCCTCAGTTTGCCATCGGTTGAGATCACCGGTTTTGCCAACGTAACGGTCTGCTGTTGAGTAAAAAAGTCGGTATAAGGTTGGGTATAGCGGCTGAAGATCCCCACGTCTCCCTGATGCACAAACCAGGGGCGGGTGGTGGCATTGAAAACCGGCGAGTTCTGGCGCTCAACCGCCTGCGGAGCACGCAGGTAATGTCCTTCAGTATCCGCGATGGATAGCGATGAGACCGTCGGCATCATCGACAGAAGCTGCATCATGGATTGCAACCCTTGCTCTGGATTGATATTTACGATCCTGTTCAGCTCATCGTTGCGAGCTAAATAGGTTGCAGCACGGCCCAGAATATAATCGTTTTCGTGCAGGATAGATTCGGTGTAATTGACCGCCAGGTTATGGGTAAAATTGCGGTTAATACTATGATAATCACGAATAATATCGTTACGTTGAATAATCGTAACTAGCGTAGCGATGATGACAAAACACAGAATAATGCCGGCAAAGCTAATAAAGATCGGTGTGGTAAATGACAGCCTTCTGCTGTGAGAACTCATCATGGTTTCCATTCCTGGGCAAATTGCCGAAAACCAGCGAAAACTGGCACTGCAATTTCATACACATATTTTTGACTCAATAATTATACGGTATTGAATTAAATATGAGTATTTAATCTACATCTTTAGATTAAATTGCTAGTACCAATCGGTTTTTATGAAATATTATTCCGTCAATAATTAGGAATAGGACGAGGTTAATTTCCTCGTCCTGAATAAGTGTAGACGACTTTTAGCGCTGGATCCCACGCCCCAGCCAGCTGTCCCAATCTTTCCATACCGGCTGAAGTCCGCGAGCGGCGAGCGCGCCGGCCACTTCGTCAGGCGTCCTGCCATCGTGAGGAGAAAACTGCTCAAGCTCAGGATGATTATCGGCGTAGCCGCCGGGCTGCGTTTTTGAGAATGCGCTAACGTTGTTGATCGCCAACGGAATCACGCGATCGCGGAACCACGGAGATTCACGGGTAGATAGCGACAACTCCGTATCTGGCGAAAACAAGCGGAAGGCGCAGATGGTCTGTACCAACTGACGCTCGTCCATCAGCGATGCCGGTTCAATTCCACCTGCACAGGGCCGCAGGCGGGGGAAGGAGATGGCGTAGCGGCTTTTCCAGTAACGTTGCTGGAGCCACAGCAGATGCTCAGCGACCATAAAACAGTCAACCCGCCAGCTATCGGACAAGCCAATCAGCGCGCCGAGGCCGATTTTATCAATCCCGGCCTGGCCGAGCCGGTCCGGGGTGTCGAGTCGCCAGAAGAAGTCCTGCTTTTTTCCCTTGAGATGATGCCGGGCATACATCCCTTCGTGATAGGTCTCCTGATACACCATCACGCCATCCAGCCCCAGCGTCTTGAGCTCGGCATACTCCTCGGTTGCCAGCGGCTGCACTTCCATATGTAGCGAGGAAAACTGGCGGCGAATGGCCGGGAGATGGCGGCGGAAATAGTCCATGCCGACTTTGCTCTGGTGCTCGCCGGTCACCAGCAGAAGGTGCTCAAAGTGCAGCGCCCGGATGGCGGCGCACTCGCGGGCAATTTCAGCCTCATCCAGCGTCTTACGCTTGATGCGGTTGCTCATGGAGAAGCCGCAGTAGGTGCAGTCGTTGGCACAGAGGTTTGAGAGATAAAGCGGCACGTAGAAACTGACGGTGTTGCCAAAGCGTTGTCGGGTCAGCCTTTGTGCCCGCTGCGCCATCGGTTCCAGATAATCGGCGGCGGCGGGGGAGAGCAACGCCATCAAATCGTCCCGACTAAGATGCGCGGCGTTCAGCGCGCGCTCCACGTCGGCGGCGGTTTTACCATTGATGCGCAGGCGAATATCGTCCCACTCCAGTTGCCGCCAACGGTCGCTGAAGGTTTTCATGACAGGGGCTCCAGAAATCCGGTGAGCGGGCTGGTGGCGCTGGCGTAGGTGCTACGATTACCCGGCACCGCCTGACGCGCCAGTACTCCCGCTTCTACAGCCAGGCGGAAAGCGGTTGCCATCATCACCGGATCGTCCGCCACGGCAATCGCCGTGTTGACCAGCACCGCATCAGCGCCCATTTCCAGCGCCTGCGCCGCATGGCTGGGCACGCCGATCCCGGCGTCGACCACCACCGGCACGGTGGACTGCTGGATAATAATCTCCAGCATCGCTTTGGTTTCCAGCCCCTGATTCGAACCGATAGGCGCGCCGAGCGGCATCACCGCCGCGCAGCCGACCTCTTCCAGCCGTTTGCACAGCACCGGATCCGCGCCGCAGTACGGCAGCACCACAAAACCCTGCTTCACCAGCGCCTCGGCGGCTTTCAGCGTTTCGATCGGATCCGGCAGCAGCCAGCGGGCATCCGGGTGGATTTCTAATTTCAGCCAGTGGGTACCCAGCGCTTCCCGCGCCAGTTGCGCGGCGAAGATCGCCTCTTCGGCGGTTTTCGCCCCGGAGGTATTGGGCAGCAGCGTGACGCCCGCTTCAATCAGCGGCGCCAGAATCGCATCGTTGTGCTGGCGCAGGTCCACGCGCTTCATCGCCAGCGTCACCAACTGGCTGCCGGAAGCGCGAATTGCCTCGACCATCAGTTGCGATGAGGCAAACTTCCCGGTACCGGTGAACAGATGTGAATCAAACGTTTTGTCGGCAATACGTAACATCTCAACCCCCTGCAATAACCTGAAAAAGCAGGATCTGGTCGCCTTCCTGCACGATTTGCTGTTCCCACTGCTCGCGCGGCAGGATCTGCTGATTGAGCGCCAACGCTGCGCCCGGTTTGAGCTGGTTGAGCTGGATAAGCAGCCCGCTGACGGTTTGCCCTGCGGCGCACTGCATCGGCTCATCATTGAATTGAATTTGCATGCTGCCCTCCGCATACCGGACAGCCGCTGGCGCGACGCAGCGCCAGGCTGCGCCACTGGCTGGTTTTACCGTCAAAGAGGCGTAGCTCTCCGCTGGGCGTCTCAATACCGCTGAGTAATTTAATCGCCTCCAGCGCCTGCAAGGTGCCCATCACGCCAACAACCGGTCCGACGATACCGGCGGTACGGCAGTTGCGTTCAGGCTCGACATCGTCCGGCCACAGGCAGCGGTAACAGCCTTGTTCCCACGGTGGCGTGAGGACCATTAGCTGGCCGCCAAAGCCGACGGCGCTGGCGGAAATTAACGGAGTGTTGAGCGCCACGCAGGCGGCGTTAATTTCCTGGCGCGTGGCCATGTTATCGGTACAATCGAGCACCACATCTGCGTGTGCTACCGCATGCCGCAGTGCCTCGCCTTTTAGTCGCTGCTGGAGTGATACCAGTTCGATATCCGGGTTGAGCTGTGTCAGGCGCTGCTGGGCAACCTGAGATTTTGAACGCGCGATATCATCGGTGGTAAATAGAATCTGGCGCTGCAAATTGCTCAGATGAATGTCGTCATCGTCTACCAGCGTCAGTTTGCCGATGCCTGCTCCCGCCAGATACAGCGCGGCAGGCGAGCCTAACCCGCCTAAACCCACGATCAGCACATGACTCGCGAGCAGCTTTTGCTGGCCTTCAATGGCGATATCGCCGAGCAGGATTTGCCGGCTGTAGCGCATAAAGTCACGGTCATTCATCGCCGACTCCCACGATTGCCAGCAGTTGCGCGGTGGCTTCACGCCAGTCTGCCGCCTGGGTAATGGCGCTAACCACAGCCACGCTGCCGACGCCGGTCGTCAGTACCGCCGGAGCGCGTTCAAGGCTGATGCCGCCGATCGCGACGGTCGGGTAATCCGCCAGTCGTTCAATATGACTGGCCAACTGCGCCAGCCCCTGTGGGGCGGAAGGCATCTGCTTGGTTTGCGTCGGGAAGACGTGACCGAGTGCGATATAAGAAGGCTTAGCGGCCAGCGCCACGTCTATCTCCATATCATCGTGGGTCGATACGCCCAGGCGTAAGCCCGCCGCCTGAATCGCTTTCAGGTCGGTGGTTTCAAGGTCTTCCTGGCCCAGATGCACGCCGTAAGCGCGGTGCTTAATTGCCAGACGCCAGTAATCATTGATGAACAGGCGGGCGTCATAACGACGCCCCAGTGCGATGGCGGCGATAACGTCGGCTTCCACCTCTTCATCGCGCTTATCTTTGATACGCAACTGGATCGTGCGTACGCCCGCCTCCAGTAAACGCTCAATCCATGCAACGCTATCCACCACCGGGTAAAGCCCGAGGCGGAACGGCACGGTCGGGAAATCAGGCTGATACATCAGGCTTCCTCCCGCTTGAGATAAATTTCGCCGCCTTTGGCGCGGAAGTTTTCCGACATATCCGCCATCCCCACTTCAATGGTTTGCGCGGCGGCGTAGTCACGTACTTCCTGGCTGATTTTCATCGAGCAGAACTTCGGTCCGCACATGGAACAGAAGTGAGCGACCTTACCGGACTCCTGCGGCAGGGTTTCATCGTGGTAGGCGCGGGCGGTGAACGGGTCGAGCGCGAGGTTAAACTGATCTTCCCAGCGGAATTCGAAGCGCGCTTTCGACATGGCGTTATCGCGGATCTGCGCGCCCGGATGGCCTTTCGCTAAGTCAGCGGCGTGGGCGGCAATCTTGTAGGTAATCAGCCCTTGCTTCACATCTTCTTTGTTCGGCAGGCCGAGGTGCTCTTTCGGCGTCACATAACACAGCATCGCGCAGCCAAACCAGCCGATCATCGCGGCACCGATCCCGGAGGTGAAGTGGTCATAGCCCGGCGCGATATCGGTGGTCAACGGCCCTAAGGTGTAGAACGGCGCTTCGTGGCAGCTCTCCAGCTCTTCGGTCATGTTGCGCTGAATCATATGCATCGGCACGTGGCCCGGGCCTTCAATCATCACCTGCACGTCGTATTCCCAGGCGATTTTGGTCAATTCGCCCAGCGTATGCAGCTCGGAGAACTGCGCTTCGTCGTTGGCGTCCTGAATGGAGCCGGGACGCAGGCCGTCGCCCAGCGACAGGGAAACGTCGTAGGCGGCGCAGATTTCACAAATCTCGCGGAAATGTTCGAACAGGAAGTTCTCTTTGTGATGGGAGAGACACCACTTCGCCATGATGGAACCGCCGCGTGAGACAATCCCGGTCAGGCGTTTGGCGGTCATCGGCACGTAGCGCAGCAGCACGCCCGCGTGAATGGTGAAGTAGTCGACGCCCTGTTCAGCCTGCTCCAGCAGCGTGTCGCGGAACGCTTCCCAGGTAAGGTCTTCGGCGATCCCGTTGACCTTCTCCAGCGCCTGGTAGATCGGGACGGTGCCGATCGGTACCGGGCTGTTACGCAGGATCCATTCGCGGGTTTCGTGGATATAGCGGCCGGTGGAGAGATCCATCACCGTGTCTGCGCCCCAGCGCGTTGACCACACCAGTTTTTCTACCTCTTCTTCGATAGAGGAGGTGACGGCAGAGTTGCCGATGTTCGCGTTAACCTTCACCAGGAAGTTACGACCGATGATCATCGGCTCGGATTCCGGGTGGTTGATGTTGGCAGGGATAATCGCGCGGCCCGCGGCGACTTCATCACGCACGAATTCCGGCGTAATGTTTTCCGGCAGGCGCGCGCCAAAGCTCATCCCCGGATGCTGGTGGCGCAGCACTTCACTGCGAATGCGCTCGCGGCCCATGTTTTCACGGATAGCGATGAACTCCATTTCGGGAGTGACGATCCCCCGGCGGGCGTAGTGTAACTGGGTGACGCGCTTGCCCGCTTTGGCGCGTTTCGGCGTCAGCAGGCCGGTAAAACGCAGATCGTCCAGGCCATCGTCGGCCAGACGTTCTTTGGTGTAAGCCGAGCTACGGTCGTCCAATTCTTCGCTATCGTTACGTGCGTCAATCCACGGCTGGCGCAGTTTCGCCAGACCCTGCTGGACGTTAATCGCCACCTCAGGATCGCCATACGGGCCGGAGGTGTCGTACACCGGCACGGCTTCGTTCTCTTCAAACTGCGGGTTGTCTTTGCTGCCGCCGATGAGCGTCGGGCTTAGTTGAATTTCGCGCATCGGAATGCGGATATCCGGCTGTGAACCGGTGATATAGATGCGTTTTGACTCAGGAAAGGCGGTCCCTTCCAGCGTATTGATAAAGTGTTGCGCCTGGGCGCGTTGTTCGCGGCGTGATGGTTTAGTAGTGACAGACATAGCTCATTCCAAAAAAGTAAGGACGTGGCTTGTCAGACGACGGATGGAGTAATGGATGTGCGCCGCCCGTAAAGGCAGCAGCATAAAGCTGAATTACTCTTGTTCCCTTCGCAGGTCTTAACCTGATCAGGTTCCGCGGATCCCGAATTAACGGTCTCAGCCCGTGCTTGCGCACCAGGCACTCCGACAAGAAGTAACCTCTATCTTAGAGGTAATGATTGTAAACTACTCGTTAATGCGGCAAATCTCAAGCCGGGCGTTTTATTTCATCCTGGCCGAGGGCCTCGAAGGTCAGCATGATGAGCTGATCCTCTAATAGAAAACGGGCTTCCAGCGCTTCACCAATATCGGACAGCGCCTGCTGAAACGCATACACGTTATCCTGGTCGATAGCGTTCTCCAGCGCAGAGTCGTAGTAGTCCATAATTTGTTGGGTATTGGCGTCCAGCAGCGGCCAGATTTTGCTGGCGTTTAAAAGCGGACTGTTGCCTTCCATTTTATGGATAATACGTTCATAAATACTGAAATGACCGGCAGAAAGGTAGTCGACCAGCCGCTGACAAAAGTCATCAAGCGCCTTTTCATTAAGACGCATAAATGATTCTTTGCCAGGCTTAAGGCCAACCAGATTGTAGTAAGCCACGAGCAGGTGCTTACGAATATTCAGCCAACGGTCGACCAGTCTGTGGTGTCCATGAATTCGCTCTTTTAGACTTTCTAACTGGTTTAACATAGGTTGACCCCGCATCGATAAGATTAAAATCTGCTCACGTCATTATGTAATAATAATGTTAACAACATGCCTGTGAAGCAAAGGTAGCGCAAGAGATATGGATCGTATTATTGAAAAATCGGATCGCGGCTGGTGGATCGTCAGCCACGAACAAAAATTATGGTTGCCCGGTGGGGAAATACCAATTGGCGAAGCGGTAAATTTCGATCTTGTGGGCCAGCGCGCACTCCAGATTGGCGAGTGGGAAGGCTCTCCTGTCTGGTTGGTACAGCAGCAACGCCGCCATGATATGGGCACCGTGCGCCAGGTGCTCGACCAGGATGTGGGGCTGTTTCAACTCGCCGGACGCGGCGTACAGCTGGCTGAGTTTTATCGCTCGCATAAGTTCTGCGGCTACTGCGGCCACACCATGCATCCGAGTAAAACCGAGTGGGCGATGCTGTGCAGCCACTGTCGCGAACGTTACTATCCGCAAATTGCCCCTTGCATTATCGTCGCGATCCGCCGTGAGGATTCCATCCTGCTGGCCCAGCATGTTCGCCACCGCAACGGCGTGCATACCGTGCTGGCCGGTTTTGTCGAAGTGGGGGAAACCTTAGAGCAAGCGGTCGCGCGTGAGGTGATGGAAGAGAGCGGCATTAAGGTGAAAAACCTGCGCTATATTACTTCGCAGCCGTGGCCGTTCCCGCAGTCGCTGATGACGGCGTTTATGGCGGAGTACGACAGCGGCGATATCGTCATCGATCCGAAAGAGCTGCTTAACGCTAACTGGTATCGCTATGACGATCTGCCGCTTCTACCGCCGCCGGGCACCGTCGCGCGTCGCCTGATCGAAGATACTGTGGCAATGTGTCGGGCTGATTACGACTGACATGTTACAATAGGCGCATCAACGCTAAAGGAATGTAAAAATGAGCGAACTGAAGAACGATCGTTACCTGCGTGCGCTGCTGCGCCAGCCCGTAGACGTCACCCCGGTATGGATGATGCGCCAGGCAGGCCGCTATTTACCGGAGTACAAAGCGACCCGCGCCCAGGCTGGCGATTTTATGTCGCTGTGCAAAAACGCCGAGCTGGCCTGTGAGGTGACGCTGCAGCCGCTGCGCCGCTATCCGCTCGATGCGGCGATCTTGTTCTCGGATATCCTGACTATTCCCGATGCGATGGGGCTGGGGCTGTACTTCGAAGCCGGAGAAGGCCCGCGTTTTACCTCGCTAATTACGACCAAAGCCGACGTTGAAAAACTGCCGATTCCGGATCCAGAAGGTGAACTGGGCTACGTGATGAATGCGGTGCGGACCATCCGCCGCGAGCTGAAGGGTGAAGTGCCGTTGATCGGTTTCTCCGGCAGCCCGTGGACGCTGGCAACCTACATGGTCGAAGGCGGCAGCAGCAAGGCCTTCACCGTGATTAAAAAGATGATGTATGCCGACCCTAAAGCGCTGCATCTGCTGCTTGATAAGCTGGCGCAGAGCGTCACGCTGTATCTGAACGCGCAGATTAAAGCGGGCGCGCAGTCGGTGATGATTTTCGACACCTGGGGCGGCGTGCTCACTGGCCGCGATTACCAGCAGTTCTCCCTGTACTACATGCATAAAATCGTCGATGGCCTACTGCGTGAGAACGACGGTCGTCGCGTACCGGTAACGCTGTTCACCAAAGGCGGTGGGCAATGGCTGGAAGCAATGGCGGAAACCAGCTGCGATGCGCTGGGTCTCGACTGGACCACCGATATCGCCGATGCGCGTCGTCGCGTGGGCCATAAGGTGGCGCTGCAAGGCAATATGGACCCATCTATGCTCTACGCGCCTGCGGCACGCATTGAGGAAGAAGTGGCGACGATTCTGGCCGGTTTTGGTCAGGGCGAAGGCCATGTCTTCAACCTCGGCCACGGTATTCATCAGGACGTGCCGCCGGAACATGCGGGCGTCTTTGTCGAGGCAGTACACCGTCTGTCGGCGCAGTACCACCGCTAATGGATCTCGCCTCGCTGCGCGCGCAGCAGCTGGAATTGGCTTCATCGGTGATCCGTGACGATCGTTTTATTAGCGATCCGCCGGATCTGATCGGCGGGGCTGACGTAGGCTTTGAGCAGGGCGGTGAAGTAACGCGCGCGGCGATGGTGCTGCTGAAATACCCTACGCTCGAGCTGGTGGAGTATCAGGTGGCGCGCATCGCCACCACCATGCCCTACATCCCGGGTTTCCTCTCGTTTCGTGAAACCCCGGCGCTGATGGCCGCCTGGCAGCAGCTTTCGCACAAGCCGGATCTGCTGTTTGTCGATGGCCACGGTATTTCCCACCCGCGCCGTCTTGGCGTAGCCAGCCATTTTGGTCTGCTGGTGGACGTGCCGACCATCGGCGTGGCGAAAAAACGCCTGTGCGGTAAGTACGAACTGCCTTCTTCAGAGGTGGGCGCGCTGGCGCCGCTGATGGACAAAGACGAACAGCTGGCGTGGGTCTGGCGCAGTAAAGCGCGCTGTAACCCACTGTTTATCTCTACGGGCCATCGCGTCAGTCTGCAGAGCGCTTTGGGTTGGGTACAGCGCTGCACTCAGGGTTATCGCCTGCCGGAACCGACGCGCTGGGCGGATGCGGTGGCATCCGAGCGGCCGGCTTTTACGCGGCTTGCAGCAAAAATGCCCCATATCAGGTAAACTGCCGCTAATTTCCGTATTTGAGAACTCATCATGTTACAAAACCCGATTCATCTGCGTCTGGAGAAGCTGGAAAGCTGGCAGCACGTCACCTTTATGGCCTGTCTGTGTGAACGCATGTACCCAAACTACGCCATGTTCTGCAAAGAGGCGGAATTTGGCGAGCCACAGCTGTACCGACGCATTCTTGACCTCATCTGGGAAACGCTGACGGTCAAAGACGCGAAGGTGAATTTCGACAGCCAGTTGGAAAAGCTGGAAGAGGCGATTCCGGCGGCGGACGATTATGACATGTACGGTGTTTATCCGGCGATCGATGCCTGCGTTGCATTGAGCGAATTAATACATTCGCGTTTGAGCGGCGAAACCCTCGAACATGCGATCGAAGTCAGTAAGAGTTCTATTACCACCGTTGCAATGTTAGAAATGACCCAGGCTGGTCGTGAAATGACCGACGAAGAGCTGCGTTTAAACCCCGCGGTAGAGCAAGAATGGGACATTCAGTGGGAGATTTTCCGCCTTTTAGCCGAGTGTGAAGAACGCGATATTGAACTGATTAAAGGGCTACGCGCAGACCTCCGCGAGGCCGCAGAAAGCAATATTGGTATAATTTTTCAGCAATGAGACAATAAAACGTGATTTACCGCCTGAATTGTCACGCCTGAAGGCTTCACATCTGCCCCCCGTCTGGTCTACATTTGGAGGGCGAAAAAAAGTGGCTATCGGTGCGTGTATGCAGGAGAGTGCTTTTCTGGCATTTTCGTCGCACTCGATGCTTAGCAAGCGATAAACACATTGTAAGGATAACTTATGAACAAGACTCAACTGATTGATGTAATTGCGGACAAGGCTGAACTGTCTAAAACCCAGGCTAAAGCAGCGCTGGAATCCACCCTGGCTGCTATTACTGAGTCTCTGAAAGAAGGCGATGCTGTACAGCTGGTTGGTTTCGGTACCTTCAAAGTGAACCACCGCGCTGAGCGTACTGGCCGCAACCCGCAGACCGGTAAAGAAATCAAAATCGCCGCTGCTAACGTGCCGGCATTTGTTTCTGGTAAAGCACTGAAAGACGCTGTTAAGTAAGACTGCGTGGCAGTGAACAGTTTTAAAGAAGGGGCGGTTTCGCCCCTTTCGTTCATCTGGCGTCGCTTTTCGGGGCTGGCGGGCATCTTATTGCTTACCGCCTGTAGCCATAACAGCGAACTGCCTCCGTTTACCGCCAGCGGCTATGCTGACACCCAGGGCGCGGTGCGCATCTGGCGTAAAGATAGCGGCGGCGAGACACACCTGCTGGCCACCTTTAGTCCGTGGCATAGCGGTAGCACTTCAACCAGCGAATACCGCTGGCAGAACGATCAACTGCAACTGATCGAACTGAATATCTACGGCAAACCCACCGAACACATCCGCGCCCGTTTCGATCGCAATGGCGAACTGAGCTTTATGCAGCGTGAGATGGATGGGCAAAAACAGCAGCTCTCCAGCGACCAGGTCGCGCTTTATCGCTATCGCGCCGAACAGATTCGCCAGACCAGCGATGCGCTGCGTTTGGGGAAAGTTGTGCTGCGACAGGGGCGCTGGCACGCCGATCAGTCGGTAACGACCTGCGAAGGCGAAACGGTGAAACCGGATTTCGACGCCCGCGCGTTAGGGCATATCGCCAGCCGTCAGAGCCGTTCTTCTGCTGAAGTCAGTATCGCCTGGCTGGAAGCCCCGGAAGGCTCCCAGCTGCTGCTGGTGGCGAATGAGGACTACTGCACCTGGCAGCCGACGGAAAAAAACTTCTAAGCGTTACCAGCGGTGCATGCCGCCCATGTGTCCGTTCCCCCCTTGGCAGCCGATTCCCATACCCCCGTGGCGGGGAATGCCGGCCTGTGCCAGGGCGACATCAAACTTCACCCGCTGCTGATCCAGCTTCTGCTGTAACGTCTCTATCTCCTGCGCTACGCCCTCAATTTTCGCGCTGTCTGGCTTATCGGCGGTAAGCAGCGCATTGTATTCATAGCGTTTAGAGGTGAGCTGTTGGCGCAGCGCGCTGGTCTGGTTGTAGAAGTCATTGTGCAGCTTCTGTGCGGTGGCCTGCTGGGCATCAGTTAACTGGCTGTAACCGTCGATGTTGCCGCTGTTATTCCCCCAATGATGCGGGCCAGCCAGCGCGGCGCCGCTAGTGAAGGTCAACGCCGCAAAAGTCAGTAGTGCAAAAGCTAAATTGTTGTTCCGTTTCATGGTGGATTCTCCTGTAGTGTGGTCACCTTAGCTATTGCATCTTCTGTGCCAGCTTCCCGAGCCGCGAAAATCGCGGCGCTGGGCGATATGTGGCGAGAGAAGCGAGTAAAAATGACGCGATCGCGCTATCCAGGCGAGTCATTTTTACTCGCTTTATCTTGATGTCTGCGCCGACTGGCCGGGTTGTGGGCGAGAAAAGCTGGCATGATTTCTGCTGCAGGAAAGCAAAGAGCAAAGAAGGAAACCCCATGGGCTTTATACGATTACAGAAGGATTCGGTCGCGACTTGCCTGAGCTGGTTACTGACTGGCGTGATTCTGCTGTTGGTGTGTTTGTTCTCTGTGCTGATCGTTCGTGACTATGGCCGTGAAAACGCCGCCGCGCAGCAAGCGCTGCACGAAAAGGGGCGCGTGCTGGTGAGCGCGCTGGAGTCTGGTACGCGCGCCGGAATGGGTATGCGTATGCATCACGCTCAGCTTCAGTCCATGCTGGAGGAGATGGCCTGGCAGCCTGGCGTTTTGTGGTTTGCCGTCACCGATGAGCAGGGGAAGGTGATTGCGCATAGCGATCCACAACAGGTGGGGAAAACGCTGTATCAGCCGGACGAGATGCGTGCGCTTCAGGTCAGCGACAAAGAGCGCTGGCGACGTACCGGGACACCGGAACCGGCGCTGGAAATCTATCGCCAGTTTCGCCCTCTGGACGCGACTCGCGGTCACCATATGCGCATGATGATGCGCCGTGACGTTGTCGATACGCCGCAGGTTATCTTTATCGCGTTTGATAGCCGGGAAATGGACGCCGAGCAGGCTCGTGCGCAGCGCAACATGGTGGTTATGCTGTTTGCCGCTCTGTTAGTCATGGTTGCCACATTGCTTGCTCAGTTCTGGTTCCGGCGCTATCAGCGTTCGCGCCGACAACTGCTGGAAGCGACGCATCGCCGGGAGAAACTGGTGGCGCTGGGCCATCTGGCCGCCGGCGTGGCGCATGAAATCCGTAATCCGCTCTCTTCGATTAAAGGTCTGGCGAAATATTTTGCCGAACGTACTCCACCAGGTGGTGAGGCTTACGCGCTGGCGCAGGTAATGGCGAAAGAGGCCGATCGACTGAATAGGGTGGTGAGTGAACTGCTGGAGCTGGTACGTCCGGCGCATTTAAAATGGCAGCCCGTGGATCTCACCGAGGTTATTGCCCATTCGCTTCAGTTGGTGAGTCAGGATGCATCAGGTCGGGATATTCAGCTGCATTTTACCGCCAGGCCGGCGCTACGGCGGATTCAGGCGGACCCAGATCGCCTGAATCAGGTACTGCTAAATCTCTACCTTAACGCTATCCAGGCGATTGGCCGTGATGGGGAGATTACGGTCGCGGTAAACGAGGCAGGAGAGGGAAGCATTAAGCTGAGCGTAACCGACAGCGGTAAAGGGATGACGGAAGAGCAAAAACAGGCCATCTTCACCCCGTATTTCACGACCAAGGCTGACGGTACCGGGCTGGGGCTGGCGGTGGTGCAGAATATCGTTGAGCAGCACGGCGGGACCATTCAGGTTGAGAGTTCACCCGGCAAGGGGGCGACCTTTACCCTCACTCTGCCGGTCAATGGGCAACAGAAGGATGAACAAGGATGATGGCGGAAAAGGTCACGATTCTGGTGGTGGATGACGACATCAGCCACTGCACTATCTTACAGGCGTTACTGCGGGGCTGGGGCTATGAGGTGTCGGTGGCTTATAACGGCCTGCAGGCGCTGGAGCAGGTACGTCAGCAGGTGTTTGACCTGGTGCTTTGCGATATCCGCATGGCGGAGATGGATGGGATTGCCACGCTAAAAGAGATCAAGGCTTGCAACCCGTCGATTCCGGTGCTGATCATGACCGCCTACTCCAGCGTGGGAACGGCGGTGGAGGCGCTAAAATCCGGCGCGCTGGATTACCTGGTGAAGCCGCTTGATTTTGATAGCCTGCAGCAGACGCTGGCTGATGCGCTGGCGCATACCCGGCAATCGGAAGGCGGTCTCACGATGACCCCGGCCGCGACGTTTGGCATGGTGGGCGACAGCCCGGCGATGCAAGCGTTGCTTAACGAGATTGCGCTGGTAGCGCCTTCGGATGCGACCGTCTTAATCCACGGTGAATCGGGGACCGGGAAAGAACTGGTTGCCCGCGCGCTTCACGCCAGCAGCGCGCGCAGCGATAAGCCGCTGGTCACGCTAAACTGTGCGGCGCTCAATGAGTCTCTGCTGGAGTCCGAGCTGTTCGGCCACGAAAAAGGCGCGTTTACCGGCGCGGATAAACGTCGGGAAGGGCGTTTTGTCGAAGCGGATGGCGGCACTTTATTCCTCGATGAAATTGGCGATATTTCGCCGCTGATGCAGGTGCGCCTGCTGCGGGCGATTCAGGAACGTGAGGTGCAGCGTGTGGGCAGCAATCAGACCGTGTCGGTTGATGTGCGGCTGATTGCTGCTACCCATCGAGATTTGGCCGAAGAGGTCAGCGCCGGACGCTTCCGTCAGGATCTCTACTACCGTCTGAACGTGGTCACCATCGAAATGCCGCCGCTGCGTCAGCGTCGTGAAGATATCCCGTCGCTCGCGCACTATTTTCTCCAGCGTTACGGCGAACGTAACCGCAAAACGATACAGGGATTTACCCCACAGGCGATGGATCTGCTAATCCATTACGACTGGCCGGGCAATATTCGCGAGCTGGAAAATGCGGTGGAGCGGGCGGTGGTACTGCTCACGGGAGAGTATATATCCGAGCGCGAGCTACCGCTGGCGATTGTCGGTACGTTGCTGAATGCTTCCTCATCATCCGATGATGTGATTCAACCGCTGGTGGAAGTGGAGAAAGAGGTGATTCTGGCGGCGCTGGAAAAAACGGGCGGCAACAAAACGGAAGCCGCCCGTCAATTGGGCATTACGCGCAAAACGCTGCTGGCTAAACTCAGCCGTTAGTTTTGCTCACGCTCAATGGCGCGCCAGCCGATGTCGTTACGGCTGAAGCTGCCGTCCCAGCGAATGTCGGTCATCAGGGCGTAAGCGCGTTTCTGCGCCTCAGCCACGGTGTGACCCAGCGCGGTCGCGCACAGTACGCGGCCGCCGCTGGTGAGCACACGGTCGTCGTCGGCGAGCTTAGTGCCTGCGTGGAAGACTTTGCCGTCAGTTGAGGATTCCAGCGGCAGGCCGTGGATCTCATCGCCGGTGTTGTAGTTGCCCGGATAACCTCCGGCGGCAATGACCACACCCAGCGAGGCGCGTTCATCCCACTCAGAGGTTTTCTCATCCAGCTTGCCGTCGCAGGCGGCCAGGCACAGATCCACCAGGTCCGACTTCATGCGCAGCATGATCGGCTGGGTTTCCGGATCGCCAAAGCGACAGTTGAACTCGATTACCTTCGGGTTGCCCTGCTTGTCGATCATCAGACCCGCATACAGGAAGCCGGTGTACGTGTTACCTTCCGCCGCCATGCCTTTCACGGTAGGCCAGATGATGCGTTCCATGGTGCGCTGATGCACTTCATCGGTTACCACTGGAGCCGGAGAGTAAGCCCCCATGCCGCCGGTGTTCGGGCCGGTATCGCCGTTGCCTACGCGTTTGTGGTCCTGGCTGGTGGCCATCGGCAGCACGTGCTCGCCGTCGACCATCACGATAAAGCTTGCCTCTTCGCCGTCGAGGAACTCTTCGATGACGATACGATGTCCCGCATCACCAAAAGCGTTACCCGCCAGCATGTCATGAACGGCAGCTTCGGCTTCTTCCAGCGTCATCGCCACGATAACGCCTTTACCGGCAGCCAGACCGTCAGCCTTGATGACGATCGGTGCGCCTTTCTCGCACAGGTAAGCCAGGGCAGGCTCAACCTCGGTAAAGTTCTGATACTCCGCCGTCGGGATATGATGACGGGCGAGGAAATCTTTGGTGAAGGCTTTGGAGCCTTCCAACTGTGCGGCACCTTCGGTTGGGCCAAAGATCTTCAGACCTGCGGCGCGGAACGCATCGACCACGCCAATCACCAGCGGCGCTTCCGGGCCGACGATGGTCAGATCAATCTTCTCGTTCTGGGCAAAGCTCAGCAGCGCCGGAATATCGGTGACGCCGATAGCCACGTTCTGCAACGCGGGCTCCAGCGCGGTACCGGCGTTACCCGGTGCGACAAAAACGGTATCAACCAGCGGGGACTGTGCGGCTTTCCAGGCCAGCGCGTGTTCGCGCCCGCCGTTACCAATGACTAAAACTTTCATCGTCTGCTCCCTGAATTAATGGCGGAAGTGGCGCATGTCGGTGAAGATCATCGCAATGCCGTGTTCGTCGGCGGCGGCAATCACTTCTTCGTCGCGAATCGAACCGCCAGGCTGGATAACGCAGCTCACGCCGACAGCGGCAGCGGCATCAATACCGTCACGGAACGGGAAGAACGCGTCGGAAGCCATGGCTGAGCCTTTCACTTCCAGACCTTCGTCAGCGGCTTTAATGCCAGCGATTTTGGCGGAGTACACGCGGCTCATCTGGCCTGCGCCTATGCCGATAGTCATGTTCTCTTTGGCATACACAATGGCGTTGGATTTCACGAACTTCGCCACTTTCCAGCAGAACAGCGCATCGCGCAGTTCCTGCTCGGTCGGCTGGCGTTTGGAAACCACGCGCAGTTCAGCTTCGCTCACCATACCCAGATCCCTGTCCTGAACCAGCAGACCGCCGTTAACGCGTTTGAAATCCAGGCCCGGAACGCGGCTTGCCCATTGTCCGCAGGTCAGAACACGGACGTTCTGCTTGGCGGCGGTGATTTTCAGCGCTTCTTCGCTTGCGGATGGGGCGATGATCACTTCCACGAACTGACGGGAGATGATGGCCTGCGCGGTTTCGGCATCCAGCTCGCGGTTGAAAGCGATGATGCCGCCGAACGCGGAGGTCGGGTCGGTTTTATAGGCGCGGTCGTAAGCATCGAGAATAGAGGTACTTACCGCCACGCCGCACGGGTTGGCGTGCTTGACGATCACGCAGGCTGGCTCGTTGAACTCTTTTACACACTCCAGCGCTGCGTCGGTATCAGCGATGTTGTTATAAGAGAGTGCTTTGCCCTGAACCTGCTGTGCGGTGGCAACGGATGCTTCTTTCACATTCTCTTCTATATAGAAGGCAGCCTGCTGGTGGCTGTTCTCGCCGTAGCGCATATCCTGCTTCTTAATGAAGTTCAGGTTCATCGTACGCGGGAAGCGACCGGCGGCTTCTTTGCTTTCACCGTGGTAGGCCGGAACCATGCTGCCGAAGTAGTTGGCGATCATGCTGTCGTAGGCGGCGGTGTGTTCGAAGGCTTTAATCGCGAGATCGAAACGGGTGTCGAGGGTCAGAGAGCCTTCGTTGGCATCCATCTCTTTGATAATGGCGTCGTAGTCGCTGCTCTTAACAACGATGGCGACGTCTTTATGGTTCTTAGCAGCAGAGCGCACCATGGTCGGGCCGCCGATATCGATGTTCTCTACTGCATCTTCCAGCAAGCAGCCTTCGCGGGCAACGGTCTCGGCGAACGGATACAGGTTAACGACAACCATATCGATAGGGGCGATGTGGTGCTGTTCCATAATGGCATCGTCCTGGCCGCGACGACCGAGGATGCCGCCGTGTACTTTTGGATGCAGGGTCTTTACGCGTCCATCCATCATTTCCGGGAAGCCGGTGTAATCGGAAACTTCGGTCACTGGCAGACCTTTCTCCGCTAACAGGCGCGCGGTGCCACCCGTTGACAGCAGCTCCACACCGCGTGCGGAAAGTGCCTGAGCGAATTCGATGATACCGGCCTTGTCAGAAACACTGAGCAGAGCGCGGCGGACTGGACGACGTTGTTGCATGGTAAATCCCCTGGATTTGACTATTACAGAGAGCGTTAGGTGAATTCTTGGCTAAAAACTCAGCTAACGCCCCTTATGGGGCATCCTTGTTTTGCGGGGGCATTGTAACGAAAACGTTTGCGCAACGCTCGCGAATTTTTCTCTTTCCCTTAATTCGATAATTTCAGCTTTATAGACGAGGGGTAAAACGAAGTGATGATCGCAAGAGATCCTTATTTTTGTGGATAACTCTGTGTGTAAATGGGTATAAAGCCGGGTTCTGCTGTGGAATGCAGCAGTCAGTCATTTTTCTGCAATTTAAGGGTTGCGGCCCCGAGGAAACTCCCTATAATGCGCCTCCATCGACA
>NZ_CP050321.1:4043950-4755169 GCF_011765685.1 Kluyvera genomosp. 3 | reverse complement strand
GAGTAGGGAACTGCCAGGCATCAAATAAGTGAAGAAGCCCATCCTGACGGATGGGCTTTTTTGCGTCTGTGCGAAATGAAAATGCAGTGAAATCCCGGGCTACAGCTGCTCTGGTCGCCCGGATGAGGCGTGTTACGCCGACTCCGCTGATGCACCACAATAACGTAAATGCAGCAGTGGATAAGGTCTCCCATGATCGTCCGTCTCTGACCGCCCGGTCACAACAAACCCCATCTTCTGGTAAAACCCTACCGCCTGATCATTCTGCTCGTTCACGTCGGTGGTCAGGTCGGGGATCAGCGATAACGCATGTTCAACCAGCTTTCGTCCCACCCCGGTACCCCGAGCATCCGGATCGACAAACAGTGCCTCCAGATGGTGCTCTGACAGCAGCATAAATGCTAAAGGCACATCATTTGCGTCTGTCGCCACCCAAAGCGGCGCTTCAGGTAAAAATGTCCGTACCTGTACCTCAATCTCCGCTCTATCCTGCGCGGACAAGAAATCATGCGTCGCATCCACCGAACGACACCATATTTCCACTAATCGTTCGCCTTCATGGCGCTGAGAACGTCGAATAACCACTTCATTTACTCCCTTTCGAATCGTTTCCGCATTCTACCGCAATCGTAATTGAAACTTTCTCACCTTTAACATGCAGACTCGACATTTCACTGAATTCTGGGTATCGTTAGGTGTCTGGATGTCTAAACGTTTATACGTATGCTGTGAGGTAATAAGGTTATGCCGATTCGGGTGCAGGACGAGCTACCAGCCGTCAAGTTCTTGCGTGATGAGAACGTCTTTGTGATGACCACGTCGCGTGCTACAGGTCAGGAAATTCGTCCTCTGAAGGTGCTGATCCTGAATCTGATGCCAAAGAAGATAGAGACAGAAAACCAGTTCTTACGTCTGCTGTCAAACTCTCCGCTACAGCTGGATATTCAGCTACTGCGTATTGATGCGCGTGAATCGCGTAATACGCCAACTGAGCATTTGAACAACTTTTACTGTAATTTCGACGACATTCGCGACCAGAACTTCGATGGTCTGATCGTCACCGGCGCGCCGCTGGGCCTGGTCGAATTTAATGATGTTGCCTACTGGCCGCAGATTCAGCAGGTGCTGGAGTGGGCTAAAGATCACGTCACATCAACGCTGTTTGTCTGTTGGGCGGTACAAGCCGCGCTGAATATTCTGTACGGGATTCCTAAGCAAACCCGAGACGACAAGCTTTCCGGTGTCTATGAGCATCATATTCTGCATCCTCATGCCCTGCTAACCCGCGGTTTTGATGATTCTTTCCTGGCGCCCCATTCGCGCTACGCCGACTTCCCTGCGAAGCTGATTCGTGATTTTACCGACCTGGAAATCCTCGCGGAAACCGCTGACGGCGACGCCTATCTGTTTGCCAGCAAAGATAAACGTATTGCCTTCGTGACGGGTCATCCGGAATACGATGCTCATACTCTGGCGAGTGAATATTTCCGCGATGTGGATGCTGGCCTGAGTCCGGAAGTGCCCTATAACTACTTCCCCAAAGATGACCCGCAAAACAAACCGCGTGCCACCTGGCGTAGCCACGGTAACCTTCTGTTTGCGAACTGGCTCAACTACTACGTCTACCAGATCACGCCATACGATCTGCGGAATATGAATCCAACGTTGGATTGATCCGCTACTCTTCACGATCCTAAAGCGTTTCAGCATGCTCAATCAGGCACCTTCGGGTGCCTTTTTTGTTTCCGAAATGCACCCCATACGGCCATAAATTTTTAATTCTAATCTAATCAATGTCTTGTAATTATTTTAATTTAAAAATGGAAATTGTTTTTGTTTTTTTAATTTTATTGATTAGGCTTAAAAACGTTGAGCGAAAACTACACAACGATCGTCCGCTCACCTGACGGGGAAACTATTCGGATCACTCACGAGGAGCTGCACCATGACACAACAAGCCACAACAACCGATGAACTGGCTTTTCTGAAGCCTTATGGCGAGCAGGAACAGCAGGTTTTAACTGCGGAAGCGGTGGAATTTCTGACCGAACTCGTGACCCGATTTACGCCAAAACGCAATAAGCTGCTGGCAGCGCGCATTCAGCAGCAACAGGATATTGACGACGGCAAGCTGCCAGATTTTATTTCGGAAACCGATTCCATTCGTAATGGCGATTGGCAGATACGCGGCATTCCAGCCGATCTGCAGGACCGCCGCGTTGAAATTACCGGCCCCGTTGAACGCAAAATGGTGATCAACGCCCTGAACGCTAACGTCAAAGTGTTCATGGCCGATTTTGAAGACTCATTAGCGCCGGACTGGAACAAAGTGATCGAAGGGCAGATCAACCTGCGTGACGCGGTCAATGGCACCATCAGCTACACCAACGAAGCGGGAAAAATCTATCAGCTCAAACCGAACCCCGCGGTGCTGGTTTGTCGCGTACGCGGCCTGCACCTGCCGGAAAAACACGTCACCTGGCGCGGTGAAGCCATTCCGGGCAGCCTGTTTGACTTTGCGCTGTACTTTTTCCACAACCACAAAGCGCTGTTAGCCAAAGGCAGCGGTCCCTATTTCTACCTGCCGAAAACCCAGGCGTGGCAGGAAGCGGCCTGGTGGAACGATGTGTTCTGCTATGCCGAAGATCGCTTCAACCTGCCGCGCGGGACTATCAAAGCCACGCTGCTGATTGAAACCCTGCCGGCCGTGTTCCAGATGGACGAAATTCTCCATGCCCTGCGCGACCATATTGTTGGCCTGAACTGTGGCCGTTGGGATTACATCTTCAGCTATATCAAAACGTTGAAGAACCACCCGGACCGCGTTTTGCCGGATCGTCAGGTTGTCACCATGGATAAACCGTTCCTCAGCGCCTATTCACGGCTGTTGATTAAAACCTGTCACAAGCGCGGCGCGTTCGCGATGGGCGGCATGGCGGCGTTTATCCCGCACAAAGATGCCGAGCGCAACGCGCAGGTGCTGAATAAGGTGAAGGCGGATAAATCACTGGAAGCCAATAACGGCCATGACGGTACCTGGGTTGCCCATCCTGGTCTTGCTGATACTGCCATGGCGGTGTTTAACGAGGTGCTGGGCGATCGCCCAAACCAGCTCTCTGTTTCCCGCGCCACCGACGCGCCGATTACCGCCGAACAACTGCTGGCACCGTGCGACGGTGAACGCACCGAAGAGGGGATGCGCGCCAATATTCGCGTGGCGGTCCAGTACATCGAGGCGTGGATCTCCGGCAACGGCTGCGTACCGATTTATGGCCTGATGGAAGATGCGGCCACCGCCGAAATCTCCCGTACCTCTATCTGGCAGTGGATCCATCACCAGAAAACCCTCAGCAACGGCAAACCGGTAACCAAGCCGCTGTTCCGCCAGATGCTGGCGGAGGAACTGCAGGTGATTAAAGGCGAGCTGGGCGAAGCCCGCTTCAACGGCGGCCGTTTTGACGATGCCGCGCGCCTGATGGAGCAAATCACCACCTCCGACGAACTGATCGACTTCCTGACCCTGCCGGGCTACCGCCTGCTGGCATAATTCACCACATAACAATATGGAGCATCTGCACATGAAAACTCGTACTCAACAAATCGAAGCATTACAACAAGAATGGACGCAGCCACGTTGGGAAGGCATCAAGCGCCCGTACAGCGCGGAGGAAGTGGTGAAACTGCGCGGTTCGGTCAACCCGGAGTGTACGCTGGCGCAGTTGGGCGCGGCCAGAATGTGGCGCCTGCTGCACGGTGAAGCGAAAAAGGGCTACATTAACAGCCTTGGCGCGCTGACCGGCGGCCAGGCGTTACAGCAGGCGAAGGCGGGCATTGAGGCGATTTACCTCTCTGGCTGGCAGGTCGCGGCGGACGCGAACCTGGCGTCCAGTATGTACCCGGATCAATCGCTCTATCCTGCGAACTCAGTGCCTGCGGTGGTCGATCGGATCAACAACACTTTCCGCCGTGCGGATCAGATCCAGTGGGCGAACGGTATCGAGCCAAACGATCCGCGCTACGTTGATTATTTCCTGCCGATCGTTGCCGATGCGGAAGCGGGTTTCGGCGGGGTGCTGAACGCCTTTGAACTGATGAAATCAATGATTGCGGCCGGTGCAGCGGCGGTACACTTTGAAGATCAGCTGGCGTCGGTGAAGAAATGCGGTCATATGGGCGGCAAAGTGCTGGTGCCCACGCAGGAAGCGGTTCAGAAACTGGTCGCCGCACGTCTGGCGGCCGACGTGATGGGCGTACCGACCCTGCTGATTGCGCGTACCGATGCCGATGCGGCGGATCTCATCACCTCCGACTGCGACCCGTACGATAGCGACTTCATCACCGGCGAACGCACCAGCGAAGGCTTCTACCGTACTCGCGCAGGCATTGAACAAGCTATCAGCCGCGGCCTGGCGTACGCACCGTACGCCGACTTGGTGTGGTGTGAAACCTCCACGCCGGACCTGGAACTGGCGAAGCGCTTTGCCGATGCTATCCACGCGAAATACCCTGGCAAACTGCTGGCCTACAACTGCTCGCCGTCGTTCAACTGGCAGAAAAAGTTGGACGACAAAACCATCGCCAGCTTCCAGCAGCAGCTGTCTGACATGGGCTACAAATACCAGTTCATCACACTGGCCGGTATCCACAGCATGTGGTTCAACATGTTCGACCTGGCGCACTCTTACGCGCAGGGCGAGGGGATGAAGCACTACGTTGAGAAGGTTCAGCAGGCCGAGTTCGCGGCGGCGAAAGATGGCTACACCTTCGTTTCTCACCAGCAAGAGGTGGGCACCGGCTACTTCGATAATGTCACCACCATTATCCAGGGCGGAACCTCCTCGGTGACCGCGCTGACCGGTTCGACCGAAGAATCGCAGTTTTGATTTATGCCCGGTGGCGCTGCGCTAACCGGGCCTACAACGCAATGTAGGCCGGATAAGCGAAGGCGCCATCCGGCATGACTCGGTGCCGGATGGGGATAAATAATGACGCGAGGCCTGGAATTACTGATTGCGCAGACCATTTTGCAGGGATTTGACGCCCAGTACGGACGTTTTCTGGAAGTGACTTCCGGCGCACAGCAGCGGTTTGAACAGGCCGACTGGCATGCCGTGCAGCAGGCGATGAAAAGCCGTATCCATCTGTACGACCATCACGTGGGGTTGGTGGTCGAACAGCTGCGCTGCATTACCGATGGCAAAAGTACTGACGCCGATTTTTTGCTGCGCGTAAAGGCGCAGTACACCCGTTTGTTGCCGGATTACCCTCGCTTCGAGATTGCGGAGAGCTTTTTTAATTCCGTCTATTGCCGGTTATTTGACCACCGCTCGCTGAGTCCCGAGCGGTTATTTATTTTCAGCTCGCAGCCCGAGCGTCGTTTTCGCGCGATTCCCCGACCGCTCGCGAAGGATTTTTTCCCGGACGCTGGCTGGGAAGCGGTGATTTTCAAAATGCTCAGCGATTTACCCCTGCGTCTGCCCTGGCAGAATAAGTTTCGCGACGTGGGCTATATCATGGCGCATCTGAGCGAAACGCTGGACGTCGAGACGCTACGTCAGTCGCACCTGCAAATCGCTAATGAGCTGTTTTATCGCAACAAAGCCGCATGGCTAATCGGCAAGCTCATCACGCCGACCGGCACGCTGCCGTTTCTCATACCCATTCACCGCACCGATGAAGGCGAGTTGTTCGTCGATACCTGCCTGACCACCACGGTTGAGGCCAGCATCGTCTTCGGTTTTGCCCGCTCCTACTTTATGGTGTACGCGCCGCTGCCTGCGGCTCTGGTGGAATGGCTGCGCGAAATTTTGCCGGGCAAAACCACCGCCGAGCTCTATATGGCGATTGGCTGTCAGAAGCACGCCAAAACCGAAAGCTATCGTGAATACCTGAACTACATCGCTAACGCCAATGAACAATTTATTGAAGCGCCGGGCATTCGCGGCATGGTGATGCTGGTGTTTACGCTGCCGGGCTTCGACCGGGTCTTTAAAGTCATAAAAGACAAGTTTGCCCCGCAAAAAGAGATGTCCGCCGCGCACGTCCGGGCCTGCTACCAGTTGGTGAAGGAACATGACCGTGTCGGGCGGATGGCTGATACTCAGGAGTTTGAAAATTTCGTGCTGGAAAAACGGCAGATAGATCCGGCGCTGATGGCGCTTTTGTTGCAGGAAGCGCCGGAAAAGATCGTCGACATGGGCGATAAAATTGCCATTAGCCATCTGTATATTGAACGGCGGATGGTGCCGCTCAATCTCTGGCTGGAACAGGTAGAAGGGCAACAGCTACGCGACGCGATTGAAGAATACGGCAACGCTATTCGCCAGCTTGCTGCCGCCAATATCTTCCCTGGCGACATGCTGTTTAAGAATTTCGGCGTCACCCGGCACGGACGCGTGGTGTTCTACGATTATGACGAGATTTGTTATATGACGGAGGTAAACTTCCGCGATATACCGCCGCCGCGCTATCCGGAGGACGAGCTAGCGAGCGAGCCCTGGTACAGCGTGTCGCCGGGCGATGTGTTCCCGGAAGAGTTTCGCCACTGGCTGTGCGCCGACCCGCGCATCGGGCCGCTGTTTGAAGAGATGCACGCCGACCTGTTTAGCGCCGACTACTGGCGTGGCCTACAGACGCGCATTAAAAATGGGCACGTGGAGGATGTTTATGCCTACCGCCGCCGCCAGCGGTTCAGCGTGCGCTATGAAACCGACCGTAGGCCGGATAAGGCGCTTTCGCCGCCATCCGGCGAGGTGCGCCGATCTGCCTGATGGCGCTACGCTTATCAGTCCTACCGAAGATGCCCCAACGGGGCATTTTGTTTACTTAATCCCGCCGTAGGCCAGCGTCACCTCTTTCGCCGCTTTAATCACCATCGCGCCAAACTCGGTCACGCGGTCATCGGTAATGCGGGAAATCGGCCCGGAAATGGAGATGGCGGCAAACGGCTCGCGGTGTTCGTCATAAATGCACGACGCCACGCAGCGCAGGCCCAGCGCATGCTCTTCATCGTCAAACGAATAGCCGCGCTTGCGCGCTTGGGCCAAATCGTCTTTCAGATGCAGCGGCGATACCAGCGTCGCATGCGTGTAAGCGTGCAGCCCTTTGCGGTGCAGTAGACTGGTGACTTCTTCTTCACTCAACTGGGATAAAAACGCTTTGCCGGCGCCGGAGGCGTGCATTGGCAGCTTGCCGCCGATCGGCGCGGACATGCGCATCAGCTGCGTACACTGCACCTGGTCGATAATAATCGCCTGATGATCGCTTTTATCGAGCACCGCGAGGTTGACCGTCTCACCAGAGTCTTCCATCAGCTGGCGCAGAATCGGGTGCACAATCGCCAGCAGATTACGGCTTTGCAGGAAGCTGCTGCCGACGATAAACGCATGCGCGCCCACTGCCCAATGGCCGAGTTCGCCAACCTGACGCACGAAGCCCAACTGCTGCATGGTGGTGAGTAAACGGTGCGTGGTGGAGTTAGGAAGGCCAGCTTGTTGCGCCAGCTCGGTGAGCGCCACGCTGCTGTGTGATTCGGCGATCCACTCTAACAGTTTGAGGCCGCGGGTGAGCGACTGCACCTGACCCGTTGCGGCGGCGGCAGTTGCCGGGGCGGGTTTTCTACCGCGTTTTGCAGGAACGTTGGCGACCATCGCGACTCCTTTCTGTATCGTGGAAATTATTTTCGTTTTTATTGATTATAATACAACCGTTCGTCTTACTGCTCCGATGAGTCATGCTGAACATGTCTCATGTAGACCGTTGTTCTCTTTTCCGCCACCCCGCTTTATGCCAGTATGGTCTATTGCCTATTTGGGTCTGGATTTCGTAGAGCGGTGTCGGGAGTGCCTGTGAGCAGCAAAGTGGAGCAACTGCGTGCGCAGTTAAATGAACGTATTCTGGTTCTGGATGGGGGCATGGGCACCATGATCCAGGGCTATCGTCTGAGCGAGCAGGATTTCCGCGGCGAACGCTTCGCCGACTGGCCTTGCGACCTGAAGGGAAACAACGACCTGCTGGTGCTCAGCAAGCCGGAGGTGATCGCGGCTATCCATCACGCCTACTTCGAGGCGGGGGCGGATATCATCGAAACCAACACCTTCAACTCCACCACTATCGCCATGGCCGATTACCAGATGGAATCGCTGTCGGCGGAAATCAACTTTGCGGCGGCGAAGCTGGCGCGCGCGGCGGCCGATGAATGGACGGCGCGTACGCCGAACAAACCGCGCTACGTCGCGGGCGTGCTCGGCCCAACCAACCGTACGGCGTCTATCTCGCCCGACGTCAATGACCCGGCGTATCGCAACATTACTTTTGATCAGCTGGTGGCCGCCTATCGCGAATCCACCAAAGCGCTGGTGGAAGGTGGCAGCGACCTGATCTTGATTGAAACCGTCTTCGACACCCTCAACGCCAAAGCGGCGGTGTTTGCGGTGAAAGAAGAGTTTGAAGCGCTGGGCGTTGATCTGCCGATCATGATTTCCGGCACCATTACCGACGCTTCTGGCCGTACGCTCTCCGGCCAAACCACGGAAGCGTTCTACAACTCCCTGCGTCATGCCGACGCGCTAACTTTCGGCCTCAACTGCGCCCTCGGCCCGGATGAGCTCCGCCAGTACGTGCAGGAGCTGTCACGCATTGCCGAATGCTACGTCACCGCGCACCCGAACGCCGGCCTGCCGAACGCTTTCGGCGAGTACGACCTCGACGCCGACACCATGGCAACGCAAATCCGCGAATGGGCCGAAGCGGGCTTCCTCAACGTGGTTGGCGGCTGCTGTGGCACCACGCCGGAGCATATTGCGGCGATGAGCCGAGCGGTGGATGGCTTGCCACCGCGTAAGCTGCCAGAGATTGCGGTCTCCTGCCGTCTGTCCGGCCTGGAGCCGCTGAATATTGGCGACGACAGCCTGTTTGTGAACGTCGGTGAACGTACCAACGTCACCGGCTCGGCGAAGTTTAAGCGCCTGATCAAAGAAGAGAAATACAGCGAAGCGCTGGATGTCGCCCGTCAGCAGGTGGAAAGCGGCGCGCAGATTATCGATATCAACATGGATGAGGGGATGCTCGACGCTGAAGCGGCGATGGTGCGCTTCCTCAACCTGATTGCCGGCGAGCCGGATATCGCCCGCGTGCCGATTATGATCGACTCCTCGAAATGGGAAGTTATCGAAAAAGGGCTGAAGTGCATTCAGGGTAAAGGCATCGTTAACTCCATCTCAATGAAAGAGGGCGTAGAGCCGTTTATTGAGCATGCGAAAAAAGTCCGCCGCTACGGCGCAGCCGTGGTGGTGATGGCTTTTGACGAAGTGGGCCAGGCCGACACCCGCGAACGCAAAATTGAGATTTGCCGTCGCGCCTACAAGATTTTGACTGAAGAGGTGGGCTTCCCGCCGGAAGACATCATCTTCGACCCGAATATCTTTGCCGTCGCCACCGGTATTGAAGAGCACAACAACTACGCGCAGGACTTTATCGGCGCCTGTGAGGACATCAAACGCGAGCTGCCGTACGCGCTGATTTCCGGCGGCGTGTCTAACGTTTCCTTCTCGTTCCGCGGCAACGACCCGGTACGTGAAGCTATTCACGCGGTATTCCTCTACTACGCCATCCGTAACGGCATGGACATGGGCATCGTCAATGCCGGACAGCTGGCTATCTACGACGACCTTCCCGCCGAACTGCGCGATGCGGTTGAAGACGTGATCCTCAACCGCCGTGAAGACGGCACCGAACGTCTGCTGGAGCTGGCCGAGAAATACCTCGGCAGCAAAACCGACGAAGCTGCCAACGCCCAGCAGGCGGAATGGCGTAGCTGGGACGTGAAAAAGCGTCTCGAATACTCGCTGGTAAAAGGCATTACCGAATTTATCGAACTCGACACCGAAGAGGCGCGCCAGCAGGCTGAACGCCCGATTGAAGTGATCGAAGGGCCGCTGATGGACGGCATGAACGTGGTCGGCGACCTGTTTGGCGAGGGCAAAATGTTCCTGCCGCAGGTGGTGAAATCGGCCCGCGTAATGAAGCAGGCGGTGGCCTACCTCGAACCGTACATTGAGGCCAGCAAAGAGAAAGGTTCCAGCAACGGCAAGATGGTTATCGCCACGGTGAAGGGTGACGTGCACGATATCGGTAAAAATATCGTCGGCGTGGTGCTGCAGTGCAACAACTACGAAATTATCGATCTCGGCGTGATGGTGCCAGCGGATAAAATCCTCAAAACGGCGAAAGAGGTGAACGCGGATCTGATCGGTCTCTCTGGCCTGATTACGCCGTCGCTGGATGAAATGGTCAACGTGGCAAAAGAGATGGAGCGCCAGGGCTTCACCATCCCACTGCTCATTGGCGGCGCGACAACGTCGAAAGCGCACACCGCGGTGAAAATTGAGCAGAACTACAGCGGCCCGACGGTTTACGTGCAGAACGCTTCGCGTACCGTCGGCGTGGTAGCGGCGCTGCTCTCCGACACTCAGCGCGACGATTTTGTTGCCCGTGCGCGCAAAGAGTACGAAACCGTACGTATCCAGCACGGGCGTAAGAAACCGCGTACCCCGCCGGTCACGTTAGCCGCGGCGCGGGAAAACGATCTCGCGTTTGACTGGGAAAGTTACACCCCGCCGGTCGCACATCGTTTAGGCGTGCAGGAAGTCGAGGCCAGCATCGAAACGCTGCGCAACTATATCGACTGGACGCCGTTCTTTATGACCTGGTCGCTGGCCGGGAAGTATCCGCGCATTCTTGAAGATGAAGTGGTGGGGGAAGAGGCGAAGCGCCTGTTCAAAGACGCCAATGAGATGCTGGACCAGTTGAGCGCCGAGAAATCCCTCAACCCACGCGGCGTCGTTGGCCTGTTCCCGGCTAACCGCGTCGGCGATGACGTGGAAATCTATCGCGATGAAACGCGCACGCAGGTGCTGACCGTGAGCCGTCATCTACGCCAGCAGACCGAGAAAGTGGGTTTTGCCAACTACTGTCTGTCGGACTTCGTGGCGCCGAAAACCTCCGGCAAAGCGGACTATATCGGTGCCTTCGCCGTCACCGGCGGGCTGGAAGAAGATGCGCTGGCCGAGGCGTTTGAAGCGCAGCACGATGATTACAACAAGATCATGGTGAAGGCGATTGCCGACCGCCTGGCGGAAGCCTTTGCCGAGTACCTGCACGAGCGCGTGCGTAAGGTTTACTGGGGCTATGCGCCGAACGAAAACCTGAGCAACGAAGAGCTGATTCGCGAAAACTACCAGGGCATTCGCCCGGCGCCGGGCTACCCGGCCTGTCCGGAGCACACCGAAAAAGGCACCATCTGGGAACTGCTGGACGTGGAAGCCCACACCGGCATGAAGCTGACGGAATCCTTCGCCATGTGGCCCGGTGCATCGGTTTCCGGCTGGTATTTCAGCCACCCGGATAGCAAGTACTATGCGGTCGCGCAGATTCAACGCGATCAGGTTGAGGACTACGCGCAGCGTAAAGGGATGAGCGTAGCGGAAGTGGAGCGCTGGCTGGCACCAAACCTGGGTTACGATGCCGACTGATTCACAGAATCGTCATCTTTCCTTACAACTAACAGGGCGCTCTATGAGCGCCCTGTCTCTTTATTGCGCGTAAACCCTTATACTGGAAGAAGGTTCGCGAGCGCGGTTTGCCTGTTAAGCGCAGCGCCATCTGGCATGATGTCAGTCTAACGAACCTCAGGAACCTATAACGATAAGGAGAAGCTGATTCCGTGTTAACTCTGCTACACCTGCTTTCCGCCGTCGCGCTGTTGGTGTGGGGTACCCATATTGTGCGCACCGGCGTGATGCGTGTATTTGGCGCGCGTCTGCGTACCGTGCTCAGCCGCAGCGTGGAGAAAAAGCCGCTCGCCTTCTGTGCGGGTATCGGCGTTACCGCGCTGGTACAAAGCAGCAATGCCACCACTATGCTGGTGACATCCTTTGTTGCCCAGGATCTTGTGGCCCTGACGCCCGCGCTGGTGATCGTGCTTGGCGCCGACGTGGGGACCGCGCTAATGGCGCGTATCCTGACCTTCGATCTCTCGTGGCTGTCGCCGCTGCTGATTTTTATCGGCGTCACCTTCTTCCTGGGCCGCAAGCAAACCCGCGAAGGGCAGTTGGGCCGCGTGGGTATCGGTCTGGGGCTGATTCTGCTGGCGCTGGAGCTGATTGTGCAGGCGGTCACGCCAATCACTCAGGCCAACGGCGTGCAGGTCATTTTTGCTTCGCTGACCGGTGATATTCTGCTGGATGCGCTGATTGGCGCCGTGTTCGCCATCATCAGCTACTCGAGCCTGGCCGCCGTGCTGCTGACCGCCACGCTGACCACCGCCGGGGTCATCTCCTTCCCGGTGGCGCTGTGTCTGGTGATTGGCGCCAACCTGGGTTCGGGCCTGTTGGCCATGCTCAACAACAGCGCCGCTAACGCCGCCGCCCGCCGTGTGGCGCTGGGTAGCCTGCTGTTTAAGCTGGTGGGTAGCCTGATTATTCTGCCGTTCGTCCACGTGCTGGCGACCACGATGCAGAAGCTGCCGCTGGCGGAATCCGAACTGGTTATCTACTTCCACGTTTTCTACAACCTGATCCGCTGTGTGGCGATGGTGCCGTTTGCCGAGCCCATGGCGCGTTTCTGTAAACGCCTGATCCGCGATGAGCCAGAGCTGGAAGCGCACCTGAAGCCCAAACATCTGGATGTTACCGCACTTGATACCCCCACGCTGGCGTTGGCTAACGCCGCACGTGAGACGCTGCGCATTGGTGATGCCACCGAGCAGATGCTGGACGGGCTAAAGAAGGTGATGCACGGCGAACCGCGCGAAGAGAAAAACCTGCGCAAACAGGCGGATGATATCAACGTGCTCTACACCGCCATCAAGCTCTACCTGGCGCGAATGCCGAAAGACGAGCTGGCGGAAGAGGAGTCCCGGCGCTGGGCGGAGATTATCGAAATGTCGCTGAACCTTGAACAGGCCTCCGATATCATTGAACGGATGGGCAGCGAGATTGCCGACAAGTCGCTGGCCGCGCGCCGCGCCTTCTCGGTTGAGGGGCTGAAAGAGCTGGAAGCGCTCTATGAACTGCTGCTGAGCAACCTTCAGTTGGCGATGTCGGTGTTCTTCTCCGGCGATGTCACCAGCGCCCGCCGTCTGCGTCGCAGTAAACACCGTTTCCGTATTCTGAACCGCCGCTACGCGCACGCGCACGTCGATCGTCTGCATCAGCAGAACGTACAAAGTATTGAAACCAGCACCCTGCATCTGGCGCTGCTGGGGGATATGCAGCGTTTGAACTCGCTGTTCTGTTCGGTGGCTTACAGCGTGCTGGAGCAGCCGGATGAAGACGATGAGCGCGACGATTACTAGCCTAAACCCGGCCTCGGCTGGGCGACCTTGTAGGCCGGATAAGGCGTTCACGCCGCCATCCGGCAATGTGCGCCGAATAGCCTGATGGCGCTGCGCTTATCAGGCCTATGGTTTGTAGCCCGGGCGAGGCGTTTACGCCGACCCCGGGTTTATGGCTCAGAAGCGGTGCCCTTCCTCCAGCGCTACGGCTTCCTCACCCGCTTTAAATACGTAGGTCGTGCGCGGCCCGCCAAGCGTCGCCTCGCCGTTAGCCACCTCAATCCAGTTGCCTTCCGGCAGACCAATCACCGTTAACTCCGGCGCGACAACCAACAGCTCGCGAATGCGCTGTTCGCGGGTTTCGCCTTTATGCCCTTCGGGCAACGCATTGGTAAAGTGCGGGTTAATCTGTAGCGGGAACAGACCGAGCGCGTCAAAGCCCTGCGGGTCGACAATGGGCATATCGTTGGTGGTGCGAATGGTCGGACAGGCGAGGTTAGCGCCCGCGCTCCAGCCGATATACAGCGCCCCGCGTTTGACCACGTCGACAATCGGAGCCAGTAGCCCGCGCTGACGGCTCTCTTTGAGCAACTGGAAGGTGTTGCCGCCGCCGACAATGACCAGCTCGGCGTTTTCAATCGCTGAAACCGGATCGGCCACGGTATGAATGCCGGTGACCGATACGCCCAACGGCGCCATCACGGCCGCGGTTTTCGTGGTGTATTCATCCCAGGTCTGCGTCACGCCAGCAAACGGAATAAACACCGCGCGACGGCGGCCATTGAGCCGCGCCTCAATCAGCGGCAGCGCGTGTTCCAGCCAGGCTTTGCCCGGCAGCGTTGAGTTACTCAGCAGAAGCAGTTCCATCATTTCTCCCATTCATTAGAAAATTATCAATCGACGCAGGATGTTACCATCCTGAGCCCGATCGCTTACTGATGCAGTTCACGATGTTGCAGTAGATAGTCTGGAAGACGCCTCGCAGATTGTCATTGTGACCCATGCCGTACCTGGATCGTTGATTTATTCTCCTGCTAAACAATGGCTATTTATACCTATATGGATATAATCAGGAGGCGGGATGGCAAAACCGCTTTATTGGGTTGGGCAGTCCAGAAAGGATCTGCGAATGATGCCCGAACATGTACAGGATACGTTTGGTTTTGCGTTATGGCTTGCTCAGCAGGGGAAACAACATCCCCAAAGTAAACCTCTGAAAGGGTTTGGTAGCGCAGGCGTGATCGAGGTTGTCGAGGATTTTCACGGTAATACCTGGCGCGCGGTTTACACCATAAAATTCAGAGGGGCGGTATACGTACTGCACGCTTTCCAGAAAAAGTCTTCGTCGGGTAAAGCAACGCCCAAGCCTGACATCGATCTTATTTACCAACGGCTAAAGGCCGCTCAGCGACACGCGCAGGAGAGTTTAAATGGCACATGAAGTCAAAATGAGTCGCGGCAATATCTATGCCGATCTCGGCGCAGATGATGCCGATGAGATGTTGCTGAAGGCACAGCTTGCGTTAGCTATCAGCGAGATCCTACAAAGTAAAAAACTGACCCAGCAGCAGGCGGCGAAAATACTCGGTATGACGCAGCCTAAGCTTTCTAATCTGCTGCGTGGTCAATTTCGTGGGATCAGCGAAGCAAAAATGCTCGAATGCCTGGTAAAACTCGGACGTGATGTCGAGATCGTGGTGGGGAAAAACAGCGTTGAGCATGGATCGCTGAAAGTCAGCTTTAGCTAAGCCCCTGGCATCTGCTCTGGCAAACGCCGCTGGTCCACTGGGGGCGCGATATCGCAACGATTTGCAGTGGGCTATTTTTTCTCACCCGCAAGGTGAGGTATATTTCGCTGCCAAAGGAGAACTTATGCTGACAGACTCATCAACCCGATTAAATAAATATATCAGCGAAAGCGGTATCTGCTCGCGCCGCGAGGCGGATCGCTTTATTGAACAAGGCAACGTTTTTATCAACGGTAAGCGTGCCACGATAGGCGATCAGGTGAAGCCGGGCGACGTTGTGAAAGTCAACGGTCGGTTGATTGAGCCGCGTGAAGCGGATGATTTAGTGCTGATTGCGCTGAATAAGCCTGTCGGTATTGTCAGCACCACCGAAGACGGCGAGCGTGACAACATCGTCGACTTCGTTAACCACAGCAAACGCGTGTTCCCGATTGGCCGTCTGGATAAAGACTCCCAGGGGCTGATTTTCCTCACCAACCATGGCGACCTGGTCAATAAGATCCTGCGTGCGGGCAACGACCACGAAAAAGAGTATCTGGTCACGGTCGATAAGCCCGTCACCGATGATTTTATTCGCGGTATGGGTGCGGGCGTACCGATTCTCGGCACCGTGACGAAGAAATGTAAGGTGAAGAAAGAGGCGCCGTTTGTCTTCCGCATCACCCTTGTGCAGGGGCTGAACCGGCAGATTCGCCGCATGTGCGAACACTTTGGTTATGAAGTCACTAAGCTTGAGCGTACGCGCATTATGAACGTTAGCCTGACGGGGATTCCGCTGGGCGAGTGGCGTGACCTGACGGACGATGAACTCATCGATCTCTTTAAACTGATTGAAAACTCTTCTTCCGAAGCCAAACCAAAAGCGAAAGCTAAACCGAAAACGGCGGGTATTAAGCGCCCGGTGGTGAAGATGGAAAAAACCAGCGATAAGCCAGCTCGCCCGGCGGGTAATGGTAAACGCTTCACCGCGCCGGGACGTAAAAAGAAAGGGCGTTAACGTCTGCCGCGCGTCGGCGTATTCGCCGACCAGGAGAACGAACTTTCGGAATCCGGTTTATAAGCCTGCTGTTTCTTCAACTGGCGGGCTTTTTTTGCGTCTGCTTCACGCTGCACCATCAGCTTATCGATGTACTCCTTTTTCACGCTGTTGGTCTCTGCGTTGGTCAGCGGACGACCATGCGCAATGCGCGCACGGTCGAGCAGCGTTTTCAGCTCACGCTGTTCGCGCTCGGTCATCTCTTTTTGCGTAATGCGGGGGAGTGCCATAGGGGTGCCCTCTGTCGGATGGTGCAACCAGTGTACGGCAAAGGGCGAAGGCTGTGTAGGCCGGATAAGGCGTTTACGCCGCCATCCGGCAATGCGCTTGCAGTGTGCCCGATGGCGCTACGCTTATCGGACCTACAGCGGTTATTGTTGCTTTTTCTTCTCGATAGGCTTCCCGGACCAGTATCCCGCCAGCAGCGAACCCGACAGGTTATGCCACACCGAGAACAACGCGCCAGGCAGCGCCGCCAGCGGCCCGAAGTAAATTTTACCCAGCGCGGCGGCCAGCCCGGAGTTTTGCATCCCGACTTCAATCGCCAGCGTGCGGCAGGTGGACTCATCGAAGCCAAACAGTTTCCCGCCCCAGTAGCCGCCGAGCAGGCCAATGGTGTTGTGCAGAATCACCGCGATAATCACTACGAAACCAACCGAGGCAATATGCGAGGCGGAACCGGCAACGACCGCGCTGATGATGGCCAGAATACAGACCATGGAGAAGGCGGGGAGATAGGGCTCTACCGCTTTCACCACGCGCGGGAACAGGTGATGAATCACCAGACCGAGCGCAATTGGAATCACCACAATTTGCAGAATGCTCAGCAGCATACCCATGACATCGACCTGAATATGGGCATCCACATACAGCCGGGTCAGCAGCGGCGTGGCGACCACGCCAACCAGCGTGGAGACCGACGAGATGGTGACGGACAGCGCCACGTCACCCTTCGCCAGATAGATCATCACGTTAGACGCCGTTCCGCTGGCGACGCTGCCGACCAGCACCATCCCGGCAGACAGCTCCGGCGGCATATGAAAAATCAGCGCCAGCAGCCATGCGGCGAGCGGCATCACCAGATAGTGCAGGAAGATCCCAGCCGCCACCGGCGCGGGGCGTGACAGTACGCGCTTAAAATCGTCGACCTTAAGATGCACGCCCATGCCGAACATAATCAGCATCAGCAGCGACGGCACCAGCGGGCCAATCGGCGTAAAGGTGGTTGGCGTGAAGTAGGCAATAACAGAGAGCAGCAGCGCCCATAACGGGAACAGCCGGGTGATAGCGGCGAGCATATTGTATTCCTTGCGAACTAGTCGTGTTGTGTTGTTATAAAAAAGCCGGGTTCGAGCCCGGCTATAGTTATTATTTATCGTGTGTTCGAATTTTATTCAAACAAATTATGTTCATGTTCCAGAATGCAGGCTTTCCCAACTCAGCCCAAAACGCGCCAGATATTTGCGTAAGCGGTCAGCGTCATTCGGATTGGTTTTTTTCTGCCGGGAGACGGCAAACAGCTCGCGACCCGCTTCGGATAGCGATGCGCTACGGCGACATACGTCGAGCACAGTTTCTAACTGGCGTCGGTCAAACAGGTCAATTTCTCTTTCCAGCACTGGGGACGATACCGCTATCTGCCAGCTCTCCTGCAAGAGCAAGATCTCTTCTTCAACTAGCGCTAGCGTGATGCGCCCCTGCTCGGCTAGTGTGGCCATGCGCGCGATGGAGGAGCTGAGCTCACGGAAGTTGCCGCGCCACTGCGCCTGAGCTGAACAGGCGAAGGCCAGATAGCGCTCGCGGGCCTCTTTATCAAAGCGAATTTGCGTCTGTTTGAGGCTGGAGAAGCGCTGTAGTTCGTACTCAATATTGGGGGCAATATCTTCCCGCCGCTCTGCCAGGCCGGGCAGGGTAAAGCGCCACATATTGATACGTGCGTAGAGATCTTCCCGGAAACGGCCTTCTGCCATCCATTGCTGCATATCGCGATGTGTACCGGCGATCAGCTGGAAATCGCTGTGAACCTCTTTATCGCTGCCAAAGGGGAAAAAGGTTTTTTCCTCAATGGCTTTCAGCAGCATTGCCTGTTCATCCAGCCCCAATTCGGCGATCTCATCCAGAAATAACACGCCGCCATCGGCTTCACGTAATAGCCCGCTGCGTGGGGTTAGCGCCCCGGTAAACGCCCCTTTGACGTGCCCGAATAACGTCGACATCGCATTGTCTCCGCGGAGGGTGGCGCAGTTGACCGCCACTAGTTTTCCCGCGACGAGATGGCGCGATTGACGTAGCTGGAATATCCGTTTTGCGAGGAAAGATTTCCCCGCCCCGGTGGGGCCGGTCAGCAGAATCGGATCGGTGGAGCGAAGCGCCACCCGTTCGATGCGGTCGATGAGTTTATTGAAGGTCGCGTTGCGGGTATCAATCCCGTCTTTCAGAAAAGAGATCGACTGCGCTTGTTCACGCTGGAAGCGGCTGGTCAGGGTGGAATAGCGGCTTAAATCCAGATCGATAACCGAACAGACTCCTGCGGCGACGGCCTCATCGGATGAACCACTCGGTGCCGGGCTGGATTGCAACAAGCAGGCCGGAAGATAGCGAGCCTCCGTGAGCAGGAACCAGCAAATCTGCGCCACGTGGGTACCGGTAGTGATATGCACCAGATACTCTTCGTTTTCGGTATCAAACTTATAGCGGGTTGCGAAGTCGAGGAATGCGGCGTAAACCTCTTCAAAATCCCATGGATCGTTAATCGTCACGGCGTGAGGCCGTACGTGGGTATGAGGAGATAGCAAGGCAACATCTTCCATCAGCCTTTGCGCCATGCTCTCATCGCGCGGTTGATAGAGTAGCTCCAGCCGGTCGATGGGGAAATCCGGCTGTTGGCAGATCCCGACCGTGGGGCGCCATTTTTTGAACCGGTTAGCCCGTTTACCGCGCTTATCCAGCACCGTTCCCAGCACGCCAATGACTACCCGCCGTTTTTTCATGATTTATCCAAAAGAATAAGCTTCGATATTTAAAGATAAAAAACCAGCGTAGGTCTGGCAATCACCAATACAGGTAATAAAAATAAAATAATTGTTAATCAAATAGTTAAGAAATAATTTCGTTAATGTCTCTTTCTGGCACGCTTCTGGCAATACCTGATATGTCAACAACGCTGAAAACGCAGGGGGTTAAACCTCGCCGGCGCTTCGGAAACGGCAGTGGCTGTATTTCCGACGCGTTCCGTCAGCCGAAGACACACAGTGGGTTCGATTCCCAATTTCATCTTCCAAATGAAAACTGGTTGTTAATCATAGGTATAAATCGAGGTGGTATGTCGTTCTTCCACCTCAAAACAGGCTGCCGGTAATGATGCCGTGCGACAGGCAAAAAGGAATTCCCCTGCCGCTTCGCCCCAGCACCCGCGCCTGACTCACAGTAAGGAAGAAAAGCATGATGAAGAAAATAACCATCCGTAAAGGACAGCTCGGCCTGGTATCCCATAACGGCGATTACCAGCGGGTGCTGGAAGCTGGTGAGCACCGTTTACCGTGGTTTAACACGCCCGATGTGCTAGTGGTGAACACCGATGGCAGTGAAGTACCGGAGGCACTGGCGACCTATTTACGCCGATTCCAGCCTGAGTGGGTAGCCCATTACTGCCTGGCGGTAGATTTAAACGACACAGAAGCCGGTGCGTTGTATATCAACGATATCTTGCACGAGATATTGCCGCCCGCTACGCGTCGGCTTTACTGGCGTGCCGATGAGGCATTAGTGCTGGTTCGTCTGGATACACGTCAGGTACAGGTGCCAACGGAGATTATGAATGCGGTATTACAACCTCGCCGAAGCGGTACGGTAAAAGGGCGCGAAGCGATGTTAACGGTTCAGGTTCCGGCATGGCATGTGGGGGTCCTCAAAATTGACGGCGAGACGCAGGCACTGCTGCCGCCGGGTCTGACGGCATACTGGAAGGTGAACCATCTGATTGACGCGGAAACGGTCGATACTCGCTTGCAGGCACTGGAAGTGAGCGGGCAGGAGATTCTGACCAAAGATAAGGTCAACCTGCGCCTTAATCTGGCGGCAAACTGGCGGTATCACGATGTGCTGCAGGCGTTTGGGCAACTGACTAAACCGGTAGAGCACTTGTACCGCGAACTACAGTTTGCGCTGCGTGAAGCGGTTGGTACCCGAACGCTGGATGCGCTGCTGGAAGATAAGCAGGTTATTGATGATGTGGTGAGTGCGCAGGTGAAAAAACGCGTCGCGCCGTTTGGTATTGAGGTGGCGTCGCTGGGCGTGAAGGATATCGTACTGCCTGGCGATATGAAGACCATTTTATCGCAGTTGGTTGAAGCCGAAAAATCGGCGCAGGCCAACGTGATACGTCGACGCGAAGAGACGGCCGCCACACGCTCGTTGCTGAACACGGCGAAGGTGATGGAAAACAACCCGGTTGCGCTACGTTTAAAAGAGCTGGAAACCCTCGAAAGAGTGGCGGAGCGCATTGATAAAATCTCGGTATTCGGTGGTCTTGACCAGGTTCTCCATGGCCTTGTGAACATAAAAGGATAATAACAATGATGCGAGAAAATGGCGTTGATGCGACGATGCGCGAGCGCGTGTTGCAGCAGCTAAAAGCGGTGGAGCAGCGCGACAATGTCAGGGTGCTGTACGCGTGTGAATCAGGGAGCCGCGGGTGGGGATTTGCCTCGCCAGACAGCGATTATGACGTTCGATTTTTGTACGTCCATCCGCCTGAATGGTACCTGCGCGTTGAGGCTCCACGGGATGTTATTGAGCTGCCCATCGATGATGAACTGGATGTCTGCGGCTGGGAGTGGCGTAAAGCGCTGGGCTTACTCAAAGGGGCTAACCCAACGCTGATCGAGTGGCTGGACTCTCCGATCGTCTACCAGCAGGATGAGGCAACGATTGATGCGTTAAAAGCGCTGGTACCAAAATGGTTCTCTCCGCTGCGAGCACGTTGGCACTACTATTCGATGGCGCGAAAGAACTTCCGTGGCTATCTGCAGGGCGGAGAAGTCAGGCTAAAAAAATACTTCTACGTACTGCGTCCGTTGCTGGCCGTGCGTTGGGTTGAAGCGGGGAAGGGGGTTCCGCCAATGCGTTTTGCAGATTTGCTGGCGGGAAGCGAGCTGGATGCGTCGCTGCACCAGGAGATAGATGAACTGCTTGAGCGTAAACAGCGTGCGGGTGAAGCGATGTATGGTCCGCGTCGACCGCTGCTACATGCGTTTATCCTGGCTGAACTGGCGCGCGGTGAAACGCCGCCGACGCTGCCTGATAGCCGTGAAGGTGATATCAGCGAGTTAGATCAATTGCTGATGACTACGGTGATGCGATGAGTGGGATACAGCCCGATGGCGCAACGCGATCGGGCGGGTATCAACAACGGTAAGCCGGACTGGCTCTTTGCTATCCGGCTTTTTTGTTATTCAAACAAATTATGGTGAAGTTTCTGCACCACCTGCTCCGCTTCGGCGCCCGGCACCAGGAAACACAGGTTATGGCTGGAAGCGCCATAGCAGATCATGCGGATGTTGAACGGCTCCAGCACGCCAAACACCTCTTTACCCACGCCGCAGGCTTTCGACAGGTCGTTACCAATCAGCGCGATCAGCGCCAGATTTTCTTCTACCTCGACGCGGCACAGCGCCGATAGCTCCATCAGCAGTGACTGCGTCAGCAGCGTGTCGCCGGTTGAGGTGGAACCCGTGGTGTCGAGCGTCAGCGCGACGCTGACTTCCGAGGTGGTGATCAGATCCACCGAAATATTGTGACGCGCCAGGATGCCAAATACCTCAGCGAGGAAACCGCGTGAGTGCAGCATGTTCAGGCTGTGCAGAGTCAGCAGCGTCTGCTTGCGACGCAGCGCCAGCGCGCGGAACAGCGGTGGATTAGCGGTTTCGTTGCACACCAATGTGCCACCTGCTTTCGGGTCTTTGCTTGAGCCGACAAACACCGGGATATCACTGCGCACGGCGGGCAGCAGCGTGGCCGGGTGCAGCACCTTCGCGCCGAAGGTCGCCAGCTCGGCGGCCTCCTCAAAAGCGATTTCATCAATACGTTTGGCAGCCGGTACCACGCGCGGGTCGGTGGTGTAGATGCCGGGGACGTCGGTCCAGATATCCACGCGAGTCGCGTGCAGAGCCTCGCCGAGCAGTGCCGCGGTGTAGTCGCTGCCGCCGCGGCCAAGCGTAGTGGTACGGCCCTTGCTCTCGCTGCCGATAAAGCCCTGGGTAATCACCAGTCCTTCGCTCAGACGCGGCGCCAGCTGCTGGGTCGCCAGCTCTGAAAGCGCGGCAACGTCCGGCTCGGCGCGGCCAAAACGATCGCTGGTGCGCATGACTTTACGCACGTCAAACCACTGTGCGGCAACCTGACGCTCACGCAAAATTTCAACGAATAAAAGGGTCGACATTAACTCGCCGTGGCTGACCAGCTCATCAGTTAGCGCGGTTGAGGTTTCTGCCGAGGCGGCTTCCGCCAGCGCGGCGAGATTTTCCAGCAGACGTTCAATTTCGTCGCGGATTACGGCCGGATTGGCCAGACGTTCCAGTACGGCGTTCTGAATGGCGCGGATAACGTCCAGCTTCGCCTGACGTTCCGCGGGCTCCAGCCCTTCGGCCAGCGCCACCAGCAGGTTGGTAATGCCCGCCGAGGCAGACAGCACCACGAGACGCACGTTAGCGTCGGAGAGCACCACGTCGGCGCTGCGATTCATAGCGTCAAAATCGGCTACGCTGGTTCCGCCAAATTTGGCGACTACTAATGCTGTCATAAATAACCTCGTGTCAGGGGAGGCCGGGTTGATATAAACCGGACCAAATTATTCAGCCTTGGCACAAGGGAAGAGCGGAAGACGGGTGGGCGCAGAGCACTAGACGACTACGATATCACCCAGAAGTGCTCCACCACTTGTGAAACGCGCGACTGCGAACGTTTCTGGTGACAACCCAGGGGATTCAGCCCCTGTAGCCGATGAGGAACGCAACCTGTTGTTCACTCATCTCGGCGTTGCTCCCCCTCAGGTGTTTTCACAGGATGGGTTCCTCCAACACCGTTTACCTGGGCAACGCGCCTCTTCTGGCCTGCGCACGCGCAGGTAGTACATTTATAAATAAAGGGTTAGCAGGTCGCTTGTCAACGCCGGGGTTATGCGGATTTTTCATGCAGGCAGGCGCCCCAGAAATGGGGCTTATAAAGACTATACTTTTGTCTGTTTTGTGCACGATTTTGTCACGCTGAGGGGGGATAACATTAAAACCATCACAATTTTTTGTGGCAGGCGCTACAATCGAGGACAGTTTCGATTCTTAAATCAGAAGGGTATTGCTAATGAAAAACATCAACCCAACGCAGACCGCTGCGTGGCAGGCACTACAGAAACACTTCGATGAAATGAAGGACGTTACCATTGCGGAACTGTTCGCCAAAGATGGCGACCGTTTTAGCAAGTTTTCCGCAACCTTCGACGATCAGATGCTGGTGGACTTCTCCAAAAACCGCATCACCGAGGAAACGCTGGCGAAGCTGCTGGATCTGGCAAAAGAGACCGATCTGAGCGGCGCGATTAAGTCCATGTTCTCCGGCGAAAAGATCAACCGCACCGAAGACCGTGCTGTGCTGCACGTGGCGCTGCGTAATCGTAGCAATACCCCGATTATCGTTGACGGCAAAGACGTGATGCCGGAAGTGAACGCGGTGCTGGAGAAGATGAAGACGTTCTCCGAAGCCATCATCTCTGGTCAGTGGAAAGGCTACACCGGTAAATCTATTACCGACGTGGTGAACATCGGTATCGGTGGCTCCGACCTTGGCCCGTTCATGGTGACTGAAGCGCTGCGCCCGTACAAAAATCACCTCAACATGCATTTCGTGTCCAACGTTGACGGCACCCACATTGCTGAAGTCCTGAAAACGCTGAACCCGGAAACCACCTTGTTCCTGGTGGCGTCTAAGACCTTCACAACTCAGGAAACCATGACCAACGCCCACAGCGCGCGCGACTGGTTCCTGGCGAGCGCAGGCGACCAGAAGCACGTGGCTAAACACTTTGCGGCGCTGTCCACCAACGGTAAAGCGGTGGGTGAGTTCGGTATCGATACCGCAAACATGTTCGAGTTCTGGGACTGGGTTGGCGGCCGTTACTCTCTGTGGTCGGCGATCGGTCTGTCGATTATCCTGTCTGTCGGCTTCGACAACTTCGTGCAGCTGCTGTCCGGCGCGCACGCGATGGATCAGCACTTCTCCACCACCCCGGCGGAGAAAAACCTGCCGGTACTGCTGGCACTGGTTGGCATCTGGTACAACAATTTCTTCGGCACCGAAACTGAAGCGATTCTGCCGTACGACCAGTATATGCACCGCTTCGCAGCGTACTTCCAGCAGGGCAACATGGAGTCTAACGGTAAGTACGTCGACCGTAACGGCAACAAGGTTGAACACCAGACCGGCCCAATTATCTGGGGCGAACCGGGCACCAACGGCCAGCACGCGTTCTATCAGCTGATTCACCAGGGCACCAAAATCGTACCGTGCGATTTCATCGCTCCGGCCATCAGCCACAACCCGCTGTCCGACCACCATCCGAAGCTGCTGTCTAACTTCTTCGCCCAGACTGAAGCGCTGGCGTTCGGTAAATCCCGTGAAGTGGTTGAGCAGGAATACCGCGATCAGGGTAAAGATCCGGCAACCCTGGACTACGTGGTGCCGTTCAAAGTGTTCGAAGGCAACCGTCCGACCAACTCCATCCTGCTGCGCGAAATCACCCCGTACAGCCTAGGGGCGCTGATTGCCATGTATGAACACAAAATCTTCACCCAGGGCGCAATCCTCAACATCTTCACCTTCGACCAGTGGGGCGTTGAGCTGGGCAAACAGCTGGCAAACCGCATCCTGCCGGAGCTGAACGATGATAGCGCCGTCGACAGCCACGACAGCTCGACCAATGGCCTGATCAACCGCTATAAATCCTGGCGCGCGTAAGGTTATATATTCTCAATGCCGGCATCCTGCCGGCATTTTTTTTGTCAGATAATTCTGTATATCCTGAAATTCCGCATTATATTTATATTGAGCATAATCCTAAATATCCTATTAACTTACCTTCCCTTTCGGATTTTCCGTATATTGCTATTTTTAAAATGTCATTTAATTTGCTGTTTTATATATCAATTAATATTTATTAACTCCTGTTTTCTTATTATCTGAAAAACCTTTCTCTTATTTCCGGCGTGCGAATTCCGTTCATTTGGTTGTGTATACTCGATGACGCCTGAATTATTTCAGGTATATCTCCATTCATCTAATGAAGGGAATACGTATGAAGAAAATCCTCTATGGCATTTTTGCCATTTCGGCGTTTGCTGCGGCAAGCGTCAGCGCGGCGCCGGTTGAAACCGGCGAAGCGGCTGGCGTAGCGGCAACGTCTGTGTCTGCCGGGAGTTCAACCGCCACCAGCGCCAGCACCGTAGGTTCTGCGGTCGGTATGGCGCTGGCAGCGGCTGGCGGTGACGGTTCCAATACCGGAACCACGACCACAACCAGCACGACCACCAGTACCCAGTAACACACGGTACTTTAATGCTAACCACACTTCGGTGTGGTTATTTTGCCCCTGGAGAAGAAGCGCCGTGAAGCGACTTATGATTCCTCTTTTTTGCCTGCTGCTTCAGGCGTGTTCACCCAGCACCAAGGGGCTGGGGCAATCGTTATGGAGCAGTATGTTTGGTACGTCGGGCGTGCAGCTGACCGACGATGACATCCAGAATATGCCCTACGCCAGCCAGTACATGCAATTGAACGGCGGCCCGCAGATTTTTGTCGTGCTGGCCTTCTCGGAGAACGGCCAGCAGAAATGGCTCACGCAGGACCAGGCGATGCTGGTGACTCAGCGTGGGCGTCTGGTGAAAACGCAGCTCGCGGGCGATAACCTGCTGACGGTGAATAACCTCGATAACGATCCGCTGGCGCATCCCAATCAAATAACCGATGGCACGCGCTGGGCCCGTACGATGGGCTGGACGGAACACCAACAGGTACGCTATGCCACCGCGACGTCCACCTTCCGCTGGGACGGCAGCGACACGCTGACGATGGGCAGCGAGAGCACGGCGGTGCGCGTGCTGGAAGAAGAGGTAACCACCTCCGAAGCTCATTGGCGTAACCGCTATTGGGTGGACAGCGACGGGCAGATTCGCCAGTCAGAGCAGTACCTTGGCGCAGGTACTTTCCCGGTGAAAACCACGCTTATCAAGGCGGCAAAATCATGAAAAAAACGTTAATTGCCGCCGTGTTACTGAGCGTTATCTCCGCCGCGCAGGCGGCGGGCACCATTGAAGTCCATCAGGAAGGGGTGGCAAAACCGCTGACATTAACCAACGCCGAGCGCCTGGTAGACCTGGTGGGCCAACCGCGGCTGGCCGGAAGTTGGTGGCCCGGCGCGGTCATTGCCACGCCGCAGGCAACCGCCAAAGCGGAACGTGAACACCAGGCACTGCTGGCGCAGCTTGCAGCGCTGGCGGCAGATGAAGGGGGAAGTAGCGCTGGCGCGATCAACGCCCTGCGAAATCAACTCCAGGCTATGCCGGTAACAGGCCGCCTGCTGGTGCCGCTGGACCCGGATACGGTTCGCGTACACAGCGAAAAGAATCCACCGCTGCAGGGGAACTATACCCTGTGGCTAAGGCACGAGCCGTCGACCATCACCCTGGTAGGGCTGGTGGATAAACCTGGAACGATGACCTTTACGCCAGGGCGCGATGTGGCCAGCTACCTCGAGGATATCAACCTGCTGAGCGGCGCGGACCGTAGCTACGCCTGGGTGATTTATCCGGACGGACGTACACAGAAAGCGCCGGTAGCGTACTGGAATAAACGCCATATCGAACCCATGCCCGGTAGTCTTATTTTTGTCGGTTTTGCCGACGCGTTGTGGACGAACAAGTATGAGGCGCTCAACGCCGACATTCTTCGCTCCCTGTCGCAGCGGAGACCTGAATAATGCCTAAACAATGTCTATATAGCCTGCTGGCGCTCGCGGTCAGCGCGGCCTGTCATGCGGAAACCTTTCCCGCGCCGATTGGCCCATCGCAGTCAGATTTCGGCGGCGTAGGGCTGTTGCAAACGCCCACGGCGCGCATGGCGCGTGAGGGTGAATTCAGCCTTAACTATCGTGATAACGACCAGTATCGCTACTACTCCGCTTCAGCGCAGCTGTTCCCGTGGCTGGAAACGACCCTGCGCTACACCGACGTGCGCACCAAAAAATACAGCGACGTTGAAGCGTTCTCCGGTTCGCAAACATACAAAGATAAAGCCTTTGACGTGAAGCTGCGCCTGTGGGAAGAGAGCTACTGGTTGCCGCAGGTCGCCGTCGGCGCGCGGGATATCGGCGGTACCGGGTTGTTCGATTCGGAATATGTTGTGGCCAGCAAAGCCTGGGGGCCGTTTGATTTCACGCTGGGTTTAGGCTGGGGTTACCTGGGCACCAGCGGCAACGCCACTAACCCGTTCTGCTCGTACAGCGATAAATATTGCTATCGCGATAACAGCTATCGCAAAGCGGGTTCGATTGACGGCAGTCAGATGTTCCACGGCCCGGCGGCCTGGTTTGGCGGGATTGAATATCAGACACCGTGGCAGCCGTTGCGTTTAAAACTGGAGTATGAAGGCAACAACTACCAGCAGGATTTCGCCGGTAAAATTGAGCAAAAGAGCAAGGTTAACGTCGGCGCCATTTATCGCGTTACCGATTGGGCCGACGTCAACCTTAGCTATGAACGCGGCAATACCGTGATGTTCGGCTTTACCCTGCGCACCAACTTCAACGATCTGCGTCCGTCGTATAACGACAACGCGCGTCCGGCCTACCGGCCACAGCCGCAGGATGCCATTCTTCAGCACTCGGTGGTGGCCAATCAGCTGACACAGCTGAAGTACAATGCCGGGTTCGCCGCGCCGAATATGCAGGTAAAAGGCGATACCCTCTACGTGACCGGCGAACAGGTGAAATACCGTGATTCACGGGAAGGGATCGAGCGCGCCAATCGGATCGTCATGAACGATCTTCCGGAAGGGATCCGCACGATCCGCATTACCGAAACGCGCCTCAATTTGCCTGAGGTGACCACGGAAACCGATGTCGCCAGCCTGAAGCGTCATCTGGAAGGGGAGCCGCTCGGGCAGGAGACGCCGCTGGCGCAAAAACGCGTCGCGCCGATCGTGCCGGAGAAAACCGAGCAGGGCTGGTATATCGACAAATCGCGTTTTGATTTCCATCTCGATCCGGTGTTGAGCCAGTCTATTGGCGGCCCGGAAAGTTTCTACATGTACCAGGTGGGGGTGATGGGCACGGCGGACTGGTGGGTAACCGATCATCTGCTGACCAGCGGCAGCCTGTTCGCCAACATCGCCAACAACTATGACAAGTTTAACTACACCAACCCGCCAAAGGATTCGGCGCTGCCGCGTGTACGAACTCATATTCGTGATTATGTAGAAAACGATGTCTATGTTAACAACCTGCAAGCTAACTACTTCCAGTACCTTGGCAACGACTTCTATGGCCAGGTGTACGGTGGCTATCTGGAAACCATGTACGGCGGCGCGGGGGCGGAAGTGCTGTATCGCCCGGTTGATAGCAACTGGGCCTTCGGCCTGAACGCCAACTACGTGAAGCAGCGTGACTGGCGCAGCGCGCAGGACATGATGAAGTTCACCGACTACAGCGTGAAGACCGGCCACCTGACCGCCTACTGGACGCCGTCGTTCGCCCAGGACGTGCTGGTGAAAGCCAGCGTGGGGCAGTATCTGGCGGGAGACAAGGGCGGCACGCTGGATATCTCCAAACACTTCGACAGCGGCATTGTGGTGGGCGCTTATGCCACCATTACTAACGTGTCGGCGGATGAGTACGGCGAGGGGGAATTCACCAAAGGAGTGTACGTGAACATACCGATGGATCTCTTCACCTCCGGCCCAACCCGCAGTCGTGCAGCCGTCGGCTGGACGCCGCTGACACGCGACGGTGGGCAGATGCTGGGGCGCAAGTTCGAGCTGTATAACATGACCGGAGATAAGAGCCTGAACTTCCGCTAACGCTTCCGTAGCCCGGATAAGCCACTTGTCCGGGCTACGCTTATAACCTCCGCAGCAACCGCGCGGGGTTCCCGGCGTACACGCCTTTCTCACTGATTGAACGCGTCACCACGCTGCCTGCGCCAATGACCACGCCATCGCAGATCGACACCGAGAGAATGGTTGCGCCACTGCCAATGGAGACATTGTCGCCGATAGCGATCCGTCCCCAGCTTTCACGGTCTGCGTTTGGCTTTCCCTCGCGAAACATATCGTTGGCAAACATGACCCCATGGCCGATAAAGCAGCCTCGCCCGATGGTGACATATTCACAGATAAAAGTGTGCGACTGGATTTTAGTCTCGTCGCCAATCCAGCTGTTGCCCTGGATTTCGACAAACGGACCGACGAACACGTTGTTACCCAGCGTGCAGTCGTAAAGATTGGCGGGTTCATAAATGACGACGTTGTCGCCGCGTACCACATTGCGGATGGCGACCTGGCGGAGTGAGTGCATAGTATCCCTCTGATAAAAAACGTTCTCCTTAAGTGTAGCGCGGCAGGAAGAAGCGCTACTGATAAGCATAGAGTCGAAAAATTTCCCCTCTTTATCAGACTCATTTTTATCTGTTGCTGGGGAAAACAGCGAAAAGGTGGCGATAAAAACTAGATCTGGATCACGTTTTTGCGCTATACAGGAATCTCGGCCCAGCGAAAGAGGTGCTAGCTATGACGTCACTGACTCGCCCACGCGTAGAGTTTATCTCCACCATTTTGCAGACCGTGTTGAATTTGGGTCTGCTCAGCCTTGGTCTGATTCTGATCGTTTTTCTCGGTAAAGAGACGGTTCATCTGGCCGATGTGCTATTCGCGCCGGAACGCACCAGCAAGTATGAGCTGGTGGAGGGGCTGGTGGTTTACTTCCTCTATTTCGAATTTATCGCTCTGATTGTGAAGTACTTTCAGTCAGGCTTCCATTTTCCCCTGCGTTACTTTGTCTACATCGGCATTACTGCGATTGTGCGGTTGATTATCGTCGACCATAAGTCGCCGTTGGATGTGCTGATTTACTCTGCCGCGATTTTGCTGCTGGTGATTACGCTATGGCTGTGTAACTCCAAACGTCTGAAGCGAGAGTAGGCCTTATCAGGTCATACGGTAGGCAAAAAAAAGGGCGCTCCGTAGAGCGCCAAACAGTCACAAGTTAGGGTTCGTTCAAGTTGAGGATAATAGCAGTGGCATTGCTGATGAAACTTAGCCCTTCACGCCGCCGGCCGTGAGGCCGTTTACCAGCCAACGCTGCGCGAGCAGGAAGACCACGGTAATAGGGATGGCGGAAAGGACTGCCGCAGCGGCAAAGTCGCCCCACAGATAGTTTTGTGGGTTGAGGTATTGCTGCATACCTACGGCGAGGGTGTAGCTGTTCACATCGCGCAGCAGGAGCGATGCAACCGGTACTTCGGTAATGGCGGCGATAAACGACAGGATAAACACCACCGCCAGAATCGGTACGGAGAGTGGCAGCAGTACCAGGCGGAAGGCCTGCCACGGGGTCGCGCCGTCCAGCGCGGCCGCTTCTTCCAGCGAGCCGTCAATCGTTTCGAAATAGCCTTTAATCGTCCACACGTGCAGCGCAATGCCGCCAAGGTAGGCGAAGATCACGCCGCCGTGGGTGTTCAGGCCGATAAACGGAATGTACTGGCCCAGACGGTCAAACAACGCGTACAGAGCAACCAGTGACAGCACCGCCGGGAACATCTGGAAAATCAGCATCCCTTTGAGCAGCGTAGCCTTGCCCGGGAAGCGCATACGGGCAAAAGCGTAGGCGCAGGTGGTGGACAGCGCCACGATGCCAATCGCGGTGATACCGGCGATTTTTACCGAGTTCCACAGCCACAGCAGCACCGGGAACGGCGGCGGAGTGACGCGGCCATCGGCGTGTTCAACGCTGAAGCCCAGCGCCAGTTTCCAGTGCTCCCAGGAGATCTGTTCCGGGATAAGACTGCCGGTGGCGAAGTTCCCTTCACGCAGCGAGATAGCGATAACCATCAGCAGCGGGAACATGATCGCCGCGATAAAAATCAGCAGCAGCAGATGCGTGGTAAAGAGACGCAGTTTCTGAGATTTGGGTTGTACCATAGCCATGTTCGTTGTCTCCCTTAATCAAACTTCATACGCGTGGCTTTCAGGTTCACGATGGCCAGTGCGCCTACCAGCAGGAAGATCAGCGTGGCAATCGCCGCCGCCAGACCGAAGTCCTGGCCGCCGCCGCCTTCAAAGGCGATGCGGTAGGTGTAGCTCACAAGCAGGTCGGTATAACCGGCTGGCGTGGTGGTGCCGAGACGGTCCGGGCCACCGTTGGTCAACAGCTGAATCAGCACGAAGTTGTTAAAGTTAAAGGCGAAGCTGGCGATCATCAGCGGCGTCAGCGGCTTAATCAGCAGCGGGAACGTAATCTTAAAGAAGTTCTGGAACGGACCGGCGCCATCCATTGCCGAGGCTTCGTACAGGTCGTCCGGAATCGCCTTCAGCAGGCCCATGCACAGAATCATCATGTACGGGTAGCCCAGCCAGGTGTTGACGATAACAATCATCGAACGCGCGGTGGTTGGGTCGCTGAACCAGGCCGGTTTGATACCGAACAGGGCGCTCAGCATCATGTTGATTTCACCGAAGCTCTGGTTAAACAGCCCTTTGAAAATCAGAATCGAGATAAACGACGGTACAGCGTACGGTAAAATCAGCAGCACGCGGTAGATGGCTTTGCCCTTCAGCGCTTCCCACTGTACCAGGCAGGCCAGCACCATGCCGACGGCGACGGTCAGGATCACGGTCAGCACCGAGAAGACCACCGTCCAGACGAAGATGGCGACGAACGGCTTCTGGATGCCCTCGTCGGTAAAGACGCGGGTGAAGTTATCCCAGCCGATACCGACGGTGTAGCCTGGGCTTAACTTCTCGGTACCCCAGCTGCCGTCGGCGTTAACGGTTTGGTAGAAACCAATGTCGTTGTTGGCGCGGTATTTCACACCAGTCTGGTTATTGGTCAGCAAGCCATCGTCGGCCAGCGTGTAGAGCGGCTGGGTGCCGGAGAACTGGCGCAGCGAGCTCATGGTGACTTTGCTTTCATCCGGCAGAACGGCGGTCAGCTGGTTCAGCGCCTGGCGGTTCTGGGTAATCACGCGCAGCTGCGCACGTTCACTGCCCGGCAGCGCTTCGGTTTCTTTTAACTGCAGTTTCTGCTCGCCGCCAATTTTAAAGGCGTCGGAGAGGTAGTTTTTCCCGCTTTCACCGTCGGTGAGGGCCAACTGCCACTCGTCGCCCGCCGGGAAGAGGCTGAAATTATAGGATTTGCCCGCCTGATAGCTGCGGTCCATCAGGACCTGCTGGGCGCGCTCAAAGGTAAGCTGGTTAGTGCTGCTGTAGTTGGTAAAGGCAATGGCGATGGTACAAATCAGCGGGAACAGGACGAACAGCCCCATCCCGGCCATGCCAGGGTAAACGTAGCGCCAGGCGTAGGTCTTACGGTTGGCGAAAATATACAGGCCCGCTGAGCTTAAGATCAGCGTCATGATGGCAAACAGGTACTCCCCTTGTGCGTACATTAAAACTACAAGGTAACCCACCAGCAGGCCCAGCAGACCAATCACTGACCATTTCAGCGTGTCGCTTTGCCACCAATGATTCTTTTTAATGACATCCATGGGGATCTTCCTCTACAGCGATTTAAACAACCCTCACCCCGTCCCTCTCCCTGAGGGAGAGGGGGAGTGTTTCCCTCTCACCGGGAGAGGGAACGACAGGCATTACTTGGTGATACGACCCTGTGCATCTTTCAGCGCAGCATCGACGGTCTGACGACCGCTGGCGGCGTTGATCACTGCGGTACGAACGGCATACCAGAATGCAGACATCTGCGGGATGTTCGGCATGATTTCGCCTTTCTGGGCGTTATCCATGGTGGCCGCAATACGCGGGTCTTTCGCTAACTGATCCTGGAAGGATTTCAGCGCCACGGCGCCCAGCGGTTTGTCCTTGTTCACTGCATCCAGACCCTGGTCGGTCAGCAGGTAGTTTTCGAGGAACTCTTTCGCCAGCTCTTTGTTCGGGCTCGCGGCGTTGATGCCGGCGCTCAGAACGCCAACGAACGGTTTAGACGGCTTGCCTTTGAAGGTTGGCAGCAGCGTTACGCCGTAGTTCACCTTGCTCTTATCGATGTTGGACCACGCCCACGGACCGTTGATGGTCATCGCGGTGTCGCCTTTGTTGAAGGCTGCTTCAGCGATGGAGTAGTCGGTATCCGCGTTCATGTGTTTGTTTTTGATCAGGTCAACCAGGAAGGTCAGGCCCGCTTTCGCGCCAGCGCTATCAACGCCGACATCTTTCACATCGTACTTGCCGTTTTCAAACTTGAACGCGTAACCGCCGTCGGCGGCAATCAGCGGCCAGGTGAAGTACGGTTCTTGCAGGTTGAACATCAGCGCGGATTTACCTTTCGCCTTCAGCTCTTTATCCAGCGCCGGGATTTCTTCCCAGGTTTTCGGCGGGTTCGGTACGAGGTCTTTGTTGTAAATCAGAGACAGCGCTTCGACCGCGATGGGGTAAGCAATCAGCTTGCCGTTGTAGCGCACTGCATCCCAGGTGAACGGGTAGAGTTTGTCCTGGAACGCTTTGTCCGGCGTCACTTCCGCCAGCAGGCCAGACTGCGCGTAGCCGCCGAAACGGTCATGCGCCCAGAAGATGATGTCCGGGCCGTCGCCGGTTGCCGCAACCTGCGGGAATTTTTCTTCCAGCTTATCCGGGTGTTCTACGGTCACTTTAATGCCCGTATCTTTTTCAAATTTCTTACCGACCTCGGCCAGGCCGTTATAGCCCTTGTCGCCGTTAATCCAGATAACCAGTTTTCCCTCTTCGATTTTTGCCAAAGCCGAGGCGGAAAACATCATCGTAGTCAATGCGGACAGCGCGAGGATGCGAGCGCCAGTTTTGATTTTCATATATCCCGTCCTTTCCAGGTGATGTACTTGTGGATACACAGAGGTGGTTTAACATCGATGAGTTTCCTTTTTTAGCAACCCCTTTCCATCCTCCTGACCTCTACGCCCTCGGGGCTATTAGTGTGATCGCCATAACATAAATCCCAGTTATGCGTCCTGGCGCACAAAAAAAAGCGCCGTTTTTTGTCGCCCCCATCACGATTTTAGTCCTGACCCGATGTCATCGGGGGCAGAGCGCGCCTTCTCATCCTCCCGTCTCCTCCCCCATAAAAAACAAGGGGGGTGGAGGATTCCCCTCAATGATGTGTAAGGCATAGTCAGCCCATCTTGAATGTGTCTGTTGGTGACAAGTTGTAACGAGGGAGAAGGGCATGGCGAACGTACAGCTACGCAATGTAACGAAAGCCTGGGGCGACGTGGTGGTATCAAAAGATATCAACCTTGATATCCAGGAAGGGGAGTTCGTGGTGTTTGTCGGGCCATCAGGCTGCGGTAAATCTACGCTGCTGCGTATGATCGCAGGCCTCGAAACCATCACCAGCGGCGATCTGATGATCGGCGATACCCGCATGAACGACGTACCGCCAGCCGAGCGCGGCGTGGGGATGGTGTTCCAGTCCTACGCGTTATATCCCCATCTGTCCGTTGCTGAAAATATGTCCTTTGGCCTGAAGCTGGCTGGCGCGAAAAAAGACGTGATTAACCAGCGCGTGACCCAGGTTTCTGAAGTACTGCAGTTAGCCCATCTGCTGGAACGTAAACCAAAGGCGCTGTCCGGCGGCCAGCGTCAGCGCGTGGCGATTGGTCGTACGCTGGTTGCCGAACCGCGCGTATTCCTGCTCGATGAACCCCTTTCTAACCTCGACGCTGCGCTGCGCGTACAGATGCGTATTGAAATTTCCCGCCTGCACAAACGTCTGGGCCGCACGATGATTTACGTCACCCACGATCAGGTCGAAGCGATGACGCTGGCCGACAAAATTGTGGTGCTCGACGCCGGCCGCGTGGCGCAGGTCGGTAAACCTCTCGAGCTGTACCACTACCCGGCTGACCGTTTCGTCGCGGGCTTTATCGGCTCGCCGAAGATGAACTTCCTGCCGGTGAAAGTCACTGCCACCGCCATCGATCAGGTGCAGGTCGAGCTGCCGAACCGTCAGCAGATTTGGCTGCCAGTCGAGAGTAACAACGTGCAGGTTGGCGCCAACATGTCGCTGGGCATTCGCCCGGAGCACCTGATGCCGAGCCACATCGCCGATGTGACGCTGGAAGGCGTGGTGCATGTTGTCGAGCAGCTGGGCAACGAAACACAAATTCATATCCAGATCCCTGCCATCCGTCAAAACCTGGTTTACCGCCAGAACGACGTGGTGTTGGTCGAAGAGGGAGCCACATTCGCCATCGGCTTGCCGCCAGAGCGCTGCCATCTGTTCCGTGAAGATGGCACCGCATGTCGTCGGCTGCATAAAGAGCTCGGCGTTTAAACGTCCCATAACAAAGCAAACAGGCAGCCCCCACGCCGCCAGCGATAAGGCGATACAGGGGCGAAATGTTGAAAAGAAAAGCAATGATCTCAGGAGATAGAATGATGATTACTCTGCGCAAACTCCCCGTGGCGGTTGCCGTCGCAGCAGGCATTATGTCTGCTCAGGCAATGGCCGTAGATTTTCATGGCTACGCGCGTTCTGGCATTGGCTGGACGGGTAGCGGTGGCGAACAACAGTGTTTCCAGGCAACCGGTGCACAAAGTAAATACCGTCTTGGTAACGAATGTGAAACCTATGCTGAAATTAAATTAGGCCAGGAAGTGTGGAAAGAGGGCGATAAGAGCTTCTACTTCGACACCAACGTGGCTTACTCCGTTGCACAGCAGAACGACTGGGAAGCAACCGACCCGGCGTTCCGTGAAGCGAACGTCCAGGGTAAAAACCTGATTGAATGGCTGCCAGGTTCCACCATCTGGGCCGGTAAGCGCTTCTATCAGCGTCATGACGTTCACATGATCGACTTCTACTACTGGGATATCTCGGGTCCTGGTGCCGGTATCGAAAACATCGACCTGGGCTTCGGTAAACTGTCTCTGGCAGCAACCCGTTCTCAGGAAGCGGGTGGTTCTTACATCTTCACCAGCAATGATATTTACAGCAAATACAAAGACACAGCGAACGACGTATTCGACGTCCGTTTAGCCGGTCTGGAAACCAACCCGGACGGCGTGCTGGAGTTGGGTGTTGACTACGGTCGTGCTAACAAAACCGACGGTTACAGCTTTGCTGACGGCGCAACCAAAGACGGCTGGATGTTCACCGCTGAACATACCCAGAGCATGTTGAAAGGCTACAACAAGTTTGTTGTTCAGTACGCCACTGACGCCATGACCACGCAGGGTAAAGGTCTGTCTCAGGGCTCTTTCACCGGCAACGACTATGACAAAGACGCAGAAATCGGTGCGGTAGATAACAAGATCAATAACAACGGCGACATGTGGCGTGTACTTGATCACGGCGCAATCTCCCTCGGTGAGAAAGTTGACCTGATGTACGTCGGTATGTACCAGAATATCGACCGTGATGATGGCAACGGCACCAAGTGGTGGACCGTCGGTGTGCGTCCTATGTACAAATGGACGCCAATCATGAGCACCCTGATGGAAGTGGGCTACGACAACGTTAAGTCGCAGAAAACCGGCGACACCAACAACCAGTACAAAATCACCCTGGCGCAACAGTGGCAGGCTGGCGACAGCATCTGGTCCCGTCCGGCCATCCGCGTATTCGCAACCTATGCGAAGTGGGATGAGAAATGGGGTTACGACAACGGTATCGCTTACAAAGATACCAGCGCGAAAACCTACAGCCGCGGCGACAACGATGAGTGGTCCTTCGGTGCCCAGATGGAAATCTGGTGGTAATTCAGCATTAACCTGACGTAACAACCGACGAGGGGCGCAAGCCCCTCTGTTCCTTGAGGTTTAGCGCGCTATTGCCTGGCTACCGCTAGAACCACGCTTTCTGAGGTCATCATAATGAAAATGAAAAAAAGTCTCGTTGCTCTCTGCTTATCCGCTGGATTAATGGCGAGCGTCCCGGGCATTAGCCTCGCTGACGTCAACTACGTGCCGCAAAATACCAGCGCCGCGCCGACCATCCCGACCGCTGCCCTCCAGCAGCTGACCTGGACGCCGGTCGATCAATCTAAAGTTCAATCCACCCAAATTTCCACCGGTGGTCAAAGCCTGAACGTTCCGGGAATCACCGGCAACGTCGTAGCCTACAGCGTTCCCGCCAACATTGGCGAGCTGACGCTGACCCTGACCAGCGAAGTGAACAAACAAACCAGCGTATTTGCGCCGAACGTGCTGATTCTTGACCAGAATATGACGCCTTCTGCGTTCTTCCCAAGCAGCTACTTCACCTACCAGGAGCCTGGCGTGATGAGCGCCGACCGTCTGGAAGGGGTGATGCGCCTGACGCCGGCGCTGGGCCAGCAAAAACTCTATGTTCTGGTGTTTACCACCGAGAAAGATCTCCAGCAAACCACAACGCTGCTGGATCCGGCAAAAGCCTATGCCAAAGGCACCGGTAACGCGGTGCCGGATATTCCTGACCCGATCGCTAAACACACCACCGACGGTCTGGTGAAGCTGAAGGTGAAAACCAACAGCAGCTCCAGCGTTCTGGTCGGCCCGCTGTTTGGCTCTTCCGGCCCGGCTCCGGTCACTGTCGGCAACACGGCGGCACCGGTTGCCAGCGCACCCGCAGCGGCCCCGGTCGTGGCGCCAGTTGCGGCTCCGGCAGCGAAAACTGAACCGATGCTCGACGATACGGAAAGCTACTTCAACAACGGGATTAAACAGGCCGTGGCGAAAGGGGATATCGACAAAGCCCTGAAACTGATGAATGAAGCCGAACGCCTGGGATCTAAATCTGCTCGTTCCACCTTTATCGGCGCTGTAAAAGGCAAGGGGTAAGTTCTCCCCGCAGCGCCGATGTTTAGGCGAAGCCTTTCGGTGTGCCCTGTCGGGCACACCTTTTTTATACGCTTCATCCTTCAAGCTGCGATGATGAACGGCATATAGCGCAAAGCAAACTGTTGCACTGCTGTTGCGCTAATGATCGTATTTGACCATTACTGCACCCCCTCCCGCGGCTTTCTGCGATACAATGGCGAAACGCTTTGTATTGGAGAGACAGGCATGTCGCACCCTGCACTGACGCAACTGCGCGCGCTGCGCTATTTTGACGTCATTCCCCCGCTTGAACCCACTCAGCGCGACTGGCTGATGCTGGAAGATTCGATGACCAAACGGTTTGAGCAGTATGGGAAACCGGTTAGCGTAACGCTTTTAAACGAAGCGTTTGTCAGTCGCGATGCGCTGGTAGAAGAACAACACCTGTTGCCAGAAGAGTCTCGCTATTGGTTGCGAGAAATATTATTGTGCGTCGGCGGTGAGCCGTGGCTTGCCGGGCGCACCGTGGTGCCAGAGTCGACCCTCTGTGGGCCGGAGCTGGCGCTACAAAACCTGGGGCAGACGCCGCTGGGTCGTTATCTGTTTACGTCGTCGACGCTGACGCGAGACTTTATTGAGATAGGCCGTCATGATGCGCTGTGGGGGCGTCGTTCCCGTCTCCGCCTGAGCGGTAAACCGCTGCTGTTAACCGAGCTGTTTTTACCGGCATCGCCGCTGTACTAAGAGGAAGAAGAAGAATGGAGTGGAGTCTGAAGCAGAACAAGCTACTGGCTTACCATCGACTGATGCGTACGGATAAACCGATCGGCGCGCTGCTGCTGCTGTGGCCGACGCTGTGGGCACTGTGGGTCGCCTCTCCGGGCGTACCGCCGCTGTGGATCCTGGCGGTGTTTGTGGCGGGCGTCTGGCTGATGCGCGCCGCAGGCTGCGTGGTCAACGATTATGCGGATCGTAAATTCGACGGCCACGTGAAACGCACGGCCAACCGTCCGCTGCCGAGCGGCGCGGTCACGGAGAAAGAGGCCCGTACGTTGTTTATCGTGCTGGTGGCGCTCTCTTTCCTGCTGGTGCTGACGCTCAACACGATGACCATTCTGTTGTCGGTGGCGGCGCTGGCGCTGGCCTGGGTTTACCCGTTTATGAAGCGTTATACCCACCTGCCGCAGGTGGTGCTGGGGGCGGCGTTTGGCTGGTCAATTCCGATGGCCTTCGCGGCGGTCAGCGAGTCACTGCCGCTGAGCTGCTGGCTGATGCTGCTGGCGAATATTTTGTGGGCGGTGGCCTATGATACCCAGTATGCGATGGTTGACCGTGATGATGACGTGAAGATTGGCATCAAATCCACGGCGATTCTGTTCGGCGATAACGACCGTCTGATTATTGGTATCCTGCAGGCGTGCGTGCTGGGGCTGATGGTGCTTATCGGCTGGTTGAACGGCCTGCACTGGGAGTTTTACTGGTCAATCCTGATTGCCAGCGCGCTGTTCGTCTACCAACAGAAGCTGATCCGCCACCGCGAGCGTGGGCCGTGCTTCCAGGCGTTTATGAACAATAACTACGTGGGTCTGGTGCTGTTTATTGGGCTGGCGATGAGCTACTGGCAGTTCTGAGTTTGGCATGAAACTTTCGCCTGGCCGGCATCCAATAAGCGAATAAAAAAATCCCCGGTAGAGACCGGGGATTTTTGTTTTTACTGTGCCGCCTCTTCCTGCGTCACGCTCTCGATCGTCAAGCGCACATCCGAGGTAATCAGGCCCGCCATCATCTGGTAAACCTTCATCGTCTCTTCCGGCTCGGCGTCGCCGCTGTCGCTGATATAGCCCTCATCGCGGAGCGTCAGTACCAGCGACGAGAACACCGCTTTATCAAAGAACTCCGGCGAGTTGATGCCGTGCAGCACCGACAGACGCTGCGCCAGCGTACGGCTCTCTTTCTCCAGCGTACTGCGGTTCATCGACGGGTTGCCGCTCAGCAGCCAGAAGGTGATCGCGTAGCGTTGCAGCGTCTCGCGCGCCCCGGCCGCCAGCAGTTGAAGCGTGCGGGAGTGTGACGCGTTGATGCGCAGCTCGCCGTTCTGCTCGGTAATCAGCGCCTGACGCGCCATTTCGGCGATCAGCGTATCAATGACTGCCGGCAGCTCTTCACGGGTCCAGCGCAGGAACAGCTCGGCTTTCAGCATCGGATACAGCGTTTCGATCATACTCAACACCTGGTCACGGGAGATCTGGCGATGTTGAGTCATGATGGTGGCCAGCAGCGACGGCATAATCAGCATGTGCGCGATGTTGTTACGGTAGTACGTCATCAGCACCGCCTGCTCGCGCGGCAGAATGATGATGTCGCCGATGGTGTCTTTCTCGACTTCGAACTTGTTCATCTGCAGCGCGTGGTCGATAAGCTCGCTGGCGGAGGCTTTTGGCGCGGTGGCATCCGGCGCGTACGGCGCGTTACGCATTAACGCCAGGTAGCATTCCAGCTGCTGCGTCAGCTGTTCGCGGGTCAGCGAACGCTGGCGAGAGGCCAGCAGCGCGGTGCAACACAGGTTCATGGCGTTGGCGGCACCGGCGTTGTTAATGCGCACCATCAGCTCGCCCGCCAGTTTGTTGACGGTCGGCGTCAGCCACGCCGGGCGTACGGCTTCGATCGGGTCGATCGACTCGCGCCACTCCGGCACGTGGTGGTTCAGGTAGGTCATCAGCGGCATCGGTTCGCCGAAGTTGACGTAGCCCTGGCCGAGATTACGCAGCTTGCTCAGCCCGCGCAGCATCTGCGGCAGGCTCTCTTTCTCTTTGGTCGCGCCGCGCAGCTCTTTGGCGTAGGTACCCACTTCCATCACGTGCTCGTAGCCGATGTAAATCGGCACTAACGTAATCGGGCGAGTCCCGCCGCGCAGCATAGCCTGAATGGTCATCGACAGGGTGCCGGTTTTCGGATCCAGCAGACGGCCGGTACGGGAACGACCGCCTTCCACGAAGTATTCAACGGAATAGCCGCGGCTAAACAGCTCGCCGAGGTATTCGCGGAACACCGTGGAGTACAGCTTGTTGCCCTTGAAGGTACGGCGGATAAAGAATGCGCCCAGGCGACGGAAAATCGGGCCGGCTGGCCAGAAGTTCAGGTTGATACCGGCGGCAATGTGCGGCGGCACCAGCCCCTGGTGATAGAGCACGTAAGAGAGCAGCAGGTAGTCCATATGGCTACGGTGGCAGGGCACGTAGACGATTTCATGGCCGTCGTGCGCCAGCTGGCGTACGCGCTCGGCGTTATGGACGTTAATCCCCTGATACAGACGGTTCCAGGTAAAGCTGAGGATACGGTCGGTGAGGCGAATCATCTCGTAGGAGAAGTTCGCCGCAATCTCTTCCATCAGCGCAATGGCGTTTTGCTGCGCCTTCTCGTGCGAGATTTTCTTACTGCGCGCTTCGTCTTCTACCGCCTTAGCGATGGCTTTCGAAGCCAGCAGCTTCTTGAACAGATCGTGACGCGCCGGCAGACGCGGGCCAACCGCCGCCAGGCGCTGACGGGCAAAGTGCATACGCGCGACGCGTGCCAGCTTCTGAGCAATGATTTTGTCCGTGCCGTGTTCGTCGGCCATGCGGCGCAGCGAAACGGACGGCGAGAAACGCACGAAACTATCGCGGCCCAGCCAGGAGACGGCGAAGAATTTCTGGAAGCCGTTGAGCATCCGCAGCGGCGGGTTTTCCTCGCCTTTTTCGCGGCCAGGGGAGCGCCCGAACATCACGGAGACCGGCACCATTTGCACATCCAGATCCGGATTGCTGCGGTGCAGATCGAGATAGTCGTGGAACAGCTTGATCGACTCTTCTTTCGGCGTGTAGTAGGTGAACACGCGCGGGCCGCCGTGGATAAACACGTAGCGCGGCAGCAGGGTGCCGTCGATTTCCAGCGGTTCAAGCGGATCGGGTAAATCGTGCGCCAGACATTGGGCGCGCAGCGTCAGCAGGTCGGCCTTAGAATTATAAGGCAGGACGTACATAATCGGACGCGAGGTATCAAGCCCTAATTCCTGTGCAGGCTCTGCGGGAATAGACTTGCTTTTTACCAGTACGCTTAATGGTAAATTCAGTAATTTGTAGTAAATTCGTGGCCAGCCGGACATAAACGATGTAAAGCCTCTGGTTAATCATGCAAATGCGCGGCAAGAATATCAGAAAGTCAGCAGAATTTCTGTTCTACCGCTTCATAACACGCATTGTCATTGACGTAATAACAAAAAAGGTTCTTGAGATGGCCAATAATACCACCGGGCTCACCCGAATCATCAAAGCAGCGGGCTATTCCTGGAAAGGATTTCGCGCGGCGTGGATCAACGAAGCCGCGTTCCGCCAGGAGGGTGTCGCGTCGGTGCTGGCGATTATTATCGCCTGCTGGCTGGATGTCGACGCGATTACGCGCGTGCTGCTCATCGGCTCCGTCCTGTTGGTGATGATAGTGGAAATTCTCAATAGTGCACTGGAAGCGGTGGTGGACCGTATCGGCTCCGAATACCACGAGCTGTCCGGGCGGGCAAAAGATATGGGATCGGCGGCGGTGCTGCTGGCGATTTGCGTCGCGCTGATCACCTGGGGCACGCTGCTGTGGGCGCATTTCCACTAAAGCTGTGAAAACTACCTGATTTCGTGCGTTTTATGGTTTCAAAATAAACACTAGCTGTATATACTCACAGCATAACTGTATATACACCCAGGGGGCGGAATGAAAGCGTTAACGACCAGGCAGCAAGAGGTGTTTGATCTCATCCGGGATCACATCAGCCAAACGGGCATGCCGCCGACGCGTGCGGAAATTGCTCAGCGCTTGGGGTTCCGTTCCCCAAACGCGGCTGAAGAGCACCTGAAAGCGCTGGCGCGTAAAGGTGTCATTGAGATTGTCTCCGGCGCTTCTCGCGGTATCCGCCTCCTGGTGGAAGAAGAAGAAGGTCTGCCGCTGGTAGGCCGCGTCGCGGCGGGCGAACCGTTGCTGGCGCAGCAGCATATCGAAGGCCATTACCAGGTTGACCCGTCGCTGTTCAAACCGAGTGCCGACTTCCTGCTGCGCGTTAGCGGCATGTCGATGAAAGATATCGGGATTATGGACGGCGACCTGCTCGCGGTGCATAAGACTCAGGACGTACGTAACGGCCAGGTCGTTGTCGCGCGCATCGACGAAGAAGTCACGGTCAAACGCCTGAAAAAACAGGGTAACGTCGTCGAACTGCTGCCAGAAAACAGCGAATTTAAGCCGATCGTGGTGGATCTGCGTCAGCAGAATTTCTCCATTGAAGGGCTGGCCGTTGGCGTTATCCGCAACGGCGAATGGCTGTAAAAACTCCCCCTCTCTAATGGCTGCGATACATCCGCTTTCGCAGCCTTTTTTCGTTCTGGTTGATACCCATGTCGCTACTCACTTCCGCTGATAAAGCGCTGTGGCGCCTTGCGCTACCGATGATCTTCTCCAACATTACCGTGCCTCTGCTGGGTCTGGTCGATACCGCCGTGATCGGTCACCTGGACAGCCCCGTCTATCTGGGCGGTGTGGCTATCGGGGCAACGGCGACCAGCTTCCTGTTTATGCTGCTGCTATTTCTACGCATGAGCACAACCGGCCTGACGGCGCAGGCCTTTGGCGCGAAAAACCCGCAGGCGCTGGCACGCGCGCTGGTGCAACCGTTGATGCTGGCGCTGGGCGCCGGGTTGCTCATCATCCTGTTCAAAACGCCGCTGATTAACCTGGCGCTGTCTATCGTCGGCGGCAGCGGTGAGGTGTTAGAACAGGCGCGCCGCTTCCTCGCCATTCGCTGGCTCAGCGCGCCTGCTTCCCTGGCGAACCTGGTCCTGCTGGGTTGGCTACTGGGCGTGCAGTACGCCCGCGCGCCGGTGGTGCTGCTCGTGGTGGGGAATGTGCTGAACATTGTGCTCGACCTGTGGCTGGTGATGGGTCTGCACATGAACGTGCAAGGCGCGGCGCTCGCCACCGCCATTGCCGAATACGCCACGCTGCTGGTCGGACTGGGAATGGTACACAAAGTGATGGCGATGCGCGGCATCTCCTGGGCGATGCTGAAAACCGCCTGGCGCGGCAACATCCGCCGCCTGCTGGCGCTCAACCGCGACATTATGTTGCGTTCCCTGCTGTTACAGCTGTGCTTCGGCGCGGTGACCGTCTTCGGCGCGCGTCTGGGCGGCGAGGTGGTGGCAGTGAATGCGGTGCTGATGACCATGCTCACTTTCACCGCCTATGCGCTGGATGGTTTCGCTTATGCGGTGGAGGCCCACTCAGGTCAGGCATATGGCGCGCGCGATGGCAGCAAACTGCTTGAGGTCTGGCGCGCCGCGTGTCGTCAGGCGGGCGTAGTGGCGCTGGCTTTTGCGCTGGTATACGCCGTGTTTGGCGAAAATATTGTCGCGCTGCTCACCTCGTTACCCGAGCTACAGCAACTGGCCGACCGCTACGTGCTGTGGCAAGTGGTGCTGCCGGTGATTGGCGTCTGGTGTTATCTGCTGGACGGCATGTTTATCGGCGCCACGCGAGGCGCCGAGATGCGCAACAGTATGGCGGTCGCCGCCGCCGGTTTTGCGCTGACGCTGCTGGCACTGCCGGTGCTTGGCAACCATGGGCTGTGGCTGGCGTTGGCCGTTTTCCTCGCGCTGCGCGGCCTGTCGCTGGCGTATATCTGGCGTCGCCACTGGCGAAATGACAGCTGGTTTTCCTGATGTGATGGTTAAAGATTCCGAATAGTGAATCATGCTCAGAATGACTGACTACAATTAACCTCACGCTTAGCGAAAAAGAGTTCACACTCTCTCGCTATTCATTCACTGACGATCGAGGATTCAATGATGAATAAAGACGAAGTCGGCGGTAACTGGAAGCAGCTTAAAGGTAAAGTGAAAGAGCAATGGGGCAAACTGACCGATGATGACATCACGGTGATCGAAGGTAAACGCGATCAGCTGGTCGGTAAAATCCAGGAACGTTATGGATACGCAAAAGATCAGGCGGAAAAAGAGGTGGATAGCTGGGATAAACGGCACAATCACCGCTGGTAACGCACTCCTCCTGCCCATGCGTACAAGGAGGTACGCTCCCCATCAATCCCGCGTTAGCGGGATTTCTTTTTAATATGAATCGTATGGTCGTGATGGCAATGTTCATGCGCGCGACAGGCTTCAACTTCCACGCAGGCGGAACACAGCCCGTGCGCTTCAATGACGTTGTGGCGCAGCGCAAAGCCCATCTTTGCTGCCAGCGTATGCATGATGTCCTCAACGCCTTCCGCACACTCTTCTTTCACCACGCCGCAGCGATCGCAGATAAACATTGCGGAGGTGTGGGTCGGCTGATCGAACAGGTGGCACAGCACGTAGCTGTTAGCAGACTCGACCTTGTGCACGAAGCCCTGCTCAAGCAGAAACTCCAGCGCGCGGTAGACGGTTGGCGGCTTGGCCTGCGGTTCTTTCTCACGCAGCAGATCCAGCAGGTCATAGGCGCTGATTGCCCCTTCCTGCAGACTCATCAGGCGCAACACTTCGAGACGTTGCGGAGTCAGGCGCACGCCGCGTTGCGCGCACAGCTTTTCAGCTTGCGCTAACAGTTCTTGCGTGGTGGTCTTATCCATTGGCGTCCTCAGGTTACGGGGAAATAAACCCCTACTTTACCATGTTATGCCGGAAACGCCGAGTTTCCACAGGTGTGCTATAGCTGTGTTATAGCAGGTGCACTTCACACTCAGGATGAAAAATGATGAAAAGACCCGACTGTATTCGCCATTGGCACGATGTTGAAGGACCGGATGACTCTACCTATCCCGACAGCGATGAGCGCTTCTCCATCGGCGCGCCGCTGGCTCGTGCGCTGGGGCTGAGACATCTTGGTATTCACCACGAGCGCTTGCCGCCAGGCCGACGCACTTCCTATCCGCATGCCGAGAGCGACGAAGAGGAGTTTATCTACGTGCTGGAAGGTTATCCGCAGGCATGGATTAACGGCTATCTGTGGAAGCTGGAACCCGGCGACAGCGTGGGCTTTCCGGCAGGAACCGGCGTTTGCCATACCTTTATCAACAATACGTCAGAAGAGGTCCGGCTGCTGGTGGTGGGGGAAGCCAATAAAAAACATAACCGGATTTACTACCCGCTAAACGCCTCTTATGCCGTCACGCGTGACGATCGCTGGGTGGACCATCCGCCGCAGTTTTTTGGCCCGCACGATGGAAAACCTGGGCGAAATTAGCCTCTTCTTCTATAAAGATTAGAGCGCTTATTAAAAATAAAGATAACCGAAGAAAATTTCAGTTAGGGGAACAAGACGCTTTTTCCCTCGCTATTCACAGCAACAGTTCGTCTCCATCCAGGTGATAACGGGTGGAGGGTTGTTTCATTACAGACAATAAGACGAGCGTACTGTGAATAAAAAAGACAAATTTTCGCTGATGGGGGTGGCTGTCTCCTTTTTTGTAGCGGGACAGGCAGGGGCGGCAAATGGTTGGTCGGAAGCCCGTAACGATGCGATGGGCGGCACGGGCGTGGCCTCTGCGAACTACGGCAGCGGCGTGTTAATTAACCCGGCGCTACTGGCAAAGGCAAAACCGGATGACGATATCACGCTGATTGTGCCGTCAATTGGCGCGCAGATCTCCGATAAGGACGATCTGCGCAACAAAATCGACGACATCAGCGATGATGTTAACAACTACCGGCGGGTGCTGCGCACGATGAATCCCGTCGATCTTCTCAATCCCAATAGCGCGGCATCCCGGCAAGTTTCGGTCGCGGCGGGGGATCTGGCGGATCAGCTCTCCTCGTTAAAGGGCAAGACGGCGAACGCTAAAGCCGGTGCGGGGTTGGCGATCAGCATTCCAAACGATGTGCTGGACGTTGCTTTCGTTACCAAAGCCAGCGCCAGAGCGCGGGTCAGTTCCTATATCGATCAGGGCGATATCAACCTGCTGCGCGGCGTTGAAGCGGTGCCGTTAAGTGCGATTGGCGTCAATCCGCAGGATTTGAAGTCTCAGGGCTATGGCCGTGCGGCTATCGTGTCCGACTATGGTGTGGCGATTGCCCGTCAGTTCGACCTCGGCGGTGTGCCGGTTTCGCTGGGCGTGACGCCAAAACTGCAGCAAACCTGGCTCTATAACTACACCGTGTCGATCTACAACTTCAGCAGCGACGACATCAACAGCAGCCGCTATCGCAACGATGATACCGGCTTTAACGTTGACGCCGGGGTGGCCGCTGATTTTGGTGATAACTGGACGGTGGGCTTAAGCGGACAAAACCTCTTCTCGCGCGATATCGACACCAAAGAGGTGGCTGGCGTACGCGATACGTATCAGATTCGCCCGCTGGTGACCGCAGGCGTAGCCTGGCATACCGATCTTGTGACCTTAAGCGCCGATGGTGATTTGACGGAAACCAAGGGCTTTAAAAGTGAAGATACGTCGCAGTACGTCGGCGTTGGCGCGGAAGTACGTCCGCTGGACTGGCTGGCGGTGCGCGCGGGTTACCGTGCTGATGTAAAAAATAACGACAGCAACGTCTTTACCGGCGGCGTCGGCTTTGCGCCCTTTAACCGGGTGCACGTCGACCTGATGGGGCTGTACGGCGAAGACCAAACCTGGGGCGCAGGGGCGCAGCTCAGCGTCACGTTCTAACCAACGACCTTGTAGGCCTGATGGCGCTGCGCGTATCAGGCCTACATCGGCTAACCGTGGGCCGCTCTGGAAAGAGTATCGTTAATCCACTGATTGACGCTCTTGCCAGAAACTTCTGCGGCGATATTGATGGCCGAATGCACTTCGGGAGAGATGCGCAGGCTGATTTTGCCACTGGCCGGACGTAAGGGTTCACGCCCTTGCTCTTTGCAGTAAGCAATATAATCATCCACCGCTTCTTCGAAGGCTTTACGCAGATCTGCTACGTTATCGGCGTGGAAACCAATGACATCTCTGATCCCCGCAACGCGACCGATAAAGCACATGTCTTCGTCACTGTAATCGATTTTTGCGGCATAGCCTTTATACGTCATGGTATTCATCATGGAGTCACTCCTACTGCGATAAGAAATGCCATTGCATCGCGAACCTGATAAACCTTGGCTTCCTTGTCAGGATGAGGGCGATGGAACGAGGCCACCACCTGATTGATTTCGAATCGTACCCGGGATCCCTGTCCTTCTGAAACTTTTGCACCTAAAGCAATAAATAATGCTTCAATTTTTCGCCACTCCAGCGTGGCTGGTGTGGGCATTGAGAAGATCATCCGTAACGTTCTTTGGTGCCTGGCATTAAGTGATTTCATGCCAATTAATCCTTTGTCATGTTGGCCACCGGACAAGGTGATGATATCATTTTTTGATATCACGGCAAGGTGGATCGTATCCCCTCTTTGTCTGTGCTATAGTGGCCGCCCTTTTTTCGGATGCTTAAATAATCGCCATGCTGTCAGAATCTTCGACTCCCGCTTTTGCTGCTCACCGTTTCTCCATCGCGCCGATGCTCGACTGGACCGACAGGCACTGTCGCTACTTCCTGCGACTGCTGTCTCAGCACACGCTGCTGTATACCGAAATGGTCACCACCGGGGCGATTATTCACGGCAAGGGCGACTACCTGGCGTATAGCGAAGAAGAGCATCCGGTGGCATTGCAGCTGGGTGGCAGCGACCCGGCGGCGCTGGCGCACTGCGCGAAGCTGGCGCAGGAGCGCGGCTACGATGAAATCAACCTTAACGTCGGTTGTCCGTCGGATCGCGTACAGAACGGCATGTTTGGCGCTTGCCTGATGGGCAACGCCCAACTGGTTGCTGATTGCGTAAAGGCGATGCGTGACGTGGTCTCTATCCCGGTCACGGTCAAAACCCGTATCGGTATTGACGACCAGGACAGCTACGAATTCCTCTGCGATTTCATCAACACGGTCTCTGGCCGCGGCGAGTGCGATATGTTTATTATCCACGCCCGCAAAGCCTGGCTCTCTGGCCTGAGCCCGAAAGAGAACCGCGAAATCCCACCGCTGGACTATCCGCGCGTTTATCAACTGAAAAAAGACTTCCCGCATCTGACGATGTCGATCAACGGCGGTATCAAGTCGCTGGATGAGGCGAAGGCGCATTTGGCGCATATGGATGGCGTGATGGTGGGCCGCGAAGCCTATCAGAACCCGGGTATTCTGGCCTCCGTGGATCGCGAGATCTTTGGCGCTACCGACGTGGATGCCGACCCGGTGGCGGTGGTGCGGGCGATGTATCCGTACATTGAGCGCGAGCTGAGCAACGGCACTTATCTGGGCCATATCACCCGCCATATGCTGGGGCTGTTCCAGGGCATTCCAGGAGCGCGCCAGTGGCGTCGCTACCTGAGTGAAAACGCCCATAAGGCGGGTGCTGATATCAACGTGCTGGAGCACGCGCTCAAGCTGGTGGCCGATAAGCGCTAATTATTTCGCTAAAACCTGGTCAAATTCACCACGCCTCGCTCATTGTAGCGGGGCGTTTTTATTGATAATCAATAAGTTAAATTTGGCACGTTTCTTGTAATAGTCAGCTCAGAGAAAAAGTGATTTCCGGGAGAGAGCAACCATGCTGGAACTGTTATTTGTGATTGGATTTTTCGTGATGCTGTTGGTGACGGGGATTTCCCTGCTCGGCATTATCGCCGCGCTGGTGGTGGCGACGGTATTGATGTTCGTCGGTGGCCTGTTTGCTATTATGCTTAAGCTACTGCCCTGGCTTATCCTGGCGGTGGCGGCGGTGTGGATCATCCGGGCGATTAATGCGCCAAAAAATCCGCCGTACCGCGGCAATTACCGGAGGTATTGAGGGGTGTGTCACAACCTCAATAATTTTGCATAAATCTCCGTAGGATTCGCGTAATAAATCTGTCACTATTGCCGCCGATAACGAATTCATCGAGCTGTACCCTACATACAGCCGAACTAAAAAAAGAAAGGGCTTCCTACGGGAAGCCCTAGTCTTTTGTGCGACCGGAACGTTATGGAATCAACAGGCTTGAACCCTGCGTAGCCCGGCTCTCCAGAATCTCATGCGCGCGACGCGCCTCCTTCAGCGGATACTTCTGACTCTCCGCGACGTCCACCTTGATAATGCCGCTGGCGATCAGCGAGAACAGCTCGTGGCTGGCCTCTTTCAGCTCGTCGTAGGTGGTGATGTAGCCGTAGAGGGAAGGGCGCGTAACAAACAGGGAGCCTTTCTGGTTGAGGATCCCCAGATTGACGCCGGTCACCGGCCCGGACGAGTTGCCGAAGCTCACCATCAGCCCACGGCGTTGCAGGCAGTCCAGCGACGCTTCCCAGGTATCTTTGCCTACCGAGTCGTACACCACCGGCAGCTTTTTCCCACCGGTTATCTCTTTCACCCGTTCGGCGATGTTCTCTTCGCGGTAGTTAATCACCTGCCATGCGCCCGCCTGTAACGCGCGCTGCGCTTTCTCCGCGCTACCGACGGTGCCGATAAGCTTCGCGCCCAGCGCCTTGGCCCACTGGCAGGCAATCAGCCCTACGCCGCCCGCTGCCGCGTGGAACAAGAACGGTTCGCCGGGTTTGATTTCGTAGGTTTTGCGCAGCAGATAGTAGACGGTTAACCCCTTGAGGAAGGAGGCGGCGGCCTGCTCAAAGGAGATAGCCGCCGGGAGCAGGGCCACTTTATCCGCCGCGACGTTGTGCACCGAGCTGTAAGCGCCAAGGCCGGACTGCGCATACACCACGCGATCGCCCGCTTTAACGTGTTTAACGTTGCTGCCTACCTGGCTGACCACGCCCGCGGCTTCGGTGCCCAGGCCGCTTGGCAGCGACGGCGGCGGGTAGAGTCCGCTGCGGATGTAGGTATCGATGTAGTTGATGCCAATCGCTTTGTTTTCCACCTGCACTTCGTTCTCGGCAGGTGCATTGGGGGTGAATTCGACGGCGTTCAGCACTTCCGGGCCGCCATGTTTGCTAAACTCAATACGGGTTGCCATGCTTCCTCCTGAACAATTATGTGGTAATCTTTCGACCCACTCTTTATCTCGGTAATACCATTCACTATGGCAGCAAATAAACCCTTCAACAAACCGCAAGCCGAACCTCGCGTCCGCGATTTTCAGGTAGACGGGCTGAAAGTACCGCCGCACTCGATTGAAGCGGAACAATCGGTGTTGGGCGGTTTGATGCTGGATAACGAGCGCTGGGACGATGTCGCCGAGCGTGTTGTCGCAGAAGATTTTTATACCCGCCCGCACCGCCATATCTTTACGGAGATGGGGCGTTTGCAGGAGGGCGGCAGCCCAATTGACCTGATTACGCTCGCGGAATCGCTGGAGCGGCAGGGGCAACTGGACAGCGTGGGCGGATTCGCCTATCTGGCAGAACTGTCAAAAAACACGCCAAGTGCGGCGAACATCAGTGCCTACGCCGATATCGTGCGCGAACGTGCCGTTGTCCGCGAAATGATCGCCGTGGCCAACGAAATCGCCGAAGCGGGTTTCGATCCGCAGGGACGTACCAGCGAAGACCTGCTGGATCTCGCGGAGTCTCGCGTTTTTAAAATCGCCGAAAGCCGCGCGAATAAAGACGAAGGCCCGAAAAACATTACTGAAGTGCTCGACGCCACCGTCGCGCGTATCGAGCAATTGTTCCAGCAGCCGCACGACGGTGTGACTGGCGTGAACACCGGCTATGACGATCTCAACAAGAAAACCGCCGGTCTCCAGCCGTCGGATCTGATTATCGTCGCTGCGCGTCCGTCGATGGGTAAAACGACATTTGCGATGAACCTCGTCGAAAACGCGGCGATGTTGCAGGATAAGCCGGTTCTGATCTTCAGTCTCGAAATGCCATCTGAACAGATTATGATGCGTTCCCTGGCGTCGCTGTCGCGCGTGGACCAGACCCGCATCCGTACCGGCCAGCTCGACGACGAAGACTGGGCGCGCATCTCCGGCACCATGGGGATTCTGCTGGAAAAGCGAAACATCTACATTGATGACTCCTCCGGCCTGACGCCGACGGAAGTGCGCTCCCGCGCGCGCCGTATTGCCCGTGAACACGGCGGCATTGGCCTTATCATGATCGACTACCTCCAACTGATGCGCGTGCCGTCGCTCTCTGACAACCGTACGCTGGAAATTGCCGAAATTTCCCGTTCTCTCAAAGCATTAGCTAAAGAGTTGCACGTGCCGGTGGTGGCGCTGTCGCAGCTTAACCGCTCTCTGGAACAGCGTGCGGATAAACGTCCGGTCAACTCCGACCTGCGTGAATCCGGCTCCATCGAGCAGGATGCCGACTTAATCATGTTCATCTACCGTGATGAGGTTTATCACGAGAACAGTGACTTAAAAGGCATCGCCGAGATCATTATCGGTAAACAGCGTAACGGCCCAATCGGCACAGTTCGCCTGACGTTTAACGGTCAATGGTCACGCTTCGATAATTACGCGGGCCCGCAGTACGACGACGAATAACAACATCGATTAAGCAAACACTTATCAAGGAACACAAATGCAAGCGGCAACTGTAGTCATTAACCGCCGCGCTCTGCGACACAACCTGCAACGTCTGCGTGAACTGGCGCCTGCCAGCAAGCTGGTTGCGGTGGTGAAAGCGAACGCTTACGGACACGGCCTCCTCGAGACCGCGCGAACGCTCCCCGACGCCGATGCTTTTGGCGTTGCCCGTCTTGAAGAGGCACTGCGCCTGCGTGAGGGCGGCATTACTCAGCCGATCCTGCTACTGGAAGGCTTCTTCAACGCGACTGACCTACCGACGATTGCCGGGCAGCACCTGCACACCGCCGTGCATAACATCGAACAGCTTGAAGCGCTGGAAACCGCCGCGTTGAGCGAGCCGGTGACCGTCTGGATGAAGCTTGATACCGGCATGCACCGCCTGGGCGTGCGCCCGGAACAGGCGGAAGCCTTCTATCAGCGCCTGAGCGCCTGCAAAAACGTCCGCCAGCCGGTGAACATTGTCAGCCACTTTGCCCGCGCCGATGAGCCGGACTGTGGAGCCACCGAGCGACAGCTGGATATTTTTACCACCTTTACCGAAGGCAAGCCGGGGTTGCGCTCTATCGCAGCGTCGGGCGGCATTCTGCTGTGGCCGCAGTCACATTTCGACTGGGCGCGCCCCGGCATTATCCTCTACGGCGTATCGCCGCTGGAGCAGAAGCCGTGGGGGCCGGATTTCGGCATGCAGCCGGTGATGTCGCTCACTTCCAGCCTGATTGCCGTGCGCGAACACAAAGCGGGTGAGCCGGTTGGCTACGGCGGCACCTGGGTCAGCGAACGCGATACCCGTCTGGGCGTGGTGGCGATGGGCTACGGTGACGGCTACCCGCGAGCCGCGCCGTCCGGTACGCCGGTGTTGGTGAATGGCCGCGAAGTGCCGATTGTTGGCCGCGTGGCGATGGACATGATCTGCGTCGATTTAGGCCCGCAGGCACAGGACAAAACCGGTGATACGGTCATTCTGTGGGGCGAAGGTCTGCCGGTTGAACGCATCGCGGAAATTACGAAAGTAAGTGCTTACGAACTTATTACGCGCCTGACCTCGCGGGTGGCGATGAAGTATATCGATTAAGCCTGTAGCGTGCCGGATGGCGCTTGCGCTTATCCGGCCTACATCGCGCAATGACCGTAGGCCGGATAAGGCGTTTACGCCGCCATCCGGCAATCTTTTCACCAACCGCAACAACCGCTCGATCTTCCTTCCCATCCGGTTTATTGTGTTATTTCCTGCCTTCTGTAAACCCGGAGAACCATCGCGTGTTTCAAAAAGTTGACGCCTATGCGGGCGACCCCATTCTTTCATTAATGGAACGTTTCAAAGAAGATCCGCGCAGCGACAAAGTAAACCTCAGCATCGGTCTGTTCTATGACGAAAACGGCATTGTTCCACAGCTGAAATCGGTCGCTGAAGCGGAAGCGCGCTTTAATGCGCAGCCGCACGGCGCGTCGTTGTACCTGCCGATGGAAGGGCTGAACAGCTACCGTCATACCGTGGCGCCGCTGCTGTTTGGCGCGGACCACCCGGTTCTCCAGCAGCAGCGCGTGGCCACCATTCAAACGCTTGGCGGCTCCGGCGCGCTGAAAGTGGGCGCGGATTTCCTCAAGCGCTACTTCCCGGATTCCGGCGTCTGGGTCAGCGACCCGACCTGGGAAAACCATATTGCGATCTTTGAAGGCGCAGGTTTTACCGTCGACACCTATCCATGGTTTGATAGCGAAACCAACGGCGTGCGTTACGCAGCGCTGCTGGAGAAACTGAACACGCTGCCGGCGCGCAGCATCGTGCTGTTGCACCCGTGCTGCCATAACCCAACGGGTGCCGATCTGACCGATGCCCAGTGGGACGGCGTGGTTGAGGTGCTGAAAGCGCGCGACCTGATTCCGTTCCTCGACATCGCCTATCAGGGCTTTGGCGCGGGCATGGAAGAAGACGCCTATGCGATCCGCGCGATTGCCGACGCGGGCCTGCCCGCACTGGTCAGCAACTCATTCTCCAAAATCTTCTCACTGTACGGCGAACGCGTCGGCGGCCTGTCGATTATCTGTGAAGATCATGAAACCGCGCTGCGCGTGCTGGGTCAGCTGAAGGCGACGGTACGCCGTAACTACTCCAGCCCGCCAAACTTTGGCGCGCAGATTGTGGCGGCAGTCCTCGGCGATGCTGAGCTGAAGGCGATGTGGCTGGCGGAAGTCGAAGGGATGCGTACGCGTATTCTGGAGATGCGTCATGCGCTGGTGAATGTGCTGAAAGAAGAGATGCCAGACGGCAATTTCGATTATCTGCTCAAACAGCGCGGGATGTTTAGCTACACCGGCCTGAGCGCAGCACAGGTTGATCGCCTGCGCGACGAGTTTGGCGTTTACCTGATTGCCAGCGGTCGTATGTGTGCGGCAGGGCTGAACAGTCGCAATGTTCAGCGCGTGGCAAAAGCCTTTGCTGCTGTAATGTAAGCGAGCACTCACTCTGGTCTGGAGGCCGATTCCGGGCCAGAGTCACTCTTCAACGCAAAGTGTGATCCCCCTGGTTTTTTCAGGATTAATCTGAGAAATTCCTTTCATTCGTACCCCTCAGACGGTAAGGTCGCCAGTGGCTTTCTTTGAAGTACCGCCCACTTTATTACAATAACGACTCGACGAATTAAGGGAAAATATGCGCAAGATCACGCAAGCTCTCAGTGCCGTCTGCTTGTTATTTGCACTGAATTCTACGGTGACGGCCCATGCGTCGTCGCCTTCTCCGCTTTACCCCGGAACCGATGTTGCGAAGCTGGCCGAACAGGCGCCGATTCACTGGGTCTCCGTGGCGCAGATTGAAAACAGCCTGATGGGCCATCCGCCGATGGCGGTCGGTTTTGATATCGATGACACCGTGCTGTTCTCAAGCCCTGGCTTCTGGCGCGGGCAAAGAACCTACTCCCCGGACAGCCAGGACTACCTGAAAAACCCAGAGTTCTGGGAAAAAATGAACAACGGCTGGGACGCATTCAGCATCCCGAAAGAGGTCGCTCGTTCGCTGATTGCCATGCACGTTAAGCGCGGCGACAGCATTTACTTCGTGACCGGTCGCAGCCAGACTAAAACCGAAACCGTGTCGAAAACGCTGCAGGATGATTTCCTGATCCCGGGCGTTAACATGAATCCGGTGATTTTTGCCGGCGACCAACCGGGCCAGAACACCAAGACCCAGTGGTTAAAAGAGAAGAATATCAGGGTGTTCTACGGTGATTCCGATAACGACATCACCGCCGCGCGTGAAGTAGGCGCCCGTGGTATCCGCGTCCTGCGCGCGTCTAACTCGACATACCGCCCGCTACCGCAGGCCGGTGCGTTTAACGAAGAAGTGATCGTTAACTCCGAGTACTAACGGCAAACCGTTGTAGGCCGGATAAGGCGTTTACGCCGCCATCCGGCAATCTGCTCTATGCTGCCGGATGGCGATTCGCTTATCCGGCCTACCATTCGCACCAATAAATGATGCTTTTTTAGTCAAAATCAGGCGCTGAGAGGTTTATCCTTTCGGCGTCTTGTTGCACACTGAGATGATGCTTTTCTGCACAAGGTGGCTCGCGAGACTAAGGGGTATAACAATGACCAGTTCGGATCTTCTGCTGTACTGCATGGCTAAACGTGGCGCGGAACAGAGCGTGCACAGTGACTGGAAAGCGACGCAGATTAAAGTCGCTGATGTGCTTTTTGCAATGGTAAAGGATGTGGAAGACCGCCCGGCGGTGGCGCTGAAAACCAGCCCCGAACTGGCAGAACTGCTGCGCCAGCAGCATAAAGACGTGCGCCCAAGTCGTCATCTCAACAAAGCGCACTGGAGCACCGTGTATCTCGACGGCTCGTTGCCGAATTCGCAAATTTACTATCTGGTGGACGCGTCCTATCAGCTGGCGGTGGATCTGCTGCCGGAAGCCGTCCGGCAGCAGATGTACTCGTAATTACTGCAACAGCGGTTTCAGGAAGCGCGCAGTATGTGAGGCTTCGCAGTTCGCCACCGTCTCCGGCGTACCGGAAACGAGGATTTCACCGCCGCCGCTGCCGCCTTCCGGACCGAGATCGACAATCCAGTCCGCGGTCTTAATGACGTCCAGGTTGTGTTCAATCACCACGATAGTGTTGCCCTGGTCGCGCAGCTGATGCAGCACTTCCAGCAGCTGCTGGATGTCGGCAAAGTGCAGGCCGGTGGTCGGCTCGTCGAGAATATAGAGCGTCTGACCGGTACCACGTTTTGATAGCTCGCGCGCCAGCTTCACGCGCTGGGCCTCACCGCCGGAGAGGGTGGTTGCCGACTGGCCGAGACGAATGTAGGTCAGGCCCACGTCCATCAGGGTTTGCAGCTTACGCGCCAGCGCCGGCACGGCATCGAAGAACTCACGCGCCTCTTCAATGGTCATATCCAGCACTTCGTGGATGGTCTTGCCCTTGTACTTAATCTCCAGCGTTTCGCGATTATAGCGTTTGCCTTTGCACTGGTCGCACGGCACGTAGATATCCGGCAGGAAGTGCATTTCCACTTTGATCACGCCATCGCCCTGACAGGCTTCGCAGCGCCCGCCACGGACGTTAAAGCTGAAACGGCCCGGCGTATAGCCGCGCGAGCGGGATTCTGGCACGCCGGCAAACAGTTCACGCACCGGGGTAAACACGCCGGTGTAGGTGGCCGGGTTGGAACGCGGCGTGCGGCCAATCGGGCTCTGGTCGATGTCGATGACCTTATCGAAATGCTCAAGCCCCTGGACATCGCGGTACGGCGCGGGTTCAGCGATAGTCGCGCCATTTAGCTGCGTCTGGGCAATCGGGAACAGCGTATCGTTAATCAGCGTTGATTTACCGGAACCGGAGACGCCGGTGATGCAGGTAAACAGACCCACCGGCAGCGTCAGGGTCACGTCTTTCAGGTTGTTGCCTGATGCCCCCGTCAGCTTCAGCACTTTTTCCGGATTAGCCGGAACGCGTTGTTTCGGCACTTCGATTTTGCGTTTGCCGCTCATGAACTGGCCGGTCAACGACTCTGGCACCGCCATAATGTCGTCGAGTGTGCCTTCGGCCACCACCTGGCCGCCGTGGACACCGGCGCCTGGACCAATGTCGATGACGTGGTCGGCGGCGCGAATCGCGTCTTCATCGTGTTCAACCACGATCACCGTGTTACCGAGGTTACGCAGGTGAATCAGAGTGCCAAGCAGGCGTTCGTTATCGCGCTGGTGCAGGCCGATGGACGGCTCATCAAGCACGTACATCACGCCCACCAGCCCCGCGCCAATCTGGCTCGCCAGACGGATACGCTGGGCTTCACCGCCGGAGAGGGTTTCTGCGGAACGGGAGAGCGTCAGGTAGTTAAGGCCAACGTTCACGAGGAACTTCAGGCGATCGCCAATCTCTTTCAGCACTTTTTCAGCGATTTTCGCCCGCTGGCCGGAGAGCTTCAGGTTATTGAAGAAGTCCATCGCATGGCCGATGCTCATGTCGGAGATGGTCGGCAGCGGCGTGTTTTCTACGTAGACGTGGCGCGCTTCGCGACGCAGACGGGTACCATTACAGCTGGCGCACGGACGGTTGCTGATGAATTTTGCCAGCTCTTCGCGCACCGCGCTGGATTCCGTCTCTTTATAGCGGCGCTCCATGTTGTGCAGCACGCCTTCGAACGGATGGCGGCGCACGGAAGTATCGCCGCGATCGTTGATGTATTTGAACTCAATCGACTCTTTGCCGGAACCGTAGAGAATGGCTTTCTGCGCGGTGGCGCTCAGGCTTTGCCACGGCGCTTCCACGTCGAATTCGTAGTGATCGGCCAGCGATTTCAGCATCTGGAAGTAGTAGAAGTTACGACGATCCCAGCCGCGAATCGCGCCGCCGGCCAGCGACAGCTCCGGGTTCTGGATGACGCGGTCCGGGTCGAAGTACTGTTGTACGCCCAGACCGTCACAGGTCGGGCAGGCGCCCGCCGGGTTGTTGAAGGAGAACAGGCGTGGTTCCAGCTCGCGCATGCTGTAGCCGCAAATCGGGCAGGCGAAGTTGGCGGAGAACAGCAGCTCTTCCGCTTTCGGGTCGTCCATATCGGCGACCACCGCCGTACCGCCGGAAAGCTCCAGCGCGGTTTCAAAAGACTCCGCCAGGCGCTGGGCGAGATCGTCGCGTACCTTGAAGCGGTCAATCACCACTTCAATGGTGTGTTTCTTTTGCAGCTCGAGCTTCGGCGGATCGGAGAGGTCGCAAACCTCGCCGTCGATACGCGCGCGGATATAGCCCTGGCTTGCCAGGTTCTCCAGGGTTTTGGTGTGCTCGCCCTTACGCTCTTTAATGATCGGGGCCAGCAGCATCAGGCGTTTGCCTTCCGGCTGCGACAGCACGTTATCCACCATCTGGCTGACGGTTTGCGCTGCCAGCGGCACGTCGTGATCCGGGCAGCGCGGCTCGCCGACGCGCGCATACAGCAGGCGCAGGTAGTCGTGAATTTCGGTGATGGTGCCTACCGTTGAACGCGGGTTGTGCGAGGTCGACTTCTGCTCAATAGAAATCGCCGGCGACAGCCCTTCAATATGATCGACGTCCGGCTTTTCCATCAACGACAGGAACTGGCGCGCGTAGGCAGAAAGTGATTCTACGTAGCGGCGCTGTCCCTCGGCGTAGAGGGTGTCGAATGCCAGTGAGGATTTGCCAGACCCGGACAGCCCGGTCACGACGATCAGTTTGTCGCGAGGGATGACGAGGTTGATGTTTTTGAGATTATGGGTGCGGGCGCCCCGAACTTCGATCTTATCCATTCACCTTTCCCGGTAGAAGATACACGGCTTGCCTGGTTTGTTTGAAGGACAAACGGCAGAAACGGCTAATTATGACACAACTTAACCTGAATGAATATACAGTATAGGGACGCCGATTCAGGATGCCGATGAAAATTTGCATAGCGGTAAGATGTTTACTGGAATACGCCTCGCAGCTACCAAAATACCGTCTGGAAATGGTACACTCGCGCGTTTACACTTAATCAAGAATCGTATTCAGGAGAGACAATCATGGCCAGCAGAGGCGTCAACAAGGTGATTCTCGTCGGTAATCTGGGCCAGGACCCGGAAGTGCGCTACATGCCGAATGGTGGCGCAGTCGCCAACATTACGCTGGCTACTTCCGAATCCTGGCGTGATAAAGCGACCGGTGAAATGAAAGAGCAGACTGAATGGCACCGCGTTGTGCTGTTTGGCAAACTGGCGGAAGTGGCGGGTGAATACCTGCGTAAAGGCTCTCAGGTTTATATCGAAGGTCAGCTGCGTACCCGTAAATGGACCGATCAGTCCGGCGTTGAAAAATACACCACGGAAGTGGTTGTGAACGTGGGCGGCACCATGCAGATGCTGGGTGGCCGTCAGGGCGGCGGCGCACCGGCCGGTGGCAACATGGGCGGCGGCCAGCAGCAGGGCGGTTGGGGTCAACCTCAGCAGCCGCAGGGTGGCAATCAGTTCAGCGGCGGCGCGCAGTCTCGCCCGCAGCAGCAGTCCGCTCCGGCACCGTCTAACGAACCGCCGATGGATTTCGACGACGATATCCCGTTCTGATTTGCCGCCGTTTCGACGGCGCTCATCAGCACTCTCAAAACCCTGCCTCGGCGGGGTTTTTGCTTTTTTAATGCGCACCAACAGCCCATATCAGCACCGCTTCGGTGCGCGAATTGCCCCGCGTTAATCTCCGTTTTTTGAACGTCATTCACATAACCATAAGATAATTAACAAAAATAACAATTGGCACGCTTTGTGCCTACATCCGTGTATACACACATGTAGGCAAGGTGCAGACGATGACTCAAATCCAATCAGCTAAATGTATGCAGGGCATGGCCGTTGCGCCGCATTCGCTGGCCGCGGAGAGCGCGGTGGCCGTTTTGCGCGACGGCGGCAATGCGGTTGAGGCGATGGTGGCTGCGGCGGCGACCATCGCGGTGGTTTACCCACATATGAACGGCATCGGCGGCGATGGATTCTGGTTAATTTCCCGGCCCGGCGAGGAGCCGGTGGCGATTCAGGCATGTGGCTTTGCGGCGGAAAAAGCAAATATCGATTTTTATCGCCAGGCGGGCTACACGCAGGTTCCGGTGCGCGGCCCGCTGGCGGCCAATACCGTCGCGGGCACGGTTGGAGGCTGGGAGCGCGCGCTGGAGTGGGCGGGAGAGCGTACGGATAATGCACCGCTGCCGTTAACGCGCCTGCTGCACGATGCTATTCACTATGCGCGCGAGGGCGTGCCGGTCACCTCCGGGCTGCATAAACAAATTACCGCGCGATTGCCGCAGCTCGGCCAGTATCCCGGATTTTGCGGCTTGTTTGCGCCGGAAGGCCAGGCGCTCACCCCTGACGATTTACTGTTTCAGCCCGCGCTTGCCAATACGCTGGAACGCCTGGCAACCCATGGGCTTGGGGATTTTTATCATGGTGAGACCGCCCGCCTGATCGCCAGCGAACTGGAAGCCGCCGGGAGCTTGCTGCGGTTTAGCGATCTTGATGCTTATCGCGCGGCGCGGGTGAAGCCGCTGGCGCTGGAAACGGAGATTGGAACGGTTTACAACCTCCCGCCGCCGTCGCAGGGGCTGGTTTCGTTGCTGATTACCGGCATGATTGAGCAGCAGCGTAAAAAAGGCGCAATTGCCGACGAAACCGATTTTGTTCACCACTGTGTCGAAGCAACCAAGCTGGCGTTCACTCTGCGCGATCGCCATATCACTGACCCGGCCCACATGACGCTTGACCCACAGTCGCTGCTGACGGCAGACAATATTGCTCAGCTTAGCGCGCAGATTGTGCCCGACCGGGCTCAAGTCTGGGGCAAAGGGCGCGGGCCGGCGGATACCATCTGGATGGGCGTTATCGACGGCTCCGGCACCGCGGTCAGCTTTATTCAGAGCATCTATCACGAGTTCGGCAGCGCGGTGATCCTCGCCGATAGCGGCATCATCTGGCAAAACCGCGGCAGCAGTTTTTCGCTGGACCCGAGCGCCACCAACCCGCTTCAACCGGGGCGCCTGCCGTTCCATACCCTCAACCCTGGTTTAGCGAGGCTGGCCAACGGCGATGCGCTGGTGTACGGCAGCATGGGCGGCGACGGCCAGCCGCAAACCCTGGCGGCCGTTTTTGACCGCATTCTCCATCAGAACATGACGCCTCAGGCGGCTATCGCCGCTCCGCGCTGGCTCTTAGGGCGCACCTGGGGCGAGAGCAGCGACACTCTGAAGATTGAAAGCCGCCTGAGAGCGGCGACTACCGACACCCTCAAACAGTACGGCCATGACGTCGAGATTTACCCCCCTTACGACGACCTCATGGGCCATGCCGGGGCAATCCTCCGGCATGGCAACGGCATGCTGGAAGGCGGAAGCGACCCGCGTAGCGACGGTGGCGTCGCCCGCTGGTAACCCAGCATTTTCCAACTGAAACATTCCTGGAATGACGCGGCGCGTAAAACGCGCCCGCTTTCTGGCGACATTTTTTCGTCTATTGGAGCGTAAAATGACCGTTCTCAGAGAACCTTTGGTGGCACCAAAATTTGGCAAATGGGCGCAGCTGGGGTTGGGGCTTATCTGTATGGCCTCCATCTCCAGCCCGCAGTATGTGTGGACGCTGCTAACTAAACCGCTGACCGAAAAGCTGGGCGTTGGCCTGCCGGAACTGCAGGTGACCTTTTCGCTGCTGATTATTCTGCAAACCTTCTTTTCTCCTTTCCAGGGGCGTCTGGTTGAACGGTTTGGCCCCCGATTGCTGATCTCGATTGGCACGGTAATGGCCGGGATGAGCTGGGTGCTCTCCGCGCACATTAACGGCCTGGTTGCGCTGTATCTGGTCTATGGCTGCATCGGTGGTTTGGGCACCGGGATTGTGTATATCGGTGTGGTGGGGCTGATGGTGAAGTGGTTCCCGCAAAACCGGGGCTTTGCCGCAGGGGCTGTGGCGGCAGGCTACGGCATGGGGGCGATTTTGACCACCTTCCCGATCTCGATTTCGCTGGGCAACTATGGCCTGGAGCAGACCATGACCGTGTTCGGCATCGTTTTCGCGATTGTCGGTCTGCTGGCCAGTCAGGGGCTGAGTCTGCCGCCTAACTCGACCGTGCAGCCCATCAGCCGGAAAATCGTGCAGGGAACGTGTCAGTTCACCTCTCGCGAAATGTTACGCCAGCCGCTGTTCTGGCTGATGTTTGCCATGATGGCGATGATGTCCACTTCCGGGCTTATGGTGACCTCGCAAATGGCTATCTTTGCTGAGGATTTCGGCATCAGTAAAGCGGTGGTATTCGGCATGGCCGCGCTACCGCTGGCGTTAACCATCGACCGCTTTACCAACGGTCTGACCCGCCCGCTGTTCGGTTTTATTTCCGACCGCTATGGTCGTGAGAAGACCATGTTCATCGCCTTTGCCCTCGAAGGGGTGGCGATGACGCTATGGTTGGCCTGCCGGGAAGATCCGCTGCTGTTTGTGCTGCTCTCCGGGGTGGTGTTCTTCGGCTGGGGTGAAATTTTCTCGCTGTTCCCCTCCACGCTGACCGACACGTTCGGCAGCGAGCATGCCGCCTCGAACTACGGCTGGCTGTATATCTCGCAGGGGATTGGCTCTATTTTCGGCGGGCCGCTGGCAGCGCTGCTGTATCAGCACACTCAAGGGTGGCACGTGGTCTTTGGTTGCGCGATTACCCTTGATTTCATCACGGCGGGGCTGGCACTGTGGGTGCTGAAACCCTGGCGTGCGCGCTTTATTCGTCAGCACAGTTAATCGCGGAGCTCTTTATGACGTTCACGACATCGGAACCCACGCCGCTTCTTGCGCATTCGGAACGGGTATTTCTGCAGCTGCGGCAGGAGATTTATCAGTTCGTCCTGCTGCCCGGCGATCGTTTCACGGAGGTGGACATTGCCCGCCGCCTTGGGTGCTCCCGCACGCCGGTTCGCGAAGCGCTGCTATTGCTGCAAAACGAGGGGCTGGTCAGACGCTGCCTGCGTAACGGGTGGGAAGTTTTTCCCATTGATTTCGATGTCTATGAAGATCTGTACGAGACGCGCGCGCTGATTGAAGTGAATTCGGTGCGCAGTCTGTGTAGTTCGACGTCAGCGAAGGTGAACCGGGAGGTACTGACCGGGCTGAACGCTGTCTGGCGGGTTGCGCCGCAGGAGAGGCTGGCTTGCGATGATATTGCTGCGCAGGACGAACAGTTTCACCTTGCGCTAACCGAGGCGGCTGGTAATCGGGAGTTGACGGCGATTCTGACCAATATCACCAACCGCATTCGCATTATGCGGCGGCTCGATTTTGAATATGAAACCCGTGTTAACCAGACCTACAAAGAGCACGCGGAGCTGCTGGAAGCCATTGAACAGCGTGATGAAGCGCGCGCGGTCGCGCTGATCACGGCGCATATTCAGGACGCTTATCAGGGGGCCAGCACCATTACCCTGCGACGTCTGCAGGGGGTACGGGTCAAACAAATACCGTAACCGGGGCTAGCCGTTGTTTTTATCGGAGGCGGGCAAAATCGGCGGTTTCCCCGTCGCTGCCCGCTTCCGGTTCATCTCATCGAGAATCAGCCGATAGGCGATGTAATACTTATAGATGTTGCTCACGTAGGTGACCGTTTCGGCTCCAATCTTCTCGGCGGCGAGGTTTTCCACGTTACCAAACCAGATGTTGGGGTCAAAACCGCGCTTTTTCGTTTCCGTACGCAGACGCGCAATCCGTGCCGGGCCAGCATTATAAGAGGCGAAAGAAAACAGTGCCTTATCCAGCTGCGTCATCGGTTCGTCACCGTAGTAGCGGTCGATCATCCAGCGCATATACTTCACCCCGGCGTGGATATTCGGATCCAGTTGCTTAATATCGCCCACCTTCAATTCTTTGCCGGTGCTCGGCATCACCTGCATGACGCCAATTGCGCCAACGTGACTGCGCACTGACTGGTTCAGCCGCGACTCCTGATAACCCTGTGCCGCCATCAGCAGCCAGTCGACGTCATAACGGTCGCCGTATTTGCGAAAAATCTCGACCATCTTCAAAAACTTGCGCCGTTCTTTCTCCGCTGCGGCGTTTTTGACGTATTTCGCGCTCTTCAGATAGCGCAGTAACAGGGTATTGCCCAGGGTGCTGCCCTGGCGGTTGTCTTTAATAAAACCGTTGAGCTTCGCCAGCAACTGCGGGTTATCTTTGCGCACCGCCCAGGCGATGTTGCCGTTATCGCGTAGCACAATATCTTCATGAACCTGGATCTTCGGGAACACCTGTTTCCAGAACAGCGCCTTATGGCGATCGACCACGATCAGCGGAATCAGCCCGGCGTTGAGCATTTCCAGCAGATCCTCGTCTTCCAGCGCTTCGGGGGCGGGCTTGATGACGACGGGCGGGAGAGAGGCTTTGGCAAAGCGCGCATTGAGGGCTTCAAGGCTTTCATAGTAGCTGGATGAACGACGGACAAAGACCGTCTTACCGGCGACATCGTCCACGTTTTTCACCTGCGGTGACGCGGGGCCGGAGATCAGCAGTTCCTGAATATCGCTGTAAATCGGGTCAGTGAAAGCCACCTGCTGCTGGCGCGTTGCGGTGATCGTAAGATTGGCAGCGGCAATATCGCCTTTACCTTCGTTCAGGGCAGTAAAGAGATTATCGCGGGTTACCGGAACGAAGATAATTCGCACCTTGAGGTGGCGTTGCTTGAGCTTTTTCTCTTTGGCGAGCTGGGCATTCAGGCTGCGTTCAAATTCGGCGAAGATATCGTGGGTGGCCCCGCGCTGCTGGCCTTTATCGATAAAAAAGAAGGTTTTGCTGTAGGTGGTCAATACGCGAATGACCCGGCGGTCGAGCATGCCAGGCAGGTCGCCCTTCCAGGGCTGCATGATGCTCTCGATATTGACCTCAAGCGCGTCGGGTGAGTCCTCTGGTTGTACGGCGGCAAAAGCGGGGCCGGTCAACAGCAGGGCGCCCAGGCAGGCGGTGAGAAAACGGCGAAAAGGGATGGCGTTCATGGTGCGGCACTCCGCAGGGCGCATCCCTTTATTTTAGTCGAGCGACGCTAAAACACCCTGCAGGAGCAGGGCTTTTTCATGCGCTCAGCCGCCGCGATATTCAGGCAATAAAAAACCCCGACGCGTCGGGGTTTTTCTCAATCAGTACATGGCAACCGGCCATTCCGGCGGAGCCTGGCTCATCACTTCAACCATCACATCTTTGATGTTGTTGAAAATGGTGGCGATGTCCACCATCGTGATGCCCAGTAACCCGGTCGCAAACCAGCATGCCGCTGCGACACCCAGCATACCGCTGATGACCGCGAGACCGGCGTAGTCGGATTTACGGAATTGAATTTTCAGGGTACTGGCGAGAAACATCAGTACCGCGCTGGTTAACGGCCAGCGTAACAGTGCGACGCCTGCGGTAATGGAAACCATGAGATTTCATCCTCAGAGATAAACAACAAGTTGCCCTGACAGCACTTATTGATTGAGGCGCGAGGCACTCAGGCTATCTGAAGGCATTCACAAATTGAATGAAACAGTGTTTTTGTTTCATCTCGATGTGTGAACTATATCACGTTTGTTGTTTTATTCACCAGAGGTAAACGCAGGATTTTTTGTCAACGCCGCGGCTCAGTACAGGCCGCGGCGAAGCGATGTTACGCGGAGATCTGATGGCGATAGTCCGTCGGCGTGCGGTCAAACTCGCGGCGGAATACGCGAGAGAAGGTCTGCTGAGAGACATAACCCAGATCCATCGCGATATCGAAGATGGGGCGCTGGGTGGTGCGCAGCGCTTCCGCCGCCAGTAACAGGCGCCGCTGGCGAATGTACTCGCCCAGCGTCTGGTGCATCACGGTGCGGAACATTCTTTGCAGATACCACTTCGAGTAGCCGGATTTTCTGGCCACGATGTCGATATTAAGCGGTTGATCGATATGTTCATCTATCCATTCAGTAAGAGTATGAATAATTTCCCGATGGGACATAAGGCTCTCCCCGTTGTCTATTTTCGCGTCGATTTCTTGTCTGGCGGCGAGTATAATTCCTCAAGTTAACTTGAGGTAAAGCGTATTATGGAAAAAAAATCGACCCGCATAAAATCGCTGCTAACGCCCGGTGAGGTAGCGAAACGAACGGGGGTTGCGGTCTCTGCGCTGCATTTTTATGAGAGTAAAGGGCTGATCCACAGCACGCGCAACAGCGGTAACCAGCGGCGCTATAAGCGTGATGTGCTGCGTTACGTGGCGATCATTAAAATTGCCCAGCGTCTTGGTATTCCGCTGGCGACGATCGGCGATTCCTTTAGCGTGCTGCCGGAAAACCACACGCTGGGGCCGCGCGACTGGAAGCACCTCACGACTCAATGGCGGGAAGAGCTGGATAAGCGCATTCACGCCATGGAGGCGCTGCGCGACCAGCTTGACGGCTGTATTGGCTGCGGCTGCATGTCGTTGCGCGACTGTCCGCTGCGTAACCCGGGCGATAAGCTGGGTGAAGAGGGCACCGGCGCGCGTCTGCTGGAAGACGAATAATCCTCCGCGATCCTCTCCCCGGGATTGCGACATTTTTGCCATAGAATTGTTGCTGGATTGCGCATAAACGATAACGTTTGCGCATGGGTTGGTGAATTCTTCATCGGTAATCGTTAATTTTCATAAACCAGGGCAAACTTCTGTTGAAAAAGGGGACATAAAAGCCAGATAATCGTTTGCCTCGGATTTTCGGACGCTTCTTATGCCGGAAATCCGCAGACCAACCTCATTACGCACCCGCGCAGTTGAGGTATTCCGATTCTCGTTTTGTCTGCGCGGAGTTAATCGTTTGCTTTTTTGTGGCTCCCCTTTGCCGCGATGTAGCACATGGAGATGACGCTTAGCTGGCAGTGGATGTTCCACCACGCAGACGAACGAATGATAAAAACTCTCAGGGGATGTTTTCTATGTCTACGCCTTCAGCGCGTACCGGCGGTTCATTGGACGCCTGGTTTAAAATTTCTGCTCGTGGTAGCTCCGTTCGTCAGGAGATTGTCGCCGGTTTGACCACCTTCCTGGCGATGGTGTATTCGGTGATCGTGGTACCGGGCATGCTGGGTAAAGCCGGTTTCCCGCCGGCCGCCGTGTTCGTGGCGACCTGTCTGGTGGCCGGTGTGGGTTCTATCGTGATGGGATTGTGGGCGAACCTGCCTTTAGCCATTGGCTGCGCCATCTCGCTGACTGCTTTTACCGCCTTCAGCCTGGTGCTGGGCCAGCACATCAGCGTGCCGGTTGCTCTGGGCGCGGTGTTCCTGATGGGCGTGCTCTTCACCATCATCTCCGCTTCCGGTATTCGTAGCTGGATCTTGCGCAATTTGCCGCAGGGTATTGCGCACGGCACCGGCATCGGTATCGGTCTGTTCCTGCTGCTGATTGCCGCCAACGGCGTCGGCATGGTGGTGAAAAACCCGCTGGACGGTCTGCCGGTCGCGCTGGGTCAGTTCGACAGCTTCCCGGTGGTGATGACGCTGGTGGGGCTGGCGATGATCATCGGCCTTGAAAAACTGAAGGTCCCGGGCGGTATTCTGCTGACCATCATTGGCGTGTCTATCGTCGGCCTGATTTTCGACCCAAACGTGCACTTCTCTGGCGTATTCGCCATGCCGTCGCTGAGCGATGACAATGGCAACTCGCTGATCGGCAGCCTGGATATCATGGGCGCGCTGAACCCCATTGTTCTGCCGAGCGTGCTGGCGCTGGTGATGACCGCCGTCTTCGATGCGACCGGTACTATCCGCGCGGTTGCGGGCCAGGCGAACCTGCTGGATAAAGATGGGCAGATCATTAACGGCGGTAAAGCGCTGACGACTGACTCCCTGAGCAGCGTGTTCTCTGCCGTGGTAGGCGCCGCGCCGGCTGCGGTGTACATCGAGTCCGCAGCGGGTACGGCGGCAGGCGGTAAAACCGGTTTAACGGCGATCACCGTTGGCGTGCTGTTCCTGCTGATCCTGTTCCTGTCTCCGCTTTCTTACCTGGTGCCTGGCTATGCTACCGCACCGGCGCTGATGTACGTGGGTCTGCTGATGCTGAGCAACGTGGCGCGTATCGACTTCAACGATTTCGTTGACGCGATGTCCGGCCTGATTACCGCCGTGATGATCGTGCTGACCTGTAACATCGTTACCGGCATTATGATCGGCTTCGCGACGCTGGTTGTGGGCCGTGTGGTTTCGGGCGAATGGCGCAAGCTGAACATCGGCACCGTCATTATCGCGGTTGCGCTGGTGGTCTTCTATGCGGGCGGCTGGGCTATCTAAGCCTGACGTTTGCCGATAAGAAAACCCGCCAGATGGCGGGTTTTCTGTTTATTGCCCCGCAGTGCGACGGGTTCGGACTTTTTTTCCATTTTCAGCCACGTCTCGTTTCCTTTTGCGTTACTCTGGTACGCGTATGATAAGAAGCACGACGCTTCATGTTTTGAATAATAAGACAACGCTGTAAACAGGGAACGCATGGAAATATTCTTTACCATACTCATCATGACCCTCGTGGTTTCGCTGTCCGGGGTGGTTACACGCGTACTGCCCTTCCAGGTTCCACTACCTTTAATGCAAATCGCCATCGGTGCGCTGCTGGCCTGGCCTACCTTCGGTTTGCACGTTGAATTTGACCCTGAACTCTTCCTCGTGCTGTTCATCCCGCCGCTGCTGTTTGCCGATGGCTGGAAGACGCCGACTCGCGAGTTTATCGAGCACGGCAGGGAGATCCTTGGCCTGGCGCTGGCGTTAGTGCTGGTGACGGTGGTCGGGATTGGCTTCCTGATCTACTGGATTGTTCCCGGCATTCCGCTGATCCCCGCTTTTGCGCTGGCGGCGGTATTGTCGCCAACCGATGCCGTGGCGCTTTCCGGCATTGTGGGGGAAGGGCGCATCCCGAAAAAAATCATGGGCATTTTGCAGGGCGAGGCGCTGATGAACGACGCCTCCGGCCTGGTGTCGCTGAAGTTTGCCGTGGCTGTCGCGATGGGCACAATGGTCTTTACCGTTGGTGGCGCGACGGTAGAGTTCCTGAAGGTGGCAATTGGCGGCATCCTTGCGGGCTTCGTGGTGAGCTGGCTGTACGGCCGCTCAATGCGTTTCCTCAGCCGCTGGGGCGGCGATGAACCGGCTACGCAGATCGTCCTGCTGTTCCTGCTGCCGTTTGCCTCATACCTGATTGCTGAACATATCGGCGTTTCCGGTATCCTGGCGGCGGTGGCGGCGGGGATGACCATTACGCGTTCCGGCGTGATGCGCACCGCGCCGTTGGCCATGCGCCTGCGCGCCAACAGCACCTGGGCGATGCTCGAGTTTGTGTTCAACGGCATGGTCTTCTTGCTGTTGGGCCTGCAATTGCCCGCGATTCTTGAGACGTCGTTGGTGGCGGCGGAGGCCGACCCGAACGTCGAAACCTGGATGCTGTTTACCGATATCATCCTGATTTACGCGGCGCTGATGCTGGTACGCTTCGGCTGGCTATGGACGATGCGCAAGCTCAGCCAGCGCTTCCTGAAAAAGAAACCAATGGAATTTGGCTCCTGGACGACCCGCGAGCTCTTGATTTCCTCGGTGGCGGGGGTGCGCGGTGCGATAACCCTCGCCGGTGTGCTGTCTATTCCGCTGTTGCTGCCGACGGGCGAAGCCTTCCCGGCGCGTTATGAGCTGGTGTTTCTCGCCGCAGGGGTGATTCTGTTCTCGCTATTTGTGGGCGTGGTGGCGTTGCCGATTTTACTGCGTCATATCGAATCCACCGACCACGTGCAGCAGCGTAATGAAGAGCGGCTGGCACGCGCGGCGACGGCGGATGTGGCGATTGTCGCCATCCAGAAAATGGAAGAGCGTCTGGCGGCGGATAGCAACGAGAATATCGATAACCAGCTGCTGACCGAGGTCAGTTCGCGCGTCATTGGTAACCTGCGCCGTCGCGTCGACGGGCGTAACGATGTGGAAACGTCGATGCTGGAAGAGCAGCTTGAACGGCGTTTCCGCCTGGCGGCGCTGCGCTCCGAGCGCGGGGAGTTGTACCACCTGCGCGCGACCCGGCAGATCAGTAATGAGACGCTGCAAAAACTGCTGCACGATCTCGACCTGCTGGAAGCGCTGTTGATCGAAGACGCGTAATACGGATAAAGCGTGTGCCGACCAGTCCCCTCTCCCTTAAAAAGGGAGAGGGGACGCACCGTGCCTAAACTTCTACTCCGGCAGCTTAAACCCCTCACAGCACTTCAGCCATGCCTGGGCGCTGTGAGACAAATAGACCCCTTCCCGCCAAATCATCCCCAACTGCCAGCGCAGCTCGCTTTCCAGCGGTAGCCAGCGCAGCGTTTTTTCATCCAGCTTGCGGCAAATCGGCTCCGGCAGAATCGCCACGCCGACGCCCGCCTGCACCATCGCCGCCAGAAAGTCCCACTGTCCGCTGCGTACTGCAATACGCGGCTTAACGTCATGGCGAGCAAACAGCTGCATCAGCTGGCGGCTGAGGGCGAAATCTTCGTTATAAATCAGCAACGGATGTGCGGCTAACTGCGTCGGCGATACTGACGTTTGTTCCAGCCATTCGCCGGAGCGGGGCACCAGCACGCACAGCGGGTGGCTGAACAGCGGCAGGGTCGTCAGCGCGCTTTCTTCTTCAACCGGCAGCGCGGTCATTGCCAGATCCAGCTCGCCGTTCATCACCGCCTGCTGCACCGTCAGGCCGCCAAATTCGGAGATTTTCAGTTCGACGCCCGGGTAGCGCTGGCGGAACAGGCCGATCGGCCCGGCCATGAGCATGCCGACCATGGGGGGAATACCAAGGCGCAGCACGCCCTTGTTGAGGTGGTTAATATCGCTCAGCTCGGCCTCCAGCTGGCGGAATTCATCAAGAATGGCCAGCCCGCGCTCAAATACCACTTGTCCGGTATCGGTCATCAACAGCTTGCGGCCGTCGCGAATCAGGAGGGTACAGTTCAGCTCATCTTCCAGGTTTTTGAGCATCTTACTGATTGTTGGTTGCGTAACGTAGAGTTTCTCCGCCGCTCGAGTAAAGCTCTGCTGGCGAACGACTTCAACAAAGTAGCGCAGCGTTCTTATGTCCATGATTATGCCTCTAAACTATGCTACCGATGAGTTTAATTCATTTCTGTCATCATCGCGGCCTCACTATACTGTGCGCCTGTGATTTTTTCTGGACATTCCTCCATGGCTGAGGCCTTAGGGCGTATTGTGCCCTCCGTGTTAAATCGTCTGCAGGTGCCGGTGCAGGTTGTACTGTACGCCGGGCTGTTTGTTTTCGCTGAATATCTGGTGAGCTGGTGGCATTTGCCGCTGCCTGCCAATCTGGTCGGTATGGTGCTGCTGCTGGCGCTGATTGTTTGCCACGTGGTGCCGCTCAAATGGGTTCGCGCGGGCTCACGCTGGCTGCTGGCCGAGATGCTGCTGTTCTTTGTCCCGGCAGTGGTCGCGGTGGTGAATTACGCTCAACTGCTGATGGTCGACGGCTGGCGAATTTTCCTCGTTATCGCGCTGAGTACCATGATGGTGCTGGGAGCAACGGCGTGGGTGGTCGACAAAGTGTATCGCTACGAACTGAAGCGGATGCGTAATGAATAATTTTCAGCTGAGCGTCCTGTGCCTGGTGATTACCCTGGTACTCTATTTTGCCAATAAACGTCTGTATCGCCGCTTTCGTAAATTACCGCTGATGCCGCTGGTGCTCACCCCGGTGCTGCTGGTGTTAATGCTGGTGTTTGGCCATATCTCCTACCAGAACTATATGGGGGAAGCCCACTGGCTGCTGTGGCTGCTTGGTCCGGCGACTATCGCCTTTGCTGTGCCGGTGTATGACAATCTGGCCATTATCAAACGCCACTGGATGTCGCTCTCTGCTGGGGTGATCACGGCGACGGTCGTGGCGGTGACCAGTTCGGTGTGGCTGGCGCGGCTGTTTACCCTGTCGGATGAAATCCAGCGCAGCCTGGCGGTGCGTTCCATCACCACGCCGTTTGCACTGGCGGCAGCGAAATCGCTTGGCGGCCAGCCGGAGCTGGTGGCGTTGTTTGTGGTGGTCACCGGCGTGTTCGGTATGGCGATTGGTGACGTGCTGTTTTTACGGCTTTCCATTCGTGAAGGGATGGCGAAGGGGGCGGGCTTTGGCGCAGCGTCGCACGGCGCGGGGACCGCGCGTTCCTACGAGCTGGGCCCGCAGGAAGGCGTGGTGGCCAGCCTGGTGATGATGCTCTCCGGGGTGGTAATGGTGCTGGTGGCCCCGTTGGTTGGCTGGATTATGTTTTAAGGCTTAACGGGTCACGCGCCGCACAATCCGTTCCACCTGCTGGCGGAAGTCGGCGGCGACCTGCGCCGGCGTTTGCTTGCCCATGTCGAGTTTTTCACGCGCTGACGTGAACTGGTCGATCACCTGCAAATCCTCAATAAACGGCGTAGCGACGACGGTGGTATGCAGCGACTGCGCCTGACGTAGCCCTGCCACCACCGGATCGTTCGGGTCAATGACTCCTTTCTCGGTTAACAGCGTTTCCGCCGCTTTATTCAGCGGAATGCCGCGCTCCAGCCCTAGTGCTTCCACCGACTGCGGATCGCTGACCAGGAAGTTCAGCAGTATCGCCGCCTCTTTCGGATGCTTCGTCGATTTCGCTACTGAGAACATCTGCGACGTTTTGAAGTAGACGCCCGACTCTTCCGTCCCTGGCTGCATCACATAGTCGCCCAGCACCAGCTTCGCCGGCGGCGTCATGTTGTTGGCAAACATGCGAATGGTGATATTCCACGTGAACAGACCGCCCCATTCGCCGTTTATCCACGGCTTCATCTCATACAGATTGCCTTTGCCGTAGGAGGAGAGTCTTTTTGGCGCAGGCAGCACGTGGTCGTCGCTCAGGCGCTTGACGAAGCTGAATGCCTCACTCCACTCGGCATCGTTCCAGGTAAATTTGCCGTCGCTGTTAAACATCGGTTTCTGATGCTTCTGCATCATGTAAGCGTTGAGCAGCAGAATCACATCCTGATCGACCATGGTGTAGGGATAGTAGTTGTCGCCGAGCTTCTGCTGGAACACCTTTCCGGCGGCAAAAAACTCATCCCAGGTTTTTGGATACGCCAGCCCGGCCTTTTTCCAGGTCACGTCGTTATAGTAAAACACCGGCGCATTGACAGAAATCGGCAGGCCGTTGAGCTTGCCTTTGACGGTGGTAGATTGCAGATCTTTGGCCTGATACTGGCTGAAATCGAGCTCGTCTTTAAGCTTATTAAGGTCGTAATAGCCTTCACCGTTTTTGGAGAAGATGATCAGCCACGGCCAGTTGGTCTGCATCACGTCCGGCTCGGTGCCGCTCGCCATCTGGGTGGTCAGGCGCGAAAGGTGCCCGTCCCAGCCGGTATATTCGGCTTTCACTTTGATATCGGGATATTTTTTCTCGAAGGCTTCCAGCGCCTTGAGGGTCGCCTGGTGGCGGCTATTGCCTCCCCACCACGACATGCGCAATTCGACGGGCTGTTGTGCCCAGGCAGAGGTACAGGAAAATAACAGTGACGCGATAACACCTGATGCGATTTTATTCATTATTGTCTCCGGGACAGAGGCAGAAATCGTGTTATGAAACAGGTGAGTAACTGCAAAATACTGACCAGTCGCTTCGGCGCGGCTGTCTGCCGCGCCGGAATGCGCTTTAGCGTTTCGCCAGACGGGAAACCAGTTCGAACTCCTTAAAGTTCACCGGGCGCTGCTGCTGCATGGAGATATTGCCCGCGATACCGGTGAGAATGGACATCGCCCCGGCGCGATGGTCTGCCGCGCGCTGTAGCGGGTCGTTGCCCGGTTCGCCGAACAGGTCCGCCAGCATGGCGTTGTCGCCGCCGCCGTGACCGCCTTCGCCCAGGCTGAACTCCGCTTTCCAGGGTTCGGCGAACATCGGGAAGACGGTGATATCGCACTGCTCCAGGCTGCCTTCGTTTTCGCGCTTGCCGCCAGCGTTAACGTAGGATTTCTCGACGATTTTCATCTCCAGGCGGCCTTCGGTGCCGTTAAACACCACGTTCAGCCCTTCCCACGGCAGGTAGGCGTTCAGCGAGTAGGTGAGCTGCACCTGGTTCTGATACTTCACCAGCACCGACATGGTGTCTTCGATGGTAATACCATCGCTGAACACGCTCTGGTCACGGAAGTAGTTATCTTCATGCTCGGCGTCCAGATACAACGCCTTCAGTTGGGCGTTGTCCGCCATATTCAGCGCGAACGGGTCGTCCTTCGCTTCGGCATAGCCGTGGGCGCGGGGGTAGAATTGAGTCACGCCGCGTTTTTCCGCGTTCTCCTTGCCGTAGAACTGCAGACTGCCCTCGGCGTAAACGCGCTCAGGGTAGCTCGCCAGCCAGAAGTTCATCAGGTCGAAATGGTGAGTCGATTTGTGCACCAGCAGGCCGCCGCTGTTGCGTTTTTCACGGTGCCAGCGACGGAAGTAGTCCGCGCCGTGCTCGGTGTTGAGCAGCCACTCGAAGTGAACGGAGGTAACGTTGCCGATCGTGCCCTGCATCAGCAGTTCGCGCACCTTACTGTGGTGCGGCGCGTAGCGGTAGTTAAAGGCCACGCGCACCGTGTGCCCGCTCTCCTCGATGGCGTCCAGAATGCGCAGCGCGCGCTTCTCGTCGATGGTCATCGGTTTTTCGGTGATCACGTCACAGCCCGCGTGCAGCGCGCGGACGATGTAATCATCGTGGGTGCGGTCCATGGTGGTGACGATGACGATATCCGGACGAGTCTCGCGGATCATCTCTTCAAACTGCGCCGCTTTCCAGGTGGAGACCGGCTCGGCTCCCTCTTTTTGCAGCAACGTATTGGCGTAGTTCATACGAGTTTGGTTAGTGTCGCAAAAGGCGACCATCTTCGCATTCTCGCGCCATTGCCCGCCAATAGCGGAAATATATAAACCGGCACGACCACCAGTACCGACCAGCGCATATTTTTTCATGACATCCTCGATTATGATAAGCACATATTTATTTGCAGGGTGAGACGATGAAACGTATTCCACATCAATTGATGGAGCTGAATAGCACCTTTATCTGGCACTGGCCCTGGTTTATTCAGGGAGTGAAAAGTGCGAAACAGCACGGTTTCACTGGCATCATCCTGCACCAACAGGAACTGCTTTCTATTCTGGCGACGCCCTCGCCGTTAAGTCTGAAACTGAACGTCGAGAACCTTATTCATCAGCAAAATTACGCGTTGCAGTATTTAAAACGCGTCGATCGTTATCTGGCAGAAAATAACCTTTCGTTCTGGCTACAGGGAGAAGCGGCTCCCTCTGACGACATTATTAAGCGCAAATTTCCCGAGCTAGCTTTTGATGAAAAAAGCGCGCCGGATTTCTGGCAACATTTCTATGCCGCGATATTTTCGCCGCTGCTTCCCGCACTGCCGCATTTAAGCGGCGTAGTGCTTGGCTTAACGACGCCCGCCTTTCAAACGGCAGGCTGGCAGCAGGGGCTGTATAGCGTATGGAGCCAGCTGCGCAGCTTTGGCAAAAAGCTGGTGCTGCGCGATTTCATTGATGACAGCTGGCCGCGCCAGCAGCTGGCGACGGTACTCTCATCTTTGCCTGATGATGTCCGCGCCGCCGTTAAAGCGACCGAAATCGACTATCATCCCGGCTTTGCCAACCATCCTCACATCGTCGCGCTGCCAGGCCATAAAAAGTGGATCGAATACGACCTTGTCGGCACGGGCTACGGCTGGACGGCGCTGCCCTGCTATCTGGCGGACGAAATCAGCGGCCGCCTGAGCTGGGCCATCAGCGCCACCGGCAACGAAGTGGAGGCGATTACTTCCCGCGTTAGCTGGCAATGGATGCCAGACAGCCGGGTGATGGATTCAGCGAATAGCATCAATCTGCTGGGCCTGATGGCGGCTAACCAGACCACCGATGGCGCTACGCTGTCGGTCTTCGAGCGCTGGGCCGAGCAGCGGCAGCTGCGCTTTCGCGCCATCCAGGACCGGCAACGGCTCGCGTCGCTGTTTTACTCCAGCTACGACTGGCTGTGTAAAACGCCTAACCTGCTGGGCCGACGTCTGCATTATCAGAGCCAGGTGCCGGACAGTGTCTCTCAGGCGCAGCAGGTACTGCATATGGACACCCGCAGTGCCAACTGGCTCCAGGCCTGGCAACCGCTGATACCGGCGGACGATCCCGCGCAAGGTCAGGAGCAACGGCAGCTCATCCGTCTGGAAAAAGAGGCCGCCTGTTTCCTTGCTGCCAACGCGGTACAAACGCTGCGCGAAATCATGCCGCGTATTACCTGCCCTGACGATTCGCTGGAACTTTTGTTCGCCGCCTGGCGCAACGCGGAAGTCTATAGCCAGATGTTCTCACGGGTGACCAGCGCAATGGTCGATCTGCTATGGCGCGATCGTTACGGCGATGATGCGCTGCCTGCTGATGTGCTGATTCAACATCAGAACCAGCTTCTGCGCTATGTCGATACGCTGGAACGCTGGCTGACGTCACCGCCTGCCGGGAGCCCGCTGTTTCTGCCGCTGTTATTAAGCCCTCAACGTCTGGCCCGCTTTGCGCGCAGCCTGACCGAGTCCGAATACACTCAGCATAAAAAGTGAGGACTGAAATGTCGCGCATCGGCGGGGTACGCAGCGGCGATTCGCGATAACAGGCGGTAAAAATGAGGTGTTGGTCACGATAGATAAAAATTTAAGGTGATCAACATCATCTTTTCCCCTTTGTTAATCGTGATAGCGGTCACCTGACTCCGATATTTTTGTGACCTTGATCAGCGCGCCGATTTCCTGAGAATGCGTTCGGCCCGGTGGACAAATTCATCTGCCGCTTGCTCCGGTGTCTGCCTGCTGTAATCCATGTTTTCGCGGGCGGCGACAAACAGCGCGAGGATCTGAAAATCCTCCATCATTGGCGTGGCGCGCTGGTGGCTACCAAGCGCGACAGCCTGATTTAGCCCGGCGACAATCGGGTCCTGAGTATTGATGGTGCCGTTATCCGTCAGCGTTTTCACGGCGATTTTGCTCAGTGGAATGCCGCGCTCCAGCGCTAACGTGGTAACGGCCTGTGGGTCATTAAGCAGGTAGTTGAGCAGCATCGCCGCCTCTTTCGGATGCCTGGTGTGACGGCTGATGGTGAACATTTGCGACACTTTGAAGTAGATACCCGCCTCCTTTGCCCCCGGCAGCATCAGATGCGGGCCGAGCGCCAGCGTCGCGGGTGGTGTCAGGTTACTGACGTAGGCGCGAATCACAATATTCCAGGTGTAGGCGCCGGCCCATTCTCCGGCAATCCACGGTTTCATTTCATGAAAGGTGCCTTTGCCAAATGAGGCGACATATTTCGGCCCCGGAATCACGTGCTCGTCGACCAGCCGCTGAATAAACCGAAAAGCTTCGCGCCAACGTTGCTGATTCCAGGCAAAATGGTAGCCATCGTCGGTGAACATCGGCGTATTGTACTTCTGTGTCATGTAGCAGTTGATCATTAGCATGACGTCCTGGTCGACCAACACCAGCGGGTAGTAGCGGTCACCGAGCCGCTGCTGGAAGATTTTTCCGGCGGCGAAAAGGTCGTCCCAGGTTTTCGGATAGGGAAGGCCCACCTTGCGCCAGGTTTCGGTGTTGTAATAGAACACGGGGGCATTAAGCGAGATGGGCAGGCCGTTGAGTTTGCCGTTAATGGTGGTGGACTGTAAATCCTGCGCCGAAAACTGGCTGAGATCGATAACCTCTTTCAGCGCGTTGAGGTCGTAATAACCGTTCCCGTCGCGGGAAAAGAGCGACAGCCACGGCCAGTTGGTCTGCATGACGTCCGGTTCAGTGCCCCCCGACATTTGCGCTGACATTCGCGCCAGGTGCCCGTCCCAGCCGGTATTTTCCGCTTTTACCGTGATTGACGGGTAGCGTTTCTCAAACGTCTCCAGCGCGGCGTTGGTTTGCTGCTGCCGGGCTTTACCGCCCCACCATGACATGCGCAGTACAATGTTATCTGCGCAATGGACAGGGAAAACGGTGCCCAGCCCGGCGAATATAAGACATATATATAAGAGTCCTGTTTTCATTCTGTTGGGTTCCATTTAAATTGATAAAGTAATTAAATTGGATTTCATGTATTTGTTGAAAAAATAAATTTTGCAGATTTTCGTTTAGCATAAATGGTCAGTTGAAAATTAAATGGTTGGCGACGAAATAGTTATGTTCTGAGCCGGTGGGTGTTTTACTTATGGATTTATGGTCACGAAATTAAAATATTTATTGTGATGGCGCTCAGCGTGAGGCAAGAGAAAGTTGTGATATTGGTCGTTATATCGAAAATGAAATGTGACCGTTAACGACCTTTGACAATAATCACGTTATTTCTGTCGTGGCTCACAGATTTTACTATTTCAAACTTATCTACTGCATTCGATTCTCTCCCTTCTTATATAAAGGACTATCGCATGCTCAGCTTTGATGAAAAATTGCTGCGTGATATTGACTATCAGCTGCAAAAAATAAACGAGAATATCTACACGCCGCGAAGCACATTAACGGTCGAGGGCTTTATCACGCCAGAACCGGTGCCTTTTACCCAGCGCCATCAGGGAGAGCCGCACGTGTTTCGCCTCGGTGAGCGCTGGGGCAAACTGTGGGACTGCGCGTGGGTGAACGTACGGGGTGTGGTACCGGAAAGGATATCGGAAGACGAGGTGGTGATGTTGTTCGACTGCGGCGGCGAGGCGCTGGTTGTCGAAGCCGACGGCACGCCGCGCAGGGGGTTGACCAACGTGGATTCCACCTTTGAACCCAGCCTTGGACAGGCGGGGAAAGTGGTGCTGCAACTGGATGGCGCGCGCGAGATCGATCTGTGGCTGGAACTGGCCTGCAACGATCTTTTTGGATCGCTGCGTAGCGGCGTGCTGGCGCAGGCGCATATCGCAACCTGCAACGTGCCGCTGCGCGATCTGTATTACGACGCCTGGGTGCTGGCCGATCTGCTGAAGTGCCTGGAACGATCCTCCGCCCGTTTTAAGCGAGTGCTGGTGTGCTTGAGCGAAGCGCTCAACGGGCTGACTTGCTACACCGCCGATGCGGTGGCGGCCTGTCGGCAGGCGCTGGCGGTCGAACTGCTGAAGCAAGGCGGCGACCCGACGCTCAGCGTCGTCGGCATCGGTCATGCGCATATCGACCTCGCTTGGCTGTGGCCGATTCGCGAAACCAGGCGCAAAGGTGGGCGGACCTTCGCCACAGCGCTGGATCTGTTAGCGCGCTACCCGGACTATCACTTTGGCGCCAGCCAGCCGCAGCTGTTCCAGTGGGTTAAAGAGGATTACCCACAGCTCTATGCGCGGGTGCAGCGTCAGGTGCGGGAAGGGCGCTTTGAAATTCAAGGGGATATGTGGGTTGAGGCCGATACCAACGTCCCCTCCGGCGAATCACTGGTGCGGCAATTCCTTTACGGACGGCAATTCTTTCTGCGCGAATTTGGCCGCGCTACGCAGATGCTGTGGCTGCCGGACGTCTTCGGTTACAACGCCAACCTGCCACAGATTATGCAGAAGTCTGGTATTGACTACTTTATGACGCAGAAGCTGTCGTGGAACGAGCATAACGCCTTTCCCCACCATACCTTTATCTGGCACGGCATTGACGGCAGCGGCGTGCTGGCGCATATGCTCCCGGAAGAGACCTACAATGGCCCAGCGGCGCCACGCAGCATCCGGCGTATCGAAACGTCCTACCATGAAGCGGGGGTATGCGATAAGGCGCTGATGTTATTTGGTATTGGCGACGGCGGCGGCGGTCCCGGCGAAGAGCATCTGGAGCGGCTGCGGCGAATGAAAAATCTCAGCGGTATTGCGCCGGTCACACAGGGTTATGCCATCGACTTTTTCCACCATATCGCGCAGGGCCGTGAGCGTTATCCTCACTATCACGGCGAGTTGTATCTGGAAAAACATCAGGGGACGTTGACGACGCAGGCGCGAAATAAGTGGTTCAATCGTAAGCTGGAGAACGCGTTACGTGAGCTTGAGCTGGTAGCCAGTCGCCGATGGTTTCACGGTGAAGGGGACTATCCTGCTGCACGGCTTGACGCGATCTGGCGTGAAATGCTGCTGTATCAGTTCCACGATATTCTGCCTGGCTCATCCATTACGCGGGTGTATGACGAATCCGTTGACCGCTATCAAACGCTGCTGGCAGAGGTCGAACAGCTGATTCGCGCCAACCTGACGCAGCGCGGCGCGTTTGTCATTCATAATCTGAGCGGTTTCGATCGCGAGGAGTGGCTGATGCTGGCGGATACGCCGATGCGGGTGGCCGTTCCGGCATTTGGCTATCGGGTCATTGATGAAGCCGTAGCTGCGGTGTTGCCGGATATTATTGCGCAGCCGCAGCGTCTGGAGAACGACCTGCTGCGAGTCGACTTTAACACGCAGGGGCATATTGTGGCGCTGGTGGATAAACAGGCCGGGCGTTCGTTGCTGCAGCCTGACACGGTCGGCAATCGGCTGGCAGTGTATGACGATATCTGCGGCAACTGCTGGGATATCGATATCACCTATCGCCAACGTGAACCGGACTGCTTTACACTGGTGGACACGACGGCCTATCAGGAAGGCGCGGCGGCAGTGGTTGAACAGCACTATCGCTACGGCCACTCCACCTTAACGCAGAAAATCAGCCTGTTGCCCGGCAGCAAGCGGCTGACCTTTGAGACCCGCGTCGACTGGCATGAAAGCGATAAAATGTTGCGTACCGCTTTCGCCGTTAACGTGTTGAGCGAACGCGTCAGCTGCGATATTCAGTTTGGCAAAATCCAACGTAGCGCCCGCGTTAACAACGTCTACGATGCGGCGCAGTTTGAAATCTGCGCGCATAAATGGATTGACTATTCGCAACCGGACTACGGCGTGGCGCTGCTCAACGACAGCAAGTATGGGCATTATGCCAAAGACGGCGTGCTGGATCTGAACCTGCTGCGCTCGCAGCGTTACCCGGGGGAGAACGCTGACGCCGGCGAGCACCGTTTTTCCTACGCGCTGTTCCCGCACTGCGGTGATGAAGTGGTGGGACTGGTTAACCGGGAAGCGTATCTGTTCAACAATCCGCTGCGAATATGCACTGGCGAGAAGGGGCAGCCAGAGGCGAGCGGCGCGTCGTTTATCGCCTGTGACTCGCCGCATATCTGCCTGGAGACGGTGAAGCGCGCGGAGAACGCGGACGCGCTGGCGCTGCGCGTCTACGAGTTTGACGGTGTACAGGCGACGACGACGGTCCAACTGCCGGACGGTATTTCGCGCTGCTATATTGCCAACCTGATGGAGGTGGTAGAAGAGGAGATTGCCGTGGCGGAGGGCTGCGTGACGCTGACGTTTACGCCGTTTGAGATTAAAACGCTGCTACTGATGCGGTCGTAAGCGCGTTTAAAAATGGGGGGAGGAGTATTCGCCTTCCCCCTTAAAAGGGGGGCGCAAAACGCACGTACTCCAAACGCCCCCCCGTTTCCCTTTGAGGTGACACCAACGTCGCTAACTCCGCGCTGCAGACCGCTTCATCAATCGCTCAGCCTTGGCGACAAAGTCATCCGCCGCCTGATCCGGCGTCATCCTGCCGTAGTCCATATTCTGCCGCGCCTCCTGGAAGAAGGACTGCATTTTTTGATCTTCCATCCACGAGGTTGCCGTTGATTCCGATTTGAGCTTTTGCGCTGCATTAAACCCGGCGACGGAGGGATTTTCCTCGGTCAGGGTGCCGTCGTCGGTCAGCGTTTTCACCGCTATTTTGCTCAGCGGAATGCCGTTTTCCAGCTTGATGGCGGCAATCGCCTGCGGATCGTTAAGCAGGAAATTCATCAGTTTCGCCGCCTCTTTTGGATGCTTTGTGTCTTTGCTGATGGCATAGGTCAGCGACACTTTGAAGTAGGCGCTGGCGTTGGTGGCGCCGGGGTACATCACATAATCGCCCAGCACCAGCTTCGCCGGTGGCGTCAGCTTTGGCGCGTAGTACTGGATCACCACGTTCCAGGTGTAGGTGCCTGCCCATTTGCCGTCCTGCCAGTATTTGGTGTCGATAAAGTCAAATTTGCCGAATGAGGCCAGGTATTTTGGGCCGGGGATAACGTGGTCGCTTACCAGCCGCTGAATAAAGCGGAAGGCTTCACGCCACTGCTCTTGATTCCAGGCAAAGTGATTGCCGTCGGGGGTAAACATGGGCGTATTGTATTTCTGTGACATATAGCAGTTCACCATCAGGAACGTATCCTGATCGCCAAAGATAAGCGGGTAATACTCATCGCCGAGCCTTTCTTTAAACACTTTCCCTGCGGCAAAAAGGTCATCCCAGTTTTTCGGGAAGGCCAGCCCGGCTTTTTTCCAGGTTTCGGTGTTGTAATAAAAACCCGGCACGTTGAGTGAGATCGGAATGGCGTTCAGCTTGCCGTTAATGGTGGTCGACTTTAACTCTTTGGCCGGGTATTGGCTCAAATCAAAGGTGTCGCTGAGCGTGTTGATATCGTAAAAACCGTCGCCGGTGCGGGAAAATATCGGGAACCAGGGCCAGTTAATCTGCATCACGTCCGGGGCAATACCACCGGATATTTGCGTGGTCATCCGCTCCAGATAGCCGTCCCAGCCCATATATTCGGCGTTCACTTTAATGCCTGGGTTGCGTGCTTCAAATGCCTGTAGCGCGTTAAGCATCACCTCGTGCCGTGATTTTCCGCCCCACCATGACATTCTTAGCGTGACGTCCTGCTGGGCGAAGGCGACGCTGGTCGCCAGCAGACTACTCATTCCTATTACGCTGGCACAGATTAGACGTTTCATGAATTATTGCTCCTGTAGGATAGGCGAAATGAATTAATAAGTGTTTGTTTTTGTTATTCACTAATAATATTAGCCACGGGAGCATAGAAATATTTAGCCGAGCGGCAGGGAACAATAAATGCGAATTCTGGCGGGGAAGCGGGAAATAGACGGGGATGGAATGTTCTTCACAACCTGGAAATATTTAATGTGAAGCTGGTGGCTTATTTCGCGCAGGTCGCTGTGATAGATCTCACCTCAGGGGCGATAAACTGTGATCCCCGGCCATAAGGCCGGGGAGGATGACATTAATGCGCACGGCCCTGGTCGATGCCCAGACCGGTCTGCGAACGGATGAACTGCGCGCGGAACTGCTCGCGTTCACGATTACCTTCTTCGGAGTTATCGGTGGCGGAGAAGAACCAGATACCGATAAAGGCGATGGCAATGGAGAACAGCGCCGGGTACTCATACGGGAAGATCGCCTTCTCGTGGCCAAGGATCGTCACCCAAATAGTTGGGCCGAGGATCATCAGCACCACCGCTGTCAGCAGGCCCAGCCAGCCGCCGATCATGGCGCCACGAGTGGTCAGTCTTGACCAGTACATGGAGAGCAGAATGATCGGGAAGTTGCAGCTTGCCGCGATGGAGAACGCCAGACCCACCATAAACGCGATGTTCTGATTCTCGAACAGGATGCCCAGCAGAATCGCCACCACGCCCAGCACCAGTACGGTGATTTTCGAGACCTTCAGCTCTTCACGCTCGGTCGCGCCTTTCTTGAAGACGTTGGCGTACAGGTCGTGAGAGACCGCTGAAGCACCGGCCAGCGTCAGACCCGCAACCACCGCCAGAATAGTGGCGAAAGCGACCGCAGAGATAAAGCCCAGGAACAGGTTACCGCCCACGGCATCGGCCAGATGAACCGCCGCCATGTTGTTACCGCCAATCAGCGCGCCCGCCGCGTCTTTAAACGCCGGGTTTGCCCCCACCAGCATGATCGCGCCGAAGCCGATGATAAAGGTCAGGATGTAGAAGTAGCCCATAAAGCCGGTGGCGTAGAACACGCTTTTACGCGCTTCGCCCGCATCGCTCACGGTGAAGAAACGCATCAGGATGTGCGGCAGACCGGCGGTACCAAACATCAGTCCGAGGCCCAACGACAGCGCCGATATCGGGTCTTTCACCAGCCCGCCAGGGCTCATGATCGCCGCGCCTTTCGGGTGCACCGCCATCGCTTCGGTGAACAGATTATTGAAGCTGAATCCGACGTGCTTCATCACCATAAAGGCCATGAAGCTGGCGCCGAACAGCAGCAGGACGGCTTTAATGATCTGCACCCACGTGGTGGCGAGCATGCCGCCAAACAGCACGTACATCACCATCAACACGCCGACCAGCACCACGGCGACGTGGTAGTTGAGGCCGAACAGCAGTTCGATAAGCTTACCCGCGCCCACCATCTGAGCAATCAGGTACAGCGCGACGACCACCAACGATCCGCAGGCGGAGAGCATGCGAATTGGCCCCTGCTTCAGTCGGTAGGAGGCCACATCGGCAAAGGTATAGCGGCCGAGGTTACGCAGGCGTTCGGCAATCAGGAACAGGATGATCGGCCAGCCGACGAGGAAGCCGAGCGAGTAGATCAGCCCGTCGTAGCCGGAGGTGTAGACCAGCGCGGAGATGCCGAGGAACGACGCCGCCGACATAAAGTCACCGGCAATCGCCAGCCCGTTCTGGAAGCCGGTAATGTTGCCGCCGGCGGTGTAGTAATCGTTACGCGAACGTACGCGCTTCGACGCCCACCAGGTGATATACAGCGTCAGGACGACGAAAATCAGGAACATGATAATCGCCTGCCAGTTGGTCGGCTGGCGTTCGACCGGGCCGCTCAGGGCATCCGCCGCGCTGGCCGCAAAAGGAAGTGTGGCGGCTAGCGCCGTCAGGACTTTCTTCATGATGCTTTTACCTCGCGCAGGACGGCCTTGTTCAGGCGATCGAATTCATTGTTAGCCCGCCAGACGTATATGCCGGTCAGAACAAAAGAAATCACGATAATGCCGATACCAATCGGAATGCCGCGGGTGACGCTGGTACCCGCGTGCAGCGGCGTGCCAAGCCAGCCTGGCGCGAAGGCGATGAGTAAAATAAAACCGACGTACACCACTAACATAATCAGCGATAAGAAGGTGGCAAACCGTTGCCGTTTTTCGACGAGCTCCCTGAAATGCGCACTACCTTCTATCTGCTGACAAATTTGATCATTCATCACAGAGTCTCCAGAGGTTTTTTGAGTCGTGTTTTTTGTTGTGCAAATCAGAACACCGTACTGTTCCTTCTTCCGCAGGAAGAAGGAAAGGGCGAGGGGCGGTGTACGGCGATGACACCCTCACCCCGGCCCTCTCCCGGTGACAGGAGAGGGGAAAGCCTGCTCTTATGACGGCATCGTGATGGCCTGCTTCTCTTCCAGCAGTTTTTCCACCACGCCCGGATCGGCGAGCGTTGAGGTATCGCCCAGGTTGCTGGTGTCGCCAGCGGCGATCTTGCGCAGAATACGGCGCATGATCTTGCCTGAACGGGTTTTCGGCAGCGAGTCGGTCCAGTGCAGGACGTCCGGCGTCGCCAGCGGGCCAATTTCTTTACGCACCCAGTTACGCACTTCGGTGTACAGCGCTGGCGTTGGCTCTTCGCCGTGGTTCAGCGTAACGTAGGCATAAATCGCCTGGCCTTTAATGCTGTGTGGAATACCCACCACCGCCGCTTCGGCAATTTTCGGATGTGACACCAGCGCCGATTCGATTTCCGCGGTACCCAGACGGTGGCCGGAGACGTTCAGTACGTCGTCGACGCGACCGGTGATCCAGTAGTAACCGTCTTCATCACGACGCGCGCCGTCGCCGCTGAAGTACATGTTTTTGAAGGTGGAGAAGTAGGTCTGCTCAAAGCGTTCGTGGTCACCGAACAGAGTACGCGCCTGGCCCGGCCAGGAGTCGGTGATCACCAGGTTGCCCTCGGTGGCGCCTTCTTGTGGATGACCTTCGTTATCCACCAGCGCTGGCTGCACGCCAAAGAACGGACGGCTGGCGGAACCGGCCTTCAGCTCGGTTGCGCCCGGCAGCGGTGTAATCATGAAGCCGCCGGTTTCGGTCTGCCACCAGGTGTCCATCACCGGGCATTTCTCGTTGCCGATCTGCTTCCAGTACCACTCCCAGGCTTCCGGGTTAATCGGCTCGCCGACGGAGCCCAGAATGCGCAGGGAAGAGCGGTCGGTGCCCGCGGTGGCTTTGTCGCCTTCCGCCATCAGCGCACGAATCGCCGTCGGCGCGGTATAGAGAATATTAACCTTGTGCTTATCCACCACCTGGCACATACGTGCCGGCGTTGGCCAGTTTGGCACGCCCTCGAACATCAGCGTGGTTGCACCGCAGGCCAGTGGCCCGTACAGCAGGTAGCTGTGACCGGTGACCCAGCCCACGTCGGCAGTACACCAGTAGATGTCGCCCTGATGGTAGTCGAAGACATATTTAAAGGTGGTTGCGGCGTACACCAGATAGCCACCGGTGGTGTGCAGAACGCCCTTTGGCTTGCCGGTGGAGCCGGAGGTATAGAGGATAAACAGCGGATCTTCCGCATTCATCTCTTCAGGCTGGTGCTGGTCGCTGGCTTTCTCCTGCAGGTCGTGCCACCACAGGTCGCGGCCTTCATGCCAGTCGATATTGCCGCCGGTGCGCTTCAGCACCACGACATTTCTGATGGTTTTGACGTTCGGGTTTTTCAGCGCGTCGTCGACGTTCTTTTTCAGCGGTACGTTGCGCCCGGCGCGAACGCCTTCATCGGAAGTGATCACCAGGCAAGCGCTGGAGTCGATGATACGACCGGCGACGGCCTCCGGCGAGAAGCCGCCGAAAATCACCGAGTGGATCGCGCCAATACGGGCGCAGGCCAGCATCGCCACCGCGGCTTCCGGCACCATCGGCATATAGATAGCCACCACGTCGCCTTTTTTCACGCCCAGAGAGAGCAGGGTGTTGGCGAAGCGGCAGACGTCGCGATGCAGCTCGCGATAGGTAATGTGTTTGCTCTGAGTGGCGTCGTCGCCTTCCCAGATGATGGCGGTCTGGTCGCCACGTGTCGCCAGATGGCGGTCAAGGCAGTTCGCCGCCAGGTTCAGCGTGCCGTCTTCATACCACTTGATAGAGACGTTACCAGGCGCAAAGGAGGTGTTTTTGACTTTAGTGTAAGGGCGCATCCAGTCGAGGATTTTGCCCTCTTCACCCCAGAACGCATCCGGGTTCGTGACTGACTGGTGGTATTTGGTCTGGTATTGCTCCGGGTTAATCAGGCAGCGGTCTGCAATATTTGCAGGAATAGGGTGTTTGTGAATTTGGCTCATGCTTTTTTTCTCCTTGTAAGATGTTAATAATATGTCTCATAAAAGTTAATAACAGAGGTATATGGCGCTTTGTTTACTATTTGCGCGGCAGATCACGCAATAATGGAATTGTTCAAATAACGTTCATTTGATTCTTTGAACAAAAATAATTACGGAAGGGGATTTATAGAAAAGTCGCTAATTTTTTTGTTTTTATAACAAAAACTTATAAATAATTATTGGTAGAAATTAGCGGTAATATAGATTTGGCTGGTGAAAAGCTCTGAACTGAAAGGGTTGCATGAGACGCCATGCAGATGATACTGATATTGCGCGTTAAAAACCTCTAAAAGTAAACGCAACACAAATCACCCCCTTTCAAGTGGATACCATTCCTGTATGGCATGGTATTTTTCATTGAGGAAGTTTGCCGTTATGAAGAAAGCACGTGTCAGCTTAGCCTGGCAAATTCTTATTGCCCTGATTCTGGGTATTATTCTGGGTAGTTATCTGCATTATCATAGCGATAGCCGCGACTGGCTGGTTATGAATCTGCTGTCCCCTGCTGGCGATATTTTCATCCATCTGATTAAAATGATTGTTGTGCCGATTGTTATTTCGACGCTGATTGTCGGAATAGCCGGTGTTGGCGATGCAAAACAGTTGGGGAGAATTGGCGCTAAAACCATCATCTATTTCGAAGTGATCACCACGATTGCGATCATTATCGGTATCACCATGGCGAACGTGTTCCAGCCGGGTGCCGGTATCGATATGTCGCAACTGGCAACGGTGGATATTTCGAAATACCAAAGTACCACCGCAGAGGTGCAGAGCCACGCGCACGGCCTGATGGGAACCATCCTGTCGCTGGTGCCGACCAACATCATCGCCTCGATGGCGAAAGGCGACATGCTGCCAATCATCTTCTTCTCGGTGCTGTTCGGCCTGGGTCTCTCCTCGCTGCCGGCGACGCACCGTGAGCCGCTGGTGACGGTATTCCGCTCTATCTCGGAAACCATGTTTAAAGTCACCCACATGGTGATGCGCTATGCCCCTGTCGGTGTTTTCGCGCTGATCGCCGTGACGGTGGCTAACTTTGGTTTCGCCTCGCTGTGGCCGCTGGCCAAACTGGTGCTGCTGGTACACTTCGCGATTCTGTTCTTCGCGCTGGTGGTGCTGGGCATCGTGGCGCGCATTTGCGGGCTGAGCATCTGGATCCTGATTCGCATCCTGAAGGACGAGCTGATTCTGGCGTACTCCACCGCCAGCTCTGAGAGCGTTCTGCCGCGTATTATCGAGAAGATGGAAGCCTACGGCGCACCGGCGTCGATCACCAGTTTCGTGGTGCCGACCGGCTACTCTTTTAACCTTGACGGTTCCACGCTGTACCAGAGCATCGCGGCTATCTTTATCGCCCAGTTGTACGGTATCGACCTGTCTATCTGGCAGGAAATCGTGCTGGTGCTGACGCTGATGGTGACCTCGAAAGGGATCGCAGGCGTACCGGGCGTTTCCTTCGTGGTGCTACTGGCGACGCTGGGCAGCGTTGGGATTCCGCTGGAAGGCCTGGCGTTTATTGCCGGTGTGGACCGTATCCTCGATATGGCGCGTACCGCGCTGAACGTGGTGGGTAACGCACTGGCGGTGCTGGTGATTGCCAAGTGGGAACACAAATTTGACCGCAAGAAAGCGCTGGCGTATGAGCGCGAGATGTTGGGCAAGTTTGATAAAACCGCTGACCAGTAAATAGAGAAAAAGATAACGCCGGGCTTGCCCGGCGTTATTGTTTTTGGGATGGAAGTTGATGAACGTTTTGGTGGGCACGATGTGCCCCCTCTCCCTTTTTAAGGGAGAGGGCTGGGGTGAGGGTTTAACGCCGAATCGACATGCCCCTCACCCTAACCCTCTCCCCAAAGGGGCGAGGGGACCGGTCGATGCAATGTCGTTACTCCGCACTCAGCTTATCAAACTCTTCACACCCGGTATCAAACCCTTCCGTACAGCTCAAATTCAGCCACTGTAGCGCCTTCTGTTTGTTTGGCGTAATGAAGCCTTTCTCACCGCTGAGGAACATCATTCCGGCCCAGTATTCTGAGTAGCCAGTGCGCGAGAGCGACGAGCTGTTTTTGAAGTAGTCCGTGGCCTTCTCATCATCTTCTTTCACGCCGACACCGTTGGCGTAAATCAGCCCCAACAGCATTTGTGCGTCAACGGCGAAATCGCTCTCGGCGTTCATTGACGCCTGCTGGAGCAGAGTAATCGCCCGTGGATAATCGGTTTGCCCTGCCTGGCTGTTGATAAGAATGCGCGCCAGGATAACATCACCGGCGCGGCTGCCTGCTTTGACGGCTTTCTCCGCCAGCGCTTTGGCTTCGGGATAGTCGAGGCTCACGGGATTAGTAATTTTGATCTGCGCCAGCAGGGCGCTGGCATCGGCATCGCCGCCGTCAGCGGCTTTTTGCGCCCAGAATTCGGCTTTACTCAGGTCGCCAGAGCTAAACCAGGTATCGGCCAGATAGTACTGCGCACGCGCATCTCCGGCCTCCGCGGCCTGCTGATACTGGCTGCCCGGCTCTTCCGCGTGGACCGCCAGCGCGGCTAGCCACAACAATGCTAAAAGTCGTTTCATCTTATTATGTAGGTAGTCGAGGAAGTGGGCAGTATAAAGAGATTGGCAGGATAAAAAAACGCCCCCGAATGGGGGCGTTGAAACGAGTCCGCTTAGCCCATTGCGCTTTCGCGCAGGCGAGCCTTCAGCTTATTGTACTCATCAATCACATACTGCTCGGCGGCACGCTGGTCGGCAATCGGCTCAACGTTAACGGCGCAGTACTTATACTCAGGCGTTTTGGTAATCGGGCTTAAGTTCTCGGTTACCAGCTCATTACAGGCCCCAATCCACCACTGGTAGGTCATGTAAATCGCGCCCTTGTTCGGACGATCGCTGACCGCCGCGCGGGTGATGATGCGGCCTTTGCGGGAGTTAACCCACACCAGCGCTTCATCTTCGATACCTAAACGCGCCGCATCGGCGGTGTTGATCTGGGCATAGCCCGGTTCATCCGCCAGCGCCGCCAGCGCCGCACAGTTGCCGGTCATCGAACGGCAAGAGTAGTGGCCGACTTCACGCACCGTAGAGAGCACCATCGGATACTCGTCGGTGAGTTTGTCGATTGGCGCTACCCAGTCGCAGGTAAAGAACTGCGCCAGGCCGTTCGGGGTGTCGAACTTCTCTTTGAAGAGATAGGTCGTGCCCTGGTCGGCATCGGAGGTATCGCGGCAAGGCCACTGGATAAAGCCCAGTTCGCCCATTTTCTCGTAGGTGGCACCGTAGAAGTCCGGGCACAGATGACGCAACTCGTCCCAGATTTCCTGGGTGTTGTTGTAGTGCATCGGATAGCCCATACGGGTGGCGATTTCACTGATAATCTGCCAGTCCGTTTTCAGGTCCCACTTCGGTTCTACCGCTTTAAAGAAGCGCTGGAAGCCACGGTCCGCCGCGGTAAAGACGCCTTCATGCTCGCCCCATGACGTAGACGGTAAAATCACATCCGCCGCCGCCGCGGTTTTGGTCATAAAGATATCCTGGACGATAACCAGTTCCAGATCTTCGAACCCTTTGCGCACCGCAGAGAGTTCAGCATCGGTCTGTAACGGATCTTCACCCATGATGTACGCCGCGCGCACTTCGCCATGCGCCGCACGGTGTGGCAGCTCGCTGATGCGATAGCCGGTGTGCGCAGGCAGGCTGTCCACGCCCCAGGCCTTGGCGAATTTCTCGCGGTTAGCCGGATCTTTCACGTACTGATAGCCCGGATAGGTATCCGGCAGCGCGCCCATGTCGCAGGCACCCTGAACGTTGTTCTGGCCGCGAACCGGGTTAACGCCCACGCTAGGCTTACCGAGGTTGCCGGTCAGCATCGCGAGGCTGGTCAGTGAACGTACGGTTTCCACGCCCTGATAGAACTGGGTCACACCCATGCCCCACAGGATGGCCGCGCTTTTCGCACTGGCGTACATGCGTGCGCACTGACGAATTTCCTGCGCGCTGACGCCGGTGATGTCTTCGACAGACTCTGGCGTGTAGCCTTCAACAATCTTGCGGTACTCTTCAAAACCTTCAGTACGGCTGGCGACAAACGCCTGGTCGTACAGGTTTTCTTCAATAATGACATGGCCCATAGCGTTGAGCAGCGCGATATTCGAGCCGTTTTTCAACGCGATATGCATGTCAGCAATGCGCGCGGTTTCAATTTTGCGCGGATCGCAAACGATGATTTTCGCCCCTTTACGTTTGGCGTTAATCACGTGATTCGCCACGATAGGGTGGGAATCTGCCGGGTTGTACCCGAAGATAAAGACTAAGTCAGTGTCATCAATTTCGTTGATGCCGTTACTCATTGCGCCGTTACCGACCGATTGGTGCAGACCTGCAACCGAAGGGCCGTGTCAGACACGAGCGCAGCAGTCGACGTTATTGGTACCAATAACGGCGCGCGCGAATTTTTGCATGACGTAGTTAGTTTCGTTACCCGTCCCGCGTGAGGAACCGGTAGTCTGAATGGCATCCGGGCCGTATTTCGCTTTGATCGCGCTCAGGCGATCGGCCACGTAATTCAGCGCTTCGTCCCAGGAGACGGATTCCAGCTTGCCGCCACGCTGGCGACGAATCATTGGGGTTTTCAGACGTGGCGTCAGGATCTGGGTATCGTTAATAAAATCCCAGCCGTAATAGCCTTTCAGACACAGGGTACCCTGGTTGGTTTTCCCCTGAGCCGCCTCCGCCCGGACGATTTTTCCGTTATCGACCACCAGGTTGATTTTGCAACCTGATGCGCAATACGGGCAAACCGTGACGACTTTTTTCATCGGTCTCGCTCCAGTTAATCAAATCGCGCATACGCGCTGTCGCCCTCAGTATGCATCTTTTATGCCACTTTTTTATTGTGGGCATTCCCTGATATTACGGGTGATTTTTGGTCAAAACCCTGACGAAAAACAGGCTGTCGTCATATTTGACGTGTCGAAAGAAAAAGCCGCGTGACGTTCATCACGCGGCGAGCTGGCGTGACGTCGACGCTACTGCGGCTTGGCCGGGCTGCTTTGATAGCCGCCGCCGAGGGATTTAATCAGCTGTAGGCTCTGAATCACCCGCTGGGTGTCGAGCATCAGCAGCGACATTTGCTCGGCGAGTACCGGCAGGCGCGCTTCGGTAGCCTGTAACCGACTGCCAAGACCGCGGTTAAAGGCGGCTTCGGCGGCGCTTTGACCATAGCGCATCGCCTCGACGCGCTCGGCTTGCATCTGCCGTTCATCGCTCAGCGTTTGCAGGCGCGTACCGCCGATCGCCACGTCGCGCACCGCGTTGAGCACCGACTGGTTGTAGCGCTCAATCAGCATGTTGCTGCTGGCGCGCGTGTTTTGCAGGTTGGCGTTCAGGCGACCGCCGTCGAACAGCGGCAGGCGCAGGCCGGGGATGAAGTTAATTTGCCGACTGGTCCCCTTGAACAGATCGTCGATATGAATGGCGTCGAGGCCAAAGAACATTTTGATATCAAAGCTCGGATAGAACAGCGCCCGCGCGGCGTCGACCTGGTCGAGCGAGGCCTGCACGTACCAGCGCATGGCCTGAAGATCCGGGCGACGGGCGAGCAGATCGTAGGAGAGCGTAGCGGGAACGCCCGCTTGTACCTGCGGCAGTGCCACGGGCTTAATCTCCGGTAACCCGTCGGCACCCGCGCCCATCAACGCGCGCAGCGATTCGCGAGTTTCTTTGATTTGCCCTTTGGTGGCCGCAATTTGTTTCTCTACCGCCAGGATCTGCGCCCGTGCGCCGTGGTACGGCACTTTGGCTTCCAGGCCCTGCGCGACTTTGCTCTGATGCGCCTGTACCGCGTAGTCAATGATGCTGCGGGTTTGCTCCAGCAGGTCGAGCATCTGATAGCTGGCCTGAATGCTGTAATACAGCTGCGCGACGGCGACGGAGAGCGACAGTTCTACCGCCGCGGTTTCTGCGAGGCTGGCGTTCTGCGCGCCAATGGCCGCTGAAACGGCGGAGCGGTGCGCGCCCCACAGGTCGGGATCAAACCCGGCAACTAAGCCGACGGTGGCTTCCGTGTAGTACGGACCATCCATCCCCAGCCGCGGGGCGTCCAGCGCGTAGGGGCCAAGGAAGCCATTGGCGGAGGCGCGCTGGCGGTTAATCATGCCTAAGGCTGCCATTTGCAGCTGTGAACCGGCTTCCAGCAGGTCGGCCTGCGCTTGCGCTTTGTCTTCACGCAGCTTTGCCTCGGCCAGTGTATGCGAACCGGCGAGCGTCTTATCAATCAGCGCTGTGAGCTGCGGATCGTTAAACTGCCGCCACCACTGCGCCTGTGGCCAGCCCTGGCTCGCCAGATGGATATCATCGGCCAGCTTGATTTGCTCTGGCTGAAGCTGCGCATGCGGGGCGGAATCTTTACGGATTAACGCGCAGCCGGAGAGCGCCGTGGCGCCGGTAAGCAGGCCGCATAGCAATAAACAAGAAAAGTGACGGGTCATTGTGATAGGGCTCCTTGCGCCTGTTTCCCGGCGAGCGTTGGTGCCGGACGAGTCCAGTCGGGTAAACGGGCTATCTGCTGCATCACGCGTTGCGCCTGTTCGGATGAGGTCGATGATGTATCGATGTCGGAAGACGGTGGCGTACTGGTGCCCGTAGCCAGGCTCGCCGCATAGTGCTCCAGCGCGTCCGCCAGACGCGGGTCTGGAGCCGGCGCGTTGTCCCAGGCATAGAGAATTTTACGTCCCTGGCGAATAACGCTTCGGCTATGGTTTAGCAACTGCAGACGCGTTTCGTCGGGCAATTGACGTTCCAGCGCCACGCGATCGCACATTTCCTCACAGCTATTGAGAGCCGCATGGCAGCCAATGCGCAACTGTAGCCAACTGCGCTGAGTGGTGGGATCCTGCTGTGGGACGCGCAGCATTTTGCTGAGCATACCTAATGCCGTCGACAGTTTTTTGGGTAGCGCGCCAGCTTCGCTTTCCGGCCAGATAAAGGTGTAGATCACCGCCGAAACGGCGGTGCCGACCAGAATACCGACCGCGCGATCGCGGATCTCAACCAGATCGTAAACCGGGCCAAAAACGTTCTCGAGGGTGGCTAAGGCGAAGGTGACGATTATCTGGGTGCCGATGTAGGACGACCGTTCGGAGCCGGTGGCAATCCACGAGGCAATCAGCAGTATTGGCGCCAGCAGGCACAGCAGTTCTACGATATTGTCCAGCCACGGCATGATGAATATCGTCACCAGCAGTGCCAGCACCGCGCCGCACAGCGCCCCGCCAAAGCGCAGCGCCATTTTCTGATATGACGAACCGATGCTGGGGTTGGCGACAATAATGCAGGTGAGCATGCAGGTATGGATGCCTTCCCAATCGACGCCGGAATAGAAGACATAGCAAATCATACAGGCCAATAACGTTTTCAGCGCATAGCGAATGTAGGCCGGGTTGCTGAATGCGTCAGCCGCCATTGACGGCTCTTTAGCCGCGGGTGTCGCTGGCGTGTCAGGATCCAGACGACCCAGTTCAAGAAGCTGGTGACAAACGTTTTCCAGCCCACACTCGCACGCGGCTTTGCGTTCTTCTGCGCTTAATACCCAGCGACTTTGCCAGACTTCACCCTGCGAGATGGCCTGCTGCAGCGCAGTGATTTCGCCGCTCAGTTTTTGCATTAGCGCTGGATGCTGTTCCGCCGCATCACCGTGAAAGCGGTTGAGCGTGCTGTACAGATAGGTCACAGTCGCGACGCAGCTTTGCCACCAGGCGCTACGTTTTCGCCATTCAGCGTCATCGGCCATACAGAACACGTTGAGCTTTTGCAGCGCCAGCGCTTCTCGCTCAACGTACTTTTCCGCCAGCGGCGCTGCGCCCGCCGTCAGATGACGGAGCGCATCGGCAAGCCTGGCATGCAGCGCTTCGCGCATCTGGTTTCCGGCGCGGCTCGGAAACCAGAGGACTCCCAGCAGAACCATCAGCAACGTGGGATAGAGACCGACCACAATGCACCATAGCGTCAGCCGCACGACGATCTCAGGATAGTCAAGCATCCCGGGGAAAGTCTGGCCATATACCGCGATAATGGCGACGGCGAAAAATAGCAGCCCCAACTTGTGGGTGCGCATCATAAACATGCTGCCCAGCACCACCAGACTGGCGACGATCATGCGGATCAAGGGGTAGCTGTACGCCCATTTGTAGATCAAAAACAGGCTGGCGATTTCCATGACGGTAGCCACGACGAACAGGATCGCCACAAATTTGGTGTAAAACGCGTTGGACTGCACGCCGTAAAACAGCACCGCCAGCGAGATCGCCAGAAATGGGATCTGGAAGGTCATTGAGATCAGCACGACCAGCAGGCAGCCTGTCCACAGCTGGATCGTTTGCGGCAACCGCCCTGGCCGCTGCTCGCTGAGCTCTTCATGGAAAAATGCCAGCAGCCTGACCAGCGGCAGAGGCAGATAATGGAATATATTCATTATTGCGGCTCAAGGCTGGCAACCGCCGATGCGCCGATGCGAAACAGCTCCGCATCCGGTTTATCGACCATGATTTTGACCGGAAAACGCTGGGCTACGCGTACCCAGTTGATTGAACGGGAGACGCGAGGCAGCCCGCCCAGCACGATGCCGCCGTCGTCCGGCAGCACGCCGAAGCCAATGGAGTCGACTTTGCCGCTGAAGGTTTTACCGCTGTCGCTCATCAGGCGTAGCGTTGCTGGCGTACCGGCGTGAATGTTTTTCAGCTCGGTTTCGCGGAAGTTGGCGATTACGTACCAGTGGCGCGTGTCGATCAGGGTGAAAATGGGCTTCATTGCGGAGGCGAACTGGCCGATGGACGTTTTCAGCGACACCACGCGGCCATCAAACGGCGCGCGTACCGTCGCCATTTCAAGATGCAGTTTGGTTAACGCAATATCGGCTTGGACGGCAACGCGCTGGGCGACCAGCGCATCCACGCCGCTGACCGCGCTGGCGGCTTGCTGTGCCTGTAGCAACACCGCATTGAGGTCAGCTTCGCTGGCACGCTGCGCCGTTCTGGCGCGGTCAACATCTTCGGCGGAGACAAAACCCTGCGCTAACAGCGGTTCGGTGCGCTTAAGTGTATCACTGGCCTGTTTGGCGGCAGCGCGGGCTTTACTCACCGTCGCCTCGACGGAGCTGGCGGCAAATTTCTGCGCATCCACGCTGCGTTGAGTCAGCATGATCTGTTTATCCAGCGCCGCTAGCGAGGCTTCCGCTTTGGCCAGGCTGGCTTCATAAGGGCGAGGGTCGATGCGGAACAGCAGGTCGCCCTGTTTCACCTGTTGGTTATCAACCACCGCCAGTTCCACAATACGTCCGCTGACTTCCGGAACTACGTCGATCGTGTCGGCGGAAACGTAGGCATCGTCGGTAGCCGGTTTGCTATCGACCCGCCAGATGACGAAAATCAGGACGACCAGTGCAAGCAGGGCTAACAGCAGGGCCGGAAGTTTATTGCGTGGAGCTTTTTTCAGCGAGCTTTCCATGAGCGCATCTCAACGTAAATTAGAAAAAAACCAGCCAGAACAGCATGGAGTAGAGGACAAAAAGGGCGGTGTAGATAACCGCAGGAAATGCCAGCGTTGAACCTGTTTTGCTGACGATAACTCGCCGGGTGATTAGCGTGAGAATAACGCCGGCTAAAATACAGAACAGCCAGTCAGGGTAATAAGCGCCAATAACGGGAATGGATGGTGACAATGAACACCCTGTTAATAAGAGAGCTGAACCGAGACCACTTATTCCTTTTAGCCTCGTCACGACGCGGGACTTTGCTGTTTGCATAATGAAATACGATCCTGTGTATATCGAATAATATTTTGAGTGAATGTTTATGAATAAATAAATCTTAGTATGGCGATTTGTTTATTAAGACGGCAGTGATTTGTCACTGAACCGCATTAATAACTTATTCACAAATTAAAGATGAGCTTTATATATATTTATTCTGTGAATCTAACATATCCAGGGGGCAAGGCCCCTGGACTATTCCTCGATTAATTCGGCGTCACGATATTGACCCAGAAATCAAATTTGTCCATACAGGACAGAATCTCGTCGAGCTTTTTGGCGTTGCCAATCACGTTGACTTTTTTCTGTTTGATTAAATCACTCATTTTCACCTGGCCCAGCAGCACGGCATGCAGATCGTTCCGGCTCATATAGAACGACGCATCGGCATTGCTGCGCAGCGTTTTACGATAGTTAAGTACGCTATCGTTTAATGCGAGGTTCAGATTATCGTTGTTGTCGAGGTTAAAGTTGATATTAATGTTTTTCCCGTCGGCTTTGTGGCTGTCGAGGCTAACAGCAAGATAGTCCATCAGCATTTCGACGGTCATCCCCTTCAGGGTATCCGGCGACGCGGTAGCGCCCACCGGCAGCTTAGCGACGCCGTCGCGCAACTCTTTTGCACCGGTCAGATAGAAGCCGCGCCAGGTGGCGGATTCCGCCTGATAGCCCAGCTGTTCGAAGGCGTCAGCCTGCAGGTTTCTGGCGGTTTTATTGGTTGGATCGGCGGCGATGACCTGTTTTAACAGCTCTGAGGTCCAGCGATAGTCGCCCTGGTCGAAGGCTTCACGCGCCAGCTGAATCGCGTGCTCCTCGCCGCCCAGCGCTTTCACATAGCGTTTGCCCATCTCAACCTGGCCGTAAGGGTTCAGGTTGGCGGGGTTACCGTCGAAGTAGCCGAGATAGTAGTTATAGACCGCACGAGCGTTATGGCTAACCGAGCCGTAATAGCCGCGGCTGGCCCAGTTATCTTCCAGGTTTTTCGGCAACTTAATCATGTTGCCGATCTCATTCATCGTATAGCCCTGGTTTGCCAGGTGCAGCGTCTGGTCGTGAATATACTTAATGGTGTCGCGATATTTGCCAATATAGTCGTTAATCTGTTTATTTCCCCACACCGGCCAGGTGTGCGGCATAAACAGTACGTCGGCCTGACTGCCCCACATATCCAGCGTCTGATTTAAATACTCGGACCACTTCGCGGTATCGCGAGTTTTCGCGCCACGCAGGGTATAGAAGTTGTGCAGCGTGTGGGTGGTGTTTTCCGCCGTGCACAGCGCTTTCAGCGCCGGAATATAGAAGTGCATCTCCGCCGGGGCTTCGCTGCCTGGCGCCATCAGGAAATCAAACTCCAGACCGTCGATGGTCAGCTTTTCGCCCGTTTTGGTGATGCTTTTTGTCGGCGCAATAATCGTTGGATAGCCACCCGTTACGGCAACACCGAGACCATTGCCAATATTACCGCTGGCGTTCTTAGGCAGCAGCAGGCCGTAGGAGTATGTGGCGCGTCGACCCATGATGTTGCCTGCCATCACGTTCTCGCTGATCGCTTCCTCCATAAAGCCCGCGGGGGCGATGATCTGCACCTTACCGGATTTCACGTCATCTTCCGAGACGAGCCCTTTTACGCCGCCATAATGGTCAACGTGGCTATGGGTATAAATGATGGCGACAATCGGCTTGTGCGGACGGTGTTGGAAGTAGAGGTCGAGGCTGGCTTTAGCGGCTGGCGCGGAGACCAGCGGGTCGATAACAATAATCCCCGTATCACCTTCGATAAAGGTGATATTCGAGATGTCCTGACTGCGCACCTGGTACATGCGGTCGGTCACTTTAAACAGCCCGGAAATACCGTTTATTTGCGTTTGACGCCACAGGCTCGGGTTAATGGTATCCGGCGCTGGCGCATTGATATCGAATTTATAATCATAGGCACGGTAGTAGGTTTTACCCTCGTCGTTTTTTAGCACCCCTTCATTCAACAGCGGCGCGATAAACCCGCGCTGGGCATCTTCAAAATCCTGACGATTGCTAAAGGGTAAGGATTTAGCATACTGCTGATTAATTTCATGGGTATATTGCGTGGCTTCTTTCGGCATTTCGGCTGCGAAGGCGTTATTTATCAACAGGCCACTGGCGACACCAACGGCAATAAACACGTTGCTGAAACGGAATAACCTAGAGTTATTCATATAAAACTCCCTTTCATTATTAATGTTATGAATTATTCGGCAAACAACCAGCGCCTGAGATATGGCGATCTATACTAGTGGCTATTTTGATAATTTGAGAGGTTTGTTTGTGAGGGCGATCGTTATTTTTATAAGGTATTTGTGCTTAAAACTGAATGAATAAAATACCCATATATTTTATGGAATTTAATATTTAATTGTTATCGTTACGCACGCTGTAGAATTGAGATTCCTCCGCTACTCCGCCAGCCGCGGCTTGCCTACTCTACAGGCAGCTCCCCCGATGAGACCGTCCCTATGAAACGTTATCTAACCGCAGTGATGCTTTGTTCGCTCTCGCTGACCAGCCAGCTGGCGCGCGCGGATATTATCGACGATGCCATTGGCAATATTCAGCAGGCGATCAACGATGCGTACAACCCCAGCAGCGATCGCTCAAGCCGTGATGACGACGATGACCGATCTTATGACGATCGCGGCAGTCGTTCCCAAAGCAGCCAGCAATATAACGATCGTCGCCGCCAGCTGGACGATCGCCGACGTCAGTTAGATGACCGCCAGCGACAGCTCGATCAGGAGCGTCGTCAGCTGTCAGACGATGAGCGGCGTCTTGATGACGATTACGATCGCTAGGCGAGGCGAATTTCCATGCCGTCGTAGCCTGCTTCAATGCCGGGCGGCAGCAGGTGCGTCATCATCCATTCATCAAACTGGTGGCTGATATGGGTGAGTACCACGTGCGGGCAGCGGATCGATTCATTTAACGCCACGATCGTCGCTAAATCGCTGTGGTTACGCGGCGTCTGCTCGCGGGGCGCATGGCTGCAATCAATGACCATCACCTGCGGCTGGTTATTGCTTAAGAAAGTGAGCGTCTTATCGGGCAGCCCGGCGCTATCTGAAAGCCAGGCGACACGGCTGTGTGGCGTCTCCAGCAGATAGCCGAAGGTCAGCTTCGAGTGTTCCAGCGGTACCGGCGTAATTTGCAATCCCTGCAAGTCAAACACCACGAAGGGCTCCACGGTATGGCTGAAATCCAGCAGGCCGGGATGTTTGAACAGATCGTCACAGCCCAGTTCATCCGGTGGGCCGTACACCGGCACCGTCTCGCCTACGCCCCAGCGCAGCGGAAACAACCCCTGAACGTGATCCATATGATAGTGGGTGAGTAAAAACTGCTGGAAAGAGCCGGCGGGCCAACGTTCGGCGAGGTCGGGCAGGCCGGCATCAATTAACGTGACCGCATCGTTGAAGCGGACAACGCCGCTGCAGGCTTTACGGCGATACTGCGGCGCGCGATGGGCGCGCACGCAGGCCGGACAATGGCAGCCCCAGGCGGGCACACCCTGCGCGCCGCCGGTACCGCTGAGGGTGAGGGTTAAACTCATACAACATCCTCATAGCGCTTTGGTGAATCGAATGTGGCTGGGGGCATAACCCTCACGCTGATAAAAACGATGGGCGTCGAGTCGCCTGGTACTGGTGGACAACTCGGTCATCTCCGCGCCGGCCTCACGTGCAGTCTCCTCAGCCCAGCTCAGCAGTTGGCTGCCGACGCCTGAACCGCGCGCGCATGGCATGACGACCAGCTCCTGAATCTCGCCTATCCAGTTGGCATGATGCAGATGAAACTGCAAATGCAGGCTGATGATGCCGACAACCTCGCCGCCCAGCAGAGCCAACTGATAGTGCAGATGCGGATCCTGAAGATTGGCGGCGAAACCGGTGTAAAAGGCGTCTTTGTCGAATTCGGCTTGCTTTAGTTCGCACATCAGCGCGTAAACGTCATCAATATCCTCGAACGTGGCATGGCGCAGCTCACAGACAGGCATGGTCTTTCTCCTTGCGTCCCATCAGGGTCAGTAAAATATCCACTGACTGTAGCAAACTTCCGTCGTTATTGAGCGTATGGCAGTTTTCTGGCGCATAGCGGGCGGCACGCTCCAGCCGGGCGGCAATCTCCATACCGTTCTCGCGCCCGCGGGCCTGAAGACGTTCGCGCAGAATCGGCGGCGAAACCTGCAAGCACACTGGCAGCAGGGCGTTGCCGTAGCGCGCTTTGGCCTGCGCCAGATGCGCGCGCGAGCCGTTGACGATGACATCGAACCCGGCGTGCAGCCACAGATCGATCTCCACGCCCACGCCGTAATACAGGCCGTTAGCATGCCAGCTCAGGGCCAGCAGGTTGTGTCCGGCACGGGTAAAAAATTCCTGCTCACTCAATGCGATGTGGTTTTCGCAGCCGGCGTTGGCCGGACGGGTTATGTAGCGATGGGCAACCAACAGCTGCGTATGTTCCTGCTGACGAAGCACTTCCAGCAGGCTGTCTTTGCCGGAGCCGGAGGGCCCCATTAACCAGATCAGTTTTCCTTTCATCAGAATACCCTTTTACCCTGACGCCAGACGTGGTCGATATGGATGTGCTCGCCTTTGCGATGCGCCAACACCAGATCGGCGCGTTTACCTTCGCCAATCACCCCGCGGTCTTGCAGGTTCAGCGCGCGCGCCGGGTTTTTTGTCACCAGATTGATGGCCTGCGACAGGGTAAAGGCATTTTGCTGGTCATCGGCAACGCGGAAGGCGGCGTCCAGCAAGCTGGCCGGATAGTAGTCGGAAGAGAGGATATCCAGCAGCCCCAGTTCCGCCAGCTTATGCGCCGCGACGTTGCCGGAGTGCGAACCGCCGCGCACGATATTTGGCGCGCCCATCAGCACGTTCAGGCCGTGGCGGCGTGATGACTCGGCGGCTTCAAAGGTAGTGGGGAATTCGGCGATAACGCTGCCTAACTGATGCGATTCCACCACGTGTTCATGAGTCGCATCGTCATGGCTGGCCAGCGCGATGTTGCGGTCACGGCACATGCCGGCAATGGCGGCACGGTTAGGCTGCGACCAACGTGCGGCAAGCTGCAGCTGTTCTTCTTCGTACTGACGCATCTGCTGGTCAGTCAGTGAGTACTTACCTTGATAGTATTCCCGGTACTTCTCACGATTGGCGAACTGGCGCTGGCCGGGAGAGTGGTCCATTAACGACACCAGCGTCACCGGCTCGCGACCGACCAGTTTTTCAAACAGCGGCAGCGTGGTGTGGTGCGGCAGTTCGCAGCGCAAATGCAGACGATGCTCGGCACGGTTGAGACCGCGTTTCTGCGTCTCTTCCACCGCGTTAATCATCTTCTCGAGGTTCTCCAGACGATCACCGCCGTCGCGCACATCGCCAATGGCTACCGCGTCCAGCACGGTGGTGATGCCGCTGGCGACCATCAGCGCGTCGTGGCTGCTCATGGCGGAATGGGCGGGCCAGTCCACCTTCGGGCGTGGGGTGAAGAATTTATCCAGATTATCGGTATGCAGCTCGATCAGCCCCGGCAGCAGCCAGCCGCCTTCACCGTCGAAGGCTTCCGGTAGACGGCTCTGGGTTTCGGCGAAGGCGCGGATTTCCCCGTCATGTACCTCCAGCGAACCGTGGACCACATCATTCTCAAGCACCAGTTTTACGTTATTGATAATCATGCAGGTGTACCCATTGGGTGGAGGCGGTCAGCGACCTGATTGCGGACGGTTTCGTCATGGAAAATACCGACGATGGCCGCACCGCGCGATTTGGCTTCTTCGATAAGGCTCACCACCGCGGCGCTATTTTTGGCGTCCAGCGAGGCAGTAGGTTCGTCGAGCAGCAGAATCGGGTAGTCGACGATAAAACCGCGGGCGATGTTGACGCGCTGCTGCTCGCCGCCGGAGAAGGTCGACGGCGCGAGATGCCACAGACGCTCTGGTACGTTCAGCCGGCTTAGCAACTGGGCGGCTTTGGCGGCACAGGTTTCGCGCGGCACGCCAGTATTGAGCAGCGGTTGCATCACTACTTCCAGCGTGGAAATTCGCGGGATCACCCGCAGAAACTGGCTGACCCAGCCGACAGTGGTTTTGCGCACTTCCACCACCTTGCGCGCCGGAGCGCTCACTAGGTCGACCCATTCGTCGCCGTGTTTAATATGAATATGGCCTTCATCCGGCAGATAGTTGGCATACAGCGAGCGCAGCAGGGTGGATTTACCGCTGCCGGAGTTGCCGTGCAGCACCACGCACTCGCCGGCGTTGACGGTGAGCGAGGCGTTGCGCAGCACCGGAAGCTGGACGCCGTTTTGCTGGTGCAGAACAAAGGTTTTACTGACATTTTCGACGCGGATCGCGTTCATTTTTAGCCTCTTTAAGCAATTGTGCGTTCGATTGCCTGATGGATCAGGCCTACAACCGTTTTAGGATGCTGACAAACTTAAAAAAGAGCACGGACAGTCCCCTCGCCCCTTTGGGGAGAGGGTTAGGGTGAGGGGAAGCCGCTGTTTTATCCGTGCGTTATTACCCTCACCCCGGCCCTCTCCCTGAAAGGGAGAGGGAGAAAATCCGCCGCGCGATGGTTAATTCTGCAACACCGACGACACCAACAGCTGGGTGTACGGATGATGCGGATCGTCGAGCACCCGATCGGTAAGCCCACTTTCCACCACCTGGCCCTGCTTCATCACCAGCAAACGGTCGGCGAGCAGCCGCGCGACGCCCAAATCATGGGTGACAATCACCACCGCCAGGTTCAGCTCCACCACCAGGCCGCGCAGCAGGTCGAGCAGGCGCGCCTGCACCGACACGTCCAGCCCACCGGTGGGTTCATCCATAAACACCAACTTTGGGTGGGTGACGAGGTTGCGGGCAATCTGCAAACGCTGCTGCATCCCGCCGGAAAACGTGGTGGGCAGGTCGTCGATGCGCGACGCCGGGATCTCCACTTCCTCCAGCCAGCGCTGGGCGGTGGCGCGGATATCGCCGTAATGGCGTGCGCCGGTGGCCATCAGCCGTTCGCCGATATTGCCGCCCGCCGACACCTGACGACGCAGGCCGTCCATCGCGTGCTGGTGCACCACGCCCCATTCGGTGCGCAGCAGACGGCGGCGGTCGGCTTCGGTCATCGCGTACAGCGAACGGTCCCGGTAGCGAATTTCCCCTTCCTGCGGCGTCAGACGCGCCGAAATGGATTTCAGCAGCGTGGTTTTACCGGAGCCGGATTCGCCGACGATGCCCAGCACTTCGCCCGGCCACAGATCAAAGGAGACGTTGCTGAAGCCCTTGCCCGGCGCGTAGAGATGGGTCAGGCGGTCAACGGAGAGTAATGGTTGCGTCATGCGTTTTTCGCCTCGCTCTGTTGGCGGCAGTAGTCGGTGTCGGAGCAGACAAACATGCGTTTGCCGCTGTCGTCGAGCACCACTTCATCGAGATAGCTGTGCTGCGAACCGCAGATGGCGCAAGGCTCGTCCCAGCTCTGGATGGTGAACGGATGGTCGTCAAAATCGAGGCTTTCAACGCGGGTAAACGGCGGCACGGCGTAGATACGCTTCTCGCGCCCGGCGCCAAACAGCTGTAGCGCAGGCATCATGTCCATCTTCGGGTTATCGAATTTGGGGATTGGCGATGGGTCCATGACGTAGCGGCCATTGACCTTCACCGGGTAGGCATAGGTGGTCGCGATATGGCCGAAGCGGGCGATATCTTCATACAGCTTCACCTGCATCACGCCGTACTCTTCCAGCGCGTGCATGGTGCGGGTCTCGGTTTCGCGCGGTTCGATAAAGCGTAGCGGTTCGGGGATCGGCACCTGGAAGATCAGGATCTGATCCTCCGCCAGCGGCGTTTCCGGGATCCGGTGGCGCGTCTGGATCAAGGTGGCGTCTTCGGTGCGCTCGGTGGTGTTCACCCCGGTCACGCGCTGGAAAAACTGGCGGATGGAGACGGCGTTGGTGGTGTCATCCGCGCCCTGGTCAATCACTTTCAGCACATCCGCTTCACCAATCACGCTGGCGGTGATCTGAATGCCGCCGGTGCCCCAGCCGTACGGCATCGGCATTTCGCGGCCGCCGAACGGCACCTGATAGCCGGGGATCGCCACCGCTTTGAGGATGGCGCGGCGGATCATGCGCTTGGTCTGTTCATCAAGGTAGGCAAAGTTATAGCCGCTGAGATTAGCCATTTTTCTGCTCCCGTTGCAGGCGTTTCAACAGTTCCAGTTCGGCCTGGAAATCGACGTAGTGGGGGAGTTTGAGGTGCGAGACGAAACCGGCGGCTTCGACGTTATCGGCGTGGGCGAGGACAAACTCTTCATCCTGCGCCGGGCCGACGGCGTGCTCGTCATACTCCGGAGCCTGCAATGCGCGGTCGACCAGCGCCATCGCCATCGCTTTGCGCTCGCTCATGCCAAACACCAGACCGTAGCCACGGGTGAAGTGCGGCGGTTCGTCAGCCGGGTCGACGAAGCCGTTGACCATTTCGCATTCCGTCATCAACAGTTCGCCGACGTTCACCGCAAAACCCAACTCTTCGGGCACGATTGAAACGTCGATATAGCCGCTGCGGATCTCACCAGCAAACGGATGGTTGCGCCCGTAGCCGCGCTGGGTGGAGTAGGCCAGCGCCAGCAGGTAGCCTTCGTCGCCGCGCATCAGCTGCTGGAGACGTGAGGAGCGCGAGCACGGGTAGACCGGCGGCGTGCGGGTGATATCGTCGGGCGTTGCGCCGTTGTCCTCTTCCGTCTTTGCCAGTCCCTGGCTTGCCAGCAGGCTGAAGACATGCGGGGCGGCAGCCTGTTCTGAGTCGACGGTTTGCAGGGGCGGGGTCTCACCGTTCGCCAGCAGGGTAAAGTCCAGCAGTCGGTGGGTGTAGTCGTAGGTCGGGCCGAGCAGCTGGCCGCCCGGTACGTCTTTATAGACGGCGGAAATACGGCGTTCCAGGCGCATATTGCCCGTCTCCAGCGGCTCGCTCACCGCCAGTTTCGCCAGCGTGGTGCGATAGGCGCGCAGCAAAAAAATGGCTTCAACGTTGTCGCCGCTGGCCTGCTTCAGCGCCAGTGCCGCCAGCTCGCGGTCGGCGATGCCGCCTTCGGTCATCACCCGGTCTACCGCCAGGTTAAGCTGCTGTTCAATCTGAGCGACGCTGAGTTCCGGCTGCACGGTGTCGCCCCGGCGTCGATGTTCCTGTAGCGCGTGGGCGGCGGCTATCGCCTTCTCGCCCCCTTTGACGGCAACGTACATATCAGCAAACCTCGACGTGAGTAGTGCGTGGAATGGCCAGCAGACGCTCGCCGCAGGTGAGGATCAGATCCACGCCGAGCGGGAACGGGTGCGGACGTTCGGTCAGTTCATGCAGAATGCAGTTCGGCAGCTGCGGGGCGATCATCCGTTCTTCGGCGATACCCGCACCGGTCAGGCGCAGCATGCGCCCGCCGCTGAGACTGGGGACCTGCACAATCAGCGTGGCGCTGGTTTCCGGCGCCACCGCGCTGCCTTCACACAGGGCGTTTAGCTGCTCGCTGCTGATGGTGTCGCTTGAGACGGCGAAAGTCGCCTGCTGCGGCTGCTCAACCAGCGGCGCGTTGGTGTGAAAACGCAGGCTCTGGCTGACGATATCGTTATGCAGCGTATTGGACAGCCACACCGGCGTGTCATTGTCGGCCAGGGTCAGCAGCACGCTTGTGGTGGCAATATTCAGCGGCTGCCAGCCGTGCTTGAGCTGATGCAGCGCGACGATCACGCCCGGCTCGCTCATGGCTTTTAACAGGCGACGAAAGCTGTGCTGGGCATCCTGCACGGGAAGGGTAAAAGCGGTTTCCAGGGTCATGCGTTATCTCCGCGAACCAGCGTAAAGAAGTCGACCCGGCTGGCGTTAATTTCAGCCTGACGTGCGGCAATACGCGCGGTACGGTCGGCTTCCAGCGGGGTAATCAGGGTTTCTGATAAGGTTTGAAAATGGCTGGGCTGCTGCATCAGCGCATCAATCAGTGCGCAGCGCTCGGCGTGGGCTTTATCGCGCCCCAGCACCCAGCTGTAGCCCACGGTCCCGTTGCTCAAGCGCACGGCAGCGCGGGTTAGCGTGGCGTCACCGGCAAAGAAGCGTTCGCCGGTGCCGCCCATGCGTCCCTGTAGCTGGACCAGGCCGGTTTCCGGGGCGCGGAGGGTTTCGTAGTCGGCACGGATATTCAGGGCAACCATTTTTGCCGCCAGACTCTCGGGCTTACTGTGAGACAGCACCGACATCCAGTGCTGACGGGTTGCGGTATCGAGGTGCATTCAGTGCTCCATAATAAATTCGATCATGTCGGCGCGGGTCAGGCTGACGGAGTACTCCATCACCTGGTCGTTGCCTTCACGATGGTTCAGGGTGCGCACGCACAGCAGGGGCGCCATGTTGGGAATTTCTAAGCGCTGGCTCTCTTTGGCCTGCGCCCGACGTGCGCTGATGCGGGTCTGACTGCGTTTGAGCGCAATACCGGTTTGCTCGCGCAGAAAGTCGTGCAGCGAACCGTTGCTGAAGCTTTGCAGCGTGGGCCACAGCGTGAGGTCAGCAAAATAGTGGTCGATCAGACACAGCGCCACGCCGTTGACCCGGCGCAGCGTGCGCAGGTGAATAACGTTGTCGCCTTCGGCTATGCCCAGCGCTTCGGCGATATGGCCGGAGGCCGGGCGCAGTACCGACAGCAGCTTTTCGCTGGTGGGGTGGCTGCCCTGGTCGAGCAGGTTCTGGCTAAAACGCGCCTGAGCGTTCAGCGGGTAGTCAAACGGGCGCATCAGCACCAGCACGCCAATGCCCTGACGGCGCTGAACCCAGCCTTTCTCCACCAGTTGGTCGATGGCGCGACGCAGGGTGTGACGATTCACGGCAAAGCGCGCCGCCAGCTGGTGCTCGGCGGGCAGGTAGTCGCCGCAGCGGTAGTTCTGGCGCAGCTCTTGCTCCAGGCGAGCGGCAATCTCTTGATAACGCGTTGGATAACTGGTCGGATGTGTAGACAGGTGCATAGTCAACAAGACCTCGCTAATCAGATGAAGTGCTTACGCAAACGCTGGGAGAGGAAATCCAGCAGGCTGACGGTGACGATGATCAGCACCATCAATGCGCAGGTTTGCTGGAACTGAAAGCCGCGAATCGCCTCCCATAATGTGACGCCGATACCGCCTGCACCCACCATCCCGACCACCGTGGCGGAACGGACGTTGGACTCGAAGCGATAGAGCGAGTAGGAGATGAGCAGCGGCATCACCTGCGGCAGCACGCCGTAGAGGATCTCTTCGATTTTGTTGGCGCCGGTGGCGCGGATGCCTTCAACCGGGCCGGGTTCAATCGCTTCCACCGCTTCGGAAAGCAGCTTGGAGAGCACGCCGGTGGTGTGAATAAACAGCGCCAGCACGCCAGCAAAGGGGCCTAAGCCGACGGCCACGACGAACAGCATGGCGAAGACCATTTCGTTGATCGCGCGGCAGGCGTCCATCAGCCGACGCATCGGCTGGTAAACCCACCACGGCACGAGGTTTTCGGCGCTCATCAGGCCGCAGGGGATGGAGAGCACCACCGCCAGCGCGGTGCCCCAGACGGCGATTTGCAGGGTGACGGCCATCTCGCTGAGGTAGTCCTGCCACTGGCTGAAGTCCGGCGGGAAGAAGTCGGCGGCGAAAGTCGCCATGTTGCCCGCGTCGGTGAACAGGGTCACCGGGTTCATTTCCGCCCCTTTCCAGGAGACGACAAGCACCGCCAGCAGGATGGCCCAGCTAATCAGCGAGAACCAGCTGCGCTTGGGTGGGGGGATGGTGATGGTGTGTTGCATGGTTGAGCTCCGTGGTTAGTTCTCCCTCTCCCCACGGGGGAGAGGGGATCGATCACTGCACCGCTTTAGTCACCGACGTCATCGCGCCAATCGCCGCCGTGGTACGGTCAAGGTCGTTCAGCCGCGCCTGAATCTCGGCGGTCTTCGTGGCTTTATCCGCGGCGTTCAGCGTGTTGTTGCCCTTCACCGTCTGCATCTCTTTAAACAGGGTCAACTGGCGAATCGGCAGCAGCTGGAGATCGCTGGAAGCGCGGAACGGCGCCCAGCCCAGACGTTCCAGCACCGCTTTCTGTTCCGGCGTTTTGCCGTAGTTCATAAAGAAGCTGTAGATCTTGTCCTTGGTGGATTCAGAGAGGTTTTTGCGCCACACAATCGGGTCGCCTGGGATCAGCGGCGACTTCCAGATAACCTTCAGCTCTTTCAGCTTGTCCGGCGCGGAGACCTTCAGCTTGTCGAGGTTTTCGGTGTTGTTGGTGGCCACATCCACCTGCTTGTTGGCGACGGCCAGGGCGTTGGTTTCATGGCTGGCGTTGACCGTGCGCTTGAAATCGCTGGCGGAGGCGTTGTTTTTGGCGAAGACGTAGTAGCCAGGGACGAGGAAGCCGGAGGTGGAGTTCGGGTCACCGTTGCCGAAGGTCAGCTCTTTGCGTTTGGCGAGCAGGTCGTTGAGGTTGTTGATCGGGCTGTCTTTGTTGACGATCAGCACGCTCCAGTAGCCCGGCGAGCCGTCGGCGGCGACGGTCTGGGCGAACACCTGGCCGTTGGCGCGGTCCACCGCTTCCATCGCCGAGAGGTTACCGTACCAGGCGATATCCACTTTATTGAAGCGCATGCCCTGAATGATGCCCGCATAGTCCGGGGCGAAGAAAGCGTTCACCTTTACGCCCAGCGACTTTTCCATGTCCTTCAGGAACGGTTCCCACTGTGGCTTTAAGTTCTGCTGTGATTCCGTCGAAATAATGCCGAAGTTCAGCGCTTTTTCCTGTTCTTCCGCATGCACGGGGCTGAACAGGGTGCTGAGGCTAAACATGCTGGTGAAGGCCAGCGCGGCAACCGCTTTATAACTCATTTCCATTCCTCATTGTGGGGACGTTAAGCAGCCTGCGCGTTCTGTTCGACGCGGTTTATGCTGCGGTAGAGATGGTCAAAACGTTCGTTATCAAACTGCTGGCTGCTGCCGTCGTAGAACACCTGTCCCTGGCGCAGCGCGACGATGCGTTCGCAGTAGCGCAGCGCATAGTCGACCTGATGCAGCGTCACCACCACGGTGATGCCGTCGGTCTGGTTAATGTCGCGCAGCGTGTCCATGACGATGCGCGCCGATTCCGGGTCCAGCGAGGCGATAGGTTCGTCGGCGAGGATCACTTTCGCCTGCTGCATCAGCGCACGGGCAATGGCCACGCGCTGCTGCTGGCCGCCGGACAGCGTTGATACACGCTGGTGGGCCATATGCGCCATGCCGACGCGGGTTAATGCCTGTAAAGCACGCTGTTTCTGCTCGCGGGTGAACCAGCCCAAGCAGGTGCGCCAGAAAGGCGTGCTGCCGAGCGCGCCAATCAGCACGTTCTCCAGAACGCTCAGGCGGTTAACGAGGTTGAACTGCTGGAAGATATAGCCGGTGTGGGCGCGGCTCTTACGGATGTCGCGCGCCAGACGGCCCGCCTGCTGTACGGTTTTGCCCAGCAACTCAATACGGCACTCCGGCGTTTTATCGCCGACGATGAGGCCGCTCAGATGACGTAAAAGGGTGGATTTGCCAGAACCGGACGGGCCAAGCAGAGCCACCATCTCACCGGCGTGAACGTTCAAATCAATAGCGTGTAGTACCTGGTGCTGGTTGAACGTCTTGTTGAGTTTTTCAACGCGAATCATGGTTTGCATATTGGGACCCTCAAAAAAGGTGGCCCCATCGTGGCGAACTCATGTGACATTTGGGTTAAGGCGGGATGACTCGATGATGAATAATTGACGGGAATTCGATGACAGGAAGGGAGGCCGCCGCCTCCCGCGTTGTCAGAGCGTCGGCTCTTGTTGTTTGACCACGTTAATCATCCACGGTACGCCGTACCGGTCGATTACACGGCCAAACCCGTGTGCCCAGAAGGTCTCTTGCCACGGCATTTCTACCTTGCCGTTGGCGGCGAGATTATCGAACCAGCGTTTACCTTCTTTAACGTCCTGAGTGTCGAGCACCAGCGTGAAGCCCGCGTAGTGGGCGTCGTCCGGGGAGATACCGTCGCTCATCATGATATCGCTGCCGGCGATGTGGACGTTGGCGTGAGCAATGGCGCTGTCGGGGAATTTCAGTCCGGAGGGGCATCCACCTTCATCATCCATCGATGAGGGCGGCATTTCGCCGAAGGTGATTTTGTAGCGCAGTTCCGCACCCAGCGCCTGCTGATAGTAGGCAATGGCATCGGCGCAGTTTCCGGAAAAGGCGAGATAGGGACTTAACGGCATAATCGTTACCTCAGGTAAGAGTCGCTCATTAAGTCTAGGTGCTGCTGAGGCAAAGTAACCAGGCGGGAAAGTGCTTTCCCGCCTGTAGGGATCAGTTCTTTTTCACAAACTCAGATTTCAGCTTCATTGGGCCAAAGCCGTCAATTTTGCAATCGATGTTGTGGTCGCCTTCGACCAAGCGGATGTTCTTCACTTTGGTGCCGATCTTCAACATGGAAGAGCTGCCCTTGACCTTCAGGTCTTTGACGACGGTGACGCTGTCGCCGTCGGCCAGCAGGTTGCCGTTAGCGTCTTTGACGATCAGCGCGTCGCTGTCTTGTGCGGGTTCAGCATCGTTCCACTCGTGTGCGCATTCCGGGCAGATGAACATGCCGTTGTCTTCGTAGGTGTATTCGGAGTTGCATTGTGGGCAGTGGGGTAATGACATGGAGTGTTTCCTCAAAAGTGCAGTGCGAAAGGCAAGGGCCTGAAAAAACGGCAAATCGCCGAAAATAGCCCTGATTATACAATAAAACCCTGCATTTGTCGGTGTTATCCCGGACGGGATGAGGAATGGCGGGGAAATTCACCCTCTCCCCCGAGGGGAGAGGGAACCGATCAGTGGTGCGCGGACTCCGGTATTACCTGCGTTTCGGCGTCTGCTGGTTTTGGTGCGCCATAACGTTTCGCATACAGCGCGGTAATAATCGGCACCAGAATCGCGGTGACAATTACGCTGGCGGCAACCAGCGCCGTCGCGGAGGCGGCGACCGGGGCGAACGATGGGTTAATCTGCGCAATAATCACCGGGTTTGCCACGGCAGCGCCCGCTGCGGAGGAGGCGGCGACACCTGCGGTGCCGTTACCGCCACCGATGACGCGGTCAGCAATAATCAGCGGAATACCGGTGATAACGATAACGGCAACACCCAGTACGATACCCAGCAGGCCAGTGTCGAGAATCACGCTCAGGTTGATGGTATTACCCAGCGCAAAGCCGAAGAATGGAATCAGTACCGGCGTCGCTTTGCTGAAGAATGCACGCAGGTCGTGGTCCAGGTTGCCGAGGGTGAAACCAATCAGGAACGGCAGCACGGCGCCGATAAAGTGGTGCGGCTCGAAAGAAGCAAGGCCAGCAGAACCGAGGATAACCATCGTCATCAGCGGGCCGGATTCCAGCGACATCAGGACGAAAGCGCCTGACTCTTCTTTAGTACCATACTGATTCATCAGGCTGGCATACAGGCCGCCGTTGGTCATATCCATTGCTGAGACAATCGCCAGAACGGAAAGTCCGGCGAAGAAACCGGTCTGAATACCCGTATCCGGAATGAACATGGCCGCAATCATTGCCACAACCCAGGCAACGGCGATTTTGGTCAGTACCAGGGTGCCGGATTTACGTAATACCGTCCCGGTGGCACGTAAATCAATGGATGCCCCAATGCAGAAGAACCAGACGGCCAGAATAGGCACCGTTCCGCCGATCATGCCTTTGGTGAAAGATCCGAAATATTCGCCGGTGCTCGGTGCGAAGGTATTTAATACCGCGCCTAACAGTAACGGGATAAGCATCATCCCGCCTGGGATTCGTTCCATTGTTGCTTTAATTTTCATCTGGCATCCTCGCCTCGTACCGTCCTCTGACGGCAGAAGAGATTAAGTATAATAATTTCAGTTATTTATGTTGCTATCATCTGGTGTTTTCATGCCAGCGCACTCCGGTTAAGAAGAAATTTTCTGGCATGTTTAAAGCTGTTTCGGACGCTATAATGCATTTACTGGAATACTGATTCAATGAAAATAAAACGATGTTTTAGTTATATAGATCACACATTTCATAAATGAGAAATGCGCTATGGTGAAATTGAATTGCGCTGTGAATTCTTTGTGAAAGATTCTGAAATATTTTTTTTCTTAAATGAGGGGGGAAAGGAGGTGATTTGCCCGGTTTTTCCACTGGTGAAGCGGCATTCGATAGGGGGAAAGTGAGCGAAATATTTCGGCGCTGTGGCGAGTGTCACTCTTTTGTTAAGTTGATCACAATATTAATCGCTGTTAGGGTAAATAGGATTGCCTCTCTGCGGGATATTTTTCGAGAGGCACCTTATTAACTGACAGACTCGCCATCAGGCCCAACAGGTTTGATTGTCGGAGAACATACTCCAACGCCGACATGCAAACCTGCTACGCTTGGATAAACGGAACCAGACTTGCCACGGTTCCCTTTACGCACCTTCGCAAACGCCTTGCCGTTTGCCCCCACTGGGTGTGCGTTCAAGGCGAAATTGAACGAGGAAAACCATGCTTAGAAGGAAAAAAGTAAAACCGATCACGCTACGTGACGTCACCATTATCGACGATGCCAAACTACGCAAAGCAATCACCGCAGCCTCGTTGGGCAACGCGATGGAGTGGTTCGATTTCGGGGTCTATGGATTTGTGGCCTACGCGCTGGGTAAAGTCTTCTTCCCGGACGCTGACCCAAGCGTGCAGATGATTGCCGCGCTGGGGACCTTCTCTGTTCCCTTCCTGATACGTCCGTTGGGCGGTTTGTTCTTCGGGATGCTAGGGGATAAATACGGTCGACAGAAGATTCTGTCTATCACCATCATTATTATGTCGCTCAGTACATTCTGTATCGGCCTTATTCCGTCATATGAGTCCATTGGTATTTGGGCGCCGGTGTTGCTGCTGCTGTGTAAAATGGCGCAGGGCTTCTCGGTCGGCGGCGAATATACCGGAGCGTCGATCTTCGTAGCGGAATACTCGCCGGACCGTAAGCGCGGCTTTATGGGCAGCTGGCTGGACTTTGGTTCTATCGCCGGGTTTGTGATGGGCGCAGGGCTGGTGGTTCTGCTCTCTACGGCAGTGGGTGAGGCGAACTTCCTCGAGTGGGGCTGGCGTATTCCGTTCTTCGTCGCGCTGCCGCTGGGGATTATCGGTCTTTACCTGCGTCATGCGCTGGAAGAGACGCCAGCGTTCCAGCAGCACGTGGATAAACTCGAGCAGGGCGACCGTCAGGGTTTACAGGACGGGCCGAAAGTCTCGTTTAAAGAAATTGCGACCAAGCACTGGCGTAGCCTGCTGGCCTGTATCGGTCTGGTTATCTCGACCAACGTCACCTACTACATGTTGCTGACCTACATGCCGAGCTACCTGTCGCATAACCTGCACTACTCCGAAGACCACGGGGTGCTGATCATCATCGCCATTATGATCGGTATGCTGTTTGTGCAGCCGGTGATGGGGCTGCTGAGCGACCGCTTTGGCCGTCGCCCATTTGTCGTGGTGGGTAGCGTGGCGTTGCTGGTGTTCTCGATTCCGGCATTTATCCTGATTAACAGTAACTCCATTGGTCTGATTTTCTCCGGCCTGCTGCTGCTCGCGGTGATCCTGAACTGCTTCACCGGGGTGATGGCGTCGTCGTTACCGGCGATGTTCCCAACCCACATTCGCTACAGCGCGCTGGCCAGCGCCTTTAACATCTCGGTGCTGGTGGCCGGTCTGACGCCTACGCTGGCGGCCTGGCTGGTGGAGTCGACGCAGAACCTGATGATGCCGGCTTACTATCTGATGGTGATTGCGGTAATTGGTCTGATTACCGGCGTGATGATGAAAGAGACCGCCAACCGTCCGCTGAAGGGCGCGACGCCTGCGGCCTCGGACATTGAGGAAGCGCGTGAGATTCTTCAGGAACATCACGACCATATTGAGCACAAGATTGAAGATATTGATGCGGAAATTGCCGCGCTGCAGGAGAAACGCTCGCAGCTGGTAATGCAGCATCCGAAGATTAACGAGTAACGTCTTCCGCGCTGCCGGACGACAGCGCCGACCGACATAACGAGCGATAACCCGGACGTACAGCAGTACGCCGGGTTTTTTTTATGCTTAACGTTCGCGGAACGCTTCTGCTTTCGCGCGCAGAATCGGCTTCAGCAGGTAGGAGAGAATGGTTTTCTTACCGGTGATGATATCCACCGACGCCACCATCCCCGGGATAATAATCAGCGGTTTCTCGTCGCTGCCCAGGTGGTTTTTTTCGGTGCGCAGACGGATGACATAGAAACTCTTACCGTCTTTGTCGGTGACCGTATCGGGGCTTATCTGTTCCAGCTTAGCCTTCAGCCCGCCGTAGATGGTGTAGTCATAGGCGGTGAATTTGACCATCGCTTCCTGCCCAGGGCGTAAAAACGCGATGTCCTGTGGGCGGATTTTCGCTTCGACCAGCAGCGTGTCGTCCAGCGGCACGATCTCCACCAGGTCGTTCCCCGGCTGGATAACGCCGCCGATGGTGTTGACCATCAGCTGCTGCACGATGCCGCGCACCGGCGAAGTCACCAGAGTACGGTTGACACGGTCTTCAATCGCCTTGCCGGAAGCTTCGGTTTTACTGAGATCGGTACGGGCTTCATTGAGCTGCGACAGCGCTTCGCTGCGATAGCGTCCACGCGTCTCGCTGATTTTGCTCTCAATCTCTTTGATCGCCGCTTCGGCTCTGGGGACGGCCAGCGTCACGGACTCAAGCTGTCCGCGGGTTTCGACTTCAGAACGACGCAGACGCAGAACTTCCACTTTGGAAATCGCCCCCTTGGCGACCAGTGGCTCAGACATGCTGATTTCCTGCTGTAACAGGCCCAGGCTGCGGCGGTACTGTGCGCCTTTTGCCTGATAGTCCAGCAGCTCCTGTTTCTTCTGCACCAGCTGTTCGTTCAGCCCGGACAGTTCGCTCTGAATGCGCTTGTTGACGCTGGCGAACAGTTCCATTTCGCCGTTGGCGATATCCGGCGTTTTATTCAGAATTTCGGGTGAGAGCGTCAGGGTTTCTTTATTATCCAACTGGGCGGTCAGACGTTGAATACGGGCCTCCAGCGCCAGACGATCGGCCTCGGACTCGCCAGCATTAGAGCGAAAACGGGTATCGTCCAGACGCAGCAGCGGCGCGCCGGCTTTGACCACTTCACCTTCGTGCACGAAGACCTCGGCGACAATACCGCCCTCCAGGTTCTGGATTTTTTGCAGGCGCGAGGAGGGTATCGCTTTGCCGTCACCACGCGTGACTTCATCAATATCGGCCAGTGATGCCCAGGCAATCATGATGATAAAGAAGCCGAGAATGGCCCACAGGGTGATTCGCACCACGCGTGGGGAATCATCAATGAGCGCCTTATTCACCTCGTTAGCAGTGAGCGTTGACGCGTTTTTGTCGCCAAACAACCACTTCATAAAGCGGGTAAGTCGGTTAGCGTTGCGCATGAATTTGTCCTTTCTTCAGTGCGTTCATCACGCTTTCTTTCGGACCATCGGCGATGATTTTGCCATTGTCGAGGATGATCAGTCGGTCGACCAGCGTGAGCAAGGAGGCGCGGTGGGTGACCAGCAGCAGCGTTTTATTGCTGACCATGGGGGCTAGCGACTTCTTAATCAGATCTTCGCTGGTGTTATCCATGGAGCTGGTCGGCTCATCCATCAGCAGCACCGGCGGATCGAGCAGCAGCGCGCGAGCCAGGGCCACGGCCTGTCGCTGGCCGCCGGAAAGATTCATCCCGCGCTCACCGACCTGCATGTTATAGCCGGACGGGTGACGACGAGCGAATTCATGCACGCCCGCCAGCGTGGCGGCGCGCAGCATGGTCTCTTCATCCACGTAGCTGGCACCGCTTAACAGGTTGTCGCGCAGCGTGCCGCTGAACAGGTGAATATCCTGCGGCGCGTAGCCGATATTATGGCGGACGTCATTGACGTCGAGCTGACGAGCGTCGATGCCGTCAATCAGAATGGTGCCGCCGTCAGGTTGGTAGAAGCCAACCAGCAGCTTGGCCAGCGAGCTTTTTCCGGAGCCGCTACGGCCAATAATCCCGACCTTCTCACCCGGCTCAATTTTCAACGAAATACCGTTGAGTGACAGGTACTGGTTTTGCGGATAGTGGAAGCTGACGTCGCGAAATTCGATGGCGCCAGTCAGCGTCTCGCGCTTCAACGGCACTTCATTTTCTTCGACCTCTTGCTCCAGATCCATCATGCGGTCGATGGTCGCTTTGGTCATTTTGGCGCGCTGGTAGCGGGTGATCAGGCTACACAGCTGGCCAATCGGCATCATTGCGCGACGGTTGAGCAGGTAGCAGGCGATGAGCCCCCCCATGCTGAGATTACCGGCGATAATGCTGTAAACCCCAACGATAATCATCGCCACGCCAGCAATTTTTTGGACCCAGGCGGTAAAGTTGACAGCAATATAGGAGAGCGATTTTACCCGCAGCTCCAGCTTGCTAAGTTGGCCGATAATTTGTTCCCACTGGTACTGACGCTCGCTTTGCGCATTGTTGACCTTGATGGCATCCAGACCCGTTAGCGTCTCAACCAGCATGGCCTGTCGCTCTGTCGACAAGCGATATGTTTTCTGAACCTGTGTTTGTAAAGGCTTCTGGATCAGCCAGTTCACAACCAATGCGATGGGATAGCACAGCAGAGGAATGAACGCGAGCGGACCGCCGACAATGGCAATAACCAGCAGCACCAACAGCGTGAACGGGAAGTCGATGAGCATGGTGAGCGTTAGCGATGAAAGAAAATCCCGAATGGATTGGTATTCCTGGAATTGCTGTGTGAAGCCGCCGACGCGTTGAGGGCGCTGCTTCATCTTCATTCCGAGCAGGCGTTCAAACAGCGCTGCCGAGACAATCAGATCGGTCTTTTTTCCCGCGATATCGAGACAGATACCGCGTAAAATTTTAAGAATAAAATCAAAAACAAAGGCGATCGAAATGCCGATAGCCAGCACCCAGAGGGTGGCGGTCGCCTGATTGGGCACCACGCGGTCATAAACGTTCATCACGAACAGCGGCGTGGCAATGGCGATCACGTTGATGATAAAACTGGCGACGATCGAATCAAGATAGAGGAATTTCGATAGTTTTAACGTGTCTTTAAACCAGGATTTGGTGCGAGGAATGGTCGCCGTAGGTTGACTGCCGAACTCATGTCCCGGCTGAATAAAAATCGTTTTCCCGCTGTAGTTCTCCGCCAGCGTTTCGCGCTCAAGCACCTTTTCGCCACCTTCGGTTTCGGCGGATAGCAGGCGGGCGCGCTGTTGATCATCCCAGCCGATCAGCACCGCGGCCTGATCGTTTTTGAGCAGCACGATGGCCGGCAGCGAGAGGGCGGTAATTTTTTCCAGCGGCCTCTGCAGCACACGCGCTTTTAACCCCGCGCGCTGAGCGGCTCGCGGAAATGCGCTCAGGGTCAGTCGGTGTGCTTCAAGCGGTAAACCGGCGGTTAATACATTTCGGCTGGTGATGACGTTGTGCAATTTGCACACAATCATTAGCGAATCGAGTAAGGGATCATCATGGTTTTGACGTGGGTCGAGTCTGATGTGGTCATCAGTAGAGGTATTTGCTTGCTCAAGTGGATCAGTATAAGACGCCATAATCCGACCTTATATACCAGCGAAAAAATCGCTAAGGCTAAAGAATATAATGGGTTATCCCATCGTGAGATGAGATAACCCGCAGGTCCAAAATCAGTTACTTCAGGTCAGGTAAATTACTGTGTGCCGTTTGCTGTACCTCGACCGGCTGCGCGGCAGACGGTGCCTGAATATTCAGCTGTTTTAACAGATCGCCGATGCGTGCATTGATACGGTAGGTGGTGAACATCTCCGTGAACTGCATCTCAACGTAACGGCGCTGGGCGTTGAACACTTCGTTTTCGCTGTCCAGCATATCCAGCAGGCTACGTTCACCGATGCTGAACTGCTCCTGGTACGCGGTACGTACGACGGCGCTGCGATCGGCATAATCTTTGGCGATCGGCACCTGTTGTTTAGCGTTCTGCCAGGCGTTCCACGACAGCCGCAGCTCTTCATCCAGCTGGCGAAGGGCGTTGCGCTTCACGTCCTGCGCTTCCTGCATTTTATAAGCATAGGATGACAACTGCGCCTGATCGCTGCCGCCGTTAAACAGGTTATAGTTCATACGAACCATGGCCTGCCACTCCTGGTCGTGACCACGCGTGCCGTCAACGTTGTTATCCATGCGGCGGCCAACGTCGATGTTGACGCTCGGATAGAAGCGGGATTTCGCCGCTTCGTACTGCTGACGGGTGGCTTCAACGTCTGAGTCCGCCTGTTTCAGCAGTGGGCTGTTTTCCAGCATCAGCTTGCGCGCTTCGGCCTGCGAGGCCGGGATCTTTGTGGTCATCGGCATTGACAGACCGGTGGCTTCTTTCCCGACGACGCTGTAGTAGTTGGCCTGCGCGTCCTCGAGGTTGGTTTGCTCGGTCAGCAGGTTGTTTTTCGCCTGCGCAAGACGAGCCTGCGCCTGCTCATAGTCGGCGGTACGGCCTACGCCCTGCTCGGTGCGTAAACGAATCTGATCGAAAATACGTTCGTGGCTTTTCAGGTTATCCTGCGCCAGTTTCACCATCTTTTGCCGCATCAGCACGTCGAGATAGCTCTGGATCGCATCCAGTGCCGTCACTTCGCTGGTGTTCATTACCGAGAACGCCCGCGAGTTAACGGTGGCTTTCTGGCGCGCGACTTCGCTGGAGGTGGCGAAGCCGTTAAACACGTTCTGCCGCAGGTTGATGCTTGACTCACTGCGGTGCAGGTTACGGCGATGATCGTCCGCCGCGCGAGTCGATGAGTTGTCGGTTTGTTCCCAACCGGTGCCGGCAGACAGATCCAGGGTCGGCAGATACCCGCCCTTGGCCGCGCGCAAATCCTGGTCTGCAGAATAGCGACTGTTGACCGACGCGCTCACCTGCGGATGCCACAGTAAACTGTCTTTGACCGCTTGCTCAAGCGTTGCTGCGCTAACCGTGTTGGCAAACAGTAATGGCAGAGAGATGCCTGTTAATATCCGAATGTGTTTGTTCATCATGACGTCCTTTCCTTACGTTCATTTCCCTGACTCGTGGCTTAATCCACCAGAGGTCATGTCATTAGACAAAAAGTCAACCAGGTGTTGACGTGCATGGGGCTGATAACAGCCCCATGACGTTATGCATCAGGCTTCGACTTCTGGCTTCGCAATCAAATCATCAGGGTCATTGCTGGCCCAGGTTTGATTGTCATCCGTATCGCCGCCTTCCGCTGGAACATGTTCAACGTCATTCGGTGTTTCTGCCGTTTCCGTTGTCTCCGTTGTTTGAATGAGGCTGGAGAGATCCTTATTATCACCGTCGTGAATCATATCACTGAATGACAATGGTTCATCCTGACTAATAATGGTGGCTTCTTGTCCAGACTCATTGCTTTCGCTATTGAGGCTAGTTTCCTCGCTGGCGGTTTCTGTTTCATGAAGAGAATCGTCCTCGGTACCGCCTAACAGCGTGCTGAGCGAGGACTCTTCCGTTTCACTATTCGCATCGGCGGTGGAGGACTCGTCGGGTGCTGAGCGGTCGGTTTCATCGTCAGCGTCGTCAAAGCCCTGCTGGTCGTTATCAACCAGTGGGTTATCGGTATTCTCCGTTTGGTTGTCCTGCGAATCTACCGTGTGCTCGGCGGCGGTATTTTCATCATCGGTATGTGAGTTATCGTCGACGAACTCGTCGTTAAGCGTTGGTTGCAGGGAGTGGTCTTCGGTCTGCACGTCTTCAATATCGCTGTCATTGATGTGCAGATCCTCCATCGATGCCATGACCGTGCTTTCCTCACCAGCATCTTCTGTCATGCCGGCCAGTAGAGATGCGTCAGGATCATTTTCGTAATCATATCCAACGGTGTCACTGAAATCCTGGTCGCTGTCGATGTCCTCAAAGGTGTAGGTTCCTTCGTTTGTTTCGACGCTCAGGGTAATGTCATCAATGTTTTTGTCCCCATCAGGCAGGGTAACCGTCAGGGTGCCATTATAATCAGAGATACCCTCTTCAAAGGTGAGGACGTAGACCCAGTTACCATCAATATTGAGGTACTGAACGGTAACGCCATCGACGCTGCTGAACGTGGCGCCTTCAGGGATATTCCCCAGAATGACCGTTTGTAATGTTTGCGAGTTGTCCGTGCTGTCTAACGTGATGTCCAGACTCAGCGTGATCTCCCAGCTTGCGGTGGTATCACCTGGATATTCAGAAAGTCCGTCACCGTAGATGATACCTTCGAGGTGGTTAATCCCAGCGCCCAGCATGACGTTGCCCGCAGCATCATAAAGTGTGACGCCAGACAGGTTGTTCGTTTTTCCTTCCTCAACCTGGCCACCCCGTGCCTCAAGGGTGTAATCTTTGCCTTCTCCGGTGAGGAAGATGTAATCTTTAAGGCCGTGACCGGAGGTATCTTTGTTGCCCTGAACACCTTTCAGGGCTTCCAGATGATCGCCCTTCATGTAACCTGAATCGGAATTAATAACGAAAATATCGCTGTAGTTCTCTCCGCTGTTACCGGCCTTAACGTTGCCATTGTCGTAGTACATAATCTGCGCGGCAGGGTTAGCATTGTCGCCAACGCACTTAGGTACAGTATCTCCTGGTGATAGCCATACCCGGACGTTTTCGCCGATCGCGACAATATTGCCGTCAACGACGTCAAAGCCGAGTCCGCTAGGGTCTGACGCGCCGCCATTAATATGGAATACCTTACTTTCACCGGGTTCCCCCGAATGTGATGTTGAATCAGCAAGGCTAACCTTAACCGTTAAGTCGGCACGCAGCGGATCGTTGTCGGAGTCGCTGTCTGCGTCAGAGTCGCTGTCTGCGTCAGAGTCGGAGTCGCTATCGGAATCCGAGTCGCTGTCAGAATCGGAGTCGCTATCAGAATCCGAGTCGCTGTCAGAGTCGCTGTCTGAATCCGAGTCGCTGTCGGAATCGGAGTCACTGTCGGAATCGGAGTCGCTGTCGGAATCGGAGTCACTGTCGGAATCGGAGTCACTGTCGGAATCGGAGTCGCTGTCGGAGTCTGAATCACTGTCAGAGTCCGAATCGCTGTCGGAGTCCGAGTCACTGTCAGAATCGGAGTCACTGTCGGAATCGGAGTCGGAGTCGGAGTCGCTGTCAGAGTCGGAGTCGGAGTCACTGTCAGAATCCGAGTCGCTGTCAGCATCTGCATCGGTATCATCACCGGTTACAGTACGGTCAGCAGGATTGAGGATCGTAATCTCTTCTTCAATATCCGTATCGGGAAAATCCAGGCCTTCCGTAGGGTAGCCAGCGGTAGGGTCGACCACTTCACCGGTCAGATCCAGTATCACATGCGTGTGTGAACCGCCGACGCCAGGAGCGCCACCGCTTTCAATGATGGTTTGCGGGCCAGCTGCGGTGGCTTCAAGTATTTGTGTCGGGTCCTGACCATCGGCAATAGCCTGTTGTATTGCTGCGACGTCAGTAGGAGTGGTTTCAGGAGTCGTAGTAGGGGAGATGCTTGCGCTGTCCCAGAGGCTATCGCGCCCAAGATCGAGATTTTTGCCATTTGCCAGGCTTACCGTGACTGCGCCATCGGCACCTGTTTCAATTTGTTCGCCGGCAAAAATTTTATCCCCTTCCACCAGTAAGCGTCTGCTTCCGTCAGGTGAAATAGCGAAGGCCTGTCCTATAATCGCTTTTATTATTCCGGTTACATCAGCCATATCTTACTCCTCTTAATCTTACGTGAACGGTTCCATTTGTTCATGGCTCATAGAGTTGTGGTGTATTACGTTGCTCCATGACAGCACCTGCGACACAAAACACTACGGCTAATACTTTTGTGCGTGTGCTGATAGTATTCCAGCCCCTCATGGAGATGAGGTCTGGTAAATAAAAGTTGGCTATAGTGGTAAGGTAATATGCAAAAAAAACGCTTTCTTTGATTTTAATGTCGTTTTAGTAAGAATTTTCTGTAAAGAAATTAGGAAGTGATTATTTTCCATGGGTGAGTAAGTTGATGTGGAAATTGTTTTTGATGATTATATTTGTAACTCATTGATAATAAATAGGGTGTTGTAATGCTTGTTTCCTGGGGTGTTTTTATTCCAATGTTACCTCTAATACATAAGAGTATCTTGTTGTAAAAAGAGATATATCATTTGGGATATTTTAGTTTTATTCATATGATTGATTAATGAATTTAACGAGTTAACGCATAGAGTAACGTATATTGTTTAGAATAACGTGGTTTCGTATCTATAATCGCTTTGTTATAGGTGTTTTATGAAGGTAATACGTAATATCAGACCATCTGGTATAAAAAAATAGATAAGAAAGATTGGTTTATATACTTAGGTTTTTTGAATGTATTCGTCAGTGGAAAAGAAAAGGGCTAGCCTGCGCTAGCCCTTTTGTATTAAACATCCGTATCTGGTTGCGCGATAAGACTATCAAGTTCGGCAGCCTCATGAACCCCCCAGTGTTCCCCACCGTCGCTATCCGAGCTTTCAGCTGGCACGTCCTGAACGTGTCCTGCCGCCGGGTCGTTATCAGCAGGGTCAGCAACCTGAATCAGTGAACTGAGATCTTTGGCGTCATCATCATGGATAATGTCGCTGAGATCGATAACCTTCACCTGATTCGACTCGCTGTTTTCGACCGTTGCTGAGTTGTCCGTCGGTGTTACCTCACTCTGCGCGGTATCGGCGCTATTCAACTGGCTATCGATATCATCGAGCAAGAGAGTGAGAGATGTTTCCGGGCTTTCTTCAGCAGTTTGCGTCAGCGACGCATCCTGATCGACATTGCTCAGATCGAGATCATCGTGGTCAACCAACAGGGTCGAGGTATCCTGTTCCGTTGCTGCGTTATCGCCTGTTGTTTCCGCGTTATCCGTTCCGTCCACGTCTGCGTCAACGCTGTGGTCAGCGGCGCTATCGCCTTCAATTTGATCTGCTGTCGACGCGTCTTCCGACGGCTCTGCTGAACCTGTCTCTTGCGTTTGATCTGTGCTGGCACTGTCATCGGTTGTATCCGTTGACGCAGTCGTCTCCGTATGATCGTCCGATGTATGCTCCGGCGAACTATCGGTGCTATCCGCAGTATCGACGTGATCGGCAGTCGCGTGGTGCACATCGTCATCTGCGCTCATCAGAGTAGCCGAGTCGCTATCCGCGTGATGATCTTCGTCGCCAGTGATGGCGATCGCGTGATCGCCACTGTTGGCATCGATATCGCCTGACGAGTGCGACGAACCATCAACCTCAGTGGTGATTTCCACTTTGATCGACCCAAGATCGTCTATCTGAGTCGATGAGGTAAAGGTGAGATCCATATCCAGGTTGCTATCACCGGTGATATCGATAACCACATTGCCATGCGCATCAACCGTATAGTCTTCGCCGTTGTAGCTGATCGTCGTCCCCGGCGGCAACCCGGTGAGTTTGATCGACGAGATATGGTCATTGCCCGCCGCACCATCGAGGTTCGCATCAATGTTCAGCTCATACTGCCAGGTGGTATGGGTATCCGGATGTGAAGGATCCAGACCTTCTTTCCCGTCACCGGAAATAACCTCACTCACCCGGTTGTTGCCGCCATACGTTTTACCGTTAATGGTGACGTTTACGCTTTCGTAATAGTTGATGCTGTTATTGACGTTGGCTGAGCCTGCAGACGAGCTCCAGCTTGATGAACCCGGAACAAAGATGTAGTCGTTGGCGTTACTCGACGTCGGCTCTCGATTCCCGTTCACCGCGTTCATTGAGTGCTGTGTGCCATCACCTTGGGTATAGGTACTGTCTTCATGGAGTACGAAGATATCTGTTTTACCCTCGTTACCCTGCGCATTACCCTGGTCGTAAACGTGAATATTTTCAGCAGGAATATCGCTGGAAACGTATTTTCCAATATCCCCTGCTGAAACCCAGACCACCACGTTGGCACCAACCGCGACGATCATTCCGTTGCTATCGACGTCAAAACCATTTCCGCTTGGATCTTTACTGCCGCCGTTTACCTGCGTGACTTTCGATGACTCCGTCGCGGTCACATTGACGTTGAGGGTGACGTTGGAGTCAGCGTCAGAGTCGGCATCGGCATCACTATCCGAGTCTGCATCGCTGTCTGCGTCACTGTCGGCGTCTGAGTCACCGTCGGAATCGGAGTCGCTGTCCGAGTCGGCGTCGCTGTCAGAATCCGAGTCGCTGTCGGAGTCCGAGTCGCTATCTGAGTCCGAGTCACTGTCAGAATCGGAGTCACTGTCAGAATCGGAGTCGCTGTCGGAATCGGAGTCGCTGTCAGAATCGGAGTCGCTGTCAGAATCGGAGTCGCTGTCGGAATCCGAATCGCTGTCCGAGTCGGAGTCACTGTCGGAGTCCGAGTCGCTGTCAGAATCGGAGTCGCTGTCGGAATCCGAGTCACTGTCAGCGCTATCTGAATCGGAGTCGCTGTCGGCATCCGAGTCACTGTCAGAATCGGAGTCACTGTCAGAATCGGAGTCACTGTCGGCATCCGAGTCGCTGTCGGAATCGGAGTCGCTATCTGAGTCCGAGTCGCTGTCGGAATCGGAGTCGCTGTCGGAATCGGAGTCGCTGTCGGAATCCGAATCACTGTCGGCATCCGCGTCACTGTCGGAATCGGAGTCGCTGTCGGAATCCGAATCACTGTCGGCATCCGCGTCACTGTCGGAATCGCTATCGGCGTCCGAATCACCCTCATCCTCAGCATCCGATCGATCCAGAACAGTCAGTTCCTCTTCTATCGGCGTATTGGGGAAATCGAGACCTTCAGTCGGATATCCGGCTGTAGGGTCGACTCTTTCGCCGGTGAGATCCAGGATAACGTGAGTATGGGCACCGCCTGCGCCGGGCTCGCCACTGCCGGTCGTGGTTTGTGGGCCTGCGGCGGTGGCCTCAAGAATTTGTGTCGGGTCCTGACCATCCGCAATCGCCTGCTGAATGGCGGCAATATCCGTGGTGTCGGTTGCGTCAGGTGTGGTGGCGATGCCGTGGCCGCCATCCCAGTGGCTGTCGCGGCCGAGATCTAACGTTTTCCCGTCAGGGAGAGCGAGGGTGACGGCACCGTTGGCGCCGGTTTCAATTTGCTCGCCGGCGAGGAGTTTATCGCCCTCAACGAGCAGGCGCCGGGTTCCGTCAGGTGAAATTGCGAAGACCTGACCGATAATCGCTTTAATTGTGCCGGCTATACCGTTCATCTTGCTCTCCCATTGGTCTTGCGCGGTGTTTTCCGTTTCCGCTGGAATATTTTTATCGTTATGTTATCGCGGATCTAAGAGGTGATTGCCGTTAGATTGATTAATGGTGCTGATATTTCGAACGCTGCAATGCACCCGGGATCGGCGATAAGTCGTATCTTAAGCCAAGAATATGACGAAGTGAGAATTTATTCTTTGATTTTAAGGTTGTTTTAATCCGCCAGAATGGCTAGCGGCTGCTAAAAATAGGGGGGAATAACGATCGTTAGAGGACTAATGATATTTAAGGCACATTATTCATGTACCTTAAATAATCAGCTTTATTATTGGGTTATATCAACCTTTCTTCGTCATCGCCGATCAGACCTTCCAATCCGCTCAGCGCCTGTCGTGCCTGGGCACGATTTAACAGCTTATTTTGTGCCGCTGGCGGCAGGTCGGTAATGCTGATAACCCCTTTGCTCATCAGTACTTCAATGAGATCTTCCAGTACGCGAACCATTTCCAGGTCGCTCTGTTGCAGTCTTTGTAGCGTGGCCGCGCGAAGGTTTTCCACCTTCAACCACTCGCTAATCTCTGCGGTTGTCTCCGCACTTTGCTCAGTCATCCCGCTGAATTCCGCGGCTTCAACCCGAACGATCCGTCCTTCACCATCGCGCTCAATAAAATGCATGGCTGCTCTCCTGAAAATTATTGTAGTGTGCTGGCATCGCTAAAATAGCGGCCCATTGCGCCATACAGGCCAATTTTTTCCAGCACGGCCAGCTCGCCTTCGGTTTCCACTCGTTCAGCGATAAGGGGGACGTTGATCTGGCGTGTCGCCCAGTAAATCGCTTCTATAAAGAGTTTTTTATCTTCTTCTTCATTGATGTGGTGAATATAACCGCCGTCGACCTTAATCCACGCCAGCCCCCACTGCGGCAGGTTACCAATCAGGTGGAAGCGACCGCCAAAGTGTTGAATGCCCAGGCCGCAGCCCAATTCCTGTAGTTTTTTCACCAGCACGGTGACACGTTCTGGCTCCGGTAGTTCGTTCTCATCCAGCTCGAGCGTCAGTCGCGATGCCAGGTGGCGCGCCGCTTTCAGCGGCTGGAGCAGGGCGTTCAACCCCTCGTCGTCCGCGACGCTTTCACCGCTAATACTGAGTGCAAAAGCGTGGGTGGTGCTTTCCATCGCGCGCAGCGTCTGTTTGAGCATGACGACGTCCATACGGCGGCCCAGAGCCAGGCGGCGAACCCACGGGATGAAACGGCCTGCTGGGATAATTTCGCCATCGGTGGTTTTAATACGCGCCAGAATTTTACGATGGAGAACAACGTGTTTGCTATTGCACTCGTACACGGGCTGCGAATAAAGCTCAAACGCTTCCTTATCCAGAATCTCCGTCAGGCGCTGATGCCAGTGGTGATGGTCCTCATCCGGCGTTGGCTGCGCGGCCAATGCCGGGTCGACGAAGGTGCGCATATCGGCTTCGGCTGCCACCAGGATCTGGTCCGCCTGACGCAGCAGGTTCTGTGGCGTGTCACCATAGTGGAAAGCAACTTCGGCAAAATGCGCCACCGGGTTGACGTCGCTCAGGCCTGTTTCATACAACGCTTTGAGCTGTGTGTTCAGTGAGTTAGCGAAGCTCTCCATCTCCGTCGGAAGAACGGGGGCGGTGATAATGGCGAACTCGCCACCGCGTACGCGGGCGACAAAACCTTCACTATGGAAGTAGCGCTGCTGGAGGCTGCTGAGGATATCGGCAACCGCTTTAAGCAGTTTATCGGTGTTGGCGCCGCCAAGGCGCTGGTTGAGGCCCATCAGATCCTGCACGCGCAGGAGGATCAGGTTGCCGTCGGCGTGGTCTTCATCGCTCAGGCGGGTCTGGAATTTGATGTCGAAAGCGCGACGGTTGTTCAGTCCGGTGAGGCTGTCGTTATAGGCTTCCTGCCGCAGCGCCTCGGTGCGCTGGGCCTGCTCGCTAAACAGTGCTTTCAGCTGGGTAACCATCATGTTTGTGGCTTCGACAACCCGACGCAGCTCCGGCGTTTTCGGCAGTGCTGGCAGGCTCAGGAACTCGCGGCGGCTGATGGCGGTAGCTTGTTCGACGATGTAGTTCAGCGGGCGCAGACGGTGGCGCAACAGGAACATCGCGCCCAGGATACACAACACGCTACAGCCGGTTAGCCACAGGAAGCTGGCGACCAGACTGCTCCACAGGCGCGACAGCGCAAACATCGGGTGGCTGACCACTTCCACGCGCGCGGCCTGCGTCCAGCCGCGCATGACGATAGCTTCGCCCTGGCCGGGGTTCAGGTGCACGATGCGGGCAAACCAGCCAGGCACGTTGGCGCTGGGCGGGATGTTCTGACGCTCAATAATGGGCTTGCCGGTTTTGATATCCACGACCTGAATGCGGTAGAAGTAGCCGCTGTCGAAAATGGAGTTCACCATCAGCTCGGTCATGACCGGGTCATCGATATGCGCGGTCAACGAGAGGCCGAGCGCCGTGGCGGCATCCTGGGCATGCGCACTCAGCTGGTTGTGATACTGCTCGCGCGAGCTTTCCAGCGTGGCAAAAAAGTTGCCGCAGAATATCGTCAGCGTAAACAGGCAGATGCCAATCAGTAGCTGTTTATAAAGGGACATGACCGCTTCCTATTCATTAATTACAAACCCTTCTGCACGCATCCTGGTGAGAAGATCCTGCCAACGTGAAAGTCGTTTACTGTCGCCAACGCGCTTGCTGCCGCTGGCCTGCGGGATCCATAAACCTTCCCCATTAAAGGAATAAACAGGGAGCAGATCGCTGCGGGCGGTGGCGGGTAATATGGCGGGCTTGAGGTTATCGAGGACCAGCGGAATAGCGTCCGGCGTCGAATACCATGTCACAACCATATGTGCCTGATTTAATTGTAATGCTTTAACGTAGGTGATTCGCAGCTGGCTTGCCGGAACACCTAATTCACGTAGGGTAAAATATTTGGCCAGCGCGTAGTCTTCGCAATCTCCCGCGCCTTTACGTAATGCTTCCACCGGGGTCGCCCAATAATCCTCTTGCCCCCACACCGTTATATCGTCCACAAAGCGGATGCGCGAATTAAAAAATTGGTTCACGCGGTTCAGGGTGGCCTGAATGTTGCCCTGCGTCGGCTGTTTAAGCAACGCCTCCCAGGCATCAATATTGCGCTGGGCGGTGGGCGTCGCGGGGCCATATAGCCGTTGCGTCCGCTCGTTGATGGTATTGAAATTCCATCCCGCGCCCAGTTCGGGCGGCACCAATAGCAGCAGCGCCAGAAACAACGACAGCCAGCGTTTCCAGATAAATGGACGTACGATATCCCGCAGGCGCTTCATTCAGCAAACGCTCATCATTAAGGGATTATGTCGTCTTGTCATGCTGATGACGCCAGTGTTTTCGGTAAGCCACATAGCCGGAAAGGTAGTGTTCGACATCATCAATGCGCACCCGGAAACTGTGGTGACGAATGAAAAAACTGCCCACGATCCGGGGCGGATTTTTGAAGAACATTGCCAGTTCCGGCCAGAAAAAACCGTTCGCGAGGTAGCGCGCCCGCGTCTCCAGCGCCAGGTTGAACTTCTCCAGATCGAACCCGTCCAGCAGGTGACGATGCTCGGAAGTGGCCAGACGGCTTAGCATGCGCGACGCCGCCATCATCAGTTCGAGCAGCGTCGGGTAGGTGGTGACCCGGTTGATCACGAAGTCCAGGTGATCGCGCACGTTGTCCAGGCCAAACTGATAATAACGCTCAAGCGGACGGTACAGCGTTAACTCGTTTACACAGTAGCTTAGCCAGTGGTCGTGAGCCTGCCAGTGCTTCTGCGCGATAAAGTGATCCATCGCGCGTTCAACGATTTCCAGCCAGCGCGGCGTTTTGGTCAGCCCGTACAAACGCATCAGCGCGAATGCCGCCTCGCCGTCGTAATAGATAATTCGGTGTTCGGCCTTCAGCGACAGATCGGCGGCGTTCAGTACGTGATTAAAGCCGCCGGTATCGGTTTTTTGCATAAAGCTGATGCCGTTTGCCAGACGCTGCATCTGTGGCAGATAGCGTTGGTCGCCGGTGAGCTCGGTGTATTTGGCCATTGCCAGTATACAAACTGCATTCCCGCCGAGCTTAATTTCGCCGCCGGTGTCGATAAGAAAATCGGCGTTGCTGCCGTCGGGCAGCGCGCGGGTGGCAATCAGTTCGCTTGAGAGGTCGTGCAGCGCCCGCTCAATGGCGGCGAACTGTGTAGGTTCTTGCGTCACTTCCCAACCTTCGAGCAACGCATAGGTTGAGCTGGCGTGGCGCAGCGCGTTGTAGGTAGGGATGGCCCGATCGAAACAGGGGAACCAGCCGTAATCGTAGCGCCCCGACGCCTGAACCTGACGCGCCAGGTAGTCGGTGGCGGAGAAAATCATCGGGTCGAGCGCCTCTTCCTGCCAGTTTGACAGCTGGCGATAGCCCGCATTGCGGCCGCTGGATTCAATGGGATACACCTGCTCGCCGTCGCAGAAGACGCTGCGGGTGTTAAAACGCCAGATGAGTTGCTCGGGGCGCTCCGGCCAGCACAATTCGCTGCTGAAGCGCCAGCGGGAAAAATTGGCCAGATTGGCATTATTAGGCGTAGCGACGCCCTCCGCACCCTGATACATCAGGGCATTAGCATTAATTTCTTGCTCGAGGATGGGATGCCGAAAATCGGGGGTAAAGCTTAGGCCAAAACGGAAATAGTTACGTTTGGTCCTGCTGAGTTTTTCCTGTAGCGCGTCCCAGCGTAGGGTCTGTATTTTATTAACAATATCAACGCGCAGCCAAATAGGCGACGCGTGTTTGTTGTGCTGCCAGCGAGCTAATTCCGCTTCCCCTGCCGCCCAGGCCTCATTAAAGGTCGAACCTTTGCCGCAGACGGTAAAGGCGCGTTCCTGACCATTGCTTATGCTCATGAGAAGAATATACGCCGGAAAATGAGCGGGTTGTGCTGCAATCGCTGTCGGCGTTAACGTCGCCTTCGTTTGATCCAGCAATGACTTCAGTGCTGCCATTGTGCGAGTAGGTGGGGAATATTTGCCTGCATACAGGTCGGCAATTAAACTTTTGGCATTCTCGGTAATATGTGGATTCTGCGAAAGCGCTTTTAATGTTTGCTGAGTATGTTTGAAGAAGCGTAACGGTGCATTTTTACCCCGCCTTATCATATTCGCATAACGATTAAGGTAGATCGCCAGGTAGTCCAGTCGTTCTTTTTCGCCTAACCCGCTGCGGCTACAGATAAAGTCATAGGCAGAGAGATAAATTTCGACGGCAGCGGCCGGCGAGGTGCCTTTTGCCGCGAGTGAAACATTATCGACTTCGTTGATGAAATAGTACTGTTTCTTATTTCCAAGGATCGTAATGTGCCGTACTACGCTGTACAGCTTCATCATAAACCAGTTGTCTTCTCTGACCTTGATATGGGCAGGAAAGATGATTTGATATTCTGCTATCAGCGAAGCCCGGAACAATTTACCTACAACATTCAAGCTGTTATAAAGCTTTGTTTGCGTAAATGTTAAACCTGTTTTGGTCTCATTATAAGGGAAAGCTGATGCCATTATCGCTCGTCCGCTACCTTCAGCTTTAAAATATGGCATACAAACCATATCCGTTTCGGCGTCGCACTGTGCGGCGGCCAGTGCATCAGAAATGGCAAAGGACGTGATGTGATCGTCGGAATCAATAAATAGTACCCACTTCCCTGATGCAATCTCCAGACCATTATTTCTGGGCTGTGATGCACCGCCTGAGTTCTCTTCTCTTTTGAGCGTAATTATATTAGGAAAGTCGCTTAAATAACTTTGTAGAATGTCGTACGTATTATCTGATGAGCAGTCGTCGATAAGAATGATCTCTACGTCATTCTTATTATATTCCGTATTTTTTAGCTGGTTCAGACAATTAGCAATCGCGACAGGCCGATTATATACAGGAATAATAATGGAAAGCGTCGGACGCTGGGTGGCCATTCTTTTAATTGTATAATGAGTAAAACCATCCAGTTTAAACGATAACATTCTGCCGTCCTCTGTTCCGTGGCGAATAGCGTTCCTTTGAGTAAAGCCTAATCTCTCATGGATTACAGCATAAATCTATTCCTCTCATCAAGGCGCTAACCCTGCCGATGCAATAAATCAGCATAAATCCCGCTAAGCACGCCCTGCGGGCCAAACTCGCGCTTAATTCATTGGGTGACCTGACCGTTAGCCGAGTGCTGCGTGGCCAGCAGCATGCGGGAGTCCTGGCGCGGGTTGTTGATTCGCCGGGTGACCAGCAGCGACTGTTCCCCGGCCTGTTTCTGGCTCCTATCGCTGAGTTTGTCGTTCATCCACCGCGCTTTCTGGCTGATGTTCTTCATGCAGATACTGCTTGTCCAACATCTTCACGAACGGCGTATAAATCGCGGTGGCGATAGCCAGATTCACCGCTTGTAAAATTACGCCGGAAATCCCGGTGGTTAAAAACCCGGATACAAAGATCGGTGTCGTCCACGGAATTGCAACCCCGGACGTTGGCGGCACCCAGCCGAGTGCTATCACCACGTAGGTTATCGTGCAGAGCACCATTGGCGTTAGCAGAAATGGGATAAGCATCAGTGGATTGAGTACGATCGGCAGACCAAAAATCACCGGCTCGTTAATATTAAAAATGGCAGCCGGGGCCGCCAGCTTTGAAAGCTGCTTCAGGCGCGTGCTTTTCGCGACCATAAAGATGCTGATGAGCAGCGCGCCGGTAAAACCGGTACCGCCGGCAATCAAATACACATCCCTGAACTGCTGAGTGATGATATTGGTCGCCGCCAGACCTTCCTGGGTTTGCGCCAGATTCTGCGCGCTAAGCGTTTGCCAGATTGGCCCCATCACCGATGATACTATGGAGTCGCCGTGAATGCCGAAGAACCAGAACAGGCTGATCATCATCTCGGCAATAAGCTGCGAGAAGATGGAGTTGCCTAAATAGAGCAGCGGCTGTTGCAGCACGACGCTGATAAATTTTCCTGGGGTGCCGAAATGGGTGTGCTCAAATAGCACCTTCACGATTATCCAGAACAGTAGCACCACAAGAATGGGGACCAGCGATTTAAACGACCTGGCAATTTCGGGTGGCACACTGTCTGGCATCTTGATGGTAAAGGCCCTGTGCTCCAGGAACTCAATCATCTTGATGGTGACCAGGGTGACAATGATCCCTAAAAACATCGACTCCGAACTAAAGTCCAGCAGCGCATAAGCCCCATCAACAAGAGTGCCAGACTCGGTAGTGATACTTCCAGGCAGCATTAAGAAGAAGATCGCTACCGGCAAAATAGCGGCACTCTGGCTGAGGTTGAGCTTTTCGACTAACTCCTTTGAAAAGGTGATAATCACAAGCAGGGTCATTAATCCGTAGCTGGCGTTAATCCCGTAGTTGAGCTTATCCAGCGTGCCTTTTCCGAGCAGCGAGGTCATAAACTCGTTGTAGCCGCTAATCGGAAAGTTGGTGAGCAGCAGGAAAAAGGAGCCGACGATTAAAAAAGGAATCAGGGCAATAAAGGCATTTTTGAGGGCGGTTAAATAGATGTTTGACGAGATTTTCTCGGCCAACGGCAACATCTTTTGTTCGAGTAGAGAGGTTATGCTCATTTCCGCTTACCCTTGAAGGTTTTTGGTAATGTAGTAATTAACGTGCGGGAATTGCTTAATATAAATGGCCGGGATTTCGGTGTGATGAGCATCACCGTCCACGATCTCCTGATAAATCCCTTTTTTATCCTCGTGGTTAATAATGACGATCACTTTGCTGGCTTTAATGATTTTACCCAGCCCCACGGTAATGCCTTCGCTGAGCGTGACATCGCCGGAAAAGTATTTGTGGCTGGCGACGTTAATGGTGACGTCATCCAGTTTGGTTTGCAGATAATCCTCAGCAAAAGAAACGCCCGGTTCGTTTAAGCCGATATGTCCATTCATCCCGACACCCAGAATCACATAATCAAACTCTGCGCCGTTGAGCGCGGCGTTGTAATGGGCAATGTTCTGCGCCGTCGAGGCGTAAGGATCAAAATGGATTAACTGCACCGGATGCGCGCATTTATGCACAAAGTCCTGATTAATCATACTCAGGCAGCTGCCATCGGACTCGCTGGGCACGTTAACCCATTCATCCAGCGCAAAGAAGGTGAGATGTTCGGCAACCTTCGTTGTCGCCAGCAGGTCGTAAACCCAGCGCGGTGTGCTCCCCGAAGGGATTAACACGCGGGAATGCGGCTTAAGCGCTGAGAGTTCGCTAACCACCTGCTCGGCCAGCGCGGCGTTGGTATCAAAAGCTTTACATTTCATCGGTGTCTTCCCGCGATTAGAGTGATTCAATCTTGTTGGCGAACTGCGGCAGATACTTTTTATTGGCCCGCAGCATCTCTTTCACCAGCTCAACGCCCTTATTGTCGCTTGAACATAATGGATTGAAGAGGAAGCCTGCGATCAGTGCCTGATAGTCGCCGGTGGCGGCGGCTTTGACGATCTGCGCTTCATAGTCCTTCATCATCGACACAATACCTTTGGCGGGAGACGGAATTTCGCCGGTGCAAATTGGCATTGGGCCATTACGGGTGAGGACGCAGTTCACTTCCACTACCGCATCTTCCGGTAAATTGGTAATCGCGCCGCCGTTGCGAACGTTGACGGTTTGAATGCTCTTATCATCGAGGTATATGGCACGAATGACGTTCAGCGCCGCAGTGGAATAGAGCGCGCCGCCGCGGGCCTCCAGCTCTTTAGGCTTATCCTGAAGCGTGACGTCGCTGTATTTTTTAAACAGCTCGGCTTCGATATTTTTGACGATTTCACCACGTGATAGCTCGGCGGCCTCCTGCTCTGCCAGCATCTCGGTGGTTTTAAGGTAGTACTTTAAATACGAGGATGGGATCAGGTTGGTGGCGGCCAGCAGCTCTTTATTAAACTGCTCGTTGCTGACGTTTTTAAAGCTCAGTTGGTCGACATCCGCTGCGTTGATTATCTCGATGGTTTCCCGGGTGCGGTCTACGCCGTTGTGCAGAATTTTGGTAATAAAGTTCATGTGGTTGGAGCCTTTGAACTCAACGTACAAATCGGCAACGTCAACATTTAGCAGGCCGGCAACCTGATGGGTCATATTGATCGGGCCATTGCACAGGCCAATCACCCGGTTGTTACTGCTGTATTTGAGAACCGCTTCGGTCACCATGGAAGCCGGGTTGGTGAAGTTGATCAGCCACGCGTTAGGGCAAATCTCTTTCATTTCATTGGCAATGTCGATAATCACCGGAATGGTGCGCAATGCTTTAAACATCCCGCCCGCGCCGTTGGTTTCCTGGCCAATAAAACCGTATGATTTTGGCAGTTTCTCATCGACGATACGAGCGTCAATACCGCCGACACGCAGCTGCGTCACTACGAAATCCGCCTCCTGTAGCGCTGTTTTTCGGTCGAAGGTTTGGCTGACATCAATCGGTAAGCCTGCTTTGGCCAGCATTCTTTTGGTGAGCTCGAAAATGATGTTCATTTTCTCTTTGCCCATTTCGATGTCGACAAAAGCAATATGGGATATCGGCAGCTGATGATGATTAATAATTACCCCTTCAATCAGTTCAGGGGTATAGCTGCTGCCAGCGCCAATCACAACGAGTTTAAGTTGGGTCATGAGTCTTCTACCTTTGAATTAAATTTCAGTGATACTTTTCTGACATTGGATAAATGAAAAAGCATGATGTCGATGATGGCTATCTGAATCGGATAGCTAATATTTTCAAATGCCGTGTTTTTAATAATGGCGTTTTTATAGATCAGGGCGGCATCGGCCTTAAGCGCCAGCGTCGAATTTTCCCGGCTGGTGATGGCGGCAACTTTGATGCCGTTTTTCCGCGCATTGGTGATGATTTCTTCCAGCATTTCCGACTCGCCGCTGTTGGATACAATCAACACGCAGTCATCGGCGGTCAGAAAGCGGCTACGCACATTACAGTTGGTATAGTCTGTTTCATTGAGGATATTAAAGCCCAGCACCATCAGGTTATAGCTGACATAATTTGCCACGCTATCCGAAGTTCCATATCCCCAGGTAATAATCGTGTTACATGTGGATAAAAAATCACAAAAGGCTTTTATTTTACTCTCGGAAACCTTAGTTAAGGCATCCTGCATTTCCTGGAGATACTCGCTCACGAAGGCATTATGATGCTGTGAGTTTTGCGACATGGAGAATACGTCGCGAACATCGACCTTAAACTCCTGAAAATTATTAAAGCCTAATTTCTTAACCAGTTTCGAAATAGACGGTGCGGTGGTATAAACGCGCTCGGCCAGTTCATGAATTTTCATTTTATAAACGTCGGCCGGGTGCTCCTGGCAGAATTTATAAATTCTCAGCTCGTTACTGGTTAAATCTTTACGCATGGAGTGCACCTCTTATTATGCGGCGCTGAGGCCGCAGTGGCTCTCGGGAGGGATCTTAACAAGGGGAGGACGGAAATAGGTTTTATGATTTAGAAATTAATTTCCGTGATCTGGATTATAAATTTCCATGAGGGGACTTTCTCTGAAGTAGGAAGGCGTAAAGTATCAGGTCGCCCGGATGAGGCGCATTGCACCGATGCCGGGCGGGCGGGAGGGATCTATGCTCCCTCAACCTCATCAAGCCGCTGCTGCAGCGCCTCCAACTGAAACTCGCTGAACACCTCAACCCCATGCTCGCGCAACAGCGCCGCCGCTACCCCTTCGCCCGGTACCTTCATGCCGCGAAACGAGCCGTCGTAAACGTGCAGGCTGCCGCAGGTGGGGCTGCCGTCGGTCATAATCGCAAACCGACAGCCGTGTTGCTGCGCGGTTTGCAGCGCCAGCCAGGCGGCCAGCACGTAGGGTTGTGTAACATTGCGCCCGTCGCTCTCCACCACCCGCGCCCGTCCGTTTAACACGTCGATACCTTGACCATTAATCATCTCCGCCGACAGTCGCGGCGTCTCTAGTCCCGCCGCCAGCTCCGGGCAGTGAATAACCAGACGGTCTTCATCGTGCCATTGTTGCAGCAGGTTTGCGGTGCAGGATTTATCGGTGCCGTTGTAACGCACGCGGTGCCCGGCCAGGCAGGCGCTGAGGAGGATTTTTTGTTTGAAGGTCATGGGAAACCCTGAGGATGCGTGGCAAGGCGGTTGTCGCGATGCCTGCGGCTATAGGGTAACGGAAACCAGTTGAGGTGAAAATGGGGGGAGGGGCGGATTCTGCGGCGGACGTTTGATAAGGCTTGAAAGGTAGCATGGTTCCAAAAAGCAAAAACCCAGCCATAGGCTGGGTTTTCTGAATAAGTGGTGCCCGGACTCGGAATCGAACCAAGGACACGGGGATTTTCAATCCCCTGCTCTACCGACTGAGCTATCCGGGCAACGGAGCGCATTAAACCGTAGTCGCTCACTCGCGTCAACCAAAATCAGCGAAAAGCTGTTCAACTGCTTACTATTGCGGCAATCTACGCGTTTACGCCGCGCGTTTGCACAAATCGCGCTGCCACTGGTCGGTCATCTGCGTGGGCAGGGATGCTGGCCTAGGTCAGCGCGCCGTTCTGCCTGCACTGGGCGAAGCGCAGAATGTCTTCGGCCAGGCGGTACGCGGTGTCTACATCAACCTGGCTGCGATTGACCAGCATGCGGCTGAGGCAGCCTTCCAGCACCAGCTCCATCTGTTTCGCGACCATCGTGGGGTCATCCACTTCCAGTTGGGTCAGCAGCTCATGAGTGAAGTGGAACGCGTCCTGCTTCTGCTGGTTGGCGAGCTGATGAATCGGGTGCTCGGCGTCCGGGTAGAAGGTGCAGGCGGCGATAAACAGGCAGCCGGGGTAGCGGTTTTTGGTCACGCAGTTGGTCAATGCCGGATAGCGAGCCAGCAATTTCTCTTCGGCTGTCATCTCTTCGTTGAGCATCAACTGGCGACGCCAGGTCTCTACCTGCTGGCTTAAATAGCGCAGCGCGTCATACAGCAGCGCTTCGCTGTCCGGCCAGAAGCGGCGCAGTTCATCGAGCGGACGGTCCACGCGCTCGGCCACCATTTCCAGCGTGGTGCTTGCAATCCCTTCTTGCTCCAGGAGCTGTAGGGCTTCTCCCAATACATCTTCGCGTTGCACGGTATTCTCCTCCGTTCCCGACGGCTATCCGTCTCAAAGTGTTGTCTACGGTTGGCGATCGCGCAAATGCGCGCGAAATGCGGCGGCGTCCATAAAGCCGGTTACCCGTAGGGCGGGCTGCTCGTTGCCGTCTTCATCAAAGAAGAGGATGGTCGGCAGGCCCAGTACCTGTAAATGTTTTAGCAGCGCTACGTCCTGCGCGCTGTTAGCCGTTACGTCCGCCTGTAGCAGTACCGTATTTTGCAGTGCCTGCTGCACCTGCGGGTCGCTGAAGGTGTACTTCTCAAACTCTTTGCAGGCCACGCACCAGTCGGCGTACAGGTCGAGCATCACCGGTTTACCGCGAGCGTTAGCCAGCGCGGCGTTCAGCGACTCGACGTTGCTGATGCGGGTAAAGTTGAGATGCGCCTGACTCTGCGTGGCCGTCTGGCCAAAGACCCAATCCTGAAGCGGGCGCACGCTGATAAGCGCCGCGGCCAGCAGGATGATTTGCCCAATGCGCTGCCACGGTTTGTTCAGCCCGAGGCTGGTGATAAATGCCCAGCCGAAGAACGCCACGCCGAGCATCGACCACAGCCGCAGCCCCCATACGTCGCCGATAATCCGTTCCAGCAGGAACACCGGCAGCGCGAGGATCACAAAGCCAAAGGCGGTTTTAACATGCGCCATCCACGGCCCGCTTTTTGGCAGCAGGCGGTTGCCGAATACGGTGACCAGAATCAGCGGCAGCCCCATGCCCAGCGCGTACAGGTACAGCGTACCACCGCCAAGCCACAGGTTACCGCTCTGGGCGATATACAGCAGAATGGCGCTCAGCGGCGCGGTGGTGCACGGCGAGCAAATCAGCCCGGCAATCGCCCCCATGGTGAACACGCCACCGAGGGAGCCGCCCTGCTGGCGGTTGCTCATCAGGGTGAGGCGGGTCTGCAAGGAAGATGGCAGTTGGAGCGAGAAGGCGCCAAACATCGACAGCGCCAGCAGGATAAACACCGCCGACAGGCCGATCAGCACATACGGATGTTGCAACGCGGCCTGGAACTGCATCCCGGCGGCGGCCACCACCAGGCCGAGGGCGGTGTAGGTCAGCGCCATCCCCTGCACGTAGATAAAGGCCAGCAGCAGCGCGCGAGCGGTAGAGAGGCGCTGTTTACCGCCGAGGACGATGCCGGAGATCAGCGGATACATCGGCAGCACGCAGGGGGTGAAGGCGATGCCGATGCCGATTAATAGGGCCCAGAGGGCGGAGAATGGTAAGTCCGCGCTGGTGTCGCCACTCTCCCCGGAGGGGGAAAGGGCAGAGACCGCGTTCAGCGGCACGGTTCGGGTTTCCGGCGGGTAGCAGAACCCCGCGTCGGCGCAGCCCTGATAGGTCACCGTCAGCGTCGCGCCGTGGCTGGCCTGTGTCAACGTCACTGGCACCACCAGGCGTTGGCGGTAGATTTCGCTTTTGCCGTAGAACTCGTCGTTATGCGGTTCGCCTTTGGGGAGCTGTAGCGGAGCAATGCTGGCGTTGGCCGGGCTAATTTTGATCTGCTGGCGATAGAGGTAGTAGCCCTCTTTCACCTGCCAGCTCAGGTTTACGTCATGCTGGTTCTGCTGAAAATCAAAGGCAAAGGCTTGATCAGCAGGAATAAAATTGCTGCGGCCGGGTCCATCAAATAACCCGGCGGCGAAGGCTGAGGTGCTGCACAGCAGCAGGATCAGCGTAAGGATGCGTTGAGCCATGAGAGATAATCAACATCTGCGTGAGTAACGGGTAACACTAACAATTCTGGCGTTTGGTACGGGTGATGCGCCTTCAGGCAGTCCAGCAACGCCTGCTGGTGGGCAAGATCGGTTTTTAGCAGCATCTGTACTTCATACTCCTGCTCGAGCTTCCCCTCCCAATAGTATAGCGAGGTCGCGCCGGGTAGCAGGGTGGCGCAGGCCGCTAATTTCTCTGCCAGCACTTTGGCTGCCAGGTCCTGGGCGGTGGCTTCATCCGGAGCAGTACAGAGGACCACTACAGCGTCGGGAGTGCTCATTGTAAACCTCGTTATCGATGAAAAGAGGCACTATAGCACGGCACCTGGAGAGGGTTGAGTGAATCGGGCCGCAGAGCGGCCCGACCTTAACGATTTTTACACAGCGTCACAGGGTTAGAGCATTAACCCGCCGAAGATGAAGCCGAGGATGACACAGAGGGCAATGGCAATCACCCCCGGGATCAGAAACGCGTGGTTAAACACGTATTTGCCGATCCGAGTGGAGCCGGTGTCGTCCATCTCTACCGCCGCCAGCAGCGTTGGGTAGGTCGGCAATACGAACAGCGCGGAGACGGCGGCGAAAGACGCAATTGCCGTCAGCGGGGTGACGCCAAGCATCAGCGCCGCAGGCATCAGCGCTTTCGTGGTCGCCGCCTGGGAGTAGAGCAGCGTTGCGGCAAAGAACAGCACCACCGCCAGCAGCCACGGGTAGTTGTGCAGCAGATCGCCCGCTACCGCCTGAATATCGGCGATGTGCGCTTTCACGAAGGTATCACCCAGCCACGCGACGCCCAGCACGCACACGCAGGCGCTCATCCCGGACTTAAAGGTGCTGGCGTTGAGGATTTCACCGGTATCGACTTTACAGGTGATGCAGATCAGCGTGGCGATGGTCAGCATAAACACCACAATCGCTTCGTTACGCGGTAGTACCGGGTTTTGAATCAACCCTACCGTATCGCTGATGGCGGTGGCGTAGAACATCACCGCGACAATGCCGACCAGGAACAGCAGCACCGAGCGCTTAGCGTGCGGCTTCAGCTCAAAGACCTTGCTGCCGCGCAGGCGTACTTCCCCTTTGGCCAGACGCTCCTGGTACACCGGGTCGTCCTTCAGTTCGCAGCCGAGGAAGTTACAAACGATGGAGGTCAGCAGGACGGCTATCAGCGTTACCGGAATACAGATAGCCAGCAGCGTCAGGTAGCTCACGCCCATCGGTTCAAGGATACCGGCGAAGAACACCACCGCCGCCGAAATCGGCGAGGCGGTAATCGCAATCTGCGAGGCCACCACGGCGATGGAGAGCGGGCGGGAAGGGCGGATGCCCTGTTCTTTCGCCACTTCGGTAATCACCGGTAGCGTGGAGAACGCGGTGTGTCCGGTCCCCGCGAGGATGGTCATAAACCAGGTGACCAGCGGAGCGAGGAAAGTGATGTATTTGGGGTGCCGACGCAGCAGTCGTTCGGCGAGGCTGACAAGATAATCCATCCCGCCGGCGATTTGCATGGCGGCAATCGCGGCGATAACCGCCATAATGATTTCAATGACGTCAAACGGTATGGCGCCGGGTTTTATTTGAAAAATCAGCGTCAGCACCAGCACGCCGAAGCCGCCGGCAAAGCCGATGCCTATCCCCCCGAGTCTTGCCCCCAGGTAGATGGCAAGAAGCACAATGACCAGTTCTGCTCCAAACATATTAGCCTTCCTTGTTTACCAAGTTGATATGTAATTGTTGTGTTTTCGTGAATTGTAGAAACAAAAAAGGCATGTCATCATGACATGCCTCAGTTTATTAGTCAGAAAGACTATTGTTCGCTTTCATCGGTATAACGCTTCGCTTTGTAGGCCGGGTGCATCAGGTTCTGCGGCGAGAAGATGTCGTCCAGCTCCGCTTCCGTCAGCAGGCCGCGCTCCAGTACCACTTCACGCACGCTCTTTCCGGTTTCGGCACAGATTTTCCCGACGATATCGCCGTTGTGGTGGCCGATGAACGGGTTCAGGTAGGTGACGATACCAATAGAGTTGTAGACGTAGCTTTCGCACACTTCTTTGTTCGCGGTGATGCCGTCGACGCATTTTTCCAGCAGGTTGTAGCAGGCGTTAGTCAGGATGTGGATAGACTCAAACAGCGCCTGGCCAATCACCGGCTCCATCACGTTCAGCTGCAGCTGGCCCGCTTCAGACGCCATGGTGACGGTGGTGTCGTTGCCGATAACCTTGAAGCACACCTGGTTCACGACTTCTGGAACGACCGGGTTCACTTTGGCTGGCATGATAGAAGAACCGGCCTGCAGCTCCGGCAGGTTGATTTCATTCAGGCCTGCGCGCGGGCCGGAGGAGAGCAGGCGAAGGTCGTTGCAGATCTTCGACATTTTCACCGCCAGGCGTTTCAGCGAGCTGTGGACCATGACGTATGCGCCGCAGTCGGAGGTCGCTTCAATCAGATCTTCTGCCGGAACGACCGGCAGATTACTGACTTCCGCCAGTTTCTGTACCGCTAACTGCTGGTAGCCATCCGGGGTGTTCAGACGGGTACCGATGGCGGTGGCGCCAAGGTTTACTTCCAGCAGCAGCTCCGCGGTGCGCAGCAGGTTTTTGGTCTCTTCGTTCAGCAGCACGCTGAAGGCGTGGAATTCCTGGCCCAGGGTCATTGGTACCGCGTCCTGCAGCTGGGTACGGCCCATTTTCAGCACGTCCTGGAACTCAACGGCTTTACGCTGGAAGCCTTCACCTAACTGATGAATGGCGTCAACCAGCTTCACAATAGAGGCGTACACCGCGATGCGGAAACCGGTCGGGTAGGCATCGTTAGTGGACTGGCATTTGTTGACGTGGTCATTCGGGTTCAGGTACTGGTATTCACCTTTCTGGTGGCCCATCAGCTCCAGGCCGATGTTCGCCAGTACTTCGTTGGTGTTCATGTTGACAGAGGTGCCCGCGCCGCCCTGATAGACGTCTACCGGGAACTGATCCATGCATTTGCCGTTATTCAGAACTTCATCACAGGCCGCAATGATGGCATTCGCCACACCCTTAGGAATGGTTTGTAGCTCTTTGTTCGCCAGGGCCGCCGCTTTCTTCACCATGACCATCCCGCGAACGAACTCCGGGATGTCGCTGATTTTACTATTACTGATGTAAAAGTTTTCAATCGCTCTCAGAGTATGAACGCCGTAGTAAGCGTCAGCAGGAACTTCCCTGGTACCTAACAGATCTTCTTCGATACGAATGTTGTTTAGCATGTGAACCTTCTTTTGCGAGCTGCCAATGATTTCACCAAATACGCAGGATTTTTGTGGTCATGCGTTTTTCTGACCGCAGATTATTTCCTTAAACGGCCCGGTGTCCATGATCATATGCTGATGATAGCGGATTGCAGTAATCTGGATCACTTATTATCAGACGTAACTGATAAGAATTATTGATTTGTGAAATGAATCACCGCTTGACGATTGTTGACAAAAATATGGGCCGCCGCTGATTGAAATGCGGCGATTCACCACCATTTCAATTTAGTGCAGAGAATGATGACTCGCTGCAAGCGCGTGATACGCGTTGTTGACTTCACAGGAGATGCCAGTGCGCTGGATACCGTTAATTGCCATATTTCTCTATGTTTACATTGAGATCTCTATTTTTATCCAGGTCGCCCATGTGTTTGGCGTCCTGATGACGTTGATTCTGGTTATTTTTACCTCGGTGATCGGCATGTCGCTGGTCCGTAACCAGGGCTTCAAAAACCTGATGCTGATGCAGGAAAAAATGCAGGCGGGCGAAAGCCCGGCGGCGGAGATGATCAAAAGCGTATCGCTGATCCTCGCGGGCCTTCTGCTGCTTCTGCCGGGCTTCTTTACCGACTTCCTGGGGCTGGTACTGTTGTTGCCGCCGGTGCAGAAGCACCTGACCGTGAAGCTGATGCCGCACCTGCATTTTGGGCGCATGCCGGGTGGCGGTTTTGCCGGTGGCACCAACGGCGGGCAGACCTTTGACGGGGAGTATCAGCGTAAAGACGAGCGCCCTGACCAACTGGACCATAAAGACGATAGCCGTCCTTAAGCCATCGTAATGATAAAAGCCGGAGCGCGTTATGCACTCCGGCTTTTTAAGTCTATGCCTTCCTTTTCGGCAGCAGCACCCACAGCGCAGCCAGCATTATCACCGCGTACAGGCTCTTCCACCCCACCATCGCCAGCAGTAGCAGGCACAGCGCCACGCCCATCACCGACAATACCCGGTAACGCCCGCTGAGCAGCTTGCAGCCTGCCAGCATGCACAGCAGATAAATCATGATAAAAATGCCGTTGGCGTAAATGATGAGCGCATCCAGATTGATGTTAAGCCAGTAGCTGGCCAGCGTGCTCACCATGCAGCTGCCAATCACCACGCTTAACGCGTTGCGCGGCACCAGGCCGGGGGAGAGGCGAGCCAGATAGCTCTCTGGCTTATGCTGCGCCTGCGACCACACCAGCCGGGCAAAGCTTTGGATATAGATGTTAAGGCTGGCGAAGCAGGCGAGGAACCCGACCACGCTTGCCACCCACAGCGCCTGCACGCCGAACAGCTGTACCACGATGGTCGGCAGCGACGCAGCGGCGGTGTTGGCGGCCCCGTAAGCGTGGAAGTGCAGTACCAGCACCGTACAAGCCCAGTAGACGATACCCGCTAGCAGCAGGCCGACGATCAGCGCACGCGGGAAGTCACGCTCCGGATGGCGGAACTCCGAGGCCATATGGGCAAACGCCTCCAGGCCGACAAAGCACCAGAACATGACCGACAGCGCGGCGAATAGCGGCGATATTTCGACATCCGGAAGCGCCGGGAAAGGGATGGCTTTCAATGAGATATCGCCATAGACCCAGATTGCGGCCAGCAGGGCGACAATTAATATCGCAACCAGCGTTTGCAGGTTCGCGCTCGAACTGGCGCCGCGCAGGCCCAGCCACCAGACGAGGCCGAGCGTAGCCATTTCAGCCATCAGCAGTTGCCAGCCGTGCCAGCCAAATAGCGCCTGGGTAAAGCCCGAGGCGATGTGCAGCGCGGCGGGCAGACCGACGGGGATCACCGACAGGAACAACCAGCCGGTGACGCGTGCCAGGCGCGGGCCAAAGGCCATCTCCACAAAGTGCGCGACGCCGCCTGCGCTGGGGAAGTGCCGGCCAAGCAGCGCGAAGACGATCGCCACCGGGAAAACCAGTACGATTAGCGCCGGCCAGGCCCACAGGCTGGTCTCCCCGGCGACGATGGCGCCCAGCGCCGGAACGGCGAACACGCCGGTGCCCAGCAGCGACGTCGACAATAACCCCACTCCCTGAGCGAAACCCAACTCCTGTTTCAGACCTGACATGACTTGTTTCCATACCCTGGCAAAGGGCAAAATTTTAACACATCACCTCTTCTTATGACCCCGCGGCATTGTGCTGTTCTAAGCCGGTATTTCAGCGATTTATCGCGATTCGTATCGGGTACGAAATTTTTTTTAGGGTGACCCCTTGAAGGCCAAAATAACCACCCCCATCTCTCTGGCACTAGCCGGAAAACCGTGTACGGCCCGGCGTCACCCATAACTGATAATGACTTTCTCAAAGGAGAGCTATCAATGAGTATTCGTCCGTTACATGATCGTGTGATCGTCAAACGCAAAGAAGTTGAAACCAAATCTGCTGGCGGCATCGTCCTGACCGGTTCTGCGGCAGCAAAATCAACTCGTGGCGAAATCATCGCTGTCGGTAAGGGCCGCATCCTGGAAAACGGAACCGTGCAGCCGCTGGACGTTAAAGTTGGTGACATCGTGATTTTCAACGATGGCTACGGCGTGAAATCTGAGAAGATCGACAATGAAGAAGTGTTGATCATGTCTGAAAGCGACATCCTGGCAATTGTTGAAGCGTAAGAGCTACGCGCGAACGAATTTGAGGAATAGAAGAAATGGCAGCTAAAGACGTAAAATTTGGTAACGACGCTCGTGTGAAAATGCTGCGCGGCGTTAACGTACTGGCAGACGCAGTTAAAGTGACCCTGGGCCCGAAAGGCCGTAACGTAGTGCTGGACAAATCCTTCGGCGCACCGACCATCACTAAAGATGGCGTATCCGTAGCACGTGAAATCGAGCTGGAAGACAAGTTCGAAAACATGGGCGCGCAGATGGTGAAAGAAGTGGCCTCTAAAGCGAACGACGCTGCAGGCGACGGTACCACCACCGCCACCGTACTGGCGCAGGCTATCATCACCGAAGGCCTGAAAGCTGTTGCTGCGGGCATGAACCCGATGGATCTGAAACGTGGTATCGACAAAGCTGTCGCTTCCGCTGTTGAAGAACTGAAAGCGCTGTCCGTACCGTGCTCTGACTCTAAAGCCATTGCTCAGGTAGGTACTATCTCCGCTAACTCCGACGAAACCGTAGGTAAACTGATCGCTGAAGCGATGGACAAAGTCGGTAAAGAAGGCGTGATCACCGTTGAAGACGGTACCGGCCTGGAAGACGAACTGGACGTAGTAGAAGGTATGCAGTTCGACCGTGGCTACCTGTCCCCGTACTTCATCAACAAACCGGAAACCGGTGCTGTTGAGCTGGAAAGCCCGTTCATCCTGCTGGCTGACAAAAAAGTCTCCAACATCCGCGAAATGCTGCCGGTTCTGGAAGCCGTTGCGAAAGCAGGCAAACCGCTGGTTATCATCGCTGAAGACGTTGAAGGCGAAGCGCTGGCTACTCTGGTGGTCAACACCATGCGCGGTATCGTGAAAGTCGCTGCTGTTAAAGCACCGGGCTTCGGCGACCGTCGTAAAGCTATGCTGCAGGACATCGCAACCCTGACCGGCGGTACCGTTATCTCTGAAGAGATCGGTATGGAGCTGGAAAAAGCGACTCTGGAAGACCTGGGTCAGGCGAAACGCGTTGTGATCAACAAAGACACCACCACCATCATCGATGGCGTGGGTGAAGAAGCTGCGATCCAGGGCCGCGTTGCTCAGATCCGCAAACAGATTGAAGAAGCAACTTCTGACTACGACCGTGAAAAACTGCAGGAACGCGTAGCGAAACTGGCTGGCGGCGTTGCGGTAATCAAAGTCGGTGCGGCGACCGAAGTTGAAATGAAAGAGAAGAAAGCACGCGTTGATGACGCCCTGCACGCGACCCGTGCTGCGGTAGAAGAAGGCGTGGTTGCTGGTGGTGGTGTCGCGCTGGTTCGCGTTGCCGCTAAACTGGCTGGCCTGACTGCTCAGAACGAAGATCAGAACGTCGGTATCAAAGTTGCGCTGCGCGCAATGGAAGCACCGCTGCGTCAGATCGTTTCCAACGCCGGTGAAGAACCGTCTGTTGTGGCGAACAACGTGAAAGCGGGCGAAGGTAACTACGGTTACAACGCAGCTACTGAAGAATACGGCAACATGATCGACTTCGGTATCCTCGACCCAACTAAAGTGACCCGTTCTGCTCTGCAGTACGCAGCTTCCGTTGCTGGCCTGATGATCACCACCGAGTGCATGGTGACCGACCTGCCGAAAGGCGACGCGCCTGATTTAGGTGCTGCTGGCGGTATGGGCGGCATGGGTGGTATGGGCGGCATGATGTAATCGTGCGCTAACCGCTTTAGCGACAAGAAACCCGAGCAGTGATGCTCGGGTTTTTTTATCTCTCGGTTTTGTTACTCAAAGGTGCCTTTCACACAGGCGTGACCGTCTCGGACCATCTGGCGGCCCCTGGCCCATACTTCCCGAATCCGTAAATCTGCTTCCAACACCAGAAAATCCGCGTCACAAGCGGGTATAAGCCGGCCTTTATGCGTCAGTCCGAGAAACTCCGCGACGTTGCGGGTCAGCGGCAGCAGCGCCTCTTCCAGCGGCAGATGATGCTGCTGAACCAGCTGTTGCAGCGTCTCCAGCAGCGACTCGAACCCGGCGACGCCAAAGCCGATCAGGTTGCCGTGGCGGTCAAATTCTGGCTGACTGCCGTTGCCGTCGGAGCTTAACGTTAGCCGTGCGAGCGGGACCTGCGCTTCACGGGCCATCACGATGGCGCTTGCCGGATCAATAGGCTCGTTGATGCTGGTGGTAATATCAATATAGCCGCCTTCGCTGGCATAACGTAGCGCCGCCTGGAACAACGCCTGTGCGCGATTGACGTGGGTAGGCAGTAGTTTGGTGATCGGTACGTCGGCTGTGCGCAATATTTCATATAGTGGTTCCAGCAGGCGGGGGCTATTGCCGAGGTGGAACACGGAGATGCCTGCTTTCGCCCCAAGCAGCCCGCCTACGCGAGACTGTGCTGCCATATTGGCAAGCTGATGGGTATCGGGCGCTGAGGAACGGTGATCGGAGATGGCGCATTTCACGCCGATGATTTTATCAATCAGCGCGACGTCTTTTTGCACGCTATCGGTAATGGTTGGCGAAGGCAATCCGTAAGCGCCGGTGAGCATCCAGGCGCTGATTCCTTCGAACTCCAGGGCGCGTGTTTTTGCCAGCAATGACTCCGGATGACGTGTTGTTCCATCGGTGCCGAGCAGGCCAACGACGGCGGTGACTCCCGCCTCAACCAGTTTTGACAACCTGACCTCCGGCGTCCGGGTGTGTGGGCCCGCTTCTCCGCCGCCGCCAATCAGATGGACGTGCTGATCGATAAATCCTGGGCAGACGATAGCCCCGTTGAGATCGCTGACCGGGCATGCTTCGGGGACGCTTTCGCTGTTTGCGTTGGTGATGGCGACAATTTTTCCCCCAGCGACCAGCAGATCGCAGATACCCCGATCGTCAGGGTCATAGAGATGCGCATTGCGAAATAAGCGGGGTTCCAGTAATGAAAAGTTCATGGTTTTCCCTTAGAAAAGAAGCTGCATCACCCACATAGAGAGCAGGGCGTTGATGACGCAGATGGCAATAATATGCGGATAGTATTTAGGGTTAACGCCGGCGGTGCCAAGACAGCGGCCAGTATTTTGCACCGGGTTGCCCATCAGGTAGATGGCGGGCAGCAGGACGGTAGCATCGTGACCACTGAGCGTACCGGCCGCCACCAGGCTGGCGCAGACGCCTACGCCGCCGCCCATACTCATTACCGACGCCAGTAGAACGGTCGCTGCTTCGCCGGGAAGCCCCCACAGCGCCATAATCGGCTCACACACTTTGCCGACAATATCCAGTAACCCGGTGACCTTCAGCGCCTGAATAATGACAAACGCCATCACGACGTTGGGTAGCAGGCTGGTGGTGGCGATGGTAAAACCGCGGCGGGCACCGTCGATAAACATATCCATCACATTCTTACGCGGCTGGGCGATCATTTTTATCCTCCTGGTTATGACGGTTTTCCATTTGCGCGATCCACAGACGTAAGAAATTAGCGCCGATGAACTTAAACACCAGAATCACGGCTAGCGGTGTGATGACAGGAACGGTCACCACCGTAAACAGGGCGGCGCCGGAGGAGAAATAGTTAGTGATGATGGCGCTACCGCTGGTCTGGAAAGTGGCGAAAATCGCCCGCTCCCGATCGCTGATGGCCCCTTCATCGGTGAGCTCTTTGGTCATGCCCGCCGCGGCGTCGGTATTTTGCAGGTTGGCGATCAGTGCCAACGAGCAAATGCCCGGAATACCTAATAGCGGTCGCAGTATCGGCGTCATTAGCTGCTGCGCGGCGCGCAGCCCGCCAAGCCCTTCGGTTACCGCGATGATGCCAAGCGATAAAATCACCGAGGGCGCCAGCTCCAGCACGAATAAAAAGCCATCTTTGGCTCCAGTGCCGCCGATGCCGCGGAACGACAGCGCGTTTTGCCCTTCGGCGTTAACCTGGCCAAAACTGCCGTTCAGTACGGTAAAATCAAACACCCGCCACCACTCTGTGCTTTTGGCGAAAAAACCGGAGAAGAAAATAATGGTCAGAAAAAAAGCCAGATAACCCACCCATGTGACGTTCCTCTCTCCTGAGGATGTTTTACTCATATCGTCTCCTTTTTGATTGTGCTGTGTAGCGAACAAAAGTTGTACGCCAGCAACACTAAAGACGATTGAGTGTGAAAAGACGATATCCCGGGGAGTAATATCAGAATTTGTTTAGGGGGATGAGGCGAATGATGTGCAATATCGGTAGCAGAAATGCGCGGGGGTTTTTCTTTTGGTCATCTTTTTAGTATAAGGTTTACACACGGACGACATGCGTCCAGCTCATTGATTGTGGGGAATAACATGCAGGTAAAATTTTTAGCAGGGATTGTCGGCGCGGCATTGCTGTTAGCGGGCTGTAGCTCTACCACCGAGCTGACCTCAGCCGGCCAGAGCGTGCGCTTTGTCGAAGATAAGCCGGGGGCAGAATGCCAGCTGCTGGGTACTGCTAACGGCGCGCAGAGCAACTGGCTTTCCGGCCAGCAGGGCGCAGAAGGCGGTTCAATGCGCGGGGCGGCAAACGCGCTGCGCAACCATGCGGCCGAAATGGGCGGCAACGTGATTTACGGTGTCAGCAGCCCGACGCAAGGCATGCTCTCCAGCTTTGTTCCTACCGACAGCGAAATGAACGGCCAGGTTTATAAGTGCCCGAACTGATGCGCTGTACACCCTCTCTTAGTCATTAAGAGAGGGTTGGCTCTATCCTCTTACCGCTGGCGCAGCTGCAAATCCAGCGGCGTTTTGCTTGGCTCACCGCCAATTTCACGTGCCAGCTTCGGCACCATATAGCCGGAGACCAGCGTTAACAGCTCCCGCATAATCTCTCGTGCTTCGTCATCGCTGACGAGGAAATGCGCCGCGCCCTGCACTTTATCCAACACGTGCAGGTAATAGGGCATCACGCCGGCGTCAAACAGCGCGTTACTGAGATTTGCCAGCGTTTGAGCGTTATCGTTCACGCCACGCAGCAGTACGCTCTGGTTAAGCAGCGTGACGCCGATACGGCGCAGGCGCGACATGGCGGCGCGGAACTCAGCGTCGATTTCATTGGCGTGATTGATATGATTCACCAGCAAGATCTGCAATGACGAGCGTGCAAAACGTTCGACCAGCGCGTCGGTAATACGCGCCGGGATGACGATTGGCAGCCGGCTGTGAATGCGCAGACGCTTAATATGCGGGATCGCCTCTAAGTGAGTGAGCAGCCAGTCCAGCTCGTGGTCCTTCGCCATCAGCGGGTCGCCGCCGGAGAAGATGATTTCGTCGAGCTCAGGATGCGCGCTCACGTAGTCCAGCGCCGCCTGCCAGTTACGCTTATTGCCCTGGTTTTCGGCATACGGGAAGTGGCGACGGAAACAATAGCGACAATTTACCGCACAGCCGCCTTTCACCAGCAGCAGGGCGCGGTTGTGGTACTTGTGCAGCAAACCGGGTACCACGCTGTGCTGTTCTTCCAGCGGATCGGTGGAGAATCCCGGCGCGGTAACAAACTCTTCTTGTGCAGTAAGTACCTGACGTAAAAGAGGATCGTTCGGGTTGCCTTTCTCCATGCGTGCGACGAACGCACGCGGGACGCGCAGGGCGAAAAGACGCTTAGCCTCACGGCCAGCAAGCAAATTTTCATCGGCGTCTATATTCAAAAGACGGAATAGTTCATCCGGATCGGTGAGAACATCGGCAAGTTGCATCAACCAATCTTCTCTGGATGGGGTATTTAGGGTTACAATATGCGCCATTTTGTGGCTTAGCTACCATTTAACAATTTCAGAGGGCCTTATGGCGACTTACTATAGCAACGATTTCCGTGCTGGTCTTAAAATCATGATGGACGGCGAACCGTACGCGGTTGAAGCCAGCGAATTCGTTAAACCAGGTAAAGGTCAGGCGTTCGCGCGCGTTAAGCTGCGTCGTCTGCTGACCGGCACCCGCGTAGAGAAAACCTTCAAATCTACCGATTCCGCTGAAGGCGCAGACGTTATCGATATGAACCTGACTTACCTGTACAACGACGGTGAGTTCTGGCACTTCATGAACAACGAAACCTTCGAACAGCTGTCCGCTGACGCGAAAGCGATCGGTGACAACGCGAAGTGGCTGCTGGACCAGGCTGAGTGCATCGTGACCCTGTGGAACGGCCAGCCGATCGCAGTGACCCCGCCGAACTTCGTAGAACTGGAAATCGTTGAAACCGATCCAGGTCTGAAAGGCGACACCGCAGGTACTGGCGGCAAGCCGGCTACCCTGTCTACTGGCGCAGTGGTTAAAGTTCCGCTGTTCGTCCAGATTGGCGAAGTGATCAAAGTGGATACCCGCTCCGGCGAATACGTATCCCGCGTGAAGTAATTCATGCTTTGATCCGTTCGGCGCAGCAGCCCTGCTGCGCCAGCCATTCCCCTTATCGTTTTGCCGCTTCGTCTTAGTCTGAAAAAAATCGCTCAAATCCAACATGCTGGGCGAAGTTGTCTATGCTTATGAAGCAAGATAACGAAAACTGGCTATTAAGGATGACATTATGGTGAAAAAAGCGATTGCAGCATTTTTTACGGTTCTGGTTCTTTCCTCTGCCCTGACCGCCTGTAATACGACACGAGGCATTGGTGAAGATATTTCAGACGGTGGTAGCGCGATTTCTGGGGCAGCAACCAAGGCGCAGCAATAAATCCATAGTGACGGTACAACACGCTGTTGTACCGTCGTTTTTCGTGTCCTATACTGCCCGTGTTTTTTCTAACACCTTGCGGGACGACCTGTAAGCGTATCTCTCATCCGGGGACGGCCCCATCGTTATGGAGCCAAACATGTCCTGGTTAATTCTCTTTATTGCCGGCCTTCTTGAAGTGGTCTGGGCCGTTGGCCTGAAATACACTCACGGTTTTAGCCGTCTGGTGCCGAGCGTTATTACCATCGTGGCGATGGTCGTTAGTATGGCGCTGCTGTCGTGGGCGATGAAAAGCCTGCCAGTGGGCACGGCCTATGCGGTGTGGACGGGGATTGGCGCAGTAGGCGCAGCGATTACCGGTATTCTGCTGCTGGGCGAGTCCGCCAGCCCGATGCGTATCGCCAGCCTGGCGCTGATTGTCGTGGGGATTATTGGCTTAAAGATAAGCGCACATTAAGGTTTTGGCGGCCATTGTAGGCCGGATAAGGCGTAGCCGCCATCCGGCAATTCGCCTGATGGCGCTGCGCTTATCAGGCCTACAGGCCTTGCACAGCGCCAATTAGGTTAAATAAACAGCACGCCGACCAGCGTCACCACCGTCAGAATGGCTGCCAGACCGTAGAACACCCATTTGCCGTTAGGCACGTGGATTTTCAGGTCGTGCATCGCGTGGTGAATACGGTGTAAACCGCACCACAGCGGCAGGACGATCATCAGGAAGATAAACGCGCGGCCAATCAGGCTCTGAGCGAAGCCCAGTACGCGTTCGTAGCTGAACGCGTCGCCGGAGGCCATCAGCGGCAACAGGATGCCGACTAACAGCACCATCACCGGCGCGATGATTGCGCTCCACATGCCGCCCGCGCCGAACAGGCCCCAGAATACCGGCTCATCGGAACGTTTTGGATTAGGGTTAATCATGCCAGTCTCCTTACCAGAACAGGGCGATAAACAGAATCACCACGCTGACCACCGCGGTCACCACCCAAAGCCCTTTGATGATTGGCTCCGGCCCCATTTTTTCGCTTTTCACGATGATATTGGCGGCTTTCGGCGCCAGTTCGAACCAGGTTTTGGTGTGCAGTAGCGCGGCGGCCAGGGTGATCAGGTTCAACACCACGACGATCGGGTTTTGCAGAAAACCGACGTAACCTGCCCAGCTTTCCGCGCCGTGCTTCAGTGCAAACAGGCCGTAGATCAGCACGATGCTGAACCACACCGTTGGCACCGCCGTGCCTTCACGCAGCATATAGAAGCGATAAAACGGCAGCTTTTTCCACCAGGTGGACGGCATTGGCCGTACATAGGGTTTGCGTTTAGTCGTCATCATGCACTCCTTAGCGTGGTTTCAGGGTAGCGATAAGAAAGTCTTTCGAGCTTTCCACTTTTCCCTGCTGAATAGCGGCGGCCGGGTCGACGTGTTTCGGGCACACTTCGGAGCAGTAGCCGACAAAGGTACAAGTCCACACGCCATTCTGGCTGTTCAACTGTGCCATACGCTCCTTCTTGCCGTGGTCGCGACTGTCTTCGTTGTAGCGATGCGCCAGGGTAATCGCCGCCGGGCCGATGAACTCAGGGTTCAGGCCAAACTGCGGGCAGGCGGCGTAACACAGACCGCAGTTGATGCAGCCGGAGAACTGATGGTATTTCGCCATCTGCGCCGGGGTTTGCTTATTGGGACCCTGCTCCGGCGTGCGTGGGTTGCCGATAATATACGGCTTGATGGCCTCCAGGCTCTCGATAAAGTGGGTCATATCGACCACCAGATCGCGCTCAATCGGGAAGTTGGCCAGCGCTTCTACCTTCATGCCTTTCGGGTATTCGCGCAGGAACGTCTTACAGGCGAGTTTCGGCACCTTGTTGACCATCATGCCGCAGGAGCCGCAGATTGCCATGCGGCAGGACCAGCGATAGCTCAGGTCAGGCGCGAGGTTATCTTTGATGTAGCCCAGCGCGTCAAGCAGTGAGGTTTGCTCATCGTAAGGCACTTCATAGAAGGCGCTGTGCGGCGCGCTGTCCACTTCCGGGTTGTAGCGCACGATTTCAATTTTTAAATTCTGCATCTCAGCCATTCGCCGTCTCCTTCTTCTCGGCCGCTTCAGCTTCCGCGCCGTACACGCGTTTTGCCGGTGGCAGGGTCGTTATCTTCACATCGCTGTAGTCGAGGCGGGTGGTGCCATCGGCGTCGCGGAAGGCGAGGGTATGCTTGAGGAAATTGACGTCATCACGTTCGGTGCAGCCTTCATCCAGACGCTGGTGCGCGCCGCGCGACTCTTTACGCGCCATGGCCGAGTGCGCCATACATTCTGCGACGTTCAGACCGTGGCCCAGCTCAATGGTGTAGAGCAGGTCGGTGTTGAAGACGCTGGAGGTGTCGGTAATGCGTACGCGTTTGAAGCGCTCCTGCAGTTCAGCCAGTTTATCGATGGTTTTCTGCATCAGCTCTGGCGTACGATAGATACCGCAGCCTTCTTCCATCGACAGGCCCATTTCATCGCGGATTTTCGACCAGTTTTCGTTGCCTTCCTGGTTCACCAGCGCTTTCAGACGGTTTTCGATGTCGCTGACCTGCGCGTCCAGCGCGCTGCCGTTGGCTTCACCGGCTGTGGCCGCGCGGGCCATCGCCTGTTCGCCGGCCATGCGGCCAAAGACCACCAGTTCCGCCAGCGAGTTGGAACCGAGGCGGTTAGCGCCGTGCAGGCCCACGGAGGAACATTCGCCGACGGCAAACAGCCCTTTAATGCGGGTTTCGCACTGCTGGTCGGTTTCGATGCCGCCCATAGTGTAGTGCGCGGTCGGGCGCACCGGAATCGGCTCTTTCACCGGATCGACGCCCACGTAGGCTTTCGCCAGCTCGCAGATAAACGGCAGACGCTCCAAAAGCTTTTTCTCGCCGAGGTGGCGCAGGTCGAGGTAGACCACGTCGCCGCGCGGCGTCGGAATGGTGTTGCCTTTGCGCCATTCGTGCCAGAAGGCCTGGGAGACTTTGTCGCGCGGGCCCAGCTCCATATATTTGTTCTTCGGCTCGCCGAGCGGGGTTTCCGGGCCCATGCCGTAGTCCTGCAGATAGCGGTAGCCGTTTTTGTTGACCAGAATACCGCCTTCACCGCGGCAGCCTTCAGTCATCAGAATGCCGGAACCCGGCAGACCCGTCGGGTGATACTGAACGAATTCCATGTCGCGCAGCGGGACGCCGTGGCTTAACGCCATACCCATGCCGTCGCCGGTAACGATGCCGCCGTTGGTGTTATAGCGATACACGCGGCCCGCGCCGCCGGTCGCCATGACCACCGCGTTGGCGCGAATCTGCACCAGCGTGCCTTCCATCATGTTCATCGCCACCAGGCCACGGGCCTGACCGTCGTCGACCAGAATGTCGAGGACGAAGTGTTCATCAAAACGCTGGATTTGCGGGAACTGTAAGGAGGTCTGGAACAGGGTGTGCAGCATGTGGAAGCCGGTTTTATCGGCGGCGAACCAGGTGCGTTCAATCTTCATTCCGCCGAAGCGACGGACGTTAACGCTGCCATCAGGACGGCGGCTCCACGGGCAACCCCACTGTTCTAGCTGGGTCATTTCGGTTGGGCAGTGATGGACGAAGTAATCGACAACGTCCTGTTCGCAAAGCCAGTCGCCGCCGGCGACGGTGTCGTGAAAATGGTACTCGAAGCTATCATGGTCCTGTGCGACGGCGGCGGAACCGCCTTCTGCGGCCACGGTGTGGCTGCGCATAGGATAAACTTTTGAGATCAAAGCAATTTTGGCTTGCGGGTTGGCCTGAGCGGCTGCGATGGCAGCACGTAGTCCCGCTCCGCCTGCGCCTATAATGGCAAGATCGGCTTGAAAGGTTTGCACGACATTCCTCCAGATTATTGTTATTTCACAACACGCTACGTGGGGGGATATCACGTGGCCTGCGCAAAAACGTTTCCACTGCTCCTTTATGGGTAAAGCAGTATACCCGCCGGGTTGATGGGGAAATTTGATGTGTTCGATTTTTTTGTCGTTATGTGCGCTTTATTTATCACTGTAGCTGATGAATTACGTTCTGGAATTACCTAAGGAAATCTTCTGTTCTGCCCTGCGAGAAATTACTGAGCAATATTTGTGTCATGTGCCGCTTGCGGGTAGACTTCGTGCCCTTGTCTGAAATCGGAGAAAAAACCATGAGCGAGACGGCAACCTGGCAGCCGAGCGCATCCATCCCTAACCTGTTAAAACGCGCGGCGTTGATGGCGGAAATCCGTCGCTTCTTTGCTGACCGCGGCGTACTGGAGGTGGAGACGCCATGCATGAGCCAGGCGACGGTGACTGACGTACATCTGGTCCCGTTTGAGACGCGTTTCGTCGGTCCGGGTCATTCTCAGGGGATGAACCTTTATCTGATGACCAGCCCGGAGTACCACATGAAGCGCCTGTTGGCAGCGGGATGTGGCCCGGTATTTCAGCTGTGCAGAAGTTTTCGTAACGAAGAGATGGGCCGTCACCATAACCCGGAATTCACCATGCTGGAGTGGTATCGCCCGCACTTCGATATGTATCGCCTGATCAACGAAGTGGACGATCTGCTGCAGCAGGTGCTGGAGTGTCAACCGGCGGAAAGTCTTTCTTATCAGCAGGCGTTCCAGCGCCATCTGGAAATTGACCCGCTGTCGGCTGATAAAACCTTGCTGCGCGAAGTGGCGGCGAAGCTCGACCTCAGCAACGTCGCAGATAACGAAGAAGATCGCGATACGTTACTGCAACTGCTGTTTGCCTTCGGCGTTGAACCGCACATTGGTAAAGATCGTCCGACGTTCGTTTATCACTTCCCGGCAAGCCAGGCATCGCTGGCGCAGATTAGCGCTGAAGATCACCGCGTCGCTGAGCGCTTCGAGGTGTACTTTAAAGGGATGGAGCTGGCGAATGGTTTCCATGAGCTGACCGACGCGCGCGAACAGCAGCAGCGTTTCGAGCAGGATAACCGCAAACGCGCCGCGCGTGGTCTGCCGCAGCAGCCGATCGATCAAAATCTGCTGGACGCGCTGGCAGCCGGTCTGCCGGACTGCTCTGGCGTGGCGTTGGGCGTCGATCGCCTGATTATGCTGGCGCTAGGTGTCGAGACCTTGTCTGAGGTGCTGGCGTTTAGCGTGGATCGGGCATAAGTTCGATAACGTTCTCTTTCACAAAATAAAATGGCGCTTTATGCGCCATTTTCTAGTCATATCATCCCTAAATCCCTTTTATGGTCACAAGAAAGTTCTGGTTATTTGCTATCATCCGGCCAGCACATTCTCGCGTCGATTCCCCACTGCCTTGTTTCTGACAAGTTTGCAGCGCGTAGCCCTGTCGACGTGTAAAAAAACGATCCAGAGTTAAGGGAGGGTCAAATGACCCCATCAATAAAAAAGATGAGCCTGATCGGTCTCATCCTAATGATATTTACGTCTGTTTTTGGTTTTGCCAATAGTCCATCCGCGTTTTACCTGATGGGGTATAGCGCCATCACCTGGTATATATTTTCAGCATTATTATTTTTTATTCCATTTGCCTTAATGATGGCTGAGATGGGATCGGCCTACCGCAAAGAAGAGGGCGGGATCTATTCCTGGATGAATAACAGCGTAGGCCCACGCTATGCGTTTATTGGCACCTTTATGTGGTTCTCGTCTTACGTTATCTGGATGGTCAGCACTTCCGCGAAAGTGTGGGTGCCGTTTTCAACGTTCCTGTTTGGTTCGGATATGACCCAGCACTGGGGCGTTGCGGGGCTGCAATCGACCCAGGTCGTGGGCCTGCTGGCCGTCATCTGGATGGTACTGGTCACCACCGTGGCGGCGAAAGGGATTAATAAAATCGCCCGTATTACCGCCGTCGGCGGTATCGCCGTGATGTGTCTTAATTTAGTTTTATTGTTAGTCAGTATTGCGATTTTGTTATTAAACGGCGGTCACTTTGCCCAGCCGATTAATTTCACCGCTTCACCAAACCCAGGTTATCAATCTGGCCTGGCGGTATTATCGTTTGTGGTCTTCGCCATCTTTGCCTACGGCGGTATTGAAGCGGTGGGCGGTCTGGTGGATAAAACCGATAAGCCGGAAAAGAACTTCGCCAAAGGGATTGTATTCGCTGCAATTGTTATTTCTATCGGTTATTCACTGGCGATTTTCCTGTGGGGCGTGAGCACTAACTGGCAGCAAATTCTCAGCGACCGTTCGGTTAACCTTGGCAATATTACCTACGTGCTGATGACCAGCCTCGGTTCCACATTGGGCAACGCGCTGCACCTGTCGCCGGAAGCGGCGGCAAGTGTCGGTGTGTGGTTTGCGCGTATTACCGGGTTGTCGATGTTCCTCGCCTATACTGGCGCATTCTTTACCCTCAGCTATTCGCCGCTGAAGGCGATTATTCAGGGCACGCCGAAGGCGCTGTGGCCCGCTTCCATGACGCGGCTGAATGAAAACGGCATGCCGTCGACGGCAATGTGGATGCAGTGCGTGCTGGTGAGTCTGTTTATCCTGCTGGTGTCGTTTGGCGGCGATACCGCATCGGCGTTCTACAACAAACTGACGCTGATGGCGAACGTGTCGATGACTTTGCCGTACCTGTTCCTCGCGCTGGCCTTCCCGTTCTTTAAAGCGCAAGCAGGCCTTGAACGCCCATTCGTGATTTTCAAAACCAAAATATCGACCGTGCTGGCGACGAGTGTGGTGGTGCTGGTGGTGACGTTTGCCAACATCTTTACCGTTATTCAGCCGGTGATTGAGGCGGGAGACTGGAGCAGCGCGCTGTGGATGATCGGCGGGCCAATCTTCTTCTCGCTGCTGGCGATGGCGATTTATGAAAACTATCATCGCCGCGTCAACGTTCAGCCGAGTCTGGCGACGGAATAGTGCCCGATGGCGCTACGCTTATCGGGCCTACGATGCAATGGTAGGCCGGGTAAGCGCAGCGCCACCCGGCAGTTTGTTAACGCCTAATCTCAAAAATCGCTGCCGAGCGTGGCGGCATCGTGACCGTTAATACGTCATTGTCCCAGGCCGTTGCGTGTTGCACGGTGGATGGATATCCCTGAACTATCTTACCTTTCAGCCCGGTCAGTGAGAGTTCACAGCTCGCCTGATCGCCTTCGCGTCGCCACACCGCCAGCCACACTTTTCCATCCTCGGCCTGCATCCCCAGCGCTACCCACTCGTCGGTGAAGCTCGATAGCCCCAGCGGCCAGAACGGCAGCGCCGTTTTTAGCTGCTGGCGTAGGGTCTTGTAGTAGCGAATCGCATCCTGTACCTGACGGAATCCTTGCCCGGACAGCTCCGCCAGATGGCCGCTCTGGTGTATGCGCAGCAGCATCGCCGACACCTGGTTAAAGATCACCGCCTGCTCATCATCGTCGCGTAGCGGATAGGACCAGATGGCGGCCTGTTCAGGTGTCACCGCCGTTGGCGCGTTGGCGGCAATGGTGGCGTACTTGAGATAATCTTCCTGATCGCTGGTGGACTGAATCGAGCAGCGGCTCAGCATCGCGTAGTCCATGCGCAGACCGCCGCTGCCACAGTTTTCAATAATCAGCTGCGGATAGCGGGCGAAGACCGCATCGAGCCACGCCAGATACGCGCGGTTGTGTTTAAGCAGGCCGTCACCGGCGCTGTCGGCGTGTTGCTCGGTACCGATCCCCGGTTCGATGTTGTAATCCATTTTGATGTAGCCCACGCCGTATTCGGTGACCAGACGGTCAATAACCTCGTCGGCGTGGCGCAGTACCGCCGGACTGGTGAAGTCCAGCTGGTAGCGGCTGCGGTCAAACACTCTCTTACCGTGGCGCATAAAGAACCAGCTGTCGTCGGTTTCCGCCAGCTTCGGCGACTTCACACCCATCACCTCCAGCTCCAGCCACAGGCCGGGAATCAATCCCTTCTCACGGATGTAGCCAATCACGTACTGAATGCCTTCCGGGAAACGCTCGGCGCTCGGTTGCCACTGACCCACGCCGTTCCACCATTCGCCTTTGTCATACCAGCCGCAGTCGATGCAGAAGTATTCCGCGCCCGCCTCGGCGGCGGCATCGATAAGCGGCAGCAATTTCGCGGTGGTGGGGTCGCCGAACAGGCAGTTCATATAGTCGTTAAAGATGACGCCCAGCCGTTGGTTATCGTCGTTAACGCGACGGGTGCGGCGGCGGTACTGCGTGAGAGTCGCGATGGCGTCGGTAAAGCCCGATTTTGTCACGCCAACCGCCACCGGCACCGAGCTGAACTCATCGCCCGGCTGTAGGTGTTTAAACCAGTGATGGTAAAACTCGTTCGGTCCGCCGATTTGCAGGTACAGATGGTTGGCCTGATCGCCAATCTCCCAGTGCCAGGAGCCGTTGTGCTCAATCTGCCAGAACAGGCCTGCGCCAGTGTGTTTATCTTCCAGATAGCCCATCGGCAGGTACTCTTTGCTCGACCACGCTCCGGTGTTGGTGTAGTGCAACGGTTTGGATGAGCGCTGCAGTCCCTTCTGGATGCATGGCATAAAGCCCAGTTCGTCGAAGGTATATTGCCGCCACTGTAGCTCGCGGGTCCAGCTGTTGTGGGGAATGTGCAGGCTAAAATTGTCGCCCCAGTTTTTGGCGCTCTCTTTCTCGATGCCGTTAATCACAAAGCTGGAGAGGTACTCAACGGTAAACGGCGCATTCCCCTGGTTGCGGATGACGCTCCAGCTTCGCAGCAGTGAGAGCCGGGTATAAAACTGATAGTGTACTTCTACCTCGGCGGCGGTATTCCTATCGAACAGCGTAAATACCAGCTTGCGGCCATCGGCGTTGCGGGTATCTTGATGCTGGCGATAGCGAAGCGTATAGCCAGGCGCGGTGGCGGTGAAGCCCGCGCCGTGGCGCTCCAGCGGCTTATCAAGGCCGGAGATGTTTACCTCCACCAGGTTAAAACGCGACAGTTCATCGGCGTTGTGTCCGAGGGTTTCAGCATCGAACGGTAGGGCGGAAAAGTGCAGCAGGCGCGCCCGATCTTGTAAATCAAAGACCATGGTGATGCCGTTTTCAATCACGGTAAATAAGGCTGACATAGCGACTCCTGAATGACAGAGTTAAGCCGCAGGCGCGGGTTGCAGCACCCGGTTGCCTGAAAGCGTAAAGACGGAAATAACGGTGAAGCACAGGGCGATGGCGCCAAGGATGGTGTAGGACTCTTTAAAACCCATCACGTCGTACATGTTGCCGATGGCAGTGCTCATAAAAATCTGGCTGAACTGTTTGGCGAACTGGAAGCCAATCAGGTAGACGGTGGCGGAGAGCCGCCAGTCGAAGTTGGCTGAGATGTATTTCAGCGTGGCGATAATCAGAATTGAGCTTTCAAAGCCGTGCAGCAGCTTCATGGTGGATATCAGGATCGGGCCAGTGGCCATCGCGCTGCCGATGATGCGGAACGCCATGATAAAGCCGCAGTAGAGCAGGGCGTTCTTCGGCCCGATGCGGTTGACGATCGCCGGGGCGAAGAACATGGTTAACGCGTCGAGGAAGATTTGCACCGTGTAGAGGTAGCCAAACACTTCGGCGCCGCGTTCACGGGTTTCGAAGAAGCTGCTGTAGTAAACGGCAAACTGCTGGTCGTAGGTTTCATACACCGCGCCGACGCCCACCATGTAGAGCACCAGGAACCAGAAGCGGCGGGTTTTCAGCAGGGCGAACACGTCGCCGCGATCGATCTTCAGACGCTGTGGATTCAGCGCGTCCATGCCGCCCTGCTGGCCAGGACGGAAGAAGCACAGTAGTACCGCCAGCACCAGCCCCGCGCAGCTGGCCATGATAAAGATATAATCGGGATTGATGGCATACAGCTTGCCGGAGATAAACGTTCCGACCGCCGCGCCGATGCCGCCCCACATTCTGGCGCGGCCAAATTCGAAGCCTTCGAGGCGCGAGACTTTATCGATCCACGCTTCGCAAATCCCGCAGCCGCAACCAAACGCCAGGCCGATAAACGCGCCGCCCGCCAGGGCCCCGGCGATGATGTTGATTTTCAGCAGCGGCGCGAAAACGAAGATCCACCACGGAGCGAAGGCGATCATCAGACCGGCCAGCATCCACATCAGATGCTTACGGAAATTGAGCTTGTCGGCCAGTATGCCGAAAACCGGCTGGAAGACCACGGCCACGATGGCGATGCAGGTATACACCATGCCGACTTCCGTGGAATCGATGCCGATTTTTTCCGTGAGCCACAGCGACAGCCAGGGGAAGCAGGCCCCCCAGCAGATGAAGAAAAAGAGAAACCAGATGCTGGAGAGCAGGTAGTTCTCTTGCTTAACACCCTTTGCCAGTAACATATAAAACCTCATTTTTAGTAAACAAGATGCTGTTACTTTAAAAATTAACCCGTGCTCAGGGAAAGAAAGCCGTTGGCGAAGCGTGAATACGATCATGTTTAGCCGCGATCTGAGCAATATTTTTCATGCAGATAGCGGCATTATCCATACATGGCAGCGCGTTGCCGTGGGGGGCTGGAAATTGGTCGTTGCGGTGAAAAGCGCATAAAACTATAGTGAACAAAAATTTGTTTCTTTTTGGGAGTATCATGACGAAGCCGGTCAGGATCAGAAGTATTGCCGAGGCGTGCGGGCTTTCCGTTGCTGCAGTGTCCCGGGCGCTAAAAGGGCAGCCGGGGCTTAAAGAGGAGACCCGCCAGCGGGTGATGGCGGTGGCGCAGGAGATGGGGTATGACTTTTCTCGTCTGCGCGGCGATAAGGTAAAACGCGTGCTGTTTTTGCTCCATCGTCAGCATGATATCGCCCGCGCGCTGCCGTTTTACTCGCTGCTGCTGCTGGGCGTGGAAGATCACTGCCGCGAAAAAGGGATCGCGATGAGCTTTCTGTCGATCGGCCCCGGCGATAACGTTGAGGAGCAGATCGCGCTACATCATCCCGACGCGCTGATCTGCGCAGGTTACTTTGAAAGCACGCTGATTATGGCCGTACAGAAAACCCAACTGCCGATGGTGCTGGTTGATCTGTGGGCGCCGGGCTTGCCGTGCGTTAACGTCGATAATCAGCGTGGTGGTTATCTGGCGACGCGTCACCTGATAGACACGGGCCGCAGGAGGATTGCTTTCCTCGCCAGCACGGCCACGCACTACAGTATTCGCCAGCGTGAGAAGGGTTACCGTCAGGCGCTGTACGAGTCGCAAATGATAATGCCGCCGGAGTATGAAGTGATCGCCTCGCCGCTGGTGGATACCAGCCAGTCGCTGATCGCGGCGATGAATGAGCTACTGTCGCTGACGGAGCCGCCGGACGCCATTTTTGCCTACAACGACGTGACAGCGATTGCCGCGATGAATATCTGCGAACAGCGCGGGTTCCGTGTACCGCAGGATATTGCGATTGTCGGCTTTGACGATATTGAGCCCGCCGCCTGGAGCCGTCCGGCGCTAACTACCATCGCGGTAGATAAACATCAGTTGGGCTACCGGGCGGTAGGGCTGCTGTTGGAAGAGGCCACGGCGGCGGATGAGATGCTACCGGTGACGCTGGTGGTGAGAGGCAGCACAGGAAAAGTCAGAAAGAGCACTCAATAAACAATCAGCATCTAACGGTGCTGGGGAGAGGCATTCCGGCACAGAGCTAAACCCTCACCCCAGCCCTCTCCCTTTGCAAGGGAGAGGGTGCGCACCGAGCCCCTTTGTTACAGGCTGCCTGGCGTGCGGCTGGCGCGGCCCGTTGAGGTCAGCGTAGTGGCGGATTTCTTACCGTTCAAACTTTCCAGACGCATCTGGAACGGTGGGAACGGCATATCAATACCGTGCTCGCGAAAGCCCGCCAGAATCAGCTGGTGCAGCTCGTGGCGCAGCGGCATACGGTGGCCCATCTCGGCGGCGTAGATACGCAGCTCGAAAATCTGAATCCCCTGCTGTAAATCCACAAGGAATGCTTCCGGCGCAGGTGTGTCAATCACCAGCGAGCAGCGGTGCGCGGCGGTTAACAGGATTTGCGCCACCTCTTCGCTGTTGGCATCCGACGGGGCCGGAATACTCAGCACCACGCGGGTCACCGAATCCGACAGCGACCAGTTGATGAACTGCTCGGTGATAAAGGCCTTGTTCGGCACGATAATCTCTTTGCGGTCCCAGTCGCTGATGGTGGTGGCGCGGGTGTTGATTTTGGTCACGCTGCCGGTCAGGTCGCGAATGGTGACCGTATCGCCAATACGAATCGGCTTCTCAAACAGGATGATCAGGCCGGAGATAAAGTTGGCGAAAATCTCCTGTAAGCCAAAGCCGAGACCGACACCGAGCGCGGCGACCAGCCACTGCAGCTTCGACCACTCAATGCCAATCATCGAGAACCCAACCAGCCCGCCTATCAGCAGCAGCAGATATTTGGTGATGGTGGTAATGGCATAGCCAGTGCCCGGTGTCAGCGACAGGTGCTGCAGAATCGCCAGCTCCAGCAGCGCGGGGAGGTTACGCACCAGTTGGGTGGTGATAATCAGCACCAGAATGGCGATGAGCACGGCGCCGAGGGTAATCGGTTCAATGCTCTCCACGCCCTGCACCGTTGAGGTCACGTCCCACAGGGAGATGTTTTCGAGGAAGCCAAACGCCGAGTGGATTTCCGACCACAGGATGATCACCGACACCAGCGCGATCAGCATCAGAATGGAGCGTACCAGACGCAGCGACTGCTCGCTGATGGTATCGAGGTTCACTTCGCTCACCTCCTGCTCGGCAGACCCTTCCAGGCTGGTGGCATGCGTTTCTTCCTCGCCGCGGGCGCGGTGCGCCAGCATTTCGGCACGCTTGTGTTTCGCGCGGTCAAAGGCCAGACGGCGGCGTTGGATCAGCATCCAGCGGCGGATGACGTGGTAAATCACCAGCAGCAGGAACCAGATGGCTACCGAGGTCTCCAGGCGCGCCAGCAGAGCCTGCGCGGTGGCGAGGTAGCCCACGGCGGCGGCGAAAATGGCGATCAGCGGCGCGCCGGTCATCAGGTTCCACAGCAGCAGGTTGATGCGGTTTTCACCGTTGCCTTCTTTGTCGAGATAGAGCGGAATTCCGGCGCGCTTCAGGCTGAGCGTGACCACCGCTAGCGCGCCGCAGATCAGGATAAAGCACAGTCTACCGAGCGATGCGGAGAACTCACGGTCGTTGAGATTATCGAACATGATCAGCGCCATAATCAGCGGCACGATAAGCCCGATGCTCATCAGGTAATAGCGCATGGCGCGCGCCACGCGGAGCTGCGGCCAGCCAAAGTGAACAATAAACAGGCCGTTGGTACGGGCGAAGGCGGCGCAAATCATCACCACCCACAGGAGCGGCACGGTGGCGGTGACGCCGTCGCCTATCGCCACGGCAAGCGGGTAGGGCCACGCCTCCTGCAGACCATAGCCCAGCGTTGCCCACAGCACCGGCAACGGAGACGCCACCAGAATTGACCAGAACACCGTGCGCATGGTCAGCCAGAAGTGATCCTGGGTGACTTTACCGACGCGGGCGCTGGAACGCTCCAGGAAGCGCGTGAAGTGTTTACGGGAGCTGATGCTGAAGCCCACCAACAGCAGCGCTCCGAAGAGCGGGAACAGCGTCTGACGGCTGGTGAGCATCATCATGGTGGCCTTGCCGAGCTGGCTGAAGGTGTCGAGCGAAATCAGCCGGCGCAGGTCCTGCACAATTTCAATCGGCCAGCTGAAGTCGATAGGCCGCACGTCGGAGGTCCAGAACAGATAGCGGTGAGTGGCTTCGTTCACCTCTTTGAGCGCGTCTTCCAGCTGGCTGTTGGAGACTTTCAGTTTCGTCAGCTCGAGGATCAGCGTGTCACCGCCCTGCAGCAGCGAGTTCAGCAACTCGCGTTGGGTGCGCAGTTGGGCTTCCAGAATGCGGTTTTCTTCACTGGTCAGCGGCTGGCCGTCGGCCTGGCGAATTTGTCGCAGCTGCGGCTGCTTATTGAGCAGATCTTCATAACGTAAACGATGAACGCGCAGCTGCGCCATTTCGGTATCGAGCTGCTGCGGCTTCGGCATCTCCGGCAGACGTGCAACCTGCGCGCGCAGGGCTTCGCCCAGCAGATTGGAGGAACCGAGCCACTGCGACTGTTCGCGCAGGGTGTTCAGCGCCTGGCGTACCTGCAACGTCTGGTTTGCCGCCTGCCGCTGCTGGGAAGCGACCAGATCCATGCGCTGCGCCTGCTGGTTTAACGCCTGGGAAAGCTCACGGTTGATTCTGAACTGTTCCACGATACTGGCCGGCAGGTTTTCGCTGTTTTCCGCCAGCAATTCGGTGCTTTCCAGTGCGCGTTCCGCTTCGCGCTGGCGCTGACTGTTAAGCTGATTGCGTAAAGCTTGCAGGTAGGCGTCGAGCTGTTCGCCCTGCTTTTGCGCCAGCTCTGAGCGCATGCGCGCCAGCTCCTGGCGATTGTTGGCGGAAAGCTGCGCCAGCTCCAGCTCATCAACCAGCGCCTTCAGCTTGCTGGCGTCGGCCTGCAGGCTCAGATTTTGCGCCTGCGCCAGCGGCGTATTGCCGGTCTGGGTGCCGATACGGCGTTCAACGTCGTTGAGCTGGCGGCGGGCGTCGGTCTGCTGCTGCGGAAGCTGGTTGAGGGAGTCGGCAATATCGCGGGCGCGTTCCTGCTCCTGCTGAGCCTGGCGACTTTTTTCCAGTAGCTGGCTGCTGACCTGCAAAATCTCCTGGTTCAGCGCGTCGGTGGTCATGCCGTCCGGCACCTGACGTGGTTCATCACGCAGATTGTTGAGCTGATTGCGCAGCGTCTGGGAAAGTTTGGGGAAGTTGTCGATAACCTGCTGGTACTGCGCGGCACGTTCGAGCGAGCCTTTCTGCTCCTCCAGCGCGGTGAGGGCGCTTTGCAGCGCCTCGACGGTATCAGGCTGAGCGGGCTTCGCCGCTTTCGCCTGTTCTAATTCCTGGGCAATTTGCCGGGCGTTGGGGACGGTCGCTGCGAACGCCCCCTGGCTGAGGCACCAGGCCATCAGTAAAGTGATAATCAGGCGCACGTCAGACCCTTATTTGGTTATTAGCTTTTTTCTTGCGTGTCGTCAGCCTGTGGGGCGACGTCCTGCTCTACCACGGTTTCTGCAACAGCTTCAACAACCGCTTCCGGTTCGGCTACCGCTTCGGTAGAGACGGCCAGCGGCTCGCCCAAACGGGTGACGGAGAGGTTTTGCAGATGCTCAACCAGCGTCACTTTGCCCGGCGCAAACAGGTTGATGACCGTTGAGCCCAGCTTAAAGCGGCCCATTTCCTGACCCTTCAGCAGCGCAACGGAGCCTTCCTGATCGCCCGCCGGGTAGGTCCAGCGTTTGATGATGCCTTCGCGCGGCGGGGTGACGGTGCCGGCCCACACGGTTTCGATGCTGCCAACGATGGTCGCACCCACCAGAATCTGGGCCATCGGGCCGAATTCGGTGTCGAACAGGCAGATAACGCGTTCGTTACGGGCAAACAGGTTCGGCACGTTCTGCGCGGTCAGGTGGTTGACGGAGAACAGATCGCCCGGCACGTAGATCATTTCGCGCAGGATACCGTTGCACGGCATGTGGACGCGGTGATAGTCGCGCGGCGACAGATAGGTGGTGGCGAAGGTGCCGTTGCGGAACAGGTCGGCCATGATGTAGTTGCCGGCCAGCAGCGCTTCCAGCGAATAGTTGTGGCCCTTCGCCTGCAAAATTTTGTCGTCTTCAATGGCGCCAAGCTGGCTGATCGCGCCGTCGGCGGGCATCACCAGTACGCTTGGGTCGGTGTTGACCGTGCGGACGTCTTCACGCAGCGGACGAACGAAGAAATCGTTAAAGGTGCGGTAGCTGGCGGTATCCGGCTTCTGCGCCTCTTTCATATCGACCTTGTAGAACTTCACGAACAGATCGATAACCAGTTTGGTCAGCCATCCCGCTCGTTTGCTCGCACCCCAGCCTGCGAGACGCGTAAGCCACAGTTTAGGCAGAATGTATTGCAGTGAAAGTTTAAACGAGTTTAACAAGGTAGCCTCCAGGCCATTATGTGTCGATCCTGATCCAACGCCAGGCGTTGGATCTTTAAAGAAAAGCGGCCGATTCTAGCGAGAGTTGACGCAAATGTCAGTCGGCAAAATCATAGTTCTCAATTATCGATGTCTGAAAAGTTTTTACGCGTTTTTACCTGCGCCATGGTTTCCAGAATGCGGTGATAATTTTCAAAACGGGTCTCGGCGATCTTCCCTTCCTCTACGGCTTCGCGGATGGCGCAGCCTGGGTCGGTGTCGTGTTTACAGTCGCGGTATTTACAGTGGCCGAGATAGTCATGGAATTCGACAAACCCGTTGGTGATTTGTTCCGGATCGAGGTGCCATAGGCCAAATTCACGTACGCCGGGGGAGTCAATCACGTCGCCGCCGTGCGGGAAGTGATACAGGCGCGCCGCGGTGGTGGTGTGCTGGCCCAGACCTGAGACGTCGGATACGTCATTGGTCAGAATGCGGTCGTCGTTCAGTCCCAGCAGAGCGTTCAGCAGGCTCGATTTTCCGACGCCAGACTGCCCGGCAAAAATACTGATGCGGTTAGTCAGCGCTTCTTCCAACGGTTTCAGGCCATCCTGAGTATGGCTGGACGCCATCAGAACGGTATAGCCAATCTTGCGGTAGATATCCATCTGCTCGTTGACGAACGCCATGCCTTCATCGTCCAGTAGATCGATTTTATTCAGCACCAGCAGCGGCTCGACGTTGAGCGTTTCGCAGGCCACCAGATAACGGTCGATAATATTCAGCGACAGCTCCGGCAAAATGGCGGAGACGATGACGATCTGATTGATATTGGCGGCGATCGGCTTCACGCCGTCGTAAAAGTCCGGGCGGGTGAGTACCGAAGTACGCTCGTGAACCGCTTCGACGATCCCTTTTACGTTGACGCCTTCAGCAGCGGCTTTCCCCGGACGCCAGACGACGCGGTCACCGGTGACCAGCGAACGGATAGTGCGGCGGATGTTGCAGCGGTGGGTTTCGCCATCGGCGGACTCCACGTCGGCGTGCATCCCAAAGCGGCTGATGACGATGCCTTCGGCGGCTTCGCCAAACAGATTATCGTCGTAATCGGGCTTCTCCGCGGCTGTTGTCAGGCGGCGCTGGTGGTTAGCCTTAACGCGGCGCTGCTGACCTTTGGAGAGTTTATTTTTACTCAATCGTGCTGACTCCTGGTCGCCCATATCGGGCAAAACCTCTATGATACACGCTAATTAATACTAGTTAACCTACCGCGGCAGGTATGACAAGAAGGGTGGAAAATAGCATGAGTGCAGATGAAAACAACCTGATTTGGATCGATCTGGAGATGACTGGCCTGGATCCCGAGCGCGATCGCATTATTGAAATCGCTACGCTGGTGACCGACGCGCAGCTCAATATCCTGGCGGAAGGGCCAACCATCGCTGTCCATCAGTCTGATGCTCAACTGGCGCTGATGGATGACTGGAACGTGCGTACCCATACCGGCAGCGGCCTGGTGGATCGCGTGAAGGCGAGCACTATGGGCGACCGTGAAGCCGAACTGGCGACGCTGGAGTTCCTGAAGCAGTGGGTGCCGGAAGGTAAATCGCCCATCTGCGGCAACAGCATCGGGCAGGACCGTCGCTTCCTGTTTAAATACATGCCGGAGCTGGAGGCCTACTTCCACTACCGCTATCTGGACGTGAGCACGCTCAAAGAGCTGGCGCGTCGCTGGAAGCCAGAAATTCTGCCGGGCTTTAAAAAGCAGGGCACTCACCAGGCGATGGATGATATTCGCGAGTCGGTGGCGGAGCTGGCCTACTATCGTGAGCATTTTATTCAACTTTAAGGTGAAAACGGGGTGAATCGGCGTTAAAGTAATCAACCTGCCGATTTATCCAGCAGTTGAACGAATTTTTTAAAAAATCGCTTCAGGGGGGGTTGCAGGGGGAAAGAATTCTCGTATAATGCGCCTCCCGTAACGAAGCAGAAATGCGAATTACGACAGCAACAAAAATTGCCAGATTTTGCGGGAATAGCTCAGTTGGTAGAGCACGACCTTGCCAAGGTCGGGGTCGCGAGTTCGAGTCTCGTTTCCCGCTCCAAATTTTCTTCCAGAATAAAATCACTTCCACAACGCAATCAGCCGTTGAGGTTGTTTTTTTCATTTCCGAAATACTCTTGTAAACAGACTTATCCACAGGCTGTCATCAGCTTCTTCGCCCGCTGATGTTATTAAGATTTTTACAAATAAAATTATCTCATTGATATATATGGAAATATATCATTTCAAAATGTTAGCGAGATCGCTTGACGAACTTTGGCGTGTTGAAACGCAATGTCTTTTTATTTTTACTCACAGGCTGTGAATAGATTACGCGTCGCGCGGCAGACCTTTTTCCACCACCCTTACCAGACGCTGTTTCTTCGGTAGCTGGACCTCTATCGCTCCCTCATTACGACGCGCAATTTGCTGCGCAATCGCCCATGTTATGTGCTCATCGAGAAGTGGGTGCTCACCTCGGCGACTCTCCAGCGCGTTAAGCGCGGCTTCGCTCCACGGTGCGTTGCCCAGTGCGACGGCAATATTTCGCAGCCAGCGCAGGTGGCCGATACGCCGAATAGCGGAACCTTCGGTCACTTTCAGAAAATGGGCTTCACTCCAGGCGAACAGTTCAACCAGCTCAGGGGCGTGAAGCGCTTTGCGCGGGCTGAAGTCAGCTTCGTCGGTAAGCTGTGAGAAGCGGTTCCATGGGCAGATTAGCTGACAGTCGTCACAGCCGTAGATACGATTGCCCAATAGTGGACGAAATTCTTCCGGGATCGCGCCTTCCAGTTCAATGGTCAGGTAAGAGATGCAGCGGCGAGCGTCGACGGTATAAGGCTCAACGATCGCCCCGGTGGGGCAGATGGTCATGCAGGCCACGCAGCGCCCGCACTCTTCGGCCACCGGCTGGTCGACGGGCAGCGGAATATCCACCAACAGCTCACCAAGGAAAAAGAACGATCCGGCGTCGCGGTTGAGGATAAGTGAGTGCTTACCTGTCCAGCCGATGCCCGCTTTTTCCGCTAATGGGCGCTCAAGAACAGGCGCCGAGTCGACAAACGGTCTAAAATTCAGCGAGACGCACTGTTCCTGAATCATTTCGCCGAGCTTTTTAAGGCGGTTACGCAACAGCTTATGATAATCACGCCCCAGGGCATAACGGCTGACGTAACCGAGTTCGGGGTTTTTCAGCGTGCGGGCAAAGGCTGCATTGGCGGGAAGGTAGTTCATGCGAACGCTAATTACCCGGAGCGTTCCGGGTTGCAGTTCGTGCGGGCGAGCGCGCATCATTCCGTGCCGCGCCATCCATTCCATCTCGCCGTGGTATTGTTTATCCAGCCATGCCTGCAGTTTGGGCTCGGAGGCGCTGAGATCGGTATCGGTGATGCCGACCTGCTGAAAGCCCAGTTCAGTGCCCCACAGTTTGATTTGTTGCGCTAATTGATTGAGATCGAGGGGCTGTGACATGACGGACCATACATTGACAAGAAACCCCCAAAGTATACCACACTCCATTTGGCCTGCGGATGGGCTGCGTCGCGCCGAAAAAACGGCGGCAGCGGATCTCGGCATCTCCCTTTATGAACTCATGCAACGCGCCGGTCAGGCGGCGTTTGAGGTGGCCCGCGCGGCGTATCCCGACTCTCGCCGCTGGCTGATGCTTTGCGGCCATGGCAATAACGGCGGCGACGGCTACGTGGTCGCGCGCCTGGCACAGGCGGCGGGGATTCGTGTCACGCTGCTGGCGCAGGATAGCGAAAAACCGCTGCCGGACGAGGCGCACGCCGCCCGCGAGGCCTGGCTGGAAGCGGGCGGCGTTATCCACGCGACGGATATCCCGTGGCCAGAGGATACCGATCTGATTATCGATGGCTTACTGGGTACCGGGCTGCAAAATGCGCCACGTGACCCCATTGTAGGCCTGATAGCGCAAGCGAATTGTTTCCCGGCGCCGATTATCGCGCTGGATATTCCCTCCGGGCTTAACGCCCAGACCGGCGCGACGCCGGGTGTGGTGATTAATGCTGCGCACACCATCACGTTTATTGCTCTGAAACCGGGGCTGTTGACCGGTAAAGCGCGCGATGTGGTCGGCACGCTGCACCATCATGCGCTGGGATTAGACTCCTGGCTGGCTGAGCACCCCACCACCATTCGCCGCCTGGATGCCTCGCAACTGGCGCAGTGGCTGACGCCGCGTCGTCCTACTTCGCACAAAGGCGATCACGGTCGTCTGGTGCTGATCGGCGGCGACCACGGCACCGCCGGGGCCATCCGCATGGCCGGTGAGGCGGCGCTGCGGGCGGGGGCTGGCCTGGTGCGTGTACTCACCCGTGCGGAAAACGTCGCGCCGATTATCACCGCTCGCCCAGAACTGATGGTGCATGAGCTGACGCCGCAGCTGCTTGATGAAAGCCTGGAATGGGCTGATGTGGTGGTGATTGGCCCCGGCTTGGGTCAGGCTGAGTGGGGCAAACAGGCGCTGCGCAAAGTGGAAAACATCCGTAAACCGACGCTTTGGGACGCCGACGCTTTGAACCTGCTGGCATTCAATCCGGATAAACGTCACAATCGCGTGATCACGCCGCACCCCGGCGAGGCCGCGCGTTTGCTCAACTGCCGGGTGGCAGAAATTGAGAGCGATCGCTTACTTTCTGCGCAACGTCTGGTACAACGGTACGGTGGCGTCGTGGTGCTGAAAGGCGCGGGGACGGTGGTGGCTGATGAACACGGCTCGCTCAGTATTATTGACGCCGGAAATGCCGGTATGGCCAGCGGTGGCATGGGCGATGTGCTTTCGGGCATTATTGGCGCATTGCTGGGGCAGGCCTTATCGCCGTATGATGCTGCGTGCGCGGGGTGTATCGCCCACGGCGCGGCGGCAGACAAGCTGGCTGCGCGCTATGGTACCCGCGGAATGCTGGCGACCGATCTCTTTTCCACGCTACGGCGTGTTGTTAACCCGGATGTGATTGACGTAGACCATGATTAATCGAGTGATTCCTTTACCTGACGAGCAGGCAACCCTGGACCTTGGCAACCGAGTGGCGCAGGCCTGCGTCGGCGCAACGGTCATCTATCTGTACGGCGATTTAGGCGCGGGGAAAACCACCTTCAGCCGCGGATTCCTGCAGGCGTTGGGGCATAACGGCAACGTCAAAAGCCCGACCTATACGCTGGTTGAACCGTACCAGCTCGATAACCTGATGGTTTACCATTTTGATCTTTACCGCCTTGCGGATCCCGAGGAGCTCGAATTTATGGGGATCCGCGATTATTTTGCTAACGATGCCATCTGCCTGGTGGAATGGCCGCAACAGGGCGCAGGTGTTCTGCCCGAGCCGGATATCGAAATACACTTAGATTACCAGGCGCAAGGGCGTGAGGCGCGCATTGCCGCGGTCTCCTCATTAGGTGAGTCTCTGCTGGCGCGGTTGGCCGGTTAATTTAAGGGATCCCAGGATGATTTTTCGCGCAAAAGGGTGGTTGATGGCGGCGCTGATGCTGGTGGGCGCACCGGCAATGGCGGCGAGCTTGTCCGATATTCAGGTAGCGAATAGTGAAACGCAGGCGCGGATCACCTTCAGCTTTATGGGCGATCCGGAATATAACTTTAGCCAGGATGACAAACGCAGCGTGGTGCTTGATATCAAGCAAACGGGCGTGATTCAAGGCTTGCCGCTGCGCTTTAGCGGCAACAACCTGGTGAAGGCGATCCGTTCCGGCACGCCGAAAGACGATCAGTCGCTGCGGCTGGTGGTCGATCTCACCGAAAACGGCAAAACCCGCGCGGTGAAGCAGCAAAACGGCGCGAATTACACCGTGGTGTTTACCATCAACGCCGACGTTCCACCGCCTCCACCGCCGCCTGTCGTCGCGAAGCGCGTGGAAACGCCAGTCGTCACGCCGGCACCGGTACCAAGCCAGCCCGCGCGCAACCCGTTTAGCGGCAACAGTAGCAATGGTAATAGCGGCAGCAGCTTCAGCACGGAACGCCAGCCGGCGATTGCCAGCAATACCACGCCGGCACCGCGTCCGGCGGCCCGTGCGCGCAGTGTTTCCGGTGATAAAGTGATCATCGCGATCGACGCCGGTCACGGCGGCCAGGATCCGGGGGCGATTGGCCCAAGCGGTACGCGCGAGAAGAATGTCACCATCGCTATTGCCCGAAAACTCAGAGCGTTGCTCAACGACGATCCGATGTTTAAAGGCGTGTTGACTCGCGACGGCGACTATTTTATTTCGGTGATGGGCCGCTCCGATGTGGCACGTAAACAGAACGCCTCATTCCTGGTATCCATTCACGCGGACGCCGCGCCAAACCGCGACGCTACCGGCGCGTCGGTCTGGGTGCTCTCTAACCGTCGCGCCAACAGCGAGATGGCGGGCTGGCTCGAACAGCATGAGAAACAGTCTGAGCTGCTGGGCGGCGCGGGCGACGTGCTGGCAAACAGCCAGGCCGATCCGTATCTGAGCCAGGCGGTGCTGGATCTGCAATTCGGCCATTCCCAGCGTGTAGGGTATGATGTGGCGACCAACGTCATCAGCCAGCTGCAGCGCGTCGGTAATCTGCATAAGCGTCGTCCTGAACACGCCAGCCTCGGTGTGCTGCGTTCGCCGGATATCCCGTCGATCCTGGTTGAGACCGGCTTTATCAGTAACAGCAGCGAAGAGCGCCTGCTGGACAGCGATGACTATCAGCAGAAAATTGCTGAAGCCATTTATAACGGTTTACGTAACTATTTTACGGCGCATCCGATACAATCCGGCCCTCGTGACGAACAGTCGCAGACCGCCAGCGCCGCATCATCCAACAGGACGCTTGTTAACTAAGGAGTTTTCATGCCGATTCAGGTTTTACCGCCGCAGCTTGCGAACCAGATTGCCGCGGGTGAAGTGGTTGAGCGGCCTGCCTCGGTAGTGAAAGAACTGGTGGAGAACAGTCTCGATGCGGGGGCAACCCGCATCGATATTGATATCGAACGCGGTGGGGCAAAGCTTATCCGCATCCGCGATAACGGCTGCGGTATTAAGAAAGATGAGCTGGCGCTGGCGCTGGCGCGTCATGCGACCAGCAAAATTGCCTCGCTTGACGATCTGGAAGCGATCATCAGCCTCGGTTTTCGCGGCGAAGCGCTGGCGAGTATCAGTTCAGTCTCGCGGCTGACGCTGACCTCGCGCACTGAACAGCAGCAGGAAGCCTGGCAGGCGTACGCGGAAGGCCGCGACCAGGACGTCACCGTTAAACCGGCTGCCCATCCGGTCGGCACGACGCTGGAAGTGCTGGATCTCTTCTACAACACACCCGCGCGGCGCAAGTTTATGCGCACCGAAAAAACCGAATTCAATCATATCGATGAGATCATTCGCCGCATTGCGCTGGCGCGCTTCGATGTGAGCTTCAACCTGACCCACAATGGCAAAATGATTCGCCAGTATCGCGCGGTAACAGAAGGGGCGCCGAAAGAACGCCGTCTGGGAGCCATTTGCGGCGTACCGTTCCTGGAACAGGCGCTGGCGATTGAGTGGCAGCACGGCGACCTGGCGATGCACGGCTGGGTGGCCGACCCGAAACACACTACCGCTGCGCTGGCTGAGATTCAGTATTGCTACGTTAACGGTCGCATGATGCGCGACCGGCTGATTAACCACGCTATTCGACAGGCTTGTGAAGACAAGCTCGGCGCAGATCAGCAGCCGGCGTTTGTGCTGTATCTGGAGATTGATCCGCACCAGGTGGATGTGAACGTCCATCCGGCTAAACACGAGGTGCGTTTCCACCAGTCGCGTCTGGTGCATGACTTTATCTATCAAGGCGTGTTGAGCGTGCTGCAACAACAGCTGGACGCGCCGTTGCCCTTAGCGGAAGACGATGAACCTGCCCCGCGCGCGCTGCCGGAAAACCGCGTCGCGGCTGGGCGTAATCAGTTTGCCGAACCGGCGGTGGCGCGCGAGCCGGAAGCGCCGCGCTATCAACCCGCTTCCGGTGGTAGCCGTAGCGGCGGCGCCAGCTGGCCGAACGCGCAGCCGGGCTACCAGAAACAGCAGGGGGCACTCTATCGCCAACTGCTGGATACGCCGGTAAGTCGCCCGGAACCAGCGAAACCCGTGGCTGAAAACCTGGCGGGGCACAGCCAAAGTTTTGGCCGTGTGCTGGCTATCATCGATGAGCGCTGCGCGCTGCTGGAGCGTGACGGTAAGCTTAATCTGCTGTCGTTACCGGTCGCAGAACGCTGGCTGCGTCAGGCGCAACTGACCCCCAGCGGAACCACCATTTGCGCCCAGCCGCTGCTCATTCCTCTGCGCCTGAAAGCGTCAGAGAACGAGCGGAAAACCCTGGAAAATGCGCGGGAAATGCTGGGCCAGTTGGGCATCGAAATCCTGCTGGAAGGGCAGCACGTCACGATTCGCGCCGTGCCTTTACCCTTACGACAACAAAATTTACAAATCTTGATTCCTGAACTGATAGGCTACCTGGTGGAGAAAACTCAGGTTGATGCCGGTAACGTGGCGCAGTGGTTGGCCCGTCATCTGGCAAGCGACCACGCGCAGTGGAATACCGCGCAGGCCATCGCGATGCTGGCTGACGTTGAACGTCTTTGCCCGCAGCTGGTCAAAGCTCCGCCGGGTGGTTTGTTACAACCCGTTGATTTAGATTCTGCGATGAACGCCCTGAGACATGAGTGACGTAACCGAGGCGAGCCTGCCTAAGGCAATTTTTTTGATGGGGCCGACTGCCTCGGGCAAAACGGCGTTAGCCATTGAGCTGCGTAAAGTTTTGCCAGTAGAGTTGATTAGTGTGGATTCCGCCCTCATCTATCGAGGGATGGATATCGGTACTGCAAAGCCGAGCGCGGAAGAGCAGCTTGCTGCCCCGCATCGGTTGATGGATATCCTTGACCCTGCGCAGGCCTATTCGGCGGCGGATTTTCGTCGTGATGCGCTGGCGCAGATGGCCGAGATCACTGCCGCAGGGAAAATTCCGCTGCTGGTCGGTGGAACAATGTTGTATTTCAAGGCGTTGCTTGAAGGTTTATCACCGCTGCCCTCGGCTGACCCGGAAGTCCGGGCCCGCATTGAGCAGCAGGCAGCAGAGCGAGGATGGGGAGCGCTGCACCAGCAGCTACGGGAAATTGACCCCGTTGCCGCCGAGCGCATTCATCCGAATGATCCGCAAAGACTTTCCCGAGCACTGGAAGTTTTTTTCATTTCGGGTAAAACTTTAACGGAGCTGACGCAAACGTCAGGAGACGCTCTGCCCTACAAGGTGCATCAGTTCGCCATCGCCCCGGCGAGCCGTGAACTGCTCCATCAGCGCATTGAGCAGCGTTTTCATCAGATGTTGGCTTCGGGTTTTGAAGCAGAAGTGCGGGCGCTATTTGCCCGTGGAGATTTGCATACGGACATGCCTTCCATTCGTTGTGTGGGATATCGCCAGATGTGGTCATACCTTGAAGGCGAAATTACCTATGATGAAATGGTTTATAGAGGAGTTTGTGCCACGAGACAGCTAGCCAAGCGCCAGGTGACGTGGTTACGCGGTTGGGAAGGGGTTCACTGGTTAGATAGTGAACAGCCGGAGCAGGCGTTTAACCAACTATTACAGGTAGTGGGTGCTAGTGTAGACTGAATGTGTACAATTGAGTCGTATCGTGCGCAATTTTCGGAATCGTAAGGTTCATACGCAACATCGTTCGGGCTGTATCAAAGCAGATAACGCAGAAGCGGCTTGAGGGATGGCGTGTATAAGTACAAATAAGCATATAAGGAAAAGAGAGAATGGCTAAGGGGCAATCTTTACAAGATCCGTTCCTGAACGCACTGCGTCGGGAACGTGTTCCAGTTTCTATTTATTTGGTGAATGGTATTAAGCTGCAAGGGCAAATTGAGTCTTTCGATCAGTTCGTGATCCTGTTGAAAAACACGGTCAGCCAGATGGTCTATAAGCACGCAATTTCTACCGTTGTTCCGTCCCGTCCGGTTTCCCATCACAGCAACAATGCTGGCGGCGGCACCGGTAGCAACTACCATCACGGTAGCAACGCGCAGGGTTCTGCACAGCAAGACAGCGAAGAAACCGAATAAGGTTGATGGCTGTTAATCCATGTCGGGGAGCCAGCATGTCTGGGTTCCCCGCTGGTATTTCAGGAGATATAACGCTTGTTTGACCGTTATGACGCCGGTGAGCAGGCGGTGCTGGTACACATCTATTTTACGCAAGACAAAGATATGGAAGACCTCCAGGAGTTTGAATCTCTGGTCTCTTCCGCCGGTGTCGAAGCAATGCAGGTGATTACTGGTAGCCGTAAAGCGCCGCACCCAAAATATTTTGTTGGTGAAGGTAAGGCTGTCGAGATTGCGGAAGCCGTCAAAGCGACAGGTGCTTCCGTTGTGCTGTTCGATCACGCACTTAGCCCAGCACAGGAGCGTAACCTTGAGGCCCTGTGTCAATGCCGGGTTATCGACCGTACCGGTCTGATCTTAGATATTTTTGCTCAGCGTGCGCGTACCCATGAAGGTAAGCTGCAGGTTGAGCTGGCGCAGCTGCGCCATCTGGCCACGCGCCTGGTGCGCGGCTGGACGCACCTTGAAAGACAAAAAGGCGGTATCGGTTTGCGCGGCCCGGGTGAAACCCAGCTCGAAACCGACCGTCGTTTGCTGCGTAACCGCATTATGCAAATCCTCTCGCGCATTGAGCGCGTGGAGAAACAGCGCGAGCAGGGGCGACGCTCGCGCGTGAAGGCCGATGTTCCGACGGTATCGCTGGTGGGATACACCAACGCCGGGAAATCGACGCTGTTTAACCACATCACGCAGGCAGAGGTCTACGCCGCTGACCAGCTGTTTGCCACCCTTGATCCGACGCTGCGTCGTATAGACGTGACGGATGTGGGTGAAACGGTGCTGGCCGATACCGTAGGCTTTATTCGCCACCTGCCACATGACCTGGTGGCGGCATTTAAGGCCACATTGCAGGAAACGCGCGAAGCCACGCTGCTGCTGCATGTGATTGACGCCGCGGACGTTCGTGTGCAGGAAAACATCGATGCGGTAAATACCGTTCTCGAAGAGATCGACGCGCACGAGATTCCGACCCTGCTGGTGATGAATAAGATCGATATGCTCGACGATTTTGAGCCGCGTATCGACCGTGATGAAGAGAACAAACCTATCCGGGTGTGGCTGTCTGCACAAACCGGGGTAGGGATACCACTCCTTTTTCAGGCGTTGACCGAACGACTGGCCGGCGAAGTGGCGCAGCATACGTTGCGTTTACCTCCGCAGGAAGGGCGTTTGCGTAGTCGCTTTTATCAGCTTCAGGCAATCGAAAAAGAGTGGATGGAGGAAGATGGCTGCGTCAATCTGCAGGTTCGTATGCCGATTGTCGACTGGCGTCGCCTCTGTAAACAAGAACCGACACTGGCAGACTACGTCGTCTGACCGTGCAGCTTGCCTGAAAACATTAGCCCTTTGGGCACCCAGCGGTTCAGGTCGCCTCAGCGCGACCGCGACAACCAGGACGGCGTCGCGGTTATCAGCCAAATGATCTGGACTGGGAAAAGGTATATCACCGCATAACAAATATGGAGCATAAACATGGCGTGGAATCAGCCCGGTAATAACGGACAAGACCGCGACCCGTGGGGAAGCAGCAATAACCAAGGCGGCAACTCCGGGGGGAATGGAAATAAAGGCGGTCGCGATCAGGGGCCGCCGGATTTGGATGATATCTTCCGTAAGCTGAGCAAGAAGCTCGGTGGTTTTGGGGGCGGTAAGGGCGGTTCCGGCAGCGGCTCGTCTCAGGGGCCACGCAGCCCGATGGGCGGACGCATTGTCGGTATCGCGGCAGCTGCCGTGGTCGTCATTTGGGCGGCCAGCGGGTTCTATACCATTAAAGAAGCCGAGCGCGGTGTTGTGACGCGCTTTGGTAAGTTCAGCCACCTGGTTGAGCCGGGTCTGAACTGGAAGCCGACCTTCATCGATGAAGTGACACCGGTGAACGTGGAAGCCGTACGCGAACTGGCCGCGTCTGGCGTGATGCTGACTTCCGATGAAAACGTCGTGCGCGTCGAAATGAACGTGCAGTACCGTGTGACCGATCCGCAGCGCTATCTGTTTAGCGTGACCAGCGCCGACGACAGTCTGCGCCAGGCCACCGACAGCGCCCTGCGTGGCGTCATCGGTAAATACACCATGGACCGTATCCTGACCGAAGGTCGTACCGTTATTCGTAGCGATACCCAGCGCGAGCTGGAAGAGACCATTCGTCCGTACAACATGGGTATTACCCTGCTGGACGTCAACTTCCAGGCCGCTCGTCCGCCGGAAGAAGTGAAGTCTTCCTTCGATGATGCGATTGCCGCACGTGAGAACGAGCAGCAGTACATCCGTGAAGCTGAAGCGTACACCAACGAAGTTCAGCCGCGTGCTAACGGTCAGGCGCAGCGTATTCTGGAAGAAGCGCGTGCGTATAAGACTCAGACCGTGCTGGAAGCACAGGGTGAAGTGGCTCGCTTTGCCAAGATCCTGCCGGAATATAAAGCTGCTCCGCAGATTACCCGCGAGCGTCTGTATATCGAGACCATGGAGAAAGTGCTGAGCCATACCCGCAAAGTGCTGGTTAGCGACAACAAGAACGGCAACCTGATGGTGCTGCCGCTGGATCAGATGCTGAAAGGCGGCAACGCCCCGGCAGCAAAGAGCGATAGCAGTGGTGCGAATAACCTGTTGCGCCTGCCGCCTGCGTCCTCTTCCAGCAGTAGCGCGAGCAACACCTCGTCTGCCAGTCAGGGCAATATCATGGACCAACGCCGCGCCAACGCGCAGCGTAACGACTACCAGCGTCAGGGGGAATAACGATGCGTAAGTCAGTTATTGCGATTATCATCATCGTGCTGGTAGTGCTGTACACCTCTATCTTCGTGGTTAAAGAAGGCGAGCGCGGAATTAAGTTCCAGTTCAGCAGCGTGGTGCGCGACAGCGATAAGAAACCGTTGATTTATGAGCCGGGCCTGCACTTTAAGGTGCCGTTCATTCAGTCGGTGAAAATGCTGGACGCGCGTATCCAGACCATGGATAACCAGGCCGATCGTTTCGTGACCAAAGAGAAGAAAGACCTGATCGTCGATTCCTACATCAAGTGGCGCATCAGCGACTTTAGCCGTTACTTCCTGGCGACCGGCGGCGGCGACGTCTCCCAGGCCGAAGTGCTGCTGAAGCGTAAGTTCTCTGACCGTCTGCGTTCTGAAATTGGTCGTCTGGACGTGAAAGACATCGTTACCGACTCCCGCGGTCGTCTGACCCTGGAAGTTCGCGATGCCCTGAACTCCGGTTCTTCCGGTGCGGAAGATGAAGTGGCGACTCCGGCAGCCGATAGCGCGATTGCGGAAGCCGCAGAGCGCGTTGAGCAGCAGGCGAACATCAAAGGGCCAACCATTAACCCGAACAGTATGGCGGCGTTAGGTATTGAAGTGGTCGATGTGCGTATCAAGCAGATCAACCTGCCGACCGAAGTGTCTGAAGCTATCTACAACCGTATGCGTGCCGAGCGTGAAGCCGTTGCTCGTCGTCACCGTTCTCAGGGTCAGGAAGAGGCAGAAAAACTGCGCGCTACCGCCGACTATGAAGTGACGAAGACGCTGGCAGAAGCGGAGCGTCAGGGTCGTATCCTGCGCGGTGAAGGCGATGCCGAAGCGGCTAAGCTGTTCGCTGATGCCTTCAGCCAGGACCCGGACTTCTACGCCTTTATCCGTAGCCTGCGTGCTTACGAGAAGAGCTTCGACAGCAATCAGGACGTGATGGTGCTGAGCCCGGATAGCGATTTCTTCCGCTATATGAAAAACCCGGGTACCACCGCTCGCTAAGCGCGCGGTCGCCTGAATAAAACCACCGCCTCCTTCGGGAGCCGGTGGTTTTCTTTTATAAGGATGAAAAATGAATTCCACAATCTGGCTGGCCCTTGCGCTGGTGTTAGTTCTCGAGGGCCTCGGTCCGATGCTCTATCCGAAAGCGTGGCGTAAGATGATTTCTACGATGACCCAATTACCGGATACGATGTTACGTCGATTTGGCGGCGGTCTTGTGGTTGCTGGCGTGGTGATCTACTACATGTTGACGAAAACGATTGGCTGATTAAAAAGCCAGCGCCAAAGTGCCATTTTGTGGTGAAAAAGTGCTGTATATCTGAAAAAGCGATGGTAGAATCCATTTTTAAGCAATGGGTGATTTTGAAAAATGGGTAACAACGTCGTCGTACTGGGCACCCAATGGGGTGACGAAGGTAAAGGGAAGATCGTCGATCTTCTGACTGAGCGTGCAAAATATGTTGTTCGCTATCAGGGTGGCCACAACGCAGGCCATACTCTCGTAATCAACGGTGAAAAAACCGTCCTCCATCTTATTCCATCAGGTATTCTCCGCGAGAATGTAACCAGCATCATCGGTAACGGTGTTGTGCTGTCTCCGGCTGCGCTGATGAAAGAGATGAAAGGCCTGGAAGACCGTGGTATCCCGGTTCGCGAACGTCTGCTGCTTTCCGAAGCATGCCCGTTAATCCTCGACTATCACGTCGCACTGGATAACGCTCGCGAAAAAGCGCGTGGCTCCAAAGCTATCGGTACGACCGGTCGTGGTATCGGCCCGGCTTACGAAGATAAAGTGGCTCGTCGCGGTCTGCGCGTGGGCGATCTCTTCGATAAAGCGACTTTCGCCGACAAACTGAAAGAAGTGATGGAATATCACAACTTCCAGCTGGTGAACTTCTATAAAGTTGACGCAGTTGACTACCAGAAAGTACTGGACGACGTGATGGCGGTTGCCGACATCCTGACCAGCATGGTGGTTGACGTTTCTGACCTGCTGGACCAGGCGCGTAAACGCGGTGACTTCGTGATGTTCGAAGGCGCGCAGGGTACGCTGCTGGATATCGACCACGGTACCTATCCGTACGTAACCTCTTCCAACACCACCGCAGGTGGCGTAGCAACCGGTTCTGGCCTTGGCCCGCGCTATGTTGACTACGTACTGGGTATCATCAAAGCGTACTCCACTCGCGTGGGTGCCGGTCCGTTCCCGACCGAACTGTTTGATGAAACCGGTGAATTCCTGTGCAAGCAGGGTAACGAATTCGGCGCTACCACCGGCCGTCGTCGTCGTACCGGCTGGCTGGACGCGGTTGCCGTACGTCGTGCTGTGCAGATCAACTCCCTGTCTGGCTTCTGCCTGACCAAGCTGGATGTTCTGGACGGCCTGAAAGAAGTGAAGATCTGCGTGGGCTACCGCATGCCGGATGGCCGCGAAGTGACCACCACCCCGCTGGCGGCGGATGATTGGGAAGGTATCGAGCCAATCTACGAAACCATGCCGGGCTGGTCTGAAACCACCTTTGGTGTGAAGGAACGTAGTGGCCTGCCGCAGGCAGCGCTGAACTACATCAAGCGTATTGAAGAACTGACCGGCGTGCCGATTGATATTATTTCAACTGGCCCAGACCGTACTGAAACCATGATTCTGCGCGACCCGTTCGACGCGTAATTTTGGTTCATGGTGCAGCGCCTGATGGCGCTGCGCTTATCAGGCCTACTCGCTTTGTAGGCCGGATAAGACGCAAAGCGTCGTCATCCGGCTTAATCGTGCGTTAAACCCTCGCTTTTTTCCTTCCCGAAAGAAATAAATTAGCGGCTCACAGGCTGGCTGGTTTATCATCAATATAATTAATATCAACAGGCTCATCCTGTTTTTCCCCTTTTCCCTGAGGTTGATGTGCAGTTAACAAGTTTTACCGATTATGGACTACGCGCGCTGATTTACATGGCATCGCTGCCGGAAGGCAATATGACCAGCATCTCGGAGGTAACCGAGGTCTACGGCGTGTCGCGTAACCATATGGTTAAAATTATCAATCAGCTGAGCCGCGCCGGGTACGTGACGGCGGTGCGCGGGAAAAATGGCGGTATCCGACTGGGTAAACCGGCTAAGGATATTCGCGTGGGGGACGTGGTGCGCGAACTCGAACCACTGTCGTTGGTGAACTGCAGTAGTGAGTTTTGCCACATTACGCCTGCCTGCCGTTTGAAACAGGCGTTATCTCAAGCCGTGCAAAGTTTTCTCAAGGAGCTGGATAACTACACACTGGCCGATTTGGTTGAACACAATCAACCGCTATACAAATTATTGCTGGTGGAGTGACGAATATCTTCACCAGAGATGACAACGGAGGAACCGAGATGTCACAAGATCCTTTCCAGCAACGCGAAGCTGAAAAATACGCTAATCCTATCCCTAGCCGGGAATTTATCCTCGAACATTTAACAAAACGTGAAAAACCGGCTAATCGTGAAGAACTGGCCGCTGAGCTGAATATTGAAGGCGAAGAGCAAATCGAAGCGCTTCGCCGCCGCCTGCGCGCGATGGAGCGTGACGGGCAACTGGTCTTCACCCGCCGCCAGTGCTACGCGCTGCCGGAACGCCTGGATCTGCTAAAAGGCATGGTTATCGGCCATCGCGATGGTTATGGCTTCCTGCGCGTCGAAGGACGCAAGGATGACCTGTACCTGTCCAGTGAGCAGATGAAGATGTGCATGCACGGCGATGAAGTGCTGGCGCAGCCGCTGGGTGCGGACCGTAAAGGCCGTCGCGAAGCGCGCATCGTTCGCGTGCTGGTGCCGCGTAACGCACAGATTGTTGGCCGTTACTTTACCGATGCGGGCGTCGGCTTTGTGGTCCCGGACGACAGCCGTCTGAGCTTTGATATTCTTATCCCGCCAGAGTCGCTGATGGGGGCGCGTATGGGCTTTGTGGTGGTGGTCGAACTGACCCAGCGCCCAACCCGTCGTACCAAAGCGATCGGCAAAATCGTCGAAGTGCTTGGCGATAACATGGGGACCGGCGTGGCCGTTGAAATGGCGCTGCGCACCCATGAAATTCCTTATGTCTGGCCGCCAGCGGTAGAAGCGCAGGTAGCTGGATTAAAAGAAGAAGTGCCGGAAGAGGCCAAAATTGGCCGCGTTGATCTGCGCGATTTACCGCTGGTCACCATCGATGGCGAAGACGCCCGCGACTTTGATGATGCGGTCTACTGTGAGAAAAAACGCGGCGGCGGCTGGCGTTTGTGGGTCGCGATTGCTGACGTAAGCTACTACGTTCGTCCTCCGACACCGCTGGACAACGAAGCCCGCAGCCGCGGGACGTCGGTGTACTTCCCCACGCAGGTCGTCCCGATGCTGCCGGAAGTGCTCTCCAACGGCCTGTGTTCGCTGAACCCGCAGGTTGACCGTTTATGTATGGTCTGTGAAATGACCGTCTCAAACAAAGGGCGTTTAACGGGCTTTAAATTCTATGAAGCGGTGATGAGCTCGCATGCGCGTCTGACTTATACCAAAGTCTGGCACATGCTGCAGGGCGATCAGGAACTGCGCGAACAGTACGCGCCGCTGGTAAAACACATTGAAGAGCTGCATAACCTCTACAAAGTGCTGGATCAGGCGCGTGCCGAGCGCGGCGGGATCTCGTTTGAAAGCGAAGAAGCGAAGTTTATCTTCAACGCCGATCGCCGCATCGAGCGTATTGAACAGACCCAGCGTAACGACGCGCACAAGCTGATTGAAGAGTGCATGATCCTGGCCAACATCTCGGCGGCGCGTTTCGTTGAGAAAGCCAAAGAGCCTGCGCTGTTCCGTATTCACGACAAGCCAACGACTGAAGCGATCACCGCGTTCCGTTCCGTGCTGTCGGAACTGGGCCTGGAATTGCCGGGCGGCAACAAACCGGAGCCGCGCGACTACGCTGAGCTGCTGGAATCCGTTGCCGACAGACCGGATGCCGAAATGCTGCAAACCATGCTGCTGCGTTCGATGAAGCAGGCGATTTACGATCCGGAAAACCGCGGTCACTTCGGTCTGGCGCTGCAATCCTATGCGCACTTTACCTCACCGATTCGTCGTTATCCTGACCTGTCGCTGCACCGCGCCATCAAGTATCTGCTGGCGAAAGAGCAGGGGCATAAAGGCAACAGCACCGAGACCGGCGGCTACCACTATTCCATGGAGGAGATGCTGCAACTCGGTCAGCACTGTTCGATGACCGAACGCCGCGCTGATGAAGCGACCCGTGACGTTTCCGACTGGCTGAAATGCGACTTTATGCAGGATCAGGTGGGCAATGTCTTTAACGGCGTGATTGCCAGCGTCACCGGCTTTGGCTTCTTCGTCCGTCTGGATGAGCTGTTTATCGATGGCCTGGTGCATGTCTCCTCGCTCGATAACGACTACTATCGCTTTGACCAGGTTGGCCAGCGTCTGATCGGTGAATCCGGCGGCCAGACTTATCGCCTTGGCGACCGTGTAGAAGTTCGCGTCGAAGCGGTGAATATGGACGAGCGCAAAATCGACTTCTCGCTGATCTCCAGCGAGCGCGGCCCGCGCAACGTTGGTAAAACCGCACGCGAAAAATCGAAGAAAGAAGCGGGTGGCAAACCGGGCGGTAAACGCCGTCAGGTTGGCAAGCGCGTGAACTTCGAACCGGACAGCGCCTTCCGCGGCGAGAAGAAAGGTAAGGCGAAAGCGAAACCTGCTTCCAGCGAAAAGGGGGCGGCGAAGAAGGCCAAAAAGCCTTCGGCGAAGACGCAGAAGATAGCTGCCGCCACTAAAGCGAAGCGGGCGGCGAAGAAGAAAATAGCAGAGTAATGCTTTCAATACCCCTCTCCTTTGGTGAGGGGTATTTTATTAGCGAGCAGTAAGTAAGGATACGTCAGGGAGACAATGACAGTGAGTCACTACCTTGAGATACCCCATCTTGCGCGTGAGTTTCCGTTTCGGCGCTTTGTCCATAAAGGTGAAGTACTGGCTTATCCCCACTGGCATAAAATGGTGGAGATAATCTATGTCACCCGCGGTGTGCTTCATCTTGGCGTCAACGATATTCCGATCGTGATGCGTGCAGGCGAGATTCAGTTTATCAATGCCGGAGACACGCATTACTTTCTGGCATCACCCAATAGCGAGAGAATTGTTGTCCAGTTTGACGCCTTTCTTTTTCATGGTGATGAAGCCCTGCAACTCGACGGCCAGCCAGGTCTGCGACATCGGTTATCAACAATGTGTACCCACAGCCAGCAATGGCCATCCGCGACAACGTTGGCGATGCAGAATCTACTGCTGGCGATTAATCGGGAGGATGAAGAACGGACCGTTGGCTACAAGTATGTGATTAAGGCCCGGCTGTTGGAGATGATTGCTTTGATTTACCGGGAGGTGCCGATAAGCCAGCATCACCCAGCGCGCCCCCTGAATGCCGCAGCGGCCTTTAAATCAGAAAAGACTCTGGCCCGGCTGGATCGCATATTCTCCTACGTTGAACATCATTATCATGAATCTCTAACTTTGGATGATATAGCCAAATTTATGGGATTTAACGTCTGCTATTTTACCCGTTTCTTTAAAAACAATACCGGTACCACATTTATTCGTTTTTTACATAATTACCGCCTGAATAGAGCCAAGTGGTTGTTACTCAATGAAGATATTTCTATCTCGGAAGTGGCGGAACGCGTTGGTTTTACTAGCGTTAAAAATTTTCATCACGTTTTTAAACAGGATACGGGGGTCGCGCCGCGCCAATATAAAAAGTCAATATCCGGGATAAAATGAGCTAAAAGCCGGGACGAATTAGTCTCCGTTGTTTTGTACCATGTTAGTGTACATAAATTAAACGGAGGTTACCGGAGTATGATCCGAATCGGTATTATTGGCTGCGGCGGTATTGCAAATGGTAAACATCTTCCCTCGCTCGCCCAGCTTCCCGATGTTGAAATCGTGGCGTTTTGTGATATTGAAATTGAACGCGCGCAGAAAGCCCAACAAGAATATGGCGCGGAGGGCGCTCAGGTCTATATTGACTATCGTGAACTGCTGGCCGATAAAAATATTGATGTCATTCATGTCTGCACGCCAAATATTTCGCATTCATCTATTTCTATTGCCGCACTGGAAGCCGGTAAGCACGTGATGTGCGAAAAGCCGATGGCAAAAACCGCGGCCGAAGCTCAGGCAATGGTGGATGCGGCGTTGCGTACCGGAAAAAAGCTAACCGTGGGCTACCAGAACCGCTTTCGTAAAGACTCCCGTTATTTGCATCGGGTATGCGAAAACGGTGAACTGGGAGAGATTTACTACGCGAAAGCCAAAGCTATTCGCCGCCGCGCGGTACCCACATGGGGCGTTTTTCTGGACGAAGAAGCGCAGGGCGGCGGCCCGCTGATTGATATTGGCACCCATGCGTTGGACCTGACGCTGTGGATGATGAACAATTACCGGCCCAAATATGTCGTGGGCAATACCTACCATAAATTGTCCTCAATGAAAGATGCCGCTAATGCCTGGGGGCCCTGGGATCCGCAGAAATTCACCGTCGAAGACTCGGCGTTCGGTTTTATCACCATGGAAGACGGTGCGACGATCGTTCTGGAGTCGAGCTGGGCGCTTAATACGTTGGATACCGGTGAAGCAAAAACCTCACTTTCAGGCACCAGAGGGGGGGCGGATATGCAGGACGGTTTACGGATTAATGGCGAAGCCTATGGCGCGACGTTTGAAAAACAGATTCAACTGGGTAGCGATGGCGTTGACTTTTACGATGCCGCCGATGATGACCCCGCGTTGTTGGAGGCCCAGGCCTGGATTGACGCCGTACGTCACGACAGCCCGTTAGTGGTGACGCCGCAGCAGGCGCTGGTGGTGACGCAAATTCTCGAAGCCATCTACCAATCTGCCGAAACGGGGCAGCCGGTCTATTTTTCGTAGAGGGGATGATCTAATGACTCGCGTTACGGTCTGGAATGAGTATCGTCATGAGCAGCAGGACCCGGCGATTGCTGCCGTTTACCCGCAAGGTATCCACGGGCAAATCGCCTCTTTTTTGCAGGCAGCGGGGTTTACGACCCGAACGGCAACGCTGGATGAACCCGAACATGGTTTAACCGACGCGGTGCTGAATGAGACGGATGTTTTAATCTGGTGGGGGCATATTGCCCATAATGAAGTCGACGATAGCGTCGTGGCACGTATTCAGCAACGGGTGCTGAAAGGAATGGGGTTGATTGTCCTGCACTCCGGGCATATGTCAAAAATATTCATGAGACTCATGGGAACCAGCTGCGACCTGAAATGGCGTGAAGCCGATGAACAGGAGCGTATTTTTGTTATTGATCCCACGCATGATATTGTAAAAGGAATTCCTGAAAGCTTTGTGCTCGAAAAAGAAGAAATGTACGGTGAACATTTTGATATTCCTGTCCCGGATGAAACGCTGCTTTTAAGCTGGTTTGAGGGCGGGAACGTTTTTCGCAGTGGTATTACTTATAAGCGCGGTAACGGGCGAATATTTTATTTTCAGCCCGGCCATGAAAGCTATCCTACCTATTACAACACGCATATCCAGAAAATTATCTGTAATGGCGTGGAATATTGTGCGCCACGCGGTAACCGCTATCCCGTGTATGGTAAAGATAAAAACCACTACCCGATTTCAGGAGCGGAAAAATGAAACTTGGTGTATTTACTCCATTATTTGCCGACCTCTCTCTGGATGAAATGTTGGATAAAGTCCAGCAAGCGGGACTGGATGCTGTGGAGGTGGGCACTGGCGGCTGCCCGGGAAACCACCACTGCCCTATCGATGAGCTATTAGCCAGCGAAACCAGCCGGGCAGCGTATTTAGCAAAATTCCAATCCCGGGGAATCATTATCAGCGCCTTGAGCTGTCACGATAATCCTATTTCGCCGGTAAAAGCTGAGCGCGAAGCGGCCGATGCCCTGTTACGCAAAACGATTAAGCTGGCGTCGCTGCTGGGTGTGCCGGTAGTGAATACATTTTCCGGAACAGCAGGAAGCGATGAGCATGCAACGGCGCCCAACTGGCCGGTAGTGGCCTGGCCGACGGTGTACAGCGATATTAAGACCTGGCAATGGGAAAACAGGCTTATCCCCTACTGGCGGGAAATTGGCCTGCTGGCGCAGGCGCATCAGGTGAAAATTGGCATTGAGCTGCATGGCGGTTTTCTGTGCCACACGCCGTATACCCTACTGAAACTGCGTGAAGCAACCTGCGACGCTATTGGCGCCAACCTAGACCCCAGTCATCTGTGGTGGCAGGGTATCGATCCGGTCGCGGCCATTAAGATCCTGGGTGAAAAGGGGGCGATTCATCACTTCCATGCCAAAGATACCTGGTTGGATCAGGACAATATCAACATGTATGGCCTGACTGATATGCAGCCCTACGGCGATGTCCGCACGCGCGCGTGGAATTTCCGCACGGTGGGTTATGGTCACAGCATCCAGCAATGGGCGGATATCATGAGCGCGCTGCGCACATGGGGTTATGACTACGTGGTCAGCATTGAGCATGAAGACCCGTTGATGTCGGTGGAGGAAGGGTTTGCGCGGGCGGTCACTCATTTGCAATCGATATTGATTCGTGAACAGCCGTTGAATATGTGGTGGGTATAGCGATGGACGGTAACTTTCTACAGATGGCGATTGTCGGCTATGGCGGTATGGGGGCGTATCACGTCAATCTGGCGCATGCCAGCGAACGGATACGGGTAAAAGGCGCGTTTGATATTAACGCTTCCCGTCTGCGATTGGCTCTATCACATGGCCTGGTCGCGTATCCGAGTTTTGATGCGCTGCTTGACGATAAAGATGTCGCGTTGGTCCTGATTGCCACACCTAACGACGTGCACAAAGCGCTGGCCATTCGAGCGCTGGAAGCCGGTAAGCATGTGATATGCGAAAAGCCCGTGACCCTGACGACATTGGAGTTCCAGGAGGTGCTGGCCGTTGCGGAAAAAGTCGGACGTGTTTTTATGGTGCATCAGAACCGTCGCTGGGACGATGACTACCTGATCGTCCGCCGCCTACAGCAGGACAAATCGATCGGCGAGATTTTTCATCTTGAATCTCGGGTGCAGGGCGCTAACGGCATTCCTGGAGACTGGCGGCACAGCCCGGCGCAGGGCGGAGGGATGGTGCTTGACTGGGGCGTTCATTTGCTGGATCAGCTACTGCTACTGGACCGCAGCGAGATTAACCGGGTTTACGCTTCACTTAGCTACGCGCTGGGTCATGAGGTTGACGATGGTTTTACCGCGCATATTACCTTTACCAGCGGTCTGACCGCGCATATTGAGGTCGGTACGACAAACTATATTAAGCTGCCACGCTGGTATGTGAAGGGGACGGAGGGCACTGCGCTGATCGCCGATTGGGATCTCAGCGGATACGTGGTCGCGCCCGATAGACAGGCGGAGGTCACTGACCCTTTACCCATCCAGGCCGGCGTCGGTTTAACCAAAACCATGGCGCCGCCCAATGAGGATGCGGTAGTCACGTGGCCGTTGCCGAAACCGTTATCTCCGAGGGTTGGCTTCTACGACAATGTGGCGGAGGTTATCCTCGATGGTGCTGAACCGATGGTAAAAAACGCGGAAGTGCTGCGGGTGATGAACCTGATGGCGGCGATCTTTACCTCCTGGCATGAGCGGCGGGCGGTCGAAAACATCGATCGCTTAATCTGATTATCACCCAGACAGATCCTTCGCCCGCGGAGCATTCGCTCTGCGGGCGTTGTCGGTTATAATAGCCGTAACAACATGGGTATTGCCCATATAATCCGGCGCATTCCCGCCTCAAACGAGTACTTTTAATGAGTGAAATGATTTACGGTATCCATGCGGTGCAGGCACTGCTGGAGCGCGCACCTGAACGTTTTCAGGAAGTGTTTATTCTGAAAGGCCGCGACGATAAGCGCCTGATGCCGCTGATCCACGCGCTGGAAGCGCAGGGTGTGGTGATTCAGCTGGCGAACCGTCAGTACCTGGATGAGAAAAGCGAAGGTGCCGTGCACCAGGGCATCATCGCACGCGTGAAGCCGGGCCGTCAGTATCAGGAAAACGATCTGCCGGATCTGATCGCTTCACTCGACAGCCCGTTCCTGCTGATCCTCGACGGCGTGACCGACCCACATAACCTCGGTGCTTGCCTGCGTAGCGCCGATGCCGCTGGCGTGCACGCGGTTATCGTGCCGAAAGATCGCTCGGCACAGCTGAATGCAACGGCGAAAAAAGTGGCCTGCGGCGCCGCCGAAAGCGTACCGCTGATCCGCGTGACCAACCTGGCGCGCACCATGCGCATGCTGCAGGAAGAGAACGTATGGATTGTCGGCACTGCCGGTGAAGCGACCCACACGCTGTACCAGAGCAAAATGACCGGCGCGATGGCATTGGTGATGGGCGCGGAAGGCGAAGGTATGCGCCGTCTGACCCGTGAGCACTGCGACGAGCTGATCAGCATCCCGATGGCGGGGACTGTCTCTTCGCTGAACGTCTCCGTGGCGACGGGTATCTGTCTGTTCGAAGCGGTACGCCAACGCAGCTAACGCGCAACCTCTACAGTTTGATCCTGGCCACCCTTTTGGGTGGCTTTTTATTGTGCATCGTCCCTGACCGTCCATAATTAATCTGTTGCCTATTGACGGAGGGAGACACAATGCACTGGCAAACTCACACCGTTTTCAATCAGCCTGTTCCCTTAAATAACAGTAACCTGTTCCTTTCTGATACCGCACTTTGCGACGCCATTACTCGCCACGGCGCCAGTTGGGATAGCGAGCTGTTGGCGAGTATCGGACAGCAGCTGGGTACCGCCGAGTCCTTAGAGTTAGGCAGGCTGGCGAACGCCCATCCCCCAGAGCTTTTACGCTATGACCCCCAGGGCCAGCGATTGGACGACGTGCGTTTTCACCCGGCCTGGCATCTGCTGATGCAGGGGCTGTGCGCCAACCGTGTGCACAACCTTCCCTGGGAAGAAGACGCGCGCAGCGGCGCGTTTGTGGCTCGCGCCGCGCGCTTTATGCTGCATGCGCAGGTGGAGGCCGGCACGCTATGCCCGATTACCATGACTTTCGCCGCCACGCCGCTATTACAACAAGCACTGCCGCCGCTGTTTGCCGACTGGCGCGCGCCGTTGCTGAGCGACCGCTACGATCCGCATCAGCAGCCTGGTGTGCAAAAGCGGGGTCTGCTGATTGGCATGGGGATGACCGAAAAGCAGGGTGGTTCGGATGTGCTGAGTAACAGTACGCGTGCAGAGCGGCTGGAGGATGGCAGCTATCAACTTACCGGACATAAATGGTTTTTCTCGGTACCCCAGAGCGATGCCCATCTGGTGCTGGCGCAGGCCAATGGCGGACTGACCTGCTTCTTTGTGCCGCGACTGCTGCCTGATGGCACGCGTAACGCCATTCGCCTTGAGCGGTTGAAAGACAAGCTGGGCAACCGCGCGAATGCCAGCAGCGAAGCAGAGTTTCAGCAGGCGCTCGGCTGGGCGTTGGGCGAAGAAGGCGAGGGGATTCGGCAGATCCTCAAAATGGGCGGCCTGACGCGCTTTGACTGCGCGCTGGGCAGCCACAGTTTGATGCGCCGCGCCTTGTCGGTGGCGCTGTATCATGCCTTCCAGAGGCAAGCGTTCGGGCATAACCTGGTTGATCTGCCGCTGATGCGTCAGGTGTTGGGTAAGATGGCGCTCCAGCTCGAGGGGCAGACGGCGTTCCTGTTCCGCCTGGCCAACGCCTGGGAGCAGCCACACGACGCGCTGTGGGCGCGACTCTTCACGCCCGCCGCCAAGTTCGCCATCTGCAAAGCGGGCATTCCGTTCGTGGCTGAGGCGATGGAGGTGCTGGGCGGGATAGGCTACTGCGAAGAGAGCGAGCTACCACGCCTGTATCGCGAGATGCCGGTGAACAGCATCTGGGAAGGATCCGGCAATATCATGTGTCTCGATGTGCTGCGCGTGTTGATGAAACAGCCGGATGCGCTTGCGCTGCTGGCGGCTGAGTGTGCGGAGGTGAAAGGGCTGGATCGCCATTTCGATCGCCACTGGCGTCAGCTTCAGCAGCGGCTACGCAAGCCGTCACAAGCTCAGGGCCGTGAGATTACCGGGCAACTCTATTTGCTGGGGGTAGGCGCGCAAATGCTGCGCTATGCCTCTCCACCTGTGGCTCAGGCCTGGTGTCGTATGATGCTTGATCCGCGCGGCGGCGTGCTGCTGCCTGAACAGGTGATAAGCGAAGTATTACATCGGGCGACGGGCAGGGGAAGGTAGTACATGAAGGGGGGAAGAAGCGTGATAGATGAACGCTTCTTCCTTTAGCGGCTGGTCTCAGGCATAGATAATCGCCTGTGCACGCCAGTTATCTTGCTGGGGCTCTTCGTACATCTGAACAATACGATACCAGGAGGCACCCTGTTCATCTGCCTTACGGGCGATAACCTGTTCGACGTCTTCCAGACTTCCGGCAACATTGTTCACTGAAATCAGGCCGATCTCATTGAGCCCGGTGACACAATCAGCACTGGCGAACTCTGCCGATTGCGCCGCAGCAGCGTGCGTGCCGCCTGACAAAAGCAGGGTAGATAAGGTAAGTGATTGTTTCATCGTCAGCTCCATTTCATTTAACCCACCAGGGCAGTCCATAGCAGACGCATGTTCCGTACTCCGACAGAGGCGTCATTGTGCATCAAGGAAACGTGAAACGGTGCAAACCTACGTAAAGCTGCTCAAGGTTACTTACGGTAAAGGATTGCCTGCGAATACCACTGCCCGGGCACGACGGTATCGTCTATCATCACGATCACGTAGTAATCCGCTTTCTGCGCGGTGGCTTTCGCCCTGATGGTCTCTTCAGCGTCCATCGGCGAGCCGTAGATCAGCGCGCTAACCGTACCCATGCGCTGCAAACCTTCCGTCTGGTTGCGACGAATCTCCTGCGGGTGGTCGGTGGCCGGAGGCGGCGCTTCAGGCGTGCCTTCCAGCAGGGTACAACCGCTCAGCGAGAGCGCCAACAACAGTGGGATTAACCGTTTTATCGTCATTTCCCGTTTCCTGATAGCCATAGTGTAGTGGGGAAAAATTTCCCTTTTGGGTTAATGTTCCTGATTTGTTAACCATAGCGCTATTTTCGAATGAAAATAACCTGAAACCGTAACCGGGTTCTCAATGTTATCAATCAGGGGTATTGTCGTTACATTATTGAATCCATTTCGTCTGCTATATCAGCATAGTTAAAGGAGAGGCCCGATGATTGAACTGGAAACTCGCATATTAGCAGGGCAGCAAGTTCTGCATGCCTGGCCTAAAGGAGGCGCGGAAAAGGCGCTGCCGACTATCGTGTTTTATCACGGATTTACCTCTTCTAACCTGGTTTATAGCTATTTTGCCGTGGCGCTGGCGCAGGGCGGTTTTCGGGTGGTGATGCCCAATGCCGCGGAACACGGCGAGCGTTATAACGGCGACGGTGCCGAGCGATTGCAGCATTTCTGGCAGATTCTGCTACAGAATTTCACCGAGTTTCCGGCACTGCGCGACGCGCTACTGGCAAGCGGAATGGTGAGCGAAGGGCGGCTGGCGGTGGCAGGCGCATCGATGGGGGGCATGACCGCGCTGGGGTTGATGACGCATCATCCCGAACTGAAGTGTGTCGCCAGCCTGATGGGCTCGGGCTATTTCACCGGGCTTTCCGCTACGCTGTTTCCACCTCAGCCACAGCAGCGGGAACGCCTGATGGCTCCGCTGGCAAAATGGGACGTGGGCCATCAGCTGGCGCGCCTGTCCGACAGGCCACTGTTACTGTGGCACGGTGAAGAAGATGATGTGGTGCCAGCCGGAGAAACCTTCCGCCTGCAGCAGGCGTTGCGGGATGCCGGGCTGGATACGCATCTCACCTGCCTCTGGCAGGCGGGCGTTCGCCACCGTATTACGCCAGAGGCGCTGGACAGCACGGTGGCGTTTTTCCGCCAGCATCTTTAAACGCGGATCACCTGCACGCCTTGATCCTCCAGCTTTTTGAGGATCTCCGGGTCGGCCTGCTTGCCGGTGATGAGCAAATCTATCTCATCGGCGCGGCTGAACAGCATGCCTGCGCGCTCGCCAACCTTGCTGCTGTCGACCAGCACCGCCAGTTTACCGACGACATTGAGCATTTTCTGTTCTGCCATCGCGGTAAGCATGTCGGTTTTGTACAACCCCTCCGCCGTTAGCCCTTTACCGCTGGTAAACATCCAGTGGCCAGCATAGAGGCTATTCTCACTGCCCTGCGGGCTCAGCGTAATCGCGTGGCTGCGGTTGTACTGACCCCCCATGATGATCACGCTGTCGTGCTCTTTGTCGATCAGATAGTTCGCCAGCGGCAGATAGTTGGTGATGATCTGCACCGGTTTGCCGCAAATCTCCTGGCCGACCAGAAAGGCCGTTGAACCGCAGTTGATGACCACGCTCTCGCCGGGCATCACCAGTTGTGCGGCGGCTTTGGCGATGCGCACCTTTTCATCGTGGTTTTGCGCCTGGTGAATGTTCATTGGCGACCAGCGCGGGGCCTGCTGACTGATGGCTTCGGCGCCGTTACGCACCTTCTTCAGCTTGCCGCTTTCATCCAGTTTGTTGATATCCCGGCGAGCCGTCGCGGGAGAAATCCCCAGACGGGAAATCACCTGCTCTACTGTAACAAAGCCCGCCTGTGCCAGCAGTTCCAGTAGAATCTGATGTCTTTGCGCTTCCGTCATGAGCTATTCCGAAAAAAAATGATGAGTAAAGATGATATTTGAAATATCAGCAAATTACTAAAACTATATACGCGGGGGAAGGGGAAAAGGTGGCGGAATTCCCCGGCATCGTTGTGCTCGGCCGAGCGTAGCGATGCCGGGAAGCCTGACTACAGGAACGATTTGAAAGGCAGATCCGGTTCAATCGTGAAGCAGTCGTCAAAACCGCGTGGATAATGGTATTCAAAGTTGTCTTTATCCAGCGGCCAGGTAAATTTGCCGCCCACTTGCCAGATGAAGGGTTTGAATCCGTACTTCAGGCGATCTTTTTTCATCTCCCACAGCACACGAATTTCCTGCGGATCGGCCTGGAAGTTTGACCAGATATCGTGGTGGAACGGAATCACAACTTTGGCGTTCAGCGCTTCCCCCATACGCAGGATATCGGCGCTGGTCATTTTGTCGGTAATCCCGCGCGGGTTCTCGCCATAAGAGCCCAGCGCCACGTCAATATGATGCTCGTTGCCGTGTTTCGCGTAGTAGTTGGAATAGTGGGAGTCGCCGCTGTGGTACAGGGTTCCGCCTGGGGTTTTGAACAGATAGTTCACTGCGCGCGCGTCCATGCCGTCCGGCAGCACGCCGGCCGCTTTCTGGTCCGCCGGCAGCGTAATCAGCGCGGTACGGTCAAAGGCATCAAGCGCATGAATTTCAATGTCTTTAACTTTAACGATGTCGCCCGGTTTTACCACGATACAGCGTTCTTTCGGCACGCCCCAGCCTATCCACAAGTCTACGCAGGTTTGCGGGCCGATAAACGGCACGTTATCGGCACAGTTCTGCATGACCGCGGCGGCAACGTTGACGTCGATATGATCGTTATGATCGTGTGTTGCCAGTACGGCATCGATCTGGCGAATAGCGAAAGGATCCAGCACGAAAGGCGTGGTGCGCAGGTTAGGCTGCAGCTTTTTCACCCCAGCCATGCGCTGCATCTGGTGGCCCTGCTTCATCAACGGGTTGCCATGGCTCTGTTTGCCGGTACCGCACCAGAAATCGACACAGACGTTGGCGCCCCCTTCTGATTTCAGCCAGATTCCAGTGCAGCCAAGCCACCACATCGCAAAGGTCCCCGGCGCGACCTGCTCTTGTTCAATCTCTTCATTTAGCCAGCTCCCCCACTCCGGGAAGGTGCTCAGGATCCAGGATTCTCGCGAAATGGTCTCTATTTTACTCATCATGTTTTCCTCTGAAATACGTCACAAGTAATCATTTGGTGATTTGTTGTGATTGATATTCTCACCATTTTTTCACGAATGCAATGGGGGGATTTTGGTCTGATTCGCTGTTTTAGTCCATTTTGTAACGATTAACCAGCAATGGTTAGTCTATGTTTTATTTTTAATTTATTGATTTATATTGTTTATTTTTATTTTTTCTTAAGAGGTCACTATTCCATGTTAAGCATAAGCTTATTATTGCGGCGTTCGTCACACTTAATCAAATTAAATCTTGTTGTGATTATTTTTGATTATTAGAGTGTTTGGCACCCGGCTGAACAGGGCTGTCGGTTCAGCATCCTCATTTACTGGAGAGCGTTATGGAGATCCTCTACAACATCTTTACCGTCTTTTTTAACCAGGTGATGACCAACGCCCCGCTGCTGCTGGGTATCGTGACCTGTATCGGCTACATCCTGCTGCGTAAAAGCGTGAGCGTGATTATCAAGGGCACCATCAAAACCATTATTGGTTTTATGCTGCTGCAGGCGGGTTCCGGCATTCTGACCAGCACCTTTAAACCGGTGGTGGCGAAAATGTCTGAGGTTTATGGCATCAACGGCGCGATTTCCGATACCTACGCATCCATGATGGCGACCATTGAACGTATGGGCGAGGCCTATAGCTGGGTGGGATATGCGGTGCTGCTCGCGCTGGCGCTGAACATTTGCTACGTGCTGCTGCGGCGAATTACCGGCATCCGCACCATCATGCTCACCGGCCACATCATGTTCCAGCAGGCCGGGCTTATCGCCGTATTCTTCTATATCTGTGGTTATTCCATGTGGACCGCCATTATCTGCACCGCGGTGCTGGTGTCGCTCTACTGGGGGATTACCTCCAACATGATGTACAAGCCGACTCAGGAAGTGACGGATAACTGCGGCTTCTCCATCGGCCACCAACAGCAGTTCGCGTCGTGGATTGCTTACAAGGTAGCGCCGTATCTCGGTAAAAAAGAGGAGAGCGTTGAAGAGTTAAAACTGCCGGGGTGGCTGAATATTTTCCATGACAATATCGTCTCGACGGCGATTGTGATGACCGTCTTTTTCGGCGCCATTCTGCTCTCCTTCGGCCTTGACGTGGTGCAGGCCATGGCCGGTAAGACCCACTGGTCTATCTATATCCTGCAAACCGGCTTCTCGTTTGCCGTGGCGATTTTCATCATTACCCAGGGCGTACGCATGTTCGTCGCCGAGCTTTCGGAGGCCTTTAACGGCATCTCGCAGCGGCTGATCCCCGGCGCCGTGTTGGCGATTGACTGTGCCGCCATCTATAGCTTTGCGCCGAATGCCGTGGTGTGGGGCTTTATGTGGGGCACCATCGGCCAGTTGATTGCCGTTGGCATCCTGGTGGCCTGCGGCTCTTCCATCCTGATTATTCCTGGCTTTATCCCGATGTTTTTCTCCAACGCCACCATTGGCGTGTTCGCGAACCACTTTGGCGGCTGGCGAGCGGCGCTCAAAATTTGTCTGGTGATGGGGATGATTGAAATCTTCGGCTGCGTGTGGGCGGTGAAACTCACCGGCATGAGCGCCTGGATGGGCATGGCTGACTGGTCGATTCTGGCGCCGCCGATGATGCAGGGCTTTGCCTCCATTGGGCTGATTTTTATGGCCGTCATTATCGTGATTGCCCTGGCTTATATGTTCTTCGCTGGCCGCAGCCTGCGCGCCGAGGAAGATGCACAAAAACAAATGGCAGAAGTTTCTGCTCACTAAGGAGTGTGATTATGACCGTACGTATCCTGGCTGTATGTGGTTGTGGGCAAGGCAGCTCCATGATTATGAAAATGAAAGTCGACCAGTTTCTCAAAGAGCAGGGCGTAGACCATACGGTAAACAGCTGCGCCGTCGGCGAGTACAAAAGTGAACTGAGCGGAGCCGATATCATTATTGCCTCCACCCATGTGGCGAGCGAAATCACCGTCTCCGGCAACAAATACGTGGTGGGGGTGCGCAACATGCTCTCGGCGGCTGATTTTGGCCCGAAGCTGATGGAAGTGATCAACGCGCATTTTCCGAAAGACGTTAAGTAAGGGTCAGTCATGAAGCTACGTGATTCATTGGCGGAAAATCATTCCATCCGCCTGCAGGCAGAAGCGAACAGCTGGCAGGAGGCGGTCAAACTGGGCGTTGACCTGCTGGTGGGGGCCGAGGTGGTTGAGCCTCGCTACTTCCAGGCCATCCTCGACGGCGTGGAGCGTTTTGGCCCCTATTTTGTGATTGCGCCAGGGCTGGCTATGCCGCATGGCCGGCCAGAGGAAGGGGTGAAGAAAAACGGCTTTGCGCTGGTCACGCTGAAAACACCGTTGGTGTTCAACCATGAAGATAACGATCCGGTCGATATCCTTATTACCCTGGCGGCGGTAGATGCCCGCACGCATCAGGAAGACGGCATCATGCAGATCGTCAATCTGTTTGAAGATGAAGCTAACTTCGACCGTTTACGCGCCTGCCGCAGCGAGCAGGATGTACTGGATTTAATCGATAGCGCCACCGCGGCGGCTGTGTAAGGGAGAATCAAAATGTCATTACCAATGTTGCAGGTGGCGCTGGATAACCAGACGCTGTCCCACGCTTATGAAACCACCCGCCTGATTGCGGAAGAGGTCGATATTATCGAGGTTGGCACCATTCTTTGCGTGGGTGAAGGCGTACGCGCTGTCCGCGATCTGAAGGCGCTGTACCCGCATAAAATCGTGCTGGCGGACGCCAAAATCGCTGATGCGGGCAAAATTCTCTCCCGTATGTGTTTTGAGGCTAACGCCGACTGGGTCACCGTGATCTGCTGTGCTGATATCAACACTGCCAAAGGCGCGCTGGAGGTGGCGAAAGAGTTTAGCGGCGACGTGCAGATCGAGTTAACCGGTTTCTGGACCTGGGAACAGGCACAGGAATGGCGCAATGCGGGTATTCAGCAGGTTGTCTATCACCGCAGTCGCGATGCGCAGGCCGCGGGCGTGGCGTGGAGTGACGCGGATATCAGCGCGATTAAGCGTCTGGCGGATATGGGCTTTAAAGTCACCGTCACCGGTGGGCTGGCACTGGAAGACCTGCCGCTGTTCGCCGGCATTCCAATCCACGTCTTTATCGCCGGGCGCAGCATTCGTGATGCGGCATCCCCGGTGGAAGCGGCGCGTCAGTTTAAGCGTTCTATTGCTCAGCTCTGGGGCTAAGGAGCGGCCTATGTTGTCGAAACAAACGCCGCTTGGCATCTACGAAAAAGCGCTCCCTGCCGGGGAGTGCTGGCTCGAACGTCTGCGGCTGGCGAAAACGCTGGGTTTTGATTTTGTTGAAATGTCGGTGGATGAAACCGACGAGCGCCTGGCGCGTCTCGACTGGAGCCGCGAGCAGCGCTTAGCGCTGGTGAGCGCGATTGCCGAAACCGGCGTGCGCGTACCGTCGATGTGCCTGAGCGCCCATCGCCGTTTCCCGCTCGGCAGTGAAGATGACGCCGTTCGCAACCAGGGGCTGGAGATCATGCGTAAAGCCATCCAGTTTGCCCAGGATATCGGCATTCGGGTAATTCAACTGGCGGGCTACGACGTTTACTACCAGCAGGCGAACGATGAAACGCGCCGTCGCTTCCGTGACGGGCTCAAAGAGAGCGTTGAAATGGCCAGTCGTGCGCAGGTGACGCTGGCGATGGAGATCATGGATTACCCGTTGATGAACTCGATCAGCAAAGCGTTGGGTTACGCGCACTACCTCAATAATCCGTGGTTCCAGCTCTATCCCGACATCGGCAACCTGTCGGCGTGGGATAACGATGTGCAGATGGAGCTTCAGGCGGGGATGGGGCACATTGTGGCCGTACACGTGAAGGACACGAAACCCGGCGTGTTCAAGAACGTGCCCTTTGGTGAAGGCGTTGTCGATTTCGAACGTTGCTTCACCACGCTGCGGGAAAGCGGCTACTGTGGACCCTATCTGATTGAAATGTGGAGTGAAACGGCTGCCGATCCGCTGGCGGAAGTGGCGAAAGCCCGCGATTGGGTGAAAGCGCGGATGGCCCGCGCCGGTTTGCTGGAGGCGGCATGATGAAAACGCTAAAGCAGCAAGTGTTTGAAGCCAATATGGATCTGCCGCGCTACGGGCTGGTGACCTTTACCTGGGGCAACGTCAGTGCGATTGACCGTGAACGCGGCGTGATGGTGATCAAACCCAGCGGCGTCGCCTATGAGACGATGAGCGTGGACGACATGGTGGTGGTTGATATGGCTGGAAACGTGGTGGAAGGGCGGTTTCGGCCCTCTTCCGATACCGCCACGCATCTGGCGCTATATCAACGCTACCCATCGCTTGGCGGCGTCGTGCATACCCACTCGACTCACGCCACGGCCTGGGCGCAAGCCGGGTTGGCGATCCCGGCGCTGGGCACCACTCATGCCGACTACTTCTTTGGCGATATACCCTGTACCCGCGGCCTGAGCGAGGTTGAAGTGCAGGGGGAGTATGAGCTGAACACGGGTAAGGTGATTATCGAAACGTTGGGCGACGTTGAACCACTGCATACGCCAGGCGTTGTAGTTTATCAGCACGGCCCGTTTGCCTGGGGTAAGGACGCGCACGATGCGGTGCATAACGCCGTGGTGATGGAAGAGGTGGCTCGAATGGCGTGGATTGCGCGCGGGATTAACCCAGCGCTCAGCCCCATCGACGGCTATCTCATGAATAAACACTTTATGCGTAAACATGGGCCAAATGCCTACTACGGACAGTAGCTGGCGGCACTAATGTGGCTCCGGAATCTGTACATCCCTGGGATGTGACGGGTCTGATTCCGGAGCCTTTTTTATCGCTATTAGCGATACAGCGCGGCGCTGGCGTGGATCAAGCCGTCGCTGCCCGGTTCATGCACCAGGATTGGCTGGAAGTATTTTGCTCCCTGAGCATCGCTTTCCTGACTGAGCGCCCGATCGGCCTCTTGCTCAGTGGCGATATTATGATTGATATAGATAACCCCCAGGCTGTGAACATCGTCCATGTTACGCGCCTGACGGCCATCGATCTTAATGGCGGCCTGTGCGCTGGCGCTAACCAGTAGCGTAGCGATAATGGCAATCATGATGTTTTTCATACTCGACTCCTGACTCACGGTCCTGACGGTTACTCGGCTCTCCTGTGGTGGTGGGGGGCTTCTGATTTAAGTGTAATCAATCTTTAGCGGATGTATCGCGACCATTTCTGATGCTGTCGTTCAAAAAAATGCATCATCCGTTACTGTTCAATTTTAAATCATCTACTTAGATCAACTTCACGCTTTGTGCGAACTTTTTGTGCAATTAGCTTGAGTTTCAGGGGGGAGGCAAGTATTATGACGCGTCAATTTTTCAGCCGCCCTTTAACACGTTCCTTGCCTCCATGGGCCGCGGCTGACCCAGACAGGAGGCTGAATAATCCGTAAGGAGCAATTCGATGCGTCATTACGAAATCGTTTTTATGGTCCATCCTGACCAGAGCGAACAGGTTCCGGGTATGATCGAGCGTTACTCTGCTGCCATCACTGGTGCAGAAGGCAAGATCCACCGTCTGGAAGACTGGGGCCGCCGTCAGCTGGCTTACCCGATCAACAAACTGCACAAAGCTCACTACGTTCTGCTGAACGTTGAAGCGCCGCAGGAAGTGATCGATGAGCTGGAAACTACCTTCCGCTTCAACGATGCCGTTATCCGCAGCATGGTTATGCGTACTAAACACGCTGTTACTGAAGCATCTCCGATGGTTAAAGCGAAAGACGAGCGTCGTGAACGTCGCGATGATTTCGCTAACGAAACCGCAGATGATGCTGAAGCTGGGGATTCTGAAGAGTAATTTCTGATGACCAACCGTCTGGTGTTATCCGGCACCGTGTGCAGGATGCCCCTTCGAAAGGTCAGTCCATCAGGAATTCCTCATTGCCAGTTCGTGCTTGAGCATCGTTCTGTGCAGGAGGAAGCCGGGTTTCACCGGCAGGCGTGGTGCCAAATGCCTGTAATAATCAGCGGGCAGGAAAACCAGGCCATTACTCACAGTATAACGGTCGGTAGCGCAGTCACCGTGCAGGGCTTTATCTGTTGCCACAAAGCAAAGAATGGCCTGAGCAAAATGGTACTGCATGCCGAGCAGATTGAATTGATAGATTCTGGAGACTAGCCATATGGCACGTTATTTCCGTCGTCGCAAGTTCTGCCGTTTCACCGCGGAAGGCGTTCAAGAGATCGACTATAAAGATATCGCTACGCTGAAAAACTACATCACCGAAAGCGGTAAGATTGTCCCGAGCCGTATCACCGGTACCCGTGCAAAATATCAGCGTCAGCTGGCACGCGCTATCAAACGCGCTCGCTACCTGTCCCTGCTGCCGTACACTGATCGTCATCAGTAATCGGTCACGGTCCATTAATACGACTTTGAGAGGATAAGGTAATGCAAGTTATTCTGCTTGATAAAGTAGCAAACCTGGGTAGCCTGGGTGATCAGGTTAACGTTAAAGCGGGCTACGCTCGTAACTTCCTGGTCCCGCAGGGTAAAGCTGTTCCTGCTACCAAGAAAAACGTTGAATTCTTCGAAGCACGCCGCGCTGAACTGGAAGCCAAACTGGCTGACGTTCTGTCTGCTGCTGAAGCTCGTGCTGCGCAGATCAACGCACTGGAATCCGTAACCATCGCGTCTAAAGCTGGCGACGAAGGTAAACTGTTCGGTTCCATCGGTACTCGCGACATCGCTGACGCTGTAACTGCAGCTGGCGTTAAAGTTGCTAAGAGCGAAGTTCGTCTGCCGAACGGCGTTCTGCGTACCACTGGTGAGCATGAAGTGGACTTCCAGGTTCACAGCGAAGTGTTCGCTAAAGTTATCATCAACGTTGTTGCTGAATAATCTGCAACCCACGTTTTGATAACAACAAGACGCCGGCCTCGTGCCGGCGTTTTGCCTTTCTGAGCCACCACTTTTCGACTGGCTATTTTTCATCCTTTTCGCGATAATCAAAAAATTAAAACAATATTTTAATTTTTTGGTGAAAGAATGGACACTCTCCGCCAGCATCCGCTATTTTCCCGCAAGAACGTTGTCTACCTCTGTGCCGCTTTCTGCTGTCTGCTGTGGGGCAGTGCTTATCCGGCGATCAAGAGCGGATACGAAATTTTCCAGATTGCTGCCGACGATATCCCGACTAAAATCGTTTTTGCCGGCTACCGCTTTCTGTTTGCCGGACTGCTGCTGTTGCTGCTGGCGATGGCGCAGCGAAAGCCTATCGCACGTTTAAGCCCGCGCCAGTTCGGCCAGCTCACGCTGCTGGGGCTCACGCAGACCTCGCTACAGTACATCTTCTTCTACATCGGTCTGGCCTTCACCACGGGGGTGAAAGGGTCCATCATGAATGCGACCGGAACCTTCTTCAGCGTGCTGCTGGCGCACTTCATCTACCAGAACGACAAACTCAGCTATAACAAGACGCTGGGCTGTATTCTCGGGTTTGCCGGGGTGATGGTGGTGAACTTCAACAGCGGCCTGATGGACTTCAGCTTTAGCCTGCTGGGCGATGGTTCGGTGGTGCTGGCGGCGTTTATCCTGTCGGCGGCATCGCTGTACGGTAAGCGCATTTCCCAGACGGTCGACCCGACGGTAATGACCGGCTATCAGCTGGCGATTGGCGGCCTGGCGCTGGTGATTGGCGGCTACCTGAGCGGCGGCACGCTGACCTTCCACGGTCTCTCCTCGGTGGCGATTCTCGGCTACCTGACGCTGCTCTCCTCGGTGGCCTTTGCGCTGTGGAGTATCCTGCTTAAGTACAACCGCGTCGGGATGATCGCGCCGTTTAACTTCCTGATTCCGGTATCGGGGTCGGTGCTATCGGCAATTTTCCTTGGGGAAAATATTCTCGAATGGAAATATGCGATTGCGCTGGTGCTGGTGTGTTCGGGGATTTGGTGGGTGAATAAGGTTAAGCGGTAATGCCTGATGGCACCCCGCTTATCAGGCAAACGTCACGATTTTGTAGGCCGGATAAGGCGAAGCCGCCATCCGGCACTCTGTACGTTTAGCGGGCGCGAATAAAGCTGCCGTCCGCCTGACGGGTAAACAGCACCTGCCCGTTATCGGATTCAATGGTCAGTCCGGTCACCACGCCGTTGGCGTTCTTACGAATCTGCACCTTTTGTCCGTTTTTGAGGTTGCTGAGCGGTTTGCCTGCCCCTTCTACCTGTGCCATGGCGTAAACGTCAGTCGGCGGCAGATTGTTGTCGCGGAACAGCTGCGCCATCGTTTTCCCTGCCTCAACCTGATAGGTTCGCCATTCGGTACTGCTGCTGCTTTCCTGGTAAGGCTGAGTACGCGAGACGGGGGCCTGCTCCTGTTCATTTGGCTGCTCTTCCTGCACCGGCTCGGGTGCGACCGGGGCGACCTGGTCGAGGTCGTTAGACGGCGTCACCAGTTGGGCATGCAAAGGCTGCGCGTCGGGCTGCGGCTGTGACTGCGACTGGAAGTCGAGCTGTGCGGTACGGCTGACCGGCGTCACCGGGGCGTCGTCAGCGGAAGGCAACAGGAACCCGACAATGATGGCCAGGGCAGCGACAATCACACCTCGGCGGTGTGCAAGCGGCAACGGATCCAGGATGCGAAGATTGTCCGGCGCGTGCCAGATCTTCTCCAGCAAAGGTTTTAGTTCAAATCTCCCGGGCATGGCTCTCCTCCTGCTCCGTGTCATTGCTATCCATTATAGATAACTGCCTGATGAACGTGCTAAAGCGTTCTCTCATCATATCCTATGGGCGATCGGTATTGTTTCTTTTTCCCGGCAATTTGTCATCTTTCCTGACACAAAGTTTTACCCTGTGCGGCGTGGCTGCTATGCTGCCCGCTACTTTATACCCGAAGAAAGGAAAGACGATGGCCACCCCGACTTTTGACACCATTGAAGCACAGGCAAGCTACGGTATCGGCCTGCAGGTAGGACAGCAGCTGAGCGAGTCCGGTTTGCAGGGTTTACTGCCGGAAGCACTGGTTGCCGGTATCGCCGATGCGCTGGAAGGCAAGCAGCCTGCTGTGCCGGTAGACGTTGTTCATCGCGCGCTGCGTGAAATCCACGAACGCGCTGATGCGGTGCGTCGCGAGCGTTTTGCCGCGATGGCGGAAGACGGCGTGAAATATCTGGAAGAAAACCGTGAGAAAGAAGGCGTGAACAGCACCGAATCCGGCCTGCAGTTCCGCGTACTGACTCAGGGCGAGGGGGCAATCCCGGCGCGTACCGATCACGTTCGCGTACACTACACCGGTAAACTGATCGACGGCACCGTCTTCGACAGCTCCGTGGCACGCGGCGAACCAGCTGAGTTCCCGGTTAACGGCGTTATCGCTGGCTGGATTGAAGCGCTGACCCTGATGCCAGTCGGCTCTAAGTGGGAACTGACTATCCCTCACAGCCTGGCCTACGGCGAGCGCGGCGCGGGGGCTTCTATCCCTCCGTTCAGCACGCTGGTCTTTGAAGTTGAGTTGCTGGAAATCCTGTAATTCTGGCATTTATCCTCTCTCCGCCTGGGGGGAGGATATAAAATCCTTAAGTTTGATATATCCTGGGATTTAATCTTGCAAATGCCGCTGTTGCGTGTATTTTTGTGAGCTGTTTCCCATAGGTGAGGTGATATAACACTCACTTTAAACATAAAATTAACATTATATTTAAATCATAGTATTCATCCCTCCGATTCTTACCTAATATCGAGACATCCTATAACCGGGATCGTTTTGCATGACGACATAAAGGGCCAGTAGAGCCCGCACAACACAGACAGAAACAACAGGAAGAAAATCACATGGTTGATCAGATCAAAGTCGCTGCTGCTTCAGAGCAGGAGCCGGCTGAACAGTCGCTACGGCGAAACCTTACTAACCGACATATTCAGTTGATTGCGATTGGCGGCGCCATCGGTACCGGGCTGTTTATGGGCTCGGGGAAAACAATCAGTCTCGCAGGGCCGTCGATCATTTTTGTTTATATGATCATCGGTTTTATGCTGTTCTTCGTCATGCGCGCGATGGGTGAGCTGCTGCTCTCCAATCTCGAATATAAATCATTCAGCGACTTTGCGGCCGATCTGCTCGGCCCGTGGGCGGGTTATTTCACCGGCTGGACCTACTGGTTTTGCTGGGTAGTCACCGGGATGGCGGACGTCGTCGCGATCACCGCCTATGCCCAATTCTGGTTCCCCGGGTTGTCTGACTGGGTCGCCTCGCTGGCGGTGGTCCTGCTGCTGCTGGGCCTCAACCTCGCCACCGTGAAGATGTTTGGTGAGATGGAGTTCTGGTTTGCGATGATCAAAATCGTCGCCATCGTGGCGCTGATTATCGTCGGCCTGGTGATGGTACTGACGCACTTTACCTCGCCAACCGGCGTAGAGGCGTCATTCGCGCATCTGTGGAACGACGGCGGCTGGTTCCCGAAAGGCATTAGCGGTTTCTTTGCTGGCTTCCAGATAGCGGTGTTTGCGTTCGTGGGGATTGAGCTGGTGGGCACCACCGCCGCAGAAACCAAAGATCCGGAGAAATCGCTGCCGCGCGCGATCAACTCGATTCCGATTCGTATCATCATGTTCTACGTCTTTGCGCTGATCGTGATTATGTCCGTGACGCCGTGGAGTTCAGTCGTACCGGATAAGAGCCCGTTCGTTGAGCTGTTCATGCTGGTTGGCCTGCCGGCTGCGGCGAGCATTATCAACTTCGTGGTGCTGACCTCAGCGACTTCTTCCGCCAACAGCGGCGTGTTCTCTACCAGCCGTATGCTGTTCGGTCTGGCGCAGGACGGCGTAGCGCCGAGCCTGTTTGCCAAGCTTTCCAAACGTGCGGTACCGGCGAAAGGGCTGACCTTCTCCTGTATCTGCCTGCTGGGCGGCGTGGTGATGCTGATGGTCAACCCAAGCGTAATCGCGGCTTTCACCATGATCACCACCGTATCGGCGATTCTGTTCATGTTCGTCTGGACGATTATTCTGTGCTCCTACCTGGTGTACCGTAAGCAGCGTCCGCACCTGCATGAAAAATCCATCTACAAAATGCCGCTGGGCAAGGTGATGTGCTGGGTGTGCATGGCGTTCTTCGCCTTTGTTCTGGTCCTGCTGACGCTGGAAACCGATACCCGTGAAGCGCTGATGGTGACGCCGATTTGGTTCATCGTGCTGGGGCTGGGGTGGATGTTCCTGCGTAAGAATCAGCGGGCTAAGTAAGATATTTGCCCTCTCTCCGGCCTTCTCCCCAGAGGGCCGTAGAGGAAAACCGTACAAAGCGCCCATTGTGGCGCTTTCTTCGTTTTTGCGCCCCATCTCGTAGCCCCCCTTTTCTCAACGTGCTAATTTCAAAGCCATAAACGAAAAACGTATGGAGATAAAATGCGTCAGAGAACGATTGTTTGCCCGGTGATTCAAAACCAGGGCGAATACCTGCTGTGCAAAATGGCCGACGACCGCGGCGTTTTCCCCGGCCAGTGGGCGCTGTCCGGTGGCGGCATGGAGGCGGGAGAAACCATGGAAGAAGCGCTGCGTCGCGAAATCCGCGAAGAGTTGGGCGATGCGCTGGAGATTACCGAGGTGAAGCCGTGGGCTTTCCGTGACGATGTGCGGGTGAAAACCTACGCCGACGGTACCACCGAACAAATCTATATGATTTATCTCATCTTCGACTGCGTGAGCGCCAATCGTGATGTGACGTTTAATGAAGAATTTCAGGAGATTGCCTGGGTGAAACCCGAAGCGTTAGCGGGGCTGGATCTCAACGTGGCAACGCGAGAAACCTTCCGCCAGAAAGGTCTGCTGTAAAAAAACGCCTCCCGAATGGAGAGGCGTGGGATAACGTTATTCGCCTTTGAGCGCGCGCGGGAACAACACGTTATTTTCGAGGCTGATGTGTTCCATCAGGTCGTCAATCAGCTCGTTGATGCCGTTGTACATCGCCTTCCAGGTGGTGCAGGCTTCCGGCGGAATGGTGACGTTCTGGGTAGTGTGCTTGATCACTTCCAGCAGTTCGCCCGCTTCATCGTGCTCGCTTTCCATTACGCTAATCGGCCCGATGGCCTGGCTACCCATCCCCTGTTTGATCATCGGGAACAGAATCTGCTCCTCTTTCATCATATGGCTGGAAAGCTCCTGGTGCAGCATGGTCAGGTATTTGGCCAGCCCTTTCGGTACGTTCGGCTTGTCGGCGTGCACGCGTTCAACTTTGGTCGCCTGCAGAATCAGCTCCGGCAGCTGTTCACGGTGACGGTCGTGATAACGCACCACGATGTGGTCGATGATTTCGGCCAACGGCGCGGCACGCCAGTCTTTTTCCACCGGTTCTTCTGCCAGTTTCGCCAGCTCGGCCTCAATCACGGCAACGTCCAGATCTTTGCGAGTGGCCGCACGGCCAAGCGTCTGCTTACCGCCGCAGCAGTAATCCATATCATATTTACGGAACAGCGCGGATGCGCGTGGGATAGAGAGCGCCAGCTCGCCTAAAGGTTGGTCGCGAAAGGCCATAGCAGTTACCTCGTCATCAATAATATAAGATGTATTTTAAATGCATCTTTATGGCGAGGATATACCCCTTTATGGGGAGAGGATTTTAAGTGATGGTTGTCACAAAAAATTATTGCCCTTTAACGTGCTGAATCTTATTGAGAATAGCGCTGGTAAGACCTGAATCGATTAAATAAGCCCGTCGTGCTGCCGATAGTGAGACTTCAGATCACCTGCACAAAAAGGCAAATGATGTTTAAAAGAATAAAAGTAATCACCGTACTGATTGTTGTTCTGGTCGCGTTGGGCGCGATGCAGATGATTTCAGCCGGTGTATTTGTACGCGCGCTGAATAACGATAAGCAGAATTTTACCGTCTCTCAGCTTTCCAGCCAGAACGTGGCCGAATTTACCGACGCATGGATTAGCCTTAACCAGGCTCGCGTGACCCTTAACCGCGGCATGCTGCGTCTGCAGGGGACGATGGCGAGCAGCGTTAACGGCGGTGAACTGAAAACGCTGGTCGATACGGCGAATAATCTTCTGGCTGAAGCAAAACATCATTATGACAAATATTACGCGCTGCCGGAAACGCCGGGGCTGGATAGTCACCTGTCGGACAGCCTGGAGAAACAGTACGGCATCTATTCCGCCACGCTGGCACGCATGAATGAGCTGCTGGCGGAAGGCAAGCTGGAGGAGATGTTCAAGCAGAACGCCGAACAGAAGCAGCGGGCTATGCAGGCCGTCTATCAAGACTGGCGCGCGGCGCAGGCGTCGTTGACGAATGCCGGTATCAAACAAAATGAAAGCGACTATGTGCGTATTCTGTGGACGCTTGGCGCCATCATGCTGCTGGTGGTGGCGGTGATTGTGGTGAGCTGGATAGCCATGCAGCGCGTGTTGCTCAAGCCGTTGCATAACGTGATGGCGCACATTCGGCATATCGCAGAAGGCGATTTGACCAACGATATCAATACCGAGGGCAGCAATGAAATGGCCCTTCTGGCGCGTAACGTCAACGACATGCAGCAATCATTGGCGAAGACGGTAGGCGTGGTGCGTGAGGGCGCAGATACCATCTATACCGGTGCGGGCGAAATCTCTGCCGGCAGCAACGATCTCTCTTCGCGCACCGAGCAACAGGCGGCGTCGCTGGAAGAGACGGCAGCCAGCATGGAACAACTGACCGCGACGGTGAAGCAGAACGCCGATAACGCCCGTCAGGCGACGCAGCTGGCCCATAACGCTTCGGAAACGGCGCAGAAGGGCGGTAATGTGGTTGACGGCGTGGTGCGCACAATGGACGAAATCGCCGCCAGTTCCAGCAAAATTGCGCAGATTACCAACGTGATTGATGGCATTGCCTTCCAGACCAATATTCTGGCGCTGAATGCCGCGGTAGAGGCCGCGCGTGCGGGCGAACAGGGGCGTGGTTTCGCCGTGGTCGCCGGGGAAGTGCGCACGCTGGCGCAGCGTAGCGCCCAGGCGGCAAAAGAGATTAAAGGGCTGATTGATGACTCGGGCAATCGCGTCAGCGCCGGTTCCGCGCTGGTACACGAAGCCGGAGAGACGATGGCGGAGATCGTCAACGCGGTGACCCGCGTCAGCGACATCATGGGCGAAATCGCCTCAGCCTCTGACGAACAAAGCCGCGGCATTGATCAGGTGGGTCAGGCGGTTGCCGAGATGGACCGCGTCACGCAGCAGAACGCCTCGCTGGTGGAAGAGTCGGCCAGTGCGGCCGCCGCGCTGGAGGAGCAGGCCGCACGCCTGAACCAGACGGTAGCCGTGTTTAAAATCAGCCGCCAGCAGCAGCGCCAGCCCGCACCGGTGAAGAAAGCTTTCGCTCCGGCGGCAAAATCTACGCCGCTGAGCGAAGCGAACTGGGAAACCTTCTAAACCTCAGGACTCAGAAACCGGCACCACCGCCGGTTTCTGCGGTTTCGAGCGCACCGCAATCACCACGCCGATAACCAGCAGGGTAACACCGCTTAGCGTCAATATTGGCGGCATCTCCTGGCGCAACAGGAAGGTGTACAGTAGCCCTGCCAGCGTTTCAAAGACAATCAATGGCCCGAGGATCACCGTCGGTAGCCGCTGGCTCGCCACGTTCCAGCAGAGCGCGCCGACCCACGAGCACAGCACGGCGATGGCCATCATCAGGCCAATAAATACCGCTGGGCGCGGGCCAAAAGGCAGTGAGAAATCCGGCGTCTGGGTATTTAGCCATGCGCAGGCCGCGATATAGCCCACGATGGAAACCGGCAGCGTCACCAGCGCCTGTGCGGTCGCCCACATTAATGGCGGCTGATGCGGATTCTCTCGCAGCCAGCGGGCGTTACGCAGCGCATACCACGCCCAGCAGACCACCGAAATACTCGCCAGCGCAATGCCCGAGCCGTAGCGCCAGCCGCTAAAGTTCGGTAGCCCCTGATGCAGCTCGGCGACGTTGACGCACAGCAGCCCAAAACCGATCAGTACCAGGGCGGGCATCAGCCGCAGCCAGGAAAGCTTGCCGTCGCGCTGGCTATAAAGCAGGTTGGCGAATACCGGTATCACCACCGGCAATGTGCCGATGATCATCGTGGAAACAGGCGCACCGGTGCGCTGAATCGCGCTGGCCAGGCAGAAGTAATAAATCAGGTTGCCCATCATGGTGAGCCATAGCGCTGTCCACCAGTCTTTGCGCGTGAGCTGGCACAGGCGTGCGCGGCCCAGCCAGGCCAGCGGCAGGGCTATCAGCCCCAGCGCCAGATAGCGCCCCATCGATTGTAATATCGCCGGGTAATCCGGCACGATAAGCGGCCCGACAAAAATCAGCCCCCACATCAAACCCGCTAACAGGGCGTACAGCACACCGCTAATCATCGTGATATCCACTTCGGTTAAACATGCGCAAAGTGTAGGAGGGGAAATGGATTCAGTATTGTACGAGATTGCTGATTAGCGACGGATGACCTGTTTTTGATAACGCACGGGGGTAATGCCATAGCGCTGGGTAAAGGCTCGGGTGAGATGAGACTGGTCGGTCAGGCCGGTGGCCGCTGCGACTTCGGCAGCAGGCATGCCGCGGGTGAGAAACTCTTTGGCGCGCCACAGGCGTACCGCCATCAGCATCTGGTGCGGCGTGACGTGGAAGTGGGCCTTAAACTGGCGCTGGAAGTGCCATGGGCTCAGCGCCGCGACGTTCGCCAGCTCATCGAGCGTGATCGGATGCATGTAGTTGTCGTACAGATAGTCGCGGACGTGGGCGAAGCGGTGAATTCCTTCGGCCAGCACCGGCGCGTGACAGGCCAGCGGCTGGAATGTATCGATTAAATCCAGCAGCAGCCCTTTCTGCGCCAGCGGATCGTCGGTGTGCCATAAGGCATGGATCTGGCGGCCAATTTGCAGCGCGCGAAGCGGATCGTGACGGGTGGCATCGGCAAACCACCAGTGGCGAATGCCGGTGACGCTTTCAAGCAGATCGGGGTCGAGATAAATCATCCGGTAACGCCAGCCGTCGGCGGTTTCTGCTTCGCCGGTATGCAGCTCGTCCGGATTCATGGTGACGATAGAGTGGGTGGGCGCGACATGCTGGGTACCACGATAACGAAAGCGTTCAGCCCCGGCTTCAATCACGCCGATACCAAACGCTTCGTGGGTGTGGGGCTCAAAGGCGTAACGCGAGATATGGGCATGATACAGCTCTAAGCCCGGCACCTGCGCCAGGTGGCGAAAGCGCGCGCTGTCTTTCTCGTCGTTGAACTGTTCTGGTACGCCTTCCACGTCACTTCTCCCTCCGGGTCATCCCTTCATTATCAGAGATGACCCGCGGAGGCGCTACCCCATTTAACCCATTCTTAACGCTTACAGGATACCTTTGACGCTCTCGGCAAGGGGCGTGCTCGGGCGACCAATCAGTTTGCTGAGCGTATGACTGTCGTCGAACAGGCCGCCTTTCGAGGCGCCGACGTCTGAGTCTGCAAGCATGTCGGCCAGTCCGGCAGGCAGGCCAACGCTCTTCAGCGCGGCGGCAAAATCAGCCTGGCTCAGGTTCTGGTAAACCACGTTCTTACCGCTCTGTTTTGCCAGTTCAGCGGCCAGTTCGCTCAGCGTCCAGCCGTGATCGCCCGCCAGTTCGTACACCTTCCCGGCATGTCCGTCTTCGGTAATCACGCGCGCGGCGGCAGCGGCGTAGTCTGCGCGGGTTGCGGAGGCGATTTTGCCTTCACCGGCAGCTCCGATAAACACACCGTGTTCCAGCGCGGCAGGCGCGCTCGCCAGATAGTTTTCGGTATACCAGCCGTTGCGCAGCAGCGCGTAAGGAATGCCGGAGTCAGCCAGCATTTTTTCCGTGGCGACGTGCTCGTCGGCCAGCCCCAGCGGAGAGGTGTCGGCATGCAGCAGGCTGGTATAGGCGATGAATTTTACGCCTGCTGCTTGCGCGGCGTTGATGATATTGCGGTGCTGCGGCGCGCGCTGGCCGACTTCGCTGGAGGAGATAATCAGCAGCTTATCGACACCTTGCAGGGCCCTGGTTAACGCCGCTTCGTCGCCGTAGTCGGCCTGACGCACAACGACGCCTTTCTGGCTTAGCGCTTCGGCTTTTGCCGGGTTACGGACAACGGCAACGAGTTGGTTGGCGGCAGTGGTGTTGAGCAGGTTAGCAAACACCTGTTGGCCCAGTTGGCCGGTGGCTCCGGTAATGGCGATCATGGGTATTCTCCTTCGTGTTCGTATGGTGTTGTGGTAAGCTAACACCATAACTAACTTTTAGTAAGTACGTACGGAAAGGTAAGTATGAAAGAAAATAATCCGACGCTGACGCAAAAGATGCGTAACGGCAATTTGTTTGCCGAGCGCTGTCCCTCGCGAGATGTACTCAAACATGTGACCAGCCGCTGGGGCGTACTGATTCTGGTGGCGCTGCGTGAGGGCACGCATCGATTTAGCGACCTGCGGCGTAAAATGGGCGGCGTGAGTGAAAAGATGCTCGCCCAGTCGTTGCAGGCGCTTGAGCAGGACGGCTTTATTAACCGCGTTTCCTACCCGGTGGTACCGCCGCATGTAGAGTATAGCCTGACCCCGTTGGGAGAAGAGGTGAGCGAAAAGGTGGCGGCGCTGGCGGACTGGATTGAGGTGAACTTGCCGTTGGTGATGGCGCAACAGAGCCCGACACAGGCGTAAAACGCCTGTGTCGGCTCGTTGTTTACTTACTCAAATCCAGCTGATAAATCGCGAAGCCAATATCATCGGTCGCCACCTGTTTCATCGGATACTGCGCTTTTTCTTTGATAAACGCCGCCGCTTTTTCTGACGGTGAGGTTTCGAAGCGGATATCCAGTTTGGTGTCGCTGTGAATCGGCGCTAAACGCCAGTTGTTGTCCGCCGCCGGGTGAATTTCACCGGCTTTCTTCGACTCGGCGCCAATCCAGGCCGCCAGCACCGAGCGGTTTTCGTCCGGCGAGGCGAAGGCAATGTGGCTGTCACCCGTGCCCGCGAACTTACCGCCGTAGGCACGGTAGTTGTTGGTGGCGACAAGGAACGTGGCGTTTGGATCAATCGGCTTGCCGTTGAAGGTCAGCTGCTTAATACGCTCGGCCTTCGGGTTAACGACCTGACATTCACCGTCATAACGTGCAGGCTGAGTGATATCAACCTGATAGTTCACACCGTCAATCACGTCGAAGTTATAGGTGCGGAAGCCGTCCCAGTTGATCAGAGACTGCGGCTTGCTGCTGTGCGGATCGATCTGGTTGAACTGCCCGGCAGAGCACTCCAGCCACTCTTTCACCTCTTTGCCGCTGGCTTTGACCACCACCAGGGTGTTCGGGTAGAGATAAAGATCGGCGGCGTTGCGGAAGGTGAGCTGGCCTTTTTCCACTTCGACATAGCTGGCCGGATCGTTCTTACGGCCACCCACTTTAAACGGCGCGGCGGCAGACAGCACCGGCAGTTTCGCCAGATCCGGATCGCCCTGAATATAGTGCTCAACGTAGGCCTTCTGCGCCATGTTAACCACCTGGACGGTTGGGTCGTCCTGCACCAGCGACAGGTAGCTGTACATGTTGTCGGAGGATTTCCCGATCGGCTTGCTGACGAACTCACGCGTAGCGTCGTGGTCGGCCTTCAGCGCATCGACCAGCTTACTGTCTTCTGCCGCCAGCGATTTCTTCGCCGCCGCATCGTAAATCGGTCGCGCCTGCGCCTGTGCCGAGGTCACTTGCCATTTGCCGCTGTCATTGTTCAGCACCAGATCGACCACGCCCAGGTGATCGCCCCACATCCCCGGCATGACCGCGGGAACGCCATTCAGAGTGCCTTTGGCGATATCCGCGCCTTTAATGCTGGCGAAGTCTTTGCTCGGGAACACCGCGTGGGCGTGGCCGAACATAATGGCGTCAACGCCCGGTACCTGGCTTAAGTAGTAGACCGAGTTTTCCGCCATCGCCTGGTAGGGATCGGCAGAGAGGCCGGAGTGGGCAATCACCACCACCACGTCCGCACCGTTGGCGCGCATCTCCGGCACGTACTTGCGGGCGGTTTCGGTGATGTCGTTAACGGTGGCTTTGCCGCTCAGGTTGGCTTTATCCCAGGTCATGATCTGCGGCGGCACAAAGCCGATATAGCCGATTTTCAGCGTGTGCTTGCTGCCGTCTTTATCGACCACGTCCGTTTCTTTAATCAGATACGGAGTAAACATCGGTTTTTGGGTCTTAACGTCGATGATATTGGCGTTAATGTACGGGAATTTCGCACCCGCCAGCGCTTTGTGCAGATAATCCAGACCGTAGTTGAACTCGTGGTTGCCGAGGTTGCCCACCGTGTAGTCGAGCAGGTTCATCGCTTTATACACCGGGTGCGTATCGCCCTGCTTTAACCCTTTTGCTGCCGCGTAGTCACCCATTGGGCTACCCTGAATAACGTCGCCGTTATCCACCAGCACGCTGTTCTTCACCTCGTCGCGAGCGGCGTTAATCAGGCTCGCCGTGCGGACCAGGCCGAACTTCTCGGTGGCGGTATCTTTGTAGTAATCAAAATCCATCATATTGCTATGAAGATCGGTGGTTTCCATGATACGGAGGTCCACCGTCGCCGCATTGACGCTGGCGGCGATCAGCGTGGCCAGAAGCGTTGCGCTAAACTTGATCATCAGAGGCATCCTTTTTTTCGATCTAAGACACAGATTTAAATGTATTTGTTTTCTGTTGCTTACAAGGATGTGAATCATGCCAGAAAATCATGACGGGAAATCGGCAGCGGTTCACAGTTATCCGGAACGATGATGGGAATAGCGGATTAAGCGGCAATACGATATAAATAAAACAATAAGTTAACACCACTGTAATTTTAACGAGGTGGAAAATGTTAGAACAAGTCTGTCAGCTTGCGCGCGATGCGGGCGATGCCATCATGGACGTGTACGATGGTAAGCAGCCGTTAGACATCGCCAACAAGAAAGATGATTCGCCGGTGACCGCGGCCGACATCGCCGCTCACCATGTGATTATCAAAGGCCTGAAGGCGATGACGCCGGAAATCCCGATTCTCTCCGAAGAAGATCCGCCGGGCTGGGACGAGCGCCAGCACTGGCAGCGCTACTGGCTGGTGGACCCGCTGGACGGCACCAAGGAGTTCATCAAACGCAACGGTGAATTCACCGTCAACATCGCGCTAATTGAGAACGGTAAAGCGGTGCTGGGCGTGGTCTACGCGCCGGTGTTGAAGGTGATGTATAGCGCCGCCAACGGCAAGGCGTGGAAAGAAGAGTGCGGCGTGCGTAAGCCAATTCAGGTGCGCGACGCTAACCCGCCGAAAGTGGTGGTTAGCCGCTCGCACTATGCCAACGATGACGAGCTGAAAGAGTATCTGCAACAGTTAGGCGAGCATGATACGGCGTCGATTGGTTCCTCGCTGAAGTTCTGCCTGGTGGCGGAAGGCGAAGCGCAGCTTTACCCGCGCTTCGGGCCAACCAACATCTGGGATACCGCGGCGGGACATGCCGTCGCCGCCGCTGCCGGCGCGCACGTCAACGACTGGCAGGGAAAAACGCTGGATTACACCCCGCGTGAATCGTTCCTTAACCCCGGCTTCCGCGTTTCAATTTTTTAATTCAACAGCTTATGCAGCAGGGCGACGACCTGCTGCACTTCTGCCGCCGTCAGGCCACCGTCTTTTGCCCACTGCACTCGCCCGTCTTTATCCAGCACCACAATCGCTGAACTGCCTTCTTCAAGCTGCCAGGCTTTGCGCACTACGCCGTCGCTATCGACGACAAACTGCGACCACGGGAACAGCTTCTTATTGCTTTCAATGCTGCTGCGCACAAACATCGATGAACCCGGAATGGCGTCATCGGTATTCACGATGGTGGTGGTCTGATAGCGATCGTGCGGCAGATTGGCGGCCTTAATGGCTTCAATCAACGAGGCGTTTTTCTCTTTCGCTGACGAACGTCCGGCAATATGTTGCACGACGCGCACTTTGCCGGGGAGCTGCGCGCTATTCCAGCTTTTATAGCTAAACTTATCGTTATCAAGAATGAGTTCACCGCGATCGGCCACGCCAACGGGGGCCACGCGTTGTCCATTTGTGAAATTATGTGCGGCTGCCATTAACGGCATTAACAGGCATGAAACCGCAAGAAGCGTACGTAGAGTCATGGTTTTTCCTTTTTATATGCAGGTGATCCGACCACTTGGTCGATGCTTTTAATCATAAGTGCGATTAATGGAGTTTTCCCGCAAAGGCGGTGCCAGTTTGTGGAGGAACGCACACAATCTCACGAAAATGAAGCCTTATACTGTCTTCGTCGTATAGCTGAAAAGAATGTTCTGAATTATTGTAATAAAAAAGTAAATTAGGACCTCTATGATAGAGGACCTCTGTTGTTATGGACTATAGTTAACGAGTACTTCACTTTGCGCCCCGGAGCGTTGAAGCCAAATGTGGATCAACTAGGGCGTAGTACTCGCAGGAGATTAGAATGAAAATTTTCCAACGCTACAACCCGCTTCAGGTTGCGAAGTATGTTAAGACCCTGTTTCGTGGACGGTTGTATATCAAGGACGTTGGCGCTTTTGAATTTGATAAGGGTAAAATTCTTATCCCAAAAGTCAGAGACATCCAGCACCTTTCTGTGATGTCTGAAGTGAACCGTCACGTACTGCGTCTTCAGACCGAAATGGCCTAACGCAGATACCACGCGGTAGAATTAAAAACGGCTCCTTATGGGAGCCGTTGATGTTTTTAGCCCTTCATCGCCGCATAGCGCTTGCGGTACTCCCCCGGCGGAATGCCGTTGTGTTTGCGGAACACCTTCGTGAAATAGACCGGGTCGCTATAGCCGATCGACAGCGCTACTTTATTCAGCGGCAGCGTGGTGGTCTGCAGTAACCACTTTGCCCGATTCACCCGCTGCATCTCGCGCCAGGCGTAGATGGTTTGCCCTAACTCATTCTTAAACAGATGCGCCAGTCTGGAAGGCGACAGGAAAACCATCGCTGCCAGCGTCTCAATTTTCATCTCCTGGGCAATATTTTCGTTCAGGTAATCACAGATAGCGTTGATGCGCGGGTCGTGGGCGTGGCGGTTGCTGATCGGCTGTAGCTGAAAGCAGCTCAAAATAAGCCGCTCCAGCGCGTTCATCGCCAGCGCTTCGGCGAGCGGGGCGGTATCGTTGTGGTGATGGATAACCTCATAAAAAAGATCGCGTAGCGCCTGCTGCTGCTGGGGATCGTTCACCGTGGTTTTGCCAATACTGTGGGTCGTGTGGTCCCACTTGAGCCAGTCGATCCAGTAAGGACGTGGAATAAAGTAGATCCACAGGTGGTCCCAATGTTCGCTGTGCTCATCGCGTCCGTAGTGGTGTGGCACGCCAGGCGGGAACAGCAGCAGTTCGTTTTCGCCAAACAGCAGCGACCCTTCTCCCGCCTTCGCGCGCGCCTGGCCGCGCAGGGTCAGGTTGATAATATAACCCTTCATCCCCTGCGGGCGGTTGATGTAGTAGTCGAGCTTTGAACCGCGAGTAATAGGCGTAAAGCCAGCGACGACCCAGGCGTTGAAGGTGAAAGTTTTTATCAATGGTGAGAAGTGCAAAAGCGCATTGATATCTAACTCCATAACTCCTCCGCCCGTTGCCGTTAACTTTCGATGATACTAAATTCCCAGCCTTTGAGACGCAATGGCTCGCCGAGCGTCACCGATTTACCGCTTAGCAGCTCGGTGCCGCTGGTTTCGGCGAGCATCTCTTGACTATCGCCGCTGTAGTTAAACAGGAAGTGAATGCGTTTGCCGTCGCGGTTACGCAGGGTTCTGGTAATGAAAGGATAGCGGTAGGCTGACGTGCGCGAATGGAGTTCCAGCCCGTCGGTCAGGGTGTCAAACAGCTGACTAATCAGCGCCTTGTGCGGCAGGAAGCCCACGTACAGCGCCCGGCCTTTGCCGTAGTTCGCTTCGGTCGCCGCCGCATACTCGCTCCAGGCCGGATGCTGATAGCGCAGCAGCGTGCGGGTCCCCGGCGCAGGCGTTAGCAGCTCCATCCACAGCTCGGCGGCGTTGTGTTCGCGGCAGTCCAGGGCCGAAGTACAGCCGACAACGGTCACGTCCTCCGGCAGGGTGAACTGGCTGTAGGTTACGCCACATGCGCTGTGCAGAATGCCCGGCTGCGCGCTGCTGCGCACCTTCACGTTTTCATCACTGAAGCCGGACTTAAAGCTAATCAGCGCCCGTCCTCCTTGCTCAACGTAGCGGTTAATCCGCGTGAGCAGACCGTCATCGGCGGCGTACAGGGCGGGTACGATCAGTATTTTGTAGCGCGACGTCTCCTCGGTGATGTCGTTGATGATATCCAGCGCGATGTTGTGGTCATACAGTGCATCGTGGAAGCGGCGGAAGATATCGTTATAGACGTTGCCCTGCGCGTCGCCGGGGCGGAACTGATTGAGTGCATCCATGGCTTCATTGTTAATCAGCAGCGCCACATCGTTCTCGGCTCGCAGTCCGGCTAGCTGAGGTGACAGGCGAGCGAAATCAGCGCCGATAGTAGTCGCTTCCTGCCAGGTCGCGTTGCGGGAAAAATCGTGGCTCAGCAGCCCCTTCCAGTAGGTTTCAAATGAATTGTGGATGGAGTGCCAGTGCCAGTACGAGACCATCGCCGCGCCCGACGCCACGTGACTAAAGGCCTGGAGCCGCAACTGGCCGGGGAAGGGCGTCCACTGGGCAAAGCCTTGCGCCTGGGTTTCCAGCACAAAGTAGTTATTGCCACCTTTTAGCGCGCGGGTAATGGCGCCGCCGAAGGCAATTTCTCGTCCGGTTAAATGCTTCTGGCTGGGATGATAAATATCGACCCCGGCAATATCCAGCGCTTTGGCTGCAGCGAAGTGGTCTACGCGCGGCTGGACGCCGAACGAATATCCACGCCATTCAAAATCAAAATTGTGGGTGACGAACTGGTGTGGCTGCGCATACTCGCGCACGATCTCCGCCTGCCACGCCAGATACTCCGTTACCTGCTGGCGCTGATAGCGCGAGAACGCACAGGCGAGGCTGGCATTGATGGTGTTTTCCACCGGTGGGAAGTCATCCCAACTGTCGATGCGGTTGCTCCAGTAGTCGAGGCCGAAGTCGCGATTCAACTGGTCGAGGCTGGGATATTTTTCCTGCAAGCTGCGCACAAAGCCTTCCTGCATATAGCGTCCGACGTTGTCGTAGTGCTTGGTTTCGTTATCCAACTGCCAGCCGATAATCGCCGGATGATCCTGCACATGGGCCATCAACGTGCGGATAATGTTCTCTGCATAGCGGCGAAACCTGGGGTTCACGATGTCCATAATCTGCCGTGGGCCGTACTTTTGCTGGCCTTCGGCGGTGGTCACCAGAATGTCAGGGTGCTTTGCCACCAGCCATGCCGGTACCGCGTAGGTCGGCGTACCGATAATCACCGCGATGCCTGCTTCGTGCATTGCGTTTAGCACGCGGTCAATGTGATAGAAATGGTATTCGCCTTCCTGCGGCTCCAGCGTACTCCAGGTCGATTCCGCAATACGCACTACGTTGATGCCTGTTTCACGCATCAGCGCGATGTCTTTCGCCAGGCGATCCTCCGGCATATATTCGTCGTAATAAGCGACACCATAATATAAATCAGACATGCAGATTACCTCGTGTAATTAGTGCGTGGTTGCGGAGTGCGGGGTGAAAAAGCGCGCGTTATCCAGCGAAATAAAGGAAATCAACGTAAAGCACAGCGCAATGCTGCCCAATACAACGTAGCTGCTGGTAAAGCCCATGCTCTGGTACATATGCCCAATTCCGGTTGAGAGGAAAATTGAGCTGAAACTCTTGGCGAACTGGAAACCAATCAGATAAACGGTGGCGGAAAGCAGCGGGTTGAAGTTGGCGCTGATATATTTCAACGCGGCCACCAGCAGCACGGAGCTTTCAAAACCGTGCAGCAGCTTAATCAGGCTGATGGAGACAGGGCCAATCGCCCAGGCGGAGCCGATAATGCGCAGACTCATGATCATGCCGCAGTACAGCAGGGCATTTTTCGGGCCGATTTTGTTGACGAACCACGGGGCGAAGAACATCACTACCGCATCGAGGAAGATCTGCCCGGTGGTCAGGTAGCCGAAGACTTCCGCACCACGTGCTTTGCTCTCAAAGAAGTGGCTGTAGTAGATGGCAAATTGCTGGTCGTAGGTTTCATAGACGGCGCCAACGCCAATCATATAGATAGCGAAGAACCAGAATTTCTTCAGCTTTAGTAGGGCGGCCGCGTCTCGAAAGGTGACAGGCGTAGCTTTGGTTTGCTGATGTACCGCGGCGTTGGACGTATCGACTTGGGTTTTCCAGACGATCAGCAGCAGGCAGACGCCCGCGGTGCTGGCCAGCCAGAAAATCATGTTCTGGTCGATGCCGTAGAGCTTGCCGGCGGCAAAGGTGCCAATGGCGGCGCCAATCCCGCCAAACATGCGCGCGCGGCCAAACTCGAAGCCGGAGGCGCGGCTGACCTTATCAATATAGGCTTCACAGATACCGCAGCCCGCGCCGTAGGCCATCCCGATGTATACCCCACCCGCCAGCGCGCCAAGAATGACGTTGTACTTCAGCAGCGGGGCGAAAACGTAGATCCACCAGGGGGCAAAAAGCGTGATGATGATGGCCAGCATCCACATCAGGTGTTTACGGTAGACCAGCTTGTCGGAGATAAAACCGAACAGCGGCTGCACGCACACTGCGATGATGGCGGTAAACGAATAGACCAGGCCAACGTCGGTATAGCTGATACCGATGGTTTCGGTCAGCCACAGCGACAGATAGGGGTAGCAGCAGCCCCAGCCGATAAAGAAAAACAGGAAGAACAGGCAGCTCATAGAGTAATTTTTATTCATGATACCCTCGTTTCCTTATCCAGGAATCTTGTTGTAGAGACGCGAGCAACGTTACCGTTTCGCGCCACGGGGAGTCATAAATGTTCCGCTATCGACCAGTACTAATCTGCTATGGCGAAACGGGCGTGAGCCGCTTCACATTCTGCGGGGAAGGAGGGTTTTACGGGCTACAGGCGTAGCCCGGTAAGGGAATCAGGCGGCGCCCTGTTCGCGTTCGGCGATGTCCGCCTGTTTCGGTACCAGCACCGTTGGTTTGTTGTCGATGCGGGTCACCAGCAGCTGATCGATACGGTAGTTATCGATATCCACCACTTCAAATTTATAGCCGGAGAATTTCACCGAGTCGGTGCGTTTCGGGATTTTTCGCAGCATAAACATCATGAAACCACCGATGGTTTCGTAGTTGTCCGACTGTGGGAAATCATCGATATCCAGCACGCGCATCACGTCGTCGATCGGTGTGCCGCCATCAATCAGCCAGGAATTCTCGTCACGGGCGACAATTTGTTCTTCCAGGCCCTGGCCGACCAGGTCGCCCATCAGGGTGGTCATCACGTCGTTGAGGGTGATAATGCCCACCACCAGCGCGTACTCGTTCATGATCACCGCGAAGTCTTCACCGGCGGTTTTAAAGCTTTCCAGCGCTTCGGACAGCGTCAGCGTATCCGGCACGATCAGCGTGTTGCGAATCTGCACGCCGCTGTTCAGCGCCATGCTCTGGTTGGCCAGCACGCGGTTCAGCAGGTCTTTGGAATCGACGTAGCCAATGATGTGGTCGATATCTTCGTTACACACCAGGAACTTGGAGTGCGGATGCTCGGCCACTTTGTTTTTCAGGCTCTGCTCGTCCTCATGCAGATCGAACCAGATGACGTTTTCACGCGGCGTCATTGATGACGGCACGGTGCGGGACTCCAGCTCGAATACGTTTTCAATCAGCTCGTGCTCTTGTTTACGCAGCACGCCCGCGAGTGCGCCGGCTTCCACCACCGCGTAGATATCGTCGGAGGTAATGTCGTCTTTACGCACCATCGGCAGTTTGAAGATACGGAAAATGATGTTAGCCATGCCGTTGAAGAACCACACCAGCGGCCGGAAGACCAACAGGCAGAAGCGCATCGGGTTGATGATACGCAAAGCCACCACTTCAGGCGCAATCATACCGATGCGTTTCGGAGTTAAGTCCGCAAACAGGATAAACAGGCCAGTGACCAGCGAGAAGGAGAGAATAAAGCTCAACTGCTCGGAGAGTTCCGCTGACATATAGTTGGAGAACAGCGAGTGAAACGCCGGAGAGAACGCCGCGTCGCCGACGATACCGCCAAGAATAGCAACCGCATTGAGGCCAATTTGCACCACGGTGAAGAACATGCCCGGGTTTTCCTGCATTTTCAGCACGCGTTGGGCGTTGATGTTGCCTTCATCGGCAAGCAGTTTCAGTTTGATTTTGCGCGATGCGGCAAGTGAAATCTCAGATATTGAGAAGAACGCACTGACGGCGATCAGGCAAAGTATGATGAATATACTGTTTAACATATCTTATCTAACCCGTGGGGCCAGATCCTCGGAAGGGAAGTTGATAAATCCGTGTGAAATACACATTGAAAACCGGCCCGAAGGCGTTAGGCCGGCAATTTCAGGGGTTAGTATAGCGTAAGGGACTGTAAAGCTGCCAGAGGTTAACCGTTAGTCGGTAACGGTGTGGTTTTTGCGCGACGCTTCGGTGTCGCATCCCAGACTTCATTATAGGCATAGCCCGTCAGTGCGTGGATGACGTCACGGGTCTCCCGATCGCAGTCTTCGGCGTTGCCGCCAAGCTTACGGCGGGCCACTTCTTTAACCAACAGGCTGTGAGTTTTCTGCGTCAGCTTAAAGCGATATGTGACATAGAAGCTGATGGCCAGTAGCCCGGCGGTGGCGAAAATCATCAGGCCAATAATCGCGTGCAGGGCGCTGGCCGGCTGCGCGCCGCCGCCTTTGACGAAGCCGCTCTCTTCGAGCACGATGCCAATCAGCATAATGGCTAATGCGACGGTGCTTTTGCGGGTCAGGACCATCACGCCCGCGAAAATTCCCTCGCGGCGCTGGCGGGTGACGATTTCATCAACGTCCGGAATAAAGCTGTAGATGTTCCACGGTATGTAGTACAGCCCGGCTTTCGCCAGCCCCAGCAGGACAAACACCGAAGAAAACAGCAGCGTCGGGACCTGGAGATTACCGATATAGACGGTAAACAGAAACGCCAGCACCAGCAGAATACTGCCGTAGGAGAGCCGCAGCGCCCCGGAGGGGGTGAGGTTGAATTTATTCATCAGCATCATAAAGCCGAACGTGCCGGGAATAGAGACAAAAGCGGCGATACTTAATAAACCGGAAACCATTTCGGCATCGTGATGCAGAGCATAAACCACGTAATAGGTAAATACCGAGCCAAAGACATCCATGGCGGTAAAAGAGCAAATATAAATTAAAATATGCTGGCGAAATATTCTTATCTTAAATGAAGAAATAAGGTCGATTACCAGGTATTTCAAATGATTTAAAAGACCGCTGCTGCGTTGATTATCCGGCTGAAATTCATACTCTTCTCGCACATCTTTGGCTTCCCAGGTGCAGGCCCAGGTGGTAAATACCGCGACGCAATAAATAACCGCAAAAACAATCCCGGTCAGGGTGTAGGTAAAGGAATTATCTTTACCGGTATATTGCATAATAATACCGGGGACGGAGACTGCCAGAAAACCACCGAGGGCGGAACACATCATGCGTACGCCGGAAAGCCGCGTCCGCTCGCTGAAGCGGTTGGTCATTTCAGCGGCCAGCGTCTCCCAGGGGACCAGTACCATCGCTGAGAGCAGTTCGATAGAGAGATAGGTGCCCAGGTAGTACCAATAGTTCATATCGGTCAGCCAGACGAGGGCGTAGAGAAACATCAGCGGAGAGCTAATCAATAAGAAAAAGCGGCGGCGGCCAAATTTACGGCCAAGCCAGGTATTGCCAAAGTTATCAGTAATGTATCCCATCACCGGGCTTAAAATAGCGTCGATAATACGTGCAATGGCAAATATTGAACCGGCTTCTAATACGGATAAACCGCAATAGGTAGTATAGAAAAATAAAAGCCATGTTCCGATAACGGCAAAGGCGCCGCCGCCAAATAAATCAGTGACTCCGTAGCCAATAGCAATGCCATAGCCAACACGACGTTCGGTTGGTTTCACCATAATATTATTATTCCTGTACTGGTAGGGTGTCGGTGCAGAGTGACCTCTGCACCTTATATTATTGACAGCAGGAAAAATCGGATGACGATCACTCGTTTATATTCACCCATTTCCTCAATAGTGACGATTGGTAAATGGTATTAACCATCTGTAATGATTTCGCCGCTTCGCGGATATCGCAGAAGCTGGCGGCCGCGGGAGTGTCTAACGCCTGATAAAAATGCAGTACGGCTTGTTGATGACCGATGCCCCAATAGCTTTTGCCCACGCCGTCTGGCGAGGCGTCGCTGGCCAACAGAACGTGCTCATCGGCGCAAATTTGCCACAGCGCGTTGTCATGCAACCTCAGCATGCCGTATTCGAACTCTATTTCCAGCAGCAGCGGGGAGTCGCTGGCGTAGCAGTTACTGGCATAGAACAGGCCGCGCGCGCCGTTGTTAAAGCACAGCGTCACCATCGCGCTGTCTTCGGTCTCGATTTCGTCGGCCAGCAGGGTGCTGTCGACTACGCCCTTCAGACGCCGCACGCCGCCGCCAAACCACTGCATCAGATCCAGGGTATGAATGGCCTGGTTGATCAACAGGCTGCCCCCCTCGGTGGCGAAACTGCCGCGCCACGGACTCGCGGCATAGTAGTTGCCGGAACGTGACCAGGTGAGCACCGCTTTCACGGCGCGCATTGCGCCAAGCCGGCCTTCCTCAATGCAGCGTTGAATCGCCAGACTGGTAGGATTAAGGCGGTTCTGATAACAGACACCCACATGACGTTGGGCGATCGTGGCGGCGGCCTGAATGTCGCTCACCTCCTGCGGATTCATCACCACCGGCTTTTCGCAGAACACCTGTTTCCCTGCCGCCAGCGCGGCAAGGATCATCGGTTTATGCAGGTAATGCGGCGTGCAGATGTGCACCACGTCAATGGCATCATCCAGCAGCATCTCGCGATAGTCCTGATAAAACTGACAGCCATAGTCGGCAGCGAGCCGGCTCCCCTTTTCGCTATCGATATCGACTATCGCGCGCAGCACCGCGCCCGGAACGTGGCGCAGCGCGTCCACGTGACAGGTGTGAATAGCGCCGCAGCCGATAATCGCCGCATGACGTGTTTGCATCGCCGCCTCCTGTTATTCCACCGCGTTCGCCAGCATCTGCGCTTTTACGCACAGCTCGGCGGCTTTAAAGGTGTGCGCCTGGGTCATGGCATTTTCCGTACGGTTCAGGCAGTCCAGAATCAGCTGGCCGAAGTACGGGAAGCCCACCTGACCGGCGACCGGATAGCGGAATTCGCCCTCCTTGTTGACCAGATACACCACATCCTGCTCGCCGCGAGTGATATCGACGTACTTACGGATTTCAATGTAGCCTTCGGTGCCGAGCAGGGTCAGGCGACCGTCGCCCCAACTGGAGAGGCCGTCCGGGGTAAACCAGTCGCAGCGGAAGTAGCCAGTCGCGCCGTTATCCCCGGCCAGCATCGCGTCGCCGAAATCTTCGAACTGCGGATACTGCGGATGGTTAACGTTGCGCACCTGGCTTGCCACGACACGCGCGTCGGTGTTACCGGTGTAAAACAGAAACTGCTCAATCTGGTGGCTGCCGATATCACACAGGATGCCGCCGAAGAATTCCTTCTCATAGAACCAGTCCGGGCGACCTTCGCCTTCACGGTGTGGGCCGACGCCGAGCGTCTGCATCACGCGGCCAATCGCGCCTTGCTGCACCAGTTGCCCGGCGAACACGGCGCTTTCAACGTGCAGACGTTCGCTGTAGTAAACCGCGTATTTGCGCCCGGTTGCCGCCACCTTACGTTTAGCGGCCTCCAGCTGCGCCAGCGTGGTCAGCGGCGCTTTATCGGTAAAGTAATCTTTACCCGCGTCCATCACCTTCAGCCCCAGCGCGCAGCGTTCAGAAGGTACGGCGGCACCGGCAACCAGCTGTACGCTGCTGTCGTTGAGGATGGTTTCCAGCGACGGCGCAACCTGTACCTGCGGATACTGCTGGACGAACTTGTCGACTTTGGCTGGATCGGGGTCATAAACCCATTTCAGCGTCGCCCCAGCTTCAATCAGGCCGTTGCACATGCCATAGATATGACCGTGGTCCAACGCGGCGGCGGCAATAATAAACTCGCCCTCGGCGACAACCGGTTGCGGTTTACCCACCGGGGCGTAGTTCATACCGTCTTTGATACTCATGCTTATGCTCCTTTGTCCAAATTTTTGCCCAACGGAATTGCGCCCACTTCCGAGAAGTTCTCCACCGAGGCGGCCTTTTCGTAGAAGTGCGGGGCGAGGGAAACCAGGCCGCCGGTTTTGTACCAGGGCTCATCCGGGCTGACGGGAAGCGTCACCACCCGTCCGGTAATTGACGATTGATAAATCGCGGTGATCAGCTCCAGCGAGCGTTTGCCCTGCACGCCATCAATCAGCGGCTCACCGTGCTGTTCAACGGCATTGAGCAGGTCGTTAATCTGCCCGGCGTGTAGCGTGTATTTCAGCGGCGACGTATGGCGGAACAGCGCATCCAGCCGCGCTTCACGTTCGCTATCGTGTTGCTCTTGTGGGAATCCGTTGTCGGCGGAGACGCTGGCCCACACGTCCCACGGTGCGGAGATACGCGCTTTATCGCCCTGAATCACGATTTTCTGGTCTTCACCGTGATGGACTACCGAGGCGGTCAATTGCGTCAGCGCGCCGCTGTCGTAGCGGAATATGGCGGCGGAAAGATCTTCCACTTCGGCGTTATCGTGGGCGACGTTAGTCATCATCGCCACCACCTCTTTCGGGAAGCCGAGCATCCACTGGATGGCGTCAATGTGGTGCACCGCATGGTTAAGCGTGCAGCCGCCGCCTTCTTTCTCCCACGTCCCGCGCCACCACAGGTCGTAGTAGCAGTGGCCGCGCCACCAGAAGGAGTCCACCTGCGCGTGGCAGATTTTCCCCAGTTCGCCGGAATCGACGACCTGCTTTAAGCGCCAGAAGGCGTCGGTAAAGCGGTTTTGGGCGATAATGGAGAGGATTTTGCCGCTGGCGCGTTGGGCGGCGATCATCGCGTCGCACTCTTCCAGCGAGGCCGCCATCGGCTTCTCGCACAGCACGTGTTTCCCGGCGTTGAGCGCGTCGATGCTGATTTCGGCGTGCACGTACGGCGGGGTACAGACGTCGACGATATCCACCTCAAGGCCGGACTCCAGTAGCGCCTGATGGCTGCTGAACACGGTGGCGTGCGTCAGCCCGTAGCGCACTTTCTTTTCCTGCGCCTTCTCCGGGTAGATATCGACCAGCGCCACAATCTGGCAGCGGTCGGCAAATTCCTGATAGCCCTGAATATGGCTGTGGGAGATGTTGCCGGTTCCCACAATCGCAATGCGTAACATGGTGTTCTCCTGCTGCGGATTACCAGGTGCCGGAGGCATCGAGAGTTTTACTGACCACCTGTTTATCGATGGAGGTAGCGATGCGCTCATCGAGCAGCTTTTTAAACAGCGCTTCGTCGAACGGCAGGTCAACCCAATCATCGGTCCAGGTGGAGAGGTGCATGGCGTTTGACAGCGTCAGACCGTGAATACCCTCGGTACCCGGCGCCAGTAGCGGCGTGCCGTGCAGCACCGCGGCGGCGAAATTAGCGGTGATGACGTGGTGGTCGCTGCACTCCGGCGCGACGGGAATGGTCACTTCCCAACATTCGGGTTCGCCAAAGCCGTTTTCCCAGCGGGCGTTAAATTCGGTTTCCGATTCCCGCAGCCGCCAGAAGCGCAGCTTGCCGTCTTCCACCACCACTTTGCCGCGATCGCCGGCGATCTCCAGACGGTTGGTCCCCGGCGCTTCGGCGGTGGTGGTGATAAAGACGCCGGTCGCGCCGTTGGCGTATTCGGCATAGGCGGTGACCTCGTTTTCCACTTCGATATCGCGATGTTTACCGAACTGGCAGAAAGCGCGCATCCGTACCGGCATACCGACCAGCCATTGCCATAAATCCAGCTGGTGTGGGTCCTGATTCAGCAGCACGCCGCCGCCTTCCCCCTTCCAGGTGGCGCGCCAGCCGCCGGAGTTGTAGTAACTCTGCGAGCGATACCAGTTGGTGATGATCCAGTTGGAGCGGCGCAGTTCGCCCAGCTCGCCGCTGTCGATCAGATCTTTCACTTTTTGATACAGCGGGTTAGGGCGCTGATTGAACATCATGCCGAACACCACGTTGCAGTCGCGGGCGAATTCGTTCATCTCGCGCACCTGCGCGGTGTAGACGCCTGCCGGTTTCTCACACAGGGTGTGAATGCCGTGACGCATGGCCAGCATGGAGAGACCTGGATGGTCATAGTGCGGCGTGGAGACGATGACCGCGTCAATCAGCCCGCTTTTCAGCATCTCTTCGGCGTTGCTGAAGAGGGTGACGTCATTACCGACCACCTGGCGAATGGCGGAATGTTTGTCGGGATTGTTGTCACACACTGCCGTCAGGCAGGCTTCTTTTACCGTACCCGCCAGTAGGTATCGGGCGTGGACGGTCCCGATATTGCCCACGCCGATAATGCCAAAACGCACCTTATCCATGTTGCACCTTACGTAATAGAAATGACTGAAATCTGAAAATAGGGAAGCGGGCGAAGGTGGACAAACGGAATTTGTGAGAATGCTCGCAGGTAGAAAAGGAATATGCGCGGAAAACTGAAAATGGGTTTTAAAATCAGCGAACTGCATCTGCAAAAATTTGCAAAATATGATTGCGAGCGAGGTCACACAATGCCAGGTAAGCTCAAAATGGATGAAATTGCCGCCCGTACCGGCTACTCCATCAGTACCGTTTCCCGGGTGCTGAGCGGTAAATCCTACACCAGTGAAAAAGCGCGAGAGACGATTGTGAAATGCGCCCGCCAGCTCGGGGTGCTGGACTCGCTGGCTAACGGACGGCTGCTGATTAACGGCATTGCGGTGTTCGCGCCGGAGCGCACCTTTCAGGGGCGGGGCGATACCTTTTATCTGGAAGTCACGAAGGGGATTGCCGAAGCCAGCGCGCCGCATGATGTGTGGATCAGCCACTGTGCGCTGGAGGAGCAGCACGCCGACGTTAAATTATTCCTCGAAAAAGCCAGCCACAAGAGCATCAACGCGGTGATCATTATCGGCACGGATGATCCCATGATCCTTAAACTGGCCAGCACGCTGAATAAGCCTTGCGTGCTGATCAACTCCATCGACCGAGAGATGTCGCTGGACTGCGTGTCGCCCGACCACCGGGCGATTGGCTTTACCGCGATGCGCTATCTGTTTGAGCAAGGTCATCGGCGGGTTCTGACGATGACCTGCCTGCGTCGGGAAACGCTCTATGCCCGGCTGGACGGGATTAAAGAGGCCTATCGCTATCACCATGTTCCTTTCAACCCTCAGCATGACCTGCTGGTCACCGAGTGGTTTACGGCGGAAGAGGCGGAGCTGGCGCTGGACACCTGGCTGACGACCCACGATCGCGCGCAGTGGCCCGATGTTATCTTCCCCAACAGCACCAGCATGACTGAGGGGGTGATGAAGGCGCTGCGACGCCACGGGCTGCGTGTCCCCGAAGATATCTCTCTGATTACCACCGATTTTACGTGGAATCTGGAAAGCAGCCTGACTGCGCCGGTCACTGGCATTCTCGTGCCCTGCCGCGATCTGGGCATTGAAGCCGTACATCTGCTGCAAACCCGCCTCAACCGCCCGCAGTCGCCGGTCTACAACCTGTTATTACAGGGCAAAGTGATGGATTTTGGCACGGTGGCAAACGCGACGCGCCATGCGGCGCGTCTGGCGTTGGATGGTTAGCCCTGCAGCTGCGGCGGCAGGCACACGCCAATTCCCCCGATGCCGCAGTAGCCGTACGGGTTTTTATGCAGATACTGCTGGTGTTCATCTTCCGCGTAGTAGAACGGCTTCGCGAGGGCGATTTCGGTCGTGATATCACGTGCGTCGCCCGCGCTGCGCATGGCTTCCTGGAACTGTTGCAGGCTGGCGTGCGCTTCCTGTTCCTGTTCTGGGGTCAGTGGATAGATTGCCGAGCGATACTGTGTACCGTGATCGTTGCCCTGACGCATGCCCTGCGCCGGGTCGTGATTCTCCCAGAACACTTTCAGCAGTTCGCCATAGCTAATCACCGCCGGGTCATACACCACACGCACCGCTTCCGCGTGCCCGGTCTGCCCGCTACAGACTTCCCGGTATGTCGGGTTCGGCGTATAGCCGCCGGTGTAGCCCGCCGCAGTGCTGTAAACGCCGGGAAGCTGCCAGTACAGCCGCTCCACGCCCCAGAAACAGCCCATCGCAAACAGCGCGACCTCCATGCCTTCCGGCACGTGGGTCATTGAGTGTTCAGTCACAACATTGAGCGTTGCAACCGGCATGGGTGTATTTCTTCCGGGTAATGCATCCGATTGAGATACAATATGTTTTTTGTCGAACAAGCTCATAGGGACCGCCTCCGGGGAACAGTAATTTCCGTTAAGGTTGTAACCGGGCGTGTCTTTTAACACAATAACCACGCCGAATACGTCTAAATTTAAACATAAGAATAATTTGGGGCTCTGTCTTTATTTCAACCCGACAAAGAGTGGGTTTTTTAAGCTGACGTTGAATGCCGCGCGCCATCAGGGCGTGAAAAAGGCTAAAACGCAGTCATGGCCGCGGAGCGGACTTCCGTTTCCCTTTTGGGGTGGAAACAAGGATATTCAGGAGAAAACGTGCGACAAATCCGCCAGTTATGTGTGGTGAGCTTATTGCTGACCAGCGGTGTTGCCAGTGCAGCAAACATCCGACTACAGGTTGAAGGGCTCTCAGGCGAACTACAAAAAAACGTTCGAGCCCAGCTATCGACCATCGACAGCGACGAAGTATCGCCGGATCGTCGCTTTCGCGCACGCGTGGATGATGCCATTCGCGAAGGGTTGAAAGCCCTCGGCTATTACGAACCGACCATCGATTTTGAACTTAAACCACCGCCGGCCAAGGGGCGTCAGGTGCTGCTGGCCAAGGTGACGCCGGGTGAACCGGTGCGCATTGGCGGCACCGATGTGATCCTGCGCGGCGGGGCGCGTACCGACCGCGACTATCTGGATCTGCTGAAAACCCGACCCAAAATTGGCACGGTGCTCAACCATGGCGATTACGATCATTTCAAAGGGTCGTTAACCAGCGTGGCGCTGCGTAAGGGGTATTTCGATAGCGAGTTCAAAAAGAGCCAGCTTGGCGTGGCGGTCGATCGTCATCAGGCGTTCTGGGATATCGACTATGACAGCGGCGAGCGCTACCGCTTTGGTGACGTCACCTTCGAAGGCTCGCAGATTCGCGAAGAGTATTTGCAGCATCTGGTGCCGTTCAAAAAGGGCGACTATTACCAATCCAGCGATCTGGCGGAATTGAACCGTCGGCTGTCCGCCACCGGCTGGTTTAACTCGGTGGTTGTGGCGCCGGAGTTTGATAAATCACGGAAAACTAAGGTCTTACCGCTGCATGGTGTGGTATCGCCGCGCAGCGAAAATACCGTAGAACTGGGGGGAGGTTACTCCACCGACGTTGGCCCGCGGGTGAAAGCGTCATGGAAAAAACCGTGGGTGAACTCTTACGGTCACAGCCTGACGACCAGCCTCAGCGTTTCGGCGCCGGAACAGCAGCTGGACTTCAGCTATAAGATGCCGCTACTGAAAAACCCGCTTGAGCAGTATTATCTGGTGCAGGGCGGTTTTAAAAGTACCGACCTCAACGACACCAAAGCCGACTCCACCACGCTTGCGGTCTCACGTTTCTGGGATCTTTCCAGCGGCTGGCAGCGCGCGATTAACCTGCGCTGGAGTCTTGACCACTTTACGCAGGCCGATGTCACCAACACCACTATGCTGTTTTATCCGGGGGTTTCTATCAGCCGTACCCGCTCACGCGGCGGCCTGATGCCCACCTGGGGCGACTCTCAGCGCTACTCGATCGACTACTCGAATACCGCCTGGGGTTCGGATGTCGACTTCTCGGTGTTTCAGGCGCAAAACGTCTGGATTCGTACCCTTTACGATCGCCATCGCTTTGTGATTCGTGGCAACCTCGGCTGGATTGAAACCGGCGACTTTGACCGCGTACCACCTGACCTGCGTTTCTTCGCCGGCGGCGACCGCAGTATTCGCGGCTACAAGTACAAGTCAATTTCCCCGGAAGACAGCAAAGGCAAGCTCATCGGGGCATCAAAACTGGCCACCGGCTCGCTGGAATATCAGTACAACGTGACGGGGAAATGGTGGGGTGCCGTGTTCATGGACGGCGGGGAAGCGGTCAGCGATATTCGCCAGAGCGACTGGAAAACCGGCGCGGGGGTTGGCGTACGCTGGCAGTCGCCAGTGGGGCCCATCAAGCTCGACTTTGCCGTCCCGGTGGGCGACAAAGATGAACACGGATTACAGTTTTACATCGGTCTGGGGCCTGAGCTATGACGTTATGGAAAAAAATAAGCCTCGGCGTACTGATTTTTGTCGTGCTGCTGCTGGGCATCGTGGGATTTCTGATTGGCACCACCACGGGGCTGCATCTGCTGTTTAACGCGGCGAACCGCTGGGTCCCGGGGCTGGAGATAGGCCAGGTCACCGGCGGCTGGCGCGATTTATCGCTGAAAAACGTCCGCTACACCCAGCCGGGCGTGGCGGTGGATGCCGGTGAACTTCATCTGGCGGTGGAGCTCAATTGCCTGTGGCACAGCAGCGTGTGCGTTAACGATGTCGCGCTCAGCAACATCAACGTGGCAATCGACAGCAGCAAAATGCCGCCTGCCGCGCCGGTGGAGGAAGAGGACAGCGGGCCGCTGAATCTCTCGACGCCGTATCCAATCACCTTGAAGCGGTTCGCGCTCAACAACGTCAATATCAAGATTGATGACACCACGGTGTCGGTGATGGACTTCAGCAGCGGCCTGACGTGGCAGGAAAAGAACCTGACGCTGACGCCAACGACGCTGCAAGGCCTGCTCATCGCTTTGCCGAAAGTCGCCGACGTGGCGCAGAAAGAGGTGGTGGAGCCGAAGATAGATAACCCGCAGCCGCAGGAAAAACCGCTCGGCGAAACCATGACCGAGCTGTTCTCGAAACCGGTGCTGCCGGAGATGACCGATGTGCATCTGCCGCTGAATCTGAATATCGAATCCTTTAGCGGCGAGCAGCTGCGTATTACCGGCGATACCGACCTGACGGTGTATAAGATGCTGCTGAAGGTCAGCAGTATCGACGGCAATATGAAGCTCGACGCGCTGGATATCGACTCCAGCCAGGGCACGGTGAACGCCAGCGGTACCGCGACGCTGATCAACGACTGGCCGGTAGACCTCACGCTTAACAGCACCCTGAATATGGACCCGCTGAAGGGCGAAAAGGTGAAGCTGAAGGTGGGCGGCGCGGTGCGCAAGCAACTGGAAGTGGGGGTTAACCTTTCCGGCCCGGTGGATATGGGTATTCGCGCGCAGGCGCAGCTGGCGGAAGCCGGGCTGCCGTTCAACCTTGAGGTGAACAGCAAGCAGCTCTATTGGCCGTTTACCGGCGAGAAACAGTTCCAGGCCGATGACCTGAAGCTGAAGCTCGGCGGTAAGATGACCGACTACACCCTGTCGTTCCGCACCGCGGTGAAAGGGCAGGACGTGCCGCCGGCGAACATCACTCTCGACGCCAAAGGCAACGAGCGGCAGGTGAACCTCGACAAGCTCACCGTCGCGGCGCTGGAAGGCAAAACGGAGTTGACCGCGCTGCTCGACTGGCAGCAGGCGATCAGCTGGCGCGGCGAGCTGGCGCTGCATGGCATCAACACCGTGAAGCTGGCGCCGGACTGGCCGTCGAAGCTCGATGGCCTGATCAAAACTAACGGCAGCCTGTACGGCGGTAGCTGGCAGATGAACGTACCGGAGATGAAAATCAGCGGTAACGTGAAGCAAAATAAAGTGAAAGTCGATGGCTCTCTGCGTGGTAACAGCTATCTGCAATGGACCATTCCGGGGCTGCATGTGGCGCTGGGCAATAACACCGCCGACGTGAAGGGCGAGCTGGGGGTGAAAGACCTGGAGCTCGATGCCAATATCGACGCGCCGAAGCTCGACAACATGCTGCCAGGATTAGGCGGCACGGCGAAAGGGCTGGTGAAGATTCGCGGTACGGTCGATGCGCCGCAGCTGCTGGCGGACATCACCGCGCGTGGTCTGCGCTGGCAGGAGCTGTCGATTGGCCAGGTGCGCGTCGATGGCGACGTGAAATCCACCGATCAGATTGGCGGTAATCTCGACGTCCGCGTTGAGCGCATCGTGCAGCCGGATGTGAATATCGGGCTGGTGCATCTGGCGGCGAAAGGCAACGAAAAGCAGCACTCGCTACAGCTGCAAATTCAGGGCGAGCCGGTCTCTGGCCAGTTGGCGCTGGCGGGGAGCTTTGACCGCAAAGAAGAACGCTGGAAGGGGGCGTTAAGCAATACCCGCTTCCAGACGCCGGTCGGCCCGTGGTCCATCAACCGTGATATCGCGCTGGACTACCGTAACCTGGAACAGAAAATCAGCATCGGGCCGCACTGTTGGGTGAACCCGAACGCCGAGCTGTGCGTACCGCAGACAATTGACGCGGGCGCGGCAGGGCGTGCGGTGGTGAACCTCAACCGTTTCGATCTGGCGATGCTCAAGCCGTTTATGCCGGAGGACACTCAGGCTAGCGGCGTGTTTAGCGGCAACGCGGATGTCTCCTGGGACACCACTAAGGAAGGGCTGCCACAGGGTAAAGTCACCCTCGCCGGGCGCAACGTCAAGGTCACCCAGATCGTCAACAACGCGCCGCTGCCGGTGGCTTTCGATACGCTGAATCTGAGCGCCGATCTGCACAACAACCGCGCCGAATTGGGCTGGCTGATTCGCCTGACCAACAACGGCCAACTGGATGGACAGGTGCAGGTGACCGACCCGCAGGGGCGACGTAACCTCGGCGGTAACGTCAACATCCGTAACTTCTCGCTGGCGATGGTGAACCCGATCTTCTCGCGTGGTGAAAAGGCGGACGGCAAGCTGAACGCGAATCTGCGTCTCGGCGGCGATCTTCAGAGCCCGCTGATGTTCGGCCAGCTTCAGCTGAATGGGCTGGACGTTGACGGTAACTTTATGCCCTTCGACATGCAGCCAAGCCAGCTGACGATGAACTTCAACGGCGCCACCTCGACGTTGCAAGGGGAGGTGCGAACCTCACAGGGGCAGATCAGCCTGAACGGCGACGCTGACTGGCGGCAGATTGAAAACTGGCGCGCGCGTATTGCGGCGAAAGGCTCTCGCGTGCGAATTACCGTGCCGCCGATGGTACGTCTCGACGTCTCGCCAGACGTTGTGTTTAACGCCACGCCGAGCCTGTTTACCCTTGACGGTAACGTTGATGTGCCGTGGGCGCGTATCGTGGTGAAAGAGGTGCCAGAAAGCGCAGTGGGCGTTTCCAGTGACGAAGTGCTGCTGAATAACGATCTCCAGCCAAAAGAGACCAAATCGGCTTCAATTCCGATCAACAGTAACCTGACTATCCACGTCGGCAACAACGTTCGTCTGGATGCGTTTGGCCTGAAAGCGCGCCTGACCGGCGACCTGAAGGTGGCGCAGGATAAACAGGGGCTGGGGCTTAACGGGCAGATCAATATTCCGGAAGGGCGCTTCCACGCCTACGGCCAGGATCTGATCGTCCGTAAAGGCGAGCTGCTGTTCTCCGGCCCACCGGATCAGCCGCTGCTGAATATCGAAGCCATTCGTAACCCGGATGCCACCGAAAACGATGTGATCGCCGGCGTTCGCGTAACCGGCTCGGCGGATCAGCCAAAGGCGGAAGTCTTCTCCGACCCGGCGATGTCGCAGCAGGAAGCGCTCTCCTACCTCGTTCGTGGACAGGGACTGGACAGCGGTCAGAGCGACAGCGCAGCGATGACCTCAATGCTTATTGGTATGGGGGTTGCACAAAGTGGTCAGGTTGTGGGTAAAATCGGCGAGACGTTTGGCGTAAGTAATCTGGCGCTGGATACCCAGGGGGTGGGCGACTCTTCCCAGGTGGTGGTCAGCGGATACGTATTGCCAGGTCTGCAGGTGAAATATGGCGTTGGGATCTTTGACTCGTTAGCGACGCTCACGTTACGCTATCGCCTGATGCCTAAGCTGTATCTGGAAGCGGTGTCTGGCGTAGACCAGGCGCTCGATTTGCTCTATCAGTTTGAGTTTTAGCAATGCGAATATTTGTATACGGCAGTTTACGGCGCAAACAGGGCAACAGCCACTGGATGACCAACGCTCAGTGGCTGGGCGATCACAGCGTGACCGATTATCAACTGTACAGCCTGGGCCACTATCCAGGCGCGGTGCCCGGCGATGGCACGGTACACGGTGAAGTCTATCGGATTGATGCCTCGACGCTAGCCGAGCTGGATGCGCTGCGTACCAAAGCGGGCGAATACGCACGTCACCTCATTCAGACGCCGTATGGCAGCGCCTGGATGTACGTCTATCAGCGCCCGGTCGATGGGCTGAAGCTGATAGAAAGCGGCAACTGGTTGGATAAAGACCAGTATTGAATACGACAACGCCACCCTCGGGTGGCGTTGTTTTTTTATCAGCGTGGCCTACAAACAAAAACACCGCCCGGAGGCGGTGTTTTTAACGCTCAAAAAGAAATCTTATTTCTTCGCGCGCTCGAAGGAAGCAACGATTTCAGCTTTAGCCGCTTCAGCGTTGTCCCAACCGTCAACTTTAACCCATTTACCCGCTTCGAGGTCTTTGTAGTGCTCGAAGAAGTGGGTGATCTGCGCTTTCAGCAGGTCCGGCAGGTCGTTCACATCTTTGATGTGATCGTATTCTTTGCTCAGCTTGGTGTGCGGTACCGCAACCAGTTTCGCATCTTCACCGGATTCGTCGGTCATTTTCAGAACGCCAACCGGACGGCAACGGATCACAGAACCCGGCTGCAGCGGGTACGGAGTCGGGACCAGTACGTCAACCGGGTCACCGTCCAGAGACAGGGTGTGGTTGATGTAGCCGTAGTTGCACGGATAGAACATCGCGGTGGACATGAAACGGTCAACGAACAGCGCGCCGCTCTCTTTGTCGACTTCGTATTTGATAGGATCTGCGTTAGCCGGGATTTCGATGACTACGTAGATATCTTCCGGCAGATCTTTACCCGCAGGGACGTTGAGTAAGCTCATGTCTGTTTCCTTTAGAATGTGTGGCAAATCAGTGCCCGGTATTATAGCCAACTCGCCGCGAAAGTCTTGGCCTGTTTTACATCTCCCGCCGTGAAACACGGTCTTTTCAGTGCCTTCTTATGGCAGGAAAATCCATAAAGTTAGCCGCATACTGAATAAAATCGTGGAACCGTTTACATTGCGCCAGGAAATGGGCTGATGCGGGGTAAAATTTCCACAAAATCGATAGCCTTCAACGGGTGCGCGACGCCTACTCCCTCCTGAACTTGTTCTGTTAATGGTAATTAACAAATAATTTACTTTTTTGAAGTGTGATGTAACGCATTCCGTTACATCTCCCATTGTCTATAGTTTTTCCGCAGATGAATATTTGACCAACAATAACCCTACGAGGATACCTCTATGTGGAAGCGCTTACTTCTTGTCACAGCAGTTTCCGCAGCCATGTCGTCTATGGTCATGGCTGCCCCTTTAACGGTGGGATTTTCACAAGTTGGCTCTGAATCGGGCTGGCGCGCGGCGGAAACCAACGTCGCGAAGCAGGAAGCGGAAAAACGCGGTATCACCCTGAAGATTGCCGACGGGCAGCAAAAACAGGAAAACCAGATAAAAGCGGTGCGTTCGTTTATCGCTCAGGGCGTTGATGCCATCTTTATCGCGCCGGTGGTGGCGACCGGCTGGGAACCGGTACTGAAAGAGGCCAAAGAGGCCAAAATTCCGGTGTTCCTGCTCGACCGTTCTATCGATGTGAAAGATAAATCGCTGTACATGACCACCGTGACTGCCAACAACGTGCTGGAAGGGCAACTGATCGGCGAGTGGCTAATCAAAACCGTCGACGGCAAGCCGTGTAACGTGGTGGAACTGCAGGGGACCGTCGGCGCGAGCGTGGCGATAGACCGTAAGAAAGGTTTCGCTGATGCCATTTCGAAAGCGTCAAACATCAAGATTATCCGTTCCCAGTCTGGCGACTTTACCCGCAGCAAGGGGAAAGAGGTGATGGAGAGCTTCATCAAGGCGGAGAACAACGGTAAGAACATCTGCATGGTTTACGCCCATAACGACGATATGGTGATCGGTGCCATTCAGGCGATAAAAGAGGCCGGGCTGAAGCCGGGTAAAGATATCCTCACCGGCTCAATTGACGGTGTACCGGATATCTACAAAGCGATGATTGCCGGTGAAGCGAACGCCAGCGTTGAGCTGACGCCGAACATGGCTGGCCCGGCGTTTGATGCGCTGGAGAAATTCAAGAAAGACGGCACCCTGCCGGAAAAAGTGACGCTGACCAAGTCCACGCTGTATCTGCCGGATACGGCGAAAGAAGAGTTAGAGAAGAAGAAAAATATGGGCTACTAAGCGGCTGATACCCTCACCCCAGCCCTCTCCCTGTAAGGGAGAGGGAGCCGAGCGGTGCGGGCTGTCAATCAGGCACAATACGCCCCCTCTCCCCCTCGGGGAGAGGGCCAGGGTGAGGGGGAGCGCACCATGACCACTGAAACCAACCCGGAAATCCTCCGCACCGAGGGGCTCTGCCAGTATTTTCCCGGCGTGAAAGCGCTGGATAACGTCAACTTCAGCCTGCGGCGCGGCGAAATTATGGCGCTGCTCGGCGAAAACGGCGCGGGTAAATCCACGCTGATTAAAGCGCTGACCGGCGTTTATCACGCCAACAGCGGCAGCATCTGGCTGGAAGGGCAGCAAATTCATCCGAAAAATACCGCGCATGCTCAGCAATTGGGCATTGGCACGGTATATCAGGAAGTGAACCTGCTGCCGAACATGTCGGTGGCGGACAACCTGTTTATTGGCCGCGAGCCGAAACGCTTTGGCTTTATTCAGCGGAAAGAGATGGAAAAACGCGCCACCGCGCTGATGGCTTCCTACGGTTTTTCCCTCGACGTGCGCGAACCGTTAAACCGCTTTTCGGTGGCGATGCAGCAGATCGTCGCCATCTGTCGGGCGATCGATCTCTCCGCCAAAGTGCTGATCCTCGATGAACCGACCGCCAGCCTCGACACCAAAGAGGTGGAGATGCTCTTCACCCTGATGCGCCAGCTACGCGATCGCGGGGTCAGCCTGATTTTTGTCACCCATTTTCTCGATCAGGTGTATGCGGTGAGCGACAGGATCACCGTACTGCGCAACGGCACCTTCGTCGGTTGCCGGGAAACCCGCGAGCTGCCGCAGATTGAACTGGTAAAAATGATGCTGGGTCGTGAGCTGGAGAGCCAGGCGCTGCATCGCGCGGGACGCACGTTACTAAGTGATAAACCGGTGGCTTCCTTTGAAGGCTATGGCAAAAAAGGCACCATCGCCCCGTTCGATCTGCATGTCCGCCCTGGCGAGATCGTCGGCCTGGCGGGGCTGCTGGGATCCGGACGCACCGAGACCGCGGAAGTGATCTTCGGTATTCATCCCGCCGACAGCGGGCAGGCGACGATCAAAGGCAAGCCGCAAACCCTGCGATCGCCGCATCAGGCCTCGTGTCTGGGGATCGGCTTTTGCCCTGAGGATCGTAAAACGGACGGCATTATTGCCGCCGCCTCAGTGCGCGAAAACATTATCCTCGCGCTGCAGGCGCAACGCGGCTGGCTGCGGCCAATTCCGCGCAAAGAACAAAACGAGATTGCCGAGCGCTTCATTCGCCAGCTGGCGATCCGCACCCCCAGCGCCGAGCAGCCGGTGGAGTTTCTCTCCGGCGGCAATCAGCAAAAAGTGCTGCTGTCGCGCTGGCTGCTGACGCGCCCGCAGTTCCTGATCCTCGACGAACCGACGCGTGGGATAGACGTTGGCGCGCACGCGGAGATCATTCGCTTGATCGAAACCCTGTGCGCGGACGGTCTGGCGCTGCTGGTGATCTCGTCTGAACTGGAAGAGCTGGTGGGCTACGCCGACCGGGTGATCATCATGCGCGATCGCCAACAGGTGGCGGAGATCCCGCTCGCTGAGCTCTCTGTTCCCGCCATTATGAACGCGATTGCGGCCTAAGGAGTTAACCGTGATGCCCCGAACTGTCCCCCAAACCGATAAGCCAGCGCGCCGCTTTCGCTGGCCGCCGGGTATGCCGCAAATTGCGGCGTTAATCCTGGTGCTGCTGGTCGATAGCCTGGTGGCGCCGCACTTTTTCCAGATAACCTTACAGGATGGCCGTCTTTTCGGCAGCCCGATTGATATCCTCAACCGCGCGGCGCCGGTAGCGCTGCTGGCGATCGGCATGACGCTGGTGATCGCCACCGGCGGTATCGATCTTTCCGTTGGCGCGGTGATGGCTATCGCCGGCGCCACTGCGGCCTCAATGACCGTGGCCGGGCACAGTCTGCCGGTAGTGCTGCTGGCGGCGATCGGATCCGGCGTGCTGGCCGGGCTGTGGAACGGCATCCTGGTCGCGATCCTGAAAATTCAGCCCTTCGTCGCCACGCTGATTTTGATGGTCGCGGGACGCGGCGTGGCGCAACTTATCACCTCCGGGCAGATCGTCACCTTCGACTCGCCGTCGCTGGCGTGGATCGGCAGCGGCAAGTTTCTCTTGTTCCCGACGCCGGTCATTATTGCGCTGGTGACGCTGATTGTCTTCTGGCTGCTGACGCGTAAAACCGCGCTCGGTATGTTTATTGAAGCGGTGGGGATCAACATTCGCGCGGCGAAAAACGCCGGGGTGAATACCCGCATTGTGGTGATGCTGGCCTACGTGCTGAGCGGCGTCTGTGCGGCGATCGCTGGCACGATCGTGGCGGCGGATATTCGCGGTGCCGACGCCAACAACGCCGGGCTATGGCTCGAGCTGGACGCGATTCTGGCGGTAGTGATCGGCGGCGGTTCGCTGATGGGCGGGCGCTTTAACCTGCTGCTTTCAGTGGTGGGCGCATTGATTATCCAGGGGATGAACACCGGTATTCTGCTCTCTGGCTTCCCGCCGGAGCTAAACCAGGTGGTGAAAGCGGTGGTGGTGATGTGCGTGCTGATCGTCCAGTCACCGCGCTTTATTCAGATACTGAAGAGGATGCGGGGCCATGATAAAACGTAACTTACCGCTGATGATCACCCTGGGGGTGTTTATCCTGGGTTATCTCTACTGTCTGACCCAGTTTCCCGGTTTCGCCTCGACGCGGGTGATTTGCAATATTCTGACCGACAACGCCTTCCTCGGGATTGTCGCGGTAGGCATGACCTTTGTGATCCTCTCCGGTGGTATCGATCTTTCCGTCGGCTCAGTGATCGCCTTCACCGGCGTATTTCTCGCCAAGGCGATCGGCTTTTGGGGATTATCGCCGCTGGTGGCCTTTCCGCTGGTGCTGGTGATGGGCTGCGCCTTCGGCGCGTTTATGGGCTGGTTGATTGACGCGCTGAAGATCCCGGCATTTATCATTACGCTCGCCGGGATGTTTTTCCTGCGCGGCGTGAGCTACCTGGTGTCTGAAGAGTCGATTCCTATCGATCACCCGGTATACGACACCCTCTCCGGGCTGGCGTGGACCCTTCCCGGCGGCGGCCGTCTGAGTGCGATGGGGCTGTTGATGCTGCTGGTCGTGGTGTTGGGGATTTTCCTGGCCCACCGTACGCGCTTTGGCAATCAGGTCTACGCTATCGGCGGTAACGCCACCTCGGCTAACCTGATGGGTATTCCGACGCGTAGCACCATCGTGCGCATTTATATGCTGTCGACCGGGCTGGCAACGCTGGCGGGCATTGTGTTCTCCATTTATACCCAGGCTGGTTATGCGCTGGCAGGGGTTGGCGTGGAGCTGGATGCCATCGCCTCGGTGGTGATCGGCGGCACGCTGCTGAGCGGCGGCGTCGGTACGGTGCTGGGCACGCTGTTTGGCGTGGGCATTCAGGGGCTGATTCAGACCTACATCAACTTTGACGGCACGTTGAGCTCGTGGTGGACCAAAATCGCTATCGGCATTCTGCTGTTTATTTTTATTGCTCTCCAACGAGCGCTGACGGTGCTGTGGGAGAACCGGCAGAGTGCGGCTGTCACCCGCGTCGATCTCCCGGTAACAAAGAACTAACATACTGAAACGCTAAAGTTTTTCCGGTAGCAGCCGATACCAGTCATTTACGCCAAACAGTACCCCTGCTACCGGACAAAACTATGATGCTAAAAACGCTCTCTATCCGTACCGGCCTGCTGTCCCTGCTCGCCGTGATGACTCTGCTGCTGATTCTGGTCAGCGGTATCGGCATTTATGCTCTCACTCAAAGTTCTGCTTCCCTCCAGCGTATTGACCATCTGCAAAGCGAGCAAATGACGCAGCTGAATGAGGGTTATACGCTGCTGCTGCGTGCGCGTAACGAAGCAGGCCAGGCGATCCGCTTGATGGAAATCGGCATGCTGGACGACGCGGCGAAGGCCGTCAAAACCCTTAACGGCGAAGTGACGCAGGGGCAAAAAATTATCGCCAGCGTCAGCCAGTCATCGGTTGACGATGCTGATGGCGCAAAACGGATGGCGGATGTCGCGAAAAGCTATGAGGTCTATAACACTCAGGCGATCAAACCGATGCTGGCGACGCTCGAGCAGCAGAACGTCGACGGTTATTACGATCTGCTGGAAAAAACGATGATCCCGGTGGCCCGCCAGTTTGATAACGCCATTCACGCCTTCCAGGATTGGGGGGAGTCGCGCGGGCAGATTGAAGTCGCGGCAGTACACAGCACCAAAAATCGCGTATTGGCACTGATGGTGTTGGCTATTGCACTGACCGCAGGGGTGATAGCGCTGGCCTGGCTGCAACTGCAACATCTGCTGTTGAAACCGTTGGCATCGGCGATTGGTCAGCTTGAGCAGGTGGCGTCCGGGGATTTAACCCCTTCGCCGCTGAAAACCAGCAGCGCCGAAATTAAGCGTCTGAATGTGGCGATTGCCGGGATGCGCGAGTCAATGATGAACTCGGTCATGCGGGTGCGCGACGCCAGCTCACAGATTGATATCGGCAGCCGCGAGCTGACGGCGGGCAATAACCACCTGGCGCAGCGTACCGAGTCGACGGCCACCTCGCTGGAACAAACCGCCGCCAGCATGGAACAGCTGACCGCCACCGTGAAGCAGAACGCCGACAACGCCGAGCAGGCGCACAAGCTGGCGCGCGATGTCTCGGATACCGCCGATCGTGGCAGCGAGATGGTGTGTTATGTGATTGAAAAAATGCAGGATATCTCCGGCAGCGCGAAGCGTATTGCGGACATCCTGAGTGTGATTGATGGCATTGCCTTCCAGACCAATATTCTGGCGCTTAACGCCTCGGTGGAAGCGGCCCGTGCGGGTGAACAGGGGCGCGGATTTGCGGTCGTGGCCGGTGAAGTGCGTAACCTCGCCAGCCGCAGCGCCGATGCGGCGAAAGAGATTCGCCAACTGATTGCCGACTCGCAAACCCACGTCAATGAAGGCAGCGACCTGGCGCAGCAGGCGGGGGAAACCATGGATGAGATCGCCAGCGAAGTGATGCGGATGACCAAGCTGATGCGGGAAATTGCCAGCGCGTCGCAGGAACAGAGCCGCGGCATTGAGCAGGTGAATATTGCGGTGAGCCAGATGGATGAAACCGCACAGCAGAATGCGGCGCTGGTACAGCAGTCTTCGGCGGCAACCCGTTCGCTGGAAGAGCAGTCGCAGGCGCTGGTGGCGGCGATGGCGTCGTTCCGGTTGCAGGTGGCGTAATCGGGTTACCCCCTCACCCCGGCCCTCTCCCCAAAGGGGCGAGGGAGAAAATCGACCGACCCCTCTGCTCATGTGGCGAGGGGGAAAACCGGACAGTCCCCTCTCCCCCATGGGGAGAGGGTTAGGGTGAGGGGCTACCCAGCTCCTGACGTATTACGCGTCCGGGAACTCACGAATAAAGCGCTCAACGTCTTCAACCATATGGTCGTTGCCGACGAAGAATGAACGGCGCTGGTGCAGGCTCTCTGGCACGATATCCAGAATACGCTCTTTACCATCGCTGGCCTTGCCGCCGGCCTGCTCCGCGAGGAACGCCATCGGGTTGCACTCATACAGCAGACGCAGCTTCCCTTCCGGGTGGCTGGCGGTGCTTGGGTACAGGTAGATGCCGCCTTTCAGCAAGTTGCGGTGGAAATCGGCCACCAGAGAACCGATGTAGCGTGAAGTGTACGGGCGCTGCGTGGACTTATCTTCTTCCTGGCAGAACTTGATGTACTTCTTCACCCCGTTCGGGAATTTGATGTAGTTACCTTCGTTGATCGAGTAAGTGCTGCCGCGCTGCGGGAAGCGCATGCGCTCCTGACACAGGCAGAACACGCCCAGCGACGGGTCGTAGGTAAAGGCATGCACGCCACAGCCGGTGGTGTACACCAGCATGGTGGAAGAACCGTAAACCACATAACCGGCGGCTACCTGACGGTTACCCGGTTGCAGGAAGTCTTCCTCGGTCACCGGCGTACCCACTGGGGTAACGCGGCGATAGATGGAGAAAATGGTACCGACAGAGACGTTAACGTCGATATTAGATGAGCCATCCAGCGGGTCCATCAGGACCACGTATTTCGCGTGCTCGCAGCCGTCGAAGACGACGATTTCGTCTTCCTCTTCGGAGGCGATACCGGCGACGATGTCACGTGCACGCAGCGCAGCTTTCAGTTTCTCGTTCGCGAACAGATCGAGCTTTTGTTGTACTTCTCCCTGTACGTTTTCAGCGCCGCTGGCACCCAGGATATCGACCAGACCGGCTTTATTGATATCGCGGTGGATGATCTTAGCACCTAACTTTATTGCCGACAGCAAAGCAGTGAGCTCACCGGTTGCGTGGGAGAACTCGTGCTGCTTCTCGACAATAAATTCACCTAACGTTTTCATAACACTTTCCCTGACAGTGGATGTTGAGTAAAACGGCTGCAACAATACTAACAAAGAATAAAAAAAATACGCACAGGTGAATCGCGCCAGCAAACTACGGAATATCCTGAAATGCATTTCTCTGCCGGCAAACATATGAGTAAAATGCGGGGCAGATAAAAAAAGGATAGTGACGTATGCGCATTCATATTTTGGGTATTTGTGGCACTTTCATGGGCGGTCTGGCAATGCTGGCTCGTTCGCTGGGTCACGAAGTCACGGGTTCGGATGCCAATGTGTATCCCCCGATGAGCACGCTGCTTGAAAAGCAAGGCATTGATTTAATTCAGGGCTATGACGCCAGCCAGCTTGATCCGCAGCCAGACCTGGTCATCATCGGCAACGCCATGACGCGCGGTAACCCGTGCGTGGAAGCGGTGCTGGAGAAGAACATTCCGTATATGTCCGGCCCGCAGTGGCTGCACGATTTCGTGCTGCGCGACCGTTGGGTTGTGGCGGTTGCCGGTACCCACGGTAAAACCACCACCGCCGGTATGGCGACCTGGATCCTCGAAGAGTGCGGCTACAAGCCGGGCTTCGTCATTGGCGGCGTGCCGGGTAACTTCGAGGTTTCCGCGCGTCTGGGCGACAGCCCGTTCTTCGTGATTGAAGCCGATGAATACGACTGCGCCTTCTTCGATAAGCGTTCCAAATTCGTGCATTACTGCCCGCGCACCCTGATCCTCAACAACCTTGAGTTCGATCACGCGGACATCTTCGACGATCTGAAAGCTATCCAGAAACAGTTCCACCACCTGGTGCGCATCGTGCCGGGTCAGGGCCGTATCATCCTGCCGGAGAACGACGCGAACCTGAAGCAGGTGATGGCGATGGGCTGCTGGAGTGAGCAGGAGCTGGTGGGCGAGCAGGGCCACTGGCAGGCGAAAAAGCTGAACACCGACGCCTCCGAGTGGGAAGTGCTGCTCGACGGTGAAAAGGTCGGTGAAGTGAAGTGGGGCCTGGTGGGCGAACACAACATGCACAACGGCCTGATGGCAATTGCCGCCGCGCGTCATGTCGGCGTGACGCCTGCTGACGCCGCCAATGCGCTGGGCAGCTTTATCAACGCCCGTCGCCGCCTGGAACTGCGCGGTGAAGCCAACGGCGTGTGTGTTTACGATGACTTCGCGCATCACCCGACCGCGATTCTTGCCACGCTGCAAGCGCTGCGCGGCAAAGTGGGCGGTACCGCGAAGATTATCGCCGTGCTGGAACCGCGCTCGAACACCATGAAAATGGGCGTCTGCAAAGACGACCTCGCGCCGTCTCTGGGCCGTGCGGATGAAGTGTTCCTGCTTCAGCCGCAGCATATTCCATGGCAGGTGGCGGAAGTGGCGGAAGCCTGCGTGCAGCCAGCTCACTGGAGCGCAGACGTTGACGCGCTGGCGGATATGATCGTCAAAAGCGCCGAGCCGGGCGACCATATTCTGGTGATGAGCAACGGCGGGTTTGGCGGTATTCATCAGAAGCTGCTGGAAAGGCTGGAAAAGAAAGCTCAGCACTAAACGGCTGAGCTGAGCCCCTCACCCTAACCCTCTCCCCACAGGGGAGAGGGGACCGACCGAGCAGCGAGCACGATTGGTTTTCTCCCTCGCCCCTTGGGGAGAGGGCCGGGGTGAGGGGGCTCGCTCAATACAACACTCTCCCTCGGTACCCAAACATGCTCACCGCCAAAAAAATCACGACCACCGACTCCCCCTTATTCCCTCCGCTCGATGCCCTCTATACCCACGCCTTTCCGTGGCACGAACAGCGCGAACTCCCCGCCAAACAGCGCGCACTCCACGACCCGCACTACGCGCTGGAAGCGTGGTTCGACGGTGAGCTATTCATCGGGATGAGCGGGACATGGGCATTTGACGGCTATATCTACATTGAACATCTGGCCGTTGACAGCAGCCTGCGCTCACAGGGCTACGGTAAGCGCCTGCTGGGGCAGGTTCTTAAGCGCGCGCCGACAACGATTCTGGAAATCGACCCGCTGACCACCGAGATTGCCCACAAACGTCTGCGTTTTTATGAGGGGATGGGGTTCTTCGCTAACCCGTGGCCGCATACGCACCCGACCTATCACGCCGGTATCGCCGATCACGTATTAATTGTGCTGAGCTATCCGCAGCCGATTGACGAGGCGCAGTACCAGCGTTTCAACGATGATTTACGTCGGGTGGTGATGGCATAAAAAAATACCCTCACTAAGAGGGCATTTTACGGAAGCTTATTCCTGGTTTTCAGACAGCTCGCGCAGATACTGGAAGATCTGGCGGGAAGATTTCGGCGGCTTGTTGCCGGCTTTTTCTTTCCTGGCGTTACGCACCAGCGAACGCAGCTGTTGGCGATCGGCGGCAGGCCACAGGTTCATCACTTCTTCGATGGCTTCATCGCTACCGTCGACCATACGATCGCGCAGTTGCTCCAGCTTGTGGAACACAACCACCTGCTGGTTGTGACGGTTTTTCAGCTTATCCAGCGCCTGGCGGTAAGGTTCAACGTCACGCTGACGCAGCATTTTACCAATCAGCTGCAGCTGGCGGCGGCGGCCTTCCATCTTAATGCGCTGCGCCAGTTCAATGGCGGCACGCAGGTCGGCGTCCAGCGGGATTTTATCCAGCGCGTTCTTACCAAGCTCAACCAGTTCTACCCCAAGCTTTTTCAGCTCTTCGGCATCACGTTTAATTTCACTCTTGCTGACCCAGATAATTTCATCATCTTCGTCCTCGATATCATCACCGGGGACTTCGTCGAGCCAGTCTTCGGGCTGCTTTGTCATTTCAGGCTCCTTAAAAAAGAGGCTAATACTAACAGCTTGAGCGCATACTGAGAAAGGGTTCTCTGTTAGACTTCATTTAACTTTACCTCAGATTATGGCTTAGACGATGAAAGTGATCACACAAGTTGCGGAACAACGTATTGCGCTGGAAAAAGCGGTCTCCACGGCACTCGAGCTGGCAGCCGCTCAATCGGACGGCGCGGAAGTCGCGGTCAGTAAGACCACCGGTATCAGCGTCAGCACGCGCTACGGTGAAGTTGAAAACGTCGAATTCAACAGCGATGGCGCGCTGGGCATCACCGTTTATCACCAGAATCGTAAAGGCAGCGCCTCCTCTACAGACCTGAGCCCGGACGCCATCGCCCGTACCGTACAGGCGGCGCTGGATATTGCCCGCTACACCTCGCCGGACCCGTGCGCGGGCGTGGCGGACAAAGAACTGCTGGCCTTTGATGCGCCGGATCTTGACCTGTTCCACCCGGCGGAAGTCTCACCGGATGAAGCGATTGAACTGGCGGCCCGCGCTGAGCAGGCTTCCCTGAAAGCCGACAAACGCATCACCAACACCGAAGGCGGCAGCTTCAACAGCCATTACGGCATTAAAGTGTTCGGCAACAGCCACGGTATGTTGCAGAGCTACAGCTCAACCCGTCATTCCCTTTCCAGCTGCGTAATTGCCGAAGCGAACGGCGACATGGAGCGTGATTACGCTTACACCATTGGCCGCGCGCTGGGCGACCTGAAGTCTCCGGAATGGGTCGGCGAAGAGTGCGCGCGTCGTACCCTGTCGCGCCTGGAACCGCGCAAACTCTCCACCATGCAGGCGCCGGTCATTTTCGCTAATGAAGTGGCGACCGGGCTGTTCGGTCACCTGGTCGGCGCGATTGCCGGTGGCTCGGTGTACCGTAAATCGACCTTCCTGCTGGACTCGCTGGGCAAGCAAATTCTGCCGGAATGGCTGACCATTGAAGAGCATCCGCATCTGCTGAAAGGGCTGGCTTCGACGCCGTTCGACAGCGAAGGCGTGCGTACCGAACGTCGCGACATTATTAAAGACGGTATCCTGACCCAGTGGCTGCTGACCAACTACTCCGCGCGCAAGCTGGGCCTCAAGAGCACCGGTCACGCGGGCGGCATCCACAACTGGCGCATCAAGGGCCGCGGCCTGAGTTTTGAAAAGTTGCTTAAAGAGATGGGTACGGGTCTTGTCGTCACCGAACTGATGGGGCAGGGTGTTAGCGGCATCACCGGCGACTACTCGCGCGGTGCCTCAGGTTTCTGGGTGGAGAACGGTGAAATTCAGTATCCGGTGAGCGAAATCACCATCGCGGGCAACCTGAAAGATATGTGGCGCAATATTGTCACCATCGCCGACGATATTGAGACACGGAGTAATATCCAATGTGGTTCCGTACTGTTGTCGGAGATGAAAATCGCCGGGCAGTAATCACGTGTTGGGCGCATCCTGCTGCGCCCGTTCGCTTAAATAATAAAAAGGAAGTGAGCAATGCGTAAAAAACTGGTAGCGATGCTGGCGGTCTCCGCGCTGGCACTGGGTTCGGCTTCAGCGTTCGCCGACCTGGGTGAAGATATGGACACCCTGGCGGAAAATCTGCAGGTGGTGCAGAAAACCTCCGACGCGGGTGAACTGAAAGCGGCGCTGACGAAGATGCGCACCGCAGCAGAAGACGCCAAAAAAGAGACCCCGCCGAAGCTGGAAGGCAAAGCGGCTGACAGCGCGGAAATGAAAGACTATCGTCATGGCATGGATACGCTGATTGGTCAGATTGACGGTGCGCTGAAGCTGGCGAACGAGGGCAAAGTGAAAGAGGCCCAGGCCGCTGCGGAAGATTTCAAAACCACCCGCAACGAGAACCACAAGAAGTTCCGCTAACGCCTTTTCCGGAAGGTGTCGCCCGATGCCTTCCGTCTTTCTCCCCCGTAAAACTTCATCGATATCACACTTTTCACCTTCATTTTGCCATTCGTCTTTCCAATGACCTTGTCCCTCAGACGTGACATTCATCACGCGAATATATCGAAATCGTTATTTTCGTGGCGAATGTGTGAATCCGATCACTCAGGCCGTCTACCTTTCCACTTCGAAGTGGAAAACAACTCGCTACAAACTCCCATCCCCCAGCGTTAGGTTTATCCCCAGAGACATTAGCGGGGTAACACGAGTGAATAACGGAGCGGTAATACACGACGCAGGGGAGCAGGCGCTACAGACCGAACGGCTGGCCGACAAAATGTTGCAGCAGGTGTTCGCACTGTTACGCCGCCGCGATATCACCCCTAACGATGTGCAGGAGCAAATGCTGACCTCCCACGTGCGGGCCATGGCCCACCGGTCAATCAGCGGCGAGCCGCTGCCGGAAGTGGATGCCAGCCTGTTTGAAGAGATTTCTGACGATTCAATGATGCTTGCCCGCGAAGTGGTCGCGGCGTTTGGCAACCTGCCTGATGAAGAGGCCTGGCTGCTGTCCGTTCACTTCGAAGTAGCAAAAGACAACCTGTAAGGAGCAACAAATGGAACAGATCACCGTAGTAATTGGCGACCGCCTGGGTAAAGGACAAAAAGTTGCCGCTGGCGCGGAAAAAGCCGGTGCTCGTGCAGTGGTGGTACCGGGCGTGGCCGCCGATATGAAGCTGGGCGACATGATGAAGGCCGAGAACGCGACCTTCGGTATCTCCTTCTGCGGCAGCGGTGGTGCGGGGGCTATCACCGCGCAGACCAAATATGGCTACAAGGCGAAATACGGCATGCGTTCGGTGGAAGAGGGCGTGACTGCCATCAACGAAGGCTGCAACGTGCTGGGCTTCGGCTTTATGGACAAAGAAGAGCTGGGCGAACGCCTGGTAGAGGCCTGGAAGAAGAAGTACGGCGCTTGAGTATGAAAGAGCAATTCACCACCACGGTGAGGGTCACGGGCAAAGGCGAGAGCAAAACACGGGCGTTCGCCGATGCCCTGAACCACGTGCAGGCTGCGGTGATGAAAACATCATCGCATATCTTACTGCGTATTGAGCCACAGGATGTGCAGGTTGTTCATGCGCGCGAAGCGGTACGAAAAGAGGCGTTCTTATTCTTCTTTTTACGCCGTGAACGACGAGCGTACAGCGTGGAGCTGGACGTTACCGTCAACGTGACCGCCATTGATATCGATAAAGTGGATTTCGTCACGCAAACCTGATTTTTACCAAAGGGTCAGACTATGTTCCTGATAATTTTAATAAAATCGCTCATCATCGGCGGCCTGGTTGGCGTCGGCGTGGGCGCCGGAGCGGCACGCATGTTTCACGCGCCCACCACGCAGGGGATGGGGGCGTTTCGTACCTTGGGCGAGCTGAACTCCTGTGAAGGCGATCCGGCTTCCCACTTCTCGTTTGGCCTCGGTTTCTTCTTTAACGCCTGGGCTTCTTCCGTTGCAGCAGGCTCCTTCACCCAGGACGTTGACCACCGCATTATCCCGAACTGGGGCGCGGCTGCGTTGATGCTCAAAAACCGCAACGTCGGTGAGACGCTGCATGACCCACGCAAAATGGCGATTGCCTGCGGCATCATCGGCATGATTGTCGTGGCCTTCCTTAACCTGACGGCCTCTTCCGTTCCGCAGGCGTTGCAGGTCACCGCCGTGAAGGTGCTGGTTCCGGCGGCCAACCTGCTGGTCAACACAGTGATGCCAGTTATCTTCTGGCTGGCGGCGATTGATGCCGGTAAGAAATCAGGCTTCTGGGCCACCATCTTCGGCGGCGCGGCGCAGCTGATTATGGGTAACGCCGTACCGGGTCTGGTACTGGGCATTCTGATTGGTAAGGGCGTTGAAGAGAGCGGCTGGCATCGCGTCACCAAAGTGATGATGGGCGCCATCGTTGCGCTGTTCGTTCTGAGCGCCTTCTTCCGCGGTTTCGACATGAAGATGATTGAATCCTTCCACCTGACCGTACCGAACTGGCTGGATCTGATCCACAGCTCAATCAGCGGCAAATAACGGGAGCCTGACATGGAACAAAATAAAGGTTTTTGGTATGCCGACTGGTCGTTCCCGATCTTCGTTGGCCTGCTCTCCTCCGGCGTGTTTGCCGGGACGCATATGTACTACCTCTACGGCATCGGCGCCTTCAACGAAGTGGCCTTCGTGGCGATGCTGAAAGCCGGGATTGATACCGGGGCTTACGGCGCGGTGGCCGCGTTCGGCGCGAGCTTCCTGTTTGCCCGAATCATTGAAGGTTCGCTGGTGGGGATTCTGGACATTGGCGGCGCGATTCAGACCGGCGTGGGCCTCGGCGTTCCGGCGCTGCTGCTCGGCGCGGGCATCATGTTCCCGGTGACCAACTTTATCGCCTCCTTGATTACCGGGCTGGTGATTGGTCTGGCGATTGGCTACATCATCATCCTGGCGCGTAAATTCACCATCAACCAGAGCGATTCCACCTACGGGGCCGACGTGATGATGGGCGCGGGTAACGCCTCCGGCCGCTTCCTTGGCCCGTTGATTATCCTCAGCGCGATGACCGCCTCGATTCCCATCGGCATCGGTTCTCTGGTTGGCGCACTGCTGTTTTACATCTGGCAGAAGCCGATCACCGGCGGCGCGATCCTGGGGGCGATGATCCTCGGTTCCATCTTCCCGGTAGCGATTAGCTAAACCCTGCGGGCGCGCGGCGCCCGCCTTAACAGGAGAGAGATATGTTTGATTTACTCCTGCGCCGTGCGCGCCTCGTCGACGATACCCTGACTGATATCGCCATCAAGGACGGTTCAATCGTGGCGCTGGGCGAGATTAGCGCGCCTGCCCATAAAACCATTGCGCTGGACGGGAAATACTACGCCAGCGCCGGCTGGATTGACTCCCACGTCCACTGCTACCCGAACTCACCGATTTATCACGACGAACCGGACAGCGTCGGTATCGCTACCGGCGTCACCACCGTGATTGATGCAGGCAGTACCGGCGCGGATGACGTGGACGATTTCTACCAGTTGACCCGCAAAGCTGCGACCGACGTCTATGCGCTGCTCAACATCTCCCGCGTGGGGCTGATTGCCCAAAACGAACTGGCCAATATGGCCAATATCGATGCGGAAGCGGTGAAGCAGGCGGTGGCGCGCCACCCGGACTTTATCGTCGGCCTGAAAGCGCGCATGAGCAGCAGCGTGGTCGGCGAAAACGGCATCACGCCGCTGGCGCGTGGCAAAGCCATCCAGCAAGAAAACGGCGACCTGCCGCTGATGGTGCACATTGGCAACAACCCGCCGAACCTCGATGAAATCGCCGAACTGCTGAGCGCTGGCGACATCATCACCCACTGCTACAACGGCAAACCGAACCGCATTCTCACCCCGCAAGGGGAGTTGCGGGGCTCTATCGTGCGTGCGCTGAAGCGCGGTGTACGGCTCGATGTCGGTCACGGCACCGCCAGCTTCAGCTTTGAGGTAGCGCGCCGGGCGATTGCGATGGGTATTCTGCCGCACACCATCAGTTCTGATATCTACTGCCGCAACCGTATCGACGGCCCGGTACGCTCGCTGGCGCTGGTGATGTCGAAATTTCTCGCCATCGGTATGTCGCTGCCGCAGGTGATTGATTGCGTGACCTGTCATGCCGCCGAGGGTTTACGCCTGACGCACAAAGGACGACTGGCAGTCGGTTACGACGCGGATATCACGCTGTTTACCCTCGCGCAGACGCCAACGGTGCTGGTGGATGCCGAAAAAGAGAGCCTTCAGGCTGACAAGATTCTGCTGCCGCTTGCTGCGATTCGCGCGGGCAAGGGCTATTTGACCGAACAAGGGAGCGCGGAAAATGCCTTCAATTTTTGAAAAATACGATTTAAAGCAAGTGATTAACACCTCCGGCCGCATGACCGCACTCGGCGTCTCTACGCCGCGCCCGGAAGTGGTGGAAGCCGCGATGGCGGGCATGAACCAGTACTTTGAGATGAAAGATCTGGTCAATAAAACCGGTGCCTATATTGCGAAGCTGCTGGATGTTGAAGGGGCGACCGTGGTGTCCTGCGCGTCCTCCGGTATTGCGCAATCCGTGGCGGCGGTGATGGTGAAAGACAACGACTGGCTGCTGGAAAACCTGCATGTCACCCCGATTGAGAACAACGAAATCGTGCTGCCGAAAGGCCACAACGTCAACTTCGGCGCGCCGGTCGGCACCATGGTGGCGCTGGGCGGCGGCAAGCTGGTGGAAGCGGGTTATGCCAACGAATGTTCTGCCGACCAACTGGCGGCGGCGATTACCCCGCGTACGGCGGCCATTCTGTATATCAAGTCTCACCACTGCGTGCAGAAAAGCATGCTTAACGTGGCGCAGGCCGCCAGCGTGGCGCGTAGCCATAACCTGCCGCTGATCGTTGATGCGGCGGCGGAAGAGGATCTGCATGCCTACTATCGTGCGGGGGCGGATCTGGTTATCTACAGCGGGGCGAAGGCGATCGAAGGGCCAACCAGTGGTCTGGTGATTGGTAAAACCCAATACGTCGAGTGGGTGAAGCGCCAGTCGATGGGCATTGGACGTGCCATGAAGGTCGGTAAAGAAGGCATTCTGGGCCTGACCTGCGCCATTGAGCACTATCTGACGGCGACCAAAGAGAGCGGTGAAGAGATGGTGGAGAAGATGACACCGTTTATTAACCAGCTCAACACGCTCAACGGCGTCACCGCGCGTGTGGTGTGGGATAGCGCGGGCCGCGATATCGCCCGTGCGGAAATTAAATTTGATGAAGCGGCGACCGGCGTGAATACCGGTGAGCTGGTGCAGGCGCTGAAGCAGGGCGAATACGCCATCTACTTCCGTGGCTATAAGGCCAATGAAGGCATTATCGAAGCTGATGTCCGCAGCGTGGATGCGCAGCAGTTAGCGATTGTTGCTCGCCGTATTGCAGAAGTTCTGAACAAGGAGAATCACGCATGAAACTGACCCCAAACTTTTACCGTGACCGCGTCTGCCTGAACGTGCTGGCCGGTAGCAAAGATAACGCCAGCGAGATTTATGAAGCGGCGGAAGGTCATGTGCTGGTGGGCGTGCTCTCCAAAAACTATCCGGACATCGCCAGCGCGGTGGCCGATATGCGCGAATACGCAAAGCGGATTGATAACGCGCTCTCCGTCGGGCTGGGCGCGGGCGACCCAAACCAGTCGGCGATGGTCAGCGAAATCTCCCGTCAGGTGCAGCCGCAGCACGTTAACCAGGTCTTCACCGGCGTGGCGACCAGCCGCGCGCTGTTAGGGCAGAACGAGACCGTGGTCAACGGCCTGGTCTCCCCAACCGGCACCGTCGGCATGGTTAAGATCTCCACCGGCCCGCTGTCCAGCAACGCGCCGGACGGTATCGTGCCGCTGGAAACCGCGATTGCCCTGCTGAAAGACATGGGCGGCAGCTCGATTAAGTACTTCCCGATGGGCGGCCTGAAGCACCGTGATGAGTTTATTGCGGTGGCGCAAGCCTGCGCGCGCCATGATTTCTGGCTGGAACCGACCGGCGGGATCGATCTGGAAAACTACGGCGAGATCCTGAAAATTGCGCTGGATGCGGGGGTAAGCAAAATTATCCCGCATATTTACAGCTCAATCATTGATAAAGACAGCGGCAATACGCGTCCGGCGGACGTGCGTCGGCTGCTGGAGATAACCAAACAGCTTGTTAAGTAGTGCCGATAGCCCCTCACCCCGACCCTCTCCCCACAGGGGAGAGGGAGAAAACCGACCGTGCCTTTGGCGCCTATCGTGCGTAAAAGTACCGAATGGTCCCCTCGCCCCTTTGGGGAGAGGGTTAGGGTGAGGGGAATAACCCACCGAACCATCAAGGAGTCACCATGCCAACCGCTCGTCATCTGCTTGTTGCTTCACTCTCTTTGCTTGCTACCACGGTTACCGCCCAAACCCAGTATGCCTGGGTCGGCACCTACAATCCCAATGGCGAAGGTCTATACCGTTTTACGCTGGATGGTAAGACTGGCGCGCTACACGATAAAGCGCTGGTGAGTTCCCTGCCCAACGTCGCGCAGCTTACCGTCAGCCCTGATGGTAAGACGCTGTATGCCGCCAGTGAGGTGGAAAAAGGCGTGGTGCAGGCGTGGAGCATCGCCGCGAACGGCGAGCTTAAAAGCCTGAATCAGGTGGCCTCCGGCGGCGCGGGGCCGGTCTATCTCTCCTTGACGCCGGATGGTCGTCATCTTCTGGTCGCCAACTACGTGAGCGGGTCGATCGCGGTGCTGCCGGTGAAAGAGGACGGTAGTTTGGGCGAGGCGGTAGATGTGCATCAGGATCAGGGCCCGGCTGGCGCGGCGCGCCCGGCAGCCGCAGCGGAGGGGAGTTTTGCCATCAGCGATCATAATGGCCCGCACGCGCACATGGTTGCCAGCGATCCGAGCGGTCAGTTTGTGTATTCCACCGATCTGGGGCTGGACCGCATCTACCAGTATCGTATGGACCGCGCCAGCGGCAAGCTGACGCCAAACGATCCGCCATTCATCGCCGCCTCCTCGGCAGGGGCAGGGCCGCGACATTTTGTCTTTACGCCAGCAGGTGATGGGCTATGGTTGATTAATGAAGAATCCTCCACGCTGACCTTTTATCACCTCGATAAACAAAGCGGCCAGCTGCGCGAAGGCAAGACGGTTTCAGCATTGCCAAAAGAGTACAAAGGCACCAGCTTTGCCGCAGGTCTGGTGTTAAGCCAGGACGGCAAGCAGCTGTATGTCGCCAATCGCCTCCACAACAGCATCGCTCACTTCACCGTGATGGCCGACGGCAGCCTGTCTCACCAGGAAGATATCTGGACGCGTGGCGACTATCCACGAACGCTAACGCTTGATAAGCAAGGACATTGGCTATATGTCATGAATCAGCGTAGCGATAATATTACTCGCTTTAGCGTGGCGCCGAAGGACGGCAAGCTGACGTTTTCACCGGACTATACGCCGGTTGGCAGCCCGTCTCAGATGGTGATTTCCACGCAACCTTAAGCCGTAACATGAAGGAACCGACATGCGATTTCCCAACCAACGTTTAGCGCAACTCTTTACCCTGCTGCAAAACGAAACGCTGCCCCAGGATGAGCTGGCGCAGCGGCTGTCGGTCTCAACCCGTACCGTACGCGCCGATATCACTGCGCTCAATGCGCTTTTGATGCATTACGGCGCGCAGTTTGTGCTGACGCGTGGCAGCGGCTACCAGCTAAAAATCGACGATCCCATGCGCTACCAAACGCTGGAAGAGAGTGCGCCGAAAACGCAGCATATTCCGCGTACCGCTCAGGATCGCGTGCACTTTCTGCTGGTGCGCTTTTTAACGTCGGCGTTCTCCATCAAGCTTGAGGATCTGGCTGACTCGTGGTTTGTCAGCCGCGCCACGTTGCAGAGCGATATGGTCGACGTACGCGAGCATTTTCAGCGCTATCAGCTGACGCTGGAGACGCGCCCGCGTCACGGCATGAAGCTGTTCGGCAGCGAAGTCTCTATTCGCGCTTGCCTGACCGATCTTCTGTGGGAGCTAAGCCAGCAGGGGCCGCTGAACCCGCTGATTCGTGAAGAGGCGTTTGATGCCAGTGTGCCAACCTTGCTGGAAGGCACGCTGCAGGAGACGTTAACCCGTCACCATGTGCGTCTGACCGATGCGGGCGAACGTTTTATTTGTCTGTATGGTGCGGTGGCGGTACGCCGCGTACGCGACGGGTATCCGTTGGCGGATTTCAGCGCGGAAGATGTGGCGCAAAACGTGCGCGATGTCGCCCATGATTTCGCCAATACTCTGCAACAACTGGCAGGGAAAGGTTTTTCGCCGGCGGAAGGGGAGTGGCTGTGCGTGCACCTTGCCGCCCGCCAGGTGCAGGACGTCGACCCGGAAACCATTAGCGCTGACGATGACGAGGCGCTGGTGAACTACATTCTTAGCTATATTAATCAGCAATATAACTACAATCTACTGAACGACGCCCAGCTGCATGCCGACCTGCTGACCCATATCAAAACCATGATTACCCGGGTGCGTTACCAGATAATGATCCCCAACCCGTTGCTCGATAACATCAAGCAGCACTATCCCATGGCCTGGGACATGACGCTGGCGGCCGTCTCCAGTTGGGGAAAATATACGCCGTACGCCATCAGTGAAAACGAGATTGGTTTTCTGGTGCTGCATATTGGCGTCGGGCTGGAGCGCCACTACAACATTGGCTATCAACGTCAGCCGCAGGTGCTGCTGGTCTGCGATGCGGGTAACGCGATGGTGCGGATGATTGAAGCTATTTTGCAGCGTAAATATCCGCAGGTAGAAATTGGCGCCACGCTCTCCCAGCGCGAGTACGAACAGCGGGCGACGGTGGCGGAAGATTTCGTCATCTCGACGGTACGTATTAGCGAAAAAGATAAACCCGTTATCACGATTGCGCCGTTCCCCACCGACTATCAGCTGGACCAAATCGGTAAGCTGGTGCTGGTGGACCGTACCCGCCCATTTATGCTCAACAAATACTTCGATGAAGCGCATTTCCGCGTGATAGACGCGCCGATGGATCAGCAAACCCTGTTTGCCGAGCTATGCCAGCAGTTGCAGCAGGAAGGTTTTGTTGATGCCGCATTCCACGCGTCGGTGGTGGAGCGTGAAGCCATTGTCAGCACCATGCTCGGCGACGGCATTGCGCTGCCGCACGCCTTAGGACTGCTGGCGCAGAAGACCGTGGTGTATACCGTTATTGCTCCCCACGGTATCGCCTGGGGCGACGAAACCGCACACATCATCTTCCTGCTGGCGATCAGCAAAAGCGAGTATGAAGAGGCGATGGCTATCTACGATATTTTTGTCACCTTCCTGCGCGAGCGAGCGATGGCGCGCCTGGCAGCGACCCGCAGCTTTGATGAGTTTAAGGCGGTGGCGATGGAGTGCGTCAGCCGGTTTTAAACGGCTGACGAAAGCGATTAACGCAGGTGGTGAACCACCTGATTGCTGCTGCCGCGCCAGATCAGCGCCGGGTCTTTTAAATCCTGCACAAACTTACCGTCAACCAGCACGTTGATCAGGTCGACGACCTCCATCTGCGCGGCATTAAGTTCGTCAATCTTGTAACCGGTCCACACCCAGATATCTTTGCCTGGGCATTCAGCGTGGATGCGCTGCACCAGTTTGAGGATCTCCGGCACATTTTGCGGATGCAACGGGTCGCCGCCGGAGAGCGAAATTCCCTGGCGCTTGACGCGGGTGTCGTTAAGGTCGGCGATGATGCGGTCGGCCATCTCGGCGGTGAACGGCTGGCCAGAGTTCACGCGCCAGGTGCTCTTGTTATAGCAGCCAGGACATTCGTGAACGCAGCCGGCAACAAACAGGGTGCAGCGCGTGCCGGGGCCGTTGACGATATCAACCGGATAGTATTGATGGAAGTTCATTTTCGCGTTCCAGATTTTTGGCCGGTATACGGTCGTACAGCGAGCGGTAAAACGGTTCCCTCTCCCCTGAGGGGAGAGGGCTAGGGTGAGGGGATAAACCGCCCGGCCTTAACCGAGCTGCCCGTTACCCAGGTGCTTAACGCGGCGCTTCACTTCTTCCTGTTTACCGGCGTTGAACGGACGAGCATCCGGGCTGCCGAGGTAGCCGCACACGCGGCGGGTGACCGACACGCGAGCCGCGTCATGGTTACCGCATTTCGGGCAGGTGAAGCCTTTGCTGGTGCACTCGAACTCACCGGTAAAGCCGCACTCGTAGCATTCGTCGATCGGCGTGTTGGTGCCGTAGTACGGCACGTGCTGGTAGCTGTAGTCCCACACGTCTTCCAGCGCTTTCAGGTTGTGCTGAATGTTCGGATATTCGCCGTAGCAAATGAAGCCGCCGTTCGCCAGCGGCGGGTACGGTGCTTCAAAGTCGATTTTGTCGTACGGGTTAACTTTCTTCTCCACGTCGAGGTGGAAGCTGTTGGTGTAGTAGCCTTTGTCGGTAACGCCTTCCACCACGCCAAATTCGGCGGTGTCGAGACGGCAGAAGCGGTCGCACAGGTTTTCGCTTGGCGTGCTGTACAGGCTGAAACCGTAGCCGGTTTCCTCTTTCCAGTGGTCAACGGCATCGCGCAGACGCTGAACGATCGCCACGCCTTTTTCACGCAGCATTTCGTTGTCGTACATATGCTGATTGCCGAACAGCGCGTTGATGGTCTCGTGGATACCGATGTAGCCCAGAGAGATAGAGGCACGACCGTTTTTGAAGATTTCTGAAACGTCGTCGTCGGCTTTCAGACGCACGCCGCAGGCCCCTTCCATGTAGAGGATTGGCGCGACACGGGCTTTCACCCCTTCCAGGCGAGCAATACGGGTCATCAGCGCTTTACGCGCCAGCACCAGACGTTCGTCCAGCAGTGACCAGAACGCGGCTTCATCACCTTTCGCTTCCAGCGCAATACGCGGCAGGTTAAGGCTGATCACGCCGAGGTTGTTACGCCCATCATGCACCTGCTCGCCGTTTTCATTCTCCCACACGCCGAGGAAGCTGCGGCAGCCCATCGGAGTTTTAAACGAACCGGTGACTTTCACCACCTGATCGTAGTTGAGGATGTCCGGATACATGCGCTTGCTGGCGCACTCCAGTGCCAGCTGTTTGATGTCGTAGTTGGCATCGCCCGGCTTGTGGTTCAGGCCGTCGCGAATGGCGAACACCAGCTTCGGGAACACCGCGGTTTTGCGGTTTTTGCCGAGGCCCGCGATACGATTACGCAGAATGGACTGCTGAATCAGACGCGATTCCCAGCTGGTGCCGAGGCCGAAACCAAAGGTCACGAACGGGGTCTGGCCGTTGGCGGTATGCAGCGTGTTGACTTCATACTCCAGCGACTGGAAGGCGTCGTAGCACTCTTTCTCCGTGCGGGAACGAGCGTATTCTTCCGCGTTCGGAATCTGCCATTCGTTGGCGATTTTACGGTGCTTGTTGAAGCTTTCAGTGACGAACGGCGCCAGCACTTCATCAATGCGGTTGATGGTGGTACCGCCATAAATGTGGCTGGCGACCTGCGCGATAATCTGCGCGGTTACCGCCGTGGCGGTCGAGATGGATTTCGGCGGCTCAATTTCCGCGTTACCCATTTTGAAGCCCTGGGTCAGCATGCCTTTCAGATCGATCAGCATACAGTTGAACATCGGGAAGAACGGCGAGTAGTCGAGGTCGTGGTAGTGAATCACGCCGCGCTCGTGCGCCATGACCACGTCGTGCGGCAGCAGGTGCTGGCGAGCGTAGTGTTTGGCGACGATACCGGCCAGCAGGTCGCGCTGGGTCGGGATCACTTTGCTGTCTTTGTTGGCGTTTTCGTTAAGCAGCGCCGAGTTGGTCTGCTCAACCAGACCGCGAATTTCTTGGTTCAGGCGGCCGCGCTTCTCGCGCTGGCTGTCGCGGTCATGGCGATATTCGATGTAGGCGCGAGCGAGCTGTTTGTACGGCCCGGACATCAGCTGGTTTTCAACGGCGGTCTGGATTTCGTTGATATCAACCTGCGACTGGTCCTGCATTTGTTGGCTAACGATTGCTGCGACGGTGGCGCAATAGTCTGCGTCATCGACTCCCGCTGCTTTAGCTGCACGCAGAATTGCTTCTTTGATGCGCTCTGATTTGAACGGCACTTTACAGCCATCTCGTTTCATCACATGCGGTGTCATGATCACTCCAATATTTATAAGAACAGGTTATCCACAGAGGTGGGAAAACAGCGATTGGCGTATTTACTCCATTAACCAATACTTTCCCCCGCGTGCGGCCTAGGTTATCCACATACCGGCTATCTTTTTCGTGATTCTCATTGTGCAATGATAGACGATAAATACCATATGTAGGGCCGGGACGCATTTTAAGTTCTATATGTAGTGATTTGCATCAAAGATGTTTGCGCTTTTATTGATTCAGAACAAAGTAAAAATGCAAGAGTACAGATGACAGGCGTTGAGGGTAATGTAAATTTTTATGCTCAAGAAGTGTCCAAAAAAGGACCGAAAAACAGCGGGATGCGAAGAAGCCCGGCAGCAGGGCGCTACCGGGCCGCGGAGGTTTAACGCTGTAGCCACCAGATGGCTTCAAACGGTCGCAGCGTCATGCCGGCTGGAGTGGCGTAGTTGCTCATCAGCACCTCGCCATCGGTGGAGCCCGCCGGTGGCTCCCAGTCCTGCGGCTCGCCGCTGAGGTTCGCGGCGACCAGCAGCGTCTGCCCCTGCCACTGACGGCGGTAACACCACAGCGACGGATGCTCCGGCAGCAGATCCTGGTAGTCGCCCCAGGTCAGCACCGGTTCGGATTTACGCAGTGCAATCAACTGCTGGTAGGCGTAAAACACGGAATCAGGATCGGCCAGCGCACCTTCAACGTTGATGTCGGCAAAGTTATGGCTGACGCCAATCCACGGTTCGCCAGTGGTAAATCCGGCGTTAGGGCTGGCATCCCACTGCATCGGCGTACGGCTGTTGTCGCGGGATTTGCTGGCCAGAATCGCCAGCAGTTCGTCGGCATCGCGCCCCTGCGCCAGCAGCTCGTTATACATGTTGTGGCTTTCAACGTCGCGGTACTGCTCTATCGTCGTGAAGTGCGGGTTGGTCATGCCAATTTCTTCGCCCTGATAGATGTACGGCGTCCCCTGCATGCCATGCAGCACCATCGCCAGCATCTTCGCCGCCGTGATGCGATATTCACCTTCGTCACCAAAGCGGGAGACGATGCGCGGCTGGTCGTGGTTACACCAGAACAGCGCGTTCCACGCCCGGTTGTGCATGCCTTGCTGCCAGTGACTAAACAGTGATTTCAGCGCCACGAAATCCGGACGCGCCAGCGTCCACTTCTCGCCGCCAGGGTAGTCCACCTTCAGGTGGTGGAAATTAAAGGTCATCGACAGCTCTTTACCGTCGAGAGAGGCATATTGCTGACAGTTTTCGAGGGAGGTGGAGGACATCTCGCCGACGGTCATCAGGCCGCGCGGGGTAAAGACATCGCGGCTGAACTCCTGCAGGAACTCATGCGCGCGTGGGCCGTCGGTGTAAAAGCGGCGGCCGTCGCCCTGATGATCGTCCGGGAAGGACTGGTCTTTAGAGATGAGGTTGATAACGTCGAGACGCAGGCCATCGACGCCGCGATCGGCCCAGAACTCACAGACCTTTTTCAGCTCGGCGCGTACCGCCTCGTTTTCCCAGTTGAGATCCGCCTGCTCGGTGGCGAACAGATGCAGATAGTACTGCCCGCTGGCCGCATCCCACTGCCAGGCGTTGCCGCCAAACTTCGAACGCCAGTTATTCGGCGGGGTGTCCGGGGTACCGTCGCGCCAGATATAGAACTGGCGGTACGGGCTCTCTTTATTCAGCGATTCTTTAAACCACGCATGGTGGGTGGAGGTGTGGTTGAGCACCATGTCCAGCACGATACGAATGCCGCGCTGATGTGCTTCGGCAACCAGCTTATCAAAATCGTCGAGCGTGCCGTAAGAGGGGTCGATCTCGGTGTAGTCAGCAATATCGTAACCGTTATCCACCTGCGGAGAGACGTAGAACGGTGTTATCCAGAGGGCATCAACGCCGAGCTTTTGCAGATAGTCGAGTCGTGAGGTCACGCCGCGCAGATCTCCCGTTCCGCTGCCAGTCGTGTCCTGGAAGCTTTTCGGGTAGATCTGGTAAATCACGCCGTTTTGCCACCAGTGAGGTAGTGTATTCATTGGGTTGTCCTCGAATAAGAATCAGGGGCGCAAATGCGCCCCGAAGAAGATGTGTTTACATGACGGGCAGCGTGCCCTGACTCTCTTTGCGCTTGTATACCATCATGGTCAGAATAATCGGCACGACCACGGCGATGATCATCGCGATGCTATAAACGCCCCAGAAGGTCGGTTTGATTGACAGGATGCCCGGCAGGCCGCCGACGCCGATACCGTTCGCCAGCACGCCGTACAGGCCGCACAGCAGGCCCGCGATACCGGAACCAATCATCGCGCAGAGCATCGGGAAGCGGTACTTCAGGTTGATCCCGTACATGGCCGGTTCGGTGACGCCGAGGTAGGCAGAGATCGCCGCCGGAACGGAGATTTCACGCTCTTTAGCCTTACGACTGCAGATGATAATGCCGACGACGGCAGAGGCCTGCGCGATGTTCGACAGGGCAATCATCGGCCACACCGGGGTGCCACCCATGCTCTGAATCATCTGCATATCAATCGCCAGCGTGGTCTGGTGCACACCGGTAATCACCAGCGGCGCATACAGGAAGCCGAACAGCGCGGCGCCAATCGGTGCGAAGCTGCCGGTCAGCAGGTGACGCACGGCGAAGGCAACGCCATCGCCAATCAGGCGACCGAATGGCCCGATAATCGCGTGAGCAAGGAATACCGCCAGAATCAGCGAGCACACAGGTACGATAACGAGGTACAGGTAGTCCGGCACGATGCGCTTAAGGCGCGTCTCAATAAAACCGAGGGTCAGACCCGCCAGCAGCGCCGGGATAACCTGCGCCTGGTAGCCGACTTTAGCGATGGTAAACAGGCCGAAGTTCCACACTTCCGGCACCTGCTGACCCAGCAGATAGGCGTTCATCAGTTGTGGGGAAACCAGCGTCACGCCGAGCACGATGCCGAGAATCGGCGTACCGCCCATTTTCTTCACCGCCGACCAGCAGATACCGACTGGCAGGTAGAAGAAGATAGCTTCGCCAATCAGCCACAGGAAGTCATAGATGGTTTGCAGCGACGGGTGCATCTGCGCCAGCGTCTGGCCGTTGCTCATCGGTAGGTCGCCGATCACGTTACGGAAGCCTAAGATCAAACCCCCGCTGATCAGCGCCGGCAGCAGCGGGAAGAAGATCTCGGCGAAGTGGGAGATCATCTGCTCGTGCCATTTCATGTTCTGGCGCGCCGCCTGTTTGGCTTGCTCTTTGTCCACGCCGGTCTGGCCGGTGGTGGCGAGCAGCGCCTGATAGTAGTCGCCCACTTCGGTGCCGATCACCACCTGGAATTGCCCGGCGTTGGTAAAGCAGCCCTTCACCATAGGCAGTTCTTCGATGGCTTTCGGATTGGCTTTGGCCGGATCGTTCAGCACAAAACGCAGGCGCGTGATGCAATGGCTGACGGTGGCGATGTTTTCGCGTCCGCCAACCAGCTCGATAAGTTTATCGATGTTCTTTTGTTCTATTTTTTTGCTCATGATAGGGCCTTCAAACAGAGATAAGATCTCCCCGATAACCGCCAATTCAGACTGCCCTGGTATGGGTAACCTGACGGACTCAGGATATGAACAGTGAGTAATACGCTGAATATAAGCGTAGCGGGTTTACGCATTTGGGAAAATGGGAACGTTCCCGAAACGCAGCAAAGATCACATTAAAGCAGACTTTACGCTTAGGCGAGGATGGCGGGGATCACTATCTGCTGCGGTTCGCGCTTACCGCCGATCAGGGCGATCAGCTGTTCTGCGGCGCGGCGTCCGGCCTCGGCATAGCCGGGATCGACGGTGATAATTTCTGGATGCAGGAACTTGGTCAGCGGGGTGTTGCCGACGCTCGCTAGCTGGACGCTCTCGATGCGCTGTTCCTGGAAATATTTGCTGACGCCCAGCGCCAGGGTATCGGTGGCGCAAATGAGCGCAGTGGTCTCGGGGGCAATGACCTCACGTGCGAAGTCGTAGCCCTGTTTCATCGCCAGGCCCGGTAGCGCGGCCATCGGCGTGAGCTGATGGCGCTGGCAAAAGGTCTGATAGGCATCATGACGGCGCTGTCCGGTGGTGACATCGCTCGGTGGTACCCCGAGGAAGCTGATATGGCGGTGGCCGCGTTCATACAGGCGCTGCATCAGCAGTGTGATGGCGCCGTGATCGTCATAGCAAACTGAGGAGAAACCGCTGGCATCGCGGGCCATCAGCACCAGAGAGGGCTGCCAGTTGGCCAGCGTCTCTTCGGTGACGCCGGTAAACCCAAACAGGATCACGCCATCGATATTGCGGCGCTTGAGCATCGCCAGATGTTCTACGACCTTTTCGGGCGAGAACTGGCTTTCCATCATAATGGGGTCGTAGCCCTGCTCGTAGAAGGCGGGCAGCATGGTTTGCACCGCCAGGTTTTCCGACAGCGAATCCAGGCGAGTGACGATAATGGCGACCACTTTATCGCTTTGCCCGCGCATGGCGCGCGCGGAGCGAGAAGGGGAGAAGCCGTGCTGGAACATCACCGCTTCCACGCGCTCGCGGGTACGTTCACTGACGCCACTTTCGTTATTCAGCACGCGGGAGACGGTTGATTTGCCAACACCGCTCAGGCGAGCGATGTCTTTGATGGTCAGCCGATTTTGCATATAGTTGCCCCACGTGAATATTTTACCGTCAGACCCGATGGTTGACGTGCCGTTGAATTACCTGCCGTTATTATATCGCCCTAATAGCCACAAAACTTATGATTTTCTGCGTATAATGCGCGGCGTTTTCTACTATCAACCTTACCGGAGGCTTTATGGATCCCGATCCCACACCTCTCTCGCGCTGGAGAGTAACGTTCCGGTAAGTCAGTTTTGCGCTGCCTTGCCGATGATGTGAGGCAGTGACATTCCTTAATCATGTCCCTGCAAGATAAAAATTAAGTGCCTGTGCGGTACAGATTAGCTGTGCCCGTAGGCCTGACTGCGGTCGCGTCTGGCGACTGCAGGGGGATTTTGTATGCTGAAAAATTTAACCCGGCAGCTGTTCGCACAGCTTGGCCGCCACCTTCCGCGCCGTCTGGTACAGCGCGATCCGATGCCGACTCAGCAAAGCGTCGCCCATACGCCGATTCCATCCTCGCTCAGCGAGCACTGCCTGAAAATGGCCCGGCTCAATGAACAGGAACTGTGGCACACCTTTAACACGCACCCGGAAGGGCTGAACGCGGCTGAAGTCGAGTTGGCGCGCGCCACTCACGGTGAAAACCAGCTGCCGGCTCAGCAGCCGCAGCCGTGGTGGGTGCATCTGTGGCTCTGCTACCGTAACCCGTTCAATATTCTGCTGACCGTGCTGGCTGCCGTCTCCTACGCCACAGAAGACCTGTTCGCCGCGGTAGTGATTGTGCTGATGGTGGGTATTTCTACGCTGCTGAACTTTGTCCAGGAAGCCCGTTCGACCAAAGCGGCGGATACCCTGAAAGCGATGGTGAGCAACACCGCGACGGTGCTGCGCGTCATCAATGACAAGGGCGAGAGCAACTGGGTGGAACTGCCTATCGACCAGCTGGTGCCGGGCGATATTATCAAGCTTGCCGCCGGGGATATGATCCCGGCGGATCTGCGCGTGATTCAGGCGCGTGACCTGTTTGTGGCCCAGGCATCGCTGACCGGAGAATCCTTGCCGGTTGAGAAAGTGGCGCAGACCCGCGAGCCGCAGCAAACCAACCCGCTTGAGTGCGACACCCTGTGCTTTATGGGCACCAACGTGGTCAGCGGCACCGCGCAGGCGATGGTGATTGCCACTGGCGCCAACACCTGGTTCGGGCAACTGGCCGGGCGTGTGAGCGAGCAGGAGAGCGAGCCGAACGCCTTCCAGAAGGGTATCAGCCGCGTCAGCATGTTGCTGATCCGCTTTATGCTGGTGATGGCGCCGATTGTACTGGTGATTAACGGCTACACCAAAGGCGACTGGTGGGAAGCGGCGCTGTTTGCCCTCTCCGTAGCCGTTGGCCTGACGCCAGAAATGCTGCCGATGATCGTCACCTCGACGCTGGCGCGTGGCGCGGTGAAGCTGTCAAAACAGAAGGTTATCGTCAAGCACCTCGACGCCATTCAGAACTTTGGCGCGATGGATATTCTCTGCACGGATAAAACGGGCACCCTGACGCAGGATAAAATCGTGCTGGAGAACCATACCGATGTCTCCGGCAAGGTGAGCGAGCGCGTGCTGCAAACCGCGTGGCTGAACAGCCATTACCAGACCGGGCTGAAGAATCTGCTGGATACCGCGGTGCTCGAAGGCGTCGATGAGGCGGTAGCGCGCCAGCTCTCGACCGACTGGCAGAAAATCGATGAGATTCCGTTTGATTTCGAACGCCGCCGCATGTCGGTGGTGGTGAGTGAAAAGCCGGACGTGCACAAGCTGATTTGCAAAGGCGCGTTGCAGGAGATTCTCAACGTTTGCACCCAGGTGTATCACAACGGCGAAATCGTGCCGCTGGATGAGACCATGTTGCGCCGCATTAAGCGCGTGACCGACACCCTGAACCGTCAGGGGCTGCGTGTGGTCGCCGTGGCGAGCAAATACCTGCCGTCCCGTGAAGGCGACTACCAGCGCATTGATGAGTCTGACCTGATCCTCGAAGGTTACATCGCCTTCCTCGATCCGCCGAAAGAGACCACCGCGCCGGCGCTGAAAGCGCTGAAGGCCAGCGGCATTACGGTAAAAATTCTCACCGGCGACAGCGAGCTGGTGGCGGCAAAAGTGTGCCACGAAGTTGGGTTGGACGCGGGCGAAGTGATTATCGGCAGCGATATTGAGCACCTCAGCGATGACGAACTGGCGCAGCTTGCGGCACGCACCACGCTGTTTGCCCGTCTGACGCCGATGCACAAAGAACGCATTGTGACCTTGCTGAAACGCGAAGGGCACGTGGTGGGCTTTATGGGTGACGGCATCAACGATGCCCCGGCGCTGCGCGCGGCGGACATCGGTATTTCCGTGGATGGCGCGGTGGATATCGCTCGTGAAGCGGCCGATATTATTCTGCTGGAAAAGAGCCTGATGGTGCTGGAAGAGGGCGTGATCGAAGGGCGTCGTACCTTCTCGAACATGCTCAAATACATCAAGATGACCGCCAGCTCGAACTTCGGTAACGTCTTCAGCGTGCTGGTGGCCAGCGCCTTCCTGCCGTTCCTGCCGATGCTGCCGTTACACTTACTGATTCAGAACCTGCTGTACGATGTATCCCAGGTGGCGCTGCCGTTCGATAACGTTGACGATGAGCAGATTCGTAAACCGCAGCGCTGGAATCCGGCGGATCTGGGGCGCTTTATGGTGTTCTTCGGGCCGATCAGCTCTATCTTCGATATTCTGACCTTCTGCCTGATGTGGTGGGTATTTAAGGCCAATACCCCGGAAATGCAGACGCTGTTCCAGTCCGGCTGGTTTATTGAAGGGCTGCTGTCGCAGACGCTGATTGTGCATATGATTCGTACCCGCCGCATTCCATTCGTGCAAAGCCGCGCCGCCTGGCCGCTGTTCGCGATGACGCTGCTGGTGATGGCGGTCGGTATCGCGCTGCCGTTCTCACCGCTGGCAAGCTACCTGCAATTGCAGCCGCTGCCGCTGAGCTACTTCCCGTGGCTGGTGGCGATTCTGGTGGGTTATATGACGTTGACTCAGATGGTGAAAGGGTTCTTTAGCCGCCGCTATGGCTGGCAGTAATCCCGCGTATAACATCAAAAAAGGCAGCCATTGGCTGCCTTTCTTCATACTGCATCGAAATTAGCGACGAACGGCAATCGCTTCGATTTCAATCTTCACGTCTTTCGGCAGGCGCGCCACTTCAACGCAGGAACGCGCCGGGAAGGTGGCATTGTGCTCGGTGAAGAACGCTTCGTAAGTGGCGTTAACGGTCGCGAAATCGTTGAGATCTTTTACGAAAACGGTCGTTTTTACGATATCGCCCACTTTCAGGCCCGCGGCCTCAACGATCGCTTTGACGTTTTCCAGCGACTGACGCGCCTGTGCGGACACGTCTTCCGGCACGCTGCCGGTTTTCGGGTCAACCGGGATCTGACCGGAAGTGATGATCATGCTGCCCAGGTCAACGCCCTGAACGTATGGGCCGATAGCTGCTGGTGCATTTTCCGTCGCAATAGTTTTGCTCATGATATCTCCAGATGAACTGCAGTAATTAGGTCGTAGCCATTATAGGGACGCCTAATTCCAATACCAACCGCAATTAGTTGGCCAGCACCACATAATGGGAAAACTCTTTTTCACAGTATTTGCATTTGAGTGCAACGTCATCGGCGCGTTTTTTCACTGCAAAGCTGGAGGAAACCGGCTCAGCGTGGCTGATGCAGTTGCTGTTTGGGCACACCAGCACGCTCTCAATACGATCCGGCAGGCTCGGACGCGATTTGCCCACCACTTCATAGTTGTCGATACGGTTCACGGTAGCCTGTGGGGCGTACAGCGACAGTTGGTTAACCTGCTCATCAGTGAGGAAGGTATTCTCAATTTTAATCAGATCTTTGCGGCCCATTTCACCGGACGGCAGGTTCAGACCGATGGTGATGCGCTGGTCAGTTTCGGTCAGCTTGAACAGCGTCAGCAGTTTAAAACCGACCTGTGCCGGGATGTGGTCGATCACGGTGCCACGTTTGATGGCTTCTACCTGCAATTTGTTGTCGTGTGTCATCGTCATTCCCTCTTACAGAGCCAGTTCGCTATTCAGTACCAGTGCCAGTAACGCCTGGCGGGCGAAGATGCCGTTGCCGGCCTGCTGGAAGTACCAGGCGTGCGGCGTCTTATCGACATCGGTAGTGATCTCGTCAATGCGCGGCAGCGGGTGCAGCACTTTCATATTGTCGCGTGCGCCGACCAGGTCTGCGGCGCGCAGGACAAACTGCGCTTTCACGTTGGCGTATTCGGACGGGTCGAGACGTTCTTTCTGCACGCGGGTCATGTAGAGAATGTCGACCTCGGCCATCACCTCTTCAATGGCGCTATGCAGGCTCCAGGCGATACCTTTCTCGTCGAGCATATCGAGGATGTACTGCGGCATCGCCAGCGCGTCCGGGGCGATGAAGTAGAAGCGGTTACCGTTAAATTTCGCCAGCGCCTGGGTCAGTGAATGTACGGTGCGGCCATACTTCAGGTCACCAACCATCGCGATGTTGAGATTTTCGAGACGGCCCTGGGTTTCCTGAATGGTGAACAGATCCAGTAGCGTTTGCGTCGGGTGCTGGTTTGCGCCGTCACCGGCGTTGAGTACCGGAATACCGCCGGAGAATTCGGTCGCCAGACGCGCCGCGCCTTCCTGCGGGTGACGCATCACGATGGCGTCGACGTAGGTGCTGATGACGGAGATGGTGTCAGCCAGGGTTTCGCCTTTTTTGCCGAGCGAGGTGTTGGCGCTGTCGGAAAAACCCACCACGCTGGCGCCCAGGCGATGCATGGAGGTTTCAAACGAGAGGCGGGTACGCGTCGAGGCTTCGAAGAAACAGCTGGCAATGACCTTGTGCTTCAGCAGCTCCGGCTGCGGATTGGCTTTCAGTTTAGCGGCGGTCGCCAAAACCAGCTCAAGGTCTTCGCGGCTGAGATCGTTTATGGAAATGATGTGTTTTTGATACAGCGGATTAGCCATGTTTATCTCCTGACGACGGCGCAAAAAAAAGCCCCTTAAATAAGGGGCTTTACGAATACGGATGCAACGGAAAGGAAAAACGGCAGGCCAGCGTCTTTTTTCAGACGCGGTAAGACGCGATGTCGTACACACTGAACCATAATTCCTCCCGGCAAAACGGCTGGCATTATACGCAGCTTTGGTAAGGGATCAAGCGCTGAATTCACATTTTAATCAACGAAAACGATTCTCATAGAATGAGTATTCGCTTTTTATGCATTTAAATTCTTAGCGCCACTCGCCTGGCACAAACTGTGCGCTAAACCGGCAGGACCGCAATAACAGGGTAAAAAGTGCTGGTATGGTATCGCGAATTTACGTATAACAACTAAAAATTGAAACATCGTTTTATTTATGGAGTCATCATGATTATTGGCAATATTCACAACGTGCAGTCCTGGCTGCCGGAAGAACTGCGTCAGGCGATTGCCTACATTAAGGCTAACGTTACCGCGGAAACCCCGGAAGGGAAATACGACATTGACGGTAACCGTCTGTTTTATATGGTTTCAGAAAACATGACCGAGCCATTTGCCGAGCGTCGCGCCGAGTATCACGCGCGTTACCTGGATATCCAGGTGGTGCTGAGTGGTCAGGAAGGGATGGCGTTCAGCACCCAGCCTGCGGGCAAACCGGACACTGACTGGCTGGCCGACAAAGACATCGCTTTCCTGCCGGAAGGCGTGCAGGAAAAAATGGTAGTGATGAGCGAAGGTGACTTCGTGGTGTTTTACCCGGGTGAAGTACACAAACCGCTGTGCGCTGTCGGCACGCCGGCGAAAGTGCGTAAGCTGGTGGTGAAACTGCTGGTTGCCTGAGAAGTCACGCCCTGACCGTCAGGCCAGGGCGTAGCCCGCTTATTGGCTCAGCGTCGCCACCATCACGGCTTTGATAGTGTGCATGCGGTTTTCAGCTTGATCAAACACGATGCTGGCTGGTGATTCAAAGACCTCGTCGGTCACTTCCATCCCACCGTGCATACCGTACTCAGCGGCCATTTTCTTACCCAGCGTCGTCTGGTCATCATGGAATGCAGGCAGGCAGTGAAGGAATTTGACCTGCGGGTTGCCGGTCAGCTTCATCATGGCGCTATTCACCTGATAGTCGCGCAGCAGCGCAATACGTTCCGCCCACTTCTCTTTGGCTTCGCCCATCGAGACCCACACGTCGGTATAGATAAAATCGGCCCCTTTTACGCCTGCGGCGATATCTTCCGTCAGCGTCACGTCGCCGCCGTTTTTCTGCGCCAGCGCTTTACACTCGGCCACCAGGCTCTCTTCCGGCCAGCACGCTTTTGGCGCCACAAGGCGCAGATCCAGTCCGGTTAACGCTGCGGCTTCCAGCATGGAGTTACCCATGTTGTTGCGCGCGTCTCCGGCATAGACCAACGTCATTTCGTTGAATGCTTTGCCCGGCAGATGTTCCTGCATGGTTAGCAGGTCCGCCAGCAGCTGCGTCGGATGGAATTCGTCGGTCAAGCCGTTCCACACCGGCACGCCGGAGTACTCGGCCAGCGTTTCGACCACTTCCTGGCCGTAGCCGCGATACTGAATGCCGTCATACATGCGGCCCAGCACGCGCGCGGTGTCTTTAATCGACTCTTTATGGCCAATCTGGCTGCCGCTGGAACCAAGATAAGTGACGCGAGCGCCCTGATCGTAAGCGGCAACTTCGAAAGAGCATCGGGTGCGGGTCGAGTCTTTTTCGAAGATGAGCGCGATGTTTTTACCGGTCAGGTTCGGCGACTCCGTGCCGCTTTTTTTATCCGCTTTTAGTTTTGCCGCGAGTTGCAGCAGCGTGGTGATTTCTGCAGGGGTAAAATCGAGTAATTTTAAGAAGTTCTTTTTATACAGAGTAGACATTTTTCCCTCACCTGGCTCAAGCCACTTATTGAATTAAAATTCACTTTATATGTATGAATATTCATTTGCAACCCCAATAACAAATCTTTATCGGAAAGGTGGAGGCAATGGCAACGGTATGTGACAATAAGAGTATCAGCCACATTATGAGGAAAGAGCCATGGCAAACCCGGAACACCTGGAAGAGCAGCGTGAAGAAACACGTCTGATTATTGAAGAACTGCTGGAAGACGGCAGCGATCCTGACGCGCTGTACACCATTGAGCACCACCTTTCCGCCGACGATTTCGAAAGCCTGGAAAAAGCGGCAGTCGAAGCGTTCAAGCTGGGCTATGAAGTGACTGAGCCGGAAGAGCTGGAAGTGGAAGAAGGCGACACCGTGATCTGCTGCGACATCCTCAGTGAATGCGCGCTGAATGCCGAGCTGATTGACGCACAGGTTGAGCAACTGATGAACCTGGCCGAGAAATTTGAAGTGGAATACGACGGTTGGGGCACCTACTACGAAGACCCGAACGGCGAAGAAGGCGATGACGACGAAGATTACGTCGACGAAGAAGACGACGGCGTACGTCACTAAGTCATCTTATCACCTACGGCAGCGCCCGCTGCCGTAGGCAAGGATTTCGGTATGGATTACCCGCAAATACTCTCCCCGGTTCTCAACTTTCTGCACTGTAAAACGCCTCAGGCATGGCTCGATAAAGCCCGCGATCCGGAAAATCTACCTCTGTTGCTGACTGACCATTTAGTTTGCGAGCTGAAAGCGGCGCAAACGGCAATGCTGCTGGTGCGTAAATATGTCGCCGACAAAGCGGGGTCGCAGGCGCTGCTCGACTGGCTTAAGCCGTATGAAGCCTTTGCCTTTCGTGAGGGAGAAGAGCCGGATTTCGCCGCGCTGAATAAGCAGATAAACAAAAGCGCGATGCCGCAGACCGACGACCCGTGGGGACGTCAGTTGATAGACAGCATGGTGCTGCTGATTAAAGAGGAGCTGCACCACTTCTGGCAGGTGCGTGAGGCGATGCAGCGTCGCAATATTCCCTATGTCAAAATCACCGCCAGCCGCTATGCCAAAGGCATGCTCAAAGAGGTACGAACCCACGAGCCGCTGACGCTGATTGATAAGCTGATTTGCGGAGCGTATATCGAAGCCCGCTCCTGCGAGCGCTTTGCCGCGTTAGCGCCTTATCTGGAGGCGGATTTGCAGGCCTTTTATCTGTCGCTGCTGCGATCCGAGGCGCGGCACTATCAGGATTATCTGGCGCTGGCACAGCAGATTTCGGCGAACGACATTGGCGATCGGGTGCGTTTTTTTGGGGAAGTGGAGGCTGGGCTTATTACTTCTCCCGATAATGAGTTCCGCTTTCATAGCGGCGTGCCGGTATAAGTTATCCGCCTGCGCCTTACACCTTTCTAGCCTGCAGCAGAAAAATTTGGTGGCTGGAAATCGTTCATCTTTACCGCAATAATCGAAACTCATCACGGGGAAGCATAATCCCCGGAATAACGATTGATTTGGGTAAGGAAATTCAATGAACTGGGCACACGTATTACTGGCAGGGTATATCGGCGCGGTTATCGCCATCATCGTGGGGGTATTTCGCAAAAAAGGCTGGATTGGCAAGATCGCGGGCGGGGTGATTTTCGTGGTTGCGATCGTCGGCTGGAATCTGTTTGACGTGCATTACCTGATTCCGCGCGAAAGCCCGGACTATGGGAAAACGGAAGCGCAGAAATTCGAAGATGCGATGCTGACCATGCCTGTTTATCAGGTCATTAAAGAGCAGGAACCTGCTCTGTGGGAGCATATTCGCAACCAGTCGGCACAGATGAAAGAGGCCGGAAAAAGCGAGCAGCAGATTATTGACGCCATTCAGCCGCAGATCCTGCAGATGCAGATGGCGCGTTTGCAGCAGGCACCTGATGCCGAGGTGATTGGCTATATGAAGATTAATCTCGAGCAGATTGCCGCGGTGCAGAAAGTGGGGGACGACGAATGCTTCCGTTTTCTGTTCCCGGCGGTAAAAGGTGGGATTAATCCGGTGCGCATTATTCCTCGCGAGATCATGGATCGTCGTATGGCGAGCGACATGGGCATGCTGTATGCCTCTCATGGCCCGAAAAAACATACCGTGACGGCAGAAGAAAAACAGCTGGCGCTTCAGGACCTGCAAACCCTCAGCCCGACGCTGGTGCAGCGTTATGGTCAGGATATTCAAATCATGGCTGACCCAAATAAAGGCGTGGGAAAAGAGAAGCTGACCTGTGACATGGTGCAGGATTTATGGGCTCAGGTACTTAAACTGCCGACCGCGCGTGCGGCCGGCGTGATACGCCTGATGTTGTCTGCCGAGATGCAATAACGTTGTAGTTCCCCTCAGGATAACCTCAGAGGGGTTTTAACATCCGGACTTCACAGTCGACGTGACCGGTGCAACCGAGGGGTTCCGCAATATGCGCGAACCCCAAACGCTCGTAAAGACGAATGGCTTCCGTCAGAAACGCGGTCGTTTCCAGATAGCACTGTTTAAACCCCTGCTCACGGGCGTGATCCAGCGCCATCAGCGCCAGCCGCTTCGCCAGCCCCTGACCGCGCACGCTCGGCAGGAAATACATTTTTTGCAGTTCGCAGATATCCGGTTCGCTACAACCTAACGGCGCAACACCGCCGCCGCCCACCACCTGACCATTCTGCTCTACCACCCAATACGCCGCGCCAGGCTGGCTGTAGACCTGAAACAACTCGTCGAGATTTGGGTCGGCCACGGTGTAGCCTTTATCAGCAGTCAGGCCATATTCGGCGGAGACCTGGCGAATCACATGGGCGATAGCCGCGTTGTCGTCGGCGGTGATGCGGCGTAGCGTCGCCGAGACAGGTGTAATGACACTCATAGCGAACTCATGACAGAAATGTGGAACATATGCAGTTAATACCACTGCGGTGAGGGGGAGCGCAAGCGAGGATAATTCAATAAAAAGCCTCTGAGCGAGGACGCCAGAGGCTTTTTAATCGTCAGTAGTGTCGGATGCGCTACGCTTTTCCGACCTACGTTGACGGTGCTGTAGGCCGGATAAGCGCAGCGCTATCCGGCAAACGTACAGGCACGATGATTACAGCGCGGCGATGACCGCCTGCTGCTCAATCAGCTTCGCTTTCGCTTCTGCATAACCGTCCAGCTTCTCACGCTCTTTGGCAATGACCGCTTCCGGCGCGCGGGCGACGAAACCTTCGTTGGAGAGTTTGCCTTCGATACGGGCAATCTCACCTTCGATTTTCGCCACTTCTTTCGCCAGACGCGCCAGCTCATCTTCTTTGTTGATGAGGCCCGCCATCGGGATCAGCAGTTCGGCGCCGTCGATGATTTTGGTCACGGAAACCGGACCTTTATCATCGGCAGGCAGTACGGTGATGCTTTCCAGACGCGCCAGGTTCAGCAGGAAGCTACGGTTGTCGTTCACGCGACGCATCGCGTCAGCGCTGCAACCACGCAGCAGCAGCTCCAGCGGTTTGCCCGGGGCGATGTTCATTTCCGCACGAATGTTACGTACGGCAACGATCGCTTGCTTCAGCCATTCGGTATCGGCCAGCGCGGCTTCATCAACCTGCGCGGCGTTATATTCCGGGAACGGCTGCAGCATGATGGTGTCGGCGGTAATGCCGCAAATGACCTTCACGCGCTGCCAGATGGTTTCGGTGATGAACGGGATGATCGGGTGCGCCAGGCGCAGCAGACCTTCCAGCACGGTAACCAGCGTATTGCGGGTACCGCGCAGTTCAGACTCGGAACCGCCGGTCATTACCGGCTTGGTCAGCTCCAGATACCAGTCGCAGAACTGGTTCCAGGTGAATTCATACAGAATGCCCGCGGCGATGTCGAAGCGGAAGTTATCCAGCGCTTCGCGGTACGCTTTCACGGTCTGGTTGAATTCAGCGAGGATCCAGCGGTCCGCCAGCGACAGGGTCATTTCGCCGCCGTTGAAGCCGCAATCCTGATCTTCGGTGTTCATCAGCACGAAGCGGCTGGCGTTCCACAGCTTGTTACAGAAGTTACGGTAACCTTCCAGACGCTTCATATCCCAGTTGATATCGCGACCGGTCGAAGCCAGCGCCGCCAGGGTAAAGCGCAGGGCGTCGGTGCCGTGCGGCTCGATACCGTTCGGGAACTGCTTCTCGGTACGCTTGGCAATCTTCTCAGCCAGCTGCGGCTGCATCATATTGCCGGTACGTTTTTCCAGCAGCTCCGGCAGGGAGATGCCGTCGACCATGTCCAGCGGGTCAATAACGTTACCCTTGGACTTGGACATCTTCTGGCCTTCGTCGTCGCGAATCAGACCGGTCATGTAGACGGTATGGAACGGCACCTGCGGCTTGCCGTTTTCATCTTTGATGAAGTGCATGGTCATCATGATCATGCGGGCAATCCAGAAGAAGATGATGTCGAAGCCGGAAACCATCACGCTGGTTGGGTGGAACTGACGCAGCGCGTCGGTGTTTTCCGGCCAGCCGAGGGTGGAGAAGGTCCACAGCGCGGAGGAGAACCAGGTATCCAGAACGTCTTCGTCCTGACGAAGCTGAACGTCGGCGCCGAGGTTATTTTCCTGACGCACTTCGTCTTCAGTACGGCCAACGTAGACGTTGCCGTCGTTGTCGTACCATGCCGGGATACGGTGACCCCACCACAGCTGACGGGAGATACACCAGTCCTGAATATCGCGCATCCAGGAGAAGTACATGTTTTCGTACTGCTTCGGCACGAACTGAATGCTACCGTTTTCAACGGCTTCAACCGCTGGTTTCGCCAGCACGTCGGCACGCACATACCACTGGTCGGTCAGCATCGGTTCGATAACCACGCCGCCACGGTCGCCGTAAGGGACGGTCAGGTCGTGCGGTTTAATTTCTTCCAGCAGGCCCAGTGCGTCAACGGCAGCGACGATTGCTTTACGGGCAGCAAAACGTTCCAGCTTCTGGAACTCTGCCGGGATCGCGTTGGAGTAAACGTCAGACTCTTCGCCTTTGGTGTCGTACACTTCCGCAGTTTCGCGGATGTCGCCGTCAAAGGTCAGAATGTTGATCATCGGCAGCGCGTGACGACGGCCAACTTCGTAGTCGTTAAAGTCGTGCGCCGGGGTGATCTTCACGCAGCCGGTGCCTTTTTCCATATCGGCGTGTTCGTCGCCTACGATTGGAATACGGCGGTCGACCAGCGGCAGAATAACGAATTTGCCGATCAGATCTTTATAACGCGGATCTTCCGGGTTCACGGCCACGCCAGTATCGCCGAGAATGGTTTCCGGACGGGTAGTGGCGACGACCAGATAATCTTTACCATCTGCGGTTTTCGCGCCGTCGGCCAGCGGATAGCGGATGTGCCACATCGAGCCTTTGGACTCGCGGTTTTCCACTTCCAGGTCAGAGATGGCGGTGCGCAGTTTCGGGTCCCAGTTCACCAGGCGCTTGCCACGGTAAATCAGGTCTTCTTTGTACAGGCGAACGAAGACTTCTTTCACGGCATTGGAAAGACCTTCGTCCATGGTGAAGCGCTCGCGCTCCCAGTCAACCGAGTTGCCGAGACGGCGCATCTGACGGGTAATGGTGCCGCCGGATTCCGCTTTCCACTGCCAGATTTTGTCGATGAACGCATCGCGACCGTAGTCGTGACGAGTTTTCCCTTCTTCAGCGGCAATCTTACGCTCAACCACCATCTGGGTAGCGATACCCGCGTGGTCGGTACCGGCCTGCCACAGGGTGTTTTTGCCCTGCATGCGCTGGTAGCGAATCATGGTGTCCATGATGGTTTGCTGGAAAGCATGACCCATATGCAAACTGCCGGTGACGTTCGGCGGCGGGATCATGATGCAGAAGGACTCTTTGCTTTCGTCGCCGTTAGGCTTGAAATAGCCCTGCTGTTCCCAGTGCTCGTAAAGCGGCTGTTCGATATCTTGCGGGTTATATGTCTTTTCCATTATTTCCAGGTTGCCGTATTCAGGTTAAAACCAGCCACGCGGTAGGCTTTGTAGCGATCGCGTGCGAGTTGTTTCAGAGTTTCTTCGTAAGGGACGAAGTCTACCACTTCTGTGAAAGCGGTGGCAAAATCTGCAAAGTTTACCCGCAGACTTATCAGTATATCCCGTGGGCTGCTGTTGCGCCTGGCAGGCCAGGCGATCTCCACTGGCGCACCGCCTCTTGGGCCTTCGCCCGCCAGGTTATGCGGCACAAAACTTTCCGGAGGGCGGCTCCACAGGGCTTCATCCAGGCGAATGGCCTGCTGCTCGTCTTCGCAGGCGATCAGCACGCGCTTGCCCGCGCGCCAACGTTCTGCGGCAATTTCACACACCAGTTGTTCGACGGCGCTAAGCTCGTCGACGGTGGTGTCATTGTCCAGAAGATAGAACGTCGCATTCTTCATATATGGGGCTTCTTGTGGTGGATTTAAATCGCCCCCTGACTCCCTTCCCGAACGCGGGGAAGATTGGTTCCCTCTCCCCAGTGGGGAGAGGGTTAGGGTGAGGGGGGGGCCTTACTCTTCGCCGTTAAACCCGGCGCGGTTCAGCAGGAACTGCGACAGCAGCGCCACCGGACGACCGGTTGCGCCTTTGGCCTTACCGGAGCGCCATGCGGTACCCGCGATGTCCAGGTGCGCCCAGTTGTACTTACGGGTAAAGCGCGCCAGGAAGCAGCCTGCGGTGATCGCACCGCCAGGACGGCCGCCGATATTGGCCATATCCGCGAAGTTAGACTCCAGCTGTTCCTGATACTCATCACCCAGCGGCAGACGCCACGCGCGGTCACCCGACTGCTCGGACGCGCCAATCAGTTCGTGCGCCAGCGGGTTGTGGTTCGACATCAGACCGGTGATGTGATGACCCAGGGCAATCACGCAGGCGCCGGTCAGCGTCGCCACGTCGATAACCGCTTCCGGCTCGAAGCGCTCAACGTAGGTCAGCACGTCGCACAGCACCAGACGGCCTTCGGCGTCGGTGTTCAGGACTTCAACGGTTTGGCCAGACATGGTGGTTAGCACGTCGCCCGGGCGATACGCGCGGCCACCCGGCATGTTTTCACAGCCCGCCAGCACGCCGATAACGTTAATCGGCAGCTGAAGCTCGGCAACCATACGCATCACACCGTATACCGCCGCCGCGCCACACATGTCGTACTTCATCTCGTCCATGCCTTCGGACGGCTTGATGGAGATGCCGCCTGAGTCGAAGGTCAAACCTTTACCGACCAGCACAATCGGACGAACGTCTTCAGATTCAACGCCTTTATACTCGATGACCGACATCAGTGATTCGTTCTGCGAACCGTTGCCGACCGCGAGGTAGGAGTGCATTCCCAGCTCTTTCATCTGCTGTTCGCCGATGACGCGGGTGATGACATTTTTGCTGTAGCTGTCTGCCAGCTGACGCGCCTGTGAGGCCAGATAGGCGGCGTTACAGATGTTTGGCGGCATGTTGCCGAGGTCTTTCGCCGCTTTGATACCGGCGGCAATGGCCAGACCGTGCTGAATCGCACGTTCGCCGCTGGTCAGTTCACGGCGGGTTGGCACGTTGAAGACCATTTTACGCAGCGGACGACGCGGCTCGCTTTTGTTGGTTTTGAGCTGGTCGAAGCTGTACAGCGTCTCTTTCGCGGTTTCAACCGCCTGGCGCACTTTCCAGTAGTTATTGCGCCCTTTAACGTGCAGTTCGGTCAGGAAGCAGACGGCTTCCATTGAACCGGTGTCATTCAGGGTGTTGATGGTTTTCTGAATGACCTGCTTGTACTGGCGTTCGTCGAGCTCGCGCTCTTTCCCGCAGCCAATCAGCAGAATGCGTTCTGACAGCACGTTCGGTACGTGGTGCAGCAATAAGGTCTGCCCCGGTTTGCCTTCCAGTTCGCCGCGACGCAGCAGCGCGCTGATATAACCGTCGCTGATTTTATCGAGCTGTTCGGCGATGGGAGAGAGCCGACGTGGTTCGAATACGCCTACGACGATACAGGCACTCCGCTGTTTCTCCGGGCTACCACTTTTTACACTGAACTCCATGCACTACGCTCCTGAATCTTAAAGACAACGGCGGTGGCTACGGATAGAATTGCAAGCTTACGTAACTCATTTCCGCTGTTGCGGTGACTTCGTGTTAATCTTAACGTTATTACGGTCCTGGCACGTCAGAACAGGTCATGAAACGTGAAACCGCTGAGTCATTTAATCTTAGCGATGATTTCGACGACTCAAGAGAATAAATGACGTTTAAGCCATGAAACAAGCTATTTTCCTGCAATAAGACGGGTTTTTACGGGCGTATTTATAGTGATAATCATACGATATCTGGTGCGGGAGACGCTAAAAAGCCAGCTTGCCATCCTCTTCATCCTGCTTTTGATCTTCTTTTGTCAGAAACTGGTGAGGATCCTCGGCGCGGCGGTTGATGGTGATATCCCGACAAACCTGGTTCTCTCTTTGCTGGGGCTCGGCGTGCCTGAAATGGCGCAGCTTATCCTGCCGCTGAGCCTGTTCCTGGGTCTTCTGATGACGCTGGGGAAATTGTATACCGAAAGTGAAATTACGGTGATGCACGCCTGCGGCCTGAGTAAAGCCGTCCTGATTAAAGCGGCGATGGTACTGGCGCTGTTTACCGGCATCGTCGCGGCTGTCAACGTGATGTGGGCTGGGCCATGGTCTTCTCGCCATCAGGATGAAGTGCTCGCCGAAGCGAAAGCTAACCCCGGTATGGCGGCGCTGGCGCAGGGCCAGTTCCAGCAGTCAACCGATGGTAACGCGGTGTTATTCATCGAAGGTGTGAATGGCTCAAGCTTCCATGACGTCTTCCTGGCGCAGCTGCGGCCAAAAGGCAGCGCGCGTCCTTCGGTGGTTGTCGCCGATTCCGGTCAGCTTTCGCAGCGTAAAGACGGCTCTCAGGTGGTGACCTTAAACCAGGGGACCCGCTTTGAAGGTACCGCTATGCTGCGCGACTTTCGCATTACCGATTTTAAAAACTATCAGGCGATTATTGGCCATCAAGCGGTAGCCGCCGACCCGACCGATACCGAGCAGATGAGTATGAGCACGCTGTGGAATACGGACAATAACCGTGCCCGCGCCGAGCTGCACTGGCGCCTGACGCTCGTGCTGACGGTGTTCATTATGGCGCTGATGGTGGTTCCGCTCAGTGTAGTCAACCCGCGTCAGGGGCGTGTGCTTTCGATGCTGCCAGCGATGTTGCTCTATCTGGTGTTCTTCCTGCTGCAAACCTCGCTGAAATCGAATGCCGGCAAAGGCAAGCTCGACCCGGCGGTATGGATGTGGGCGGTTAACCTGCTGTATATCGCGCTGGCCGTGGCGCTGAACCTGTGGGACACCGTCCCAATGCGTCGTCTTCGCGCCCGCTTGACCAATAAAGGAGCGGTATAATGCAGCCATTTGGTGTACTAGACCGCTATATCGGTAAAACCATTTTCACCACCATCATGATGACGTTGTTCATGCTGGTGTCGCTGTCCGGCATCATCAAGTTTGTCGACCAGTTGAAAAAGGCCGGGCAGGGGAGCTATGACGCGCTGGGCGCGGGTATCTATACCCTTCTCAGCATGCCGAAAGACGTGCAGATCTTCTTCCCTATGGCGGCGCTGCTTGGCGCGCTGCTGGGGCTGGGGATGCTGGCGCAGCGCAGCGAACTGGTGGTGATGCAGGCTTCGGGTTTCACCCGTATGCAGGTGGCGCTGTCGGTGATGAAAACCGCGATTCCGCTGGTGCTGCTGACCATGGCGATGGGCGAATGGGTCGCACCGCAGGGCGAGCAGATGGCGCGTAACTACCGTGCGCAGCAGATGTATGGCGGCTCGCTGCTTTCAACCCAGCAGGGCATGTGGGCGAAAGACGGCCACAGTTTTGTGTATATCGAGCGTGTTAAGGGCAACGACGAACTGGGTGGCGTGAGCATCTACAGTTTTAACAACGAGCGTCGTCTACAGTCTGTTCGCTATGCGGCTAGCGCCAAATTTGATACTGAACAGAAGGTCTGGCGTTTATCGCAGGTGGATGAATCTAACCTCTCGGATCCGAAACAGATTACCGGTTCGCAGACGGTGAGCGGTACCTGGAAAACCACCCTCACGCCTGACAAGCTTGGCGTCGTGGCGCTGGACCCGGATGCGCTGTCCATCAGCGGGCTGCACAACTATGTGAAGTATCTGCACGCCAGCGGCCAGGACGCCGGACGTTACCAGCTGAATATGTGGAGCAAAATATTCCAGCCGCTTTCCGTAGCGGTGATGATGCTGATGGCTCTGTCGTTCATCTTCGGCCCGCTGCGTAGCGTGCCGATGGGCGTGCGCGTGGTGACAGGGATTAGCTTCGGCTTCGTGTTCTACGTGCTCGATCAGATCTTCGGCCCGCTCACGCTGGTATACGGCATTCCGCCGATTATCGGCGCGCTGTTGCCAAGCGCCAGCTTCTTCCTGATAAGCCTCTGGCTGATGATGCGAAAAGCGTAACCTCTCTTGTAGCCCGGCCAAGCGAAAGCGACGCCGGGTTTTTTATGCCTGGAATGGCTGTATTCCTTTTGTACATTGGCGCTGCCCCCGGGGCTCGGGCTACGGGATCATGTAGGCCGGATAAGGCGTTTACGCCGCCATCCGGCAAACAAACGGTACGAAACTAACGCCGCCGTCCACCCAGCAGGCTACCCAACATCCCACGCACAATCTGGTTCGTCACCTGACGCACGGCGCTTTTTGCCGCCGTCTGCACCAGACCATCGTGTTTGCCGCCGCGCGGACCGGTGGTGCCGAAGATAATATCTTTCAGCCCGCCAAGTATGCCGTCATCAACGCCCTGCTGACCTTTGGCCGGCGGAGCATCCGCCTGACCTGCACTGTTCTGCACCCCTTTTTGCAGCATCTCGAACGCCGACTCACGGTCTATCTCATCCTCATACTTGCCATACAGCGGCGAGTTATTAATAAGACCATTGCGCTCGTCGTCGGTGACTGGCCCCATGCGTGAACATGGCGCAATCACCATCGCTCGCTCAACGACAGATGGGCTGCCTTTGGTATCAAGGAACGAGATAAGCGCCTCCCCGGTCCCTAACTCCTGAATCGCCTGCTCTGTGTTAAATGCCGGATTAGCGCGCATGGTCTGCGCCGCCGTCTTCACCGCTTTCTGATCTTTCGGTGTAAAGGCGCGTAGCGCGTGCTGCACGCGGTTACCAAGCTGGCCCAGCACCGCATCGGGAATATCCGATGGGTTCTGCGAGACAAAGTAGACGCCCACGCCCTTAGAACGAATCAGGCGGATCACCTGCTCGATTTTATCCAGCAGCACCTGCGGCGCATCGCTAAACAGCAGGTGCGCTTCATCGAAGAAGAAGACCAGCTTCGGCTTCTCGAGGTCGCCGGCCTCCGGCAACTGCTCGTACAACTCGGAGAGCATCCACAGCAGGCTGGCGGCGTACAGCTTCGGCATCTGGTAGAGCTTTTCCGCGCTGAGGATATTGATGATGCCTTTGCCATTGCTGTCGGTACGCATCCAGTCTTTGATATCCAGCATTGGCTCGCCGAAGAAGTGTTCGGCACCTTGCTGCTCCAGCGTCAGTAGCCCGCGCTGAATAGCCCCTACGGAGGCGCTGCTGATATTGCCGTATTGGTTCTGGAAAGATTTCGCATTATCGCCGATGTACTGGGTTATCGCGCGCAGGTCTTTGAAGTCCAGCAGCAACAGCCCCTGATCGTCGGCAATGCGAAAGATGATGTTTAACACCCCGGACTGCACTTCGTTGAGGTTGAGCAGGCGTGCCAGCAACAGTGGGCCGAGGTCAGACACTGTTGCCCGCACCGGGTGGCCCTTCTCGCCAAAGATATCCCACACGACTACCGGATTTGCGTGCGGCTCCCAGTCGGTGACACCGATATTGTTCAGGAGCGCCATTAGCTTTTCAGAGGCCAGGCCTTCTTTTGCCACACCGGTCAGATCGCCTTTCACGTCCGCCATAAAGACCGGCACGCCAATCTCCGAGAACGACTCGGCCATTTTTTGCAGGGTGACGGTTTTCCCGGTACCGGTGGCACCGGTAATCAACCCGTGGCGGTTGGCCATATTAGGCAGCAATTCAAGCTGCTTGTCCTGGGTGCGTGCGATCAGCAAAGGTGCGCTCATGGGTAATCCTCCATTTATTCTGCGTCGAGTATAGGCAAAACAACGATAACTCGCGGCAGTAAATTGTCTGTTTTGCGGCGCGTTATCCAGTGCGGACTATGCTTTGCATACGGTTTTCTTTTTTTTGGAAGGTTATGTCCAGATTCTTCTTTAACGATCGCAAACAGCTGGTCGACGATGCGCTGGAAGGCGTAGTGTTATCTGCGCCTCACGGCAACCTGGTTCGACTGGATATCGATCCGGCTATTCGTATTGTGGCTCGCGGTGACTGGGATAAAAGCCGGGTGGCGATTATCTCCGGCGGTGGCTCCGGCCACGAACCGGCGCACGCGGGCTTTGTCGGCAGAGGCATGCTCACCGCTGCCGTATGTGGCGAACTCTTTGCTTCCCCAAGCGTGGATGCGGTACTGAACGCCATCGTCGCGGTCACGGGCGACCGAGGTTGCCTGCTGATTGTCAAAAATTACACCGGCGACCGCCTCAACTTCGGGCTTGCCGCCGAAAAGGCCAAACGCTACGGCCTGAAGGTGGAGATGGTGATTGTCGCCGACGACGTTGCGCTCCCGGATAACAAACAGCCGCGCGGTATTGCGGGCACGGCGCTGGTGCATAAAGTGGCGGGCTACGCGGCGGAGCAGGGTAAATCGCTTAGCGAAGTGCACGAGATAGCCCAGCAGGCCAGCCGGGGCGTGTTCAGCCTGGGGCTGGCGATGGAAACCTGCAATCTGCCCGGTGGAGAGACCGAAGATCGCATTAAGCCAGGACAGGTGGAGCTGGGGCTGGGCATTCACGGCGAGCCGGGTGCCTCGACGGTCAGCAGCCATAACAGTAAACAGCTGATAGGCACGCTGGTTGAGACCCTGAAAGCCTCTGCGGGAGACAACCGTGTGGCAGTGCTGATCAACAACCTGGGCGGCGTGTCGGAGCTGGAGATGGCGCTGCTCACCAAAGAGCTGGCGCATTCCGCGCTGCGCGAGCAGATAGCCTATCTGATTGGCCCGGCGACGCTGGTTAGCTCGCTGGATATGAAAGGTTTCTCGCTGTCGCTGATTGTTCTTAATCAGGTCATCGAAGAAGCGCTGCTGGCTGATGTTGAAACCTCTGGCTGGGTGAAGGCGGTGGCTTTTGCGCCGCTCAGAACCCTGACGCATGCCAAAGTGCACGACGCGTTGGAGGTTCAGCCATCGGAGAACCCACAGGTGCATGCGCTGGTGGAGCAAGCGACGCAGACGCTGCTGGGGCTCGAAGCGCGATTGAACGCGCTGGATGCTAAAGTGGGTGACGGCGATACCGGCTCGACCTTTGCGCTGGGCGCGCAGGATATCGCCACGCAGCTTGAACAGAATGCGCTGCCGTTGAACAACCCGGCGCAACTTTTGCAGCTGATTGGCGAGCGTCTGGCAACGGTGATGGGGGGCTCCAGCGGCGTGCTGATGTCGCTGTTCTTTACCGCAGCAGGGCAGGCGTTAGCACAGCGGGAGATGCTACCGGATGCGCTACTGGCAGGGTTAAAGCAGATGAAGTTCTACGGTGGTGCCGCACCCGGCGATCGTACATTAATTGATGCCTTGCAGCCGGCGTTGGAAGCGCTGCGTGACAAGGGGCTGGCAGAGGCGATTGCGGCGGCGCAGCAGGGCGCTGATAGCACGGCGACCATGCAGAAAGCGAAAGCAGGACGCGCATCTTATGTGAACAGCGACAACCTGAACGGCGTGCCGGATCCCGGAGCCGTTGCCGTAGCGGAAGTCTTCGCTGCGTTTGCTAAAGGTTAATGGCGCAGAGAGAAGATCCGGCGGCAGAACGCCGCCGGAGTGACATCAGAAATCAGCCTTCAACACCACACGGTAACGGGCTTTACCGTCACGCACGTGCTGGATGGCATCGTTGATTTTCGACATCGGGAACAGCTCAGTGATTGGCGCCACTTTGCTGCGACCGGCAAACTTCATCAGCTTGCGCAGTTCGAACGGGTTACCCGTTGCCGAACCGGAGATGCTACGGTCGCCGCCAATCAGAGTAAACGCCGGGACCGGCAGCGGCGTCAGCACCGCGCCAACGGTATGGAAGTTGCCGCCCGAGGCCAGCGCTTCGAAGTACGGCTGCCAGTTCAGATCCACGTTGACGGTGTTGATGATCAGATCAAACTGACCCGCCAGCTCTTTGAGCGCTTCCGGCGAACGGCTGTTGACCACGTGGTCCGCGCCCATCGCCCGTACTTCCTGCTCTTTCGACGGATTGGAACTGAACGCCGTCACCTCGGCACCCATCGCCCGCAACAGCTTAATGGCGATATGCCCCAGACCCCCAATCCCAATCACCCCCACGCGGCTGGTGGCGGTAACGTGATGCATCAGCAGCGGTTTAAAGACGGTAATCCCGCCGCACAGCATCGGGCCTGCGGTTTCGATATCAATGTTATCCGGCAGCGGAATAACCCATTGCCAGTCGGCGCGCAGCTTATCGGCAAAGCCACCGTGATTGAGGATGGTCGGCACCGATCCTTCGGTACAGTTAATTTGGTTGCCATCGATACAGGCATCGCAGTGGCCGCAGCTTCGCGCCGTCCAGCCAATACCCACGCGCTGACCAATTTTCAGCCCTTTATTCTGTGCCGCGCTGCCCAGCGCCACCACGTGACCAATCACCTCGTGGCCTGCAACCAGCGGATATTGAGAGAACCCCCATTCGTTGTCGATCATCGACAGGTCCGAGTGGCAGATCCCGCAGTAATCCACCTTCACTTCAACGTCTTCCGGCAACAGCTCCCCGGCATCGTATTCCCAGACTTCCAGTTCTGCCCCGGCATTTTTCGCGGCGTAGCTTTTTATGATGGACATCGTGTATCTCTCAGTGTGGTGTTGAACTGAGAGTGTAGAGCATGTGGGGGCAGGGCGCTTGGCGGAAGGGGGGATTAAGCACGCTTCTGTAACAGTGCGTTTAACCACATCTCGCTGCGGCCGGGCCGCTTGTCTTCCGTTATCCAGTGACCGACAAGCGTGATGCCCGCAAACCCTGCCAGCAGAGCATTCAACCCTTGTTCATTGAGATCGGTAAAGCGGCGGCCATCTTTGATTCGTTCGCCGTCGCCATATTTAAAGGAGACGTACCAGATACCGCCGGGCTTAAGTGCCTGCGCCAGTTTTGCCATGGCATCCGGGAGTTCGGTGGCGCTGACGTGCAGCAGCGAGGCACAGCACCAGATGCCGTCGTAACGATTAACGGTATTGACGTCGCTAAAGGTCATTTGCTTAACCGGCAGACCGGTATGCTGACTGGCAAGCTTTGCCATTTCCGCTGTTGCGTCGAAAGCCTCAACCTGATAGCCCTGCTGTAAAAATGCTTTGCTATCGCGCCCCGAACCGCATCCGGCATCCAGAATCCAGCCGCCTTGCGGAATATGCTCCAGAAAAGGCGTATGGAGCGAGCTCATATCGACGTTAACCGTCGAGCTAAAAAAATCGTCGGCGTGGTACTGATAGTATTCAAGCGTCATCAGAAAGTATCCGTTCCCTGCGCGGCAGGTTCCCATTGGTGGAAAAGAACTTGTAGCGCATCGTTCCAACTGGTAGCGAGGAATTTTTCGCGCTGCGCCGTCGCCGTTCCGGTTTGCCTGATCAATGTTTCGCGTAGCGGCAGGTGGCTATTGATAAAGTATTCGTTTCTATCGTGCAAGCGCTGGAGCAGCTTGCGGGACGGCAGGCGAGCGAACTTGCCTTTCTCGCCCCGGTTGCACTCCTTACATGCCAGCACCAGATTCCAGACGCCATTCACGTTACGCACCTGCTCACGCGCCTTCCACGGGATAAAGTGGTCAACGTCAGCAAACTGTTCATCGTCCGGCTTCAGGCTGATCGGCGCATAACAGTAGAAGCAGCGCCCCTTCTGGTAGCCGTTGAGGCTATCACGACAGCTCGAGATGGCCACGCGGCGATCGCTACTGCGGCTAAACAGTATCTGATCGTTATCGTCGTACTCCACGTTGATAAGTTGGCTGGCGATATTCATCGCCCACGCCTGCTCGACCAGGCTCCAGCGCGCGTTGGTTTCAAAGCTGAGGTTTTGATACTGCAGGCGCTCACCCAGACGATAAAAATTCTCCGTCAGTCGGATGCCCTTATGGGTCTTGCGCTCATCAATAAAAAAACGTTTCTCAATCTCGCCCTGATTCACGTTGTGGAAAGCATCAATCACATTGTTGAACCCCTGACGCACCGTAATGGCGGTTAACGCATCGCGGGTGATCTCCCCCGCATTGAACTGGGAACAGGCGGTAATAAACTGGCTGCTGCGTGAGGTTATCTGCTTCGGTGCATGTTGCAGATGGCGACAGAGATGTTCGCTGAACGGCACAGCCAGATCGTCCAGTAAGATCAGATCTCTACCTTTAGGTTTGAGATCGTACAGCGCATGCGCCAGCGCGAACTTATAGGACGCGACGTTTTTGCCAAAAAGAATAATCCCGCGCCAGTAGTTTTCGAGCGTCGGTTCAACCTGATAGAAGCGCATGACGGTGTCCTGAAAGCGGTGACTGTTATTACAGGATTTAGTTACGCGATCTCATATCAAATAAAGGGAAATGTAAACCGACCTGGTCACGTTGCATTTTTTTGCGAGGCGGATTCCAGGAAAAAGCACTGGCTGGCGGCTGAGTTAGCGGTGGTTAAGGGTTTTGTAGGGGAGTCGATGTTTTTTTAGACACTTAGTGGCGGAGTGGGTGTCTGACGCTTGCATGGTGGCGCGTGACAGGTATAATCCACAACGTTTTCCGCATACCTTTCCGTGCCGGAGTGGCGAAATCGGTAGACGCAGTTGATTCAAAATCAACCGTAGCAATACGTGCCGGTTCGAGTCCGGCCTTCGGCACCATCGGAACATCAATAGACGTCAACGGACGTCTTTTTTTGTGCCTGAAATCCAGTATCCGCAAGGCTTTCCTCGCTTTTTCACTCAACCTAAGTCAATCTGAGTCAACCCACATCAAGACGCTTGTGAGTATAGAACCGAGTATATATGTTGGTTCGATAATGGTTGTATACTCACTTCGGCACATGGAAGGAGAACTTTTATGGCTCTGACAGATATCAAAGTGCGTTCTGCAAAACCACAGGAAAAGGAGTATACCCTTGTCGATGGGGATGGCATGTTTTTGCTCATTCACCCTAATGGCTCAAAATACTGGCGGTTCCGCTTTCGCTTCGGGGGCAAGCAGCACCTGATGGCATTTGGGGTTTATCCTGAAACATCACTGGCTGATGCTCGTCAAAAAAGGGAAGAGGCCAGAAAGCTTGTTGCTGCAGGTATCGATCCCCGTGAACACAAACGTGCAGTGAAAGAAGAGCAGACGAAAGAGGCTATTACCTTTGAGTCAGTTGCCAGAGAGTGGCACGCAGCAAATAAAAAATGGACAGAAGAACATAGCCGACGGGTGCTGAAGAGCCTGGAAGATAATTTGTTCCCAGCAATTGGGAAGCGGAGTATTGATAGTTTTAGTACGCGCGATCTCCTTGTCCCTATCAAAGTAGTTGAGGCTACAGGGCGTCTTGAAGTGGCTTCGCGTCTTCAGCAGCGTACCAATGCGATTATGCGTTATGCAGTGCAAAGCGGTTTGATCGATTACAATCCTGCTCAGGAGATGGCTGGGGCAGTTGCTTCAAGTAATCGTGTCCATCGACCAGCACTTGAACTGAAAAGCTTACCTGAACTACTCCAGCGAATTGATAGCTACTCCGGACGACCTTTAACCCGTCTGGCTGTTGAGCTCACGTTATTAATCTTTATTCGTTCCAGTGAGTTGCGCTTTGCCCGTTGGCCCGAGATCGATTTTGAAAGGGCAATGTGGACAATCCCAGCAGAACGAGAAGCTATAGAAGGTGTTAAGCATTCGCAACGAGGTTCTAAAATGCGAACACCTCACTTAGTACCGCTGTCTCGCCAGGCATTAGAAATTCTGAAACAGGTTCACAAGTTTAGTGGCGAGCGTGATTTTGTTTTCGTTGGCGATCATAACCCTCGTAAACCGATGAGTGAAAACACGGTGAATAAGGCGCTGCGTGTTATGGGGTATGACACTAAGGTGGAGGTTTGTGGGCATGGCTTCAGGACTATGGCATGTAGCTCGCTGATTGAGTCAGGGCTGTGGTCAAGGGATGCTGTAGAGCGGCAAATGAGCCATATGGAACGTAACTTAGTACGTGCAGCTTACATTCACAAGGCCGAGCACTTAGATGAGCGCCGATTGATGTTGCAGTGGTGGGCGGATTATTTGGATGTGAATCGGGAGAAGGGGATTAGTCCGTTTGATTTTGCTAAAGTAAAGACATAGTATTTTTATTAATTAACATATTGAAAAATAGTATGTTTATGTTATTGGTGCCATTATTCAATGGCTAACTTACACCGCACTTATTTGTGAAACGAAATTGAATGCTTCTTCATCGTCGACTAGTGTGTATCACCTACTGCTAGTAGAATATCTTGGTATGAGGTAGCATGGATAAAATTTTAAGGAAGAGCAGAGTCATGGCCCTTGCATACCGTAAAGAAAATGCGCTGAATGCTATTTGCCCATATTTTACTATGTTTCCGTTGGAATATCCTAATAAAATAATAAAGAAATACAAAAAACAACGCCCGGTGGTTTTAGATCCGTTTTGCGGGAGAGGTACAACGCTTTTTTCAGCTCGTACATTTGGAGTTTCTGCATGGGGGATTGATTCATCACCCGTTGCAGTAGCTGTTGCAAGAGCGAAACTTGCTAGTTGTGATCCCATGTCACCTATTGAGCTTGCAGAAAATATTCTTTCTAAAGTTGATCCAAATAAAATACCTAATACTCCATTTTTTAGGGTTGCATATCATTCTGATACTCTCAGAGATATTTGCGCATTAAGAGAAGGACTATCTAAATTACCATTAGATACAGACAGTTCCGTTATACTTAGAGCTGCAATATTAGGGGCATTGCATGGCCCTCTTGCAAGAAATATAGATAATATGAGTTATTTTTCAAATCAAATGCCTCGAACTTATGCTTCTAAACCAGATTATGCTGTAAGGTTTTGGAGTGAGCGAGGAATGAGTCCACCTAAAGTCGATGTTTTGCGAGTCCTTCGTCGTAAAATTGAACGTCTTGTCGGTCTTTCAAGCGGGATTCCGGACACATTTAAACAAGTGATCCAAGGAGACTCAAGGTCTGCTGATGTTTTTCAGTCTTTGAATATGCGTCCTTCACTTATAATTACCTCTCCTCCTTATTATGGTATGAAGACCTATGTACAAGATCAGTGGCTAAGGAATTGGTTTTTAGGTGGTCCTGAATCCGTAGATTACAGTTCTGGATCACAATTAGATCATTCTGGTAAGGATACATTTTCAAAATCACTTGGTGAGGTTTGGCGTAACATTGCTAAATGTGCTTCTGAAAGTAATGATCTGCATATGTATGTTAGATTTGGAATTATTCCATCTGCATCAGTGAATGCTAAAGAGATATTTAGAAATTCACTAGAAGAATCGAACATTCTATGGCGATTGATATCTGTTCGGGCTGCTGATAGTGCTGAAGCAGGTAAGCGGCAAGCCCATCAAATGAGAACAGGGTCTTCTGCCGCTATAGAATATGACTTCCATGTCGAGCGAATTTAGCTCAGTCAATGTCTAAACATGATATCGCAATTTAGCATTCCTAACTTCTGAGCCATATTGAATCTGTGCAAGGATTTCTTGATTACAGAATTCATCAACATAGTCTTTTATTGCATGGGCTGTCTCAAGTGCTTTTTTATCTTGGGGCACATGCCCTGCAAGAGTCTGAGGCATAACTACAATACACTTGGCCATTGCACGCGATATAGCAACATTTGTACGTTCTAGTTGCATTAAAAATGTCTCTTCACCGATGATGACATCTGCATCACCTACTCCAAATGTTACAATGATCGTATGTCTTTCACCACCTTGAAATTTTTCTACAGTATCCACTGCGCTATCAATAAGTTCTCCTTGATCTGCAGGAAAAATAGATTTTAGCTCTCTTATTACCAGTGCTCGTTGGGCTCTATGTGGCGTCACTATACCAATGCATTTTTGCCAGAAGTGTTCGGCGGTCGGCGTATCATGAACACATGCTTCCCTGCCGTTCAAGTTATTACTAACTGTCTGACTTAATATCCAAGTTAAAGCAGAAACAATCTTCGCTTCGAAAATGTTACTCTGAGATGATAGTTCATCTTCATGTAATAATGTTAATATCTTTTTGTTTTCATCTAGAATATCAGACCATAAAGTAGACCAGGGAAGGGTGCTAGGATAGTTTGATAGTGGTTTCGGATATTTAGACAAGAAATGAAGGCTTGTTTTCTCATTTGATGCTTTAAGAGTAGATCTGTAACCTATAGTTCTTGCATACGCAACAATGTCTTCGGCAGAACGATAATTTTCTTCTAATGGACATGGCAATATTTTACTGCCAAAGGATCGTTCCATGAGATATTTCTGAATGCTGCTGACTAAATATTCAGATCCTTTTGGTGGTTCTAATGCTAATATTGGCGGCATCTGTAAATGATCACCCGCGATAATAACACGTGAGCTATCTTTTATTGTAGCTAACGGAGAAATAGCTGTAGTAACTTGAACTTGGGAGCTTTCATCTATGATTAAAATGTCAAAAATAGGAGCTACGGAAGAACCATGCATCCATTCGGCAAGTTTATAAGCTTGCATAGTAGATGTTGCGACTATTGTAGTAGATTTTGTATTCCTTAAACTTGCAATGCAATCAGCTGTTTCATTATTGCTATTTGAGAGTTTAAATGAAGATACTTTTAAGTGTGTTGTGCAACACGAGATGTTTTTTGGGGAGTGAGATTGTGAATATCCTACGAATATCTCAGTGTTACACGATTTTTCCGCACTTAGTGAGTTAATTACCCTTTCTATAAGTTCTTCAACTGCTTTATATGTTGGACCTGTTACTAAGACTTTTAAGGGGGCGTTGGTATTCATAGCATGATAGACCATGCTATGAATACATGCCGCTAATGTTTGAGTTTTGCCCGTTCCAGGTGGTCCCCATATTAGCGTTAATCCTTTTTCTGAAGCATGTGATATAGCAGCCATTTGACTATCATTCAAACCAAATTTTGCTTTCGCATATGAGGCAATAGATTTAGCATCTGCTGTTGAAATTATTGAATTATTATAAAGGGTATCAGCTTCCCATAATACGCGGGCAAGAGGAGTCACAACATCTTTGCCAGATTTTGCAGGTTTAGCCCCCATTGCATGTGCAGCGTTAGTATCTGCAACAGCTATTGATGGATTTCCAACTAAGCTTAAGATATTTTTTACTTTTTCGTACCATTTAAATGATGATTGCCCTTTTGTTATAAAAATATCATTCATGAAATCTATAGGCGAATTTGCGACAAGTAACTGAAAGAAATTAGTTTGCTTTCTATTAAATATTGATAGTACTGCCTTACGAGTGTTTCTATCGAATGAAATTAATGTTACGCTAAGTGATGACCATAAGGGAGTGGTCAACAATGCATCTTGAATTATAGAATAGTTAATACCCTTATTTAAGATATCTAATGCACGTTGTAATGGAAAACCAGGGAATCCTTCTTTTCCAAGAATCAAAAAACCATCATTGTCATCAAGTTTAGCCTCTGTAGAACCAGTTAGTACATCGAATACATACTCGTTAGGTTGACCTGTTGGTCTTCCATTTGTAATTCTAATAGCATCGTAGCTTGCCTCTAATGTCTCGGCGTCAAGAGCGATTCTCTGATGTGACTCTAATTTTTTTGTCTGATATTGTAATTCATCCCACCAAACCCATAGTTTGGAGTCAAAAGCAACATTTGTTGTACCTCTGGGGATAGAAAGAGAGAGTTTAGGAGCATTTGCCTTTAAATGCCCGCTGAAGTCAAATCGTAATTTATCAACAATACTGTTTAACGCTTTACATTGTTTTTCTAAAGCGTTTGCAAATTCTTGAATAACAGTATTTCTTGGAGATATGACACTTCCTCTTTTTATTGTGGCCGCATTGCTCCATATTTCATATATTCTTTCACGGGGTATACCATTAGTAAGAAACTCACGATAATAAGCATCTTTTTGTACGACAGGAAAGTTCCCGAAGTAATAGTTTGTTGCTGTGTCAAATAAAGTGATGACATGAGGTGATGGAGAGAAAACAACTCTCTTAATAATGTCATCAATGAATACTACACATGGGCTAACTGCTCCATCCGGTTTTTCTATAAGTTCATCCGCTGGGAATAACCATGCTAATGCTTTTGTTTTTCTATCAGTTAGACCAAGTACGCGTGGTAGATGTCTCCCCATCGCATTACATAACTCCTCAAACTGACGTTTTTCCCAAAATGCAATTTGAGCTGTGAGAGGGGTTTTTCCTGCTTCTCGAATATATTTTTCGGATTGATCAATCATATCAGATAGTGTAGATAATAAACCTTCGAGAGCGTTCCATTCATCGTCTAAGTTTTTCTGATCCACAACAAACGATTTAGTTGGGAAGTATCGTGGACTTTGACCTTTTATATAAGCAGTAGTTTTTCCTGTAATTGATAATCCCGTTAATAATCCGGCGCTTGGATCAAAGTTAACTGCTATACATGAATGTAGTTGTGGCCATGGAGCTAAGCTAGCAAGTACAGCTGAAGTATCAACATTTGTATTCGATGATAAAAGAGCATTTGCTCTTGCTGGGATTCGGCTGCGCTCTTTCTTTAAGTGACTATGAGATTGAAAAGCAATATCTGAAGGAGGCAATGTAGCGACATCGTTTGTGCAATTTATTCTGTTCAGATTAAGTGTTTTTCTTGCCCCTCGTGTCATTCCTGCGATTTGGCTTAGGTGGCCGGTAATTTTGGCTGCTGTGAAGCAGTAGTGATTGGGAAAGGCAGAAATTCTGGTTTTATCTTTTGTATTTGCCCATACTTCATTTCCGAGCCAGTCACAGGCACTGCATCGGCTGTCAACATGCCATTCCAGATTTTCCCAGCCTTTATTAGAACTATCACCAATAGAAATTACTCGCGGTAAATCTTCGCGAAAAAAATGTAACACTGTAGGTAGATAAAATCGAAGATTCGCATCTTCACTATCTGAAATAAGAGCGTTGATGTATTGCTCAGGTGCTATGTTGTTAGGGTTTAATAATAGCGTATCAAGTATGGACTGTCCTTGCTTGAATCTTGTCCATAGATAACTACGAATGGTGACGAAATATTTATTCTGCAACCCTTGTTTAATAATCCAATTTGAAAGGAGTAGCGCATACAATGCAACCTCAGCAGAATAACTTGGGTTTGCCTCACTTGTATGTTTAATATCAATAATGCTTAGGGCAAAACGTTTTTCTGTTGCAGTTTGTATAACATTCCGGCTTCCATTTGGTTTTATTTCCTCGTCGTCCTCCCTTGGCTCTCTTACTAAAATAATATCTGGTATAAGCCCTGCTATAGGAGGAATAAGTGAGGAGTGAGATGAATTAAGTCCAATGTTATTTAGAAAGTCACTTTGGAAATCTATTGGCTCAAATTTTCCTTGGAGAATGACAGACGGAAGAGAGTTGACTTTTTTTAATAAATCAGAAAGAGAAGCTTTGACTGGTTTATTTGTACCTAATTTATCTGGCTGGTAGATAACTCTACTACCAAAAGCTCGAATCAGTTGGTCGTTACGCTGATCCTCAAAATTACGACCGGCTGTTTGAAGAACGCCAACTCCAGGTCGAGCTTGCAAGGGAACCGGCATGTTGTGAGTAGCCAACTCAGAATCTTGGTGAAGAGATAAAAATAAACTTCTGTCACACTTTGATCTTAGAAACATTGACAAAGTGCTTTTTGATATTCTTTTATCTGCCATCTTATGATACCTATTTATTGGATCTACAGTTCTTTTCCTGAGTAACAGAATTGTAGAAAATATAAACTATATGTCATTAGATATAAATAATAAACGACTTTTATTGTTAGTTAGGCTCTATAATTCTCTATTTTAAAAAAAGAACTCCTATTGTCAAGTTTGTTATTATAAAATATCCTCTAAAGAGGAATTCTAAAAATCTATTTATCCTCATCCAAAGATTTAAGTCTTTTATAGGCTACGCAGCTAGCTACGGAGATTTGTTGTGCAAATCCATGCTTTTAACCTGCTCCCGTTGATTAACACACCGCGATGTTAGTAATGTCTTCTTGTGACCCAGACCCCGAATATGCTCCAAGCATAATCAGGAATAACCGGCTTCATTTTGGCTGCATATTCTGGCAACCGACAGATTTTTCTGCAAATTAGGACGGGGTTATCCATCCCAGCGTAGAATGAGGACGTCTCTGGTTATAGTGTATGCGCCAGTCCTCGAGTTTGCACCGTGCGTCCTCCAGGAACATTAACCCGTTCTCGTTCAGACATTCCTGTCGCAGTCTGCCGTTGAACGACTCCACCGTGGCACTGTCCGTCGGTGTTCCCGGCCGTGAGAAGTCTATTCGGATCCCTCGCTCATACACCCATTTGTCCAGCACATCCTGCAGCATGGCCTTGTCGAGGCTCAGATCGGCAACTAGCTTCTTCAGCCTGAGATTCTCTTCCTCAAGCTGCAGCATTTGCTTCAGCTCAGAGGGCGAAATGCCACCGTATTTCTTGCGCCACGTATAGAACGTGGCATCGGAAATACCCAGTTTGCAACAGACATCCGGTGCGGACCTCCCAGTTCAGCCTATTTCAGGGCAAAAACAACCTACTCTTCGGTGAATCGTGATTTTTTCATCGGCACCGCCTCCGTTCAGGGAGTGTAGATCATGCCGGAATTCTGTTTCTGAATGGCGCAGGATTTTGGGTCAGGGTCAGAAAAGCGCACTTAAAACGGTTCTCTCCCGTTAATAAATCATGTTAACTCGCGAGAGAATCTTCTTGGGAGCCTTAGGATGATGCTTGCTCCTCAGTTGGCGTTGCTGCAGAAGTATCAGGGTTCACATCGTTACACGGTGGATGGTTCCTGAGCCAAGTCTCGAATAAATGCCCAAATTTAGATCCCAGGTAGATATCTTCAATCTGGGAAATTATATAACCTATAACAGTAATAATAGCGGAAGCATAAATCAATAAAAACAAGATAAACAACCCTGTCTCTTTGCTTCTCCAGAAAGAAGAGATGGCATCCCATCCTGCATAGATAAACATAGCAACTGCAAATACCCCGAACAAGGTAGTTATCACGTAGGACCTGCGGACAACCTTAGTGTTAACACTGAATCCTTTCTCAGGATAGTGACCGATAATAGTGTTTTTCAGAAAACCTCGCAGACGTACATCCAGCGAGCTAATATTTTCAGCCGCCATACAGGAAACCAACTGGTGACAATGCCACACAGGCAAATACATTCCCAGTTGTTCATATAAAAGTTTCATCTGAACAAGAACATGCGGCGTTGTTGTTTTTTCTTTTAATGCATCAATTTTTGAAAAAATCTCTACTTTCTTATCCGCAGGAATTTTATCAAACTGGTATTTTCGTTTAGGTCGTGGGTTACCAACGATTTTTCCTGTCCAGTCAATAATTTTCTTTATCAAATACAGAACTACGGGGATGAGCAACCCTGTAACAATATCAATCCCAGAAATCGATGACATTCTTATACTCCTTAAACACGTAATATCAATACTCAGGCCAACCAGGATAGCATAGCGAGTTATACCGTTTCAGTACAGATGAATTGTTTTAGAAATCACTTGTTGATACAAATACAGCTATATCATTAATCGTATCCACTTTTTTATTCTCAAAAGGCAGACCTGTCTTCTCATCGTGATGTTCCGGGAATAATTAGAATAAATCGATGGATCTGTATGAGATTTAATGCTGATTCATCTGTTGTTCTAAAGCAAGGTGTGTTTATCGTTATGAAAAAATTTATTTGTTTGAGTTTAGGATTGTTATTCCTTGCTTATTGATTTAGCACCATTGTGATGTATGTATATCAGCGATATTGCAGGGGCTTAAAGCGAGTGGTTTACTGAATTTTGAAAGTTAATCTTAATCAGTGACTGGGTTAGTTCTGGTTTTCTGAAGATTAAAGGACACTTGATAAAGATAATGACCATCTAGTCAGAGTGTGAAGTAATGGGTAGTGATTATTCTAAAAATACGAAAACATATGATGATACCAATGAGTTAAAAATCATTGGTATCAGAGGATGGCACTGACAGTCTTATTGGGGGGGATATGTACCAACGAATAAGAAAGACTCATACCGGGATTGTGGTTGTGCAGACGGCTCTAGGGAAAGTTCGTAAAACTGTGAAGTTGTATCGAACAGATAAAGCGTGGGTGGTATCCGCTGGAGAGTCATATAGCCTGGACTGCGGGAGCAGGATAATCGGGAGTCCACGGGCAGGTATTCTTTTGTTGGACAGCATCAAACCCCTGTAAGTAAATTGGGGAAATACATAGTTAAGGAATCATGTTTTCTGTCCTGAACTATTCTGAATCAAATTATTTGGAATTGATTATCACCTGTTCACGAGTAACCGCCGCCATCAGCGAGAAAATAGCATCATCTTGAGGGCGGATAATTGTCACGGGGATATGCCCACGCAGCCTCTTACGTAATAGTGGTTTCTGACTGAGAAGATAACGCTGATAGCCATCCATCACGTGATAATGAAGTTCTTCTGCCCGTCCCACAGTGACAACGATAGGTTGAGTAAAACCGTCCTGTAGCAATGACAGCTCCAGTATTTTTCGCTCAACCGGGCCAATAGTATCAGGATTATAGTCATTAGCTATTACGCACTCAGCTGGTATCCACTGGACGCAACCGACGGGTTCATTGCGAAACGGGCCATGATAGTGTATGAATCGTTGCAGGCTGTTCAGTGCAGCAATTTTCTCTAAATCATTCATTTTTGAAAGCCAGTCTGCAAGTGAGTGTACGATATCTTCGGGTAACATAATTTTTATTCCTGCATCAGATAACAGGCTTCAGTCGTAAGAGTTGCCATTATGATGGTTATTTTTGAGTACATTATATTAAAAGTAATCAGGTGACAGTGGGTTATATGTCAGTAACTGGACAGCAATCCTGAGGGAATATCCGCAATGATCACCTGTATGTGTTAACTTATTTATCGCTCCTGATTCTGTCTGTTCTTTTGCGAGTCCAGCAGCAGCTTTTTATCATTTTTCAGTATATTCAGGACATTGTCTCGTTAGAGAGAGTTGTTATGCAATTCTTTTCAACCTTGGCTATCCGTCGTTCTCTGACCTCAGAGCGTATATTTTCCACCTCAGCAGGTGATATGAATTCTGTTCTTTGCAGGAAAGAACAAAATCGTGTGCCATAAAGAATGTCACGCAGACGTGCTGGCATCTCCAGTTGCATCAGTAAACGGTGTTTTTCATTCCATATTTTGCTTTTTGGGGCATCTAATTCAGTAATAAGCTCATCCCTTGTCTGAAAACCAGACCAGATCGCCTGGAGCATTCGCATACGAAAAGGTGTGATTTTTCTGTCGAGCATTTCCCGATATATCAGTAACGACATATAGTCCATCAGTGGTGCTTCGAGGTGGAATATCTGAGGCACTTCAGAAAATCCGGCAGGAAGCGTCGGAGATTGCAGAAATTCCGCCAGAAGGCTTTTTTCCGGACAATAACCGGAAGGAACTGTCAGGAATTCACAGAGTTGCTGGCTGGTTACCATCATGGATAACTCGTCATGCATCATGCAGGGAAGATCGCCCCATACCCTGAGCATGAGTCTGTCGTTGAAGAATATCTCGTCGCTGATGACCAGGGCAGGATGGTCAGACAGCTCCTGTCTGAGGGCGTAAAAAAGGAAAACATGCTCTCGTGGACGAAGACATAAAATCAGTGCCGCCCGTGGCTCAACCGTGAGCTGCTCAATCAGTGATGGCAGGTCGAATATTGCCCGGCACTCACTGTCCGGCAGCATGGTCGTGGTCAGGCTCTGTACGGCACTGACCACAGGCCAGCAGTCACCATAAAGAATGACGTTCCTGCTTGCGGGCATTTTTAGTGATGGTTCAGTCATTGTTCGTCCCCCCTTTTACCGGGGATGGATTACCTTTTCTCAGGTTATTCCAGATAAGAGTGGCCTGTGTCGTGTCTGCATTACCAATACGTTTGCGGGTCAGGCGTCTTTTCTCCCCGGGGAGACGTTTTTTACGGGAACCGGGAGGCATCACGCGGGTGACCTGAATTTCGTAGCGATAAACGTTATTGGCCAGTAACATTTCACGACTTTCAACGATTACTCGTCGGGTTTTGTTACGCAAATAGGCCATCAGGAAACTGGCCCGCTGGACAGGTACACGGAACGCCTCCGAAATCTGACTGCGGTTGACCCAGTCGTGCTGTTGCAGGCACCACCACGCCACCAGGATATACAGAGGTTCTCCACGATACTGACGGACGGACTCCGGTATATAACAGGCATCATATCCGGCCTGACTCGGGTGATGTGTGTGGTCTGCTTCGTTAATTTTTTTCTCTGAACACATAATGGCAACTCCTTAACCGGATAACAGGGGGCCCGGTAAACCCGCTGACAGCGTCCCTGTTTCCGTTGTTTCCTTTTTCAGTCTGTGATTTTTTGTCTGTTATTTTTCATGTCATGCCCCATGCTGCAGAGCGCCCGATATCCACATGTGACGTCTTCAGTTGTACGTCACAGTCACCACCACATCCGCTGAGAAAGGCCCTGTTTTCAGTGGTGCACCGGCATCCTGTTCCAGCAGTGCCGTATAGTTTTTACTGACCGGCGTCGCGGGGATGCCGGTTCCGCCGGATTTCAGTTTGCCCAGGTCGGAGGGCTGCCCGAAGGTCAGCCTGTCGCCGGAAGACGTGTCCAGAATGCTCAGTTTCAGTCCGTTCGCCTGACCATCCTCGTTTGTCATGCGAGCCGCCTGACCGTTATCGGTCAGCGTCTTACCGGTGGCGGTAAACGTGGTCTGCAGGGGGATGGTAAAAGTTCCATCGGGTCCCCCGACGCCCATCCGCTGACCCGCCGTGACCGTAAAACGGGCCCGTTTGGCCGGATTCTGATAATTCGTGTAGATGTGACCGAGGTTGACCGTGGTGGGGCTGAGACTGACATAGCCAAAGTTGTCCGGCATATAGCGGATGGAAAACGCGGTGGATGTCAGGTATACACCCGGCGAGGAGGTGAGATTCGGGCCGGGAATGATGCTGAAGGCGCTCAGGGCGGGGACCTGGACAATCTGCGCACTGTCGATTCGTTTCGCCACAAACAGTCTCAGTTTAAAGGTGGCAGAACGAGGAATATCAGTGGCGTTGGATGGCATGGAGGCACCAAACCTTTTCGTATTCTGTATCTGCATGTCGTGCCAGGACCAGGTCACCTCTGGCTGCCCCGTTTCCTGCAGGATGATATCCAGCCCCAGTCCGGCACGCTGAAGGGCATCAACCACCCCCTGAAAGTCTCCCAGTCTCTGCAGCGAGGGAGCAAAGATGGCCTGGCTGTTCAGCTCGGTCGTACACTTATACGACAGGGGATACGCCGGGGAGGTGTACAAAACCGTTCCGTCAGCGGGTAGCCGGCCCGCGTAGAAGGTGATGTTCTGTAGCGGAAAAGTCGTGATGCCCGTTCCTGTGCAGGAGGAGTGATCATTCCAGTCTGCCGCTGCTGCCGTGAGGCTGTACCCGGCCAGCAGACAGAACACCGCCGGCAGAAGGCGTCTCCGTACTGTCATGGTGTTGTCTCCCGCAGTGACATGGCACAACGCTGCGCGTTACAGGTGTACTGGTTCATCTGCAGCCCGCCGTAGTCGTCCACGTACCCTACCCACAGCCGGGTGGACCCGGCCGGCAGGATGGCCTTCACCGGCAGCGCGCTCAGCGGGGAGACCATCACCCCCTCGCTGAAGCCTTCAAGGCGCTCACGACGGGTGGTCCCCAGCCAGGCGAGGGTGATGTGGTAAGGCGTCGGATTTTTCAGGACCAGCTTCCCTCCCTCCCGCTCCACCGTCAGTTTTTTCTCTGAGGTGTCATTGCTGCCTTTTTTAATGGCAACCGGACGGTAAAACAGCTTCAGCCTGCTCTGCAGGGCCAGCTGCAGGACATTCGTTGTCTCCGGCTCTGGCGGGATTTCGCGGACGTTGAACCAGAACAGCGTTTCCCGGTCCGCCGGCAGTTTATCCAGCCCGGTCCCCTGTACCTGCATGATGCGGACCTGCGTTTTCTGACCGCCATCAATTCGCTGCAGCGGCGGCAGCACCATCAGCATGCTGCTTCGTCTGCCGTTGCTGTCATCCACCCAGGACTGGGCCAGAAAGGGCATCGTTTTGTTCTCATTGGTCAGGGTGACGGAGACCGTTTTTTCGTTCCCGCTCATGATGACCCGCGTGCGATCCGCGTTGACGGCGGCCTGCGCGTTCAGGCTCCACGCCGCCAGGGCAATCACCGCGCCCCGGGTAATACTGCTGTGTTTCACTCTGTGTTCTCCCTGTTGTTCGTCCGGGGAAAACCCCGGAAAAGGCTTACCGGCAGGGCAGCAGAAGCGGCCCCTGGCTGAGCGTCAGGTCTGCCGGCAGGGTCAGCCGGCACTGCACGCGCCCGTTCCAGGAAACCGCCAGCGCGCTGCGGTCTTCGTCACCGATGCCGGTCAGATATGCCAGCCCGTCATCGCCCACCATCCCCGGTGTTTTACCCGTTTTCTCTGAAATCACCTGCGCACCAAACGGCGGTGCTTTGCCGTCAGCCAGGCGGATATGTCCCATGACCTGCGCCCCCCGACTGGCGCTGATACGCCGGTAACCAATCGCCCCTTCCGTCAGGACCTGGCTGATAACCGAATCACTGACCTCCACATCCTCCGGCAGACGGGTGACGTCGACCGCGATGTCGCTGCGCTGATAGCTGCCGCCACCGCTGACCACCGCAATTCCGAAGCGGTTGGTCACGCCGTTGTTGCCGGAGACCGGGACGCCGGCCACGCCGCCGGTATCCACCATCATCCGGGGCTCATTACCGGACAGGGACTGGCTGAGGGCCGCACCATGCGCCGTGGCGGTAGCCGAGCCATACCAGCTCAGGCCCAGACTGCGGTACTGACCGGGTTGCAGGGTGGCATCCGCGCTGACCTGTCCCCAGGGCATCCGGCTCTGGAGACTGCCGCTGAAGTTACTGTTGCTGCCGGTACTGTCATCACGACGCAGCCCGGCACTGATATTCCACGTGGTGTCGGGATGGCTGAAATCGCTGTAGCTGACGTTCTGCTGCAGGCTTCCCCGGTTATCCCGCTGCGCGTTATAGCTGACCTGACGTCCTTCCCCCCAGGGAACGGTCACGGAGGCATAAACCTGGTTCTGCGTTCCGCCGCCGGCGTACTGGTTACGGGCCAGCGACAGGGAGGCAGAAATTCCGCGAATGGCCCCGATGCTGAAGCTTTTGTTCAGACTGAGCATCCAGTTATTGTTTGATTCCGCATTCCAGTAAGCCAGCCGGCTGACGGACAGGGAGGCGCTCATGGCGGGAGCGGAAAAATACTGGTTGTACGTGAGGGTATAACTCTGCTTTTCGTGCCAGACGTCACCGCCGTTCACCGCCCGGCGCGCCAGATATTCCGGGAGGGACAGGTAATGGCGGTCTGAAAACCGGTAACCGACAAACGCCAGGGTGCTGCCGGTTTTATCGAAGGTTTTGGCATAGTTTATCCGGTAACTGTATCCGGTCTGACGCAGTCCCTGCGGCAGGCGGGTATCCGAGCGGGTGATATCCGCGGACACCGCTCCCAGTATCCCCATGTTCTGGCCGACACCCAGCGCAAGGGACTGATAATCCCCGGTGGAGGCGATGACCCCGCCGTAAAGCGAGGTGCTGTTAAAGGCCCCCCAGGTGGCCTCCCCCAGCAGAAAGTCCGGGCTGACCGCCCGGTTATTGTGCGACCCGCCGTAAAGCGGACGACCAGCCGCCACCTTATAACGTAACAGTCCCCGGCGGGCCATGAACGGGACGCTGGCGGTGTTGACCTGCCATGTGCGTGTGGTTCCGTTACTTTCCCGGAGCGTGACATCCAGATTACCGCTGATGTTCTGACTCAGGTCAGGCAGGACAAAAGGGCCGGGAGACACACGGGTCTGGTACAGGATGCGACCGTTCTGGCTGACGGTGACCTCAGCATTACTGTTCGCAATGCCGCTGATTTGCGGGGCATACCCCTGCAGGGACGGTGGTAGCATACGCTCATCACTGGCCAGCGTGACGCCGGCGAAACGGAAGGAGTCAAAAATGGCAGAATTGAGGTAAGTCTGCCCCAGCGTCAGCCTGGAGCGCACCGATGGAAGGGGACGGAACAGGTAGGTCTGGGGCAGATAAAAATCGGACTGTGTGCTTCCCTGACCAGTGTCATACCGGCTGTACTGCCAGTCACTCCGCAGTCGCCAGGCCCCCAGATTCAGTCCACCGGTGCCGTACAGACTGTAGCTGGTACTGGAGGTACCCTGCTGCGGCATATAACGACTGACCATCAGGTTATAGTCCAGCAGCGCGCCACTGATGCCCTGACTCCAGCGGGCAGGGGGAACCCAGTTCGGGTCCTGATACTGCATCCAGGCCTGCGGTATCACAAAGGTCAGTCGCTGCTGCGCCGCGCTGTAACGCACCTGACTGTCCGGTGTCCGCAGGTCCAGACAGCGTTTGCTCTGTGTACCGGAAACGGGTTTCAGACGACTGAGAGTCTCCGCGTTCAGGCCCAGCATATCCACCAGCTCAGGCGTCACGCAGATGACGGAGTCTTCCTCGTTGCCGGCCCCCTTAACCGGGACCACACTGACAGGATACTGCTCCCGGACAGACTGCTCGTTCAGCCAGATATCCAGCAGATAGTTGCCCGGCGCAATATACCCTTCCCGGCTGAAGGCCGAGAGGTCAGCGTGTTTTCTGTCCTCTGTGTTCAGCATATTGACGTTAAATTCCGTGGCCAGTACCGGGCGTGCGGAAAGCGTCAGGGTGATGAGTATGGCGAGCCGGGTCAGTTTCATGTCTTTGGGTTCTGTCTGCGGTTATCACCGGGAATGCGGGTGCGGAAAACATTGTCAGAGGCAAAACCGTCCCGGCGCCCCTTCCGGGACGGTCTGCACAGCCACTGCTTTTATTTTTCTGGGATCAGAGGTAGGTCAGGGTGTAGGTGACCTGAGATTTAACCTCACCCGGCGTGGCGGCACCAAGAGCCAGCAGTCGGGCAAAGAAACGCAGTTCATTATTACCGGGCTGCAGCTGCTGGGCATCAGCATCGGTCGGAACGTAACCCGGTGGGATCGGTGTGCTGTTATCGTTTTTGAGCAACTGGACAGCAACGTTGGTGGCACTGCCCGTATTCACATACCCTTTATTATTGCTGGTTGCGTCCCCGGTAAAGGTTACCTTCACTTTAGACATCAGACCCTCCGGGCGGGTTACCGGCGATGCGGTATCCGGGTCAAATGAACAATCTGTCAGATGAATAACAATCGGCTGGGATGCTGTGGTGGCATCTGCTGTTTTCAGGGCGCGGTAAGACACCTGGCCAAACTCCACTTTCAGAGCGTCATCACCCGGTGCGATGTTGCAGGGGGAGTTAGTCACTGTACCGTGGAAGAAAATGGTGCCCTGTCCAAAGGGGCCCGAGGTGGGAGGGTCGGCAAAGGCGTTTGTACCACTCAGCATGGCTGCGGTGGCTAACACGGTCAGGCAGGTTTTTCTGAACATATCAATTCCTTGGTTACAAATAAAATAATCCAGACAGGCAGGTGTTGATACATGAACTGAATAATATTCAGACGAGTTTTCTCTCATCCCGGAGAGAACTGATAAATATTCCCGGTTCAGGAAGGTCAGACGTAAATATTAATAAATGACATAGCCACAGTTCATGTGTGGTTATTTATAGGAAAAATCTTAGCGAATTAAAATTGAACAAAATCGATCGTATCGATCGAGTATATCGATCGTAATTTAAGAATAATTTTCATGATTACGGTTTCCGTGGGGAATATAAGGCAGGAAACATGATGTTATGACTGGGTAAAAAAATTCAGGTTCTCTTTTCATTACAAATTAATCTTATTATGTCATACCTTTTCAAAGGCCGTAAGTGAAAGTTCTGTTGTTGTGCCGAAAATTACTCGGAAATGGATGGTTACGTTGTTTTGCTGTTATTTGGTGGTATAAACAACCACAGAGTGTGGATTTTATGGTCAACCATGTTGGAGGGGTAATTGCAGAGGTATGAGATATTTACATTCACTGAATTGTGATGGTTGTCACAAATTGTTTATTGTTTCTCACTTAGCGTATAGCGATTTGGTTGGTGTATTTTTGTGCAGCTGAAGACAGTCATCATTCAGCTGACAGATTCGATTGTTATCCTCCGGTTTCATTAAACAGAGTTGTACTGAATATTTATTAAGAAATGGATGTAAATAATGGTTACTGATTTACTACTCAGAATTGCACTGGCTGGATTATTAGGTGGATTTATTGGGATTGAACGTCAGCTGCGTGCGAAGGAAGCGGGGTTACGAACGCATATTCTGGTTGGTATTGGTAGCGCCATGTTTATGATTGTTTCCAAATATGGTTTTGAAGATATTCTGCTGGAAAGCCATGTCGCTTTAGATCCAAGCCGTATCGCTGCACAGGTGGTCAGCGGTATGGGATTTCTGGGGGCCGGAACCATAATCATTCAGAAACAGGTTGTTAAGGGACTGACTACAGCCGCAGGTATGTGGGTTACTGCGGCTATTGGCTTGGTTATCGGGAGTGGTTTGTATGAAATTGGTATCTACGGGGCCGTATTAACGCTTGTTGTACTGGAAGTGTTTCGTCAGTTGAGTAATCGCTTGTTAAGCAGACACTGTGGTTTGCTGGTTAAACTGGGTCCGGATAGCGTTCCTTGGGTATTTACTGTGCTTCAGACGAGGTCAATACGTTTTGCTTTTCGCTCTCTGAAAAAAAGTTCCTCAGGAGAGAATGTATGGGAATTGCTTTTGGTCCTGACATTGCGTCCCGGGAGTTCCATCAGCGATCTGTGCCCGGAAATTTTGAAAATAGAAGGGGTTAAATCAGTCGCTATCAGATAAGTTGTCAGAGAAATATGGTGTTGTTGACCAACACCCGAAGTGTGAAAAAAAGACACAGGCATCTATCTCTGAATGAAGATGTCCGTGTGCCTGAAGACAGCGGGTTATCTCTGAATCCAGAACATTATCATCGCATGTGCTCTGGTTACTGTATATCCAATAATTTTCCCCTGACATCAAAAGATACCAGTTAGCCAAAACCAGCTTTTCTTTTAGCCAGTTCTGTTTTATTAACTCTAACGTGTTTTTTAACCCTTCATACCTTTTCATCATACCCAGTCGCTGAAGCTCGTTCAGTAAAATATGACAAAGAGATGGGATGTCAGTTGTGAATGGTTCCGGTAATTCGCACGATGGCGGGAGGACATATGCTGGCCTGGTTACAGGATTCAGACACCGCACCAGAAAAACTGGTGCGATGAATGCAATTTTTTTTCCATTTGAAGAAGCTGCGTTTACCCAGGTCAGAGTATGATAACGCAACGTTTCCTCATGTGAGTCTTCCTGATCAACATTATTATTAGTCATTTCATCCAGTCGAAATTGTATTGTCGCCAAATAATTATCTGGTGATGTAATTGATATTTCTTTACGCATTATTTAACTCCTGAAAGGAAGGTGCAGCAGGAATGATTTTTGTACGGAGATGTTATTCAGCGTGGAATAAAAAAGAGGGACTCCAGGGTCCCTCGAATACATCACATTTTAGAGCATTTTGAAATCGTACCAAATCTTCATGAGGAGAACTGGTAGGAGCTTTCTTTATGATGTAGGTATGTTTAACAATACTGTGATTTAGATCTGATATTTGAACATACGCAGCGTATAGCTGGGGAGCGTCTTTAGTTTCGTCACTCAGTCAGGGAAAGATACTGGGGCTCTGTGTAATCGCTGCAGGTCGAAACGACAGGGCATTTTCCTGTAATAATTTATGCTCAGCGTCAGAGTGTCCTGCCTGGGTTCTGTCCACTCTTAAGACGCTTATTTTTGTTTCATTACTCTGATACAGTTCATTCGTTATTCGGATTGTATTGTATGCCTGACGGAGCAAAGTTTTTATTGTCTGGAAACACTTCTCCGGAAGTAGGTCGTGTCGGGAAAGGTAAAAAGTGTCCTGGTTGAGCATCAGTAGTGTCTGATATGAGTGGGGATAAGTTTTGCTTCCAATCCATCTGAGAATTGTTGGTGGCGATGGTCTGCCGCTCAATTGTCGGATTGCTGCCAGTTCACTTACTTTTCGGTAGACGGTATCCTGAAAACACCCTATTGACTCAGGGCTGGGGCAGTCCAACGTCAACCGAAATACAGCCAGACGTGGGTATTGGTCGATGGCCTGCTGAACCACCCGCTTTACTTGCTGTATTTCTGTCAGCTCATCGTTTAAAAACTCCATAAGATTTCCTGAAATAACATGAGTGTTAAAGCGATCTTCATCATATTAAGGAAATAACCCATGCCCAATCAGTTCGCATCTGATTGTTTGTCAGTTTCTTCGATACTGTAGATGCCTGTTCCGCATGAAGTGCAATGCTTTTTCCCACTGTAATGATTTCCGCACCACACGCAATGCCAGAACAGCACCATTACAGGTGCATCCAGATTGCCGATGATACTGCGTAGTTTTTGGCATCGAGCTTCGGCTTTCACTTCAGGATCGAGATGGGTACATTGCATCAGAACGTTCGTCGTCACTGTTCGCTGGTCATGTTCAAACCAGGGGGACTCACCAGATGAACCCGCATGAAGTATCAACTGGCAGCCACAGGAAGAGCAGGTCCATACCCTGCCTGGTGACTGCATCGCGTCTTTAGCAGTCACAATGTGCCCGTCACGATTATTGGCAATGTAACATTTCAGCATGCGCATGCCAGTACCTCGATCTGGATGTTATGTACTGTAATGTATCTATCGGTATGGCAGGTCACACAGCGCCGTTTATCGTTGTGTGCGAGGAAGAATTTGGCAAACATCTTCAGACTCCTGAGGGCAGGCGCAAGTCGTCCCGAAAAGGGAAGCCTGTGCCTTGCGATTAGATGATTAAAGGGGGGATTGGTGTGGCTGTCACATAATGGAATGCTGACGTAAAAACTGTCAGACTCAGAAATCGATACTTCGTCGGCGCACGGTTAACTGATGGTCAGCTACTCCGTTACAGCCATACAGTAAGCGCGTATTTTTCTGCTCAATCCAGGTCATATGCTCCGGTACATTGCGCATGCCGCTCGGTACCGGATCGCTGTTACGGACAGGTATCCGACCTTCATAGTGGCCGGGTGGCACGAATGTAATCCTCAGTCAGTGCCGATAAACCATTGAACTCTTTTTGTCGTGTATTGATCCATTTCTTCAGCGTGGCCGGAAACAGCAGATGCAGTGCGTACCATGCTTCCGGCTCAATCCCTTTCACCAGCTCACACCAGCACAGCAACATCAGTGATTCACGTATACCGGGCTGTGGATACTGGCGGAAGAGCAGCGATAACTGCTCAGCAATGGCACTGAGTCCCAGTCGGTAACATTCACTGCGCAACATCCCCGCCAGCGCTGGCCCCTCAGCACGTTTAATGATACGTCCCGCTACCGATTCTTCTTCCACACAAGCAGCCTGCGTTACTGTCAGCAAAAACTGCGGGATAATGAGCAGTCCGGTAAGCCCGTTTGGTAACGAGCAGGACGTCACTGTCAGCCTGTGCCACTTTTTAATTTCAGGCTGGCAGAGCCCATGAGTGACCTGCAGCCGGGTGAGGTCATCAAGCCAGGTCTGACAGTGCGCGGTAAAAATGGTTGAGTTCATCTGTAAATCCTTATCGTTGAATCGCAGACAGCGCCGTTCCGCTAGTGTGAAGCGGTGCGGGAAACGGCATCTGTGGAAAGTAATGCGGGATTGGGGGAGGATGATGTGCTTTCGTCTCTGGCTCAGTTGCCGGTAAACAGCAGGTATTCATCCATCATCAAGGTTAAAACGGGATCACTATCCTGGCGGTCACCCAGCCAGAGATAAAGCGCGTCGTCTGGCTGTCCGACCAGACGCTCCAACCAGTCGCAAGGGTCATCCCCGCACATCAAATCGCACCAGCACAGCCAGACTATTTTGTGTCGGATTTCCTGACTGGTCAGTCGCTGTAGCATCACCAGCAGTGCCCGTTGTACCGGGAACTGCTTCAGTCGGGCGCATTCACTCAGCAATATGCCTTCCAGCATGGGATGGTGAAGCAGCAGCGTGGTGTCTGAATCCAGCCGGGTGGACATGTCCTCTGTCACCGTGATGACCGGAGGTTGATTACCGCAGAACAACCGGTACAGAGCATGAGGTACCACGGCAGTGACCTGCCCCGTACCCGTGAAGCGGAGCGAACCTATGGTGAGCTGATGACTGGCCTGGATGTTCGGGTGACACAACCCATGTCGTACAGCCAGACGGGTGAAATCGTCCAGCCAGCGCTGGTAATGCTGCAATAGGAAGTCATGACGGGAATACGGCGTTTTCATGACAACGCCTCTACGGGAGTTACAGTAAGTTTGTGGGTCATTGCCAGGGCGGAATTCTCCCCACGGGATGCATCAATGCGGGCCTGTAGCCAGGCTTCGACTTCACTCTGTCGCCAGCGGGAACTACGACCAAACTTGATGGGGGCCGGAAACTCACCGTTTTTGATGAGCTTGTAGAACCATTTATCGGTTAATCCGGTGAGATGGGTAATGAAAGCCATATTGACGAACTGGTCTTCAGACAGGGAAGGTTTAATGGTCATGATGAGATTCTCCGGTAGCTAAGTAAGTACCGGAGTCGTGTGATGAATCACTGTAGCCTTCTCCGGCATAACAACCGGAACTGACGTAAAAAAGTGCGTCGTTTTATCGAAGCCCTCGCGGTCTGCCCAGTCCACTTGCGGGTGGTACCTCGCTGGCCCCGTAGTAAGTCTGCCCGTGTTTTGATTTCTCCTTGGCGAGGTAGCTGATGATATAGCGCAGGTTGTCGATGGCTGCAGCATCATCGTAATTGACGGGACGGGTGATATCGGCTTCGTAGCATTTCTTACGATCACAGCGATTGTGGTACCCCTCACCCTGTGTAATCTTCTGCCAGACAGCCCCTGCCTGTTCAGCCATTGGAAAGGTGGCCTGGTTATGGTGACCATCAAGATACATCACGATATGGGCATGGCATTTGTGTCGGGAAGTACACTCCAGCACCCAGAAGTGACCTACGATGTTGCTCTCTAACATCAGATGTTCTGTTAACTGACGTACCTCCCTTTCTGTCTCGTACCATCCGTGATGGTTATAACGCCACGTGTCATTCTGATAGAACACATCGAGTCTGAGGGGCTGAAGGCGGGAGTAACGTCCCAGTAGCTGATCAAGATGGTGGTTCAGTAACGACAGCAGGAACCAGTTCATCGTGTATTTGCGGTTCCAGGGCCAGGGAAAGTCCATGATTTAATCCTCTGTAGTGTGTGTACAAAGGAAGGTGGTGATACGTAATTTTTATGCAGGAAAGTCACGGTATTTCTGTTTACTGAGCAGTACTGTGGGAACAGGAGATATACAGACGGGTTAAGCGGATCACAGCGGGAGGGGATATGAAGAGGAAGTTCTTAAAACATGAAGACCTTAATTATACTAAAAACCCAAATGTTCGTTCCTGGTATCCAGGCTGTCCTGACAGCATCATATTCAGTATTTTTACGTGAGAGCATATTACTATGAATTGATAACGAAAGAGAAAGATCAAAAAAACAAACTTGTTGATAATTAGGGTTTTTAAGGTTAATTGTTATGCACTTTCCCAAAAATGCTTAATAGGTGATTGGCATGTCAGAACGAATTACTTTCAATGTAACCAATTCTGAGATTCTGCGTGTTGTTGATGAATACAGCAAAAAACAGAAGATCTCACGGTCGCAGGTTATTTCCACATTGCTGGATGCCACCGTTCCGGTACTGAAAGATATTAATCGTTATTATCAGCTTGCGGACGAACTTAAGGCCCGGCTACTGTCTGGTGTCTACCAGCAGGATTTGCCTCGCCGAAGAAATGTTGTGACTGCTGAAAAGTACTGCATGGAGATCTGGGAAAGTAAGCTCCAGGTTGGAAAAGGGTATGACTTTGACAGCGTCAATGGCAAGGTGCATGTTCGCGAACATAAACGACACTACCGTCGGGATAATGCAGTTGGCAGGGTCGAAAATCGACATATCAAAGAGCTCTGTCAGTTTATCCTGGAGAGGTCAGAACAGGATGCCCGTTACGCCTGTTTTATCTATACCGAAAGGATTATATTTGCTGATGCCGAGACCTCAGAACTCCCCTCATCGCCAGTCAAATTTGCGGCAGGTGACGCTGTGATTTTGCTGGCAAAAGATGTGGTTTTTAACGAGTTTTTCTTTGATATAGGTAAGGCGCTTTTTATCAATGTGGTTGATCTTATGTCATACGGTACAAGTGGTATCCCGGAGACGACAGGAGACCCACGAGTTCACTGCTGGGTGCCAATCCTGTTTAGTGGGAAAAATGCCGTGATAGTACCTGTGTACCTGATTGACCCTGCTACGGCCCCGACGTTAAGAAAACCAGACAACATCACAGTGGTCTACCAGGGCAAAAAGTAACGTTGATTCTTGTTCCTGCCATGCCATGCGTTTTCATCTATCCCGTGGCAACCTCAGACTCATCCAGGTTGAATTACCTTGTGCCGGTGAAAGTCAGTAATGTGATAAAAAATATATTGCGCTGCAGTGTAGACGCTCTGTCTGACATGAACCGGAGTTCCAAGCATAAGTATTGATATCTGATACGCACCAGCGCGTAAAGGCAGTTGGTGTGATCTGGATGTGGCGTAAAAAGATAGGTTTTTGTTGTACTCTGAATAGCCACGGATAATCTAAACACTTCCGGGTCGTTGATAATATTGATTTTCGTATTCTGTTGGTGGAGTATCCCAGGAAGGTGCAGAGCAAAACCTTGAGAAAACCGCAAAAAATGCGTTTTTTTGCACACAGCATCCCATTTTAATCTTTTATTCTGACCTTCCATAATGTCCGTTGTTGGCACAAAGTGGACATACGGACGCGAATGAAAGCAGTGTTCCCGCACTCTTATCATTTATATTGGGCGAGATTTTTAATAATACTTTTCCTCTCATTAAGGAGGCTTGCATACATTGATTCATCGAGCTTATTCTTGAGCTTAAAGCGAGATTTACGTATTGATAATTTAGATACACCATCACTTAATGCTGAAGCAACTAATTTTGTATCTTCTGCGTTTTTTAGGTTCGATAGTAGCGTTAGGATCATATCATTTAGATCAAGTAACTCGCTATTTATACGCGTAGGTGATAGTTCTTTACCATCTAATTGAGAGTTAATGGAATCAATTTTATTATTAATTCTCTCTATGGACCCAACGATTCCTTTTCTGGCTTCAATACGAAGGATTTCACTCTTGTTTCTAGAGTTTGTCTGGAAAAGCATTTCTGAGGATAACATTGATGACGCACGATACATATCAGAGGCCAACTGCTTCACACTTTCTCTAAAGCTTGAGTAATTTAATATTGCTGAACCGATCAATAAAATAATTGGACCATAAGCAGTTACCTTTGCTTTAATTGAACCTTCAGTAAATTTAATTTCAATTAAAACATCATCAGATAAAAAGAATTTTATTCTTTTGTCAGCAAAATCCTCTATTTCGTTTCTAATTAGTGATAACTTTTCTTTACGAATTACAGCACTTACCTGTTTCAACCATCCTGGCTCAACATGAACATATGACTCACATAATATGTTGCTGTTTATATAATCGGCCACAATTAGGTCCTTGATATATTATTTTATCATTAGGTTATTACCACTATTTTACATAAAAATCAACGAATTTTAAGTTAGAATATGGATTCCTTTTTCCTGACATAAGCTTAAGCGCTTCCTATTAACATGAAAATGCTTTCGAATATGTGATGGAAGCTGGATTAATGCCGTCCGCTTCTGGTACAAGGCGGACAGTTATGGGAGGCTCAGAGGATGTGGTCTGCTTTGAGCGAGGAACGGACATTTACATATTTGCTCCAGTGGCCAAATTTCGTGCACCACTACATGGTGACTAAGAAATCGACACGAACGATTCTAGATGATAAATAAAAGGAAAAGTAGTAATCCTCAACGACTGTCAATTAGAAAGAGGTTCATATGGACGTAATTTATGTAGGGAAGGATAGCGTAAAACGGGAGGCTATCCTTAAATCGCATCATACTGTCATCCTATTACTATACGACCGATGGGATGACTTCGATTACAAAACATCATTCCCAATATACTGTCAGATTGGTGGCAAAGAGGTTGAACTTCCAACTCTTAAGATTTTGATCAAAGATCAAATGATATCTTTCAGTTTTCTTGATGAACTTGTCTCAAAAGGATGGGATGGTGTATTCCCTATTAAAGATTTATCCTATGTTTCAAATCCGGAAGATATTACTTTTTATGAACTAATAGATGGGTACCTTGGTTTGGACGCTGCCACTAAGGTTGCAGAAATTCTCTGTGACGCGAGTTATATGGTTCATATTCTTGAAGATACCAATAGCTTAGAATTAGTTAACTCAGACGGGTTTAAGAAGTCGCTCCAACGTGAGCGTGGGTCTATTAAAGCATTTCTAGATGGATGGCGCTTTCTAAACAGGCAAGGGATTAGTATAGGCAACATGATCTTTCGCCTTCTAACATCTGCGGGAGATATCCAACCCTTGAATCTGAATTTTGCTACCGTTACGCCACTACCACATGATATTAATGTCCTGATTGGTCCCAATGGTATTGGAAAATCACAAGCTTTAATTCAGATTGTCGATGACTGGCTTAGACAAGTCCCGGGTGAAAAAAACAAAACAGGTTTCGAAGAAGAACCTAACATTAATCAGATTGTAGTAGTTTCTTACAGTCCATTTGAATTGTTCCCACTTGATAGTGAAGTTTCTGATAGAAAGAATGGTATTGAGCGAAAAGATCATGGCATTTATCGATACTTTGGCTTACGAACTTATGAAACAGGAAAGGATTCTAACGGAAAAGAATATAAAAAAATCCGTTTATCTCGACAATGGCCTCATCTTAATGCTGCTTATTCCTTGATATCATGTCTTGAGGATGATCGTAAATACGGTGCAATTAAGACTTGGTCCAATAAGATTATGACCCTTTATTCTGTACTCAAAATCGCAATTGATTTTGATGATATCGCCATTGGTGTTGCTGGTTTCAAAGATGAAGCTCAACTATTTGAAGATGGTGCATGGCTACTGGAGGATTCATACATCAAAGTCGATGAGATAATTGGTGGCAATGAGCAACCAGATGCATATATTCCTATTCGTCCATCCCGTATGGATGAACCTGATACAAAAAAATTACGTGAGTATCTCCATGCCCGTACCGGAATTGTTTTCCTTAAGGGTGGTTCACCTATTGAATTGAGTTCAGGTCAGCGACTGTTTTCCTACATGGTTACGAATATCTTAGGAGCAATGCGCCGAAACAGTCTCATATTAATTGATGAACCTGAACTATTCCTACACCCGACGCTTGAAATTGCATTCATCCAAATGTTGAAGAAAATCCTTAGTAACTATAGTTCCAAGGCCTTGCTGGCCACACATTCATTAGTAACTGTGCGTGAACTGCCCCGACACTGTGTACATGTTTTTGAACGCACTAATGATGGTCTATTTATCAACCATCCCCCTTTTGAAACTTTTGGTGGAGATATACAACGGATTTCGTCTTATGTATTCGGCGATAAATCTGTTTCTAAACCATTCGAGGCGTGGCTACTAGAAAAGTTGGAAGAGTACGGGTCTGCAAAAAAACTTATTGAAGCCTTAGGTAACAACATCAACGAAGAGATGTTGATTCAGATCCATGCAATGGCGGAGGATAAGTGGTGATACACCTTAACTACCCTCGTTTAGAGCTGAATGATCTTGAGTTACTTGAGCGCATTGTTGAAGAGCGCCAGAGGGGTAAACATCGAGCTTATTTTAACCGGATCAAAGAAGCATGGAGAATGCGGGTCCTTAAATATATTGAAATTGGTGGCAATTCAGAGTTTATTGAAGTTTGGGAAGAGATGAGTGATCCATCAGTTCATGGGCGATTCAAAAACCTATATCTATCCCCAGGGGAGCAATCTGTTCAGAAACCCCTTCTGGAAAATTTGCGAAATCGAGAGTTAGATTATTGCCCGGCATGCGGCGAAGATGGAACTCCTAATACTCTTGATCATTATTTGCCAAAAGATATTTTCCCTGAGTTTTCAGTCACATTAGTAAATCTTTTCCCAATGTGTGATATTTGCCAAGGTGCTAAGGGCGTTAAGATAAATGATGATGAAGGTAACCGATTTTTTATTCACCCTTACTTTGATGATTTTATAGAACAACAAGTGCTAGTTTTGGATATTCATGAACCATTTAATGCACCTACTTCAATTGAACTTTATCCACATCCTGATATTGACAGAGAGTTGCAAAAATTAATTTCGAGACATATAACGGAATTAGAAATACCTGCACGCTACAATCGTTATTTTAAAAGTAATTATTTACGATTACTGCGTCTCGTGGGGAAAATACGCCGTAAAGGTTTGAATGTAAGAGAGCAGTTGGAAAATTTTCGTGATATGGCTCTTGAAAAGTCAATTAACTCTTGGGGATATATTTTCTATGACGGCGTGCTACGTAATGAAAATCTAATGGAATATTTATCCAATGATGTATTACCTATGGTGTGAGTTGCATTATATTTTATAAAACAAAATTCAAGATATTCATCACGATTAAGTAGCTCAGTTGTTGGAACGTCTGCTTTAGGTACAGGGCGGACGTTCTGACTGTGCAGAACCTCCGTTGTGAGCGAAAATAGGATGTTGCGATAATATCGACCAAATGTGGAAAGAGCTGCTTATGAAAATTTATAGTATTTTTTACAAATTGAAATCTACATCTTCAGGATGCTTTATTGGATTTTTGTTTCGAATATCAATAATTACTTTGGCTAATTCATTATAGGTTTCAGGGATCTGAGATACTGAAAACATCATGTTTTCAGCTAGTTTTATTTTATTTATAGAATTAGAAGGCCCACCATTGGAGGCAATGAATTGTGCTAATTGAGATAACCATGGCTCAGTTGGATTAAATTTTTTTTCAAAATCATTGCGTTTTGATAAAAAGGAACTAGCTATAACATTTTGCTGAAAGCAAGCATCTATAAAGCAATCTTTAGGAAAGCTTTCTTCAAATGTTCCGCCTAAAGAACCATCATTATAAGAAACTACAGGGCTAAATGGTATTTTAAAGTATGTTATCAATGGGCTATTTATTTTCTTTATTTTTTTTCCTTCATGATCATCATCATATGTTACTATTATTGGTCGATCATGGCTCAATGTTTTATGTAGAAGTCTTATGGCGTGTTTTAAGTTACCAATTCCATTGTAATTTGCAATTACAATACCAAACTTATCAAAATCTATACCACAGCCTTCAAGTAAGTGTTGAAAAGCAAGTTCTTCAGACTCACCTTCAACAAAAATGTAAATACATTGTTTTTTTGCTTCATTCTGCATTACTTTTTCGAAGACAAGTGCATTTAACATTTCTTCGTATTGGATGTCCTCGATTGTTGTTCCCACTAACTACCCCCTCTGAGAGTTAACTCCACAAGCTATTGATAACCGAAAATACGGCGGGAAATTTATCCTACAGAGCCTAAACATTACCATGCCTTTAATCAATTAATATCTGAATTGATCAACAGACTAAAGCATTCGCAACGTCCGCTCCTGGCACTAAGCGGGCAAGCTAACAAAACTGCAGGTCCGCTGTGAGCGATCTACGGACATTGCTAACAGTGACCTGCTCAACATTAACTACTACAGGCATCAATGGTGTAAAAAATAGTTTGAATGGGCAGCTTGGAAGGAGGGAGTCGAATTTCGGGGGGCAGTACAGTTAGCATTCCTGTTAAAAACTGTCCTTCCAAGTCCAATTACTCTGAACCCGTTTACTTACCTTTTGTTGGCGATGGATGTGAAAGCTGCATGACTCCTGGAATGGGAGATGCGAATATACGCTCGTTCTATCAGCTGAGGGGCAGCACGCCCTGAAACGAGTCCGGCTTCCCCAAAAGCCAGCACATGGTTAATGTATGGTAAATCTGAGCTAATGCCAAAAAACAGTGACATTAGCTGCACATTCTTATTTGGCCTCAATTTTTTTTGGTGCTTTTCTTCTTTTTGTTGCGGCAGCAGTTTTTGCTGCACGCTTTTGCCTTTGCTGTCCCATATTCAGTATCAAAAACACTACCTGAAAGATTTCAAAATCTCCCCTGTAGGACGCAATAAACCCAGGCGGGCGAGAATCAGTATGGGGTATATCTTCGAGACCCATAAAATTAAAACCATCAGGAGAATGTTCTTTGGCGCTGGTTTTCAGAAATTCCAAAATACCAGTTTTATCTTCAATGTAAGCGTAGGTTATATGGAACATAACCCTGCTATGCGTGTATCCCAGTAATTTCTGAAAATGGCTAAGCAAATCAGCTTTTTGAGTATCTTGGGTCAAAGGTTTACTACAAATAACAGCTTCAATGACGGACAGCTCGGTGTTTCCCCAGCTAATAGTCAAATCCCGTTCTCCGGGGTTGAGATTACCACTGTATCCGCCACGTGATTGTTCTGTAACGGTCCAGCCTAAAAACTCAAGCCGGCCGGATAAAAAATGCCTGAATAAAGCGGATAAATCATCCTCACAACCATCTACTGTTATTTGCTTCATTGTTGGAACTAATGCTATAAGCGAGCCAGAAGCTGCTCTTACGTGATCAACTAAAACCTCAGCAAAGGAGTTCTTCTTCTGCTTTAAGATCTCCGCTTTGTTATCAGGATTCATATCTTTAAATTTCAAAATTGCAGAAGAAACCACTTTAATAATATCTTCCGTAAGAATGACTTGAGGCAAAGAAAGCGCTACAGAGCCCTTGGCTATATAATTTCTGGCAGCCGCCAATACGCCAGTGATACCAAAAATATGTTCTGCCGTATCAAGCGCTGCGTTTGCTTCTAGGAGTCTGCCAAGTCTGTAATAGGATACTGCCTTATATGCTGAAGCAGTATCCTGCAGCATAATGAATTGAAAGCCAGATAGAATATTAAGTGCTTTCTCTGTCTCACCGAGTACTAGGTGTAGCAGGGCTGTGTTACACTTTAATGTCTCATTGTTATTATCTTCCGTTACTTTGGATAACATTGCTTCCAGCTTAGAAACTGCGGCCACTCCTGCGCTGTAAGCTTCTCCTGTAAGTAGCTCGAATGTGTCGCCTTGAATTAATATTTGCAGTTCTGCTGCAAGCCAGTTTGTCACCCGTGAAATCGAAGGCTGTTTATTAAACAACCTTTCGAATTCATTGCGAGAAAATATCGGATTGGGTGTATCACAAGATAGGAATGCGAGCGCGCGAAAGTGAGCCAAAACGTCGCTTGCCTCATCTTTTTCATGCGGGGTGATGTCTGCGGGTATCGGGTGGTTAATTATTTTCTCCCATTCTTTCTTTAAAAACATCAATCGGAGATCGTACTGCAAACGAAGTATTTCTCTGCCTCTTACTTTCCCCAGTGTTTTTAAATTTCGTTCAGATTTCATATAAGCTTCTGCGGCTGTAACAGCACCGGCTGTAAGCAGTTCATCTATCCTCGACTGCATATCTGTCAGGGAATAAATCTCACCTGCATCTTCAGGTGTTAATTCATTGATTCTTTCAGTTATCTTACTCCGCAAGGAGAAAGGAACAATTGGAAGTAATGTTGCTAACATACTAGGTTCATCAGTTTCACATATTGCGTTAACCAGATAATTCTGCTGCTCAGCGTTAATCAGGTGTAACGCAATCGAAAGATCAAAAGCCATAGTTATATATGAGGGTGAAGATATATAACGATCAAAACGCGGGGAAAAAGCATCTATTCGTCCTTTTTCTTTATGTAATAAAGCTCCAGATTTTACATATTTTATCAATGAGTTAACTATTTGCGTTTTAGACTGAGCATCAGATTTCGAAAGCGCTCTGCATAAAATACGAATATGAGTTCTGAGTGAATGTGCAATTTTATCTACTTCAGAGTATATATTATCGTCTTCGCTTATTTTTTTTATAAGAGCAGTGACATCAAATGGATACAGAAAAGCTTCATATGTGTCTTCGCTTGACTTTAATATTTTATGAAGAGCGTTAGCTTCGTCGCTCCCTATCCTGTGAACAGATCTTCCGATTGTATCTTTCAGCAATGAATCCGAGTAAAGTTTGAGAATTTTTCCCGCATCTATTTTTTCCTCAAGCTGCCCCGTGGAGCATAAATCCAGCAGCGTGGCGAATTCCGGAGAATAAATACCTGCTATTTCATGATGTTCCAAAAGATGCGAAATCATAGCAAATATGATATTCCTGTCTAACTGACTTAATGCTTTTCTAAAATTTATTATGGTTAAGTCTACTGTTTTCAGGTTATCAATATATTTTTCACTGTTGTTACCTATCAACCAGTTGTAAAGGTCAGCCATCTCTGAGGGTGGAGTACTGCCGAGTGATACGTGCCTTGTCAGAATGCTTAATGCATCATCAATACACGCTTCACGAGCGTGCTGCAAATCAGTCTCAACGAGTTTGCGATCCCATGCTCCAGTGTGTATTGGCCATTTTGCGATGAGCAAATAAGCTAAAGCTGAGCTCGGCGGGTAGAACAAAATATCAACCAATAGGGCGGGCATGTTTTTCGCCTGAAGCAACATTGAAAACAGCATTTCACAGTATTCGGCAGACATATCTATTAGAGGTTCAATTAAATAATGAGGGACTTTGCAGTGGATATCATTGTTTATCTGAAGTAATAACAGATGCATTAAATTATGCATTTCTCCATAAGTATCAAACGATTCCCAAAAGTAACCTTCCACTTCTCTGGACTCTGACCAGATAGCTTTTCCGACCAGCGTCGAGGGAGGTGTTTTAACATGGTAATAAACAGGGTGCGACGTGAGTTCTTTAAGTAATGTATATTCACGTTCCAGAACTTCTATGCAGTTATCCCATCGTGTAAACCCTTTTTCTTGCTTAAGTTCTGCAAGGATAGTCTGGATGAGTGTCTGAGCATCTTGTTTACGCCAAGCAATGCTGGATACAACCGGAGGGTTATCTAATAAACTCCAAAGTGAAAGCCATTTTTTCAATGCATCAGCATTGTTCTGAGACTGGTTAAGCGTAATTTCCCATAATCTTGCGGCTACCCACGCGGGAGAAAGGCAGCTAAAGTTGCCATGATCAAATACTTGAGTCTTTTCGTTTTCTCCATCTGCATCCGCGACGATGGTATACGTTTTTTTGCCAAGACTGAGGAGCAGTGATTTTATGGCTGAATATTTATCATCCTTAACGCTATAGATGTTTTTTCTGATATTTCCGATATTCCGTAACTTGCCCCATACTAACTTGACCCAGCCTTGACTAATCAATTCGTCAAACGAAATATCAATATGTTGTGGCTGTTTAGTGTTTTCGTAGTCTGATTTCGAAGTGATTAAATATGCATTATCTTTTATGTCCGTTTTAGACAGATAATCCACTGCCAGAATATCATCTACCAGATTCTCTTCGTTGATTTCTCGTGAATGTGTATTTGTTACAGTCAGATTAGATGTAAACCTAGTACGTAATATCTTTCGTGTCTCATAGGGTGAATATTCATAACTGCTAAACTTAGACATTTATTTGTCCTTGACTGAGTTTTAATTGTTTTGCATTTGACATATGCAATAAATATCGTCTATTAACATGATAATACTCCATTTACAAGGCGAGTCTATCTGAGTTTCAAATTTTGATTTGCTGTATTGACCTGCTCCCCATTGATCCATATAGACTATTATTAACTACTTCCGCTTCTGGCACTAAACGGATATCGTTCAGTCCTATACTGCACAAGGTCATTTACGTGTTAATCTAAAATTCTAAATAATTTCAGACAGATATTATCTCCGTGAATCACCCGCATCCTTTACCGGATCGCGGGGCCTGTTATTTTTCACGCTGAGATCTTTGTATGCAAAAGTTGGACGGCCTTAAGGCCTTTGAGCAACCCTTGGCTTCACTGCCCCATACTCTTCGCTGTCTTATTCTTAAACGCCTTCGTAGTCTCACACAGTACGAGCCGGTTATTGGCATTATGGGCAAAAGTGGGGCAGGCAAATCGTCTCTCTGCAATGCCCTGTTCCAGGGAGAAGTCACGTCGGTCAGCGATGTGGAGGCCTGCACCCGCGATGTGCTGCGCTTCAGGCTCCGCAATGGCAATCACAGCCTGATGATTGTTGATTTACCTGGTGTGGGTGAAAGCGAGCAACGCGATGAAGAATACACTGCACTGTATCGCCGCATCCTACCCGAACTGGATTTAGTTTTATGGGTCATCAAGGCTGATGATCGGGCACTGTCAGTGGATGAACACTTCTATCGCAAGGTGATGCTGGCGTATCAGTACCGGGTTTTGTTCGTGGTTAATCAGGTCGACAAGGCCGAACCCTGTCATGAATGGTGTACCACCGATAGCACGCCTTCACCTGCTCAGCAGTTAACGATTGAGACTAAGAGAATCGCGATGCAGCAGTTGTTCCTGCCGCACCATCCTGTCTGTGTGGTGTCAGCCCGCACAGGGTGGGGCGTGGAAACCCTTGTCGATACTATGATGCATAGTCTGCCTGACCGGGCCACCAGTCCACTGACAACACAACTGCATGGAAGGCTCTGCACCGAGCCGGTAAAAAAGCAGGCACGTGAGCGCTTTGGTCATGCAGTTGATGAAATGATTGGCAATGTTGAGTCATCATCTTTTCTGCCAGCGCCTGTAAGGGCTGTGATTCGAACCGTGCGGGAAGCCGTGGTGACCGTTGCCCGTGCCGTCTGGGACTGGATTTTCTTCTGAAAAACCGCGTATAGCGGACACTTCCTGTCCTTTTCGTGCTCAATTAATGAGCGATTAATGCACCTTCAACGCGTAAAGGCGCATTACAGCTGTAATCCTCGCACTGAAAAAATACGCCTTCCCATGTCCATACCCTGTCCGACCCCTTCGTTACACTAATCACTTAATTTTCAGGCTGTTAACGGGATGGAGAAAATCTAATGTCCCAGACTGAGCGTCGCCATGAGCGGCTGGCGGTTCGGCTGTCCCTCATTATCAGCCGCCTTGTTGCTGGCGAAACACTGGATATGGGCCTTCTTGCCGCAGAGTTTGGTGTATCGCTCCGTACCCTCCGCCGGGATTTTCGTGAGCGACTGATGTACCTGGACCTGGAATATCGCGACGGCACCTGTCGTCTGCTTTCAGGTAGCCATCAGCGCGAACTGGCGGTGCTGACTTTTGCTCGTCAGTCAGGTGTGGAGGCCTTGTTTCCTGACATGGATAACCACATGGTCAGCTCACTGCTGAGTGGGCCCGGTGAGTCTCCGTGCCTCATATGGGCAGAATCGGAGTCATTGTCGCCGCCCAGGCCAGGCATATTCACACGCCTTGTCAGGGCTATATCAGAGCATCGTCGCGTGACACTGCTGGCTGAAGGTTGTCGCTGTTCAGGGCTTGCACCATACCGCCTCGTACTCTGTGGCGGGCACTGGTATCTGACTGGAGAGCATCATCATCGCGTGGCAGTGTTTCCGCTAAACGATATCCATGCAGTTACCTTGCACCCGGAACTGTTCGTGCCTGACCTTCAGATTCGCAATGTTCTCGCCGAACCGGAATTCCTCAGAGCTCTTCCCCATTTTCACGTTTTTCACTCACTGCTCGCCAGAACCGGCGACTGTCTTTTACCTCATAAGGAATCATGATGAAAAAATTACTGGCTACAACGGCGCTGGCCGTCAGTCTCTGCGCTGGCACTGTCTTTCCGGCGTCTGCTGAAACTGTCGTGGGTACCGTCAAATTCTGGCAGTACATGCAGGCAGATGGCTGGAAATCGGCCGATGGCATGGATAACGACACGCTAAACAATACGCTCTATCAGGCCAGTGTCATTGGCAATTACCCCTGGACTAAACAATTTCTGCTGCGTCAGCGGGGAGGTGGAGCTTATTTTCTCGCCGATAAAAAAACGCATACCGTGCGCAAGCTGAATCTGAAACCTGCCAGCGGTTATTACTCCGACCTGACATCGGTCTATCAGGGCGAAGACCAGGGGAAAGGGTGTTATTTCACTATCATCGACACCCAGTATCAACTGGAGCTGGCTGACGAACCTCACAGCAACCAGGTACTTGCTGCATTCCCGGAAAACTGTGTCAACAAACGGCAGCAGGCGGCCCTGGCGGCGAAGCGTTCTGCCTCAGAGCAGAAACTGCAGCAGTGGGTAGCCCAACAGAGTCTGGCTGAGTTGTGCCGACGAACTGGCAACTGCTGAAGCAACGGAACGGACGAATAATAAGGAATCTGCACCATGAAGAAATTGTATCCACCTGTGCTTGCCGTTCTGACAGTTATCGGTGCAATGAGTGCCTCTGGCTGCGACAGCAAGGAAGATGCTGGCGTGAAAGCGATAGCCAGGTTTAAAGACCTGACTCCACCACCATTCAGCAAGGTTGTCTCGCATAAATCTGATATCGCCCAGGAGTGGGTAAAAAAGGATGCCTTCGGTACACCGCAATATACGGTGATGAAAATCCGCCAGTCGCCGGAAGGCTGTGAGTCAGGCAATTATTACTACATTGCGGATATGCAGCAGAAAACGGTGCAGCCTCTGATTGCTGCCCTGTGTCTTGCGGACAATATCACCCTGAGCTTCCGGATTGAAACCGACAGCTATACGGGTGAAAAATCAGTGGTGTATTCGCACGATGGCAAGGACATGGGGAAACTCTATCTGCCGGAGAAACAGGAGAAAAATCCATGAAGAAGCTGAAATGCGTTCTCTCAGTTTGCGCTCTGAGCCTTTGCCTGCTGTCACCGGCTCAGGCCGAAGAACAGCGTTACATCAGTATCCGTAATACCGACATGGTCTGGGTGCCGGGCAATATCTGCGTCTGGCAGTTTCGCCTGGACAACGGCGGAAGTGGTGAAGGGTTCGGGCCTTTGACACTCTCCCTGCGTCTGAAAGATAAAGGGGGAAACACGCTGGCGATGGGGAATATGGCGGTGGCTGCATTTGGCGACAGCGATGCCACCCGCTCTCAGGAAGCCTCGCTGGAGAACGAATGCGTGGAAAACGTCAGCTCCGTCGAAATCATGAAGGCAACGGAAGAGCGTAATGGTTACCAGATTGACCTGCCAATGTCTGTTTTCGACCCGCAGTATTACCAACCGCTGCAAGTCACGGTTGTCGGAGGTAAGGCGTCTTAGCCAATTCTTTACCCGTTTGATTCAGCCCCTGTCGCACATGCTGCAGGGGCTTTTTGTTTTAAGGAGCCTGTATGGCTGAATTCACTGAATTGCCTGATGGGGCGTTTGCGCGCCAGCAGGCAGAGGCGGTTGCGTCTCAATATTCCAACGTTGCTATAGAGGACGACCAGGGTACGCATTTCCGTCTGGTTATCCGTCATGAATATTGCATGGTATGGCGAGCCTGGAACTTTGAGCAGGATGCTGGTTACTGGCTGAACCGGTATATCGCTCGTTATGGCATCCGCAAATTCCCTGCATAACCACCACCAGCGCTTCACCGTTATAAACAAAGTCAGGCCACACCTCCCTCGGGAAGTGTGGCCTTTTGTATTTTTACCCGCTGCATTAAGGAGTTACCCATGCGATTAGCCAGCCGCTTTGGCCGAAAAAATCAGATACGCCGTGACCGGCCTCTGACCCCCGAAGAACTGATGAGTCATGTTCCCAGCGTGTTCGGGAGTGACAAACATGAATCTCGTTCAGACCGTTATACCTACATCCCGACCATCACCATCCTCGAAAGCCTGCAGCGTGAAGGCTTTGAGCCGTTCTTTGCCTGCCAGACGAAGGTCAGGGACCAGAGAAAGCGGGAGCACACCAAACACATGCTTCGCCTGCGTCGTGCCGGTCAACTGACCGGACATCAGGTGCCGGAAATCATTCTGCTTAACAGCCATGACGGCTCATCAAGCTACCAGATGTTGCCGGGGCTGTTTCGAGGCGTCTGTACCAACGGTCTGGTCTGCGGTCAGTCATTTGGAGAAGTGCGGGTACCGCATAAAGGGAATGTTGTTGAGAAGGTAATTGAAGGGGCTTACGAAGTGCTCGGCATATTTGACCGGGTAGAGGAGAAACGCGATGCAATGCAGTCACTGGCGTTGCCAGCTCCGGCCCGTCACGCGCTGGCGAATGCCGCACTGAAGTATCGCTTTGGTGAGGACCACCAGCCGGTCGCGGTATCGCAGTTGCTGACCCCACGTCGCCGGGAGGACTACAGCGATGATCTGTGGACCGTTTACCAGCGCGTGCAGGAGAACCTGATGAAAGGTGGTCTGTCAGGGCGAACCGCTCAGGGGAAAAGCAGCCGCACCCGTGCCATTACCGGTATTGATGGTGACGTGAAGCTCAATCGCGCCCTGTGGGTTATGGCAGAAAATATGCTCGAATTTTTCGGACGTTAAACAACCGTTCCGGCATAAGGAGATAGTTTAATGAATACACAAAATCATCAGTTCGCGAAGCATACCGCAATTACTGCCTCAGTGGTCCCGGACGAGTTACGCATCGGCTTCTGGCCGCAGCATTTTGGCTCCATCCCACAATGGATAACGCTTGAACCCCGCATTTTCGCCTGGATGGATCGGCTGTGTGCCGATTACCAAGGTGGTATCTGGCGCTTTTCGACACTCAGCAACGGTGGCGCTTTTATGGCTCCCGAGTCAGATCACGATGAGAAGTGGACATTGTTCAACAGCATGAACGGCAATGGCGCAGAGCTTACCAGTGAAGCTGCAGGGATAGTCGCCTGCCTGATGGCTTACAACCACCACGCCTGTCGCACCGAGTGTGACGCGATGACTGAACACTATTATCGCTTACGTGACTTCGCGCTAAATCATCCGGAATGCAGCACCATTATGTATCTCATCGACTGAGGAATGCCTGACATGAATACTGTATTATCACCGGAGTCATCGCAGCCTGAACTCTTTCCGCTGGCGGTTATGGCTCAACATGATTGCCTGCTCCCTCCGACTTCCGGATTGACACCCTATGCCCAACGGACCATCCGCCTCGCTATCAACTTGCTGGATAAATATCTGCGCCAGCCCGGCATATCCTTTACCTCAAGCACTGCTGCCCGTGACTGGCTTCGGTTACAACTGGCAGGACAAGAACGGGAAGTGTTTATGGTGCTCTATCTCGATAACCAACACCGTTTACTGGAGAGCGAAACACTATTTGCCGGTTCGGTTAATCATGTCCAGGTCCATCCTCGAGAGGTAGTGAAGTCAGCGCTTCGCTTCAATGCTGCAGCTGTCGTGCTGGCACATAACCATCCATCCGGTGACCCGAAGCCCAGTCAATGCGATCGCAACATTACGGGCAGGCTTAAAGAAGCGCTGGCACTGGTTGATGTGAACATACTCGATCATCTGGTTGTCGGTTCAGATGGCATTGTGTCGTTTGCAGAGCGAGGCTGGATATGAGGGTACTTCAATGAAATATACTGACTCAGAGAACGATTCATTTCTCAAGTGGGGTCTGAATCGTAATGTGACACCTTGCTTTGGCGCTCGTCTGGTACAGGAGGGAAACCGACTTCACTATCTGGCTGACCGGGCCAGCATTAGCGGTGAATTCAGTAACGCGGAATCTTTGAAGTTGGATGAAGTATTCACACGTTTTATCCGCCAAATGGAATCGATGCTGACCACTGGTGAAATAAATCCTCGCCATGCCCACTGCGTCACTCTATACCACAATGGTTTCACCTGCGAAGCCGATACCCTTGGCAGTTGCGGCTACGTATACATCGCCCTTTACCCCACTCATCGTTAACTACTTTCACAAGAGCAAATATGAAAACTCTACCTGCAACAAATCCGCAGGCGGCGACGCTATGTCTGTCGCCCGTGGCAGTGTGGCAAATGCTGCTTGCACGCCTGCTGGAACAACATTATGGCCTGACTCTAAACGACACACCATTCAGTGATGAAACGGTAATTCAGGAACATATCGATGCCGGTATATCTTTGGCCGATGCCGTTAACTTTCTGGTAGATAAGTACGAACTGGTTCGTATCGATCACAGAGGGTTTAACTGGCAGGAGCAGTCCCCATATCTTCGGGCTGTAGATATTCTACGGGCACGGCATGCCACTGGCTTGTTGCGACGAAACTGTAGTAACTCTGGATTGTGAATTGTCTTCCCGGTGTACACAGCCGACCTTTCTTCCTTATTTATTCATTAGATAATGTGCCTGCCAGTATTGGGGGCATTTGCTTTTATAGGAAAAAATACCATGCAAACTGAAGCTGAAGTTTTAACTGACCGAAACATTATCCCGGGATGCTACCTCTCGATAGTAAAAAACCCCCTGGCTGAAATGATGCTATCGGTTATAATCATTGCACCATCTTTGGGTTGGTTTATGTGTTGCAATACTCGTTGATATTGAAAGAAAACATTTGAGTATACAACTGAGTATACATAACTAATTTAACTTCTATTAATCATTTAAAATTCAGTTGATTAATGTTGGTATTCGAGTCCGGCCTTCGCACTGGTCTTATTCCTTTTGTTTTACAAGTTATTGCAATGCCAAAGAACACCTAATTTTCTCCAAAAAGGCGCTTCCCCCCTTCCAGTCATCCAAATAAACACCATCCAGTACAATCCTTGAACTATTATTAATACCACCAATCCCCCCAGCTCACGGCGCTATCTATCCAGGAAAACTAATCCTAATAACCTCACCCCACATACATATCAGCATTGAGAGCAGCCAGCGCGGGCATATCGCCCACTATCACCATTATTGTCGGTGCGCCCGGACGGTGCCGGGAATATATGGCATCGGCTCTAGCAGGCCGAGTACTGCGGTTGTGGCGGTGGCGACCGTAGGACTGGCTGTAAGTATCCCGCATAATCGTGCCATCGGCATACCGTTTAGCATCACCCGGTGACAGGAATGACCATCAACGGCGCGGGGGGCATCCCAAACGAGCACATCATCGTCGCGCTTGCACAGACCGCTGGGCAACCTTTGGTTGTTTCCACAGTTTCTGGCGGTAAACCAGTTGAAACGGTGTCGCTCAATTTCACCAAAATTAAATGGGAGATCACCATGCAAAAAACGGGTGGCGAATAATAAAGGAGGTAATGCCTCTTCGGTCTGGGATTTGGTGCAAAACCTCACGGATAAATAATGACGAACATGCTTATTCCGTTAACGCAGTTTACCAGCTGATGGCGGCGGTTATCTCCCGCAGCGAGTCAGTGAGGCGCGAACTGGTCCGCTTCTGCAATACGTGTGCTTTCTGATAAACGGTGGGTGTTTGCAAGCAGAGGCTGGCGATGACCTTATGAGGAAAGGGGGAGCGCTAGTTGCCGGATGCCAGCGGAAAAGCGCAATCTCGCTTAAGTAAATAGACGGAGCGACATTGATAAATACAAATCATAAGGCCTGGATAGTAGTGGTAATCGAGATATTTGTGGATAACTCTGTGCGTAAATGGGTATAAGGCGGCATTCTGCTGTGGATTGCAGCAGTCAGTCATTTTTCTGCAATTTAAGGGTTGCGGCCCCGAGGAAACTCCCTATAATGCGCCTCCATCGACACGGCGGATGTGAATCACTTCACACTAAGTAGCCGGGTTGGTTGAAGAGAAAAACCTGAAAATGAGGGTTGACTCTGAAAGAGGAAAGCGTAATATACGCCACCTCGCGACGGTGAGCTGCAAGCCGCGTCGCAACTGCTCTTTACTCAGAAGTGAAACGCCGTAGCGCCGATGGTAGTGTGGGGTCTCCCCATGCGAGAGTAGGGAACTGCCAGGCATCAAATAAGTGAAGAAGCCCATCCTGACGGATGGGCTTTTTTGCGTCTGTGCGAAATAGAAAAAGCGATCAGATCGCGCTATTCGTCTTCATCAGCATATAACTGCCTGAGTGCATTGATATTGACGATTAAAATTTTGCCGTACTTCGCGTCTATCCATCCCAATTTCTCCCACGCAACCAACCGTTTATTGATGGTTTGGCGAGTTGTATTAATGATTGTCGCCAGATCGTCCTGCGTCAGATAGAGATTGATCAACACTCCCCGTTCATGCGGCTCGCCGTATCCCTCTGATAGGCTGACTAGCCGCTTTGCAAGGCGCGCAGACACCGATAACAACGTGCTGTCATGCAGCATGGTGAAGGCATTGCGTACCACTTTACACAACAGTAACGCCAGAAAACGATGAAGGATCGGGTAGTTTCGCAGAAGGAACTCAACATCGCGGGGCTTTAGCGTCAGGAGTATCGTCTTACCGATCGCCCTCGCATCGTGGGTGCGGGTAGACTTATCGATCATGCCAATTTCGCCGAACCAGTTGCCCGGCGAAAGATAGCGGAAAATACATTCTCTGCCATCGGCAGAGACGGAACTCACCTTCACGGAACCGGTGATGACCGCATACAAACCCAGAGATTCATCACCGCGGTAGTGAATGATTTCACCATTCTCGTATTGATACAGAGTGGCGCGGGACACCATCTGTTCAATGAGATAATCCGGTAGTGCGCGAAACCAACTGCTGCCAAGCAGAATAGTGTTGATCTCCTCCGGCGAAATGACGGGATCATGTGACGGTGCTACGGCCAATATCTTAACCATCGTTGTGACTGCCTGAGGTTGATTGTTGTCGTAGCACTGTATCATTTCCTGTTAATCAGAGTGGCGCAGATATTTTGCCTCGCTGGCCGATACGTTGCGGTTGGCGGGCGGCGTGTTCATGGGCTTTTCAATGCCGAACCGACGGAGCGCCAGAATCATCAGGCTGCCCGCTGCCGTCACCATGGCCAGGAAATAGAGCCCCGCCTGCGCAGAGTGAAAGGTCTGTTCCGCCCAGACGCGCAGGTTTGGCGCCACAAATCCTCCCAGATTTCCCATCGAGTTAATCAACGCGATGCCCGAAGCGGCTGCCGCACCGCCAAGATAAGAAGAGGGGAAGGTCCAGTATAACGGCTGCATTGCCAGGTGCCCGGCAGCAGCGACGCACAGAGCGACAATGGCAATCAACGGGATACTGTCTGCGAGCCCGGAGATGGCAATCCCGACGGCGCCGGACATAAAGGTGATAGAGGCAACATAACGGCGCTCCTGCAATCTTTCCGAAATACGTGGCACGTAGTACACCGCGATAGCCGCGCACAGCGGCGGAATAGCGGTAATGAAACCGACCAGTAAGCCCACTTTGGTGCCCATCAGCGTAGCGATTTGCGTCGGCAGGAAGAAGTAGATCCCATAACCGCATACCTGCACCGTAAACCAGATCAGGCATAAATAAAGCACACGGATGTCCAGCAGCGCTTGCCACACCCCTTTCGGACCGTGGGCGAGTTTGACCTGTTCCTCCTGATCCAGCGTTTTATTTAGCGCCTCTTTTTCCTGTTTTGTCAGCCAGCTAGCGTTATCAGGGCGGTCATCAAGATAGAAGAAGACCCAGATGCCAACGGCGGAGGCGAGCAGACCTTCCACGAGGAACATCAACTGCCAACCGTGCAAACCAAATGCCAGTACCGTGCCCTCAAGCGACAGCAATGAACCGGAAAGCGGCCCGCCGATGATGAAGGCCAGCGGTGCGCCAAACAGAAAGTAGCCGGTGACGCGCGCGCGGATATGCTGCGGGAACCAGAAGGTCAGATAAAGAATAACCCCGGGGAAGAAACCTGCTTCGCTGACGCCAAGCAGGAAGCGTAAGAAGATAAAAACCGACTCCGTGTGGGCAAACATCATCGACGCGGACACGAGGCCCCAGGTCACCATAATACGCGCAAGCCAGACGCGAGCGCCGATACGATAAAGCAGTATATTGCTGGGGACTTCAAACAGCGCATAGCCGATAAAGAAGATCCCGGCGCCAAAAGCGTAAGCCGTATCACTGAGGCCGGTATCCAGCTGAAACTCTTGTTTGGCAAAGCCAATGTTGGAACGATCCAGATAGGCCAGAATAAACATCAACGTCACCATCGGGATGATCCGACGAATGGATTTACGGATTGCCAGTGATAAATCCTGATCGGTAGGGGCGGGCATAAATCACCTCTTTGTATTTGTCATTATTGTTGTGGCCCGAGCCGTGCCCGGGCGATACAGGTTGGTTTATCTTACGCTAAAGCGCTCAAGCGCCTCCTGGCGAAGGGTAGTGCCGGCGCCAGGCGCGGTGGGCAGAGAATAGTAGCCCTCGTTGACTTCCACCGGATCGACGAAGCAGTCCAGCGTCCAGGGGATAAATTCCAGCAATGAGCAGGAAGGATGCGCCATGACCAGGTGCAGCTGCGCCTGCATCATGTCACCGTGATGTGGCGTGACCGGCAGATTGAAAGCCTGACCCAGATCGGCAATTTCCCAAACCGCCGTCAGCCCCCCACAACGCGTTGCATCGGGCTGCAGGTAATCCACGGCACCCGCCAGCACAAATTCTTTAAATGAATCAAATTGATAGAGAAGCTCGCCCAGCGCAATCGGCGTGTGGATATGTTCAGCCAGCGTACGGTGGCTTGCGACGTCATCGTGCCACATTGGCTCTTCAAACCAGGTGATGTCGAAATCCGCCAGCCGTGAGCCGTATTGTTTGGCGGTACTGATGTCCCATTTGGCGTTCGCGTCGACCATCAGATTCACGTCATCGCCGATCGCCTTTCTGACGGCCTCAATACGTTTGAGATCCTCACGCGGGTCCGGCTTGCCGATTTTCATTTTGATGGCATTAAACCCTTCTTCAAAAATCATTTTCTTGCAGTCATCAACCAGCTCCGCCGTATCGCGGACCAGCCAGCCGCAGTCGGTGTTATAGGCGAGAACGCGGGTGTTTTTCGAGCCGCCAAAGACTTTCCATAGCGGCTGCTCGACCATTTTGGCTTTAAGATCCCACAGCGCGATATCAATGGCAGAGAGCGCCATTTGCATCAAACCGCCGCGACCAACCCAGATATTGGTCGAACTGCGCGACATCTTACGGTGCAGATAGCGGACTTCGCTGGCATCTTCGCCGATCAGCATGGGGCCGAAAACGTCCTGAATGATCGTGGTGATAAGGCGGTCGGTGGTGATATCGGCATGGGTGCCGGTATAGCCATAGCCAACAAGACCGGTATCCGTTTCGATCATCACCCCCGGCATTCCCCAATGGGTAATGCTATGGGTTGAGTCGCCGATAATATTTTTCGTGACCGGCACGTGCATAATAAACGTGGTGAGTTTGGTGATTTTCATTGCTGCTTCCTGTGTCTGTATGTCCTGACGGATGGCCGCAATGTAACAACGGCCCTCCGGCAAGGCTGTCAAACGGTTGACACATCCTCGGAAGCGGAAGGGATTAACTGCGTTTTTTGAAGTGGATCGCGAATTTGGCCGCTGCCCGCCGGGGTGACGGACAGCGTGATATCAGGCCATCTCTCCAATCGTCTTACGAAAACGAACCAGCGCGATAGTAAAAAAGACGCCGCCAATCGCCAGCAACGTTAAGAACTGCGGCCAGACGATGGCAAAATCTGCCCCGCGATAGAGAATGGCCTGTGCCAGGCTGACGAAATGCGTGGTCGGCATGGTTTGCATAATATCCTGCACCAGCTGCGGCATGCTCTCGCGCGGCGTGGAACCGCCGGAAAGCATCTGTAGCGGCAGCAGCACCAGGATCATCAACAGCCCCAGTTGCGGCATTGAGCGGGCAATCGTCCCCATAAAAATACCGATCGACGTCGTGGCAAACAGGCTCAACGCCACCCCCAGCATAAACAGCGGGATCGACCCTTCAATTGGCACCTGCAGCACGCCCTGCACCATCAATATCAGCGACAGCCCCGACACCACCAGAACAACCAGCCCCATCGACCAGATTTTGGCAAGCATTATCTCAAACGGCGTCACCGGCATCACCAGCAGGTGCTCCACCGTTCCATGCTCGCGCTCGCGAATCAGGGCTGAACCGGTCAGGACAATCGCCAGCATGGTGATATTGTTGATAATCGCCATTACTGCGCCAAATCGTTCCTGTTCAAGGTTGGGGTTAAAGCGCATCCTCACCGCCAACTCCACCGGCAGCACGCTATTTTCGCGGTAGCGGGACACAAAGCTGTTCACCTCGGCGGTCACGATATTCTGGATATAGCCATTGCCGGTAAAGGCCTGACTCATGCGTGTGGCGTCAACGTTTACCTGCAAATCAGGCTGCCTTCCTGCCAGCACATCTCGTTGAAAATTAGGCGGAATGTTAATGGCGAAGGTATAGCGCCCGGCATCCAGCCCGGCGTCCATTTCATCGGCGGTGATAAGCTCCGGCTCCAGAAACCACGGACGATAGAAACTATTGATAATTCGTGAGGAAAGCTGCGATTTATCCATGTCGGCAATGGCGATTGGCGCCAGGTGCAATGAGCCCGGCATCACCGTCGCGGAGGAGTAAACCGAGACGGTAAAGGCAAAGACGATCAGCGCCAGCATGGCTTTATCGCCCAGCAGGCTGCGCAGCTCTTTCACACCGAGGTTATAAATATTGCGTAATCCGCGCATTACCCCTCCTGTTTTTTCAGCAGCCATACGGAAAGTCCCAATACCAGCGGTACGGCAATCAGTAAGGGAATAAACGATCCCCACAGGTCACCCAGACCCAGCGCCTTCGAGAAGGTGCCGCGGGCGATAGTCAGGAAATGGCTGGTTGGATAAATCTGGCCAATCCAGCGTCCAGGCCCTTCGAGCGAGGCTACCGGGTCGATCATGCCGGAAAACTGTGTGGCGGGGATCAGCGTAATGATCGCCGTACCAAAGATCGCCGCAATCTGGCTCTTCATAAAGGTGGAGATCAGCAGCCCCAGCCCGGTGGCGATCGTCACATACAACAGCGCCGCCAGCGTGAGCGTCAGGAAGCTGCCCTTGTGCGGTACGCCGAAGACAAACACCGACAGCGCGCACAGCAGCAGAAAGTTGAACATCCCCAGCACGATGTACGGCACCTGCTTGCCGAGCAAAAACTCGCTGCGGGTGGTTGGCGTGACGTACAGGTTGATGATCGACCCCAGTTCTTTTTCCCGCACTACGCTCAGTGCGCTGAGCATCGCCGGGATCATCATCAGCAGCAGCGGGATCACCGCAGGGACGATCGCCGGCAGGCTTTTCACGTCCGGGTTATAGCGATAGCGTGTCTCGATAGAAATCAACGACGTATCCCGGCTGGCAGAAGGCTGACGCCCAGCCATCTCCTGCAACCACGCAAGGTGCATCGCCTGCACGTAGCCGCGCACCGTTTCCGCGCGGTTTGGCATCGCGCCATCCACCCACACGCCAATCTGCACTGGCGTGCCGCGGGCAATATCGCGGCCAAAGTTAGGTGGGATCTCTATCGCCACCGCCAGCTCGCCGTCGCGCATGCGACGGTCGAGATCGTCGTAGCTATACAGCGGCGGCTGCTCGATAAAATAGCGCGATCCGGCAATGTTCTGCGTCCAGCCCTGACTGCTAACCGTTTGGTCGCGATCGAGTACCGCAAAACGCAGATCCTCGACGTCCATGCTGATTCCGTAGCCCATGATAAACATCAGGATCACCGTACCGAGCAGCGCCAGCGTTGAGCGCACCGGATCGCGCCGCAGCTCCAGCGCCTCGCGGCGGCTGTAGCTGAACAGGCGGCGCAGACTAAAGGCCTGGCGCGGCGGCTCGTTCTCACTCTTACGCGGCGTATCCACCATTTCCGCGACGGGAGCCGGGTCAGAAGCCTCCTGCAGATAAGCGATAAAAGCCGCTTCCAGCGTGGCCGCGCCGCGCTGTTCCACGAGCGCCTGCGGCGTATCGCTGGCCAGCACCTTGCCGGCATGCATCAGTGAAATACGGTCGCAGCGCTCGGCCTCGTTCATAAAGTGGGTGGAGATAAAAATGGTGACTTTATCCCGCCGCGCCAGGTCCACCATCAGCTGCCAGAACATATCGCGCGCGACCGGATCGACGCCGGAGGTCGGTTCATCGAGGATCAGCATCTCCGGGCGATGAATCACCGCCACCGCCAGCGAAAGGCGCTGACGGATCCCCAGCGGCAGCGCTGCGGGCAGGGCATCTTCGACCTCGGTAAGCATAAAGCGCTGGCTCATTTCCGCCACACGGCCAGGAATTTCATCATCCGGTATATGGAACAGCTTTGCATGCAGCTCCAGGTTCTGACGTACGCTCAGCTCGCTATAGAGCGAAAAAGCCTGCGACATATAGCCGACGCGGCGGCGGGTGGCGATATCTTTCGGATCCACCGGTTGGCCGAACAGCCACGCTTCGCCCTCGCTGGCGGGCAGCAGCCCGGTCAGCATTTTCATGGTGGTGGATTTACCGCAGCCGTTAGATCCCAGAAAGCCAAAAATCTCGCCGCGGGCAATGCGGAAGTTAACGTGGTCAACCGCGACAAAATCGCCGAAGCGCATCGTCAGGCCGCGGGCTTCAATGGCAATCTCTTCTTCGCTCGCGTCGCGCGGTGGGATGATCACCTGCTGGTGCGCATTGCGCTGCGCTTCTGGCAGCAGCGCGATAAACGCCTGTTCCAGCGTCTGGCTGGCGGTTTGCGTACGTAGTTCTTCCGCGCTGCCGGTGGCCAGCACCTCCCCGTCGTTCATCGCGACCAGCCAGTCGAAGCGCTCGGCTTCTTCCATATAGGCGGTAGCGACCAGTACGCTCATGTCAGGCTGGCGCTCGCGGATACTGTCGATAAGCGTCCAGAATTGCGCGCGGGAGAGCGGGTCGACGCCGGTGGTAGGTTCATCGAGGATCAAGAGCTGCGGATCGTGGATCAGCGCGCAGCACAGGCCCAGTTTCTGCTTCATACCGCCGGAGAGTTTCCCGGCCGGACGATCGCGGAACGGCGCCAGCCCGGTGCTGTGCAGCAGCTCATCAATACGCGCTTCGCGCTCGTGTTTATCGTGACCGAACAGACGGGCGAAGAAGTCGACGTTTTCGTACACCGACAGCGTGTGATAAAGGTTTTTACCCAATCCCTGCGGCATCCAGGCGATCTTCGGGCAGACATCGCGACGATGTCGGGCGTCGCGCATATCGCCGCCAAGCACCATCACATTACCCTGTTCAATCACTCGCGCGCCGGCAATCAGCGACAGCAGACTGGATTTGCCCACACCGTCCGGGCCAATCAGCCCCACCATGCAGCGAGACGGAATGGTCAGCGTGATGTCGTTGAGCGCCACTGTCGTGCCGAAACGCTGTCCGACGTGCTCAAGCCGAGCGACCGGGGGATGTGCGTCCTGTTTCATTGCGGCAGCCTCACCATCAGCATGGCAGGCCACTGCTGTTGGTTATCCAGTCGGACATAGGCCATGCCCGGCAGACCGGTTTTCACATATTCCAGGTGTTCTGCCAGCAGCTCGGGCGGAATGCGCGCCTTAACGCGGAACATCAATTTAAGCCGCTCGTCGCTGGTTTCTACGGTTTTCGGCGTGAACTGGGCGACGCTGGCGACAAAGCTGATATGGGCAGGGATCACCAGATCCGGCGCGGCGTCGAGGATCAGACGCACCTCGCTGCCGAGTGCCAGCAGGCCAGCCTGCTCGGTTGGCAGGAAGAAGGTCATATAGACGTCGGCCAGGTCGACCATATTCAGCACCCGACCACCGGCGGCCAGCACTTCGCCGGGTTCGGCGACGCGGTACTGAATACGTCCGTCGCGCGGCGCTTTCAGCGTGCTATCGTCAATGTCGGCCATGATACGTCGCTCGGTGGCCTGAGCGGCTTCAACGCGGGTTTGCGCCTGGATAATGCTGGTACGTGCCGCTTCGATGGCCGCTTTAGCCGCAGAAACCTGGGCGCGGGCAGATTCCAGCGCAGCCCGACCGCTTTCGGCGGCGGCGCGGTCATCATCAAGTTGCTGAGCCGATACCGCGCCGCGCTGCGATAGCGTGCTGGAACGGGCATGGCGTTTTGACGTTGAGTCAAGCTCAGCCTGGCGCTGTTTCACCACCGCTTCGCTGGCGCGCATTTCGCTTTGTCGCTGGTCGAGCAGGGCTTTTGCCGCGGCGACGGCGCTTTGCGCCTCTTTAATCTGCGCGGCGGCTTCGAGCCGCTGTTCATTCAGGACGCGGGTGTCCATCTTCGCCAGGATCTCGCCCTGGCGGACAAACTGCCCCTCTTTGACCAGAATCGCCTCGATACGTCCGGCGGTTTTGCTGGCGATATCCACTTCGGTGGCTTCAATTCTGCCGTTGCTGCTGGCGAAGCCTTCTGGTAGCCCCGGTGGACGCAGCATCCACCATGTCACGGCGGCAATTGCCACCGCTAAACCGACGAGATACCAGGCCCAATGCCGCTTGAATTTGTCCATACGCTACCCGCTCTGTTCCCTGTTACTGAGTGGCGCGCGTTTCGTACTGAGGAGGGGAAAGGATGCTGTGAAGTGTGCTACTCATGTGGTCATCATCAGCAATCCTGGCCGTAAATGAAACACGCATAAATATAGCTACTGTCAATGTCATACTAGCATCGGCATTGATTATGTCCATACCATTAACAGGGACTTGCTGATTGTGTAACACGATTAATCAAAACAGGCGAAGGGCATCCGCACAGCCTGATGCCCTTATGGCGCTCAGAACAAAATGGGGAGCCCCAGCCCGTGCTTGACCGCGTGCAGCGTCTGCTGCGTCACTGCATGCGCCCGCTCACTGCCCTGGCGTAAGAGATCCAGAAGCATCGCTTTATCCTGAATGACGGTCGCGCGGCGTTCGCGAATGGGGGCCAGCAGCTCCTGCAAACAGGTTTCCAGTTCGTTCTTACACTGCCTGTCGCCCAGCCCGCCGCGCTGGTAGTGCGCTTTCATCTCCGCGACCAGCGTTTTGTCGGGATGGAAGGCATCAAGGTAGGTAAAGACGACGTTACCCTCAATTTTTCCCGGGTCGGCCACGCGCAGATGGTTGGGGTCAGTAAACATGGCGCTGACCGCCTGGTGAATCTCCGCCTCGCTGGCTGACAGCGTCAGCGTATTACCGAGCGATTTCGACATTTTAGCGCCGCCGTCAATTCCCGGCAGGCGGCTGACGTCGCTGAGCAGCGCTTTGCAGTGGCGTAGCACCGGTTCGGTCGTCAGGCTATTCATCTTGTGCACGATCTCGTTGGTTTGTTCGATCATCGGTAGCTGATCGTCGCCAACAGGCACCTGATCGGCGCCAAATGCGGTAATGTCGGCGGCCTGGCTGATGGGATAAACCATAAAGCCCACCGGCAGCGCGCGCGAGAAACCTTTCTGCGCAATCTCGTTTTTCACCGTCGGGTTACGCTCCACGCGGGCGACGGTAACAATATTCATATACAGCGCGGTCAGCTCAGCCAGCGCGGGCAGGGCGGATTGCAGGCAAATGGTGGTGCGCTGCGGGTCGATGCCGACGGCGAGATAGTCGGCCATGACTTCCAGTATGTTGTGGCTGATTTTCTGCGGATTGCTGCCGTTGTCGGTCAGCCCCTGCAGGTCGGCAATCAGAATAAACTGTTGGTGTTCATGCTGAAGCTGCACGCGTTGGCGCAGCGAGCCGGCATAGTGTCCAAGATGCAGCTGTCCGGTAGGACGGTCGCCGGTAAGAATGGTGTGTGTGGTGTTCATCAGTCGCTCCTTATAAGACATAAAGCCGAAAGACGAGACTGAAAAACAACAAAGCCGCCTTCCGGCGGCTTTGAAAAAGATAACGTAATCCGTGCCGCCTGTTATAAAGGCAGCCACCAACGATTTGAGCGGGTAACGGTCACGTTTGTATTCATCTGGACATCGTGCCATCAACCCGGCTTGGTTGTCTACCCCTTACATGATCAGTACGGCGAATTTTTACGAAATGATTAGCCAATTTTTTCCAGAAAATAATAACGTTACGTAACCGTATTGATATTTCTTCTTCAGGTTGATGTTTGATTATCTCCCTTATATTCATTACCACTAATATTCAAAATAATTTGCGTTTGTCATGCGGGAATAGCGAATTGTGTAGCATTCTTTATTAGATCTAAACTACTGCATCATTGCAGCAACTAAGCCGTTATTTCGTTGTTGTATAACAAAATAAATACCATGCATTAACAGTGAAATACTCGTAATGGAGGAGGTTTAATCTTTTTTATTGAGTCATCCATTCGATATTTACGAAACAATACCAATGCATTGCTTTACATGTTTTTATTTATTTTTAGAATGATCTCAGATGCCATAATTATTTAACTCAACATACCTACCTTCAGCATGAGAAAGACATTATTAGTGACCGCACTATTTTGTAGCCTGCTGACTGCGGGCATCGCCACCATATTTGTTGTTCATGAGATGTATCCTGATACCACTTCTGTGTGCCGTATTGATTTTTCCCGTAAAGCGCTGCTGCGCGTCAAAGATGATTATCTACGCGGCCGCTTCCCCCACTGGTATCGTGAAAAGCGCACGCTGGGCACCCTGACGCCAGAACTCACCTTCGGCGAAGTCTCGATTGAAGAAGATGAGTATCGCGTGCCGTTCGTGGCGAAAGGGCCATCGGCCAGGCTCGCACGTATTGGCTTTGTTGATTGCGAAACCATGGACGTTGAATACATCGCCGGTCAGTAGGGCCATTTTACAATCCATGCTGTTTAGGCAGTTCGTTCCTTGATAGTTATCATGGTAAGTATTATCGTAATCGTACGACACGATCGGAGATTGCCATGACTGAAGATGAACTGTTTGCCCGTCGCCCGATGGGGATGCGTATGGCCATGGTCGTGCGCCAATGGCGTTCTATCATCGATCATGCGATTACCGACACCGGCTTGACCCAGTCCAGCTGGACGGTGCTGATGCAGCTGCATCAGCTGGGTGATAACGTCTCAGTCAGCGAGCTGGCGGAAATGCAGGGGATCGAACTGCCGCCGCTCATGCGTACGCTCACCCTGCTTGAACAGCAGGGCTACCTGCTGCGTACGGTATCGCCGTACGATAAACGAATTCGCCTGCTGACGCTGACCGACGAAGGTCGGGCGGTGCTCCAGACGCTAAACCAGGTGATTGAAGCCTTACAGGCGCGCGTGTCCACCGGCATTCCCGCCGCTGACATGGCGAAGTTTAGCGACACCCTGAATCAAATAGCCTGCAATCTGCGGAATATCCGCGAAGAAAATAATAAAACCGAATAACACCATGATGACGCCAGAACAGAAATTTGCCCGCTGGGTAAGGGTGAGTATTGCCTCTTTCCTGCTGATGTTTGCCTATTTTATCGTTGCCGATATCTGGATCCCGCTCACGCCGGACTCCACGGTGATGCGCGTGGTGACGCCGATTTCGTCCCGCGTTTCCGGCTACGTCTCGCAGGTATACGTGCACAACAACAGCACGGTGAAAAAGGGGGACCTGCTGTATGAGCTGGACCCAACGCCGTTCCAGAATAAGGTCGATGCCGCGACGCTGGCGCTGGCCCAGGCAAAGCTGAGCAATCAACAGCTGGACGCGCAGATTGCCGCCGCCGAGGCCAACCTCAAAACCGCCCAGCTTACCGCGCGTAACGATCGCGTGACCTACGATCGCTATCAAAGCCTGAGCCGGATGCAAAACGTCTCGCAGGCCGATCTCGATAAGGTGCGCACCACCTGGCAGACCAGCGAGCAGTCGGTGAGCGCGCTGCGCGCCTCGATTCACAATCTGCAAATTCAGCGCGGCGAGCGCGATGACCGTCGCAACGTCACGCTCCAGCAGTATCAGACAACATTGCGGGAAGCGCAGCTCAATCTCGAGTGGACGAAAATTCGCGCTGAAGCTGACGGCACCGTCAGTAATTTGCAGCTTAGCCCCGGCCTGTACGCCTCGGCGGGCAGCCCGGTGATGGCAGTGGTCAATCAGCAGACCGACATCGTCGCCGATTTCCGCGAAAAAAGCCTGCGCCACACGCGTCAGGGAACCGACGCGGCGGTGGTATTTGATGCTATGCCGGGTAAAGTCTTCGCCGCGCGAGTGACCAGCAGCGACGCCGGGATCCTTGCCGGTCAGGAAGAGGTGAACGGCGAGCTATCGCAGCCGGAGCAATCTACCCGCTGGGTGCGCGACGCGCAGCGTATGCGCATTCACGTGGCGCTGGACGAGCCGCTGGAGAAAACCTTGCCGACCGGCGCGCGCGCTACCGTTCAGCTGTATAACAGCGAAGGCGCGTTTGCCCGCTTCTTCTCCGGCCTGCAAATCCACCTGATAAGCTGGTTGCACTATGTCTATTAACACCCTCGCGCAGGTCTTTACCCCTCACGGCAATATCGTCTACACGGCGAACGATTTCCGTCAGACCTTGCGCATCTCTTTTGCCGGCATGCTGGCGCTGAGTATTTCGAGCTTTTTCGATACTCAGTACGGCGTTTTTTACGTGGTTTACCCGCTGCTGCTCACCGCGCTGGTGCCGGTGTTTAATCGCCATGTGGCGAAACAGTTTATCTTTAGCGCCTCGCTAAACTGCCTGGAAATGGTGCTGATCATCGGCTATTTGAGCCAATGGCCGGTGATGATGACGGTAGTGGTCTTCGCGCTGTACGTCATGCGTTTTCGTTTTATGAGCAAAGGGCCGCTGTTCCTGTTTGGCTCGATGGGCGTGGTGTGCCAGAGCGTGATGCTCAACTTTATGAGCTACCCGACGGCGAACTGGCATACGCTGCTGTTTTCAAATATCGAAGCCAGCGTTCTGGCGGTGGCGCTCAGCGCGCTGATGCACTACCTGATTCCGGACGCTGAGCCGCGCAAGCCGCCGCCGCTGATTGAAAAAGACGCTGCCCGCGTGCGCCATGAATCGCTGCTCTCCGGCAGCGTAGCGACGATTATCTTTATCGTCTTTCAGATTAGCGATCTTAGCGACTCGCTGTCGGCGCTGATGGCGGGGATCCTGATCCTGTTCCCCATGCACTACCGCGGCGCGGTGATCAGCTCCATCTGGCGCGTCGCTGGCGTAGTTCTGGCCTGCTTGTATATCCTGGTGGTGCAACTGATCCTCTACGATCACAGCAGTCACATGCTGTTGATGATGCCGTTAATTGGCCTGGGGCTGGCCTTCAGCGCGCGGCTGCATGTGATGGAAAAAGTGGGGGCGGGCGTTGGCTTTGCCAGCATCACCACCATCGGCATTATGTTCGGCCAGAATCTGCAGCCGGACGGCGACCTGGTGTTCAGCGATCTCTACCGCGCCACCTCGGTCACGATTTCGCTGCTGGCCACGCTGACGATGGTGTTTATTCTGCACCGCCTGCTCAACTGCTTTGCGCCAACGCGCTTTATTGTGAAGTAGCGCACTTCAGGACGCTGATTGTTCTCTACCATCTGTGTTTACAATAGCCGCTCGCCGCGGTGGCGTGATGGAGAGAGACAATGTGGAAGACGCGTGCGCTGGAACTGAATAACCAGGAGTTCTGGAACTGGGACAAAGCCTGCCAGCTGGTGCAGTGGGCGGCCCGCCATGAGTTTACGACCGTGGTGGTGGGGCAAACGGACCTGTTTGATAAGCTCGTTTCGCCGAAAGGCTACACCCCGCATCAGTACAACGATCGCCTCTCCAGCCAGCAGCGCGCGCGCTGCGTGTACCTCAACCGGCTGGCCGGTTACTGCCAGCAGCATGGGCTGAAATTTTATCTTCAGGCCAAAGAGCTCAGTTTTCCCGCTGACCTGCTGGCGGCGCACCCGCAGCTGATTGATAAAGACGGCAGCATCCGCTTCGACGTCGAATTCTGGTGTCAGTATCTGGCGGATAAACTCACCTTACTGTGCCAGCAGATCCCGGCGATCAGCGGTCTGCTGGTGGCGCTTTCCAATACCGACGGCCTGCTGCCGATCTCCCGCCCCAACTGGGAGCTGACCGGCCAGGACGACCCGTCGCCGCATATTGATCCCCGCAGTCTCTCCCGCTATACCCAGTGCTTCAGCGCTATGGCTCGCGCAGTGATGCGTGAAAATAAGCACCTGGTGCTGCGCGCTTTTCCGGCGGGTAACCACGATATCAGCAACGTGATGGAGGCCATCCGCACGTTGCCGGAGTGCGTTTCGGTGTCCATTAAACTGACGCCGGAGCGCTTCTGGCCAACCTTCCCCAACAACCCGGCGCTGCTGGATGTCGAGGACCGCGATGTGTGGGTGGAGCTGGATCTGGTGGGGGAAGAGGTGGGCTGGGGCGTGTTCCCCTTCCCGCGTATCGATGAGCTTCAGGGCCGCTTGCTGTGGTGCCGGGGCAACCCCACGATTACCGGCGCGGTGTGCAAAACCAGCTGGGAAGGGGTGGACAACCACTGGGTGATGGGCACGCTGAGCGAGTGCAACCTGGTGGCCTGCAGCCAGATTCTGGCGCGGGAAAACGAGCATCTGACCCGCGCGGCGCTGCTGACCCACTGGCTGGATGAGTGCTACGGCTGGCGTCCCGATGAGGCGACCTTCGACGAGTTTCAGTCGCTGATGGGCCAGGCCGGGCAGGTGCTGTATCAGGCTATCTACGTGCGCGACCACGTCTTCCATCGCCACAGCCAGGTGCCTGCGAGCTATGGTCAGGCGGTGTGGAGCCTGTACGGTCAGCTTAACCGCAACCACTGGCTACCCGGCTCGGAGCGGGATATTTTCTTTAGCGCCAGCGACGTCGAGACCTCCGCGCGTAACCTGTCGCTGATTGCGGAAGAGAAAGACAGCGCCTGGCAGGCGGCGGTAACCCTACGCGAACAGGCGCTGGCCTTTGCCGACCGCGCGGCGTTTCCCTTCTCGTTGCACCAGCGCTGGCAGGAAGAGTGGCAGGGATTTGACCTCTACTGTCTGCTGTTCCGTCACGCGCAAAAAGCCTTTTTCACGCTGCACTTCGCGCGGCTGGTGGAGAACAGCTGGAGCATGCGCGAGATTTGCCAGGTGAATATTCAGGAGCTCTACCGCTGCGCGGCGGAAATGGACAGCTTCTGCGCCCGGCATACCGAGGCCTCTCCGGGGCTGCATGTGATGTTCGATCCCACCCGTGTGCGCATGCTGGCCGATAGCCTGAGCCATGAATTGACCCAGCTGAAGGGGTGAAATGTGATTTACCTCACGAATCATTAAGTGCATTTCGCCGGGGAACGTGAGTTTTCCCGGCATTCATCGTCACACAGACTCTGCTGGTGTGACTCTTGTCACGTTTTATCCTTCCGGCGGCAAGAGATTGTGAATGACCAGGCAGTTCCGCGAAGGCGCGCGCTCCTGCGCGTAGCATGCTTCCCATCCTTTCCAGAAAATAGCGCTTAATTATTTAGCGGTTATTGAGGAAACAACGATGAGGCTGATTGCGGGCGAGGCGCTGACGCGCTTTACGGTGTCACTGCCGCACAATGAACGGTTTGCCGAATTCTTTACCGGTGAATCGGTAGATGAGCCGATGGACTATCAGTTCGCCAACGGCAAAGGCCCGGCGCAGGAATCCTTCTGCCGACGCATCTTCCGTCGCGACACGGCTTTGCGCACGGTGTCGCCAGCGCGTGCCTTACCGGCGGCGGCTGTCACCTGGACCGGGGCCAGCAATACCGTCACCTTCTCCGGCGTACAAAACGTAGCGACCCACTGCCAGCGCTGGCTGCGCGTGACGCTGCATGCGCCGCAGGCAGGCGATTATCCGTTCGAGATTGCCACCTGCGGCGGCGTGCGTATCTGGCGTGATGACCAACAGGCCGTGTGCTTTACGCCGTTCACCCGCAACACGCTGCAAACGCAGGTGGTTAATATTGCGCTTCAGCAGGGGGAAAACGCGCTGTTGATTCATCTCGATGAGCTGTTTGAGCGCGACACGATCTTTGCTTTGCGCATGATCTACCGGGGCGACACGCCGCTGGACGCGACGCTCCCTGGCGTGAATAACGCTGACATCGACACGCTTCAGGCCGTGCTGGACTCGCTGCCCGCCACGGTGACCGCGCAGCATCAGCAGTTGAATCTGCCCTGCCAGGCAGAGCGTACGCTGCATCTGCGTGGCGCTATCCATAGCCTGGGTAACGACGTGATTGCAACCTGTCCGCTGGATTTTGGCGCGGTCGAGAGCGATAGCTCGGGGCTGTTGTTACCGCTTCCGGCAAGCGTTGAAATGGGGCACTACCGTCTTGAACTGACCGCTCGTTTGGGCGAAGTCACCATGTGCCGCAACCTGAGCCTCACCGTACTGGCCGACGACGTCCTGCCCGGCGGTGAAGGCGTGCTGGAGACCCGTAAGCGCGTGGCGCTAAGCTATATTGCCGAACACGGCGTGCCACGCACTGGCCGCCTGCTGGCAATGCTGCACGTTGGCGACAGCGGCCCGCTGGCGCAGGAACTGCTGATTAGCACGCTCCAGCGCATCAGCGCCCGTCAGGACTGCTCGGATTTCTCCATGGTGCCGCTGCTGTGGATCTGGCATGACTTCCACGGCGAACACTTCCCGGCGGTGCTGTGGAAACGCGTGCGTTCCGCCATTGTCGGCTATCGCTACTGGTATGACGAACTGGGCAACGACGTGATGTGGTACTGGAGCGAGAATCACGCGCTCTGTTTCCACACCGCTCAGTACCTCGCCGGGCAGATGTTCCCTGATGATCTGTTTACCGCTTCGGGGCGTCGCGGTCGCGAGCAGCAAGCGATCGCCACCCAGCGTCTGCATGCCTGGTTTGATGCGGTTGAGCAGCAGGGGTTCGTTGAGTGGAATTCGGCCCCGTATTACCCGGTGGATTACATTGGCTTGTTTGCGCTCTATCAACTGGCCGACGACGCCACGCTGCGCCAGCGCGCGCGCCATCTGATTGACCGTCTGATGATGACCAGCGCGCTGCACTACCAGTCCGGCATTGCCGCGGGCACCATGGGGCGTGTCTATGAGAAAGAGCTGCTGGCAAGCCAGATGAGCGAGCTTTCCGCCTTTGGTCACGTCGCCTGGGGCGGCGGCCGCGTCAACCGTAAGTGCGCCTCGCTGCCGTTCTTTTGTCTGAGCGACTATGTGCCGCCCCTGGAATCCGCCCGCTATGCGCGTCTGAATCACGGCACGCTGAGCGCCCACTACCAGTGCGGCGGCGGCAATATTGTGGCGTGGAAGCAGCCGGCGGTGAGCCTCTCCAGCTGTGTCGATCATCATACCGGTGCGCGTGGGCATCAGCAGCATCTGGTTGATGTGCAGTTTGCTACGCGACCGGACGCTCGCCTGTGGATTAACCACCCCGGCGACGTTGCGCCGGGCAGCGAAGCGCGTCCTTCCTTCTGGGCCGGTAACAGCGTGCTGCCGCGGCTGATGCAGGTAGAAAACCGGGCGCTGATGTTGTGGCAGTTAGACGAACATGACGTGCTGGGCTGGACGCATCTCCACCTGTGCAGCGAAGCCTATGACGAGGTTCGCCCGCTGACGCAAGGCTACGCGATGCGCGCAGGCAACGCGTTTGCCGCCGTGCTCTGCTCGCAGCCGCTGACCGTTATCGGTGATGAAGTTCGTGCTGAAGGCCGCCGCGTTGCGTGGTGGCTGGAAGTGGGCGAGGGCGATTTTGAAGCTTTCTGCCAGCGCGTTCAGGGGCTGCGCATTGCGCACCAAGGGGACGTCGCACGCCTCAACGATGGTCAACAAACGCTGATGCAACTGAGCTGGCAGGGTGAATGCCTGCACAACGGCGCAACCGCCGCGTTCCCGACGCTGGTGGGCAATGAACTTCAGATTACGCTGTCAGGAGACGCGCAATGAACAATGCAATATTAAGCCGTCTGCTGGAGCAGGTGGTTCAGGGCTTCTGCCGCCTGAAAAACATGGGCGAAGTCGACACCAGCGGCGGCGAGGGGTTTGCCATCCACTTTGAAGAGTGGGAATGGGAGGTGGGCGTTGGCCTGTACGGTTTCTGGCAGTATGCCCGCCAGCAGAACGATGCCAACCTGCAACAGTCGATCCTCACCTGGTATGAAGATCAGCTGGCGAAGGGGCTACCGGAGATCCAGATCAACACCACCGCGCCGATGATCACGCTCGCGCTGGTGGCCGGACATACCGGGCGCGACGATCTGCTGAAAGTGGTTAACGACTGGGCCGATTCCCTGCTGCGCACGCTGCCGAAAACCGAAGAGGGCGGCTTCCAACACGTAGTAAAAGAGCAGCCGAACACCGGCCATCTGTGGGACGACACGCTGTTTATGACCTGCCTGTTCCTCGGTACGGCGGGCGTGGTGCTCAAGCGCAAAGATCTGATCGACGAAGCGTCTTATCAGTTCCTGCTGCACACCCGCTACCTGTGCGAACCGGCGAGCGGCCTGTGGTATCACGGCTGGACGTTTGTCGGCAAACACCACTTCTCCGAAGCCTTCTGGGCGCGCGGCAACGCGTGGATCACCGTGGCAATCCCGGAGTTTATCGCCCTGCTTGGCGATAGCCTCGACGCCAGCGTGAAGCGCTATCTCTCGGTGGTGGTGGCGCGGCAGGTCAATACGCTGTGCGAACTACAGGCTGAGAATGGGATGTGGCATACGTTGCTCGACGATCCGCTGTCGCCGCAGGAATCCTCCGCCACTGCCGGGATCGCTTACGGCATGCTGCGCGGCGTGCGGATGGGGATCCTCGACGAGAAAGTGGCGGAACATGCGATGCGAGCCTGGCACGCGCTGCGCGACAGGATCGACGAAGGCGGGATCGTGCTGGAAGCCTCAAAAGGGACGATGGTTGGCCCGGATCTGCAATACTACTGCGATATCGCTATGGCCCCGGTGCCATATGCCCAGGCGCTGATGATGCTGCTGCTGCTGGAGTTGCAGCAGGAGAAGTGGAGCCATTAAGCGGCGGGGCGTGCCGGATGGCGCTGCGCTTATCCGACCTACGGGCGATTCTGTAGGCCGGGTAAGGCGAAGCCGCCACCCGGCAAAACCGTGGGCGGTTATGCTTCGCTCGGGTTGTGTGATGGTGCAGGGAATGTGTGCAACAGCTGAAAACCCTCGTCGCAGCGGTAAATACTCTCCGTCGCGCCGGGGATCACCCAGCGCAGTTCGTCACCCTGCGGGCAATGCAGATAAATGCACAGCCCGCAGCCGCCGCGCAGCTGGCGCGGAATATCCGCCACCCGAAAGGTGATACCCGCCGCCTGTAGCGCTTTGCGGGTTTGCACCACGCCGAGCGTGGAGTGAAACAAAAACAGATACTCCGTCATTTTCTCACCCGTTGCCCGATCATCGCTGCGCCGATCGCCCCGGCAAACTGCGCGTCCGGGTGCGTCTGCACCGGCATATTCACATGCGCCGACAGCATTCTGCCAAACGCCGCGCAGTGGCTGACGCCGCCGGTAAACAGCAGCGGCCCCTGCGCCGACAGCCTGCCGATAAAGTTGGCGCTGCGCCGCGCCATAGCGTTGACGACGCCCGCCAGAATCGCCTCTGGCGGCACGCCCGCCGAGCGTAGGCTGATCACCTCGGACTCGGCAAACACCGTGCACATGCTGGTAATGGCGTGGGGTTCAACGCCTTCCGTCAGCGCATCCAGTTGCTCGACGCTGGCCCCCAGCGTGCGGGAAATTACTTCCAGAAAGCGCCCGGTGCCCGCCGCGCATTTGTCATTCATCAGGAAATCGGTGAGATTGCCCTCTTCATCCAGTTGAATCACCTTGCTGTCCTGACCGCCGATATCAATCACCGTGCGGGTTTCCGGTAGCAGCAGCCGCGCGCCGCGCCCATGGCAGGAGATCTCCGTCACCTGCTTATCGGCAAAATCAACCAGCTGACGGCCATAGCCGGTGAGCGTCAGGAACGGCCGCGCCTCCAGACCAGCGCGCAGCATCTCCCACGCCTCAACGATCGCGTCAGCGGGGCGAAACGGCGTAGGGGTAAGGAAGCGACGGCGGATAACGCCGTCTTCCAGCAGGATACCTTTGGTGGCGGTTGACCCTGAATCAATGCCTATTGATAACGTCACGCGCGCTCCTACAGCATTTCAATAAAGGCCGCGACGCGGGTACTAAGCTGACCGATATCGGCGGTGGAGTAGTCGGTTTCAATGGCAATGTAGGGAAGGTTATGCTGCTGGCGCACGTGGCGCTTAATCGCCATCGATTCAACGGCATAGGTATGGCAGGCCTGCAAAATCACGTCGACTACGCCGTCGGCCTGATACTCTTCCACCATCTGGCTGAGCAACGTTAAGCGCTGGTCGTTCGGCGAGATACACGAGCAGCCGATGGCGAGGTACTTGTCGGTGAGCGCGTCGTATACGTCGCCGTCCTCGTCGACGCAGCGCTCGGAGGCTTTAGCGCCGGTGCAGTTTTCAAAACCGACCACCCAGCCGCCGTTATCCTCAATGGCTTTCACCACTTTCTCCGCCGCACCGCCGATCGGGCAGCCGGTGATCAGAATGCGCGGGCGGGCGTCCAGCCGCTTGCCGCTTTCCCACTCCTGACGCACGCGCTCGGCCATGCCGTTCAGCTCGTCAATCAGCGTCTCTTTATCGAAGCGGAAGGTTGCGCCGTACACCACTTTCAAAATGTCGCTGCCGCTGAGCGCCGGAGGATTGAGCTGCCCGACGCGGTAGAAGTTAGCCAGCGCCCGGCGCTCGCGGTTTTTGAGGGCGATGGCCTCGCGCAGGGAGGCTTCGGTAATCGCCGTGCCGAAGCGTTTTTCAACCGCCTGCTGGAGGCGCAGAATCTCCGCTTTCCACAGCGCGCGGGAGGCGGCATCGGCGGCGCTGTTCGGTAGCTGCATCACGTGTACCGGCTTAAATTCGGCCATGTACTCGTACATCTTCTTCTTGCCATCGCAGGTGGTTTCACCGACCACCAGATCGGAGAAATAAAAGTAGGGGCATTTATCGGTTTTGCCGAAGCCGTAGCTGCTTTTGATCAGCGGACAGAGGTTGCGTGGCAGGTCTTTTTCGGCCTCTTCAATGGTTTCATCAGAGGTGGAGCATAGTGAGACCACTACCGCGCCCGCCGCCATCGGAATTTCCTGCGGCATAAAGGTGCAGTAGGTGCCGACCAGCGGCGTGCCTTGCTCTTTGAGATCCATCACGGTAAGAAAGCCTTTCTGGCGGGCTTCGGAGAACTGATCGAAAATGGCGGGTAGATCGGTGATAAGCGACATGATTTTCCTTCCCCGTAACACGGGAGACGATAAAATGAGCCGCCATTATAACCATATATAATTTGTGGTTATGTTGATCCGCGATCCGCTTAGAGAATTTTCTTCAGATCCATCTCTTCCTGAATGCGTTCGCTCCACGCGAAGTGGGTACGAATCGCTTCATCAATCCCGGCGTTATAAAAGGCCGGCCCCAGTTTTTCGATAATAAAATCAATAAAGAACTCGGCGTCGAACTGCTCCAGCTCGAGGTCGAACTGTTTTTCGCAGTAGTCGGTCAACTGGTCGCGCAGCTTCTCGCGTTCGGCAGGGGTAAGGGTGATTTCCGTGGTCATAGTAGCTCCTGTGTATTGCCGTCTGGCAGCTATCAATATCACAAACTCGACTTTGTCACCCGCCTGGATATTTCTATATTCGGGTTTCTGACTATTTTAAAGGGGCGCAATCATGACTGCTGTGAACACTGCTGATACCGATTTTCCTTTATTAAATTTACGCCGCGTGGCGGGTAATATCGGCGCGGAGATCCGCGATATCCGTCTTTCCGCTGAGCTGGATGCTGAGACTTTCGCCCAGCTCGACGCGGCGCTGGTCAAATACAAAGTGCTGTTCTTCCGCCAGCAAAGCCATCTTACCGATGCCGAACATCAGGCCTTCGGCGCGCGTTTTGGCAAAGTTGTCGCCCACCCGACGGTCCCTTCCCCGGAAGGCACCAAACTGTTTGAACTCGACGCCTCCAAAGGCGGCGGCCGCGCCGACTCGTGGCACACCGACGTCACCTTCGTTGACGCCTTCCCGAAAATCTCCATCCTGCGCGGCGTCACCATCCCGGAATATGGCGGCGACACCGTGTGGGCCAACACCGCCCGCGCCTACGAGCAACTCCCGGAGACGCTCAAGCGTTTCGTCGACACTCTGCACGCGGTGCACAGCAACGACTATGACTACGGTGCCGAGCGCACCGTCGTCGAAACGCACCGTCTGGCGCATCACCAGAAAGTGTTCGTCTCCTCCCTTTGGGAAGCCGAGCACCCGGTGGTGCACGTCCACCCGGTCAGCGGCGAACGTGCTTTGCTGCTGGGGCATTTTGTGAAGCGGCTGGTGGGCTTTAGTTCTCGCGAATCCGCGCAGCTGTTCGAATTGCTGCAAAACCGCATCACCCGCCTCGATAACACCGTGCGCTGGCAGTGGCAGCAGGACGACGTGGTGATTTGGGATAACCGCAGCACCCAGCACTACGCGGTCAACGACTACGGCACCCAGCCGCGCGTGGTGCGCCGGGTGACGGTGGAAGGGGAGATTGCGGTTGGGGTGGATGGCAGCAAAAGCCGCACGGTTTCACGACCGCAGGATGCGGCGAATGGGGAAAGTGCGGTGAGTGCGGCGTCGTAATACTAGCGTTGGGCGGTGGATTCATCCCACTCCATCGCCACCTTCACCGCCATCCCCAACTGCACCATCACCTCCCGATGCTTCTCGATCGGCGGCAGCGCGCAGTTGATCCTTAAGCAGTTCCGGTATTTCCCCGACGCCGAAAACAGCGAGCCCGGCGCGACCTGGATCTTCATCCGGCACAGTTGCTGAGCGACGCACACCATATCGACCTGCTCCGGCAGCTCTACCCACAGCATAAAACCGCCGGTCGGGCGGGTCACGCAGATCCCGCAGGGGAAAAACTCGCGCAGCCAGCAGGTGTAGATCTCCAGGTTGCGCTGGTAGATCTGGCGCATACGGCGCACATGGCGGTGGTAGTGGCCTTCGCGGATAAAGTTGGACGCCGCCAGCTGCGTGGAGGGGACGTTGGTGCCGCTGGCGGCATACTTCATCTGCAACAGCTTATCGTAATAGCGGCCGGGGGCTATCCAGCCGATGCGCAGGCCAGGCGCGATGGTTTTGGTAAACGAGCTACACAGCATTACCCGGCCGTCGATATCCCACGAGTGGATGGTGCGCGGGCGCGGGTAGTCGGTGGCCAGTTCGCCGTAGATGTCGTCCTCGAAAATCACAATATCGTAGCGCTGCGCCAGGTTTAGCACCGCGCGTTTGCGGGCGTCGGGCATGATAAAGCCCTGCGGGTTGTTACAGTTGGGGACGAGGATCACTCCTTTGATTGGCCACTGATCGAGCGCCAACTCCAGCGCTTCGACGCTGATCCCGGTATTGGGATCGGTCGGGATCTCGATCGCCTTCAGGCCCAAACCGCGCAGTAGCTGCATGGTGCCGTAATAGGTGGGGGATTCCACGGCGATAATATCGCCCGGCTGGCATACCGACAGCAGCGCCAGCGACAGCGCGTTGTGGCAGCCGCTGGTGATAACCAGATCGTCGGCGTTGACGACCGAGCCACCGTCAAGCATCAGGCGAGCGATCTGTTCGCGTAGCTCACGACGTCCGGCCAGCTCATCGTAGTTCAGCACTTCACTGATATTGTGTTGCACCACGCGGCTCATCTCGCGCCATAGCGGTTTGAGGGTGGACTGGGTGACGTCCGGCGAGCCGCCGCCGAAGGGTATGATGGATTTATCGCTGCGAGCCTCCAGCATGTTCAGTACCTGATCCCACTGGGTGATTTCCACTGGACGCTGCACCGGGCGCGACATATGAGGCACCGGCGGCTGTGCTTTCTGCGGCGCGACGAAGTAGCCGGAGCGCGGCTGTGGCGTAATGAGCTGGCGCTGTTCCAGCATCTGATAGGCCTGCTGCACGGTGCTGATACTCACGCCGTGTTCCTGGCTCAGGCTGCGTACGGAGGGAAGCTTTTCGCCGTGGCGATACAGCCCTTGTTCAATTCGCTCGGCCAGCAGGTTGGCCAGATGTTGGTAACGCGTCATTGCTGTATCCCCGTTTGTCGCCATACAGATGAAAAAAACAGTACAGTCAGGCGAAAAAAACCGCACGCAGGTATCGTTTTAGCGAATCTGTATGTTAAAGAAAAGTGTTTTTTGAATCTGTATTGCAACAGCAGAAATCCGCGAAGATAAAGCCTCTGGCAAGGTGAGGAGGCGAAGTATGGAATTTCACGAGAATAGAGCGAAACAGCCGTTTATTGGGTTTGTACTGGTGTGGCGTTTTATCAAAAACTGGTGGCGCGTGCAGCAAACGCGCCGCATATTGCAGCGAATGAGCGACGAACAGCTGAGAGATGTGGGCTTACGGCGAGATGAACTGCGTTAACATTTGGGCGGCGTCGCCGAACACGCCGCCCATTCTCGTTTTAGCCCAGGATAAATTGCCACAGGATCCAGCCGCCAAAGCCGATCAGGATACCGCCCGCGGTGCGCTCGATTTTCCAGATCAGATTTCCCAGACGCCGCTGAACCTGCGGCAGCGCGAGCAGTATCACCAGCAGTAAATCCCACAGCAGCACCACGCTGGTCATCCAGATACCGCAGGCCGCCTGTTGCGCCACGGTGACGTTCGGCCCAAGCAGCGCGGTCATCAGCGCCAGATAAAACAGCGCGTTTTTCGGGTTCAGTAGCGAAGAGGCGAGCCCTAAAAGCAGCTGTTTCGCGAGCGAGGGGCAGATTTGTGCGGAATGGCGCCATTCGAGCGGTGCGGCGCGGCTTTTCAGCAACGCGTAGCCTATCCACAGCAGATAGGCGGCGCCCAGTAGCTCAATGATGTCAAAGAGCAGCGGCGCCTGGCGCAGCAGCCCGGAGCCAATCACCACCAGCAGGATATACAACCCGTTGCCCGCCGCGATGCCCAGGCACAGCCCGACGCTGCCGCGCAGGCGATAACGGACGGCATAGCCCACCAGTAAAAAGAAATCCGGCCCGGGGCTCAGCAGCGCCATAAAATGCGCCAGCGCCAGCGCGGGAAACGCCGGGGGAAGTAACGTTGTGACCTGTTCCATAGCGACCTCAGTGAAAATACTGAAGGCAGCTTATGCCAGCTTACGCGCTAATTATTGTCGGATATTGATCGGCCAAGCGCGTACTGGCGCGGCGTGGCGGCGGTGTAGCTGACGAAGGTTTTATGGAAATGACTCTGGTCGGCAAAGCCGCTTTGGTAGGCGACATCGGCGATATCGTCCCCGGCGCGCAGCCTCGCTTTGGCGTACTCCACGCGGGAATTATTGAGAAAGCTGCCGGGGGTCAGGCCCGTATCCTGCTTGAACGTCCGGATTAGGGTCTCTTTGCGCAGCGAAAAGCGCGTGGCGAACTCATCAAGAGAGGGCGGAGAGACGGGGTTAGCCAACAGCTCCTGCTGCAATTGCTGGCTGGTGGCGCGCAGCGTTTCTTCACCGTTCGCGCTCAGGGAAAGGGCGGATAACAGCGCGGTCAGCGCGTCGGTGGACATCTGCTCGACCACGTTGAGATACAGACGGAACAGCGCGCCGTGGCGAATCACCTGTCGGGCTAATGGCAGTGGCGTGTCGATGTAGAGCATATGGTAGCTGCGCGGTTTCCCCTGTATCGGGTTGCAGCTATGCGGAGCGTGAGCGGGGATAACGATAAGGTCACCTGGGGATAAAAGGTACTCCAGCCCGTCACAGACGCAGCGCGTTCCGCCTTCGAGAATCGCCCCTATCGAGAGCTGCGGGTGGCTGTGGCGCTTGTAGGCCTGCGTGCTCTGCCAGGTGCTGCGCCGCTCAAGCCCAGGCAGTCGGGTGAAGGTCTGATGAATATCGCGTGGTGTGGTCATTCGTTCGTCCCGGCGGTTTTTTATTTTTATACCACATCAGGAAAAAGCGGGCAGGGGTGTGTGAAAATTAAACGATTCGCTTTAGATCGCATTAACAGATTTAATGTATCAAACAACTGCTATCAGACTCACAGTTCGCGCTGAAACTATTCGCCTCATATAGATAAATGCTGCTTCGCAGCTAGTATCAACTCGCTAATCATACACCTGCAAGAGGATACAATGAAAAATACAAATCGTATGATCGTGAACTGTGTTGCTGCTTCCCTGATGTGTTCCTGGAGCCTTACCGCCCTGGCGGCAGGTACCCAGACCGAGGTCAAGATTGTTCGCGATGAATACGGCATGCCGCATATTTACGCTGATGATACCTATCGGCTGTTTTACGGCTATGGCTACGTGGTGGCGCAGGATCGCCTGTTCCAGATGGAGATGGCGCGACGCAGCACGCAGGGCACGGTCTCTGAAGTGCTTGGTAAGTCGTTTGTGCGTTTTGATAAGGACATTCGTCAGAACTATTGGCCGGACTCTATTCGCGCGCAGATCGCCGCGCTTTCTGCGGAAGATAAATCTATCCTGCAAGGCTATGCCGACGGTATGAACGCCTGGATTGATAAGGTGAACGCCAACCCCGGCAAGCTGCTGCCAAAACAGTTTGCCACCTTCGGTTTCGCCCCGCAGCACTGGCAGCCTTTTGATGTAGCGATGGTTTTTGTCGGCACCATGGCGAACCGCTTTTCTGACAGCACCAGCGAAATTGATAACCTGGCGCTGCTGACCGCTCTCAAAGACAAGTACGGCAAACAGCAGGGGATGGCGGTCTTTAACCAGCTGAAATGGTTGGTTAACCCGTCCGCGCCGACCACCATTTCCCCTGAGGAGAGCCACTACCCGCTCACCTTCGACCTTCAGAACACGCAAACGGCAGCGCTGCTGCCGCGCTATGACCGCCCGGCACCGATGCTCGACCGGCCAGCAAAAGGCGCCGATGGCGCGCTGCTGGCGCTGACGGCGGGGCAAAACCGGGAAATCATCGCCGCGCAGTTTGCGCAGAGCGGGGCCAACGGGCTGGCGGGCTACCCGACAACCAGCAACATGTGGGTGATTGGCAAAAGCAAAGCGCAGGATGCAAAGGCCATTATGGTCAACGGCCCGCAGTTTGGCTGGTACGCGCCTGCGTATACCTACGGCATTGGCCTGCACGGCGCGGGCTATGATGTCACCGGGAATACGCCGTTCGCTTATCCGGGGCTGGTGTTTGGTCACAACGGTACAATTTCATGGGGATCTACCGCAGGTTTCGGCGATGATGTCGACATTTTTGCCGAAAAATTATCGAAGGATAAACCGGGCTATTACCAACATAACGGCCAGTGGGTGAAGATGCTGAGCCGCGAAGAGACCATTAAGGTCAAAGACGGCCAGCCGGAGACCTTTACCGTCTGGCGCACTCTGCACGGCAACGTGATTCAAACCGACCCCGCAACCGAAACGGCCTACGCCAAAGCGCGCGCGTGGGACGGCAAAGAGGTGGCCTCGCTGCTGGCGTGGACTCATCAGATGAAGGCCAAAAACTGGCAGGCGTGGACGCAGCAGGCGGCAAAACAGGCGCTGACCATCAACTGGTACTACGCCGACGTTAACGGCAATATCGGCTACGTGCATACTGGCGCGTACCCTGACCGCCAGCCGGGCCACGACCCGCGCCTGCCGGTGCCCGGCACCGGCAAGTGGGACTGGAAAGGGCTGCTCTCGTTCGATTTGAACCCGAAAGTGTATAACCCGCAGTCGGGCTATATCGCCAACTGGAACAACTCACCGCAAAAAGATTACCCGGCGTCCGATCTGTTTGCCTTCCTGTGGGGCGGCGCGGATCGCGTGACCGAGATTGACCGCATTCTTGATAAGCAGCCGCGCTTTACCGCCGACGAGGCCTGGGACGTGATCCGCAAAACCAGCCGTCAGGACCTGAACCTGCGGCTGTTCCTGCCCGTGTTGAAAGACGCGACGGCTAGCCTGCTGGTGAGCGACCCGCGTCGTCAACTGGTGGATACGCTGGCGGTCTGGGATGGCAGCAACCTGCTGAATGAAGGCGGTAAAACCTATCAGCAGCCGGGTTCGGCGATTCTGAACGCGTGGCTGACCAGCATGCTGAAGCGAACGGTGGTCGCGGCGGTGCCGAAGCCGTTCGGCGACTGGTACAGCGCCAGCGGCTATGAGACGACGCAAGACGGGCCCACCGGCTCGCTGAACATCAGCGTGGGGGCGAAGATCCTTTATGAGGCGCTGCAGGGGAAGAAGTCGCCAGTTCCACAGGCGGTCGATCTGTTTGGCGGAAAACCGCAGCAAGAGGTGGTGCTGGCGGCGCTGGACGATGCCTGGCGGACGCTGTCAACACGCTACGGTAATGACCTGAACGGCTGGAAAACCCCGGCGATGGCGCTGACCTTCAGGGCCAACAACTTCTTCGGCGTGCCGCAGGCGGCAGCGGAAGAGGCGCGTCATCAGGCGGAATACCAGAACCGTGGCACGGAAAACGACATGATCGTGTTCTCACCGTCATCCAGCAAAAGCCCGGTGCTTGCCTGGGACGTGGTCGCGCCGGGTCAAAGCGGATTTATTGCCCCGGACGGCAAGGCGGATAAACACTATGACGATCAGCTGAAAATGTACGAGACCTTCGGGCGAAAATCGCTGTGGTTAACGCCGCAGGAAGTCGACGCGCACAAGGAATCGCAGGAAGTATTGCAGGTGAAGCGGTAATCGAAGAGCTGTCATTCCCCGTCTTGTCCGGCGGGGGATGTTAATTCAGAAACCTCCGTTTATACCCAACTTTACGCCCATATCCAGTCATCTTGACTACGCTTAATACCCTAAGCGGTAAAACAAGGAGACACAATATGGCTTACCAGACAGTTAATCCTGCCACTAACCAGCTTATTAAGGAATACCCCTCGCATAGCGATGCGGACGTTGAAGCGGCGCTGAAGGCCGCCGACGCGCTCTATCACTCCGACTGGGCGAAAGGTGATATAGACCAACGCTTGCCGGTGCTGCATAAGCTTGCCGATCTGATTGACGAGCGCGCGGAGGAGCTGGCTAAAATCGCCAGCCAGGAGATGGGCAAACTGATTGAACAGAGCCGTGGCGAAGTGAAACTCTGCGCGCAAATTGCCCGCTACTACGCCGATAACGCGAAGCAGTTTTTAGCGCCGGTGAAGTACAAATCTGAACTGGGCGAGGCATGGGTAGAGCATCACCCGATTGGCGTGCTGATGGCCGTTGAGCCGTGGAATTTCCCGTATTACCAACTGATGCGCGTACTGGCGCCGAACCTCGCGGCGGGTAACCCGGTGCTGGCCAAGCACGCCAGCATTGTGCCGCATTGCGCAGAGACCTTTGCGCACCTGGTCCGCGAAGCGGGCGCGCCGGAAGGGGCGTGGACTAACCTCTATATCTCACAGGATCAGGTGGCGAAGATTATCGCCGACGACCGCGTACAGGGGGCGGCGCTGACCGGCTCGGAAAAAGCGGGTAGCGTGGTGGCCGCACAGGCGGCGAAGCACATTAAAAAATCGACCCTCGAGCTGGGCGGTAACGACGTGTTCGTGGTGCTGGACGACGCGAATCTGGAAAAAACGGTGAAAATTGGCGTCAATGCCCGCTTGAATAACGCCGGGCAGGTTTGTACCGCGGCGAAGCGCTTTATTTTGCATGAGAAAATCGCCGATGCCTTCCTGGAAAAATTCACCGACGCCTTTAAGCAGGTGAAGATTGGCGATCCGCTGGATGAAAGCACCACGTTGGGGCCGTTGTCCTCGAAGGATGCGCTGGAAACGCTGACCAAACAGGTGAACGCGGCGGTGAAAAATGGCGCGAAACTGCACTTAGGCGGTAAGCCGGTGCAGCGTGACGGCAGCTTTTTTGAACCGACCATTCTGACTCATATCACCCGCGATAATCCGGCGTACTTTGAAGAGTTCTTTGGCCCGGTGGCGCAGATTTATGTCGTGAAGAGTGACGACGAGGCGGTGGCGCTGGCCAACGACTCCCTCTACGGTCTGGGCGGCGCGGTGTTCAGCCAGGATATTGAGCGGGCGAAGAAAATGGCCTCGCGCATTGAAACCGGTATGGTCTACATCAACTGGCTGACCGATACCGCGGCCGAGCTGCCGTTTGGCGGCGTGAAGCGTTCCGGCTACGGGCGCGAGCTGTCGGATCTGGGGATTAAAGAGTTTGTGAACCAGAAGCTGGTGGTGGTGCGGAAATAGCGGCGCGTTGATGCCCTCCTGGCTGGGGAGGGCATCAGGTCTTGCGGCTATTGGCGTAAACCGGCAAACGCCGCGCGAATCTCTTCTTCCGGCAGCTGGATGCCAATAAACACCAGCGTGCTGTGCGGCGTTTCGTCGCCCCACGGGCGGTCCCAGTCGGCGCTGTACAGGCGCTGTACGCCCTGGAACAGCAGGCGGTTCGGCTCGCCGTCAATCCACAGCATTCCCTTGTAGCGCAGCAGCTTGTCGGCGAAGTCCAGCAGCAGGTTCTCCACCACGCGGGAGACGTCGCTGATATCCACCGGGTAATCCAGCTCCACCACAATCGACGACACGTCGTTTTGCTTGTCGGCCATAAAGTGGAAGCGCGGTGTTGAGGTGATGTTCTCTTCCAGCATAAAGCCGTTGGTGTTGAACAGCAGGCTGAGGTCGATATCGCCGTGGGTGACGGTGTAAATCGGCGCGCGGGCGTTGATGCGCGCCAGGCGTTCGCGCAGCTTTTCGCTTTCGCCGGCGACGTCGGTTTTGGTGAGCAGAATGCGGTCAGCGTAGCCTACCTGCGACTGGGCGATGGTGAACTGGTTCATCTGATCGTTAGCGTGTACCGCGTCAACCAGCGCAATCACGCCGTCCAGCAGGTAGCGTTCGCACAGCACGTCGTGGGAGAAAAAGGTCTGAATGATCGGGCCGGGGTCGGCCATGCCGGTGCATTCAATCACCAGGCGGTCAAAGTGGATGTTGCCGTTATCGAGGTTATCGAGCAGGTCGAGCAGCGCGTCTTCCAGCTCGTTAGAGCGGGTGCAGCAAATGCAGCCGTTGGTCAGGGTTTTGATCTGCGTGGCGCGGTCGCCAATCAGCTGGTCGTCGACCGAGACCTCGCCGAATTCGTTTTCAATCACGGCAATTTTGAAGCCGTGCTGCTCGTTGAGAATGTGGCGCAGCAGGGTGGTTTTGCCCGCGCCGAGGAAACCGGTAAGTAGGGTGACTGCAATCGGTGCCATGTTGTCTCCTTTTAGCAGCAGCGCATGCCGCCTTTTCCGTCGCCGCCGTAGCGTGCCTGCTGGCGCTCGCGGAAGAACTCTTCGTAGGTCATGTACGGCTTATCCGGATGGTTGGTCTGCATATGCTCGACGTAGTTGTCGTAATCCGGAATGCCAATCAGCATTTTCGCCGCCTGACCGAGGTATTTTTTTGCCTGCCCTAAGTTACCAAACATAGACCATCCTGATAAGACAAAGCCCGACGAGGTTATCTCTATCGGGCTGGGGAACACGTTTTCCCTCACCCCGGCCCTCTCCCGGCGGGAGAGGGAGGGTTCGGTGGATTAGTGGTGCGAAGAAGTCTTCACGCCGCCTTCCGGTACTGGCACGTACGGTGTCTCTTTGTCGGTACGTTTATCGCTATTGCGCACCTGCATCCAGGTTTTGAAACCGTAGAAGATGATGCTGTACACCACCACCAGGAACAGAATGCTCAGGCCCGCGTTGGTGTAGTTGTTGATAACGATATGGTTCATGTTGGCAATCTGCTGGGCGGTCAGCTCGCCACCGGCGGCAATCTTCTCTTTGTACTGATTAGCCATGTAGAAGAAGCCTTCCATCTGCGGGTTGGAGCTGAACAGCTTCAGGCCCAGCGCCCAGGTGGTGCAGATCAGCAGCCATACTGCCGGGATGGTAGTCACCCAGATGTATTTGGTGCGCTTCATCTTAATCAGGATAACGGTGCCCAGGACCAGCGCCACGGCGGCCAGCATCTGGTTAGAGATGCCGAACAGCGGCCACAGGCTCTTCACGCCGCCCAGCGGGTCAACCACGCCTTGATACAGCAGGTAGCCCCACAGACCGACGCAGCCCGCGGTAGCGACCACGCCAGCCACCAGAGAGTCGGTTTTCTTCAGGAACGGCACGAAGTTACCGAGCAAATCCTGCAGCATAAAGCGGCCCGCACGGGTACCGGCGTCCAGCGCGGTGAGGATAAACAGCGCTTCGAACAGAATACCGAAGTGGTACCAGAAGCCCATATCGGCCATCGGCAGGACTTTGTGGAACACGTGAGCAATACCGACGGCCAGCGTAGGCGCGCCGCCCGCGCGGTTCAGGACCGACGGTTCGCCGATGTCTTTCGCGGTTTGCAGGATCTGCTCTGGCGAAATCACGAAGCCCCAGGAACTGACGGTCGCCGCCGCGTGTACGGTCACATCTTTCAACTGTGCGGCAATCAGCGCCGCGTTCTCACCGCCCATCTCGTGCAGGTTCGGCATCGTGATGCCAAGGCCCGCTGGCGGGGTGTTCATCGCAAAGTACAGGCCAGGCTCGATAATGGAGGCCGCAACCAGCGCCATAATCGCCACGAAGGACTCCATCAGCATCGCGCCGTAACCGATAAAGCGCGCGTCGGTTTCATTCGCCAGCAGCTTCGGCGTGGTACCGGAGGAGATCAGCGCGTGGAAGCCTGAAACGGCGCCACAGGCGATGGTGATAAACAGGAACGGGAACAGCGCGCCTTTCCACAGCGGGCCGGTACCGTCGATGTACTGGGTTACCGCTGGCATTTTCAGATCCGGGTTGAGGATCACGATGCCCAGCGCCAGGCCGACGATAACGCCGATTTTCAGGAAAGTGGCGAGGTAGTCGCGCGGTGCCAGAATCAGCCATACCGGCAGCAAAGCGGAGATAAAGGCGTAGCCAATCAGCGCGAAGGTGATGGTGGTGTCTTTAAAGGTCAGCGCCGGGCCCCAGTACGGGTCGTGGGCAATCACGCCGCCGAAGTAGATGGAAGCCACCAGCAGCACGATACCAATCACCGACACTTCACCGACGCGGCCCGGGCGGATAAAGCGCATGTAGATACCCATAAACAGCGCAATCGGCACGGTCGAGCAGACGGTGAACACGCCCCACGGGCTTTCCGCCAGCGCTTTCACCACGATCAGCGCCAGCACGGCGAGGATGATGATCATAATCAGGAAGCAGCCGAACAGGGCAATCGAACCCGGCACGCGGCCCATCTCTTCTTTAACCATCTCGCCCAGCGAGGAACCGTTACGGCGCGTGGAGATAAACAGCACCATAAAGTCCTGCACCGCGCCCGCGAGCACCACGCCCGCCAGCAGCCACAGCGTACCCGGTAGGTAGCCCATCTGCGCGGCCAGTACCGGCCCCACCAGCGGACCTGCGCCGGCAATCGCGGCGAAGTGGTGGCCGAACAGCACGTAGCGGTTGGTCGGCACGTAGTTCAGGCCATCGTTGTTAATGACCGCCGGCGTCGCGCGCGTCGGGTCGAGCTTCATCACCTTCTGGGCGATGTACAGGCTGTAGTAGCGATAGGCCACCAGATAAACGGAAACCGACGCCACGACGATCCACAGGGCACTGACGTGCTCACCGCGACGCAGAGCGACGACCGAGAGGCAAAACGCACCGATGATTCCGAGAATCACCCAGGGTATGTGCTTGAATAGCTTTTTCGTATCCATAGTAAAACCTGGTTTTTAAGATTAATAATCAGCCGAAGCTGCCGTTGTTTTTTGGGTTTGGGGGTTGAGGAGGTCTTGATTCTGCTGATGAGTTTGCCAGACCTACGCGCGCGTAAAGTTGGGTAAATGGGTGAGCGGTTAAAAGCGGAGGCTAAGCGGTCACTTTTCGCGGTAAGCGGTTGGGCAACCTTTGTCCTACGCGGAAATATGTGATTGAGATCGCAAGTTTTTTTCCCGTCGCCGTTTCCCTACGCGCAACTACGTATGATTAAAAACCAATAAAAAACACTATTGTCACTAATTGATCACAACTCAGGGGGATGACCGTCTCCACGCCGCTGCTTTTTCCCGACTATTGGCTCAACCCGGCCGGTGAGCCATTCAGCCCGCTGGCCTGTACCCCTAAAAAGGATTAACACAATGAATAATAAGCGGCTAAAAGCACTTTGTTGGGTTCTGGGCGCGGGAATCTTGTGGCCAGCGGTAGGGCACTCCGCCACGGAATTACGCATGTCGTGGTGGGGCGGCAACCAGCGCCATCAGGCGACCACCGAGGCGATTAAAGCCTTCGAAGCACAGAACCCTGACGTCAAAATCAATACCGAACCGAGCGGCTGGGACGGTTACTTATCGCGTTTGAGTACCCAACTGGCAGGGAACACCGAACCGGACGTGATGCAGATTAACTGGAACTGGCTGGTGATGTTCTCAAAAAACGGCGACGGGTTTTACGATATTAACCGCCAGTCGTCGATTATCGACCTTAGCCAGTTCTCCAGTCAGGGCAAACAGCTGGTGACGATGAACGGCAAGCTGAACGGCGTGCCGGTGGCCATGACCGGTCGCTCGATGTACTACAACCCCGAACTGTGGAAAAAAGCGGGCGTTGCCTATCCGCAAACCTGGGAGCAGATGATTGCCGCGGGGCCGGTGTTTAAAACCAAGCTGGGAGACGACTACTACCCGTTTATCCTCGCCAATCACGACACCACCATCATGACGTTTCTGAACTCCTATATGGTGCAGAAATACAATATCCCGATGATTGACCCGCAGAAGAAAGACTTCACCTACACCCGTGAGCAGTGGCTGGACTATTTCGGCATGTATAAGAAGCTGGTGGACAATCATGTTATTCCGTCGATGAAGTACCTTTCGTCCTTTGGTAAAGCCAACGCCTGGGAAATTAAACCGTGGCTGGACGGCAAAATTGGCGGCGTGCACACCTGGAGCACCGACGGCACCTTTGCCGGTAGCCTGCGCGCGCCTGCGCATCTGGAAGTGGGGCCTTATCCAATGCTGCCCGGCGCGACCGATGCCGGCATCTTCTTTAAACCGGCGATGATGTTCTCCATCGGCAAAAACAGCAAACACCCGGAGCTGGCGGCGAAGCTGATTAACTTCCTGCTTAACGATCCACAGGGCATTAAAGCGATGGGCCTCCAGCGCGGCGTACCGCTGAGCGCCGAGGCGGTCAAGGTCTTGCAGCAGGAAGGCGTGTTGAATAACAGCCAGATTCAGGTGCAGGGGCTGGCACAGGTGGATCAACTGATGGGCAAAATCGAACCGTCACCGTGGTTTGAAAACCCGCAACTGCTGTCCTGGTTCCTTGATGCCGTTCAACGCTATGACTACGGGCAGCTCACCCTCGAACAACTGGCCGATGAATTCCCTCAGCGCGCGCAGCGTGTGCTGAAAAAGATCATGTAATTGAGGTGGTTATGTCGCAATTATTAAAAGAGTCCATTTTAAGCAAGCTGGATACCCTGTTTAATGAAGTGATTGTGGTACGCACCGATGACGCCGAGCTGAAAAAACAGAAAGTTATCGCTTCTGACCTGTCGATTGAAAACTGGGACTGGTCGCAGGGCGTGGGGATTTACGGTATCTGGCGTCTCTATCAGATTACCCGCGAGCCGCGCTACCTCGACTACCTGAAGGGCTGGTTCTCACGGCGCATGGCCGAAGGGCTGCCGGAGAAAAATATCAACCGGATGGCGCCGATGCTGACCGCCACCTGTATGGCGGCGGAACTCGGCGAAACGGGCTGGCTGGCGGATATCGGCGAGTACGCCGACTGGATCGACACGCGCCTGCTGCGCACGCAGGAAAACGGCTATACCCACTGCACCAGCGACCATCTCAACGAAGAGCAGCTGTGGGTCGACACGCTGTTTATGAGCGGCCTGTTCCACGCCAGGGCGTCGCAGCTGCTCAATAAACCGCACTACATGGACGATGTGGCGTATCAATTCTTACTGCACATCAAATACCTCGTTGACCGTCGCAGCGGGCTGTGGATGCACGGCTGGAGCTTTATCGAGCGCAACAACTACGGTGCGGCGCTGTGGGGGCGCGGTAACGGCTGGGCGGCGGTCGGCAGCGTCGATTTTCTGGAGATGGCGAACGCGGATACCGCCAACACGCGGTTTATCCGCGAGGCGTTTCTCCGCCAGATGCAGGCGGCGGTGCACTACCAGCATAACAACGGGATGTGGTCGACGTTAATCGATCACCCTGAGAGCTATCAGGAGGCGTCGGGAACCGCGGGGCTGACCTATGCGCTGCTGAAAGGCGCGCGGCTGGGTCTGCTGGACAACCGCTGCCGTGATGCGGGTTGGGCGGGTATCCGGGCGCTGATTGCACGGATTAACGATCAAGGGGAAGTGGCTGACGTGTCGGCGGGCACATCGGTGGGGCGCGACCTCCAGCACTATCTGGATATTCGCGTTCGTCAGCGCGCCTACGGGCAGTCGCTGGCCATGCTGGCGCTAGGGGAAGCGCTTGCCCATTTAAACGGATAACTTAAGGACAAGGTCATGACGACAAACCCTTGCGCGGTGCTGAGCGTCGAGGAAGAGCAAAACATTCTGGCGCGGATCCACGATCCGCGCATTCCTTCAGCCGAGGTGAACGTGCGCGATTTTGGCGCCGTCGGCGACGGCGTCACGCTGGACACGCAGGCGATTCAGCGGGCTATCGCTTATCTCCACCGCCAGGGCGGCGGCAGGGTGATTGTGCCCGCCGGGCGCTATCTTACCGGCTCTCTGGCGCTGCTCAGTCATATAAATCTGCATCTGGACAGCCCGCAGAGCGTGCTGTTGTTCACGACCGAGACCACCGAAGCGCACTACCCGCTGGCCTTCGGCCACTGGGAGTGCTCGCCGCTGTGGAACTACCGGGCGCTGATTTACGCCTGTGATGCGCAAAATATTGCGCTCACCGGGCGAGGCGTGCTGGACGGTCAGGCCAGCGACGGCGTCTGGTGGCACTGGACGCATCAGATTGAGCACGCCTGGTCGACCTCCGCCCGCAACCTGCAGCGCCCCGCCAGCCTGCGGCTGCGTGAAATGAACCTCAACGGTGTGCCGGTGGCGGAGCGGCGCTTTGGCGACGGGCACTACCTGCGGCCCATGTTTATCCAGACGCTGCGCTGCCAGAACGTGCTGCTGGAAGGCGTCACGCTACGCAATTCGCCGATGTGGCAGGTGAATCCGGTCATGTGCCGCAACGTCACCATCCGACGCATGACGCTACGCTCCCATGGCCACAATAACGATGGCGTCGATCCCGAAAGCTGCTGTGATGTGCTGATTGAAGACAACCTGTTCGACTCCGGCGATGACTGCATCGCCATTAAATCCGGGCGCGATCGCGACGGGCGTGAAGCCAACATTCCCTGTGAAAACATCATCATCCGCAATAACCGTTTTGCCGACGGGCACGGCGGTATTGCGCTGGGCAGCGAGATGAGCGGCGGCATCCGCAACGTGTTTGCCGTGGGGAATGAATTTGACAGTCCGGCGCTAACCTACCCGCTACGTCTCAAGGCTAACGCCCTGCGCGGCGGCGTAATCGAAAACATCTGGCTGCGTCACTCGCGGGTTAAACGGGTGCGTGATGCGGTGGTCCACGCCACCATGAACTATGCCGAGGGCGTCTACGGCAGCCATCTACCGCGTTTTCGCAATATCGTGATTGAAGACCTGGAAGCGAGCGGCGGTGAATACGGTCTGTTTATTGAAGGTCTGGCGCAGTCGCCGATTGAAGGTCTGGTGCTGAAGGATATTCGCATCACCGACGTCGACCATCCGCTGCATGCCGCCCACTGGGGCAGCGGCGTGAAGATGGAAAACGTCACCATTAACGGTCTGGCGTACCCTCGACCGGTGCAGCTTTTCATTCGCGGACTGCCGCAGGTGGGCGATTATCTGCGGGCGATTGCGCAGTTGCCGGGTGATGATGAAGCGGTCCTGCATTATTCGTGGTGGCTGGGAAAAACGGCGGAAGGGCCAATGACGCCGCTGGGCGAGGGCGATATTCTGGCGCTGACGCCGACGATGGCCGGGCGCTTCGTGCGCTGCCGGGTCAACCACGGTGAGATGAGCTTGCTGAGTAAACCGTGGCTGATTCAGCCGGAAGGCAGCATCGATCTGGCGAGCGGTAATTCGGTTAATGCCGGTATTTTGCGCGCGCGCGGAGTGATCGAAGAGGAAAGCGGCGCGGAGTGTATTACCCGCTTTGAACTGGCGCAGATGATCATTCGCCTGTGGGGATTGCAGTATCAGCCGTCGAATGGCGTCGTCATCCAGGATATTGCCCCGGACTCCGTCTGGTATCCGGGCATTGCCGCGCTGATTCAGCGCGGCATGATGGCGCTGGTGCAGGGCAAGTTCCTGCCCGACAGGCCGATACGCCGTGAAGAAGCGGCCACGGTGGCGATGATGAGCTGCGGCGTATCGTACCGTAACGCATCAACGATGCTGCAATCGACCTTCACAGACGGACGTATCCTGCGCGATATCTACCTGACTAACGCCCAGCGCGCGGTGGCTTTTGGCTTTATGCGCTGCGATGAAGAAGGGCGCTTCCGTCCGCGCCGCTATCTGCGCCGCCATGAGGCGCTGGAGATGCTGTTGGCGATTGGTCACTTCATGGGCGATCAGGATGCGCCGCAGCGGCAGGTGAAGCCGCTGCGCTAGCGAAATTAACGGCGAGCGGTTTGATCGATCGAACGGATCATCGACTGTTTCGCCGTCATTAAATGGTTGCGCAGCGCCAGGGTGGCGTCGATCTCGTTACGGCAGATCAGCGCGATCAGGATCATCATATGTTCATCAATGGCGATAATATTACGCTGCTTAAGATCGCTTTCATCCCACTGATAGTGGAAGTGGAAAATAACCGAGATAATCTCCAGTGATTGATTGAAAAATATATTATCAGCAGCCGAAAGTAATAATGCATGAAAATCCCGATCGAGCTGGGAGAATGTTTTTACGTTATCGCCAATGCGATCTCTTAATTGGCGATGATGTTCCAGTAATGTTTTCGCCTGCAGCCAGTGAGGATCGCCATCGGGCAAATTAAGGAAGCGCTGAAGAGCGTGTAATTCCAGCATTTCGCGTAATTCAAAAAGCTGCTCGGCGTAGGCTCGGTCAAATTCTTTCATGCGCCAGAAGCCGCGTTTTTCGCTGACAATCAGATTATAGCGACCAAATTTGAGCAAATATTCCCTGGCGGCTACCGGGCTGACCCCGGCCATTTTTGCCAGCGCTATTTCGCTCATTACTTCCCCGGCCTTCAGCTGCCGCTGGTTAATCATCGAAAAGAACGCCTGTTCAAAAATCTGCGTCTGCTCTTCGAGCGGCGCCTGGGTGCATTCGAAGCCGTCCAGCGCATCGGGTTTACGTAGCACGATGTAATCATTGCCAATTTTTTCCAGCACGCCGCGCTGTTGCAGATGGGTGAGAATGTGCCTGACGGTGGTGCGGCTAATGTTGTACATCTCGGCCAGTGCCGATTGCACCGGCAGCGGAGAGGGGATATGGCCGCGGGCGATACCTTCAATAATCTGGTTCACCACGCTACGGCGTAAATTCTGCGAACGGCTCATGCTGACATCCTCCTGATAATCATTAAAAACGAATTTAAAACCTATTTCTGCGTTGGCATTCACAAGAATTTGTGGCGTGACTGCTGAATTATTACGAAATCCACAATAACAAGGAGAACAAAAAAGGAGAAGTTCAAATGAATATTATGAAAGCGTTAGTTTGTCAGCAACCGGGTGAATGGGCATGGCAATCAAGAAATATTCCAAAGCCACAAAAAGATGAGGTGTTAATAAAAATAAAAACGGTAGGGATATGTGGCACCGATATCCATGCATGGGGCGGTAAACAGCCTTTTTTCAGCTACCCACGGGTATTAGGGCATGAAATTTGCGGTGATATTGTTGAGGTCGGCAGCGAGGCGCAACAATGGCAGATTGGGCAGCAGGTGGCGGTGATCCCCTATGTGGGTTGCAATACCTGTAGCGCCTGTCGCGAGGGGCGCGGCAACTGCTGCGAGAATATCGCGGTGATCGGCGTGCATCGCGACGGCGGCTTCAGTGAATATCTTTGCGTACCGCAGCAGAACGTACTGCTGGCGGAAGGGATTGCGCCGGAAGCCGTTGCGCTCATTGAACCGTTCGCCATCAGCGCCCATGCGGTGCGGCGCGCGGCGGTACGGGCGGGGGATGAGGTGCTGGTAGTTGGTGCGGGACCAATCGGTCTGGGTGCGGCGGCCATTGCCAAAGCGGAAGGCGCGCGGGTCGTGGTGGCGGATGTCAGCGATGAACGACGTGCGCATGTGACGGATCAGCTGGATCTTCCAGCGCTGGATCCGCTGGCGGCGGATTTCGACGCCCGGCTGCGCAGCCTGTTTGGCGGCAATCTGGCGCAAAAGATCGTGGATGCGACCGGCAATCCGCAGTCAATGAACCGTGCGGTGGATCTGATCCGTCACGCTGGCAGCATCGTGTTTGTTGGTTTGTTTAAGGGCGATCTGCAGTTTTCCGATCCGGAGTTTCATAAAAAAGAGACCACTCTGATGGGCAGTCGCAACGCCACCGCCGAGGATTTTGCCCGCGTTGGCGAACTGATGCGCAGCGGCGAGCTGAGTGCCGGAATGCTACTGACCCACCGGTTGCGCTTTAGCGAACTGGGTAGCACCTTTGAGCGCGACGTCATCAATAATCCACGGTTGATTAAAGGCGTGATAGAGTTTGCAGAGAACATCGACGGCGCCTCCGGGTATTAATGTGATTTAAATCACTGCGTTAACTAAGTAAAACCTGCGCCTCCGTCTACGCTTTATGCCAGTACAACAATAATACGGAGAACTACATGACAACGGTCAACATCGCACTCAACGACGCTTACACGCTGGCCTTCGAGGTCCTGCGTGCCAACGGTTTTTCACAACCCCATGCCGACGCCATCGCGCGTAACGTAACGGCGGGTGAACGCGACGGCTGCGCATCGCACGGCCTGTGGCGTCTGCTCGGCATTGTGGAAACCCTGCGCAAAGGCAAAGTTTCGCCGGACGCCGAACCGACGATCGTCGATCAGGCTCCGGCGATCGTCAAAGCTGATGCGCATGGCGCGTACTCGCTGTGCGCGTATGAACAGGCGCTGCCGCTGCTGATTGAAAAGGCGCGCCACTGCGGCATTGCGGCGTTGGCGATCAACCGTTGCGTGCATTTCTCCGCGCTGTTTGCCGATGTTGAGCCGTTGACCGAGGTCGGGTTGGTGGGCTACGCCTGCACACCCAGCCACGCATGGGTGGCGCCAGCCGGCGGAACCCAGCCGCTGTTTGGCACCAATCCTATCGCCTTCGGCTGGCCGCGCGGCGACAAGCCGCCGTTTATATTCGATATGGCGACCAGCGCGGCGGCGCGCGGTGAAATTCAGCTCCATCAGCGGGCCGGTAAAGCGATTCCGGAGGGTTGGGGAATTGATAGCGACGGTCAGCCGACCACCGATCCTCAGGCGGTACTCGACGGCGCGATGCTGACGTTCGGCGGACATAAAGGATCGGCGCTGGCTGCTATGGTGGAACTGTTCGCCGGGCCGCTGATTGGCGATATGACCAGCGCCGAATCGCTGGCGTGGGATAACGGCGCGGGTGGCCTGCCTTACGGCGGTGAGCTGATTCTGGCGCTTGACCCCGCACGGTTCCTCGGCGATGAGGCCGCATCCCATCTGGCGCGCGCCGAGACGCTGTTTAGCGGCATGCAGGCGCAGGGGGCGCGACTGCCGGGTGAGCGTCGCTACCAGGCGCGCCAGCAGAGTGAACAGCAGGGGCTGAATCTCTCGCGTAGCCTGTATGAGGAAATCTGCGCGCTGCGTTAATAGCATCTTTGAGTAGGCCGGATAAGGCGGAGCCGCCATCCGGCAATTTGTGCAGCTCTACCTGATGGCGCTACGCTTATCAGGCCTACATCCACTCTGGACGCGACGACAACGCCATGGCCTCGCGTCAATCCATAACGTCCGAATATTCCACCTTCCCCGCGTATTAATAGTCACATTTTCTATAAAGTTTTTCCTTTCGCCGCCGAAAATTCGTTATTCGTCTGGAGGAAAGAGAAACATGTTAAAGCGTATTAAAATCGTCACCAGCCTTGTGCTGGTTTTGGTGTTGTTTGGCTTGTTGCAGATGGTCTCAGGGGGCCTGTTCTTTAACTCACTGAAGCATGACAAAGAGAACTTCACTATCTTACAAACCGTGCGTCAGCAGCAGTCCGGGCTGAACGGCAGCTGGGTTGCCCTGCTGCAAACCCGCAACACGCTTAACCGTGCCGGGATCCGCTACATGATGGATCAGAACAACATCGGTAGCGGCGCCACCGTTGCCGAGCTGATGCAGATTGCCACGAAATCGCTGGCTGAAGCGGAAAAACGCTGGGCCGAGTATGAAGCGATGCCGCGCGACCCGCGGCAAAGTGAAGCCGCGGCGCTGGAAATTAAGCGTAACTACGATATCTATCACGGCGCGCTGGCGGAGCTGATTCAGCTGCTGGGGGCCGGCAAGATTAACGACTTCTTCGACCAGCCGACCCAGGGTTATCAGGATGGTTTTGAGAAAGCGTACGTCAACTATTTGCAACAGAACGACAGCCTCTACGAGCTGGCGGTAAAGGACAGCAATGCCTCTTATACCCAGGCGATGTGGATCCTGTTCGGCGTGATGATTGCCGTGCTGGCGGTGATCGTCACCGTCTGGCTGGGCGTACGTAAGACGCTGATTGCGCCGCTCAATCGTCTCATTGACAGCATTCGTCATATTGCCGGTGGCGATCTGGTGAAACGCATTGATGTGGAAAGCGATAACGAAATGGGCCAGCTGGCGCATTCGCTGCGTCATATGCAGGGAGAGCTGGCGCGCACCGTCGGGGAAGTGCGTCAGGGCGCCGATGCCATTTACAGCGGCGCGAGTGAAATCGCGATGGGCAATAACGATCTTTCCTCGCGTACCGAGCAGCAGGCGGCTTCGCTGGAAGAGACCGCCGCCAGCATGGAAGAGCTGACCGCAACCGTGAAGCAAAACGCCGAAAACGCGCGCCAGGCCAGCCATCTGGCGCTGAGTGCGTCGGAAACCGCGCAGAAGGGCGGTAAAGTGGTCGATAATGTTGTGCAGACGATGCGCGATATTACCGCCAGTTCGCAGAAAATTGCCGATATTATTAGCGTCATTGACGGAATTGCCTTCCAGACCAACATCCTGGCGTTGAACGCTGCGGTCGAAGCCGCCCGCGCAGGCGAGCAGGGCCGAGGTTTTGCGGTGGTGGCCGGAGAAGTGCGTAATCTGGCGCAGCGCAGCGCCCAGGCGGCACGTGAGATTAAGAGTCTGATTGAAGATTCGGTTAATCGTGTCGATCTCGGCTCCACGCTGGTGGAAAGCGCCGGGGAAACCATGGATGAGATCGTGAATGCGGTGACCCGTGTAACCGACATCATGGGGGAAATCGCCTCTGCATCGGATGAGCAGAGCCGCGGTATCGATCAGGTGGGTCTGGCGGTGGCCGAGATGGATCGCGTGACCCAGCAGAACGCCTCGCTGGTGGAAGAGTCCGCCGCCGCCGCCGCTGCGCTGGAAGAGCAGGCCAGCCGCTTGACGCAGGCCGTTGCGGTATTCCGCATCCAGCAAAATCAGAGCAACAGCGGGCGCGAAACGGTGAGCGCTGCGCCGATACCTGCGCCGACCCTGCTGCGTAAAGCGGCAGCAACCGACGGTGCGGAAAACTGGGAAACCTTCTGACCCGGATGCGCCCTTTAACGGGCGCGTTAACGTAGTGCCAGGCGCATGGCGCAGCGAGACTCCGCTGCCAGGCCGTGCGCCGCTTCTTCACGCAGTTTTTGCCGCAGCGCGTCGTTAAGTAATGCCTCAGGCACGATTTCAAACCCCATCCGCGCATACCACGGTGCATTCCACGGCACGTCGCGAAACGTTGTGAGCGTGAGAGCACTGAAGCCTTTTTCTCGCGCCTGTTCGATCGCATAAGCCATCAGGCGACGGCCAAGACCGCGCCCCTGCCAGTCAAGGTGGAGCGAAAACTCGACGATAAAGAGCGAAGCGTCGTGCGCTTCCGCCAGCAGAAAACCCACGGGACGATCGTCTGCCAGCGCTAACCAACTCATGGCTTGGCTGACGAAGTGCTGATGACGTTCGGCGCAGATCACCGGGCCGGCGGCGAGCCAGCTGAATTCAGGCAATAGCGCGAAGCGCTGCGCGGCGGCGCGTTCAATCGCCGGTAGGGCGGAAATATCCGCCGGGGATGTCGGACGAAAGGTGTAGATCATGCGCTGAGTATAACCTGATGCCTGATACCCGTGTGACCGTTATCCGGCGCAGAGCAGAATCGGCGAGTAAAAATTGCTGATAACCACGGCTTTATCCGGTGTTGTGCGGATGCTCAGCAACCTTTTCTGACCTGCGGTAATGCCCAGTGCGTACTGTTCAAACACCCCTGCAGGCACGTTATCGTGGCCAAATTTTTCTACCTGGGTGATGTACAGCTGATAGAACGATTCATGCACGTACTGCCAGTTAAAGCTTTCCTGACGTGAGACCTTCATGTTCTGGCCGCTATTCATTACATCGCCGTTGATATTGAAATAGCCCGTACCGTTCGGCGTAAAGTGCATCACGACCATCCCTTCAAAGGTGAAATGGTTATCCAGGCGGCTATCTTTGTAGGTCAGGCTGCCCTGGCAGGTCATGGAAAGGCGCGTGCTTTGGTGTATCCACAGCAATGTACCGAGGATCAGCAGCGCATTGAGTGCGATGATGCAAAAAAGTTTTTTCTTCTGTTTCACTCTCTACCACTCGTAAAAGTACAGCGTCTGGCAGGTGCTGGCCTTGCTGCGAAACTGGGAACACTGCGACAGGACCAGGCGGCCCTCGTCGCCATAGAGAACGGGATCCTGAATATGTATGTAAAAAATTGAGCTGGGCAGGCAGGAGAAAGCGCCTTCATTTTTGATCTGTCCGAGCAGCGTCTGGGCTTGCTTTTGGAATACGTCAGAGAGCGGCGCCAGCGTATAGACCGGACAACTGTCGATGTGAGCCAGCAGATATGGCTCAATTTGCTGGCGCTGGGCATTCCAGATGAGCGCGGCGGCGCACAGGAGCGTCACGGTGGCGGTCACGATACCATAAAGCCAGTTTCGTCTTTTGGGGACCGCGCGTTTGCTGCTTACCGGCGCGGGCGCAGAGACGGGCGCATTGAGCGGCACGACGCTGATATCCGCGCTGAGCATAAACCCGACTTTGGGAACGGTGACGATAAACAGGTTGTCCGGCACCATCCCTGCCAGCATTTTGCGCAGGATGCTGATGTACTGATTCAAGGAGTTGCTCGACCCACGCAGGCCGCGATCGTCCCACACCTGCTGGAGAAAAACCTCGCGTTCGACCACCATCCCGTGATGGGCAATCAGCAGGTTCAGGATGGTTTGCGCCGTACAGGTCAGCGTCTGACTCTCGGCGTCAGCGCTTTGTAAGGTCAGTGAACCATCCTCGTTGTCATACACGATGGCATCGGCAAGCAGGTATTTCATGAAATTGTCAGCGATCCGCCTAAGAGAAAAAAGAGTGACCCGGTGCGGGAAGGAAACTGTACCGTGAATTGTTATCGGTAACATTGATCCAGGCCGCGCATTATTTAGATTAATAAGTGAGCGTCACCACGACATTATCGCTAAACAAGCCCGTGCCGGTGAGGGGTTGCGTTGGCACCGTGCCATACACGGTGACCGTCTGCACACTCCCGTCGTGATGACTCATTTCCATCGTATTGTTTCCCGGTGTTTCGCCCCATGGGCGGGTGGCGGCGGCATCCTGCCAGAGGGCGTATTGCAGACACTGCTGGCGATCGTTACACATCTGGCGCTGAGTACCCGAGGCATGCTCACCACGGCTGATGCCCAGTGAATAAGTGGTACCAACCGGGCAGCGCGCGCGAATGCTGGCCGTCGAGGCCAGACGGGACGTCAGCGCCGTGCTGCCCACGGTGCCAAAGCTGAGCGACGTGACGCTCTGAATAAAGCAGCTATCGGAGAGCGTGGCGCTGGCGTTGGATGAGGCATCCGTCGCTACCCCCTGCCACTTACCATCCTGACAACTGGCAAGCGCCTCTTTTCGGGTGGCGCTGTTCCACGTCAGTTTCAGCCCCAAAGTATAGTTGAAGTAGCTACGCACCGGCAGGTTGCTTTGCCCGGCGGGAATGGTGGCGAGCAGTGGAAAGCTGCCGCTGGAGGTCTGATTACCGCCTATCGTTAGCGTGGTTTGCAGCGCGCGTCCCGCGCCGCCAGAGGTCAGTTCCAGGCTGTTATCCAGCGTGCTGTAAAAACGAAACAACATCGTGTACTGCTTACCTTCTTCATCTGCGTTGGAGGTCATTTTAAACGGTGCCGATTCCAGGCTGTTCAGACAGATGTTGAAGTAGCGCGTTTCGCCGTAATCGGCGTAGCAGGTGAACTTTACGCTTGACTGCGCCGAGCCGGGATTGCCCGCGACCAGCGTGCCGAAGGCGGTGGAGGCGCCCTGAGTTATCCAGCAGTTAGCGGCTTGTGCGCGGCTTGAAAGCAGCGCGAGCGTCAACAGTAGCAGTAAGGTGAGGGGCAATTTTAATGACACAACAAGGTTCCCAGATTGAGCATCGTGGCAGAGGAGGGCGCGGCGGGAAACGTTACGTTGCAGTAGCCAATCGGCGTATGAATACGTAATGAACCCGGCATTGGCGGGTTTTCCAGCCAGATATAGCCGTCACGCCCGACAACAGACTCTACGCCGGGATAGCTGACGCTGCTGCCGACCGGTATCGGTTGGTGCTGGTGGTCGAAAAGTTGGGCCGACACCAGGCGTGCGCGATGCACCTGAAAATCGACCATCACTGCCGTGGTCATCCCGGGCCGGGCATGAATTTCGGTTAACGGTGTAACGATCTCCGGCGGCAGGCTGAGTGGGTCGAGCGAGATTTTGGCGTTATGGTAGAGCGGTAAATCCGTTAGCAGCAGATAGCCGTTTTTATCGGTTTTGCCCGCTTGACGGTTTTCGACGGCGATGGGCACATCGCCAATACCGTTCGTGGAGATCAACGCGATTCCCTGCCGGTTGTAGCGGAGCGCATAGGGGTGATTTTCCAGCAGCATCATCGAACCTTCTCCGCTGAGATAGCGGTTGGCGCTGCTCTGGTCACGGTCCAGTCCCGCATGCCACTCGCCGTATTGGCCAAGGTAGCCGATATCCGCATGCGCCTCGCGCGACGCGCTGCCCGTGCTCTGGCTTACCTGCCACGACCAGCCGCCCAATTGGCTATCCGGCTGGTGGCGATAATCCCAGCGAGACGAGGGATTTCCCGCCTGGAGTGAGAGTGAGTCGCGGTTGCCCAGCGGAACGAAGAGCATGAGCTGGAAGGTTTTATCACCGCTGTTCAGCGCATGGGTAAACCCCAGCGTGGCTGACACCCGGTTATGAAAGGATTTTGACCAGCTGGCGTTGAGGTAGCGGGCGCTATCCTGACGTACCCAGCCAACGCCCAGCGTTCCCCAGTCGGGGACGGTTTGACTCATCCACACGTTATCGCTGTGCTGTACCGGCAGGCTACCGCTAACGCGGGCGATATCTGCCCAGGCGTTGCTGCTGCGGCTGGTATTCGCGGAGAGCCCGAGTCCTTGAGCATTCCACTGGTAACCGATACCCCATTTGTTCCCTTCTCCTTGCGGACTTTGGCTGACGGCCGTGTGACCGCTGATAATTCCGGCCAGCGGTGAGATCAACCAGTCGCTGGCGATGCCGATGTTGTGTGCGTCGCGATGTTGCTCAGTGTGGCCGCTGACCGTCAGGCGATTACTTACGCCGTAGCGCCAGCCCGCGTCGAGCAGCGGTGAGGCGGCGTAATCGTTAGAGCGCGTGGCATAGTTTTTTCGTAGCCAGCCGACGTCCAGCGAACTGCTGCTCACGCCTTGCGCCAGCATATCCGGCGCACCGTACAGATCGAGCGTGACTTCGCGGCGCTGGCCGTTGATGTCGGTGATGACAACCTGCGCCTGCCCACTGCCGGAAAAGTTGGGCAAGGTATCGAGAATGTAGCTACCAGGCGTGACCTGCTGGTGGCTTTGCTGCAGTCCATCAATGTACAAGTCGACGGTAGACGGCAGCACCACGCTATCGCTGAACTGCGCGCGTGGCGCGGTGTTCAACTGTGGATCGAGCTGGAAATTACGCGCCAGATGCAGGCCTGCGAAACGTACCTGACGGCTCCAGCTAACACCGGTAGTCACGTTGTCGCCAAGCGCAACGCTGGTGAGCCACTGCGGGAAGTCGTGCTGCCAGGTGGTCATCAACCGGGTCTGCGTGGTGCCCTCGTCGTGTTGCCCGTGTGGAAATCGGCTGTTCATACTGCTGCTGAGCTGCCCCGGTAGCCAGCCGGAGGTTTGTAGCTGGCTTTGCAGGCTGGTTTGCTGTTGGCTGGCGGTCTCGCTGGAATAAAGGGAATAGTCGAGCGTGAGGTTGCCCAGCGGCTGGGCCTGTTGGGCGTATGTGAAAGCGGAATGTGGCTGACTTTCCAGATGCTGGACGTGTGTTAGCGCCTGCTCAGGAAGGGTAAGCGACAGTTGCTGTTGCAGACTGTCGAAGTTGACCTGAATGCCAGGCAGAGTGGACAGATTGAGCCACCCCGCGTTCGCCTGCTCAGATGCAATACCCAACTTGACCGCATCGTGAGTGGCTATCCACAGCGCATTATCCACCACACGCACGGCCCACAGTCCATCGTAAGCGTAGTGGTTAACGGTGACGGAAAGGTATTGTGTGTTGGCGGTGGGAGGTTCAGCGTGAAGGGTCATCGACAGAAGCCACAGCAGCAGAATGCACGTTAAGCAGGCTGGCTTGGGTATGTTCATTCAGATACGCGCGCAGGGAAGAAGGCGGATGGCGATGAAGCTGTTTAAACGGCAGCACGAATCGTTGACCGGGTAGGACGTAACCTGCCAGCCCGGAGAGCGTTTCCGCCACCTGTCCCTGCGCGTCGATCGCCTCGACGTGACTCAGGCGTATATGCACAGTACCCTTGTTCTGACAGCTGATGCTGGCATCCTGTCGCGTACAGGTGAGCTGAGTATCTTCAGCTTTGCTCTCCGTTTGCTCGCTGGCGATAAACAAGGGAATGGAGTAGCGCAGCAGAAAATGGACGCCGTTCTGCTCCGTGCCAGCCTGATGCCCGCCGGGTAGCTCATCAACCAGCAGTCGGAAGCTCTGTTCCTGTGGGTGGACCATGGGGTTGAGCACCACAATGCGCACCAACTGCTGCTGCCCCGGTTTCAATGCGGTCACTGCCGGACTGCTGACGATGTCGTCGGTCAGCGTCAGCACGTCTTTGCCCTGTGACTGCGACCAGTCATACACGCGAATCTGCGCATGGATTGGCTCACTGCCGGTGTTGGTCAAATACAACGCCGTCGCCCGCTGGGTAGCATTAAGGTTCAGCATTACCGGTGCAACCTGGAGCGTGGCGCTGATGGCATAGCGAGCGAAAACCACGATCACGGCCAGCCAGCAAAGGGCAAAGAGGGTGATTCTGCGCATCTTAGTACACCAGATTTAGCGTGACGTTATCGCTGTACAGGCCCGCTTTGGCGTTGGTCAGCGCGCCTGCTTCGATAACGCCAACAATCGTTTCTGACTGCGGCTGCCCAGTTCCGGTGCCTTCAATGCCGCCGCTAGCGTTCACCGGCGTTTTCTTGCTTTCATCCGCATAGAGCCGATAAGCGATGTTCTGCGCATTGATACTGCTGTCCTCGGGCTTAAGCCAGAAGGTTCCGTCGCTTTCGCCGTCACTGCTGGCCGCTGACAGGGTAAACGGCGTGCCGTTGGTACACAGAACACTTAGCTGGGTCATCGCGTTGATTTCGCTGGCTTCATCGGAGCCATGGCTGGCGAAGTTGAGATCGTTGGCCTGCAGCGTGCAGGATTTCAGCACCTCAAGCGAGACATGCATCGTTGCTGTCGCTGAGCTATTGGCTAGCGCAGTTTGATAAATTGCACACAATAAGCTGAAAATGACGAGGGGCATCCTTTTCATGGTGAACTCCGATAAATGAAATCACTCAGTGGTTTAATAAGCCTATTTTTTCGGCATGATGAATGCGCAGAGAATAAATTCGACGATGCGATTAAAGATATCTTTATCTGCTAAATCTAAGCTTATTCCTGATAATGTAATAAAAATGTTCGGTGTAAGTTTCTGAGGTATTTCCTTCCGGAAACACTCGCGTAATTCTTGCTTCGCAACAGATATGATTTCCCTGGTTTATTACTGATGAAGCGAATGGTTTTCTATGGTTCGTATTTTTCGGTGTAATTCCGCTAGCGTATTGCAATGGAATTTCGCCATCGCATTTCGTCGATGTGTATAGATCGTTTTAGGGGATTTATGCAGCATACGGGCAATGGTATTGGGGGAAAAACCCATAATTATCAGCAAACAGATGTGGATCTCTGAGTGTGTTAACGGTGATTCTTTACGCATGCAGCGGCGAAATTCAGGGTGCTTAAGCTGCTGGGTGAGCTGCTTTATCGACAGTTTGTCGCTGAGTACGCAAACGCGCCCTGGCGGCAGAAACTGCTGGATTTCCTGTGTCCGATTCTCTTCGGTAATGATCAGCCATTTTGTTTCGCTATTATCACAGAGGATCTTTTCGCGCAGTTCAAAGACGCAGTTGTCATTGTCTTTATTAAACCACTGTAGTGTGGGGGCGGGGTTAACCATATAAGGAAGCGCGTGTTTCACTCCCTGCCACAGGAAATAATTTTTACTCAGGATTACCAGCTGATAAGGTGCAAACATATTGATTACTTATTCCACAGAAAACCTTGACCATAATTAGCGTGAGAATCACAGGCTAATTGATAGTCAGCGAGCGTTTCGATGCCTTCCACAAGGACTTCATCGGCAATCTTTTGGCAACAACGGGCCAGCTTAAAAAATGGTTCTTTGCATTTGCGTGCCGTCCAGAACGCGTGTTTATCAATTTTGGCCCCGGAAAAGTGATAATTCTGTTCAACCAGGCAGGGCAAAATGTCGTCATGAACGTCGTCAGCCCAGACGGCAATCCCCATTCCTCTTACGACGTTGATACACGCACGTAGCTGCTGACTCTTTGCAGGGGTCAGCACCACTAGTTGATCCAGATCGGTTAGCTCAACGGCAATGCGTTCGGGCGCGACAACCTGCTCTTCGAGCTGTTGCAAAAAGTGAGGTGTCAGCATGACGTCCGCGCTGGCGTTCAGGTAATACTTGCCGGAGCCCGCGGTGTTGATCACATGCGCAAGCTGGGCGAAGAAAAGTTCGACTCTGGCATCGAGGGCCAGATTGCTGAAAAAATGCTCGAGGTTAATCTGATCTGCTGCGGTTGAGAGAACTTCCCAGGCAACGATACGTTCATTATGTAAGACGCGGATGGATTCGAATTTATAACCTGTGAGCATGATTACGCAGCAATGTTGACCAATGTTTTTCAATATTGGTAAATGCTATGTAATTTGCTTTTGTTGGTATATTTATAAATATGAATTCGATTTATATGGTTTTTATGACTTATTTATAAGCTTTTTATAGGTTTTTATTTTTACGAAAGTAGGTGGGGGAAAGGGGGGCATTATGCCCCCCACGCGCTTCATGTATTAGCCTTGCGCATCGATCACTTTGATTTCCACCATTCCAATACCTAGCTGGCGCGGAGAGTGGCCGAGGATATTGCCCTCGTTAGTTGACTGCGGGTCTGGCGGCACAATGACCAGCGTGCTGGCAGCCGACGGGTTGTCGAAGTGCAGCGTAGTGGTGGTCACATCGTGGCTAAGCGTGATTGTCTGTTCGCTGTTGCCCACGCGAACCGGGATCGGTTTATCCGCGTTTGGCCCAAAGGCTTTGGCAGTGATCACCAGGTCGAAGCGCTTCGGCAGCGGGTGCTGATATTCAATTTTTACCTCCTCGCCAAGCTGGGCGTTGGACCAGCGGCCCCAGGCTTCCGGGCGAGAGATGCCGCTAAAGCTTTTCACTTCTTCCGGCGCGCCCGCGACGTTAAAGATGAAGCTATCGGCTTTGTAGCGGATATCGTTGTCGACGGTTTTCAATGAATCGACATTGCCTTTGTAGCGCACCATATCGATCACCGTGTCTTTAAACTCGGTTTTACCGTTCCACTGCGTTTTGTCGACGTGCTGTACTTTTTGCTCGCCGCCAAGCTGGCCCTGCGACACGCACCAGTCGGTAGACAACGCCAGATTTGGTGACCACTGTTGCGCCATTTTGTAGCAGCGATCGACCCAAACGAAGTTATCACGTGGGGCAAAATCGGCCAGCTGGTAGCGCAGCGGCGCGGAGTATTCGCTTTCCGGCAGCGGCTCAACGCGGTTATCCGACACGCGCAGTAGCAGCGGTAGGCGGAAGTGGCTCCCGGAAAAAGCAATCATGTTTTTCTGGGTGTCGATAGAGAAGTTTTTGATCTCTTTCGGGAAGTTCCACAGGCGAATAATGTCCGGTTTCCACGCCAGAACCTTCTCTTTCATGTTCAGGAACACTTCAGACAGCGACTGCCCGGACAGGCTGCTGCGGCCCAGGCCGATAAAGTTGTCGCCGCCGAGCATATCCAATACCGTTGCGCCGTTATCCATGGTGTTACGTTTTACCGCCAGCACGTCCTGCTCGTCGGGTTTATCACCGCGAATCACAAAGAACAGATTGCTGCGGTCTTGTTTATTCAGGTAGTCCCAGGCGGTGTTTTTCATCGCCAGATGGTCGGAAGAAACCACGATAATCGTATTTTTAAACCAGGGGGACGCTTTGATTTTATTAATAAATTCCGCAATATTTTCCTGGCTACAGGTCACTGCGCTGAACGACTGGTTGGCTTTACCGTTGATATCGTATTTTTTGCGATTGCAGGTACGTGAGATAAAACCGTCGGGGTGGTGGGTATCGACGGTTAAGGTGAACAGCGAGAAGCGCTTGCCTTCGCGGGATAGCGTCTCAAATTTCTTCCACGCTTCGTCGAGAACGGTATCGTCGTAGTAGCCCCAGTCGTTTTTGTAGGCCGGGTCCGCAACGGTGGTTTTCAGCTCTTCCGCGCCGTACAGATTGTCGAAGCCGTGCGATTTCAGGAACACGTCTTTGCCGGCGAAACGCAGGTTGGCGCCCTGCACGAAATAGTTTTCGTAGCCGGAGTTTTTAAGGATATCGCCAAGGCAGATATTTTGCGGGAAGAAGCTCGACAGCGATGCGGAGGCGTTGCCTTCGAACGGCGCGAACAGCGGGATGCCGCACTGGGAGGCAACCATGCCGGCAATGGTGTAATCGGTACCCGGCAGCTGCATGGTATGGCTGAAATCCAGACTCTGGTTTTTCAGCTCGCCCAGCTCTGGCGTCAGGTTGGGGAAGGCATCGTTGTCAAAGTAGGTGCGTTCCAGGCTCTCGCCATAGATATAGACGAGGTTCAGCCTGGGGTTCGGGATCGTTTTCGACGGCTCTTTATAGTACGCCGAGAAATCAGGATCGCCGTCGCGCGACTGGGATTTTACCAGTTCGCTAATCTGGCGGAACGCCGGGCTGGCGTCGACCGAGCCGACGGCCAGAATCAGCGCCAGCAGGCTGTAGCCAAAATGGTGAGGATGATGACGGCGTCGGCGCAGTAGCCAGCCTAACGCGCTAAAAACGGCGACCAGCGCGACGACGAGGCCGACTCCAGGAAGAATGTATTTGCTGACGCCCGCGCCTGTCAGGCTGTTGGTCAGCGTATAGAGCACCGCATCGTTGATACCGTCACCGGTAAAGTAGTCGCTGGCATACAGGGTAATATTCAGGACCACAAACAGGCCCAGTACCGTTAACGTGGCGGCAAACCACCATTTATTGCGCCCGGCCTTCCAGGCGTATATCGCAATGGAAGCCAGAAACAGAACGAGGGATAACAACTCTGACACTACACGTCCTCAACCGCGCCAGGTTTTCTGGCTACACAGAAAGTAACTTCACAATGTAATTGTGCCGTCATCTGTCTGCAATTCTAACGTAGTGAAAGTGTGCTGTTATTCGGAATTGGTTTAGAAATGAGCGTTATTTGAGCGATTTCGGGCGGCGAGTGTGAGTCCCGCCACCCAAATTGACTATCAGGAAATGAAGCTAACACCTTGTTTCAGGACGAAATCACAGGCTTTTGCTTTCACTTTTTTACCCAGTTCAGTGTTCCCCAGGCTGTCGAGATCGAGTTTCTGACCGTCTTTGGCGTTCAGCAGCCCCTCAAGGCCTTCCATGTAGCCGGTATCTTTCTTCTGCTCAGTCGCGGTGTTGAGGCCCAGTTTATCCAGTACCTGATTTTTTACGTTATCCACGTTGGCGACGGAAGTCAGTTTTTCTTTCGCGCAGTACCCCATGATGCCGGCGGCATTGTTCATGCTGCTGGCGCTCAGCGACTGGCTGCCACCGTTAAGCAGACTGGTCAGCGTTGAGATGGACGTTCCGCCGCTCTGTGACGAGCTGCTGCTGCCGGCGAGGGAGCTGGCTGCGCTACTCAGATCATTCAACGATACGGCGCTCGCAGCGGTAGAAATAAACGCGCTGGCAATGATTACGCGGCAAAGCATCGATTTTACAGATTTCATGGGGTCTACTCGTGTGTGCAATTATAAATGGACGTGATAAGTATACGCCTGTCATTCATAAGATATATCTTAATACTCTTTCCCGGTCACACGGCTGCGGTAACTTTCCCAATTGAAGATGACCCACAGGCTGTTACCGAGGCGCATGCGGTCCATCACTCGTTCACCCAGCAGCTTGTTCATTTCGTCGAGATTGCTGTTGGTGAGCATGCCGGTCGGGCGCTTGGACGACGAGCGGCGATCGACAATCTGGTTGATGATCACCTTCTCATAGCGCGATTCGGTCTGCATGCCGATCTCATCGATGACCAGCAGATCAACGTTGCTTAAGTCGCTTAACAGCTGTTCTTCGCTGGTTTCACGGTTGCTGAAGGTCTCTTTCATTGCCGACATAATATCGGCGACGGTGATAATCAGCACTGATTTCCCACGCAGCAGCAGTTCGTTGCAGATGGCGGCGGCAAGATGGTTTTTACCGGTGCCTGGCTTGCCGGAGAAGATAAAGCTCGCGATATTGCCGTCGAATTCGTCAACGTACTGCCGCGCTTTCGCCAGCGCGTTCATCTGGCCTTCGTTTTCCACGCGATAGTTATCGAACGAGCAGTTCTGGTGCAGCGGACGAATGCCGGAGCGGTTAAAGGTACGCTGCATTTTCATCGCGCGGTTTTCACGCGCCAGCGCCGCCGCGCGGATCTCGCCCTGTTCTTTCTGCCAGGCCAGCAGCTCTTCGCCCGTTTTAAAGGCGGGTTCAATATGCGCCGGCATCATCTTTTGCAGGCGTTTCATTAATTCGCCAACGTTTTTCATGCTCAACCTCTGAAACCCGGTGGAATCTGACGGTCAGGTTCGCTGACCGCGTTAACGTCGCGCCGCATCTGGCCACTGTTATTCGCCCGGCCCATCTGTACGCTGCGCGCTAATTTTTGCTGCCACTGTACGTGATGGAAGACTTTGCCTTCCGCCTGCCAGTATGCGACGAAGGAGGCCAGCTCTTCCGGCGTGACCGGCTCGCTTAAGGCGATCCCCCACAGCGCGGAAAGACGCAGAAACTCGGCATCGGGCTGCCATCCTGCGTACATGGCAAATTTTCCCATCGGTACGGAGACCGGTGCCGCCGTGGGTTCTTCAAAGAACTGGGCGTCCAGCGTCACGTCGCTTCCCGGACGGGCAAGCTTTTCTTCCAGCGCCAGCAATTGCGCCAATCGCTCCGGCGTGACGGCATAGAATGCCGGCGCATTATTGGCAAACACGGCGACCGCGCCGCCCTGGGTTTGCGCAAGAATGGCTGCCGGATCGGCCACGAAAGCGTCAATACCAATCACGTTTGGCGTTAAAATACGAGAAGACATAACACACTATCTCAATACTGAAAAATACGGGAAGGGTGCGGGAAATCCGCACGAATACTGCACATAGTAGCACAAGCCGGGGGAAGGGCGGCACTCTCCCGTACCGCCCTCAGGATCATACCCGTGGGCGCTTGCGATACAGCCACAGCCCGGGAATCGACAGACCGATGGAGAGCGCGCCAACGATGGACGACGCTTTCAGGAAGTTACTCAGCAGGGTGATCATCAGCTCTTCGGAATAGCCAAAATGGCTGATTTTGACCGCCGAGATCATGGCCGTGTAGGCCGAAATACCCGGGAACATCGGGATCACGGCGGCCACGGTGAAAATTTTCGGATGCGCCAGATACCAGCGCGACCACTGGATGCCGATGCTGCCCACCAGCATGGCGCCCAGGAAGGTGGCCCATTCGATATTGAAGCCCGCGGTCATCATGCAAAAGCGCGAAGCGTGGCCGATGGCCCCCAGCAGGGCGCACCATGGCAGCGCGCGGTGCGGCACGTTAAAGACCATGGCGAAACCAACCGCTGGAATGGCCGACAGCACCATGTCCTGCGCCAGCAGCAGTACAAAATCGATTACACCCATCCGCGCAGCCCCCATAAGGTCATGGCCATCACCACGCCGACACAGGTGGCAAGGGTTAACAGACTGGCAATCGCCCAGCGCGCCAGGCCGGTGTTGATATGCCCTTTGAACATGTCGGCGACGGCATTAATTAGCGGGAAGCCCGGCACCAGCAGCAGGACGCTGGCCGCCATGGCGACGGTCGAAGTCTGATGAAAGGCTGGCAACTGTAGCATCAGACCGGAGACGGTGGTCGCCACGAAGGCGGTCAGCCCAAAGTTAATCTGCGGATGCATGGAACGGTGCGTGAGCAACTGGCGGATGTACATGGCAATAGTACTGGCGCAGAAGGTGACCAGCGCGCCGTCCCAGCCGCCGTTGTTCAGTTTACAGAAGCAGGCGCACGATAGCCCGACCATCAGCACGACCAGCCAGCGCGGATAGCGAAGCGGTTTTATCTGCGCAAAACGTTTACCGACATCTTTATAGTCCAGCAGCTTGTGCTCGGCCATGATGACGATGTGCTGTACTTCGGTGACCACGTGCATGTTAATGCCGCGATCGCTGTTTTTGCGCGTGGACGTCAGGCAGAGACCATCCTTGATGGTGGTTAGCACGATGGCGTTCGATGAGATGGCGCTTTCGACGCTGTCCATCCCCAGCGCCCGACCCAGCCGCGTTGACAACTCCTCCACCAGGGCGCTCTCCGCCCCGTGCTGCAATAAAAAAAGCCCGCACTGAATACATAGCCGCGTAACGATGCGTTGTTCTGACTGATCGACTTCCATAAGCACCCTGGTACCCAAAACGCCTGTGTAATGACCTACTTGTACCCGAAGAGTTGGTCTGTACTCTCCGCGCCGGATCAAACAATGTGCAAAAATTCAGCGTTCGTCACCAGAGGGTGAAGAGTTGATATCGCCCACACTTTTGCAAAACTGTTCGAAAGTGCAAATTTTGAACGGATTCTGGCCTTCTTTTTCGTTACTGACTTATCAAAAATGCATTCTGAAACTTTATGTATACACAAAACAAACAAATAATTAACCAGAATGTGAGGTCACCCTATGAACACGCAAGTCGCCATTATCGGTGCCGGGCCTTCGGGGCTGCTGTTAGGCCAGCTGCTGCATAACGCCGGGATTAAAACCGTTATCCTTGAGCGCCAGACGCCGGAGTATGTACTGGGGCGCATTCGCGCGGGCATTCTGGAAAACGGTACCGTTGAGTTGCTGCGTGAAGCGGGAGTTTCTCGCCGCATGGACGCCGAAGGGCTGATTCACCACGGCGTGGAGTTTCTGTTTGCCAACCAGCGCATTCCCGTGCCGCTGAGCGAGCTCACGGGGGGGAAAACGGTGATGGTTTACGGCCAGACCGAAGTGACGCGCGATTTAATGGAGGCGCGACAGGCGTGCGGCGCCCAGACCATTTATGGCGTAGAACAGGTCGAGCTGCACGATCTCAAGAGTGATAAACCTTGTGTGACGTTTGTGAAAAATGGCGAAACGTGTCGGCTGGAATGTGATTTTGTCGCGGGTTGCGACGGGTTCCACGGTGTTTCGCGACAGAGCATTCCCCGCGAGATTCTGCGCGAGTACGAAAGTATCTGGCCGTTCGGCTGGCTGGGGCTGCTCGCGGATACGCCGCCGGTAAACCACGAGCTTATTTATGCTCACCATGAACGTGGGTTTGTATTGTGTAGTCAGCGCTCACTAACAAGAAGCCGCTACTATCTCCAGGTCCCGCTCAGCGATAAGGTCGAGCAGTGGTCTGATGAACGCTTCTGGGGTGAGCTCAAGCGGCGCCTCCCGGAGGAGTTGAGTCAAAAGTTAGTGACTGGTCACTCACTTGAGAAGAGCATCGCGCCGCTGCGCAGCTACGTGGTGGAGCCAATGCAGTATGGCCGAATGTTCCTTGTCGGTGATGCGGCGCACATTGTCCCACCGACGGGCGCCAAAGGGTTGAACCTGGCGGTGTCGGATGTGAATTATCTGTGGCGTATTTTGCGTCAGTACTACCGCCATGGCCGCGAAGATTTGCTTAGCCACTATTCGCAGCTGGCGCTGAATCGGGTGTGGAAAGGCGAACGCTTTAGCTGGTTTATGACGCATCTGCTACACGATTTCCAGGACAAGAGCGCGTTCGACAGAAAAATGCAGGAGGCGGATCGCCAGTACTATCTGGGATCGCGCGCCGGGCTGACCACCATTGCGGAGAACTATGTTGGGTTGCCTTATGAAACAGTGGAATAGAACATGAAGCGTGCGGGCGTGGCGACACCACAGTCGGATATCGTGCCGGTCTTTAAGCTCTATGGTGAGCAGATAGGCTGGCCCACGCCTGACCTGTTGCACTGTGAGTCGATACTCCAGCGCAGCAGCCTGTATGAGTGGCATATCCGCGTGCATCAGCATGCGGAACTGGTGCAGTTGCTCTATTTGCACAAGGGGCAGGCGGAAATTGAAGTGGAGGGCGAGCGCTACGTGGTCAACGAGTCCAGTATCCAGGTTGTGCCGTCGCTGTGCGTGCACGGTTTTCGCTTTTCACCCGGTACCCAGGGCTACGTGCTGTCGCTAGCGCTTCCATTGCTGAGCAAGCTGGAGGCGCAGTTCGGTGGCCAGCTTGATGTGCTTAGCCAGCCAGGATGTATTCCGGTTAAGCGTTCAAGTCGTCATATTCGGTCGGTGTTTACGACGCTGCTTGAGGAGTATACGCACGAGAACGATGCGCGCGAGATGATGCTCTATTCACTACTGGGCGTGTTACTGGTTTGGCTAAATCGGCAGGGCACGCCGTCAAAGGTGATTGAAGACAAAAGCGAGCGCAAGCGCGGCGTGCTTCGGCAGTTTGCGCGGCTGGTTGAAAGCCATTATCGCGAGCATTTGTCGCTGGCGGAATATGCACAGCGGCTCGGGGTATCGACAACCCATTTAAACTGCCTGTGCCGCGAATTCCATGGGGCCAGCGCGCTGAGCGTACTGCACCAGAGACTGTTGCTGGAGGCCAAAAGAAGCCTACAGTACACCAGTATGACCATCACCCAGGTGTCTGACTATCTTGGATTTAGTGATGTCACCTATTTTTCCCGTTTTTTCAGAAAACGGGGGGGCATGACGCCCAAAGAATTCAAAATGAAAATGCAATAACGAGGAAAAAATACAGGGCGCGAATTTTAAATTTTCTTATAACTTAATTAATATTTTCTAAGTTAGTGCTTTCCAGACGACATGCCATACTACCTTCGTCAATCCCACCAGTACATCCATGTGGCAAAATATTTATTGGTCCGGTAACGACAACATAATAATAATTTTATTGCAGTAAAGGGAATAGAAACGGATGGGTTCAGTTTCCTGTTAATACTTTGCATAGTATTAAATAATTTTATATTCAGGAAATGAATCTTCGAATGGATACGGAGGTTTTATGTCGCCAGAATACTGCAAATTCGCGGTGATTATCAGCAAAATACCGGTAATGCAGTCTGGGCTCAGTACGATAATGGAAACGCATTTTCCTGATTATGAGCTCAATTTTTGCCAGTCTCTTGAAGAGTTAACGTTACTTCAGTTACGTCGTACTGACGTAGTCATTGTTGATTTTTCGGGGGAGGTCAGACACCCTCGCGCGCTTTGCGAACAATACTACACGCTGTTGTCCCAATATCGTGATATTCACTGGATCTTCATGATTAGTCGGCAATATTACCCGCTCGCCGTTGAGTTTTTAATGCGCCCGGAAAGCACGTTGCTTTCAGATTCAGATCCCATCGATCGTCTTATCAGGGCCGTCCAGCAAGGGGGCGTCAGTACGGAAAAGATCAGTCAGACGCTGCTTTCCATGCAAAACAACGATGAGATTGATGGTGAAAATGATCAATTAATCATGCTTACGCTATCAGAACGTAAGGTATTACGTCTGCTGGCTAAAGGCTGGGGAATTAATCAAATTGCCGCATTATTGAAAAAGAGCAACAAGACGATCAGCGCGCAGAAAAATAGCGCAATGCGCCGGTTGTCATTGCGCAGTAATGCGGAAATGTATGCCTGGATCAATAGCAATCAAGGGATGAAGGAACTCAATCTCTACTCGGCTTATGGAGAACAAGCGGAATGGAAAAGCACAGCAGGAAGCAGTGCGTCGCTATCATAGAACATTGTATGATGGCTGAAATGGGGCTGCGTCATCTGTTGGCGCATTCTCATTATCGAAATTTTACTTTTCACTTTTATCGATCTATTCGTGAATTTAAGCTGGCGCTCCGTCAGACCTCTTTTGATGTATTAATCTGCTGCCTGTCCGGTACTAGGGAGCCGCGGATTGAGTGTCTGCTTACGATGGAGGAGATTGCGCGTCATGACGCCGGAATAACACGTATCGTTCTGGCGAACGATAGCGTGGAGGCAGAACTTATTAAGCACCTCTCACCAACTTATCTTCACGGAGTACTGAGTAAATCCAGTCCGTTAGCGGAGCTTCAACAGCGTATGCAGGATCTACTGCGAGAGGCGGCGCTTGGTCATGAATACATTGATGCATCCTTACTGCATCATGAAAGTCGCAGCCTGAGTCCGACCGAAAATATTATTCTGCGTTATATGACTTACGGCTATTCGCTGATGGAAATTGCGCAGCGCCTGGATAGAAACATCAAAACTATCCGTGCGCACAAATTCAATGCGATGACGAAGCTCGGTGTGAATTCAGACGTTGGACTGCTGAGTGCCGCTGACTTATTGGTGTCTCTGCCCGACAGGAATATCGCATACAACCAGAGACCATCCCATTCTGTTTAATGGGATGATGGTAAGCAGACGTCAACCCACGTTGCCGAGGTCAGGCTGGCCATTCTTTGCGGAGAGATGCGTACCGCGCTATGAATGGCGCCCGCCGCCGGGAGAACTTCGTCATAGGCCTGCAGTGAGATATCGCAATAGACGTCCAGCGGGTTTTCCAGACCAAACGGGCATACGCCGCCGACGGGGTGTCCGGTCAGCATGACCACTTCATCACTGCTGAGCATGCGAGCCTTCGCCCCGAACGTTTCTTTCAGCTTTTTATTGTCCAGACGGGCATCGCCTTTGGCGACCACCAGAATGACACGGTCTTTGATCTTTAACGACAGAGTTTTGGCAATCTGTCCAGGCTCAACCTGGTGAGCGGCGGCGGCCAGCGCGACGGTCGCAGTGCTTTGCTCAAGCTCGATAATATTGATGTCGGGCGCGTGCTCGGCAAAGAATTCTCGTACAGACTGTAAGCTCATCATGGTCTCCTGATTTTTCGGCGAGTCACTCTGTCATAAAGCTACCTTGGTTGTAAATATATCGACTAAGTTGTGCAAAAATTGTTTGATTTCTGGATCTCCTTCACATTCGCTGCAACCGGTTACAGTAACCGGTTGCGGTTCGTGTTCAGTCGATTGATACTGCGAGGGTAACTTCCTTTGTATCCATAATAAGAGCCATATATGAACTGTATCCCTATGAACAATATGTCAGGTCGCGTTGCTGCAACCGCAGAGCGTTCACAGTTTGCCCAGTCGTATGTCGGCAAAATCGTTGTTGCTGTGCTTACGTCTAAAGCCTGTCAGGAGGGCTGCTATGTCTGCTAATCACGCTGCATTTAATTTGATATTTCGTTTTGTAGAAAACTACGTTAGTCCAGTTGCTGGGCGTATTTCATCTCAGCGCCACGTCATGGCTATCCGTGACGGCTTTATCTCTGCTATGCCTTTCATGATTGTGGGGTCGTTCTTGTTGGTATTCGCATACCCGCCATTCTCGCCGGATACCACCTGGGGCTTTGCTCGCGCATGGCTGGACCTGGCGAAACAGTTTGAAGGCCGCATTCTCACGCCGTTTGATATGACGATGGGCATTATGTCTATCTATATCTGTGCCGCCATCTCCTACAACTTAGGTAAACACTACGAAAAGACCAATCAGCTCGATCCCTTCATGTGTTCGATGCTGTCAATTATGGCCTTCCTGCTGGTTGCCGCACCGAAAACTAACGGCACTCTGCCGGTGGATAGCCTCGGCGGTACCGGGATCTTCACCGCCATCCTCGTCGCCGTTTATTGCGTAGAGATGATGCGCTTTCTGAAAATCCGCAACATCGGGATCCGTTTACCGGACCAGGTGCCGCCGATGATCAAAAACTCCTTCGACCTGCTGATTCCTGTGCTGGTGGTGGTGCTGACGCTTTATCCGCTGAGCCTGTTTATTCAGAGCCAGTTCGATATGCTGATCCCTCAGGCCATCATGTCGGTGTTCAAACCGTTAGTGTCCGCGGCTGACTCCTTACCGGCTATTCTGCTGGCGGTACTGATTGGCCACCTGCTGTGGTTCGCAGGGATTCACGGGGCGGCGATTGTATCCGGCATGCTGCAGATGTTCTGGCTGACCAACCTCGGTCTGAACCAGACCGCGCTGGCGCAAGGGGCACCGCTGCCGCACATCTTTATGGAAGCGTTCTGGACCTTCTTCATCGTGGTCGGCGGTTCAGGCGCTACCATGGGTCTGGTATTCTGCTATCTGCGTAGCCGCTCGGCACATCTGCGCTCGATTGGCCGTCTGAGCGTGGTGCCAAGCCTGTTCAACATCAACGAGCCGGTGATTTTCGGTACGCCTATCGTAATGAACCCGGTGTTCTTTATTCCGTTCCTGCTGGCGCCGATGGTTAACGCTATTCTGGCTTGGGCCGCAATGAAGCTGGATCTGATTGGCCGAGTGATCTCTGTTGTTCCGTGGACTGCGCCGGCACCTATCGGTGGCGCGTGGGCATTAGGTTGGGATTTCCGTGCGGCGATTCTGGTCGTGTTGCTGGCCTGTGTTTCGGCAATTATCTACTACCCGTTCTTCAAGGTGTATGAGAAACAGTTGCTGGCACAGGAAGAGGAAGAAGCACAGCGTTCGGCTGAAGAGAGCCAGCAGGTTGCTTAATGATTAGAAAATCGACGGGGCGTTATCGCCCCGTTGGTTATTTTAGCGTGCAGTCGCCGCATTGCTGGACGTCTGGCAGGCGATAGCGCTGACAGCAGGTACGCCGCGCCAAACGACCTTCTCTTACCACAACGGTACGCCAGAGCGGATTATCCTGACCATTCGCCAGCGTCTTGCTAAAGAAGTATCGCTGACGCAGTTGGTTCACCTGTTCTTCACCCAGTAAAGCCATCATTTCCCCGAGATACCAGTTAATTAAATAACCGGTATTACTCCAGATAAGCTTTCCATTAATGTCGCCAGTCGCTTCCAGCGCTTCAATAACCGGCGTGATTCCCTGAATCACCAGATGATCCATACGCTCGACAAGCGGCTTTTGGCTGGCGCGCAGATCGTGGCGTACGTCGACCCAGAAGCAGGCTGCACGGCCGGTTTCGTGGAATTCGACGTGGATATGTTCTGGCGAGACGGCGATAGCCGATTCTTCGGTCAGTAACGCCAGCATCAGCGGTGGCACCATCAGGCCGAGATACCACTGCGCCCAGAGTGAAATCAACGGCTTGTTTTCACGCGGCTGCGTTGGCTGGTTGCGGTAGATATGATCAGAGTAAATAGCCAGCAGAGAACGCAGTTCCGTTGGTTTTGCCCATTCGGCTAGCGTTCTGGCGTTGCCTGGCGGCGTCTCGTCCAGGCGAAACATCTCCAGCATATGCGGACGATGCTCGGCGATTTTCGCGCGTACCGAGTCAGCGAACGCGTGTTCCCACGAAGGAAGCGGCGCGCGCCAGATGAGATCATCAGCAATCGGAGCGGAACGATAGGCCATAGGATTAGCTAGATACAAAACTAAATGATAATGATTAGCAATCCTAGCTATAGATAAAAACAAGCGCAAGCGGTTTATCGCTCGCGCTTGTTTTTTGTGAACTCAGATGGCGGGAAGCCGTTCGCTGGTCAGGGCGTTGTTACGCCCCTGGTGTTTGGCTTCGTACAGCGCCTTATCCGCCATCTGGATTGCCGCGTCGATATCGTTATCCTCTAACGGGGCAATGCCAATACTGACGGTGACATGGGTGGCGACGCTGGCATTAAACATATGTGGGATCTTCAGATCGTAGACCTGCTGACGAATGCGCTCTGCCGTCAGGATGGCATTATTCAGATCACACTGCGGCAGCAGGACCAAAAACTCTTCGCCACCGTAGCGGGTCACAATGTCGCGAGAGCGCACCGCATTGCGAATCGCGGCAGAAACACGCATCAGCGCCTGATCGCCCATCATATGACCGTAGTGGTCGTTGTAGGCCTTAAAATGGTCGATATCCAGCAGCAGCACCGAGTGTTGCGCCGGGCCAAGCGCTTTCAGGGAATCCAGGCGGAACTGGAAGCCGCGACGATTATACAAGCCGGTAAGTGGGTCGAGCATGCTCAGGCCGTTCAGCGTTTCGCGTTCCTCCAGCAGTTTGTACATCAACCCCTGGGCAAAGCTGTCGTTACGCCGCTGGATGATGTGCTGAATGGTAATGCCGATTAATGGTAGCGCGAAGCAGTAGACCATTCTCCACCACTCTTCCGAATTGCTGCTGAACAGGCAGACAATAAAAGTCGGTAATGAATGCAGCACAAAGGCAACGATATTATTTGAAAAGGCAATAGTTCCAACAAATAACACGCTAAATAGCGCAACCATTTGAAAGTTATCATTTACCGTGGGGAGTACAAAAGTTTTACTTAAAATATGCCAGCCCCACAAGCAGCCAAATATTGCCGAAACTATCGGCAGGTTGAGTTTTACTCTCGCGTATCGCCAGTTCCACAGCAGCATAGCGCCGCTGCCCACCGCAATGAGCATTGCCGGTAAGGGAAATATATGTACATCATATATCGGACTGAACACCGACAGCGCCGATGAGACCAAATTGAGAAACAAAAACAGCCGGAACGTTAGCTGATATTTTTGCGCACGCAGGGTGCGCCATGATTGTACAGTCATTGTTTGAAGTTGTAGTCAGCCTTAAATAAATAAGTAACTGCATCAAAAGCAACAATAATGCAGGAAGAGTTGTGCGTTTGCTTTATATTTGACATGTTGGTTTTTTAGACAACTTAACACCATATAATATTCATGTCATTAATGAATATGAAACCTTAGCGCAATAGCAGACAAATGACAAAAAAGACTATATGATATTGGTAATCATTATCATTTGAAGGTCTGATCATGTTGCAAAAAACGTTAGGCAGCGGTTGGGGCGTAGTGCTTCCGGGAGTGATTATGGCGCTACTTAGCACCATGGAGCTTTCTGCCGATGTCTGGCGCGGAGTGATTGTCTGCGGGCTGCTGCTAAGCAGTGCGATGATCTGGCATCGTCAGCTAAGGCATTTTGTACTGTTGCCGTCTTGTATTGCGTTAATTGGCGGTATTGTACTGATTATAATGAATTTAAAATCGATGGGATGAAGCGAGAAAGGAAATCAGGAAGAGAACGAGGAAACTGGTGCGAGGGGGGGGACTTGAACCCCCACGTCCGTAAGGACACTAACACCTGAAGCTAGCGCGTCTACCAATTCCGCCACCTTCGCATACCATCGATTCTTTATGAAAGAATCGTTACCACGGAGGCGAATTCTAGAGATTTTACGCTGTGCGTCAATAGTTAATTATCGAAGACTGCGCGATTGCCGAAAAAAAAGGCGTTTATGCGGATTTTGCCGTTTGTTGTAGGCCGGATAAGCGTTAGCGCCATCCGGCCTTGTTCGATGCAGCACCGGATATCGGCGTAAATGCCTTATCCGGCCTGCATTGATTAGGCTTTTTTCGCCTGACGGGTCATAACGGTGCGGTACACCTTGAAACGGCCAGTCTGGGCAATGACTTCATGGAAGCCAAAGGTCTCATCCAGCACTGCCGGATACGGCAGGAAGGCGTTGGCCACGATGCGTAGCTCGCCGCCGCTGTTCAGATGACGCACGGCGCCACGAATCAGCGTTTGCGCGGCGTCCAGGCTGGTCTGCATGCCATCGTGGAACGGCGGGTTGGAGATGATCATATCGAAACGACCGTTCACCTCAGAGAAGACGTTGCTCGCCAGCACGTCGCCTTCAATGCCATTTGCCGCCAGGGTTGCGCGGCTGGCTTCGACCGCCGGAGCGCTCACATCGCACAGGGTCAAACGAACCTTCGGCGAGTGGCTGGCCAGCGTCGCCGCCAGCACGCCCGCGCCGCATCCGACGTCCAGCACTTTACCTTTGGTGTGTGGCGTCAGGGTGGAGAGCAGCAGCTGGCTGCCGACATCCAGCCCGTCACGGCTGAAGACGCCCGGTAGGGTCTTAATGGTCAGCTTATCAAGCTGATATTCGCCCCAGAATGTTTCCGCATCGAACGCCGGCTGTTTTTCCAGACGACCGTGATACAGGCCGCAGCGGCGAGCGCTGTCGACTTTATTCAGCGGCGCGAACTCTGCCAGCATCTGTTCAGCGCTGCGCACGCCGCTGCGGTTTTCGCCAATGACGAAAATATCGGTACCCACCGGCAGCAGAGACAGAATGTTCATCAGCTGGAAATGGGCTTCCGGTTTGTTCTTTGGCCAGTAGTAGATAAAGGTGTCGCTGTCGGCGACGTCTTCCGCCTGCGCCACAAGGCCAAAGCGGACGTTGTCGCCCATCTGGCGGCTCAGCACCTGCCAGTGGTGAAACTGCTGGGTATGTGCGCGGCTTGCGGCGGTCTCAAGACGTGCGGGCAGGTCATCCTGCAGATCGCCGGCAAAGAAAATACGGCTCTGTTCGAAATCGTCACTGTGGCGCAGCAAGACTTCACTTGCCGGGGTAAAAGCAGACATGAATGGTTCCTCATTAAACTCAGGCCGCGATTATACACGTCATCCTTCAAGTTGCCTCTATGTTGGCTGCACTCATTCACCTCAGTCACGTACTTTTGTACGCTCCTGGGGATTCATTCGCTTGCCGCCTCGATGCAACTCGAATGATTTTGTGTATATAGAGTGTAATTGGCGCAGTTTCGATGAATTTGCTATATTTGCGCCCTTGATAGACAGGAGCGTTGCACATGACATCCCGGCGAGACTGGCAATTACAACAGTTGGGTATTACCCAATGGTCACTGCGTCGCCCTGGGGCGCTGCAGGGTGAAATTGCGATTACGCTTCCACAGCACGTTCGCTTAGTCATTGTCGGCGAGGATCTGCCCGCGCTGACGGAACCGCTGATGGGCGATATTCTGCGCGCTCTGCGTCTGACGCCGGACCAGGTTTTACCGCTGACGCCCGATCGCGTCGCGATGCTGCCGCAGGAGAGCCGCTGCCACTGCTGGCGGCTAGGTAATGATGAGCCCGTCACGCTGGAAGGGGCGGTGATTTCGACGCCGCCGTTTAATGAACTGCAAGCCAGCGCGCCCGCGCGCGCCGCGCTTTGGCAACAAATTTGCGCCCATGAACACGATTTCTACCCTCAGCACGACTGATTTACCCCGCGCCTTCGCGATTGAAACGCGCGCTCATGCGTTTCCCTGGAGTGAAACAACCTTCGCCAGTAATCAGGGAGAGCGCTATCTGAACCTGCAGCTGTCGGTCGACGGTGAAATGGCCGCCTTTGCGATCACGCAGGTGGTGCTGGATGAAGCGACGCTGTTCAATATTGCCGTCGACCCGGCATATCAGCGCCGTGGGCTAGGGCGCGAGCTGCTTGAACATCTCATTGATGCGTTAGAAGCCCAGGGCGTGGTCACGCTATGGCTGGAAGTCCGCGCGTCAAATCATGCCGCTATTGCCCTGTATGAAAGTTTAGGCTTTAACGAGGCGACGATCCGTCGCAACTATTATCCCACGGCAGAAGGCCGCGAGGATGCCATTATTATGGCGCTGCCCATCAGTATGTAAGACAAGGTGAAAAGATGATGAAGTGGGACTGGATTTTCTTCGATGCCGACGAGACGCTGTTTACGTTTGACTCGTTTAGCGGCTTACAGCGGATGTTTCTCGACTATAGCGTGACCTTTACCGCGGAAGATTTCCAGGACTATCAGGCGGTGAATAAGCCGCTGTGGGTCGATTACCAGAACGGCACGATCACTTCTCTCCAGCTTCAACATCAGCGCTTTACCGGCTGGGCGGAACGTCTGAACGTTCATCCGGGCGATCTGAACGATGCCTTTATGAACGCGATGGCCGAGATTTGTGCGCCCTTGCCGGGGGCGGAGTCACTGCTGAACGCTCTGAAAGGCAAAGTGAAAATGGGGATTATCACAAACGGTTTTACCTCATTACAGCAAACGCGTCTTGAGCGTACTGGCTTTAGCAATCACTTTGATTTGCTGATCATTTCTGAAGAAGTCGGCGTCGCCAAACCGGATCGCCAGATCTTTGATTACGCCCTTGAACAAGCCGGTCATCCGGACCCTTCCCGCGTGCTGATGGTCGGCGATACCGCCGAGTCTGATATCCGCGGTGGAATGAACGCTGGCTGGGCAACCTGCTGGCTGAATGCGCACCAGCGCGCGCTGCCGGAAGGCATCACGCCTGACTGGACGGTAACCTCATTGCCTGAACTGGAGCGACTCCTGTGTAAACAGTGATTGCCAGCCCCCCTTTGATGGGTAAAATAGCCGCAATTTTTTCGTATTCAACATGCGCGGCGCGTTGCCGCGTTTACTAAGAAGATTGAATTATGACGTTGTCTCCTTATTTGCAAGAGGTGGCCAAGCGCCGCACTTTTGCCATTATTTCTCACCCGGATGCCGGTAAAACGACGATTACTGAAAAGGTGCTGTTATTCGGACAGGCCATTCAGACCGCCGGTACGGTAAAAGGTCGTGGTTCCAGCCAGCATGCGAAATCCGACTGGATGGAGATGGAAAAGCAGCGTGGTATCTCGATTACCACGTCCGTAATGCAGTTCCCATACCGTGACAGCCTGGTGAACCTGCTGGACACCCCGGGGCACGAAGACTTCTCCGAGGATACCTATCGTACGCTGACAGCGGTCGACTGCTGCCTGATGGTCATCGACGCCGCGAAAGGCGTAGAGGATCGTACCCGCAAGCTGATGGAAGTCACCCGTCTGCGTGATACGCCGATCCTGACCTTCATGAACAAACTCGACCGTGATATCCGCGATCCGATGGAAGTGCTGGATGAAGTTGAGCGCGAGCTGAAAATCGGCTGTGCGCCGATTACCTGGCCGATTGGCTGCGGCAAGCTGTTCAAAGGCGTTTACCACCTCTATAAAGATGAAACCTATCTGTATCAGACGGGTAAAGGCCACACCATTCAGGAAGTGCGTATTGTTAAAGGGCTGAACAGCCCTGAGCTGGACGCGGCGGTAGGTGAAGAGCTGGCCCAGCAGCTGCGTGACGAGCTGGAACTGGTGCAGGGTGCGTCCAACGAGTTCGATAAAGAGCTGTTCCTGGCAGGGGAAATTACTCCGGTCTTCTTCGGTACCGCGCTGGGCAACTTCGGCGTTGACCATATGCTCGACGGTCTGGTGGAGTGGGCGCCAGCGCCGATGCCGCGTAAAACCGATACCCGCCTGGTGGAAGCGCAGGATGAGAAGTTCTCCGGCTTCGTGTTTAAAATTCAGGCCAACATGGACCCGAAACACCGCGACCGCGTGGCATTTATGCGCGTGGTGTCGGGGAAATATGAAAAAGGCATGAAGCTGCGTCAGGTGCGTATCGGTAAAGATGTGGTTATCTCCGACGCGCTGACCTTTATGGCGGGCGACCGTTCGCACGTTGAAGAGGCCTATCCGGGCGACATCATCGGGCTGCACAACCACGGTACCATCCAGATCGGCGACACCTTTACTCAGGGCGAGATGATGAAGTTCACCGGTATTCCGAACTTCGCGCCGGAACTGTTCCGTCGTATCCGTCTGAAGGATCCGTTGAAGCAGAAACAGCTGCTGAAAGGGCTGGTACAGCTGTCGGAAGAGGGCGCGGTGCAGGTGTTCCGTCCGATTGCCAACAACGATTTGATCGTGGGCGCCGTGGGTGTACTGCAGTTCGACGTGGTCGTTGCGCGTCTGAAAAGCGAATACAACGTTGAAGCGATTTACGAATCGGTGAACGTCGCCACCGCCCGTTGGGTAGAGGGTAAAGACGCGAAGAAATTCGAAGAGTTCAAGCGTAAAAACGAAGTTCAGCTGGCGCTGGACGGTGGCGATAATCTGACCTACATCGCCCCGACCATGGTAAACCTGAACCTGACTCAGGAACGTTATCCTGACGTTGAGTTCCGCAAAACTCGCGAGCACTAAAACCCCCTTCAGGGTGCGGCAGCCGCTGCACCCTGACACTTTTCCTTCCTTTTTAGCCTGTTACGGAAAGTTCTTAATTCCGCTCCTTTTTCCATTAACTGTCTGTTTTTTGCCCAACGAAGCGGGCGCTTTCAAAATTGTGATCTATATTTAACAAAGCGATGACATCTGTGTCGGCTTTAAATTCTGTTAGTCACGCCATGTAAAGTGCTTAAAGCTGACACTTATTTTCATCGCAATATTAATAACTGGATAAGGGCGCGTTTTCGCGGTGATTTGTGACCCGAAGAATTGGGACTGTCGTGAAATACGTGGTCAGGGGCTTCGTCCCCTATTCAGCAATGCAACCTGCGTGTTGCACATGCTCAAATTGCGGGCAAAACATACAGGAATATTTTGATGATGAAAAAACTGACGATGTCTAAAACGCTGCTTGCCGTAATGCTGACTTCTGCTGTGGCTACCGGTTCCGTCTACGCAGAAACGACAACGATGGACAAGGCTCAGGCCAGTGCTGAAAGTGCAGGGAATAAAGTGGGTAACTTTATGGATGACAGCACCATCACGGCAAAAGTTAAAGCCGCCCTGCTGGACAACGAGAGTATTAAGAGCACGGATATCTCTGTGAAAACAGACAAAAAAGTCGTGACCCTGAGCGGCTTTGTACAAAGTCAGGCGCAGGCGGAAGCGGCTGTCGCAGCGGCGAAAACTGTTGAGGGCGTTGCTTCTGTGAGTGACAAACTCCACGTCCGCGACAGTAAAGAAAGCTCGATAAAAGGCTATGCCGGTGATACGGCAACGACCAGCGAAGTGAAAGCCAAGCTGCTGGCTGACGACATCGTACCCTCACGTAACGTGAAAGTTGAGACGACAGACGGCGTTGTGCAACTGTCGGGTACCGTGGAATCCCAGGCGCAAAGCGAGCGTGCGGAAAGTGTCGCTAAAGCCGTCGAAGGTGTGAAAAGCGTCAAAAATGATCTGAAAGTGCAGTAATAAGTGGTCATCTTGTCTCCTGAAATTTGGCAGGAGACAAGATGTGCACCACACTAAAAAAAGTGCCGATGGGTGGCCTGGACGCTCATAGCAAGCGGGCGACATTAACTATGGTAAAGGAGAAGCTTATGTTTCGTTGGGGCATTATATTTCTGGTTATCGCGTTAATTGCCGCCGCATTAGGATTTGGTGGACTGGCAGGTACCGCTGCATGGGCAGCGAAAATCGTGTTTGTTGTGGGGATTATCATCTTCCTGGTGAGCCTGTTTACCGGGCGTAAACGGCCCTAGAGCATCGCGTACGAAATAGCATGAAATCAAAGCCAGTCCAGCGGACTGGCTTTATTAGTTTTAGCCGACGCGAATTTAGGCTACTTTGTTAGTCTGAGAACTAAAAAACAGGTAGGTAAAGGTGGGGCAGCGTATACCCGTCACGCTTGGCAATATTGCGCCATTATCGCTGAGGCGTTTCACTCCTGGTCGCATGGCGCTGGTCTGCGAGGGGGGAGGGCAACGTGGTATCTTCACCGCAGGGGTGCTTGATGAGTTTATGCGGGCACAGTTCAACCCCTTCGATCTCTACTATGGCAGCTCGGCGGGGGCGCAGAATATTTCTGCCTATCTGTGTAACCAGCCGGGATACGGGCGTAAAGTCATCATGCGTTACACCACCCGGCGGGAGTTTTTCGACCCGGTTCGTTTTGTCCGCGGCGGCAACCTTATTGACCTGGATTGGCTGGTCGGCTCAACCGCTGGGCAAATGCCGCTGGCAATGGACACCGCCGAACGCCTGTTTGAGCTGGGAAAATCCTTTTATATCTGCGCCTGTCGCAGTGATGACTATACGCCGAGCTATTTTTCACCCACCCGGCATAACTGGCTCGATATTATTCGGGCGTCCAGCGCGATTCCGGGCTTCTATCGCCCCGGCGTGGCGCTGGATGGGATTAGTTACTTTGATGGCGGCGTGAGCGATGCGATCCCGGTGCGCGAAGCAGCAAAGCAGGGGGCGAAGACGCTGGTGGTGATCCGCACCGTGCCATCTCAGATGTACTATACGCCGCAGTGGTTTAAACGAATGGAACGGTGGCTGGGGGAGAGTAGCCTGCAGCCGCTGCTGAATCTGGTGCAACACCATGAAACCAGCTATTCCGAAATCCAGAAATTTATCGAGAATCCCCCGGGTAATCTGCGTATTTTTGAAATCTATCCGCCGAAACCGTTGCTGAGTATGGCGCTTGGCAGCCGTATTCCCGCCCTGCGGCAGGATTACAAAACAGGGCGTTTGTGCGGTCGCTATTTTCTGGCGACGATCGGGAAGCTGTTGGCGGAAAAACCGCCGTTAGCGCGCCATATTTCACCCGGCGTGAGGTCTATTCCTACGCTACCGGTCGCAAACGATATTCCTACGGCGGCGATGTCCGACGTATCGCCCATCAATGACACTCTCTTCAATAATGAGGATCTGGCTTGAACAGCAGCTTCATTGATACCCATTGCCATTTTGATTTTCCACCGTTTACCGGCGATGAAGAGGCCAGTCTTCAACGCGCGGCGGCAGCCGGTATTAGCAAGATAGTGATCCCGGCAACCGAGGCTGACAATTTCACTCGTGTGCTGGCGTTAGCCGAACGCTTTCCTTCTTTGTATGCCGCGATTGGCCTGCATCCCATTGTTGTGGAACGCCATAGCGATGAGAGCCTGGCGCAACTGGAAGTGGAACTCTCCCGTAAGCCCTCCAAATTGGTTGCGGTGGGAGAAATTGGTCTCGATCTCTACCGCGAAAACCCGCAGTTTGAACGCCAGCAGTACCTGCTGGACGCACAGCTGCGGCTAGCCAAACATTACGATCTGCCGGTAATCCTTCATTCGCGACGCACGCACGACAAGCTGGCGCTGCATCTGAAGCGGCACAACCTGCCGAGAACAGGGGTGGTGCACGGTTTTTCCGGTAGTCTGCAACAGGCTGAGCGGTTTGTGCAGTTAGGCTATAAAATTGGCGTCGGCGGCACGATTTCGTATCCGCGCGCCAGTAAGACGCGTGACGTGATGGCCCGGTTGCCGCTTTCGGCGCTGGTGCTGGAAACCGATGCGCCGGATATGCCGCTCAATGGCTATCAAGGGCAGCCTAATCGCCCTGAGCGCATTGCCGAGGTGTTTACGCATCTGTGTGCGCTGCGCCCGGAATCACCGCAACAGATAGCTCATACCCTTTACGAGAATACCTGTGCGCTCTTTTTGGACTTGTAGGGTGACTTAGGTCTCGTTATTGAGTATTAACTCTCCGCTATTGCGAAAAACCTGTGACATTAAACGAAAAATATAATTGCGGAACGTTATAATCGGCCTCGCTGGTTTGCCGTAATCTTTATATTTTTCAATACACAGGGACTCTGTATGCAAATCCTCATGGGACTTATCGGCATGGTGGTGCTGCTCGCCATTGCCTTACTTCTATCGAGTAATCGTAAAGCAATCAATCTTCGCACCGTGCTGGGAGCCTGGCTTTTGCAGGTGGGCATCGGTGCATTAATCCTCTATGTGCCTGCCGGGCGTAAGGTGCTGTTGGCGATGTCGGAAGGCGTGGCTAACGTTATCGCTTACGGCAACGAAGGGATCGGCTTCCTGTTCGGCGGTCTGGTCTCCGACAAGATGTTTGAAGTCTTTGGCGGCGGTGGTTTCGTCTTTGCGCTGCGCGTGCTGCCGGTCATTGTCTTCTTCTCCTCGCTGATTGCCGTGTTGTATTACCTCGGCATTATGCAGTTTGTCATCCGTATTCTCGGGGGCGGCCTGCGCAAGGTGCTCAAAACGTCGCGTACCGAATCACTTTCTGCGACTGCGAACATCTTCGTTGGCCAGACGGAAGCGCCGCTGGTTGTCCGTCCGTACATTGCCACGATGACGCGTTCTGAGCTGTTTGCCGTAATGTGCGGCGGTCTGGCATCAGTAGCCGGTTCCGTGCTGGCGGGTTACGCGCAGATGGGCGTGCCGTTGGAATATCTGATTGCCGCATCGTTTATGGCGGCGCCGGGTGGCCTGCTGTTCGCTAAGATTATGGTTCCTGAAACCGAAACGCCGCAGGATTCCCCTACGCTGGAGCAGAATTCGAAAGATCCGGATGCTCCAACTAACGTGCTGGACGCCGCGGCATCGGGCGCGGCATCCGGGATGCAGCTGGCGCTGAACGTGGGCGCAATGCTGCTGGCGTTTATCGCGCTGATTGCGTTGCTGAACGGTATCCTCTCTGGCGTGGGCGGCTGGTTCAACTACCCGGAACTGTCGTTGCAGCTGATCCTGGGCTGGGTGTTCTCGCCGCTGGCGTGGGTTATTGGGGTACCGTGGAGTGAAGCGACGGTAGCGGGCTCGTTTATCGGCCAGAAGCTGGTGATTAACGAATTTGTGGCCTACATGAACTTCGGCGAATACCTGAAGGCGGATGCAGAAGTGGCGGCAGCAGGGCTACAGGTCATTTCAAACCATACCAAAGCGATTATCTCTTTCGCGCTGTGTGGGTTTGCTAACCTCTCGTCTATTGCCATTCTGATTGGCGGCCTGGGCAGCATGGCGCCGAAGCGCCGTCAGGATATTGCCCAGTTGGGCCTGAAGGCGGTGGCCGCCGGGACGCTCTCCAACCTGATGAGCGCCACCATTGCCGGCGTGTTCCTCGCCCTATAAGTACAGCGCTGGAGGGATAATTTGCGTTATTCCTCCGGCACGTAGCGCCTGGCTTAAGGCTTCGATATCCTGCGGCCCGGCGCTACGCCATGTTCTGGCTTCACCATAAACGCCATGTGCATGAAAAGCGTTCAGACGAATAGTCACCTCACCCAGCCCGCCGATAAATCCGCTCAGCGCCTCCGCCTCCTGTAGATAATCTGTTTGGTTGGGAATGACTAACAATCGCAGTTCAGCCAGCATGTCGTGTTCAGCCAACCATTGAATGCTTTGCTTTATCCGCACGTTGCTTCTGCCGGTCAGCGCGAGATGGCAGGCGTTGTCCCAGGCTTTTAAATCGACCATCACGCCGTCACACACCGGACGCAGCTTTTCCCAGCCGCCGATGGGCAATTCACCATTGCTGTCGACCAGACAGGTCAGATGCTTAAGCGCCGGCGTGGCCTTCAGGCGAGTGAATAGCTCACAGACAAACGGCAGTTGAGTGGTGGCTTCGCCGCCGCTGACGGTAATGCCTTCAATAAACGGCGCCACCTTGCTGATGTGCTCAATCACCTGCTCAACGCTCATCGACTGCGCCATCGGCGTTGCCTGCTGCGGGCACAGGTGCAGGCAGGTATCGCACTGCTGGCAGACGTCGGGTTGCCACACTACGCGACCAGCCTCAAGGCTGAGCGCCTGATGCGGACACTGCGGCACGCATTCGCCGCAATCGTTGCAGCGCCCCATAGTCCACGGATTGTGGCAGTTCTTACAGCGTAGGTTGCAGCCCTGCAGGAACAGGGCCAGGCGGCTGCCCGGCCCGTCGACGCAGGAGAACGGGATAATCTTACTGACTAAAGCGCATCTGCTGTTCATGGCTCACGACACGAGGTTGACGTTCCAGAATACGGGTATTACGCGCGGCTTCTTCACCGAGCCAGGTGGTATTGGTACGTGAGCCTTCCGCGCGGTATTTTTCCAGATCGGACAGGCGCACCATATAGCCGGTGACGCGCACCAGATCGTTACCGCTGACGTTAGCACTGAATTCACGCATCCCCGCCTTGAACGCGCCAAGGCACAGTTGCATCACCGCCTGCGGGTTACGTTTCACGGTTTCATCGAGGGTCAGAATGTCGCTAATGCCCGCGGCGTAGAAAGCATGGTGCGGTGCGACGGCCAGCAGATGGCTAATCGGGTCCGGTTCATCGCCGTAAGGCAGACGCGCGCCCGGCGTGGTACCGGTGTCGGAGCTGATGCCAGACTGTGCGTGCAGCAGCGCGCGCTGCTGCCAGCCGTACTGCACCGGCGTTTGGGCGACGAACTCGGCCAGCGCCGCGCTGATGCGATAAGCCAGCGTATTGGCCTGCTCATCTTTACCGTAGCGCCCGGCAATGCCGTTGCGTTCACACAGGATGTTGACCGCTTCCGCCAGCGAGTAGATCCCGAACATCGGTACAAAACGGTCCGGGCTTATCAGCCCTTCGCTCACCAGGAAGCTATTCTCAAAGAAGTGAGACTGCTCGTAGAGGAAGCGGCAGCGGGCATCAATGATATCGATTTGCAGCTGGCAGTAGTGTGGCAGGACGCGGCTGAAGAAATCGTCAATCGAGTCGCTGCGTTGGGCAACCTGCTGCAGATTCATGCGAACCAGGGTGCTGCCGCCGCCGGCGATCGGCAGAGAGTTGTAACAGCTCACGATGCCATATTGGCCTTTTGTGAATATTTTATCATTCACCGGGCCGTTAGCGATATGTGGTTTACTGCACTCGCAAATATTTTGTGCCACCTGTAACAGCAGATCGTCAGGTGTAATTTGTGGATCGTAGATAAAGGTTAGATTAGGCGCAACCTGCTTTAATTCAGCATCAGCACGTAAAATGGCGCGCGTAATCGGCGTATCGTGCGGGCCAATGTTTACGTGTGTGAAGGCATCGGGCAGCGTGCGGTCGAGATAGCGCCAGAAACGTTTTATTCGAACATCGATTTCATCTTGTGTTAGAATTCTAACATATGGTGACAGCAACGCATCAAGATGGCCGAGATACACCGGCATCGCCGTCACAGAAGGAACATGGTGATACAGGATGGTCAGCAGCGACAGGGCGTCGTCCAGATCCTGCGCACCTTCCAGCTCCAGCCATGCGGAGCCGTTGGCGAGAAAACGTTCGTAGTCCGGCAGGACATAGCGCGGTTTGTAGGGGGCGTGTCCTTCGAACATATCGCAGATTACGCCCTCGCTCAGCGCGGCTTGCGCCTGCTCTGATAGCTCAGGATAGGGCAGGGCATTCTCGGCTTCTAATGCCAGGAAATGGCGTTTTTGTTCCGGGGATAACACGGAGCTTGTCACAATTTGCTGGCAGTGTTGCAGCAGTGATGATTCTGGCGAAGTGGACATGTTGAGTTCCTCAGACGAGCGATGCGCGAAGTGTATGAGAAACGATGAAGGCATCTTTTGATCCGAGCCGTTGAAGTGGTGCTTTATGGCCCATCTTTGGTGGCAAAGTTTGATTAAGATCTCGTTGTTGTTATGCAAATTTGTACGAAGTTTTCACTAAGTGTGATGAAAGTCGAAGTGTGAGCGCGGGGCGGTGTTACAATAATCACAGACCCGCAAGGTAACGATTTAAACGGCAATACGCCGTCGGAGAGCAAAATGACTGATTTAAAGGCAAGCAGCCTGCGTGCACTGCAACTGATGGACTTAACCACCCTGAACGAAGATGACACCGATGCGAAAGTGATCGCCCTGTGCCATCAGGCGAAAACGCCAGTGGGCAACACCGCCGCTGTCTGCATCTATCCGCGTTTCATCCCGATCGCGCGTAAAACGCTGAAAGAGCAGGGAACGCCTGACATCCGTATTGCCACCGTGACTAACTTCCCGCACGGCAATGACGATATTGATATTGCTCTGGCGGAAACCCGCGCGGCGATTGCCTATGGCGCTGACGAAGTTGACGTGGTCTTCCCGTACCGCGCGCTGATCGCCGGGAACGAGCAGGTTGGTTTTGATCTGGTCAAAGCCTGTAAAGACGCCTGTGCGGCGGCTAACGTGCTGCTGAAAGTGATCATTGAAACCGGTGAACTGAAAGAAGAAGCGCTGATTCGTAAAGCGTCTGAAATCTCTATCAAAGCTGGCGCTGATTTCATCAAAACCTCTACCGGTAAAGTGCCGGTGAACGCGACCCCAGAAAGCGCACGCATCATGATGGAAGTGATCCGTGATATGGGCGTACAGAAAACCGTGGGCTTTAAGCCTGCTGGCGGCGTGCGTACCGCAGAAGACGCGCAACTGTTCCTGTCTATCGCGGACGAACTGTTTGGCGCGGACTGGGCCGACTCCCGTCACTACCGCTTCGGCGCTTCTTCTCTGCTGGCTAGCCTGCTGAAGGCGCTGGGCCACGGCGACGGTAAGAGCGCAAGCAGCTACTAAGTTTGCATGTTCGACGGGTGTTCCCTCACCCCGCCCCTCTCCCTGGAAGGGAGAGGGAGAAAACCGGGTAACGTCATGACAGACAAACGATGTCATACGGTTCCCTCTCCCCACGGGGGAGAGGGCTAGGGTGAGGGGGCATCCCCGCAGCCTCGCTATTAACTCCAAAGGAGGGTACCTTGTTTCTCGCTCAAGAAATTATTCGCAAAAAACGTGATGGCCTGGCGCTGAGTGATGAAGAAATTCGTTTCTTTATCAACGGCATTCGCGACAACACCATCTCTGAAGGGCAGATTGCCGCGCTGGCGATGACCATTTTCTTCCATGATATGAGCATGCCGGAGCGTGTCTCGCTGACCATGGCGATGCGAGATTCAGGCACCGTCCTCGACTGGAAGAGCCTCAACCTCAACGGCCCGATTGTCGACAAGCACTCTACCGGCGGCGTCGGCGACGTCACTTCGCTGATGCTTGGCCCGATGGTAGCGGCCTGCGGCGGCTATGTTCCGATGATCTCCGGTCGCGGCCTCGGCCATACCGGCGGCACGCTCGACAAACTGGAAGCCATTCCGGGCTTCGACATCTTCCCGGACGACAACCGTTTCCGTGAAATTATTAAAGACGTGGGTGTGGCGATTATTGGGCAGACCAGCTCGCTCGCACCGGCGGACAAACGTTTTTATGCCACCCGCGACATTACCGCGACGGTGGACTCCATCCCGCTGATCACCGCTTCCATCCTCGCCAAAAAACTGGCGGAAGGTCTGGACGCGCTGGTGATGGATGTGAAAGTCGGCAGCGGTGCGTTTATGCCGACCTACGAACTCTCAGCTGCGCTGGCGGAAGCCATCGTCGGCGTTTCCAATGGCGCAGGCGTCAAAACCACGGCGCTGCTGACCGACATGAATCAGGTGCTGGCCTCCAGTGCGGGTAATGCGGTGGAAGTACGTGAGGCCGTGCAGTTCCTGACAGGTGAATATCGCAACCCGCGTCTGTTCGACGTCACGATGGCGCTGTGCGTGGAGATGCTGATCTCCGGCAAGCTGGCGAAAGACGACGCCGAAGCGCGTGCCAAACTGCAGGCGGTACTGGATAACGGTAAAGCAGCGGAGATCTTTGGCCGGATGGTTGCAGCGCAGAAAGGCCCGACCGACTTCGTTGAAAACTATGCGAAATATCTGCCAACGGCGATGCTGAGCAAAGCTGTCTATGCTGATACTGAAGGTTTCGTCAGCGCGATGGACACCCGCGCGCTGGGTATGGCGGTGGTTTCTATGGGCGGCGGCCGTCGTCAGGCGTCTGACACCATTGACTACAGCGTTGGCTTTACCGACATGGCTCGTCTGGGCGACAGCATCGACGGGCAGCGCCCGCTGGCGGTGATTCATGCGAAAGATGAATCAAGCTGGCAGGAAGCGGCGAAAGCCGTCAAAGCGGCAATTAAACTGGACGATAAAGCCCCAGAAATTACACCGACAGTCTATCGTCGTATTACCGAATAGCGATATACTGATCTGATCGCTTTTTTGCAGCGCAAGATGTATGGAGAACAAGATGAAACGTGCATTTATTATGGTGCTGGACTCCTTTGGGATTGGTGCAACGGAAGACGCTGACCGCTTTGGCGACGTTGGCGCGGATACCATGGGCCACATTGCCGAAGCCTGCGCCAAAGGTGAGGCTGACCACGGTCGTAAAGGCCCGCTGACGCTGCCTAACCTGACCCGTCTGGGCCTGGTGAAAGCCCATGAAGGCTCAACGGGTAAAATTGCTGCCGGAATGGACGGCAACGCGGAAGTGGTGGGCGCATACGCCTGGGCGCATGAGCTCTCCTCCGGTAAAGATACGCCGTCAGGCCACTGGGAAATTGCCGGCGTGCCGGTACTGTTCGACTGGGGCTATTTCAGCGACCACGAAAACAGCTTCCCACAAGAACTGCTGGATAAACTGGTTAAGCGTGCCAATCTGCCGGGTTATCTCGGCAACTGCCACTCTTCCGGTACGGTCATTCTGGACCAGCTCGGCGAAGAGCATATGAAAACCGGCAAGCCGATTTTCTACACCTCCGCTGACTCCGTGTTCCAGATCGCCTGTCACGAAGAGACCTTTGGCCTGGATAAACTCTACGAGCTGTGTGAAATCGCGCGTGAAGAGCTGACCGAAGGCGGCTACAACATTGGCCGCGTTATCGCGCGTCCGTTTATCGGCGACAAAGCGGGTAACTTCCAGCGTACCGGCAACCGTCACGACCTGGCCGTTGAACCGCCAGCGCCGACCGTGTTGCAGAAACTGGTGGACGAGAAAAACGGCCACGTGGTTTCCGTCGGTAAGATTGCGGACATTTACGCTAACTGTGGCATCACTAAGAAAGTGAAAGCCACCGGTCTGGACGCGCTGTTCGACGCGACCATCAAAGAGATGAAAGAAGCGGGCGATGAGACCATTGTCTTCACCAACTTCGTCGACTTCGACTCGTCCTGGGGCCACCGTCGCGACATCGCGGGCTATGCCGCAGGCCTGGAACTGTTCGACCGCCGTCTGCCAGAGCTGATGGAGCTGGTGGGGGAAGATGACATTCTGATCCTGACCGCTGACCACGGCTGCGACCCGAGCTGGACCGGTACTGACCATACCCGTGAGCACATTCCGGTGCTGATCTACGGCCCGAAAGTAAAACCGGGCTCGCTGGGCCACCGTGAAACCTTCGCGGATATTGGTCAGACGCTGGCGACTTACTTTGGTACGTCGCCAATGGAATACGGCAAAAACATGCTGTGAGTATTTGGGCGGGAGGATTTCCCGCCCTTCGTCTATTTAAAAAATAAAGGATATTACGATGGCTACCCCACATATTAACGCTGAAATGGGCGATTTCGCTGATGTCGTGCTGATGCCGGGCGACCCGCTGCGCGCGAAGCACATTGCTGAGACTTTCCTCGAAGATGTCCGTGAAGTGAACAACGTTCGCGGCATGTTAGGTTTCACCGGTACTTACAAAGGCCGTAAGATCTCCGTGATGGGCCACGGCATGGGTATCCCGTCCTGCTCTATCTACACCAAAGAACTGATCACCGATTTCGGCGTGAAGAAAATCATTCGCGTAGGTTCCTGTGGCGCCGTGCGCATGGACGTCAAACTGCGTGACGTGGTGATCGGTATGGGTGCTTGCACCGACTCCAAGGTGAACCGTATTCGTTTCAAAGATCATGACTTCGCGGCTATCGCTGACTTCGACATGGTCCGGAACGCGGTTGACGCGGCAAAAGCGCTGGGCGTAGACGCGCGCGTGGGCAATCTGTTCTCCGCAGACCTGTTCTATTCTCCGGACGGCGAAATGTTCGACGTGATGGAAAAATACGGCGTACTGGGCGTGGAAATGGAAGCGGCGGGTATCTACGGCGTTGCGGCTGAGTTTGGTGCGAAAGCGCTGACCATCTGCACCGTGTCCGACCACATCCGTACCCACGAGCAGACCACTGCCGCTGAACGTCAGACGACCTTCAACGACATGATCAAAATCGCGCTGGAATCTGTGCTGCTGGGCGACCAGGAGTAAGCAGTAAATCGACCCGGACGAGGTGCGTCAAGGCCTGGTCCGGGTAATGTCAGCGTTATATCAAATCTCTTCCGATAATCTATTCATATTTCCTCTCGCTCTCTCTTTGTTTGTATTGACAATCAAAGGTCTGTGTCCTTAAATCCATTCAAGTATCTATTCATTAATCTATTCATCTATGAGCGCATTAACCGATTTGCTCCTACAGGGGCCGAGTTCCGCCGCTGAATTAAGATCATCGCTGGCCATTAGTCAGGCAACGTTCTCTCGTCTGGTTTCCGCGCATCAGGACGTCATCCAGTTTGGTAAAGCCCGTGCAACGCGCTACGCGCTTGTTCGGCCTGTTCGCGGCGTTGCGGCCTTTCCCCTCTGGCAGGTCAATGCACAAGGGCAGGCCGCTAAGTTTGGCGTTCTTTATCCGTGTTGGCCTCAGGGGAGTTGCCTGGTTGCGCTTGATACAGGTGAATGGCAATGGTTTGACAGCCTGCCATGGTATCTGACCGATCTTCGGCCACAGGGATTCCTTGGACGAGCCTGGGGAAGGGCCGTGGCTGGGTATGCGCATCTGCCTGATGACATCCGGTTGTGGCAAGAGGATGAAGTCCTGTATGCGCTGCGGGCGTATCAGGGTGAGAATGCGGGCGGCTGGATCGTGGGTGAGGAAAATTACCAGCGTTGGGTGACCGCGCCGGATGCGACGGCAATTACGCAGGCCGAAAAACTCAACCGCTATCAACAACTGGCGGAAGATGCGCTCGCAGGTGAGGTCATCGGCTCTTCAGCCGGTGGTAAGCAGCCTAAATTTGCCTGTTTTGCAGAAACAAGATGGGGCAATCAGCACGTGCTGGTGAAATTCAGCACGCGTGAAAGGAACGCCGTTTCTGAACGCTGGAGCGATCTCTTGATTGCCGAGTCCATCGCATTAGCCGTGCTTTCTTCCGCCAACATTGACGCCAGTTCAGCCACGGCGATTTGCAGCGAGGGAGGACAGGTCTTTCTGGAAAGCATTCGCTTCGACTGCACCGGGATACGTGGTCGTCGGCAAATTGTTTCCCTGGAGGCATTGCAAGGCGAGTATGCATCTTCGCCAGGCATCTGGCCGGTGGTCATGCATCGGCTTGCCGGGCAGGGCATTATAGATGCTGTTGCCCATCAGCAAATTGAGAAAATTTGGGCGTTTGGCCGGCTTATCGCCAACAGCGATATGCATGCGGGTAACCTCTCGTTTTATTACTCCGATGCCCCGATGGCGCTCGCGCCTGTCTATGATATGTTGCCGATGGCTTACGCTCCGGCGGCATCGGGCATGTTGCGCTACGCGCCTGTCGACATCCGTGTGGAGGCAACAATCGATAAGAAAGCGTGGGAATTTGCCTTGCCGTTGGCCGAGCGCTTTTGGCTGCTGGTCGCTGATGATAGACGCATCAGCGCGGGCTTTCAGGAGATTGCCCGCGCGATGGTGGGTAAATTGAAGTTAGCCGCGCAGACCATCGGGCGGCTGGCGTAGACGCTTAGCGTACAGCTTGAGCCATCCATGCAGCCAGTTCTCGCAGCTCACCTTTCTGAGCCGGGAATTCAGCAATTAAAGATTCGCAGGCCTGCTCCAATACATCCACTCGATACTGGCAGCCCTGTAAACGCTCGCCCAGTGCCTCAAGCGGTGCCGGATTCAGGCTATCGGTAAACACCTGAGTGCGGGTAATCACGCCTTTCTCAACGTCGAAATGTAGCTCGACGCCACCCCAGGTAAAACGTTCATCCAGCAGATGGCTGAACGCCGGCGCCTGGCCAAAATTCCACTCCCAACTGCTTTGTCGGGCAAAGGTTTCGGCGAAGTTGGGCAGGTCTGGCACGTTATCCGGCGAGATAATTTCTGCTTCGACGCGCTCACCGTAGTGGCGGAAAAACGCTTCGGTTACGGCTTCGCAAATTTGCTGGTGGGTAATATCCGGCAGCAGTTCAATCAGGTTCGCTACGCGCCCACGCACGGAGGTTATTCCCTTTGCCTGGAGCTTTTTCTTGTCTGGATTCAGATAATTGGCCAGTCGGCTGAGATCGGCATTCAGCAGCAGCGTGCCGTGGTGGAAACCACGATCTTTCGTTTCCCGGTAGGCTGAGCCGGAGACTTTACGATCGCCTTCCTCCGTTTTAACGATCAGATCGTTTCGCCCTGAGGCTTCAGCCGTAATGCCGAGTGAATTCAGTGCCTCCAGCACGATGGCGGTAGAGACGGTCTTGTCGTACTCCGGTTTACCCGCCATAAAGGTAAAGCAGGTGTTGCCAAGGTCGTGGAACACCGCGCCGCCGCCGCTGCTGCGACGCGCCAGGCGGACGTTATCTTCTTCCATACGTCGGGTATTGCACTCTTTCCATGGGTTCTGCGCGCGACCGATAACGACCGTGTCCGCGTTGCGCCACAGGAATAGCACCCGCTGGGTGGCGGGCATCTGGCGAAAAATACACTCCTCGACGGCGAGGTTGAACCACGGATCGTGAGAGTCAGAAAGCAGCAGGCGCAGCGTTGTCATAGCGATTTCCTTTTCTGATTAATCTTTATCTTCGTCCTGTACGGGCTTGTTGGCGGTGAGCAGGAACGGCGACTGCTGCCAGCGAGTACGTTTGCCGCGCAGCAGCGTGCGTGCCAGTACCACGCCAATGGCCAGCGACAGCAGCAGCATCAGGCGTAAAATATTGGTGGTGTTATCCACCTGATTGGATTCGGTAGCGATGGTGTGCGTATCGAGCGTCAGACGCAGATAGCCGAGCGGGCCATTTTTTCCCTGAATAGGTTCAACAATCTGCTGGTTGAAGTAGCTCCCGGCCTTTTTGCCGTCCAGCGCCAGACGGTCGCGAAGCTCAACCTGTTCGCCGGCGCGCGCGATAAGGTCGCCCTGCTCATCATAGACGCCCGCGTCGAGGATTCGGCTTTTCACGGTAAGTTGTTTCAGCAACTGGCCGATTTTTTTCTCGTCCGGCGTTTCCGTTTTCATCATCGGCGCGAGATTGAGCGACACCTGATACGCCAGCGTCCTCGCCAGATCTTCCAGCTGCGGATTGCGTTGTTTCTGGCTTTGCTGACTGAACCAGGACGCCCCCTGCATCAGCGCGACGAGCAGCGCCAGACAGATAAGAACAATCACCGTGCGATGCAGTCGAAATTTCAGTTTTGCGCGAACCATATTCCACCTTTGAAAATTTACAGCTTAATGTTGCCAGAAGCGCTGGTTACAAGGTAGCCTCATGCGTTATTTTCCTGGGCTTAATAAAGAAGATTGGAGCTGTAATGCCAAACAGTTTGACCTGGTGCGACCTGCCTGAAGATGTCTCCTTGTGGCCTGGGTTGCCGCTTTCGCTCAGCGGTGATGAAGTGATGCCGCTGGATTACCACGCTGGCCGTAGCGGCTGGCTGCTGTATGGCCGCGGCCTGGATAAAGCGCGTCTGACAACCTACCAGCGCAAGCTGGGCGCGGCGATGGTCATTGTGGCAGCCTGGTGCGTGGAAGACTATCAGGTGATTCGTCTGGCCGGATCGTTAACGCCGCGCGCGACGCGACTGGCGCATGATGCCGGGCTGGATGTCGCGCCGCTGGGGAAAATCCCGCATCTGCGCACGCCGGGCCTGTTGGTGATGGACATGGACTCCACGGCCATTCAGATTGAGTGCATTGATGAAATCGCTAAACTGGCCGGCACCGGCGAGCTGGTGTCGGAAGTCACCGAACGCGCGATGCGCGGCGAGCTGGACTTCAGCGCCAGCCTGCGCCAGCGTGTGGCGACGTTGAAAGATGCGGATGCCGATATCCTGCGTCAGGTGCGCGAAACGCTGCCGCTGATGCCGGGGCTGACTCAACTGGTGCTGAAGCTGGAAACGCTGGGCTGGAAGGTGGCGATCGCCTCCGGCGGCTTCACCTTCTTTGCCGAGTATCTGCGCGACAAGCTGCGCCTCACCGCCGCGGTGGCTAACGAGCTGGGCATTCGCGATGGCAAGCTGACCGGCGAAGTGGTTGGCGATATCGTCGACGCGCAGTATAAAGCGAAAACGCTGCTGCAGCTGGCTGAAAAATATGAAATTCCGCATGCGCAGACCGTGGCTATCGGCGACGGCGCCAATGACCTGCCGATGATCAAAAAAGCCGGTCTGGGGATTGCGTATCATGCCAAACCCAAAGTGAATGAACAGACGGAAGTGACTATCCGTCATGCCGATTTGATGGGGGTGTTCTGCATCCTCTCCGGCAGCATGAATCAGAAATAAAGAGGTTAACGTGGCGAAAGCTCCTAAACGCGCATTTGTTTGTAATGAGTGCGGTGCGGACTACCCGCGCTGGCAGGGGCAATGCAGCGCCTGTCATGCGTGGAATACCATCACCGAGGTGCGCGTAGCGGCTTCTCCCACGGTCGCGCGTAATGAACGCCTGAGCGGCTATGCCGGTAATGCTGGCGTGGCCAAGGTGCAGAAGCTGTCGGAAATCAGCCTGGAAGAGCTACCGCGCTTCTCGACCGGCTTTAAAGAGTTTGACCGCGTGCTGGGCGGCGGCGTGGTGCCCGGCAGCGCCATTCTGATTGGTGGTAACCCGGGGGCGGGGAAATCGACCCTGCTGCTGCAAACCCTGTGCAAGCTGGCCGAACAGATGAAAACGCTGTACGTCACCGGCGAAGAGTCGTTGCAGCAGGTGGCGATGCGCGCGCATCGTCTCGGCCTGCCGACGGCGAACCTGAATATGCTCTCCGAAACCAGTATCGAGCAGATTTGCCAGATTGCGGAAGAAGAGCAGCCGAAGCTGATGGTGATCGACTCCATCCAGGTGATGCACATGGCGGATATTCAGTCGTCGCCGGGCAGCGTCGCACAGGTGCGTGAAACCGCTGCCTATCTGACGCGCTTTGCTAAAACGCGCGGTGTCGCCATCGTCATGGTGGGGCACGTCACTAAAGACGGCTCGCTGGCGGGCCCGAAGGTGCTTGAACACTGCATCGATTGTTCGGTGCTGCTTGACGGTGATGCCGACTCGCGTTTCCGTACCCTGCGCAGCCATAAAAACCGCTTTGGCGCGGTGAATGAACTGGGCGTGTTCGCCATGACCGAACAGGGGCTGCGCGAGGTGAGTAACCCGTCCGCCATCTTCCTCAGCCGCGGTGATGAGGTCACTTCCGGCAGCTCGGTGATGGTGGTGTGGGAAGGTACCCGCCCGCTGTTGGTCGAGATTCAGGCGCTGGTCGATCATTCGATGATGGGCAACCCGCGACGCGTCGCCGTTGGTCTGGAGCAAAACCGTCTGGCGATTCTGCTCGCCGTTCTGCACCGCCACGGTGGCCTACAGATGGCCGACCAGGACGTGTTTGTTAACGTGGTGGGCGGCGTGAAGGTGACTGAAACCAGCGCCGATCTTGCGCTGCTGCTGGCGATGGTCTCCAGCCTGCGCGATCGACCGCTGCCGCAGGATCTGGTGGTGTTTGGCGAAGTCGGGCTGGCCGGTGAAATTCGTCCCGTACCAAGCGGGCAGGAGCGTATTTCAGAAGCTGCGAAGCATGGTTTCCGTCGGGCAATCGTTCCGGCCGCCAACGTGCCGAAAAAAGTCCCGGAGGGGATGAAGGTATTTGGCGTGAAAAAACTCTCCGATGCGCTGAACGTCTTTGACGATTTATAATGTCTGACTCTGGCGTCGTACTGCGACGCCGCTCTCTTTCCCCGGATAGTACCGTGAGTACATCCGGGTTTTTTGTATAATGGGTAGATGGTTTACCCCAATTCAGCAGGAGGCTCTTGTGTCGTCGTTCGACTATCTCAAAACCGCAATTCGTCAAAAAGGCTGCACGTTGCAGCAGGTTGCAGACGCAAGCGGCATGACCAAGGGCTATTTAAGCCAGCTTCTCAATGCCAAAATTAAAAGCCCCAGCGCGCAAAAGCTGGAGGCGCTACATCGTTTTCTTGGCCTTGAGTTTCCTCGTCAGCAAAAAAATATCGGCGTGGTCTTCGGTAAATTCTATCCCCTGCATACGGGACATATTTATTTGATTCAGCGCGCCTGTAGCCAAGTGGATGAGCTGCATATCATCATGGGTTACGACGACACGCGCGATCGCGCGCTGTTTGAAGATAGCGCGATGTCGCAACAGCCTACGGTGCCTGATCGTCTGCGTTGGCTGCTCCAGACCTTTAAATACCAGAAGAACATTCGCATTCATGCTTTTAACGAAGAAGGCATGGAGCCATATCCCCACGGCTGGGACGTATGGAGCGCGGGGATGAAAACCTTTATGGAGGAGAAGGGGATTCAGCCTAACTGGATCTACACTTCTGAGGAGTCCGATGCGCCGCAATACCTCGAACATCTGGGGATTGAAACGGTGCTGGTGGACCCGAAACGGACGTTTATGAATATCAGCGGCGCACAGATCCGTGAGAACCCGTTCCGCTACTGGGATTACATCCCTACGGAAGTGAAGCCGTTCTTCGTGCGTACGGTGGCGATTCTCGGCGGTGAGTCCAGCGGCAAATCGACGCTGGTCAACAAGTTGGCGAATATCTTCAACACCACCAGTGCGTGGGAATATGGCCGTGACTACGTTTTTTCTCATCTCGGCGGCGATGAGATGGCGTTGCAATATTCCGACTACGACAAAATCGCGCTCGGTCATGCGCAGTATATCGACTTTGCGGTGAAGTACGCTAACAAGGTGGCGTTTATTGATACTGACTTTGTCAGCACTCAGGCCTTCTGTAAAAAGTATGAAGGACGTGAACATCCATTTGTACAGGCGCTGATTGATGAGTATCGCTTTGATCTGGTTATTCTGCTGGAGAACAACACACCGTGGGTGGCTGATGGGCTGCGCAGTCTGGGGAGTTCGGTAGACCGCAAAGAGTTTCAGACGCTGCTGGTATCGCTGCTTGAGAAGAACAATATTGCGTTTGTGCACGTTGAGGAAGCGGACTATGACTCGCGGTTTTTGCGGTGTGTGGAGTTGGTCAGGGAGTTGATGGGAGATTGACCGTTATTGGGGTTTTTCAGATGAGAAACCCCATTATATATATTGAATGAGACCTTGCTACTATCAATATTATATTAATTCCTGTGCTATAAATTTTATTTATTTTGATTATTAATATTTTAAACCAATCATAAAGTGTACTCTTATTGCTACACTGTATTTTTATAATAAAAAATCATTAGTCATTATTTATTTTAAAACATTTTTTTAATTTAATTAAATCACATAGACTACGAAATAACATCATATTGAGTACAATGTAGTAAGGTCGTAGTGCCTTCTGAAATGTTCAATGGAGTGATATTTCGGGTCTCTTCAATAGCTGAAATATATAAGGCAAGTATTTAATATATTTGTCTCTCGCCACTAAAACATTTCCTGAAAATATAAATCTTTCCCTGTTAGCGGACTGGTTGCTATGAGCCATGGGCGGTAGCGTGCCAAAAATAAAATTATGGATAGAGGTTGTATGGCAAGAAGTGGCTTGGAAGTCCAGCAGGCAGTGATCAAAGCATTATTCATGCGGGAAATAAAAACGCGGTTTGGGAAGTATAGACTTGGGTATTTGTGGGCGGTGCTGGAGCCAGCGGCACATTTGATGGTGTTGGTGGTTATTTTCGGGTTTGTGATGCATCGAACCATGCCGGATATTTCATTTCCTGTTTTTCTGATTAATGGGATAATTCCCTACTTTATGTTTAGCGATATAACAAATCGTTCAATTGCTGCGATAGATGCTAATCAGGGGTTGTTTAATTACCGTCCTGTGAAACCTATTGACACTGTTATAGCAAGAGCAATTCTCGAGTTTTTCATCTATCTATTTGTATATATAGTTCTGATGACTATTTTATGGTGGCTCGGGGAGCCAGTATTTTTCCCTAATATGGTCATATTTTTGGCAACCTGGTGTATTTTGTTGATCTTTTCGACAGGTATTGGTCTGATTTTTATGGTCATTGGTAATTTATTTCCAGAAACGGAAAAATTCTTACCGATAGTGATAAAACCATTTTATTTCATATCATGTGTCATGTTCCCGTTGCATGCAGTACCGAAAGAGTATTGGCCATATCTTCTATGGAACCCAATTGTTCATATTGTAGAGCTTACAAGAGCCTCCGTGGTCGTTGGTTATTATAGTGATGGTGTAAGTCTAAATTATATTGCTATCGTGGCATTGTTCGTAATGTTTTTTGGGCTAGCTTTTTACTCATGCCGTGAGGAGAAAATGTTGACATCATGATAAGAATAAATAATTTAACTAAATCATATATGACAAAAAAAGGACGCCATTATGTTTTCAAAAATATTAATATGGAATTTCCAGAGAACAAAAGTGTTGGACTCATCGGGAGAAATGGTGCTGGAAAATCAACACTACTCCGAGTTATAGGTGGGATTGATCGGCCTGATAGCGGTCGTATAGAAACCAGTAAAAGTATTTCATGGCCGGTGGGATTATCTGGAGGTTTTCAGGGAAGTCTAACTGGCCGAGAGAATGTTAAGTTTGTATCTAGACTATATGCATTGAAGAAAGATCTGAAAGAAAAAATTTCCTATGTAGAAGAGTTTTCTGAGTTGGGAAAATATTTTGATATGCCAATAAAAACTTACTCATCAGGCATGAAATCACGTTTGGCATTTGGGTTAAGTATGGCATTCAAATTTGACTATTATCTTGTTGATGAGGTTACAGCTGTTGGCGATGCTAGATTCAGAAATAAATGCCTTGATATATTTAATGAAAAAAGGAAAGAGTCAAGCTTTTTAATGGTGTCTCATAATCTTTATTCACTTAAAGAGTATTGTGATATAGCGTGTTTAATGCTTGATGGACATGGTTTTGAGTTATTCGAAAACATAGACGAGGCAATTGCAATATATAAAAATAAATATGTTTAGATATTGTCAGTATTCAATTGGAGGGCATGTGGTTAAAAACATAAGCAGGAAGATAAAGAAATTCATAAAATGCCCAAGTATATTTTTTAGAGACTATTTTTTAAAAAAGAAGCCAATTATAAGGAATGAGATTAGATGTTCAGAAGAGGAGGAGAACATACTATTACGCCATGATATGGAATTGGAAAGTATGATACCAACAAATTTTCCAATTGATGTTGTTTACACATGGGTAAACAACAAAGATTCCTGCTGGAAACAGAAAATGGAAAATAATAAAAATGATGAAATATCCTACGCTGCATATGCAACGGACGAAGCGAGATTCAGTAATCATGATGAGCTTTATTATTCAGTGATTAGTGTATTAGAGAATATGCCGTGGGTTAGAAAAATATTTATCGTTACTGACAAACAAATACCTCTATGGTATGAAGGTAATGAAACAAGTAATATTATTATCGTTGACCATAAGGACATAATAAGCACTGAGTATTTGCCAACTTTTAATTCGCATGTGATAGAGGCTAATTTACATAAGATAGAAAATCTATCGGAGCATTTCATTTATTTCAATGATGATGTTTTTGTCGGTAGACCTTTACTTCCAAGCCATTTCTTCGGCCGTAATGGCATATCATCATTATTTATTGCTCATAAAAGTTTGAGTGTAATGCGATCTCGGGGGGCTATAACACCGACACTCTCAGCATCGTTCAATTCAAAAAAAATCCTCAAAGAATTTGGACTGGATGTGGATAATCCATTAGTACATACGTATGTGCCACTGCATAAATCAACATATGAATATTTATGGAGTAATTATAATGAACAGATTGAGTCATTTCTTGGCAATAAATTTAGAGCAGAAGATGACCTAAATTTAGCCACATTTTTAGTTCCATGGATGTCATACTGCTTGGGAAAGGCTTATCCCAAGAGAGATATTTGTTATTACTTTAATGTTAGATCTCCAAGTGCAGCAGATTTTTATAAAACAATAAAAAAAGCCAGTGAAACAAAGACAATGCCTCATTCTTTTTGTGCCAATGATTTTAATTCTGTTGAAAATAAAAAAATTAACAATTACGAGAAAAGACTTCAGCACATGCTTAGCACTCATTTTTCCGAAGATAACAGAAACATATCTTGAATGTAATATTGTTTATTAAATAAGTATAATACGAAGATTATAAAAACCTTAATATAATATTATCTATAGTTGATGATATTATACTGGCGATATTATATGAATTTTTAATGAAATTTGTTCAAAGTGATTCAATATAGTGAGATGGAGATGAAATCTAATTGTAAGGAAGCAATCATTACTGTAATCATACCAGTATATAGAGTAGAGAAATATATAAAGGAATGTCTCGATTCAGTTTTGTCACAGAAACTTGGAAAGTGGAAAAAAAAATATTACGTTGAAATTATATGTATTGACGACGGTTCTCCAGATAATTCAGCATCTATAATTTCAGGGTTAATGCGAGAAAATAATAACATTATATTACTCCATCAATTAAACCAAGGTCAGTCTGTTGCAAGGAATAATGCTATTTTAATTGCCAAAGGGCGTTATATAATATTTCTTGATTCTGATGATCTATTGCCACCTGATTCATTTACAGCGTTGTTGAGTGTTGCTGAAGATACTGGTTCGGATGTTATTGTATCACATGCGAAAGCATTTAATTCACGGCGTTCATGGTATATAGAGCCTCATGCTGAGGTTGCCTGCTCATCGTTCCGGAAAGTGAAATTTACTCATAGAGCTATTTTAATTAATAGTTCTCCTCCTTGGGGGAAAATGTATAGTCGAAAACTTTTAATGGATTATAAAATTACGTTTCCGGAGGGTATTAAATTAGCTGAGGACTGGATTTTTGTGATACATGCTATGTATAGAGCTAATCATGTATCCTCCACCCATGAAGTAACCTATCTTTATAGAGGGCGAGATGATGAAGATAACCCATCATGTACACAATTAGTAAACAAGAAGGTTTTTACTGATTTGTTGAAGGTTTATGAATTATCGAAAGAATTCAGACTTGCACCACAGCAAATAGCTTATGCTCAGATGTTTATATTGCGCAGTATATTATATAGGCTATCTAAGTTTTCAATCGATAATCCAATAGGCGAGTGCAAAGCGATCTATAAAATGGTAAGAGGATTCTTGCATGACGTTATTGGTATCGATAAGATAAATCTTTTTACTCCAATAAGACGTTTGCCTCTCCTCCTCATTTACTATGGTTTTTACTCGGAAGCGCATAGGGTAATGAATTTGAAGTATACTGATGGGTGTGTTCAAAAGGGAAAGGCAGTCGCCTGTGATAATATTGTATCTGATTATTATTCATTAGTTAACAAACAGAAAGAAATAAAATCATTTAGAAAAAAACTAAAAGATAAAAAGAAAAAAATAGCCCATGTTTATTGGGACGTTAAATATAATTTAGCTAAATGGACCTCTAATATAATATACAAGGAAAATAATATTTCTCTAATCGGTGAGCGTTTGGGAAATACTGCTAATGATTCGAGCTATTTTCTATTTGATTATATACAAAAGAATAGAACTGAAGTTAGAGATGAGTATTACTATGTTATTAAAAAAGGTGCTCGAACTGCTGTTAACTTAAAGGGAATGAAAAATGTATTGTCATATGGATCCTTTAAGCATTTCATGGTTTTTCATGCGGCGAAAAAATATATTTTCAGCGATAGTATGAGAGATGTCTTTTTTCATTGGAAGGATGTGGCTGAAGAGTATGATTCAAAGGGAAAATATTTTCTTCAGCATGGTGTTTTTGCTACGAGTCGGGCTGCTGGTTACTATGATTGTAACTCAATGATGAGAAGAAATGAATTACCTGATAAGTTTATAGTCAGTTCCGATATTGAAAAAAGATTGGTGTGCAAAAATTTTGACTTTGAACCAGAGAGAATTTGTGTCACGGGGCTTTCTCGGTTTGACCGGCTCCCTAAAAATAACAATGTTAAAAATAAGAAAGTATTATTGTTGTTTACATGGCGTGATGAACTTAGTTCGGTTAGTCAAGACAGATTTATTAAATCTAAGTACTATAAGAAACTTATGGAAGTATTGAATGATGAGAATTTAAAATCAATTTTACTTAACTATGGTTATACCATAGAGGCATGTCTACACCATAAGATGAGTCAGTTTATCACAACCACCAATGGTGAAAGTACTTTCAAAGTCTACAGTATGAATGAGGTTAATGTTCAGGATTTGTTAATCGGTTCTGATATTATGATTACCGACTTTTCATCTGCTAGCTTCGATATGGTTTATCAAAATAAACCAGTTATATACTACTGGTTTGATGAAGTTTCATTTTTTGCAAAAAGGGGAGGGCCTTTGATTGACCCATTGAAAGAAATGCCAGGACCTGTTTGCCGTAATGTGAATGATATTGCCGCTACTTTAGCCTCTCTTTTTGAGAATAAAGCTATGGTTCCTAAACAATATCATTCAATGTATAAACAGTTTTTTAAGTATCGTGATAACAAAAATTGCAAACGGATTGTTAGTGTAATCGAGGGATGAAAATGTTTACAAAATACGTATTTACGTCATCAATATCTTCTGATGTAGAGTATGGTGAAGGCTTTGATAGTGGTGTTAAATTATCTTTGTTGAGGCTTGATGATTACTTAAGTGGTAGAGCAAATACCTTTGAAAATTCTCCATTTAATATAGAGATGGCAAGGTTTTTCGTTAATATATCGAAGATTGATGATGTTGTTTTTGATATTGTTTCCCCTAAGACTGAGCTCGATTATTCAAAGTTGTTTGATAACCTTGTTGATTTTATAACTCTTATTCCTGAAAGAGTCAATGTTGAGATAATTGAGCCTGATTTTGATGAGAAGGGACTTGGCGCTAAGCTCGAGTGTTCAATATTTAATAATATATCTAAAGTTGTATCCTCTAATCGCAGTCTTACCAGATTAATAAAAAGTAACTATAAAATTAAACCAGTACCAACTTCAATACTGGGTAGTTGTTGTTCCAGGGATATGTTGAACTACTATCATAAATATAACAAGTCATCAAATTTTAAAGTGGAACTTTTAACAATGAATGTATCGTACTCATCGTTATTTGATCTCCCCTTAAAGTTCAGTATGGATGATCTTAATATTAATAAGGAAAATATTAAGAATACGTTGTCTGTAGATCTGATAAAAGCTATACCAAATGCAATTGTCCAATCTTTAAAATCTGATTCTATCGTGATCCTGGATTTCATGGATGAGAGGTTTGATCTGGTTGAATATAAAAGCAGTAAAGTCACTAAATCCTGGGACTTTATGAATACAAAATTGTATAAGAAGCTGAAAGATACAACAACAATACCATTTGATGACGAGAGTAAAATCCACTCTGTGATAGAGAATGCAAAAAAAATGATTGTATTCCTCTCTAACTATATTCCACTGAAGAATATTGTTATCAATGAATCGGTCATGTCTACTTTTTTCTTTGATGATAATGTTTTTAATATTTTTGATGAAGAAAAATACAATTATGCAAGATATAATTTAATGCATGTAAAAATTATCGATGCTCTTAAAAAAGAATTTAATGAATTGACATTTGTGGGGGCTCCGGCTTATCTCAACTTTGGTGATGTACATCACCAATGGGGTTCTCACCCATATCATTATAATGAAGGATATTACTTATATAAAGTTAAAAAAATATTATTAAATAGTGTTGCGTAATATTTTATATTAGAATAAATGGATTGCGATATTGGCAACCCTTTGTTTTTATTGGGTAATTATATTGTCGAGGAGGCTTCATTGAATCTATCTATAACTAATTCTGAAAATAATAAAATTGTCGGGGAGTTTGTTTCATTTGAGAATTCAACAATTAGATTTTCCGGTGCTGGTAATATTCTATTCATAGATAAGGGCGTTAATTTAAAAAGAACAAATATATACTTTAATGGAAGTAATAGTATTCTATATTTGAGTGAGAGTTATAAACCTTATACTGTTAATTTATATATCAATAATAACAATATTATTTTTTTTGGTAAAAATAATTATTTCAATGGAGTTGTAAACTTTATATCATCAGAATCAAAAAACATTTTTATTGGGGAGGGGGGGCTTTTTTCTAGTGGTATAACAGTAAGGAATTCTGATGCTCATCTTATTTATGATAAAACAACAAAAAAAAGGATAAATGAGTCAGAAAGTATTTATATTGGTGATCATGTTTGGTTGGGGCAAGATGTCCTCGTGTTAAAAGGATGTCAAATAGGTTCCGGGAGTATATTAGGTGCCGCAAGTGTTGTTTCTAATAAGCGTATACCATCAAACTCCGCGTGGGCTGGCAACCCGGCTAAAAAAGTACGTGAAAATATTTATTGGTCAGGAGAGTGTGTACATGCCTGGACTAATTCTGAGACGAATAAATATTTAATTAAAGAAGACCCTTTCCCTGTTTTTTTTGATGAGAAAAGTATTCCTATTGATGATTTTGAGAGAAATATTATGAGTATAGAAAACACACAAGAACGAATTGATTATATACTTAAAAACTTTAATAACCCACGTTCAAGAATGTTTATTTGATGTTATGATACTTCAGGGGAGATATGAATTCAGATTTATCGTTCTCTGAATCTCCATCCAGACAGAGAGAAAAGTCTCTACTTATTACATTAATTATATTCATTGAATATTATGTTTAATATGTGTATATATTTATTGGTCGTAATTTTAATGAGTATCCACCGCAAGTAATCTTGCGGTTAATCACCTATTTTTGTTTTGGCTTTATACTTTGTCTTGTGAGGATACAGTATCTATTGCAAGAACCACTTCCCAATAGTTATTTTGTCATGATGATTAGCTTGGTATTTGAGCATTTCTGGAGATTTTCTGCCGTAAAACACGGCATTGATTTGTGTGTTTTTTCTTAAGTAAGAATTAAATTTATTAAATAGATGCTTATCTGGTTTGAAATTTGAAGTCCAGTATTGATTTAAACTTCCTTGATAAGTTAAGCCTTTAATATCATACAGTGCTCGCCCCATAACCTTTAATGGCTTATTATGTATGAGTGCTGAAAGCCCTGCTGTGCTGTTTATTGTTATAACAGCTTTTGAATGGGACAATAATTGAGGCATCGATAGATCATGAACATACATAACCCGATCGCTTATCCCATACTGTTTACCTAGTTTCGAGATTAATGGTCTGTATAGACGGTGGCCGCGATCCATTGGATGATGTTTAAAGACAAGGAAATCGGCTGGTGAAGCCTTTCTGGAGAAAGAGTACATTACATCATTGATATAGTTTCGGACATCCTTGTAAGGGCTGTGATTACGGATTTGGCTGTCGTTATAAACTTGTAGAATAGCCAGAAAATAGCGTTGGTCGAGCTTAGTTTCTAATAAGCTCATAACATGTCTCTCCTTGAATCGATACCATAGTTTTCTCCATCCTGCACGGATCCAACATTTACTTTCATACCATGGAGATAAGACTTTATGATGCCGGTAGAGAGGAAACTGTTTTCGATAACACCAGCTAATCAAATAATACCACATAGCGTGCCAGATACGTAACTTAGTTGATGGCTTTAAGCTGTGAACCTGAAGCTCTTTCTGGTCTGGTAAATTTCGATAAAATTCTGGATCTCTAGGTATGGAAGAGTATGCATTCACGCCATCTTTTTCCAGAGTAATAAAATGAGGTCGTAAATACCCTTCCTCGAAAGCAAGAAAACGGATACCTTTCGATTGTGCCCAGCGTTTGGCTGCTTGGTGTAATTGACGACAATCACCAAAACAAATGATTGTATCGAAGTGATATTCGCTCCAGGTTACTTTTAGCCAGTGAGGGAATTCCTTGGGGGTTTCCTTAAATGTTAGATAATTTCTTTTTCTGCAGTAGAAACGATCTCCCGCGTTAAATATAACATTAATAGCTTCTCTTTCTTGAGATTCTAACCATTCCGCCATGTCATTAAAAAAAGGACCCATAGGCCCTTGGAGTAATAGATAGCGTTTGCCTGTTAATAAATTTCTTAGTGCGTTGCTTTCCATGCGGTAACTCTCTAATTTATTTTTTGTATAGTTGATGTAAATTTATCGCTTTGCGAATATATCGTTCTATACGAGTTCTTTTTTTACTCACTTGATTGATGTTTTTTCGTGGCCCTTCACTTAAAAAATTTATTGCATTATTAATATCTATTAGATTTCTATTTTTTGGGTGTATGTATATTGGGTAAGAGATTATTGTATGATAGAAAAGGTCATCAAGTTTCAATACCCTCTTTCTTCGCTCGCATTTATGTTCATCTGTGGTTAGTCCCCATCCGGCATAAAATGGCAGGCCGTAGCAAAATACACGCTTTCCGTGGACCAATGCTTCAAATCCAGATAGGGATGTCATAGTATGTACTTCATCTATCTGTTGAATACACTCAATTATATCGGCATCAATAGCTATGCAGTCTGCTAACTGGAGTATATCTTGCTCCTGAATATGGCCAGGCCTATTTCCAGCTAGTACATCAGGATGTGGCTTATAGATGATGAAAGCATTAGCGTTACGTTCACGTACAATACTTAATAATGACATATTGGTTTTTATTGAAAATGTACCTGTTGCAATAGATGCATCATCTTCGACCTGTCCGGTGACAAGAATGGTTTTTTTATTTTTAGCTTGTTTTGGTAATACCCATTTGCTACCTAAATTATATTTACTTAATTTGCTTGTGATTATTTTTTTTCTGATTTCTGCCGAGAGAAATCTTTGCGCATCTGTCAATGTAGAGGTATTCAGTAAGTGCTCCAGGTCACTCGGTCTGCTCGCATCGTAGTAAATTCCTGTTTTATCAAGAACTAAAGAAAGAGGGGGAAGTAATTCTGAACCCAGACCGCAGGAACGTAGAAATCCATCCTCCATACGCCAGACGGGAATGCCAACTTGGGAAGCTTTCTGGGACCATGTTTGTTCTCCCTTTACGCCCCATACCACGCAAGCAGTTGATTTTTTACAATGAGTCGAGAAACTGACCTTATTCTCAGGTATCTTTAGAAATGGTTTAACGATGCTTCTTTTCCATAATGTCATACCTGGCGCCCATAAATGTCCACGCAGGCTAATATTCTGTTTTCTATAAAGATATAAGTAATTTAGAACATCAAAGAGTGATCCTGGTTCACCGGTTGCAGGGACGATATATCGGGTATATTGTAGCCAGGCTGCGGCGACCAGAGCCGTTAATGGGGCAGAGCCGCGGCGATTAGCCAGGTCTGAAGCTAAGGGGTGTCTGTCATCGGTGAGTCCCCAGCCAGCATACCAGGGCAGCCCAAAACAGGTGACTTTTTTCCCTGCAAGTAGAGCTTCAATACCGTATTGTGAAGTGACTGTATATACCGACGATACCTGACTAAGAAGTGACTGTGGGCTTAAATCTTCAGTAATCAGTCGGATATGTTGGTCATTGGTTAACTTATCGAAATATCCTTTTTTCTTGCCTGTAAGGACGTCTGGATGTGTTTTTACCCAAATCTCACTCTGAGGATTTTCTTTTTTTGCGCAGGCAAGCATTGCTGCAAACTGCTTTTCGCTTGCACCACCTAAAGTGACTGAAACATCACCATAGGTTTGATCTACTACTAAAACAATGTCGGAATCATGAATTTCCGTAAACGGAAGTGCATGGTTGTACTTTGACAGATCATTTTCAACAATGAATTGGATCGCCCGCTCCGCATCACCTTGTAACCCCTGCGTCCTGGCTTCCTCTTTGATCAACACTTCCAGACGACTAGGATGGCTAGCGTCATAGTAAATTCCTAAATCATCGATAACTAATCCAAGTGGAGGTGCGCCATTCACACCCAACCCCAATGAGCGGGTAAATCCATCCTCCAGGCGTAAAACTGGCAGCCCAGTTTTTACCGCTTTCTCGATCGGTCGCTGTGCTGAAGGACGTTCACCCCAGACGGCAATAGCATTGACTTCTGTTGGTATGTCGGAGAAAGAGGATAACTTACAGCAAGTTTCTCCCAAAAAGCTTTGAAGGTGAGGGATTTGCCAGATACCCGAGGAGTAGATGCCTATCATCCTGAATTGCTTCCATTTTGATTTTAATGGGGTGGAGAAACCTCTGCACCCCCAAGTTGTTACAAATCCAGAATGACTTTCGCTGCCACAGCCATCTGGTAAAGAATGGTGGAAATGCCGCGCGTGACTTCCAGGTTCTTGGTTTCGTACTTCGGCAGTACCATGATTTCATCACCCGGACGAATGTCATCGACGTCGTCAGCATCCACCGCGGAGCCATCCTGATGGATGACGATAATTTTTGACTGCCCGGATTTTTGCGTCAGGCCACCACATTTCTCAATGTAATCATCCACATCGAGCTTTTGCTCCCAGGAGATGGCGTTGGGGAATAGCACTGAGCCGTGGATCATCACCAGCGACGTTTTTTCCGGGATGGTAATGACATCGCCATCTTCCAGAATCACGCTGTCGAGATTGCTTTCGTTAAGCACGACCTGGCCCTTCGGCACTACGTTGCGCGCTTTAGCAACGAAGCGGCTGACCAGCTGCGCTTCCTGTACGCGCAGGCGAGCTTCTTCCTGGGTAGCTGACTGTGAGGAGAGGGAGGCTTCTTCCAGCTTCTGCAAAGAGGTGTTGAGCATCTCTTTCTGGCGTACCGCGACCGAGTGGCGATACAGCTGGATGCTGCTGAGCTGCGACATGCTGTTGGTTTTTAGCTGCGCCAGCACCTGTTTCATCGTCGAACCGTACGGCAGTACCACCGCGTGTTCTCCGGAGTGCGCGCCTTCAATCCGTACCTGGATGGTACCGGCGTAGCGGTCTGAACTGATGATCAGCTTGTCGCCGTCCTGCAGCATTTTCCCCGCAGCGCTACTGAGCGGATAATACTCCGTCCGTTTCATCGCTCCCTGCTGGCGGATGATGGTAAAGTGCGTCGCGCCTGGTTTTGGCCGTGACCATGCCAGCGCTTCTGTGACGGGGATGCTGCTGTCATGGAATTCGAAGTCATAGCTGTTATAGACGTCGCCTTCAACGCTGAAGGTGTACTGACGGGGGCCAACGACGATAGTGTCGCCGTCAGCGAACTGCGACAGGTTTAGCGAGCCGTTGAGCAGGAAATCGTACAGGTTAATGTGCGAACGCACGGTTTTACCACGTTTCACGGTGATATCGACGTAGCTTCCGCGATCGCTATCTACGCCACCCGCTTTGCTCAGATAAGAGAGCAGAGAATCGGAGGCCACGCCGCCGTACAGCCCCGGATTTCTCACGTAGCCAGTGACGAACACTTTTACCGGCTGAGCCTGTAGCAAAGAGGCATATACGTTAACGTTAGACTGATATACCTCTTTAATTTTAGTCGTCACCAGGCTGTTAAGCTGGCCGTTGCTGACGCCGTTGACCTTTAACGGCCCGACATTAGGGACGAAAATATTCCCTTTCGGATCGACGGTCAGCGCGCCGTCAAAATTAAACGCACCCCAGAGTCGAATCTGGATGGTGTCGCCTAATCCGATGATATAGCCCGGATTAAAACCAATGCTGGTACCACTGTCGGCGGTGGAACCATTAAATAGCTGCGCACCAAACATACGGCTTAGCGGCGGCGCGGGCAGTGCGATCGGCGTATTGTCGAATCCGTTACTATCGGTGCTCTGTGCTTTTGCTGCCAGCAGTTGAGGCAGTCCAGCGGCCCCTGTCAACTGCGGATCGGCGGTAATTCCCACCGCCAGCGCCTGACAGGATTGCAGGATACTCAATACAAGAATCGTTTTAACTAATTTCATAATAGACTCTGTTAATGATATTGGCGGTTAATTAGTCTTTGTGATCTTCAATAATGGCGATCAATAATTTGGCCGTGCCAAAGAGCAGACAACACACCAATAACCAGCTGGCTAAAAGATACGGCACGTTCGGGAAACGCGATTCTTGCGGTAGCTGCGGCGAGCTAATGACAGACAGCGTTTTTAATTTTCGCGCACTTTCCAGTCGGGTTTTTTCGATAGCCTGCAGTGCGAGCGCATACAGGTCGTTATCAAATTTCACCGTAGTTTTAAGATCTTCAAAATCTGCCGCCATGCTGTTGAGTTTTTTGCCGTCCGGTGCAGTAATTTTATTTTGCTCAACATCGATCTGCGCTTGTAACGATTTAATCGCATTTTTAGTACTGACCACCTGCGGGGCATCTTCGCGTAAATAGGTCAGCAGGTTGCGCAGGTCGGCTTCCATCTCAATCTTTTTGGCAATCAGCGTGTTGACCAGCGTGGTTGCTGCTTCAGCGGAGGCGGCAGGGTCCAGCACGTTATTACTGTTCTGATAGGCCAGAAGCTGGCTCTTGCTGGTGTTCAGACGCGCCTTTGTTTCTTCTAACTGCTGCTCGGCAAACTGCATTTGCTCGCGGGCGATTCGATGCGATAGCTCGTTAATAAAACGCTCGGACTCCTTCAGCACCGCCTGGTTAAACGCCTGGGCGAACTCTGGGGTAAAGCCCTGTGTCTGAATCGACAGTAGCCCGGTTTTCTCGTCGTAGTCGACGGTCAGGCGAGAACGGTAGTACTCAAGGTAGCGTTCAGCGGTAATGTCGGCAGGCAAATGGAACAGAAAATCCCAGCCGCTTTGACTAAACGCCTGATGGAAATCGAGTTTCTTATCGAGCGTTTGCAGCATATCCGGCGAGTTGATGTACTCTTTCAGGTACAGCGAATCTTCGGCGGAAGAGGGGTTAGATGCCCCCAGCAGCAGGCCGAAATTCAGGCTGGAACTGTCGAGATCGTTAGGACGCTTGACCGCGACCTTAGACTCGCTGACGTAGCGGGGCTGGCTGAAAATCACCAGATAAATAATCAGCAGACACATTGGTGCCGCGATAACCGCTTTCCACAGATGATGCTGAATATCAACCTGGCGGATTTTTTTTAACGCCGCGCGGGCCAGTTTTTTTTTCCTGGCAATAAAACGGCTGGATAGTACATTATTTATTTTCATGAGCTATTCAGTGAGCTTAATTAATATGGTGAATAGATTTTCTTGAAATGATGAATAGGGCTATCCGCACCATTTATTTCGCTTGTTCAATCTGAATGTCGCACGATAGATGAGGTGATAAAACATCGCATTCCTTTATGTATATATCAATATACGTTTTTATATTCGATGGATTCCTGTCCATGAATAACTATCATGAATTATGGCAAGGCCTGATTCATGCGGCATTTTTAGCACAGTCGTTAAAGCATCACAATAGTGATTATATATGACGGGATTTTCTTAATAGAGTTGTATTTGATTGAGCTATATTTAGGCGGAGGATAGGGGGTATAATCGATTTAAAAATGATAATTCAGGCTATTGCTGAATATTTTAATTATTTCTTTGTTGTTTATTAAGTATTATTAAAGCGGATGGCGTGCGCCATCCGCTTGGGAGTCATTACTTCGAAATACGTTTGTACTTGATACGCTTCGGCTCCAGCGCATCGGCGCCCAGCGTGCGTTTCTTGTACTCTTCGTATTCAGTAAAGTTACCTTCGAAGAACTCAACCTTACCTTCATCCTGGTAGTCCAGAATGTGGGTGGCGATACGGTCAAGGAACCAACGGTCGTGCGAGATAACCATCGCGCAGCCCGGGAATTCCAGCAGGGCGTTTTCCAGCGCGCGCAGGGTTTCGATATCCAGGTCGTTGGTCGGTTCATCGAGCAGCAGCATGTTGCCGCCAACCTGCAGCAGCTTCGCCAAATGCAGACGGCCACGCTCACCACCGGACAGCTCGCCGACGCGTTTGCCCTGATCCACACCTTTGAAGTTAAAGCGGCCCACGTAGGCACGGCTTGGCATCTCGGTGTTGCCGATCTTCATGATATCCAGCCCGCCGGAGACTTCTTCCCACACGGTTTTGCTGTTATCCATTGCGTCGCGGAACTGGTCAACGGAGGCCAGCTTGACGGTTTCGCCCAGCGAGATAGTGCCGCTGTCAGGCTGTTCCTGACCGGACATCATGCGGAACAGAGTGGATTTACCCGCGCCGTTTGGACCGATGATGCCGACGATAGCGCCTTTCGGTACAGAGAAGCTCAGATCGTCGATCAGCACGCGATCGCCGTAGGATTTACACAGGTTGCTGACCTCAACGACTTTATCGCCCAGACGAGCTCCTGGTGGGATAAACAGTTCGTTGGTTTCGTTACGCTTTTGGTATTCGGTGTTGTTCAGCTCTTCAAAGCGCGCCAGACGGGCTTTACCCTTAGACTGACGGCCCTTCGCGCCCTGACGAACCCACTCCAGCTCTTTCTCAATGGATTTACGGCGAGCCGCTTCCTGAGACGCTTCCTGTGCCAGACGCTGATCTTTCTGCTCCAGCCAGGAGGAGTAGTTGCCTTCCCACGGAATGCCTTCACCGCGGTCAAGCTCCAGGATCCAACCTGCGACGTTGTCGAGGAAGTAACGGTCGTGGGTAATCGCTACGACGGTGCCTTCGAAGTCGTGCAGGAAGCGTTCCAGCCACGCCACGGATTCGGCATCCAGGTGGTTAGTCGGTTCGTCGAGCAGCAGCATGTCTGGTTTTTCCAGCAGCAGGCGGCACAGCGCGACGCGGCGGCGTTCACCACCGGAGAGGTTAGCAATTTTGGCATCCCAGTCCGGCAGGCGCAGAGCGTCAGCGGCACGTTCGAGCTGCACGTTCAGGTTGTGACCGTCGTGCGCTTGAATAATCTCTTCGAACTTGCCCTGTTGCGCGGCCAGCTTATCGAAGTCGGCATCCGGTTCAGCGTACTTCGCATACACTTCATCCAGGCCTTTCAGCGCGTTAACCACTTCGGAGACCGCTTCTTCAACGGATTCACGAACGGTATGCTCAGGGTTCAGCTGCGGCTCCTGCGGCAGGTAGCCAATCTTGATGCCCGGCTGCGGGCGCGCTTCGCCCTCGATATCGGTATCGATACCAGCCATGATTTTCAGCAGGGTGGATTTACCGGCGCCGTTCAGACCCAGAACACCGATTTTTGCGCCAGGGAAGAAGCTCAGCGAGATGTTTTTAAGAATATGACGTTTCGGCGGAACAACTTTGCCGACACGATGCATGGTATAAACGAATTGAGCCACGTGGACTTCGCCTCTTTTTTATCGTGATGAATAGAGTTTTCAAAGGCGAAGTGTAGCTGTTTTCCCCGACCAATCCCAGCAGGCAAATTCAGGTGCGCGACATCGCAGATAAAACGTAAAAAAGTGTTCATGGCGTGGCGCATTAGCCGATCAGTCGTTAGCATCAAATGATTACGCGGCATGATGCTGCACCGACGTAACGTGACAACGAGGAAGAGCTTGTGCAAAAAGCCCAACAATTTACGTGGCGTCTGCTGGCAGCCAGTGTCTGCCTGCTGACAATCAGTAGCGTTGCCCGCGCCGATTCACTGGATCAACAACGTAGCCGTTATGCGCAAATCAAACAGGCCTGGGATAACCGCCAGATGGACGTGGTCGAGCAACTGATGCCGACCCTGCGGGATTACCCGCTGTACCCGTACCTGCAATATCGCCAGATAACCAGCGACCTGATGAATACTCCGACGTTAGCGGTCAGCAACTTTGTGCAGGCTAACCCAACGTTGCCTCCGGCCCGTACCCTTAAAAACCGCTTCGTCAACGAGCTGGCGCGCCGCCAGGATTGGCGCGGCCTGCTGGCTTTTAGCCCCGATAAGCCCGGTACCGCCGAGGCGCAGTGCAACTATTACTATGCCAAATACAATGTGGGCGATACCCAGGGAGCCTGGGAGGGCGCGAAAACCCTGTGGCTGACCGGGCAGAGTCGGCCTAATGCCTGCGATCCGCTGTTCAGCGCCTGGCGGGCATCCGGGACGCAGGATCCGCTGGCATACCTTGAACGCATTCGTCTGGCAATGAAGGCGGGCAACACCAGTCTGGTGAAAGCGCTAGCCTCGCAAATGCCTGCTGAGTATCAAACTATCGCGACGGCGATTACTGATTTGGCCAATAACCCAAATACCGTGCTGACCTTTGCGCGTACAACCGGGGCGACGGATTTCACCCGTCAACTGGCGGCGGTAGCGTTTACCAGCGTCGCGCGTCAGGATGTGGAAAATGCGCGTCTGATGATCCCGATGCTGGTTCAGGCGCAACAACTCAATGACGAACAAGCTCAGGAGCTGCGCGATACCGTTGCCTGGCGTCTGATGGGAACGGATGTGACCGACGAACAGGCGCGCTGGCGTGATGATGCCATTATGCGCTCGCAGTCGACCTCGTTGGTTGAACGTCGGGTACGTATGGCGCTCGGCACGGGAGATCGTTCTGGTTTGAATACGTGGTTGGCGCGGCTGCCGATGGAAGCGAAAGAGAAGGATGAATGGCGTTACTGGCAGGCCGACTTGCTGATGGAGCGGGGGCGCGATGACGAAGCGCGCAGTATCCTGCTGTCGCTGATGCAGCAGCGCGGCTTCTATCCGATGGTGGCCGCGCAGCGTCTGGGCGAACCTTACGCGCTGCGGGTAGAAAAAGCGCCGGGGGCCATTTCCTCCGCGCTCACCGGCGGGGCGGAAATGGCGCGCGTACGCGAGTTAATGTACTGGAATCAGGATAATACGGCGCGCAGCGAGTGGGCCAACCTGGTGAGCAGCCGCACCCAGACGGAGCAGGCACAGTTAGCACGTTACGCTTTCGATCAACACTGGTGGGATCTGAGCGTGCAGGCGACGATTGCGGGTAAACTGTGGGACAACCTACAGGAGCGTTTCCCGCTGGCTTATAACGACCTGTTTGTGCGTTATACCTCCGGTAAAGACATCCCACAAAGCTACGCCATGGCGATTGCGCGCCAGGAAAGCGCTTGGAACCCGAAGGTAAAGTCGCCGGTTGGCGCTAGCGGTCTGATGCAGATTATGCCGGGTACCGCGACCCATACGGTGAAAATGTTTAATCTGCCGGGCTACAGCAATCCGGCGCAGTTGTTGGATCCTGAGACCAATATCAATATTGGCACTAGCTACCTGCAGTATGTATACCAGCAGTTTGAAAATAACCGTATTTTTGCTTCAGCGGCGTATAACGCCGGTCCTGGGCGCGTGCGCACGTGGCTTGGCAACAGCGCCGGGCGCATTGATGCGGTAGCCTTTATCGAGAGTATTCCGTTCTCGGAAACGCGCGGCTATGTCAAAAACGTGCTGGCTTACGACGCCTACTATCGCCACTTTATGGGCCAGAAAGAAGACGTGCTCAGCAGTAATGAATGGCAACGGCGTTACTGATAGGTTAGACCTGTGTTATGCTTGTACTCGTTTAAGAGTACATGCATAACATGGTGGCCCGAGATGACCCAACAATCCCCTTATTCAGCGACAGTGGCTGAGCAGCGTAACCAGGAGTGGCTTCGCTTTGTGGAGCTTCTGCGTCTGGCATATACCGACGACCTTGCGCTACCGTTGCTCAATCTAATGATGACCCCGGATGAGCGCGAAGCGCTGGGCACCCGCGTGCGGATTATCGAAGAACTGCTGCGCGGAGAAATGAGCCAGCGTGAGCTGAAAAACGAGCTGGGCGCGGGGATCGCGACGATCACCCGTGGATCGAACAGCCTCAAATCGGCACCGGTAGAGCTGCGCCAGTGGCTGGAGCAAACCCTGCCCAAAACGCAACGGTAGGCCCGCCATCCGGCAACGTGCGCCGTTGTGCCTGATGGCGACTTCGCCTTACCAGGCCTACTCGCGGTAGAGCGCGTTATGGAACGGGCTTAACGCCAGTACGACTGCCTGGTGGTATACGCTGCTGCGGGTCAGCACGCCGGCGGTGAAGACGCCAATCGCCCCTTCTTTATTACCAATTTTATCGATCCCGGTGTACTTCGACATCACCGGGCCGAGCGCTTCTCCCGCCCGCACCTGTTCGAGAATCATCTCTGGCAGCGGGAGCGTTGCTGAACGCGCTTCACCACGCTGGTCGCGGCTTTCAATCACCACCCAACTGAAGGTCGCACCTTCATCAATTCCTGCTTCAATTGCCACCCAAAAATCCGCATCCGGGCGTACGGCTTTGGCATTCGCGACACGATTACGCGCCCCGGCGCGGGTTTCCTCGCTGCCGAAGGGCTGCTCTGGTACGCCCGTATCGACGGAGATGGCGTCGATTTGGCAGGTACCTTCGCCAAAGATCAGCTCAAAAGCCGCAAGAATTGCCTGAATTTTAGCAGGATTGGTGGTAGCGGAGACAACTTGATGCATAATCTACACAACTCAGATAATAAAATGTCATCGCAGTATAACGGATAAAAAACATGTTACAGGTATATCTTGTTCGCCATGGCGAAACCCGTTGGAACGCCGAGCGGCGTATTCAAGGCCAGTCCGATAGCCCCCTGACGGCTAAAGGAGAGCGGCAGGCGGTGCAGGTGGGGGAGCGCGTGCGCACCTACGGCATCACGCATGTTATCGCCAGCGATCTGGGCCGTACGCGCCGTACCGCCGAGATCATTGCCGATGCCTGCGGCTGCGGCGTGACCCTGGACGCGCGCCTGCGCGAGCTGGATATGGGCGTGCTGGAGCAGCGTCATCTTGATTCTCTGACCGCAGAAGAAGAAGAGTGGCGTCGGTTGGTGGTCAACGGCACGCCGGATGGTCGTATTCCACAGGGCGAGTCGATGCAGGAGCTGAGCGAGCGTATGCACGCGGGGCTGGCTGCCTGTCTGGATCTGCCGCCGGGCAGTCGCCCGTTGCTGGTGAGCCACGGGATTGCGCTGGGCTGTCTGGTGAGTACGATTCTGGGGTTGCCCGCGCACGCGGAGCGTCGTCTGCGTCTACGTAACTGTTCTATCTCACGGGTGGACTATCAGGAAAGTCTGTGGCTGGCGCCGGGATGGGTGGTGGAAACGGCAGGGGATATCTCGCATCTCGATACCCCTGCTCTGGATGAGCTACAGCGTTAGCGACGAATCGGGATCAGGTACTCGCAGCGCAGCATAATTGGCGGTTCCTGATGCCGTGCTTCGTCCTGTGGGAAGAAGCGTTCGATATCCTGGCCCTTACGGCGGGTCAGGTTGAGCATTGGCATGCAGGTGCCGTACAGCGTCAGGATAAACTCCTGCAGGCCGGTTCCCAACCCTTCATAGGTGAACATGACGTACTCGCCGCCTTCCAGCGTGACCGGATGGGCATCGTTGATGTGGCCGTTAGCCAGCTCCGGTGTGAGCGCTGTGGTGTAGAACACTTCCTGCTCATCATCTTTTTCGAGGCTCGGGCGCGGTTCATGCAGCCCGTACAGCATTGACGGAATAGAGGGTGAGTTGCCGAGGAAATCAGTCCAGAACTGAACTCGCATTTGCTGGCGGAAGTCGGAAATCTCTTCCAGCTTGCAGGTATAGCTCTGGGTGACGCCCACCAGGTGGGTGGAGGGCAGGGTAATGAATTCGTATTTTGGCATCGTGAACTCACCCAGGCGCAACGGTGGACGCATCCCGAAGGAGCTCCAGTCCGGCGAGCGACGATACAGCGCCGGCGTTAGCGTAAACTGCTTTTTAAACGCGCGGGTGAACGTCTGCTGGGAGTCAAAACGATACTGCAGCGCGATATCCAGGATAGGACGCGCAGTCAGACGCAGTGCGACGGCAGATTTAGACAGACGGCGGGCGCGAATGTAAGCGCCGATGGCATGGCCGGTGACATCTTTGAACATGCGTTGCAGGTGCCATTTAGAATAACCCGCTTTTGCCGCCACATTATCCAGCGATAAAGGCTGATCCAGGTGCCCTTCTAGCCAAACGAGGAGATCGCGAATAATTCCAGCCTGATCCATAAAGTGCCCTCATCCTTAAAATCTTATGTGCCTGTTACCAAAGTAGCGGATAATAGCATCTTTTGCTGTTTTAGCATTCAGTGTTTTTTTTATGCATAAATGCGTTTTTACATAAGATTCGGCGCTGTTTTTTGTAAAGCTGTGATCTTTAAACACTTTCTAATTAGATGTTGAATAATCACACAACTCAATCGACGGAAATGGTAACAATATGAAATACAAGAAATTAATGGCAGGTCTGTTACTCGGCGTCTCCAGCCTGGCGGTTCACGCGGAGCAGATTGGTTCTGTGGATACGGTATTCAAAATGTTTGGGCCGGATCATAAAATCGTGGTGGAGGCCTTTGACGATCCCGATGTCAAAAACGTGACCTGCTATGTCAGCCGGGCGAAGACGGGCGGCATTAAAGGCGGGCTGGGGCTGGCTGAAGACACCTCGGATGCGGCCATTTCCTGCCAGCAGATTGGCCCGGTTGAGCTCAGCGACAAAATTAAGAGCGGTAAAGCGGACGGTGACGTGGTCTTTAAAAAGCGTACGTCGCTGGTGTTTAAATCGCTACAGGTTGTGCGTTTCTATGACGAAAAACGCAACGTGCTCGCCTATCTGGCCTATTCCGACAAGGTGGTGGACGGTTCGCCAAAAAATGCGATTAGCGCCGTACCGATTATGCCGTGGGGCACTGCGGCAAAGTAGGGAGCAAAAAAAACGGCGCTTAACGCGCCGTTTTGTTTTCTTATTCCTGCAGCTCGCCGCAGAAGCGGTAACCTTCGCCGTGAATGGTGGCGATGATTTCCGGCGTATCCGGCGTAGACTCGAAATGTTTACGGATGCGACGAATGGTTACGTCAACCGTACGGTCGTGCGGCTTCAGCTCACGGCCCGTCATTTTCTTCAGCAGTTCAGCACGAGACTGAATCTTGCCCGGGTTTTCACAGAAGTGCAGCATGGCGCGGAATTCACTGCGCGGCAGCTTGTACTGTTCACCGTTCGGGCTCACCAGAGAGCGGCTGTTGATGTCCAGCTCCCAGCCGTTGAACTTGTAGCTTTCTACGCTACGACGTTCTTCGCTGACGGTACCCAGGTTCATGGTACGGGACAGCAGGTTACGTGCACGGATAGTCAGTTCACGCGGGTTGAACGGCTTGGTGATGTAATCATCTGCACCAATTTCCAGACCGAGGATCTTGTCGACTTCATTGTCGCGGCCGGTCAGGAACATCAGGGCGACATTTGCTTGCTCGCGCAGTTCGCGTGCCAGCAGAAGGCCGTTTTTCCCCGGCAGGTTGATATCCATGATTACCAGGTTGATATCATTTTCAGACAGGATCTGATGCATTTCCGCGCCATCGGTCGCTTCGAAAACATCGTAGCCTTCTGCTTCGAAAATACTTTTTAACGTGTTGCGTGTTACCAACTCGTCTTCAACGATAAGAATGTGCGGGGTCTGCATGTTTGCTACCTAAATTGCCAACTAAATCGAAACAGGAAGTACCAATAGTCCCTGACCTGCCTGATGCATGTCGAAAATTAACATGATCGGCGTAACGTGACTAAAGTACGTAATTGCGTTCTTGATGCACTTTCCATCAACGTCAACAACATCATTAGCTTGGTCGTGGGTACTCTTCCCTCTGGACCCGACAGTGTCAAAAACGGTTGTCATCCTAACCATTTTAACAGCAACATAACAGGCAAAGAGACACCAGACTGCCAATAAACCTACGCTTCGTTGACATATATCAAATTCAATTGTAGCACGTTAACAGTTTGGTGAAATCATCGCTCTGGAATGATAACGCCTATCACATTTTTTCCACAACTCAACTAGTTGCACAGGTTAACTGATAAATGTGATGAATCCAATTACTATCACCATGTGCGAATGAAAATAGTTCATATAAACAGTAAGATATCCGCTGTCTGTTAACATATAAAACGAAAGATTTCGCACTGAATAGTTTAGCGTTTTTTATATGTTATGAAACATCATTTCAGTGATTTTTGTTGCATTTTTGTAAATTCGCGCTGCGCAATATGTTGATGTACATCACATTATTGCCTGAGAACAGTAAGTTAAGAGAACTTTAAATGCACTTATCTATTGTGCTGGTTTCGCCAGCAAGGGCCGAAAATATCGGTGCCGCCGCCCGCGCCATGAAAACCATGGGATTTAATGACATGCGTATCGTTGATAGCGTTGCGCACCTGGAACCCGCCGCGCGATGGGTGGCTCATGGCTCTACCGACATCCTTGACGGCATCACCTGCTACCCAACGCTGGCGGAGGCGCTGCACGATGTGGATTTCACCGTAGCGACTACCGCGCGCAGCCGTGCCCGATTCCACTATTACGCCACGCCGCAGGAACTGGTGCCAATGTTGACCGAAAAAGCGCAGTGGATGGACCATGCCGCGCTGGTGTTTGGCCGTGAGGATTCCGGGTTAACCAATGATGAACTGGCGTTAGCGGATGTGTTAACCGGTGTGCCGATGGTGGCGGATTATCCGTCGCTGAATCTCGGGCAGGCGGTGATGGTGTATTGTTATCAGCTTTCCTCACTGTTACAAAACGCGAACCCCCCAGCAACGACAGGTGACGAAAATCAGCTGATTGCGTTAAGGGCGCGTATCAGCAAATTGCTCGAGCGGCTCGAGGTAGCCGGAGATGTAAAACTGGCCGATTGGCTGCAACAACGTATTGGCTTACTTGAGCAACGCGATACGGCAATGTTGCATCGTTTGCTGCATGATATTGAAAAAAATATGACAGAGTAAAATTCTGTCATTGTATTTTCGTATGGTGTTATTGGTTGGTATTTTGCAAAACTTATGGCCGTTGTGGTGGTTTGTCGGCGAATGAACGGGCGGATGTGAATTGATTGCGAAACGTGACGAAGTTAGAAATTCATTGACTTAGTGGGCCAGATACTTTAACCAATAGGGGTATAAGGCACAGACAGCTAAATGACAGAGCACACAACATCCATGATTCGCATCAGCAGCATTATGACCATTACCACCACCACTATTACCACAGGTAACGGTGCGGGCTGACGCGTACAGGAAACACAGAAAAAAGCCCGCACCTGAACAGTGCGGGCTTTTTTTTCGACTGAAGATCAAGGGGTAAAAACCATGCGAGTCTTGAAGTTCGGCGGTACATCAGTGGCAAATGCGGAACGGTTTCTGCGTGTTGCCGACATCCTGGAAAGCAACGCCAGGCAGGGGCAGGTAGCAACCGTGCTTTCTGCCCCGGCAAAAATCACCAACCATCTGGTGGCGATGATTGAAAAAACCATTGGCGGCCAGGACGCGCTGACCAACATCGCCGACGCCGAACGTATCTTTGCTGAACTTCTTCAAGGGCTTGCTACCGCCCAGCTGGGTTTTCCGCTGGCGGAACTGAAGGCGGCCGTTGAGCTCGAATTTGCCCAGATCAAACACATTCTCCACGGTATCAGTCTGCTCGGTCAGTGCCCGGACAGCGTCAACGCTGGCCTGATCTGCCGCGGCGAAAAGCTCTCTATCGCCATCATGGCCGGGCTGCTGAGCGCCCGTGGCCACAAGGTGACGGTGATTAACCCGGTTGAGAAACTGCTGGCCGTTGGCCACTACCTTGAATCGACAGTCGATATTGCTGAATCTACTCGCCGCATTGCCGCCAGCCAGATCCCGGCGGACCATATGGTGCTGATGGCGGGCTTTACCGCCGGTAACGATAAGGGGGAACTGGTGGTGCTGGGGCGTAACGGCTCCGACTACTCCGCCGCCGTGCTGGCCGCCTGTTTACGCGCAGACTGTTGCGAGATCTGGACCGACGTCGACGGCGTTTATACCTGCGACCCGCGTCAGGTACCGGACGCGGTGCTGCTGAAGAGCATGTCGTACCAGGAAGCGATGGAGCTTTCCTACTTCGGCGCCAAAGTGCTTCACCCGCGTACCATTGCCCCTATCGCCCAGTTCCAAATCCCTTGCTTGATTAAAAACACCGGCAACCCGCAGGCTCCAGGTACGCTAATCGGCGCCAGCAGCGACGATGACGCGCTGCCGGTCAAGGGCATCTCCAACCTCAATAATATGGCGATGTTCAACGTCTCCGGCCCGGGGATGAAAGGCATGGTCGGCATGGCCGCTCGCGTGTTTGCTACCATGTCGCGCGCGGGCATCTCCGTGGTGCTCATTACTCAATCCTCATCTGAGTACAGCATCAGCTTCTGCGTGCCGCAGAGCGACTGTGCGCGGGCGAAGAAGGCGATGGAAGATGAGTTCTATCTGGAGCTGAAAGAAGAACTGCTGGAGCCGCTGTCGATCATGGAGCGTCTGGCGATCATCTCCGTTGTCGGCGATGGTATGCGCACGCTGCGCGGCATCTCGGCGAAGTTTTTTGCCGCGCTGGCCCGGGCTAACATCAACATCGTAGCGATTGCCCAGGGTTCCTCTGAGCGTTCAATCTCCGTGGTGGTCAACAACGACGACGCCACCACGGGCGTTCGCGTCACGCATCAGATGCTGTTTAACACCGACCAGGTGATTGAAGTCTTCCTGGTGGGCGTCGGCGGCGTCGGCGGGGCGCTGCTTGAGCAGATTAAACGTCAGCAGGCGTGGCTGAAGAAAAAGCACATCGACCTGCGCGTCTGCGGCGTGGCGAACTCCCGCGCGCTGCTGACCAGCGTGCATGGGCTGAATCTGGAAAACTGGCAGGCGGAGCTGGAGGAAGCTAAAGAGCCGTTTAACCTTGGGCGTCTGATTCGTCTGGTGAAAGAGTATCACCTGCTGAACCCGGTGATCGTTGACTGTACTTCCAGCCAGGCGGTAGCCGATCAGTACGCTGATTTCCTGCGCGAAGGTTTCCACGTGGTGACGCCGAACAAAAAGGCCAATACCTCGTCGATGGACTACTACCACCAGTTGCGTCACGCGGCTGGCCAGTCGCGCCGCAAATTCCTCTACGACACCAACGTCGGGGCGGGGCTGCCGGTCATTGAAAACCTGCAAAACCTGCTCAACGCGGGCGATGAGCTACAGCGCTTCTCTGGCATTCTTTCTGGCTCACTGTCGTTTATCTTTGGCAAGCTGGACGAGGGCATGAGCCTGTCGGCGGCAACTAAAGTGGCGCGTGAGATGGGCTATACCGAACCGGATCCGCGTGATGATCTCTCGGGTATGGACGTGGCGCGTAAGCTGCTGATTCTGGCTCGCGAAACCGGGCGTAGCCTCGAGTTGAGTGATATTGTGGTCGAATCGGTGCTGCCAGAAAGTTTTGACGCCACCGGCGATACTGAGAGCTTTATGGCGCGTCTGCCGCAGCTTGACGATGAATTTTCCGCCCGCGTGGCGAAAGCGCGTGATGAAGGCAAAGTGCTGCGCTATGTTGGCAACATCGAAGAAGACGGCGTCTGCCGGGTGAAAATTGCCGCCGTTGACGGCAACGACCCGCTGTTCAAAGTGAAAAACGGCGAGAACGCGCTGGCGTTTTACAGCCACTACTATCAGCCGCTGCCGCTGGTGCTGCGCGGCTATGGCGCAGGCAACGATGTTACGGCGGCAGGGGTATTTGCCGATCTTCTGCGCACATTGTCATGGAAGTTAGGAGTTTAAAATGGTTAAGGTGTATGCCCCGGCTTCCAGTGCCAATATGAGCGTCGGGTTTGATGTACTGGGTGCCGCCGTCACGCCGATCGACGGCAGCCTGCTGGGCGACAACGTATCGGTTGAGGCGGCAGACCGCTTCAGCCTGCAAAATTTAGGGCGCTTTGCGGATAAACTGCCGAGCGAACCGCACGAAAACATCGTGTATCAGTGCTGGGAACGCTTCTGCCAGGAGATTGGCAAAGAAATCCCGGTGGCGATGACGCTGGAAAAAAACATGCCGATTGGTTCAGGGCTGGGTTCCAGCGCTTGTTCCGTGGTCGCCGCGCTGGTGGCGATGAATGAACACTGCGGCAGGCCGCTCGATGAAACCCGGATGCTGGCCCTGATGGGCGAGCTGGAAGGACGTATCTCCGGCAGCGTGCATTACGACAACGTCGCGCCGTGCTATCTCGGCGGAATGCAGCTGATGATCGAAGAGAACGACATTATCAGCCAGCAGGTGCCGTGCTTTGACGACTGGCTATGGGTGCTGGCCTATCCGGGCATTAAGGTCTCTACCGCGGAAGCGCGGGCGATTCTGCCCGCTCAGTATCGTCGTCAGGACTGCGTGGCTCACGGCCGTCATCTGGCGGGCTTTATTCACGCCTGCTATTCCCGTCAGCCGCAGCTGGCGGCAAAACTGATGAAAGACGTGATTGCCGAGCCGTACCGAACCAAACTGTTACCGGGTTTCAGCGAAGCACGTCAGGCGGTAGCCGGCATTGGCGCCGTGGCTTGTGGCATCTCCGGCTCCGGGCCGACGCTGTTTGCCCTGTGCGACAAAACCGAGACCGCGCAGCGCGTGGCGGACTGGCTCGGTCAGCATTATTTGCAGAATCAAGAAGGCTTCGTTCATATTTGCCGGCTGGACACGGCGGGCGCACGAGTAGTGGGATAACCGATGAAACTCTATAACTTAAAAGATCACAATGAGCAGGTCAGCTTTGCGCAGGCCGTGACTCAAGGGCTTGGCAAGCAACAGGGGCTGTTCTTTCCGTTAGATTTACCGGAATTCAACCTGACCGACATTGATGAACTGCTGACGCAGGATTTCGTCACCCGCAGTGCGAAAATTCTCTCCGCGTTTATCGGCGATGAGATCCCGGAAGCCGAGCTTGCCGCGCGTATCGCGACGGCGTTCACCTTCCCGGCGCCGGTGAATAAGGTGCAGGAAGACGTTGGCTGTCTCGAACTGTTCCACGGCCCGACTCTGGCGTTCAAAGACTTCGGCGGCCGCTTTATGGCGCAGATGCTGACTCATATCGCTGGCGACAAGCCGGTGACTATCCTGACGGCGACCTCCGGCGATACCGGCGCCGCCGTGGCGCACGCGTTCTACGGCCTGCCGAACGTCAAAGTGGTGATCCTGTACCCGCGCGGTAAGATCAGCCCGCTGCAGGAAAAATTGTTCTGTACCCTGGGTGGCAACATTGAAACCGTGGCGATCGACGGTGACTTCGACGCCTGCCAGGCGCTGGTGAAGCAGGCGTTCGACGACGAAGAGTTGAAAGTCGCGCTGGGGCTGAACTCCGCCAACTCCATCAACATCAGCCGCCTGCTGGCGCAGATTTGCTATTACTTCGAAGCGGTGGCGCAGCTGCCGCAGGAAGCGCGTAACCAACTGGTGATTTCCGTGCCAAGCGGTAACTTTGGCGATCTGACCGCGGGCCTGCTGGCCAGGTCGCTCGGCCTGCCAGTGAAACGCTTTATCGCCGCCACCAACGCCAACGACACCGTGCCGCGCTTCCTGCAGGACGGCAAGTGGGCGCCGAAAGCCACTCAGGCGACGTTGTCTAACGCCATGGACGTCAGTCAGCCGAATAACTGGCCGCGCGTGGAAGAGCTGTTCCGCCGTAAAATCTGGCGTCTGAACGAGCTGGGCTATGCGGCGGTGGATGATGAGACCACCAAAGCGACCATGCGTGAGCTGCAAGCGTTGGGCTACACCTCTGAACCGCACGCGGCGATTGCCTACCGCGCGCTGCGTGACCAGCTGCAACCGGGTGAATACGGCCTGTTCCTCGGTACCGCCCATCCGGCGAAGTTCAAAGAAAGTGTGGAAGAGATCCTCGATGAAACGCTGCCGCTGCCAAAAGCGTTGGCGGATCGCGCCGATCTGCCGCTGTTATCGCATAACCTGCCAGCCGACTACGCTGCGCTGCGTAATCTGATGATGAGCAAGGCGTAATGTCTCCGTTTCCCCTTCCAGCATGGAGGGGGAATCAGGGAGAAATTATGCAGGAATTCGGCAGGAAAAAAGGAGAATTTCCCGATAAATGCGGGTGGTTACAATATAGGATTGCGGAGAATAACAACGCGGGTTCCGCGGCGGTAATCTCTCTTCATCGGCCATACTGGCGAACGAAGAACCAAGGAGTTACCCATGTTAAAACCTGCGATGTTTGCACTGGCAATGATGCTGGCGGCTCCGGTTATCACTCAGGCCGCAGAGATTACGCTGGTTCCGGCGGTGAAACTGCAAATTGGCGACCAGGACAATAACGGTCGTTACTGGGACGGCGGCCACTGGCGCGACCACGGCTGGTGGAACGATCACTATGAATGGCGCGACAACCGCTGGCATGCCCACACACCACCGCCGCCGCATCACGATAACCGTGGGCACAATGACCATCATGACAATCGTCACGATGACCACGGTCATGATAATCACGGTCGCGGCGACGAGCATCGCCCACCGTCAGGCCATCATTAATCGCGAATTCGGGTAGCCCGCGGGCTACCTGCTTACTGTTCGTGGCGCTTGAAGACTAACTCTTCGGCGCTCGAACTTTCCGCATCAAAGAAATACCCTTCGCTATCAAACCCGGTCAACTGCTCTGGTTTCGACAGACGGTTCTCAATGATGTAGCGGCTCATCAGTCCGCGCGCCTTTTTGGCGTAGAAGCTAATCACCTTAAACTTACCGTTTTTCTCATCGAGGAAGACGGGCTTAATGATTTGCCCCTTCAACGCTTTCGGCTTCACCGAGCGGAAGTATTCATCTGATGCCAGATTCACCACGATATCGTCGCCCTGATCGTGCAGTGCGGCGTTCAGCGTATGGGTGATTTCCTCACCCCAGAACTGATACAGATCTTTCCCGCGCGGGTTCTCAAGACGAATCCCCATTTCCAGACGATAAGGCTGCATGAGATCCAGCGGACGCAGCACGCCATACAGGCCGGAGAGCATACGCAGGTGCTTCTGGGCGAAGTCAAAATCGGCTTCGCTGAAGGTTTCCGCCTGAAGCCCGGTATAAACATCGCCTTTAAACGCCAGAATCGCCTGGCGGGCGTTCTCCGGCGTGAAGTCCGGGTGCCAGTCGTGGAAGCGGGTGGCGTTTAAATCCGCCAGCTTGTCGCTAATCCCCATCAGCGCTTTAATCTGCGGCGCTGAAAGCTTGCGCGCAACGCCGATCAGTTGCTGAGAGTGCTCCAGCAGCATCGGCTGGGTATAGCGCGTGGTGGCCAGCGGGCTTTGGTAGTCGAGCGTTTTAGCAGGAGAAATTAGAATCAGCATATCCAGTCCTTGCAGAAAATTTCACGCAACTTTAACAAAAAAAGGGCCGCAGGTGATCGATTGCTGCTATTGGCGCGGTGGTTGATCCCAACTTTCCGGCGCGAGCTGTTGGGCGATCTCCGGATAATAGTCAGGATCGAACACCGGCGTGACGCCAAGTTTACGCTGGCGTAGGTAATCACGGGCGATGATTCTGACCACCGGAGACAGCAACAAAATGGCCGACAAGTTAGTGATTGCCATCAGCGCCATAATCACGTCAGCCATCTGCCAGACGACAGGCAAGCTGAGCTGACTGCCGATGACCACCATCAACAGAGTGCCAATACGCAGCAGCCAGAGAGCCCAGGGCTTATTGCAGCGTAAGAAGATCAGGTTGTTTTCGGCGTAAACGTAGTTGGCGACGATCGACGTAAAAGCAAACATCACCATGACTATCGCCACAAAACTTGCGCCCCAGTTGCCAACCAGCACGTTCATCGCGTGCTGAATAAGCTGAATGCCGTCATAGCCGGTGGTTTTGGTGCCGTGACCCGACAACAATACAACCATTGCGCTGGCGCTACAGATAACGATGGTATCAATCAGCACGCCAATCATTTGTACGATGCCCTGCGCCGCCGGATGAGGGGGGAAGGAGGCCGCGGCGGCGGCCGCGTTAGGCGTGGACCCCATCCCCGCTTCGTTGGAGAACATGCTGCGCTGGAAGCCGCTGGTAATCGCCTGGCTGACGCTGTAGCCGACGGCACCAGCCGCCGCTTCTTGCAGGCCAAAGGCGCTGCGAATAATCATGTTGATGATGTCGGGCATTTCACCGATATGCCACAGCGAGATCAGCAGGCAGGTAACAACCCACACCAGTCCCATCAGCGGCACCAGCCACTGGCTAAGCCGCGCCACGCCTTTCATGCCGCGCATCATGACCAGCAGGGCGAAGAAGGCCACTACGACGCCGGTGAAGTTGAAGGGAATGTCGAAAGCATAATTCAATGCGTGTGCCATGGAATTGGCCTGCACGGTATTGAAGATGAGCCCGTAGGCGAGCAGCAGGAACAGGGAGAAGAGCACGCCCATCCAGCGCATGCCCAGTCCGCGCGTCATATACCAGGCGGGCCCGCCACGGAACTGCCCGTTGGCGTCACGTTCTTTGTAGAGCTGTGCCAGCGAGCACTCGGCGAAGCTGCTCGCCATGCCGATAATCGCCGCGACCCACATCCAGAACACCGCGCCGGGGCCGCCGACGGTAATCGCCAGCGCCACGCCTGCCAGGTTACCGCTGCCGACGCGCGCGGCCAGGCTGATGCACAGCACCTGGAATGAAGTTAATCCGCCTTCGCCCGGTTTCAGGCTTCTTTTCAGACTTTTGCTAAACTGACGGATGTAGCGAAACTGGATGTAGCCGGTTCTCCATGTAAACCAGATACCACAGCCAAGGAGCAGGTAAATCATTACCGAGCCCCACAGTATTTCGCTGATAAAAGACAGGAAATCAGGCATTAAACGTCCTCTTGTCTATGCCAAAACGGGCGGCTGAACCCCGGAAGCTAACGGTGCTTCACACGATTCGATTCAGCCAATGTAAGCGTTACCATATTCAGCGCGCACAACGGCCACGTCTGAAAGTCCAATGCTTGAGTTTATCATACTCTGCGCTCTCATGATGTCGGCGGTTGCGCTGAGAGAGCGGCGTGATATTATCGAGGCAGACCGGTTACATCCCCCTAACAGCTGTTTAAAGAGAAACACTATCATGACGGATAAATTGACATCTCTGCGTCAGTACACAACCGTAGTGGCTGACACCGGAGACATCGCAGCAATGAAGCTGTATCAGCCTCAGGATGCGACAACCAACCCTTCCCTGATTCTGGGCGCAGCACAGATTCCTGAGTACCGTAAACTGATTGACGATGCGGTAACGTGGGCGCGTAGCCAGAGCAGCGACCGTGCGCAGCAGGTTGTAGATGCTACCGACAAACTGGCCGTCAACATCGGTCTGGAAATCCTGAAACTGGTCCCGGGCCGTATTTCTACCGAAGTTGACGCGCGTCTCTCCTATGACACCGAAGCGTCCATCGCTAAAGCCAAACGTCTGATCAAAATGTACAACGATGCTGGCATCAGCAACGATCGCATTCTGATCAAACTGGCTTCTACCTGGCAGGGCATCCGCGCGGCGGAGCAGTTGGAAAAAGACGGTATCAACTGTAACCTGACCCTGCTGTTCTCCTTCGCTCAGGCGCGTGCTTGTGCGGAAGCGGGCGTATACCTGATCTCCCCGTTTGTTGGTCGTATTCTGGATTGGTACAAAGCCAATACTGACAAGAAAGAATACGCGCCTGCGGAAGATCCGGGTGTGGTTTCCGTGAGCGAAATCTACCAGTACTACAAAGAGCACGGCTATGAAACCGTAGTGATGGGCGCAAGCTTCCGTAACATCGGCGAAATCCTTGAGCTGGCCGGCTGCGACCGCCTGACCATCGCACCTGCACTGCTGAAAGAGCTGGCAGAAAGCGAAGGCCCGCTGGAGCGTAAACTGACCTTCACCGGTGAAGTGAAAGCGCGTCCGAGCCGCATCACCGAGTCTGAGTTCCTGTGGCAACACAACCAGGATCCGATGGCGGTAGACAAACTGGCGGAAGGTATCCGTAAGTTTGCGATTGACCAGGAAAAACTGGAAAAAATGATCGGCGACCTGCTGTAATCTTGTCAGGCCGTAACGCAACAGCCCGCTTCTCTTTGCCGAGAGCGGGCTGTTTTTTTAATGCTGTAGTGAGGGGAGCTCTTCGGCGCTTACGCCGGTCATTTCAATGATATCGGCTGCCGGGATACCTTTTTCGAGCATCGCCCGCGCTATTTTACGCGACGCTTCGCGTTCCCCGGTTTGGATACCTTGTTGCATCCCCTGCTGTATTCCTTCGTTGCGGCCTTCCTGCTTTAACTGCTCTGCTAACGTCATCAGTTCGTCTCCATACTGAGGCGCACGCTGCGCCATTTCGTACAGCAATGTGCGGGCATCCTGAGCCTCTCCCGCCTGAAGCATATAGTTTACCAGTGCAATCACCTGTTGTCCGCTGATGTGATTGCGGGTTAACAGGATGTCGAGCTTATCGAGAAGCCGGGTGAGATCGCGCTGGCGAATGTGCTTTTGAATTAAAGTCAGCGCCGCCATACTCCGGTGGCGCATGATTTCATCATCGGGGATAACCGTGATATCAACCAGCGGGAAATTTTGGCTATAAATACGCCCAGCAACCACCGGGTCGCTGAATTCATCCAGCCAGTTCATTGAATTGGGGTAAGGGCTTCTTCGGCCCTGATAAAACAAAATGGGGATCACCAGGGGCAGCGCGTTGTGACCCGCCTCCAGATGTCGCTGCATAGCGGCAATCGCATAGCGCATCAGACGAAAGGCCATATGTCTGTCTGGTGAACTCTGATGCTCTATTAACACGTGGATGTAGCCGTCACCGCAAGCGGTTTTAAGCGAGTACAGCATATCGCTGAAATAGGGATGTAAGTCTTCTTCGATAAAGCTTCCAGACTCTAGCTGCAATGTTTGTAGGTCGCACAGCTGTAAAAGCGCAGGAGGAAGATGGATTGCGATAAAATCGCGCGCGGTTTCCATCGTCGAGAGAAACGTTTTAAACACTAAATCATGCGGCGTGGGTGTCCTGTTTTTTCGCATGTCTGGCCCTCCGTGGAAGCGTGTGGGCGGAGTCTGCCACCACGGTTATTTTCTCGATAGCAAATTATCAATCGCCAGGCTGATTTTGCGGCGAGCCTCGGGAAACGGCAGGAGATTACCCCTCCGGTGTCTTAGTATTACCGACCATTCACGTGTATCATTCTGCTCAACAGTACAGTTTTAACGGAATAATCATGAACACTTTACGCATTGGCTTAGTTTCTATCTCTGACCGCGCCTCCAGCGGTGTTTACCAGGACAAAGGCCTGCCGGCGCTTGAAGAGTGGTTGGGCAGCGCACTGGCGACGCCATTTGAAATCGAAACCCGACTGATCCCCGATGAGCAAACCATTATCGAGCAAACCCTGTGTGAGTTGGTTGATGAGATGAGCTGCCACCTGGTGCTGACCACCGGCGGTACCGGCCCGGCGCGTCGCGATGTGACGCCGGATGCCACGCTGGCGATTGCCGACCGCGTGATGCCGGGTTTTGGCGAGCAGATGCGTCAGGTGAGCCTGCACTTTGTGCCGACGGCGATCCTCTCTCGTCAGGTGGGCGTGATTCGTAAACAGGCGTTGATTCTCAATCTTCCAGGGCAGCCGAAGGCCATTCAGGAGACGCTGGAAGGGGTTAAAGATGCGGAAGGTAAGGTGCTGGTGAACGGTATCTTTGCAAGTGTACCGTATTGTGTACAGTTGCTGGAAGGGCCCTATATTGAGACCCATCCGCACGTTGTAGCAGCATTTCGTCCTAAGAGCGCGCGTCGCGAGACTTTATCCTGAATGTGATGCTTTTCTGACATAACCTATCATTCCTCTGGAGTGCGATAGGGTTTACGGTATAGTCATTTTTGCTTTACACAAATCGTAAACTTATATCAACAGCTCAACTTTGCGAATGGTTTGTTATGTCACATTACACCCGACCTCTGAATCGACAAGATTATAAAACGCTGACGCTGGCCGCCCTGGGCGGCGCGCTGGAGTTTTATGATTTCATCATCTTCGTCTTCTTTGCCGCCGTGGTCGGGGAGCTTTTCTTCCCGGCAGATATCCCTGAATGGCTGCGCCAGGTACAAACTTTCGGCATCTTTGCGGCTGGCTATCTGGCTCGCCCGCTGGGTGGCATCATTATGGCGCACTTCGGCGATCTGGTCGGGCGCAAAAAAATGTTTACCCTCAGCATCCTGCTAATGGCGGTGCCGACGCTGGCGATTGGCCTGCTGCCGACGTATGCCACCGCCGGGCTGGTGGCGCCGTTGCTGCTGCTGTTGATGCGTATTTTGCAAGGGGCCGCGATTGGCGGTGAAGTCCCGGGGGCGTGGGTGTTCGTGGCCGAGCACGTCCCGGCGCGGCGCATTGGTATCGCCTGCGGCACGCTGACGGCAGGGCTGACGGTGGGGATCCTGCTGGGCTCCGTGGTGGCAACGCTCATTAACACGCAGCTTACCGTGCAGGCGATCCACGACGGCGGCTGGCGAATTCCATTCCTGCTGGGCGGCGCGTTTGGCCTGGTGGCAATGTACCTGCGACGCTGGTTGCAGGAGACGCCTGTTTTTCTCGAAATGCAGCAGCGCAAAGCGCTGGCGCAAGAACTGCCGATCAAGTCGGTGGTGCTCAAGCATAAGCAGGCGGTGGTGGTTTCGATGCTGCTGACCTGGCTGCTCTCCGCAGGTATTGTCGTGGTGATTCTGATGTCACCGGTGTGGCTGCAAAAGCAGTACGGTTATGCCCCCGCGCTGACGTTACAGGCTAATAGCGTGGCGACGGTGATGCTGTGCGTTGGCTGCCTGCTGGCAGGGTTAATCGTCGATCGTGTCGGCGCGAGCAAGACGTTTATTGTTGGCAGTATTTTACTGGCCTGCTCAAGCTGGTTCTTCTATCACCTCGCGGGAACGCATCCTGAGCAACTGTTCCTGTTGTACGGGCTGGTAGGTCTGTGCGTTGGCGTGGTTGGCGCCGTGCCTTACGTGATGGTGCGCGCCTTCCCGGCGGAGGTGCGCTTTAGTGGTATTTCCTTCTCCTACAATGTCTCTTACGCCATTTTTGGCGGCCTGACGCCGATTGCCGTCACCATGTTGATGGGCGTTTCGCCGATGGCGCCAGCCTGGTATGTGCTGGCGCTGTCGTTGATTGGCCTTGGGCTCGGCATCTGGCTGCGTAAAGAGATACCCGCAGTAAGCAGCGCCCCTGCCAAGGCGTAAGCCGACACCACGCGGCGTCGACCCCGGCGTCGCGTGTGCTAGCGAATAATGGTGACGTCTTTAAAGGTAAACCGTTTTTTCTGCCCCGCTTCCTGATAACCGATGCGAATGAAGACGCGCAAATTTTCCAGCCAGGCGTAATCGCTGCTCATTGCTCTGCCATCGCCCCGATCGTCGGTACAGATAAGTTCGATATAGCGCCCAGGGAAAGCCTTGTTCAGCGTTGAGGCATCGCGCCACGGGCCTTCCACACGACAATCCTGACGCTTCGATTTGCTTCCCTCCGGGGCGGTATCATCTTGCAGTACCGCATGCCAGTGGTACGGCTGGCCAGCCTCCGGCGTCACGCTAAAGTTGGTTTCCAGCGTCTGGGCGATGAACGGGCTATTTTTCATCGAATCCCACTGTTTCAGATCAACGATATTGAATAACCGATGGTACTGGCTATAGAACGTCACCCCTTTGAGTATCAGCGTATCAAGCGTGAGGGTACTGCCGTCCGGCAGCCTGTCGATGCGCGTTTTGCCCTTAATATCGCTGTCGCCAGGCCACACCGGCGTATAGGTGAGGCTGGAAAACACAGGCGCGTTACTCCCGTTTTTCAGTACCTGCGCTGCTGTCTTGCTTACCGTTTCGGGAAGCGGGTAACGGCCTAAGGCCGCAGGATCGTTGTGCTCGAAATCGGGGATCGCCAGCGGCGCATCAGCTTCGGTTTTCTGCCGGGCTACCCACGCGCCGCTGCCGGTAAACGCGTTGAGATCCTGTAGAGCACACAGTTTCTTCACGGGGGCGGTAAGCGTGGCGGGGAGGGAAGTGAAGGCGGAATCCGTGGTTGTGGTGTTGTCAGTCACAACGTTGGCATTCAGAGAGAACGTTCGTTCAATGCGCGCCTGCTGGTTATCGCAATTAACCTGCATCTGGCTGATTTTAAAGTCGTAGGGCGCGTCATATTTCTTTTCGCGATGAACCTGAGCGTAATCCGTGCCTACGCGCAGATTGAGCATATTGCCTTCGCGATGGCTGTTATTCAGGTCGATAAACGGCTGGTCGCCGTTCTTATCTGCGGCAGTGAGTCCTACCCAACGAGGCGGCGCGACGTTTTGTTTGCAGACATCGAGTGCAGGGTTGGTGCTGAGCAGGCTATCGGCATCGGGCTCGAAAGGGACGCCGGGAATATAGCGGGCGAAAGAGTTACCGCCGTAGGCGCGGATATTGCTCCCGGTTACCGTGTGCAGGTTCATATACAGCAGCGTTTTTTCATGGGTTTGGCAATCAACGTTTAACCAAAGATGATTACGTGATCCCTCTGACATCGTAATCCGATACACGGTATTGATGCTATCCCCGACGCGTACGGTATTTTCCTTATCCCAGTCAACGCTTCTGACTTCAGGCGTTGGTAGCGCACTGGCACCAACGGGCATCAAGGCTCCACAGGCCAGAATCAAGGGGCAAGCTGAGGTGAGGCGCATCATCAATAATCCTTTTTATCATGAGAAGTTATTGAAAATAGCGCAAATTATCAGGAAGCGATAATCCCAGTATCGGTAGTTTATGGGTAAAAAAAACGCCGGACAGGCCCGGCGTTTTTCAGGATGAGGCGAGGATCAGTGTTTTTCACCAATCGGCAGTACGGTGCGACCGAACTGTTCGTTCAGCACTTCACCCATTGCCAGGTAAATAGCGCTCGCGCCACAAACCAGGCCAACCCAACCCGCTACGTGAATAATTGCTTCGTTGCCGTTGATGTTGCCAATCGCCAGCAGCGCGAACAGCACGGTCAGGCTCAGGAACACGAACTGCAGCATGCGTGCGGCTTTCAGGGTACCGAAGAACATGAACAGCGTGAACACGCCCCACAGGCCCAGGTAAGCGCCGAGGAACTGCGCGTTAGGTGCGTCGGACAGACCCATCTTCGGCAGCAGCAGAATGGCGACCAGAGTCAGCCAGAAAGAGCCGTAAGAGGTGAAAGCGGTCAGACCGAAAGTATTCCCTTTCTTGTATTCCAGCAGGCCCGCGAAAATCTGCGCGATACCGCCGTAAAAAATACCCATAGCGAGAATAATGCCGTCAAAGGCGAAGAAACCGGCGTTATGCAGGTTAAGCAGAATGGTGGTCATGCCGAAGCCCATCAGGCCCAGCGGTGCCGGGTTAGCCAACTTAGTGTTGCCCATAATTCCTCAAATCATCATTGAATGGTGAAATAATCTCCCCACTGCTGGGGGCGCGGCATCATAATCAGGAGTAAACGGGCTGTCTATGATCTGATCAGGGGAAAATGAACTATTTTCCCCCTTTAACTCATCCGGCACGTTGTAACGCCGCGCGGGCAATCATTCGACGCAGGCAGGCAATGCGCAGCACAGCAGGAATGGTGACGCGATAGGCGCTACCGCTGACGGCTTTCACCCCGTTTACCGCGGCGCCAACTGGGCCGCCAAGACCGGCGCCGCGCATCAAACCGTGGCCGATGACGCTGACGGCGGCATGTTTATGCAAAATATGGCTGAGCTGGCTGTCCAGCAGGTGTTCAATGCCGTGATCCAGACGATGGTGATCGATAAGCTGCGGCAGCAAAGCTTCCACTTCCATGACCTTCAGCTGGATTGCCGCATGAAAGCGGGCTTTCTGTTCGTCGTTCATCCGCTTCCACGCATGGCGAACAAACTGTTCCAGCAGCTGTTTCTCAATGGCCGCGGTCGGCATCGTTTTGTCGGCTTTCAGCCCCAGACGTTTGGCGACATCGCGCAGGATTTCACGGTACAGCTTGCCGTGGCCGCGGATCTGGTTGGCGATGCTATCGCCGCCAAAGTGCTGAAACTCGCCGGCGATCAACTGCCAGTTGCGACGGTGCTGCTCCGGATGGCCCTCCATCGACATGTACAGCTCATTGTGCAGCAGCGCGCTCGACAGGCGACGTTTGCCTTTTTCATTGTGGGTCATCAGCACAGCTAAGCGCGCAAGCTGTTCTTCGCTACAGTGCTGGAGGAACACGAGATCTTCATCGTTCAGATAGGAGACTTTCATTTACGTTCGTGACTTATGTTAGCGGAGCAAGATTAATCGTCGCCGATGATTTTCAGCGATGCCATGTCGGAAGAGTTGACGGTATGGCCTGAGAAACTGATTTTGGACACGCAGCGTTTGTTGTCATTGTCGCTGTTGAAGTTGATCCAGTCCGTCGTCTGGCCTTCTTTGAGTGAAGATGGAACGTTGAGGCTTTGGCTGCTGCTGCGGGCGGCCTTAAAGTACACCGAAGCGCCGCTCAGCTGTGCGTCGCCGCGATCCACGCTGAGTTTGATGCGCTTCACGACTCGACATACCGGGAGCTTCAGGGTGAGATCGTTAGTTTCGTTGCGGGGCAGGGCGATAACGCCCAGCGTTTTGTGGTCGTTGGCGTAGGCGGAACTGGCCAGCAGCAGACCAAACGCCAGACTGACTGAGACGTTTAAAAGGGTTTTCATTGTATTCCTTACCGGAGGGGCCATTTTAGTGAGCAAAATGCTGCGGTAAATTTTATTCCTCGTCGGTTCGGTTTTCAGCGCTGAATTATGACAACTTATGACAGCAATTAACTGAATAAATTGATGTTTTTATATTTGTACCGTGAATGCGTTTAGCGAAGCGTCGGAAATAAAACCGCACTGAATGAAAAATTTTTAATTTTGCCCCTTGATGGATGACGTTGCGACCCCATCTTGTAGTCAACCGCAGTGAGTGAGTCTGAAAAAAAACGATTCAGGGCAGTTGAAACCGTAGGTTTCGCCCTTATTACAGATTCACAACCACATGTTGACTGAATTTTTAGTGGAGACGTTTAGATGGGTAAAATTATTGGTATCGACCTGGGTACTACCAACTCTTGTGTAGCGATTATGGATGGCACTACCGCTCGCGTTCTGGAGAACGCCGAAGGCGACCGCACCACGCCTTCTATCATTGCTTATACCCAGGATGGTGAAACTCTGGTTGGTCAGCCGGCTAAACGTCAGGCAGTGACAAACCCGCAAAACACCCTGTTTGCGATTAAACGCCTGATTGGTCGCCGCTTCCAGGATGAAGAAGTTCAGCGTGACGTTTCTATCATGCCGTACAAAATCGTTGCCGCAGACAATGGCGACGCATGGCTTGATGTGAAAGGCACCAAAACTGCACCGCCGCAGATCTCTGCTGAAGTGCTGAAAAAAATGAAGAAAACGGCTGAAGATTACCTGGGTGAGCCGGTAACTGAAGCGGTTATCACCGTACCTGCTTACTTCAACGATGCTCAGCGTCAGGCAACCAAAGATGCTGGCCGTATCGCAGGTCTGGAAGTCAAACGTATCATCAACGAACCAACCGCAGCCGCGCTGGCTTATGGTCTGGATAAAGAAGTCGGCAACCGTACTATCGCGGTTTACGACCTCGGTGGTGGTACTTTCGATATCTCTATTATCGAAATCGACGAAGTTGATGGCGAAAAAACCTTTGAAGTTCTGGCAACCAACGGTGATACCCACCTGGGTGGTGAAGACTTCGATACCCGCCTGATCAACTACCTCGTTGACGAGTTTAAGAAAGATCAGGGCATCGACCTGCGTAACGACCCGCTGGCGATGCAGCGCCTGAAAGAAGCCGCTGAGAAAGCGAAGATCGAACTGTCTTCCGCTCAGCAGACCGACGTGAACCTGCCGTACATCACCGCAGACGCGACCGGTCCGAAACACATGAACATCAAAGTGACCCGTGCGAAACTGGAAAGCCTGGTGGAAGACCTGGTGAACCGTTCTATCGAGCCGCTGAAAGTTGCGCTGCAGGATGCTGGCTTGTCCGTATCCGATATCCAGGACGTTATCCTGGTCGGTGGTCAGACTCGTATGCCTATGGTGCAGAAGAAAGTTGCTGAGTTCTTCGGTAAAGAGCCGCGTAAAGACGTTAACCCGGACGAAGCTGTTGCTATCGGCGCAGCGGTTCAGGGCGGCGTTCTGACCGGTGAAGTAAAAGACGTGCTGCTGCTGGACGTTACCCCGCTGTCTCTGGGTATCGAAACCATGGGCGGTGTGATGACTGCGCTCATCAACAAAAACACCACCATCCCAACTAAGCACAGCCAGGTGTTCTCTACCGCTGAAGACAACCAGTCTGCGGTAACCATCCACGTGATTCAGGGTGAGCGTAAACGTGCATCCGATAACAAATCACTGGGTCAGTTCAACCTGGACGGTATCAGCCCGGCACCGCGCGGCATGCCGCAGATCGAAGTCACCTTCGATATCGATGCTGACGGTATCCTGCACGTTTCCGCGAAAGACAAAAACAGCGGTAAAGAGCAGAAGATCACCATCAAGGCATCTTCCGGTCTGAACGAGGAAGAAATTCAGAAGATGGTTCGCGATGCAGAAGCGAACGCAGAATCTGACCGTAAGTTCGAAGAGCTGGTTCAGACCCGTAACCAGGGCGACCATCTGCTGCACAGCACTCGTAAGCAGGTTGAAGAAGCAGGCGAGCAGCTGCCGGCTGACGACAAAACCGCTATCGAGTCTGCGCTGACCGCGCTGGAAACGTCTCTGAAAGGCGAAGACAAAGCGGACATCGAAGCGAAAATGCAGGCGCTGGCGCAGGTTTCCCAGAAACTGATGGAAATCGCTCAGCAGCAGCACGCACAGCAGCAGGCTGGCGCAGCAGGCGCTGATGCTTCCGCGAACAATGCGAAAGACGACGATGTTGTTGACGCAGAGTTCGAAGAAGTGAAAGACAAAAAATAATCGCCCTGATGCAGGGTAATTAATCGGCACGGGCGAAGAGGTTTCCTCTCCGCCCGTGCTCGCATGTTAAGGGGCTGAACAATACCAATGGCAAAGCAAGACTATTACGAGATTTTGGGCGTCTCCAAAACAGCGGAAGAGCGCGAAATCAAAAAGGCGTACAAACGCCTGGCCATGAAATACCACCCGGACCGCAACCAGGGTGATAAAGAGGCCGAAGCCAAGTTTAAAGAGATCAAAGAAGCGTACGAAATCCTGACCGACGCGCAAAAGCGTGCGGCCTACGATCAGTATGGCCATGCGGCCTTTGAACAGGGCGGTATGGGCGGCGGAGCCGGTGGTTTCGGCGGCGGCGCGGACTTCAGCGATATCTTTGGTGACGTATTCGGCGATATCTTCGGCGGTGGTCGCGGTCGCCAGCGCGCATCTCGTGGCGCAGACCTGCGCTACAACATGGATCTGACGCTGGAAGAAGCGGTTCGCGGTGTGACCAAAGAGATCCGCATCCCGACGCTGGAAGAGTGCGATGTCTGCCACGGCAGCGGCGCGAAGGCGGGTTCACAGCCTCAAACCTGTCCAACCTGTCACGGTTCCGGCCAGGTGCAGATGCGCCAGGGCTTCTTCGCCGTACAGCAGACCTGTCCGCACTGTCAGGGCCGTGGTACGCTGATTAAAGATCCGTGCAACAAATGTCACGGTCACGGTCGCGTTGAGAAGACTAAAACCCTGTCTGTTAAAATTCCGGCAGGCGTGGACACCGGCGATCGTATTCGCCTGAGCGGTGAAGGCGAAGCCGGCGAGCACGGCGCACCGGCAGGCGATCTGTACGTTCAGGTACAGGTGAAACAGCACGCTATCTTTGAGCGTGAAGGTAATAACCTGTACTGCGAAGTGCCGATCAACTTCTCCATGGCGGCGCTGGGCGGTGAGATTGAAGTGCCGACGCTCGACGGTCGCGTGAAGCTGAAAATTCCGGGTGAAACGCAAACCGGCAAACTGTTCCGCATGCGCGGCAAGGGCGTGAAGTCCGTTCGCGGCGGCGCGCAGGGCGACCTGCTGTGTCGCGTGGTGGTAGAAACCCCGGTCGGTCTGAACGAGAAGCAGAAGCAGTTGTTGAAAGACCTGCAGGAAAGCTTCGGCGGCCCAACCGGTGAAAACAACAGTCCGCGTTCGAAAAGCTTCTTTGACGGCGTGAAAAAGTTCTTTGACGATTTAACCCGTTAATTGACGACTGATTCTCCGTTTTATTTGTAGCCTGGGTTTTCGCGCCCAGGCTTTTTTATGTTAATCACCGACTCACCTCCTTGTGCGTGTTTATCCGTTCCCGTTTAGAATCCACAAAATAGATACCGCTAACTGCCATTGTTACCGATGGGTACAGATCTCTGCACGTCTGCATATTTGCTACGACAGGAAATTGAGTTATTGTGAGCATAAATGATTTGTATTGTAGGTCAAAATGCGATAGAGCCGACCCTTTTCGCGGCCAGGGATGGGGCTATTATGGGGCTGGAAGATTTGTACTGCATGATAAATATACAACAGCATCTTCTGGGGCGGCGGCCTGAATAGAGGGGAGCTGTTTGCAGTCGATACACAGATAGCTCGAAGTATTACGAGTCTATTGCTTTTCTAATATTTAAGGGCTAACAGTGGATGGGGGAAAAGGCGCCAATAAAGATTTTGATTATAATTTAATCAAAATACTGGATGCCGTGATTTCCGCTGGCAATGCGACAAAAGCCGCCAAACGATTAAGTATTACGCCTGCCGCAGTTTCTCTGGCGCTGCGGCGCCTGCAAAATCATTATCAAGAGGAACTCTTTGTCAGAGGTAAAGAGGGCCTCCTGCCTACCGCTAAGGCGATAGAGATTCATCACCATTTTCGCCAGGTGATGGAGTTGATTAACGGCACGTTTCATTCTCCAGTCAGTAAAGAAGAGTCTGCTCAGATAACCGTTTTGGGCAGCGATACGATTGAAAGTTACTATTTCTCGCAGCTTTATAACAACGCTGTATTTGAGCGTGTGTTAATCAATCATTTCTCTTCCCACAATATGAGTCGTGAGCGGGTGATTGAACAGCTCTTTACCGCCGAATGTGATTTGGTCATCAGTCAGGAACCCATTAGCGTTCCCGGTATTGATAATCAGATGATTGATAGCTTTAAGAGCTTTGTTTGTATCTGTGCTGCTAATCATATGTTTAGTCAACTCTCGCAGCTGACGTTGCATCATTTCTATTCATCGCGCCATGCGCTCTATAAGATGAATATCAGTAACCCGATGATGGGTGAAGATAATGGTTTACTGAGAGATGATTCTCCTTATAAAGGTCAGCGCGAGGTGGGCTATTGTAGCGACTCCGTTAACAGTCTGGTGAGTACCGTTGAACGTACCTCGTTAATCGCGATCATGCCTTTAAAAATGGCGCTGTTTTATAAGAATCAGCGTAAGTACGATATTAAGTTTGTGCAGCCGCCGCCGGAGCTCACCTTCCGCTCTATTCAGGTCTATGCGTCATGGAAAAAAAACAGTAAAAATCTTGCCGTCATTACTGATGTTGTTTCGATGCTGCATACGCTCTCCTCATTCCGCCGTTAAGGCGGCCCATACGGTACGTATCAGGTGAAATGATGCCTGATGATTATTGTTTCTCCTGGAGGCTGCTTACACTTCTGTGAATAAATACCTCATCATATTTATACAGGAGTTTAATATGGCTATTCCCAATCATTTACCGACTACCGAAGTCGTTTTACTGGAAATTGAAATTCTACTGACCGTTGTCGCCATTGGCGCCTGGGGGGGCTTTGTCAGCTATTTTATTCGCAAGGAAAAGCAGTCTGAGAAGGACGCTTATCAATGTATTACGCACTGTTTGGTTCAGGTGGTAATCTCTTGTTTTACCAGTTTTTTACTGAGCGCCATTGCCATTGAACAAGGCTTTAGTTTTAATATGGTATTGCTTGCCGCCGGTTTAGGTGGCGTATTCGCTGCGCCAATACTCAAAATTTTGGGTGAGCGAGTGAAGAAATATATCAATGACGTTAACGTGCGTTAACCGCTGTACTGTGCTGAGTCGATAAGAGACTCGTCCCTGAGTCTTTTATCTTCAGCCTGATAGCCTATTTATGTGATTCTGTTTTTTATCCAGCCATAAATAAACTCTTCATTTTCCTTGCGTTTCTCGGTGATGTCTAAATACCAGGCTCCCTGGCTGCAGTTTAATGCTTTTACCAACGTGCTTTCTCCTTCTTTTCCTCGCCACGACAAAAAATGCTCCAGTGCGGCAAGCGTTTGAGGGCCAATGCGTCCGTCTACCTTGATATTATTATATTTTTTTTCTTCGCGATTAAATACGTTTAACCAGCGCTGAAGCCAGGTGCACGGATAGTGTGTACCGATATTGACCGCGGCATCGCAGAGTTCAAAAGAGATGGGGTAGGAGATCTGGGCAATGTGTTCAAACCCAGGTTTAATCCAGTAGTCGCTTTCCAGGATCGCATACGCTTCAATACGCGACAGATCCTGCATGCTGCCGGAGTAGCCATGTGCCCGGGCTACTGCCTCCGTAATGCCCCAGTGAGTGAGTCCTCCTTTATCTTTTCCATTGTTGCTATAGTTGCCTTCCATCACCAGGATACCATCGATAATTGGGTTCATTTTTCATTCCTTTGAATTAATGAATATGCATGTACATTACACTGCCTAACGTCACCGAAAACACGGTGGTTAACGCGGCCAGCGTTTTTCTGAAGAACTGCTTTTTATTCTTTTTCGCCGTCGGGTCGATGATGCTGATCGCGATATCTTTATTAATCTGCAAACCCTGACGTGGGATAGTGATAAACAGGTCGTTAATGCCCAGCGTTTTTAAATCCCGGCGAATTAAATACAGAATTTGCGTCAGGTTTGCATCATTCACAAATTGACTGCGAGCCCCCCATAGCTCCTCCGCTATTTTTTGACGCTCAATGATTTCCTGATGCGCATTTTCAATAATGAAGCTGAGGCATTTCGCTCGCATCGCCGTCATTTTGATGGCCTGTGAGTTTGTGCTGGTTCTCAGTTCATACTTCCCTTCATTGTAAATACAACTTTCATTAATGAGATAAGTTTTCATAACGTCGTCCTTTAGTTATTACACTTTAATGGGTTGCTGCCGAATATAGGGTATGGGAATCACCCTAAGCTATTAATACTCATCATGTTTATTGTAATGTCATCTTTGCGTGAGATATGCATCACATTATCTGTAGTGAATTAAATGATATTTAATATCCAGGTAAATGATATTTAAGATGATGTTTGTTTATGGCTCATTGGCGTCATCACCAACCATTTCTCGGGAGTGTGTTATAAATATGATGTTTAGTGATTAGCCATTTTTTATCGCCAGCGGGATGATGGGCTCCGCAGCATGAACTGCGATATTTTTTCAGACTTAAAAGGAAATTTAAAATGGCTACGAGCAAACTGATCAAGAACGATACGCTTACTGAAACCAGCAATGCAGCAGATGGTTTTAATCCCGCAAAAGATGACAGTAAATTAAGTTATACCTCTGCACGAGTGGCAAAGCCGGTATACAACAAATATAAAGCATCCGCGTCTAAACCGAAGGTATTCGGTTATTACACCGACTGGTCGCAGTACGATAGCCGTTTACAGGGGAATGATATTCCGGAAGATCGTGGCCGCGGCTATGATTTAACCAATGTTTCGCCAACTGCTTATGACAAACTGATTTTGGGTTTTGTCGGCATTACCGGTTTTAAGAAAAATGACAAACTGCAGCGCGACGTCGTTGCGGAAGCCGCGGCGGCCTGCGGCAAAGTGAAATACGAACCAACCTTCCTCGATCCATGGGGCGATTTTCAGTCTTATGTGAATCTGGGCTTTGATGTCAGCGGTTGGGATGTTGACCCAATGACGGTGACTCAAGCGAATTCGAAAGGGATGCTGGGCGCGCTGCGAGATTTACAGGCAAAGGCGAAAGCACAGGGCCATACGCTGGCGCTGTCGATGAGCATCGGTGGCTGGAGCATGAGTAACGGCTTCCATGAAACGGCTGCTTCAGATTCCTCACGCAAGATTTTTGCTAAAGGCGTGGTGAAACTGTTCAAACAATTCCCGATGTTCAGCGAAGTGGATATTGACTGGGAATACCCGAATAACGAAGGCGCCGGTAACCCATTTGGTGAAGAGGATGGCGCAAACTACGCGCTGCTGATCGGTGAACTGCGTAAGCAACTGGATTCCGCGGGTCTGAGCAACGTGAAGATTTCTATCGCGGCTTCCGCAGTGACCACGATTTTTGATTACGCCAAAGTGAAAGATCTGATGGCCGCTGGCCTGTACGGCATCAACCTGATGACCTATGACTTCTTCGGCACTCCGTGGGCGGAAACGCTGGGCCACCACACCAATCGTAAAGCGTTGGTTGAAGGCGGCTGGTCTGTGGAAACGATTGTCGATCATCTGCTGGCCGAAGGTTTCCCTGCCGATCGCATCAATATTGGTTACGCCGGCTATACCCGCAATGCGCGTAATGTGGAAATAGAGTCTCTGTCGCCGCTGAAAGGCTCCTACAATCCGGGCAAACTGCTGCCAAATGGTGAGTATGAAACCACCACCGGATCTTTCGAATCCGGCACCAGCGAATGGTATGACGTGATTTATAACTACCTGGATCTGGAAAATCAGAAAGGCCGTAACGGTTTCAACGTGTACACCGACCAGGTGGCGGATGCCGACTACTTGTTTAACCCGGAATCCAAACTGTTTATGTCTCTGGACACCCCGCGTACCGTGAAAGCGAAAGGCGAATATGCCGCGAAGCTGGGGCTGGGCGGTGTGTTCACCTGGACCATCGACCAGGACAACGGCGTGTTGGTTAACGCGGTGCGCGAAGGGCTGGGTTATGAGATGGAGTCTGAAACCATCGATATGGAGCCATTCTACTTTGAGGGCATCAACGTTGAGCAGGAGGAGAAAGACGACGCGGTTACCGACATCAACCATGCGCCGAAAGCGGCCATTGAACTGCTGGTTGTGGGTGGTTCAACCGTACAACTGTCTGGCGCAGGCTCTTCTGATGAAGATGACGATGCGCTGTCCTATAGCTGGGGCGTGCCTTCCGATATCGCGGTAGCGAATAAAACAACGGAAGTGATTGAGTTTGTTGTGCCGGAAGTGAGTGAAAAAACCGAGATGCAGTTCACGCTGTTTGTTCGCGATTGCTACAACGAACCGTCCACACAGCAGCGCTTTGTGCTGACCGTGGTTCCTGCACTGTCTCAGGTACAGCCCGAACCGAAAGAAGAGGAAGACGAGATCGTGCCGCCGGTTGAGCCGGAAGATGAGACGACCCCCGCGGCCGATGAGACGCCGGCAGCGGACGAAACCACCCCTTACGCGCTGTGGGATGCCACTACGGTGTATGGCGCAAGTTGGGGCGCTTTCGAAATCGTTAGCTGGAAAGGCCATAACTACCAGGTGAAATGGTGGTCAGTTGGCGACCAGCCGGACCTGAACTGCGGTAACGGCGGTGCATGGACTGACCTTGGCGCTTACTAATAGGGCAGCAGCATAACGCATGGCACAAGCCCCGGTATCCGGGGCTTTTTTCCACCAGGGAATGAGGAATCTCGTTTATGAGCGTCTCCATAAAGCACAGCAGTATTGATGAAAACAACTGGTATCAGAAGATCACCTTAACCTTTACGAATAATGGCAGTGACGCCGTGGATATGAATCAGGCGGCGATTCGTTTTACCGGCAACGGCCATCAGGATCCGTGGGGCAATTTTGGCGGCACGCTGAAAGGCGATATGCCGCTGACCCTAAGCAGCCAGATGCAGGGCATGCTGGATGTGAATGAGATCGTCATTCATCACAGCCGCGCGCTGCTGTTAGCGCCGGGGCAGAGCGGTACATTCTTCTTTAGTTTTGCGGCGACGCGGGTGCCGGTCGCCATTTCCGACTTTACGCTCACGCTGGCTGCTGCCGCGCAGGACGATATTGTCCCTGCCGATGACATGGAACAGGAGCCAGAGCCGGTTATCCCCGACGTTGCGCCGGATACGCCCTCTTCTGAAGCGGCAGAAGGCGAGGCTCCGGCGCTGAGCGTCAGTAGGCTGAATCCCCAGAGCTGGTACCAGCGCGTCACGTTGACGCTGACCAACCGCTATTCGCAGCCGATAGATTTGAACCAGCTACAGCTGGCTTTTACCGCTGCGGGCCATCCCGATCAGTACAGCCCGTTTAGCGGCAGTATGCTGGGAAACCAGCCGGTGACGCTGAGTAGTGATGGTGGCTGGCCGATAGAAAAAAACACCATCGTGATTCATCATCACGGCGAGCTGCCGCTGGCGGCTGGCGCGAGCGCGGAATTGCAGTTTTATCTCGCTGCCACACAAACCCCGGTCACGATTAGCGAACTGACGGCCACCCTGGCGCACGATCCTACCCGTCAGGGGCAACTGGCACTGCGCTTCCCGGCAGTCGCGACAAATACGTCGCTTAAACCGACGATTGACCTGCAGTTCCCCGATGCTCAGGTTCAGCGTCTGGTGGGCGAGTGGGGGCAGACGTTGACGATTGGCGATCTCGCGGCGGGTATTTATGGCATTAACGTACTGACGCTATGTGACGATGAAATGCGGATTTCACCGCAGCGAGCGCAGTTTTCCCTGACGCTTGCCGCCAGCGATGACATTCAGGAATGCGCGATTGAATATCTGCCGCCTGTCGAGTTTGCGACAGCGGCGTTGAATTTCAATGCCGTTGGCTTAACCGGCGCCGAGATGGTGGTGGAGCTTTGGTCGCCTGCCGGCGTATGCGAACAGACGCTGACGATGGGCGTTAACCAGACGGAGTGGGTGACGCAGCTGCTGGCGGATCATGACTATGCTATTTGCCTGCAACCGACTGTCATTAACAATCAGTCGATAACCACGCCTGAATCCCCCACGGTGTTTACCCCGATTGCCGGGCAGGTGAACACGGTGGAGGTCGCGTTCCAGCAAGCTGCCGTGGACAGCCGTGAGTTTGTCGATGTCCAGATGACGGTTCTGGGCCTACCGAAGGGCGCCGCGCCGCAGCGTTATCGACTTTTTAATAGTCAGTACCAGTATGTATTCACGCTGGCCAGCGATAGCCAGCCGCAAACGCTGCCGATGCGCTTACAGCCGGGCCAGTATTCGCTGCAGGTCGCGGATGTTTTCATCGAGGGAACGCCGTGGCGCTGTGAACAAGACGCGCCGATCCGCGTATGGCAAAGCATCAACCACATCACGCTGGAGTTTGTTCAGGGGGTGCCGCTGCGAGTGAAAGGCTGGCCGGACTATCTGGCGCACGGCGGGGTGACGGTGAATGCGCCGGAGACGGTATCGCTGTATCGCGATGTGCCGTTTAGCGCCCTGTTTAAATACGATGGTTTTGACGGTGGCGGTGACCCGATTCCGGCGGCAGAGGTCGACCGGAACGGCGATGGTTTCCTGGACTACGATTCTCTGCCGGTCCATAAAACGGTTGCGTTGGTTCGCGAGATTGAAAAAGAGGCGGGGCGGCCGATTATGCCGGTGATGGTGGTGTACACCGCGAACGCCAGCGGCGGCAGCGCACTGGCCGATTTGCAAAACAGCCAGCGGCTACGTAACCACTTTGGCAACTTTATTACTCAGTGCCTGGCCGCGCAGTCATACAAGGATAGCGAGCACGCGGTTCCGGCGACTTTCGTACTCAACCCGGATTTACTGGGCGCGATGCAGCAAGAGCCGTATGGCTATACCGCTGTTCGCCAGGCGAACAGCATGCAGGTGAACGTGCAGTTGGCGGCGGCAGTGAATGCGTTGCCAGCGATACCCGGTTTTATCGCGCCACAGCTGCCAACCTTTAGCAATGATATTTATGGTTACGTACAGGCGATTAACTATATCGTCCGCCACTTTGCACCGGACGTGGCATTCGGCTGGCAGACCAACGTCTGGGCGACTGGTACGGCGGATTGGGTGCTGAAGGCCAATGCCAATCCTGCTTCCATTGGCGCGGCAATGGCGGCCTTTATCAACGAACTTGGCGTTTACCGCGGTGAATACGCCCCGGATTTTATCGCCTTTGATAAATTCGAACGTGATTGTTTCAGCTCTGATGCGCTGGCGCATTATGGCTGGAATGCTAACTGCTGGCTTAACTATCTGGGGATGGTCAAGCAGGCGGCGCGGGATCTCGGCAGACCCGCAATGCTTTGGCAAATTCCAGGCGGACATATGCCGACGGCGGCGGAAGGTACCAGCAGAATTGCGGCGGCGCACTTTGCCTCCGGCGGTACGTTCTTTATGGGCGATAAGCGAATAGGCAGTGATATCAGCGCGATAACGTCCGGCTTGCTGAATACGGCGGTCAACAGTGCGACGTACGGCGTGGCGACGGTGGGCGATTTTCTTCGTCAGGATGGTGGCTATGATTGGGGGCAAATGCAGGCGCTGAACCTGCCTGACTATCACGTTTTTTCTGTACTTTGGGGCGGAGGTTCGACGATTAGTATTACGACGATCCATTCCAACGGTGAAGATGGCGGATGGTTAGCTGAAAAAATGGTCGAATATTATGCCGCGCCACGTTATTTCCGCTGATATTGAGTTCTGTGGATTGGTGTTCGTATGATGCAACAGGCCGGATACTGACGGTTCCGGCCTCTCATTTTTGGTGGTTGCAGTAGCGTGTTTTTTTCTTTGTTAAAAAAATTAAGTGTATTTTTGTATTTGTTTTTTATTTTTGTTTTAAGAATATGCTTAATTTGGTATTTATACGTTTTTTGTGCTGTTGCTAATCATAATTTCTAAAGTATTACGTTATGTATTATTAATTGAAGCCGATCTAATGACTCGATATTGTTCAATGACCAATCATCATCTATATGTATGAAATAATAATGAATTTAGACTTTTCTGGTAATGAGAATGCATTGCATTCATTTATTTTTTCTCAGCAGGCTAAACCCCATGCGGCGATCGATACTCTTTTTTCATCGCTGCTGCCATTTGGTCAACCATTTATTTTGCAAACGGGTGAAGAGCTGTTTTTCGATTCAGAACAAGGTTATCGGATTGTATTATTGGAGGAGGGGATTCTCTCGTACTGCCGACGTGATGACAATATGCACATTAGTTCCGGTTTTGCGCCTTCGGTGATGGGATTAGTCGATTGTTATGGCATTACTTACGATGTGACAACCCGACCTGAACACTATCTTATTGCCGAAACCGAGTGCAGTGGGCGCACCGTGCTGCTGTCTGACTTTATCAGAATCGCGGATGAATGCGACCTTTGGCACGATGTGGCCCGCTTTCTGGCCTTTCGTTTAATGGTCATGTGCGCGCGCGACCGTGAGCTGGTTGGCGTTGACTCTTACCTGAAGGTGCGCGCGTTGTTGATTGAGGTATGGGCCTATCCGCAAGGGTACCGGAAGAACATCAATGTGCTGTCCTTTATTCAACGTCGCACCGGGATCTCTCGCAGTCGGGTATTGAAAATTTTGTCTGAATTAAAAAAGGGGGAGTATATCCAGATCGATAATGGTCGTCTCGTTGGTCTCAAGAAATTACCTGTAGCTTATTAGTGAATGATTGTTGTTAATATGTTGAGAGTGTTTTTCAAAAATAAGAAATATACCGACAGGTCACTTATCATGGTTTTTTAGATAAATCAATAGGCCATGCTCCATAGGCCGTTTGTCTTTCTGTTTTTCCTTTTAATACAGTTGGTTGTGTTTGGTCCTTTAAAGATAAAGGATGTTTATTGCATCCTTTATTAGACTTAATTAATAATTAAAATACGTCATCATCATTGTGTTTAATGAAATTAGCCTGGTCTTTTAATTAAGTCTTTACGAGCTATTGTTTTTAATTTCAGGTTCGTTTTTCAATTTAATTTTATCAGGGTGTTTTGATTCCATTTTTGGTTAATTTAAAAGGAAATCTATGAAAAAGCATTTATTTGCCATGGCGGCTATCGCGATTGCCATGGGGGGAACGATGTCGGCTTCGGCTGCGCAACTCACCGATACCAATACCGCCGTGTCCGGTGGCACCGTTAATTTTATTGGTCAGGTTGTTGATGCCGCCTGTTCTGTTTCCGCTGATTCAATCAATCAGACCGTGCAGTTGAGCCAGGTTCGCGCCGCGAAGTTGACCACCGCGGGCATGGTAGCCAACCAGAAGGAGAACTTTACGATCAAGCTGGAAGATTGCGATACCTCCGTTAAACAGAACGCGGCGGTGATCTTTAACGGCCAGCAGGACGCTAACCTGGCGGGCACGCTGGCGAATACGGCGGGCGCGGGTTCGGCAACCAACGTTGCGCTGCAGCTATATGGCCCGGATGGGCAGGTGCTCAACGTGGGGGATACCTCCTCCAGCGTGGTGCTGAACAACGGCGAAAACGTTATTCCACTGAGTGTGGACTATATCGCGACCGGTGAAGCGACGGCGGGCAATGTCAGCGCGACTGCCACATTCAGCATGGTCTATTCCTGATCTTCTCTGGCTCTCTTTCGCGTGTGGGGCGCGAAAGAGAGCGTCGTCGTTATCCGGGTACGTAAAACATGAGTAAACAAACAAGACAGATGATGCGGTGCTTGCTGCTATTGGCCACCTTGAGTGTCGCCCAGATGGCGCAGGCGGGGGGGATCGCGCTGGGATCGACCCGCGTAATCTACCCGGCAGGCGCGAAGCAAGCGTCTCTGTCCGTCATAAACTCTGCCGCCAATAACGTCTTTTTGATTCAGTCGTGGGTGTCTAACGGCGAAGGGCTACGTTCACCCGATTTTATCATTACGCCGCCGCTGTTTGTCATGCCGCCGAAGAGCGAGAATTTGCTGCGGATTATGTACGTAGGCCCGGCGCTGCCAACAGATCGGGAGAGCGTCTTTTACCTGAACAGCAAGGCCATCCCTTCGGTGGACAAAAATAGCCGCTCCGGCAATTCGCTGCAGATTGCCACCCAGAGCGTGATCAAGCTGTTTGTCCGTCCTGACGGGCTTCCCATGTCGTCGGTGCAAGCGCCCGCAACGCTGCGCTGCCATAACGACAATGGCCGATTAACCATTAGCAATCCCTCTCCGTACTATGTGTCGCTGGTGGAACTGTATGTCGGCGGCAAGAAGCTGGCAAACAACATGGTGTCGCCGAAAGGGCAATTGACGCTGAACGCGCCAGCGGGACGCACCGTTTTTCAGACGGTCAATGATTTTGGCGCCACGACGCCAGCGCAAACCTGCCTGCCAGATTGATATATCGCCGGATGTACGCCATGAAGCGCTCTTTGCACAATACCGCCAGACCTGCGTTGACGAGCCTGGCCCTGGCGTTAGCCAGCGCGTTGGCGGCGCCAAAAGGTTGGGCGGAAAACTATTTTAACCCCGCTTTTCTTTCCGACGATCCATCGGCGGTGGCCGATCTCTCAACGTTCAACCATAACAATCAGGCCCCTGGTATTTACCGTGTTGATATCTATCTGAATAAAACACGGCAGGCGAGCCGGGATATCACCTTCAACCCGCGCAAACCGGGGCAAACGGCCAGCGATAACAGCGGGTTAAGCGCTTGTCTGACCCCCGCGATGCTGCGGGATATGGGGGTGAACGTCGCCGCTCTGGTGACGTTGGCGAAGGCCGGGCCAACCGACTGTATCGATATTGCAGCCGCCATTCCCGCGGCTTCGGTGAGTTTTGATTTTGCCCAGCAGCGGCTGAACATCAGCATCCCGCAGGCGGCAATGGTCAATAACGCCAGGGGCTACATTCCTCCGCAAAACTGGGATGAAGGGGTGAATGCGCTGCTGCTGAACTACACCTTTACCGGGGCCAACAGTAGCGATAAGAGCGGTAATGGCTCGGCGGAAAATAACTATTTTCTGGGACTGAACGGTGGGCTAAACCTGGGGGCCTGGCGTCTCCGTGACGATTCCACCTGGAACTACAACAGCAGCAGCCAGGATAACAAGAGCGACTGGCAACATATCAGCACCTATCTGGAACGGGATGTTGTGGCGCTGAAAAGCGAACTGACGGCGGGGGATAGCTATACCCCCGGCGGCGTGTTTGACAGCCTGCCGTTTCGCGGCGTGCAGATAGCTTCCGACGACAACATGTTGCCTGACAGTATGAAAGGGTTTGCGCCAACCATTCACGGCATCGCCAGCAGTAATGCGCAGGTCACCATTCGCCAGAACGGCTATGTCATTAACCAGCGCTATGTCCCGCCGGGCGCCTTTACCATTAACGATCTCTACCCGACGGCCGCCAGCGGCGATTTAATCGTTGAGGTGAAAGAATCCGATGGCAGCACCAGCAGCTATAGCGTGCCGTACTCCGCCGTTCCGGTGCTGCAACGAGAGGGCCGATTAAAATACGCCGCCTCGCTGGCGGAATATCGCGGCGATAGCAGTCAGAAAGAGGACGTAAAATTCGGCCAGGCGACGTTGATGTGGGGGCTGCCCCACGGTTTGACCTTATACGGCGGTACGCAGTTTGCCGAGCATTATAAAGCCGCGGCGCTGGGGGCGGGGGCCAACATGGGCGACTGGGGGGCCATTTCGCTGGATATGACTCAGGCTTACAGCACCCTGGCTGATGACAGTGAGCATCAGGGGCAATCGCTGCGCGTGCTGTACGCGAAATCACTCAATCCGCTTGGTACCAACCTGCAACTGCTGGGATACCGCTACTCGACTTCCTCGTTTTATACGCTGGATGAAACGACGTGGAAAAGGATGTCGGGTTATGACGGCAATCGGGAAGACGATGGCGATACAACCAACGGGTCTGATTACTACAACCTTTACTACACCAAACGCGGCAAGGTGCAGCTGAATATCTCCCAGCAGCTAGGCCGCTACGGTTCCTTTTTCATTACCGCGAGCAAGCAAAGCTACTGGCATACCGATGAAACTAACTCGCTGCTGCAGGTGGGGTATAGCGATACCGTCGGTGGCATCTCATGGAGCGTATCGTACAACGACAGTCAATCGCCGGGGAAGGCCGATAGCGATCAGATTCTGTCGCTGAACATGTCCTTGCCGCTGACGCAGTGGCTGAGCCATGGCGATGATCTCACGCGCTCGCCGCATAACGCCTACGCCACCTTTAGCGCCAGCAGCGACAAACAGCATAACGTGACGGAAAACATGGGGATTAACGGTACGTTGCTGGATGAAAACAACCTCAGTTATAGCGTTCAACAGGGCATGCAAAATCACGGTGGCGGCGAGAGCGGTGCGGCCAGCATGGAGTATGACGGCAGCCGCGGCGACGCGAGCGTGGGTTACAACATGAATGATAACGGCAACTACCAGCAGGTGAACTACGGCCTGAACGGCGGGCTGGTGGTGCATTCTCACGGCGTGACCCTCAGCCAGCCGCTGGGAAGCACCAATATCCTGGTGGCAGTGCCGGGCGCGGCGGGTGTCGGTATTGAAGAGGAGTCCGGTATTCATACCGATGGTCATGGCTATGCCGTGGTTCCTTATGCCACGACCTACCGACAAAACCGGATGGCGCTCGACGTGAACACTCTGGCGAATGATGTCGATATCGATGATTCGGTGACCAATGTCGTGCCTACCGAAGGCGCGTTAGCGGTGGCTCGCTTTCAAGCACGGGTAGGGCAGCGCGCGTTGCTGACCGTGCGCTATCACGGCAAGGCTGTGCCGTTTGGCGCGACGGCAACGACCGAGGGCATTGACGCCATTGTCGGCGACGATGGCGAGGTGTATCTGCCCGGGCTGGCGAATCAGGGCGCGCTGCAGCTTCAGTGGGGGAAACAGGCGAATCAGCGCTGTGAAGCGCATTACCAACTGCCAGCGGCCTCACAGGCGCTGGTCCGACAAACCGTGGAATGTAACTAAATGAAAGTACGCGTGTTATTACTCCTGCTGGCCGGTGTGCTGCTGGCGCAGCATGCGTTGGCCGACGTCTGTAAAAACGTGAACGGCTCCCCTTCCAGCGTGGATTACGACCTGACGACAACGCTGACTGCCGCGCAGAACCAGGCGGGCAAGACCGTGCAGCTGGCGAGAAGCCAGGAGGTGAATGTGCAGGCGGTATGTCCCGCGGGATCGGCTCCCTATAATCACACCTATCGTTCCTATGTCTCGCCTTATCCCGTCGTGGAAACCGACGGGCGCTGGCAATACTTAAAGCTCGACCCGGATTATCTGGAAGGCGCCATGCAGATTCAGGATTCGGCGGTGGGTAATTTCTACCCGCCTGTTAACTATTACATGATGGGGACTGACGGTAACGTCAACACCGGCACGCCATTCTATATTCGAGATTCGAACCTTATTTTCCAGTTGAAGGTTGTGAAGCCTTTCGTGGGATCCGTCGTCATCTCACCCAAGACGATGTTCAGCGTCTACGTAACAACCAACAACAGCGATCCTCTTACTGACGTGGTTTACAACATTGTCTACAGCGGCAGCATCACCGTGCCGCAAAGCTGCGAAATCAATGCCGGACAAACCATTGTTGTCGACTTTGGTTCGCTGTATAGCGGCAATTTTACGCATGCGGGAGAGAAACCGCCGGGCGTGAGGACGCGCAGCTTTAACGTCCCGGTTAAGTGCAACGGCGTGGATTCGACGGTAAACATGAGCATGCGCGTGATGGCGACCGCCGACAGCCATTTTCCCCAGGCGATCGCCTCAAGCAACCCCGATGTCGGCGTGGTGGTGGAAACCCGCGACGGCAATGTGCTCACGCCTGATGACGCCAGCAGTCGCGCCCCTTTTGTCACGGATGACAGCGGACGGGCGAATATCGCTCTGCAAGCTTATCCGGTGAGTACAACCGGAAACGTGCCGGCGGAAGGGGCCTTCACGGCGCTGGCTAACCTACGGGTGGATTTCGATTAAATGGACAAACGCCTGTATCTCTTTGCCGCGCTGGCGCTGGCGCCTTTATGCCGGGCTGATGATTCGGGCTACAACCTCGAATTTACCGGCACTATCGTGGCGCAAACCTGCGATGTTGATATCTCCAGCCTGAGCCAGAGTATCGATCTCGGGCAATTTTCGGTGGACGACTTTCCGTCCGCCGGAACGACGACAAAGTTTAAGCCTTTCAACATTAACCTGAAAAACTGCTCACGAGAGATCAGCGGTACCAGAATCTGGTTTACCGGCCAGGCCGACAGTGACAATCCGTCGCTGCTGGCGCTGACCGACACCGGAATGGGCAACGAAAATATGCTGGCCAGCGGCGTGGGCGTTGAAATCCTCGATGAAAACCAGAATGACGTCAGCATCAACAACAGCGACTCGGCGGTTTATCCGCTTAAAGCGGGGCGAAACACGCTCTCGTTTTACATCCGCTACAAATCCACTCAGCCCGTCGTGACCTCAGGTAATGCGACGGCGGTGATGTATTTCGATCTTCAGTATGAATAAGGGGCGGCAGTGAAAATTCATCTTTGCGCCGCTTGCGGCATTGCGTTGAGTCTGGCGGCATTCGCGACGCTGGCCCACGATGGACGTGTCTACGTCACTGGCACTATCACCAATAACACCTGCACGCTTTCGCCAGATTCACAGAATATGACAGTGGCGATGGGCGACGTCTCTAACCGCCAGTTTTTGCATCCAGGCGAAGGGGCCGCCTGGCAGCCGTTTGCTATCGATCTGTTGAACTGTGGTTCAACCGCCAGCGGTGTTTCGGTGAGCTTTAGCGGCAGTGAGGATGAGACTAATCACAATCTGTTGGCGCTGACGCCCGAAGAGGGCAATGCCACCGGCGTGGGGATCGCGCTGTATGACACAAACAAAAATGCCATCCCGCTGGGCGCTGACAGTGCGACGATGCCGCTGATCGGCGGGCAGGCGTCCGTACATCTACAGTTTTATGCGCGTTATGTGGCGGATGGCGACACGGTCGCATCCGGCACGGCAAACGCTTCGGCGACGTTTAAGCTGACCTATGAATAAGTTGATTCTTCGCCTGGCGACAATCGGGTTGTTGCTGTCGCTCTCTCCGGCACGGGCTGGCGTGGTGATTGGCGGCACGCGGTTTATTTATCCGGCTGGCGACTCATCGCTCAGCGTACCGCTGCGCAATACCTCTGCCACAAGCTGGCTGATCAATAGCCATATTCAGTCTGCCGTACGTTGGCCTGGCGCCGACCCGACCCCTGTCGCTTCACCGCCGTTTATCGTCACGCCTCCGCTCTTCCTGCTTGCCGCAGGCCAGGAGAATACGCTGCGTCTGGTGTACAGCGGCGGCTCGTTGCCGAACGACAGAGAGAGCCTTTTTACGCTCAGTATTGCCGCGATCCCTTCCGGGAAACCGAGTGCCAACAGCGTGCAGATGGCTTTTCGTTCGGCCATGAAACTGCTTTATCGCCCCTCCGGGCTGAGCGGCGATCCGCAGCAGGCGTACCGGCAACTGCGCTGGAGCCTGGCCCCGGACGGCCTTTCGGTGCACAACCCAACGCCTTATTACATCACCCTTTTTTTACTGAACATTGACGGTAGCGCGAGGGATGGCGCGGGCGTCGTCGCCCCTTTTTCCACCCGGCGTCTGCGCGGATGCCAGAAGGCGGCGCACTGCGCGATTCGTTGGCAAAGCATTAATGATGATGGCCGGGTGATGCCGCCGGTGGTCTTTAACGCCGTTGAAAATCGCTAATTTTTCCCCTTTAGAGAATGAGGACTCTCGTATGTTACATCCTGTTTTAGCACGCCGTTCATGGGCGGCGCTGGCATTGTTCAGCGCCATCTCGCTTCCCGCGATGGCGACCGATAACGCGCAGATTGGCCCAGAGGCCGAAGCCTATATTGCTAGCCATCCTGACAAAGTCGGGCAGGCGGTTGCGACGTATCTGGCGAATCATCCCGAGTTTTTAGTGGCGGCTAGCGAAACCCTGCATCAGCGCCAGCAAATTGCCCAGCAGCAGGCTTACGTGCAGCTGGCGTCGCAGTATCGTGCCGATTTGCTGAGCAATAGCAGCCCTTCCGTCGGCCCTGCCGATGCGAAAGCCGCCGTGGTCATGTTCTTCGATTACCAGTGTTCCTGGTGCAGCAAAATGGCGCCGGAAGTCGAAAATCTGGTCAAAGCGAACCCCGATACGCGCTTTATTTTTAAAGAGTTTCCGATTTTTGCCTCTCGCTGGCCGGCATCCGGACTGGCGGCGCGCGTCGGCGAGCAGGTCTGGCTGACCCACGGCGGCGCGAAGTATCTCGACTGGCACAATGCTCTGTACGCGACGGGTAAAGTGGAAGGCGCGCTGACGGACAAGGATATTTATTCTCTGGCGCATCACTATCTGAATGACGCGCAAATTGCGGCGGTGAATAGCGCGCAAAGCAGCGGCCGTATTCATGATGCGTTGATGCTCAATCAGGCGCTGGCGCAGCATATGGACTTCACCGGCACGCCAGCCTTTGTGGTGATGCCGCAGGCGGCCAATGCCGATAGCAAACGGATCTCTGTCGTTCCCGGCAGCACATCGCAGGATGCATTACAGATGGCGATCCTGAAAGCAAAAGGGTAATGCGCTGATGGCGAGGTTCACGGAATGAGAAATCGGGTAGGCGGCACGGTGCTTATTTTGCTATTGCCGTGGGCATGTACCACAGGCGCGGCCGCGATTGGCAATATTGTCTTTTCCGGCAGCGTGGTGGAAATGGGCTGCTGGAATGAGACGGATGCGCTTGAGATTCTTTGTCATCGTCACGATAGCGTTGAGCGTCACGTCATTGTGGAGAATCTGACCACGCCGATCGCGCAGCCGTACGCATCGGTCGAAACCCATTATCTCGATGAAGACAAGCAACTGACGCTGTTGCGCATTGTCTATGATTAACTTTTGCAACGCTGAATACTTCGGTATGTCCGGCTTTCTTTTGATTATATTTCGTTAAAAACGAATCGTTAAGCAATAATAATCTTATTTTTTCGAGCAGTTAAGGGGTTTAGAATGGTTTAAACGAGTTATTGACGGAACAGAGAGAGTAAAAGTGAAGCATCTTCAGCGTTTCTTTAGCAACGATGCCTCTGGGGGCATTATCCTCATTATTGCTGCCGTACTGGCGATGCTGATGGCGAACATGGGATTCACCAGCGGCCTGTATCGGGCTTTTTTAGATACCCCGGTGCAGGTTCGCGTCGGCGCCCTTGAGATCAACAAAAACATGCTGCTGTGGATTAACGATGCCCTGATGGCGGTGTTTTTCCTGTTGATTGGCCTCGAGGTTAAACGCGAGATGATGCAGGGATCGTTAGCGACGCGTCGTCAGGCGATTTTCCCTGTCGTGGCCGCGCTGGGTGGTATGGTCGTGCCCGCGCTGGTTTATCTGGCGTTTAACGCGCAGGATCCGGTGGCCAGCAGCGGCTGGGCGATTCCGGCGGCAACGGATATCGCTTTTGCACTTGGCGTGCTGGCGCTGCTCGGCAGCCGGGTTCCGGCATCGCTCAAGATCTTCCTGATGGCGCTGGCAATTATCGACGATCTGGGCGCTATTGTGATTATTGCGCTGTTCTACACCAGCGATTTATCGCTGCTGTCACTCGCCGTCGCGGCCGTTGCTATTGCGGCGCTGGCCGTCCTGAATCTGAGCGGGGTACGGCGCACCGGTATTTATATTTTGGTCGGCGTCATTTTGTGGACCGCGGTGCTGAAGTCGGGTGTGCATGCCACGCTGGCGGGCGTGATCGTGGGCTTCTTTATTCCGCTGCGCGAGCAGGACGGCAAGTCGCCAGCGAAACAGCTTGAGCACGTTTTACACCCGTGGGTGGCCTTTATGATCCTGCCGCTATTTGCCTTTGCGAATGCGGGCGTCTCGCTGCAAGGCGTGACGCTGGACGGGCTGACTTCGCTGCTGCCGCTGGGCATTATCGCCGGTCTGTTTATTGGCAAACCGCTGGGCATTAGCGTGTTCTGCTGGCTGGCGCTAAAGCTGAAGCTGGCAAAGCTGCCGGAAGGCACCCGCTTTGCGCAGATTATGGCCGTGGGTCTGCTGTGCGGGATTGGTTTTACGATGTCTATTTTTATCGCCAGCCTGGCCTTTGGCAGCGTCGATCCGTCGCTGATTAACTGGGCGAAGCTTGGCATTCTGATCGGCTCCGTCCTGTCAGCGGTGGTGGGATACAGCTTGCTACGTGCACGCTTAAAGCCGGTAGCGAAATGAGAATGAAAGGAGAGGGGAGCACAGGGCATGTCGCATATTAACTACAACCATCTTTACTACTTCTGGCATGTCTACAAGGAAGGTTCTGTCGTGGGCGCGGCGGAGGCGCTGTACCTCACGCCGCAGACCATTACCGGACAGATTAAGGCACTGGAAGAGCGCCTGCAGGGCAAGCTGTTTAAGCGTAAAGGGCGCGGCATTGAGCCGACGGAGCTCGGGGAACTGGTCTTCCGCTACGCGGACAAAATGTTCACCTTAAGCCAGGAGATGCTGGATATCGTGAACTACCGTAAGGAATCGAACCTCTTGTTCGACGTCGGCGTAGCCGATGCGCTGTCGAAACGGTTGGTCAGTGGCGTACTGGATGCCGCGGTGGTGGAAGGTGAGCAAATTCATCTGCGCTGTTTTGAGTCGACGCATGAAATGTTGCTTGAGCAGCTCAGTCAGCACAAGCTGGATATGATTATCTCTGACTGCCCGATCGACTCCACGCAGCAGGAAGGGCTGTTCTCGGTCAAAATCGGTGAGTGCAGCGTGAGCTTCTGGTGCACCAATCCGCCGCCGGAGAAACCTTTCCCGGCCTGTCTGGAAGAGCGACGTTTGCTGATTCCGGGCCGCCGCTCCATGCTCGGACGTAAGCTGCTGAACTGGTTTAACGTGCAGGGGCTGAAGGTTGAGATACTCGGTGAGTTTGACGATGCGGCGCTGATGAAGGCCTTTGGCGCGGCGCATAACGCCATATTTGTCGCGCCGACGCTCTATGCCCACGACTTTTATGCCGACGACAGCATTGTGGAAATTGGCCGTATGGATAACGTGATGGAAGAGTATCACGCAATTTTTGCCGAACGCATGATTCAGCATCCATCGGTACAGCGTATCTGCCATAGCGACTATTCGGCGCTGTTTGCCGAACCGTCGAAGTAATCTTGTCGCCCGGCATGCCGGGCGACGTCAATCGCAGGCATAAAAAAACCCGCTTTACGCGGGTTTTTCTACAAAGCTGATAACAAGCGGGCGATTAAGCCAGTTTGTTGATCTGTGCAGTCAGGTTTGCTTTATGACGTGCAGCTTTGTTTTTGTGGATCAGACCTTTAGCAGCCTGACGGTCCACGATCGGTTGCATTTCGTTAAATGCTTTCAGTGCAGTAGCTTTGTCGCCAGCTTCGATAGCTGCGTATACTTTCTTGATGAAAGTACGCATCATAGAGCGACGGCTAGCGTTGTGTTTGCGAGCCTTTTCAGACTGAACGGCGCGCTTCTTAGCTGATTTGATATTAGCCAAGGCCAACTCCCAAATGTGTTCTATATGGACAATTCAAAGGCCGAGGAATATGCCCGTTTAGCCTTCTTTTGTCAATGGATTTGTGCAAATAAGCGCCGTTAATTTGACAACGCTGCATTACGTATTGATGGCGCAGGATTCTACCAGCTTGTCGCCGATGAATACAGTCTTTCCGGCACAAAAATCACGCGTCTCGACTATATTTTCTTGCCTTTTTAACGGATGCTGATGAAATCATTCCCTCTTTCCGTTACGAGGTGTAATCGCCGGTTAACCTTGACTGCTGTACAAGGTATACTCTGACGATTTTCACTCTTTTGAGCCAGACATGAAGCTGATACGCGGCATACATAATCTCAGTCAGGCCCCACATGGGTGCGTTCTGACCATTGGTAATTTCGACGGTGTGCATCGTGGGCATCAGGCGTTACTGCAAGGCTTACGTGCCGAGGGCAGAGCGCGCGGTTTGCCTGTGGTGGTGATGATTTTTGAACCGCAGCCGCTGGAGCTCTTCGCGGCTGACAAGGCCCCTGCGCGCTTGACGCGCCTGCGCGAAAAGCTGCGCTATCTGGCCGAGAGTGGAGTGGACTACGTCCTGTGCCTGCGTTTTGATCGCCGCTTTGCGGCGCTGACCGCGCAGGACTTTATCAGCGAGCTGCTGGTGAAGCGGCTGGGCGTGCAGTTCCTTGCCGTGGGGGATGATTTCCGCTTTGGCGCTGGTCGTCAGGGGGATTTCTTGTTATTACAGAAGGCGGGCGCGGACTTCGGTTTCGACATCACCAGCACGCAAACCTTCTGCCATGGCGGAGTACGCATTAGCAGCACCGCGGTGCGCCAGGCATTGGCCGACGATAATCTCGAGCAGGCGGAACGTCTGCTGGGTCATCCTTTTATTATCTCCGGGCGCGTGGTGCACGGCGATGAACTGGGCCGCACAATCGGTTTCCCGACGGCGAATTTACCGCTGCGTCGTCAGGTTTCCCCTGTTAAAGGGGTTTATGCGGTGGAAGTGGCAGGGCTGGGCGACAAGCCGCTGCCGGGCGTGGCTAACATTGGCACGCGTCCAACGGTTGCGGGCATGCGCCAGCAGCTGGAGGTTCATTTGCTGGACGTTGCAATGGACCTGTACGGTCGCCATATAGATGTGATACTGCGTAAAAAGATACGCAACGAGCAGCGATTCGCGTCGCTTGATGAGCTTAAGGCTCAAATCGCACGCGATGTGCTAACGGCCCGGGAGCATTTTGGGCTATCAACACCGGCTTAATGCCTGAACACGTTTTAAATACGGAATCGATAATCTGATGAGTGACTATAAATCTACCCTGAATTTGCCGGAAACAGGGTTCCCGATGCGCGGCGATCTCGCCAAGCGTGAACCGGGGATGCTGGCGCGTTGGACCGATGATGACCTGTACGGCATCATTCGTGCAGCCAAAAAAGGCAAAAAAACCTTCATTCTGCATGATGGCCCTCCATATGCGAATGGCAGCATTCATATTGGTCACTCGGTTAACAAGATTCTGAAAGACATTATCGTGAAGTCCAAAGGACTTTCCGGTTACGACTCGCCGTACGTCCCGGGTTGGGACTGCCATGGCCTGCCGATCGAACTGAAGGTAGAGCAGGAATACGGTAAGCCAGGTGAGAAATTCACTGCGGCAGAATTCCGCGCCAAGTGCCGCGAATATGCCGCCACTCAGGTTGACGGCCAGCGTACCGACTTCATCCGTCTGGGCGTGCTGGGCGACTGGCAGAAGCCGTACCTGACCATGGACTTCAAAACCGAAGCCAACATCATTCGCGCGCTGGGTAAAATCGTCGCTAACGGCCACCTGCACAAAGGCGCGAAGCCGGTGCACTGGTGCGTTGACTGCCGTTCTGCGCTGGCGGAAGCGGAAGTTGAGTATTACGACAAAACCTCCCCGTCTATCGACGTCGCGTTCCACGCCGCCGATCAGGACGCGGTAAAAGCGAAATTTGGCGCGTCCAACGTGACTGGGCCTATCTCGCTGGTTATCTGGACCACCACGCCGTGGACTCTGCCGGCTAACCGCGCCATTTCCCTGGCGCCGGACTTCGATTATGCGCTGGTGCAGATCGACGGTCAGGCGGTGATTCTGGCGAGCGATCTGGTCGAAAGCGTGATGAAACGCATTGGCGCCGCTGACTACACCATCCTCGGTACCGTCAAAGGCGCTGAGCTGGAGCTGCTGCGCTTTACCCACCCGTTCATGGGCTTTGATGTGCCGGCTATCCTCGGCGATCACGTCACCCTGGATGCGGGTACCGGCGCGGTGCATACCGCCGGTGGCCACGGCCCGGACGACTACGTGATCAGCCAGAAATACGGTCTGGAAATCGCGAACCCGGTTGGCCCGGACGGCGCATACCTGGCGGGTACCTATCCGGAGCTGGACGGTGTGAACGTCTTTAAAGCCAACGACAAAATCGTTGCGCTGCTGACGGAGAAAGGCGCGCTGCTGCACGTCGAAAAAATGCAGCACAGCTATCCGTGCTGCTGGCGTCATAAGTCGCCGATCATCTTCCGTGCGACCCCGCAGTGGTTCGTCAGCATGGACCAGAAAGGCCTGCGCATTCAGTCTCTCAAAGAGATCGACCGCATTGAACAGGAAGGCCTGGCGAAAGAAGATCTGAGCGGCTGGATCCCAGCATGGGGTAAAGCGCGTATCGAATCCATGGTGGCTAACCGTCCTGACTGGTGTATCTCCCGTCAGCGTACCTGGGGCGTGCCGATGGCGCTGTTCGTGCATAAAGACACCGAAGAGCTGCACCCGCGCACTACCGAATTGATGGAAGCGGTGGCCAAATACGTTGAGAAAGATGGCATTCAGGCGTGGTGGGATCTCGACCCGCGTGAAATCCTCGGCGACGACGCAGACAACTACGTCAAAGTGCCGGATACGCTGGACGTATGGTTCGACTCCGGTTCAACCAGCTACTCCGTTGTTGACGCCCGTCCGGAATTCGGCGGTCACGCAGCGGATATGTACCTGGAAGGTTCCGACCAGCACCGCGGCTGGTTCATGTCCTCGCTGATGATCAGCGTCGCCATGAAAGGCAAAGCGCCATACCGTCAGGTACTGACCCACGGCTTCACCGTCGATGGTCAGGGCCGTAAGATGTCCAAATCTATCGGTAACACCGTTTCTCCGCAGGACGTGATGAACAAACTGGGCGCGGATATCCTGCGTCTGTGGGTGGCATCCACCGACTACACCGGCGAAATGGCGGTGTCTGACGAAATCCTGAAACGTGCTGCCGACAGCTATCGTCGTATCCGTAACACCGCGCGCTTCCTGCTGGCGAACCTCAACGGGTTCGATCCGAAGAAAGACATGGTGAAACCGGAAGAGATGGTTGTGCTGGATCGTTGGGCCGTCGCCTGTGCGCAGGCCGCTCAGGAAGATATCGTGAAAGCGTACGCTTCCTACGATTTCCACGAAGTGGTACAGCGTCTGATGCGCTTCTGCTCCGTTGAAATGGGCTCGTTCTACCTCGACATCATCAAAGACCGCCAGTACACCGCGAAAGCCGACAGCGTGGCGCGTCGTAGCTGCCAGACTGCGCTGTACCATATCGCAGAAGCACTGGTTCGCTGGATGGCGCCAATCATGTCCTTCACCGCCGATGAAATCTGGGGCTACCTGCCGGGCGACCGTGAGAAGTATGTCTTCACCGGCGAATGGTACGAAGGGCTGTTCGGTCTGGACAATGCCGAAGAGATGAACGACGACTTCTGGGAAGAGCTGCTGAAAGTTCGTGGCGAAGTGAACAAGGTTATCGAACAGGCGCGTGCTGACAAGAAAGTCGGTGGTTCCCTCGAAGCGGCAGTGACCCTGTACGCGGATGCGGAGCTGGCGGCCAAACTGACGGCGCTGGGTGACGAATTACGATTTGTCCTGTTGACCTCCGGGGCGACCGTTGCCGATTATGCAGCGGCGACCGCTGACGCTCAGCAGAGTGAACTGCTGAAAGGTCTGAAAGTCGCGCTGAATAAAGCCGAAGGTGAGAAGTGCCCGCGCTGCTGGCACTATACTCAGGATATCGGCAAGGTGGCGGAGCACGCAGATATCTGCGGACGCTGTGTGAGCAACGTGGCCGGTGACGGCGAAAAACGTAAGTTTGCCTGATGAGTAAATCGATTTGTGCAACAGGGCTGCGCTGGCTGTGGCTGGTCGTCGCCGTGCTGATTATCGATCTGGGCAGTAAATACCTGATCCTCCAGAACTTTGCTCTGGGGGATACGGTGTCGCTGTTCCCGTCGCTTAATCTCCATTATGCGCGTAACTACGGCGCCGCGTTCAGCTTCCTGGCTGACAGCGGCGGCTGGCAGCGCTGGTTCTTCGCGGGTATCGCTATCGGTATCTGCGTGGCGCTGGCGGTACTGATGTACCGTTCCAAAGCTACGCAGAAGTTGAATAACATCGCCTATGCGCTGATTATTGGCGGCGCGCTGGGTAACCTGTTCGACCGTCTGTGGCACGGCTTTGTCGTCGACATGATCGATTTCTACGTCGGCGACTGGCACTTTGCCACCTTCAACCTGGCCGATACGGCAATTTGTATCGGCGCGGCGTTGATTGTGCTGGAAGGCTTCCTGCCGAAAAAGCAGGCGTAAGATAATGCCGGATGGCGCTGCGCTTATCCGGCCTACGATCCATTGTAGGCCCGGAAAGCGTCGCGCCATCTGCAATCGCTACGCCGAACACATAACAATAATCGTCATTTCAATGTCGTAAGATAGAAGGCTGTACCTGCATGTCTAACTCGATTCAAAGCAATAGCGCGGTGCTGGTGCACTTCACGCTGAAACTGGACGATGGCTCTACCGCTGAGTCAACCCGTAACAACGGCAAACCGGCGCTGTTTCGTCTGGGCGATGCCTCCCTGTCTGAAGGGCTGGAGCAGCATCTTCTCGGCCTGAAGGCCGGGGACAAAAAATCCTTCTCTCTGGAGCCGGATGCGGCGTTCGGTATCTCGACGCCCGACCTGATCCAGTATTTCTCCCGCCGCGAATTTATGGATGCGGGCGAGCCGGAAATCGGGGCGATCATGCTGTTCACCGCGATGGATGGCAGCGAAATGCCGGGCGTGATCCGCGAAATCAACGGTGATTCCATCACGGTTGATTTTAACCATCCGCTGGCGGGACATACCGTTCATTTTGATATTGAAGTACTGGAAGTCGATCCGGTACTGGAGGCGTAACATGCAGATCCTGTTGGCCAACCCACGCGGCTTTTGTGCAGGCGTTGACCGCGCTATCAGCATTGTTGAAAATGCGCTCGCCATTTATGGCGCGCCAATTTACGTTCGTCACGAAGTGGTGCACAACCGCTACGTGGTGGACAGTCTGCGTGAACGCGGCGCGATTTTTATCGAGCAGATCAGTGAAGTGCCGGACGGTGCTATCCTGATCTTCTCCGCGCACGGGGTCTCTCAGGCCGTCCGTAACGAGGCTAAAAGCCGCGAGCTCACGGTGTTCGACGCGACCTGTCCGTTAGTCACGAAAGTGCATATGGAAGTGGCGCGCGCCAGCCGTCGTGGTGAAGAATCCATTCTGATTGGCCATGCTGGTCACCCGGAAGTGGAAGGTACGATGGGTCAGTACAGCAACCCGAAAGGGGGCATGTACCTCGTTGAGTCGCCGGAAGATGTGCTGAAGCTGGCGGTGAAAGACGAAAGCAAGCTGTCGTTTATGACCCAGACCACGCTCTCGGTGGACGATACCTCCGACGTCATTGATGCCTTACGCCAGCGCTTCCCGAAAATCGTTGGTCCGCGCAAAGACGATATCTGCTACGCCACCACGAACCGCCAGGAAGCCGTGCGATCGCTCGCCCAGCAGGCCGACGTGGTGCTGGTGGTCGGCTCGAAAAACTCGTCCAACTCCAACCGTCTGGCCGAACTGGCGCAGCGGATGGGCAAAGCGGCCTATCTGATTGACGATGCGGCGGACATCCAGGAAGCCTGGGTGAAAGACGCCGCCTGTGTCGGCGTGACCGCCGGAGCTTCCGCGCCGGATATTCTGGTGCAGAACGTGATTGCCCGCCTGCAATCGCTGGGCGGCGGCGAAGCCATCACCCTTGAAGGTCGCGAAGAGAATATTGTTTTCGAAGTTCCGCGCGAGCTGCGAGTGGATGTTCGTGAAGTCGAATAAATTATTTCTCCCGCGAATGTGAAAAAATGCCAGGCTTAACGTCTGGCATTTTTTTAGGGAGAAATCATGCGTCTACCTATTTTTCTGGATACCGATCCCGGTATTGATGATGCGGCGGCGATTGCCGCTGCGCTGTTTGCCCCCGAGCTGGATCTTCAACTGATGACCACCGTTGCCGGCAACGTTTCGGTCGAAAAAACCACCCGTAACGGCTTACAGCTCCTGCATTTCTGGGACGCCGATGTTCCACTTGCACAAGGGGCTGCCGCGCCGCTGGTGCGTCCGCTACGTGACGCCGCCTCGGTTCACGGCGAGTCGGGCATGGAAGGCTACGACTTTGTTGAGCACAACCGTCAGCCGCTGGCCAAACCGGCGTTCCAGGCGATCCGTGATGCGCTGATGCATGCGCCGCAGCCGATTACGCTGGTAGCTATCGGGCCACTCACCAATATTGCGCTGCTGCTGACTCAGTATCCGGAGTGTCGTTTTAATATCCGTCGCCTGGTGATCATGGGCGGCTCCGCCGGGCGCGGTAACTTTACGCCCAACGCCGAGTTCAATATCGCTATCGACCCGGAAGCCGCGGCGCTGGTGTTCCGCAGCGGTCTGGAGATTGTGATGTGTGGGCTGGACGTGACCAATCAGGCCGTGTTGACGCCGGAGTATCTGTTTACGCTTCCCGCGCTCAATAAGACCGGCAGCATGCTTCACGCGTTGTTCAGCCACTATCGTAGTGGCAGTATGCAGAGCGGCCTGCGGATGCACGACCTCTGCGCCATTGCCTGGCTGGTCCGTCCGGACCTGTTTACGCTGCACAGCTGCTTTGTGGCGGTGGAAACCCAGGGGCAATACACCGCTGGCACCACGGTGGTGGATATTGAAGGGCGTCTGGGGCAGCCCGCCAACGCGCAGGTGGCGCTGGCGCTGGATGTGGATGGTTTTCGTCAGTGGGTGGCCGAGGTATTCGCCCGCGCGCCGTAATCAGGTGTGTAGCGGTACCTTCTCGCTGAGATAGTCAATCATCGCCCGCATTCTGGCGGGCATATGTTGATTGCGCGTCCACAGCAGCCACAGCTCGCCGCTGTAGTCGCTGATAAATTCCCATTCTGGCAGGACCTGGACGATCTCTCCGCTCGCAAGTGCCTCGCGGGCGGTAAAGAGCGGCAGGCTGCCGATTCCCAGATCATTTTTTACCGCATCCAGACGTACGCCAGTGTGGTTGGCGGCGTAACGGCCATGAGTTTGAATGGTCTCCACGCGTTCACCGCGGCGAAACTTCCAGCGCGAATCCGCAGGGGTCTCGCCAAGGCTGATACAGCTATGGTCGCGCAGTGCCTGCGGGTGTTCTGGCGTACCGTGCTCGCGTAGGTACGCGGGGGTAGCGCATATCACATGGCTAACCGGCATCAGCGGTTTCCCGTACAAGCCTGGGGAGGGAGACTGACTGATGCGCAGCGCAAGGTCGACGCCGTCGTCGATTAAATCCATATAGCGGTCTTCCAGCCGCAGACAGACGTCCACTTGCGGGTAGCGGGCAAAGAATTCGGCCATCAGAGGATGAATAACAAACCGTCCCACCGCCTTGGGCACGCTGAGGGTCAGCTTACCTTGCGCGATGCTTTGTCGGCTGCTGCCCGAGTCGACAGCCATTTGCGCCGCATGCAGCATCTCCAGCGCATGTTCATACACCATTTTTCCCGTTTCGCTGAGCGCCAGCTTGCGCGTTGTACGATGCAACAGTTTGCTGCCCAGCGCCTTCTCAAGGCGTGAAACGCTGCGGCTAATAGCGGAAGGCGTAGCGCCCGAGGCTTTGGCGGCGGCGGAAAAGCTCCCGTGGTCGATAATCAACACAAAGGTGGCGAGGTCGGGAAGAAGGTTAGGATTCATTTGTGCGTACCAGGCAAAGATGCATTGAACCAGCGCAGGATTATCGCTGCCAGTAAAGTGAATATACTCTCCCCATCAAGAGGAGAGCAATCATGACCGAACGTCTTTATTACACCTGCGATAATACTGAAGGCCCGGCTAACTTACTGAGCTGCTCGGCTGAGCCGGATGGACGGTATGCGGTGGCACTGGATAGAACCCTTTTTCACCCGCAAGGCGGCGGACAGCCCGCGGATGCCGGCTGGATTGATGAGATCCCCGTCGAGACGGTGATCGCGCGTGATGACGACGTGCTACATATCGTAGCAACACCGATTGAGCCTGGCGTAGTCAAGTTGAGGGTTGATGCGTCACAGCGTCAGCTGCATGCGCGGCTGCACTCTGCGGGGCATCTTATCGGCCTGGCGGGTACAGAGTACGGATGGCAACCGGTGAAAGCGCACCACTGGCCTGGCGAAGGGCGCATTACGTTTTCCGCAAAAGGTAGCAATTCGCTGCCGGATTGTGCCTCGCTGCTGGCGAAAATCAGCGCCTGGCAGGCGGAGGATCTTCCTCGCCGGGTGACATTCGACGGCGGTTTGCGCGAAGTCGGGTTTGGTGAGCTTCCCGCTTACCCTTGCGGCGGGACGCATGTTGCGCGTTTATCCGACATTGGGCAGGTGACGATTACCCAGGTGAAGATGAAAAAAGGGCAGATGATCGTTAACTACACGCTTGTGTCGTAAAACCGGGCTTGCGAAAGTCGCTATGCAGATTGGCTGTATTTTGTTCGGTTTTCCCGTCGTTTTCCCATCGGCTTACCGCTTACTGAGCGAGTTTGACTTCTTTCCTTTGCTGCGGCAATGATTCATCCTGCGGGATGAATCATGTCTTTTACTGATATTCCCCTCTGTTTATCATTAAATTCTAATTATGGGTGTTTTCAGCTAGCGACCTCCGGGCGCGCTGGTTACTCTGAAAACGATTTACGCAATTTTTACAAAAGAGAATAGCTATGCATGAAGCACAAATCCGCGTCGCCATTGCCGGCGCCGGCGGCCGCATGGGACGGCAGTTAATCCAGGCCGCCATGGCGATGGAAGGTGTTCAGCTGGGTGCCGCGCTGGAGCGCGAAGGCTCTTCCTTGCTGGGCAGCGATGCTGGCGAACTGGCGGGGGCGGGAAAGTCCGGCGTGACCGTTCAAAGCAGCCTTGAGGCGGTAAAAGATGATTTTGACGTGTTCATCGATTTTACCCGTCCGGAAGGTACGTTGACGCATCTGGCGTTTTGCCGGCAGCAGGGTAAAGGGATGGTGATTGGTACTACCGGCTTTGACGATGCTGGTAAACAAGCCATTCGCGAGGCGTCACAAGAGATTGCGATCGTTTTCGCCGCAAACTTTAGCGTCGGCGTTAACGTCATGCTCAAGCTGCTGGAGAAAGCCGCGAAGGTAATGGGCGACTACACCGATATTGAAATTATTGAAGCGCACCACCGCCATAAAGTGGATGCACCGTCGGGTACGGCGCTGGCAATGGGCGAGGCGATCGCCGGGGCGCTGGATAAAGATCTGAAGGACTGCGCGGTCTACTCGCGTGAAGGTTATACCGGTGAACGCGTGCCGGGCACGATTGGTTTTGCGACCGTACGCGCGGGCGACATTGTCGGCGAACACACCGCCATGTTTGCCGATATTGGCGAGCGTGTGGAGATAACGCATAAGGCTTCCAGCCGCATGACGTTTGCTAACGGAGCGGTAAGATCGGCATTGTGGCTTAATTCGAAGCAAAATGGTCTTTTTGATATGCGTGATGTGCTGAATTTGAATGAACTATAAGTATTTATTACCCATCGTGATGTGGTTATTGTAGTCATAATTACTTGATTACACAGGGCAATATTTTATTGCCCTTTATTTTATCTTGTTTTTGTTGCTTTTGTATTCAGATGCTTATTTTTATAAGATATCTACCTTAAAAGTGTTGGTTAAATGTAAATTTTGACCATCTGGTCTACTTTTTAAGGCGTCCTCTCATCATTTTACAGTCTTTCTGCTCCGCAAGCGTTTTCTCCCATGAGTTAGTTGATCTTTTTGATACCTGGAGGCGGCTTGATTCGCCAGTGGCGCAAAATAATAATAAAAATTGCCCTTTGAGGTAGACTTTTGCCGAGGCTGTCACTAGAATGCCGCCGTTTGCCAGAAATTCATCGGTAAGCAGATTTGCATTGATTTGTGCCGTTGTTATGAATTAATATGCAAATAAAGCGAGTAAATATTCTCTGGAGGGTGTTTTGATTAAGTCAGCGCTATTGGTTCTGGAAGACGGAACCCAGTTTTACGGTCGGGCCATAGGGGCAACAGGTTCGGCGGTTGGGGAAGTCGTTTTCAATACTTCAATGACCGGTTATCAAGAAATCCTCACTGATCCTTCCTATTCTCGCCAAATCGTCACTCTTACTTATCCCCATATTGGTAATGTCGGCACCAATGCCGCCGATGAAGAGTCCTCTCAGGTTCACGCTCAGGGTCTGGTTATTCGCGACCTGCCGCTGATTGCCAGCAACTATCGCAATACTGAAGACCTCTCTTCTTACCTCAAACGCCATAACATCGTGGCGATTGCCGATATCGATACCCGTAAGCTGACGCGACTGCTGCGCGAGAAGGGCGCTCAGAACGGCTGCATCATCGCAGGCGATAACCTGGATGCTACGCTGGCCTTAGAAAAAGCCAAAGCGTTCCCGGGCTTAAATGGGATGGACCTGGCAAAAGAAGTGACCACGGCTGAATCCTACAGCTGGACGCAGGGTAGCTGGACGCTGGCGGGTGACCTGCCGGAAGCCAAGTCCGCAGAAGAGCTGCCGTTCCACGTGGTGGCCTACGATTTTGGCGCCAAGCGCAACATCCTGCGCATGCTGGTTGATCGCGGCTGCCGCCTGACCGTGGTACCGGCGAAAACCTCCGCTGAAGAAGTGCTGGCGATGAATCCGGACGGCGTGTTCCTGTCTAACGGCCCTGGCGACCCGGCACCGTGCGACTACGCCATCGACGCGATTGAGAAATTCCTCCAGACCGACATTCCGGTATTTGGCATCTGCCTCGGCCATCAGCTGCTGGCGCTGGCGAGCGGTGCGAAAACCATCAAGATGAAATTTGGTCACCACGGTGGTAACCACCCGGTGAAAGACATGGATAAGAATGTGGTGATGATCACCGCGCAGAACCACGGCTTTGCGGTTGATGAAGACTCGCTGCCAGCCAACCTGCGCGTGACCCACAAATCCCTGTTCGACGGTACCCTGCAAGGGATTCACCGTACCGATAAACCGGCGTTCAGCTTCCAGGGCCACCCAGAGGCGAGCCCAGGCCCGCACGATGCGGCGCCGCTGTTCGACCACTTTATCGAGCTTATTGAGCAATACCGTCAGTCCGCGAAATAATCAGGAGTAATAAGAGCCATGCCAAAACGTACAGACATAAAAAGTATCCTGATTCTGGGCGCGGGCCCGATTGTTATCGGTCAGGCGTGTGAGTTTGACTACTCCGGAGCCCAGGCGTGTAAAGCGCTGCGCGAAGAGGGTTATCGTGTAATCCTCGTGAACTCCAACCCGGCCACCATCATGACCGACCCGGAAATGGCCGATGCCACCTACATCGAGCCGATTAACTGGGAAGTGGTACGCAAAATCATCGAAAAAGAGCGCCCGGATGCGGTGCTGCCGACCATGGGCGGCCAGACCGCGCTGAACTGTGCGCTGGAGCTGGAGCGTCAGGGCGTGCTGGAAGAGTTCGGCGTAACCATGATTGGCGCCACCGCCGATGCGATTGATAAAGCAGAAGACCGTCGTCGCTTCGATGTGGCAATGAAGAAAATCGGCCTCGACACCGCGCGTTCCGGTATCGCACACACTATGGAAGAAGCGCTGGCGGTTGCCGCTGATGTGGGCTTCCCGTGCATCATCCGGCCTAGCTTTACCATGGGCGGCACCGGCGGCGGTATCGCTTACAACCGCGAAGAGTTCGAAGAAATCTGCGAACGCGGTCTGGACCTCTCGCCAACCAACGAGCTGCTGATTGATGAATCGCTGATCGGCTGGAAAGAGTACGAGATGGAAGTGGTGCGTGATAAAAACGACAACTGCATCATCGTCTGCTCTATCGAAAACTTCGATGCGATGGGCATCCACACCGGTGACTCCATCACCGTAGCGCCAGCGCAGACCCTGACCGACAAAGAATACCAAATCATGCGTAACGCCTCGATGGCGGTACTGCGTGAAATCGGCGTAGAAACCGGCGGTTCTAACGTTCAGTTTTCGGTGAACCCGAAAGACGGCCGTCTGATCGTTATCGAAATGAACCCGCGCGTCTCCCGCTCCTCGGCGCTGGCCTCGAAAGCTACCGGCTTCCCGATTGCCAAAGTGGCAGCGAAACTGGCGGTGGGTTACACCCTCGACGAACTGATGAACGACATCACCGGCGGCCGTACGCCGGCCTCCTTCGAGCCGTCTATCGACTACGTTGTCACCAAGATTCCACGTTTCAACTTCGAGAAATTCGCTGGCGCTAACGACCGTCTGACCACCCAGATGAAATCCGTCGGTGAAGTGATGGCGATTGGTCGCACGCAGCAGGAATCCCTGCAAAAAGCGCTGCGCGGTCTGGAAGTGGGCGCCACCGGTTTCGACCCGAAAGTGAGCCTCGACGACCCGGAAGCGCTGACCAAAATCCGCCGCGAGCTGAAAGACGCGGGCGCTGATCGTATCTGGTATATCGCCGATGCGTTCCGCGCAGGCCTCTCCGTCGATGGCGTGTTCAACCTGACCAACATCGACCGCTGGTTCCTGGTGCAGATTGAAGAGCTGGTGCGTCTGGAAGAGAAAGTGGCGGAAGTGGGCATCAACGGCCTCGACGCTGATTTTCTGCGTCACCTGAAGCGTAAAGGTTTCGCCGATGCGCGTCTGGCGAAGCTGGCGGGCGTGCGCGAAGCGGAAATCCGCAAGCTGCGCGACCAGTACAACCTGCACCCGGTCTACAAGCGCGTGGATACCTGCGCGGCGGAATTCGCCACCGATACCGCCTACATGTACTCCACCTATGAAGAAGAGTGCGAATCTAACCCGTCCGTTGACCGCGATAAAATCATGGTCCTCGGCGGCGGCCCGAACCGTATCGGTCAGGGTATTGAATTTGACTACTGCTGCGTCCACGCCTCGCTGGCGCTGCGCGAAGACGGTTACGAGACCATTATGGTCAACTGTAACCCGGAAACCGTCTCCACCGACTACGACACTTCCGACCGTCTGTACTTCGAGCCGGTCACCCTGGAAGACGTGCTGGAAATCGTGCGCATCGAGAAGCCGAAGGGCGTTATCGTGCAGTACGGCGGCCAGACCCCGCTGAAGCTGGCGCGTGAACTGGAAGCCGCAGGCGTACCGGTTATCGGCACCAGCCCGGACGCCATCGACCGCGCGGAAGACCGTGAACGCTTCCAGCACGCGGTTGACCGTCTGAAGCTGAAGCAGCCGGCGAACGCCACCGTCACCGCCATTGAACAAGCGGTTGAGAAGGCGAAAGAGATTGGTTACCCGCTGGTGGTGCGCCCATCCTACGTACTGGGCGGCCGCGCGATGGAAATCGTCTACGACGAAGCCGACCTGCGTCGCTACTTCCAGACCGCGGTCAGCGTGTCTAACGATGCGCCGGTGCTGCTGGACCGCTTCCTTGATGATGCGATTGAAGTGGACGTTGACGCCATCTGCGACGGCGAAATGGTGCTGATTGGCGGCATCATGGAACACATCGAGCAGGCGGGCGTACACTCCGGCGACTCCGCCTGCTCTCTGCCAGCCTACACGCTGAGCCAGGAAATTCAGGATGTGATGCGCCAGCAGGTGCAGAAGCTGGCCTTCGAGTTGCAGGTACGCGGCCTGATGAACGTGCAGTTTGCGGTGAAAGACAACGAAGTCTACCTGATTGAAGTCAACCCGCGTGCGGCGCGTACCGTACCGTTCGTCTCCAAAGCCACCGGCGTTCCGCTGGCGAAAGTGGCGGCGCGCGTGATGGCCGGCAAATCGCTGACCGAGCAGGGCGTGACCAAAGAAATTATCCCGCCGTACTACTCGGTGAAAGAAGTGGTGCTGCCGTTCAACAAATTCCCGGGCGTTGACCCGCTGTTAGGGCCAGAAATGCGCTCTACCGGGGAAGTGATGGGCGTGGGCCGTACCTTCGCGGAAGCGTTCGCCAAGGCGCAGCTGGGCAGTAATTCCACCATGAAGAAACAGGGCCGTGCGCTGCTCTCCGTTCGCGAAGGCGACAAAGAGCGCGTGGTGGACCTGGCCGCTAAGCTGCTGAAACAAGGCTTCGAGCTGGATGCCACCCACGGTACCGCGATTGTGCTGGGCGAAGCCGGTATCAACCCGCGTCTGGTGAACAAGGTGCATGAAGGTCGTCCGCACATTCAGGACCGTATCAAGAATGGCGAATACACCTACATCATCAACACCACCGCAGGTCGTCAGGCGATTGAAGACTCCAAGCTGATTCGCCGCAGCGCGCTGCAGTACAAAGTGCACTACGACACTACCCTGAACGGCGGTTTCGCTACGGCGATGGCGCTGAATGCAGATGCCAAAGAGAAAGTGACCTCTGTACAGGAAATGCACGCACAGATTAAAAAATAAGTGCAAGCAACAAAAAACGCCGGGCATCTGCCCGGCGTTTTTTTTATCACATCTACGTAGCAGAATGACGACCAATACAGTACGTTATCGTAATTCTGGATGATAAGGTAACGTGCCGCAAAGCTGTGCAGAGCTATACTTTACGGTATCGATAAATCCTCTCCGCGATCCGCTTTGGCATGGTAACAATACGATGTTATGGATAATTAACGGCAATATAGAGTTCAATCCGGAGAGGAATCGTCTGGCGTCATTATCCCGGCCAGAGCTTACCGTTATTCTGACCACCCCAGCCAGCCGCTGTTTACATCTTTTACTGGAAAACGCCCCTGCCGTTGTCGCACAGCAAACTTTCTTTCAAAAAGTGTGGGAAGAGGGCGGCATGGTGGTGCCTGCCAATACGCTTTACCAAAACATCTCTATTATTCGCCGTGGATTACGCACCGTTGGTGAAACAGAAGATACGCTGATTACCACCGTCCCACGTAAAGGTTTTCAGATTGAACCTGGGGTGGATATTTTAACCATCAACAAGGCCGCTGCACAGGAAAGCGAAAAAAAAGCGTCGCCTCCTCGGCCGTTACCGCGCCGTCACTTTAAACGTAATATTGCGCCACTGTGGATGCTCGCATCGCTGATCGTCGGCATGGTTCTGGGATATATAAGCTGGCAGACCGTTCCAGATAAAAATTTTTACGATCGGTACGCATTGGTGGAAACGGCGCAGGGTTGTCATTTCTTTTCCAGAAATGAAGATATCAGCAGCGTAAGCCGATTTGAAAGTTATAAAACAATGATTCTCAAAACGGGTATGGATTGTCAAAAATACCCGTGGGTTTATTTCCTCTCTGGTAGTCACATCCCAGGGTTGGTGGCGCTGATTTGTCAGCGCCCTTATAAGACGCGCGGAGATACCGGCTGTATTACTCTTTTCTTCCGTGGAGCGATGCATGAGTAGACGATTGCTGTTGTCGAGCTGTCTGGCACTGCTGTTTCTGGGCGCAGGAATGGGGCATTTTCTTCATTTGCGTATGGAAAGAAACCGCGATCCAGAGAAATGTACGGCCCCCGTAATGGTGTTTTATAAAAACACCAAAGCAAATTTGACGCTGGATTTTATGTATTCGCTGGAAAAACACACCGGGGTGGTGTCCGTCAACGGGACGTATTACGTCGATAATAAAGTCAGTGACGTTATCCGCCGTGATGTTTCCTATACATGGAGTGAAAACAAAGATAGCACCCACTTTGTCTCGAAGGATATCAATAAGGTGACGCGTGATGAAACGCTACCGGATGCCGTCATCGCAACGATTTTACCCGACTTTTATGTCTATCCGGGTAAAACGATCAATTACACGATCCTGACACAAGGCCACCGTGGCTTTATGTTTACCATCGGCAAGCGTCCGGTGTTCCTCTGTACACATTAATTCTGGCGACATCCCCTATCGCTTGCTGTTGATATGACAGGTATAACCCCCTGGTGTTGGGGGAGCTGGGTTTCATTGTAAAATGCAATAAATACAAACAGATACTTCATTTAAGAATTCATATAAGAACTTTATAAGGCTTAATAACAGGACTTCACTTCAGGCTTTTCGGAGTTTTATTTATATTTCATCGCCATCAGCCATTGGTTGAGTAAATAGATGATAGGTAGTGGTTCATTTATTTATTCATGGGATATTAAGAGAACATACGAAAGGCATCATATTGAATGGAAAAAGCACGTTCGAAAGCTGTTCGTTGCATCAGCTGTGAGTTAGCCTGCCAGCTATTTCCTGATGCCGATCTGCGAACTCAGTATTGTTGTAATACTGAGTTTGCCATTTGGCCAGAGGGGAATTCCTTTCTGAAAAGAGGCATCATTGAAAGGTTATTGCTAAGCAATAAAAATCATTTATCTAAAGGGTTTATCTTTGTTGATTTTTCTTTACCAAACTTGCGGGCTTTTTCTCAGCCGCAATGGCTTGATTGGTTGGCCAATAGCGGTATGTATATTGTTATTATTGCTGATAGTAGCCTCACTCCCCTGGCTAACTATTGGTTTTTGAATAATGATAACGTTCATGGCGTTATTTACGCTGATGATGATGTTCTGGTGCAGCAACAAAGCATTCATCGTTTATTTACCGGTCGGCGTACGAATATCAAGCGTGGGCGCACGTTGAACGCTGCAGAGTTTCTCTTGCTGAATAGTTTTATTTCAGGAGTCGGTATTCAGCAGGAAATCAATATCAGCAGTATTAATAAAATCTATGCGTATAAACGTAGTCTCGAGAGCAAATTGGGACAGCGTATTCAAACGATTTTATTAAATATTCTATAGCCATATTTTTATTCATATTGTCCACGTCATTGCGATGTGGAGGACGCTCTACGCCCGAATGCAGGAGGCAAATAAATGCGTACCCCCAAGTATTACTCACGAATTGCTCTCGCGATATCAATCGCATTAGGCTCAGTAGTCTATCCGGCTCATGCAGCCTGGGTCGATATTGATAGCCTACCTTCCAGTGGACTGGTGAGCCAATTGCCACCAGAGCTACAGGCGCTTATTCCGGCTCAGGCGAATGCGAACTTCGCCAAAACCAGCACCATGCCGAATTACGTTTATCAGTGGAGTGCAGGTACTATTCCTGTATATGGCAATAATTTAACGCTCAATGGTCCTGGGATGGAAGCGTTTGAGCATTCCCTGACCGTCATTCAAAATAGCGCCACAGGAAGCCCAGGCGTTATTTTTGGCGACGACCTGACGATTCGCACGCAGTCGAAGAATGCCGCGAACAATGGTAAAGATGTCGATGGTATTCGCACTCATGGGGCAAATACTCCGAGTAACCCGGTGTTCATTATTACTGGCGACCGAACCCGCATCTACGTGGATGGTCAGGATGGTGATGGTATTAATGCCGGGTACAACTCGCTGAGCCAGGGCTGGACGGGGTCGGCCAATATTTATGTCGGCGACGATCTGTACATCAAAACCACCGGCAGCCAGGGGCGTGGCATTACCGCTAACGCCATGAGAGATGCATCACTGGCTAAAAATACGATTATCGTCGGCAATCGTGCGCACATCGTGACGACCGGCAGCGGTTCGGAAGGGTTACGCACCGGACAAAGTGGTTCCTTGATCCGTTTGGGTGATGACGCCACTATTGAGACCCTCGGCGACTCTTCAACGGGGATTTACGCGGCTTCTTCTTCCACAACCGAGCTTGGCAACAACGCCACGATTACGGTGAACGGGGCCAGCGCGCACGGGGTATATGCTACTAACAGTACCGTTAATTTGGGCAATAATGCCGCCATTAATGTGAATAGCGCCAGTAAAGCCGCCTCATACAGCAAGGCTCCTCGCGGTTTATATGCAATCTCTCGCGGTAGCATTAACCTGGCGGGTGGCGCGACGATCGCCATAGCGGGCGACAACAGCAGTGAAAGCTACGCCATCAGTACTGAAACTGGCGGTATCGTTGACGGCTCCGCGGGGGGGCACTTCCGGGTTAACGGTGATATTCACGCCGCTGGCGCGACTGCGGCTACCAGTACGTTGTCGCAGCAGAACAGCACGATTACGCTCAATATGACGGACAACTCGCTGTGGAACGGGGCGTCGTATATCACCAGCACCACGGCGGGCACTGGCGTAATCTCTGTACAAATGCGCGATGCGACATGGAATATGACCCATAGCTCAACGCTTACCGACCTGACGCTGAACAGCGGTGCGACCGTTAATTTTAACCATGTCGACGGCGAGCCATGGCAGACGCTGACTATCAATGAAGATTATGTCGGCAATGGCGGTAAGCTGGTCCTGAACACCGTGCTTAATGGCGATGGCTCTGAAACGGACATGCTGAAGGTTCTTGGTAACACCTCGGGTAACACATTTGTCGCGGTGAATAACATCGGTGGGACAGGCGCGCAAACCCTCGAAGGGATTGAAATCATCAACATTGCAGGCAATTCCGACGGTACTTTTGAAAAAGCGAGCCGTATTGTTGCCGGGGCCTATGACTACAACGTGGTTCAGAAAGATAAAAACTGGTATTTGACCAGCTACATTCAACCGAAAGATCAGGAGCCTCCTGTGGACCCTGACCCAGTCATTCCTGAGCCAGAGGAGCCGACTCCGCAGCCGGTCACTGAGCATCAGATCCGCCCGGAAGCAGGCAGCTATCTTGCCAACAACTCTGCGGCGAACACGCTGTTCATGACGCGTTTGCATGACCGTCTGGGAGAAACCCAGTACACCGATATGCTCACAGGGGAGAAAAAGGTGACCAGTCTGTGGATGCGAACTGTCGGTGGTCATGCCCGTTTCAAAGACGGTAGCGGACAGCTGAAAACCCAAAGCAATAGCTATGTGTTACAGCTGGGCGGCGACCTGGCACAGTGGAGCCGTGACGGCCTTGACCGCTGGCACATTGGCGCGATGGCGGGCTACGCCAACGGTCAGAGCCGTACGCAGTCGTCCGCAACCGGTTATCATTCCCGTGGCGAGGTCAGCGGCTATAGCGTCGGCCTTTATGGCACCTGGTATGCGAATGATATCGACAAGTCAGGGACTTATGTGGATACCTGGGCGCTGTATAACTGGTTTGATAACAAGGTGATGGGACAGGATCAGGCGGCTGAGAAGTACAAATCTAAGGGTATTACCGCCTCCGTTGAAGCCGGCTATAGCGTTAAATTGGGCGCAAGCGAAGGCAATAGCTACTGGCTGCAGCCGAAAGCACAGGCGGTGTGGATGGGCGTGCAGGCTGACGATCACCGCGAAGCGAACGGTACCCGCGTGAAGGATAACGCCAGCGGTAATCTGTTGACTCGCCTGGGGGTCAGAGCTTACATCAAGGGCCACAACGCTATCGATAATGGCCAGTCACGAGAGTTCCAACCGTTTGTGGAAGCGAACTGGATACACAACACGCAGGCTGCCAGCGTGAAAATGGATAACGTGAGTAACGATATGCGTGGCACGAAGCATATCGGTGAACTGAAAGTGGGCGTGGAAGGGCAAATTACCCCGCGTCTGCAGGTATGGAGTAACGTGGCGCAGCAGGTTGGCGATAAAGGTTACAGCGATACCCGCGGTATGCTGGGCGTGAAGTACGGTTTCTGATAAAGGAAATCTTTTGTAGCCCGGCGGCGCTTTGCTTGGCCGGGCTACGGTTATAGGTGAATTACTGTTCCGTAGCTGGTGTCGCCGCTGCGGTCTGCTGCGTTTTACTCGCCATCTCCTCGCGATATTTCAAATTATCCCAGATGCGGAAGAACGGGTAATACATCACCAGCGAAATCCCGAGGTTGACGATTTGCAGCACCGAGCCGGAAATATGCCCGCCGGTCGCCAGGTAGCCACTGACCACAATCGGCGTGGTGAACGGCAGCGCAATGCCCGCCGGTTTGGCGACTAAACCGGTGGTCATCGCCACGTAGGAGACAATCACCAGCACCACTGGCGTAAGGATAAACGGCACCACCAGATACGGGTTCATCACGATCGGAATGCCAAACACCATGGGTTCGCTGATGTTAAACAGGCTGCCCGGCGCGGCAATTTTACCCAGCTGTTTCATCTGCACGCTGCGGCTGCGTAAGATCATAAAGATAACCAGCCCTAACAGCGCCCCGGTACCGCCCGGCGCAATCCACAGGTCGTAGAACTGCTGGGTGATAATGTGGGGAATCGGCAGGCCGTTCTGGAACGCTTCCAGGTTTTCGGACATATTGCTCAGCCAGACCGGGCGGATAAACACCAGTACGATGGTGTCGCCGTGCAGACCCAGCATCCACAGAATGCCAATCAGCAGCACTGAAATAATCATCCCCGGCAGCGAGCCGCCGACGTGGCTCATCGGAATACCGACCAGCTCGGTGATCATGGTATTGATATCGCCAAACGGCGTCGCTTCAACCAGCAGGCGCAGCGCCAGCACCACCGCCAGCACGCAGAAACCCGGGATCAGCGCGAGGAACGATTTTGCCACCGCCGGCGGTACGCCTTCCGGCATGCGGATGACCAGGTTGCGGTCGTTGACGAAGCGGTAGATTTCGGTGGAGAGCAGGGCAATCAGAATTGCCACGAACAGCCCCTGACTGCCAATCTGCCCCATAGGCATGACGCCTTTGACCAGCTGCGCCACGTCGCTACCCGCCGGGGTAAACATGATGTGCTGTGGAATGGTCATCACGAAGGCCACCAGGGAGACAGCCCCGGCGGTCAGCGGGTCGAGGGTGCGGTACTTCTCCGCCAGACGGTAGGCGATACCGAAGCTGGAGATCAGCGCCATGATGTCGTAGGTCGCTTTCACCGGGTAGAGCACTTTTTCCTGCCACGTTGGGCCGAAAAGCTCGGTCATCAGCGTACCGTACCCCGGCACCGGCAGATAGGCGAAGATCAGGAAGAACGAGCCTATCAACATAAATGGCATGTTCAGGATGATCCCGTCACGCACCGAAAGCACATGTTTTTGTCCGGCGATTTTGAGCGCGGTCGGTAAAACGTATTTATCTATTATCGACTTATTCACAGACACCCCCTGCCCGGCGCAGACGTTGCCGACCGGGCTATTGTTGTATTTATTGTTGGCTGAACTGCGGCAGCCACGCTTTATTGATAGTGAGCACTTCATCGACCAGCGCCGACGCCAGATTCACATCGGCGACCAGCGGGTTGGCAACCAACGCCAGCAGCGCTTTTTGCTTGTCACCGTGCACGGCGGCATCGATGGTCAGACGCTCAAAATCCTTGACCTGCTGGGTCAGGCCGTTCATCAGCGGCGGCAGTTTGCCAAAGGCCAGCGGATGCGCGCCCAGCGCATCAATCAGGCAGTTGGTCTCTATCACCGCGTCGTCCGGCAGTCCTTGAATGGCACCGTTATTGGCGGTATTTACCACCATTTCAATGCCAAGATTGTTGTGCAGCGCGTTAATCAACTGCACCGCCACTTCGGAGTAGAACGAACCGCCGCGCTGGCTCAGCTCCTCTGGTTTCTTGTCCAGATTCGGGTCGGCATACAGCTTGAACAGCGACGCTTCGACCTTCATCACCTGCTCGGCGCGAGTGCCTTTGCTGTCGGCATCCGCCAGTTCGTCTTCCAGCATGGTGCGGGTCTGCCAGAAATAGCGGTGATACGGGCAAGGAATGGCGCGCAGCGCGCGCAGTAGCTCCGGTGGCCACGGAATGGCCTTGATATTGTTCATCGACAGCTGCTCGCCGTCGCACAGCATCTCGATAACCTCGTCGGTCGCATCGCGGCCCGCCGCCAGCACCTGATGTACCCAGACCATATGGTTCAGGCCGGCAAAGCGCAGCGAGACGTCCCCATAAGGCAGCTTGAGCATATCGGCAATCATGTGGTGCATGGTCACCGGCACGTTGCACAGGCCAATGATCTTTGCCTTGCTGTGGCGCGACACCGCTTCAGTAACGATACCTGCGGGGTTGGTGAAGTTGATGATCCATGCGTCAGGCGCCAGACGTTCGACGCGTCTGGCGATATCCAGCATCACCGGAATGGTGCGCAGCGCCTTGGCGAAGCCGCCAACGCCAGTGGTTTCCTGGCCCAACAGTTTATGGCTCAGGCCCAGACGCTCATCGGCGGCGCGGGCCGGTAGCTGGCCTACGCGCAGCTGGGTGAGCACAAAACTTGAGCCTCTGATGGCGTCGTCCGCATCGAAGTGAACCGAGACTTTTACCGCCTCCAGCCCGTTGCGATCGAGCATGCGACGAGAGAGCGCCGCGATAATTTCAACTTTTTCGCGGCCCGCTTCGACATCAACCAGCGCCAGTTCCGCCATTGGCAGGGAAGCATGACGCGCAATTAATCCTTCAACCAGTTCCGGGGTGTAGCTGCTGCCCCCGCCAATCACGGTAATTTTCATCGCTTTCTCCTGGGCCTCAGGCCATCAGTTGGATCGCTTTATCGAGTACGCGATCGCCGCGCATGGTGCCGTAGTCCATCATGTCGATCACTTCGACCGGTTTACCCAGCGGCGCGGACAGTTCGCGCAGGCGAGAGAGTTCGAACTGCACCTGAGGGCCCAGCAGCACCACATCCGCCTGCGGTAGCATGCTTTCTATCTCGGCAACCGGATAGGCGTTGATCTCCACCGCCAGCGCGCGTTTTTCCGCTTCGGCACGCATCTTCTGCACCAGCATGCTGGTGGACATTCCGGCGGCGCAGCACAACATGATCTTTTTCATGACAATATTTCCCTCGTTTGAAAACATATTTCACACATTAGCGGTTTTACGTAGCATGTATGAAAATTATTTTCATGAGTGTGATCGACGTTAAAATATTGCTTTACGGCATGTCAGAGGGATAAAAATGTGATCACGATAAGATAAATGAATCTTTGCCGCCGGTTAATCGCATAACGTGTCGCCCTTCGGCTGAATGAATTGAAAAATAATTTCAATAAATTATGATGTTTTTAATGAGCCGCACATGAGGACACTCTGGTTATGGATATTGTTTATCAGCTGGTGCATGGGTTATCCGGACTGCCTGCGCAGGAATCCCGGCTGGCGCGCTTTTTCCTCGATAATTTTGCCCAGATCCCCGAGGCGACGATTGAAGAGCTGGCGGCAAAGGCTGGCGTCAGCCCGGCGACGCTGCAACACTTTTCGCGCAGCATTGGCTGCGCGGATATCAATGACTTTATTGGCCAGGTGCGCCATCAGCAGCAGGAGAGCCGCTTGAATAAAACGGCTGCCCCCATGCTGGGCGATGCGGCATGGATGGATCCGCATACTCTGCAACAGTTGGCGAAAAATGCGGGCGTCGGTAGCGATGTGCTGGACCGTTTTTCTCACTCGATTGGCCGCGACAGCAATGAGGATATCCTCAGCCTGATCCGTCAGCGGTTGCAGGATTTCAGCCAGCAGGAATCGCGCGTGGCGCAGACTATCCTCAGCGATGTCGCCTTTGCCGCCTCGGCCACCATTGACCAGTTGGCAACGGCGGCGGGCGTCAGCCCGGCGACCATCACCCGTTTTGCCCGTGCGGCGGGCTGTGACGACATTCGCGATCTGCGCATGAAGCTGGCGCAGGCCAGCGCGCCGGTGGCGGCGGGCGATCTGCCAGGGCCGTGGCGCGAAAGGCTCAGCCAAATCCAGCATTCGTTGAATGCCCAGCTCAGCGAACTTTCGTCCACAGAGGTTGAACGTGCCGCGGGTCTGCTAAAACAGGCCCGTGCGGTGCATATCTTTAGCGCCAGCACCGCCGACAGCCCATTTGCCAGCCTGCTGCAGTATCGGTTGCTTACGCTAGGTTATCCAGCCAACGTCTGCCAGGATCCGGCGCTAATGGGCATTACCGCCTCAATGCTGGGGGCGGGGCAGGTGCTGGTGGTGTTTGCCGGTAGTCCAGCGGGTAACGCGTTAGCGGCGGCCGTGCATCAGGCACGCTGGGCAGGGGCGGAGATCGTCATCATCGGACAGCAGGAAAGCGCACTGAGTCACCCACAAAATGTGACGCTACCGCTCAACGATCCGCGTTACGGAGCGCTGTTGGTGATGGATTTGCTTTGCGATGCAATGGCCCAATAGGGTCACCCCGGCGTTGGCGTTTACACGCCTCGTCCGGGCATGCTCCGGGTTCAGAACCCCGTTTCCAGCGTTTCCAGCACGTTGTAGTCCTCATCAACCAGCAGCAACGCTTTCCACTTATCGAACGTCAGGCAAGGGTGTGAAGTGGCAAAGATCAGAATGTCTCCCACCTTCACATCGGTACCTGGCGCAAGCTTCAGCATCGCGTGCTGATCCATAATGCCGGTAGCTTCGATGCTGTGCGTTGCCAGCGGGAGCGCCTTACCGTCGCGATAGTGGGCGATAGGCTGCGGTAATCCTGCGTCAAACGCGCTATCGCGTTTGCCGAAATTGACGATCGCACGATCGCTTTCCGGCACCGATTGCACCATGGCCACCAATTCCAGCGCGGAGGCCAGATCGCCGCCGAGATCGCAGGCGGTCTGGTCGCGCGCCAGAATGTCATTCTGCGCTTGTTGGTAGATGCCGGCATCGTGCGTGATGTAGCAGCCAGGGCGAATCACGACCCGGCAGTTCACCGGTTTTGCTGCGGACTGCCACACGTTGCACACCACGTCATACCAGACCGACCCGGCGCCAGTCAGGATAAATTCCCCGTCGACATGGCGTTCAAGCTGGCAGGCAAGCGCCGCGGCATCGCGCAGCAGTGCTTCAACCTTCGGCTGTGGGTTGTCGCCGTGCAGCACGCCTTCATACAGCTCCAGCCCACGTAGACGAATCGCCGGAAGCGACGAAATCTCCCCGGCGAGCGTCAGCGCTTGTTCAGCAGTGCGGCAGCCGCAGCGTCCGCCAGGCACGCCCAGCTCCAGCAGAATATTCAGGGTTTGGTTTTTCGCGGCGAAAAAGGCGGAGAGGGCGCGTGCGTTATCGAGGCTATCGACACAGCAGAAGTACTCAACTTCCGGGTATGCGCTTTGCAGTTCGGCAATTAACTGCATATTGGCTTTGCCGACCAACTGATTGACCATCAGCACGCGGCGAATTCCGCTCGCCATCGCGACGCTGGCCTGCCATGCGCTACCGACGCCAATTGCCCAGGCTCCCGCCTGCTGCTGTTGCTGAAAAATCCACGGCGTCATGGAGGTTTTTCCGTGCGGCGCCAGCGATACGCCGCGCGTGTCGGCATAGCGTTGCATCCAGTGAATATTGTTTTCTAGTGCCGCTTTTTTGATGACGGCGGCAGGCAGGCAGACGTCTTCGTTAAGGAGATTCGCCGGGGTGAATAGCGGGGCGGATTTGTGGGGGACGAGGGTATTGTTCTGGTATTTCATAACATTATTCCTTCGTAATCGGATTTTGTATCATCGTTTTGTTTGTGTTTAACTTATTGTAAATAATGACTATTTATATAAATTATAATATTTAATGAATTAAAGTATCATAATTCCATGTTGGTTTTGCGTAGTCTTTCACTGTTTTCTGTGCTTGTAAATGGTCAAATTTGAGCCAGAAAACGACGGGAGTAAAGAAGCGATGCAGTTTGATTATCTGTTCAGGAATGTCACGGTGATTGATGGTAGCGGTGGCCCGCAGTATCGCGCCGACGTGGCGGTGAAGGGTGACCGTATTGCGGAAATCGCGCCTGCCATTCATGGTGAGGCGCTGCACGACATTGACGGCCACGGGCGTGTGCTCGCGCCTGGGTTTATCGACGTACACACCCACGATGATATCAACGTGATTCGCATGCCGGAGTACCTGCCCAAAATCAGCCAGGGCGTGACTACGGTGATTGTCGGCAACTGCGGGATCAGCGCGGCCTCGGCCAGCATCAAAGGTGAGGTGCCGGATCCAATGAATCTGCTCGGCGAAGCGGCGCACTTTATCTACCCGACGGTCGACGATTATGCACGGGCGGTAACCGAGGCACGCCCGGTGGTGAACGTCGGCACGCTGATTGGCCATACCGCGCTGCGTAATAATCATATGGACAACCTGTTCCGCCCGGCGAACGACGATGAAATTCAGGCCATGCGCGCGCAACTGCGTCTGGCGCTGGCACAGGGAGCCCTTGGGCTGAGCACCGGTCTGGCTTACGCGTCGGCATTCCAGTCAACAACCGAAGAAGTGATGGCGCTGGCTGAAGAGCTGGCGGCAGGCAACGGTATTTATACCACTCACCTGCGCTCGGAGTTTGAGCCGATTCTCGAGGCGCTCGACGAGGCGTTTCGCGTCGGTCGCCACGGTAAGGTGCCGGTGGTGGTTTCGCATCATAAATGTGCGGGCGCCAACAACTGGGGGCGGACGGTGGAGACGCTGAAACTGTTCGATGCGGTGCGTCAGCAGCAGGATGTCTCCTGCGACTGTTATCCGTACTCCGCCAGTTCGTCGACGCTGGACATGAAACAGATCACGGCGGATTTCGACATCGTTATCACCTGGTCCACGCCGCACCCGGAAATGGCGGGGCAGTCGTTAAAACAGATTGCCGAAAGCTGGTCGCTGACCCTGGAAGAAGCGGGCCAGAAGCTGATGCCTGCCGGGGCGATTTACTACAACATGGATGAGCAGGACGTGCGTCGCGTGCTGCGCTACCCGCTGACGATGGTCGGTTCAGACGGCCTGCCGAACGATCCGATGCCGCATCCGCGTCTTTGGGGCGCTTTTCCACGCGTGCTGGGCCACTACAGCCGCGACGAAAAACTCTTTCCGCTAACCACGGCTGTCCACAAAATGACCGGTATGTCCGCGTCGCGTTTCCAGCTTGCCGAACGCGGGCTGGTGAAGTGTGGCTACTTTGCCGATCTGGTGCTGTTTAACCCGGACACTATCCGCGATGTGGCGAACTTCAGCGACCCACAGCGCCCGGCCGCTGGCATTGAGGCGGTGATGGTCAACGGCGTGATGAGCTATGGTCAGAATAACAACGTTATCGGGCGTGCCGGGCGATTCTTACGCCGATAGGCCGCCAAAAATAAAGGAGCAACAATGAGCATTAAACGTTATGGCGTGGGCGGCAGTACCGGCACCGGCGGGCAGCATCTGCCGTTTGCAAAAGCGGTGGAAGCGGGCGGCTGGCTGTACGTCTCCGGGCAAACGCCGATGAAGGATGGCGAAGTGGTGGAAGGCGGTATCGTCGAGCAGTCGCGTCTGGCGATTCAGAACTGCGTGGACATTATGCAGGAGGCTGGATATACGCTGGCTGACGTGGTGCACGTGAAGGTTTATCTTACCGATGCGCGTTACTTCCAGTCGTTCAACAAGGTGTTCCGCGAATTTTTTGCCGACCACCCGCCAGCGCGGGTGTGCTGCGTGGCGGATCTGGTGGTGGACTGTAAGGTTGAGGTGGATTTGACCTGTTACAACGCGGAGCGGGTGAAGTAATTTGCGGGGTGTTGCGAGTTTTACCCTCACCCCGGCCCTCTCCCTGGAAGGGAGAGGGAGAAAAGCGTGCCCATTTTGAGCGTCGAAGCGCCAAACCGTACATTCGGTCCCCTCTCCCCTTCGGAAGGGAGAAGGAGAAAAGCGTGCCCATTTTGAGCGGCGAAGCCCCAAACCGCACATTCGGTCCCCTCTCCCCTTAGGGGAGAGGGTTAGGGTGAGGGGGACCCCCTGCACTAATCCCCCAGCGGCTGCCGATCAACCCCGCCCCGATGGCTATCCAGCGCCAGCTTAATCCGGCGCAGCCGGTTCTTGGTTTGCGTCTTATCCACCATCGCCAGCTCGGTCGCCAGCACGTCGACCATTGCCAGCATCGCATAGCGCGAAGTACTGGGCTTAAAGATATAGTCGTTTTCCCGTACGATTAGCGGCAGCACCACATCGGCATTGCTGGCCAGCGGTGTCCCCTCGGGCGTAATGGCAATGACTTTGGCCCCGTATTGACGGGCGATCGCCGCGCTTTCCACCACTTCCTGCGTGTAACCGCCGAGGGACAGCGCCAGTACCACATCATTGGGCGCGACTGAGGAACACATCATCCGCACCAGTAGCCCGTCGCTTTGACTCACCACCGGTAACCCCAGTCGAAACAAGCGAAACTGCACTTCCTGTGCGCAAATGGTGGAGCCGCCGCCCATGCCGATAGCGAGGATCTGCCGCGCGCCGCTCAGCCACTCGACGGCGCTGTTTAGCGTCGCGGGCTCCAGCGCCCGGCGGTTAATCTCCAGCACGTTGATGATCGTTTCGTAGATCCCTTGTACCCCTTCCAGATCCGGTACGTCGAGGATAAAACGCTGCCCAACCGCCAGCGACTGCGCCAGCTTCACCTTTAGCTCGCGCACATCCTTGCAACCAATGGCTCGGGCAAAGCGGGTGATCGATGCCTGGCTGGTTTCGGTCTGCCGCGCCATTTCGGCGATCGGCAGAGTGGTTGCGGCCTGAACGTCGTCGAGGATGAACTGCGCAATGCGCTTCTCGGTGGCGGTCAGCTCAACAAAACGGTCGGTAATGCAGGAAATGATGTCAATGGAAACGGACATGGTAAGCCCCTGAAAATGAATAGCCGGTACTTTGTACCATAGAAATCCTACGTCGCGGGTATCCGTGGGGTTCATTGTTGCGAGCAGGCGCAAGTTTCGGCCTTTCTGCCCCCGGCATAATAACCCGGTTTCTTTCCGCGATTATTAGTTAACTATGGGATGTGTATGGCTATTTTATTGTTTGATTGGGGCGGCACGTCGATTAAATACGGCGTATGGGAGCAGGATTCGCTGGCAGAAACCGCGTCGGTCAAAACGCCGGACTGCTGGGATAAAATGAAGGCGCAGCTGTTGGTGATTTTCCACGACTATCGCCAGCGTTATGACATTCAGGGCGTGGCGGTCAGCGCGCCCGGCAACGTTGACCCGGAGCGCGGTGAGATTGGCGGGCTGAGCGCGATTCCGTATATCCATCGCTTCCCCATCGTTGAAGAGCTGACGGCGCTGTTCGGGCTACCGGTCAGTATTGAAAACGATGCCAATGCGGCGGGCATTGCCGAAGCGGCGATGGGAGCGGGCAAAGACTATCGTCATGTGCTGTTTATCATTGTCGGCTCCGGCGTTGGCGGCGCGATTGTGGAAGATAAGATCCTGCGCCGCGGCAGCCATCGCTATGCCGGAGAGTTTGGTCTGATGACGCTGGATAACGGACAAACTTTCAGCGAGCTGGGGACCGCAGTGGCGATGGCCAGACGCTATGCGCAACGCCTGTCGCTGCCGGTAGAGAGCGTCTCAGGGGCCGATGTTTTTCGCCTTGCCGAAGCGGGAGACCTTGTCGCTGGCGAAGAGGTTGAACGGTTTTATCACTGGATGGCGGTTGGGTTGCTGAATTTGCAGGTGTGCTATGACCCGGATTGTCTGGTGATCGGCGGGGGTATCTCCGCTAATGAGGCCATCTTTGCGGGTATTCAGGCTCGACTTCGGGCACTGGTGGCAGAAAAGCAGCTCACGGAATTTATGCCCACGCTGTTGCTCTGCCAGTATCGTAACGAGGCCAACCTGATCGGCGCTGCGGAGAGTTTCAGGCAGAAATTCGGCGAAAATCGCCGATAATGCCGCTTCGGAGCTTTCTGGTTTCCTTCCTGCATTCTGGCGGCTAACCTAAAATGGTTAGAGTGATAATGAATATTCGCTGAAAAGCAGGAGGGAAACATGATGCATTATAAATATAAACGACTGACCGCAGCGATTCTGACCGCGGGTGCGCTCTTTACCGTTGCTGGCTGTTCATCCAACCAGGCGCTGAAGACGACCGACGGCAAGACCATCGTAACCGACGGTAAACCTCAGGTTGATGAAGATACTGGTCTGGTGTCGTACAAAAATGCGGAAACCGGGCAAACTGAACAGATTAACCGTGACCAGGTTCGCTCAATGAATGAGCTGAATAACTAAACGTTATCCGTGGCCCCGCAGTTTCAATGCAGTGTGGGGCCAGCGTATAACGCTTATGGCGGCAGGTTCTCTGCCGCTTTCCTTTCAACAATGCCATCCCCCCATTTCTTGCTATTGCGTTAACAGGTCCTGTAAGTGTCATCATTATCTGTCTAAACTCAGCAATACAATAATGAAGTAAGACAGGCTAATCATGATTCTGATTGTTTATGCGCATCCTTATCCGCATCACTCGCATGCGAATAAACGGATGCTTGAGCAGGTAAGGACGCTTGACGGGGTGGAAATCCGTTCTCTCTATCACCTCTATCCGGATTTTAATATCGACGTTGCCGCCGAGCAGGAGGCGCTGTCTCGTGCCGATCTGATCATTTTGCAGCATCCGATGCAGTGGTACAGCACGCCACCGCTGCTTAAGCTGTGGCTGGATAAAGTGCTGGCGCACGGTTGGGCCTATGGCCACGGCGGCACGGCGCTGCACGGCAAAAGCGTGATGTGGGCGGTCACCACCGGAGGGGGCGAAAGCCATTTTGATATTGGTTCGCACCCGGGGTTTGAGGTTTTGGGCCAACCGCTGGAAGCCACTGCCGTCTACTGCGGCATGAAATGGCTGCCGCCGTTTGCCGTACACTGCACGTTTATCTGCGACGAAGAGACGCTACAGGTGCAGGCGCGCCACTATAAACAACGGCTGTTGGCCTGGCAGGAGGAGCACAATCATGGATAGCCATACGCTCATACAGGCGTTGATTTATCTCGGTTCGGCAGCGCTGATTGTGCCCATCGCCGTACGTCTGGGGCTCGGCTCGGTGCTGGGTTACCTGATTGCGGGCTGCATTATCGGCCCATGGGGACTGAGGCTGGTGACCGATGCGGAAGCTATTTTGCACTTTGCCGAAATTGGCGTGGTGCTGATGCTGTTTGTCATCGGCCTGGAGCTGGATCCGCAGCGGCTGTGGAAACTGCGCGCCTCGGTGTTTGGTGGCGGCCTGCTGCAAATGGTGTTGTGCGGGGCGCTTATCGGTGTGTTCTGCATCTTCCTTGGTCTGCGCTGGCAGGTAGCTGAGCTGATCGGCATGACGTTGGCGCTGTCGTCTACCGCCATTGCCATGCAGGCGATGAACGAACGTAACCTGACGGTGACGCAGGTTGGGCGTAGTGCTTTCGCGGTGCTGCTGTTCCAGGATATCGCCGCGATTCCGCTGGTGGCGATGATCCCGCTGCTGGCAAGCAGCGGCGAGTCGACCACCCTTGGCGCGTTTGCCTTTTCGGCGTTGAAGGTTGCTGGCGCGCTGGTGCTGGTGGTGGTGCTTGGGCGCTACGTGACGCGCCCGCTGCTGCGCTTTGTGGCGCGCTCCGGCCTGCGTGAAGTGTTCAGCGCCGTGGCCTTATTCCTCGTCTTTGGCTTCGGTTTACTGCTGGAAGAAGTGGGGCTGTCGATGGCGATGGGGGCGTTCCTCGCCGGGGTGCTGCTCGCCAGCTCCGAGTACCGCCATGCGCTGGAAAGCGATATCGAACCGTTTAAAGGCTTGCTGCTGGGGCTGTTCTTTATTGGCGTGGGAATGTCGATTGACTTCGGTACGCTCATCCATCATCCGCTGCGTATCATTACGCTGCTGGTTGGTTTCCTGGTGATCAAATCCGTGCTGCTGTGGCTGATTGCCAAACCGCTGCAGGTGCCGCGTTCGCAGCGTCTGTGGTTTGCGGCGCTGCTGGGGCAGGGCAGTGAATTTGCCTTCGTGGTCTTCGGTGCCGCCCAGATGGCGAATGTGCTGGATGCTGAATGGGCGAAGGCATTGACGCTGGCGGTTGCGCTGTCGATGGCGGCTACGCCGGTTCTTCTGGTGTTGTTGACGCGGCTGGAAAAACGCGCCAGTGCAGGCGATGCGCGTGAAGCGGATGAAATTGACGAAGAGCAGCCGCGGGTTATCATCGCTGGGTTTGGTCGTTTTGGTCAGATTGCCGGTCGTTTGCTGCTCTCCAGCGGGGTTAAAATGGTGGTTCTCGATCATGATCCAGACCACGTTGATACGCTGCGTAAATTCGACATGAAGGTGTTTTACGGCGATGCCACCCGAGCCGACCTTCTGGAGTCCGCTGGGGCGGATAAAGCGGAAGTCTTGATTAACGCCATTGACGATCCTCAGGCCAGCCTGGAACTGACCGAACTGGCGAAAGAGCACTTCCCGAATCTGACGATCATCGCCCGCGCCCGCGACGTCGAGCACTATATTAAGCTGCGCCAGGCGGGCGTTAGCGCGCCAGAGCGTGAAACCTTCGAGGCGGCGCTGAAGTCCGGGCGTCAGGCGCTGGAGTCACTCGGGCTGGGCGCGTACGAAGCGCGAGAGCGCGCCGATTTGTTCCGTCGTTTTAACGTTCAGTTGATGGAAGAGATGGTGGAGATGGCCGAGAACGACGCGACCTCGCGGGCGGCGGCATTTAAACGTACCAGCGCTATGTTGACCGAAATTATCAACGAAGACCGTAACCATCTGTCGGTGATTCAGCGTCATGGCTGGCAGGGGACGGAAGAGGGAAAACACAGCGGTAACCCTGAGGATGAGCCGGAAGTCAAACCGACGCTCTAGTGATGTGTGAAGTGTAATGCTGGCTGTCCACTTTCCCTTCGTGGACTTGCCAGCAAATCTGAAAATTTTCTTATTCTTTACCTGGCTGCCAGTCGACGAAAGATTATGCTTTCCGTATAGTGGCGACAATTTTTTTCGCATCTGGGATACACTCAATGATCAGTCTGATTGCTGCGCTAGCGGTCGATCGCGTCATCGGTATGGAAAACGCCATGCCGTGGGACCTGCCGGCCGATCTGGCCTGGTTTAAATGCAACACCTTAAACAAACCCGTGGTGATGGGTCGCCTGACCTGGGAATCCATCGGTCGCCCGCTGCCGGGACGTAAGAACATTGTTATCAGCAGCCAGCCGGGCACTGATGACCGCGTACTATGGGTTAAATCGGTCGATGAAGCCGTTGCCGCCTGCGGCGACGCGGAAGAAATTATGGTCATCGGCGGTGGGCGCGTGTACGAGCAGTTCCTGCCGAAAGCGCAGAAGCTGTATTTGACGCATATCGACGCCGAAGTGGAAGGCGATACCCATTTCCCGGACTACGATCCGGACCAGTGGGAGTCAGTGTTCAGCGAGTTCCACGATGCGGACGAGCAGAATTCCCACAGCTACTGTTTTGAAGTGCTTGAGCGCCGTTAAGGCTGCGCTTAAATAAAAATGCCGGGTTTCGACCCGGCATTTTTTTGCTTATTCCATCAGACGACGTGCTGTCGTGGATGCATGGTGCTACGAAGCTACCGCCTCGCTCTCGCCCGGCGCCAGCCGACGGTTCGACGGTTGCACAAAATACGTTTTATCTTCCCAGCGCAGGCAGGTCAGATCGCCGCCCCAGCAGCAACCGGTATCCAGCGCGTAAATATTCTCCGGCGTGCCTTTACCTTCCAGCGAAGCCCAGTGCCCAAACGCTACGCTGTACTCCTCGGTCACCGGCCCCGGCAGCATAAACCAGGGTTTGAGCGGCGCGGCCACGTTCTCAGGGGACTCTTTGCTATACATATCCAGCTGGCCGTTCGGGAAACAATAACGCATACGGGTGAAGGCGTTGGTAATGAAACGCAGGCGCGCGAGGCCGCTCAGATCCCGCGACCAGTTGTTTGGCATATCACCGTACATCGCATCAAGGAAGAAGGGATAGGAGTCACTTGAAAGCACGGCTTCCACGTCGCGGGCGCATTGTTTTGCCGTTTCGAGATCCCACTGCGGCGTAATGCCCGCATGCGCCATCACCAGCTTTTTCTCCTCATCTACCTGCATCAGCGGTTGACGACGTAACCAGTTAAGCAACTCGTCTGCATCTGGTGCTTCCAGCAGCGGGTTCAACCGGTCTTTCGGCTTGTTGCGGCTAATACCCGCAAACACCGCCAGCAGGTGCAGATCATGGTTACCCAATACGATTTTGACGTTATCGCCCAGCGATTTCACGTAGCGCAGGACGTCCAGCGAGCCAGGGCCGCGCGCAACCAGATCGCCCGTTAACCACAGGGTATCTTCGCCCGGCGTAAATTCCACCTGCTGTAAAAGGGCGATTAATTCATCGTAGCAACCGTGAACGTCGCCAATAAGGTATGTAGACATGATTAATGAATCAGCGTGGGAACAAAGAGACGGAAAACGGGAATGTCGATAGAGAACGGCACGCCGTCGACATCGACCATATCATAGTGGCCCTGCATGGTGCCGAGCGGGGTCTCCAGCACGGCGCCGCTGGTGTACTGATACTCTTCGCCAGGTCCGATGTGCGGTTGAACGCCAACCACACCCTCGCCCTGGACTTCGGTTTCGCGGCCGTTACCGTTGGTGATAAGCCAGTAACGGCCCAGAAGCTGAACCGCGCTTCGCCCGAGATTGCGGATGGTCACCGTGTAGGCGAAGACGTAACGCTCTTCTTCCGGTTGGGAGTGCGTCTCAATGTAGACGCTCTGTACCTGGACGCAAACTCGTGGCGAATCGATCATGGTTTAGCTCTCCTTGGAGGGCGCATTTTCTGCCAGATAGTTGGCCATCTTGCAGTACTGCGCAACAGAGATATTTTCTGCTCGCATCGCCGGGTCGATGCCCAGCTCCGTCAACACCTCAACACTGAACAGGTTGCCAAGGCTGTTGCGGACCGTCTTACGACGCTGGTTGAACGCCTCGGTCGTAATACGGCTCAGGACGCGAACATCTTTTACCGGGTACGGCATGGTGCTGTGCGGCACGAGACGTACGACGGCAGAGTCGACTTTAGGTGGCGGTGTGAAAGCGCTCGGCGGCACTTCAAGAACCGGGATCACGTTACAGTAATACTGCGCCATGACGCTCAGACGACCATAGGCTTTACTGTTCGGCCCGGCAACCAGACGGTTAACCACCTCTTTTTGCAGCATGAAGTGCATGTCTGCAATGGCGTTAGTATAGCTAAACAGGTGGAACATCAGCGGCGTGGAGATGTTATACGGCAGGTTGCCGAACACGCGCAGCGGCTGGCCCAGCGTCTGGGAGAGCTCGCCGAAGTTCATGGTCATGGCATCCTGCTGATAAATCGTCAGCTTCGGCCCGAGGAACGGGTGCGTTTTCAGACGCGCGGCCAGATCGCGGTCAAGCTCGATCACGGTCAGTTCGTCAAGGCGTTCGCCAACCGGTTCGGTCAGTGCGGCGAGGCCCGGGCCGATTTCAACCATGGCCTGGCCTTTTTGCGGATTGATGGCCGCAACAATGCTGTCGATCACGAACTGATCGTTGAGAAAGTTTTGCCCGAAGCGTTTACGGGCTAAGTGGCCCTGATGGACTCGATTATTCATTAGAGTTAACAATCATTTTGATGGCGAGATTAAGCGCCGTAATAAAACTGCCGACGTCCGCTTTTCCAAGGCCTGCCAGTTCAAGGGCGGTGCCGTGGTCAACGGAGGTGCGAATAAAGGGTAAACCGAGCGTAATATTCACGCCACGGCCAAAGCCCTGGTATTTTAGCACGGGAAGGCCCTGATCGTGGTACATTGCCAGCACGGCATCGGCATGGTCAAGATACTTCGGCTGAAAAAGGGTGTCGGCAGGCAGGGGCCCGCTCAGATTCATCCCTTTTGCCCGCATCTCTTCGAGTACCGGAATAATGGTATCGATCTCTTCCGTACCCATATGGCCGCCTTCGCCCGCATGGGGGTTCAGGCCGCAGACGAGTACGTGTGGCTCGGCGAGACCAAACTTATTCCGCAAATCATCGTGCAGGATGGTGATGACTTCCCGCAGCAGATCCGGCGTGATGGCGTCGCTGACCGCTTTTAGCGGCAGGTGCGTGGTCGCCAGCGCGACGCGCAGTTCTTCGGTCGCCAGCATCATCACCACTTTCGCCGCGCCCGAACGCTCTTCAAAGAACTCGGTATGCCCGGTAAACGGGATGCCTGCGTCGTTAATAATGCCTTTGTGCACAGGCCCGGTGACCAGCGCGGCAAATTCACCGTTCAGACAGCCGTCACAGGCACGCGCCAGCGTCTCGACGACGTAGCGACCGTTCTCCACGTTTAATTCACCCGGCGTCACCGGCGCATGCAGCGCAACGGGCAGCAGCGTTAGCGTACCGGCGCGTTGCGGTTTTGCAGGCTGTTCGGGAGCGTAGGGGAGAAGCGTGAGGGGAAGACCAAGAAGTTTCGCCCGCTCGGTGAGCAGGCTGGCATCAGCGCAGACGACCAGTTCAAGCGGCCAGTCGCGCTGGGCCAGTTGGATCGCGAGATCCGGACCAATCCCGGCGGGTTCGCCGGGAGTGATAACGACACGATGTTGAGTCATTAGTTGCTCAGAATTTTAACGTAAGCGCTGGCGCGCTGTTCCTGCATCCAGGTAGCCGCTTCTTCAGAGAACTTACGGTTCATCAGCATACGATAGGCACGATCTTTCTGTGCCGCATCGGTGCGGTCAACGTTGCGGGTGTCCAGCAGCTGAATCAGGTGCCAGCCGAAGGAAGAGTGAATCGGGGCGCTAATCTGGCCCTTGTTCAGCTTCATCAGCGCATCGCGGAACGACGGATCGTAGATGTCCGGGGTGGCCCAACCTAAATCGCCGCCCTGGTTAGCCGAGCCTGGATCCTGAGACAGCTCACGAGCCGCTTTCTCAAAGGTGGTTTTGCCACTGCGGATATCCGCGGCAACCTGTTCCAGCTTCGCGCGAGCCTGGTCGTCGGTCATCACCGGAGATGGCTTAAGCAGAATGTGGCGAGCGTGGGTTTCGGTCACAGAGATGCTCTGAGACTGGCCGCGCATATCGTTGATTTTCAGGATGTGGAAGCCCACGCCGGAACGGATTGGACCGACGATATCGCCTTTCTTCGCGGTGCTCAGTGCCTGAGCGAAGATGGCTGGCAGTTCCTGAATACGACCCCAGCCCATCTGGCCGCCTTTCAGTGCCTGTTGGTCTGCGGAGTAGGTGATGGCGAGCTTGCCGAAGTCTGCGCCGTTACGCGCCTGCTCAACGATAGATTCTGCCTGGCTCTGTGCTTCGTTCACCTGATCGGAGGTTGGGTTTTCCGGCAGCGGCACCAGGATGTGGCTGAGGTTCAGCTCGGTGCTGGCGTCGTTCTGGTTACCAATCTGGTTTGCCAGCGCGTCCACTTCCTGGGGCAGAACGGTAATGCGGCGACGAACTTCGTTGTTGCGCACTTCAGATATCAGCATCTCTTTGCGGATCTGGTTGCGATAGGTGTTGTAGTTCATCCCGTCGTACGCCAGACGGCTACGCATCTGATCCATCGTCATATTGTTCTGCTTGGCGATGTTGGCAATGGCCGCGTCGAGCTGCTCATCGGAGACTTTGACGCCCATTTTCTGCCCCATCTGCAGGATAATCTGATCCATGATCAGACGTTCCAGAATCTGGTGACGAAGTGTCGCATCATCCGGCAGCTGCTGGCCAGCCTGGCCAGCGTTCATCTTAACGGATTGCATCAGGCCATCGACGTCGCTCTCGAGGACAACGCCATTATTTACGACGGCTGCTACTTTATCGACAACCTGTGGGGCAGCGAAGCTGGTATTCGCAACTAAGGCGATACCGAGAAGCAGCGTTTTCCAGTTCTTCATACTTTTTCCATTTCAATTAACCGCAGTGCGGATGATGTGTCTAACCAGTTACTTTACAGCGAACTCTGGTACGGCATGATGTTGGAACGCAGCATCTGCTGGGTACCCAGACCGTAGTTAGAGCTCAGACCACGCAGCTCAATGTTGAAGCCGATGGAGTTGTCATATTTCGACTGCCCGCCGGTTGAACCGTTGTAATCCCAACCGTTGAGCTTGCGCTCGTAGCCGACGCGAATCGCGTAACAGCAGGAGTTGTACTGCACGCCCAGCATCTGATCGGCGGGACTGTGAGTGTTGGTGTCAAAGTAGTAGGCACCGACGACGGACCAGCGATCGACAATCGGCCAGCTGGCCGTTGCGCCCACCTGCGAGATACCGTTACGGTACTGTTCGTCGGTTGAGTAGTTCTTCGGCAATGTCGCTTGGATGTATTCCGGGCTGGCGTAGCGATAGGTCAACTGCACCAAACGCTCTTCATCCTGACGGTACTCAATCGCCGAACTGCTGGTGGCGATGTTGTTCAGACGCGTATCGTACTGAATGCCGCCGCGCAGACCCCATTTGTCGCTGATGCGCCAGTAGGTATCACCAGCCCATACCAGTGAACCCGTTTTGTTGTCTTTCTCCCAGTTAATGTTGTCATCACCGGTGCGAGACTCGGTGAAATAGTAGATTTGACCAACAGAAACGTTAAAACGTTCAACGGCGGCGTCATCATAAATGCGTGATGTGACGCCGGTCGTGATCTGGTTCGCGGAGGCAATGCGGTCGAGACCACTGTAGGTACGATCGCGGAACAGGCCGGAGTAGTCGGACTGTAGGAAGGCTGAGTCGTAGTTGTTGATCTTGCTCTGATCGCGGTACGGCACGTACAGATACTGTGCGCGCGGCTCCAGCGTTTGAGTGTAGCCCGGGCTGAGCACCATATCGCGCTCAAACACCATCTTCCCATCGACTTTCAGCTGCGGCATGGTGCGGCTGACGGAGCTTGCCAGCGGATTATGGCTGCTGTCGCTGTTGTAGTCGTCGATATTGGTCTGGTCATAGTGCGTTGCCAGCAGCTTGGCTTCGGTGTTCAGGCTACCCCAACGGTTGCCCAGCGGCAGGTTGATGGTTGGCTCAAGGTGAACACGCGTCGCTTCTGGCAGGCTGCCGTTGCTGTTAACGAACTTCACCGCCTGGGCATAGACATGGGTGTCAAAAGGCCCTACGTCGTTCTGGTAGAAGTTAACATCCAGCTGTGGTTCTGCAGAATAGGAGTTGCTGTTACGGCGGTCAAAGACCTGGAACTGTTTGGTCGACACGGTGGCGTCGAAGTTTTGATCCGCATAGCCTACGCTCAGCTTCTGCGTGGCGTAGCCGTCGGTACTGGAACCGTACTTCGAGTCAAAGTCGTTGAAGTAGTCCGGATCGCTGACTTTGGTGTAGTCGGCATTAAAGCGCCACACCTGATCCATCACCCCGGCGTGACGCCAGTAGAACAGCCAGCGGCGACTGTTATCATCGCTCGGGTGGTCGTTAGAATAGACGCTGTCCGAAGGCAGATAGTCCAGCTCGAAAAGGCCTTGTCCGGCCTGGGTCAGATAGCGGAATTCGTTCTCCCACATGACGCCGCCGCGCTTATCCATGTAGTGCGGCGTGATCGTCGCATCCATGTTTGGCGCGATGTTCCAGTAGTACGGCAGCATGAACTCGAAGCCGTTGGAACTGCCATACTTGGCGTTGGGGATCAGGAAGCCTGAACGACGCTTGTCGCCAACCGGCAACTGCAGGTACGGGCTATAGAACACCGGCACCGGGCCAATTTTGAAGCGGGCGTTCCAGATCTCAGCGACCTGCTCTTCGCGGTCGTGGATGACTTCGCTGCCCACCACGCTCCAGGTGTTAGAACCCGGCAGGCAGGAGGTAAAGGTACCGTTTTCCAGAATGGTATAGCGGTTTTCGCCGCGCTGTTTCATGACGTCGGCGGTACCGCGGCCCTGACGGCCAACCATCTGGTAGTCGCCTTTCCAGACGTTAGTATCTTTGGTATTCAGGTTTGACCAGGCTTTTGGCCCTTTCAGAATCACCTGATTATCGTCATAGTGGACGTTGCCGAGCGCATCAACGGTGCGCACCGGCGTAGCCATACCCTCAGCCTGCTTTTGGTGCAGCTGAACTTCATCAGCCTGCAGGCGGCTATTACCCTGATTAATATCGACGTTGCCTTTAAATGAGGCATTATCCGGGTAGTTGCCATCAGCGTGGTCGGCCGTAATGGTGACAGGCTGCTCGTTTGTCGGGCCGCTCACCAGTGGACGATCGTAGCTCGGTACGCCAAGCATACATTGAGAGGCGAGATCGGCTGCCATTCCCTGCTGGCTGTACAAGGCGCTGGCGATCATGGTCGCGAGGAGAGTGGGAATACGTTTTTTCATACGTTGTATTTGTTGTTCCGTCATCTATAGCATTGCGGCATGCAAACGGTCAGAGACTAACGTACTCATCGTTCTCACGCTAGTTTTATCCTGCCCGTTCTCGCCAGAGGTGTTATGCACGGCATTGAATGACAGGTATGATAATGCATATTTTAGCCGCTGGCATGACGATTTGGGGAGTATATGCAGTATTGGGGAAAAGTGATTGGTGTGGCGGTTGCCCTGATGATGGGCGGCGGCTTCTGGGGCGTAGTCCTCGGGCTGCTCGTGGGCCACATGTTTGATAAGGCGCGCAGCCGTCGCGTGAACTGGTTTGCTAACCAACAGCAGCGTCAGTCGCTGTTTTTTGCGACCACGTTTGAAGTGATGGGGCACCTGACCAAATCGAAAGGGCGCGTGACGGAGGCGGATATTCATATTGCGAGTCTGTTTATGGACCGCATGAATCTGCACGGTGAGTCGCGTACGGCGGCGCAGCAGGCGTTTCGCGTCGGTAAGTCGGATAATTACCCGCTGCGCGAAAAGATGCGTCAATTCCGTAGCGTGTGCTTCGGGCGTTTCGATCTGATTCGGATGTTTCTTGAAATCCAGATTCAGGCGGCGTTTGCCGACGGATCGCTGCACCCGAACGAGCGCGACGTGCTGTACATCATTGCCGAAGAGCTGGGTATCTCCCGTGACCAGTTTGACCAGTTCCTGCGTATGATGCAGGGCGGCGCGCAGTTTGGCGGTGGCTATCATCAGCACTCTCAGGGCGGTCAGGGTGGCGGCTGGCAGCAGACGCAGCGCGGGCCGACGCTGGAGGATGCCTGCAACGTACTGGGCGTGAAGCCGAGCGACGATGCCACGACCATCAAGCGCGCCTATCGTAAGCTGATGAGCGAACATCACCCGGATAAGCTGGTGGCGAAAGGGCTGCCGCCGGAGATGATGGAGATGGCCAAGCAGAAGGCGCAGGAAATTCAGAAGGCGTACGAGCTGATTAAAGAGCAGAAAGGGTTTAAGTAAGCGCCCGGCCCTGTCCCCAAAGGGGCAAGGGAGAAAACCGAAACCTGAAGCGCATGCGAACGGTTACCTCTCCCATGAGGGGAGAGGTAAAACAGGCGCGGTCTAAAAATCCACTGGCGCCTTAAACGTCATGCTATTGCCAAACTTTGGATGCGTAATGGTTAACGTCTCGGCGTGCAGCTGCAACCGCGGCGCCATCGCCAGTGCCTCGTCGTGGGCGTAGAAGCGATCGCCGAGAATCGGGTGGCCCAGCGCCAGCATGTGCACACGCAACTGGTGAGAGCGCCCGGTAATCGGTTTGAGCTTCACCCGCGCGGTGTTATCCGCCGCATACTCCAGCACTTCATATTCCGTTTGCGCCGCCTTGCCGGTTTCATAGCACACTTTCTGCTTTGGCCGGTTCGGCCAGTCGCAAATCAGCGGTAAGTCCACCAGACCTTCCTGCGGTTGCGGATGTCCCCACACGCGCGCCACGTACTGCTTTTTCGGCTCGCGCTCGCGGAACTGGCGCTTAAGCTCCCGTTCCGCAGCTTTGGTCAGGGCCACTACGATCACACCGCTGGTCGCCATATCCAGACGGTGTACGGACTCCGCCTGGGGATAATCGCGCTGCACGCGGGTCATGATGCTGTCTTTATGCTCCTCAAGACGGCCCGGGACGGACAACAAGCCGCTCGGCTTGTTGACCACCATAATGTGCTCATCCTGATAGAGAATAACCAGCCACGGGTCCTGCGGCGGATGGTAGTTTTCCATTCCCATAACGGCTCCGGTTACTGGTGAGTGACGACGATAAGACGCAGCGCGTCCAGACGCCATCCTGCCTGGGACAGGCTTTCCATCACCTGCTGACGGTTGCTTTCAATTGCCGAAAGCTCATCGTCGCGGATGTTTGGGTTCACCGCCTTCAGGGCTTCCAGACGCGACAGCTCGGCGCTGAGTTTCTCGTCCGCCTCTTCACGCGCGGCGGCAATCAGCGCCTGCGCGGCTTTCTCAATCTGCGCTTCGCCTTTTTGCAGGATTGTGTGCACATCCTGCTGCACCGCGTTCACCAGCTTGCTGCCGGTATGGCGATTCACCGCGCTGAGCTGACGGTTGAAGGTTTCAAACTCGACCTGCGCGGCGAGGTTGGTGCCATTTTTGTCGAGCAGCATACGCACCGGCGTCGGCGGCAGGAAGCGGTTGAGCTGCAGCTGCTTCGGCGCCTGAGCTTCCACCACGTAGATCAGCTCCAGCAGCAGCGTGCCGACCGGCAGCGCTTTGTTTTTCAGCAGCGAAAGGGTACTGCTGCCGGTGTCGCCGGAGAGGATCAGATCCAGCCCGTTGTGAATCAGCGGATGTTCCCAGGTCAGGAACTGCGCGTCTTCGCGCGACAGGGCGATGTCTCGTTCGAAAGTGACCGTGCAGCCGTCTTCCGGCAGGCCCGGGAAGTCCGGCACCAGCATGTGGTCGGACGGCGTCAGGACGATCAGGTTCTCGCCGCGGTCGTCCTGGTTAATGCCGACGATATCGAACAGGTTCATCGCGAAGGCGATCAGGTTGGTGTCGTCATCCTGCTCTTCAATGCTTTCTGCCAGCTTCTGCGCTTTTTCGCCGCCGTTGGAATGGATCTCCAGCAGACGGTCGCGGCCCTGTTCGAGCTGTGCCTTCAGCGCATCGTGCTGCTCGCGGCTGGATTTAATCAGCTCGTCGAAGCCTTCGGTGGTTTCCGGCGCGGCCAGATAGGTGATCAGCTGGTCGTGCACGCTGTCATAGATAGTACGACCGGTTGGGCAGGTATGTTCAAAGGCGTCCAGACCTTCGTGGTACCAGCGCACCAGCACGGACTGCGCGGTTTTCTCTAAATAAGGTACGTGGATCTGAATATCGTGCGCCTGGCCGATACGGTCCAGACGGCCAATACGCTGCTCCAGCAGGTCCGGGTTGAACGGCAGGTCGAACATCACCAGGTTGCTGGCGAACTGGAAGTTACGGCCTTCAGAGCCGATTTCCGAGCACAGCAGCACCTGCGCGCCGCTGTCTTCTTCGCCAAACCAGGCGGCGGCACGGTCGCGTTCGATAATCGACATGCCTTCGTGGAACACGGCGGCGCGGATGCCTTCACGCTCGCGCAGCACCTGCTCCAGCTGGAGCGCGGTGGCCGCTTTGGCGCAGATAACCAAAACCTTCTGGGAGCGATGGCTGGTCAGGTAGCCCATCAGCCACTCAACGCGCGGGTCGAAGTTCCACCAGGTGCCGGTATCGCCTTCAAATTCCTGATAAATCTGCTCCGGGTAGAGCATGTCGCGCGCGCGCTCTTCGGCGCTTTTGCGGGCGCCCATAATGCCGGAAACCTTAATTGCCGTCTGGTACTGCGCCGGCAGCGGCAGTTTGATGGTGTGCAGCTCGCGTTTCGGGAAGCCTTTCACGCCGTTACGGGTGTTACGGAACAGCACGCGGCTGGTGCCGTGGCGGTCCATCAGCATGCTGATCAGTTCCTGGCGCGCAGCCTCGGAGCCTTCGCGATCGCTGTTGGCAGTTTGCAGCAGCGCTTCGATATCCTGCTCGCCAATCAGCTCGCCGAGCATGTTCAGCTCGTCGTTGCTGAGCTTATTCCCCGCCAGCAGCAGCGCCACGGCGTCAGCCACTGGACGGTAGTTTTTCTGTTCTTCGACAAACTGCTCAAAATCGTGGAAGCGGTTCGGGTCCAGCAGGCGCAGACGGGCAAAGTGGCTTTCCATTCCGAGTTGTTCCGGCGTTGCGGTCAGCAGCAGGACCCCCGGTACACGCTCGGCCAGCTCTTCAATGGCCAGATATTCGCGACTTGGCGCGTCTTCGCTCCACACCAGGTGGTGCGCTTCGTCGACGACCATCAGGTCCCACTCGGCGTCGCACAGATGCTCCAGGCGCTGTTTGTTGCGGCGCACGAAGTCCAGCGAGCAGATCACCAGCTGTTCGGTTTCAAACGGGTTGTAGGCATCGTGCTGGGCTTCGGCATAGCGCTCGTCGTCGAACAGCGCGAAGCGCAGGTTGAAGCGGCGCAGCATTTCAACCAGCCACTGATGTTGCAGGGTTTCCGGAACAATAATCAGCACGCGCTGAGCGGCGCCGGAGAGCAACTGCTGGTGCAGGATCATCCCGGCTTCAATGGTTTTCCCTAAGCCCACTTCGTCTGCCAGCAGGACGCGCGGCGCATGGCGACGGCCCACGTCATGGGCGATGTTGAGCTGATGTGGGATCAAGCTGGTGCGCTGGCCGCGCAGGCCACTCCACGGCATGCGGTATTGCTCGCTCTGGTATTTACGCGCGCGGTAGCGCAGCGCAAATCGGTCCATACGGTCAATTTGCCCGGCAAAGAGACGGTCTTGCGGCTTGCTGAACACCAGTTTGCTGTCGAGCAGCACTTCGCGCAGCATCACGTTGGTTTCTTCGGTATCCAGGCGGGTGCCGATATATGCCAGCAGGCCATTTTCTTCTTTAACTTCATCAACGAGCAACTGCCAGCCTTCATGGCTTGTGATCGTGTCGCCGGGGTTGAACATTACGCGGGTCACGGGGGAGTCACTACGGGCATACAGACGGTTCTCTCCGGTTGCCGGAAAGAGCAGGGTGACGGTGCGTGCATCCATTGCAACAACAGTACCAAGTCCCAGTTCGCTTTCTGTATCGCTGATCCAGCGTTGACCAAGTGTAAAAGGCATATATGTTCGGCTCTATCTTTAATAAATTGCAGGCAATATTCAGCCACCACCTGAAAGGAGGCGGCGAGTGAATTTGGTCCAGGAATGGAAAGGGCGCTATGGTACTGGATGGCGGGACGTTAGTCACCTGTCAAAACAACCCCAGTTGCCCCGTCACTATTGTAGCAAAATCGTCGTCAATAAAGGGGAGAATTCCTTCGGCGACGGGGGCTAATTGTTTGGTGAGATAGTGGTCATAGTCGAGCGGCGACTGCTGGTAGTCCAGTGGCTCCGGGCCGTTGGTGGTCCAGACGTAGCGGATGCTACCGCGCTGCTGGTACTGCTGCGGACGTCCTAACCGCACGTTCTGTTCATCAGCAAGGCGCGCGGCGCGGACATGCGGCGGCACGTTTCGCTGATAGTCTGCAAGCGGACGCCGCAGCTGCTTGCGGTAGACTAACTGGTCATCCAGCTCGCCGTTCATCAGCTTATCAATGGTTTCGAGGATGAAATCCCGGTACGGTTCGTTGCGGAAGATGCGCAGATACAGCGCCTGCTGGAACTGCTGCGCCAGCGGTGTCCAGTCGGTGCGCACGGTCTCCAGCCCCTTATACATCATCCGCTGCTTGTCGCCGTCCTGAATCATCCCGGCATAGCGTTTCTTGCTGCCGGTATCGGCACCGCGAATGGTCGGCATCAGGAAACGGCAAAAGTGGGTTTCAAACTCCAGTTCCAGCGCGCTGGTCAGCCCGCTTTTTTGCAGCTCGTCGGCCCACCATTGGTTCACAAAATTCACCAGCGAGCGGCCAATTTTCGCCGCTTCTTCCTCGCCGTGGGCGCGTTTGAGCCAGACGAAGGTGGAGTCGGTATCGCCGTAAATCACGTCATAGCCCTGTGACTCAATCAGCGCCCTGGTCTGGCGCATGATCGCGTGGCCGCGCATGGTGATAGATGACGCCAGGCGCGGATCGAAAAAGCGGCAAGCGCTGGTGCCCAGCACGCCATAGAAGGCGTTCATAATGATCTTTAGCGCCTGAGAAAGCGGCTTATTTTTCTGCTGTTTGGCTTCATCACGGGCGTGCCAGATCTGGCTGACGATCCCTGGCAGACAATGTTTGTCACGCGAAAACCAGGCATCCAGAAAACCTTCGGTACTGTGCGCCGCATCGGGGTGCGCCATCCCTTCAATCAGCCCAACCGGATCGATCAGGAAAGAGCGGATGATCGACGGGTACAGGCTTTTGTAGTCGAGGACCAGTACCGAGTCGTACAAGCCGGGGCGGGAGTCCATGACATAACCGCCGGGACTGGCCTGCGGCGGCACTTCGCCGAGATTCGGCGCGACGTAGCCGAGGCGATGCATCCGCGGAAAATAGAGGTGGCTGAAAGCCGCGACCGAACCGCCGTGCCGATCGACCGCCAGGCCGTTGACCGTGGCGCGCTCCAGTAAAAAAGGCATGATCTCGGTTTGGCGGAAGATGCGCGTCACCAGCTCGCAGTCTTTGAGGTTATAGGTCGCCAGTGCGGGCTTATCTTCGGCGAAACGGCGGTCAATTTCGTCCATTCGGTCCCATGGGTTATCTATCGCCTTGCCTTCGCCCAGCAGCTCGCGGGCGACGTTCTCCAGCGAAAACGAGGTGAAGTTCCAGAAGGCGGATTTCAGCGCCTCGATGCCGTCGATAATCAGCCGCCCGGCAGCCTGAGCGAAGAATACGCCGTTCTTAAAGCCGTGTTCACGCCACTCCAGTTCGCTGCCGCCGCGCCCGAGCAATAGCGGCACTTTGTAGCGTTCGGCGCTTTTTTGCAGTACGCGCAGGTCGAACTGCACGACGTTCCAGCCAATCAGCACGTCCGGGTCATGTTCGGCAAACCAGGCGTTGAGTTTTTCCAACAGCAGCGGGCGGCTGGCGACATATTCGAGATGGAAATCGACCTGTGGCGGCTGCGCGGGCGGGCTGCCGAGCATGTAGACGGTGCGTTGCCCGCAGCCTTCCAGCCCGATGCAGTACAGTTCGCCGTGGCGGCTGGTTTCGATATCCAGCGACACCCATTTCAGCGGCGGGCGGTACTCGGGGTGTGGCTTCATGCGTGCGTTACGCAGCCCGGTTGCCGATTTTTCGCCTTCAACCCACACCGGCGCGGTGATAAAGCGCTCCATCAGATAGCGCTCCGGCGGGCGGATATCGGCTTCGTAGACGGTGATGCCGTTCTCGCGGAGCACTTTTTCCAGCCGCATGAGCTGGCGATGGGCGCGGCAGTACAGGCCGAAAACCGGCTGGCGATGGAAGTCTTTGAGGGCGAGCGGTGCCAGACGTACCCCGTTTTCGCTGTGCAGCAGGCGTTCAACCTGCGTACGCTGAGATTCAGGGATAAATGCAACAGATTCCTGCGGCGGCAGGGTGACCTGTAGCGGGCCGTCGTCGGTCGCCAGCCAGAAAGCCAGTTCAGTGCCCTGCGGCGTATCCCGCCAGTGGCGGGTGAGTAAAAAACCAGCTTGTGGCTGCGTCACGCGTGCTCTCATCAACAAAAAACCAGGCTTGAGTATAGCTTGGTTTAGATAAAGAAGCTGGTGTTTTATACAGGTGTCGCCGGGGGATTCCGGAGTAGGCTGCGCCTCGTCCAGGCTACTGCCCGTAATACGCTTTCGCGCCGTGCTTGCGCAGATAGTGCTTATCCAGCAGCGTCTGCTGCATCTCCGGTAACTGCGGCGCCAACTGGCGGCAGAAGATGCCCATATAGGCGATCTCTTCCAGCACGATGGCGTTATGCACCGCGTCTTCGGCGTTTTTCCCCCACGCGAACGGGCCATGGGAGTGGACCAGTACGCCGGGCATTTGCGCCGGATCAATGCCGTTATCACGGAAGGTTTCGACAATGACCGCGCCCGTTTCCCATTCGTAGTCGCCGTTGATTTCCTCATCGGTCATCAGGCGAGTGCAGGGCACCGGGCCGTAAAAATAGTCGGCGTGGGTGGTCCCTGTCGCCGGAATTGGCTGCCCGGCCTGCGCCCAGATGGTGGCGTGACGCGAGTGGGTGTGCACGATGCCACCGAGCGTTGGAAACGCCTGATACAGCAGGCGATGAGTCGGTGTATCGGAGGATGGCTTTTTGTTGCCTTCCACCACTTCTCCGGTTTCCAGGCTGACCACCACCATATCTTCGGCGGTCATCACGCCGTAATCAACGCCGGACGGCTTAATCACCAGCAGGCCACGCTCGCGGTCGACGGCACTGACGTTGCCCCAGGTGAGGGTGACCAGATTGTGTTTTGGCAGCGCCAGATTAGCGTTCAGGACCTGGCGTTTGAGTTCTTCTAACATGTTTTGCTCCGAGTCTGAATTTCCCTCACCCCGACCCTCTCCCATAGGGAGAGGGGGAAGGGCGGAGTCTGTGCCCGATTGGTTCCCTCTCCCCGTTAGTGAGGGGGAAGGGCGGAGTTCTCGCTCGATCGGTCCCCTCTCCCGTTGGGAGAGGGTTAGGGTGAGGGGGAAAGCGGCTTAACGTTTGGACCCGTAATACACTTCGTTCCAGCGCAGCGCGTCTTTAAAGGCCGGCATGCGGGTGTCGTTGTCGATCACCGCAATTTCGATATCATGCAGCTCGGCGAACTGGCGCATATCGTCTAGCGTCAGCGCGTGGCTGAACACGGTGTGGTGCGCACCGCCCGCAACGATCCACGCTTCAGACGCGGTTTCGAGGTTTGGATGCGCTTTCCACAGGGCGTTCGCTACCGGCAGCTTCGGCAGATCGTGCGGGGTTTTCACGGTTTCAATGGTGTTAACCAGCAGGCGATAGCGATCGCCGAGATCGATCATGCTGGCGACGATCGCCGGGCCGGTTTGGGTGTTGAAAATCAGACGCGCCGGATCGGCCTTGCCGCCGATGCCGAGGTGCTGGACGTCGAGCAGCGGTTTCTCTTCCACCGCGATAGACGGGCACACTTCCAGCATGTGTGAGCCGAGCACCAGGTCGTTACCGCCGTTAAAGTGGTAGGTGTAGTCTTCCATAAATGAGGTGCCGCCCTGTAGACCGGTCGACATCACTTTCATAATGCGAAGCAGGGCGGCGGTTTTCCAGTCGCCTTCGCCCGCAAAGCCATAGCCTTGCTGCATCAGGCGCTGCACGGCGAGGCCCGGGAGCTGTTTCAGGCCGTGCAAATCTTCAAAGGTGGTGGTGAAGGCGTGGAAGCCGCCTTCTTCGAGGAAGCGCTTCATGCCCAGCTCGATGCGTGCGGCGTCCAGCACGTTCTGGCGCTTGTCGCCGTGAATCTGGGTAGCTGGAGTAAAGCGGTAGCTGCTTTCGTATTCGTCGATCAGCGCGCTGATTTCACCGTCGGTAACTGCGTTGACGACCTGCACCAGGTCGCCCACCGCCCAGGTGTTCACGGAGAAACCGAACTTGATCTGCGCCGCGACTTTATCGCCGTCGGTGACCGCCACTTCACGCATGTTGTCGCCAAAGCGGCACACTTTCAGCTGACGAGTATCAATCTTAGAGACCGCCTGGCGCATCCATGAGCCAATGCGCTCTTGCGCATGTTTGTCCTGCCAGTGGCCGGTAACCACGCTGTGCTGCTGACGCATGCGTGCGCCGATGAAACCGAACTCGCGGCCGCCGTGTGCGGTCTGGTTCAGGTTCATAAAGTCCATATCGATGCTGTCCCACGGCAGCGCCGCGTTGAACTGGGTATGGAATTGCAGCAGCGGTTTATTGAGGATAGCGAGGCCATTGATCCACATCTTCGCCGGAGAGAAGGTGTGCAGCCAGACGACCAGACCAGCACATTTCTGGTCGTAGTTCGCGTCGCGGCAGATGGCGGTGATTTCGTCCGGGCGGGTACCCAGCGGCTTCAGCACCAGTTTGCACGGTAGTTTCCCTTCGGCGTTTAAGGCATTGACCACGTGCTCCGCGTTTTGCGTCACCTGACGCAGCGTTTCCGGCCCATACAGGTGCTGGCTACCAATGACAAACCACACTTCATAATTATCAAAAACGGTCATGTTCGTATCCTTTAATGAGTCAGGGCTGCGCGGGTAGCGGCGGTTTTTTCCGACGAAGCAGCAGGGAGATAATGGTGTTCAGCGCTTTCGGCCCATTGCTGGTAGCGCTGATAGAGTTCTTCAAAGCGTGCAGCCTGCGCCGGGCGTGGCTGTAAGGTATGTTCTACGCGGCTGGCCATTTTGCCCTGCGCGATCGGGATATCGGCGTAAACGCCGGCGGCCACCGCGGCGAAGATAGCGGCACCCAGCGCGCAGCACTGGTCGGAGGCGACGATTTGCAGCGGACGGTTCAGCACGTCGCAGCAGGCCTGCATGATGACGCGGTTTTTACGCGCGATGCCGCCCAGCGCCATGACGTTGTTCACTGCAATACCCTGGTCGGTGAAGCACTCCATGATGGCGCGCGCGCCAAAGGCGGTGGCGGCAATCAGCCCGCCAAACAGTGCCGGAGCGTCGGTGGCGAGGTTTAAATCAGTAATGACCCCTTTCAGGCGCTGATTCGCGTTCGGGGTGCGGCGACCATTAAACCAGTCGAGCACCACCGGGAGATGGTCGAGCGACGGGTTAGCGGCCCAGGCTTCGGTCAATGCAGGTAACAGCTGTTTCTGGCTGGCTTTGATCTGCTCTTTCAGCTCCGGGTGCTGTGCGGCAAGCTGCTCCAGCGGCCAGCCAAGTACGCGACCAAACCAGGCATAGATGTCGCCGAATGCGGATTGACCTGCCTCCATACCGATAAAGTCCGGCACTACGCTACCGTCAACCTGGCCGCAGATACCTTTCACGGTACGGCTGCCAACGCTCTGTTTATCAGCAATCAGAATGTCGCAGGTTGAAGTGCCAATGACTTTCACCAGCGCATTAGGCTGTGCGCCTGCGCCAACCGCGCCCATATGACAGTCGAATGCGCCGCCGGAAATAGCGACTTGGGTAGAAAGCCCCAGGCGCTCCGCCCATTCGGCGGTTAGCGTGCCGACCGGCACGTCGGCAGTCCAGGTTTCGTTAAACAGCGGGCAGGGCAGATGTTGGTTGATAATGGGATCCAGTTCGTCGAAGAACGACGCCGGCGGCAGGCCGCCCCAGCTTTCGTGCCACAGCGATTTATGCCCGGCGCTGCAGCGACCGCGGCGGATATCCTGCGGACGGGTGGTGCCGGAAAGCAGCGCGGGAACCCAGTCGCACAGCTCAATCCACGATGCTGCGGCTTGCGCCACGGCGGGGTCTTCGCGAGTGACATGAAGAATCTTGGCCCAGAACCATTCGCTGGAGTAAATACCGCCAATATAGCGAGAGTAATCTTCTTTGCCCGGCTGGTGGCACAGGCGCGTGATGGCCTCTGCCTCTTCTACTGCGGTGTGATCTTTCCACAGGACGAACATGGCGTTCGGGTTGTCGGCGAACGCCTCTTTCAGCGCCAGCACGTTGCCGTCGGCGTCAATCGGCGCCGGGGTGGAGCCGGTGCTGTCGACGCCGATGCCGACCACGTCCGCGCGCTGTGCGCTGGAGAGTTCGGCCAGCACGCCCTTCAGCGCCGCTTCCATGGATTCAATATAGTCGCGCGGGTGGTGGCGGAAACGGTTGTTCGGCGCGTCGCAGAAACGCCCTTCCTGCCAGCGCGGATACCACTCAACGCTGGTCGCGATTTCTTCCCCCGTCGCGCAATCTACTGCCAGGGCGCGGACTGAGTCACTGCCAAAATCGAGGCCAATTGCGATTGCCATCGTGTTACTCCATCTCAATGAAAACGTGATAGTGAAACAGTAGATATCCCCGCAAAAAAACGTCAGGCTGGAACCGCTAATCTTATGGATGATCTTGCTGTGACTTCACAAAGTGTGACGCCGTGCAAATAATCAATGTGGACTTTTCTGTCGTCTTTATAGACACTTCAGTTGTGGTTATGAGCCGGCTTCTCTTGCGGCTTTATTCTCTAAGTGCTTTGAAATAACAGGGTTGACAGCCGCGTCGGTTCTGTTATTCATTGAGCGCGGCGGCCGTGCCGATAAAAAGCCGAATATGGATAATTGGTTTCTTTAAATATCAGTGAGAGCGTGCAGAAATGGCTGAAATGCAAAACGATCCCCTGCTGCCTGGTTATTCCTTTAACGCCCATCTGGTGGCGGGGTTAACGCCGATTGAAGCCGGTGGTTACCTGGACTTTTTCATCGACCGACCGCTGGGCATGAAGGGGTTTATTCTGAACCTGACGGTGCGCGGTGAAGGGGTGATTGAAAACCAGGGCAAGCAGTTTGTCTGCCGCCAGGGTGACATGCTGCTGTTCCCGCCGGGCGAAATTCACCACTATGGCCGCCACCCGGACGCCAGCGAGTGGTATCACCAGTGGGTCTATTTCCGCCCGCGCGCCTACTGGCACGAGTGGCTAAACTGGCCCGCCATCGTGGCGCAAACCGGTTTTTATCGCCCGGATGAAGCGCACCAGAGCGAAATTTCCGAGCTGTTCGGTAAAATTATCGACGCCGGACAGGGCGTAGGGCGCTATTCCGAACTGCTGGCCATCAACCTGCTTGAGCAACTGCTGCTGCGGCGCATGGAGGCGATCAACGAATCGCTGCATCCGCCCATGGATAACCGCGTACGCGATGCCTGCCAGTACATCAGCGATCATCTTGCCGATAGTCAGTTTGATATTGCCAGTGTGGCCCAGCACGTCTGCCTGTCGCCATCAAGGCTGTCGCATCTTTTCCGCCAGCAACTGGGCGTTAGCGTGCTGAGCTGGCGTGAAGATCAGCGCATCAGCCAGGCCAAGCTGCTGCTGAGCACCACGCGCATGCCGATTGCCAGCGTCGGGCGCAATGTCGGCTTTGAAGATCAGCTCTATTTCTCCCGGGTCTTTAAAAAATGTACCGGCGCCAGCCCCAGCGAATTCCGCGCCGGCTGTGAATAAAAAGTAAAGAAAAGGAAATGCACTGTGTCGGCTTTTGTCTTTGCCAGTAAACTATTTAGACAATTGATGGCTTGACGATGCAGAGGGGGCTCTGGAGAATCCCTGCTTCGTTTTCAAACCGGGCACACTATGCAAGCATTGCTGGAACACTTTATTACGCAGTCCACGACCTACTCGCTGATTGCGGTGGCGCTGGTGGCGTTTCTGGAATCACTGGCGTTAGTGGGGCTGATTTTGCCGGGCACCGTGATGATGGCAGGCCTGGGCGCGCTTATTGGCGGCGGCGAGGTGAACTTCTGGCAGGCGTGGCTGGCGGGGATCGTGGGCTGCCTGCTGGGTGATTGGATCTCCTTCTGGCTGGGTTGGCGCTTTAAAAAGCCGCTGCACCGCTGGTCGTTTATGAAGAAAAACAAAGCGCTGCTCGATAAAACCGAATACGCGCTGCATCAGCACAGTATGTTTACGATTCTGGTTGGCCGCTTTATTGGGCCCACTCGCCCCGTGGTGCCCATGGTGGCGGGCATGCTCGATCTGCCGATTGCCCGGTTTATTCCCCCGAATATCATTGGTTGCCTGCTGTGGCCGCCGCTCTATTTCCTTCCGGGGATCCTCGCCGGCGCGGCGATTGATATTCCCGCCGATGAAAATAGCGCCAGCTTTAAGTGGCTGCTGCTGGCGGCGGCGTTGCTGTTGTGGCTCGGCGCGTGGCTGTGCTGGCGACTGTGGCGTAGCGCAAAGGAGAATCACGACCGTCTCAGCAACGTGCTGACGCGTCAGCGTTTACTGATTCTGGCGCCGCTGATTCTGGGCGTTGGCGTGGTGGCGCTGGTCAGCGTGATTCGTCATCCGCTGATGCCGGTGTATATCGAGATTTTGCGTAAGGTGGTCGGGCTGTAACGTGCCTGATGGCGGCTACGTGCGTACCCATTTGTAGGCCGGATAAGGCGTAGCCGCCATCCGGCAATCCCTCACTCAGCGATACCTAACAATGCCGAAGCGCTGGCCTTACCGCTCAGCAGCGCTTCGGTCTTACCATCCCAGGCGATTCGCCCTTCCGCCACCACCATTGCCCGCGCCGCAATTCGCGCCGCGTCTTCAACGCTGTGCGACACCATCAGCAGCGTCAGATTCTGGCGCTGACACACGTCGTCGACTAATTGCAGCATCTCCTGACGTAGCGCCGGATCGAGCGCGGAAAAGGGTTCGTCCAGTAGCAGAATGGGTTGCTGCCGCACCAGGCAACGGGCCAGCGCGGCGCGTTGGCGCTGGCCGCCGGAAAGCTCGCCCGGTAGCCTTTCCAGCATTGATTCAATCCCCATTTGTCCGGCGATGACCTGTAGCCTGCGTTGCTGATCGTCGGTGAGCTTGAGGCGCGGGCTCATCCCCAGGCTGATGTTCTGGCGCACCGTCAGGTGGCTGAAGAGATTATTTTCCTGAAACAGCATCGACACCGGTCGCTGGGACGGCGGCGTATGCGTATGGACGCGGCCTTCCAGCATGATGGTGCCGCTGGCGGGCGTCAGAAATCCAGCGATCAGATTGAGCAGCGTCGATTTCCCCGCGCCGCTTGGGCCGAGCACCGCAATTTTCTCGCCCTGGGCAATCGTGGCGCTAAAGCGCATCGGCAGGTGCTGATACAGCCAGGTCACATCATTCAGTTTTAGCATGGCGTCCGGGTAACTTTTCAATCACGGTAAAGAGCAGGAAGCAGAGCAGTAACAGTATCAGCGCCGTCACCGCGCCGTCCTGACTGCGGTAGGCGCCAATCTGCTGGTAAAGATAAAACGGCAGCGTGCGGAAATTCTCGTTGCCGAATAACGCCACCACGCCGAAATCGCCGATCGACAGCACGCAGGCAAACGCCAGCGCTTGCGCCAGCGGTCTTTTGAGCGCGCGTAATTCAATTACCCGCAGGCGAGTAAACCCGCTAAGCCCCAGCGACTCGCAGAGAATGCTGTAGCGTGCAGTGATGTCGCGCATCGGCGTTTCCAGCACCTTCAGCGCGTAGGGTACCGCCATCAGCGCGTTGGTGAAGATGACAATCCCGTCGGCGGAGTCGGGCAGGCCGATGGTGTTATTAAGCAGCAGGAAGAAGCCGGTGGCCAGCACGATGCCCGGCATCGCGAGAATCAGCATCCCGCTCAGTTCCATCGTCTGACCGGCCAGCGGCTGGTTACGCGCCCGCAGCTCGCGACTGCTCCACAGCAGCATCATGGTGAGCGTCACGCTAAGCAGACCTGCGGCGAGAGCAATACGCAGCGACGTGCCCAGCGCCTGCCATAAAATCGGCTGGCTAAAGACGGAGAGCATCGACGGGTGAATGCCATCCACCACCACCGCCAGTAGCGGCGGCAGCAGTAACAGCAGGGTCAGGAAGATGAGTACACCATCGGCGATGCGGCTATGCCAGCGATCGTCCGGGTCACGCCAGCCTTGAATCTGGCTATTGCCCACCGCAATGGCCCGGCTCATACGCTGGCTAAGCAGCACCAGCGCCAGACAGCAGGTCATCTGAATCAACGCCAGCATTGCCGCTCGCGCCGGATCGTAATCAAAGTTCAGCGCCTGGTAGATCGCCAGCTCAATGGTGGTGGCGGAAGGCCCGCCGCCCAGCGACAGCACGGTGGCGAAGCTGGCGAAGCAGAGCATAAAAATCAGCGTGGCGATGGGCAGAATCTGTCGCCGCATCCAGGGCCATTCCACGTAGCGGAAGAACGGGTAGCCGCGCATTCCAAGCTGAGCGGCAAGCTGGCGCTGCTCGCCGGGGATTTGCTCCAGCGCTTGCAGCAGCAGACGGGTCGCCATCGGCATGTTGAAAAAGACGTGCGCCAGAAGAATGCCCTGCAGGCCGTAGGGGGAGAAATTCCACTGCCAGCCGAGCCAGGCATACAGTTGCGCCAGCCATCCCTGACGGCCATAGACGGTCAGAATGCCGAAGACGGCGACCAGCACCGGCAGGATGAGGGTCATCGCGCACAGGCGCAGCAACAGCTGACGGCCGGGGAAACGGCGTCGATAGAGCGCGCGGGCAAGGAAAATGGCGGGCAGCACCGATAACAGCGCAGAGAGAAACGCCTGCCAGAAGGAGAAGCGCACCACGTGCCACAGATAGCTATCGCCGAGCAGCGTTGACCACGACGTTTCGGGGGCGTTTAGCCACAGCGCCAGAAAAGCCGCCAGAGCGACGGCCACCATCAATGTGGTGGCCGTAAGCCCTGGGTAGAGCCAACCCGGAATTAGCGGCTGGCGGCGCGGAGCCATGTATTAATCCAGTTTTGACGTTCGCTGGCGACCTGCTGCGGCGTGAACTCAAGCGAGGTCTGCGGTTTCACCAGGCTGTTAAAGCCTTCCGGCAGCGCAACCTGGGTTACCGGATACATCCAGTTGCCGGTCGGGATAGCGTTCTGGAAAGCTGGAGAGACCATAAATTGCAGGAATTTGTCCGCCAGTTTTTGCTGCTTGCTGGCCGCGGTTTTTGCCGCCACTTCGACTTGCAGGTAGTGGCCTTCGGCAAACGGCGCCGCCGCGTAGTTGTCTTTCTTCTCTTCAATGATGTGATAGGCCGGGGAGGTGGTATAGCTCAGCACCAGGTCGCCTTCCCCTTTCAGGAACAGGCCGTAGGCTTCGCTCCAGCCTTTGGTAACGGTGACGGTCTTCGCCGCCAGTTTCTGCCAGGCTTCCGGCGCTTTATCGCCGTACACTTTTTGCATCCACAGCAGCAGGCCTAAGCCTGGCGTGCTGGTGCGCGGATCCTGGTAGATAACGCGCCATTTCTGCTCGCTCTCAACCAGCTCTTTCAGGCTTTTCGGCGGGTTTTTCAGCTTGTTTTTATCGTAGACAAAAGCGAAGTAGCCATAGTCGAATGGCACAAAGGTGTCGTTGTTCCAGCCGCCCGGCACGTTGACGGCGCTGGCCGGAACGTTACTTTTGGCGAACAGTTTGGTATCGGTCGCGGCCTGCAGCAGGTTGTTATCCAGCCCCAGCACGACGTCCGCTTTACTGTTTTTCCCTTCCATGCGCAGACGGTTGAGCAGCGAGACGCCATCTTCCAGCGCCACGAATTTCAACTCGCAGTCGCAGTCGGCTTCGAACGCTTTTTTCACCGCCGGGCCTGGGCCCCAATCGGCAGAAAAGGAGTCGTAGGTATAGACCGTCAGCACGGGTTTCGCGAACGCGGGCGCGGTAACCAGCACCAGCAGGGGGAGTAATTTCTTGAGCACTTTGCACCTCAGTAAATGGGTGGCAAAGGATTTTGAGTTAGCCTCAAATCCCTTCGCCGGGATTATCCGGATCAGGTTCGACGGGTCTCTCTCAGCCGCGCACGACGCACAGCACCCCGTTGAGAACGGCACATTGTAATGATTACGTGAATAAATCAAAAGCCCTACGGTTCCGGCGGTGCAAACCAGGCGGATTTAAAGTCAAACCAGCCCAGCGTATTCATCCGTACGCCGCGCATACTGCGCTGCCCCTGGAGCATCAGCCAGTGATGAATCAGCGGCACCACCGACTGATTAGCGAGCAACTGCTGGCACCAGTCGGCCTGTTGCAGGTTGCCCGCGCGCCAGCGCCGCGCGTCCTGTTCCCAGTCAATGGGGATACAATGGCGAATCATCGGCACTTCATACAGATAGGCGAACAGTGAAAAATCGAGCGGCAGCGTAAAGTTGGCGCTGTTAAGCCAGATATCGCTGACCACCTCGCCGCGATGCCATTCGTCGTAGTCCACTTCCTGAATGTTGAGCTTGACCTGATGTTCTGCCAGCAGCGTTTCCATAATCTGGCCGATGGTCCGGTGCTCGACGTGATCCCGATAATAGGTGAGGGTGACGGACTCCAGCCCGGCCGGTTTGTCGCAGGCGCGGCTGCGCGCATGGTGCCAGCGCGGCAGCAGGCCGTAGGCGGGAAACCAGTGGCTCTGATGCTGCTCGCCCGCGCGGTAGAGCAGGTTGTTGGGATGAAACAGGTGGCTCAGCCACTGGCGTACCGTTGGGTTACGGCCCAATGTGCTCCGCGCATCGAACAGCAGGTAATAGCACCCTTCTTCCAGCCGGCTTTCGACGGCTTTTTCACTTTCGGTAGAGCCTTCAAGCGTCAGGCCACCGTTTGGCGCTTCGCTGATTTCTGGCAGCACCCACACGTTAACCTCGTCAATCAACGCCCGGAAACCGAAATAGTCATCAAAGGCGAGGATCTTCAGTTGGTTAAGGTTATTGCGCGCGACCGAGTAGGGGCCGGTCCCTACCGGCATCCGCGAGAAATTAGGCAGCGTTTGCCATTCGCGCGGCAGAATCATCGCCGACACCTGGCTCAGCAGCCACGGCAGCCAGCGGTCAGGCTCGGTCAGATGCACGTCCAGCACCCAGGCGGTAGGAGAGTGGATCTGCGTGATGTTGGAGAACAGCGGCAGCGTCATGCTGCGCTCCAGTGAGGCAATAACGTCTTCCATCTCCAGTTCGCGCCCATGATGGAAATGGATGCCGGGACGCAAATAAAAACGCCAGTGTAAGGGGGAAATTTCCTGCCAATGGTGAGCAATATCGGCTTCCAGTTCCCCATTTGCCTCATTTACCCGCGTTAAGGCGTTGAAAATCTGCCGGGCAATGTGGGTTTCCGAGCGGCGAAGCGCGGTGCCAGGCAGCAGGTTGTGCATTGGGCGATAGTAGAGCACCCGCAGAATGTGCCGACCCTGACGGAAGCTGCGCCCCAGATGCGAGACCAGCATCTGGCGTACCGCCGCTTTATCGCCGACCAGTTGCACCAGTTGATCGATGCGATCCTGCTCCAGCAGATCCTCCGCGCGCTGCTGCTGAAGCGCCAGCCCGGTATAGAGGAACGTGAGTCTGGAACGCTTGCCGCGCCCGGCTTCCGCTTCCCAGGTGAGCCAGCCCCGAGCCTCCATGGTGTTGAGTAATGTCCGCATATGACGACGTGAACAGCTCAGTAGCGCCGCCAGATCGTTAAGCGTCGTCTCCTGCGATTTTCCCTCGCAGCACTGCCATAAACGGATGAACTGCTGCTGTAAGCGACCTGAAGGCATAAAAGGGGAACTCCTGGTAAAAACTCAGCAATTTATTAATCCCTATATTAGGCCAATAATGGATTTCGATGAAGCGAGGAGGTGTGTATGAAGAGGTCTACCATCCATCAGTTTTACCAGCGTTATTTCGCAGCGACCAAAAATGTTTCCTGGCTGGCCCGCCAGGCAACGGCACAGCGGCTTGAAGTGCTGAACTCTCTGATGCAATGGGAAGTTACGAAATCGGCCTCTGAGCATTAATTCGCCAAATCATGTGTGACTGAGTATTTGCCAGCAGGTATCATCTGCTGGCTTTTTTTTATTCTTTCGCGTGCTTAAAGGATTTCACATGCTCTGGTTAATGACGATGGGACGACGTCTCAACGGTGTGTACGCCGCTTTTATGCTGGTGGCATTTATGATGGGCGTGGCGGGGGCGCTACAGGCGCCGACGCTGAGCCTGTTTCTCAGCCGTGAAGTGGGCGTCCAGCCGTTCTGGGTCGGCCTGTTTTACACCGTTAACGCGATCGCCGGGATCGCGGTCAGCCTGGCGCTGGCCAGGCGATCCGACAGCCGGGGTGACCGACGCAAGCTGATCATGTTTTGCTGCCTGATGGCGGTAGGTAACGCGCTGTTGTTTGCCTTCAACCGCCACTACCTGACGCTGATTACCTGCGGCGTGATGCTGGCATCCATCGCCAACGCCGCGATGCCGCAGCTGTTTGCGCTCGCCCGTGAGTACGCCGACAGCTCGGCGCGCGAGGTGGTGATGTTTAGCTCGGTGATGCGTGCCCAGCTGTCGCTGGCGTGGGTGATTGGCCCGCCGCTGGCGTTTATGCTGGCGCTGAACTACGGCTTTACCACCATGTTCGCCATCGCGGCGGGGATTTTTATCCTGAGCCTGACGCTGATTGCGCTAACGTTACCCTCGGTGGCGCGAGTCGAGCAGCCGGCTGATGCGGTGCAGAATCAGATTAGCGGCTGGAAAGACAGCAACGTACGGATGCTGTTTATCGCTTCCACGCTGATGTGGACCTGTAACACGATGTATATCATCGATATGCCGTTGTGGATCAGCAGCGATCTTGGTCTACCGGATAGCCTGGCGGGGATCCTGATGGGCACCGCCGCGGGTCTGGAGATTCCGGCGATGATCATTGCGGGCTACTACGTGAAGCACTTCGGTAAGCGTCGGATGATGGTCACTGCAGTGGCCGCCGGGGTGCTGTTCTACGTTGGGCTTATCTTCTTCCACAGCCATACCGCGCTGCTGATATTGCAGCTGTTTAACGCCGTGTTTATCGGCATTGTCGCCGGGATTGGTATGCTGTGGTTCCAGGACCTGATGCCGGGACGCGCCGGGGCGGCGACCACATTGTTTACCAACAGCATTTCGACCGGGGTGATCCTGGCCGGGATCATTCAGGGCGCGCTGGCGCAAAACTTTGGCCACTTCTCGGTGTACTGGGTGATTGCGGGGATTTCGGTGGTAACGCTGGCGATGACGGCGCGGGTTAAGGACGTATAAGCCCGGTAGACCGGGCCACTCGATCGTGGCCCGGCAACGTCGTCCGCCTTATGCTTCCCGGTCGAGACAGGTGTTGACCTCGGCGGCATGAGGTATTGCGTCGATCGCGCCAAAGCGGGTGCAGGTTAGCGCGCCGCAGACGTTGGCCCAGAGAACGGCTTTCTGCATGTGATCGTAGTTATCAAACTGACAATCTGGTTTTGCTATTTGCTGTAGCAATGCGCCAATAAAAGCGTCGCCGGCTCCGGTTGAATCAATGGAGGCAATGGCGATAGACGGAACCAACTGTTGCCTGCCTGAGCGATGGCTGAGCCATGTCCCCCGGTGTCCGCAGGTGACGGTGACATAGCTGACGCCCGCCTGGTGCAGTTGCTCACAGCCCTTCTTATTCGTTTCTTCGCCGGTGAGGAAGGCAAGCTCCTCTTCGCTGACTTTGACGATATCCGCCTGGTGGAACCAGGGTCTACAACGCGTGATAAACTCCTGTGGATTGTCGCCCCAGAGTCCATCCCGGTAGTTGGGGTCGAATGAGATGATGATATTTCGTTGGCGGGCTTCCTGCAAAAGGCGCTGGTAGGTGGAATAAAGTTCGCCATCCAGCAGCCCGGTTGCGGCCCCAAAGTGAACGATGCCGACATCGTCGAGAAAATCATTGGGCAGATCCTGCCAGGCCAGTTCGGCGTCCGCACCGCGGCAGAAGGTAAAATCGCGCTCGCCGTCGCTTTGCAGAGCCACAAAGGCCAGCGTGGTGGGCGTGATGCTGCGCGCTAGCCCTGACATATCGATGTTGTCAGGCCGTAGGGTCTCCATCAAAAAATCGCCAAAAGGATCGAGACCCACTTTCGTCGCCAGCTTTGCCTGCCCACCGCTACGGTTGATGGCAATGGCGACGTTGGCCGGTGCGCCGCCGGCTTTTTTTAGAAAGTTTTCGCCATTCTTCAGGTCAATGCCGATATCGGTACACACAAAATCAATGAGCATCTCACCGATACAGGCAATCTTGTTGTGATTCATCGCGCTCTCCCTACTGCAACGCGTTGAACGTAGGCGTAGCCCGGAAGGCGTTAGCCGTTCTGTCCAGCATCACCTGTGAATCGGTGCCTGAATCGAGGATCGTGTTGTGCTGAGATGTCTGCTCCACCAGCACCGCGGTAACATCCAGCGGTTTCAGGCTGGCGGTGGTTAGCAGGGCCTCGACCTGTGCTGCAAAGCAGGCGTCTTCTTCTGAGGTTGACGGCTGCGAGGTTGATGCTTCGGTCGTGGCGACAATATGGTTGTTGGCAATATAGTTTCCTTTCCCGGCAACGACGCGAATGATGACCGGTTTTGTCTGCGCCGGTTTGAGATACTGCGTATCGATAGTCTCCGAAATATGGTTGGATATTATCGAGTTATTGCTACCGTTGATACGCAGCAAGCCGTATGAATCTTCTAAACCGTTGTCGTAACCTTGCATCGGCGGCCAGGGCTCGTGGTCACGTAAGAAATGGTTAGCGGAAACCAGATTTTCAGCGCAATTTTCTTCCAGCACTAGCATTCCGGGATAGAACGAATGGAAGCGGTTGCTGGTGATTGAAGAACGCACCACGCCAGATAAATGCACGCTGCTTGAACCGCGGGGGAATATATTGTTGGTGGCGATCAGCAGTCCGCCGAAGTTCTGTGCGTAAATGGAGTAACCTTTATAACCTGCGCCGATCAGGTTATCGGTTATTTTCGATGCCTGTCCGGCACCGCGTAGCTCAATGCAGTTCCCGCACTCGGCAATAAAGTTATTATGAATCGCCATCGCATCGCTATTATAGGTGGTGAGACCATGCTCCAGATAGATAAAGCCCATGCCCGTGATGCGGAAGGAATCTTGCGCCGTGGCGATATAAATTCCTGTTTTACCATTGGTGTAGGTGTTCTCGGGGTCATTATTGCCCGACCCATCATCGACAAAGTGCAGGCCATCAATGCAGAAATTTTCAAAGGCCACCGAGCTAATGCGGGGCGCGCCGCTGCGCTTCACGTAAAACGCCGCACCGGCCCATTCCTCATCACCTGATTGGGGGGCGAGATCGACCAGAATACGGCTACCGCCCGGCCAGAGATCGTGTAAATTTTCCCATTCATTCGCCGGAGTATTAAAACGAATGCTGGAAGAAACAAAGCCGTGGCCTGCCCCCATAATTTTCAGATAGCTGATATCAATCAATACCTGGGTTGTCAGGTGATAGTCTCCCGGCGGGATATAGATAGCCGCACCGGGTTTGCCGCCATCATTAATATCGGTTTCCGTTTGTCGACTTTTAATATCTGCAATGATGCTGTTGATGACTTCGCCGATATCTTTATAGGAATTCCCAACGTGCCATTGAGTGACGTCGTAGTGGTTATTGCTCGTCATAAATAAATCCTTCTCGAAAATAAAACCCGTTATTATTTCTGGGAATACGTTGACTGATAGTGTGTGAGCGTTGCCGGAGCCCCCGTTATCTGTACTTGAGTCAGATGGCTACAGGAGTAATAGCGGCGTGTACCGCAAACGCTGCCCTGTAGAGCAAAGACTTCAACAATACCGGCGTCGAAGAACAACGTAATGTCACCGACATCGGCCAGCGGCGTGCTGTAGCGCCCATCGTCCTGGCCTTGTTCACTGAGGGTCAGGGTTGTGCCGTCATGTGCCAGGGTAATTTGCTGGCCGCTATCGCCGGTCAATGTCAGGCAGAAAGGCGCGGTGGCGGTGAAATCGATCGCGCAGGCCTTAACGCCTTCGGAGGCAGACCAGGCGAGACGGTCCTTCAGCGTATGTTGACTAATCTCCAGTGATTCCGGCGGGCGTACCGGCGTCATGCACAGCTGCTGCTTGTTATTCAGATGGAAGCGGCGCGGCAGCGACATTTCACCGCAGTATGCCGAATCGACGGTTTTCTGCGTCGCCCAGTTATACAGCCAGGCAAAGCCGATGCGTTGGTCAGCCTCACCCCAGGTTTGCAGCGCATAGAAATCCGTCCCAAAATCGAGAGTTTGCAGCGGCTGCGTTGAGGGGATGAAGTTGCCGTTGCGGAATTCCCCGGTTTGCGCAAACAGCAGATTATGCCGTCCTGTAGTCGGTTCCGTGTAGCCAACAACACCAATGAGCAACACCCATACCCCGTCGAGGCAAAAGAAGTCGGGGCACTCAATGCAACGGCCGCCGTTCTCACGGAAGTAGGCGGGGGCGACGTACAGCACATGATGGAATGCCCAGTTTTCGCTGTCATCGGAGTGGAACAACAGCATGGCGGGATCGCCGTTGACCGACGCGCCGAGGATCATATAGAACGTCTTATCGGCCTCTTCATACCAGACTTTGGGATCGCGGAAGTCGCAGTCCACGCCTGGAGGGAGATCGGTCAGGACGGTTTTTACCATTGCGGGCTTATCGTTATATTTGCCCGGCACGGCCATTTTTTGCACTTCGCGATAGCCACGATACAGGTCATAAGCCGGGAGGCGTTCGGTATACCAGAAACGAGTTTGGCCCTGTTTGTCGGTGTAGGCGCTACCGGAGAAGGCCCCGCCTGTCGCGCCCAGTGCCGTTAAATTTTGCTCTGGCTGGAGAAAAATAGGGTAGTGCCGCCAGTGGTACAGATCGCGGCTAACGGCATGGTTCCAGTGCATCGGCCCCCACTGCGTTGAGTGCGGATGATACTGGTAGAACAGATGCCATTCACCGTTTTGGTAATGCAGGCCATTAGGATCGTTCATCCAGCCGGTGCGCGGGGAAAAGTGTAGCGCCGGGCGCAGCGGCTCCTGCTGATACCAGGCGGCGAGATCATTGTTATTCAGTAAGCGGAAGTCATCTGCCTGTGTAGCAATAAAAGAGACGCCGTCTTTCGAGAGTGAATCCGGGTGCCAGGTATAGCACAGCGATATTTCGCTGTGCTCCGACAGCCACTCCAGATGGGCGACGCCATCCTGCCACGCCGTCCAGGTAAAATATTGGTAGTAGCGCGATGCTTCCTGAATTTTAAACACCATTGTGCCGTTCACGTTAATAACCAATAACGGCTGCGTTGTCGGCAGTGTCTCTTTCAGCCACAGATCTATACGCTGGCCTTTTTTAATATCAAACGACAGGGACATCTTTTAACTCCTGCGGTAGGTTACGACCCTTTTCCAGTTCGCGTTTCGCGAGGTCGCTTTTAATTTTCTCGAGGAACGTGTTATTGAGCTTGAAGTAGCGCACCATAAACGCGCTGATGAAATAGCTGGCCATGGGCAGCAATGAGAACATCATGATGATGCCGTTGATGGTTTGCGGATTTTGCTCGGGTTTGTTGGCAACGTAGCCGGTGTAGGCCAGGATCCAGGCGACGATAGCGCCCGCAACGGCTAAGCCCATCTTCAACATAAACAGATTGCCGGCGAAGGAAATCCCCGTCAGACGTTTACCAAATTTCCAGTCGCCGTAGTCGTCAACATCCGACATCATCGCCCACAGAATGGGGCCGGACTGGATTAAATGCAGAATGTTAATCACGATGAACAGTGACAGCAGCGGCGTCAGCGACGTTGGGTCGATAAACCACAGCGCCAGCGATAGCAGGCCAAGAATAATGTTGATAACGCGGAACAGCACCACCTTATCGAAACGGTCGGTCAGCGGTTTTGCAATGACGCTGCCTAACATATTGCAGGCAACGCCCAGCGCCATAAAGAAAGTAATAAAGCCAACGGATTCTTTCATCACGTAGGTGGCGTAATAGATGGTGACGCCGCCGCGAATAAAGGCCGGGAAGACGTTGAGGAAGGTGATGGAAATCATCAGCAGCCACTGATCATTCCTGGCAATATCCTTCAGATCTTTTATTAACGATTCATTTTCCTTGATGGAAACTACGCGTTCTTTAATGCTGGAAAAGCAAAACAGGAACATTAAGGTTGCGGCACCGCCCATGATCATCATGGTCATCTGAAAACCCGAGGCGCGGTCGCCATTACCCAGCCAATCGGTTAATGGCAGAATAGACGATGAGATAATTAAAGTTGCCAACCCATTCAGGAAAAAACGCCAGGACAGACATCCCATGCGTTCCTTTTGGTTAAGCGTAATCACGCCGCCTACCGAGCAATAGGGAATGTTAATAGCGGTATAAATTAAGGACATAATCAGATAGGTAATCCAGGCGTAAATAATTTTACCGTTCATACTCAAATCTGGGGTGGTAAACATCAGGACGGCACACAGGCCGAACGGCACCGCCATCCACAGCAACCATGGACGGAACTTGCCCCAACGGGTTCGGGTTCGGTCGCAAATAGCGCCCATGGCTGGGTCGCTAAACGCGTCAAATACACGGATAACCAGAAACAGCGTGCCGACTAACCCGGCATCAAGCCCGTAGACATCGGTATAAAACCAGGTCAGATATAGCGCCAGAACGCTCCAGATCATCCCCGAACCGGCGTCACCCATGCCGTAACCTATTTTTTCTTTCAGGCTGAGTTTTTCGTACGGATCTCGCCGAACTATTGTTTCAGTATGCATTAGTACACACCTCATTATTGCGCGGTAGCGCAGTGATAAATAAACGACATGGGCCGGGATGGCCGATGATAGAGATAAAATAATTTTAGCGATAAAATTCCTGGCACAATTAAATGTGCTGAGGGGTTATAAGTAGTTTATAGGGCCGTTATATTAATATTGACACTACTCTCGCGAATAATCAGTCGTGAGACAATTTCATACATTTCTATATTGTCCTGCTTCTTTTTATGGTTGACCATTTGAAACGCCAGGTGGGCGATTTCATTAATAGGCTGTGCGACGCTGGTTATTTTTTTTGTTTGAGCCAGCAGCGTATTATCGAAACTCGCGATGGCAATATCTTGCGGCAGAGAGAGACCTTTCTTTTTGAGTCCATCAATCACATAGTTAGCGGCCACGTCATTATAAATTAGCAGGCAGGAGCAGGTGGTATTCGGCTGCGTCAGTTTTTCAATGATGATATCAAGGGTGGCGATATGTTCAGATATTTTCTCCCCTTCGCCTTTTGGTATCCAGAACTGGTTTTCGTCGGCGACGGTTAAACCATGGCGGGTTATTTTTTTGCTATAGGCAGAGACTTTTCTGTTATCGACGCCATCCTGGGCAATAAAGCCAAATGAGGTATGCCCGGTATGGATAAAATGTTCAGCAATACTCTCAGCGCCCTTGCTTTCGTTAATCGACACCGAATTGAAAAAGCGCGAAACCTGGGTGACCACCGCGACCGGAATGTTGGTGATCGTTAACCATTCCGCCAGTTCTCTTTCGGCTTCGGTCGGCACCCACAGCAAGCCGTCAATGCCCATCCCCACCAGGGTTTGCAGCAGCTGTTTATCCTGCTGTGGCTGATTCTGATGCGTTTTCACAATCACCGATTTACCGATATATCTTGCCTCTTCCTCGAAGGTCGCCAGCAATTCACAAAAGTGTGGGTTGACCAGATTAGGGAGCACCACGCCAATCAGCCCTGAACATTTGCCAGTGAGCTGAAACGCACTCTTGTTTGGCACGTAGCAAAGATAATCCATTGCGTCGCGTACCGCTTTGCGGGTCTCCGGGATCACGCTGGGGTGATTATTGAGCACTCTGGACACGGTAGCGGTCGATACACCGGCCTTTTTCGCGACGTCTTTAATCGATGCCATGATGGTTAAATGACTCCTCCTGATGATGGCGCTCACTATAAAGTGTGATAGATGTCAAAAATGCCAGCCAGTTCACATGTTGCTTTGTTACATGAAAATTGCGCGACGTTCTCATCTTGTGCGTAAGTGCCGACTTGATCACAGAACGATCATTTTCCCTCTCCTGGATCTTCTTTTTTCTACTGTTACGCGTATACAGTTACGCGTAACAGCTATCAAAAAAGGAGTTTTTTATGAAAAACCTATTCGACCTGAGCGGTAAACGCGCGCTGATTACCGGCTCCGCGCAGGGGATTGGCAACCTGCTGGCCAGCGGGCTGGCGGCGCACGGCGCGGAGATTGTGATTAACGACATCACCCAGCAGCGTGCGCAGGCGGCGGCGGACAAGCTGGTAGCCGAGGGCTATCGCGCGGTTGGCTATGGTTTTGACGTGACCAATGGGGAAGAGGTGGCGCGCGCGGTCGCGCAAATCGAAAGGGAGGTTGGATCGATTGATATTTTGATTAACAACGCCGGTATCCAGCGTCGTTATCCTTTCACTGAATTCCCGGAAGCGGAGTGGGACAAAGTGATTGATGTAAACCAGAAATCGGTCTTTCTGGTGTCGCAGCAGGTTTCCCGCTACATGGTGCAACGCCGCCGCGGGAAGATTATTAATATCTGCTCGATGCAGAGCGAGTTAGGCCGCAAAACCATTACTCCGTACGCGGCGTCAAAGGGCGCGGTCAAAATGTTAACCCGTGGGATGTGCGTGGAATTGGCGGAATACAATATTCAGGTCAACGGCATTGCCCCCGGCTATTTCGCCACTGAGATGACCACCGCGCTGGTCAACGATGAGGCGTTCTCCGCCTGGCTGTTCCAACGCACGCCCGCCGCCCGCTGGGGTAAGCCGGAAGAGTTGATTGGCGCGGCGGTCTATCTTGCCGCGCCGGCCTCTGACTTTGTTAATGGACATCTTCTGTTTGTGGACGGCGGCATGCTGGCCGCGGTCTGATCAATAATGGGCCGCTACGCGCGGCCTGAGCGATAAAACAATAATCCAAGGAGTGAGTATGAATATGCTCGCAAAACTGCCGGCGCGTCGCTGGTGGTATTTAATGCCGATTATTTTTATTACCTACAGCTTAGCTTATCTCGACCGCGCCAATTACGGCTTTGCCGCTGCCGCCGGTATAGAACATGATTTAGGAATTACTCAGGGAACCGCATCGTTAATTGGCGCGCTGTTCTTCCTGGGCTATTTCTTCTTCCAGGTGCCGGGCGCGATGTATGCCGTTAAGCATAGCGTGCGCAAAATGATCTTTTGCAGTCTGATCCTTTGGGGGCTCTGCGCCGCGGCGACCGGCTTTGTGAGTAACATTCCCACGCTGATGGCTATTCGCTTTATTCTTGGGATCGTTGAGGCGGCGGTGATGCCCGCGATGCTGATTTATATCAGCAACTGGTTTACCAAAACCGAACGTTCGCGCGCCAATACCTTTTTGATTCTCGGTAACCCCGTTACGGTGCTGTGGATGTCGATTGTCTCCGGCTACCTGATTGAAGCCTGGGGCTGGCGTGAAATGTTTATTTTCGAAGGCATTCCGGCGGTGATTTGGGCGTTCTGCTGGGTGATTCTGGTGCGTGATAAACCGGCAGATGCGGGTTGGTTAAGCGCGCAGGAAAAAGAGGCGTTACAGCAGGCGATGGATCGCGAGCAGCGCGACATTAAGCCGATGCGTAACTACGGTGAAGCAATGCGTTCGCGCAGCGTCATTATGCTTTGTGCGGTGCATGCGCTGTGGAGCATCGGCGTGTATGGCTTCATGATGTGGATGCCGTCGATTCTGAAAAACGCGGCGCAGATGGACATTGTGGCAGTGGGCTGGCTGGCGGCGGTGCCGTATCTGGCGGCAATCTGCCTGATGCTGACCGTCTCCTGGCTGTCCGATAAGTTCCAGAACCGTAAGCTGTTTATCTGGCCGCTGCTGTTGATTGCCGCCATCGCGTTCTTCGCCTCGTGGATGCTGGGCAACCAGTCTTTCTGGCTCTCCTACGCGCTGCTGGTCGTGGCTGCCGCCTGTATGTATGCGCCTTATGGACCGTTCTTTGCGCTGATTCCCGAACTGCTGCCGCGCAACGTCTCCGGCGTGTCGATGGGGATGATCAACAGCTTCGGCGCGTTAGGTGCATTCCTCGGCGCGTGGCTGGTGGGGTACCTCAACGGCGTGACCGGCGGGCCGGGTGTCTCCTACACCTTTATGGCAATCGCCCTGCTGGCGTCGGTGGTGCTGATGTACTGCGTTCGCGCGCAAAATGAAACTACCTCGCCGGCGGCTGAGATGGCCACGCGTTAAGGTTGAGCGAGGAGTGCAGTCGCTAACCGGCTGTGATAAGGTTCTCTGCGAGCATAATGGGCTGTTGGTCGTAGAGAACCTCATGAAAAACAATCGGATGACATTACAGGATATTGCCGCGCTGGCCGGGCTGAATAAGATGACGGTCAGCCGTTATCTGCGCGACCCGAATCAGGTGTCGCAACGCAGCCGCGAATTGATTTCGAAAGTCATGGAAGAGAACAACTACATTCCCAACCGCGCCCCGGAAATTCTGCTCAACGCCCGCAGTAAAACCATTGGCGTACTGATCCCCTCGTTTCGCAACCAGATCTTTGCCGATGTGCTGGCGGGGATTGAATCCGTCACCTCGGCCTGCCAGTACCAGACGCTGATCGCCAACTACGAATATGACGCCGAGCGCGAGGAGCGCGAGGTGCTTAACCTGCTCTCCTACAATATCGACGGCCTGATCCTCACCGGAAAACTGCATACCGAACGGATGGTGCAGTACGTGCGCGCCAGCGGCATTCCGGTCGCAGAGTTGATGGATATAAGCGGACAGTATCTCGATATTCAGGTTGGCTTTGATAACGAAAAAGCGGCGTACGAAATGACGCAGGCCTTTATTGACAGCGGTAAACGCAACATTGCGTTCTTTGGTTCGATGGATGACCCCCGCGACCTTAGCCGTTACCATGGTACCGAGAAGGCGCTGGCGGCACAGGGGCTGGAAGCTTATCACCTGGCGCCAAAAACGATTTCGTCGGTGGCGCTGGGCCGCAAGATGTTCCAGCAGGCGATGGCGGAAAAAGCGGATATTGACGCGATTTTCTGTACCAACGATGACCTTGCCGTCGGCGTGCTACTGGAGTGTCAGGCGCAGCAGTTCGACGTGCCGGGAAAAATGGCGATTGCTGGCTTCCATGGGCTGGAAATTGGCCGCGCGCGGCTGCAAAAAATTGCCAGCGTGATTACGCCGCGCTTTGAGATTGGTAAAACGGCGGCGGATATTTTGATTAAGCGCTTGAACGGGAAAGATGCGCCGGGCAGCGTCAACCTCGGTTACCAGATCTATTACGGCGATACGCTGTAGGCGGAAAGAAGAGGCTGGCCACCGTGCGGTGACCAGCGGGAGAGATTACTGCATAAACGCCGGCTGTTTGTTCTCGTAGGCCGAGATGGCGTCTTCGTGTTGCAAGGTCAGGCCAATGCTGTCCAGACCGTTGAGCATGCAGTGGCGGCGGAAGTCGTCGATTTTAAAGCTGTACGATTTATCGCCCGCTTTTACCAGCTGCGCTTCCAGATCCACTTCAAATTTAATGCCCGGATTCGCCTGTACCAGCTTGAACAGCTCATCGACCTGCGCGTCACTTAACGTCACCGGCAGCAGCTGGTTGTTGAAGCTGTTGCCGTAGAAAATGTCGGCGAAGCTCGGGGCGATAACCACTTTAAAACCGTAGTCGGTCAGCGCCCACGGCGCGTGCTCACGGGATGAGCCGCAGCCGAAGTTTTCACGCGCCAGCAGAATCGACGCCCCTTTGAACTCCGGGAAGTTCAGCACGAACTCAGGGTTCGGCTGCTCGCCTTTATCGTCGAGGAAGCGCCAGTCGTTAAACAGGTGCGCGCCAAAGCCGGTGCGGGTCACTTTCTGCAAAAACTGCTTCGGGATGATGGCATCGGTATCGACGTTCGCGGCATCCAGCGGCACCACCAGTCCCGTATGTTGGGTAAATTTCTCTGCCATGATGGTTTCCTTATTTCATGCTACGAATGTCGGCGAAATGGCCGGTTACCGCGGCTGCCGCCGCCATCGCCGGGCTTACCAGGTGCGTTCGACCGCCGCGGCCCTGACGGCCTTCAAAGTTACGGTTGCTGGTAGAGGCGCAGCGCTCGCCGGGATTCAGGCGATCATTGTTCATCGCCAGGCACATTGAGCAGCCCGGCAGACGCCATTCAAAACCGGCTTCGATAAAGATCTTATCCAGACCTTCCGCTTCCGCCTGCGCTTTCACCGGGCCGGAGCCCGGCACCACCAGCGCCTGCACGCCCGGCGCCACCTTACGGCCTTTGGCGATTTCCGCCGCCGCGCGCAGATCTTCAATGCGTGAGTTGGTGCAGGATCCGATAAAGACTTTATCGATCGCCACGTCGGTCAGCGGGATCCCCGGCTTCAGGCCCATGTAAGCCAATGCTTTCTCGGCGCTGGCGCGCTCGACCGGATCGTTGAATGAGGCCGGATCCGGAATGTTGTCATTCACGGAGATAACCTGGCCCGGGTTAGTCCCCCAGGTGACCTGCGGGGCAATCTCTTCCGCTTGCAGGGTGACGACGCTGTCGAAAGTGGCGCCTTCATCCGTTTGCAGGGTTTTCCAGTAGGCGACGGCATCGTCAAAATCTTTGCCTTTCGGCGCGTGCAGACGGCCTTCGACATAGTTGAAGGTGGTCTGGTCCGGCGCGACCAGGCCCGCTTTCGCGCCCAGCTCAATCGCCATGTTGCACAGGGTCATGCGGCCTTCCATGGTCAGGTCGCGAATCGCTTCACCGCAGAACTCCACCACGTGCCCGGTGCCGCCAGCGCTGCCGGTTTTACCGATAATCGCCAGCACGATGTCTTTGGCGGTGATGCCCGGCGCAGCTTTGCCTTTTACTTCAATCTTCATGGTTTTGGCGCGGCCCTGTTTCAGGGTCTGCGTTGCCAGCACGTGCTCAACCTCTGAAGTCCCGATCCCGAACGCCAGCGCGCCAAACGCGCCGTGGGTGGCAGTGTGGGAGTCGCCGCAGACAATGGTCATACCCGGCAGGGTAACGCCCTGTTCCGGCCCCATTACGTGCACGATGCCCTGGTACGGATGGTTCAGGTCATACAGCTCGACGCCGAACTCGTTGCAGTTCTTAATCAGCTCCTGCATCTGGATACGCGCCATCTCGCCGGAGGCGTTGATGTCTTTGGTCTGCGTGGAGACGTTGTGATCCATGGTGGCGAAAGTTTTGCCCGGCTGACGCACCGGGCGGTTGTGCGCACGCAGGCCGTCAAACGCCTGCGGCGAGGTCACTTCGTGCACCAGATGGCGGTCGATATACAGCAGCGGCGTTTCGTTCGGCGCTTCATAGACCACGTGGGCATCAAACAACTTCTCGTATAAGGTCTTCGCCATGGTTACACCCCTTCGGCAACATAGCGGGCAATGATATCGCCCATTTCATCGGTGCTGACCGCCGCGCCGCCGCGGGCTAAATCACTGGTACGTACGCCTTCTTCCAGCGCGCGATTGATGGCGCTTTCAATGGCGGTGGCCGCGTCGTTGGCGTCCAGGCTGTAGCGCAGCAGCAGCGCCAGCGACAGGATCTGCGCCACCGGGTTGGCGATGTTCTTGCCGGCGATATCCGGCGCGGAGCCGCCCGCAGGTTCATACAGGCCAAAGCCTTCTTCGTTCAGGCTGGCGGACGGCAGCATGCCCATGGAGCCGGTGATCATCGCGCACTCGTCGGAGAGGATGTCGCCGAACAGGTTAGAGCACAGCACGACGTCAAACTGCGACGGGTCTTTAATCAACTGCATGGTGGCGTTGTCGATGTACATGTGCGCCAGCTCAACGTCCGCATACTCTTTACCGATTTCGCTGACGATTTCACGCCACAGAATGGAAGACTGCAGCACGTTAGATTTATCAATCGAGGTCACTTTGTGACGACGTTTGCGCGCGGACTCAAAGGCGATGCGAGCGATACGTTCGATCTCAAAGCGGTGATACACCTCGGTATCGAATGCCTTCTCGTGCTGGCCGCTGCCTTCGCGACCCTTCGGCTGGCCGAAGTAAATGCCGCCGGTCAGTTCGCGCACGCACAGGATGTCGAAGCCGTTAGCGGCGATGTCGGCACGCAGCGGGCAGAACTCTTCCAGCCCCTGATACAGCTTCGCAGGGCGCAGGTTGCTGAACAGTTTGAAGTGCTTACGCAGCGGCAGCAGTGCACCACGCTCCGGCTGCTGGTTCGGCGGCAGGTTTTCCCATTTCGGCCCCCCCACGGAACCAAACAGAATGGCGTCGGCCTGGTCGCAGCCGTCCACCGTTGCCTGCGGCAGTGGTTCGCCATGGCGGTCAATGGCGATGCCGCCGACGTCGTAGTGGCTGGTGGTAATGCGCATGTCAAAACGTTGACGCACGGCTTCCAGGACTTTCAATGCCTGTGCCATCACTTCCGGGCCAATTCCGTCACCTGGTAACACAGCAATATGATAATTCTTCGACATCACACGGTTTCCTTGTTGTTTTCTTTATTCTTGATCTTGCGTTGCAATTCTTTTTCAACTTCGGCGGCACGCCAGATATTGTTCAGTACGTGCACCATCGCTTTGGCGGAGGATTCGACGATATCCGTCGCCAGGCCCACGCCGTGGAAGCGGCGACCGTTGTAGTTCACCACGATATCCACCTGGCCCAACGCGTCTTTACCCTGGCCTTTGGCGTTCAGATCGTATTTGACCAGCTCGACGTCGTAGCCGGTGATACGGTTAATCGCCTGGTAAATGGCGTCAACCGGACCGTTACCGTTCGCCGCTTCGGCTTTAGTCTCTTCACCACAGGCCAGCTTCACCGATGCAGTGGCGATATCGCTGGAGCCGGACTGCACGCTGAAGTAGTCCAGGCGGAAATGTTCTGGCTCTTCCTGCTGCTTGTTGATGAACGCCAGCGCTTCCAGGTCGTAATCGAAGACCTGGCCTTTTTTGTCCGCCAGCTTCAGGAACGCGTCGTACAGATGGTCCATGTTGTAATCGGTATCTTTGTAACCCATCTCTTCCATGCGGTGCTTCACGGCAGCGCGGCCAGAGCGGGAGGTCAGGTTCAGCTGTACCTGGTTCAGACCGATGGATTCCGGGGTCATGATTTCGTAGTTTTCGCGGTTCTTCAGCACGCCGTCCTGGTGGATACCAGAGGAGTGGGCGAAGGCGCCGGTGCCGACGATGGCTTTGTTGGCCGGAATCGGCATATTGCAGATCTGGCTGACGGTCTGGCTGGTGCGCCAGATTTCGTTGTGGTTGATGCGGGTGTGCACATTCATGATGTCTTTGCGCACTTTGATCGCCATGATGACTTCTTCCAGCGAACAGTTGCCCGCGCGCTCGCCGATGCCGTTCATTGCGCCCTCAACCTGACGAGCACCGGCATGGACCGCGGCCAGAGAGTTACCTACCGCCATGCCCAGGTCGTCGTGGGTGTGAACGGAGATAATCGCTTTATCGATGTTTGGTACGCGTTCGTACAGGCCGGTAATAATGTTGGAGAATTCAAATGGCAGGGTGTAACCGACGGTGTCTGGAATGTTGATCGTAGTGGCACCGGCATTAATCGCCGCTTCGACGACGCGCGCCAGTTGGTCAATTGGAGTACGGCCAGCATCTTCACAGGAAAACTCAACGTCGTCGGTGTAGTTACGCGCCCGTTTCACCATGTAGACCGCGCGCTCGATGACTTCGTCCAGGGTGCTGCGCAGCTTGGTGGCGATGTGCATCGGTGAGGTGGCGATAAAAGTATGAATACGGAATGCTTCAGCGACTTTTAATGACTCGGCGGCAACATCAATATCCGCCTCTACGCAGCGGGCCAGCGCGCAGACGCGGCTGTTTTTAATGTTGCGGGCGATGGTCTGGACGGATTCGAAATCGCCCGGAGAAGAGACCGGAAACCCGACTTCCATCACGTCAACGCCCATACGCTCGAGGGCAAAAGCAATTTGCAGCTTCTCTTTCACGCTCAGGCTTGCCTGTAATGCCTGTTCACCATCACGTAAGGTCGTATCAAAAATAATGACTTGCTGGCTCATGGTTTAGGTCCTTGGTTAACTTGGGCGCCTTGCTACGAGCATAAAAAAACCCGCGCAGCGGCGCGGGTTTATAGTTTTACTGATGATGACTAACGCTGAACGTCGCACACCAGCCTACCGCGCACAGAAGAGGCGTTTAGTAGTAGTAGGCCGTTGAAACGAGTGGTGCGGAACATGTCATCATTCTCCAGATGAATTCGATATGCTTTTAGTGGTACTGGATATGCTTTCTGATGTCAACCCTGAATCGTGAAAAGAGGGGGCACCGGGGAAGAATTTCAGTGAGTGGAATTAGCTAATTGTGCTGATGGATGTCTCACTTTATAGTGAATGATCCGTTATGGTTATTCATGATTTTAATATTTTGTCGCATTTGCATACCAATATTCGCAACCGCTCATGGCTCTGTTACTTCTCTGTGCGGGTTCTATCATTATGATAATATTGAATTTAAATTTGTGTATACGTATATCTGTGAAGGTAAAGCAGCTTATGCTGATACATAATTGTTAATTCTGATAGTAGAAAAAATAAAACAATTTAATAAAGCCTCATTTTTTACAGTCCTTTTCTGTCTGTTGTGTATTCGCGGTATCTATTGGTAAACTAAGTGTCATTCGTTTGGTGATATAAATAAGAGAGACTTTATTGAGTTAAAGGCGCTCTTTGTATCTTTATATATTCCTATTTTTATTTAATTCTCTTTCTTGGATCTTATATGCATGGTAAATCATATAGCCTCAACATATTATTGCGTTTCCGCAAAGGGAGTTTTGTATGATCATGGAGTCTGATAACGTAATTAACGCGCCGGAGAAGCCGCGTGTATCGACAAACGAAGGAACGAAACCACAACTGCGAATGGTCGATTTAAATTTACTGACGGTTTTCGATGCGGTGATGCAGGAGCAAAATATTACCCGCGCTGCGCATATGCTGGGTATGTCGCAACCGGCGGTAAGTAATGCTGTCGCCCGTTTGAAGGTCATGTTTAACGACGAGCTTTTTGTTCGCTATGGTCGCGGCATTCAGCCGACGGCGCGCGCTTTTCAGCTCTTCGGCTCTATCCGTCAGGCGCTGCAACTGGTGCAGAATGAACTGCCGGGTTCCGGTTTTGAGCCACTGAGCAGCGAACGCGTATTTAATCTGTGCGTGTGCAGCCCGCTGGATAATTATCTGACCTCTATTATCTTAAATAAGGTGAATGAAGTCGCGCCACATATTCATATGGTGTTTAAATCATCCTTAAATCAAAATACTGAACATCAACTGCGTTATCAGGAAATTGAGTTTGTTCTGGGTTATGAAGAGTTCCGTCGCCCTGAATTTGCTTGTGTTCCGTTATTTAATGACGAAATGGTGTTGGTGGTCAGCAAGAAACACCCACGTATTAATGGTCCGGTTTCGGAATCTGAGCTTTATCAGGAAGAACATGCGGTGGTTTCTCTGGATCGCTATGCGTCCTTTAGTCAACCGTGGTACGACTCGGTGGATAAACAAAGCCGTATTGCCTATCAGGGGATGGCGCTGGTCAGCGTATTAAATGTGGTGTCCCAAACTCATCTGGTCGCCATTGCGCCGCGCCGTTTAGCGGAAGAGTTTTCCGAACAGCTGAACCTGCAGGTATTACCGCTGCCGTTGAAGTTAAATAGCCGTACCTGCTATCTTTCCTGGCATGAAGCGGCCGGGCGGGATAAGGGCCACCAGTGGATGGAAGAACTGCTGGTTAATGCCTGTCGCCAGCAATAATGTCGTCGCGATAAACAGGATGCATTGGCATCCTGTTTATCTTGTCAGTGATTAAAAAATTAAAATATTATTCTGTTGTCTTCCGGTAGTATTGGCATCGATAAAGTGAAAAATGCAGGTTTTGCTGTAATGCCGCCATTCGTCCGAGTATCTACGCTCTCCTTTTCTTATCGCTGAAGTAATCCACCATCATTTTCCCCTTTCTCTTTATTTTTTATCTTCTGGGTACTGCATCTACGCCGGATGGGTGAATTGCCTGCCTGGTGGCGAGCGGTTATGTTAGGTCGTGACCTTAATTCAGCGCCGGTGGATGGCTGACGCGCCGTCGACGCATGACCGTCGGAAAATGACTTCCCCGGTCATCAAGAAAGTAAAGCCTGGAGGCAAATCATGGAGATGTTGTCAGGAGCCGAGATGGTCGTCCGATCGTTGATCGATCAGGGCGTAAAGCAGGTATTTGGCTACCCGGGGGGCGCGGTCCTCGATATTTATGACGCGCTACACACGGTAGGCGGCATTGACCACGTGCTGGTGCGCCACGAACAGGCGGCGGTGCACATGGCTGACGGTCTGGCGCGCGCCACCGGTGAAGTGGGGGTGGTGCTGGTCACTTCTGGTCCGGGGGCGACGAACGCCATCACCGGGATTGCCACTGCCTACATGGATTCCATCCCGCTGGTGGTACTTTCTGGCCAGGTGGCAACCTCTCTGATTGGTTATGACGCATTTCAGGAGTGCGACATGGTCGGGATCTCCCGTCCGGTGGTGAAGCACAGCTTCCTGGTGAAACAGACTGAAGATATTCCCACGGTATTGAAGAAGGCGTTCTGGCTGGCGGCCAGCGGTCGTCCTGGCCCGGTGGTGGTCGATCTGCCGAAAGATATTCTTAGCCCGGCGAACAAACTACCGTACGTGTGGCCGGACGCGGTCAGTATGCGTTCTTACAATCCAACCACGACTGGCCATAAAGGGCAGATCAAGCGCGCGCTGCAAACGCTGATTGCAGCGAAAAAGCCGGTGGTATACGTCGGTGGCGGGGTGGTTAATGCCGAGTGCCACACGCAACTGCGGACGTTGATAGAAAAACTCAACCTGCCGGTCGCTTCCTCATTAATGGGGCTCGGCGGCTTCCCGGCGACCCATCGTCAGGCGCTAGGCATGTTGGGTATGCACGGTACCTATGAAGCCAACATGACCATGCATCATTCCGACGTGATTTTCGCTGTTGGGGTGCGCTTTGATGACCGTACCACCAACAATCTCGCGAAGTACTGCCCGGATGCCACGGTGCTGCACATTGATATCGATCCGACGTCGATCTCCAAAACGGTACCGGCGGATATTCCGATCGTCGGTGACGCGGGTCTGGTGCTCGATCAAATGCTCGAGTTGCTGGATCAAGAAAGCGTCGCCCAGCCGCTGGATGACATTCGCGACTGGTGGCAGCAGATTGAACAGTGGCGCGCCCGTCACTGCCTGAAGTATGACGACAAGAGCGAACAAATTAAGCCCCAGGCGGTGGTCGAAACCGTCTGGAAACTGACCCAGGGCGACGCCTACGTGACATCCGACGTGGGCCAACATCAGATGTTTGCCGCGCTGTACTACCCGTTTGATAAGCCGCGTCGTTGGATCAACTCCGGCGGTCTTGGCACCATGGGCTTTGGCCTTCCCGCTGCACTGGGCGTCAAAATGGCGCTTCCGGAAGAAACCGTCATTTGTGTGACCGGCGATGGCAGCATCCAGATGAACATTCAGGAGCTGTCGACTGCGCTGCAATACGAACTACCGGTGCTGGTGCTGAATCTGAACAACGGCTATCTGGGGATGGTGAAACAGTGGCAGGACATGATTTACTCCGGCCGTCACTCCCAGTCCTATATGCAATCGCTGCCGGACTTCGTGCGCCTGGCGGAAGCTTATGGTCATGTGGGCATTCGCATTACCCGCCCGGACGAGCTGGAGAGTAAGCTCGCTGAGGCGCTGGAGCAGGTGCGCAATAACCGCCTGGTGTTTGTCGACGTCGCCGTCGACGGTAGCGAGCACGTCTACCCGATGCAGATTCGCGGCGGGGCGATGGACGAGATGTGGCTGAGCAAAACGGAGAGAACCTGATTATGCGCCGGATATTATCTGTACTGCTGGAAAACGAGTCCGGGGCGCTGTCGCGCGTGATTGGGCTTTTCTCACAACGCGGCTACAACATTGAGAGCCTGACCGTTGCGCCTACCGACGATCCGACGCTGTCGCGCATGACCATTCAGACGGTCGGCGACGAGAAGACCATTGAACAGATCGAAAAACAGCTGCATAAGCTGGTGGACGTGCTGCGGGTCAACGAGCTGGGGCAGGGGGCGCACGTCGAGCGTGAAATCATGCTGGTGAAGGTACAGGCCAGCGGCTATGGTCGTGACGAAGTGAAACGGAACACGGAGATATTCCGTGGACAGATTATCGACGTTACGCCGTCGCTCTATACCGTCCAACTGGCGGGCACCAGCGATAAGCTGGATGCCTTCCTGGCATCGCTGCGCGACGTGGCGCGAATCGTTGAAGTGGCGCGTTCGGGTGTAGTTGGCCTGTCGCGTGGCGACAAGATTATGCGTTAATTGTGTTGTGCTGAAGCCGTAACCAGCAACGGTAGTCCGGATAAGGCGTTTACGCCGCCATCCGGCAACTTGCGCGGTTTCGCCGGATGGCGCTTTGCTTATCCGGTCTACAACTCATCGCTTAATCGTAGCCCGGCCTGAAGTCGGGCTTTTTTTTGCGAAATCAGCAATAAGTGCGAACAAAACCTATTGCCGATCGGATCATTCTGCGTTTAGATGTTACGGATTATACTTATAAAGCAAGGGGCAATTGTGAAACTGGATGAGATCGCCCGGCTTGCCGGTGTTTCCCGAACCACCGCCAGCTATGTGATTAACGGCAAAGCGAAGCAGTACCGCGTCAGTGATAAAACTGTCGAAAAGGTGATGGCGGTCGTGCGCGAGCACAACTACCATCCTAACGCGGTCGCCGCTGGGCTGCGTGCAGGACGCACGCGTTCTATCGGGTTAGTCATCCCGGATCTGGAAAACACCAGCTATACCCGCATCGCCAACTATCTTGAGCGTCAGGCGCGCCAGCGCGGCTATCAACTGCTGATTGCCTGCTCGGAAGATCAGCCAGATAATGAGATGCGCTGCATTGAGCATCTGTTGCAGCGTCAGGTTGATGCGATCATTGTTTCTACCTCATTGCCGCCGGAGCATCCGTTCTATCAGCGCTGGGCGAACGATGCGTTCCCGATTGTTGCCCTTGACCGTGCCCTTGACCGCGAACACTTCACCAGCGTCGTGGGCGCCGACCAGGATGACGCTGAAATGCTTGCCGCCGAGCTGCGTACCTTCCCGGCTGAAACCGTACTTTATCTCGGCGCGCTGCCGGAACTGTCGGTCAGCTATCTGCGCGAGCAGGGGTTCCGTACCGCCTGGAAAGACGATCCGCGCGAAGTGCACTTCCTCTATGCCAATAGCTATGAACGTGAAGCCTCGGCGCAGCTGTTCGAGAAATGGCTTGAGACGCACCCAATGCCGCAGGCGTTGTTTACCACGTCGTTTGCGCTGTTACAGGGCGTGATGGATGTGACGCTGCGCCGTGAGGGTAAGTTGCCGACCGATCTGGCCATTGCCACCTTTGGCGATAACGAGCTGCTCGATTTCCTGCAGTGTCCGGTGCTGGCGGTTGCCCAGCGTCACCGTGATGTGGCTGAACGCGTGCTGGAGATTGTGCTGGCAAGCCTTGATGAACCGCGCAAGCCAAAACCAGGTTTGAGCCGTATTCGCCGTAATCTGTATCGTCGTGGTAGCCTGAGCCGTCGATAAGCTTTTCATGATGGAGGCGGCGGAATGTCGCCTTCATTGCATAAAACATTATTCTTATGTGGATATTCAGATTATTCCTCATTTTTGGTTAGCACTCTATTTAATACGCCTCATTTGTCCCCCTTCCGCGCTTATTATTGTGAACACAAAGTAAAAATATATTATTTGTGTATTATTTTGTTACATTCGCCGTGCGGATTGCCGAAATAACAAACACTTCTCAACTCTCCTACCAGAATGGGCGAGCCCAGGGGACGTCATTCCCCTCCGGGGCGCGCCACAGGGGACTGTTAACGCGCATCATAATGTCCTAAAATGCCGCTCGCGTCGCAAACTGACACTTTATATATTCTTTTGATGATATTTAGTCGCGTTAACGTGATGTGAATCCCTTTGTATTTTTCTTGCGGGTATTCATGACGTTAATTTGCCTCGTCTGTTGGATAATTTTTAATCAGAGCTATTGTCGGCCTTAAATAGCGGTATTTTGGACTCTGTTGGCATTCATGCTGGCTTGACAAGCTTTTCCTCTGCTCCGTAAACTCCTTTGAGTGGGAATTTGTGGGTTAAAGTGGTAATAAGGGGTGAGGCTGGCATGTTCCGAGGGGCAACGTTAGTCAATCTCGACAACAAAGGGCGTTTAGCCGTCCCTGTCCGATATCGGGACACGTTGATCGAGAGCGCTACCGGTCAAATGGTTTGTACCATTGACATCCATCACCCCTGCCTGCTGCTTTATCCTCTGCCCGAATGGGAAATTATCGAGCAAAAGCTATCGCGTTTGTCGAGCATGAATCCCGTTGAGCGCCGCGTGCAGCGGCTGCTGTTAGGGCATGCCAGCGAATGTCAGATGGATAATGCCGGGCGGTTGTTAATCGCGCCGGTTTTACGGCAACACGCCGGATTGACCAAAGAAGTGATGCTGGTCGGGCAGTTCAACAAGTTTGAACTGTGGGATGAGACGGCCTGGTATCAACGGGTCAAGGAAGATATCGACGCTGAGCAATCTGCTTCAGGGGCGCTGTCGGAGCGATTGCAGGATTTGTCCTTATAAATATGATGGAAAACTTTAAACACACCACGGTACTGCTGGACGAAGCGGTTAACGGCCTGAATATTCGTCCGGACGGTATCTATATTGATGGCACCTTTGGTCGCGGTGGTCACTCGCGCCTGATCCTCTCGCAGCTTGGCGAGCAGGGGCGTTTGATTGCGATCGATCGCGATCCAGAAGCGATTGCGGTGGCGAAGACCATCGATGATCCACGCTTTTCCATCGTGCATGGCCCTTTCTCTGCGCTGGCGGACTACGTCGCCGAGCGCGATCTCGTTGGTAAGATCGACGGGATTCTTCTCGATCTTGGCGTTTCTTCACCGCAACTTGACGATGCCGAGCGCGGTTTTTCGTTTATGCGCGATGGCCCGCTGGACATGCGTATGGACCCAACTCGCGGCCAGTCTGCCGCTGAATGGCTGCAAACGGCTGAAGAAGCCGATATCGCCTGGGTGATTAAAACCTTCGGTGAAGAGCGCTTTGGTAAACGTATCGCCCGCGCCATCGTTGAGCGCAACCGCGTGGAACCGATGACCCGTACTAAAGAGCTGGCGGAAGTCATTTCCGCCGCGATGCCGGTGAAAGACAAATTCAAACACCCCGCAACCCGTACCTTCCAGGCGGTGCGCATTTGGGTGAATAGTGAGCTGGAGGAGATAGAGCAGGCGCTAAAAAGCTCGCTTGGCGTGCTGGCCCCGGGTGGGCGGCTTTCCATTATCAGCTTCCATTCGCTGGAAGACCGCATCGTGAAACGCTTTATGCGTGAGCAGAGCCGCGGTCCACAGGTTCCGGCGGGGATCCCGATGACCGAAGAGCAACTCAGGAAACTGGGCGGCCGTCATTTACGAGCATTAGGCAAGTTGATGCCGGGCGAAGAAGAAGTGGCTGAAAATCCACGAGCTCGTAGTTCAGTTCTGCGTATTGCAGAGAGGACGAACGCATGATCAGCAGAGTGACAGAGGCCCTGAGCAAAGTAACCGGGTCGTTAGGAAATGGCGAACGTCATGCCTTGCCTGGCGTAATTCGCGACGACCTTTTGCAGTTTGGGAAGCTGCCACTCTGTCTGTTCATTTGCATTATTGTGACGGCGGTGACGGTGGTGACAACCGCCCACCATACCCGTCTGTTAACGGCCCAACGCGAACAGTTGGTGCTGGAGCGCGATGCGTTAGACATTGAATGGCGAAACCTGATCCTCGAAGAGAATGCTCTTGGCGATCATAGCCGAGTCGAACGTATCGCTACTGAAAAGTTGCAGATGCAACATGTTGATCCATCAAAAGAAAACATTGTTGTTCAGAAATAAGGATTATTGCAACGCATGAAACCGGCGGCAAAAACGCTTAAGCCAAAACGTCAGGAAGAACAGGCCAACTTTATCAGTTGGCGTTTTGCGTTGCTTTGCGGCTGTATTTTTATGGCGCTCGCGTTCCTGCTGGGACGCGCGGCCTGGTTGCAAATTATTGCCCCTGATAAGCTGGTGCGCGAGGGCGACATGCGCTCTTTACGCGTCCAGCAGGTCTCCACTTCCCGCGGCTTGATTACTGACCGCTCCGGGCGTCCGCTGGCGGTGAGCGTGCCGGTAAAAGCCATCTGGGCCGACCCGAAAGAGCTGCACGAAGCGGGTGGCGTGGTGCTGAACAACCGCTGGAAGGCGCTGGCCGACGCGCTGAATATGCCGCTCGATCAGCTGGCTAACCGCATCAACACCAACCCGCGCATGCGCTTTATCTATCTGGCCCGTCAGGTAAACCCTGATATGGCCGATTACATCAAAAAGCTGAAGCTGCCGGGGATTTATCTGCGTGAAGAGTCGCGCCGTTACTACCCGTCAGGGGAAGTGACTGCTCACCTCATTGGCTTCACCAACGTCGATAGCCAGGGGATTGAAGGGGTTGAGAAGAGTTTCGATAAATGGCTCACCGGCCAGCCGGGCGAGCGTATCGTGCGTAAAGACCGCTATGGCCGGGTGATTGAAGATATCTCCTCCACCGATAGCCAGGCCGCGCACAACCTGGCGTTGAGCATTGATGAACGTCTGCAGGCGCTGGTTTACCGTGAACTGAATAACGCCGTGGCGTTTAACAAAGCGGAATCCGGTAGTGCCGTGCTGGTCGACGTGAGCACGGGTGAAGTGCTGGCGATGGCCAACAGCCCGTCTTACAACCCGAACAACTTCACCGGCACGGCGAAAGACACCATGCGTAACCGGGCGATCACCGACGTTTTCGAACCGGGTTCAACCGTCAAACCGATGGTGGTGATGACCGCGCTTCAGCGCGGCGTGGTGCGTGAAAACACCGTGCTGAATACCATTCCATACCGTATTAACGGCCACGAAATCAAAGACGTGGCGCGCTACAGCGAATTGACCCTGACCGGGGTACTACAGAAGTCGAGTAACGTCGGTGTTTCCAAGCTGGCGTTAGCGATGCCGTCCTCAGCGTTAGTAGATACTTACTCACGTTTTGGGCTGGGAAAAGCGACCAATTTGGGGTTGGTCGGAGAACGCAGTGGCTTATATCCTCAAAAACAACGGTGGTCTGACATAGAGAGGGCCACCTTCTCTTTCGGCTACGGGCTAATGGTAACGCCGTTACAGTTAGCGCGAGTCTACGCAACGATTGGCAGCTATGGGATCTACCGTCCGCTGTCGATAACCAAAGTTGACCCGCCGGTTCCCGGCGAGCGCGTGTTCCCGGAATCGATCGTTCGCACCGTCGTCCATATGATGGAAAGCGTGGCGCTGCCTGGCGGCGGCGGCGTGAAGGCGGCGATCAAAGGCTACCGTATTGCGATTAAAACCGGTACGGCGAAAAAAGTCGGTCCGGACGGGCGCTATATCAACAAATACATTGCTTACACCGCGGGCGTCGCGCCAGCCAGCCAGCCGCGCTTTGCGCTGGTGGTGGTGATTAACGACCCGCAGGCGGGTAAATACTACGGTGGCGCCGTTTCCGCGCCGGTGTTTGGTGCCATCATGGGCGGCGTACTGCGCACGATGAACATTGAGCCGGATGCGCTGGCAACGGGCGACAAGAGTGAATTTGTGACAAATCAAGGCGAGGGATCAGGTGGCAGATCGTAATTTGCGCGACCTTCTTGCTCCGTGGGTGCCGAATGCACCGGAGCGAGTACTGCGAGAGATGACGCTCGACAGCCGTGTGGCTGCATCGGGCGATCTGTTCGTAGCGGTAGTGGGTCATCAGGCGGACGGGCGTCGTTATATCCCGCAGGCAATTGCGCAGGGTGTTGCTGCCATTGTCGCCGAGGCAAAAGATGAAGCGACCGACGGTGAAATCCGTGAAATGCACGGCGTGCCGGTTATTTACCTCAGCCAGTTAAACGAACGTTTATCGGCGCTGGCCGGGCGTTTCTATCATGAACCGTCCGACAGCCTGCGTCTGGTGGGCGTGACCGGTACCAACGGTAAAACCACCACGACGCAGCTAATCGCACAGTGGTGCCAGCTGCTGGGCGAAACCAGCGCGGTGATGGGCACGGTAGGCAATGGCCTGCTGGGCAAAGTGATCCCGACGGAAAACACCACCGGTTCGGCGGTTGATGTTCAGCACGTGCTCTCCGGCCTGGTGGCCGAAGGCGCAACGATGGCGGCGATGGAAGTGTCGTCCCATGGTCTGGTACAGCATCGCGTCGCGGCGCTCAAGTTTGCCGCTTCCGTGTTCACCAACCTGAGTCGCGATCACCTTGATTATCATGGTGATATGGAGCACTACGAAGCAGCGAAATGGCTGCTGTACTCCACGCATCACTGCGGCCAGGCGATTGTTAACGCCGATGACGAGGTGGGCCGTCGCTGGCTCAGCCGTCTGCCGGATGCGGTGGCGGTGTCGATGGAAGACCATATTAATCCGAATTGTCATGGTCGCTGGCTGAAAGCCACCGCCGTAAACTACCACGACAGCGGCGCGACCATCCGCTTTGACTCCAGCTGGGGCGAAGGCGAAATTGAAAGCCGTCTGATGGGCGCCTTTAACGTCAGCAACCTGCTGCTGGCGCTGGCAACGCTGCTGGCGCTGGACTATTCCCTGAGCGATCTGCTGAAAACCGCCGCGCGCTTACAGCCGGTTTGCGGTCGTATGGAAGTGTTTAGCGCGCCGGGCAAGCCGACTGTGGTGGTCGATTACGCTCACACTCCGGATGCGCTGGAGAAAGCGTTACAAGCCGCACGCCTGCACTGCGCGGGCAAACTGTGGTGCGTCTTTGGTTGCGGCGGCGATCGCGATAAGGGCAAACGTCCGCTGATGGGGGCGATTGCCGAAGAGTTCGCCGACGTCGCCGTTGTCACCGATGACAATCCGCGCACCGAAGAGCCGCGCGCGATTATCAACGATATTCTGGCCGGGATGGTCGATGCCGGGCATGCGAAAGTGATGGAAGGCCGCGCGGAAGCGGTGACCAACGCCATCATGCAGGCTAAAGAGAACGACGTGGTGCTGCTGGCCGGTAAAGGCCACGAAGATTATCAAATCGTTGGTAACCGTCGTCTCGACTATTCCGACCGCGTGACCGCAGCCCGTCTGCTGGGAGTGGTGGCATGATTAACGTCACGTTGAAGCAACTGGCCGACATTCTGCGCGGCGAACTGCATGGCGACGATCGTCTGATTGCCGATGTCACGACCGACACGCGTAAATTAACCCCGGGTTGCCTGTTTGTGGCGCTGAAGGGTGAACGTTTTGACGCGCACGACTTTGCGCAAACGGCGAAAGATGGCGGCGCGGGCGCGCTGCTGGTCAGCCGCAAGCTGGATATCGACCTGCCGCAGCTGGTGGTCGCCGATACCCGCCTCGCCTTTGGCGAACTGGCAGCCTGGGTACGTCAGCAGGTGCCAGCGCGCGTGGTGGCGCTGACCGGTTCTTCCGGTAAAACCTCGGTTAAAGAGATGACCGCGGCGATTCTTAGCCAGTGCGGCAACACGCTTTATACCGCGGGCAACCTAAATAATGACATCGGCGTGCCGATGACATTACTGCGTCTGACGGCAGAGCATCAGTATGCGGTGATTGAACTGGGCGCCAACCATCAGGGCGAAATCGCCTGGACCGTCAGCCTGACCCGTCCGGAAGCGGCGCTGGTGAACAACCTGGCGGCTGCGCACCTTGAGGGCTTCGGCTCGCTGGCAGGCGTAGCGAAAGCCAAGGGCGAGATTTTTACCGGACTGCCGGAAAACGGTATCGCAATTCTGAACGCGGATAACAACGACTGGGCCAACTGGCAGCAGGTGATTGGCGATCGTACCGTATGGCGCTTTTCGCCAAATGCGGCGGGTAGCGATTTTAGCGCCGCGAACGTGCGCATTACCTCGCAAGGCACTGAGTTCACGCTAAATACGCCGAAGGGCAGCGTGGATGTGCTGCTGCCGCTGCCGGGCCGTCACAACATCGCTAATGCGCTGGCGGCGACCGCGCTGGCGACGGCGGTGGGCGCAGACCTGAGTGCGGTAAAAGCCGGGCTGGCGCAGTTGAAAGCGGTGCCGGGGCGTCTGTTCCCGATTCACCTGACGGATAGCCAGCTGCTGCTGGACGACTCCTACAATGCGAACGTCGGTTCCATGACCGCCGCGGTGCAGGTGCTGTCTGAAATGCCGGGCTACCGCGTGCTGGTGGTGGGCGATATGGCGGAACTGGGCGCTGAGAGTGAAGCGTGCCACATCCAGGTCGGTGAAGCAGCGAAAGCGGCGGGTATCGACCGTGTGCTGAGCGTTGGCAAATTAAGCCAGGCGATTAGCGCGGCGAGCGGGGCAGGGGAGCACTTCACCGAGAAAGATTCGGCGATTGCGCGTCTGAAATCGCTCATTAATGAACATAAAACGATCACCATTCTGGTGAAAGGATCACGCAGTGCCGCCATGGAACAGGTCGTACGCGCTGTACAGGAGAACGGGACATGTTAGTGTGGCTGGCCGAACATCTGGTCAAATATTATTCCGGCTTTAACGTCTTTTCCTATCTGACGTTTCGCGCCATCGTCAGCCTGCTGACCGCGCTGTTCATCTCACTGTGGATGGGCCCGCGGATGATCGCCCGCTTGCAAAAAATGTCGTTCGGCCAGGTCGTACGTAACGATGGTCCGGAATCTCACTTCAGTAAACGCGGTACGCCGACGATGGGCGGGATCATGATCCTCACCGCGATTACGGTGTCTGTACTGCTGTGGGCTTATCCGTCTAACCCATATGTATGGTGCGTGCTGACGGTGCTGATCGGCTACGGCATTATCGGTTTTGTCGATGACTACCGCAAAGTGGTGCGCAAAGATACCAAGGGTCTGATCGCCCGCTGGAAGTACTTCTGGATGTCGGTGATTGCACTGGGTGTGGCCTTTGCGCTGTATCTGGCCGGTAAAGATACGCCAGCCACCGAGCTGGTGGTGCCGTTCTTTAAAGACGTGATGCCGCAACTGGGTCTGTTCTACATCCTGCTGGCCTACTTCGTTATCGTTGGCACCGGCAACGCGGTGAACCTGACCGATGGGCTCGATGGCCTGGCGATCATGCCAACGGTATTCGTGGCGGCTGGCTTTGCGCTGGTGGCGTGGGCGACCGGTAACATGAACTTTGCCAGCTATTTGCACATTCCTTACCTGCGTCATGCGGGCGAGCTGGTGATCGTCTGTACGGCGATTGTCGGCGCGGGCTTAGGCTTCTTGTGGTTCAACACCTATCCGGCGCAGGTCTTCATGGGCGACGTGGGTTCCCTGGCATTGGGCGGCGCGCTGGGCATTATCGCCGTGCTGCTGCGTCAGGAGTTCCTGCTGGTGATCATGGGCGGCGTCTTCGTGGTGGAAACCCTGTCGGTGATCCTGCAGGTAGGCTCCTTCAAGCTGCGCGGTCAGCGCATCTTCCGTATGGCGCCGATTCACCACCACTATGAATTGAAAGGTTGGCCGGAGCCGCGCGTCATTGTGCGCTTCTGGATTATTTCGCTGATGCTGGTGCTGATTGGCCTGGCAACGCTGAAGGTACGTTAATCATGGCAGATTACCAGGGTAAAAACGTCGTCATCATTGGTCTTGGACTGACCGGGCTGTCCTGCGTGGATTTCTTCCTCGCGCAGAACGTGACGCCGCGCGTGATGGATACCCGAGCGACCCCACCCGGCCTGGATAAGTTGCCGGAAGCGGTAGAGCGTTATGTGGGTGGGCTAAATGAAGACTGGCTGATGGCGGCCGATCTGATCGTCGCCAGCCCTGGTATCGCGCTGGCGAATCCGGCGCTAAGCCGCGCCGCGGACGCTGGCATTGAAATCGTAGGCGATATCGAGCTGTTCTGCCGTGAAGCGCAGGCGCCGATTGTCGCCATCACCGGTTCCAACGGCAAAAGCACCGTCACAACGCTGGTTGGCGAAATGGCGAAGGCGGCAGGTGTGAATGTCGGCGTGGGCGGCAATATCGGCCTGCCCGCGCTGATGCTGCTGGATCCGGCTCGCGAACTGTATGTACTGGAACTTTCCAGCTTCCAGCTGGAAACCACCTCCAGCCTGCACGCGGCGGCGGCCACGATCCTTAACGTTACCGAAGATCATATGGACCGCTACCCGCTGGGCCTGCAGCAATATCGCGCGGCCAAGTTGAAGGTCTATGAGAACGCTAAAGTATGTGTGGTAAACGCCGACGACGGCCTGACCATGCCAGTGCGCGGTGCCGACGAACGCTGCGTCAGCTTTGGCGTTGACGTTGGCGACTATCACCTGAACCGCCAGCAGGGCGAAACCTGGCTGCGTGTAAAAGGTGAAAAAGTATTGAACGTCAAAGAGATGCCGCTTACCGGGCAGCATAACTACAGTAACGCTCTGGCGGCGCTGGCGCTGGCAGACGCCGTCAGCCTGCCGCGCGCGACCAGCCTGAAAGCGTTGACCACCTTTAGCGGGTTGGCTCACCGCTTCCAGATTGTGCTTGAGCACAACGGCGTGCGCTGGATTAACGATTCTAAAGCCACCAACGTTGGCAGCACGGAAGCGGCGTTAAATGGCCTGCATGTGGCGGGTTCGCTGTATCTGCTGCTAGGCGGCGACGGCAAATCTGCCGACTTTGCGCCGCTGCAGCGTTATCTGACCGGCGACAACATTCGTCTGTACTGCTTTGGCCGCGACGGCGGTGAACTGGCCGCGCTGCGTCCGGAAATCGCCACCCAGACCGAAACGATGGAAGAAGCGATGCGCCTGATTGCGCCGCAGGTAAAGGCGGGCGATATGGTGCTGCTGTCTCCGGCCTGCGCCAGCCTTGACCAGTTCAAAAGCTTTGAGCAGCGCGGCGACGTGTTTGCTCGTCTGGCGAAGGAGTTAGGTTGATGCGTTTATCGCTCCCGCGCCTGAGACTGCCTCAACTGAGGCTGCCGCGTTTGCCGGGCATGCGCATTTTCGCATGGCTGTTTGGTTGGATGTTCGCCGCGCTGAAGGGCTGGGTGATGGGCTCGCGGGAAAAAGATACCGATAGCCTGATTATGTACGACCGCACGCTGCTGTGGCTGACGCTCGGCCTCGCGGCGATTGGTTTTATTATGGTGACTTCGGCGTCCATGCCCGTCGGGCAACGTCTGGCGAACGATCCGTTCCTGTTCGCCAAACGTGATGGCTTGTATCTGATTCTGGCCTTCTGTCTGGCGCTGATCACGCTGCGTCTGCCGATGTCGTTCTGGCAGCGCCACAGTACCTTTATGCTGATTGCGTCCATCTGCATGCTGCTGATTGTACTGGTGGTGGGGAGTTCGGTTAACGGGGCGTCGCGCTGGATTGCGCTCGGTCCGCTGCGTATTCAGCCCGCCGAGCTGACCAAGCTCTCGCTGTTTTGCTATATCGCCAACTATCTGGTGCGTAAAGCGGACGAGGTGCGCAACAACCTGCGCGGCTTCTTAAAGCCGATGGGCGTGATTTTCGTGCTGGCGATTTTACTGCTGGCGCAGCCTGACCTCGGTACCGTGGTGGTGCTGTTCGTCACGACGCTGGCGATGCTGTTCCTCGCTGGCGCCAAGCTGTGGCAGTTCATCGCCATTATCGGCATGGGCATTTCAGCGGTGGTGCTGCTGATCCTCGCCGAACCGTATCGTATTCGCCGCGTGACCTCCTTCTGGAACCCGTGGGAAGACCCGTTCGGCAGCGGCTACCAGTTAACCCAGTCGCTGATGGCCTTTGGCCGCGGTGAGATGTGGGGTCAGGGCTTAGGCAACTCGGTACAGAAACTGGAGTACCTGCCGGAAGCGCACACCGACTTCATCTTCGCCATCATCGGTGAGGAATTGGGTTATATCGGTGTGGTACTGGCACTTTTAATGGTATTCTTCGTCGCTTTCCGCGCCATGTCCATCGGTCGCAAAGCGCTGGAGATTAACCAACGTTTTTCTGGCTTCCTGGCTTGCGCAATCGGCGTATGGTTCAGTTTCCAGGCGTTGGTGAACGTAGGGGCGGCAGCCGGTATGCTGCCGACGAAAGGCCTGACGCTGCCTCTGATCAGCTACGGTGGCTCCAGTCTTCTGATTATGTCGACTGCCATTATGTTCTTGTTACGAATTGATTATGAAACACGCCTGGAGAAAGCGCAGGCGTTTACCCGAGGTTCTCGATGAGCGGTCAAACAAAGCGTTTAATGGTGATGGCGGGCGGTACCGGCGGACATGTGTTCCCGGGGCTGGCGGTTGCGCACCATTTAATGGATCAGGGCTGGCAGGTGCGCTGGCTGGGAACCGCGGATCGTATGGAAGCCGACCTCGTACCGAAACACGGCATTGAGATTGATTTCATTCATATTTCCGGGCTGCGTGGCAAAGGCGTGAAGGCGCTGCTGCTGGCGCCGATGCGTATCTTCAACGCCTGGCGGCAGGCGCGGGCGATCATGAAACGTTTTAAGCCGGACGTGGTGCTCGGAATGGGAGGTTACGTCTCTGGCCCCGGCGGTTTGGCGGCGTGGTCACTGGGCATTCCGGTGGTACTGCACGAGCAGAACGGTATTGCCGGGCTGACCAATAAATGGCTGGCGAAGATTGCCAGCAAAGTGATGCAGGCCTTCCCTGGCGCATTCCCGAATGCTGAAGTCGTGGGCAACCCGGTACGCGTTGACGTGCTGGCGCTGCCACTGCCGGAACAGCGTCTGGTCGGGCGCGATGGCCCCATTCGCGTGCTGGTGGTTGGCGGTTCACAGGGCGCGCGCATCCTGAACCAGACGATGCCGCAGGTGGCGCAACGTCTGGGCGATGCGGTGACTATCTGGCACCAGAGCGGTAAAGGCGGTCAACAGACCGTGGAGCAAGCCTATGCCGATGTCGGTCAGGCTCAGCATAAAGTGACCGAGTTTATTGACGATATGGCGGCGGCCTATGCGTGGGCTGACGTGGTGGTGTGTCGCTCCGGCGCGCTGACGGTGAGCGAGATTGCGGCGGCGGGGCTGCCGGCGATTTTCGTGCCGTTCCAGCATAAAGACCGCCAGCAGTACTGGAACGCGTTGCCGCTGGAAAAAGCGGGCGCGGCAAAGATCTACGAGCAGCCGCAGTTTACGGCACAAGCGGTCGCGGACACGCTGGCAAGCTGGGATCGCAACACCTTGTTAGAGATGGCTGAACGCGCGCGCGCGGCGGCGATCCCGGATGCTACCGAGCGGGTAGCAAAAGAAGTGAGCCTGGCAGCAAAGGCTTAATCATTGCGGCGCGCTGGCGTCGCCCGAATTTTAGAAGTGATGGCGTTTAAAGAATGAATACACAACAACTGGCGAAACTGCGTTCTATCGTGCCCGAGATGCGTCGCGTCCGGCACATTCACTTTGTTGGCATCGGCGGCGCCGGGATGGGCGGTATTGCCGAAGTACTGGCCAACGAAGGGTATCAGATCAGCGGTTCCGACCTGGCGCCAAACCCGGTAACGCAGCAGCTGAGCAAGCTGGGCGCCACCATCTATTTCAACCATCGCCCGGAAAACGTGCGCGATGCGAGCGTTGTTGTGGTGTCGACGGCGATTTCTGCCGATAACCCGGAAATCGTGGCGGCGCATGAAGCGCGCATTCCGGTGATTCGCCGCGCAGAGATGCTGGCAGAACTGATGCGTTTTCGTCATGGCATCGCCATTGCCGGTACGCACGGCAAAACCACCACCACCGCAATGGTGGCCAGTATTTACGCGGAAGCGGGGCTGGACCCGACCTTCGTTAACGGCGGCCTGGTGAAAGCGGCAGGTGTACATGCGCGTCTCGGTCACAGCCGTTATCTGATTGCGGAAGCCGATGAGAGCGACGCGTCGTTCCTGCATTTGCAGCCGATGGTGGCCATTGTCACCAACATCGAAGCCGACCACATGGATACCTACCAGGGCGACTTCGAAAATTTAAAGCAGACGTTCATTAATTTCCTGCACAATTTGCCGTTTTATGGTCGTGCCGTGATGTGTGTGGACGATCCCGTTATTCGCGAGCTGTTGCCGCGCGTGGGTCGTCAGATTACTACCTACGGTTTTAGCGACGATGCCGACGTGCGCGTCGAAGGCTACCAGCAAATAGGCCCGCAGGGACACTTCACGCTGGTGCGTCAGGACAAAGAGGATCTGCGCGTGACGCTGAACGCGCCGGGCCGCCATAACGCGTTAAACGCGGCGGCGGCGGTTGCAGTGGCCACGGAAGAGGGCATTGAAGATGACGCGATTCTACGCGCGCTTGAGAGCTTCCAGGGCACCGGTCGTCGCTTCGATTTCCTGGGCGAATTCCCACTGGCGGAAGTGAATGGTAAAGAAGGCTCGGCGATGCTGGTGGATGATTACGGTCATCACCCGACGGAAGTGGACGCGACGATTAAAGCCGCGCGCGCTGGCTGGCCGGAGAAAAAACTGGTGATGGTCTTCCAGCCGCACCGTTATACCCGTACGCGCGATCTGTATGACGATTTTGCGCACGTGCTGACTCAGGTCGACGCGCTGCTGATGCTCGACGTTTACCCGGCTGGCGAAGCGCCGATTCCGGGCGCGGACAGCCGTTCGCTGTGCCGTACTATTCGCGGGCGTGGAAAAGTGGACCCGATTCTGGTCTCCGACCCGGCGCAAGTCGCTGAAATGCTGGCATCAGTACTGACGGGTAATGATCTTGTTCTAATTCAAGGCGCGGGAAATATTGGTAAAATCGCGCGTAACTTAGCTGAAATCAAACTGAAGCCGCAAACTCAGGAGGAACCGCGTCATGGCTGATAAAATCGCGGTTCTTCTCGGCGGCACTTCCGCCGAGCGCGATGTGTCGCTCAACTCCGGCGCGGCGGTGCTGGCCGGCCTGCGTGAGGCTGGTGTTGACGCCCATGCGGTCGACCCAAAAGAGACCGATGTTACCCAGTTGAAAAATATGGGTTTTCAGAAAGCGTTTATTGCGCTGCACGGTCGAGGCGGGGAAGATGGCACGTTGCAGGGGCTGCTGGAGCTGATTCAACTGCCTTACACCGGCAGCGGTGTGATGGCATCGGCCATCTCGATGGATAAACTGCGCAGTAAATTGCTGTGGCAGGGGGCCGGATTACCGGTCGCGCCGTGGGTCGCTATTGAGCGCCAGGCCTTTGAAAATGGGCTGTCTGAGGATGTTCAGGCGCAGATTGCCGGGCTGGGATTGCCGCTGATCGTCAAGCCGAGCCGTGAAGGTTCCAGCGTCGGCATGTCGAAAGTGACCGAGATTGCAGAGCTGGCACCTGCGTTAGCGCAGGCGTTTCAACATGATGATGAAGTTCTGATTGAGAAATGGCTCAGTGGCCCTGAGTTTACGGTCGCGGTGCTTGGTGAAGAAATTTTACCGTCAGTTCGCATCCAACCGGCCGGAACCTTCTATGATTATGAGGCGAAGTATCTGTCTGATGAGACAAAATATTTCTGCCCTGGTTGTGAAGAATCAGCCCAGGAAGCGGCAATGCAATCTCTGGTGCTGAAAGCCTGGAAAGTTTTAGGTTGTCAGGGGTGGGGTCGTATCGACGTCATGCAGGACAGCGACGGGCAGTATTATCTGCTGGAGGCGAATACGTCTCCGGGGATGACCAGCCACAGTCTGGTGCCGATGGCGGCGCGTCAGGCGGGAATCAGTTTCTCGCAGCTGGTAGTACGAATTCTGGACCTGGCGGGGTGATATGTCGCAGGCTGCGCTGAATACGCGGAACCGTGAAGAAGAAGAGTATGCGGCTTCACGGCGCAATAATGGAACGCATTTAGCGGGGATTTTGTTCCTGCTGGCGGTGTTGTGTACCGTGTTTGTGAGCGGCTGGGTCGTGCTTGGCTGGATGGAAGATGCGCAGCGTTTGCCCATCTCAAAACTGGTCGTCACCGGCGATCGTCATTACACGCGTAATGATGATATCCGCCAGTCCATACTGGCATTGGGCTCGCCGGGAACCTTTATGACTCAGGATGTCAACATCGTTCAGAGTCAGATTGAACGCCTGCCGTGGATTAAACAGGCAAGCGTAAGAAAGCAGTGGCCGGACGAATTGAAGATTCATCTGGTTGAATATGTGCCAATTGCGCGTTGGAATGATCAGCACATGGTGGATGCGGAAGGTACGGCCTTCAGCATTCCGGCCGATCGAACCAGCAAGCAGAATTTGCCTATGCTCTATGGCCCGGAAGGCAGCGCAAGCGAAGTCTTGCAGGGTTATCACGACATGGGCGCGGTGCTCGCGAAAGGGAAGTTCACGTTGAAGGTTGCGGCGATGACCGCGCGCCGTTCGTGGCAGCTGACGCTTGATAACGGTATCAAGCTGAATCTGGGGCGGGGCGATACGATGAAGCGGCTGGCGCGTTTTCTGGAACTGTATCCGGTTCTGGAACAGCAGGCGCAAACTGAGGGTAATCGGATTAGCTATGTTGATTTGCGTTATGACTCGGGGGCGGCAGTAGGCTGGGAACCTGCTCCTGCGGCGGACACTAATCAACAACAGAATCAGGCACAGGCAGAACAACAATGATCAAGGCGACGGACAGAAAACTGGTAGTTGGACTGGAGATCGGCACTGCAAAAGTAGCCGCTTTAGTAGGGGAAGTTCTGCCCGACGGAGTGATTAATATCATTGGGGTCGGCAGTTGCCCATCCCGAGGTATGGATAAAGGCGGGGTTAACGACCTGGAGTCGGTAGTCAAATGCGTACAGCGCGCTATCGATCAGGCGGAACTGATGGCGGATTGCCAGATCTCTTCTGTATATCTGGCGCTTTCCGGCAAACACATTAGCTGTCAAAATGAGATAGGCATGGTGCCTATCTCTGAAGAAGAGGTCACGCAGGAAGACGTTGAGAACGTGGTGCATACGGCGAAGTCCGTACGCGTGCGTGATGAGCACCGTGTTCTTCATGTGATTCCGCAGGAATACGCGATTGATTACCAGGAAGGGATCAAAAACCCGGTCGGCTTGTCCGGCGTGCGAATGCAGGCCAAGGTACATCTGATTACCTGCCACAACGACATGGCGAAGAACATCGTCAAAGCGGTTGAACGCTGTGGTCTGAAGGTCGATCAGCTGATTTTCGCCGGGTTGGCGTCAAGTTATTCGGTTCTGACCGAAGACGAACGTGAGCTGGGCGTCTGCGTGGTGGATATCGGTGGCGGTACAATGGATATCGCCGTGTATACTGGCGGTGCATTGCGCCACACCAAGGTGATCCCATACGCGGGGAACGTGGTGACCAGCGATATCGCCTATGCGTTTGGTACGCCGCCAAGCGATGCCGAAGCGATCAAAGTGCGCCACGGTTGCGCATTAGGCTCCATAGTGGGCAAAGATGAGAGCGTTGAAGTGCCGAGCGTGGGTGGACGTCCGCCGCGCAGCCTGCAGCGCCAGACATTGGCCGAGGTCATTGAGCCGCGTTACACCGAGCTCTTAAATCTCGTCAATGAAGAGATTTTACAGTTACAGGAACAGCTTCGTCAGCAAGGGGTCAAACACCACCTGGCGGCGGGGATTGTGTTGACCGGCGGCGCGGCGCAAATTGAAGGCTTAGCGGCCTGCGCGCAGCGGGTGTTCCATACGCAGGTGCGTATTGGTGCGCCGTTGAACATTACCGGTCTGACGGACTATGCCCAGGAGCCGTATTATTCCACGGCAGTGGGCCTGCTGCACTACGGGAAAGAGTCCCATTTGAGTGGTGAAGCGGAAGTAGAAAAGCGCGTAACTGCATCGGTTGGTTCGTGGATCAAACGACTGAATAGCTGGTTACGCAAAGAGTTTTAATTTTTTAAAGAGACCAACGCACATTAATGGTCTCAGGCGACAGGCACAACGGAGAGAGAAACTATGTTTGAACCTATGGAACTGACCAACGACGCGGTGATTAAAGTCATCGGCGTCGGTGGCGGCGGCGGTAATGCCGTTGAACACATGGTGCGCGAGCGCATCGAAGGCGTTGAATTCTTCGCAGTTAACACCGACGCGCAGGCACTGCGTAAAACGGCTGTTGGCCAGACTATCCAGATCGGTAGCGGTATTACCAAAGGTCTGGGTGCGGGTGCCAACCCGGAAGTAGGCCGTAATGCGGCTGACGAAGACCGTGAAGCGCTGCGTGCAGCACTTGACGGTGCAGACATGGTGTTTATCGCAGCCGGTATGGGCGGCGGTACCGGGACCGGTGCAGCGCCAGTGGTTGCGGAAGTGGCCAAAGATTTAGGTATCCTGACCGTTGCCGTCGTGACCAAGCCTTTCAACTTTGAAGGCAAAAAGCGTATGGCATTTGCGGAGCAGGGGATCACCGAGCTGTCCAAGCACGTTGACTCATTGATCACCATCCCGAACGACAAGCTGCTGAAAGTATTGGGCCGCGGTATTTCCCTGCTCGACGCGTTTGGCGCAGCGAACGACGTACTGAAAGGTGCAGTCCAGGGTATCGCTGAGCTGATCACCCGTCCGGGCCTGATGAACGTCGACTTTGCAGACGTGCGCACCGTGATGTCTGAAATGGGCTACGCGATGATGGGCTCTGGCGTAGCAAGTGGTGAAGACCGTGCGGAAGAAGCGGCTGAAATGGCTATCTCTTCCCCGCTGCTGGAAGATATCGACCTGTCCGGCGCGCGTGGCGTTCTGGTCAACATTACTGCGGGCTTCGACCTGCGTCTGGATGAGTTCGAAACCGTGGGTAACACCATCCGTGCGTTTGCATCGGATAACGCGACCGTGGTTATCGGTACTTCACTTGACCCGGATATGAACGACGAACTGCGTGTTACCGTCGTTGCCACCGGTATCGGCATGGACAAACGTCCTGAGATTACCCTGGTGACCAACAAGCAGACGCAGCAACCGGCGCTGGATCGTTATCAGCAGCACGGTATGGCACCGTTGACGCAAGAGCAGAAACCGGCAGCTAAAGTGGTAAACGACAATACGCCGCAGACCACTAAAGAACCGGATTATCTGGATATCCCGGCGTTCCTGCGTAAGCAAGCTGATTAAGAATTAGCTGGAAGTTGGGAATCTGCGCTCTTTGTGCTAAACTGGCCCACCGAATGTGTAGTACACTTCGGTTGGATAGTTAATTTGGCGAGATTATACGATGATCAAACAAAGGACACTTAAACGTATCGTTCAGGCGACTGGCGTCGGTTTACACACCGGCAAAAAGGTCACACTGACGCTACGCCCTGCGCCGGCAAATACCGGGGTCATCTATCGTCGCACCGACTTGAATCCACCGGTAGATTTTCCGGCTGATGCCAAATCTGTGCGTGATACTATGCTCTGTACTTGCCTGGTCAACGAGCATGACGTGCGGATTTCTACCGTAGAGCACCTGAACGCCGCGCTGGCGGGTCTGGGTATCGACAACATCGTTGTTGAAGTCGATGCGCCAGAAATCCCGATTATGGACGGTAGTGCTGCGCCATTCGTTTATCTGTTGCTGGATGCCGGCATCGATGAACTGAACTGTGCGAAGAAATTTGTCCGTATTAAAGACACCGTTCGCGTTGAAGATGGCGACAAATGGGCTGAATTCAAACCGTACAATGGTTTCTCGTTGGATTTCACCATCGACTTTAACCATCCGGCGATTGACTCCAGCACCCAGCGTTATGCGATGAATTTCTCCGCAGACGCCTTTATGCGCCAGATCAGCCGTGCACGTACCTTCGGTTTCATGCGTGATATCGAATATCTGCAGTCCCGCGGCCTGTGCCTGGGCGGTAGCTTCGATTGTGCCATCGTTGTTGACGATTATCGCGTACTGAACGAAGACGGCCTGCGTTTTGAAGATGAATTCGTTCGTCACAAAATGCTCGATGCCATCGGTGACTTGTTCATGTGTGGTCACAACATTATTGGTGCATTTACCGCGTACAAATCCGGTCATGCACTGAATAACAAACTTCTGCAGGCGGTCCTGGCAAAACAGGAAGCTTGGGAATTTGTGACCTTCGAAGACGACGCAGAACTGCCTCTGGCGTTCAAAGCACCGACAATGGTTCTGGCATAAGCCTGACCATTTCGTAAATTCGACTGGCAACCTGGCACTCTCTCCGGTCAGGGAACCAGTCGTTTTTTCTTTTTATCCCCGTCAATCCGTTTTCCTGCCGTTGCCCGCTTAAAGATCACACTCCAGTGCAACCGCTGCTTTCTTAACCCGTTTTTCGTTGCTGTTTTCGTCATTCCTGCTGCTGTAGCGCGGCATTAATGGTAATATTCCCGGGCTAAAATAGAATAACGGTACTGAAACCGAAGGTGGAACTTTACGTGAGTGGAATGCTGACGCGTTGGCGACAGTTTGGTAGACGCTACTTCTGGCCGCATCTCCTGTTGGGGATGGTTGCTGCCGGTTTTGGCCTGCCTGCGCTTGCGAATAATACCGAGCCAGCTTCTCCCGCCCGCGCAACAACCAGTAATCATAATCCGACGCAGAGAATCGACTTCTCTCAACTGGCGCGGCTGGAAAATAACCGTCGTCCCTCATTCAGCGTCGACTACTGGCATCAGCACGCCATTCGCACCGTTATTCGTCACCTTTCTTTTGCCATGGCGCCGACGGCGTCACCGGTTGCTGAGTCAACATCTCCGTTGCAGGCCGCGCAGCATCTGGCGCTGCTGGATACGCTAAATGCGTTGCTGAACGTTGAAAGTCAGCCGTCCCTTATTATTGCTCAGGACGCAGCGTTACCTGCGCTCTCACCTCACGTCTTTAGTATCCCAGCCTGGGTGAGCCAGGTGCAGGGCATCCGCGCCGGGCCGCAGCGCCTCGTCTGAAAATAACCGCTTTATTTCCTTTATTTTTCTGACTCCGAAATGTCGGGGCGTTTGAGATTTTATTATGTTAATCAAATTATTGACCAAAGTTTTTGGTAGTCGTAACGATCGTACCCTGCGCCGCATGCGCAAAGTTGTCGCTATTATTAACGCGATGGAACCGGAGATGGAAAAACTCTCCGATGAAGAGCTGAAAGCGAAAACCAATGAATTCCGCGCGCGCATTGAAAAAGGCGAAACCGTTGAGAGCCTGATTCCTGAAGCGTTTGCCGTGGTGCGTGAAGCCAGTAAGCGTGTGTTTGGGATGCGTCACTTTGACGTCCAGCTGCTCGGCGGTATGGTGCTTAACGACCGCTGCATCGCGGAAATGCGTACCGGTGAAGGTAAAACTCTGACCGCAACGCTTCCTGCTTACCTGAACGCGCTGTCCGGCAAGGGCGTGCACGTGGTGACCGTCAACGACTATCTGGCCCAGCGTGACGCCGAAAACAACCGTCCGCTGTTCGAATTCCTCGGCATGACCGTTGGTATTAACATGTCTGGCCTGCCAGCGCCTGCGAAGCGTGAAGCCTACAATGCCGACATCACCTACGGTACCAACAACGAATACGGTTTTGACTACCTGCGCGACAACATGGCGTTCAGCCCGGAAGAGCGCGTACAGCGTAAACTGCACTATGCGCTGGTCGATGAAGTCGACTCCATCCTGATCGATGAGGCGCGTACGCCGCTTATCATTTCCGGCCCGGCTGAAGACAGCTCGGAAATGTACAAAAGAGTGAACAAAATCATTCCTCACCTGGTCCGCCAGGAGAAGGAAGATTCCGACACCTTCCAGGGTGAAGGTCACTTCTCTGTGGATGAAAAAGCGCGTCAGGTTAACCTGACCGAACGCGGTCTGGTGCTGATTGAAGAGCTGCTGGTGAAAGAAGGTATTATGGAAGAGGGCGAGTCGCTGTACTCTCCGGGCAACATTATGCTGATGCACCACGTGACCGCCGCGCTGCGCGCCCACGTGCTGTTCACCCGCGACGTTGATTACATCGTCAAAGATGGCGAAGTTATTATCGTCGACGAACATACCGGTCGTACCATGCAGGGCCGTCGCTGGTCTGATGGTCTGCACCAGGCCGTAGAAGCCAAAGAAGGCGTTGAAATTCAGAACGAAAACCAGACGCTGGCGTCCATTACCTTCCAGAACTACTTCCGTTTGTATGAAAAACTGGCCGGTATGACCGGTACGGCGGACACCGAAGCGTTTGAATTCAGCTCGATCTACAAGCTGGATACCGTGGTCGTGCCAACCAACCGTCCGATGATCCGTAAAGATATGCCGGACCTGGTCTACATGACCGAAGCGGAAAAAATTCAGGCGATTATCGAAGATATCAAAGAGCGTACCGCGAAAGGCCAGCCGGTGCTGGTGGGGACCATCTCCATCGAGAAATCTGAAGTGGTTTCCCACGAGCTGACCAAAGCGGGCATCAAACATAACGTCCTGAACGCCAAATTCCACGCCAGCGAAGCAGACATCGTTGCGCAGGCGGGCTACCCGGCAGCGGTCACCATCGCCACCAACATGGCGGGACGTGGTACCGATATTATGCTCGGCGGTAGCTGGCAGGCTGAGGTTGCACAGCTGGAAGATCCAACCCCAGAACAAATTGCGCAAATCAAAGCTGACTGGCAGGTACGTCACGACGCGGTACTGGCGGCAGGTGGTCTGCACATTATTGGTACCGAACGTCACGAATCTCGTCGTATCGATAACCAGCTGCGCGGCCGTTCCGGTCGTCAGGGTGATGCGGGTTCTTCTCGTTTCTACCTGTCGATGGAAGATGCCCTGATGCGTATCTTCGCCTCTGACCGTGTGTCCGGCATGATGCGTAAGCTGGGGATGAAACCGGGCGAAGCCATTGAGCACCCGTGGGTCACCAAAGCGATTGCTAACGCGCAGCGTAAAGTGGAAAGCCGCAACTTTGACATCCGTAAGCAACTGCTGGAATACGATGACGTTGCCAACGATCAGCGTCGCGCTATCTACACCCAGCGTAACGAACTGCTGGATGTAACTGACGTCAGTGAAACCATCAACAGCATTCGTGAAGACGTGTTTAAAGCGACTATCGATGCCCACATTCCGCCACAGTCGCTGGAAGAAATGTGGGATATTCCGGGTCTGCAGGAACGTCTGAAAAATGACTTCGATCTCGAACTGCCGATTGCTGAATGGCTGGATAAAGAGCCTGAGCTGCACGAAGAGACGCTGCGTGAGCGTATTCTGGAAAGCGCGGTTGAAGTCTACAAGCGTAAAGAAGAAGTGGTTGGCGCTGAAATGATGCGTCACTTCGAAAAAGGCGTGATGCTGCAAACTCTCGACTCCCTGTGGAAAGAGCACCTCGCGGCGATGGACTACCTGCGTCAGGGTATCCACCTGCGTGGCTATGCGCAGAAAGATCCGAAGCAAGAGTACAAGCGCGAATCCTTCTCCATGTTTGCTGCAATGCTGGAATCTCTGAAGTATGAAGTGATCAGCACCCTGAGCAAGGTGCAGGTACGCATGCCGGAAGAAGTTGAAGCCATGGAACAGCAGCGTCGTGAAGAAGCCGAGCGTCTGGCGCAGATGCAGCAGCTGAGCCATAAGAGCGATGACGAAGCCGTCGCGGAAGATCTGGCCGCACAAACCGGCGATCGCAAAGTGGGTCGTAACGATCCGTGCCCTTGCGGTTCCGGTAAAAAATACAAACAGTGCCATGGTCGTCTGAGCTAAGGCCATAATAAGAAAACAAAAGGCGCAGAGTTCTGCGCCTTTTTTATGGATAAGACAAAATGAAAATACTGCAAATATCCGTCGGCATCATTCGCAATGCCGCAGGCGAAATTTATATCACCCAGCGTGCCGCCGATGCGCACATGGCGCATAAATGGGAGTTTCCGGGCGGTAAAATTGAAGCGGGGGAGTCACCGCAGGAAGCGGTTATCCGTGAACTGCAGGAAGAGGTTGGGATCGTGACCACCTCGCTGCAGCCGTTTGATAAGCTGGAATATCAGTTCCCCGATCGCCACATTACGCTGTGGTTCTGGCTGGTTGACAGCTGGGAAGGCGAGCCGTGGGGCAAAGAAGGGCAGCCGGGACGCTGGGTTGCGCAACAGGATTTGGTGGCGGACGAATTCCCGCCAGCGAACGTGCCGGTGATTGAAAAGCTGATCGCGGGTTGATATGTGATGACGCCGGGCCGTTCCCGGCGTCGGATTTACTGCTGCTCTTCGCTCCAGTCATCGCTATCGGAGAGATCGCCGCTGCTCGGGATTCGCTTCTCCTCCGCCGCCCATTCGCCAAGGTCAATCAGCTGGCAGCGCTTGGAGCAAAAAGGGCGATAGGGGCTTTGTTCGCCCCAGACAACCGGTTTGTTGCAGGTGGGGCAGTTTACGGTGGTGACGTCAGACATCTTCTCTCCTTAGCAGCACGCCAGTTCAAAATCCAGACGCTCCGGTACCACGCCGTGCTCGCTGTCCAGCGGCATAAAGCGGATAGCAAAGCGGCTCTTGTGGCCGGAGATCTGCGGGTAAAGCTGCGAGGTCAGTTCAAGCTTCAGACGCAGCAGGTCGGCATCTTCACCGTTGTCCTGGTAGAAACCGTTCAGGCTGGTTTGCTTGCGGAACTGCGCTGAATTGCGTACCAGATCGAGAATTAACGTCAACGCCTGATTGAGCGGCTCCAGGCTTGCCAGCCAGGTTTCCACCAGCGCATCGCGCTGATGCTGTTTAGCGTGTAGCCAGATATGCAGCGTCGGCAGGTCGAAGCTGCAGCAACCTCCCGGAATACTCAGACGCTGACGCACCAGCGCAATCAGGCGATCTTCACGCAGGAACTGCCCGATACGCGGTGCCGCCATCAGGATACTGCTGCTATTTTTCAATTGCTGACGCAGGGCGTCGATACGGCTGAGATCAACACCCGGGACTTCGCTCCAGGCGTTCAGTTTACGCTGTTGGCGTTCCAGCTCTTTGAGCAGTTCTGTGCGGATATCGCCGCGTTCGAACACATCCAGTAAATCCCCGACGTTGCGAAAAAAGTGCAGCGCGCTGGCGTGATCTCTGATGGGTAAATTGGCATTCAATTGCTCAGTCAGAAATTCAATACGCAGCCAGGTACGCATTTTTTCGTTTAGCGGATGCTCAAAAAGGATGTGGGTGTGCATTACGATTTTTCCTGTGATACAGCCTGTGCCGCGAGCTCAAGATAGTGCGCGTGAAGGCGAGCAACATCCGATGCAATGGCATCTGGTGTGCCGTTGTTATTAATAACGTCGTCAGCCACGGCCAGACGCGCTTCGCGCGTGGCCTGGGCTGCAAGAATATTTTCCGCATGCTCTCGCGACACGTTGTCGCGCTGCATGGTACGAAGAAGCTGGGTCTCGCGTGATACGTCAACGACCAGTACGCGATCGGCCCGCTCATAGAGTTTGTTTTCCACCAGCAGAGGAACGACCCAAAGCACGTAAGGCGAGGTGGCCTGACGAAGCTGACGCTGTGTTTCCTGCTGAATCAAAGGATGCAGGAGGGCGTTGAGCCAGGCTTTTTCCTCCGGGTTGGCGAAAATACGTTCGCGTAGCTCCCGGCGGTTTAGCGCCCCTTCCGGGGTCAGAATGTGGTGGCCGAAATGTTCGGTAATGGCTGCTAGCGCCGGCGTGCCGGGTTCGACAACCTGACGGGCAAGAATATCGGCATCAATCACGTTAATTCCCAGGCAAGAAAACGCATCTGCGACCGTGCTTTTGCCGCTGCCGATGCCGCCCGTTAACGCCACTGTGTAAGTCATACCGCTTAGCCCTGGAATTTTAGTATGAAAATCATTTGGTTAAAAAACTGACGCCTGAAGTGTGCGAATCAAAGATGCACGGTACTATTCGCCAGGTAAATTTATGGGATTGTAGCTTAAAAAAAGTGAAAATCGCAGTCTTGCGAAGACCTGATTAGTGCGTATGATTGCATTACTGGAGTTGTGCTCTCAATTTAATTGCCATTAACCCCAGGAATTCGCACATGCGTATCGAAGAAGATCTGAAGTTAGGTTTCAAAGACGTTCTTATCCGCCCTAAACGCTCTACTCTTAAAAGCCGTTCCGATGTTGAACTGGAACGCGAATTCACCTTTAAACATTCAGGCCAACGCTGGTCAGGCGTACCGATTATTGCTGCGAATATGGACTCCGTGGGGACTTTCGGGATGGCAAAAGCGCTTGCCTCTTTCGATATCCTGACCGCCGTACATAAGCACTACTCCGTTGAAGAGTGGAAAGCCTTTGTGCAGGCCGAGTCTGAAGACGTGCTCAAGCACGTGATGGTCTCTACCGGGACCTCCGACGCCGACTTCGAAAAAACGCAGCAGATCCTCAAGCTGAACTCAGCGCTGAACTTTGTCTGTATTGATGTGGCTAATGGTTACTCTGAGCACTTTGTACAGTTTGTAGCGAAAGCGCGTGAAGCATGGCCGACGAAAACTATCTGCGCAGGCAACGTGGTGACCGGCGAGATGTGTGAAGAGCTGATTCTGTCTGGCGCAGACATTGTGAAAGTGGGTATCGGTCCGGGTTCCGTCTGCACAACCCGCGTGAAAACTGGCGTCGGTTATCCGCAACTGTCCGCAGTGATTGAATGTGCTGATGCGGCGCATGGACTTGGCGGCCAGATCGTCAGCGATGGCGGCTGCACCATGCCGGGCGACGTAGCCAAAGCTTTTGGCGGCGGCGCCGACTTCGTGATGTTGGGCGGCATGCTGGCTGGTCACGATGAAAGCGGCGGCGTGATTGTCGAAGAGAATGGCGAGAAATTTATGCTGTTCTACGGCATGAGCTCTGAGTCTGCGATGAAGCGCCACGTGGGCGGCGTTGCTCAGTACCGCGCGGCAGAAGGCAAAACCGTGAAGCTGCCGCTGCGTGGCCCGGTCGATAACACCGCGCGTGATATCCTTGGCGGCCTGCGTTCAGCCTGTACCTACGTTGGGGCCTCTCGCCTGAAAGAGCTGACTAAACGCACCACCTTTATCCGGGTACAGGAACAAGAGAACCGCGTGTTCAACAGCCTGTAACCCCTTTAACGCTGGCGCCGTATGCGCCAGCGTTATCCCGCTCCGCTGATGGCGTCTCCCAGATGAAAAATGGGCAGATACATCGCGACGACCAGCGTTCCGATAATTAACCCCGTGACGATAAGCAGCAACGGTTCCAGCATCGACGTCAGGTTTTCTGCCAGATTCTGAGTGCTCTCATTGTGATGCCGGGCCAGATTCTCCAGCATTTCATCCAGCGCCCCGGACGCTTCTCCGGTCCTTACCAGCTGTAAGCATAAAGGTGTAAACACGCCACTGTTTTCCATGGCCTGCCAGATAGTGCAACCCTGCGCCACGTCGTGATGTAGCCGGGTGATAACCTCACGCCACCACGGGCAACTAAGCGTTTCCTCAACGGTCTCCAGCCCCTGCAAAAAGGCAATGCCTGCGCGCTGCGTCAGCGAAAGGACGGTAAAAATCTGGCTGAGCATCTGGCCACGCCTGAGCTTGCCCATGATCGGCAGCGCGAGCAATATCCGCTGACGAATACGCTGCCATGGCGGGTGGTTTTTTAACGCGGCGCTTAGCATCACAGGCAACAGCAGAAAAACCAAAAGAGGAAGGTACCACCTCTCAATAAAGGCGGCGCTTGCCATGACGGCCTGTGTCAACGCGGGCAACGGCGTGTTGAAGGTGCGATAGATGGCGGTAAATTCAGGTAGTACAAAGCTGACCATCGCCACCACCACCAGTACGGCCAGCGATAAAATAATCAGCGGATAGCGCAGCGCCTTTTTCACCTTTGCCGTCAGCAGCAGTTGCGCTTTCTGTTGCTGAGAGAGCGCCAGACAGCATTGTTCCAGCTTACCGGTGATTTCACCGGTGCGAATCATCGTCAGGTAGAGTGGGGGAAAAGCCTGCGGCCACGGTTTCAATCCTTCCGATAACGTGACACCTTGCGCCAGACGGCTAGCCAGGGAGTCGAGAAGGGCACGCCATTGCGGTGCCGGGTGCTGCTGGCTGAGGAGCGCCAGGCTGTCTGATAACGTGAGCCCAGCCTGCAACAGGGTTGCCAACTGGCTGATCACCGCACAGCTGTGCTGTGCCCGCCAGAGTGACGGGTTTATCGCACGGCGCTTCAACGAGAGGGCGATAATGTTCTGTTGCGTGAGCGCCATCAGCGCGCCAGGCCGATGGTTGGCCCAGAGCGTACCGCGATGCTCGATGCCGTTGGGGTCAAGCCCACGCCAGTACCAAAGCTGTTCACGCATCCTGTGGGAGCCCTAGCACGCGCAGTAATTCTTCCTGCGTGGTTAGCCCTTGCTCGACGGCCCGGCAGCCATTTTCAAACAGCGTTTTCATACCCGCTTCCCGAGCATGTAGCATCAGTTCCGCCGGACTGTGTCCATTAACGATCCCCTGTCGTAGTGTGGGCGTGAGCGGCAGCAGTTCAAACAGCGCGAGACGGCCCTGATAACCATGGTAACAGTGCGGGCAGCCTGGTGCCGTCCAGTGCGGCAGCGGGCGTGGCCATAGCGACCGTGGGAGCGGCTGTTCACCGGGCAATGTCTGGCGGCAGTGTGGGCAGAGTCGCCGAACCAGTCTCTGTGCGACGACCATTAAGAGTGCCGATGACACCATCCAGCGCGCCACGCCCATTTGCTCGAGGCGTACCAGCGTTTCGACGGTGGAGTTGGTATGCAGCGTCGAGAGCACCAGATGACCTGTCTGCGCGGCTTTGATGGCGATCTCCGCCGTCTCGCCGTCGCGGATTTCACCGACCATCACGATATCGGGGTCCTGACGCAGCAAGGCGCGCAGTACGTTCTGGAAGGTCAATCCGGCGCGTGGGCTAATCTGTGTCTGATTCAGACCATCAAGAGGGATCTCAATGGGGTCTTCCACACTGCAGATATTGACGTTACTCCGGTTGCGGCTTTGCAGCGCGCTGTAGAGCGTCACCGTTTTTCCGCTGCCCGTCGGCCCGGTGACCAGAATCAGCCCTTGCGGTTGATTTAACGCAGACTGAAGCTGCATTAACTCATTGTCTGATAGCCCTAACCGTTGAAGATCAAGCGCCTGTTCCACCTTATGCAGCAGACGCAGCACGGCTTTCTCGCCGTAGCGGCAGGGAAGCGTCGAGAGTCGGAATGAGAGCGGCTTATCGGCAATATCTATTGTGAACTGCCCGTCCTGAGGTAAGCGCCGCTCGGCGATATCGAGGCCGCCGAGCACCTTAAGCCGGGCAATCAGCGGTGCCATTAACGGCAGAGCAATGGGGGCGAGAGGATGCAGCACGCCATCGACACGAAGCCGTACGCGAAGCGCATGTTCGGTCGGCTCAAAATGGATATCGGACGCGCGTTGAACCAGCGCTTGTTTGAGCAGATGGTTGAGCAGGCCAACCGCGTTATCACTTTCATCATGCGGCGTGGCATTGGTTAAAGGCGTCGACTGCTGCAGATATTTGTCCATCCTCTCCTGCGTCCAGCATTCAATATCGATGCGCTTTTGAGTGGCAAAGCGGAGCGAATCCATCAGCTCGCCAGGCGGCGTACCCACGACCGCGATACTCAGTTCATCGGCCGCGTTGCTGAGCAGTACCGCATGGTGACGTTGGCACAACGTTAACAATTGTTCCTGTTTCATCATTGCCCCTTCGCTTACTGAACATCAAAGCGGAAAACGTCTTCACAGGCCTGCAGGAGTGCGCCATCGTTCTGGATATCACAGGTGCGCTGCCAGCCGGTGATGCCGTTGGCGTTGTCCCAGCCGGGGACGAGGGTAACGGTCAGGCCGTTGAGGCTCTCCTGACCGGTCAGGATAACCGTGCCCTGTGCGACGCTCATGGCTGAAACATAGCGGGTGGTGGTCGGTGAGGGGATGCCATTGCTGCCTGCATCGCAGTTATCCAGCCCGCCGCGGTCGAGCGCGCACAGTTCGATTGCGGTGCGGTAGGGAACGAAGGTTTGCAGCATATCGGTTAGCGCTGCTTTGCGTAGGTAATTCTGGTAGGCCGGGATACCGATGGCGCTAAGAATGGCGATGATGCCGATAACGACCATCAGTTCGATGAGAGTAAAACCTTGTTGTTTGTTCATGTTCTGCTCCTTGCTGAAACTGGCGCTACTCTGGCAGAGGTTAACGCGGTCAGCGAGGGGCGAAGCGGTGTTCAGGAAGCCGCCTTCCAGCGTTTTTACTGGGGTTGCAGATGTGCAGGGGGGAAGTGGAACGACGATCGGGAAAATGCCCTCGCGGTGGAGGGCATTATCAGGGGTTAGCGGAAACGCATCGACAGATCGAGCGCTCGCACATGCTTGGTTAGCGCGCCGACGGAGATGAAGTCGACGCCGGTTTCAGCGAACTCGCGGATGGTGTCGAAGGTCACGTTGCCAGAGACCTCCAACTGAGCCTGGCCTTGGGTAATGTTTACCGCTTCACGCATCTGCTCGGTATCAAAGTTATCAAGCATGATGATGTCGGCACCGGCCTTCAGCGCTTCACGCAGCTCTTGCAGGGTTTCCACTTCCACTTCAACCGGCACGTCCGGATGCAGCCAGAACGCTTTCTCTACCGCCTGACGCACGGAGCCGGAGGCAATAATGTGGTTTTCTTTGATCAGGAAGGCGTCGGATAACCCCAGGCGGTGATTGGCGCCGCCGCCGCACAGCACGGCGTATTTTAGCGCGGTGCGCAGGCCTGGCAGCGTTTTGCGGGTATCCAACAGTTGGGTATGCGTGCCTTCCAGCAGGTTGACGTATTTACGCACTTCGCTGGCGACACCGGAAAGCGTTTGCACGAAGTTCAACGCCGTGCGCTCGCCGGTGAGCAGAACGCGGGACGGGCCGTTAATTTCAAACAGCGGTTGATTAGCGATGACGGTATCGCCATCTTCAACGTGCCAGGTCAGGGTGACGTCATCGCCCGCCAGTTGAATAAAGACCTCTTCAACCCAGCGTTTACCGCAAAATACGCCGTCTTCACGCGTAATCACGATGGCATGAGACTGTGTTTTTTCCGGTAAGAGTTGTGCGGTAATATCGTTCTGTGCGTTCACTTCTCCGCCCAGATCTTCGCGCAGCGCCTGGGCGACAGCGTTAGGGATATCGAGGTTAATACGTTCAAGTAGCGCGTCACGTCGATGGTCTGGGTTATAGCGGCGAGGCGGCATAATAAAGCTCCAAATTGGTAACGATGCAAAAGATTGAAACATGCTACTCTGAACCAGCAAGTATCACCATATTTTAGGAGATCCTGAATGCAGTTAGATAAGGGCTGGCTGGTGGGCGTTCGGCAGGTGCCGTCCCCTCATCACGATACTCGCCCACAGGATGAGGCCCCCTCGCTGCTGGTTGTGCATAATATTAGCCTGCCGCCCGGTCAATTTGGCGGCCCGTGGATAGATGCCCTGTTTACTGGCACGCTCGACCCCAACGCCGATCCATTTTTTGCGGAAATTTGCCATCTGCGGGTGTCAGCCCACTGCTTGATCCGTCGTGATGGTGAGATTGTGCAGTACGTTCCCTTTGATAAACGCGCCTGGCATGCCGGCGTTTCCAGCTATCACGGGCGCGAGCGATGTAATGATTTCTCTATCGGTATTGAACTCGAAGGTACCGATACGCTGGCCTACACCGATGCGCAGTATGCGCAGCTGGCGGCCTTAACCCAGTTGCTCATTGCCGAATATCCCCTCATTGCCGATAACATGACTGGCCACAGTGATATCGCGCCTGTGCGCAAAACCGATCCCGGCCCGGCGTTTGACTGGGCGCGTTTTCGCGCGCTGGTCACCCCCTCGTCAGATAAGGAGATGACATGACGTTGTTTACCACGCTTCTGGTTCTGCTTGCCGAGCGCCTGTTTAAACTCGGAGAACACTGGCAGCTCGACCACCGTCTGGAAGTGCTGTTTCGCCGGGTGAAGCACTATTCTCTGGGCGCCACGTTGCTGATGACCATCGCGGCAATGGCCGTGGTCGGAATTATCCAGCGTGTGCTCGATGGGCTGCTGTTTAACGTGCCACAGCTTATTTTCTGGATTCTTCTGGGGCTGTTGTGTATCGGCGCGGGCCGCGTTCGTCTGCATTATCACGCCTATCTGAAGGCGGCATCGCGCAATGATGCCCACGCCCGTGAGGCGATGGCCAGCGAGCTGACAATGATTCATGGCGTCCCGCCGGGTTGCGATGAGCGCGAGTTCCTGCGTGAATTGCAGAATGCGCTGCTGTGGATCAACTACCGTTTCTACCTGGCCCCGCTGTTCTGGTTCGTGGTGGGGGGGGCGTGGGGGCCGATGGCATTGATAGGCTACGCGTTTTTGCGTTCGTGGCAGTCTTTCCTCGCGCGTTATCAGACGCCGCATCATCGCTTGCTGTCAGGGATAGACGCAATCCTGCATGTGGTGGATTGGGTTCCTGTTCGTTTGGTTGGCGTGGTATATGCGCTGATTGGCCACGGTGAGAAGGCGCTTCCGGCGTGGTTTGCTTCGCTGGGCGACCGGCATTCTTCGCAGTATCAGGTGCTGACAACGCTGGCGCAGTATTCCCTTGCCCGCGAACCGCACGTGGATAAGGTGGAAACGCCAAAAGCCGCGGTGTCGATGGCGAAGAAGACGTCGTATGCGGTAGTGGTGGTAATGGCGCTGCTGACGATTTATGGAACGTTAGTGTAGTTTTTGCCCGGTAAACGTCGCGTTACCGGGCAATGCGTTTATAGCGTATCTGCCGGCGGGATGCCAAAGTCTGGCATTCCGTCTTCCGTCCAGCGGACCGTTTTCAGGCGGGTGTGGCGATTCGGGTCGTACAGCGGGTCGCCTTCAATTTCCGTGTAGTTCCTCGCGTGATACACCAGCACATCCTCTCCTTCCGGCGTCTGCGTAAAGCTGTTGTGCCCCGGACCGTACTGACGATTTTCGTAGCTGGTGGTGAATACCGGCTCCGGTGACTTATGCCAGTTTTCCACGTTGGTCATGTCGGCATCTTTATCAATCCACAGCAGGCCCATGCAGTAGTTTTCGTCGGTGGCGCTGGCGGAGTAGCTGATAAACAGGCGGTCACCGTGGGTGACAACGGCAGGCCCTTCGTTCACCAGAAAACCGCGACATTCCCAGTCGAATTCGGGTTTGCTGAGCATGACGGGCTTACCTTTCAGGGTCCACGGGTTTTCCAGCTCGGCCAGATACAGGTTGGAGTTACCGGCAATCTCCGGAGACTTTTGCGCCCACAGATACCACCGTTTACCCTGATGTTCGAAGGTGGTGGCGTCGAGACAGAAGGTGTCGAACGGCGTTTTTACCTGACCTTTCTCAACCCATTTCCCGCTGAGCGGATCGGCGTCGCTGCACTCCAGCGCAAACATGCGGTGCTGGAACATCCCCAGACTGTCGAACGCCTGAGTGTGGGCGGCGGCGAAGTAGATATACCATTTGCCGTCAATGTGGTGCAGCTCCGGCGCCCAGATAAGGTTGCTCATCGGGCCGTTGTCTGGCTTGCGCCAGACCACCACCGGCTCAGCGGTGCGCAGGCCGTCGAGGTCTGTGGCGCGGCGGATCTCCAGCCGGTCATATTCCGGCACAGAGGCGATAAAGTAGTACGTATCCTTATGGCGCAGAATAAACGGATCGGCGCGTTGCTCAATAAAGGGGTTAGGCCAGTTCTTCATCAGGCTTTCCTTACGTGTTCAGTCGTTTTCAATTCTTGCTGGTATTCATTCAGCTCGCGGTAGTTATTGCGGCGTTTTTCGAGATCCTCCTGAATCTGTTTCATCAGGTTGCGGTCAACTTTCAGCAGACGGACCACGCCAGCGGTAATCAGATAGCCCACGCCAGGAATCACGGTGAACAGCAGCATAATACCGTTGAGGGTGGTGTCGCTTTGCGCCTTGGCACCCGCGTCGTAGCCATACCAGGAGAGCAGGAAGCCAACCATGGCACCGGCAACCGCAAGCCCCACCTTCAGGAAGAACAGGTTGCCGGAGAAGCTGATGCCGGTGATACGTTTGCCGGTTTTCCATTCGCCATAATCATCAACGTCGGCCATCAGCGACCAGTGCAGCGGAGACGGGATCTGGTGCAGCACGTTCAGCAGGAAGTAGAGCACCACGATCAGCACGGTGGCGTGCGGGTCGAAGAAATAGAAGGCGATAGAGAAGACGGCCAGTACGATGTTCGTCCAGAAGAAGACCTGCAGTTTACACCAGCGATCGGTCAACACTTTGGCCAGCATACTGCCGATCATCATGCCGACCACGCCCAGACTGATAAAAATAGTGGCGAAGTGCGTGCTTTCGCCCATCACCCAAGTGACGTAGTACATGGTGGCGGCCATGCGAATAAAACCCGGGCAGACGTTGCACAACGTCAGCAGCAGAATGCGTACCCACTGATCGTTTTTCCAGACGTCTTTTAAATCCTGCTTCAGTTCATCGTTGGTCTGTACCGCCGGGCGTACGCGTTCACGTACGGTGGCAAAGCAGAACAGGAACATACACATGCCGATAAAGGCCAGCACGGTCATCGCCATCTGGTAGCCTTTGGCTTTGTCTTCGCCGCCAAACCAGTCGGCCATCGGCAGGAGGGTCAGCGACAGCAGCAGGGTGGCGATGCCAACCAGTACAAAGCGATAGGACTGGCAGGCGACGCGCTCTTTCGGGTCGTTGGTAATCACGCTACCCAGCGAGCAGTAAGGAATGTTGATGGCGGTATAGGTGACCGACAGCAGGAAATAGGTGACAAACGCATAGATAACTTTGCTGCTATAGCTCCAGTCTGGCGTGGTGAACATCAGCACGCTGAACAGCGCGTAAGGGAAGGCGATCCATAATAGCCATGGACGAAAGCGGCCATACTTACTGCGGGTACGGTCGGCCAGTGCGCCCATAATCGGGTCGGTAACGGCGTCGATAACGCGGATTGAGAGCAGCAGTACGCCCACCAATGCTGGCGCCAGTCCAAAAATATCGGTGTAAAAATAGTTAACGAACAGCATGATAGCGCCGAAGATGATGTTGCATCCTGCATCGCCCATGCCATAACCAATCTTCTCTTTTACTGACAGTTTACTTGCGTCCATCGCCAGATCTCTCTTGGGGAATATGGAGAAGATTATTGCCAGTTAAAGGGTGAAATGCGTAGCAGGATAACGTTGTTGATATGGAGAAAGCTGCTGCGAAAATGAAACTGTGAGGCAGGTAACATCAGGGAAAAAGCCCCCTCCGGGAGGAGAGGGCCTGTCAGATTAGTGCGCTTTTACGGTTTTGGCGCTCTTCTGCTTAAACATAAATCCGATACCCAGAATGGCGATCCATACCGGAATCAGCCATACGGAGATGGCCATGCCCGGAGTCATCACCATAATCACCAGCACGGCAGCCATGAAGACCAGACAGATCCAGTTCCCCAGCGGGTAGAACAGCGCCGGGAAGCGTGTGGTGACGCCCTGTTGCTGTTTGGCTTTGCGGAACTTGATGTGCGCCAGGCTAATCATCGCCCAGTTAATGACCAGTGCAGAAACCACCAGCGCCATCAGCAGCCCGAATGCGGACTCTGGGGCCAGGTAGTTGATCAGCACGCACAGCGCAGTCACAACGGCGGAAACCAAAATAGAGCTCACCGGCACGCCGCGTTTGTCGACGTTCAGCAGCGCTTTCGGGGCATTGCCCTGTTGCGCCAGGCCGAAAAGCATACGGCTGTTGCAGTAGACGCAGCTGTTGTACACGGAGAGCGCGGCGGTCAGGACCACGATATTCAGGGCATTCGCTACAAACGAGTCGCCCAGTTCATGGAAGATAAGCACGAACGGGCTGACATCCGCGGTGACGCGGGTCCACGGCATCAGCGAGAGCAGTACCGCCAGCGAGCCCACATAGAAAATCAGGATACGGTAGATAACCTGGTTGGTGGCTTTTGGAATGCTTTGCTCCGGGTTATCCGCTTCCGCCGCGGTAATCCCAACCAGCTCCAGGCCGCCGAAGGAGAACATGATGATCGCCATCATCATCACCAGCCCCGTCCAGCCATGCGGCAGGAAGCCGCCTTGTTCCCACAGGTTGCGCACGGTGGCCTGCGGGCCTGCGCTGCCGCTGAACAGCAGCCATGCGCCGAACAGGATCATCGCGATAACCGCGATAACTTTGATGATGGCAAACCAGAACTCCATCTCACCGAACACTTTAACGTTGGTCAGGTTGATGGCGTTGATAATCACAAAGAAGGCTGCCGCGGAAGCCCAGGTAGGGATCTCGGGATACCAGAACTGGATGTATTTACCCACTGCGGTGAGTTCCGCCATGGCAACCAGGACGTACAGCACCCAGTAGTTCCAGCCAGAAGCAAAGCCCGCGAAGTTACCCCAGTACTTGTAGGCAAAGTGGCTGAAGGAGCCGGCTACAGGCTCTTCAACCACCATTTCACCGAGCTGGCGCATGATCATAAAGGCAATAAAACCGGCGATTGCGTAGCCGAGAATAATACCGGGACCGGCGGATTGAATGACGGAGGCGCTGCCAAGAAACAGGCCGGTGCCGATAGCGCCGCCCAGAGCAATCAGCTGGATATGGCGGTTCTTCAGGCCGCGCTTAAGCTGCGCGCCTTGCTGTTGACCTTCCATTGTGAAACCTCGTGTGTGGTTATTATTGTGACGCTGTTGTGCGTATGTACTTAAGAAATTCCGTTTTCTGTATTGTTATGTTTACGAAAAGCTTTTCTTAAAAAGAGGTAAGGCTCTTTCGTCATGAGCAGAATAGTGGTAAGCGCGAAGGAATGCACCTGCTTTATGAAGGGGTGATGACAGATTGGATAAAAAGACAACAACGGTCACGCCGCGCTGAAATGGCGTCATCGCGATAATATTGAATTAATAATCATTAAATTGAATAAAAATTCATTTATGGCGGAATTGAAACGGTTCAGTTTGCTTAATATTGTTTGGTTTTAGTTAATTGTACTTCTTTATAGGTAAAGTCATTTTTTGTGCAAAGTTACATTTCTGAAACATCATTTCTGTAATGTTGTTAAAAAGTGCCGGGTTTACTGATTTCAATCAAAACCTGTATGGACATAAGGTGAATACTTTGTTACTTTAGCGCTACGAACTTGAAATTGGTAAGACCAATTGACTCCGGGCTAATGGCAGAGACAGGGAACAATGGCCTACAGCAAAATCCGCCAACCAAAATTATCCGATGTGATTGAGCAGCAGTTGGAGTTTTTGATTCTTGAGGGGACGTTACGCCCCGGCGAAAAACTTCCACCTGAACGCGAACTGGCTAAACAGTTCGACGTTTCTCGCCCTTCGCTGCGTGAGGCGATTCAACGCCTTGAAGCCAAAGGGCTCCTGCTTCGTCGCCAGGGCGGCGGGACTTTTGTTCAGAGCAGCCTATGGCAGAGCTTCAGCGATCCGCTGGTTGAGCTACTGTCCGACCACCCTGAATCCCAGTTTGATCTGCTAGAGACCCGTCACGCGCTGGAAGGTATCGCGGCTTATTACGCGGCACTGCGCAGCACTGATGAAGATCGCGTACGCATTCGCGAGCTGCATCAGGCCATCGAACGGGCTCAGCAATCGGGCGACCTTGACGCTGAATCTGACGCCGTCGTCCAGTATCAAATTGCGGTCACTGAAGCGGCTCACAACGTGGTGCTACTTCATTTGCTACGGTGTATGGAGCCGATGCTGGCGCAAAACGTTCGTCAAAACTTTGAGTTGCTCTACGCCCGTAGGGAAATGCTCCCGCAGGTCAGCAATCATCGTACCCGTATTTTTGAAGCGATCATGGCCGGCGAACCTGAGCAGGCGCGCGAAGCGTCTCATCGCCACCTGGCCTTCATTGAAGAGATTTTGTTGGACAGAAGCCGTGAACAGAGCCGCCGTGAGCGCTCGTTACGTCGTCTCCAGCAGCGAAAGGATTAAGCTTTTTCCCGGCAGCTGTTTGACCGGGAAATGTGAAAATGCGCCATTGAGAGCGCGGCAACTAAACGCAGAACCTGTCTTATTGCGTTTTCCCACGAAAGCGCAATGGGACAGGTTCCAGACAAATCAACGTACTAGATAGATAAGGAATAACCCATGTCAGAACGTTTACACAATGACGTGGATCCGATCGAAACTCGCGACTGGCTACAGGCGATCGAATCGGTCATCCGTGAAGAAGGTGTTGAGCGCGCTCAGTATCTTATCGACCAACTGCTTTCTGAAGCACGCAAAGGCGGCGTTCAGGTAGCGGCGGGTGCAAGTGCTAGCGGTTACGTCAACACTATTGCCGTTGAAGATGAACCGGAATACCCGGGCAATCTGGAGCTGGAGCGTCGTATTCGTTCTGCTATCCGTTGGAACGCCATCATGACCGTGCTGCGTGCGTCTAAAAAAGACCTCGAGCTGGGCGGCCACATGGCTTCCTTCCAGTCTTCTGCGACCTTCTACGAAGTGTGCTTCAACCACTTCTTCCGCGCACGCAACGAGCAGGATGGCGGCGACCTGGTGTACTTCCAGGGCCACATCTCCCCGGGCGTCTACGCGCGTGCTTTCCTGGAAGGCCGTCTGACCGAAGAACAGATGAACAACTTCCGTCAGGAAGTTCACGGTAAAGGTCTGTCTTCCTACCCGCACCCGAAACTGATGCCGACCTTCTGGCAGTTCCCGACCGTATCTATGGGTCTGGGCCCGATCGGCGCTATCTATCAGGCTAAATTCCTGAAATACCTGGAACACCGTGGTCTGAAAGACACCTCCAAACAGACCGTTTACGCCTTCCTGGGCGACGGCGAGATGGATGAACCAGAATCTAAAGGCGCTATCACCATCGCGACCCGTGAAAAACTGGACAACCTGGTCTTTGTTATCAACTGTAACCTGCAGCGTCTTGATGGCCCGGTTACCGGTAATGGCAAAATCATTAACGAACTGGAAGGCATCTTCGCGGGCGCTGGCTGGAACGTTATCAAGGTTATCTGGGGCGGTCGTTGGGACGAGCTGCTGCGTAAAGATACCAGCGGTAAACTGATCCAGCTGATGGAAGAAACCGTTGACGGTGACTACCAGACCTTCAAATCCAAAGACGGCGCTTACGTGCGTGAGCACTTCTTCGGTAAATATCCGGAAACCGCAGCGCTGGTTGCCGACTGGACTGACGAGCAGATCTGGGCCCTGAACCGTGGTGGTCACGATCCGAAGAAAGTCTACGCTGCACTGAAAAAAGCGCAGGAAACCAAAGGCAAAGCTACCGTAATCCTCGCCCATACCATTAAAGGTTACGGCATGGGTGACACCGCTGAAGGTAAAAACATCGCTCACCAGGTGAAGAAAATGAACATGGACGGCGTTCGCTACGTCCGCGATCGTTTCAATGTGCCGGTTGCCGATGCTGATATCGAAAAACTGCCGTACATTACCTTCCCGGAAGGTTCTGAAGAGCACACCTATCTGCACGCCCAGCGTCAGAAACTGCACGGCTACCTGCCAAGCCGTCAGCCGAACTTCGATGAGAAGTTAGAGCTGCCGACTCTGGAAGATTTCGCGCCGCTGCTGGAAGAGCAGAACAAAGAAATCTCTACCACTATCGCGTTCGTACGTGCTCTGAACGTGATGCTGAAGAACAAATCCATCAAAGACCGCCTCGTGCCGATCATCGCCGATGAAGCGCGTACCTTTGGTATGGAAGGTCTGTTCCGTCAGATTGGTATCTACAGCCCGAACGGTCAGCAGTACACCCCGCAGGACCGCGAGCAAGTTGCCTACTACAAAGAAGACGAGAAAGGCCAGATTCTGCAGGAAGGTATCAACGAACTGGGTGCTGGCGCATCCTGGCTGGCGGCTGCGACCTCTTACAGCACCAACAACCTGCCGATGATTCCGTTCTACATCTACTACTCCATGTTCGGGTTCCAGCGTATCGGTGACCTGTGCTGGCAGGCTGGCGACCAGCAGGCTCGCGGCTTCCTGGTAGGTGGTACTTCCGGTCGTACGACGCTGAACGGCGAAGGTCTGCAGCACGAAGATGGTCACAGCCATATTCAGTCTCTGACTATCCCGAACTGTATCTCTTACGATCCGTCTTACGCGTACGAAGTTGCGGTCATCATGCACGATGGTCTGGAGCGTATGTACGGTGAGAAACAAGAGAACGTTTACTACTACATCACCACGCTGAACGAAAACTACCACATGCCGGCAATGCCAGCAGGTGCCGAGGAAGGTATCCGTAAAGGTATCTACAAACTCGAAACCATCGAAGGTAGCAAAGGTAAGGTTCAGCTGCTGGGCTCCGGTTCTATCCTGCGTCACGTCCGTGAAGCAGCGCAGATCCTGGCGAAAGACTACGGTGTGGGCTCTGACGTGTACTCTGTGACTTCCTTCACTGAACTGGCGCGTGATGGCCAGGATTGTGAGCGCTGGAACATGCTGCACCCGCTGGAAACGCCGCGCGTTCCGTACATCGCTCAGGTGATGAACGACGCACCGGCAGTTGCCTCTACCGACTATATGAAACTGTTTGCTGAGCAGGTTCGTACTTATGTACCGGCTGATGATTACCGCGTACTGGGTACCGACGGCTTTGGCCGCTCTGATAGCCGTGAAAACCTGCGTCACCACTTCGAAGTTGATGCTTCCTACGTGGTTGTAGCGGCACTGGGCGAACTGGCTAAACGTGGCGAAATCGATAAGAAAGTGGTTGCGGAAGCAATTACCAAATTCAACATCGATGCAGAAAAAGTTAACCCGCGTCTGGCGTAAGAGGTAAAAGAACAATGGCTATCGAAATCAATGTACCGGACATCGGGGCTGATGAAGTTGAAATCACCGAGATCCTGGTCAAAGTAGGCGACAAAGTTGAAGCTGAACAGTCGCTGATCACCGTAGAAGGCGACAAAGCCTCTATGGAAGTTCCGTCTCCTCAGGCTGGTATCGTTAAAGAGATCAAAGTCTCTGTTGGCGACAAAACTGAGACCGGCAAACTGATCATGATTTTCGATTCCGCCGACGGTGCAGCAGCAGCTGCACCTGCCAAGGCAGAAGAGAAGAAAGAAGCGGCTCCGGCAGCAGCACCTGCTGCAGCGGCAGCTAAAGACGTACACGTTCCGGATATCGGCGGTGACGAAGTTGAAGTGACCGAGATTCTGGTGAAAGTGGGCGACACCGTGACCGCAGAGCAGTCGCTGATCACCGTAGAAGGCGATAAAGCCTCTATGGAAGTCCCGGCGCCGTTCGCGGGTACCGTGAAAGAGATCAAAGTGAACACCGGCGACAAAGTGTCTACCGGCTCTCTGATTATGGTCTTCGAAGTTGCTGGCGCGGCACCAGCGGCTGCACCGGCTCAGGCAGCAGCGCCTGCCGCAGCGGCGGCTCCGGCAGCAGCTTCGGGCTCCAAAGAAGTTAACGTACCGGATATCGGCGGTGACGAAGTTGAAGTCACTGAAGTGATGGTTAAAGTCGGCGATAAAATTGCCGCTGAGCAGTCACTGATTACCGTAGAAGGCGACAAAGCCTCTATGGAAGTTCCGGCACCGTTCGCGGGCACCGTGAAAGAGATCAAAATCAGCACCGGCGACAAAGTCAAAACCGGTTCTCTGATTATGGTCTTCGAAGTGGAAGGCGCAGCACCTGCTGCCGCGCCGGCTCAGGCAGCAGCTCCGGCTCCGGCCGCCGCGTCTGCACAAGCAGCAGCGCCTGCTCCGGCCGCAAAAGCGGAAGGCAAATCTGAGTTTGCTGAGAACGACGCTTACGTCCACGCTACTCCGCTGATTCGTCGCCTGGCGCGCGAATTCGGCGTGAACCTGGCGAAAGTGAAAGGGTCTGGCCGTAAAGGTCGTATCCTGCGCGAAGACGTTCAGGCTTACGTGAAAGACGCTATCAAGCGTGCTGAAGCGGCTCCGGCTGCAGCAGCAGGCGGCGGTATTCCGGGCATGCTGCCTTGGCCGAAAGTGGACTTCAGCAAGTTTGGTGAAATCGAAGAAGTGGAACTGGGCCGTATCCAGAAAATCTCTGGTGCTAACCTGAGCCGTAACTGGGTGATGATCCCGCACGTTACCCACTTCGATAAGACCGATATCACCGATCTGGAAGCGTTCCGTAAACAGCAGAACGCCGAAGCTGAAAAACGTAAACTGGACGTGAAATTCACCCCAGTGGTCTTCATCATGAAAGCCGTTGCCGCCGCTCTGGAACAGATGCCGCGCTTCAACAGCTCTCTGTCCGAAGATGGTCAGCGTCTGACGCTGAAGAAATACATCAACATCGGCGTTGCGGTAGATACCCCGAATGGTCTGGTTGTTCCTGTCTTCAAAGACGTGAACAAGAAGAGCATTACCGAGCTGTCTCGCGAACTGACCACCATCTCCAAGAAAGCGCGTGATGGCAAGCTGACTGCTGGCGAAATGCAGGGCGGTTGCTTCACCATCTCCAGCATCGGCGGCTTGGGTACCACCCACTTCGCGCCGATTGTGAACGCGCCGGAAGTGGCGATCCTCGGTGTCTCCAAGTCCTCTATGGAGCCAGTGTGGAACGGTAAAGAGTTTATGCCGCGTCTGATGATGCCGATTTCGCTCTCCTTCGACCACCGCGTTATCGACGGTGCGGATGGTGCGCGCTTTATCACCATCATCAACAACATGCTGTCTGACATTCGCCGTCTGGTGATGTAATGAAAAAGCCGGCCTGACGGCCGGCTTTTTTCTGGTAACCTCGGAGTGGTTAGGGGTTATCAGCAACAAAGGACAAAATCGTTTGCCGTTTGTTGTTTAAAAATTGTTAACAATTTTGTAAAATACACGCGGATAGAACGTCCCGGTGGATGATGGGCGTAATAACTATAACGTCAGACCGCCGGATACAAATGATAGAGGTCATGATGAGTACTGAAATTAAAACTCAGGTCGTGGTACTTGGGGCGGGCCCGGCGGGTTACTCTGCTGCTTTCCGTTGCGCTGATTTAGGTCTGGAAACCGTAATCGTAGAACGTTACAGCACCCTTGGTGGTGTTTGTCTGAACGTTGGCTGTATCCCTTCTAAAGCGCTGCTGCACGTAGCAAAAGTTATCGAAGAAGCCAAAGCGCTGGCTGAACACGGTATCGTCTTCGGTGAGCCGAAAACGGATATCGACAAGATTCGTACCTGGAAAGAGAAAGTCATCACTCAACTGACCGGCGGTCTGGCTGGTATGGCCAAAGGCCGTAAAGTGAAAGTGGTTAACGGTCTGGGTAAATTCACCGGGGCGAACACCCTGGAAGTGGAAGGCGAAAACGGCAAAACCGTGATCAACTTCGACAACGCGATCATCGCGGCGGGTTCTCGTCCAATTCAGCTGCCGTTCATTCCGCATGAAGATCCGCGCATTTGGGACTCCACAGACGCACTGGAACTGAAAGAAGTGCCAAAACGCCTGCTGGTTATGGGCGGCGGTATCATCGGTCTGGAAATGGGTACCGTGTACCACGCGCTGGGTTCAGAGATTGACGTGGTTGAAATGTTCGACCAGGTTATCCCGGCTGCTGACAAAGATATCGTTAAAGTCTTCACCAAGCGCATCAGCAAGAAATTTAACCTGATGCTGGAAACCAAAGTGACTGCCGTTGAAGCGAAAGAAGACGGTATTTACGTTTCCATGGAAGGCAAAAAAGCGCCGTCTGAAGCAAAACGCTACGACGCGGTGCTGGTGGCTATCGGCCGTGTACCGAACGGTAAAAACCTCGACGCAGGCAAAGCTGGCGTGGAAGTTGACGACCGTGGCTTCATCCACGTTGACAAACAGCTGCGCACCAACGTGCCGCACATCTTTGCTATCGGCGATATCGTCGGTCAGCCGATGCTGGCGCACAAAGGTGTTCACGAAGGTCACGTGGCTGCCGAAGTTATCTCCGGTAAGAAACACTACTTCGATCCGAAAGTTATCCCGTCCATCGCGTACACTGAGCCAGAAGTTGCATGGGTTGGCCTGACTGAGAAAGAAGCGAAAGAGAAAGGCATCAGCTACGAAACCGCCACCTTCCCGTGGGCTGCTTCTGGCCGTGCTATCGCTTCCGACTGCGCAGACGGTATGACCAAACTGATCTTCGACAAAGAATCTCACCGTGTGATCGGTGGTGCGATTGTCGGCACCAACGGCGGCGAGCTGCTGGGTGAAATCGGTCTGGCGATCGAAATGGGCTGTGACGCTGAAGACATCGCGCTGACCATCCACGCGCACCCGACTCTGCACGAGTCCGTGGGCCTGGCTGCCGAAGTGTTCGAAGGTAGCATCACCGACCTGCCGAACCCGAAAGCGAAGAAGAAGTAATTCTTTTTCCCGGTTATCGGAATGACATAAGCGGCCTGAGGGCCGCTTTTTTTATGCTTTCTGTCACAAAGCTGTGTCGAAGCGTAGCAAAGATTGTGAGGCTGGTAACACATGCCGGCGGTGCTCAATCGACCAACGTCCGCTGTACGCGACGATCCCGTTATTTGCCCCCGGATTAGCCGTCCCCTCGGGAAACGTTCTGTTATATCTTGCCGTTATTTGAATAATAATAACGATATAAAATAGTAGCATGCTAATAAATTGAGGTGCTAGATATGAAAACGATTCTGACAACGGCAGCGCTGGCTGCGACCCTGATTTCCGGTATGGCTTTTGCGCAGGACGCCACCATCCCCTGGGCGGATAACAGCGGCGGTACCGAGAGCACGCATATTGCGGCGATGGGACAGGATCTGAATGCACAGCATCAGCAGGTGACAAAAACGCAGGAAGGCGTCTGGGCGGATAACTCCGGCAGCATCAGTGCGGATGAAGCCGCGTTGACCAGCAGCAAACCGCCGGTGAAAGGCCATCCAGAGCTCATGCCTCATCAGGGGTAAGAGCACATTGAGGTTTTAAAATACCCGGCAGCGTCTCCACGCTGCCGGGTATTTTTTTATTCGGCGACGGCCTTCCAGCCGACGCTGGAGTCCGGTGAGAACTGGGTAATCGCCTGCGCTTTTTGCGCCGTCTCTGCACCTAAGTTCGCTTCGTAAACGCGGTCGGTCTTATCGACCATAAAGCTCATGATGCCCGTTTGCCCCCACTCAACCGGCCAGGCCAGCAGAGCGACTTCGCCTTTATCGCCGTTGGCGATAATGCGGAAATGGTAGCCGTGATAGCCTTCACCTGGCACCGAAGGGCTGAAGTTTGGCCCCAGAGGGCTAGGATCTTCTCCTGGTTTGATGGGCCAGTAGAGGCCGTCCTTTTTCCCGTCGCTGCTGATAATTTTCTGCGCCCAGGCGTGGTTCAACTGATAGTAATCTTGCTGGGCATCCACGTAGGCGTGCATGGCTTCAATAGCCGAAAGCTCGTTGCGGCCTATTGCGCGGGTCAGGATCTCATCCTCGCCAGCGGCGATATTAAATTCCCAGCCTTTGTCGTTTTTCTCTATGGGGATGGGCAGCCGCCAGCCATCGTTGCCAACATCCAGCCAGGCGGTGTTGCTCTGTAGGACGATCCGATGTCCGAGCCGCCAGTCGCGAAGAAAACGAGCAACGGCCTCCTGGTCAACGCCGTCAGGGGGTAAAAACTGCTGCCAGTTTTCGCCGAAGAGTTTATCCAGCTTGCTGTTGTCTTCGTGGCTGACCGCATCAACCAGCGCGCTGGCTGCCTGGTCTGGCGTCGAAAACGTCTGCTGCGCCCACGCCATCAGCGGCGACATCGTCAGCGCCAGCAGCGCTATCTGTATCTGCTTTTTCATCTTGTTATCCTTTAGCGTCGACGGAACTCATGGTGCTCAGCAAGGCCACCGCTACGCTGCTCGCCGCCGAGGCCGGAAGCGCGACGGCTCTCCAGCCCGCGTGACTGCTGTGACTGCCAGGAGGGGGCGCGGCTTTCGTTGCCGCTGAAAACATTACTGCGTGCACCTTCACGCTGTGCCTGTAATGCGCTGCGCTGGCCCATCATGTCCTGATTAAGGTGCAGTTTCTCGCCGTTCTGACGCTCACGTTGCAGGCTCTGTCGCTGGCTGTCGTTTAACTGCGGATGCGACTGCTGGATGCGCTGCGCGGCCTCACGCGGCTGGGTATTCCGCGTGGCGATATGGCTCGTCGGGGCGTCGTAGCCGCGGAAGTTATTGCGCTGTGCGGTGTGGTTGAGCTGCTGCGATGCGGCGCGGCGCTGAGCGTCTCGCGAGTCAGCGGCCGCTGGCGTCGCGCCGTTGCTATGCGTGCGCTGGTTAAGCTGCTGCATTGCCGCTTGACGCTGTGTATCACGGTTCGGCGCAGTATGTTGGGTGGCGCTGAGGCCGCCCGCCACATCGGTCTGGTGCGGGGCAACTAACGCCGGAGTCTGGTGAGTGGCGCTCAGCCCGCCGGCGACGTTGGTCCGGTGGAACTGATTGGCCACCGTATTATTCGGATAAGGCGTATTACCGCGATAGGCCGGATTATGCTGCCAGTTGCGGGTTTCGCCGCTCAGGTTTGCTCCAGTTATCTTATTGAAATTATTTACATTAATATTGATGTTATCGCCATTATGCTGGTAGCCGCCATGATCATAATGATCGTCATCGTGATGGTGATCATCATCGTGGTGGTGATCGTCATCATCCCAGTCAATGTTGCTGAAAATCGCGTAGGTTGTCGCCACGCCCAGGCTATAGCCAAAGCCACGCACGAAGCTATCGGCAAATTGTTCCCCGGGGGGCGGCGGCAGATAAACCGGTGGCGCAGAGGTATAAGGCCAGCTGTTGCCATAAACAACCGTCGGGTTGTAGTTCGGAACGTACACCACTTGCGGATCGCTCGGTTCGATTTTGATCACCGTTGGCGAGCTGCTTGCGCTACTGGTGCTACTGGTAGCATGGCTGGTGCTGGTGGAGGAAACCGCGCGTTTCGTGGTGGTCACCGTTTGCTGAGGAGTCGATTTCAGCGAACCTGTCTGCTGCGCCAGCTGGCGCAGCTTTTGCACTGCATCCATCACATCCTGTGGCTGCGCCAGGAAGGCGTTGCCGAGGTTGGTAACCCATTGAGGATCTTCCCCCATCATGCCCGTCAGCTGTGGAAAGGCGACCAGCGATTTCACGCTGGCGTCCCACGGCTGCCCGGCGACGGCTTTTACCGCCGCATCGCCCTGCTGGCCGGGATGATCTTTCGACCATTGCACGGCCTGAGTGACGCTATCCGGGTAGGTGGAGGCCATCAACACCTGCGACAGCAGCGGGTCGGGGTAAAGGGCGATGGGCGCCACCCACTGGGTGATTTGCGCTGTGGAGTAGGTCGGCGTCGCTGCGGCTTCCGGCGCGGCGACGGCGGCAACCGGCGGCGCTTCCGGAGCGGCAGGTTCGCGGCTTTTCACATACAGCGTACCGGCCGCCGCAAGCAGCCCGGCGCTGCACACCAGTGCAATATAGTGGGGCTTAAAGGGCAAGTTCATGGTGGATCTCCAGAGAACTACACAGTCCGTATGAGGGATCGGATATGCCGCGAGTATAAAGAGACTGTTGTTTGTTTTTTGATTAAAGCAGGGATTTTGCGCGTTGTCGGAAAAATCTGACACGAGTTGCCCCTCTGGTGCGAAGTTCGCGTAAGGAGGTATCCGCCAGGCTCCACGGATGTTAATTACGTATATGCAATATTTTCATAACAAAACAAGGAACAATATGACTAACAGATGGTTGAATCCCGCCTTAAAGGGCGATTTTCTATTCTCTTATACCAACATTAACGATTCAGCAAATATTTAATGTTGCTTTTTTGTAAACGGATTAACAGTCCCCGGAAATCCTGCTATGCTGGCCCACGCGGTACCGGGCTTTTACCCTACAAACTGCTGTCTCACAGGAGCGTGAAGAGATCGCCGACCGCATATGACAATGAGAGCGAGGAGATACCGTCGTGCTAAAAGAATACCGTGAGCACGTAGCTGAGCGTGCAGCCGTTGGGATTGTTGCCAAACCCTTAGATGCAACCCAAATGGCCGCGCTGGTTGAGCTGCTGAAGAATCCGCCTGCTGGCGAAGAAGAATTCCTGTTAGATCTGTTAACCAACCGCGTACCGCCGGGCGTTGACGAAGCCGCCTATGTTAAAGCGGGTTTCCTCGCCGCCGTTGCGAAAGGCGAAGCCACTTCCCCGCTGGTCTCCCCAGAAAAAGCTATCGAACTGTTAGGCACCATGCAGGGTGGTTACAACATCCATCCGCTGATTGATGCGCTGGACGATGCGAAGCTGGCGCCGATTGCTGCCAAAGCGCTTTCCCACACCCTGCTGATGTTCGATAACTTCTACGACGTCGAAGAGAAAGCCAAAGCGGGCAACGCCTACGCGAAGCAGGTTGTTCAGTCCTGGGCTGATGCCGAATGGTTCCTGAGCCGCCCAGCGCTGGCGGACAAAATCACCGTTACCGTCTTTAAAGTGACCGGTGAAACCAACACCGATGACCTGTCTCCGGCGCCGGATGCCTGGTCTCGCCCGGATATTCCACTGCACGCGCTGGCGATGCTGAAAAACGCCCGCGAAGGCATCGACCCGGATCAGCCGGGCAGCGTTGGCCCGATCAAGCAGATCGAAGCCCTGCAGAAAAAAGGATTCCCGCTGGCCTACGTGGGCGACGTGGTGGGTACCGGTTCTTCCCGTAAATCAGCGACCAACTCCGTACTGTGGTTCATGGGTGACGATATCCCTCATGTACCGAACAAGCGCGGCGGCGGTCTGTGCCTTGGCGGCAAAATTGCACCAATCTTCTTCAACACTATGGAAGATGCGGGCGCGCTGCCAATCGAAGTGGACGTAGCCAACCTGAATATGGGCGACGTGATTGACGTCTATCCGTACAAAGGCGAAGTGCGCAATCATGAAACCGACGAACTGCTGGCAACCTTCGAACTGAAAACCGACGTGCTGATCGACGAAGTGCGCGCCGGTGGCCGTATTCCGCTGATTATCGGCCGTGGCCTGACCACCAAGGCGCGTGAAGCGCTGGGCCTGCCGCACAGCGATGTATTCCGTCAGGCGAAAGACGTGGCAGAAAGCAGCCGTGGCTTCTCTCTGGCGCAAAAAATGGTGGGCCGCGCCTGTGGCGTGAAAGGTATCCGTCCGGGCGCGTACTGCGAACCGAAGATGACCTCCGTAGGTTCTCAGGATACTACCGGCCCGATGACCCGTGACGAACTGAAAGACCTGGCGTGCCTGGGCTTCTCTTCTGACCTGGTAATGCAGTCCTTCTGCCACACTGCCGCGTATCCGAAGCCGGTTGACGTGACCACGCACCACACGCTGCCTGACTTCATTATGAACCGTGGCGGTGTCTCTCTGCGTCCGGGCGACGGCGTTATCCACTCCTGGCTGAACCGTATGCTACTGCCAGATACTGTAGGTACCGGCGGTGACTCCCATACCCGTTTCCCGATTGGTATCTCTTTCCCGGCGGGCTCTGGTCTGGTGGCGTTTGCCGCCGCGACCGGCGTGATGCCGCTGGATATGCCGGAATCCGTGCTGGTGCGCTTCAAAGGCAAAATGCAGCCGGGCATCACCCTGCGCGATTTGGTACACGCTATCCCGCTGTACGCCATCAAACAGGGCCTGCTGACCGTTGAGAAGAAAGGGAAGAAAAACATCTTCTCTGGCCGCATCCTGGAAATCGAAGGTCTGCCGGATCTGAAAGTGGAGCAGGCGTTTGAGCTGACCGATGCTTCTGCCGAGCGTTCTGCTGCCGGCTGTACCATCAAGCTGAACAAAGAGCCGATCGTTGAATACCTGACCTCCAACATCGTCCTGCTGAAGTGGATGATCGCCGAAGGCTACGGCGACCGTCGTACGCTGGAACGTCGTATCCAGGGCATGGAAAAATGGCTGGCGGACCCGCAACTGCTGGAAGCCGATGCTGACGCAGAGTACGCGGCGGTGATCGACATCGATCTGGCGGATATCAAAGAGCCAATTCTGTGTGCGCCGAACGATCCGGACGACGCGCGTCTGCTGTCTGACGTGCAGGGCGAGAAGATCGACGAAGTGTTCATCGGCTCCTGCATGACCAACATCGGCCACTTCCGTGCTGCCGGCAAGCTGCTGGACAACCATAAAGGCCAACTGCCGACTCGCCTGTGGGTGGCGCCGCCAACCCGTATGGACGCCGCGCAGCTGACCGAAGAAGGTTACTACAGCGTGTTCGGTAAGAGCGGTGCGCGTATTGAGATCCCTGGCTGTTCCCTGTGTATGGGTAACCAGGCGCGCGTGGCTGACGGTGCGACGGTGGTTTCCACTTCTACCCGTAACTTCCCGAACCGTTTAGGTACCGGTGCGAACGTCTTCCTGGCTTCTGCGGAGCTGGCGGCGGTTGCGGCGCTGATCGGCAAACTGCCGACGCCGGAAGAGTACCAGACCTACGTGGCACAGGTGGATAAGACGGCGGTGGATACCTACCGTTACCTGAACTTCGACCAGCTCTCTCAGTACACTGAGAAAGCGGACGGCGTGATTTTCCAGACGGCGGTCTAATTTACATTTTAGGGGGCTAATTGCCCCCTTTTTATTCATATTATATGTTTCTATCTTTTTAAGATGTTGCGTATTTTTATTTTAGCTTCTTCATATTGTAGGTTTTCCTCTCTTAAGTATATATGAACAGCTTTGTGACAATTTGGGCAAAGTAATGCAAAGTCAGTTTTTAATATTCTATGCTCACCGTTAAAAGTATGTATTGGTATTTTGTGGTGGGCCTCAATATAGTTTTTACCATATTTATCTAAGAATTTAATCTCACAAATGTCACAAACCCATTGCGAGTTATCTTTTATTTCATCTATTATTTTTCTATTCCGCTCAGATAACATATGAGTTATGTATTTAATTTTCCCTTCAGTGTGCTCGTTTTTATACAAAATGATGTCATCATTGTCACTACTCTTATCATTTAGACTTGGGAAACTTACCATTTTTTCTAAGATGACTGCTTTTTCTAGTATGTCTATGATTCTAAAGCGCCCCTGAAATTCCCATTTATTAGATGAATCAGTAAATAACAGAATAGGATAGTTGCTTATCGGTTGGTTAATTAGAACCCTGTTCGCAGAATCATTAAAATTAATGATTCCTTTTGCTGCTTTAAATGAGTAAGAATATATGGTTTTTTCATTATTTTTCCAGCCATCATCAGCGTAAGAACCATCCTTTGTTTTTATTATCACTGCTTTTATATTAGGATGTTCTCCTATCCAATTTATTCCTTGTTGAGGTGTGTTCTTAATTATCCAATCCTTGCCTTCCCAATTTTCACTGTCATCTTTTTTAGATTTTTGGATGAGCTGAGATAAATTTTGTTTGTTAATTACATCTGATATGGTTAATGAAAGAAGTTGAGATGGATATTGAATAAGTTTTAAGGTTCCCATTATATTTCTATACTATAAAGTGAATGATAATTATCATTATACATGCTAGCAGTGTAAATTTACTACATTCATAGTGATAGCATGGGACGATACTACTTGTGGAACCAGAATGCAGATAACCCGATCTTCTTATAGATAAATTTACGACAATTAGACGTATCCACTTTTTTTCCTCTACATAGCTGCGATAATTACCCATAGGTACAATGCAGCGGTGACGCATTGCCTTTGTAGAGGAACAGATCATGGATTATGAATTTCTGCGCGACGTTACCGGAGGGGTAAAAGTACGAATGTCGATGGGCCACGAGGTGGTCGGTCACTGGTTTAATGAAGAGGTTAAAGACAACCTCTCGCTACTGGATGAAGTGGAAGAGGCTGCACGTACCGTTAAAGGCAGCGAGCGTTCATGGCAGCGCGCCGGGCATGAATACACTTTGTGGATGGACGGCGAAGAAGTGATGGTTCGCGCTAATCAGCTGGAATTTTCCGGCGACGAAATGGAAGAGGGGATGAGCTACTACGACGAGGAGAGCCTGTCGCTCTGCGGCGTGGAAGATTTCCTGCAGGTAGTCGCTGCGTACCGCGAGTTTGTGCAACAGCGTTAGTTCAGTGCAGTCCGCCCGGCACGGTGTCCGGGCGGCATAATGCTGCGCTAACTAGCATAGGTGAGGTGGAAGAGCCTTGCCGTCATTTTTTTCTGTAGAGTGACACAGACGTTTTGCGACAGAAGCGTCGGCTGGCAGCACTGTTGCTCGGCCTGTGGGTAAACGCAGGTCATGGTTTCAACCGATGCCATTGGCAGCGTCATGGTTGCCTGCTCGCTGTCCATACGCCAGATCGCGACCCACGCCTGCTGCTCATCTCGTAGGCCAAATGCCAGCCACGGCGAGGCGAACGAGGGCATCCCCAATGGCCAAAACGGCTGTAAATGTGGAATTTTCGCGCGAAACGTTTTGTACAGTGCAATCCCTTCCTTGACCAACGCCAGACGTTCTCCGCTCAACTCGGCCAGATGGCCGCTCTGATGTACGCGAAGCAGCAGGCTGTTGACCATGTTCATCACCACCTCATCCCGGTCGCCCTCGCGCAGTGGATAGGACCAGATTGCAGCCTGCTCCGGCGTGACGGCAGACGCGGCGGCCGCGGCAATGGAGGCCATCAAACGATAGTCGGTCTGATCGGTCACCGATTGGATGCTGTGTAGCTGCATCATGGCATAATCCATGCGCAGGCCGCCGCTACCGCAGTTCTCAATAACCAGCTGCGGGTAGCGGTCCATTGTTTTAGCCAGCCAGCCAAGATAAGCCCGGTTATGTTGTAAAAGACCGTCACCGCTGCTATCGGCCTGGTGATCCGTGCCGCTTCCGGCGTTGATGTTGTAATCCATTTTGATGTAGCTGATACCGTACTCTTCGACCAGGCGCGTGATGACCCGATCGGCATGGGCCTGCACCAAAGGATGACGAAAATCGAGCTGGTAGCGCTGGTGGTCGATAACCCGTTTACCATGACGCTGGAAAAAACAGGCGTCGGGCAACGTTTGCGCCAGCGGACAGGCGATGCCCATGACTTCCAGTTCCAGCCACAGGCCTGACTTCATCCCTTTAGCCGTTATATAATCGAGAGGTTCGCGGATCCCGCCCGGAAAACGCCGCGGCGAAGGTTGCCATTCACCCACTCCGTCCCACCACTCGCCGTCCGAATACCAGCCGCAGTCGATGCAAAAATATTCGCAGCCCGCCTCGGCTGCCGCATCAATCAGAGGCAGCAGTTTCTCGGTTGTAGGATCGCCGGACAGGCAGTTCATGTAATCATTGAAAATGACCGGCAGTTGTTTGTTATCGAGTGCAGGGCGCATGATTCGCCGACGGTAGCGGGTTATCTCCTGTAATCCTTCCTGTAGGCCTCCTTGAACTTTGCTGACGGCAACCGGCACAGAGGTAAAGATTTCACCGGGTGCCAGTGATTTCCACCAGTGACTTTCATTTTCAGTAGGGCCGCTGACGAGCAGATAGAGGCGGTCGCGGAAATCGCCGATTTCCCACTGCCAGGAGCCGTTATGCTCAATTTGCCAGAGGAGCGTTGTGCCTGCCGCCTTATCTTCAAAAGCAGCAACGGGCAGATAACCGATACTGGACCACGTACCGGTGCTTTCGATAGCGATGCGATCCAGGGAAAAACGGTTAACTTTATCCAGCCCGAGCTGCGACGGCGTGGCGCTTTTCCACTGCGCTTCGCCGTACCAGTTATTGTGCGGCAGGTGTAAGACGCTGTTGTTTTCCCACGGTAGGCTATCAATGGCGAACAGCGCCAGCGAGCTGACATATTCCAGACCAATGACTTCAGTGCTGACATTTTCGATCTCGCACCATACCCGGGCTGAGCGTAGCCCGCGAAAATGTTGCAGATGCCAGCGAGCATGAATGGCCGGGCCGTGAAGATCGATCTCCAGTTTTTTCCCCTGCGCGTTTTCGCTCTCGTGATGGGCATGGTAGCGCAGGGACGATCCCGGCTCGCTGCCGGTATGCTTGCGAGCATGATGATCATTCTGGTTGTAGCCGCTGGCGTGGACTTGAATAAGAGGAAATGCGCCGTGCGCTTCACGCTGCTCGTTAACTAAAAACTGGCTGATATAAATCCGCTGCTCGTCATCAATCTCAAAGATAATATGAAAATTATCTTCATTAAATTCCAGAAAGCTCATTCTTCACTTGTCCTTTTATTATCGGCCAATGCTTCTTAATCTTTTCCCTGCCATCAGATTTTGCTCAATTTGTTCCAGGGAAATATTTTTTGTTTCCGGAACAAATAGGTAGATAATCACGAGGGCCACGATATTTAATAGCGCATAGAGATAGAAGGTATGCGCGCTGCCTAAGGTATTCAGCAATGACAAGAAGGTGGCACTGACAATCATCCCGGCAATGTGGCAGGTAAAGGTGGAGCACGTAATGCCGAATTCACGCCCTTTCAGCGGCTGAATTTCAGAACAAAGCAGCCAGATAAGCGGGCCTGCCGACATAGAAAACCCGACGATAAACAGCAGTAGCATCGCGACGGTGATTCCCTTCTCCACGGCCGACAGCGCATCGCCGCCGAGCAGCGTCCCCACCACGCTCATGGCGATGCCCATTGTTATAAAGCCGATGTACAGCATCGGTTTTCGACCCCAACGATCGACGAAACCGACGGCGATAAACGTGGCGATGGTCATCACTAAGCCCACGATAACGGTTCCCCACATCTGCTCGGCGGTGGTGGTAAAGCCGATTTCATGAAAAATACGCGGCGCGTAATACATCATCACGTTAACCCCGGAGAACTGCTGCATGATTTGCAGCACGATACCCAGGCCAACGCTGCGGCGAAAGTTTTTGTTTTCCTTGAATAAATGCCATCCCTGCTGCTTAACGTTGAGCTGCTCTTTAATCTCCCGCAGCTCGTTTTCAACCTCCTCGCTGCTATTGCGAAGACGTAGCAGGACGGCGCGGGCAGCTTCTTCGCGGCCATGCATCATTAGCCAGCGCGGACTGCGCGGCAGAAACAGAGCGCCGAACAAAAAGACCAGCGAAGGGATCGCCACAACCAGCAACATACCGCGCCAGTTGCCGCTATAGCTAAAGGCGGTATTGGTGAGAAAGACCAGTAAAATACCCAGCGCAATCATCAACTGATAGGCGGAAATCATCGCACCGCGAATATTTTTGGGCGTAATCTCAGAAAGGTAGAGCGGTGTCGCGTAGGAGGCGACGCCCAATCCCACGCCGAGAATCAATCGCCCTACGATCAGCATCTCAGGGCTGACGGCACAGGTGCAAATGATGGCACCCAGGCAAAACGAGGCGGCGGCGATGAGCAGTGAGTATTTCCGCCCAAGCCGATAGGCCAGAACGCCGCTACATAGCGTCGCGACGGCTGCGCCGACCATCATTGAGCTGACGATCCACTCCTGCTGGCTATCCAGCAGATGATACTCTTTAGCAATCAGTGGGAGGGCGCCGGAAATGACACCGATATCCAGACCAAATAGCAGGCCGGCCAGCGCTGCAAGCAGACAAATCCATATAACCTGTGGCCGTGTTTTATTTTTTACAGCTGAAGCAGGAAGTGCACTATCTAATTGCATGGTGTAAGTACCTTTATCATGGTAATTATAATTAAGGGTTCCATTCAAAATACTTAATCGATTTCGTATTATTTTATGCTAGATCTGAAAAATAAGGTTGGCAATGGCTTTAACTACGTAAATGTGATCGTGACTGCACATTGCGAAGGTGTTAAGACGGTTTTTTATTGTCACATGAAAACGATTGGTTTAGATTGGCAGGAATATCCTTGTTCGAAGCCATTTAATCCATAAAGAAATATGAATATAAAAGAATTGGCGGCGTGTCTGAATCTATCGACGGCGACGGTATCAAAGGCGCTGAATAACAAAAGCGATATCAGCAGTCATACGCGGAAAAAAGTACGCGAAGCGGCGGAAAAACTGGGCTACAGACCAAATGCCTCGGCGAAACATTTGCGCAGCGGTAAAGTGGGCGTGGTTGCGCTGCTCCTGCCGGTTGCCGATGACGGCAATATCCATACCGCTTCGTTTTTTATGGCGATCGCCAGAGGGTTACAGGCCAGCTTAAAAGAAAGCGCCATCGATCCGGTTATCCACATTTCGACCGATCGTGAGAGTGAGCGGCTACTGTTGCGAAAGATCGTAGAACAAAACCGTGCAGACGCCATTATTCTCACCGATACCCGCATTGAAGATGAGCGCATTCTGCTGCTGGATGAACTGCAGTTTCCGTTTGTGACGATGGGACAAAGCCGCACGCTAGGGGGCAGCTTTAACTGGGTGGATTTTCATCATGAAGAGATGGGGCGTCAATGTGTGCGCGCGGCGCTGGATAGCGGTGCCCGGCGTATTGCCATTGCTACACTTGGACCGGAGAGCATGCATGGCCACCAGTTTTTGGCAGGATGTTTAGAAGCGCTGGCGGAGCAGGGAATTCATCAGCCGGATGGGTTGATCTTCTATGGCACCGTTGCGGAGTCTTCTGGTGAAGAGGCGGCGCGCCAGTTTATGCGGCAGCCAGAACAACCTGATTTCGTAATCTTTATCAATGACTTCTTGCAGATGGGGGCGAGTCACTACCTGGCTTCGTTGCCGGCGTGTCCGCTAAATGAAAAAAATATGCTGTGCGCTACGGCAAGCAGTGATTTCTCGGCGCGGGTGATGTCGTCATCCTGCTTGTTTACTGTCAATCATGAAGAGGTTGGCCGCCAGTTAGGGCGGGCGGTATTGCGGGTAACCCAGCAAGAAAGTGCGGTGGAGTCGGTGTTGCTGACGCTGCCGGTTAAACGATAAGCGGAGCGTCAGGGCTCCGCCACGCCATTATTTCACGTACGCCAGCAGGCTTAACGAATCACGCGCCAGCGCTTTACATTTCTTCGCCGTTGGGATGCCGATGCCGCTGAGGTCGCGATAGCTGTCTTCACCCAGCGCCTTCATGTTGAAGGTGTCGTAATTGCTGAGGTCCCACTGGTTCTGCTGGGCAAAAAAGACCAGCGCGCGACGAATTTGCGTGTTGGGCAGGTTCTGGTAGCCACAGTCGTTTTTCAGAAACACAAATACCGCCGTCAGATCGGCCATATCTTCCGCTTCAGACTCGCTTAAAGCATAACTCGAGCTGGACATCGCCAGCAGCGATCCAAGCAGCACCGTCCGGAAAAACGTCTTCATTTCTTCTACCTTACATCGTCGATATTCCACGTTAACATATTTACCCACAACACGGGGAGCATTATTCATGGCTTTCCGCTTGACCTTCCTGCAGGGGGAGGGTTTAAGCTCAAATAATCACCACAAGCCGAAAAGGAAGTACCGATGCATCGTCGTGATTTTCTCAAATTAAGCGCCGCCGTCGGCGTTGCCAGCGCCTTGCCGCTATGGAGTCGTGCGGTATTTGCCGCTGAACGTCCTACGCTCGCCATTCCGCCGATCCTTACCGCAGACGCGAATAACCAGATCCTGCTGACCGTGCAGGCCGGGAAAACGCAGTTTGCGGGGAAAGCGGCGACCACCTGGGGCTATAACGGCAACCTGTTGGGCCCGGCTATTCGTCTGCAGCAGTGGACTCCTGCCACGGTCAAAATTCAGAATATGCTCCCGGAAGAGACCACCGTGCACTGGCACGGTCTGGAAGTGCCAGGTGAAGTCGATGGTGGCCCACAGGGGATCATTCAGCCCGGTGCCAGCCGCACGGTGAGCTTTACGCCGATGCAGCGAGCGGCGACCTGCTGGTTCCATCCGCATCAGCACGGTAAAACCGGGCATCAGGTCGCGATGGGGCTGGCTGGACTGGTGCTGATTGAGGATGAAGACAGCCAGAAGCTGATGCTGCCTAAGCAGTGGGGTATCGACGATATTCCGGTGATTATGCAGGACAAAAAATTCACCGCCGCTGGCGAGATTGATTATCAGCTGGATGTGATGAGTGCTGCCGTTGGCTGGTTTGGCGATACGCTGCTGACTAACGGCGCCCCGTTCCCGCAGCATGCGCCGCCGCGGGGCTGGCTGCGCCTGCGCCTGCTCAACGGCTGTAACGCGCGCTCGCTGACGCTGGCTATCAGCGACAAACGCCCGATGTACGTGGTGGCGAGCGACGGCGGCCTGCTGGCCGAGCCGGTAAAAGTGAACGAGCTACCCATGCTGATGGGCGAGCGTTTTGAAGTGCTGGTGGATGCGCGCGATGGCAAAGCATTCGACCTGGTAACGCTGCCGGTCACCCAGATGGGGATGGCGGTTGCGCCGTTTGATAAGGCCGTACCGGTGCTGCACATCCAGCCGATCGGTATTCCCGGCTCTGGTACGCTGCCGGATACGCTGGCGAAAATGCCCGCGCTGCCGTCACTTGACGGCCTGACCGAGCGTAAGCTCCAGCTATCGATGGACCCGATGCTCGATATGATGGGCATGCAGGCATTGATGAAGAAATACGGCAATCAGGCGATGGGCGGAATGGATCATGGCGACATGATGGGCCACGGCGGTATGAAAATGGACCACGGCAACATGGGCCACATGCAGCACGGCGAAGGCGGGTTCGATTTCCATAATGCCAATAAGATCAACGGTAAAGCCTTTGATATGAATCAGCCGATGTTCGCGGCGGAAAAGGGCAAGTTTGAGCGCTGGGTGATTTCCGGCGAGGGCGACATGATGCTGCATCCGTTCCATATTCACGGTACCCAGTTCCGCATTTTGCGGGAAAACGGTCAACCACCGGCGACGCATCGCACGGGCTGGAAAGATACGGTGCGCGTGGAAGGTGGCGTGAGCGAAGTGCTGGTGAAGTTCGATCATGAGGCCCCGAAAGATCAAGCCTATATGGCGCACTGTCACCTGCTGGAGCATGAAGATACCGGCATGATGCTGGGCTTTACCGTCTAGCGAGAAACCGGGTAGTGGCGACGCTACCCGGTAACGGCTGAAGGGCGATACAAATTTGCGTCGTATCAAACGGATAAATTAAATATATACTCGTGTGGCTAACAATTAATCACGAGGTGAACATGTCTCTCTTTGGTAAGGTTCTGGCAGCGTCTTTGGTCATGATGGTGGCGGTGTCAGCACAGGCTGACATGAAGATGGAACGTAAAAACATTCCCGAGCTGAAGTTGAGCATCGAGATCCCGCAGGCGTTCACGCCGATGCCTGACGATATGGCAAAAATCAAATACCCGTCAGAAAACCGGCCGCAGGTTATTTATAGTGATGAACGTGGAAAAGCATCCTTGGGGGTGAGTAACGGACGTCACGCGCTGCCCGCAGATAAGCTCGATGTGGCAAAGGACGCGACGCTGAAAATGCTGAGTAACTATAAGCCGCAGGCGGAATCCGTGACGGTTGATGGGCATAAAGCGTGGTTGATTACCTTCCGCTCTCAGGCGGCGGATACGGACATTCTGAATATGCTGCTGGTGACGTCTGAAAACGATAAAGCGGTTCAGGCGGCGTTTAATATGACGAAAGATCTGGTGGGGCAGTATCAGGAGGCGGCCAGGGCGTCGCTGCTGTCGATTAAGTTTGATAAATAATTGCGTATTTCCCCGGGCCACAAAAAGCGCGTGACCCGGGGGAGTGAGGATGCCGACCCAAGGGTCGGCATTTTATTCACTTCGCGTCGTCAGGTAACGCGTAGGCCACGATGTAGTCGCCCATTTTTGTGCCAAACGAACCGTGACCACCTGCTGAAATGACCACGAACTGCTTGCCATTGACCTCATAGGTCATCGGCGTCGCCTGGCCGCCTGCTGGCAGACGTCCTTGCCAGAGTTTCTCACCGTTGCTCATATTGTAAGCGCGCAGGTAGTTATCGGCGGTTGCAGCGATAAACAGCACGTTACCGGCGGTGGAAATCGGGCCGCCCAGCATTGGCATCCCCATATTGAACGGCAATGGAATCGGCAGCGGGAACGGCAGGCTATCCTGCGGTGTACCCAGACGTTTTTTCCACACCACTTCATTGGTTTTCAGATCCAGCGCGGAGATATAACCCCAGGCTGGCTGTTTGCACGGCAGTCCGAACGGAGAGAGGAACGGGTTCAGCGTCACGCCGTACGGCACGCCATACTGGGGCTGGATACCGGCTTCGGTACCGCTACCTTTCGCGTCCTTCGGCTGCTCCATCGGGTTGCCTGGGCCGCGTGGAATCAGTTTAGAGACGAACGGCAGCGCCATCGGGTTGGCAATCGCCACCTGTCGGTTCGGATCGACGGAGATACCGCCCCACTCAAACATCCCCAGGTTACCCGGGAACACCAGCGTGCCTTGCTCTGACGGTGGGGTGAAGATGCCTTCATAGCGCAGCTGATGGAACATCACGCGGCACACCAGCTGGTCAAACATGGTGGCGCCCCACATGTCTGCACCGCTCAGGTCTTTCTTCGGACGGAAGCTCAGGTCAGAGAATGGTTGGGTTTTGGTGACGTAGTCGCCTTTCGCCGCGCCCTGCGGGACCGGTTTTTCCGGTGCCGGGACAACCAGCTCGCCGTTACGGCGATCCAGCACGAAGATGTTGCCGGTTTTGGCCGGTGCGTAGATAACCGGTACGTTTTTGCCATCGACGGTGATGTCTGCCAGCGTCGGCTGGGACGGCATATCCATGTCCCACAGATCGTGGTGAACGGTCTGGTAGCTCCAGGCAAGTTTACCGGTGGTGGCGTTCAGCGCCACAATGGAGCTGGCAAAGCGTTCCTGTTCCGGTGTACGGTTGCCGCCCCAGATATCCGGAGTAGTAACGCCCATCGGCAGGTAGACCAGGTCCAGCTTCGCATCGTAGGCCGCGGGTGCCCAGGAGTTCGGCGAGTTGAAGGTATAATGCTGGCCGGGTTGCGGAAGGGCGTTAGGATCTTTCGCGCCCGGGTCAAAGGCCCACAGCAGTTTGCCGCTGTTGACGTCGAAACCGCGAATCACGCCAGACGGCTCACGGGTTGAGAAGTTGTCGGTAACCGCGCCGGCAATCACAATCACTTTATCGGTGATGATCGGCGGTGAAGTCGGTTCATACATCCCTGGCGTGGTAACCGGCATATCGGTTTGCAGGTTCAGAATGCCTTTGTTTGCAAAGGATTCGCACAGCTTACCGGTCTCGGCGTTGAGGGCAAAAATTCGGCCATCGTTCACCGGCAGAATAATACGGCGCGGGCAATCGGACACCACGTCAGGCGAGGCGTTTGCCGCCGTCGCTTCGTGATAAGACACGCCGCGGCAGGTCACGTGCTGGAAGCTCGGGTCGGTGCCTAACTGCGGGTCGAAGTGCCATTTCTCTTTCCCGGTGGCCGCATCCAGCGCGAACAGACGCTGGTGGGCGGTACACAGATAGAGCATGTCGCCAATCTTAATCGGCGTCACTTCATTGGTGATTTCACCCGGATCGTTTGGCTGCTTCAGGTCGCCGGTGCGGAACACCCAGGCTTCCTTCAGGTTATGCACGTTCTCCGCGTTAATTTGTTTAAGCGGCGAGAAGCGCTGGCCTTCCTGGTTACGGCCATAGGCGGGCCAGTCCTGGTCTGCAATCTTTGAGATAGGCTCTGCTGGCGTGGCGTCGGCGCTCAACGTGCCGTTCACTTCTTGCGGGTCATGGAATCCTGCCCACGTGAGAATAGCGGCGCTGATCAACAGTGCCACCACCAGTGCGCCAACGGCACCGCTGGATGGCACGATCAGGCGACGCCAGACGAACGGCAGAATCAGCCACACGCCGAAGATGACCAGCACGTCGCTACGCGGGGTGAGCGCCCAGAAGTCGAAGCCGACTTCCCACACGCCCCAGATCATGGTGGCGACCAGCAGTACCGCATACAGCCACAGCGCCGAACGTTTACCGCGCCACAGCAGCGCGGTAACGCCTAGCATCACCAGACCGGCGACCGGGTAATACCAGGAGCCGCCAACGGCGACCAGCCATGCTCCGCCAATCAGAAGATACAAACCACAAAAAGCCGCAAAGAGGGTGGTTAACCTCGCGAGCAGTCGTGGTTGTTGGTTTTTTGTTTCAGCCATAGAAAGGTGTCCGTTTGTTTGTTAATTATTGCTTTCATTTGATTATAGGATTTAACAAGTGTGATCGAAATCACAAAATGAGCTTTATTATCGAATTAGCCGCATTAATCGTTTTGCTGGTATACTTTCTCGCTTGCTGATCAACCTCGCGGCTCTGGGTTAACAGGTTGAGTGATTTACATTTAAAATCATGTGGTTAGTTAAATGAAACATACTGTTGAAGTGATGATCCCGGAAGCGGAGATCAAAGCGCGTATCGCCGAACTGGGTCGTCAGATTAACGAGCGCTATAAAGATAGCGGCAGCGAAATGGTGTTGGTGGGGTTGCTGCGCGGTTCATTCATGTTCATGGCCGATCTGTGCCGTGAAGTGCAGGTACCGCACGAAGTCGATTTTATGACGGCATCCAGCTATGGCAGCGGTATGTCGACCACCCGCGACGTGAAAATCCTTAAAGACCTGGATGAAGACATTCGCGGTAAAGACGTGCTCATCGTTGAAGACATTATCGACTCGGGCAATACCCTGTCGAAAGTGCGCGAGATTCTCGGCCTGCGTGAGCCGAAGTCGCTGGCGATCTGTACGCTGCTGGATAAACCGTCTCGCCGCGAAGTGGACGTGCCGGTTGAGTTTGTCGGCTTCTCCATCCCGGACGAATTCGTGGTCGGTTACGGTATCGACTACGCGCAGCGTTACCGCCATCTGCCGTACGTCGGCAAAGTGGTGCTGTTAGACGAGTAATGTGCGGGTGCCTGATGGCGCTTCGCTTATCAGGCCTACGGCGCAGGCTTGTAGGCCGGGTAAGGCGTTAGCCGCCACCCGGCAATCCCTGCGCTACTTATGATTGATATGCTTTAGCTTGAGGTTGGAAATCCCGTGGCGGTAACGCTGCTCCAGGGTTTCGCGGCTGGTGGCGGTCACATCGAGATCGCGCAGCAGGCCGTCATGAATACCGTAGGCCCAACCGTGAATCATCACTTTCTGGCCGCGCTTCCACGCAGACTGCATGATGGTGGAGTGCCCCAGGTTATACACCTGTTCCATCACGTTCAGCTCACATAACGTATCCAGACGACGTTCCTGCGGCATCTCGCCCAGCAATGAACTATGTTTGAACCAGATATCGCGGATATGCAGCAGCCAGTTGTCGATTAAGCCCAGCTCCGGGTTCTCTACCGCCGCCTGTACCCCGCCGCAACCGTAGTGGCCGCAGATAATTATGTGTTCAACTTCCAGTACATCAACGGCATACTGCACCACGGAAAGGCAGTTGAGGTCAGTGTGGATAACCAGGTTTGCCACGTTACGGTGAACAAACAGTTCGCCAGGCTCAAGACCGGTGAGACGTTCGGCGGGAACGCGGCTGTCGGAACAGCCGATCCATAGAAAGCGCGGTTTTTGCGCTTGCGACAGTTTCTCAAAAAAACCGGGATCCTCTTCTATCAGCATCTTTGACCATAGTGCATTGTTGCTGATGAGTGTATCTATGTCGTTCATGGAAGCGGTAACCCAGTAATTTTCGTTGGGTTAATATAGGGCAAGTCCTGATTTATTAAAACCCAATATCAAGTATCGGAATGTAAGGTAAGCGAAAATCTATGACCATTGCACTGGAATTAGAGCAACTGACGAAGACCTATCCGGGCGGTGTGCAAGCGCTGCGTGGGATCGATCTGAAAGTGGAAGCCGGAGATTTTTACGCGCTGTTGGGGCCGAACGGCGCGGGTAAATCCACCACTATCGGCATCATCAGCTCGCTGGTGAATAAAACCTCCGGGCGTGTCAGCGTCTTTGGCTACGACCTGCAAAAAGACGTGGTCAACGCCAAGCGTCAGCTCGGGCTGGTGCCGCAGGAGTTCAACTTCAACCCGTTTGAAACCGTGCAGCAAATTGTGGTGAATCAGGCTGGTTATTACGGAGTTGAGCGTAAAGAAGCGGTTATTCGCAGCGAAAAATACCTGAAGCAGCTCGATCTGTGGGAAAAACGCAACGAACGCGCGCGAATGCTCTCCGGCGGTATGAAGCGCCGTCTGATGATCGCGCGTGCGCTGATGCATGAGCCGAAGCTGCTGATCCTCGATGAGCCGACCGCGGGCGTGGATATCGAACTGCGTCGTTCCATGTGGGGATTCCTCAAGGATCTCAACGATAAAGGCACCACCATTATTCTCACCACTCACTATCTGGAAGAAGCCGAAATGCTGTGCCGCAATATCGGCATTATTCAGCGCGGCGAGCTGGTGGAAAACACCTCGATGAAGGCGCTGCTTTCCAAGCTGAAATCGGAAACCTTTATTCTCGATCTGGCGCCGAAAAGCCCGCTGCCGAAGCTTGAAGGTTATCAGTACAACCTGGTCGATACCTCAACGCTGGAAGTGGAAGTACTGCGCGAGCAGGGGATTAACAGCGTCTTCAGCCAACTGAGCGCCCAGGGCATTCAGGTGCTGAGTATGCGTAACAAAGCGAACCGTCTGGAAGAGCTGTTTGTTTCGCTGGTTCATGAAAAACAAGGAGATCGCGCATGATGCAGCTTTATTGGGTCGCGCTGAAAAGTATCTGGGCGAAAGAGATCCATCGCTTTATGCGTATCTGGGTGCAGACGCTGGTGCCGCCGGTTATCACCATGACGCTGTACTTTATTATCTTCGGTAACCTGATCGGTTCACGTATTGGTGAAATGCACGGCTTTACCTACATGCAGTTTATCGTGCCGGGCTTGATTATGATGGCGGTTATTACCAACGCCTATGCCAACGTGGCGTCGTCGTTCTTCAGCGCTAAGTTCCAGCGCAATATCGAAGAACTGCTGGTTGCGCCGGTGCCGACGCACGTGATCATCGCCGGTTTTGTCGGCGGTGGGGTCGCTCGTGGTCTGTGTGTGGGCATCCTGGTGACGGCGGTTTCGCTGTTCTTCGTGCCGTTCCAGGTGCACTCCTGGGTCTTTGTGGCTCTGACGTTGATCCTGACGGCGATTCTGTTCTCGCTGGCCGGTTTGCTGAACGCGGTGTTTGCGAAAACTTTTGATGATATCAGCCTGATCCCGACCTTCGTGCTGACGCCGCTGACCTATCTCGGCGGCGTGTTCTACTCGCTGACGCTGCTGCCGCCGTTCTGGCAGGGGCTGTCGCACCTGAACCCGATCGTCTACATGATCAGCGGCTTCCGCTACGGCTTCCTCGGTATTAACGATGTGCCGCTGGCCACCACCTTTGGCGTGCTGGTGGTGTTTATCATCGCCTTCTACATGCTGTGCTGGTATCTCATTCAGCGCGGGCGCGGTCTGCGCAGCTGATTGTGCGTAATTTCCCGGCAGACAGCGTCTGCCGGGAAGTATTCTTTGACAGTCATCACCCCTCTTTATCAATCACTCCGCTAAACTACTTGCCTGCTAAGGAGGCAAGCTATGTTAGGTTGGGTGATTTCCTGCCATGACGATCGCGCACAGGAACTGCTGGATCGTCTGGAAAAAAAGTTCGGGCCGCTACCGCAATGCCGGGCGGTAAATTACTGGCGTGGATTAAGCGCCAATATGCTGAGCCGGATGATGTGTGATGCGCTGCATCAAACCGACTCCGGCGACGGCGTCATTTTTCTGACCGACAATGCCGGGTCCGCGCCTTATCGCGTTGCTTCGCTGATGAGCCATAAGCACAGCGGCTGTGAGGTGATCGCGGGGATTCAGTATTCATTGATTGAGAGAATGGTTTCTCTGAGGGATACGCTCAGCAGTAGCGACTTCCGCAACCGTATTGTTGAGCTGGGAACGCCCGGTGTGACGAGCCTGTGGCACCAACAGCAAAAAAATCCGCCATTTATACTGCTCCATGATTTGTATAAGCCTTAAACATTGGTATTGATCGCACTTTTGTTACAATAGCGAAGTCGGTTCCCGCTTCGGTTATTGCTCATGGCTATACGCTCGGTTGTTTTTCTTCTGCTCTTCCTCGCTGGTGGCGTGAGCGCCGCTTTGCCTGCCCGTTATATGCAAACCACTGAGGACGCGACGGTCTGGGCACGCATTGGCAATAAAACCCAGACGGTCGGTAATCTGCGCGCCGGGCAGATTATTGCCATTGAGCCGGGCGCCGAAGATTACTACACATTTAGCTTTGGCTTCGGGAAAGGATTTATTGACAAAGGCCACCTTGAGCCCGTGCAGGGGCGGCAGCGCGTGGAGGATGGGCTAGGAGATCTGAACAAGCCGCTCAGTAATCAGAATGTGATCACCTGGAAAGATACACCGGTATATAACGCGCCGGATGTGGGGAGCGCGCCGTTCGGTACCCTGGCAGAGAACCTGCGCTATCCGGTGGTCAATAAACTCAAAGATCGGCTGAATCAGACCTGGTACCAGATCCGTATCGGTGAACGCCTGGCCTATATCAGCGCGCTTGATGCGCAGGTTGATAACGGTATTCCGGTCATCACCTATCACCATATTCTGCGCGATGAAGAGAACACCCGCTTTCGTCACACCTCGACCACCACCTCGGTACGCGCCTTTAGTAACCAGATGACCTGGCTGCGCGATATGGGCTATACCACGCTGACGATGTATCAGCTGGATGACTATGTGCATAACCGCGCAAATCTGCCGGGGCGCGCGGTGGTTATTACCTTTGACGATGGTCTGAAGTCGGTGAGCCGCTATGCCTACCCGATACTCAAGCTGTACGGCTTTAAGGCCACCGCGTTTATCATCTCATCGCGCATTAAGCGCCACCCACAGAAGTGGGTGCCGAAGTCGCTACAGTTTATGAGTGTTTCCGAGCTGGAGGAGATTAAGGACGTCTTTGATTTCCAGTCGCACACGCATTTTCTGCATCGTGTCGACGGTTATCGACGGCCCATACTGCTCAGCCGCAGCTACCACAATATTCTGTTTGATTTTGAACGTTCACGCCGGGCTCTGGCACAGTTTAACCCGTACGTGTTGTTCCTTTCATACCCGTTTGGCGGGTATAACGCGACGGCGGTGAAGGCGGCGAAAGATGCCGGTTTTCAGCTGGCGGTGACGACGGTGAAAGGGAAGGTGAAGCCGGGGGATAACCCGATGTTGCTTAAAAGGCTGTATATTCTGCGGACGGATTCGCTGGAGACTATGTCGCGGCTAATCAGTAACCAACCGCAGGGATAAGCTGGCGCCCCGCGTGAGCGGCGCGCCAGAGAGGATCAGGCAACCTGAACAGGAATCGCTTTGGCGGTGCGCTTCATCTCGTTGTCGCCTTCGAAATAGGCCACGTTCGGACGCCAGGTACGCGCTTCTTCGTCGCTCATGGTCACGAAGCTGGCGATGATGACGATGTCGCCGACGTCAGCGTTGTGCGCCGCCGCACCGTTGACGGAGATAATTTTAGAGCCGCGTTCCGCCGCAATGGCATAGGTGGAGAAGCGCTTGCCGTTGTTCACGTTCCAGATATCAATGGCTTCGTTTTCCAGGATACCGGCTGCGTCGAGGAAGTCCTGGTCAATGGCGCAGGAACCTTCGTAGTGCAGGTCTGCATGCGTCACTTTAACGCGGTGAAGTTTGCCCTGCAGCATAGTGCGAATCATAGCGTCTACCTTTAATTCTTAACGGATACAAAGCAGTCTTCTGACTGCCTTGAGAAATTTCGCAGGCAGTATTGCCCGATTTCTGACGGGTGTCCATATGCGATTAAGCCTGCTTACGATTTTGCGTAGGCCGGATGGCGACGTAACGCCTTATCCGGCCTACCTGGCGATTATCACGCCGACGTTACAGCTCTACGCTCTGATTATCAATCAGACGCGCCTGGCCCAGCCACGCCGCCATCAGGATCACCGCGCGTTTGCTGTTCTCGGTGAGATCGAGCAGGGTATCGGCGTCGCGAATCTGAATATCATCGGCGCGGAAGCCTTTCTCGTTCAGTTCCTGCTCGGCGATAGCAATGATCTCTGGCAGCTCACGTTCGCCCGCTTTGAGCTTCTCGGCTACACGACTCATGACTTTGTACAGACCCGGGGCGATTTTACGCTGCTCTGCCGTCAGGTAGCCGTTGCGTGAGCTTAATGCCAGGCCATCTTTAGCACGGATAATCGGCACGCCGACGATCTCGATATCGTAGCCCAGGTCGGCGACCATTTTGCGAATCAGCGCCAGTTGCTGGAAGTCTTTCTCGCCAAAGCAGGCGATGTCAGGCTGGATAAGGTTAAACAGCTTGCTGACTATGGTCGAGACGCCGCGGAAGTGGCCTGGACGACTGGCGCCTTCCAGCATGGTGGAAAGGCCGGGAACGTCAACATAGGTTTGGCCTTCCAGTCCCTGCGGATAGATTTCTTTCTCCGACGGGGCGAAAACAAAATCAACCTTACGCTTGTTTAGCTTCTCGCAGTCTTCCTGTAACGTGCGCGGATAGCGCGCCAGATCTTCCGGGCGGTCAAACTGCATCGGGTTGACGAAGATGCTGACAACAACCACATCCGCGCGCGTTTTCGCTTCTTCAACCAGCGTCATATGGCCGTCGTGCAGGTTGCCCATGGTGGGAACCAGTGCGACACGCTTGCCTTCCTGACGTAGACGACGGATATGCTGGCGCAGCAGCGGCAGGGTTTCAATAATCAACACACCTTGACTCCTTAATGGAAACTGTGTTCTTCGCCCGGATAAACGCCGGACTCCACTTCAGCAATATACTGCCGCACTGCGGCGCGCATGTCGCCCGCCGTGCTAAGGAAATTTTTGGCGAATTTCGGAATATGGCCGCCGGTGATGCCAAACGCGTCGTGCATCACCAGAATTTGTCCATCGGTGACGTTACCCGCGCCAATACCAATCACCGGAATCGACAGCGCTTCGGTGACGCGTTTTGCCAGCTCAACCGGCACGCACTCCAGCACCAGCAGCTGTGCCCCTGCCGCTTCCAGCGCCAGCGCGTCGTCCAGCAGCACCTGGCCTGCGTCGCCGCGCCCCTGTACCTTGTAGCCGCCAAAAATATTGACCGACTGCGGCGTCAGCCCCAGATGGCCGCAGACCGGTACGGCGCGGTCGGTTAGCATTTTCACGGTATCCACCAGCCATGCGCCGCCTTCGATTTTGACCATGTTGGCACCGGCGCGCATCACCGTAGCAGAGTGCTCAAACGCCAGTTCCGGCGTGGCGTAAGCCATAAACGGCAGATCGGACAGCAGCAGGCAGTTCGGCGCGCCACGGCGTACCGCGCGGGTGTGGTAGGCGATGTCTTCAACGGTCACCGGCAGGGTGGAGTCGTGCCCCTGGACGGTCATGCCCAGCGAATCACCGACCAGCATCACGTTGATGCCTTCATCGGCGAACAGTTTGGCAAAGCTATAGTCGTAGGCGGTAATCGTCGCGAAGCGCTTTTTTTCCTGTTTGCATTTCTGCAGCAGGGCGATAGTAGTGGGTTTGCTCATAACCTCTCCGGCCATCATAAAAACAAATAGATTGGCCGCATTGTAGGGGAAGAGGAGGGAGAGTGTTAGCCCTTTATGGGCAAATCCCGGCGGCGAGAGACACCAGGATTTGCCGTTCAAAGGTCAAGGGTAGGTGATAGAAAATACGCCGGTGGCGTAAAATTTGCCGGACAGTATTTTCGCACTGCTGTCGCGTTTTAGCGTTGCGTTGAATTTCAGGCTTTGGGTGGTAGTGACAATAGTCCCCCCGGTACCGCCGATGCCGGATGAAGTATCGGTCTCCTCTTCATAGTCCTGATAAACGGAAGTGTCGTCGTTCGGAATCAGCACCATTTCATCACTGACGCTATTAGCCAGCCCTTTAATTTGCAGCCCCACGCCATCGGCTTTTCCTGATATCAGGGTATTTCCCAATAATGTGGGATCTTTGCCGGTGGTTCCGGCGGTCAGTTTAACGGCGATATTGCGTACCCGACTGCAGCCGCTGAGCTCAATACTAAACGGAACCGGTTTTGCGCCATTGATAATATCGTTTGGGCTGAAAGCTCCCATTGATACTGTTGTTCCGCTAGAGTTATCACCGCCCAGAACAGCTGCCGAACAGGTTGGTAGCGAAATCTTAAAGTTACTGGTCGAAATGGTATAGGTATCATGATAAGAAATAATGCCCGGCCCCGGATTTGGGTTGTAGATGCGGTAGGAATACCCGCCGTTGTTTAACAGCGAAATCGTTTCTGCGCCCTTAGGGTCAAATGTGGCGTCATTATAAAAGGTAATTGTTGCCCCACCGGTAAAACCGCCAATCGGTTTATAACCCATCCCTGTTTTCTGGTCAGCGCAGCCGCTACCACCACTCTTATCGTGTTCAATGAGTGATACGGGGGCTGAATAATCTCCAACGTATAATGGGTTGGGGGTAAAGCTTATATTCCAGGAACCCATATTGGCTATACTGTAGGTGAAATAGAGCCCCTGGATATTTGTCTTCAGTAATTTATGTCCGCCATAGACCAAACCTGAATCCTGAAAATTATTTTCCAGTACAAGATCTGCGCCTGTCGCTCCCTCGTTGGTGGTACAATAAATTGTGCCGTTGTTTGAGCCGCTGTTGGATGAGTTAGTTACCCATGTAGAGACGTTGCTCGGCTGTAACGTGCTGGACTTGTAGAAAATAACCGTTTGGTTTCCGGTGAGTGATATCGTGGTATTGGTAATGCCTTCTCCGGTTGGCCCTTGGCGATCATAGCTACCCGTATGTGCGTTGTTTCCGACAATATAGGTGGCAGGGCCATCGGCAAGAGCATGAGGTATATAGCTCACGACTGAAGATAGAGTCAGAATCAGTGTGCGCTTAATCCATTTCGGCGAGGTGCTGGAAAAAATACTCATCGGCTATCCTTTGAATTATTCATAATAGACAGAAACCAGCACGCTGGATTTGATTTTTCCCCCGGTAACGGAGCGGGAAGCCACCACCTTTTGCATCCGGGCATAAAACGTATATTTTGCGTTGGTGTAATCAGCTTGGGTGACGTTATAAACGCTGCGCGGCGTGCCGTCGGTGTTCAGCACGTTAAAGATATTTTGCTCGTCGTGAGTGGAGAAAATCACCACCCCCACGTTATCTGGCCCGGTTTTGTCTTCGTTAGCAAATATTTGCCCGGAATAGGGGGAGAAACTGCCTGACAGCGGCGCAAACTGGAAAGTGATTTGCGTTGGCGTTTTGCCGCCCACGGAAGCGCAGTTATTCACCTCAATATAGAACGTTCTGCCGCCGGCCAGAAAATCTTCCGGTGTTTCATTGTTGGCAAAATAGTCCTGACTTACGGTACCGAGATCGACCGTGCCATTATTATCGAGACTAATCTGGCAGCTTGGGTTAATGATATTGGCCTTAATCTCCATGCTGGTATCGGCCGCGCAGAGCAACGGTATGGCGCATAACGCCGGAGCAAGCAACGAAAGTAAGCGTTTCATCATGGTGTTACTCATACTCGACGGTAAAAACGGTTTGGGTTGAAAACGCGCCAGGCTGAAGGTCGACGATGCTTTTCCCTGTCTCAAAGACGATACGGGTGCTGAGTGGCCAGGAAACGGTTTGATCATCTATCGCCCCGCTGACATCAACGGTAGATTTGGGTTTGGTATTGCAGTTGAGCTGGGTGCTGCCCGCGCCCGCTGGCGTGGCGGTGGTCCAGACTTCCGCCGCCACGCCGGTGGCGGCGTCGGTGCCGCTCAGGCTATTTTTAAAGCCCGCGCCGTTGCCCGCGGTTCCGCCGCAGCCGCTCTGCCCGCTGAGCGTCACCAGCGCCTGTGATTTTATCAGCCCTTCACAGGCGCTAAAGACGAGTGAAAAGCGCTTTACGTTGGTTTTTTTGACGATTTCCGGCACGTACACGTCGCCAATATCAATCACCGTGGCCGGACGGTTATTGCTATCGTATAGCTGCGTCGTGCAGGTACTGGGGGTTATCGTCGTTTTTACGGTGAGCTGCGTGGTGCCTGCTGCAAGGAGGTGACCGCTCAACGTGAGCAGCAGCGCCAGACACAGTGAGAAAATACGCGGCATCGTGAACGTCCTTGTTATTGATAGGTAAAGGAGAAGGTGGCGTTAGCCTGAAATACCCCCGCAACGGGAGGAGCCGTGGTCAGGCGACGGAATGAAACGGAGAGATCCATTCCGTTGGTTATTTGATCGCTGGTCCATGTGACGCTCTGAGCGCCATTGAGCTTGATGCGTTGGCCGTCGGTACCGCCTTTTGGTTTAATTGCCATCGAGACGTTTTCGGCGTAGCCGCTGATGCTGGTATCGTTATCGATAAAGTAGATGTTTCCGGGGTTAACGTTGCCGCTAATGGTCATCACGATGCTGACGATTTCGTTATTACACTCGGCGGGCATAAGTTTGAAACTGCCTTCCGTATTCGCAGTCTGGTTGATGATATCCAGCACGGTCATTTGAGGAACATTCAGCGTGTAGCCGTCGGCTACGCTGCCGCTTGCCGTCGCGCTTCCCAGCGCTGTTATCGTCATGGCGCAGGTGGTTTCTTCCACCGTGGCGTCAAAGTTGACCGACAGGTTTTGCGCGTGCAGTTCACCGGCCAGAAGGAGCAGCGTGACCAATGAAACCGGGATGTAAGAAGGCGCTCTCATTATCTCCTCCTGAGATTATTCTATTTGACAAACGGCGGCGTTGACGATGGGCATCTGCCCTTTGTCTGCGTCAGTTTGCGGTAGTTGATAATGTGCCTTACAGCTCTGCGGCTGATTTTTCACCGTCCAGCGCACCACTATATCCCCTTCATCCTCCACGCCGCGTACAAACGCCTGACCGCCCTGACCAACGGCGCCCAGCGATATACCCTTGGTATCAAAGATGCTGGCGGCGAAAGGCAGCGGCTGGCCGTCGCTGCGCGTGAGGTTAAAGATTGCCGAACGACGCTGGTCAGTTTCAAAGGTGCTGAAAATCACCGCGCCCTGGCGGGGAACAACGGTGGTACTGGTGCTCTTCATTTCGACATCGTTATCCAGCTCGCTGATGTCCAGCGAGACGGTGTTTTCGCGGTAAGGCGTCAGTGAGCTGAAGACCCCATAGCCAAAGCGGTCGACGGTGTTGCTGCCATAGCCAATTCGTGCCCCTTGCGCTCCTGGCGCGTTCACCACCAGCAGCGTATCGTTTTCGTTGAAGCCGTCGCCGGAGAAGGTTAATCCGCCACGGTGCAAGACGAAGCCGCCATCGGTGCTCAGCGAGTACTGACGGGACTGGTCGTTGCTGGCCGAGGCGGAACCGGAATAGGTGCCCCATGGCGACTCATACGAAGCATAGGTGCCGACGGTGGAGAGGTTCTGATCGCCATTCACCCGGTTGTAGCCCGCGTTCACGCTGTAGTTCCAGCGATTATCTTTGCTGTTGCCGTTCACCGTCGTGTTGTACTGATCGTTGCCTTTCAGATCGCTGTTCACCGAGCTGCTCAGCGAGTTGAAACCGCCGCTGCCCGACTCTTTACCAAACAGTTTGTCGAGAGGGACGTTCAGCGTCAGGTAGATAGCGTCGTCTTCCTCGCCTTCCTCATCGTAAGAACGTTGAATGCCAACGCTGTAGCTTGCCCACTTAAAGCTGTTGCTGTAGCCGAATGAAAAGCTGCTCTGGCTATCATTGGTGACCCAGTAGCGGCTCCATGTCCCGGTCAGGTAAAAGGAACCATAGTCATTTTTACCGTCGCGTAATGACTGGTTCATACTCAAATTGACCTGATCTTTCAGTCGGCTATAGCTATTCATGTTCTGGTATTCATCGTGCGTCATATGCTTCGCGCTATCGATTAGCTCCATCGCATCAGTCAGGCTGAGGTAGTTTTTGGTGGTATAGCGATAAGCCGCGATGTTCAGCGAGGTGTTGGTTGGCGCGAAGAATTTATTCCACGAGATACGGTAACTCTGGCCGGTATAGGTTTTTATATTGGGTATGGTGGTTTGCGAATGCGTCACATCGAGGGAGAAAGCCCCCAGGACGGTGTTCATACCCACGCCAAGCAGACCGGCATAGTAGTCGTTATCGGTGATCTGAAAACCGGTATAGCCGGTAAAGGTGTTATTGAAGCCGTAATAAAAGGTGCCCTGCGCCAGCATTGGCGCTTCGACCAGATCGTCTTGCTGAATTTCACCGAGGCTCATATCCCAACTGCCGACGCCTGGGTGCATCATTTGCACCAGCGAGGAATAGGGCTGGGTAAAGGTTCGTTTAGAGCCGTCGGCTTCTTCAATGGTGACCACCAGATCGGCGCCGTAGCCGCCGGGAGTAAAATCGGTCAGCTCAAACGGCCCCGGTGGGACAGTGGTTTCGTAAATTTTATAGTTGTTTTGCGTGATAGTGACTTTCGCGTTGCTTCTGGCAACGCCATGCACGCTGGGGGAGTAGCTGGCCAGGACTGGCGGCAGCATTAACGTTTCGCTGTATAAGCGAACGCCGCGCACGCTCACTGAGTCGAAGGTATTGCCGGAAGTCCCTTGTTCGCCCACGGCAAATTGCGAACGCAGCGCCGGAATATCATGTTGCACGTAGCTGTGCTGCAGATCGAAAGACCCGCCTTCATCGTTGCGCCAGGAGTAGTTGCCCTGTGAGCGCAGATGCCAGCCCCCGAGGTTGATCCCCGCGTTCAGGCCGGAGTAGAAGCTATCGTCGGAGTCATCGGCATATTCATTGTGCCAGGCGTTGGCGTTATACGAGAACATCGCTGCGTTAACGCCATCTTCCCAGAAGGAGGGGTCGATATAGTTGCTATAGATCTTCTCTTCCCACGCCTGGGGAACTGAAATATTCAGTAGCTGATCGTTGACGTTATACTCGATTGACGACTGCGGTATCAGTTTGGCCAGGTCCAGGCAGTTTTCTATATCACTGTCGCGCTTTTGCAGAATGCCTTCGTTGCCTTTGTATTCCGGCTGGCGAATATGCAGGCGCATCAGCATGGATGGTGTAATACAGGCTCTGGCGCTGCGTTTATCCCCCATATCAATAAACGTCAGTTGCATATTGCCCGCGGTTTGATTGTTTACACTGACACCCACATCATAGGTGCCGGGAAGCGTCGCGTTACCGTTAGCATAACGATCCAGGTCGATACCGTTTGCGGAAGTGCCCATCAGGAATGTCCGATCGAACTCCAGGTTTTCTTCGGACCGGGCGTAATGGCTGGAGGTCAATATGCAGCAGGCGATAGCCCAGGCAAGCCGGGTTATCTGGCATTTTTTTGATACGCGTGACATAGCTTTCCCACAGTAAAGAAAAAAACCGCAAATGAATTACAGAGAGGCGTTGCCGCTGATATCACCGCCAAAATCGCTGATTGCGTGGTATTCAAGCCTGGCTGGCGACGGCGGCGTGTTCAGCCCTTTGATGGGGAAATCGGCGCTGCTTTTCGGCGCAACCATCGTGGCCGCGACTTCATATTTTTTGCCCGCGCTTTCCAGCGCGATGGAACTGAAAGAGACAAAATAAGGCGTAGGGTTAGTGACATGAACGACAGCGCCCGTCGCGGCTTTTTTGGCCTGCCAGGTTAGCTTCTCTGGCGCTTTTGATGATGTTTCCGCCAGCCCTTCCGGGCGGTAGAACAGCTTAATGCGCGTGCGGAACGCTAACTGCAGCAGGTTCTTACCTTTGGCATCGGCTTCGCTGGGTTTGGGGGGGATTTCCAGCGCGTTAAACCAAAATACGCTTTCCCGGTCTTTGGGCAGCGCAATACTGCCGGTATAGGTAAATTTCACCGTCTGGCCGCGTTTGGCGTCAATGCGCGAAACGGGAGGCGTCACGGTAAAGGGAACCTGAATGGTGCTGGGATCTTCGTTATCTTTACCGTTATCCAGCCAGCTTTGTACCAGCAGCGGTCTTTCTCCTTTATTCTCCATACGAATAGAGGCGTCTTTCTGCGATTCTTTATAAATAATTCGGGTACCGGACAGGACAATATCGGCGCTGGCCTGCGTGCCATAGGCCATGCACAATACACAGAGTAAACAGTGGGTAAGATGACGCATCCTGGTCATATGCTCTCCTTAATATTCATGAAAGGAAATAGCCGTAGCCATTTCCTTTTTCAGGCTTATATCACGACTAACAACACGGAATTAGTTGTAGGCAATCGTGTAGGCCGCGTTGGTTTTAACAAAGCCCGCGGTGACCGGCACGACAACCGGTGTTGCGGTTGGATCGGTCTGGGCGACGTACGAAGCGACGAAGCTCCACTGTGCTTTTTTGCTGGTATCAAAGGTTTGGGTGTGGGTATCTTTACCGTCAACGGTCACCATGGTGTAGGTGCCCGTCGTCGGGTTTACTTCGTGGATAGCCACATTCACGCCCTTCGCGGCATCAGTGATACTTTCGTCGTTATTCAGCGTACCCTGGCCGTTGCTGCGGAACTGGGAGGTCATGGTCAGGTTAGCTTTTGTCTGGGTTTCAAAGCCGGCTTTGCTGCAGTCAACGCTGATGGTGAAGGCTTTCGCTTTCGCGCCAACGCTGTTGGCTTTTACCAAACCTGCACTATTCACTTCAGCAACGGAAGCGGTTTCCAGCTGGATCTGGGCATCCTGAGCGCCGTTGTTTACGCTCATCACGCAGGTGTTGTCGCTAACCAGACCGGCGAAGTCAATCTGGCCGCCATCTAATGCAAAAGCAGAAGAGGAAAGCGTTGCCGCAGAAAATGCCAGGGAGATGACAAGTAATTTTTTGTTCACAATTAAACGTCCTTTTAAATAAATCAACGGTGAGTGAAAATAAATTTTTCACCGGGTAAGCATACGTTATTCAATTTCGCTGAGTAAAATAAGCAAGGTGTATGTTTCTCTTCCATGTTATTTGTCACGATTAATTGATATTGCTATGGTGAATAACCGCGATTTCACGGGCGCTAATTGTGTCTGGTAAATAAGGAAATGGTTAACCCATTTCCTTAGTGGATAATTAATAAAAATTAATTATAGGCAATAGTATATGCCGCGTTGGTTTTAACAAAGCCAGCGGTGACCGGCACGACAACCGGAGTCGCGGCTGGATCGGTCTGGGCGACATACGAAGCGACGAAGCTCCACTGTGCTTTTTTGCTGGTATCAAAGGTTTGGGTGTGGGTATCTTTACCGTCAACGGTTACCATGGTGTAGGTGCCCGTCGTCGGGTTTACTTCGTGGATAGCCACATTCACGCCCTTCGCGGCATCAGTAATGCTGGAGTCATTGTTCAGCGTACCCTGGCCGTTGCTGCGGAACTGGGAGGTCATGGTCAGGTTAGCCGTTGTCTGAGTGTCGAAGCCGGCTTTGCTGCAGTCAACGCTGATGGTGAAGGCTTTCGCTTTCGCGCCAACGGTGTTGGCTTTTACCATACCTGCACTATTCACTTCAGCAACGGAAGCGGTTTCCAGCTGGATCTGGGCATCCTGAGCGCCATTGTTTACGCTCATCACGCAGGTGTTGTCGCTGACCAGACCGGCGAAATCAATCTGACCGCCGTCCAGGGCAAAGGCTGAGGAGGAGAGCGTTGCCATTGACAATGTGGCAGCGAGTAGCGTCTTGTTCATTCTATAATGTCCTTATATATATTAATTTAGGTTACAGGAATAACTGGTGGATAAATTATTCCTTGCGTATTTAACCGGAAAATAACCAAATTTGTAAAATTACTAGAAATTATTTCTAATCAATAAAAGATTAGTTTTGTGAATTTTATTTTTAGATTGTATTTTTATTGACCAATTTGCTTTTTGTTTGTATTTTTACTACTTATTGATTGGTGTTTAAATTAAGGGGTTACGAATGCTTTTACAAATTTAACATGCCTGATGGTGATGTTACGGCGATCAATATTGATAATTTGTAGGGGGAGAGGAGGGAATGGTAGGATGATAAATACGATTGTTTTCCCGTTCATATCACCATATGTAATGAATTATTTCTGATTAGAAAATTTAAAAAAGTTATTTAAAAAAAATAACCGATTCTTTGTTAAATATTTTATACAATGTAATAAATTTGAACCTCTGATATTAATTAATATCTCCACTAGCGATCGTATTATGCAAATAAAGTAACATCAGTGCGATAAAGGGGGAATATGGTCGGGAGCAGAGGCTGTTGTCATGTTACTCCCCACACATTGCGGGGAGTTGTCTAGCGGGCGGTGTGCCAGAGGGCTGGGCTTTCAGGATAGCGAGCCGCCAGATAGTCGCCAAGCGGGGTGTCTCCCGGGAAACGTAGCTCAGGCGCAATTTCAAACAGCGGCCACAGCATAAAGCTGCGGTTGTGCATATCGTAGTGCGGAACCGTCAGACGTTCCGTATCGATCACCGCATCGCCAAACAGCATAATATCCAGATCCAGCGTCCTCGGGCCCCAGCGTTCGGCTTTACGCACGCGGCCCTGCTGTAGCTCAATGCGCTGGGTATGAGCCAGCAACGCCTCAGGCGACAAGTCAGTATCGAGGGCCACGGCGGCGTTCAGATAATCAGGTTGGTCCTGTGGGCCTAACGGCGGCGTGCGGTAAAACGACGATACCGCCAGCAAGCGGCTTTCGGGGATGGCACCGAGCGCCTCAATGGCAGCATTCACCTGCTCCAGCGGAGAGGCGAGGTTGCTGCCGATGGCGATATAAACGACGGTCACGCGCTACCTTCACGGCGCGGTGCGCGTTTACGCGGGCGGCGATGGCGACGGCGGGTATCCGGTTCGTCGCCCAGATCGTTGAGCATCTCTTTTTGCGCCGGCGGCGCGACCACCTGGAATTCGCTCCACCATTGGGTCAGGCGTTGCAATTCGTGGTTGTTTTCGGCTTCGGCGCGCAGCGCCAGCAGGTCGTAGGCGGCGCGGAATTTAGGATGCTCCATCAGCTTCCACGCGCGTTTACCCTGACGGCGGGACATGCGCAGCTGCAGCTGCCAGATATCACGCACCAGCGTGGTAATGCGTTTTGGAATCGCCAGCGAACGGCAGGCTTCATCCAGCACGTCGTTCATCGCCAGCGCGAAAGCGTCGTAATAGGCCAGTCCGCTCTCCTGAGCGATTTTCTGCGCCATTTCCAGCAGCGGATACCAGAACATCGCGGCGAACAGGAACGCCGGGTTAACGCGCATATCGTTACGAATGCGGTTGTCGGTGTTCTTCAGCACCTGGGCGATGATGCGTTCCATCGGGCTGTCGCCGTCTTCGGTGAAGTAGCGAGTGATGGTCGGGAACAGCGGCTGGAACAGGTTGTATTCGCGCAGCAGCTTGTAGGTTTCAAAGCCGTAGCCCGCCTGTAGCAGCTTCAGCGATTCTTCAAACAGGCGCGCCGGAGGTACGTCGTGCATTAAGGTCGCCAGGCGCGGAATCGGCTCGGCGGTTTCCGGGCTGATGCGCATATCCAGTTTGGCGGCAAAGCGCACGGCGCGCAGCATACGTACCGGATCTTCACGGTAGCGGGTTTCCGGATCGCCGATCAGACGGATGACGCCGTCTGACAGATCCTGCATGCCGCCAACGTAGTCGCGTACGGTGAAGTCCGCCACGCTGTAATAAAGGCTGTTGATGGTGAAGTCGCGACGCTGGGCGTCTTCTTCAATAGAGCCGAAGATGTTGTCGCGCAGCAGCATGCCGTTTTGCCCACGCTGGGAGGTGGTGCGATCGGACTGACCATCTTCGTGGTGACCACGGAAAGTGGCAACTTCAATAATTTCCGGGCCAAACATGACGTGGGCCAGGCGGAAGCGACGACCAACCAGGCGGCAGTTGCGGAACAGCTTACGCACCTGATCGGGGGTGGCGCTGGTGGTCACGTCGAAATCTTTTGGTTTTTTGCCAAGCAGCAGGTCGCGAACGCCGCCGCCAACGAGGTAAGCCTCGTAGCCTGCTTTGTTCAAACGATAAAGAACCTTGAGGGCGTTTTCGCTGATATCTTTGCGGGAAATAGCGTGCTGCTCGCGCGGAATGACGGTCATAGCAGGTTTTGCGATGGCGTTTTCAGCCTCGCTCTCCTCACGGCTCAGCACCTTGCGGCAAAAATTAGCGACTCGGGTAAAAATGGTGCACCTCGGTAGTATCTGACTTTAGGACAAAAAAATAGCGGCTAATCATAGCTCAGCACAACGCATTTGAGAATGGCGGATTGATCTTCGCCGTCTCAGGCACCGTCGTCAGCGACCACTGAGCAACCGCATTGTGCAATAAATCCGCCGTACTGACATCCTGCCATTGCGTCGGAACCGGCTGGCCTAAAAAGCGCAGCGCCTCAATAAGTACCGGGCGTGGATCCCCAACAGGAAGAGCAGGTGCATGATTTTGCTTGGAAAGTTTAGCACCTTCTTCATTCAATGCCAGCGGCAGGTGAATATAGTCGGGCGCTGGCCAGCCAAACTGCTGGTACAGCGAGATTTGGCGGACGGTTGGCTCGATCAAATCGGCCCCGCGGACGATTTCCGTCACCCCCTGAAAATGGTCGTCGACCACCACGGCGAGATTATAAGCAAATAATCCATCACGGCGATGAATAATGAAATCTTCGCGGGCCAGGCGTTCGTCGGCCTTGATTGTGCCGCGCAGCAGGTCAGTGAATTCGGTCACCGGATGTGTCTGACGTAGACGCAGGGCGGCATTTTGCGGGCCGTTTCTGAGATCGCGACAGTGGCCGTCATAGGTACCGCCAATGCTCTGAATGCGCGCGCGCGTGCAGGTGCAGTAGTAGCACAGATCCTGGCTTTTCAGCCAAGCCAGCGCTTCACGATAGGCATCGTGGCGCTGCGACTGCCACAGCACGTCGCCGTCCCAGTGCAGGCCGTAATGTTCCAGCTGATGCAAAATGGTGGTTGCAGCACCGGGAACTTCACGAGGGGGGTCGATATCTTCAATGCGGACGCGCCAGATACCCTGCTGAGCGCGGGCCTGGAGATAGCTGCCAAGGGCGGCAATCAACGAGCCGAAATGTAGCTCACCGGAAGGAGAAGGGGCAAAGCGCCCGATATAAGGTTGTGTTGACATGTTTAGTGCAATAAAAAACAACAAGGCGGGAGAGATTCCCGCCTTGAAGATAGAGTGTTAGCGTTCTCTTAACCTGCCATCTGCTTTTCGCGGATTTCTGCCAGCGTTTTGCAGTCAATACACAGGTCAGCCGTTGGACGCGCTTCCAGACGACGAATACCAATTTCAACACCGCAGGACTCGCAGTAGCCGAAATCTTCGTCTTCGACTTTCTTCAACGTCTTCTCGATCTTTTTGATCAACTTGCGTTCACGATCGCGGTTACGCAATTCGAGGCTGAACTCTTCTTCCTGTGCGGCACGGTCTACCGGATCCGGGAAGTTTGCAGCTTCGTCCTGCATATGTGTAACGGTGCGATCGACTTCATCCCTAAGTTGATTACGCCATGCTTCAAGAATACGTCTGAAGTGCGCCAGCTGGGCTTCGTTCATATACTCTTCGCCTGGCTTCTCTTGGTACGGCTCCACCCCAGCGATGGCGAGAATACTCAGGGACGATGTTTTACGGTTTTGCCCTTCTTGCATGTTGCTTCTCCTTAACACGCACTATCGATCCCCGTGTTCGGGGGAAAAATCAGGCCGCTATAAATAGCAGATGCTTTTCCGGATGGCAATTATCTAAACGTAACACTTGACAATGCTGTGAGGAAAAGCGTATTTGCGCCGCAGCCCGAACACTTTCTATTCAACTCCACCCCGCGTTAACGCAACGGGTAACGGCGATATCAGAGTCATCTTATCGGCAGAAAGTTCCGCTTTATAAGCCAAAATTTCCACCCCCTGTTTTTGCGCTTCTTGCAACAACTGTGCGTATTTAGCATCAATATGGTGTGCTGGAGAGAAATATTCAATGGCTGAGTGCAATATTGCAAACAGCAAAACGGCACGTTCGCCGCTGGCCACAACGCCCATCAGCTCGCGCAAATGCTTCTGTCCGCGCACGGTGACGGCATCGGGAAAATAGCCGAACTCATTTTCCGCGAGTGTGACCGACTTCACTTCAATATAGCAGTTGGGGCGATCATCTGCCTGTAACATGAGGTCAATTCGACTATTTTCCTCACCATATTTCACTTCGCTTTTCAGGGTGTTGTAGCCAGTAAGTTCGGGAATACAGCCTGTCAGAATCGCGTCTTTGGCCAGGGTATTTGCGCGTAACGTGTTCACACAAATAAAATCCCCGTTTTGCGTCTGGGTTAATTCCCATGTGTGGGGATATTTACGCTTAGTATTTTCTGATGTGGAATACCACACGGTGTCCCCTGGCGTTGCGCAGCCGGTCATTGCGCCGGTGTTAGGGCAGTGCAGGGTAAAGGTTTCGCCTTCTGGCGTAATGACATCGGCGAGAAAACGTTTGTAACGCTTGATAAGCGTCGCGGACTGAAGCGCGGGGATAAACTGCATCGGGTTTCCTTCGTTATTCGCTGAGCGTCCAGCGCTGCAATGAGGTATATCGCGTACGACCGCCGGTGAAGCGCGATTCGTACAGCGCAAACTCGGTGACCGGGATTTCCCAGTGAAAACCGGGCGCGGGAATCGGCACTGCCTGTCCGGCGTTGCGCAGTAGCGTGAGATGCGGGTGGAACGGCTGTGGGCTTTGATAACAGCCGCTGCGTGCGGCCTGGGCGCGCAGCATGTTGGCCAACTGAAGCAGACCGCGCGGCGGCTGGCGCGTGCCAAGCCAGACCACGCGCGAGCGCAGCCATTGGCCTGCGTCGTCAAGATGTAGCGTAAAGCCTGGCTGACGGATGCGCCCCGCCATGGCCGCCAGCGCGCGCTGTTTTTCCGCACTGACTTCGCCCAGAAAAGCCAGCGTCAGATGCATATTGGCTGCCGCCACCGGCACGCCCGCATCGGCGGGAAAATGATCCGCGCGCCATTGCACCAGTTGCTTCTGGATTTTCGGCGGAATCGCAATGGCGAAAAACAGTCTTTTTGACTCAGACATGGTGGGGACTCGGTTATGAATTGAGGCGATGCTACAATGTCCGCCGTTTAATGTTAACCCTCTGGAGCCATTCGTGTCCCTGTTGCCGGTCGCAAGCGTCCTTCCTGAACTTCTCCACGCCTTACGGCAAGCCCCGCAGGTGCTGCTGAACGCGCCGACGGGCGCGGGTAAATCCACCTGGCTGCCGCTGCAAATTTTGCGCGAGGGCGGAATCGATGGTCGCATCCTGCTGCTGGAGCCGCGCAGGCTAGCGGCGCGTAACGTCGCCCAGCGTCTGGCGGAGCTCCTCGGCGAGAAGCCGGGCGAGACGGTGGGCTACCGGATGCGCGCAGAGACCTGCGTGGGGCCAAATACCCGCTTAGAAGTGGTGACCGAAGGGATCCTCACCCGCATGATCCAGCACGATCCCGAACTTACGGGCGTGGGGCTGGTGATCCTCGATGAGTTCCACGAACGCAGTTTACAGGCGGATCTGGCGCTGGCGCTGCTGCTTGATGTTCAGCAGGGGCTACGCGACGATCTCAAGCTGCTGATCATGTCGGCCACGCTGGATAACGAGCGCCTGCAGCGCCTGCTGCCGGACGCGCCTACAGTGGTTTCCGAAGGGCGCGCTTACCCCGTCGAACGCCGCTATCAATCATTGCCCGCGCATCAGCGTTTTGATGAGGCCGTGGCGATCGCGACGGCCGAGCTTCTGCGTCATGAGCACGGCTCGCTGCTGCTGTTCTTACCCGGCGTCGGTGAAATTCAGCGAGTGCAGAATCACCTTGCTGAACGCGTGGCCGATGATGTGCTGCTGTGCCCTTTATACGGCGCGTTGCCGCTGAGCGAACAGCGGCAGGCCATTCTGCCCGCGCCAGCCGGCAAGCGTAAGGTGGTGCTGGCGACCAATATTGCCGAAACCAGTTTGACCATTGAAGGCATTCGTCTGGTGGTGGACAGCGCCCAGGAGCGGGTGGCGCGTTTTGACGTGCGCACCGGGTTAACGCGTCTGCTCACTCAGCGTGTCAGCCAGGCCTCGATGACCCAGCGCGCGGGGCGTGCCGGACGTCTGGAGCCGGGCGTGTGCGTGCATCTGCTGGCGAAGGAACAGGCCGAGCGCGCGGCGGCGCAGAGCGACGCGGAGATTTTACAAAGCGATCTCTCCTCGCTGCTGCTGGATCTGATGCAGTGGGGCTGTGCCGACCCATCGCAACTGAGCTGGCTCGATCAGCCGCCCGCGGTGAACCTGGCGGCGGCCCGTCGGCTGCTGACGCAGCTTCAGGCGCTGGAGGGCGAACGCCTGACGGTGAAAGGGCAAAAGATGGCGGCGCTTGGCATCGATCCGCGTCTGGCGGCGATGCTGCTGGCGGCGCAGAGCGACGACGAGGTGGCGACGGCGGCCCGGTTGGCGGCCATCCTTGAAGAACCGCCGCGCGGCGGCAATAGCGACCTGCTGCAGGCGTTTTCCCGCGCTCATGGGCCATGGCAGCAGCGTAGCCAGCAGCTTTGCAAGCGATTGAACCGTCGCGCCGGGCAGCCGGATGTGGACGCCATTGCGCCGCTGCTGGCGCAGGGGTTCCCTGACCGTATTGCCCGCCGCCGCGGCCAGGAAGGCCGCTATCAGCTGGCGAATGGCATGGGGGCAATGCTGGATGCTGACGATGCGTTAGGCCGTCACGAGTGGTTGATTGCGCCGCTACTGTTGCAGGGCAGCGCCTCGCCGGACGCGCGTATTTTGCAGGCCTGCGCGGTGGATATCGACGCGCTGGTCAGCCGCTGCCCGCCGCTGCTTCAACAATCCGACACCATTGAGTGGGATGATGTGCAGGGCACGCTGAAAGCGCTGCGGCGTAGTCAAATTGGCCAACTGACGTTGAGTGTACGCCCGTTGGCCAAGCCGTCCGAAAGTGAATTGCATCAGGCGATGCTCACGGGTATTCGCGAGAAAGGATTAAGCGTGTTGAACTGGACGAACGAAGCGGAACAGCTACGCTTGCGGTTACAATGCGCGGCGCAGTGGCTGCCGGAAGAGGCATGGCCCGCGGTGGATGACGCGTCGCTGCTGGCGGAACTGGAGAGTTGGCTGTTGCCGCAGATGAGCGGCATACATTCGCTGCGTGGCCTGAAATCGCTGGATATTCACCAGGCGCTACTCGACTGGTTGCCGTGGTCATTACGACAACGTCTGGTGAGTTCGCTGCCAACTCATTACACTGTGCCCACGGGAAGCCGTATTGCGATTCGCTACCACGAAGATAATCCGCCTGCGCTTGCCGTACGTATGCAGGAGATGTTTGGCGAAGCCAGTACGCCGACTATCGCCGAGGGGCGCGTAGCGCTGGTGCTGGAGCTGCTGTCACCGGCGCAGCGGCCGCTGCAAATTACGCGCGATTTAAGCGCGTTCTGGCAGGGGGCGTACCGCGAGGTGCAAAAAGAGATGAAAGGGCGTTATCCGAAACACGTCTGGCCGGACGATCCGGCGAATACCGCGCCAACGCGGCGGACGAAGAAGTATTCTGCCTGATAGCGCTACGCTTATCAGGCCTACGGTTAAGCGAGTAGGCCGGATAAGGCGAAGCCGCCATCCGGCATAAACACAGCGTAAAATTGAGAGATATCTTCTTCTGTCCTGTGACAGAAGAATTGAGAATCAGGCCTTTATGCCTGAATGTTGCGGAGAAAAAGCATGGCGGGGAATGACCGCGAGCCGATTGGACGGAAGGGCAAGCCTGCACGTCCGGCAAAACAAAAGGTAAGCCGTCGACAGCTCAGAGATGATGAGTATGACGACGATTATGATGATGATGGCTACGACGACGAAAAACCACGTGCGCGTAAAGGCGGCAAGGGGAAAAAACCGCGCGGCAAACGCCGTTGGTTCTGGTTCCTGGTCAAACTGGGGATCGTCTTCGCGGTACTGATTGCTATCTATGGCGTCTATCTGGATCAAAAAATCCGTAGCCGCATTGACGGTAAAGTCTGGCAGCTGCCGGCGGCGGTGTATGGCCGCATGGTTAGCCTCGAGCCGGATATGGCCATCAGCAAGAACGAGATGATTCAACTGCTGACGGCGACCCAGTATCGTCAGGTGACGGCGATGACGCGCCCGGGTGAATTCACCGTGCAGGCCAACAGCATCGAGATGATCCGTCGTCCGTTCGATTTCCCGGACAGCAAAGAGGGGCAGGTGCGCGCGCGTCTGACCTTCGACGGCGCGCGTCTCGATAGCATCGAAAACATGGATAACAATCGTCAGTTCGGTTATTTCCGACTCGATCCGCGGTTGATTACCATGATGTCCTCGCCGAACGGCGAACAGCGTCTGTTTGTGCCGCGCAGCGGCTTCCCGGACTTGTTGATCGATACCTTGATTGCGACCGAGGACCGCCACTTCTACGAGCATGATGGCATCAGCTTCTACTCCATGGGCCGTGCGGTGCTGGCGAACCTGACTGCCGGGCGGACGGTGCAGGGGGCGAGTACGCTGACCCAGCAGCTGGTGAAGAACCTGTTCCTTTCCAGCGAGCGTTCCTACTGGCGTAAGGCCAACGAAGCCTACATGGCGCTGATTATGGACGCCCGCTACAGCAAAGACCGCATTCTTGAGCTGTATATGAACGAGGTGTACCTCGGTCAGAGCGGTGACAACGAAATTCGCGGCTTCCCGCTGGCGAGCCTCTACTACTTTGGCCGTCCGGTGGAAGAGCTGAGCCTTGACCAGCAGGCGCTGCTGGTGGGCATGGTAAAAGGGGCGTCGATTTATAACCCGTGGCGTAACCCGAAACTGGCGCTGGAACGTCGTAACCTGGTGCTGCGTCTGCTGCAGCAGCAGAACGTGATCGACCAGGAGCTGTATGACATGCTGAGCGCGCGTCCGCTGGGCGTGCAGCCGCGCGGCGGGGTGATTTCACCACAGCCGGCGTTTATGCAGATGGTGCGTCAGGAGCTGCAGGCGAAGCTGGGCGATAAGGTCAAAGATCTCTCCGGCGTGAAGATTTTCACCACCTTTGACTCCGTGGCGCAGGATGCGGCTGAAAAAGCGGCCACTGAAGGCATCCCGGCGCTGAAGAAGCAGCGTAAGCTGAGCGATCTGGAAACCGCGATGGTGGTCGTTGACCGCTTCAGCGGTGAAGTGCGTGCGATGGTCGGCGGCGCAGAGCCGCAGTTTGCGGGCTACAACCGCGCCATGCAGGCGCGTCGCTCTATTGGTTCTCTGGCGAAACCGGCAACCTACCTGACCGCGCTGAGCCAGCCGAATCAGTATCGACTGAACACCTGGATCGCCGATGCGCCGATTTCGCTGCGTCAGCCGAATGGCCAGGTGTGGTCGCCGCAGAACGATGACCGCCGCTACAGCGGTCAGGTAATGCTGGTGGATGCGCTGACGCGTTCAATGAACGTGCCGACGGTTAACCTCGGTATGGCGCTGGGCCTGCCCGCCGTCACCGATACCTGGCTGAAGCTGGGCGTGCCGAAAGACCAGCTCAACGCCGTACCGGCGATGCTGCTTGGTGCACTGAACCTGACGCCGATTGAAGTGGCGCAGGCATTCCAGACCATTGCCAGCGGCGGTAACCGCGCGACTCTGTCGGCGCTGCGTTCGGTGATTGCGGAAGACGGTACTGTGCTGTACCAGAGCTTCCCGCAGGCCGAGCGTGCGGTGCCGGCACAGGCGGCGTACATGACGCTGTGGACCATGCAGCAGGTGGTTCAACGCGGTACCGGTCGTCAGCTGGGCGCGAAATACCCGAACCTGCATCTGGCAGGGAAAACCGGGACCACCAACAACAACGTCGATACCTGGTTTGCTGGTATCGATGGCCGTGAAGTGGTGATCACCTGGGTAGGTCGCGATAATAACCAGCCGACCAAGCTGTACGGCGCGAGTGGTGCGATGTCTATCTATCAGCGTTACCTGGCAAGCGAGTCGCCGATTGCGCTGGATCTGACGCCGCCAGAAGACGTGGTCAATATGGGCGTGGATGAAGGCGGTAACTTTATCTGCGGCGGTGGCGGCATGCGTATGCTGCCGGTCTGGACGACCGACCCGGATGCGCTGTGCCAGCAAAGCCAGCAGCAGATAGAGCAGCAGCAGTCGACGAACCCGTTTGACTCGTCCTCTTCACAGCCGCAGCAGCAACAACAGCAGCAGCCGCAGCAAGAGAAGAAAGAGAGCGACGGCGTAGCCGGCTGGATCAAGGATATGTTCGGCGGGAATTAATCGCGTAATGCACCCACTAAAAGGCCTCTGTCTCTGACAGAGGCCTTTTTATATCCAGGTTTTTTCTTTTTTTTAACCTCATTATTTCATCTGTTTGTTTCTTAACCCCTTAGTTTTTGTAGGGGCGCGTATTGCTTGCTATCGACGCAATTTTTCGCCTATCATGCTGCTCGTTATAATAATAATTCTCGTTTACGTTATCATTCACTTCATCAGAGAAATACCCATGGCACGTCTTAAAACTGCTCAGCCAACCCACTCGCTGCGTAAACTCGCGGTTGTAGTAGCCACAGCGGTTAGCGGCATGTCTGTTTACGCGCAGGCAGCAGAACAACCGAAAGAAGAAACCATTACCGTTACCGCCGCTCCGGCTTCGCAAGAGAGCGCGTGGGGTCCGGCACCAACGATCGCGGCAAAACGTTCCGCGACGGCGACTAAGACGGATACCCCGATTGAGAAGACGCCGCAGTCTGTTTCGGTCATTACCCGTCAGGAAATGGACATGCGCCAGCCGACAACCGTCAAAGATGCGATGGCCTATACGCCGAGCGTCTTTTCTACGCGCGGTAGTTCCTCAACCTATGATGTGGTTTCAATTCGTGGTTTCACCGCACCGACAACCGTGAATACCAACCAGTACCTGGATGGTATGAAACTGCAGGGGAATAACTACTCTGAAGTTTCTATGGACCCGTATTTCCTGGAACGCGTTGAAGTGATGCGTGGACCAACCTCCGTGCTGTACGGCAACAGCAATCCGGGCGGCGTCGTGAGCATGGTCAGTAAGCGTCCGACTACCGAACCGCTGCGCGAAATTCAGTTCAAGATGGGCACGGATAACCTCTGGCAGACTGGCTTTGACTTCAGCGATGCGATTGATGATGCAGGCGTGTGGTCCTACCGTCTGACCGGCTTAGGCCGCAGCCAGGATGCTCAGCAGGATATGGCGAAATCGAGCCGCTATGCCGTGGCGCCGTCTTTCAGCTGGCGTCCGGATGACAAAACTAACTTTACCTTCCTGAGCAACTTCCAGAGCGATCCCGATGCCGGCTACTACGGCTGGTTGCCGCGTGAAGGCACCGTGGTTCCTTACATTGATGCCAACGGTAACGCGCACAAGCTGCCGACCGATTTCAACGAAGGTGAAAAAGATAACAAGATGCAGCGTCGCCAGCAGATGGTGGGCTACAACTTCTCTCACGAATTTAACGACACCTTCACCGTGCGTCAGAACCTGCGCTACGACCAGGTGAAAACGCTGTACCGCTCGGTATATGGTTACGGCTATATTGCGCCGGGCCAGATCAACCGTCAGTACGTGCGTTCTGACGAGGATCTGAATGGCTTCACCGTTGATACCCAACTGCAATCTAAATTTGCGACCGGTGAAGTCGATCATACGCTGCTGACCGGCGTTGATTATTCTCGCATGCGCAATGATGTTGACGCGCTGTATGGTTCTGCCGACGCACTGGATATGAATAATCCGCAGTACGGTAACCCAAATATCGATGTCAGCGGTCCTTACGCAAAGTACCAGGTTCTGAACCGTATGGAGCAAACTGGCCTGTATGCACAGGATCAGATGGAGTGGGACAAGTGGGTACTGACGCTGGGCGGCCGCTATGATTACGCGAAAACGTCAACGCTGACCCGCAGCACGGGTACAGAAGCGATGAACCACGACCAGCAGTTCACCTGGCGTGGCGGGATTAACTACCTGTTCGACAATGGTATTTCCCCGTACTTTAGCTACAGCGAATCTTTCGAACCGACTTCCGGTTCAACAAAAGAAGGGAAGCCGTTCGATCCGTCTCGCGGCAAGCAGTATGAAGCTGGCGTGAAGTATGTACCGAAAGATATGCCGGTGGTGCTGACCGCAGCGGTGTATCAGCTGACTAAGAACAAAAATTTGACCTCCGATCCGAACGATCCGACAGGTCTGTACAGCGTACAGACCGGGGAAATCCGTTCTCGCGGTATCGAGCTGGAAGCGAAAGCGGCGGTTAACGAAAACATCAATGTAACGGCTGCCTATAGCTACAATGACGCAGAGTACACTGAAGACACGATCTTCAAAGGTAAGCGTCCGGCAGAAGTTCCGCGTAACCAGGCTTCCCTGTGGACGGATTACACCTTCTACGACACGGCGCTGAGCGGTCTGACCTTCGGTGCGGGCGTGCGTTACACCGGCTCCACCGTGAGCTACTACAAAAACGTTGCCGCGAAGAAAAATGAAGCGTTTAGCGTAGCGGGTTACGCGATTGCCGATGCAATGGTGAAATATGACCTGGGTCGCTTCGGCTTACCGGGATCATCTGTTGCCGTTAACGTCAATAACCTGTTCGACCGTGATTACGTCTCCAGCTGCTACAGCGAATACGCATGCTACTGGGGCGCAGAACGTCAGGTTGTTGCGACCGCAACGTTCCGTTTCTAACCACCTCCAGGGCGCGGATTTTCCGCGCCCTTTAACATGTTGACGGTTATGCAGGACAACACAACTCATTCAGATACGACCTTTTCTCTCGAACAGGTCGTTTTTCGCGTTCCGGGCCGTACGCTGCTTCATCCTCTCTCTTTAACCTTTCCTGCGGGCAAAGTGACCGGGCTCATCGGCCACAACGGCTCGGGCAAATCGACCCTGTTGAAAATGTTGGGCCGCCATCAGCCGCCGTCGGAAGGGGAGATCCTGCTTGACGGTCAGCCGCTCGAAAGCTGGAACAGCAAAGCGTTTGCCCGCAAGGTCGCCTATCTGCCGCAGCAACTGCCGCCCGCAGAAGGGATGACGGTGCGCGAACTGGTGGCGATTGGCCGCTACCCATGGCACGGTGCGCTAGGTCGTTTTGGCGTTGCCGACCGTGAAAAGGTGGATGAGGCGATTGCGCTGGTGGGGCTGAAGCCGCTGGCCCAGCGCCTGGTTGACAGCCTGTCCGGCGGTGAGCGTCAGCGTGCATGGATCGCCATGCTGGTGGCGCAGGATAGTCGTTGCTTGCTGCTTGATGAACCGACGTCCGCGCTGGACATCGCGCATCAGGTCGATGTGCTGGCGTTAGTACATCGCCTCAGCCAGCAGCGCGGCCTGACCGTCGTAGCGGTGCTGCACGATATCAATATGGCGGCGCGTTACTGCGACTATCTGGTGGCCCTGCGCGGCGGCGAAATGATTGCCCAGGGGACGCCGGATGAACTGATGCGCAGCGACACGCTGGAACGTATTTATGGTATCCCGATGGGGATCCTGCCACACCCGGCCGGTGCTGCACCGGTAAGTTTTGTCTATTGATGGCTGACGTAAACCTGATTAGCCGCCGTCGGTTACTGACGGCGATGGCGCTGTCGCCGCTGTTGTGGCGGATGCAAACGGCGCAGGCCGCGCCGATGAATAACGAGCGCATTGTGGCGCTCGAATGGTTACCCGTTGAGCTGATGCTGGCGCTGGGCGTCACGCCTTACGGCGTCGCGGATATTCCCAACTACCGTATGTGGGTCAACGAACCGGTGCTGCCGGATTCGGTGATTGACGTTGGCTTGCGCACGGAGCCCAATCTGGAGCTACTGACGCAAATGAAGCCGTCGATGCTGGTATGGTCGGCAGGCTATGGCCCTTCGCCGGAGGTGCTGGCGCGCATCGCGCCGGGGCGTGGCTTCGCGTTCAGCGACGGGAAACAGCCGCTGGCGCAGGCGCGACGCTCGCTGATGGAAATGGCTGACCTGCTGGGCAAGCAAGCAGTCGCACATCGCCATCTGGCGGAATTTGATGCCTTTATCGATGGACTGAAGCCGCGTTTCCGTCAGCGTGGGGAGCGCCCCCTGCTGATGATGTCACTGCTCGATTCGCGTCATGTGCTGGTGTTCGGCCCGAACTGCCTGTTCCAGGAAGTTCTCGACCGTCTGGGGGTTAAAAACGCCTGGCAGGGTGAAACCAACTTCTGGGGCAGCACGGTCGTGGGGATTGACCGGCTGGCGGCCTATAAAGACGTCGATGTGATTTGTTTCGACCACGGTAACGCTGCGGAAATGCGCAGCTTGTCGGCCACGCCGTTATGGCAGGCGATGCCATTCGTACGCGCTGGCCGCATGCAGGTTGTACCGGCGGTCTGGTTCTATGGCGCCACGCTATCGGCGATGAATTTCGCCCGTATCCTGGATAATTCGTTGGGAGGCAATGCGTGAAAACGACCTTCTCTCCCTTTGCTGCACTGTTGCTGGGGCTGCTGTTTATTGCTGCGTTGGCGCTGACCTGGTTTAACTTCAGCACCGCGCTGCCGGGTTCGCTCTGGTTGCAGGCGATGCGTCAGCCGAATATCGACGCCATTGACCAGATGATTTTCCACTACAGCCTGCTGCCGCGCCTGGCGATTGCGCTGCTGGTTGGGGCTGGGCTGGGGCTGGTCGGCGTGCTGTTCCAACAGGTTTTGCGTAACCCACTGGCAGAACCGACGACGCTTGGCGTGGCCACTGGTGCGCAGCTCGGTATGACCATCACCACTCTGTGGGCGATACCGGGGGTGCTGGCTACGCAATTTGCCGCGCTGGCGGGGGCCTGCATCGTCGGGGCGCTGGTGTTTGGCGTCGCGTGGGGTAAACGGCTTTCGCCGGTCACGCTGATTCTCGCCGGTCTGGTGGTGAGCCTCTACTGTGGCGCCATCAACCAACTGATGGTGATTTTCCACCATGACCAGCTGCAAAGTATGTTCCTGTGGAGCACCGGCACGCTGACGCAGACCGACTGGAGCGTGGTGCAGCGTTTGTGGCCGCAACTGTTGGGCGGCGTGATGCTGACGTTGCTGCTGCTGCGCCCGTTGACGCTGATGGGGCTGGATGACGGCGTGGCCCGTAACCTCGGGCTGGCGCTGTCGCTGGCTCGTCTGGGGGCGCTAACGCTGGCGATCGTCATCAGCGCCTTACTGGTTAACGCGGTGGGGATTATTGGTTTTATCGGCCTGTTTGCGCCGCTGCTGGCGAAAATGCTGGGGGCGCGGCGTTTGCTCTCCCGACTGCTGTTGGCGCCGTTGATTGGCGCGTTGATCCTGTGGCTCTCCGATCAACTGATTCTGTGGCTGTCGCGAGTCTGGATGGAGGTCTCTACCGGCTCCGTCACCGCGCTGATTGGCGCGCCGTTGCTGCTGTGGCTGCTACCGCGTTTGCGCAGCATGAGCGCGCCTGCAATGAACGCCAGCGACAGCGTTGCCCGCGAACGGCAGAACGTTGCGTGGTTTGCGCTGGGCGGGTTAGCCATTCTGTTGATTGCCGTCTTTGCAGCGTTGTCGCTGGGGCGTGACGCTTACGGCTGGCACTGGGCCAGCGGTTCGCTGTTGGATCAACTGCTCCAGTGGCGCTGGCCGCGTATCGCCTCCGCGCTGATCGCCGGGATGATGCTGGCGGTCGCGGGCTGCATTATTCAGCGTCTGACCGGCAACCCGATGGCCAGCCCGGAAGTGCTGGGAATTAGCTCCGGTGCGGCGTTCGGCGTGGTGCTGATGCTGTTTATCGTGCCGGGCAACGCCTTTGGCTGGCTGCTGCCTGCCGGGAGTGTCGGCGCAGCGGTCACGCTGCTGATTATCCTGATTGCAGCCGGGCGCGGCGGCTTCTCGCCGCACCGCATGCTGCTGGCGGGGATGGCGTTGAGCACCGCATTCACCATGTTGCTGATGATGCTACAGGCCAGCGGCGACCCGCGTATGGCGCAGATTTTGACGTGGATTTCCGGCTCGACCTACAACGCTACCGGCAAGCAGGTGATGCAGTCGGCGGCCGCGATGGTGGTTCTACTGCTGCTGGTGCCGCTGTGCCGTCGCTGGCTCACCATTCTGCCGCTGGGCGGTGAAACGGCGCGGTCGATCGGTATGGCGCTGGCGCCGACCCGCATTGCGCTGCTGCTGTTGGCGGCGAGCCTGACGGCGGCGGCGACGCTAACCATCGGGCCGTTGAGCTTTGTCGGTTTGATGGCGCCGCATATCGCGCGGATGATGGGGTTCCGGCGGACGATGCCGCATATGGTGATTTCCGCCCTGGTTGGCGGCCTGCTGCTGGTGTTTGCGGATTGGTGCGGACGAATGCTGATGTTTCCGTATCAGGTGCCCGCGGGGCTGCTGTCGACCTTTATCGGCGCGCCGTACTTTATCTATCTGCTGAGGAAGCAGAGCCGCTAGATGAAAGGGTAAGGGAACGTCCCCCCTCACCCCGACCCTCTCCCCAAAGGGGCGAGGGGGAAAAGCGAGCTGGTGCCGTAGGTGAAGGCTGTTCCGAACGGTTCCCTCTCCCCGGTGGGGAGAGGGCTAGGGTGAGGGGGGAACTGCGCGTATATCCCTTACAGCTGTGCAAACACCCGACGCGCCGCGTCGATGGTGTTATCAATATCTTCTTCGCTGTGGGCAACCGACATAAAGCCCGCCTCAAAGGCCGACGGCGCCAGATATACGCCTTCTTCCAGCATCAGATGGAAGAAGCGCTTGAAGCGCTCAACGTCGCACTTCAGCACATCCTGATAGCAGGTGACTTCTTTGGCATCGGTGAAGAAAATACCGAACATGCCGCCCACGTTGTTGACGACCAGCGGGATACCAGCGTCTTGTGCGGCATCCAGCAAGCCTTGCGCCAGCTGGTTGGTCAGCTCGGTCAGCGTCTCGTGGACGCCCGGCTGCGCCACTTCGGTCAGGCAAGCGTAACCCGCTGCCATCGCAATCGGGTTACCGGAGAGCGTACCCGCCTGGTAAACCGGGCCGGTAGGTGCCAGCGCGTCCATCACGTCACGACGGCCGCCGAACGCCCCTACCGGCATCCCGCCGCCGATGATTTTGCCCAGACAGGTCAGGTCCGGCACCACGTCGTAGTAGGACTGTGCACCCGCCAGCGCCACGCGGAAGCCGGTCATTACTTCATCGATAATCAGCAGCGCGCCAAACTCGTCGCACAGGGCGCGCAGGCCCGGCAGGAACTCTGGCTGTGGCGGAATGCAGTTCATGTTGCCGGCGACCGGTTCAACGATAATGCAGGCGATCTCCTGCGGATACTGCTCGAACGCCGCGCGCACGGACGCCAGATCGTTATAGGTGCAGGTGAGGGTATGTTTGGCGAAGTCTGCCGGGACACCCGGTGAATTTGGCTGGCCGAGGGTTAGCGCGCCGGACCCGGCTTTCACCAGCAGGCAGTCGGCATGGCCATGGTAGCAGCCTTCAAACTTGATGATTTTGTCGCGGCCCGTGAAGCCGCGGGCCAGGCGAATGGCGCTCATGGTGGCTTCGGTACCGGAGTTGACCATACGGACCATGTCCATGGTAGGCACCAGTTCGGTCACCAGCTTCGCCATAGTCACTTCCATTTCGGTCGGCGCGCCGAAGCTCAGGCCGCGCTCGGCCGCTTCAATGACCGCGTTGCGGATAGCCGGATGGTTATGTCCCAGCACCATTGGCCCCCAGGAGCCGACGTAATCGATATAGGCTTTACCGTCGACGTCGTACAGGTAGGCGCCATCTGCGCGTTCAATAAACAGCGGCGTACCGCCAACGCCGGTGAAGGCGCGTACCGGCGAGTTAACGCCGCCGGGGATAAGTTCACGCGCTGCGCTATAGAGGTTTTCAGATTTGCTCATTGCCAGGATCCTGGTTCGTGAAAAATGTTTTGTCCGCTATTCTAAATTATTCCGTAGAGGTTATGAAATTTTTGCCTGATTGCAACAAAGCCCTCCTGAAGCAATTTTTTCGCGACGTAGCGCACAGGTGTGGGTAAAATGCTCCCCCTTCCTATTTGTATTACCAATTAGTGATGACGGTATGAAAGCTGAAATACCCCCTTTAGAGGCACAACGGATTGTCCGTTTACGCCGCCGTGACGTGGTGCGTAAATTGTTGAATCGCGATAAAACGCCGCTGATGGTGCTCCTGATGGCCGCCGTGGTTGGCGCGCTGGTGGGTTTAGTCGGCGTGGCGTTTGAACATGCGGTGAACTGGGTGATGAACGTGCGTATTGGTACGTTGGCGCAGGTTGCTGACCATTGGTTTATCGTCTGGCCGTTGGCCTTTATTTTGTCGGCGCTGCTGGCGATGCTGGGTTACTGGCTGGTGCGTCGGTTTGCGCAGGAGGCCGGTGGCTCGGGGATCCCGGAAATTGAAGGCGCGCTGGAAGAGTTACGTCCGGTGCGCTGGTGGCGCGTGTTGCCGGTGAAATTTATCGGCGGCATGGGCACGCTCGGTGCCGGTATGGTGCTGGGACGCGAAGGGCCGACGGTGCAGATCGGCGGCAACGTGGGGCGCATGGTGAGCGATATCTTCCGCCAGCGCGGCGAAGAAGCGCGCCACACCCTGCTGGCAACGGGCGCGGCGGCGGGCTTGTCGGCGGCCTTTAACGCGCCGCTGGCGGGCATACTGTTCATTATTGAAGAGATGCGTCCGCAGTTCCGCTACAGCCTGATTTCAATTAAAGCGGTGTTTACCGGCGTTATCATGTCGAGCATTGTGTTCCGCATCTTCAACGGCGAAACGCCGGTGATTGAGGTCGGTAAACTGAGCAACGCGCCGGTCAATACGCTGTGGCTGTATATGGTGCTGGGCATTGTGTTCGGCTGCTTTGGGCCGCTGTTCAACACGATGGTGCTGAAGACCCAGGATATGTTTTTCCGCATCCACGGTGGCAATATTAAAAAATGGGTACTGATTGGCGGTCTGATCGGCGGTTGCTGCGGCGTACTGGGGCTGATTCAACCGGCGGCATCGGGCGGCGGCTTTACCCTGATCCCGATTGCGGCGGCGGGTAACTACACCATCGGCGCGCTGCTGTGTTTGTTCATTGTTCGCGTCGTGACCACGCTGCTGTGCTTCTCCTCCGGCGCGCCAGGCGGGATTTTCGCACCGATGCTGGCGTTGGGCACGTTGCTGGGGACCGCGTTTGGCACGGCGGCGGCGAGTCTGTTTCCGGCTTATCATCTGGACGCTGGCACTTTCGCCATCGCCGGAATGGGCGCGCTGCTGGCGGCTTCCGTTCGCGCCCCGTTGACCGGTATCGTGCTGGTACTGGAGATGACCGATAACTATCAGCTCATTTTGCCAATGATTATCACCGGGCTCGGTGCCACGCTATTAGCGCAGTTCCTCGGCGGACAACCGCTTTATGCCACTATCCTGGCGCGTACGCTGGCCAAGCAGGAAGCCGAGCAAGAGGCAAAAGCCCGGCAGGTTGCCGGGGAGAATACTTGAACGATTTACCAGGGTATTAGATAATGACCCAAAGAGTCGGGTTACTATTTGCCCAGACTAGCTGTAGTAATGGGAGCATAAAATGAGTGATGACGTAGCGCTGCCGCTGGAGTTTACCGACGCCGCAGCCAAAAAAGTAAAAGTCCTGATTGCGGATGAAGAGAATCCAAACCTGAAGCTGCGTGTGTACATCACGGGCGGCGGCTGCAGCGGCTTCCAGTACGGTTTTACCTTTGACGATCAGGTCAACGAAGGCGATATGACCATCGAAAAACAGGGCGTTGGCCTGGTGGTTGATCCAATGAGCTTGCAGTATCTGGTAGGCGGTTCCGTTGACTATACCGAAGGTCTGGAAGGTTCACGTTTTATCGTGACCAACCCGAACGCGACCAGCACCTGCGGCTGCGGTTCTTCCTTCAGCATTTGATGATCAAATGTCTAAAATTGCCCGCTTAGCCGCGGGCAATTTTGTTTGCAGGCAGGGTTAGCGCCCGTTGTCGTCCAGCGCAAAGGTCGGCAGCTTCAGATGCCAGCGAATGGCGGCCAGACGAATGGCCAGCGTCACCACCATCCCCATCATACTGGCGTTTTCCAGCGGCACTTTGAAGGTGTAATAGGCTGTCGCGTGGACGATCCCGCCAATAATACAGGCGGTAGCGTAGATTTCGGTGCGCAGAATCATCGGCACTTCGCGCGCCAGCACGTCACGGATAATCCCGCCGCCGACGCCGGTCACCACCCCCATACAGACCGCGACCAGCGGCCCGGAGTGCGCGATAAAGGCTTTGTTGACGCCGATGCCGACGAACACCGCCAGCCCGACGGCGTCGAGCACCGGCAGCACCCACTTCGGCAGGCGACGCGGTTGGCGCACCAGTACGATGGTCAGCATACAGGTCACCATGGCCACGACCAGGTCGGTCGGGTCTTTTACCCAAAATACCGGGCCGTTGGCGAGCGCCATATCGCGAATCGTTCCGCCACCGACGGCGGTGACAACGCCCAGAACCAGCACGCCGAACGGATCCATGCGCAGTTTCCCCGCCAGCAATACGCCGGAGACGGCGAAAACAATGGTGCCAACAATATCAAGCCAGTAGACAAGCATGACCAATTACCCAATTAATGAACCTGCGACAGCGCAGTACAGAGTTGTTTTGCGGCGAGGATAATACGTGGGCTTGCCCGTTCAAACCAGTCACTATTAAGGGGAATAACCGGGATTGTGAGCTGACTGGCCCAGTAGCGCTGAATTTTCGGAATCTGACTTTCGTCACCGGCGGCGACAATGGCCTGCGGCTGACGCGTCAGTACCTGCTCACGACTCACCTGCGGCCAGGCGGCGCGGCTGTCGGCAAAGATGTTCTGACCGCCGCAAATCTCCAGCACCTGGTTCTGAATCGCGCTTTTGTTACTGGTGAAGATAGGGTTGAAACCGAACTGCATAAACACGCGCTTTTTCGGCGCGTCGGCGTATTGCGCCTTCAGTTGAGTGTAGTCGCGCATCAGCGCGGCGGCGGCCTGCTCGGCTTTTTCCGGCTGCGGGCTCCACTTTGCCAGCTTACGTAGCGCGGCGGCGATGTCTTCAATACTGTGTGAGTCAATCCACAGCACGGTAATGCCGAGCGACTGCAACTGATTGACCGGGCGCTCGGCGTTACCTTCCTTCCACGCCAGCACCACGTCCGGATGCAGCGCCACGATGCGCTCCAGGTTGATGCCTTGCCAGGAGGCGACCTGTTCGATCGTTTTGGCTGCGGCGGGGTAGTCAGACCACGCGCTGACGCCAACGGGGGTGATCCCGGCGGCAAAGGCCAGTTCGGTATTGGCAGGGGAGAGAGAGATAACCCGCGGCGCGGCATAGAGCCACGCCGGGGCGCTAAACAGCAGGGCCAGCAGCCCTGTCATCAAGCGCTTAGCCATGTGCGAGTTTCTGCACCAGCGTTTCAACCATCAGCGTCGATTGCTTCGCGGCAACCGCCAGGAATTCGTCAAAGCTCAGGTGGGACTCTTTGTCGGCAACGTCGGAGATGGCGCGCACCACCACGAACGGCACGGCAAAGCTGTGGCAAACGTGGGCAATGGCGGTAGCTTCCATCTCAACGGCAATGGCCTGCGGGAAGTTGCGACGAATTTTCGCCAGCCCTTCGGCGCCGTTAATGAAAGCGTCGCCGCTGACGATCAGGCCGCGTACCGCATTCAGATCCAGCGCCTTGATGCAGGTTTCGGCGGCGGCAATCAGTTTATCGTCGGCTTTGAACGCCGCCGGGCAGCCGGCCATCTGGCCGATTTCGTAGCCGAATGCGGTAACGTCGGCATCGTGATAGCGCGCTTCATCGGAGACCACGATATCACCCACTTTCAGCGTCGGCGCCAGACCGCCCGCGGAACCGGTGTTGATGATAACGTCCGGCTGGCAGCGCTCCAGCAGCAGGGCTGCGCCCATCGCGGCCGCGACTTTACCAATGCCGGACTTCAGCAGAGCAACGTCCACGCCGTTCAACTGGCCGGTGTAGATTTCACTGCCGCCGAGGGTGATAGTCTGACGATTTTCGATTTTGTCACGCAGCAGCGTAACTTCTTCTTCCATTGCGCCAATAATGCCGATTTTCATAGATTTACTCGCGATGTGCCATGTTTAAAGGCATAGTCTATCATGCGGTTCAGGGGAAGCGCATTTCTCGCGACGGAGAGGCTATGGCTAAGATTGATTTTCGTAACAAAATTAACTGGCGTCGGCGCTATCGTTCACCGCAAGGCGTCAGCTCGGAGCATGAGATCCTGCGCATTTTTGAAAGTGACCGTGGGCGCATCATCAACTCGCCGGCGATTCGCCGTTTGCAGCAGAAAACCCAGGTCTTCCCGCTGGAGCGTAATGCCGCCGTTCGCACGCGCCTCACTCACTCGATGGAGGTCCAGCAGGTAGGGCGCTATATCGCCAAAGAGATTTTAAGCCGCCTGAAAGAGAAAAAGCTGCTGGTGGCCTACGGTCTGGACGAGTTGACCGGGCCTTTTGAAAGCATCGTTGAGATGGCTTGCCTGATGCATGATATCGGCAATCCGCCGTTTGGCCATTTTGGCGAAGCCGCAATCAACGATTGGTTCAGCCAGCGTCTGGCGCCGAAAGATGCGCTGCGCCAGCCGCTGAGCCATGACCGCTGTGAAGTCGTGAGCCTCCAGCTGCGCGAAGGTGAAGAGACGCTGAATGAGTTGCGCCGTAAGGTGCGTCAGGATCTGTGTCACTTTGAAGGCAACGCGCAGGGGGTTCGACTGGTGCATACGCTAATGCGTATGAACCTGACCTGGGCGCAGGTGGGGTGTATCCTGAAATATACGCGCCCGGCCTGGTGGGTGGGTGAGACGCCAGCGACCCACAGCTATTTAATGAAAAAACCGGGCTACTACCTGGCCGAAGAAGGTTATATTTCGCGCTTACGTAAAGAACTGGATTTAGCACCTTACAATCGCTTCCCATTAACCTGGATTATGGAAGCGGCCGATGATATTTCTTATTGTGTTGCGGACCTTGAGGATGCCGTTGAAAAACGAATCTTCAGCGTTGAGCAGCTGTATCAGCATTTATACGATTCCTGGCCGGAGCATACAAAAGGCTCACTGTTCGCACAGGTGGTGGAAAATGCCTGGGATAAATCTCGTGCTAATTCATTAAGCCGCAGTACTGAAGACCAGTTCTTTATGTATTTACGGGTGAACACATTAAATAAACTGGTGCCCTATGCGGCGCAGCGGTTTATTGAAAATCTGCCGCAGATTTATGCTGGCGACTTTAATCACGCACTGCTGGAAGATGAAAGTAGTTATAGTCAGTTGCTTAATCTTTATAAAAATGTGGCTATAAAACATGTGTTTAGTCATCATGAGGTTGAGCAGCTGGAATTGCAGGGCTACCGGGTTATTGGTGGATTGCTGGATATCTACGCGCCGTTGCTTAAATTATCCTTAAGCGATTTCAGTGAACTGGTGGAACACGAGCGGGTGCGTCGCTTACCCATTGAGTCGCGCCTTTTTTGCAAGCTCTCAACGCGACATCGTTTAGCTTATGTTGAGGCTGTGAATAAAATTTCACGCGATGCCCTTGAATTTCCGGTGATGGAATATTATTACCGTTGTCGTCTGCTTCAGGATTATATCAGCGGAATGACCGACCTCTACGCGTGGGATGAATATCGACGACTGATGGCAGTAGAATAATCAGAAGTTTTGTAAAGACGCTCAATAAATTTTTACTTTTCCCACGTGCAGTTGAATGGAACTTAGTGTCATAAAGCGAATCTGATAGTCACGAACACAGCAATTTTGCGTAATCTGATATTGAGATTGAAACACATGAAAAAAACCACGTTAGCAATGAGTGCTCTGGCTCTTAGTTTAAGTCTGGCTCTGTCTCCGTTGTCCGCTAGCGCGGCCGAGACGGCATCTTCTACCGCATCCGCTGCCCAGCCTATGCCTAGCCTGGCACCGATGCTGGAAAAAGTGATGCCGTCTGTCGTCAGCATTAATGTTGAGGGCAGCACAACGGTAAACACGCCGCGTATGGGTCGTAACTTCCAGCAGTTCTTCGGCGACAACTCGCCGTTCTGTCAGGACGGTTCACCGTTCCAGAGCTCACCTTTCTGCCAGGGCGCTGGCCCGAACGGCGGTAACGGTGGCGCCCAGCCGCAGCAGCAACAGAAATTTATGGCCCTCGGCTCCGGTGTGGTGATTGACGCCGCCAAAGGCTACGTCGTCACCAACAACCACGTGGTTGATAACGCCAACGTGATTAAAGTACAGCTGAGTGATGGACGTAAGTTCGACGCTAAAGTGGTCGGTAAAGACCCGCGCTCGGATATCGCGCTGATTCAGATTCAGGATCCGAAAAACCTGACGGCAATTAAGCTGGCGGATTCCGATGCTCTGCGCGTCGGCGACTACACCGTAGCGATTGGTAACCCGTTCGGTCTGGGCGAAACCGTCACTTCCGGTATCGTCTCCGCGTTGGGTCGTAGCGGCCTGAACGTCGAAAACTACGAAAACTTTATTCAGACCGATGCGGCGATCAACCGTGGTAACTCCGGCGGCGCGCTGGTGAACCTGAACGGCGAGCTGATTGGTATCAATACCGCGATCCTTGCGCCGGACGGTGGCAACATCGGTATCGGCTTCGCCATTCCAAGCAACATGGTGAAAAACCTGACCGATCAGATGGTGAAATTTGGCCAGGTAAAACGCGGTGAACTGGGCATTATGGGTACCGAGCTGAACTCTGAACTGGCGAAAGCAATGAAAGTTGACGCTCAGCGCGGCGCTTTCGTCAGCCAGGTTATGCCGAACTCCTCTGCGGCGAAAGCGGGGATCAAAGCCGGTGACGTGATTACCGCCCTGAACGGTAAGCCAATTAGCAGCTTCGCGGCGCTGCGCGCCCAGGTGGGCACCATGCCGGTGGGCAGCAAAATCACCCTCGGCCTGCTGCGCGATGGCAAACCGGTGACGGTGAACCTGGAACTGCAGCAGAGCAGCCAGACTCAGGTAGAGTCCAGCAGCATTTTCAACGGGATTGAAGGTGCGGAAATGAGCAACAAAGGCCAGGATAAAGGCGTGGTGGTTAATACGGTGAAAGCCGGGACCCCGGCCGCGCAGATTGGTCTGAAGAAAGGCGACATTATCGTGGGCGCGAACCAGCAGGCAGTGAAAAACATCGCCGAGCTGCGCAAAATCCTCGACAGCAAGCCGTCCGTTCTGGCGCTGAACATTCAGCGTGGTGATAGCTCTATCTACCTGCTGATGCAGTAATCATGACCTCAACCCTTTCCCCATCAGGGGAAAGGGTTTCTTCCTTTCGTAATGTGAAGCTCCCCACAACTTCATAGATCTCGGCTGTGCTTTGTGCATTTGCACAGTGCGCGGTTCCCCTGTCTTTCTTATCATGTAACCTGCTCACAGGAGGGGTTCATGGCTGGCTGGCATCTCGATACTAAAATGGCGCAGGATATTGTGGCGCGCACCATGCGCATCATCGATACCAATATTAACGTGATGGATGCCCGTGGACGCATTATCGGCAGCGGCGATCGCGAGCGTATTGGGGAATTGCACGAAGGTGCGCTGCTGGTGCTGTCACAGGGCAGGGTCGTAGACATCGATGATGCGGTGGCGCGTCATCTGCATGGCGTGCGTCAGGGGATCAACCTGCCGCTGCGTCTGGAGGGGGAAATCGTCGGCGTTATCGGCCTGACCGGCGAACCGGAGACGCTGCGTAAATATGGCGAGCTGGTGTGCATGACGGCGGAGATGATGCTGGAGCAGTCGCGGCTGATGCATCTGCTGGCGCAGGACAGCCGCCTGCGTGAAGAGCTGGTCATGAATCTGATTCAGGCCGAGGAGAATACCCCTGCGTTGACCGAATGGGCGCAGCGTTTGGGAATCGACCTTAACCAGCCGCGCGTGGCGGCGGTCGTTGAAGTCGACAGCGGGCAGCTTGGCGTCGACAGCGCCATGGCCGAGTTACAGCAGTTGCAAAACGCGCTGACCACGCCTGAGCGCAACAACCTGATTGCTATCGTCTCTTTGACTGAAATGGTGGTGCTGAAACCGGCACTCAATCAGTTTGGCCGCTGGGATGCTGAAGACCACCAGAAGCGCGTTGAGCAGTTGATTTCACGCATGAAAGAGAACGGCCATCTGCGTTTTCGCGTGGCGCTGGGCAACTACTTTACCGGGCCGGGCAGCATTGCCCGCTCGTACCGTACTGCCCGTACCACCATGATGGTGGGCAAACAGCGCATGCCCGAGAGCCGCAGCTATTTTTACCAGGATTTGATGCTGCCGGTGCTGCTCGACAGCCTGCGCGGTGGTTGGCAGGCCAACGAGCTTTCGCGCCCGTTGATGCGCCTGAAAGCAATGGATAACAACGGTCTGCTGCGTCGTACCCTGACAGCATGGTTTCGCAATAATGTTCAGCCGCTGGCTACCTCAAAGGCATTGTTTATTCACCGCAATACGCTGGAATATCGACTGAACCGTATCTCGGAGCTAACCGGGCTGGATTTGGGGAATTTTGACGACAGGCTGCTGCTGTATATTGCGCTGCAATTGGATGAGCAGCGATGATAAAACCGTAGAGTGTGCGGTCTGTGTAAGCCTGATAAGCGTAGCGCCATCAGGCAAAACGCCGGGTGGCGGCTTCGCCTTACCCGGCCTACAAATACATCCACATGCTGCTATTTACGCGTCAACTTCTCAAGATCGGCTTCAATTTCACTGATCTTATTGGTCACGACGCTTTCCAGATGACGCAGATCGTCAAGGATCTTACGCTTCAGGTCGACTTCACTGCGATCGCGCTGGCAAATCTGGTCCAGCTCGTCAATCACGTAGCGCAGATTCGGGCTGATCTCCTGCACTTCTTTGAAACCCTGACCATCACCAGCGATGGTTTTACGCTGACGCGGATATTTGAACTTCACGCTCTTAGCGAAAAATTCACCCTTATCCTTCTGGAAATAGATTTTCAGGATATCGTTGTTGGCTTCCTGCCGGAGGCTGTAACGATCGATTTCATCGGGATTGGTAATCCCCAGGCTTTTCAAATTATCGTACATAGCGGTACCCCTGATCTAATTTAACTATTGAATAATTAACGAAAAAATCAAACTCCGCCAGCGTAAGAATAAAAAAAAGCGGGGTTGCCCCCGCTTTTTCGCATCTTATTAATCGATAGTACGCAGTAGTTCGTTGATACCGACTTTACCGCGGGTTTTCGCGTCAACCTTCTTCACGATGACGGCGCAGTACAGGCTGTACTTACCGTCTTTAGAAGGCAGGTTGCCGGAGACGACAACGGAGCCTGCCGGAACGCGGCCGTAGAACACTTCGCCGGTTTCGCGATCGTAGATTTTGGTGCTCTGACCGAGATAGACGCCCATCGAGATCACGGAGCCTTCTTCAACGATCACACCTTCAACCACTTCAGAACGCGCGCCGATGAAGCAGTTGTCTTCGATGATGGTCGGGTTCGCCTGCAGCGGCTCCAGTACGCCACCGATGCCGACGCCGCCGGACAGGTGCACGTTTTTACCAATCTGCGCGCAGGAGCCCACGGTCGCCCAGGTATCCACCATGGAGCCTTCGTCAACGTAGGCGCCGATGTTCACATAGGACGGCATCAGCACGGTGTTGCGGGCGATATAGGCACCCTGACGAACGGCAGCCGGCGGCACCACGCGGAAACCTTCTTTCTGGAAACGCGCTTCGTCGTAATCAGCGAATTTCATCGGTACTTTATCGAAGTAGCGGCTTTCCGCACCGTCGATAACCTGGTTATCGTTAATACGGAAAGAGAGCAGAACCGCTTTCTTCAGCCACTGGTGAGTGACCCACTGGCCGTCGATCTTTTCAGCGACACGCAGCGCGCCGGAATCCAGCAGGGAAATCACCTGGTTAACCGCTTCGCGGGTTACGGTATCCACATTTGCCGGCGTGATGTCGGCGCGACGCTCAAAAGCGGACTCAATAACGTTCTGTAATTGCTGCATTGTTTACTCTTTCCATTCACTAATAAAAATACGTCACCCTTTATCGTTTGGATTGAGGGCCGCTGTCAACCGTTGTTGCACTTCTTGTTGCAGCTCATTATTAAGGGCACGCCGGTCGGCGGTGGCGATTATAAATAAATCTTCTACTCGTTCACCAATTGTCGTAATTCTGGCCCCGTGTAGCGAAATACCGAGGTCGGCAAACACCTGGCCGACGCGGGCAAGCAGGCCTGGCTGGTCAAGGGCGATTAGCTCAAGGAATGAGCGGCGGTCGGTATGGGTCGGCAGGAAATTGACCTCAGTATCGACGGAGAAGTGGCGCAGTTTGGCGGCCTGGCGACGCGGCTGCGGCGGCTGCCAGCTACGCTGGGTTATCGCTTGCTCCAGCCCTAAGCGGATAGCTTCGTGGCGATCGCTTGAGAGCGGGCTGCCGTCCGGTTCAAGCACGATAAAGGAGTCCATCGCCATACCGTCGCGGGTGGTAAAGATCTGTGCGTCGTGGACGCTCAGGTTGCGACGGTCCAGTTCGGCGCAGACGGCGGCGAACAGGTACGGGCGATCCGGACTCCAGATAAAGATCTCGGTGCCGCCGCGCGTTGCCTGCGGGCTCAGCAGGATCATGGGCTGACTGAGATCGTGTTTAAGCAGGTGACGAGCGTGCCACGCCAGTTGGTTCGGCGTGTGGCGAACAAAGTAGTTGGCGCGGCAGCGGTTCCAGATCTGGTGCAGCGCTTCTTCATTGATGTTATCCATGCGCAGCAGCGCCAGCGCCTGCATCTGGTGATGACGCACGCGTTCACGCATATCCGGCGTGTTCTGCATCCCACGACGCAGCTGTTTTTCAGTGGCGAAATACAGTTCGCGCAGCAGGCTCTGTTTCCAGCTGTTCCACAAGGTTTCGTTGGTCGCGCAAATATCGGCGACCGTCAGGCATACCAGGAAGCGCAGACGGTGTTCGGTCTGCACCTCTTCGGCGAACTGCTTGATGACTTCCGGATCCTGAATATCGCGGCGCTGGGCGGTGACCGACATCAGCAGATGCTGGCGTACCAGCCAGGCGACCAGCTGGGTTTCACGCGAATTCAGACCATGCAATTCGGCGAATTTCAGCACGTCCTGAGCACCGAGGATTGAGTGGTCGCCGCCGCGCCCTTTGGCGATATCGTGGAACAGGGCGGCAATCAGAATTAGTTCCGGATGGTTGAGCCGCGGCCAGAGGTCAACGCACAGTGGATGGCGCGAACGGGTCTCCTCGTTGGCAAAGCTCTCCAGCTTCAGCAGCACGCGAATGGTGTGCTCGTCGACGGTGTAGGCGTGGAACAGGTCGAACTGCATTTGGCCGACGATATATGACCACTGCGGCATATAGGCCCACAGCACGCTGTGGCGGTGCATCGGCAGCAGGCCGCGGCTCACCGCGCCGGGGTGGCGCAGCATATTGAGGAACAGGGAACGCGCCTCCGGGATATAGCACAGCGGCTCGGTCAGATGACGTCGCGCGTGGCGCAGATGGCGCAGCGTGGTGGAATAGATGCCGGTGATGTTGCTGTTGCGCACCATCATGTAGAACATCCGCAAAATAGCCTGCGGTTCGCGAATAAACAGCGTATCGTCGCGCAGATCGATCAGCGTCCCGCGCAGCTGGAAGTCATCGTCGATGGCGCGCGGTTTTTCATCTTCCGTCAGGGCGAGAATCGCTTCATCGAACAACTGCAATAGCATGTGGTTCAGCTCGCCCACGCGACGGGTGACGCGATAGAAGTCTTTCATCATGTGTTCGATCGGCTGATTGCCTTCGCCAGCATATTTCAGCCGCTGGGCGACGCTGAGCTGACGATCGAACAGCAGACGGTTGTCGTAGCGATTAAGTTCAAGGTGCAGGGCAAAGCGAATGCGCCACAGCAGATGCAGACATTCGTTAAGCTCGTTACGCTCGGCCTCGGTGAGGAAGCCAAAGCTGACCATTTCATCGAGCGAGGTGGCGCCAAAGTGACGGCGGGCGACCCACTGGATGGTGTGGATGTCGCGCAGGCCGCCGGGGCTGCTTTTAATGTCCGGTTCCAGATTGTAGCTGGTACCGTGGTAGCGCTGGTGGCGTGCCTCCTGCTCGGCGACTTTCGCCGGGAAAAAGTTTTCCGACGGCCAGAAGCCTTCGCTGAAGATATGTTTCTGAAGCTCAAGAAACAGCGCAACGTCGCCAATCAGCAGACGTGATTCAATCAGGTTGGTGGCGACGGTTAAATCGGATAACCCTTCCAGCAGGCATTCTTCCAGCGTACGCACGCTGTGGCCGACTTCCAGCTTGATATCCCACAGCAGCGTCAGCAGTTCGCCGATTTTCTGCGCCTGCTCGTCGGGCAGCTTTTTGCGGCTGAGGATCAGCAGGTCGACGTCCGAAAGCGGATGCAGCTCGCCGCGACCGTAGCCGCCGACGGCGACCAGCGCAGCGTCCTCAACCTCGCCAAAACCGTAGTGCAGCCACAGGCGCTGGAGCATCTGGTCGATAAATTCGGTGCGTGCCTCGATGAGCTGTTCCGCGCTGACGCCTTCGTCGAACGCGACGCCGAGCCAGCGCTGGAAGGCTTCCAGCCGGCTTTTGATATCGGCGCAGTTCAGGCTGTCTTCGGGCCAGTGTACCGGGTTGTCCGGCTGGCCGGGCAGAGTGGGAAGGGGGGTACAAGCCAGTTCAGGTATGGAGTTACTCATTGCGCCACCCATAAGAAAAAACGATTACCAAAAAAAAGCCGGCATTTGCCGGCTTTTCATTATTCGTTGTGCGAGATTATCGCCGGGATGGTGTCATCCGAGCGTAACGTCAGTATTTCGCAGCCGTTGTCTGTCACCACAATAGTATGCTCGTACTGCGCAGACAAGCTTCGGTCTTTGGTTTTTACCGTCCAGCCGTCCTTCATGGTACGAATCTCTTTCTTCCCGGCGTTGACCATCGGTTCGATGGTGAAGGTCATGCCTTGTTTCAGGACCACGTCGGTTTCGCGCGAGTCATAGTGCAGCACCTGCGGTTCTTCGTGGAAGCCGCGACCAATGCCGTGGCCGCAGTATTCACGCACCACGGAGAAGCCTTCCGCTTCAACGAACTTTTGAATCGCCGCGCCAATTTCGCGCAGGTTCACGCCCGGTTTCACCATTTTGAGCGCCAGGTACAGGCTCTCCTGGGTAACGCGGCACAGACGTTCGCCGAGAATGGTCGGTTTGCCAACGATGAACATTTTCGACGTATCGCCGTGGAACTCATCTTTAATCACAGTCACGTCGATGTTGACGATATCGCCATCTTTCAGATGTTTTTCGTCATCCGGGATGCCGTGGCACACCACTTCATTGATAGAGATGCAGACCGATTTCGGATATCCGTGGTAGCCGAGGCAGGCGGAGATTGCTTTCTGTTCGTTGACAATATAGTCGTTGCAAATGCGATCCAGCTCGCCGGTGGTCACGCCAGGCTTGACGTGCGGGGCGATCATTTCCAGCACTTCTGCGGCCAGACGGCCAGCAACGCGCATTTTTTCAATATCTTCTGGAGTCTTAATAGAAATAGCCATGGAATATGTCCATCAGTGTCGATTTTTTCGACAATAATTGAGTATTAGTGATGTCAATGTTAACAGCCAGGAGTACCCCCTGCCAAATTGAGAATCATTCTGAACTTCGCCTTTCGTGCCCTGCGTCGGCGATAACAACTGTTGGTATCTGCGTCGGTTTTATGGTATAAAGCGCGCCGAACTTCCGCTCATTGTTTTGTCCGGAAGCGACAAATCTCACTTTGTGTAAATAACACACACGTATCGGCACATATTCCGGGGTGCCCTTTGGGGTCGGTAATATGGGATACGTGGAGGCATAACCCCAACTTTATCTATAGAGGTTTTAAACCATGGCAACTGTTTCCATGCGCGACATGCTCAAGGCTGGTGTTCACTTCGGTCACCAGACCCGTTACTGGAACCCGAAAATGAAGCCTTTCATCTTCGGCGCACGTAACAAAGTTCACATCATCAACCTTGAGAAAACTGTACCGATGTTCAACGAAGCTCTGGCTGAACTGAACAAGATCTCTTCTCGTAAAGGCAAAATCCTTTTCGTTGGTACTAAACGCGCTGCAAGCGAAGCTGTGAAAGAAGCTGCTCTGAGCTGCGACCAGTTCTTCGTGAACCATCGCTGGCTGGGCGGTATGCTGACTAACTGGAAAACCGTTCGTCAGTCCATCAAACGTCTGAAAGATCTGGAAACTCAGTCTCAGGACGGTACTTTCGACAAGCTGACCAAGAAAGAAGCGCTGATGCGTACTCGTGAGCTTGAGAAACTGGAAAACAGCCTGGGCGGTATCAAAGACATGGGCGGCCTGCCGGACGCACTGTTCGTTATCGATGCTGACCACGAGCACATTGCTATCAAAGAAGCGAACAACCTGGGTATCCCGGTATTCTCTATCGTTGATACCAACTCTGATCCAGATGGCGTTGATTTCGTTATCCCGGGTAACGACGATGCAATCCGTGCTGTGACCCTGTACCTGAGCGCTGTAGCTGCTACCGTTCGTGAAGGCCGTTCTTCCGATCTGGCTTCCCAGGCGGAAGAAAGCTTCGTAGAAGCTGAGTAATAAGGCACGCTCGTTAGAGCCCTTATAAACCAGGTAGTAACACGTTTGGTTAGGGGGCCTGTTTATGGCCCCCTTTTTCACTTTTAAATCTGTACGGTTTTGGCCGGGCAGATCAAATCTTCCGAGGATTTTAGAATGGCTGAAATTACCGCTTCCCTGGTAAAAGAGCTGCGTGAACGTACTGGCGCAGGCATGATGGATTGCAAAAAAGCCCTGACTGAAGCTAATGGCGACATCGAGCTGGCAATCGAAAACATGCGTAAATCTGGCGCGATCAAAGCGGCGAAAAAAGCAGGCAACGTTGCTGCTGACGGCGTGATCAAAACCAAAATCAACGGCAACATCGCCTTCATTCTGGAAGTTAACTGCCAGACTGACTTCGTTGCTAAAGATGCTGGTTTCCAGGCTTTCGCTGACAAAGTTCTGGACGCTGCCGTTGCTGGCAACATCACCGACGTTGAAGTTCTGAAAGCACAGTTCGAAGAAGAACGCGTTGCGCTGGTTGCTAAAATCGGTGAGAACATCAACATCCGTCGCGTGGCTTCCCTGGAAGGCGAAGTACTGGGCAACTACCAGCACGGTGCGCGCATCGGTGTTCTGGTTGCTGCTACTGGCGCTGACGAAGAGCTGGTTAAACAGCTGGCAATGCACGTTGCTGCAAGCAAGCCGGAATTCGTTAAGCCGGAAGACGTTTCCGCTGAAGTGGTAGAAAAAGAATACCAGGTACAGCTGGATATCGCGATGCAGTCCGGTAAGCCGAAAGAAATCGCAGAGAAAATGGTTGAAGGCCGCATGAAGAAATTCACCGGCGAAGTTTCTCTGACCGGTCAGCCGTTCGTTATGGATCCGAGCAAGTCTGTTGGCCAGCTGCTGAAAGAGCACAACGCTGACGTGACTGGCTTCATCCGCTTCGAAGTGGGCGAAGGCATCGAGAAAGTTGAGACTGACTTCGCAGCAGAAGTTGCTGCCATGTCCAAGCAGTCTTAATTGCAGTAAAGGAGCCGCCTGAGGGCGGCTCTCTTTTGTGTAGTAAAGCACGTGTAGTAAAGAACATCGTCATGTGGAAATCAGCCAGCTCCTATAGGGTTCAGGTGGCAAGGAACGCATGATGTCACTTGAATTAAACCATCCCATTCGTGACACCTCAGGAAAGAAAATGGCTACCAACGCAAAACCTGTCTACAAACGTATTCTGCTCAAGCTTAGCGGCGAAGCCTTGCAGGGCACTGAAGGCTTCGGTATTGACGCAAGTATTCTTGACCGTATGGCGCAAGAGATTAAAGAACTTGTTGAGCTGGGCATCCAGGTGGGTGTCGTTATTGGTGGTGGCAACCTGTTCCGTGGTGCGGGTCTGGCAAAAGCCGGTATGAACCGCGTTGTGGGCGACCACATGGGCATGCTGGCTACGGTAATGAACGGCCTGGCAATGCGTGACGCACTGCATCGCGCCTATGTGAACGCCCGCCTGATGTCGGCAATTCCGCTGAACGGCGTTTGCGACAACTACAGCTGGGCAGAGGCGATCAGCCTGCTGCGTAATAACCGCGTCGTGATTCTGTCCGCCGGTACCGGCAACCCGTTCTTTACCACCGACTCCGCAGCCTGCCTGCGCGGCATCGAAATCGAAGCCGACGTGGTACTGAAAGCAACCAAAGTTGACGGCGTCTTCACCGCTGACCCGGCGAAAGATCCGTCTGCCACCATGTACGATCAGCTGACCTACAGCGAAGTACTGGATAAAGAACTGAAAGTCATGGATCTGGCGGCCTTTACGCTGGCCCGTGACCACAAACTGCCGATTCGCGTATTCAACATGAACAAACCTGGCGCGCTGCGCCGCGTGGTGATGGGCGAAAAAGAAGGCACTTTGATTACGGAATAATTTCCGTCACGGCCATTTCCGGGTAAGATTCGCCTTTACCCGGCAGAATGACATAATTCTGTGGCATGATTTAAACGAGACTATACTTAGCGCATTCACTGCAATGTGCCATTGTCTGGTCGACTGAGACTAGTTTTCAAGGATTCGTAACGTGATTAGCGATATCAGAAAAGATGCCGAAGTACGCATGGATAAATGCGTAGAAGCATTCAAAAACCAAATCAGCAAAATTCGCACGGGTCGTGCTTCTCCCAGCCTGCTGGATGGCATCATCGTTGAATATTACGGCACCCCGACGCCGCTGCGTCAGCTGGCAAGCGTGACCGTAGAAGATACCCGTACCCTGAAAATCAACGTGTTTGACCGTTCTATGGGCCCTGCCGTTGAAAAAGCGATTATGGCGTCTGACCTCGGTCTGAACCCAAGCTCCGCGGGTACCGATATCCGCGTTCCGCTGCCTCCTCTGACCGAAGAACGTCGTAAAGACCTGACCAAAATCGTTCGTGGCGAAGCAGAACAAGCGCGCGTTTCCGTGCGTAACGTTCGTCGCGATGCGAACGACAAAGTGAAGGCGCTGCTGAAAGACAAAGAGATCAGCGAAGATGACGATCGCCGCTCTCAGGAAGAAGTACAGAAACTGACCGATGCTGCTATCAAGAAAGTGGAAGCGGCGCTGGCAGAGAAAGAAGCGGAACTGATGCAGTTCTAAGACTGTGTAAGTTGTGCTATTAACGCCGTACAGGAAGCGTCGCAGCTTCGCTGGCGGCGTTTTGCATTTTATCAATCCTGGATCTCTCATGAAGCGATTAACTGTTCTGGGCTCAACAGGCTCGATTGGCTGCAACACGCTGGATGTGGTACGCCATAACCCCGAAAGTTTTGCGGTTACAGCGCTGGTTGCGGGCAAAAATGTCGATCGAATGATCGAACAGTGCCTGGAGTTTTCTCCTCGCTATGCGGTGATGGACGACGCGAAAAGCGCCAATGCGCTGATGCTGGCGTTGCGTGAGCATGGGAGTCGTACCGAAGTGTTGAGCGGGCAACAAGCGGCGTGTGACGTCGCGGCGCTCGACGAGGTGGATCAGGTTATGGCGGCCATCGTCGGCGCGGCAGGTCTGGTACCGACGCTGGCGGCCATCCGCGCGGGGAAAACCATTCTGCTGGCGAACAAAGAGTCGCTGGTGACCTGCGGTCGGCTTTTCCTGGAAGCAGTAAAGCAGCACGGCGCGCAGCTTCTCCCGGTCGACAGTGAACATAACGCTATCTTTCAGAGTTTACCGCAAAGTTTTCAGTCCGACTTAGGGTACGCTGAGCTGTCGCAGCATGGAGTCTCCTCCATTCTGCTTACCGGATCAGGTGGCCCGTTCCGGGAGACGCCGATTGCTGAGCTGAGCGCAATGACGCCGGATCAGGCGTGTCGTCACCCGAACTGGTCGATGGGACGCAAAATTTCCGTCGATTCGGCCACTATGATGAATAAAGGTCTGGAATACATCGAAGCCCGCTGGCTGTTCAATGCATCAGCGCAGCAGATGGAAGTACTGATTCATCCGCAGTCGGTGATTCACTCGATGGTGCGTTATCAGGACGGTAGCGTGCTGGCGCAACTGGGTGAGCCTGATATGCGGACGCCGATTGCCAATACCATGGCCTGGCCGCAACGCGTCGTATCCGGAGCGAAGCCGCTGGATTTCTGCAAGATGGGCGCACTGAGCTTCTCTGAGCCGGATTATGCGCGCTACCCTTGTCTGAAGCTGGCGATGGACGCCTTCGAGCAAGGGCAGGCGGCGACCACCGCGCTGAATGCGGCTAACGAGATCTCCGTGGCGGCATTCCTCGACGGGCAGATCCGCTTTACCGACATTGCGGCGCTCAATCTGGCGGTGCTGGAACATCTCGACCTCAGGGAACCACAGAACGTGGATGAGGTATTGATTATTGATGCCAGCGCACGTGAAGCGGCGACCTTGCTGACGAAATATTTCGTCAGGTAATGAGAGCAGAATCAGCATACGAGCCGTCATGGCATTTGTTAGCATCTGGCTTCAGTGATATAGTCTGCGCCACCCTATCGCTGTGCGTATTGGCTGGGCGATAGGGAGAGCCGTGATTTAGCACGGCTTTTTTGCGAGACAAAGACACGTAAAATCAATCGGGCTTGCCTGAGCGATAAAGTGTATAGCTGTATTCCGGGGTACCGCTCATCCCTTTTCATGGATTATAAACGCGTTATGTTGTCTGCTAATCAACCAACCAGCGAGAATTTGCCAGCCCACGGTTGCCGCCATGTGGCAATCATTATGGATGGCAATGGCCGCTGGGCGAAGAAGCAAGGTAAGATTCGCGCCTTTGGGCACAAAGCCGGGGCGAAATCTGTGCGTCGTGCCGTCGCCTATGCCGCGAATAACGGTATTGAAGCATTGACGCTATACGCGTTCAGCAGTGAAAACTGGAATCGCCCTGAGCAAGAGGTGAGCGCTCTGATGGAGCTGTTCGTCTGGGCGCTGGATAGCGAAGTAAAAAGTCTGCACCGGCATAACGTTCGGCTGCGGATTATTGGCGATACCCGTCGGTTTAACTCACGCCTGCAAGAGCGGATCCGTAAAGCGGAAGCGCTGACGGAAAATAATACGGGGTTAACATTGAACATTGCCGCTAACTACGGCGGTCGATGGGATATTGTTCAGGGAGTTCAGCGCTTAGCCGAACAGGTTCAGGAAGGGGAACTCCGCCCCGATCAAATCAATGAAGAACTGCTCAGTCAGCAGGTCTGCATGCATGAACTGGCTCCCGTAGATTTAGTAATTAGGACCGGGGGAGAGCATCGAATCAGTAATTTTCTTATCTGGCAAATCGCCTATGCTGAACTTTACTTTACAGATGTTCTTTGGCCCGATTTCGATGAACAAGACTTTGAGGGTGCACTGCATGCGTTTGCCAATCGTGAACGGCGTTTCGGTGGCACCGAGCCTGGTGGCGACAAGGCCTGATGGGGGTAGCTTTTGCTGAAGTATCGCCTGATTTCTGCATTAATTTTAATACCGGTTGTCATTGCAGCCCTGTTTTTGCTGCCACCTGGCGGCTTCGCGATTGTTACGCTGGTCGTCTGTATGCTGGCGGCGTGGGAATGGGGGCAATTAAGCGGTTTCACCTCGCGCACCCAACGCGTGTGGCTGGCGGTACTGTGTGGCCTGTTGCTGGCACTGATGCTCTTTATGATCCCGGAGTATCACCATAATATTCACCAACCCGTGGTGGAGACATCGCTATGGGCCTCGGTGGTCTGGTGGCTTGTGGCGCTGGTTTTAGTCCTCTTTTATCCAGCTTCCGCCGGGTTCTGGCGTCAGTCAAAGACGTTGCGCTTGATTTTCGGTATCGTGACCATCGTACCGTTTTTCTGGGGCATGCTGGCGCTGCGCGCCTGGCACTATGATGAAAATCACTATAGCGGCGCGCTGTGGCTGCTTTACGTCATGATCCTGGTCTGGGGTGCAGATTCCGGCGCTTATATGTTCGGCAAGCTGTTTGGTAAGCATAAGCTGGCGCCGAAGGTTTCTCCGGGTAAAACCTGGCAAGGGTTTATCGGCGGTCTGGTGACGGCAGCGATTATCTCCTGGGCTTACGGTTTATGGGCAAATCTGGACGTCGCACCATCCGTGCTGCTAACCTGTTCCATCGTGGCAGCGCTGGCTTCCGTTCTGGGCGATCTCACTGAGAGTATGTTCAAGCGTGAAGCGGGTATTAAAGACAGTGGTCATTTGATTCCCGGCCACGGTGGGATCCTTGACCGAATCGACAGCCTGACGGCGGCGGTACCGGTCTTTGCCTGCCTGCTGCTGCTGGTTTTCAGGACGATTTAACGGATGGACTTATGCTGAGCATTCTCTGGAACCTGGCCGCGTTTATTATTGCGCTAGGGGTATTGATCACCGTACACGAATTTGGTCATTTCTGGGTTGCTCGGCGCTGTGGTATCCGTGTAGAGCGCTTTTCTATTGGCTTTGGTAAAGCGCTGTGGCGCCGCGTCGATAAACGCGGCACCGAGTTTGTTGTCGCCCTTATCCCGCTGGGCGGCTACGTCAAAATGCTTGATGAGCGCGTTGACGCAGTGGCGCCAGAGCTGCGCCACATGGCGTTTAACAATAAAACGGTTGGCCAGCGCGCCGCCGTTATCGCTGCGGGCCCCATCGCCAACTTCCTTTTCGCTATCTTCGCCTATTGGCTGGTGTTTATCATTGGTGTCCCTGGTATTCGTCCGGTTGTTGGTGAAATAACCGCCAATTCCATCGCGGCGACAGCACAAATTGCACCAGGCACGGAACTAAAAGCCGTAGATGGTATCGAAACGCCTGACTGGGATGCTGTGCGCATGGCGCTGGTGGCCAAAATTGGTGATGAAAGCACCACTCTCACCGTGGCCCCTTTCGGCAGCGAGCAGCGTCAGGATAAAATCCTCGACCTGCGGCACTGGGCGTTCGAGCCGGATAAAGAAGATCCGGTCACTTCGCTTGGTATACGTCCGCGCGGCGCGCAAATTGAACTGGTGCTGGCAGAAGTGCAATCTGACTCTGCGGCGCGTAAAGCCGGTTTACAAGCAGGGGATCGGATCGTTACAGTCAACGGTCAACCGCTGACGCAATGGATGACGTTTGTTACGCTGGTGCGTGATAACCCAGGCAAAGCGTTACAGCTAGAGATCGAAAGGCAGGGCAGTCTCTTGTCTTTAACTCTGATACCGGATACAAAACACGGTAGCGGAAAGGCGGAAGGGTTTGCAGGGGTAGTACCGAAGATTATCCCGCTGCCTGAGGAATATAAAACAGTGCGCCAGTATGGGCCATTCAGCGCCATCGTCGAAGCCACGGAGAAAACCGGGCAGTTGATGAAGCTGACGGTCAGTATGCTGGGAAAATTGATCACCGGTGACGTCAAACTGAACAACCTCAGTGGGCCGATTTCAATCGCCCAGGGGGCTGGGATGTCTGCGGAGTATGGGCTGATTTACTACCTGATGTTTCTTGCACTCATCAGCGTGAATTTAGGCATAATCAACCTGTTCCCGCTCCCCGTATTAGATGGGGGACATTTGCTGTTTTTGGCGATTGAGAAGCTGAAAGGCGGCCCGGTATCCGAGCGAGTTCAAGACTTTAGTTACCGCATCGGCTCGATTTTGCTGATGATGTTAATGGGGCTTGCACTTTTCAATGATTTCTCTCGGTTGTAAGAGAGTTAGTTAGGAAGAACGCATAATAACGATGGCGATGAAAAAGTTGCTTATAGCGTCGCTGCTGTTTAGCAGCGCGACCGTATACGGTGCTGACGGGTTCGTGGTGAAGGACATTCATTTCGAAGGCTTGCAGCGTGTCGCTGTTGGTGCGGCCCTTCTCAGTATGCCAGTACGTCCTGGCGATACCGTCACTGATGACGACATCAGTAACACCATTCGCGCCCTGTTTGCTACGGGCAACTTTGAGGACGTCCGCGTCCTGAGAGACGGCGATGTGTTGCTGGTGCAGGTCAAAGAGCGTCCAACCATTGCGAGCATCACTTTCTCCGGCAACAAGTCGGTGAAAGATGACATGCTCAAGCAAAACCTGGAAGCCTCTGGCGTTCGCGTCGGTGAATCTCTCGACCGTACCACCCTCTCCGATATCGAGAAAGGGCTGGAAGATTTCTACTACAGCGTCGGTAAGTACAGCGCGAGCGTGAAGGCGGTTGTCACCCCTCTGCCGCGTAACCGTGTCGACCTGAAGCTGGTCTTCCAGGAAGGGGTCTCTGCAAAGATCCAGCAGATCAACATCGTCGGTAACCATGCGTTCAAGACCGAAGATCTGATCTCCACTTTCCAGCTGCGTGATGAAGTGCCGTGGTGGAACGTGGTCGGCGATCGTAAATACCAGAAACAGAAGCTGTCGGGTGACCTTGAAACCCTGCGCAGCTACTATCTGGATCGCGGCTATGCGCGTTTCAACATTGACTCCACTCAGGTGAGCCTGACGCCGGATAAAAAAGGTATCTATATCACCATTAACATCACCGAAGGCGACCAGTACAAGCTGTCTGGCGTCCAGGTGACCGGTAACCTGGCGGGTCATTCGGCTGAAATCGAGAGCCTGACCAAAATTGAGCCGGGCGAGCTGTATAACGGCGCGAAAGTGACCAAAATGGAAGATAACATTAAGAAACTTCTTGGTCGCTACGGCTATGCCTACCCGCGCGTACAGTCTCAGCCGGAAATCAACGACACCGATAAAACCGTTAAGCTGCACATCAACGTGGATGCCGGCAACCGTTTCTACGTGCGTAACATCCGCTTTGTCGGTAACGATACGTCAAAAGATTCCGTTCTGCGCCGTGAAATGCGTCAGATGGAAGGGGCATGGCTGGGCGGCGACCTGGTTGACCAGGGTAAAGATCGTCTGAACCGTCTGGGCTTCTTCGAAACGGTCGATACGGAAACGCAGCGCGTACCGGGCAGCCCGGACCAGGTAGACGTAGTCTACAAAGTCAAAGAGCGTAACACCGGCAGCTTCAACTTCGGTATCGGCTACGGTACAGAAAGCGGCGTGAGCTTCCAGGCGGGCGTTCAGCAGGATAACTGGTTAGGTACCGGTTACTCTGTCGGTATCAACGGTACCAAGAACGACTACCAGACCTATACCGAGCTTTCTGTGACCAACCCGTACTTTACGGTGGATGGCGTTAGCCTTGGCGGTCGTGTCTTCTACAATGACTTTAAAGCGGATGATGCTGACCTGTCGTCCTACACCAACAAAAGTTATGGTGTAGACGGTACGCTGGGCTTCCCGATTAACGAATACAACTCACTGCGTGCGGGTCTGGGCTACGTTCACAACGACCTGTCCAATATGGAACCGCAGGTGGCGATGTGGCGTTATCTGGACTCTATCGGCCAGACTGCGGGCACCACCAGTGATGACAACGGCTTCTCGGCTAACGACTTCACCTTCAACTACGGTTGGACATATAACAAACTCGACCGCGGCTACTTCCCGACGGACGGTTCACGTGTCAACCTGAACGGTAAAGTGACGATTCCGGGCTCTGATAACGAGTTCTACAAAATCACGCTGGATACGGCGTCCTACTTCCCGCTTGATGAAGACCATCAGTGGGTGGTGCTGGGTCGTACCAAGTGGGGTTACGGTGACGGCCTGGGCGGTAAAGAGCTGCCGTTCTATGAGAACTTCTATGCCGGTGGTTCCAGCACCGTGCGTGGCTTCCAGTCCAATACCATCGGCCCGAAAGCGGTCTACTATGGTTCATCAGGTCTGGATAACTGCGACCAGGCTGGCGGCTACTGTAAGTCTGACGACGCCGTCGGCGGTAACGCCATGGGCGTGGCCAGCCTTGAGCTGATTGTTCCGACGCCGTTTATCAGCGATAAGTACGCGAACTCGGTCCGTACGTCGTTCTTCTGGGATATGGGTACCGTTTGGGATACCAACTGGGATAATACGGCGGCAATGAAGGCTGCTGGCGTTCCTGACTACAGCGACCCGAGCAATATCCGTATGTCCGCGGGCATCGCATTACAATGGATGTCGCCATTGGGGCCGTTGGTCTTCTCCTACGCCCAACCGTACAAGAAATACGATGGAGACAAGTCCGAGCAGTTCCAGTTTAACATTGGTAAAACCTGGTAATTGCTCTTTGCAAAGGAATGCGGGTTCAGTGTAGTTTGCTGGCATTAGGCGATAGCGTCAGGTGGCTTCGGCCACCAAAAGAACAGTACCTTCGGGTACGTATGGGATGGTAAGGAGTATTATTGTGAAAAAGTGGTTAGTCGCTGCAGGTCTGGGTTTAGCAATGGCGGCGTCTGCTCAGGCAGCAGACAAGATTGCAATTGTTAACATGGGTAGCCTGTTCCAGCAAGTTGCACAGAAAACTGGCGTTTCCAGCACCCTGGAAAACGAATTTAAAGGCCGTGCTAGCGAACTTCAGCGCATGGAAGGTGACCTGCAGTCTAAAATGCAGCGTCTGCAGTCTATGAAAGCAGGTAGCGATCGCACTAAACTGGAAAAAGACATCTCTGCACAGCGTCAGACTTTCTCCCAGAAAGCGCAGTCCTTTGAACAAGACCGTCAGCGTCGCACCAACGAAGAACGTGGCAAACTGGTTACTCGTATCCAGACCGCTGTGAAATCCGTTGCTGCAAGCCAGAGCATCGACCTGGTGGTTGACGCTAACGCCGTTGCATTCAACAGCAGCGATGTTAAAGACATCACCGCTGATGTACTGAAACAGGTTAAATAAGTAATGCCTTCAATTCGACTGGCTGATTTAGCTCAGCAGTTGGATGCGGAATTACACGGTGATGGCGATATCGTCATCACCGCTGTCGCGTCCATGCAATCCGCTAAGGCGGGTCATATCACATTCCTGGTTAACCCCAAGTATCGTGAACACCTGTCCGCTTGCGAAGCGTCAGCGATTGTCCTGACGCAAGATTTACTGCCTTTTGCCAAAGGCGCCGCGCTGGTAGTGAAGAACCCCTACCTTACTTACGCGCGCATGGCACAAATTTTAGATACCACGCCACAGCCGGCGCAGGATATCGCCCCGAGCGCGGTCATTAGCCCGACCGCGACCCTCGGCAACAACGTCTCCATCGGTGCGAACGCGGTGATTGAGTCTGACGTTGTGCTTGGCGATAACGTTGTGATTGGGGCGGGGTGTTTCGTTGGTAAAAAAACGAAAATTGGCGCTGGTTCTCGCCTGTGGGCGAATGTAACCATTTACCACGAAGTCGAGATCGGTGAGAATTGCCTGATCCAGTCCAGCACCGTCATCGGTTCTGACGGCTTTGGTTATGCCAACGATCGCGGCAACTGGGTGAAGATCCCCCAGTTGGGTCGCGTGATTATTGGCGATCGCGTGGAGATCGGCGCCTGTACGACGATCGACCGCGGCGCGCTTGACGATACGCAGATCGGCAACGGTGTTATCATTGATAACCAGTGTCAGATTGCGCACAACGTGGTGATTGGCGACAATACCGCTGTCGCAGGCGGCGTGATTATGGCCGGTAGCCTGAAAATTGGGCGTTACTGCATGATTGGCGGTGCCAGCGTGATTAACGGCCACATGGAAATCTGCGATAAAGTCACCGTAACCGGTATGGGCATGGTTATGCGCCCGATTACCGAACCTGGCGTATACTCGTCCGGTATTCCGCTCCAGCCTAACAAGACCTGGCGCAAAACGGCTGCACTGGTGATGAATATTGATGAAATGAGCAAGCGTCTCAAAGCTGTTGAACGCAAGCTTGATAATCAAGACTAATTTTCATCGGTATCGCATGATACTTTCCGGCCTGTCGGCATTCTTGTAATCCGGCAGGCCGTGTTATTATTGCCCCTTAGTATATTTTGACAGGAAGAGTATTTTGACAACTGACACTCATACTCTGCACATTGAAGAGATTTTAGAACTTCTGCCGCACCGTTACCCGTTCTTACTGGTAGACCGCGTGCTGGATTTTGAAGAAGGTCGTTTTCTGCGCGCAGTGAAAAATGTTTCCGTAAATGAGCCGTTTTTCCAGGGCCACTTCCCTGGCAAGCCGATTTTACCGGGCGTGCTGATTCTGGAAGCGATGGCGCAGGCCACGGGTATTCTGGCGTTTAAAAGCGTCGGTAAACTGGAGCCAGGCGAGCTGTACTATTTTGCAGGCATTGATGAAGCGCGCTTCAAGCGTCCTGTCGTGCCTGGCGATCAGATGATTATGGAAGTTACCTTCGAGAAAACCCGCCGTGGCCTGACTCGCTTTAAAGGCGTTGCGCTGGTCGATGGTAAAGTGGTTTGCGAAGCAACAATGATGTGTGCGCGTAGCCGGGAGTCCTGATCCGTGATTGATAAAACCGCCTTTATCCATCCTACCGCCATTGTGGAAGACGGTGCCGTTATCGGTGCTAACGCCCACATTGGCCCGTTTTGTATTGTGGGACCTAACGTCGAAATTGGCGAAGGTACCGTACTGAAGTCTCACGTTGTGGTTAACGGCCATACTAAAATTGGTCGTGATAACGAGATCTATCAGTTCGCCTCTATCGGGGAGGTTAACCAGGATCTGAAATACGCTGGTGAGCCGACTCGTGTGGAAATTGGCGATCGCAACCGCATTCGCGAAAGCGTCACCATTCACCGTGGCACAGTACAGGGCGGTGGATTGACGAAGGTGGGCAGCGATAACCTGCTGATGATCAACGCCCACGTGGCGCACGATTGTACGGTGGGCGACCGCTGCATCCTTGCCAATAACGCTACCCTTGCCGGACACGTTTCGCTGGATGATTTCGTTATCATCGGCGGCATGACCGCGGTGCACCAGTTCTGCATCATCGGTGCGCACGTGATGGTAGGTGGCTGTTCTGGCGTTGCTCAGGACGTTCCGCCGTACGTTATTGCTCAGGGCAACCACGCGACGCCGTTTGGCGTCAACATCGAAGGTCTGAAGCGCCGTGGCTTTAGCCGCGAAGCGATCACCGCGATTCGCAATGCTTATAAAGCGTTGTACCGCAGTGGCAAAACGCTGGAAGAAGTGAAGCCGGAAATTGCCGAGCTGGCGAAGCAGTATCCGGAAGTTCAGCCCTTTAGCGATTTCTTTGCCCGCTCAACGCGCGGCCTGATTCGTTAATGGCTGAACAGCGTCCCCTGACGATTGCCCTGGTCGCCGGAGAAACCTCCGGCGATATTCTTGGTGCAGGCCTCATTCGCGCTCTCAAGGCGCGAGTTCCTGATGCGCGCTTTGTCGGCGTGGCCGGTCCGTGTATGCAGGCCGAAGGCTGCGAAGCCTGGTACGAGATGGAAGAGCTGGCGGTGATGGGGATCGTGGAAGTGCTGGGGCGTCTGCGTCGCCTGCTGCACATTCGCGCCGATCTCACCCAACGCTTCACTGAACTCAAGCCCGATGTCTTTGTTGGCATTGATGCCCCCGATTTCAACATCACGCTGGAAGGCAACCTCAAAAAGCAGGGGATCAAAACGATCCACTACGTCAGCCCGTCCGTGTGGGCCTGGCGACAAAAACGCGTCTTCAAAATTGGCAGATCCACCAATATGGTGTTGGCTTTCCTGCCTTTTGAAAAAGCGTTTTATGACAAATTTAACGTCCCGTGCCGCTTTATCGGCCACACCATGGCTGATGCCATGCCGTTGGATCCGGATAAAAACGCCGCGCGGGATACGCTGGGTATTGCCCACGATGTCCACTGTCTGGCGATGCTGCCGGGCAGCCGTGGTGCCGAAGTGGAGATGCTCAGCGCCGACTTTTTAAAAACCGCGCAGCTGTTGCGCCAGCAGTACCCCGACCTTGAAGTGGTGGTGCCGCTGGTTAACGCGAAGCGTCGCGAGCAGTTCGAACGTATCAAAGCGGAAGTGGCGCCCGATCTCCACGTGCACATGCTCGGCGGCATGGCGCGCGAGGCGATGATCGCCAGCGACGCGGCGCTGCTGGCCTCAGGCACGGCGGCGCTGGAGTGCATGCTGGCCAAATGTCCGATGGTGGTGGGCTATCGCATGAAACCGTTCACCTTCTGGCTGGCGAAGCGGTTGGTGAAGACCGAGTATGTTTCGCTGCCGAACCTGCTGGCTGGCCGCGAGCTGGTCAAAGAGCTGCTGCAGGATGAGTGTGAGCCGCAGCGGCTGGCCGAGGCGCTACAGCCGCTGCTGGCCAACGGTAAAACCAGCCACGCGATGCACGATACCTTCCGTGAGCTGCATCTGCAAATTCGCTGTAATGCGGATGAACAGGCGGCAGACGCGGTGCTGGAGCTAGCACAATGATTGAATTTGAATATCCCCATACCCATCTTGTGGCGGGTGTGGATGAAGTCGGGCGTGGCCCGCTGGTCGGCGCGGTCGTCACGGCGGCGGTGATCCTCGATCCTGCCCGTCCGATTGTCGGGCTCAACGACTCTAAAAAACTGAGCGAAAAGCGCCGCCTGGCGCTGTTTGACGAAATCAAAGAGAAAGCGCTGTGCTGGAGCCTTGGCCGCGCCGAGCCGCATGAAATTGACGAGCTCAATATTCTGCATGCCACCATGCTGGCGATGCAGCGCGCGGTGGCCGGGCTGGCTATCGTACCGGAATACGTGCTGATTGACGGCAATCGCTGTCCCAAGCTGCCGATGCCGTCGATGGCGGTGGTGAAGGGCGATAGCCGGGTGGCAGAAATCAGCGCCGCGTCTATTCTCGCTAAAGTCACGCGCGATGCGGAAATGGCGGAGCTGGACACGGTGTTTCCACAATACGGTTTTGCCCAGCACAAGGGCTACCCAACCGCTTTTCATCTGGAAAAGTTAGCGCAATATGGCGCAACCGAACATCACCGACGCAGCTTTGCTCCCGTTAAACGCGCACTGGGACTGGCGTCCTGATTCTTGTGTCGAGAATAAGTTAACCGGAATCTAAAGATGGCTGAACCACGTTTTGTGCACCTGCGGGTGCATAGCGACTACTCCATGATTGATGGGCTGGCGAAAACCGGGCCGCTGGTGAAAAAGGCGGCCTCTTTGGGCATGCCTGCGCTGGCGATCACCGATTTTACCAACCTTTGCGGTCTGGTGAAGTTCTACGGGGCAGGCCACGGTGCCGGGATTAAACCGATTGTCGGCGCCGATTTCCATGTGCAGAGCGATCTGCTCGGCGAAGAACTCACCCATTTAACGGTGCTGGCAGCGAACAACCAGGGCTACCAGAACCTGACGCTACTGATCTCCAAAGCCTATCAGCGCGGTTATGGCGCTGCGGGCCCCATTATCGACCGCGACTGGCTGATTGAGCTGAAAGAGGGCTTGATCCTGCTCTCCGGCGGACGTATGGGGGATGTGGGTCGTAGCTTGCTGCGCGGGAATATGGCGCTGGTGGATCAGTGCGTTGATTTTTATGAACAACACTTCCCGAACTGCTATTTTCTTGAGCTGATTCGTACCGGTCGTCAGGATGAAGAATCGTACCTACATGCGGCGGTTGAGCTGGCGGAAAGACGTGGTCTTCCTGTGGTCGCGACCAACGATGTGCGTTTCCTCGAACCGGGAGACTTCGACGCCCACGAGATTCGCGTCGCCATTCATGATGGTTTTACCCTCGACGACCCGAAACGCCCGCGCAACTATTCCGCGCAGCAGTACATGCGCAGCGAAGACGAGATGTGCGAGCTGTTTTCCGATATCCCGGAAGCACTGGAAAATACCGTTGAGATCGCCAAGCGCTGTAACGTCACGGTGCGCCTTGGCGAATATTTCCTGCCGCAGTTCCCGACTGGCGATATGACCACCGAGGACTTCCTCGTAGCGAAATCGAAAGAAGGGCTGGAAGAGCGTCTTGAATTTCTGTTCCCGGATCCGGAAGTGCGCGCTAAGCGTCGTCCTGAATATGATGAGCGTCTGGATGTGGAACTCCAGGTTATCAACCAGATGGGCTTCCCCGGCTACTTCCTGATCGTGATGGAGTTTATCCAGTGGTCCAAGGATAACGGCGTGCCGGTAGGGCCGGGCCGTGGTTCCGGTGCAGGTTCGCTGGTGGCTTATGCGCTAAAAATTACCGATCTCGATCCGCTGGAACTTGACCTGCTGTTCGAACGTTTCCTTAACCCGGAACGTGTTTCGATGCCCGACTTCGACGTCGATTTCTGCATGGAGAAACGCGACCAGGTTATCGAGCACGTGGCCGAGATGTATGGCCGCGATGCGGTATCGCAGATTATTACCTTCGGTACCATGGCGGCAAAAGCGGTTATCCGCGACGTAGGCCGTGTACTGGGGCACCCGTACGGCTTCGTGGACCGTATCTCTAAGCTGGTGCCGCCCGATCCGGGCATGACGCTGGCGAAAGCGTTTGAAGCTGAACCGCAGCTGCCGGAAATTTACGAGGCGGATGAAGAGGTGCGCGCGCTAATCGATATGGCGCGCAAACTGGAAGGTGTGACTCGTAACGCCGGTAAACACGCCGGTGGCGTGGTGATCGCGCCAACCAAAATTACCGACTTTGCGCCGCTTTATTGCGATGAGCAGGGGCTGCATCCGGTAACCCAGTTCGATAAGAACGATGTGGAATACGCGGGGCTGGTGAAGTTCGACTTCCTCGGCCTGCGTACGCTCACCATCATCAACTGGGCGCTGGAGATGATCAACGCCCGCCGCGAGCGCAACGGCGAGCCGCCGCTGGATATCGCGGCCATCCCGCTCGACGATAAGAAAAGCTTCGACATGCTGCAGCGTTCGGAGACCACCGCGGTCTTCCAGCTTGAATCCCGCGGCATGAAAGACCTGATTAAACGCCTGCAGCCTGACTGCTTCGAAGATATGATCGCGCTGGTGGCCCTGTTCCGTCCGGGCCCGCTGCAATCGGGGATGGTAGATAACTTTATTGACCGTAAGCACGGACGTGAAGAGATCTCGTATCCTGACGTGCAGTGGCAGCACGAAAGCCTGAAACCAGTACTGGAACCGACCTACGGCATCATCCTGTACCAGGAACAGGTTATGCAGATTGCCCAGGTGCTTTCTGGCTACACCCTCGGCGGCGCGGATATGCTGCGTCGTGCAATGGGTAAGAAAAAGCCGGAAGAGATGGCCAAGCAGCGCGGTGCGTTCGAGGAAGGAGCGAAAAAGAACGGCATCGACGGCGAACTGGCGATGAAAATCTTTGACCTGGTGGAAAAATTCGCCGGTTACGGGTTTAACAAATCGCACTCCGCGGCCTATGCGCTGGTCTCTTACCAGACGCTGTGGCTGAAGGCGCACTATCCGGCAGAGTTTATGGCGGCGGTGATGACCGCCGATATGGACAACACCGAGAAGGTGGTGGGCCTGGTGGATGAATGCTGGCGCATGGGGCTGAAAATATTGCCGCCAGATATCAATTCCGGTTTATATCATTTCCACGTGAATCATGACGGGGAAATCGTGTATGGTATCGGCGCCATTAAGGGCGTCGGCGAAGGCCCGATTGAAGCGATCATCGAAGCGCGTAATAACGGCGGTTATTTCCGTGAGCTGTTCGACCTGTGCGCCCGTACCGATACCAAAAAGCTGAACCGCCGGGTGCTGGAAAAGCTGATTATGTCCGGGGCGTTCGACCGCCTTGGCCCGCACCGCGCCGCGCTGATGAATTCGCTGGGCGACGCGCTGAAGGCGGCGGATCAGCACGCGAAAGCCGAAGCCATTGGCCAGGCCGATATGTTCGGCGTGCTGGCGGAAGAGCCGGAGCAAATAGAACAATCGTATGCCAACTGTCTGCCGTGGCCGGAGCAGGTGGTATTGGATGGGGAGCGCGAAACGTTAGGTCTGTACCTGACGGGGCACCCGATCAACCAGTATATAAAAGAAATTGAGCGCTATGTCGGCGGGTATCGACTCAAAGACATGCATCCGACGGAACGTGGTAAAGTGACCACGGCCGCGGGGCTCGTGATTGCGGCGCGGGTTATGGTCACCAAGCGCGGCAATCGTATCGGCATCTGTACGCTGGATGACCGTTCCGGACGCCTGGAGGTGATGTTGTTCTCCGAGGCGCTGGAAAAATACCAGCATCTGCTGGAAAAAGACCGCATACTTATCGTCAGCGGACAGGTCAGCTTTGATGACTTCAGCGGCGGCCTTAAAATGATGGCCCGCGAAGTGATGGACATTGACGAAGCCCGGGAAAAATATGCTCGCGGGCTTGCTATCTCGCTGACGGACAGGCAAATTGATGACCAGCTTTTAAACCGACTCCGTCAGTCTCTGGAACCCCATCGTTCGGGAACCATTCCAGTACATCTCTACTATCAGAGGGCGGATGCACGTGCGCGGTTGCGTTTCGGTGCAACCTGGCGTGTCTCTCCGAGCGATCGTTTACTTAACGATCTGCGTGGCCTCATCGGTTCGGAGCAGGTGGAACTGGAGTTTGACTAATACAGGAATACTATGAGTCTGAATTTCCTTGATTTTGAACAGCCGATCGCAGAGCTGGAAGCGAAAATCGATTCTCTGACTGCGGTTAGCCGTCAGGATGAGAAACTGGATATTAATATCGACGAAGAAGTGCATCGTCTGCGTGAAAAAAGCGTAGAACTGACGCGCAAAATCTTTGCCGATCTCGGCGCATGGCAGGTAGCCCAACTGGCGCGCCATCCGCAGCGCCCGTACACCCTGGATTATGTCCGTCTGGCGTTTGATGAATTTGACGAACTGGCAGGCGATCGCGCCTATGCCGACGATAAAGCTATCGTCGGCGGTATCGCTCGTCTGGACGGTCGCCCGGTGATGATCATTGGTCACCAGAAAGGTCGCGAAACCAAAGAGAAGATTCGCCGTAACTTCGGCATGCCGGCGCCGGAAGGTTACCGCAAAGCCCTGCGTCTGATGGAGATGGCTGAGCGCTTCAACATGCCGATTATCACCTTCATCGACACCCCGGGCGCATACCCTGGCGTGGGCGCGGAAGAGCGTGGCCAGTCTGAAGCCATCGCGCGTAACCTGCGTGAGATGTCTCGTCTGAACGTACCGGTCATCTGCACCGTTATCGGCGAAGGCGGCTCCGGCGGCGCGCTGGCGATCGGCGTGGGCGATAAAGTGAATATGCTGCAGTACAGCACCTATTCCGTTATCTCTCCGGAAGGCTGTGCCTCTATTCTGTGGAAGAGCGCCGACAAAGCGCCGCTGGCGGCTGAAGCCATGGGCATCATCGCGCCGCGTCTGAAAGAGCTGAAGCTGATTGATTCCATCATTCCAGAACCGCTGGGCGGCGCCCATCGTAATCCGGAAGCCATGGCGGCATCGCTGAAAGCGCAGCTGCTGGCTGACCTGGCCGATCTCGACGTACTGAGCAAAGAAGATCTGCTCAACCGTCGCTATCAGCGCCTGATGAGCTACGGTTACGCCTGATTACAGACCTCACTTTCTTTTCAAAGGGCCGGATTTTCCGGCCCTTTTTTTATGTGTTATTTGATGATGTGCAAAAGAGGGAATGTGATTAGTGGATGAGGCGCTCCTGCGGCAAAACTGAGGCCACTGCCAGGCATTAAGCCACTACGGGCAGCCTACAAGGAGAAAAGGAGAACAACTATGGCTTCATCTAAAACTGTTACATTAAGCGCCGTGGCCGCAGGGATCATGTTAAGTCTGGGGGCTGCTCATGCGGCGCCGTTGCTGAGCGCGACAGAAGCGACAACCATCAAGGCGAGCGATCTTGCGGCAAAAGAAAAAGCGTTAACCGATTTTCCGCTGATGAACTCGGTAAAATCGTCCATTAAAACGCTCGCTAACAGCGAAGTCGAAAAAATCGCACCGGGCCGGGCGGCAAACCCGGAAAACGTTAAACGAGTCGAGAGCATCCTGACCGAGCAAGATTGGGACTATCTGTTTCCCATGCGTGCGCCGGAATATACCTATTCGAATTTTCTGAAAGCGATTGGTAAATTTCCTGCCGTTTGCGGCACTTATACCGATGGGCGCGACAGCGATGCGATTTGTCGGAAATCGTTGGCTACGATGTTTGCTCACTTTGCCCAGGAGACTGGCGGCCATGAAAGCTGGCGCGATATTCCTGAATGGCGCCAGGCGCTGGTTTATCTGCGTGAAGTGGGCTGGGTTGAAGGCCAGAAAGGCGGCTACAACGGCGAATGTGATCCGAACATCTGGCAGGGGCAAACCTGGCCGTGCGGGAAGGATAAAGATGGTGATTACCTGAGCTATTTCGGTCGCGGGGCCAAGCAGCTTTCCTATAACTACAACTATGGCCCGTTCTCTGATGCGATGTATGACGGCGATGTGCGCCCGCTGCTGGACAAACCGGAGCTGGTGGCCGATACCTGGATGAACCTGGCCAGCGCCGTCTTCTTCTTTGTTTACCCGCAACCGCCGAAACCTTCCATGCTGCATGTTATCGATGGCACATGGCAGCCTAACGACCATGATAAAGCGAACGGCCTCGTTGAAGGGTTTGGCGTCACCATTCAGATTATCAACGGTGGCGTAGAGTGTGGCGGTGCGGATGAAAATGCGCAGTCGCTGAACCGTATTGCTTACTACAAAGAGTTTGCTAACTATCTGAAAGTGCCGATTGCTGACGATGAAGTCCTCGGTTGTAAAAAGATGAAGCAGTTTGATGAAGGTGGCGCTGGGGCTCTGCCGATCTACTGGGAAATGGATTGGGGATGGAGCGCGGAAACCGCCGATGGTAAAACCAACGCCTGTCAGTTAGTGGGCTATCAGACGCCGTACAGCGCCTTTAAAGAAGGTGACTATGCGAAGTGCGTGCAGAAGCACTTTAACGTTAATATCGTTGATGACAGCGGCCAGGCCGATGAACCGTCTGACACCACCGACGATACCACACCGGCTCCTGCCGCTAACGTCGCTCCGGTGGCGCGTATCGCCGGGCCGGTTGGCGCGGTGGATGCAGGCAGCCAGGTTTCGTTAAGCGCGGAAGGCTCCAGCGACGCCAACGGTGATAAGCTCAGCTATACCTGGATGTTGCAGGATGGGCAGACGTTAAGCGGTCAGGATAAATCGGTCGTCACCTTTGCCGCACCGGTTAAGGATCAGGATGCGCAGTATGTGGTTAGCCTGACGGTGAGCGACGGTAGCCTGTCCAGCACCACAACCTACACTCTGAACGTGAAGGCGAAAGCTGCGGAAGGGGATGAGGGTAAGTCGACTGATTACCCAGCCTGGAGCGCAACCCAGACCTGGAAGGCGGGCGAGATCGTGAATAACCACGGTGCGCTCTATCAGTGTAAACCGCTGCCGGAAGGCGCGTGGTGCAACAATGCGCCGACCTACTACGAGCCGGGTGCCGGTTTAGCATGGGGCGATGCGTGGAAAGCGCTGTAAAATGAAGAAATCATGCCAGTGCGGTGCGCTGGCATGATTGCTGTTATGCTTTTACCTGGATTGTCCAGGAGGGAAGCATGAATATCATCGCGATTATGGGCCCGCACGGCGTCTATTACAAAGACGAGCCAATCAAGGAACTGGAGAGTGCGCTACAGGCGCAGGGCTTCAAAATTATCTGGCCGCAAAACAGTGCCGACCTGCTGAAGTTTATCGAGCACAACCCGCGCATCTGCGGGGTTATTTTTGACTGGGACGAATACAGCGTCGATCTCTGCGGAGAGATAAACCAGCTCAATGAATATCTGCCGCTTTACGCTTTTATCAATAACCACTCGACGATGGACGTCAGCGCGCATGACATGCGCATGGCGCTGTGGTTTTTCGAGTATGCGTTGGGGCAGGCCAGCGATATTGCAACTCGCATCCGTCAATACACAGATGAATACCTCGATAACATTACGCCGCCGTTCACCAAAGCGTTATTTACCTATGTGAATGAGGGAAAGTATACCTTTTGTACGCCGGGGCATATGGGCGGTACGGCCTATCAGAAAAGCCCGGTAGGCTGCCTGTTTTATGATTTCTTCGGGGCCAATACGCTAAAGGCCGATGTGTCTATTTCGGTGACTGAACTGGGGTCGTTACTTGACCATAGCGGCCCGCATCTTGAGGCGGAAGAGTATATCGCCCGCACCTTTGGCGCCGAGCAGAGCTATATGGTGACTAATGGCACCTCTACCTCGAATAAAATTATTGGTATGTATGCGGCGCCTGGCGGCAGCACGTTACTGATTGACCGCAACTGCCATAAGTCGTTGGCGCACCTGCTGATGATGAGCGATGTTGTGCCGCTGTGGCTCAAGCCGACGCGTAACGCGCTGGGTATTCTCGGCGGGATCCCGAAACGGGAGTTTACTCGCGACAGCCTCCAGCGGAAGGTGGAGGCCACCGACGGTGCGCAGTGGCCGGTGCATGCGGTGATCACTAACTCCACCTATGACGGTCTGCTGTATAACACCAACTGGATTAAACAGACGCTCGATGTTCCGTCGATTCACTTTGATTCCGCCTGGGTGCCCTATACCCACTTCCACCCCATTTACCAGGGGAAAAGCGGCATGAGCGGCGAGCGCGTGCCGGGAAAAGTGTTCTTTGAAACTCAGTCGACCCACAAGATGCTGGCGGCGCTGTCGCAGGCATCATTAATCCACATTAAGGGCGACTATGATGAAGACACCTTCAACGAAGCCTTTATGATGCACACCTCGACGTCACCGAGCTATCCGATCGTGGCGTCAATCGAGACCGCCGCGGCCATGCTGCGCGGTAATCCCGGACGTCGACTGATCAATCGCTCGGTCGAACGCGCGCTGCACTTCCGTAAAGAGGTACAGCGGCTGCGAGAAGAGTCGGACAGCTGGTTCTTTGATATCTGGCAGCCGGAAGAGATTGATGAAGCTGAGTGCTGGCCGGTGTCGCCAGGAGAGGACTGGCACGGTTTCAGCGACGCCGATACCGATCATATGTTCCTCGATCCGGTGAAGGTTACGATCCTCACGCCAGGCATGGACGAGCAGGGCAATATGAGCGACGAAGGGATCCCGGCGGCGCTGGTGGCAAAATACCTCGACGAGCATGGTGTAGTGGTGGAGAAAACCGGGCCGTATAACCTGTTGTTCTTGTTCAGCATCGGTATTGATAAAACCCGAGCGATGGGGCTGCTGCGTGGGCTCACGGAGTTTAAGCGCGCCTACGATTTGAACCTACGGGTGAAGAACATGCTGCCGGATCTCTATGCTGAGGATCCTGACTTCTACCGCCATATGCGCATTCAGGATCTGGCGCAAGGGATCCACCGCCTGATTCGTCAGCACGATCTTCCGCGATTGATGCTGCGGGCTTTTGACGTGCTGCCGGAGATGAAGCTGACACCACATCGCGCATGGCAACAACAAATTAAAGGCGAGGTGGAAACGGTGGCGCTGGAAGAGCTGGTTGGGCGCGTTTCGGCGAACATGATTCTGCCGTATCCACCGGGCGTGCCGCTGTTGATGCCGGGGGAAATGATCACCGAGGAGAGCCGTTCCGTGCTCGATTTCCTGCTGATGCTTTGTTCCATTGGACGACATTATCCGGGCTTTGAAACCGATATCCACGGTGCAAAACGCGATGAAAACGGCGTCTACCGCGTTAGAGTCCTAAAAAACGGCTGAGGGCTTGCATGATAACGTCCTGCGCGGGTAACGTGCTGAGAAACGGTTAACGGAGTAAAACCATGCTGGGGTTAAAACAGATTCACCATATTGCTATCATCGCCGCCGACTACGCGAAGAGTAAGGCCTTCTACTGCGACATCCTTGGCTTTACGCTGCAAAGCGAAGTCTATCGTGAAGCGCGCGATTCGTGGAAAGGTGACCTGGCGCTGAATGGCCAGTATGTGATTGAGTTGTTTTCCTTCCCGTTTCCCCCCGAGCGCCCAAGTCGCCCGGAGGCGTGTGGATTGCGCCACCTGGCGTTCAGCGTAGAGGATATCGATGCCGCTGTGGCGCATCTGGAAGCCCACGGCGTTGCCTGTGAGGCGATTCGCATCGATCCGTACACCGACAAGCGATTCACCTTTTTCAACGATCCTGACGGCCTGCCGCTGGAGCTTTACCAGCAGTAAGGCTTGTCATCAGCCGCCCGGCCCGGTAACGTGCCGGGCGATACTTTTCACGATGATATGACAATGACGCCTTCTTCCCTTGTGCAGCAACTCTCTCCGCATCGCCAGTTTCTGGTCGCGTTCAGCGGCGGTCTCGACTCGACGGTGCTGTTGCATCAACTGGTTTGCTGGCGGCGACAGGAGCCGGGCATTTCCCTACGGGCTATCCACATTCATCATGGCATCAGCCAGAATGCCGACAGCTGGGTTGAGCACTGCCAGCAGCTGTGCGCAGAGTGGCAGGTACCGCTGGTGGTCGAACGCGTCACGCTGAGGCAGAGTGGCGCAGGGCTCGAAGCCGAGGCCCGAGCGGCGCGCTATCAGGCTTTCCGTGAAGCGCTGTTGCCCGGAGAAGTACTGCTGACGGCGCAGCACCTCGATGACCAGAGCGAGACGTTGCTGCTGGCGCTTAAGCGCGGTAGTGGGCCTGCCGGACTATCGGCGATGCCGGTGAGCGCGACGTTTGCCGATACACAGCTGATCCGCCCTTTGTTGCATGAAACTCGCGCCACGCTGCTGCTGTGGGCACAGCGTTACGGACTGCGCTGGATTGAAGATGAGAGCAATCAGGACGACGCCTACGACCGCAACTTCCTGCGTCTACGCGTCTTGCCGCTGCTGAATGCCCGCTGGCCGCACTTTGCCGAAGCGGCAGCGCGTAGCGCGGCGCTGTGCGGGGAGCAGGAACAGCTGCTGGATGAGCTGCTGGCCGACGAGCTGTCGCTGCTGCTTGACGAAAACGGCTCGCTGGCGATTGACCCTCTGGTCAGCATGAGTGGGCCGAAACGCGCCGCGCTGCTGCGCCGCTGGTTGGCCGGGCTGGGGGCAACGATGCCGTCGCGGGAAATGCTGACTCGGCTGTGGCAGGAGGTGGCACTTGCGCGTGAAGATGCCTCGCCGTGCCTGCGTCTCGGCGATTTTGACGTTCGTCGCTTTCAGCAACGTTTGTGGTGGGTCAAAGCGCTGCCAGGGCAAACGGATAGCGAAATCGTGTGGCAAAATTTACGCGCGCCGCTGGTATTACCGGACGGTCTTGGGCAGGTCTTTTTGTCGCCGGGCGGCGATATTCGTCCACCGCATGCCAGCGAACCGGTTACGATTCGTTTTAAAGCGCCGGGGATGCTGCATATCGTAGGCCGTCACGGCGGACGCAAGCTGAAGAAAATCTGGCAGGAGCTGGGCGTGCCCCCCTGGCTGCGTGATACCACACCGCTGCTGTTTTACGGCGATACGCTGATTGCCGCCGCAGGGCGATTTGTCACACGAGATGGTGGCTGTGAAGCGGGAGAAGGGGTACGTCTGGGCTGGCAGAAAACGGGCAGCTAAGCTGCCCGTTTCTTAATTATGATTCACTGACCACCACGGTGCCGATTTGCGGGTGGCTGAAGCTGGTTATCCGATCAAGACGCAGCTCGCGCAGATCGCCCGCGCTGTCGACAACCAGATATTCCACGTTCTTGCGTGATAACAGGTCGTGAGCTTTGGCTTGCAGCACTTCGCCATCTTTCAGCTCCAGCGAGAGGACGAGGTGGTGCTGGCAGGCAAGCTCAAGATTGTCATAGTCATCACAGTTGATGGGTTGATAAGTATCATTCATTGACATAATCGCTCACCAGTAAGTTTGCCGCCGCATACGCGGCTTTTTCCCTGACTGACTCAGAAATGGCGTCATCCGCCGCAACTTCGTTCAAAACTTTCAGTACACAGCCTAGCGCATCCGGGATATACCCTAAATCACCGCTCGCGATTTCCGCGTAGCGTTGGCGAATCAACTCACAATAGTTGCCCACATGCCCTCCTGTCAGCGCTTCAATTAAGCCTATGAAGATAATCTCTGTTTAGCAAGGTGACTATATCACACTCATTTAAGCATTATCAGCGGGATGAGCGGCGGCAGACGGGCCTTTTGGCGCTGATTTCGTTACAATGACCACCATTTTTTTCAGGAGTTTAGCCATGGCGCTGAAAGCAACGATTTATAAAGCAGTGGTCAACGTCGCCGATCTCGACCGTAGTCAGTTTCTGGACGCGTCGTTAACCCTCGCGCGCCACCCATCCGAAACCCAGGAGCGCATGATGCTGCGTCTTCTGGCGTGGATTAAGTATGCTGACGAACGTCTGCAGTTTACCCGCGGCCTCTCTTCGGACGACGAGCCGGAGGTGTGGCTGCGCAACGATCATTTGGGTATCGATCTGTGGATTGAGCTGGGGCTGCCGGATGAGCGGCGGATCAAAAAAGCCTGTAGCCTGGCGCAGGAGGTGGCGCTGTTCACCTATAATAGTCGTGCTGCGGAGATTTGGTGGCAGCAGAACCAGAGCAAAATGGCGGGCTTTAAAAACCTGAGTATCTGGTATCTTGACGATGAACAGCTGGCGAAGCTCAGCGCGTTTGCCGAGCGCACGATGACGCTGCAAGCGACGATTCAGGAAGGGGCAATCTGGTTATCGGATGCTCAGAATAATCTGGAAATTCACCTGACGCCGTGGCAGACGCGGGCATGATTACGCTTTCCCGGCAGGTGAGCATCCCGGATGATGAACTGACGATTACCGCCATCCGGGCGCAGGGCGCGGGCGGGCAGCATGTGAATAAGACCTCCACGGCGATTCACCTGCGTTTTGACATTCGCGCCTCCAGCCTGCCGGAGTATTATAAAGAGCGCCTGCTCGCCGCCAGCCACCACTTAATTTCTGCTGACGGTGTGATTATCATTAAGGCGCAGGAATACCGTAGCCAGGAGATGAATCGCGAAGCGGCGATTGCCAGGCTGGTGGCAGTGATCCAGACGTTAACGACAGAACAAAAAAGCCGACGCCCTACGCGCCCAACCCGCGCGTCGAAAGAGCGGCGGCTGAATTCAAAAGCGCAGAAATCTTCAGTGAAGTCCATGCGCGGGAAAGTTCGCTATTAAGCCGGACGTGGATGTAATAAGTATAAGGAATTGAGGGTGAAAAAAGCGATATTGGCCATTGCGGCCACGGGGATGCTGTTTGGGTTATTCGGATGCAACCATTCTGAAGTGACCACCGTCAAGCCGACGCAGCCAGCAGAATTAACCCCTATGCAGCAAAGCTGGCGCGGTGTTCTGCCGTGCGCAGATTGCGAAGGCATTGAGACCTCATTGTTCCTCGAGAAGGACGGTACCTGGGTGATGAACGAGCGCTATCAGGGCGTCAGCCGTGAGCCGTCATCGTTTGGCTCGTACGGTACCTGGGCGCGCACCGCCGATAAGCTGGTGTTGACCGACAGCCAGGGGGAGAAGTCTTACTACCGGGCGAAGGGTGACAAGCTGGAGATGCTTGACCGCGAGGGTAACCCCATCGAATCGACGCTGAACTATACGCTGGAACCGGTTAAAGCAAGCCTGCCAACCACGCCGATGGCAATGCGCGGGATGTATTTCTACATGGCAGACGCGGCCACCTTTACCGACTGTGCTACCGGGCAGCGCGTGGCGGTCGTGAATAACGCCCAACTGGAGCGCGATTATGCGGCTGCAAAAGGCGGCGAGAACAAACCGATTCTGCTGGTGGTCGAAGGGCACTTTACCGTTGAGGCTAATCCGGATACCGGCGCGATGGTGAAGACTTTGGCGACCGATAAAGGCGCGAAGTTTGTGCCAGGTAAGGATTGCGGCAACTAATAAAAAGGCCTCGCATCATGCGAGGCCTTCGTTTTTTTGCCGGATGATCCGGCAAAGGTTATCCGGGAATTCCCGGCGTCGCTTCGCTCAGCCGGGGTTCGCGATTAGCCTTTAATGGCTTTCACCAGGTAATCGACGATGTCGCCGGTTTTAATCAGCTGCTTCTCGCCGTTACGACGGTATTTGTATTCGATATCGTCGTTGTCGAGGTTACGGTCGCCCAGCACGATGGTGTGCGGAATACCAATCAGCTCCATATCGGCGAACATCACGCCCGGACGCTCTTTACGGTCGTCCATCAGCACTTCGATACCCTGCGCACGCAGTTCAGCGTACAGCTTCTCTGCCAGTTCCTGCACGCGGTAGGATTTGTGCATGTTCATCGGCAGAATCGCTACCTGGAACGGCGCGATGGCGTCTGGCCATACGATGCCGCGGTCGTCAAAGTTCTGCTCGATAGCCGCAGCCACGACGCGAGTCACCCCGATACCGTAGCAGCCCATGGTCAGGATCTGGTTACGGCCATCTTCGCCCTGTACGGAGGCTTTCATCGCTTCTGAGTACTTGGTACCCAGCTGGAAGATGTGGCCCACTTCGATACCGCGTTTGATCATCAGCGTGCCTTTGCCATCCGGGCTCGGATCGCCAGCGACCACGTTACGGATGTCCGCCACTTCTGGGGTAGCGACGTCGCGATCCCAGTTGATGCCGAAGTAGTGCTTACCGTCGACGTTTGCGCCAGCGGCGAAGTCGCTCATTGCCGCAACGGTGCGGTCAATAACGGTTGGAATTGGCAGGTTGACCGGGCCGAGAGAGCCTGGACCTGCATTCACCAGCGCACGAATTTCTGCTTCGGTGGCAAAAGTCAGCGGAGCCGCAACCTGTGGCAGTTTTTCCGCTTTCACTTCGTTCAGCTCGTGATCGCCGCGAACCAGCAGCGCAACCAGCGGAGACTTGCTGCCTTCTACCGCTTTAACCAGCAACGTTTTCACGGTTTTCTCGATTGGCAGGTTGAACTGCTCAACCAGCTCGGCGATGGTTTTGGCGTTTGGCGTATCGACCAGCGTCATTTCCTGGGTTGCTGCCGCGCGCGGCTCTTTCGGCGCCAGCGCTTCTGCGAACTCGATGTTTGCCGCGTAGTCGGAAGAGTCAGAGAAGATCACATCATCTTCGCCGCTCTGCGCCAGCACCTGGAATTCATGGGAGGCGCTACCGCCGATAGAACCGGTGTCAGCCTGTACAGCACGGAAATCCAGGCCCATGCGGCTGAAGATTTTGCTGTATGCCGCGTACATCGCGTCGTAAGTCTCTTGCAGAGATTCCTGAGAAGTATGGAAAGAGTAGGCGTCTTTCATCAGGAACTCACGGGAGCGCATCACGCCAAAACGTGGACGGACTTCGTCACGGAATTTGGTCTGGATCTGATAGAAGTTCAGCGGCAGCTGTTTGTAAGAGCTCAGCTCGTTACGAATCAGGTCGGTGATCACTTCTTCGTGCGTCGGGCCGAGGACGAACGGACGATCGCCACGGTCAGCAATACGCAGCAGTTCCGGACCATACTGTTCCCAACGGCCACTCTCTTCCCACAGTTCGGAAGGCTGAACTACCGGCATTAACACCTCGATCGCACCGGCGTTGTTCATCTCTTCACGCACGATGTTTTCGACTTTTTTCAGGACGCGCACGCCGGTCGGCAGCCAGGTGTATAACCCGGAGGCCAGCTTGCGGATCATCCCGGCGCGCAGCATCAGCTGATGGCTGATAACCTCGGCGTCGGCAGGTGTCTCCTTCAGAGTGGAGAGCAGGTATTGGCTAGTACGCATGTTGTTACGATTCCAGTTGGACGATTGAACAGGCTCAAGACGAGCCTGGCACAAAACAAAAGTGGTTTAGTTTACCAGCGAGAAAGGGATGTCAAAAGAGTGCGCGGCGCAAATTACCGGGCTTCGAGGGCAAAGACCTCAAATCCTGATGCTGTTACGCGCCAGCGGACGTTAAAGTCCAGCAGCCAGACCGCGTAGGTTTTGCCTTCTTCCTCATTTTTACGGTAGGCAGGACGCGGATCCTGCGCCAGCACTTCGGCAATAAACTGACGAAGGCGCGGGTAACGTTTTTCCAGCCCGAGCAACTGCTGGGCGATTTCCTCGCTGAAGGTGACGTTAATATCGGCCTGTGGCGCGTCCTGCGCATAGCTAGCGCGCGCTTCCGGCAGCGATTCGGCAAAGGGCAGATACGGTTTAATATCTACCACCGGCGTGCCATCGACGAGGTCAAGCCCGCCAAGTTCAAGAATCACCTGTTCTTTATGGCAGCGGATACCACGCAGTTCGACCAACGACATCCCAATTGGGTTAGGGCGGAAGGTCGAGCGCGTTGCAAACACGCCCATTCTCGCGTTGCCGCCCAGACGAGGAGGGCGAACGGTGGGGCGCCAGCCGCCTTCCATCGTTTGATGGAAGACAAACAACACCCACAAATGGCTGAAAGCCTCCAGACCGCGCACCGCGTCGGCCTGGTTGTAGGGGGCGACCAGATGCAGCTCGCCGCTACAGCTTTTAACCAGCCCCGGCTGGCGAGGCACGGCAAACTTCTCTTTATAAGGAGAGCGAATAACGCCGATTTGCGCGAATGAGAAGGTGCTCATTACTTCGCGGAAACGTTGAGCGCAGACCCGACGCAGACCGCCTGACGGTAGCAGCCCGGCGTGCCGCTCGTCACTTCACAGCTGTGCAGCAGTACTGCGTTCGCTTTCATTTTCGACGCGTTAATTTGCATGCGTTTGCGCGCGGTTGGGATATTCGGCGGTGAATCCTGATTGGTTGCCTGGCAAGATTCGCCCGACACCTCGCCCAGATCGCGGAACGGCTTACCGACCAGATCTTCAGCGTTGGTAATAATTCGTACCGGCGTTGCGCGTGGCGCCTTCGGTTTCGCGGTCTCCGTTTTGACGGGGGTCGCAGTGCTTTGAACGGGTTCAACGGGAGATCTGTTTAGCATGGAGCAGCCGCCTAACAGGAGCGCTAATAAACAGACCGGTAAAGCACGCATAGTAATTCCTCTATAAAGGGTAGACCAGGGGGCTATTGAATCAGGTGCTTGCATAAATGACAAGACGGGCATGTGCCCGTCTTGAAAGATACTGCTTAGCGGTAAGACAATTACCAGCCTTTAACAGCGCCGCCATTGAAGATTTTGTTCGCCGCTTCGTAAACTTCGTCAGACTGGTATGCCTGAACGAATTTCTTCACGTTTTCCGCGTCTTTGTTGTCTTCGCGAGTGACAATCAGGTTCACATACGGAGACTCTTTACCTTCCACGAAGATACCGTCTTTCGCCGGGGTCAGGTTGATCTGGCTGGCGTAGGTGGTGTTAATGACGGCCAGCGCAATCTGCGCATCGTCCAGTGAGCGCGGCAGCTGCGGAGCTTCCAGTTCAACAATCTTCAGATTTTTTGGGTTCTCTACGATATCCAGAGAGGTCGGCAGCAGACCAACGCCGTCTTTCAGTTTGATAAGCCCCTGTGCCTGCAGCAGCAACAGAGTACGGCCCAGGTTAGTTGGATCGTTAGGCACGGCAATCTGGTCGCCCGCTTTCAGTTCATCCAGAGATTTGATTTTCTTCGAGTAGCCAGCAATCGGGTAAACGAAGGTATTACCCACGGATACCAGTTTGTAACCACGGTCTTTGATCTGCTGATCGAGGTACGGTTTGTGCTGGAAGGCGTTGGCGTCAATGTCGCCTTTGCTCAGCGCTTCGTTCGGCAGTACGTAATCGTTGAAGGTAACCAGCTCAACGTCCAGACCGTATTTCTCTTTTGCTACTTTCTGTGCAACTTCAGCAACCTGCTGTTCTGCGCCGACGATCACGCCGACTTTGATGTGGTTTGGATCTTTCTCGTCCTGGCCGCAACCAACAAGTGCCAGAGAACCAATCAGGGCCCCAACTGCCGCAAAGGTTTTAAAATTGAACGCCATGCTTATTTCCTTAAACTTTTAAGTTGTGTTGTGTGTAACGCTATTTATGAGTCACTGCCCGGACGATACGATCGCCAGATAGTTGAATTAAATAAACCAGAACGACCAGCAATACCAGCACTGTATTCATCACGACCGCATTATAACCAATGTAGCCGTACTGATAGCCAATCTGGCCCAGGCCGCCAGCGCCCACGGCACCGCCCATCGCGGAGTAACCAACCAGCGTAATCAGCGTAATGGTTGCCGCATTCACCAGGCCCGGGAGGGCTTCCGGCAGCAGAACTTTACGGATGATTTGCATCGGTGTTGCGCCCATTGCGCGGGAAGCTTCAATCAGCCCGGTCGGGATCTCCAGCAGGGCGTTTTCCACCATACGGGCGATAAACGGCGCGGCGCCCACGGTCAACGGAACAATCGCCGCCTGCAGACCAATGGAGGTGCCCACAATCACGCGGGTAAATGGAATCATCCACACCAGCAGGATAATGAACGGAATGGAACGGAAGATATTCACTAGCGCAGAGAGAATGCGGTAAAGCTTGCCGTTCTCAATGATTTGTCCCGGACGTGTCGTATAAAGCAGCACGCCAACCGGCAAACCAATCACGAAACCGAAAAAGCCTGACACAAACGTCATGGCCAGCGTTTCCCAGACGCCGCGCGCCAGTAACCACATCATGGCCTCAGACATAACCCAATACCTCTACTTTTACATGGTGTTGCTGCAGCCAGGCGATGGCCGCTTGCGTATCTTCAGGTGTACCGTGCATTTCGGTCAGCATGATGCCGAACTTCACGCCGCCCGCGTAATCCATCTGCGCGCTAATAATGTTGTTATTCACGTTAAAGCGACGCGCGGTTTCTGACAGCAGCGGGGCGTCTACCGAATGACCTGTAAACTCCATGCGCAGCATGGGAACGCTATCAGCGGACTGAGTGTCTTTCAGACGTGCCAGGTAGTCTTCTGGAATATCCAGATGCAGTGTGGACTGAATGAACTGCTGCGCCAGCGGCGTTTTCGGATGAGAGAAGACTTCACTCACCGTATCCTGTTCGATCAGCTCACCGTTGCTAATCACGGCGACGCAGTCACAGATACGCTTAACAACATCCATTTCGTGGGTGATAAGCAGAATAGTCAGGCCCAGACGACGGTTAATGTCTTTCAGCAGTTCGAGAATAGAACGCGTGGTGGCTGGATCCAGCGCGCTGGTGGCTTCATCACACAGCAACACCTTGGGGTTGCTGGCCAGAGCACGGGCAATCGCCACGCGCTGTTTCTGTCCGCCGGACAGGTTTGCCGGATAGCTGTCGTGCTTATCGCCCAGACCGACGAGATCCAGCAGCTCGGTGACCCGGCGCTTGATTTCTTCTTTCGGCATATTGTCGAGTTCCAGAGGCAGCGCGACGTTGCCAAATACCGTGCGAGATGAGAGCAGGTTAAAGTGCTGGAAGATCATGCCAATCTGGCGGCGTGCTTTGGTCAGTGCCGACTCAGATAATGAAGTCAGTTCCTGGCCGCCGACCTGAACGCTGCCTTCGGTCGGGCGTTCAAGCAGGTTAACGCAACGAATGAGCGTACTTTTACCTGCGCCGGATGCGCCAATGACGCCGTAAATTTGTCCCGCAGGCACGTGCAGGCTAACGTTGTTTAGTGCCTGAATCGTGCGGTGGCCCTGCTGGAACACCTTGGTGATATTCGAAAGTTTAATCATTAGATTTTTTATTATCAGTTAGGAGTTATCCGCGGCATTTTCTTCTGCCCTGGACGGGCGATGACCGTCAACAAAACGGATGTTAAGGCATCTAGACGTCTAAATCAATCTGATTTATGCGATCGACGCTTTCTTGCCTGGCGAAACATGCGATACTAAGGGCACATGCCTTATTCAGGAGCAACACGGTGGCAAAGTCCGTACCCGCTATTTTTCTCGATCGTGATGGCACGATTAATGTCGATCATGGCTACGTTCATGAAATAGATGAGTTTGAGTTTATCGATGGCGTCATTGACGCGATGCGTGAATTAAAAGAAATGGGCTATGCCCTGGTGTTGGTGACTAACCAATCGGGTATTGCTCGCGGGAAGTTTACTGAAGCGCAGTTTGAAACGCTGACGGAATGGATGGACTGGTCGCTGGCCGACCGTGGTGTCGATCTCGATGGTATCTACTATTGTCCGCACCACCCGCAGGGAACGGTAGAAGAGTATCGTCAGGTATGCGACTGTCGCAAACCGCATCCAGGTATGTTGAAGTCGGCGCAGGAATATCTGCACATTGATATGGCTTCTTCTTATATGGTTGGCGATAAAATTGAAGACATGCTGGCAGCCGCAGCGGCGAATGTCGGTACAAAAGTGCTGGTGCGCACCGGTAAGCCGGTGACGGAAGAAGCGGAGAAAGCGGCAGATTGGGTGATTAATAGCCTGGCAGACCTGCCTGCGGCCATCAAAAAGCAGAAATAATCGACGAAAAGGCGAAAAGGTGAGCGGTTGAAAGAAAAATGCATTTTCCCTCTTGTCAGCCAGAAATAACTCCCTATAATGCGCTCCCACTGACACGGAACAACGGCAAACAAGCCGCCGGGTCAGCGAGGTTCTCCTGAGAATCTCGACAGAGAAAAGCGAAATTAAACGCTTGACTCTGAAAGAGGAAAGCGTAATATACGCCACCTCGCGACGGTGAGCTGCAAGCCGCGTCGCAACTGCTCTTTAACAATTTATCAGACAATCTGTGTGGGCACTCGAAGATACGGATTCTTAACGTCGCAAGACGAAAAAT
>NZ_CP050321.1:4043187-4043850 GCF_011765685.1 Kluyvera genomosp. 3 | reverse complement strand
GAGAATCTCGACAGAGAAAAGCGAAATTAAACGCTTGACTCTGAAAGAGGAAAGCGTAATATACGCCACCTCGCGACAGAGCGCTAAAGGGAACCTGCGGTTGGATCACCTCCTTACCTTAAAGAAACGTTCTTTGAAGTGCTCACACAGATTGTCTGATGAAAAATAGCAGTAAAGAATCTCTGCAGGCTTGTAGCTCAGGTGCGTTCTTTGAAGTGCTCACACAGATTGTCTGATGAAAAATAGCAGTAAAGAATCTCTGCAGGCTTGTAGCTCAGGTGGTTAGAGCGCACCCCTGATAAGGGTGAGGTCGGTGGTTCAAGTCCACTCAGGCCTACCAAATTCTTCCTGATACCGCGTTGTGAAACGACTCGCATACTTCAGTATGCTTCGCCGTTCCACGCCTTGTCTCAGAAAGAATTACGGTTTTAAGAGATTCTGTCAAACGATGGGGCTATAGCTCAGCTGGGAGAGCGCCTGCTTTGCACGCAGGAGGTCTGCGGTTCGATCCCGCATAGCTCCACCATCTTTACTGCAACAAACCAAGAAAACTTCAGAGTGTACCTGAAAAGGTTCACTGCGAAGTTTTGCTCTTTAAAAATCTGGATCAAGCTGAAAATTGAAACGACACACTGTGTCTGTTCTCCGTAATAAGAACAGATA
>NZ_CP050321.1:4042971-4043087 GCF_011765685.1 Kluyvera genomosp. 3 | reverse complement strand
GGGAACCTGCGGTTGGATCACCTCCTTACCTTAAAGAAGCGTTCTTTGAAGTGCTCACACAGATTGTCTGATGAAAAATAGCAGTAAAGAATCTCTGCAGGCTTGTAGCTCAGGTG
>NZ_CP050321.1:4042779-4042871 GCF_011765685.1 Kluyvera genomosp. 3 | reverse complement strand
GCTAATCTGCGATAAGCGTCGGTAAGGTGATATGAACCGTTATAACCGGCGATTTCCGAATGGGGAAACCCAGTGTGATTCGTCACACTATC
>NZ_CP050321.1:4042534-4042679 GCF_011765685.1 Kluyvera genomosp. 3 | reverse complement strand
GCGTCGGTAAGGTGATATGAACCGTTATAACCGGCGATTTCCGAATGGGGAAACCCAGTGTGATTCGTCACACTATCATTACGTGAATACATAGCGTAATGAAGCGAACCGGGGGAACTGAAACATCTAAGTACCCCGAGGAAAA
>NZ_CP050321.1:4042277-4042434 GCF_011765685.1 Kluyvera genomosp. 3 | reverse complement strand
GGGAAAGGCGAAAAGAACCCCGGCGAGGGGAGTGAAAAAGAACCTGAAACCGTGTACGTACAAGCAGTGGGAGCACCTTCGGGTGTGACTGCGTACCTTTTGTATAATGGGTCAGCGACTTATATTCTGTAGCAAGGTTAACCGTATAGGGGAGCCG
>NZ_CP050321.1:4041945-4042177 GCF_011765685.1 Kluyvera genomosp. 3 | reverse complement strand
GAAGGCTATGTTAGCCGGGCGACGGTTGTCCCGGTTTAAGCATGTAGGCGGGTGTTTTAGGTAAATCCGGAACGCTATTAACGCTGAGGTGTGATGACGAGGCACTACGGTGCTGAAGTAACAAATGCCCTGCTTCCAGGAAAAGCCTCTAATATTAACGCTGAGGTGTGATGACGAGGCACTACGGTGCTGAAGTAACAAATGCCCTGCTTCCAGGAAAAGCCTCTAAGCA
>NZ_CP050321.1:4041267-4041845 GCF_011765685.1 Kluyvera genomosp. 3 | reverse complement strand
AGAAGTGAAACGCCGTAGCGCCGATGGTAGTGTGGGGTCTCCCCATGCGAGAGTAGGGAACTGCCAGGCATCAAATTAGAAGTATGGCATTAACTTTCGGGGCAGTTCACTACTCGACAGAGAGTAGGACAAAAGCGAAGCTTTTGAACGTTGCGAAGCAACGGCCCGAAGGGTAAATCACAAAGTGATTCATAAACTGCCAGGCATCAAATTGTAGTAAACTGGGATGAATAATCCGGGTAGTGACAAAGAAATTCGGTGGAGCGGTAGTTCAGTCGGTTAGAATACCTGCCTGTCACGAGAAGTGAAACGCCGTAGCGCCGATGGTAGTGTGGGGTCTCCCCATGCGAGAGTAGGGAACTGCCAGGCATCAAATTGCAGTAAACCGGGATGAATAATCCGGGTAGTGACAAAGAAATTCGGTGGAGCGGTAGTTCAGTCGGTTAGAATACCTGCCTGTCACGGGGATGAATAATCCGGGTAGTGACAAAGAAATTCGGTGGAGCGGTAGTTCAGTCGGTTAGAATACCTGCCTGTCACGCAGGGGGTCGCGGGTTCGAGTCCCGTCCGTTCCGCCA
>NZ_CP050321.1:3543686-4041167 GCF_011765685.1 Kluyvera genomosp. 3 | reverse complement strand
GTAGTTCAGTCGGTTAGAATACCTGCCTGTCACGCAGGGGGTCGCGGGTTCGAGTCCCGTCCGTTCCGCCACTTATTAAGAGCCCTGAGCATATTTGCTCAGGGCTTTTTTCTTTGTGCGCCGGATAATTATTGCTGTTTTAGCAAAAATCCTCTGCATTTCACGATCTTTTTCTCAATCCTCTCCCTCGTCATAATGGTCTCAGTTAACCCATTTTGATAAATAAAGAGGAAAATCATGACAATCCCTGCATTTGGTCTCGGTACCTTCCGCCTGAAAGACGACGTTGTTATTGCATCCGTTAAAACCGCGCTGGAGCTTGGTTACCGTACTATCGATACCGCGCAGATCTATGACAACGAAGCGGCCGTAGGCCAGGCAATTGCCGAAAGCGGCATTGCGCGTAATGAGCTGTTCATCACCACCAAGATCTGGATTGAAAACTTGAGCAAAGACAAGCTGATCGCAAGCCTCAAAGAAAGCCTGCAGAAGCTGCGTACCGACTATGTTGACCTGACGCTGATCCACTGGCCGTCGCCGAACGATGCTGTGGCGGTTGAAGAGTTTATGGCTGCGCTGCTGGAAGCGAAAAAACAAGGTCTGACTCGCCAGATCGGGATCTCTAACTTCACGATTCCGCTGATGGAGCGCGCTATTGCAGCCGTAGGCGTAGAGCATATCGCCACTAACCAGATTGAGCTGTCACCGTATCTGCAAAACCGCAAAGTCGTTGATTGGGCTACCGAGCACGGTATCCATATCACTTCTTACATGACGCTGGCATACGGTAAGGCACTGAAAGATGAAGTGATTGCTGCCATCGCGAAGAAACATAATGCGACGCCTGCGCAGGTTATTCTGGCCTGGGCAATGGGTGAAGGCTATGCGGTAATTCCGTCTTCTACTAAACGTGAAAATCTGGCAAGCAACCTGCTGGCGCAGGATCTGAAATTAGATGCTGAAGATAAAAAAGCCATCGCCGCGCTGGACTGCAACGACCGCCTGGTCAGCCCGGAAGGTCTGGCCCCTCAGTGGGACTAATGACCCTTTAACCCTCTGAAACCCTCTGGTAGCCCGGACGAAACGCTCATGTCGACTCCGGGCCTCCCAATCAGCCGTGCGATTCGTTACCGATTCTCCTTCACGTACTCGCTCAGAAAATCAATAAACGCCCTGATACGGGTGCTCACTGCCCGGTCACTGTAGTAAACCGCGCTAAACGGCATTTCGACAGGCAGTCGCTTATCGGCCAACAGCTCAACAAACTCCCCGCTCGCAATCTCTTTATCCACCATATAATCCGACAGGCAGGCAATACCGTTGCCGTTCAAACACAGCTGTTTAAGCGTTTCTCCGCTGTTGGAGGTAATGTCGCAGCTAACTTCCATAAACTGCCCATCGCAGCAGTACACTGGCCACGTGTTCAGCGAAGAAGGTTCGGTGAAACCAAGGCACTGGTGCTCTTTCAAATCTGCAACGTTCTCCGGCTTGCCATGCCTGGCAATATACTCCGGCGATGCGATGATCTTACGATAGCTGTTAAACAGGGGGCGCGCGCGTAGACTGGAGTCGGTTAATGTCCCCGCCCTAATGGCAACGTCCACCTTACGCTCAATCAGGTTGATAAAGGTCTCAGACGACACCAGCGAGAGCGTCATCTCCGGGTAGCGTTCGCGAAACGGCTTAATCAACGGCATCAGGAAGTGCAACATCACCGGCGTGGCTGCGTCGACCCGCAGCAGACCACGCGGCGTATTGCGCGTATCCAGTAGCTCATTTTCCGCCGCGGCCATCTCTTGTAGCACAACCTGCATGCGACGAAAGTAGCGTTCTCCCTCTTCAGTCAGATTAAGCTGACGTGTGGTGCGGTTAAGCAGGCTCACTCCGAGCTTAGATTCCAGCTTCTTTACCGCCCGGCTCACCGCCGAGTTAGCCTGGCCAAGCTGCTCCGCTGCCCGGCTAAAACTTCCGCTTTCAACTACCGCCACGAAAATGGCGATCTCTTCTGATGTTGCTCTCATTATTGCACCTGACGCAAAATTCTATTGAGATTCTGAATATTTTTGTTATTTAAACACCCCGGCATACTACGTGTCATCTTAATACTGATGATGTGGAGTAAATTATGCCGCTGGCGCTACTAGCCTTAACGATCAGTGCCTTCGCTATTGGCACAACCGAATTTGTGATTGTCGGCCTGGTTCCGACGATTGCTGAACAGCTTGCCATCTCCTTGCCTTCCGCCGGGATGCTGGTTTCCATCTATGCTCTGGGTGTGGCTATTGGCGCGCCGGTGCTCACGGCCCTGACGGGCAAACTGCCGCGCAAACAGCTGCTGCTGGCCTTGATGGTGCTGTTTACCGTCGGTAACCTGCTGGCCTGGCAGGCGCCGGGATACTCCACCTTAGTTGTCGCGCGTCTGCTGACTGGTCTGGCGCACGGCGTGTTCTTTTCCATTGGCTCAACCATTGCCACCAGTCTGGTGCCAAAAGAGAAAGCCGCCTCGGCGATTGCCATTATGTTTGGTGGCCTGACTGTGGCGCTGGTCACCGGTGTGCCGCTGGGTACCTTTATCGGTCAGCACTTTGGCTGGCGTGAAACTTTCCTGGCCGTTTCTTTACTGGGCGTGATTGCGCTGATTGCCAGCGCCATACTGGTACCGGGTAATATCCCTGGCCGTGCACCAGCAAGTTTAACTGACCAGTTGAAAGTGCTGACTCACCCGCGTCTGCTGATGATTTACGCGATTACCGCGCTGGGCTACGGCGGCGTCTTTACCGCCTTCACCTTCCTGGCGCCGATGATGCAAAATCTGGCAGGCTTCACACCGAACGCGGTCAGTTGGATCCTGTTAGGTTACGGTGTGGCGGTCGCAGTAGGGAATATCTGGGGAGGTAAACTGGCCGATAAACACGGTGCGGTACCGGCGCTGAAATTTATCTTTGCCGCGCTGGCGGCGCTGTTGGTGGTCTTCCAGTTCACGGCGTCAATTCAGTATGCTGCGCTGGCAACAGTGTTGGTGATGGGGGTGTTTGCCTTTGGTAACGTGCCAGGTTTGCAGGTCTATGTGGTTCAGAAGGCCGAAGAGTATACGCCAGCTGCCGTTGATGTGGCATCGGGCCTGAACATCGCCGCTTTTAATGTCGGAATTGCTATCGGCTCCGTAGTGGGGGGACAAACCGTAGAACACTATGGTCTGGCACAAACGCCGTGGATTGGCGCGCTGATTGTGGTGGGAGCGCTGCTGTTGACCGGTCTGAGTGGCCGCCTGGACAAGCCGGGTCGCGCCGTACTTGGTTAGAATTTTTCGGTAAGCACAGGCTTACAGAAGTTCACCCAGCTTTATCACAAATAGCGTTGAAACCGCGGGCAAAAGCCCCTATAACTGAGGAACCTTCCTGGAATCAGGCGGGTTCTTTGCTTATTGAGGTTATAAAAGAAAGTGCGAAAAAATACCTACGCCATGCGCTATATTGCCGGACAGCCCGCAGAGCGGATCCTCCCGCCGCCGGGCGCGTATTCCGGGTTGAGCGAGGCATTATCGGTGGGTAAGCCGTTAAGCACTGAAGAGAATATTCGCATCCTGGTGTGGAATATCTTTAAGCAGCAGCGCGCTGAATGGCTGTCGGTGCTGAATAAGTACGGTAAAGATGCGCACCTGGTGCTATTGCAGGAAGCGCAAACCACGCCAGAACTGGTAAAGTTTGCGACCACTAACTATCTTGCGGCCGATCAGGTGCCCGCGTTCGCGCTGCCGCATCATCCTTCTGGCGTGATGACCCTGTCCGCTGCCCAGCCTGTTTACTGCTGCCCACTACGTGAACGTGAGCCGATTCTGCGTCTGGCGAAATCGGCGTTAGTGACTGTTTACCCACTTCCTGATTCGCGATTGCTGATGGTCGTGAATATTCACGCCGTTAACTTTAGCCTTGGCGTTGATGTCTACAGTAAGCAGCTGATGCCCATCGGCGAACAGATTGCCCAACATAACGGCCCGGTGATCATGGCCGGGGATTTCAACGCCTGGAGTCGTCCGCGTATGAACGCGCTGTACCGTTTTGCGCGCGATATGTCGCTGCGCCCGGTACGTTTTGACGACGATCAGCGCCGCCGGGCGTTTGGTCGTCCGCTGGACTTCGTCTTCTATCGGGGGTTGAACGTGAACGATGCTTCCGTGCTGGTTACTCGGGCATCGGACCACAATCCATTGATCGTCGAATTCAGTCCCGGCAGGTAGGGCAGAAGACATAAAAAAAGGCACCGGGGGAAACGGTGCCTTTTTTACAGGATGCCTGTCAGGAGTCAGGACGGTCGCTGTTCTTAACATACAGCGTGAGCTGATCGCCCGGCTGCAGGTTGCCAGTGTCACTATTCCAGCGCATCACATCTTTGATGTTCACGCCGTGACGCTTTGCAATGCTCGACAGCGAATCACCTTTACGTACGCGGTACGTAATGCTGCTGTTATCGGCAAGACGCGCAGCGCTGCTGCCCGCACCTACCGTTAAGCTCTGGCCCACTTTCAGGTTGCTACCACGCAGGTTGTTCCACTGCTGCAGGTCCTTCGTCGTCACGCCTAAGCGCGATGCAATACCTGACAGCGTGTCGCCTGAGCGAACCTGATAGCTGCGGCTGGACATCGGCGTATTGTCAGCAACCAGCGTTGGCTGGAGGTCGGCAATTTCACCGGAGGCCAGGGATTCACGCAGCTGATCTGCATGCTTCTGTGGCACCATCACGTACTTTGGACCGCTTGCGCCGAGCGTAGAACCTTTAACGCCTGCGTTGAAGGTCTTCAGCTTGTTGACCGGCATACCAGCCATGTCTGCGAGCTGAGAGATCTCAACCGGGCTATCGAGGCGAACACGCGCCAGCGCACGGCTTTCGTCGGTTGTTGGCAGACGAACGCCATAGCGTTTGCTGTTTTTGAGGATGTCGCTCAAAGCCAGCATCTTCGGTACGTAGACCTTTGTTTCCTGAGGCAATGGAAGTGACCAGAAGTCCGTAGGCTTACCACGGGCTTTGTTCGCCTTCATCGCTTTCATTACACGGCCTTCACCGCTGTTATACGCCGCCACGGTTAATAACCAGTCGCCGTCGAACATTTTGTTCAGACGCTGCATCATATCCAGTGCTGCCGTTGTGGAAGCAACGACGTCACGACGTGCGTCATAACTGCGGGTCTGTTTCAGACCATAATTGCGCCCTGTGCTCGGAATGATCTGCCAGATGCCTGCGGCATTGGCGCCAGACGTTGCGTGCGGGTCAAAAGCGCTCTCCACTATGGGTAGTAATACCAGTTCCATAGGCATGTTACGTTTCTTAACTTGCCCGGCTATCCAGTACATATACGGCTCTGCCCGTAAAGTTACATCGTGGAGATAGCTCTTATTTCGTAAGTACTTCTGTTTCTGTTCGCGAACCCGGGCGTTATCCGGGATTCCCATCTTTAGCTCGTCGCCAATATAAGCCCACAAGTCCTGATTCTGCATGTCGAATGTCCCATCGTCCATCCAACGTGCCTGACTTGCGAATTTACTTGCTTCCCCTTGACTAGCCGCAGAAAGGCTCTGTGCGTGCTGTTGGACGTTGCCCTGCTGTGACGCCTGGCACCCCACGAGCAGGACAGAGGCGAGTAATATCGCTTTTGCCTTCATGTGTGTGTCAATAGTTGCTTAAAAGACGACCGATAATAACGACGAACTTTCGAAAACGCAACCAGGAAGTATCAGAAGTTATCTTTCTTTGACCGTAACCATGCAAAACGCTCTTCAGATTGTAGCAACTTTGTTTCTTTGTTTATTTCATTAATTAAATCAATATCATCCGTTCTTAAAAAGAGATTAATTTGACGCTCCTTTTTCAGAGTTGTGGGGAGTGTTATTTGGTTTTTTGCGCGTAACTCCTTCACTTCTCGATAGTATTCGTTAATGAACAAATCATGCGGTAAAACGCTCAGGGCGAACTTCATGTTGGAGAGCGTATACTCATGTGCGCAACAAACTAGCGTCTCTTCTGGCAGGGTGTTAATGCGCTGCAGCGAGCGGTACATCTGGGCTGGCGTGCCTTCGAATAAACGTCCGCAGCCCCCGGAAAACAGGGTGTCGCCGCAAAAAAGCCACGGCGCGCTGTAGAAACAGATATGTCCTAAAGTGTGCCCCGGTGTAGCGAAAACGTGAAATTCCTGGTCGAGTACGCGGATCCGATCGCCATCGGCGACAATTTTTGTTGTTCCTTTGTTACGAGTCTCTTCCGGACCGTAAACGATCAGATTCGGATAATGCCTATGCAGATCCGACACGCCGCCAACGTGATCGTTGTGGTGATGGGTTAACAGGATCGCCTCCGGCTGCCAGCCGTTTTCGGCGATCGCTGCCAGTACCGGGGCGGCTTCACCGGGATCGACAATCAGACAACGGCCCGTTTCATCATTAAGAACCCAGATGTAGTTGTCCTGAAACGCCGGAATACTGTTAAGATTCATTAGTTACCTCTTAAGCGTAGGGAAGGTGTGATGAAACCGGCAAGGATACCTCAAACAGTCTCAGCGCCTGTCTCGTGGGCGCAATTACCCTGGGGTGAATATTATCGCGAGGCTATCGATCGTCAACTGAAACCCTGGCTCGGAAAGTTGTACGGTTTTCACCTGCTCAAGGTCGGTAACCTGAGCGCCGAAATCAATACCGAAGCCTGTGCGATCTCACATCAGGTCAATATCTCGCTGGAAGGCAGCCCGATGCAGGTACTGGCCGATCCGCTGCATCTGCCGTTTGCCGAGAAGTCGGTCGATGCCTGCCTGCTCGCCCATACGTTGCCCTGGTGCAGCGACCCACACCGTATGCTGCGCGAAGCCGACCGTGTGTTAATTGATGACGGCTGGCTGATTATCAGCAGCTTCAACCCGGTGAGCCTGATGGGGCTACGCAAGCTGTTTCCGGTGCTGCGCAAATCCGTCCCTTACAACAGCCGAATGTTTACCATGACCCGCCAGCTCGACTGGCTGGCGCTGCTGAATTTTGAAGTGCTGCACCAGAGCCGTTTTCAGGTGCTGCCCTGGGCGAAGCAGGGGGGCGTCATGTTGAGCACCCATTTGCCTGCGCTGGGTTGTCTGCAACTGATTGTTGCACGTAAACGCACCATTCCGTTGACGCTGAACCCGATGCGGCAAAATAAGGCAAAAAGCCGTATCCCGCAGGCGGTCGGCGCGACCCGCCAGTACCGTAAACCGCCGGACGCTTAGGCTTCCGGCTGGTAGCCAACGTCGTCGTGGGTTGGCGCGGAGGCTGCTGCTCGTGCCAGCTCATCACAGCGTTCGTTCTCCGGATGCCCGGCGTGGCCCTTCACCCATTCCCAGCGGATGTCATGCTGGCCGAGGGCCGCATCGAGCCGTTTCCAGAGATCGACATTCTTCACCGGCTTTTTATCCGCCGTCTTCCAGCCACGTTTTTTCCAGTTGTGGATCCACTGAGTGATCCCCTGGCGTACGTACTGGCTGTCGGTGCTCAGCACCACGGTGCACGGTTCTTTCAGCGCTTCCAGCGCGACGATCGCCGCCATCAGCTCCATCCGGTTGTTGGTGGTCAGGCGATAGCCTTCATTAAAGGTTTTTTCCCGCTGACGATAGCGTAAAATAGCGCCATAACCGCCAGGGCCTGGGTTACCAAGGCAAGAGCCATCGGTGAAAATTTCTACCTGTTTAAGCATCTCTGGTAGACTTCCTGTATCTGCAATCGAAAGTAAAACGGCAAGTCTGACATAAATGACTGATATGAGCACTGCAATTACGCGACAGATCGTTCTGGATACCGAAACCACCGGTATGAACCAGATCGGCGCGCACTATGAAGGTCACAAGATCATCGAGATAGGTGCCGTCGAAGTAATCAACCGTCGTTTGACCGGCAACAACTTCCACGTTTATCTCAAGCCCGACCGGCTGGTGGACCCTGAAGCCTTCGGCGTTCACGGTATCGCCGACGAGTTCTTGCTGGATAAACCCACCTTTGCCGACGTTGCCGATGAGTTTCTTGACTACATTCGCGGCGCGGAGCTGGTCATCCATAACGCATCGTTCGATATCGGCTTTATGGACTATGAGTTTAGTAAGCTCAATCGCGGTATTCCAAAAACCGATACCTTTTGTAAAGTCACCGATAGCCTGGCGCTGGCGAGGAAAATGTTCCCCGGCAAGCGTAACAGCCTCGATGCGTTGTGCTCGCGCTATGAAATAGACAACACCAAGCGTACGCTGCACGGCGCGCTTCTCGATGCCCAGATCCTGGCAGACGTCTATCTGACGATGACCGGTGGGCAGACGTCGATTAAATTTGCGATGGAAGGCGAAGGGCAGCAACAGGTGGGGGATACCGGAATTCAGCGTATTGTCCGCGCGGCGAGTAAACTGCGCGTTGTTTATGCGACCGATGAAGAGCTGATGAACCATGAATCGCGGCTTGATCTGGTGCAGAAGAAGGGCGGAAGCTGTCTCTGGCGGGCATAAAACCGCTATTTTGCTGTGAAAATAAGCGTATGGGCGAATTTTGCAGCAAACGATTCAAAAACAGAGAAAAAGCGTTGACGGTTTCCGAGGGAATCCGTAATATTCGCCTCGTTCCCAAGGGAACACAGCGGAGCGGTAGTTCAGTCGGTTAGAATACCTGCCTGTCACGCAGGGGGTCGCGGGTTCGAGTCCCGTCCGTTCCGCCACTATTCAGGGCCAAGCTAGAAATAGCTTGGCCCTTTGTCATTTCTGCTTCCCACTCTTCCTTGTCAGACATTTTTCCTACTGATACGAAAACGTAATGCTTGCCAGCGCGTTGGCAGACCCCGGCGTCAGATCGCCGGTTCGAATGTACTGCGCCTGAAATGGCAGCGACAGCGTCTGTGCGGCAGAGGTCGTTTGGATAAAGAACTGGTTGGTCGTTCCGGCTGCGGAACTGTCTGGCCCCATCATCAGCGGCCCGCTGCCGTTATAAAAGAACTGTACGCCCAGGCCGGAAGCGGTAGAGTCACCGGTAAGCGTGACCACAGACGACGTGTTCGACGGCGTTGTCTGGTCAGTCATCACGGCATTGACGGCAATTGACTGATCGCAGGTGAGGCTAACGTTAAATGTCCCTGACGGCGAAGTACTCCCCACGTTGGGCAGCGTGCGCACATCAAGCGTCCCCAGATTCACGTTGGCGCTTTTGGTGCCAACGGTGCAGCCGCTGGCGGTTACGGTAAAGGTGGTCGGATTGATAATCACCTGCGCGGTTTTGGTTTCATTGTTATAGGCGGTAAGAATGGCAGCGTTAATTGTGGGAGTCTGATAGACCCCCGACTTCAGCGCCGTTCCTGTTTTGATAAACGTTACCTTTGCCGACCAGCCTAAGTCCTGCGCATAGCCATTTGTGCCATCTGCCGGATAGGTCTGCGTTATTGTGGTTTTCATAGGCACATAGGTTGTGCCGTTAAAGTCCTTCAGTCCAAGGATAAAGCCAATACCGGAAACACCCGTTTCAAAAACTGAGTAGTTTGCGCCATCAATCGTGACCGTCATCCCTGTCGAGAGAACGCTGCTACTTGGTTCAAGTGTGCCCTTAGAGCAGGTAAAAATGTAACCGCACCAGAAGACCTGCTGAACGCTGGCAGTGGCGCTCCATGTCGAACCAATGATCTTTCCGGGGACAACGGAATCTGCCGGGCCTGTATAGGTCATGGCGGTGGGGGAAAGGGTAATATCAGATTTCCACTCCAGTGCACAGACGCTGCTGGAGGCCAGCAGCCAACACAAACATAGTAAAAATCGCATTATTGATACTCCGTAGTCCAGGTGGCAATGGCCGACACATTTCCCGCGTTGACCGTCGCTCCGTTGGCCGCCAGTCGCGCATAAAAGGTCATTTGTACGCTATCGTTACCCGCCGCGCCGTAGGTTGATGTTAGGGTGTTGAGTGGAATGATCGCGCCCTCTTTATCGAGGATCTGAACTGCCACACCGGTAGCGCCGCCGTCGGCAATTTTGATCAACTGTGGGTTTTCCGTATCTGGCGTGCCGCTAAAACGAATCTTCACACCAGCAAACGTTGGGCCGCATGATTCCAGCTTCAGCGTGAATGGCGTGGTGATATTACTGACCGCGCCACTACCGCTGAACTGCTTGGCGCTGATATTGCCCAGATAGACGTCCTGTTCTTTAGAGTCTGTTGAGACCTCACAGGTATTGCCAATCAGGTTGCCGGTAACGGAAATCAATACGTCATAGGCCTGCGCTGGTGTGGCAACGGCCAGCAGCAACGCAATGCCGGATGTACGCGAGATTACTGACATACCACCTCCTGCGAATAGAGGCCGGTGCGGGCGTTATAGCGCTTCTCAGTCAACTGATAGCGTATGACGCAGCGCTGATCGCTGCCGCGTCCCCATACCGCGTTGAGCGTGCCCTGTTGCGGTAGGCCCGAAAGATACAGGCTACCGCCATCGCCGACGATACTGTTGGTCCGGTCGTCGTCCTGCAGTGAAACGACGGTGCCAAAGGGCAGTACGTCACGGCGATAGTGGACGATAAACATCCCTTTTGCTCCCTGACGTGTAGTGATGTTAGCCAGTACCATTGCACCGTCGGTTGGCGTTTTGTTGACGATGGCGTTGTCCAGTTCCACATTGTTGCCGACGGTGGTGACGTCCAGCGCGACCTGATTCACACGATATGGCGTGGCATAAGGGATAACCGCGTAGCCGCGGCTGTCGGTTTTGATGCCTTTATGGTTAAGGACCGCGACATTGCTTGCGCCTGGTGCGCTGATCAGGATGTTGGTGTTGCCTAATGGTTGGCTGAGTGTCAGGCCGCCACTGTGCAGTACCGCGCCGCCGCTGATACCGTAGCTCAGGTTGCGCGAGTGATTGCCGTAGCTATAGCCCAGGTTGTAGTCACCCCACTGGCCTTCATATTGCAGCATGGCGTCGCCGCCGTACTGTTGCTGGCGGCTGTAACGCTGATTGATGCTGTAGAACAAATTGTCCTGCCCCGGTACATAGCCGCTGATACCGGCGCTATTGGTCGTGCCCGTCGAATCGGAATGTGTGGTAGTAAAGCGTGTACGGGTTGCGAGCTGAGGCTGACCGAACGGTACCGAGAGGGACATCGCCAGAATATTATCTCGCTCGTTATCGTACAGGCTGGTGCTGCGCTGGAAGCTCACGCCGACGGAGACGCCTTTTAAGGTTGTATTCCAGGCAAACTGAATCCCCTGCGTTTTTTTCGACGTATTCCAGTAGCTTTGCTGATCCCATGATAACGACAGCGAGCCCCATTCACCCAACGATTGCGACAGCAGAAGCTGGTTTTTGGCTTTGCGCGACATATGCAGGTTATAGACGTTCTCATAGCTGGTGGTCATCGTGCCGTCATCTGCCACGACCTGTTTTGCCGTTCCGCCGCGCATCTCCTTATAGGTGGTGTCGCTGAGGGTATAGAATCCCTCGGTCGAGTAGCGCAGAGAATAGAAATTAAATCGTGTACCGATATTATTCAGCAGCTTGCTATAGCGCAGGCGTAGCGAATCACCGGTATAGCGGTTGTCATCCGCCAGCGTACTTCGCGCGTGGGTGATGTCGAGAGAATAGGCTCCAAGTCGCCCGAGATTTTGCCCCACACCCAGCGCCAGGGCATTGTAGTTCGAGGAAAACTGCGCGCCTCCGTAAAAGGTCAAACCGTACTGCCAGCCAAAGAATAGTTCCCCCTGGGCCAATTCCGGCGAGTCCTCGCTGCCCGTGGGGCGAAATTTACCGGCGCCCAGCGCGTACTTAAACTGTCCTGCGCGCACCAGATTAGGCACGCTGGCAAATGGGACGGTGTATTGCGTTTTGCTGCCATCGCTCTCCTCAATCGTGATGGCAAGATCCCCTCCCGATGACGTTGGATAGAGATCTTTAAGCACAAAGGCCCCCGGAGTGACGTTGGTCTGATAGATAATGTTGCCGCTCTGGCGGATGGTCACCGTGGCGTTGCTGCGCGCAATACCGCGGACTTCCGGTGCGTAGCCATTCAAGCTGGCGGGTAGCATGTTATCGTCGGTTTTCAGGGCAATACCGCGCAGCCCGACGGAATCAAATACCTGAGGGGAGGTGTAGGTTTCTCCCGCGTAGATCTGTGCGTGCAGAGCGGGAATATCCCTCTGTAGCCAGGTTTGTACGTGGGTCAGCTCGTTGGTATCTTTGGTCCAGGTTGTGAAATCGCGTAACCGCCACGGCCCCAGGTTGGCACCGCTGTTCAGGCTCACGAACAGTTGCTGGTCGCGAGTCCGCGTGGTGTCCTGATATTCATTGTTGGCACCGTTCACTACATAGTTCAGCCAGGCGGACGTGACTCCACGCTCCCAACTTTCCGGGCTAACAAAACCGCGTGGCAGGTTACGCATGTTGCTCTGTGGCAGCGTGAAGTTAAGCGTCAGCGTTTTCTGGTCAAAATCAAAGTTTGCGCCGGGAAAGAGGTGATTCAGGAAATAGCAGCGTTTCGTCAACGGCAAGGTGCCCTCCGTGGTCTGGTGGGTATCAACCCCTAGCGCATCCAACTGCGTCGCGGTCAGGCAGGGCAGCGATAGACCCTGAGTTTCCCGGTTGTCTGTGCTGAAATTCACGGTCCCTGTGAACGCGTAATGGCTGTTGATATAAACGTTAATACTGTAATCGCCCGGAGGCAGCGCGCTACCGGCGTTAACCCACGAGAGATCGGCCGTCGCTGCATTCTCGCCGTTAAGGAATGCGGGGTTGAATTGCAAATCATCCGCTGCCGCCGCGGCATGACGCATGGCGGAGAAAATCACCAGAGCACAAACGATTTTTACTTTCACGCTTATATGCCTTATGTGACTAGTTCCGGATTAAGGCGATGTTGTTTGCCGGCGTCCATGCGCCATAGTCGTTGATGGTTTGGTAGCTTATGGCACTGGCCTGTGTGAATACGCCGTCCAGTTTCGTACTGGCTTTGGGCGGAATCATCACCGGCGCTACCGGCTTACCGTCAATTTTTAGATTGATGGTGGTCAGGTAATAGGGCGTTGGGTTTATCAGGATCACTTTGCCCCCCTGTACCTTACCGCTGATTTTTTTCCACGCTTCGCTGGCGTCATTACCAATACCTTCCGGGCGATAAAAGACTTTAATGCGATTTGCGGAGGCGAACTGCAGCGAGTTTTCCGCACTGCTTTTATTCTGTTGCGGAATGGCTTTGACCGTTATCCAGTACAGGGTTTCGCGATCCTGCGGCAGCGCTTCACCGGTGAACATCACCTTCACCACGCTCTCCGTCGACGGCTTCAGCACATATAGCGGGGGGGTGATGACAAAGTCGTTAGAGCGTTTACCGGACGCATCTTCTACCCAGGATTGGATCAGGAATGTCGATGTGTCGTGCGTGTTTCTGACCTGCAATGTCGATTGTGACACCGCACCGGAGTAAACCATTCGTGTGGCACCCAGCCCCACGCCGCCCGCATAGGCAACGGAGGTACACAGTGAACCGGCCAGGCAGATCCAGGTTAATGAGCGCATGGTGTTTCTCCTGATGAATGAGTGGCCCGGCGGCATCACCGGGCTGTGGTATTACGAGTAGGTTACGGTGTAGGTGGCGACCGCGCTGGCATCACCCGCGGTTGCTCCACCTTCTGGTGAATAGTATTTCGCGCTAAAGTTGAGGATATTGGAGCCGTTACGCAGCGGAATAGCTGCGGCAGGTTCACCCAATTTCACGATGTTGCCTTGCTCGTCATACAGGCGGATTGCCACATGCTGCGCGGAAGAACTGCTGCCGTTTGACCCGGCGGCCAGGCTGTCGGTATCGGTAGCGTCTGGTGTACCGCTGAAGGTGACCGCTACCGTTGTCGCGGAAATCGGATCCTGCTCGGTTGATGCAGAGGTATCGGCGATTTCACAATCTTCCAGGATGATAGAGAATGCTTTTGCGGTGCTTGCTTCACTGCCAGCGGCTGCCAGCGTTGCGGTACGGACCTGTCCCATATCGACGTCAATGTTGGCGCTATTGGCGCTGATCGCGCAGGCGGTGGTCACCACACTCCCGTTAAAATTCACGGTACCGCCGCTGGTGGTGGCCGCCATAACTGATCCCATAGGTAACAGTGCTGCGATGCTTAAGGCCAACAGAGTTTTGTTATTGATGCTTGCTTTCATTTGTTTTTTCCATTGTTTTGTTAGTTCGGGATGTGATCTGAACACGGCAGGTCTAGCTGGTTAAGAAGACCAGCAAATCTGTCTTATTTCTGAGCCCAAGTTTTCTGATCGCCGAATTTTTTAACGCGCTAACCCGGCGGTAAGAAAGCTTCTCTCTTTCGGCAATGTAGCGAATATCCAGTCCGTTCTTTAATTCCTTCAGTACTCTCCATTCACCAGGTGTCAGCGATAACACCACCGGCTTGTCTTCTCGCTGGTAGCGAGTGCCAATCATCTTTTGCAGACGCGAACGCCACTGATAAATTGGCAGCTGCAAGGAAATATAAGCATCAATATCTCCTCGAACCCACAGTAGTGAGCCCGATGACACGGAATACATACAAATCATCATCTGCGGATAATTGATATGGATCTTTTTTATATATTCCAGACAATCAAATCCCGGCCGGTTATTTTCCACGCCGGATAGCAAAAGAATATCTACAGTGCATTTCTTTAGCGCGTTATCAAGCTGGATATAATCTCCGGCGGATATCACAATATGTGTTTCAGGGGCTATGTTGTGCAATAAAGCCGTAATGCCATGGCGCGCATAGCTATCGCCTCCCATTAATGCCACATTAAGAAACTGAGCGCGTTCGAGTTTTTTCTCCATGTTATTCCTCAATTTATAATTGTAATGAGGAGAGCCAAAGCGGCTGCTTACAACCGGTACTCTCGAAGCAATTAAACATTACATGAATCCACTATACACCGGAGAATGAATAGGTGGACTGAATTAATCTTAACTAATCTCACGTTATATCAAATGCCGGTTTGCAGAGTGCATATGCGCGAAGCATCCATGAATTTTTGTAACGTTTATTGCTCATTACTGAGCATAGCGACAATTGTTCATGAAAGTCTGGCTTTGATAAATGTTTCGTAAGGCCATTGTCGAGTTGTGTGATGATGGCAAAGCTGGTGCTTACGCTGATTCACTTTTCCCGAGTGATTATCTCGATTTTTGCTGATGGTTTCATTTCTCAATGATAAATGAAACCATCCTGTAGCCCGCACTATATCTGCATTTAAGATGGTTTCTCGATATGTGGGGCTGAATAAAGAAGACATCTATGTCTGCTGCATTCAATTTTTTATTAAGTCTATTTTTGTCAATGTCAAGTAGGCGAGGATGAATGGCTGAGAAACACGCGAAGAAGATTGGTGATTTCATGAGTAATAAATTAATTCTTTATTAATCAATGTGTTTATCATGATGTTGATTCACTTCAGAAAAGATGAGAAAAGCAAAAGAGGTGCTGTGAAACGGTCTGTATACCGCATTCTACCTGGCATTGACGCGATTGATGGGGTTAAGTGAAGTGAAAGGAATGAAAGAAAAAATAAGACTTTTCGCCAACGGGCAACATATACAGCCTTACATTTATCAGTCACATTAATCTTCAGCGCGGTGCGGCAATGACCTTGATACCTCACGAGATTAATACGGGTTGGGTTAGATAAATGGAAATGGAGAACTTTAACCGACACTATGCATAAGCATTATATCATTAACGGCCTTATTGAATTTCATCCTGCAACGGGCACGCTGCGCAGAGTCAGCCAGCCAGACCATGTTGTTGTATTAAATTCACCTGCAGGTCGCTGCTTATTGTTATTAATTGAAAGAGCGGGGACCATTGTCACTCAGCAGGAGTTTCTGGAGAACGTATGGCTGCGACGGGGAATGTTGGTTTCACCCAATACGTATTACCAGAATATTTCTATTCTCCGCAAAGGGTTGAAGAAGATTGGCTTTGAGGTTGATCCGATAGTGACCATTCCCCGTATTGGTTTAACGCTTGCCAGCGATACGGAAATCGTCATTCGTGAGGCGCTCCCACAGCCTCAATCTCTCGAGGCTGAACTGTCGATACCCTCTTCGGCGATTGTCGAACCATTACCACAGGAAGCACCCGCTGCCGATTTTAGCAGGCGGGAAGGGACGGTACGACTTGCAGTGCGCCCATTCTGGATAATGATCGCCCTGTTTAGCGTATTGACGCTTTCTGGAGCAGTCATGATTGGTATTGGCCATAGCAACGCCGGGGAGGCGCTCTTTGCGGATGGCTATCGGTTTGCCGCTTCGTCGGGAAGTTGTCGCATCTATATGGCGAACGATATACAAACGCAAGCCGAGCGCGAGAAGGCGCTGTCCTACGTGGTGCAGTTTGCCGAGAGCTGTGTGAATTACCCGTGGATCTACGTTGCCTGGTACGCCATGCTGCCGCGCGCCTCTGTCATCCGCTGCGACCGGCCAATGAAAGAACGTAATCGTTGCCTGTCAGATTACTTTATTGAGGATCGCTGATATGGCGCGTTATCGCCAACTGTTTTCTGCATTTTGCTTTTGCCTTGCCGCTGCGCTGATTCTGGGAGGCTATTATCTGTGGCTGCGCTATTATCCGCCGTCCTTTAACTGTCAGGCCAATCTAATTCAACATCATCCGGGGGAAAAATTGGCTATCTGGCTTAACTATGCCTTTGATGGGCGAACCGGCACGCTGAGCATGAACGGCAGTGTACACAGCGATGAGGATAAAATCTTTAACCGGAAAATATTCTTCCGCGTTGAACGTAACGATAACCTCTATTATTTAACCTCTGAGCGGAATTTGAAATTCCCTGACGATAACGTTGATGATGAATGGCTGGTAAAATATGAGCCCCTATTCTTTGTCTATCCCGAAAAAAGTATCTACATGCGTATCAACGAACAACGAAATGGCAACTATATTTTTACATTAGGTACGTTGCCGACCTATGTGTGTCGAAGTTCAAAGAAATAAAAATAGGAAAATAAAAGATTTTAAAATGATGCAGGTGTCATTTATGCTTGGTTTATACAATCGCAGATATCGTATGAAATATAAAAATAGCGTACTACAACAAATGATTAATTATTTATGGCAAGTAAATGAACACTCTATTCCAATCACCGGATGGCGATGCCCCGTCTGATTCGTCTATACACATGGGGTTGCTACTGTGGCCCGGATTTTCCCTTCTGGCACTTTCCGGGCTAATGGAAGCGTTGCGTTATGCTGGCAGCGTGAAAAAGCGCCGTCGGCAAAGTGCCATTACGTTCTCGTTGCTGAACGAGTGTTCCGAGAGCCCAATTGCCAGCGGTGCTGGTATCAGCGTGAGGGCGGGTTCACCTTATCTTTCCCCTGAACTCTTTAGCCATATTGCAATCATTGGCGGCAGCCTTCGCTGTCTGAATGAAGGTTCCCGTGCTGCCTGTGAATATCTGAGCCATGCACATCACGCTCATGTTCCGCTGGTGGGGATTGGCTCGGGGAGTTTCGTGCTGGCAGAGGAAGGGATACTCAATGAGCGGAGAGCGTCTATCCATCCGAATATGCTTGAGGCATTCCACCAGCGGTTTCCTCAGGTTTACGCTGAGCAAGGGTATGATTTTATTGATGAGGGTGATGTAGTCACCTGTCCTGGCGGCGTCTCGACAATCAGTTTTGCCACCGAACTTATCCGACGTTATGCGGGGGATGAAGTGGCGGCAGCCGTTTGTCAGCACCTGTCGTTGGTTTCGCATGACGCGGCCACGCTGCAGCCGCCAAATGTGAAGCGAATCCCTGATTCCAGGTTACGACGGGCGGTACTGAATATTGAACAGTATCTGACCCGTCCACTCACTACCGCCTGGCTGGCACATGACGTGCAGTTAAGCGAGCGGCAGCTTAATCGGCTATTTCACGCTGAGTTTGGTAAAAATGCCCGTGACTTTATCCGTAGCGCCCGCTTGCGCTACGCCTGCTGGTTGCTGAAAAACTCGCAGCAGAGCGTGACGCATATCGCCAGGCGTATGGGGTTTAGCGACTGTGCCCACTTTATCCGCCACTTTCAGCTGGAATATGGCTGCTCGCCGGGCGTGTGGCGTTCATCCACACGCTGAGGAATCAACCTAACGCAAACGGATCAGCATCCTGCCAGGCAGGGAAATTCTCGCGATACTCCTGGAGTTGCGTCAGAGAAAGTTCTCCGTCAATGCGGGTCGCCAGATGGGGTTCGGCGGTAGCCAGAATCTCGCCCTGTGGGGTGATGATGCGGCTATCTCCGCGGTAGTGATGGCCGTTGCCGTCGGTACCAACGCGGTTGCAGCCAGCGACGTAAGCCTGATTCTCAATAGCGCGTGCCGTCAGCAGTGCCTGCCAGTGCAGTGAACGCGGCGCGGGCCAGTTGGCAACGTACAGCGCCAGGTCGTAGTCATTGCGGTTGCGCGACCACACCGGGAAACGCAGGTCGTAGCACACCAGCGGCAGAATGCGCCAGCCGCGCCACGTCAACACCACGCGCTGGTTACCCGCAATATAGTGGTGATGTTCATCGGCCATACGGAACAGATGGCGTTTGTCGTAGAGGTGGACCTGACCTTCCGGCTCCACGAGCAGGAAACGATTAACCGCACCCAGCGGCGTTTGCAGCGCGGCGCTGCCGGCAACCAGGGCGTTGGTGCGTAGTGCCTGCTCTCGCATCCAGGCGACAACCTCTTCCTCTGCCATCGACTGTTCGGCGGCTTCCATGGCAAAACCGGTTGTAAACATTTCCGGCAGTACAATCACGTCGCGCCCGACAATCTCTTCCATCTGCCGATCAAAGTGACGCAGGTTGGCTGGTCCATCCATCCAGACCAGGGGTTGTTGTAAAAGGGTAATCTTCAAGCCAGGCACGTGATGAACTCCTTTATTGCAGGACGTAAATCTAACTGTAACACCTTATCAGGACGCTGCCGCGCTGAGGACTGTCTGGATAAAAAAAAGCGGAGCCAGGCTCCGCTTTGGGGATAACGAATCGAAGAGGTTACGCGGCTTCAACCTTGCGCACGTTGTCCGGCAGCTTTACCGGCTTGGTCGCCAGCTCGTCCGGAGCGAAATCGTCGACGTTGATGCTGCGCAGACGACTTTCTTCCGCTTTGATCAGAATGGCCGCTTCGGTTTGATCGATAAGCCCTTTTGCCAGCGCGTTACGTGCCAGTTCGTCCAGGCGGGTAAACGGCAGGTTTTTGCCAATCTCTTTACAGATGCGCTGGTGGATAGGGTCGGCTGCCATCACGTCTACCAGCGCTTCTTCCAGCAGGCCCACCGGGTTATGTTCGCTCGGCGTCAGGTACTGGCCACGGCCAATACGGGAGCGAGTGGCGCTCGGCGTTTGCAGAATCTTCGCCACGCTGTGATCCAGCTTATCGGACGGCGCATCGTAATGACGGCCGGTCGGGAAGATGGCGAGGCGCAGGGCACCGGCAACAAAGCGGTTCGGGAAGTTCTTCAACAGATCGTCAATTGCTTGCTCTGCCTGGTGCAGCGCATCCTGCACGCCCCAATGTACCAGCGGTAAATCGGCTTCATGGCGACCTTCATCGTCATAGCGTTTCAGGACGGCAGAGGCGAGGTACAGTTGGCTCAGCACATCGCCCAGACGCGCGGAGATACGCTCACGACGCTTCAGGCTACCGCCCAGCACCGCCATGGAAACATCAGACAGCAGGGCCAGGTTGGCGCTCAGACGGTTCAGATGCTGGTAGTAACGCTTCGTCGCATCACGGGTCGGCGTCGAGCTGGTTAAGCCACGAGTGAGACCTAACCAGAAGCTGCGCACTTTGTTGCTGCCGACGTGGCCGATGTGTTTAAACAGCAGTTTATCGAAGGCGTTAACGTCTTTATTCTGCGCGGCGGCCATCTCTTCCAGCACGTACGGATGGCAGCGAATGGCGCCCTGGCCGAAGATCATCATGCTACGGGTCAGGATGTTTGCACCTTCTACGGTGATGGCAATTGGCGCGCCCTGGTAAGCACGGGCCAGGAAGTTGCCTTCGCCCAGCATAATACCTTTGCCCCCGGCGATATCCATGGCGTCAACAATGGACTGCTGGCCGCGATGGGTGCAGTGGTACTTGACGATAGCCGACAGGACCGCCGGTTTTTCACCGAGCATAATGCCGTAGGTAATCAGGGTCGCGGCGGCGTCCATCACGTAGGCGTTGCCGGCGATACGCGCCAACGGCTCTTCAATGCCTTCCATTTTACCAATGGACACTTTGAACTGACGGCGAATATGTGCGTAGGCGCCGGTGGCCAGCGCGACGGATTTCACGCCGCCGGTGGAGTTCGACGGCAAGGTAATGCCGCGGCCTACGGACAGACACTCAACCAGCATACGCCAGCCCTGACCGGCCATTTTTGGCCCACCGATGATGTAATCGATTGGAACAAAGATGTCCTGACCGCGGGTTGGGCCGTTCTGGAACGGTACGTTCAGCGGGAAGTGACGACGACCAATTTCCACGCCGGGGGTGCTGGTGGGGATCAGCGCACAGGTAATACCTAAGTCTTCCGCGCCGCCCAGTAGTTTATCCGGATCGGAGAGTTTAAACGCCAGCCCCAGTACGGTGGCGATTGGCGCGAGGGTAATGTAGCGTTTGTTCCAGGTCAGGCGCATACCCAGCACCTGTTCACCCTGCCATTCGCCCATGCAGACGACGCCGGTATCCGGAATCGCACCGGCATCAGAACCGGCTTCCGGACTGGTCAGCGCGAAGCAAGGGATTTCCTGACCACGCGCCAGGCGCGGCAGATAATGATTTTTCTGTTCTTCAGTACCGTAGTGCTGCAACAACTCGCCCGGCCCTAAGGAGTTCGGTACGCCGACGGTAATCGCCAGGATCCCGGAAACACCGGACAGCTTCTGCAATACGCGTGCCTGAGCATAAGCGGAGAATTCCAGGCCGCCGTACTCTTTCTTAATGATCATTGCGAAGAAGCGGTGTTCTTTCAGGTACGCCCACAGCTCCGGCGGCAGATCCGCCATTTCGTGGGTGATCTGGAAATCATTCGCCATGCGGCAGGCTTCTTCCACCGGACCATCGATAAAGGCCTGTTCTTCGGCGGTGAGCTGCGGACGTGGATAGTTGTGCAGCTTTTTCCAGTCCGGATTACCGCGGAACAGATCGCCTTCCCACCAGGTGGTGCCGGCATCGATCGCTTCTTTTTCGGTGCGCGACATCGGCGGCATTACCTTACTGAACATGCGGAATACCGGCGCGGAGATCAGCGCTTTACGCATTGGCGTAAAGTTGAACGGCACCAGAATGATGGCCAGCGGTACCAGCAGCCACAAATTCCACAGGCCAGCAGCGCCGAGCGCCGCGGTCCAAGCCAGTAAAATCACGCTACCGAGCGCTAAACTGATGCGGTGATAGAAGAGTGCACCGAGTAAAGCAATGGTTAAAACAATACTCAAAATCATCATAGAGAAATGCCCCTGTCTTGTAGGAGGTCTGACCACTTGTGATGATATGGTTGTAGTTGATGTGATTTTAATTAGCAATGTGTTTACAAAATAATTACAACCTCGCTCACATTGTTGATGCTTTTTAGCGCACCAAAAATTCAAACATCCGCTGAATACATCGGCCCTTGCTTCTCTGTGGTGATGCTATCCGGTACACTAGCGGCGACAATTTTATTAATGCTGAAGGATTATCCTCATGTACCAGGATCTTATTCGTAACGAACTGAATGAAGCGGCCGATACGCTGGCAAACTTTCTGAAAGATGAAGCCAATATCCATGCCATTCAGCGCGCAGCAGTCCTGCTGGCGGATAGCTTTAAGGCCGGTGGTAAAGTGCTTTCCTGCGGTAACGGCGGCTCTCATTGTGATGCGATGCACTTTGCCGAAGAGCTGACCGGTCGCTATCGTGAAAACCGTCCGGGCTACCCGGCGATTGCGATCTCTGACGTCAGCCATCTCTCCTGCGTGAGCAATGATTTCGGCTATGAATATGTTTTCTCTCGTTACGTTGAATCCGTGGGGCGCTCGGGCGACGTGCTGCTGGGTATTTCCACTTCTGGCAACTCAGCTAACGTGATCAAAGCGATTGAAGCGGCACGTGCGCAAGGCATGAAGGTCATCACCCTGACCGGTAAAGACGGCGGTAAAATGGCCGGTTCTGCTGATATTGAAATTCGCGTACCGCACTTTGGTTACGCCGATCGCGTGCAGGAAATTCACATTAAAGTGATTCACATCCTGATCATGCTGATCGAAAAAGAGATGGTTAAGGCATAAGTTTCACGGGGCTTCGGCCCCGTTTGCTGTGGAGGTGTGATATGTGCGAACTGCTCGGGATGAGCGCTAATGTGCCAACCGATATTTGCTTCAGTTTCACCGGGCTGGTTCAGCGCGGTGGCGGCACCGGGCCGCATAAAGACGGCTGGGGTATCACCTTTTATGAAGGAAAAGGGTGTCGCACCTTTAAAGATCCACATCCCAGCTATCAGTCGCCGATTGCCAAACTGGTTCAGGATTATCCTATCAAGTCCTGTTCGGTGATCGCGCATATCCGCCAGGCGAACCGCGGCATGGTGGCGCTGGAAAATACGCATCCATTCACCCGTGAGCTGTGGGGACGCAACTGGACCTACGCCCACAATGGTCAGCTCTCTGGCTATAAAACGCTGGAGACCGGACAATTCCGCCCGGTCGGAGAAACTGACAGCGAAAAGGCATTTTGCTGGCTGCTGCACAAGCTGACCCAACGCTACCCGCGTACGCCCGGAAATATGCAGGCGGTGTTTAAGTATATTGCTTCGCTGGCGGAAGAAATGCGCGCAAAAGGCGTGTTCAATATGCTGCTGTCTGACGGGCGTTACGTCATGGCGTTCTGCTCCACCAACCTGTACTGGATTACGCGTCGGGCGCCGTTTGGCGTGGCGAAGCTGCTGGATCAGGACGTGGAAATTGATTTTCAGCAGGAAACGACCGCCAACGATGTGGTGACCGTGATTGCCACCCAACCGCTGACGGGGAATGAAACCTGGCACAAGATTATGCCAGGCGAATGGCGCTTATTTTGCCTCGGGGAGCGCGTAGTTTGACGCCAGCTGCGGCTGAACCACTTCGTGGCTCAGCGGCTTGCTAACGACATAGCGGCCATCGACGACCGAAACCATCGGCGGTTTGTGCGTCTGCTGGAAGTAGTCGTAGCCCGGCTTAAGCTGCTGCCAGAAATCTTTGTAGTAGGAATATTTATGACGTTCCATGTTGGCATCGGTCATGCGGAACGGATAAATGCTGACCTGGACGCTGGACTGCCCGAAGACCAGCGCGCCGGTCACGAACTGGAAGATTTCATCAATGCCCGAGTCGGTCATGGCATAGCAGCCCACCGACACGCAGGCACCGTGAATCATCAGGTATTTTCCTTCATAGCCATGCGCGCGGTCATACGCGTTCGGGAAGCCGATATTAATCGCTTTATAGAAGCGGCTGTCTGGCTTCAACTGGCTACGTTGTACCGAATAAAACCCTTCCGGGCTTTTGAAATCGCCCTGACGCTGCTTCGGCCCTAAACCGCCGGAGTAGTTACAAATTTTATAGCTATCAAGGAGTTGATAGGTTTCACCCATTTTCACATAGAGGTCGAGCGTGCGCTCTTCCTTGAAGATCTGGATGTAGACTGGGGAGCCCATCAATTGCTGCTTATATTCTTTGCTGACAGGCGTCGTCGGACTGTTGCTGCTCATTAACCCAGCAAACGAAACGCACGGCATTAAAAGCATCGCAATAAATAATGCGATTTTGCGCATACTACTTGTTCCTTGATAAAAAATAACTACACGCCAGGAGAGGCAACAGAGAGAAAAAAGCAGACAAATCTGTTTTTTGTGCGCTCACCTTAGCACCACCGCATTTTTTCGCAAGTGGGGCGTTTGGCGTTTACAATTTCGTGTTGTATTCCCACGATGGGGCGGTGTGTTGTGCTGATCGCCCGCTAAATGGAAGCCTGTAAAAAGAGTGTAGGATAAACCGATGATTCGCCAGATATCTTTGTCCGAATCCGTAGCAGTTTGCGTCTCAGCTCGCAATTTAGTGGCCAGAAAAGCGGAACTACTGCATCAGCGAAGGATAAAATGGTAAACTTTCGTTACGTAATCATTCAGGCTGAAAATGGGTAAAACGGATACTCGCTGGATGATTCAGATAGTAACTCTCTAAACAGTGTAAGAAAGGATGCTTCAGATTCTCATCATGCCTGGTGATGGAATACGATTGGCCTTCAGGCGAACCTCCTTTCTTTTGTCTCGTTAACCTAAACGCTGGCCTCAGCGCTGAGTTGACGCCGTCGTTAACGGATACCTGCGAACAGTATGATTAAAATAACTAAAGGCCTCGATCTGCCTATAGCTGGATTGCCCGACCAGCAACGTATTGATGACGTTGCCGTGACCCGCGTGGCGGTAAAAGGCGAAGAATATAACGGACTGCGTCCTTCGATGGCAGTAAAAGAGGGCGACAGGGTCGTGAAAGGGCAACTGCTCTTTGAAGACAAGAAGATTCCTGGCGTACGTTTCACTGCCCCCGCCAGCGGTACGGTTAGCGCAATTCACCGTGGCGAACGCCGCGTCCTGCAGTCGGTAGTCATTGACGTCGAAGGTGACGAGTCGTTGAACTTTACGGCCTATCCTGCCGATGAACTGGCAACGCTGCCGCGCGAAGTGGTGGTGACGCAGTTAGTGGAATCCGGGCTGTGGACGGCCATGCGCACGCGTCCGTTCAGCAAAACTCCGGCGCCAGGTTCAGTACCGGCGGCGATTTTCGTGACTGCCATGGACACTAACCCGCTGTCCGCCGATCCACAGCCAATTATTCTCGCCCAGCGCGAGGCGTTTAACGCCGGCCTGACCGTGCTGACGCGTTTGACTGACGGTAAAGTCCACGTCTGTCAGAGCAGCGGCGGCAAACTGGGCGGTCATCCGCAGGGGCAGGTGACGTTTAATCAGTTCACTGGCCCGCATCCGGCAGGGTTAGTCGGTACTCACATTCATTTCCTCGAGCCAGTCAGCTTGCAAAAGCAAGTATGGCATCTGAACTATCAGGACGTGATTGCCTACGGCAAGCTGTTCCTTGATGGTGTCATCTGGACCGAGCGCGTCATCGCCCTTGGCGGCCCGCAGGTTAAGCATCCTCGTCTGTTACGCACCTGCCTGGGGGCCGATCTCAATGCCCTGCTGGCGGGAGAACTGCACGAAGGTGAAAACCGCATTTTGTCCGGCTCCGTACTTAACGGCAGCCAGGCATCGGGCCCGCATGCGTTTCTTGGCCGCTTCCACCTGCAGGTGAGCGTGCTGAAAGAAGGGCGCGAAAAAGAACTGCTTGGCTGGGTAACGCCGGGGCGCGACAAGTTTTCGATTACCCGCACCACGCTGGGCCACTTCCTCAAGAAGAAGCTGTTTAATCTCTCGACGGATACCCATGGCGGCGAGCGCGCGATGGTGCCTATCGGCAACTATGAGCGGGTGATGCCGCTGGATATTCTGCCCACTATGTTGCTGCGCGACCTGCTGGCAGGCGATACCGACAGCGCGCAGGCGCTGGGATGTCTGGAGCTTGATGAAGAAGACCTGGCGCTGTGCACCTACGTCTGCCCGGGCAAATACGAATACGGGCCGGTGTTGCGCCGCGTATTAACGCAAATTGAGCAGGAAGGTTAAGTGATGGGCTTAAAACAGCTACTGGAAAAAGTTGAGCCGCACTTCACGCAGGGCGGCAAGCTTGAAAAATATTACCCGCTGTATGAAGCGACGGCGACGTTGCTCTATACGCCGGGGCATGTCACCAAAGGCGCGGCGCACGTTCGCGACGCCATCGACCTGAAGCGCATGATGATCCTCGTCTGGTTCGCCGTTTTCCCGGCGATGTTCTGGGGGATGTATAACGTCGGGCTGCAAACCATCCCGGCGCTACACAAGCTGTACGGCGCAGAGCAACTGCAGCAGGTGATTGCCAGCAACTGGCACTACAGTGTGGCGCAGGCGCTGGGCGTCAGCTTCGCGCCGGATGCCGGCTGGCTCAGCATGATGATGCTGGGCGCGGTGTTCTTTGTGCCAATTTACGCCACGGTCTTTTTGGTTGGCGGGTTCTGGGAAGTGCTGTTCGCGATTGTGCGCAAGCATGAAGTCAACGAAGGTTTCTTCGTCACCTCAATACTGTTTGCGCTGATTGTTCCGCCGACCATGCCGTTATGGCAGGCGGCGCTCGGCATCTCCTTCGGCGTGGTGATTGCGAAAGAGATCTTTGGCGGCACCGGTCGCAACTTCCTCAACCCGGCGCTGGCCGGGCGTGCGTTTCTCTTCTTTGCCTATCCGGCGCAAATCTCCGGCGATCTGGTCTGGACCGCCGCCGATGGATTCTCCGGGGCGACGCCGCTCTCCCAATGGGCGAGCCATGGTGGTGAAGCGCTGGTCAACGTCGTCAGCGGGCAGCCGGTCAGTTGGATGGATGCCTTTATCGGCAACATTCCGGGCTCCATCGGTGAAGTCTCCACGTTGATGATCCTGCTTGGCGGGGCGCTGATTATCTTTGGCCGCGTCGCCTCCTGGCGCATCGTGGCCGGCGTGATGGTCGGCATGATCGCCTGCGCCACGCTGTTTAACCTGATTGGTTCCGAAACCAACCCGATGTTCGCCATGCCGTGGTACTGGCATCTGGTGCTCGGTGGTTTTGCCTTCGGCATGATGTTTATGGCCACTGACCCGGTTTCCGCCTCGTTTACCGATAAAGGCAAATGGTGCTATGGCGCGCTGATTGGCGCAATGTGCGTGCTGATTCGCGTCGTTAACCCAGCTTATCCAGAAGGGATGATGTTGGCCATTCTGTTCGCCAACCTCTTTGCACCACTGTTCGATTACCTGGTGGTGCGGGCCAATATTAAGCGGAGGAAGTCGCGTGGCTGAGAAGAAAAGTAACGATAGCATCGGCAAAACGCTGCTGGTGGTGCTGGTGCTTTGTCTGGTCTGCTCTATTGTGGTTGCCGGTTCTGCCGTAGGCCTCAAGCCGCTTCAGCAGGAGCAGCGGGCGCTGGATAAACAGCGCAATATTCTGGCGGTGGCCGGGCTGATGCACGACAAGATGTCTGCTGACGAGGTGGCTGAGGTGTATGCCAGCCGCGTAACGCCACGGCTGCTGGATCTGAAAAGCGGCACGATGCTTGAGGGCGACCCCGGGAAGTTTAACCAGATCCAGGCGCTGAAGGACCCGCAACAGAGTATCGCGCTGTCTTCCAGCGAAGACCCAGCCGGTATTCGTCGTCGCAGCAACATGGTGGAAATCTACCTCATCAAAGACGAAAAGCAGCAGGTACAGGAGATCGTCCTGCCGATTTATGGCAACGGTCTGTGGTCAATGATGTATGCATTTGTGGCGCTGGACACTGACGGGCGCACCATTAAAGGCATCACTTACTACGATCAGGGAGAAACCCCGGGGCTCGGCGGCGAGGTTGAAAACCCGAACTGGCGTGCGCAGTTTGTCGGTAAACGCGTCGTCAACGATGAAGGTCATCCGGCGCTGAAAGTCATGAAGGGCGCGGCACCACAGGGCGATCTGTACGCGGTGGACGGTCTTTCTGGCGCAACGCTCACGGCCAATGGCGTGCAGCACAGCTTTGATTTCTGGATGGGCGAACTGGGCTTTGGCCCGTTCCTGAAACAGGTGCGTGAAGGAGGGCTGAACCATGGCTGAACAGGGTGAAATGAAAGAGATGAAACGCCTGCTGGTGGGGCCGCTTATCGCCAATAACCCGATCGCGCTCCAGGTGCTCGGCGTCTGCTCGGCATTGGCGGTCACCACCAAGCTGGAAACGGCGTTTGTGATGACCATTGCGGTCACGCTGGTGACGGCGTTTTCCAGCATGTTCATCTCGATGATCCGCCACCATATTCCTAACAGCGTACGTATCATCGTACAGATGGCGATTATTGCCTCACTGGTTATTGTGGTCGATCAGTTACTGCGCGCGTTTGCCTATGAGACCTCAAAACAGCTGTCGGTTTTCGTCGGGCTTATCATCACGAACTGTATCGTGATGGGGCGTGCAGAAGCGTTCGCCATGAAGTCGCCACCGCTGGCGAGCTTTATGGACGGCATCGGCAATGGCTTGGGTTATGGCGCTATTCTGCTCATCGTTGGTTTCCTGCGCGAGCTTATTGGCAGCGGCAAGCTGTTTGGCGTCACGGTGCTGGAGACAGTGCAAAACGGTGGCTGGTATCAGCCAAACGGCCTGTTCCTGCTCGCGCCGAGCGCGTTTTTCATTATCGGTCTGCTGATCTGGGCGCTGCGTAGCTGGAAGCCGGAACAGCAGGAAAAGGAGTAACCGATTATGGCTCACTACATTAGCCTGTTTGTCCGCGCCGTGTTCGTTGAAAACATGGCGCTGGCCTTCTTCCTCGGGATGTGTACCTTCCTTGCGGTCTCGAAGAAGGTCTCCACCGCTTTTGGTCTTGGTGTGGCGGTAACGGTGGTTCTCGGGCTCGCCGTACCGATCAACAACCTGGTCTACAACCTGGTGCTGCGTGACGGCGCGCTGGTTGACGGCGTGGATCTCAGCTTCCTCAACTTCATCACCTTTATCGGGGTGATTGCGGCGCTGGTGCAGATCCTCGAGATGATCCTCGATAAATACTTCCCGTCGCTGTACACCGCGTTAGGTATCTTCCTGCCGCTGATTGCGGTGAACTGCGCCATCTTTGGCGGTGTGTCGTTTATGGTACAGCGTGACTATAACTTCAGTGAATCCATCGTTTACGGTTTTGGATCCGGTATCGGCTGGATGCTGGCAATCGTTGCGATGGCGGGAATTCGCGAAAAGATGAAGTATTCAAACGTGCCTGCGGGACTGCGCGGCTTAGGGATCACCTTTATCACCACCGGGCTGATGGCGTTAGGTTTTATGTCATTCTCCGGTGTGCAGCTATAAGGGCCGTTAATCATGGAAATTATACTTGGCGTAGTGATGTTTACGCTGATTGTGCTGGTGCTATCGCTGCTGATCTTATTTGCCAAATCGAAGCTGGTTAACGCTGGCGATGTGGTGATTGAAATTAACAACGAAGCGGATAAGCAGATTAAAACCCCGGCGGGCGACAAGCTGCTGAATACGCTGTCCAGCAACGGTATTTTTATCTCCTCAGCCTGCGGCGGCGGCGGCTCCTGCGGCCAATGCCGGGTCACGGTGAAAGAGGGCGGTGGTGAAATTCTGCCAACCGAGCTGTCGCACATTACCAAGCGCGAAGCCAAAGAAGGCTGCCGCCTGGCCTGTCAGGTCGCCGTGCGTCAGGACATGAAAATTGAGCTGCCGGACGAAGTGTTTGGCGTGAAAAAGTGGGAATGCGAAGTTATCTCTAACGATAACAAAGCCACCTTTATCAAAGAGCTGAAGCTGGCGATTCCTGCGGGTGAAAGCGTGCCGTTCCGCGCCGGGGGCTATATTCAGATTGAGTGCCCGCCGCATAAAGTCGCGTACGCCGACTTTGACGTGCCGGACGAATACCGTGGCGACTGGGATAAATTCAATCTCTTCCGCTATGTCTCCGACGTGAAAGAACCGACGCTGCGCGCCTATTCAATGGCGAACTATCCGGAAGAAAAGGGCATCATCATGCTCAACGTGCGTATCGCCACGCCGCCGCCGTCCGCGCCGGATGCGCCGCCGGGGATTATGTCCTCGTATATCTGGTCGCTTAAGGCCGGCGACAAGGTGACCATTTCCGGACCGTTCGGCGAGTTCTTCGCCAAAGACACCGACGCTGAAATGGTGTTTATCGGCGGCGGTGCAGGGATGGCGCCGATGCGTTCGCATATCTTCGATCAGCTTAAGCGCCTGCATAGTCATCGCAAAATCAGCTTCTGGTACGGCGCGCGTTCACTGCGTGAAATGTTCTATGAAGAGGAGTTTGAGCAGCTGGCACGTGATAACCCGAACTTTACCTTCCATATTGCGCTTTCCGACGCGCAACCGGAAGATAACTGGACGGGCTACACCGGCTTTATTCATAACGTCCTGTATGAGAACTACCTGCGTGACCACCCGGCGCCGGAAGACTGTGAGTTCTATATGTGTGGGCCGCCGATGATGAACGCCGCGGTCATTAAGATGCTCAAAGAGCTAGGCGTGGAGGATGAAAACATCATGCTCGACGACTTTGGAGGCTGATGATGTTAACGGTATTTCTGGCGACGTTCTGCATTTTTGCCCTCGTGATCCTCGGTATGTCGCTGGGGTATCTGGTGAAGCGGAAAAGCCTGCAGGGCAGCTGCGGCGGCATCTCTTCGCTGGGGCTGGAAAAAGTGTGCGACTGCCCGGAACCGTGCGATGCGCGTAAAAAGCGGATGGCCCGCGAGGCGCAGCGCCAACAGAATCGTATCCTGTAGTCCCTTAATCGCCCGGCTTTGCCGGGCGATTTGCAACACTTCTCATTTGCTAAAGTTATGCTGTATACTTATCCAGTGGTAAGTGAGGGCTAACGATGCGCAAAATAATCCATATCGATATGGACTGCTTCTTCGCCGCGGTCGAAATGCGCGACAACCCCGCCCTGCGCGATATTCCTGTCGCCATCGGCGGCAGTCGGGTGCAGCGTGGCGTCATCAGCACGGCGAACTATCCGGCGCGTAAATTTGGCGTACGCAGTGCAATGCCTACCGCTACCGCCCTGAAGCTGTGTCCGCACCTGACGCTTTTGCCGGGGCGCTTTGAAGCCTACCGTGAAGCCTCCCACCACATTCGGGAAATTTTCTCCCGCTACACCTCGCTGATTGAACCGCTCTCGCTGGATGAAGCCTATCTGGACGTCAGCGATAGCGTGCACTGCCACGGCTCGGCCACGCTAATGGCGCAGGAAATTCGCCAGACCATCTTCAACGAGCTGGCGCTGACGGCCTCTGCGGGCGTTGCGCCGGTGAAGTTTCTGGCTAAAATCGCCTCCGATCTTAACAAACCCAACGGCCAGTTCGTTCTTACGCCCGCCGAGGTCCCGGCGTTTCTGCAAACCCTGCCGCTGGCGAAAATTCCCGGCGTGGGCAAAGTCTCAGCGGCTAAGCTGGAAAGTATGGGGCTGCGCACCTGCGAAGATGTGCAGAATAGCGATCTCGCGATGCTGCTCAAGCGCTTTGGTAAATTCGGACGGATCCTCTGGGAGCGTAGTCATGGGATCGACGAACGTGAGATCCACAACGATCGCCAGCGCAAGTCGATCGGCGTGGAGCGTACGCTGGAAGAGGACATTCATGAATGGGTCGACTGCGAAGCCATTGTCGAGCGTCTCTACCCTGAACTCGAACGGCGGTTGGCGAAAGTCCGGCCCGATCTACGTATTGCCCGTCAGGGAATTAAACTCAAATTCAATGACTTTCAGCAGACCACTCAGGAGCACGTCTGGCCGCAACTCAACAAAGACGATCTGATCGCCACCGCGCACAAAGCCTGGCACGAGCGACGATCGGAACGTGGCGTACGGCTGGTTGGTTTACATGTCTCACTGCTGGATCCACAGCTGGAACGCCAGCTTCTGTTAGGGATTTAACGATGCAAATTCGGGCCTATCGCGACGGTGATTTCACAACCTTATGCCAGATTTTTCTGCGTGCGGTACGGGAAACAGCCAGCCAGCACTATGCCCCCGCGCAAATCGACGCCTGGGCTCAGGTGGATGAAGCTCGCTGGCGGCAAAAACTGGCGGCCTCGCGAGTGCTGGTCGCAGAAAAAGAGGGAGAAGTCGTCGGTTTTATTACCGCCATGGATCGCTATATTGACCTGCTGTTTGTTTCGCCGACGCATTCCCGGCAGGGAGTCGCCAGCGCGTTGTTGGCCGAGTTGTTCGCTTTGATACCAACGGGAACATTAACGGTGGAGGCAAGTATCACTGCCAGGCCGTGTTTTGAGCGTATGGGATTTCAGGTTGTCGCAGAACAGCGGGTAGTGGCGCGTGGGGAGGCGTTTGTGAATTATCGAATGGAGAAACGCCGGTAAACTATTCCCGGCGTTACGTTACATGGCCGGACTACCTGACAGGTAGACCGGCCAAGCGAGGCATAGAACTTACTTCGTCGGAATCGCTTTCAGCAGTTCCGTCAGCAGCTGCCAGTACTGGCCAACGCTTTCGATATGAACCTGTTCATCCGGAGAGTGTGGCCCGGTGATGGTTGGCCCAATGGAGACCATATCCATGTTCGGATACGGCTTCTTGAACAGACCACATTCCAGACCTGCGTGGATAATCTGAATGTTTGGCACCTTGTTGAACAGGCGCTGATAGGTTTCACGCACCAGCTTCATGACCGGAGAGTTCGCGTCCGGCTGCCAGCCTGGGTAGCCGCCTTTCGGTTGGGTTTTGGCACCCGCCAGCGCACCCAGTGATTCCAGCATGCTCACCACGTAATCTTTACCGCTGTCGAGCAGGGAACGGATCAGGCAGTGGATCGTGGCGGTATCTTCCGTCATGGAAACCACGCCCACGTTGAGGGAGGTTTCGACGACGCCTTTTGCCACGTCGGAGTTACGAATCACACCGTTCGGCGTTGCGTTCAGCAACTGCGTGAATGCATCGCGAGATGCCGCAGTCAGCGCTTTACCTTCAACGGTCGTGTTTTCCAGTACCAGCGTCAGGTTTTTCTCTTTGGCAGACAGCTCGTTTTGCAGAATGTGCAGATAGGTCTCTACCAGCCCTTTCAGCGCGTCGACTTTGTCTGCCGGAATAGCGATAGCGGCGAAGGCTTCACGTGGGATCGCGTTACGCAGGGTACCGCCGGTGAAGTCAACCAGACGCAGATCCAGTTCCGCCGCGTGGGCCACCAGGAAACGCGCCAGCAGCTTGTTGGCGTTGCCGAGGCCGAGGTGAATATCACCGCCGGAGTGGCCGCCTTTCAGGCCTTTCAGCGTCAGCTTGAAGGTCTGGAAACCAGCCGGAATGGCTTCACGGGTCAGCGGCAGGTTGCTGGTGAAGTCGATACCACCGGCGCAACCCATGTAGATTTCACCTTCTTCTTCCGAGTCGGTGTTGATCAGGATGTCGCCCTGCAGCCAGTTAGGTTGCAGGCCAAACGCGCCGTCCATACCGGTCTCTTCGGTCATGGTCAGCAGAACTTCCAGCGGGCCGTGTTCAACGGACTCATCAGACAGCACCGCCAGCGCGGAAGCCATACCGATACCGTTATCGGCACCCAGCGTGGTACCACGGGCTTTCACCCATTCACCGTCGATGTACGGTTGAATCGGGTCTTTGGCGAAGTCGTGTACGGTGTCATTGTTTTTCTGCGGCACCATATCGAGGTGAGCCTGCAGCACAACCGGTTTACGGTTTTCCATACCCGGAGTCGCGGCTTTGCGAATCAGAATGTTGCCAACCTGGTCGCGCTCGGCGTGAAGGCCTTTTTCTTTCGCCCAGCCGACGATGTGCGCGGCGAGCTGCTCTTCATGATGAGAAGGGTGCGGAATAGAACAGATTTTGGCAAAAATATCCCATAAAGGTTGCGGGGATAATTGAGACAGTTCAGACACGATGAGTCTCCTTACGGCTTTCTGCAAAAGTCGCTTGCAGGTAAAGGGTTAGCATAGACATATACCACAAGCCTGGCTTGCGCGATGGGGTTGAGAATACCACTTTCTGCCCTTTCCGGTAGAACAAACCACGTAAAAAGAGCCGGGGATTCCGCTTAACACTGGTTTTTAGTGCGTCAGATCTCTATAATCTCGCGCAACCTATTTCCCCCTTGAACACTTTTTAAGCCGTATAACACAGGCTGGGACACTTCACATGAGCGAAAAATACGTCGTCACCTGGGACATGTTGCAGATTCACGCGCGCAAGCTGGCTGCACGCCTGATGCCATCTGAACAGTGGAAAGGCATCATCGCCGTTAGCCGCGGTGGTTTGGTACCGGGCGCACTGCTGGCACGTGAACTGGGCATTCGTCATGTCGACACCGTATGCATCTCCAGCTATGACCACGACAACCAGCGCGAGCTGAAGGTCCTGAAGCGCGCAGAAGGCGATGGCGAAGGCTTTATCGTTATTGACGATCTGGTCGATACCGGCGGTACTGCCGTGGCAATTCGCGAAATGTATCCAAAAGCACATTTCGTCACCATCTTCGCTAAACCGGCTGGCCGCCCGCTGGTTGACGATTATGTTGTAGATATCCCGCAGGATACCTGGATTGAACAGCCGTGGGACATGGGCGTGGTATTTGTACCGCCTATTTCTGGCCGTTAATTCAGTCAATAAATGCGCTTCCAACGCCCGGTCATGCCGGGCGTTGTTTTTTTTAATGTCCCACGCGTTACAATGGATTAAAGATCGTATCCATGGAGGTTTTGTGATGCCAGAAGCTAATCTCAGCGAAACGCTATTTAAGCCGCGTTTTAAACACCCTGAAACGTCCACGCTGGTACGCCGGTTCAGTAGCGGTGAAGCTCCAAGCATGCAGTCCGCGCTGAGCGGCAGCACCGTACCGCACTGGTATCGAATGATTAATCGCCTGATGTGGATCTGGCGTGGCGTCTCGCCGCAGGAAATTCTCGACGTGCAGGCGCGTATCGTCATGAGTACTGCCGAACGCACCGACGATGAGCTGTACGACACCGTGGTGGGCTATCGCGGCGGCAACTGGATTTACGAGTGGTCAACGCAGGCGATGCAGTGGCAGCAGAAGGCCATGCAGGAGCAGGACGAGACCCTCAGCGGCCGTCACTGGCTGCATGCCTCTAATCTTTATAGCATTGCCGCCTATCCGCACCTGAAGGGGGATGACCTCGCCGAACAGGCGCAGGCGCTGGCGAACCGTGCTTATGAAGAGGCCGCCAAACGTCTGCCGGGGTCAATGCGCGAACTGGAGTTTGCGATTCCCGGCGGCGCGCCAATCACCGGTTTTCTACATATGCCGAAAGGCGATGGCCCGTTCCCGACGGTATTGATGTGCGGCGGATTAGATGGCCTGCAAAGCGACTATTACAGCCTGTACGAGCGTTATTTTGCCCCGCTTGGCATTGCGATGTTGACGGTGGACATGCCGTCGATCGGTTTTTCTTCCAAATGGAAGCTAACCCAGGATTCCAGCATGCTGCATCAGCACGTGATTAAGCAGCTGCGCGATGTTCCCTGGGTGGATCATACCCGCCTCGCGGCTTTTGGCTTCCGCTTCGGCGCTAACATCGCCGTACGTCTGGCCTATCTGGAAGCGCAGAATCTGAAGGCCGTGGCCTGCCTTGGTCCGGTGGTCCATAGCCTGCTGAGCGATCCGCTGCGTCAGGGCCGCGTGCCCGAAATGTACCTCGACGTCCTGGCCTCGCGTTTAGGTATGCACGATGCCTCTGATGAAGCATTGCGCGTGGAGCTGAACCGCTATTCGCTGAAAACCCAGGGTTTGCTGGGGCGCCGCTGCCCGACACCGATGCTTTCCGGCTACTGGGATAACGATCCTTTCAGCCCGGAGGAAGAGTCACGGCTGATCGTTTCGTCATCGGCGCAGGGCAAGCTGATGCCGATTCCGTTTAACCCGGTGTATCGTAATTTTGATAAGGCGCTGAAGGAAATTGCCGGGTGGATCAACAATAGATTTTGTTAATATATTGATAAATTCTATTGATTTGGTAAAACAGTTGCATCACTAAAGGAGATCGCAATGACGTTACCGAGTGGACACCCGAAGAGTAGATTGATCAAGAAATTCACTGCGCTTGGCCCCTACATCCGCGAAGAACAGTGCCAGGACAACCGCTTTTTTTTCGACTGCCTGGCCGTTTGCGTTAACGTAAAACCCGCGCCAGAGAAGCGTGAGTTCTGGGGCTGGTGGATGGAAATGGAAGCTGAAGAGCATCGTTTCACCTACAGCTACCAGTTCGGCCTGTTCGACAAAGAGGGAACGTGGCAGGCTGTCGCGATCAAAGACCCGGAGGTCGTAGAACGTCTGCAGCAAACGCTGCGCGGTTTCCACGAGCGGGCGAGCGAACTGTTGAAGAGCCTGGATTTAGCGCTGGAACCTGCCGACGGTTTTGCGAATGAAGCGGTGAAGCGCACGGCTTAATAATAAAGGCCCGATATTTTCGGGCCTTGATATTCGGTCATAAAAAAGGCCTCCAGCTGGAGGCCTTTTTCGTATTATCTTAGAACTGGTAGGTCATCCCGACAGCAACCACGTTGTCGGTCATAATAGCCAGACGTTTGGTCACCGCATCTTCATCGATCAGGTTGATTTTATAATCGACAAATGCCGACATATTTTTGTTGAAATAGTAGGTCGCGCCAACATCAACATATTTCATCAGATCCTGATCGCCAATCCCGTTATCCAGGTCTTTACCTTTCATCTGCACGTAGCCGAGTGACGGACGCAGACCGAAATCAAACTGATACTGCGCTACGGCTTCAAAGTTCTGTGCTTTGTTCGCAAAACCCTGGTCGGCGGAAACCAGACCTTTAATTGGGGTCATATTACGGGTTTCGGTATAAATCATCGCCAGGTAAATATTATTGGCGTCATATTTTACGCCGGTGCCCCAGGATTCAGCATTCTTACCGCCTTTCGCCAGCGATTTTGCCTGCTGTATGTCGGTACGGTCAGAGTTGGTGTACGCCGCGCTGATCGCGAAGTCGCTGCCGCCGAAATCATAAGACAGAGAAGTGCCGAAACCGTCGCCGTTGGCGGTGGCATAGGTGCTACGGTCATTTTTACCCTGATATTGCAGGGTTAAATCCAGACCGTCGACCATACCAAAGAAATCGGTGTTACGGTAGGTGGCCAGGCCGCTTGAGCGCTTGGTCATAAAGTTATCGGTTTTGGCGGTAGAATCACCACCGAATTCCGGGAACATATCGGTCCAGGCTTCAACATCGTACAGCGCGCCGAGGTTACGACCGTAATCAAAAGAACCAAAGTCTTTTAATTTCAGACCGGCAAAAGCCAGACGTGTTTTCTGCGAAGAAGCGCTACCGCCTTCGTCGTTATTACCGGCAAATTCAGATTCCCAGCGGCCATAACCGGTCAACTGATCGTTAATTTTTGTTTCGCCTTTAAAACCAAAACGCACGTAGGTTTTATCGCCATCAGCGCTGGAGTCATCGCTCATATAGTGCATGGCTTTGACTTTGCCGTAGACGTCCAGTTTATTACCATCTTTGTTATAAACTTCTGCGGCCATAGCTGAAGACGACGCAATAATACCCATCACTGTTAATGCCAGAGCTGTTTTTTGCATTTCTCAATCCCGGTTTTTTTATACTTAAAAGAGTGCTGTGAAAGACCACTGTGAAAAAACAGGAACGTTTTTATCCCGCTCGTGTTAAAAATTTATGACAAAGTTCTATTGAATATAAAAAAGTATGATTAATTTTTTCTGTCATAAAATTGTCAACATTTGCCTCCAGGCTGTCTGATCCCGCGCAACAAAACCCCGGCTTTCTGCGCTGCCTGTTGGCAAGCGGGCTGACTCCTGTTACAACGTTTGTTTGGATCGATACTTCTTCTTTTTAACGGCAGAGAATCATGAGTGATAGTCAGACGCTGGTGGTCAAACTGGGCACCAGTGTTTTAACAGGCGGATCGCGCCGCCTGAATCGCGCGCATATTGTTGAACTGGTTCGCCAGTGCGCCCAGCTCCATGCAGCTGGACATCGAATTGTCATTGTAACGTCAGGAGCGATTGCCGCCGGGCGTGAGCATCTGGGTTACCCTGAACTGCCCGCGACTATCGCTTCTAAACAGCTGCTTGCTGCCGTTGGCCAGAGCCGCTTAATTCAGCTGTGGGAACAGCTCTTCTCCATTTATGGCATTCACGTTGGTCAGATGCTGCTGACTCGCGCCGATATGGAAGACCGCGAACGTTTCCTTAACGCGCGCGATACCCTGCGCGCGCTGCTGGACAACAACATTGTTCCGGTAATTAACGAGAACGACGCCGTCGCGACAGCGGAAATTAAAGTGGGCGACAACGATAATCTCTCCGCGCTGGCGGCGATTCTGGCGGGCGCGGATAAACTGCTGTTGCTGACCGATCAGCAGGGGCTGTTCACCGCCGATCCGCGCAGCAATCCTGACGCTGAGCTGATTAAAGATGTTTACGGTGTGGATGACGCGCTGCGCGCCATTGCCGGCGACAGCGTCTCCGGCCTGGGGACGGGCGGCATGGGCACCAAGCTGCAGGCCGCAGATGTCGCCTGCCGCGCGGGTATCGACACCATTATTGCCGCTGGCAGCCTACCGGGCGTGATTGGCGACGTGATGGCGAATATCTCCGTCGGCACGCGTTTCCACGCCCAGGATACCCCGCTGGAAAACCGCAAACGCTGGATCTTCGGCGCACCGCCAGCCGGTGAACTGATTGTGGATGAAGGCGCGACCTCCGCCATTCTGGAGCGTGGAAGTTCATTACTTCCAAAAGGCATTAAAAACGTGACAGGCAACTTCTCTCGTGGTGAAGTGATCCGTATTCGTAGCCTTGCAGGCCGCGACATCGCTCACGGCGTAAGCCGTTACAACAGCGATGCGTTGCGCCTTATCGCCGGGCACCACTCGCAGGAAATTGACGACATTCTCGGCTACGAGTATGGCCCGGTTGCCGTGCATCGCGACGACATGATTACCCGCTAAGGAGTTCGACATGCTGGAACAAATGGGCATTGCCGCCAGGCAGGCCTCCTATACGCTGGCGCAGTTATCCTGCCGTGAGAAAAACCGGGTTCTGGAAACTATTGCCGATCATCTGGAATCTCAAAGTGAAGAGATTCTTGTGGCTAACGCCGAAGATTTAGCCCAGGCGCGCGAAAACGGCCTGAGCGAAGCCATGCTCGATCGCCTGGCGTTGACGCCAGCTCGTCTGACGGCGATTGCCAACGACGTCCGCCAGGTCTGCGTGCTGGCCGACCCGGTAGGGCAGGTGATTGACGGCGGGCTGCTCGACAGCGGCTTACGCATCGAACGCCGCCGCGTCCCGCTGGGCGTGATTGGCGTGATTTATGAAGCCCGCCCGAACGTCACCGTTGACGTGGCGGCGCTGTGCCTGAAAACCGGCAACGCCGCGATTCTGCGCGGCGGTAAAGAGACGTATCGCACCAACGCCGCCACCGTTGGCGTTATCCAACGCGCGCTGAAAGAGTGCGGTCTGCCAGAAGCAGCCATTCAGGCCATCGACAATCCGGATCGCGCGCTGGTGAGCGAGATGCTGCGTATGGATAAGTATATCGATATGCTGATCCCTCGCGGCGGTGCGGGTCTGCACAAGCTGTGCCGTGAGCAGTCGACGATTCCGGTTATCACCGGTGGTATCGGCGTTTGTCATATTTATATTGATGACAGCGCAGAGATTGAAGCGGCGCTGAAGATTATCGTCAATGCGAAAGCCCAGCGCCCGAGCGCCTGTAATAGCGTGGAAACGCTGCTGGTGAATCAATCCATCGCCGATCGCTTCCTGCCAGCGCTGAGTCAGCAGATGGCTGAAAGCGGCATTACGCTGCACGGCGATGAGACGGTGATGCGCGAGCTGAAAGGCCCGGCAACGCTGGTGCCGCTGAAGCCGGAAGAGCTTGATAACGAGTACCTGTCGCTGCATCTCAACGTGGTGCTGGTGCCGGATATTGACAGCGCCATTACACACATCCGTCAACACGGTACCCAGCACTCCGATGCGATCCTGACCCGCACCCTGAGCAACGCCAACCGTTTTATCAACGAAGTGGACTCCTCCGCGGTGTACGTCAACGCCTCCACCCGTTTCACCGATGGCGGCCAGTTCGGCCTGGGTGCAGAAGTGGCGGTGAGCACCCAGAAACTCCACGCGCGCGGCCCAATGGGCCTTGAAGCACTGACCACCTACAAGTGGATCGGCTTCGGCGAAGATACCATTCGTGCGTAATTGAAAACGGGCGATGCAAAAATAGGCGGTTGATTAATCTGACTATTGACGCATCGCCCGGTTAGTCTTAACCTTTTACCCCGTGATTCACGCTCGTGAACACCTCTTGCAGGGCCGATATAGCTCAGTTGGTAGAGCAGCGCATTCGTAATGCGAAGGTCGTAGGTTCGACTCCTATTATCGGCACCATCTAAATCAAATGGTTACCTCGCTTTTAAGTAAAGCACCTTTTCCTTTTGTGCCGTATTTGTGACATTGCGACTTATAATCGCATCAATTTTTCTCACGTGTTCGGTCAGATGCCCTGCTGCCAGGTATGCGTATCTTTGAACCATTTCCTGTGTCTCTCTCCCGCCCATTTCCTTCAATGCAAGAAGTGAAACGCCTGACTGTACAAGCTAGGTTACTTGGGTATGTCTTAGGTCATGAAATCGGAAGTTGCAATGTCTGCTCGCTTTAGTGCTCCTTTACATGCCTTATTACTGTCTGCGGTATATATTTTTCAGTAGATGGAAGGATAATAGTATTTATATTCAATGAGTTGTATATTCACCTCATCACGTATTCTTCAATTCGCTCTGACTTAAATTTTTTAATTTATTATTAATCAATAGGTTATGGTTAAGTGGCGTGAGTCCGGTGCTGCTCAGAACTGAAAAAAACTAAAATTCCTTTCAATTTTTTCAGTGAGCTCTCTCTTTCATCGCCAACTGCCGCGCGGCCTGGCCTGTCGGTCTGAACAAAATCAAAACTGAAAATTTCTGAGATCTGAAAACCGCAGGCGGGTACGGTGTAGTGTGATGTTGGTCAGGGAAGTATTTTTGTCAGTCTGCCGCATTGCATACTCTCAATGCGTTGGTTAAGAAAATCAATGTCAGTCGGTAACTATGGTGATGCTTCACTTGAAAAGTGTTATAGAATAAAACTACCATTTTCATGGTAAAACAATAATGTTTGAGTAAGCGAGGGTTGCATGCTAGTTAGGGAGCACTATCAAGAAACTAAAAAACTTCTCAATAATATTAAGCCAAGAGCAGTTGGTAAATGGTTATTGAATGATGGCTATTTTCCTGAGGAGTACGTTTTACCCCCTAGCTTCAAGGCTGGAGGCATTAAATTAAATCGAGAACCATTTTTTGATAATCTAAATAATCTCAAAGAGAAAGAGATTGTTAATGTGTCATATCCTAAAACATCACTCACTCATCGTATTTTTGGTATACAGCACCCCAAATTTTATCATGATATGGTTTATTGGCTTGTCAATGATTGGCAGTTAGTAGTTAACCACCTTTTTAATGATGAAACTAAAATCTTTACATACAGTTTGCCTATTCCTGTTACTAAAACTGAGGGGTTATCTTTATCGCCTATACGTTCTGGGAGAATGATATATGAGTGGATTGAGATGGCTGAAAGGGATCTGATTGTTGATGCTGTGAACTATAGTTACTTAGTTAGAACTGATATTACCAATTTTTATGCCTCAATATATACTCACAGCATTCCTTGGGCATTACATGAGAAGAATAAGTCGCGTGACGATAAAGAATACGCTCTGTTAGGTAATAAGCTTGATAGATTGCTACAATATTCAAATGATAAAAAAACAAATGGTATATCAGTTGGATCTGCTTTAAGTGATTTGATTGCTGAAATAATTCTTTCCAAGGTTGATAAAGATGTATCATTAAAACTCAAAGATATAGAATTTGTTGGTGTTAGATTTAAGGATGATTATAGAATACTTTGCAATAGTGAGTCTGATGCTAAGAAAGTTTTAAAAGTAATTTCTGATGAACTGAATGAATATAATTTAAATATCAATGAAGCTAAAACTAAAGTAAATAAGCTACCGAATGGATTGTATAGAGAGCATTCTAAAAAATATCACCCGTATTCATTGTCAGGAGCAGAATCTTTTTCATTTAGAGAGTTTGAGCAGGCTGCACTCAAGGCGTTGGATATTCATTATGAGTATCCTGGCACAAGTATTCTAAATAAATTTATTTCTGAATTAACTAAAAAAGATAGACTGAAGGTCATTTTTTCCAAAGACAAGGTCAAGCAACTCAAGGAAATTAAAAAATTAATAAGCCTGCTTTTCATGATAAAAAGAGAGTCTGAGAAAGTAATGGGTAATGTTCTTGCTATTATTGATCTGATTTTTCTTGAGTACAAAAAAGCGCACCCCGAATTAAAAGGCTTTATTCAAAGTGTTATTGTTGATGATGTTAAACGTTCTTCAGCCAAAGATTCTGTTTTTGATGTTCTTTGGTTGGTGTTTTTTACTAAATTCAGGCAATTCGGAATAGGTGATGTATCTAAGTATGTTGAAAGCGATCTTATCAATAGCAACAAGTTTTACCAGTGCCTTGTTAATAACAGGCTCATATTCATCGATGACAAATGTACATTATTTAAAAAACCTAAAGACCTTAATGAAATCATGTTGATTGAATATGTTGATTTATTTAAAAGGGATTGATTAATGAATGGTGATGAGAATTATAAAAAATGGGCGAGAATATTAGAGCCAAAAGCGTTAAAGGAAAGGGTTATTTCTTATTCTATTTTTATTGCTTCCTTTGAACTGCTAAAGGAAATAATGATTGGAAAGTTAGAACGCTTTTACTTAAGTTTTGGGAGCGAAGATGAATTCGTAGAGTACAGGAAAAAAGTTTTAGATAGAAATAAAAGTAGGCTTTATGCATCTATAAGCTGGTTAACGGAACATAACGCTTTAGAACAGAGTGATATCGAAACATTTGAACGCTTAAAAAAAATTAGGAATAAACTCTCTCATGAAATGTTTGATTTAATTCCTGAAGCTGATTTACTTAATGTAACCGATGAAATTAATACAATAATTTCTTTCACACGAAAGATTGAATTGTGGTGGTTTTATAATCTTGATATGGCCATTGACCCAGATAGCTATCCCGCAGATCTGGATCTTGATGAAGTAATGCCTATGACCGTACTTCTCTTACAGGTTATGCGCGAAGTTGCGTTAGGAGATGAGCAGGCTGCTCACAATATGTTTGTTGAGTTCACACGCAACTATAAGAGAGACCATACTTGATCAAAATACCACTAAGCAGCAACCCAGTGGGGGCATTTCAATATTAGTGGGTATAAATTATAATAAAAACATGGTGTTATGTTGTTGTTTTATTCCTATTATCACCATTTAAATCAATCAGTTATCTCACTTTTAAGTCAGCCACCGTTTTCTCTTGTGCCATATTTTTGACAGTAAAGAATGGCAATGCCTGAAAGATTTTGGCTTCTTGCGCATCCTGTGAAAGCTAAGCGGCAGGATAAAGAGGTGATGACCGCTAGCCGATTAACCCGCCGTACCTTGTTGGCCGTTGGGAGATATTCCAGCGACTGAACAATATCGCTATGACAGCTTGAGAATGTGGGTTGCTGGGTAACCGTCTATGGGATAAGGAGACTAATATTCCGCCAGAATACCCGGTAGAATGGTGTGGCATCACACATCCAGGCGGCGGAATGGCCTATGAACCGTCAATTGGTGCACTGGTTGAGTCAATAACGAAGGCTGGTGGCATGTTTGCCAGGAGAGAAGGACAACTGTGATTAATTTTCGCCCGATTACCCATTCGGAACTCATAAGCAGGGGCAATGAGCCCCTGCATCATGGAGTTTCAAAATGTCACGTACACGAGCGGAGCGCCGCCACCATGAGCGCCGTATAAAGCAGAAGCGTCGCCAGTATTTTCATGTTTTTGTCGTCATGTCGCCACGTATGGTCGGAATTATTGCACGCACCCCAACAACTTGCTCTTGCCCTCTGTGTGGAAATCAGCGTGAGCACCACGGTATGAGCTGGCAGGAGATTAACGACCGCTTGCGGCATACCGATTAGCAGGAGGATAAATGCACCATGACACCACCGGAGAACATTTGTAGGTACCTTAATTGGAGCTTACTAATGTCTACTTTCAATAACCGTAAAGACCGTGATTGCCACGGTAAACCATTGCCACACTGGCGCGTGCAGTACGCTACTCGCTGTCGTGTAAAGCATATTCACTACGCCGATCGTTATGGAGACAATGCGCCCAGAGTAAACTACAGCAAGAATCCGGGTTACTGGAACAACTTATATACGACCCGCCGACGTCGCGCTGATGATCGCGCCCTGGCGCATGCTGTAGTCATTGGCGCAGATCCTGATAGTCTGCTTTGGTTGCCGAATAATCGTCCCCTGGAATATTACTGGTAAACCTCAAACCCGCTGCGGCGGGTTTTTATCCCTGGATTAACACCACCTCTTATTGAGGTGGTCAGCAGCAGATATTGGCTTTTAAATGGGCATAAGCATCTTTTTGTCGTGCGAAAATTGAGTACATATGTCCCTTTTAAAATGTCCTCAAAATCAGCGCTGCTTAGAGCAGGTGCAGAGTACAACATATCCTTCGCCAATGCCCGGCGACGCTGAAGACGTTCGCCTGGCGCTTCTTTAACGTCGTAATTTCAGAGTCTATTATCGTCCGGCGGCTAACCCGATGTTGCGTGGTGCAGCCCCCTGTTTTTCTGGCAAAGCATAGCGATTTAAGTTCTTTGTTATTTCAGGCGTTATCCCCGATCTTCATGCCATATATGCACTGGCGGAAAGGGCGTCTGAAGGAATGGGTAAACGAAACTCCCTCTATTTGCACCAACAACAACGAGAACATATTCACCAGCTTTCAACCAGCATCCTGTGGCGCAGCGAACTCCCGACCTGGATAATCATGATGGCCATTTATGGCGGCTGGTTTGCGACCCTGGCGAACTGGCAGACGTTGGGTTTATATCCCGCCACCGTGCTGCTTATCGGGTTTACCGCCTGGTATATGTCGCTACAGCATGAGTTGATCCACGGACATCCCACCCGATTTCCCCGGCTGAACCAGCTTTTCGGCACGCTGCCGTTGGCGGTCTGGTATCCGTATGGCCTGTACCGCGACTCCCATCTGGCGCATCACCGTAACGACCACCTTACCGTCCCCGTGGACGATCCTGAGTCTTATTACTTCAGCGATGAAAGCTGGGCGCGGTTTCGCCCGTGGCAGAAGCGGGTGATTCATCTGCGTAACACCTTTATCGGACGGCTGTTGCTGGCGCCGCTGATAGATATCGTGCAGACGCTGGGCAGTGCCGTGTCAGCCTTTCGCCGCATGCAGGTAGCGGCCATGCTGATGTGGATCACCCACGGGGTCTTACTCGCTGTGCTCTTTGGCTGGATGTCGCACCTCGGCTTCTCCCCTGTGTGGTTTGTTCTGGCGGTGAGTTACCCCGCGCTGGCGCTGACCAAAGTGCGATCTTTTTTTGAGCATCGGGCGGCGGACGATCCGCTGGCGCGTTCGGTCATCAACGAGGCCGGGCTGTTCTGGCGAGTCCTGTTTTTGAATCTTAACTATCATTCTGTACATCACGATCTGCCAGGCGTGCCCTGGTATGGGCTGAAGGCGGTTTATCTGCACAATCGCGATGCCTATCAGCGGCGCAACCACGGTTTTCTGGTGAAGGGATACGGTGAATGGTTACGCCATTTCTGGGGGAAACCGGTGGATGTGACGGTCCATCCGGGTATTCATAAAGGAGACGGTCATGAGTGATCCGCTGGCATTCCCGATGTACGCCGTTAACCGCCGCGATACGGATGCCCTGTGGCTGGCAGTTCAGAAACTGCTGGTTGACCGGGGTGTGCCGGTAGGGAGCCTCACGCCAGCGTTGCCGCAGGAGGCGCTGGTGACACACTGGCAAAATCCGCAGCTGATCCTGAGCCAAACCTGCGGTTACCCTCTGGTGACGCAGCTTTTGGACGTTCAGGTAGTCGGCTGTTTTCACTACACCGCACCGGGCTGCGAGAACATCTATTACCGCAGCGTGCTGGTGGCGCGCGAAGAGGATAAACAGCAAACCTTTGCTGATTTTCGCGGCCGAGCGGTGGTGTGCAATTCCACTGATTCGCAGTCAGGTTACAACGTACTCATGAAAATGGTGACGCCACTGGCGGTGAACGGGCGCTTTTTCTCGCGCGTTGTCCTGAGCGGCAGCCATCGTCAGTCGCTTCACGATGTAAAACACGGTGAAGGGGATATCGCGGCCATCGACTGCGTGACCTGGGCGCTATTACAACGCCATGAACCCGCGTTGCTGGACGGGCTGGCGGTTATCGACCAAAGTCCGCTGGCGCCTGGATTGCCGCTCATCACTGCGGCACAAACCTCTGCCGACACGCTTGCTGCGCTGCGTGAGGCGCTTCATACGCTGGTGATTGCGCCGGAATACCGGGAAATTTGTGCCGCGCTGCTGATAGGCGGGTTTAGCGAGGTGACGCGCGAGCCTTATTCGTTATTACTGGACTGGCGCAAGGCGGCGCAAACAGCCGGTGTTACCCGGCTGTAGCTCTTCAGGCAAAGTGGTTTCTGGCCAGCGGAAGGCCCAGCTTTTCCCGCAGGGTGCCCGGCGCATATTCGGCTTTCATCACCCCTTTGGCTTTGAGAATAGGGACAACCTGTTCCGCGAAGCGATCAAAATCCCCCGGCAGCAGCGGGAACATCAGGTTAAAGCCGTCTGCTGCCCCGGAAAGATAGATTTCCGCCAGCGTGTCGGCAACGTCCTGCGCACTGCCAATAACCAGCCAGCTGTCGGAGCTTTGCAGCAACAGACGACCCAGCTCCAGAATGGTCAGTGCGGGGTCGTAGTCCCGGATGAGTTGCAGTACGGTGCGAATACCGTCGAAGTTAGCTTCGTCTGGCAGCGGCGGCAGCGGTTTATCGTAGGGATAAGGGCTCAGATCCAGCTTTAGATAAGCCGACAGCAGATCGATAGCCATCCGATCGCTCATCAGCTGCGCGTTAAGCTGCTGGCGCTCGGCTTTTTCGGCTTCGGAATTCACCACCACCGGCAGTACTCCGGTGATGATTTTAAAGGCTTCAGGCGAACGTCCGAGCGCTTTCAGGCGCTGATTCATCTCTTCGCGGTAGGCTTTTCCCTGCTCGATGGACTTGATAAACACAAAGTGCATATCCGCCTTGCTGGCGGCGAGTTGCTTACCGGCTTCGGAAGAGCCTGCCTGCACAAGAACAGGATGCCCCTGCGGCGGACGTGGCACGTTAAGCGGGCCACGCACCTTAAAGAAATCGCCGTGATGATTAAGATGATGCACTTTGTCGGCATCGGCAAACAGACCGCGCGGCTTATCAAACAGGAGCGCGCCATCTTCCCATGAGTCCCACAGATGGGTGACCACATCGATAAACTCCCCGGCGCGCTGGTAACGATTACCGTGCTGCGGGATCTGATCCAGACCGAAGTTGGCGGCTTCCTCTTCCAGCCAGGAGGTCACGATATTCCAGCTTGCGCGCCCATTACTCAGGAAATCGAGCGAGGCGAAGTAGCGCGCCAGGTTATAGGGTTCGGTGTAAGACGTTGAAGCGGTTGCCATCAGGCCAATATTGTCCGTCACGGCGGCCAGCGCCGAGAGTAGCGTCAGCGGTTCAAGGCGGGCATTGGCGTAATGGGCAAGGCCGCTGTCCCAGATCCCGGTATGGTCGGCAATGAACAGGGCATCAAGCGTGGCGGCTTCGGCCTTGCGGGCAAGGGCGGTGTAGTAGTTGAGGGTGAAAATCTCGTGCTCGGGGGCGTCCGGGTGACGCCATGAGAACCGGTAATCACCCTGTGGATTGAAAAAGAACAGGTTCAGGATCATGGTGTTGTGCGACATTGTGGGGCCCGTGTCAGGTTGTGGCCGATCCCTGGCCATTGGATAATTAAATGCGTTAAAGGTTGGTATTGACCCATTGTTCTGCCACGGCAGCAGGATCCTTGTGCTGGAGGTCGACCTGCTTGTTCAGCTCGACAAGAGCGGTGTTATCCAGCTTGTGAGACACCTGATTGAGGATGTCGTCGATTTTTGGCGTCAGCGCCGCTTTGCGAACCAGCGGGACAACGTTTTGGCTTGGCTGTTCGTGTTTATCATCTTCCAGCACCACCCAGTCCTCTTTGGCGAGCGAGCCTTGGGTGGATACCACCGTTGCCACGTCAATTTTGCCGGAGTTCAGCGCCAGACGGGACAGCGGCCCGCCCATGTCGAGGGATTTCACCTCTTTAAACTCCAGGCCGTAGACGCGCTTCAGACCCGGCAAACCGAGGGCGCGAACCGGAAACTCCGGCGGGCCGCCGATCACCAGCTCGTGTGCAACAGGCGTCAGATCGGAGAGTTTGGTTAAGCCGTATTTTTTGGCCGTTTCGGCGCGGACAGCCCAGGCCGTGACGGAGCTTGCGGAAGAGGGGGTGAGCAGCGTGAATTCTGCCGGCAGCACTTTTGCCAGCCCGGCGCTGACGTCACTCTGGGTGGTCGCGAGGGTTTTGGTGTCATAGTAATTCAACAGTGCGCCGAGATATTCCGGGACAATATCTATTTCACCGCTTTTCAGGGCCGGAATAATAATTTCGCGGTTACCCAGATTAAGCCGCGTTTTCACATCAATATTATTTTTCTTTAATGCGCTGGCGTAAATATTGGCAAGAATGGAGCTTTCGGTAAAGTTCGCCCCGCCAATGGTGACGGTTTCCGCCAAGGAGGTAAAACTTAAGCTGAATAATCCTGCCGCCAGAAGGGATAATTTAAATCCACGGCGGTTAAACGCTTGCCATAATGATTGCTTCATAGAGCCTCTTTTTTGCAGGTGGTTTTTATCATGATTCCGTTATTGCAGATGCGAGCTTTGACTGAAATAACACGTTGTTGATAAGTGAAAATATCCCCTCGCAGGCCAGTGCCAGCAGCGTCACCACAAGGGAGCCGGCAATAACCTGCGGTATATCGCGCTGCCCAAGACCATCAATCAGGAAGCGGCCCAGCCCACCCAGCCCGGCATAGGCGGCGACCACCGCCGTGGCGATAAGCTGCAACATCGCGGTGCGAATTCCGGCAAAGATCAACGGCATCGCCAGCGGGATGCGCAACTGCCACAGGCTTTGCACGGGCGTCATGCCAAGCGCGGTGGCGGCGTCGCAAAGGGTGCGGTCGGCGTGGTAAATCCCGACCCAGGTGTTGGTCAGGATCGGCGGGACAGACAACGCGACCAGCGCAAGAAACACTGGCACATCATTGAAACCAAAAAGAATAATGCACAATAAAATCAGGCCAAGAGACGGGATCGCCCGGCCAATGTTGAACATATTGATGACCAGGAAAGCTCCTTTGCGCCAGTAGCCCAGCGCCACCCCCAGAGGTAACGCAATGGCCGAGGCGATGATCATGCTCACCAGCACATACCAGAGATGCTCGCGTAAGCGCAGCAGGATCCCCGTATCGCTAAGCCAGTGGTCCGGCTGAATTAACCAGTGCCAGGTTGCGGTTAAGATGTCCATTAGCGTGCCCACGGCGTAACCCAATAGCCCAGACGCGCTATCAGAGAGTCAAAAATAAACGACAGCACCAGGCTTAGCACCACACTCACCACAATCGGCGTCAGGAAATCCTGGTTAAAGCCCGACAGCAGCAGTTGGCCAAGACCGCCCTGACCAATCAGCGCCGTAACCGTGACCAGCCCCACGAGTGTGACTGAGGCAATACGCAGCCCGGCAAACAAAGACGGGAGAATCAGGTGCAGCTCAACGTCAACAAACCGGTACCAGCGCGTGTAGCCTAGCGCGCGGGCGGATTCGAGCACGTCGGACGGCAGCTTTTCTATCCCGGCGACCACGTTGCGTAGCAGGATCAGCAGTGAATAGAGCGTTAAGCCAATCACTGACGTGGTGAGCGACAGGCCGGTAAACGGGATCAACAGAATAAACAGCGCCAGCGAGGGGATGGTAAACAGCACCCCGCACAGACCGAGCAGTACCGGCGCCGATGCGGGCCAGCGCAGGGTCAGGCCAATCAATACCCCGGTGAGTGCCGTACCGAAAAAGAGCGATACCGCCACCAGCTGCGTGTGCTGCCAGAACAGGGCGGCAATCGGGCCCTGATTGTCCGCAATCCATTGCCAGTCAATCATAACGGCGAACATCCACATGCCCGTCCAGTACGCGCTGCAGCAGCCCGTGGGAAATACTGCCCTGATACTGACCGTCTCCGTTGACGTGCACCAGCACTCCCCCCGGCGCATCCAGCAGTGCGCTGTAGGCGAAACGCAGGGAGTGAAGCGCCTTCAGGGTCAGTGATACGGGCAGGGTGGTGCGCCGCTCAGGGTCAAGCCAGTACAGCGGGCGCAGCTGTTTATCGAGCACCAGCCGCAGCGGGCTGGCAACCAGCGGATGCTGGCTGGAAATGGGGGTTAATTCCTCGTCCACCAGGGGAACATCGTGACGCGGAAGCTGCCCAACCTGAAGTCTGGCAAGGCGTTTTAAGTTGGGCTCAGGCCCGATGAATCGCGCCACGAACTCGCTGGCCGGCTGGGCGAGGATACTATCGGGCGTATCAAACTGAGCCAGGACTCCGCCTTCCTGAAAGATGGCCATTTTATCGCCCAGGCGAATGGCTTCATTGATGTCATGGGTGACGAGCACGATAGTTTTGTGCAGGCGCTGCTGGAGTTGCAACAGCTCGTCCTGGAGCTTTTCCCGCACCACCGGGTCGATGGCCGCAAAGGGTTCATCCATTAACAGAATCGGGGGATCGGCCGCCAGCGCGCGGGCAATCGCCACCCGCCCTTGCTGCCCGCCTGAAAGCTGGTGGGGGTAGCGCGTAAGCAGGCTCGGGTCGAGGGACATGAGCTCAACCAGTTCATCAATACGTGCCTGAATATGCTTTTTTTTCCAGCCAAGCAGACGCGGAACCGTGGCGATATTCTGAGAAACGGTCCGGTGCGGGAATAAGGCTGCACTTTGCATGACAAAACCAATTTTTCGCCGTACCTGAATAATATCGGCATCGGCTATTTTAATATCCTGAACATATACCGAACCGGCATCCGGGATATCCAGTTGATTAATCATACGTAATATAGTGGTTTTCCCGCAGCCGCTAGGGCCAACGAATGTGCAAAATTCACCTTCATTGATAACGATATTTAATTTTCCGATCGCGGCATGCGTACTACCAGGGTACGTTTTGTTTATGTTTTCAAGTCTTATCATATGAAACAATAGCACCCTGAAATTATTGCGTTTATATCAAACACAAATTACAGAGGCGATGAACAGGGCGCAAATATGATATTTGCATTTGTATTGCAGGTATTTGGAATTTGATAATCGATGATCCAGCAATAATGCGGACACCGATGTAAGCACGCCCGTTGTCGTTCCACGCACTTTCTGACTGAACGGCGGCACAGTTTCCTGGCTGTGCCGCCTGCGTCAAGCTATCGCGCCATTAACGCGAATACACCCCAGCCAAAGTATTCCCGCGTGAACGTGACGTGGCGCTTGGGCGCTATCGTCAGTTCTTTCCTGACTTCAGAGGCAAAGTCATCATCAGGGTTTTCTTCCAGCCAGCGACGCATGGTCATCCATTTTGCGGCTTCGTATCGGTCCCAGCCTTCTTGGTCTGCCAGCACCATTTCCACCACGTCATAGTCTTGTTCGCCGAAAGCGTCGACAAGCGCGGGGAGGGTGAGAAAGTCAGCCACGGACGAGACGCCGCAGGCCTGGGCAACCTCTTCGCTGGCGGGCACCTGACGCCAGTAGGGTTCACCGATAAGGATGATTCCGCCGGGCTTAAGGCTTTTTGCCAGCAGCGCGATCGTTCCGGCAAACCCCCCTGCAATCCAGGTTGCACCGATGCAGGCCGCCACGTCATATTTTTCGTCGGCGACGTAACCTGCCGCATCATTATGAATAAAGTGCACGCGATCGCTGACACCGAGTTCTTCTCCCCGCTGCTTTGCCTGCGAGGTGAAGAGCGGACTCATGTCGATGCCCGTACCGGTAATGCCGTGATCGCGAGCCCAGGTGCAGAGCATCTCGCCCGAGCCGCTGCCCAAATCGAGAATTCTGGTCCCCGGCTTCATGCGCAGTACATGGCCCAGCGTGGCGTATTTTGCTGGTGTGAACGGGTTATGAATGCGGTGTTCACTTTCACTAATGGTAAAAATGCGTGGGATATCCATTAATTAATTCCTTTTTTGAATTGCATGTTCAGGTGGCTCCCTTCCGGGGATTTTGATTTTTCAGTCAGCAGAGCAAAGAGTTTGCCCTCAAAAGTCTCGCTGACCGGCCATTCGGTATTGTCAGGGCGTTGCACGACTGTAAGGCCCGCGTTGCTGAAAAGGCGGGGATATTCGTCATCCAGCCAGGCCGTCATCACGCTCCCGAAGCGCGTAGTGCATCCGCTTTCGTCTATTGCCCAGAACTGCGTTGAGCTGGTTTTTGCCTCTTCATCCCAGGCGTTTTCCGTTAACAGAAGATGGGGGACCTCAAGGAACAGCCCGTGCGGGCAGCGTTGCCAGCTTGCCGGCGCTGTGCCCTGACGTTTAACTTCATCAAAAGTATGAACTTCAGCGAGCAGCCTGCCACCAGGTACCAGCCACCGCGCGCAGCGGCTGATAAGAGTCTGAGCATCTGTTGCACTGAAAACATTCAGCTCTCCGAACGTCATCATGATGAAATCGAAGGGGAGTTCTGGGTTGTAAGTACGGATATCCTGATGAATGTAATCAATTTTCAGACCTGCGTTTTGTGCCTGTTGGCGGGCCCACTCAATAGATGCGGGGGAGAAATCCACCCCCGTACAGCGGAATCCGCGCTCTGCTAACCGACGGGTATAAAAGCCGGGGCCGCAGCCGAGATCCAGAATGCGTGCACCCGCCGGTATCTGGCGGGCAATCCACGCGACCTGCTGTTCAATCACGTTTTGTCTACGGCTGGCCCAGTCGTGATCCTGCGACAAATGGTTTTCCAGCATACGTTGGCTGAAGGCTGGATCGTCCCAGGGGATTTTGTGTTCATCGGCTGACAGTTGCGGGCGACCGGATGAAAAAATAAGAGTGCTGATATCCATAACGCTCTCCTTAACGATTATCGGGCTGTGCGCGAACATTGTTCAGCCCGGTGGTATTAATGCGGTAGGGCTGACCGTTGACGGACTTGATCAGCTTTTTGGTTTTGAGTTTTTTGAAGACGGCGAGCGTACAGTCAGCCAGCAGCAGCCCTTCACGGCTGTAGCATTCAACGGATGTGACGCGGCCTGATGCATCGCGGACGTGCGCGATACGACCACCTTTGGCGAGAACGTGTAAGGTACGTTGTTCCTGACGGGATAAATTCATACTGAAGAACCTGTTTAATCATCATGTGCAAAACGTGCAAACACACAGCGGTGTCCGCATTCGATTTCGGCGCATTGATAATCAGTCCGGCCTGAAAAGGTCGGGAAACTGATTATCGGATGATTACATTCTCCAGCATCAAAGCCTCGGGTTGAGTTGATAGGTATTTACGGGGTGAATGATAACACCTGTTTTTTATAAGTGAATATCCTGGTATGAAAAGTGTGATCCCGACAGGAGCCTGTGAGAGCGCCCCTATCGAAACACCGGGCTAAAGTCGCGTCGTACTGAATTCATATAGCCGTGAAATGAACGTGTCAGCGCGCAGGATCGTAATAGACAAACGCGAGCTTATTCCCATCCGGATCGCGAACATAAGCGCTATAAAATCCTTGCCCGTATTGCGGCCTGTGCCCCGGTGCGCCTTCATCCGTGCCCCCAAGACTGAGCGCCAGCGCGTGCAGTTGCTGTATCTGTTCCAACGAGCGCGCATTCAGCGCCACCATCGTGCCATTTCCCACTCCGGCACGCTGTCTGTCAAAGGGCCTTCCAACACAAAGTCCGGTGGTGGTGTTGCTATTGAATGTCCCCCAGGAGGCGCCTTCTTCGTTACGACCTGCCTTTGGGTGCCCAAGCAGTTCCATCAGCGGGTCGTAGAACCTGATGGCTCGCGCTAGATCGTTAGTCCCCAGCATCATGTAAGAAAACATAAACTCTCCTCACTCCCTCTTGTTGACGACCTGCCGGTGATGAATGCTGCAAGCGTAACGCGTCTTTTGATTGCGTGACCGTCGGTTTATGACCAGCCAGTGACCTGGCTGGTTGAGTGTTGTGCCCGATACGAGCTCACGGAATCCACTTTAATCTGGGGTGAACCACTGAATTGAGATTCACTCGTCCGCTTTGTGCGCCCAGGCGGGCATTGCCGTCAGGTAGCGTTTTGCCCGCTTGCGTGCCTCCTCTTCGCCGACCTTTTGCCAGGAATCAAGAAAGCTCGCCAGACCGGAAACGGCCTCTTCCCACGGTTTGAGGTTACCGTCGTCGTCGCTGCAGTAAACACAATATTTATCGCTGCTCCCTTGTGCATCAGGGGCGGACATCGGCATTCCGCAGGCCTGACAAAACTGTTCGTGCTGTGTCATAAAGCGCTCCTTCTGTCGTGTGATTGTTTATTAAATATACAGACTTGGTGCGCGGTATTTAGCGGCTCAGATCAAGAGATCCTGTCGGTAGCATTATAAATGTTGACTCAACTCATTTACCTGGTGAATGTCATTTTGCTAGTCTCTGCCCATATTTTGGGCGATACAACAGGATTGTAACGTTGGAAATCTTTTTCTAACCCACTGAAAAATATCTCATAAATATTTTTCATACATAAACATTTATGGTCCGTTCAATACGGGCCCGGTTTTGTATGGGTTAAAAAAGGTACGTTATGAAAGTTACATGGAGCGTCGCCCCCGTGGGGTACCAGCGCATTGCGAAACGCTGCCCTTCATGCTGTGTAAAACGTGAATTTATACCTTCGGGGACGATTCGGGTAAATTCGCAAAAGAAGTTGCTGGATATCTGGAGTATTTATAAATGTACTCACTGCGATTACACCTGGAATATCTCCCTGTTTTCTCGTCTGCACGTCAGCAAAATTGATCGTCAGCTTCATCACCGGCTGATGACCAACGATGCCACCACGGTACAGCACTTTGCCTATGACATCGCGACGCTGAAGCGAAACAACGCTGAGCTATCGGGGCGGCCTGATTTTTGTGTGCAGGAACGATGGTCTGTCAGCATCTTCCCTCGCCGTTGGGTTCGGGTCAGCGTCAGAATTACCCGTTCTTTTCAGGTTAGCCTGCTGTCTATTTTACGACAGCAGCTCATGCTGAGCGCGGCTGAAATTCAGCGAAGGGTTGATGCGGGGCAGATAAGTGGCGTGACGATGAAGATGCTAAAATCACGCAAACTCATCGCCGGGGAATATCAGTTTCAGCTATCAGTAGAAACGTTATATGCCCATCGTAGGATCGTTCTGACACGTCGTTAAAAAATAAGAAGCTCACCCCAGGTTTATAAACGCCAGTAGGGCAACCGTAAACACAATGACGGATTTACCATGGAAGAGGTGAGCTTCCACTCTGAGAAGCGCGGTGCTCGTTCCCATCAGCCCTTCCTCATCAGGATTATCAAATTTGTCTCTTCTTCTTATGTATTATTGCTGTGGTTTGATTATTAATAATAAAAATAAAAGAGCCGCAGATGTATTCATCAATAGTTTTCCACTTTGTTAACTATTGATAAATTTAAAGTAACATTGCGTAAGTCAGGGTGTTTTTAATTCTCATGGACGAGAATTTATATCTCATGATATAATATGCTGGATAAAGTTGTCAGGTTATTATTCTGGCAGCAATGTAAATAAATCTTCCAGGAGACCATTCCAGTGGGACGTAAGTGGGCAAATATTGTTGCTAAAAAAACGGCTAAAGACGGTGCAACGTCTAAAGTATATGCAAAATTCGGTGTGGAAATCTATGCCGCTGCTAAACAAGGTGAACCTGATCCAGAATCAAACTCATCTTTAAAGTTCGTTATTGAACGTGCGAAACAAGCTCAAGTTCCGAAACACGTTATTGATAAAGCAATTGATAAAGCCAAGGGCGGCGGTGATGAAACCTTCGTACAAGGGCGTTATGAAGGCTTTGGTCCAAGTGGTTCGATGATCATCGCTGAGACGCTGACGTCCAATGTTAACCGCACGATTGCCAACGTCCGCACAATTTTCAATAAAAAAGGCGGGAATATCGGAGCGGCAGGTGCTGTCAGCTATATGTTTGACAATACCGGCGTGATTGTATTTAAAGGAACAGACCCTGACCGTATTTTTGAAATTCTGCTTGAGGCGGAAGTTGATGTTCGCGATGTAACCGAAGAAGAAGGTAACATCGTTATTTATACTGAGTCTACAGACCTTCATAAAGGTATTGCAGCGTTAAAAGCCGCTGGGATTACTGAATTCTCAACGACAGAATTAGAAATGATTGCCCAATCAGAAATTGAGCTCTCGCCGGAAGATTTAGAAATCTTTGAAGGACTGGTTGATGCCCTTGAAGATGACGATGATGTTCAGAAAGTATATCATAACGTTGCAAATCTCTAATTTTAAATTAAAAATCTGTCATGTTATGGCAGATTTTTAACTTCTTGTTCTAATAATATTTAGCTAAATGTGTTAAACACAAAAAATAAATATCCCCCAGAAGACATTATTTTAATAGATTTTCTTAATCTTAATTATTGTACGGCGGCACACTTTCCCTTCACATCTCCGACAAATGCAGCCACAGCATCCTGCATGATGTTGTTGGTGTTGGTCCGATTGATGGTCATAAACGCTTTGGTCCGATCCGTTGAAATTTGCCATGTCTGGAGAGTCAGGCCCAACTCGGTGGCATATTCTCCAACCATAGCGGTGGGGCTTATTACCGTATAGGTCATCAGGCTGTCGGTCACGGATGGCGATTTTTTATCGATATTGATCGCAAACACTTTTCCGGTAAAACCATCGTTCTCGATAGTGTACTGGTTATACTGATAAGCACCTGTTCCCTGCACGTTAGTGACAACCCAGCATTCCGCACTGGCGCTGGCACAGGTGAAAAACAGCACTGCACAAGGAAAAAAACGCTTCATTATCATTCTCCACTCCCGTTGTTATTGGCCGACAGTTTACTCTGAAACAGGCATTTTCGGTTAGGCGATGATTTTTTATATTGCAAGCAGACGCCAGAACCTGCTGTTAATCCCGGGTCAGTTATTTCATAACTAATTATTTTAGCTGTTTATTTTACTATTTGTTTTTGCTATGACCATTGCACCGATAATGTACAAAAATGCGCCTTTACGGTGCGTTGAAATATCAGGTGAATTTCCGGGTTTTATTTTAATTCAATATAAAACAATGCATTAAATTTCTGGCATAGGCCTTGCTAATTGAATTCCATCTTGTATACCAACAGGGATTCAACGATGGCTTTTATGACCGGAAAAACGCTGGCCGGCTGGCGTCAGCATATCAGGCAAAATAGCGATGCGGTGTTCGCATTATTACAGGCGCATATTCAGTCGCTGGCGACCGACGATAACGCATGGTTAATGATTGCCAACGACGCCCAGCTACGTGCGCAGTTAGACGCATTAACGCCTGTTTACCGCAACAATCCTGAAGCGTTACCGTTATTCGGCATTCCTTTTGCGGTTAAAGATAACGTCGATGTCGCAGGCTGGCCCACCACCGCCGCTTGCCCGGCGTTTGCCTATGTGGCAGAGGAGGATGCCACCGCGGTGGCTCGCCTGAAAGCCGCCGGGGCCATCGTGATTGGCAAAACCAATCTTGACCAGTTTGCTACCGGGCTGGTGGGCACGCGTTCACCATACGGCGCGGTGGTGAACAGTTTTAACGCCGACTACGTCAGCGGTGGGTCCAGTTCCGGCTCCGCTTCCGTGGTGGCGCGCGGTCTGGTGCCGTTTGCCTTCGGTACCGATACCGCGGGTTCCGGGCGCGTACCGGCCGGCTTCAACAACATCGTTGGACTAAAGCCGACCAAAGGCTGGCTATCGGCGAAGGGCGTGGTACCTGCCTGCCGCCTGAACGATACGCTGTCGGTGTTTGCCTTGACGGTGGAGGATGCATTCGCCATCGCCACGCTGGCGGGCGGTGACGATGCTCAGGATGCCTATTCCCGTACACATCCGGCGACCACGCCCGCCGCCATGCCGTCCAGTCCGGTGTTCGCTATCCCGGAAGTGCTGAATTTCTTTGGCGATATCGACGCGCAAACGGCCTGGGAGCTGGCGCTGGATGCCCTGCATGACAGCGGCGCCACCCTTAAACCGATCGACTTCAGCGCCTTTTCTCAACTGGCGGAACAGTTGTATCAGGGGCCGTGGGTGGCCGAACGCACGGCGGCCGTCGGCGAGATGCTACAACACCCCGAACAGATGGATCCGACCGTCCACGCGATTATCGCCGCCGGGCTGAACTACAGCGCGGTGGATGCCTTCAGAGCGGAATACCTGCGTGCCGAACTGGCGCAAAAAATTCAACGCGCGTTAGGCGAGGTGGATGCGCTGGTGGTCCCCACGTCGCCGACGATCCATACCCTCGAAGAGATGAAGCAGGAGCCCGTGCGTTTCAACTCGCAGTTTGGCACCTACACCAATTTCACCAATCTGGCGGATCTCAGCGCGCTGGCGCTACCCGCGCCTTTCCGCGCCGACGGCCTGCCTGCGGGCATCACGCTGATTGCCCCCGCGTGGCACGACCGCGCGCTGGCGGATTTTGGCCTGCGCTGGCAGCAACAGCTGGCGCTGCCGCTGGGTGCCACCGGACAGCCGCTGGCTGCGGAGGCTGGCACGCTGCCGGTCTCTTCCCGGCACGTGCGCGTGGCCGTGGTCGGCGCGCATCTGCGCGGCATGCCGCTCAACTTCCAGCTCACCACTCGCCGGGCGGTATTTGTCGAAGCAACCCATACCGCACCGCGCTACCGCCTGTATGCGCTGGCCAATACCCAGCCGCAAAAACCGGGCATTGCCCGCGCGACCAGCGGCGCGGCGATCGAGGTGGAACTGTGGGATATCCCACTGGCGCGATTCGGGGAGTTTGTCGCTGAAATTCCGGCCCCGCTGGGCATCGGCTCGCTGGAGCTAAGCGATGGTCGTTGGGTGAAAGGCTTTATCTGTGAACCGGCGGCGCTTAACGATGCCACGGACATTACCGAATTTAAGGGCTGGCGCCACTGGATTGCCCGCAAGGAGACCCCCCATGTTTAACACCGTCCTGATTGCTAACCGTGGCGAAATCGCCTGCCGCGCTATCCGCACTTTGAAACGCCTGGGGATCACCAGCGTAGCGGTTTACTCCGACGCTGATAAAAACGCCGAGCACGTCAGGCAGGCCGATATCGCGCTGGCGCTGGGCGGCGAGAAAGCGAGCGACAGCTACCTGAAAATCGACAGCATTATCCAGGCGGCGCGCGAAAGCGGCGCGCAGGCTATCTGGCCAGGCTATGGCTTTCTCTCTGAAAGCCTGCCGTTCGCCGACGCCTGCGAACAAGCCGGCATTGTCTTTATTGGCCCCACCGCGCAGCAGATTGGCGAGTTTGGCCTAAAACACCGCGCCCGTGAGCTGGCGGCGCAAGCCGGCGTGCCGATGACGCCGGGCACCGGGCTGCTGAATTCGCTCGATGACGCGCTGGAGGCGGCACAGCGGATAGGCTACCCGGTAATGTTAAAAAGCACGGCAGGCGGCGGGGGGATTGGCCTGACGCGCTGCGCCGATGCCGAAGCGCTGGCGCAGGGCTGGGAGAGCGTGCGCCGTCTGGGCGAGCAGTTCTTCAGCGACGCGGGCGTGTTTGTTGAACGCTGCATTGACCGTGCGCGCCATATCGAGGTGCAGATTTTTGGTGACGGCAACGGCAACGTGGTAGCGCTTGGCGAGCGCGACTGTTCGCTGCAGCGGCGCAACCAGAAGGTTGTTGAAGAGACGCCCGCGCCGAATCTGCCTGCCGCCACCCGTGCGGCGCTGCTTGATGCCGCCGTGCAGCTCGGCAAGCTGGTTAACTACCGCAGCGCCGGGACGGTGGAGTTTATCTACGATGCCGGGCAAGACGCTTTCTACTTCCTCGAAGTGAATACCCGTTTGCAGGTTGAACATCCGGTGACCGAATGTGTGACCGGGCTGGATCTGGTGGAGTGCATGCTGCGCGTGGCGGCGGGGGAAACGATCGACTGGGCGCGCCTGGCGAAAGCGCCACAGGGGGCTGCCATCGAGGTGCGTATCTATGCCGAAAACCCGCTGAAAAACTTCCAGCCAAGCCCCGGCGTGCTGACGGAAGTGGTCTTCCCGGACAACGTACGCATTGATACCGGCGTGGCCACCGGCAGTGAAGTGTCGGCATTTTATGACCCGATGATCGCCAAACTGATCGTCCACGCCGACACCCGCGAAGCCGCGCTGAGCAAACTGCATGCCGCGCTGAACGCCACGCGTCTGCACGGCATCGCCACCAACCTTGACTACCTGCGCCAGATAACCGCCAGCGAAGCCTTTATCAGCGGCACCGCGTGGACGCGAATGCTCGATAGCGTGGTCGCGCGCTCATCGGTGATTGAGGTGCTTCAGCCCGGCACCTGGAGCAGCGTGCAGGATTATCCTGGCCGCCAGGGCTACTGGGATATCGGCGTACCGCCGTCCGGGCCGATGGACGATTTTGCTTTCCGCCTGGCGAACCGTATTGTCGGCAACCACGAATCGGCGGCGGGGCTGGAATTCACCTTGCAAGGGCCGGTGCTGCAATTTCACAGCGATGCGCTGATTGCACTTACCGGAGCTGATTGCCAGGCGCTGCTCGATGGCGACGCGGTCGCGATGTGGCAACCGGTGTCGGTCAAGGCCGGGCAAACGCTGGCGCTGGGTCGCGCGCAGACCGGATGCCGCGCCTATCTGGCGGTACGTAACGGCTTTGACGTGCCGGAGTACCTTGGTAGCCGTTCCACCTTCGCCCTGGGGCAGTTCGGTGGTCACGCCGGGCGGACGCTCAGGGTAGCCGATCAGCTGCCGATCTCGCGCCCGGAACTGGCGGCCTGCACCACGCCTGCGCCCATTAGCGAGGCTAAAGCGCTGTCGCCTGCGCTGATTCCTGCCTACGGTGAAGTCTGGCGCATCGGCGTGCTTTACGGGCCGCATGGCGCGCCGGATTTCTTCACCCCGGAATCCATCGACGAATTCTTCGCCAGCGATTGGCAGGTGCACTATAACTCTAACCGCCTCGGCGTGCGGCTGGTAGGTCCAAAACCAAGCTGGACGCGGCCAAACGGCGGTGAGGCGGGGCTGCATCCGTCCAACGTTCATGACTGTGAATATGCCATTGGCGCGATTAACTTTACCGGCGACTTCCCGGTCATCCTCACCCGCGACGGCCCCAGCCTCGGCGGGTTTGTCTGCCCGGTGACGATCGCCAAAGCCGAATTATGGAAAGTGGGGCAGGTGAAGCCGGGCGACCGCATTCGCTTCTACCCGATGAGCGTGGAAGACGCGGTGGCGCGTGAGAAGGCAATGGATCGCAGCATTGAGACGCTGCAAACCAGCGCGCTGCCGACCTTTGCTATGCCGTCGCTGGCCGACCGCGACGGTGTGTCCGCCGCAAGTCTGGTGTCACTGCCGGCCACCTGCAATACCCCCGCTATCGTTTACCGCCAGGCGGGGGACAATTACATCCTGATTGAGTATGGCGAAAATGTGCTGGATCTGGCGCTACGCCTGCGCGTTCACGTGCTGATGGCCCATCTGCGCGAACGGGCTCACCCCGGTATTAAAGAGCTATCACCCGGCGTACGTTCGCTACAGGTGCGTTACGACAGCCGCGACATCAGTCAGCAGGCGCTGGTGACGCTGCTGCTGGAGCTGGAAACGCGTATTGGCGACGTCAGTCAGATGACGGTGCCGTCACGCATCGTGCACTTGCCGATGGCCTTTGAAGACAGCGCCACGCTCGATGCCGTCAGCCGCTACGCCGATACCGTTCGTGCTAGCGCCCCCTGGCTGCCGAACAATGTTGATTTTATTCAGCGCATCAACGGGTTGCCGAACCGCGAAGCGGTAAAAGAGACGATATTCGACGCCAGTTACCTGATCCTGGGGCTGGGAGATGTTTATCTTGGCGCGCCCTGTGCGGTGCCGGTGGATCCACGCCACCGTTTGCTCAGTTCCAAATACAACCCGGCGCGCACCTTCACCGCCGAAGGCACCGTCGGCATCGGCGGTATGTACATGTGCATCTACGGCATGGACTCTCCCGGCGGCTACCAACTGGTGGGGCGAACGCTGCCTATTTGGAACAAGTTTCTCAAAAACGACCAGTTCAGCGCGGGCGAACCCTGGCTGCTGCGTTTCTTCGATCAGGTGCGCTTCTATCCAGTCAGCGAGAGTGAACTGGACAGCCTGCGCGAAGATTTCCGCGAAGGCCGCGCCGCGATTCGCATTGAAGAGACGGTCTTCGACTTCCCGGCGCACCTGCGTTTCCTCGAAGAACATGCCGATGATATCGCCCGCTTCCGTCAGCACCAGTCGACGGCGTTTGACGCCGAGGTTGAGCGCTGGCAGCGCGATGAGCAACAGCCCGTCAGTGAAAGCCTGATGCCGACCGACGAGGTGGTTGTTGACGAGGAAGCGCTACCTGTCACCGCCGATATGAACGGCAATATCTGGAAAGTGCTGGTTAACCCGGGCGATACGGTGGAAGCGGGGCAGACCTTAATCATCGTCGAGGCCATGAAGATGGAGCTGGCGATTCACGCGCCGCAGGCGGGGAGGGTGAAACACATCGGCTGCCAGCCGGGCCGCCCGGTTAGCCCCGGCGATGTGCTGCTGTGGCTGGAAGAGAGGAGCGCCGCATGACGGAAAGCAACGGCAAAAAGCGCCAGGCCGGGCTGGCGGAGCGCATCTACCAGGCGCTGAAAAACGATATTTTTGATTTCCGGCTTATGCCCGGCGAGCACTTCAGCGAAAACGAAATTTCCGAGCGGATGGCGGCCAGCCGTACGCCGGTACGTCAGGCGCTGTTCTGGCTGGAGCATGAAGGCTATGTGCAGGTGTACTCGCGCAGCGGCTGGCAGGTGAAACCGTTCGATTTCACCTACTTCGAGGCGCTGTACGACTTTCGCATCGTGCTGGAAATGGAGGCGGTGAAACGCCTGTGCGCTCTGCCTGCCGAGGCCCGCCGCGAGCATCTGGCGCCGCTGCTGGCTTTCTGGTGCGAAGCGCCGCGTATGGCGCCGGGTAAGGCGCTGTCGCTGCAGGATGAAGCCTTCCACACCGCGCTGGTACGCGCCACCGGCAACAGCGAGATGGCTCGCGTCCATGTCGAGCTGAGCGAGAAAATGCGCATCATCCGCCACCTCGATTTTACCCGCGAGGATCGGGTGGAGGCGACCTACAGCGAGCACGCGCTGGTGCTCCAGGCAATTTCGCAACAACAGACGGAAGAGGCGCAGCGGATCCTCACTGCGCATATTTCCCAGAGTAAAGCCGAGGTCCGAAAAATAACCTTACACCGGCTGCAGCAGGCACGTTTACAACCCGTTTCACCGTAGTGGCGGGCAACATTTATCACTCAATATCATTTAGGGGTTTTGGTCATGAAAAGACGTTCTTTACTGAAAGCATTTGCCCTGTCAGCCACCTTTTTGAGCATGGGCTTCTCTTTGCAGGCATACGCAGCAGACACCATTAAAGTGGGGATCATGCACTCCCTGTCGGGGACCATGGCGATTTCGGAAACGCCGCTGAAAGACGTGGCGTTGATGACCATTGATGAAATTAACGCCAAAGGCGGCGTGCTGGGCAAAAAGCTGGAACCGGTGGTGGTGGATCCGGCCTCCAACTGGCCGCTGTTTGCCGAAAAGGCGCGACAACTGTTAAGCCAGGACAAGGCCGCAGTGGTGTTTGGCTGCTGGACATCGGTGTCGCGTAAATCGGTGCTGCCGGTGTTTGAAGAGCTGAACGGTCTGCTGTTCTACCCGGTACAGTATGAAGGTGAAGAGATGTCGCCGAACGTCTTCTATACCGGCGCGGCGCCAAACCAGCAGGCGATCCCGGCGGTGGAATATATGATGAGTGAAGACGGCGGCAGCGCGAAGCGCTTTTTCCTGCTCGGCACCGACTACGTTTATCCGCGCACCACCAACAAAATTCTGCGTGCCTTCCTGCATTCCAAAGGCGTTCAGGATAAAGACATCGAAGAGGTTTACACCCCGTTTGGCTACAGCGACTATCAGACCATCGTCGCCAACATCAAGAAATTCTCCGCAGGCGGCAAAACGGCGGTGATCTCCACCATCAACGGCGACTCCAACGTGCCGTTCTACAAAGAGCTGGCGAATCAGGGCATTAAGGCAACCGACGTGCCGGTGGTGGCGTTCTCCGTAGGTGAAGAGGAGCTGCGCGGTATTGATACTAAACCGCTGGTGGGTCATCTGGCGGCGTGGAACTACTTTGAGTCCGTCAGCAACCCGGTGAACGAGAAGTTTGTCGCTGACTATCGCGCTTACGCCAAGGCGCACAAGCTGCCGAACGCCGATAGCGTGGTGACCAACGACCCAATGGAAGCCACTTACGTGGGCATTCATATGTGGGCCCAGGCGGTCGAGAAAGCGGGGACCACCGACGTGGATAAAGTGCGTGCCGCGATGGCGGGACAAACCTTCAACGCGCCAGACGGCTTTACGCTGACTATGGATGCGACCAACCACCACCTGCACAAACCGGTGATGATTGGTGAAATTGAAGATAACGGGCAGTTTAACGTGGTGTGGAACACGGATAAGCTGGTGCGCGCGCAGCCGTGGAGCCCGTACATTCCGGGGAATGATAAGAAGCCGGATACGCCGGTGAAAACGGGTGGGAAGTAAGGTTCGCTCGCGGGTAAAGGGGGCTGAGTGCCTGCCCCCTCACCCTGGCCCTCTCCCCAAGGGGGAGAGGGAACCGCACGGCGACACTTTTCCTTACGGTGAATGTTCTTGCGTATTGGCACAATCTACTCCCTCTCCCTTTTTAAGGGAGAGGGTTGGGGTGAGGGTTAACGCACAGTAATTAAAGATATTTCTGCTTTCTCCAGCTAACGCCTTCCCCCTGGGATTTGACTATCAGAACAGCACCGAATAATTCAACCCAAACGTCCGTCCACGACCTTTGTAGTCATACAGTGACGCCGGGCCGTAGCCTGGGCTGTAGTACATTGGCGCGCGCTGTCCCCACACCGTGGTGTAGTCGCGATCGAAGAGGTTTTCAATGCTGAAGCTCAGCTTGCCCACCGGTAACGCGTAGCTGCCGAGCAGGTCGACGGTGGTATAACCCTCAATCTCATTTCCGGCTTCGTCGCGCAGTTTAAATGACGTCGTGCTCTGTACGCGCAGGCTCCATGGCTCCGGTGCCCAGCCAATATAGGCGGTGGCTTTGGACGGGCTGGCGACCTTCACGTCGTACTTCTCCCAGTTACCGTTCACCTTCGACTCGGTTTTCAGCACGTTGAAGTTACCCCCGGCGCTCCAGTCGGTATCAGGAATAAAGTAATCCACCGCGCCTTCCACGCCATAAATGCGGCGTTTGTCGTCCACCACGCTGATGGTCAGATCGTCATTAACCACGACGTTCTTATCGGACAGGGAATAATAGGCAGCAACCTGCGTCCGCAGATTGTCGCCGGTGTAACGCCAGCCGAGCTCATACGAGTTGACCTTGATCCCTTCCAGTTTGCTGCCGTCGACGCTGACGCTGTTGGTCAACGCGCGATGGCCGTTAACGGCTGTCGCATAATCACCGCGGCCGTAGTATTTCCCCGGATCGGGCAGTTCCACGCCCTGAGAGAAGTTAAACCACGTCTGCTGACGCTCGGTGAGGTGCATAAGTAGCCCGGCGTTAAACAGGAAGTTGTCGTAGTCAGTGGAGCCTCCCGGGATGGCGTCCGCGGATTTCACCGTTCCGGCGGCGATCTGCTGCTGCACAGCATAGCCAACAAAATCATCGACTTTGTTCTCGGTGTACTGATAGCGCACGCCGCCGCTCAGGGTAAAGATGTCGTTGATGTCGTAGCTGGACTGCAGGAAGGCGGCCAGGTTGCTGATGTCGTAATCCGGATAGCGACCGGTGGTGTAAATTTGCTGGTTATTCATCCCGCCTGACGCGCTGGCTTTAGGCAGGTCGAAGAACATCTGGTTGGAGGTAAAGCGTTCATGATCGGCGTCGAGGCCGTAGGTTAACTGCCAGCCGTCCAGCGGCGTACTGTTCAGCGTTAATTTGGCGCCATACTGGTTCGTGTCCTGCTGTGAGGACGATAAGGCGGTCACTTTCTGCTGCTTGTTTACGCTTGGGAAGGGGTAAAACAGCAGAGACTCATCGCGATAGTAAACCTGGCCAACCATCTCCTGGCCGAGGAAGTCGCTGTTGGAATATTGCAGGCTGATCAGATGACGCTCGGTGCCTGGAATACGGTCGGAGTTCAGCCCGCTGCTGACGTACGGTTTGCTGCTACCGGAAATGGCTGAGAAATTTTTGCCCAGGTTTAGCCCGTAGTCATCGTCGCCCTGGCTCTTGTAGTATTGCGTCACCAGCTGTAGCTGCTGGGTTTCATCGATATTCAGCGTGCCAGTGCCCATCACATCGAGGCGGTCGGAGTACTGCAACCCGGTCTGGGTGTTGTCGAGCAGCGTGGCATCGCCGTTACCGTCATACCAGCCGCCGAATTTCTGATAAGCCACCGACAGACGCCCGGCGATATGATCATTGCCGCCGGAGACGGCGCTGGCGATGCGCTCATCGTGATCTTTGCTGCTGTTAAAGCCGCTTTTTGTCCCCGCTTCAAATTCCACCTGGGTTTCCGGCTGGCCTTTTTTGGTCACGATATTGATAAGACCGCCGGTACTGCCGCCGCCGTACAGTGACGTCGCGCCGGAGATAACCTCAATGTGTTCGATATTAAATGGGTCGATAGAATCAAGCTGGCGAGAGTCGGTACGCGATGAGTTGAGGCGCACGCCGTCAATGAGGACCACCAGTGGACGACCGCGCACGTTCATGCCGTAGTTGGTGCGGCTCTGGCTGCTGACATCAAGACCGGGAATTAACTGCGCCAGCGCATCTTTGAGCTCTTTGCCGCCCTGAATCTGCTGTTCCAGTTCGGCGTTTTCGATAACCCAGGTGGTTTGCGCCATCTCCGCCACGGTGCGGTTGCTGCGGTTGGCGGAGATCACCATGTTTTCGTCATCGGTGGTTTGCGCCACGGCGGGAGCCATCATGGCGAGAAGCAGAGGGTTGAGCGCCCAGAGGGTAGGCTTTTTAGTCATCATCATCATTCCTGTGCACGGGCTGACAAAGGCCAGCCCAAAAATGCGTTAAGTGAGTGAAAAGCAGCGCAGAGCCGCGAATGCGAATTGTGCGGAGAATGTTTCTTATTATCAATAATTGTTTCGAGTTTTGTTAAAATATTTTTATGCTTTACCGGGTGTTATGAACCGCTGCCATGACGCTGAGATGGGTAGCCATAAGCCAGCCATCTGGAAGGAAAAGGCGGTGATATTCTTTCCCTGTGACGGATTGCGCTAATAACGTGCGCGAATGTGCCGTTTCGGTGCGCGCGCTGACGACCTCTACAAGTGGATTTACCGTTAAGCCTTTTATAAACAGTCTGTTAAATTTTTGGCACATGCCTTGCTAAATGAATTCCATCTTGTATACCAACAGGAATTCAACGATGACATTTCGCATCAGCACATCGCGGGCGGCGCGATGGTCGGCTTTAGCCATTCTCTTTTTCTGCGCCGCCATGCTCAGCTCCCCGGCGCGGGCTGGCGCGGCAGCCGATTACGGGCAGGCCAGCCGCAGCGAGCAGGCGCTACTGCTCCAGCATTGGGCTGTGGATCCGCAGCCTTCGCGTTTGCCGCTGCTGGAAGCCCTTAGCCATGAATCGGTGGTGAGCGACGCGCAGGGCCATTTGTTCAATGAACAGGGCGGCAAGCTGATGCCGCTCGAAGGCGAGGCCGTACCGGCGGACAATACCAAAAAAGTGTTTATGAACAACCGCATCCGAGGACTGGTAGCCAGTGCTCTGGCCTCACATCAACTGGTGAGCGAGGACGATAAAGTCCGTCTGAACGCAGCGAAGACGCTGCAAAACAGCGCCCGGCAGGATCAGTTGCCGATGCTGACACAGCGTCTGGCCGCCGAACATGACAGCCGCGTTCATACCGCGCTGGCCATTGCTGTCGCCAACCTCCAGCTCTCTGATAGCCGCGCCGAGCAGCGCCTGCAGGCGGTAAAACTGCTGGGCGAGGCCAGCGATCCACAGGTGCAGTCTAGCCTCAGTCGCCTGACGCAGCCGCAAAACGAACCGGATGCGGCGGTGCGCGCGGCGGCGGCGGACAGCCTCAAGCACGTGCAGCAGCGCCTGAAGTGGGGCGATTGGTTGGGACAGGCGTTTAGCGGCATTTCTCTGGGCTCAATTCTGCTGCTCGCCGCGCTGGGGCTGGCGATCACCTACGGCCTGCTGGGCGTTATCAATATGGCTCACGGCGAAATGCTGATGCTGGGCGCGTATTCCACGTGGTTGGTGCAAGACGCCTTCCAGCGCCTGGCCCCGGAGTGGCTGGCGTTTTACCCGCTGGTGGCGCTGCCGGTCGCGTTTTTTATCACCGCGGCGGTGGGAATGGCGCTGGAGCGCACCATTATTCGTCACCTTTACGGGCGTCCTCTGGAGACGCTGCTGGCCACCTGGGGCATCAGCCTGATGCTGATCCAACTGGTGCGCGTGTTGTTTGGCACCCAGAACCTGGAAGTGGCGAACCCGGCCTGGCTGTCGGGCGGCTGGAACGCGTTGCCAAATCTGGTGCTGCCGTACAACCGTATTGCGGTGATTGTGTTTGTGGCTGGCGTGCTGGCGCTGACCTGGCTGCTGCTCAATAAAACCCGCCTGGGGATGAACGTACGCGCGGTCACGCAAAATCGTCGCATGGCCGACTGTTGCGGCGTGCCGACCGGTCGCGTCGATATGCTGGCTTTTGGTCTGGGGTCCGGCATCGCCGGGCTCGGCGGTGTGGCGCTGTCGCAGCTGGGCAACGTCGGCCCGGAGCTGGGGCAGGGATACATCATCGACTCTTTCCTGGTGGTGGTGACCGGCGGCGTGGGGCAACTGGCGGGCACCGTGGCGGCGGCGCTGGGGCTTGGCGTACTCAACAAAGTGCTGGAGCCGCAGATTGGCGCAGTGCTGGGCAAAATAGCCATTCTGGTCTTGATCGTGCTGTTTATTCAGAAACGGCCGCAAGGATTGTTCGCATTCAAAGGGCGGGTAATTGACTGATGAGCCAACCTATTACGTTAACGATCGCCCGTCGCGCGCCGCGTCTTACCGGCTCGCTGGCGGCGCTGGTACTGGCGGCGCTGCTGGTGCTGCCTTTCTTCGCGCTACTGCCTGCGGCACATCCGCTGGCTATCTCAACCTACACGCTGACGCTCATTGGAAAGATCCTTTGCTACGCGGTGGTGGCGGTGGCGCTCGACCTGGTATGGGGCTACGCCGGATTGCTGTCGCTGGGTCATGGTCTGTTCTTCGCGCTGGGCGGCTATGCAATGGGGATGTACCTGATGCGACAGGCGGCGGGCGATGGCCTGCCAGCCTTTATGTCCTTTCTGTCGTGGAGCGAGCTACCCTGGTTCTGGGCGGGCACCCAGCATTTCGCGTGGGCGCTGTGCCTGATTATTCTCGTGCCGGGTCTGCTGGCGCTGGTATTTGGCTACTTTGCGTTTCGCTCGCGGATTAAAGATGTCTACTTCTCCATCATGACGCAGGCGCTGACCTACGCCGGGATGCTGCTGTTTTTCCGCAACGAAACCGGGTTTGGCGGCAACAACGGCTTTACCGGTTTTACCACGCTATTGGGCTTCCCGGTCTCCGCCACCGGTACGCGAATCGCGCTGTTTGTCGCCACGGTTCTGCTGCTGGCCGCTTCGCTGGCCATCGGCCTGTTGCTCACCCGCAGCAAGTTTGGCCGCGTGCTCACCGCCGTGCGCGATGCGGAAAACCGCCTGATGTTCTGCGGTTACGACCCGAAAGGCTTCAAGCTGTTTATCTGGACCCTTTCCGCCGTGCTGTGCGGGCTGGCGGGGGCGCTGTACGTGCCGCAGGTGGGGATTATCAACCCCAGTGAAATGTCGCCGACCAACTCGATTGAAGCCGCTATCTGGGTGGCGCTCGGTGGGCGCGGCACGCTGATTGGCCCGATTCTCGGCGCGGGGATCGTCAACGGCGCCAAAAGCTATTTCACCGTCGCCTTCCCGGATTTCTGGCTCTTTTTCCTCGGCCTGATGTTTATCCTCGTCACGCTGTTCCTGCCGCGCGGCGTGATTGGCCTGCTTAAACGGAGGAAGCATGACTGATTCACTGTTTACCCAACCGCATCTTCAGGATCGCTATCGCGATACCACCGATCCGGTGCTGGAGCTGAACAACATCAATGTCACTTTTGACGCTTTTCGCGCGCTGACCAACCTGTCGCTGAAGATTGGCGTCGGCGAGCTGCGCTGCGTGATTGGCCCAAACGGTGCGGGAAAAACCACGCTGATGGACGTGATTACCGGTAAAACGCGGCCCGACAGCGGCACGGTGACCTACGACCAGAATATCGACCTGATGGGGATGTCATCGGTGGAGATTGCCCGCGCCGGGATTGGGCGTAAATTCCAGAAGCCGACGGTATTTGAAGCGCTGAGCGTGACGGAAAACCTCGAAATCGCCCTGAAGATGGATAAGTCAGTGTGGACCTGCCTGCGGGCCAAACTCACCGGCGTCCAGCGGGATCGCATTGACGAAGTGCTGGAGCTGCTGCGGCTGACCGCGCATCGTCATCGCCCGTCCGGGCTGCTTTCTCATGGGCAAAAACAGTTTTTAGAAATCGGCATGCTGCTGGTGCAGGAGCCGCATCTGCTGCTGCTGGACGAGCCTGCCGCCGGGCTGACCGATGCGGAAACCGACTATATCGCCGAGCTATTCCGCACGCTGGCCGGTAAGCACTCGCTGATGGTGGTGGAGCACGACATGGGCTTTGTGGAAACCATTGCCGACCACGTCACCGTTCTGCATCAGGGGCAGGTGCTGGCGGAAGGCTCGCTGCGTGAAGTGCAGGCTAACGAGCAGGTCATCGACGTTTATCTGGGGCGCTGATATGTTACAGGTTAATGATTTAAATCAGTATTACGGCGGCAGCCACATTTTGCGCGGCCTCTCTTTTGACACCACGCCCGGTGAAATCACCTGCCTGTTGGGGCGCAACGGCGTGGGGAAAACCACGCTGCTGAAATGCCTGATGGGGCTGATTCCGGCAAAGTCCGGCACCATCCACTGGCAAGGTAAGCTGATTAACGCCAGTAAACCGCATCAGCGGGTGCAGCAGGGGATTGCCTACGTGCCGCAGGGGCGCGAGATTTTCCCGCGTCTGACGGTCGAAGAGAACCTGCTGATGGGGTTATCACGCTTCTCTGGAAGCCAGGCGAAAGGCGTACCGGAAGAGATCTACGCGCTGTTTCCGGTGCTGCGCGAAATGAAGCAGCGACGCGGCGGCGATCTCTCCGGCGGCCAGCAGCAGCAGTTAGCCATTGGCCGTGCGTTGGCCTGTCAGCCGTCATTACTTATTCTCGATGAGCCGACGGAAGGTATTCAGCCTTCCGTGATAAAAGAAATTGGCGCCGTGATCCGCAGTCTCGCCAATCGCGGTGATATGGCGATTCTGCTGGTTGAGCAATTTTATGATTTTGCCGCCGAACTGGCGGACAATTATCTGGTGATGTCGCGCGGCACAATTATTCAACGTGGGCGCGGTGAAGACATGGAGGCGCAGGGCGTCAGACAACTGGTCGCGATTTAGAGCTTCTCGCAAATCGCCACGTTCAGCTTGACGAACGCATCCCACTCGATGACGTCCTGTAAATTAGCGCGGTAGTAATCTTCCACACGGCACACCAGTGGACGGATGTCGTAGATAGCGCACAGGTGCGTCTCTTCGACAAAGTGGCGGCAAACCCCATCCCCGCGATCGAGGAATGCGGTTTGCTCGCTGGCATGAACCCTGCGACAACATTTTCCGCAGGCGTTACAGGGAAATGGCGAGAGCGTCACGCGTAAGCCTTCAGCTCTGAGGCAAGCTGTTGGGTGGCGAGTACGGTGTCGCTGATGGCCCGGTCTTGCTGGCTGGCGATATCACGCGATGCGTTGAGCTCCTCCAGCAGCGTTTTAAACCAGGGGTCGAGCGAGCTGTTCATTTGCTTGATGGCCGAAGATTCAAACTGTGCCGCCGTGGTACGGGCAAAATCTTCAACTTCCTGCTGATAGCGTTCCCATTCCCGTCGATACTGCTCGCTCTGCTCACGCGCTCTTTTGGTTTCGCTATCCTCAGCGAAAATATCCCAGAGTGAGCCGATCACGGTGACCGCTGGCCCAACGTAAGGAATCCATTTGCCAATGACAGCAGCGCCCCATTTTTCCATGGTTTTGGTCCCAATGCCTTTCATCAGCGAGGGGGCCCACTCTTTTACCAGCTTCAGGCCTGATACGATGTGCTCCGGTTTGGCCAGCGATCCCAGCGTTGTGACCGCATTGCTAACCATATCGGCGTTAATGGCGTTGGGCTCATCCGTACGTTCAGTGTCCTTATAGACCTGCTCCTCTGGCATGTGTGGAACATCCTGATGCGTTTTCGCCTGCTCCCAGATAACTGTTTCGAGATGATCCAGATCGCGTTTGAAGCGCGTCACCAGATACTCGATCTCCTGTCGCTGTAACGTGTCGATGCGCTCGCAGGCCTGATTAAAGATGGCTTCAATCTTCTGCTGCGCATTTCCCGCTCCCTGACGCAGGGCGGCTTTACTGCCGTAGTACATTTCTTCGCTCTGGCGCTTGATTTCAGCCATCAGGGTTTTTCTACACGTATATTGCTGCTCTACGATGCTTTTGATTAAGGCATCAAAGCTGCGCACGGTTTCGCTAGTGGTTTGTTTATCAAGAGATTGGAGTACGCCGTCCAGAAACTGGTATAGCGTGGCGGCCAGGCGGCGATTGATATGCTGCGTATCGATCCCTGCGATAAATGTCGTCAGTGCCGTTTCAAAGGCAGGAAATTCGCTCACCTGGAGTAACCCCGACTTGTTGGCGAGCTTTGCCTTAAGCGCCATTTCTGCATTCACGCGCAGGATCGGAATATCATGCAAGACTTCCTGCATACCGCGTGCTTCCGCTAACGTTTGTAGACGAATACGGATATCATTTTTGAGCCGCGTCAGGACCTCAATATCCATATTGTCTTTGTCGTTCAGCACCAGAAACAGCTTTTTTTTGGCCTGTAAGATATTGACCAACACCTGAAGGGTTTTCTCTTCTTCCGCGGCCCCGGAGGGATTAACGACAAAAATAATCGCATCGGCAGCGAGCATTTGCTCGCGCGTCACTTGTTCATGCGCCAGGGGCGCATCAACGCCTGGGGTATCGAAAATCCGGATATTGCCCCAGGAGTAAGCGTCGACGCTGTCGGTGAGTGGAATATCGCCGGTTTTCGCCACGTTATCGCCGATAAGCGCATTGATGAGCGTGCTTTTACCCGCGTTGTAAACGCCATACACCATAATGCTAGCATCCGGCTGGCGGCGTTTGTCGTCAAACTGACGCTGTACGTTGGCAAAATCGGCGGCCAATGCGGGATGCTGCTTGACCAGCTCAACGGTGCGGTCATAGGCGTTGAATAGTGCAGAGGCGGTGATTTCCATAGCGTTAGCCCTCTTCGCTGATTAATTTATCTTTTGCGGTTGCCTGGAGCTTCACCAGTGCAGCTTTGAAGTTACTGATTTCATTATTGATTTCTGTGCAGGCATCACTCATATCGATGAGTAGTGTGCTGAGCAGCGTATTAACGCGATGTTCAATTTCTTTGCCAACGACATCGTTATACAGACTCTGAACCTGGACATGCAGAGCGTTCAGGTTATCGCCTATAGCAATCTCAATTGAACGCGTGCTGACTCTGGCGCTGCTTCCCGCCGCGGCGCCGAGCGCCCCTCCAAGGCTTGCTCCGGCAACGGTGCCCAGTGGCCCCAGGAAGCTACCGGCAATACCGCCGAGTGCTGCGCCAATGCCGCTTCGACGGCCCCGGGTACTTTTGATGTAGCCATCCGGAATGTTCTCGGTGATCGTCTGGACGGAAAACTCAGGTAGCTTGAGTTCAGATGCGGTCCAGGTTGCTACCACTTTCGATTTAAAGTTGGTCATCACATCGCTTAAAATGCGATCCAGCGCTTGCGTAATCAGCGTCTCCGCTTCGTCATCCCACGTGTGTTTAGCTGCTGTCAGCGCGTTGTTGATCCGATCCTTGCTGTCACGATGCGCGGTCAACGCATTGAATTGCGCCTCAATATTCCTGCGCATCGTGGACTGTGCTTCAAGAATGGCCGGTCGCATTTGTTGGTCGGTTCGGGTTTTCATCTCCGCAACAAGCAGGCTGAATTTGCCCGTCAGCGTACGGTATTGTTCAACCTCTTTGATACAACTGTTGAGGAAGTGGGTGAAGTTACGGATTGGAACAGCCCGCTTCATCCGTACCCCTTTCTCTTGCGAAATACGGTACAGGGTGGAGAACAATTGTCCCATGCCGCTTTCACGAATGCTGGCAGCATCATTCGCGTTATGCTCGGCATAGCGTGCAGACACAGAGAGAATTTCGATGTTGTCAGCATCCAGTTCGGCGGCAATAAGTTCTTTTTTGACGTATTCACATTGCAGTTGGCGATCGCTCGCCGGTTTCATTACCAGACGGTCGAGAAATACATCATTTTCCTCATCCCAGTCGTGTTCTTTTTTGTCGCTACCGGTCAGCAACAGCATGATATTTTTTTCTTTGCTGCACAGCGTGCGGATCTCTGCCAGATCGCTGGCCCGGCCGGGCGCGTCGGATTTCATCGTATAGAGGATAAGATCCGCATGATCGGCATGTTCTCTGGCGAGAGCGCCGTTTTGCATGCGAACAGAGTGCAGGCCCGGCGAATCGACCCACGTTAGCCCCGGTAGACGGAAGCTCTGGATCGAGCTGGTGGCTTCTGTAGCGCCTACGCGAAACTTCTCCCGACGTTCGGCTTCATGGCGAGCGTCGCCATTTTCCGCGTCGGAGTTTTCGTAGGATTTATACTCCAGAGGGCTCTGACCATGCTGCTGTTGCTGCTGCTCGGTGGGATCGGTGTATCCCCAGGCCATATAATTGCCCAGCGAACTTTTACCTGATTTGACCTTGCCGTACACGTAGACCAATAAAGAGTCTTCGAAGTTTTTGCGGAAACTCAGCCCCTTATCCTGGCTTTCGAGTTTTGCTTTCCATGCGCTATCTTGCTTTTCCAGCCCGCTGATAAACTCCGTGAGCGACTGGCTCAGCGGGCTGGTTTTTGGCAGCTTTGCGCGTGCTTCAGCCAATTGGCCGGAGAGGTTGTGTTTAAATTGCTGATAGCGACTCGCAAATTCGCGATCCAATTCTTTCGCCTCTTCCAGGGAAGAATTGAACTGATTTTGCAGCTGTTGAAAAGAGGCGAGGAGTTCCTCACGTAGCATCTCGTTGTGCATGTTTTTATCCCTGCTCGCTTAGCTTTTGAGTTTCTGGAGGCGTGCTTCCAGTTTGCTGCGATACTGCTGCAATTCATCCAATTGACGTTGACCCTGGGCGTATGCGTTAACTTTCTCACGTAGGTCTGCCGTCATACTGAGCTTAACGTCATAGCAGGCTTCAAACTCGTTCAGGTTTTCACGCGTTTTTTCATACAATAGGGACAGTTGCTGAGCGTCAGTGTAGTACTCGGCGATAATGCGTTTATATTGCGTTCCCGTTTCGAGGATTTTCGCCTTAAACGGCGGCTGGCTCTGATACTCGGCGTTAAAACAGCCGGATAACAGCTGTTGAAAATCAGCCGATCGTTTTTCTCCTTCGTTCAGCAGTGTTTCTTTAATGGTTTGGCGCTGTTCGTTGATTTCTCGCTCTCGTCGTTCACGTTCGGCCCGTTCTCTACGACGGCGTTCTTCATCATCGCCATTGTTGTTTGAGCTGCTGTCGTCGCCGGATGACGCGATGATTGCACCAATGCCGAGGACGGCGGCGCCAATTAACCAGGGTAATGCCATGTGTTTTCTCCTTACGCAGCCGGGAATTTACTGAGTTGAGTCGCCATTAATTCACGAAAGTCATTCATTGCCAGGTCGAATGGCTCAAGCGCAATGCGGATGGTTTTTTGCGTTTGCAGCCGTTGCTTACGAATGGTGTGCTGGGCCCTGGTTATTTCCTCAAGCAGCGTCTCTATCGCCAGGCGTTGGCGTTCTTGTTTCACGGCGTGGGCATCCCGATTTAGTGTATGCAGCGTTGTTGTTAAGTCATTGAGATGGCTGGCGCGCACCAGGCCTTCTTTCTTCTGCAGCATTCCTGCATGAAAACGCGAGCCGGAGAGGGCGAAGCATCGGGGATTGAATCCCAGGATATCGCGACATTGTTCGAGCATCCGTTGCCTGATCTCTTCAATCTTCTCAGGCGATTCAACATCTGATTTGCTAAGAACCAGAATGATATTTTGCTCGGCATACTCGCCAAACGACGCTTTCATTTCGCGAAGAAAATCGATTTCCATTTTCTCCAGTTCCCCTTGCGGCTGATGAACAAACAGGACGATGTCCGCTTTTGCCGCACCCTCTCCGGCAATCAAGTCGTCGCTGCTATTTGCATCCAGCCCTGGCGTGTCGAGGAATATAAAGTCTTTGGTTTCGAATTCTTTCAGCTCCGCCGTTTCGCGGACGTCATTTGTCCGAAAACACTCGCTCTGGAGATGATCGGTTAACATATTTAAAAGATAACTTTTGCCCGCGTTCATTAATCCCCATGCGACAACCACGGGCTTACCCGCAGTACTATTCTGGGCGAGTAAAGCATCTGCTTTATGTAATAGCTGTGTGTGCTGAGACTGTGTTAAATCAACCATAAGTTCGTTTCTCATTCGGTTAACAGGCGATTAAGAAGATGCCTCGGTAACGTTAGCAACGTTGGCCGTGGCGATACGCGAGTGAAAGTCTTTAACAAAATCGTCTTTAAGCGCTGCGGGTGCTGTAATGTGGATATCCGGCATCCAATAGCGTAGCCAGCGAAATAGGGTATCCTTGTCGTTAACAACGCAGGTGATATTCAGACTGTTATTTGGGTGTTTTTCGACAATGCGTTGCTCAGGAAACAGTGGCCGGCGCGTGACAAACTGCGCGGCATGAGCAGAGACCCACAGTGTCGCCTGGATACCCTGGCCAAAGCGAATCCCGCTTGCGTTATTGAGCTCAGCTATCACGTCATCGGTTGGACTGAAACTCGTCTCCGACAGTGAAAAGTCGCCAATGCGCGCCAGCTCAAAGGCTTTAAGTCGGCCATCGTCAACGCCTGCCAGATACCACAAACCGTAGTGATTAATGAGTTTATAAGGCTGTACGCGGCGTGGTTTCTCGCGATAGCTGAAGGTGACTATACATCGTGCGGTTATAGCTTTATCAAGATGGTCGAATAGTTTGCTAAGTGATTTATTATCTCTGCTTTTTATTCCGACGATTTCTATGTTATCCGATTTTTTCATTCGATTACGGAGCGACTTCCCATCAGTCTGCGGGAAAAGTTGCGATACGCCCGCGAAGTGGGCAAATTCCGCCAGATGACCGGAGTGGAGTGAAGGAATAAGATGACTGCTAAGCTTAAAACGTCCGTTACCCATATCATCCAGCAGCGGGGATAGTCTGGCTAAATCCCGATAGGCCGTGCGCTCGGCAATATCAAAATGGGAACAGAGCCAATCTTTATCAATAATAGAACCCTGATAAAGTGCGCTAAACGTTTCGCATACTCTTTCTATCAGTAGCCTGTTCTTTTTTCCGGAGCTCTTTTTCATTATGATCCTGAAAAGTGTGATTCAGAAAATCATTACGCAGACGGTCCTGCCCGCGCCCTTTTACTCGCCCTTTAAACATTATTAACGGCCGGAATACCCAAAACTTAAGATCAAGCGGGTGTTCTTTTATGGAGCGATACCACAAGGTAGAGCAGGTCTCTGACAGGTTATGACAGTGAAAAAAGAATTCTGGCGTTAAATGATAAAAGGCAGAACTCGTTTAACCTGGCGGAAACGGCGGAGGAGATTGAGAAGCGTATTGCGTTAGTGAGTCAACTTATTCCCTCTCCCCCGCAGGGGAGAGAGCCCGCGCAATGCGGTTGGAATTGGGGCTGGTATTACATGATGTTAAGCGAATAAACCGCGGGCACGCCCCCCGCCGATTTCACCAGCTCAAGGGTGATTTTTGACACTGTGCGCGGTGCTTCCAGCGTGTGCTGGCACACCGAGTGACGGTTGTCGCTCACTTCGGCAATCAGCGTATCGTCGGCCCACAGCTGATAGTGGGTGGTGCAATGCGGCGTGACCGCCTCTGCGTGGCCCATCTGTACGGTTTCCATCGCGTTATCAAAGTCGTTGTCCAGCATCAGCGTCAGCGACTGCACGGTCTGCGGCGTGTCCCACTGCCAGGTCAGGCGCGGCGCGGCGTCGTCCAGCGCGGGTGCCCAGCCATTAATCTGTTGTTCCGGGCGCAGACGGCCGTTCAGCAGGTTTTGCACGTTGTAGCAGCGCAGCGGCGCGGCGAACTGGATCGCGGGCATGATCTGGTGCGGGCGACGGCGCGGCACCCAGAAATCAAACGCCTCGACACCGTAATCCCCGTCCACCACCTGACGCGGGTGCTTGGCCACGCGGGCATTCTGGCTGTTGAATACCGTCATGATACCCGGCAGCGCCACGTCGCTTAGCGCTATCTCCACCTCGCTGTTGCGCTCGAAGGCGATAAACAGATAGCGGTCAACGTCGCTCTGCCTGCCAAACTCAACGAGATATTCCCCGGCTTCCTGCACCGTTAACGTCCGTTCGTCGAGCAACGTATCGGCGCAATAGTTGGCGGCCTTCTGGCTGCTCAACAGGCTGATGTTTACCGGCTGTGCGCTGGCGGCGCGCAGGGTAAAGCGCAGAGCCGGCAGCGCTTCACCGGCTTTGACCGGCAGTAGCAGCGCCATGCGTTCTTCCAGCGCCATCCAGCGGCCGCTGGCGGGGAGGGCGGTCAGCGCTAGTTCGCTGCTGGCGCTCACTCGCGCGCCGCGCGCCGGGTCGCGCAGATGCTGACGCGGAATGTAACAACCGGTTTGCTGGAGATGCTGCTGGAGTTTGTCGATGTGTTTGGCTTCCGCCAGCTGCGGCGCGCTGAGCTGATGCTGTTGACAGAGCGCGGCCGCGCGGCCCACCACTTCACCCAGCAGACCGCAGGTACACATCACACGGGCGCTGCCGAAGGCGACGTGAGAGGCGGAAATCAGGCGGCCGGTCAGGAACAGGTTATCCAGCGACCGGCTGTAGAGGCTGCGATACGGAATGGTGTAGGTGCCTTTGCTGTGGAACTGGCGGCAGCCGTCATGTTTGCTATAGACGCCGTCCGCCGGGTGCAGGTCGATAGACCAGCCGCCGTAGCCCACCGCGTCGTAGTGGTCACGCTGCTCGATGATGTCCTGCTGGCACAGCAGATGGTCGCCGATAAAGCGGCGGCTCTCGCGTTTGCCGGGAATTGAACCGACCCACTCGATGGTCAGGTTTTCGGCTTCCGGGAATTCGCCGGAGTTTTTAATGTAGTCCCACACGCCCCAGACAATCTTCCACAGCTCCCATTTGATCTGCTCGCTGTCGTGGATGGTATCAAGGCGTCCGCCCCATTCCAGCCACCACAAATCGCAGCCGTTCAGCGTTGAGGTCAGACGCTTGTAGCGCGGAATAGCTTCAATGTCCTGCAACGCGAAAGAGGGCGGCACGAACTTCACCGGCCCGTTGCTTTTGCGGGTGTAGAAATAGATAGAGTGGCCGAGCTTGTGGCCGAAGTTATCGCCGGGGGCCATTTTTTCGCCCAGCTCTTCTGCGTCTTCCGCGCCGACGCGGTACTCTGCGCCCGCCAGATGGCCCAGCACGCCGTCGCCAGTAGCGTCGCAGAACTGCGCGGCCTGAATGTGATAGAAGGTTTCATTGACGGCGTTAAAGCCGGTGGCTTCGGTAATGCGCTGGCCTTCGCGCTCAACGGCGTAAATGGCGGTGTTCAGCAATAGGGTGAGGTTCTTTTCGCGCTGCGCTAAATCCAGTAGCAGCAGGTCGAACATCATCGGGTTGCCTTCTTTATTGCGCCACAGGTTCTCTTCGAGAATCTCGCCCATAATACCGCCTTCGCGCGACCAGCGGTTATTGTTACCCATGTGCGACGTTGCGCCGTTGGCCCACAGGCGCACTTCGCTGGAGGCGTTGCCCCCAAGTACCGGTCGGTCCTGCACCAGCACGACCTGCAAACCGTCGCGGGCGGCAGCGAGCGCGGCGCATAGCCCGGCCAGGCCGCCGCCGGCGACCAGCAGATCGGTGCGTAGGGTCTGGTGGGGAAAATCACGTTCATGGGTTTGCTGGAAAATTTGCATAAATTGTAATTCCTGCCTTTCTGGCGATAAAATAATAGTCTTTAAAAAAACGGGATCCCGCTATGTCGTCTCAACCTAATCAAAGCCTTATCGACGGTATTCGCTGCCTGCAGTATCTGGTGTCCAGCGATCGGGCTATCGGTTGTCGCGAGCTGGCGCGGCTGATGAGCATTAACCCCACCCGCGTGAACCGTCTGCTGATGACCATGGCGGCCATCGGCTTGACCACCCAGGACGAGCAGCGTCGCTATCTGCCTGGGCCTGGTATTCACGCGCTGGCCGCACAGGCGATCCGCGGTTCAACGCTGTTTTCAAAAGCCCTCCCGCTGCTGGAAACCTACGCCCCGAAAGATATCGTGGTGGCGATGGGCGTCCTGTGGGAGGACCAGGTTATCTATATCTTCCACTCCCGCCCCGGCAGCCATATCAGCCAGGCGCTGGCGGGTTTTCATATGATGCCGGCCTGCGAGTCGGTCATCGGTATTGCGCTGCTCGCCGCCGAAGACGACGAGATGCTGGCCCAACGCTTTAGCGCGGAAGAGATGGCGCGCATTGCGCCGTACCTTCAGCAGCAGCGTCAGCTGGGCCATGTGGTCTGGCCGCACGACGACGGCGAAGTCTCTCTCGCCAGGCCGATTCAGTTCGGTTCACACAAGGCGGCGCTGGCTTTTGCCGGGATGTATGATCCCATCCCGGAACAGACCGCCGCGCGGCTGGCCGAACTCATCACGCTTTGCGACCGACTGACGGCGTAGCCTTGTCGCTGTCGAGGTCAATCTTGCCGACCACGAACAGATAAGAGCAGATCCCCAGACAGGCCAGTACGGCGATAAAACCGAGCGCTGGGGCGAAGTTATGCCCGTCGATCAGCGCGCCGATAGCGATTGGCACGACGATCGAAGAGAGCGCGCCGGTAAAGTTGAAGACGCCGCCCGCCAGACCAATCAGATGACGCGGCGCGAGGGCTGTCACAAACACCCAGGTAATTGTCGCCAGACCGTTGCCGAAGAAGGCGATGGACATAAACAGGATGATCAGCGTGGGGTCATCGGTGTAGTTGGCGCCAAGGATAAACAGCGTCAACGCCATCCCCAGAATGACCGGTGCTTTACGGGCAAAGCTGGCGGAGACGCCACGACGAATCAGACGGTCTGATACAAACCCTGCCAGCAGCACGCCGACAAACGCCGCGAGGTAAGGGACGGAGGCGACGTAGCCGGACTTAATAAAGTCCATATGGCGATACTGCACCAGATAGGTCGGGAACCAGGTCAGGAAGAACCAAAAGGTGGCCGAGATGGTGAACTGGCCGAAGTAGATGCCAATCAGCTTACGGCTTTTAAACATCAGCCCCAGATCCTGCCAGCTGAACGGACGCTTAGCGGCGTTCTCGCGGCTTTCCATGACCGCGCCGCCGTCGCGCAGGTGATCCAGTTCGGCTTTCGATACGGTTTTGTGATCCAGCGGATCGCGGTAGACGCAGTACCACAACACGCCCCAAATCATCCCCACCACGCCGGTAATCAGAAATAGCCCGCGCCAGCCGAAGAGATCCTGAATATGAAACAGCACCGGGGTCATCAGCGCCATGCCGACAAACTGGGCGGAAGAGTAAATACCGATCGCCGTAGCGCGTTCCTGCTCCGGGAACCAGCTGGAGATCACGCGGTTGTTTGACGGCATCACCGGCGCTTCAAACGCCCCGACGCCCAGACGCAGGCCAACCAGCGCGCCAAAGCTGTTGGCGACGGCGTGCAGCGCGGTAATCAACGACCAGATAAACAGCCCCACGCCGTAGACCAGGCGAGAACCGAGACGGTCGATCAGAAAGCCGCCGGGGATCTGCAATGCGGCGTAGATCCAGCCGAATGCGGAGAAGATAAGCCCCATCTGGAGCGGGGTAAACTGCAGCTCGCCGGACATCTGCGTGGCCGCGACCGAGAGGTTCGTTCGGTCCATGTAGTTGATAATAATATTAATAAACACCAGGCCTAGCACAAAGAAGCGTACCCGACCGGTCGAGCGGGCGGCAGATCTTGTTATCGGTTGTTCTGACATAGAGGTGTTCTCATCATTTTAAGGTTTAAAAGGTAAGAGGCGTCATATGATTGTTGTTAGTGTTTCTTTTATAGAAACACTTAGTCGGATGCAAAGTGAGATGTAAAGAAGTGTGATCTGTCTTGTATTTGTACAGTAATGAAATCGGTTTCAGGTGTTGGGATGGGGCTCCCCCTCACCCTAACCCTCTCCCCAAAGGGGCTAGGGGACTGTACGGTGCGGTTGGTGGGTTTAATGCAGGGTTTTGCCCTCTCCTGAAAGGGGAGAGGGACTGTACGGTGCGGTTGGTGGGATTAATGCAGGGTTTTGCCCTCTCCTGAAAGGGGAGAGGGACTGTACGGTAGAGTTGGTGGGCTTAATGCAGGGTTTTCTCCCTCTCCCTTTCAGGGAGAGGGCCGGGGTGAGGGTTCAGCGCGCACGGCCTCCGTACAGGCGATGACCGTAACCGTTAAATAAACTCCGCCGCACGGAATTTCGCCAGCGCGTCCTGCTTTTGTTCCGCCGTCATCGGGCGGAGCGGACGGCGCGGATCGCCCACGTCGATACCGTGCAGCTGCATGGCCTGCTTCCCGGCCGCCACGCCGCCGTACTGCACCAGCACGCGAATGATGGCGATCACTTTGTCCATGCAGGCCGCCACGTCCTGGTGGTTGCCCTGATTGAAGCTATCGATCAGGCGAAGATAGAGCGGTGCGGCATAGTTATAGGTACTGCCAACTGCGCCAATCGCTCCGCAGGCGAGCCCCGCCGGTAAAAATTCGTCCACGCCGAAGGGAATATCGAACTGGCCGTTGTTAACGCGCAGGCAACGCTGGAACTCGTACATGTCGCTGGAGTTAAACTTCATACCGGACAGGTTCGGGATTTTATCCGCAGCGGCAATCAGGAACTGTTCCATATCGAGGCTCAGCCCGGACATGCCCGAGTGATAGTAGTAGAACCCCTTCGATGGCGCGGCGGCGGCGTTAAGCCGGCAATATTCCACCAGGTCGTCGACGCTGGACGGTTTAAAGAAGCAGGGGCCAATCACCGAGGTGGCGAAAATATCTAACGTCTCCGCATGACGGCTTAGATCCAGCGAGTCGGCGATGCTCAGCGCGCCAGTATGGAGCGTAATGCTGAGCTTACCGTGGCTCGCCGCTACCCAGCGCTCGGCGATCTTTTTACGTTCAGCAACGGAGCAGTGGATGCCCTCGCCGGTGGTGCCAAGAACGTACACGCCCTTCACGCCCTGGCCAATAAGATGCTCGGCAATCTGATCAATGACCGGATAGTTTACTTCACCGTGGCTGTCGAAAGGGGTGTGCGGCGCAGCGATAAGACCTGTTAGCTTTTCCATGTAAACCTCAAGTGGTGTTTTTCTTCTTAACTGAAAGTTAAAATGAAGCATAACTCCACTTTGCGGACAAATGATACCCATAGAGAAAAACGAGAGTATCAGAGTGTGATCGGCCGCACTAAATTAGGCCTGACGAGGAACCGTTAAGGCGTCCATGGTGCGCAGTTTATTGGCCTTCGCCTGCTCCGGATCTTTCTGCACCAGCAGGGTGTAGATGAGATCCAGCACGAACAGCTGCGCGGTCTTGGTTCCGATGGAGTCACCCTGCAGGCGCCCCTGTCGATTACCATTAATCAGCGTAAAATCAGCGACTTTGCTCAGCGGTGAGCCCAGGTTATGGGTCAGCGCGACGGTGGTCGCGCCCGCTTCTTTGGCAAGGTGCAGCGCATGGGTGGTTTCCGGGGAGTGGCCTGAATGGCTGATGCCGACGGCGACATCGCCCGGTTTGAGCAGGGAAGCCTGCATGTACATAAAGTGATTGTTGGTGAGCGCATCCACGCGCATACCGATACGCATCAGCTTATGCTTCATATCTTCGGCGGTGACGCCGGACGCGCCCACGCCAAAAATATAGGCGCTGTTGCAGGCGTGCAGCGCATCGACAACCTGTTCGACCTGGCGCATATCCAGCAGATTCAGCGTTTCGGACAGCACGTTGGCAATCGCGCCTTGCAGCTTCAGACCAATCGTGTGGGCGTCATCGTTTTCCACCACTTCAGCGTCCAGCAGCGTGCTGCTGTCATCGCTGTCAACCATCGCCAGCTCAATGGCCAGCTCCATTTTGAAATTCTGAAAGCCCTTATAGCCCAGCAGGCGGCAGAAACGGATCACCGACGCTTCGCCAGCGTTGATCTCCTGTGAAAGATCGGCAATGGAAAGCTGCGTCACCTTATGGGGTGACGTCATGATGTAGTTGGCAATACGCTGCCCCACACGGGTCAGACTACTCTGCATCGCCCCCAGAGTATCAAGTATTTTTCCGGCCTTAACCGGTGAGTTCGGACTCTCCATTGCTTCCTGCTCTTCACGCTGACTGAGTGGGTAATGATGGGGCAGCGCCTGCGGTCAGGCAAGAAAATCGGTGTAAAAACCGTGTAATAGCCGCCATTTTGCGCACACCTGTACCGATGACGACGGCATGTTGTGACGCAGATCGATTTTTTATCCTCCGTCATGCTTACCTCTATGATGGTGTTCACACATTTCAGTCTATGCACTTGTGGTGTTTTGCTTCCTGTAAAATTATTAAATGGAGTTTTACTTCATTTGGGTGTGTCGCACTCACTCTTTAGGCACGTAGGTATTGCAATTTGCTCATCACAGGAGAGCAACATGAGTGGAATAACAAAAGCCATTCCATGGTACAAACACCTTAATAAATCCCAGTGGCGGGCTTTCTCAGCCGCATGGCTTGGCTATTTGCTTGATGGTTTTGATTTTGTCTTAATTGCCCTGGTATTAACGGAAGTACAGAGCGAGTTCCAGCTCACTACCGTACAGGCGGCGAGTATTATTTCCGCGGCGTTTATTTCGCGCTGGTTAGGCGGGTTGCTGCTGGGGGCGATGGGCGATCGCTACGGTCGTCGTCTGTCGATGGTCACCAGCATTATTCTTTTCTCGGTCGGTACGCTGGCCTGCGGCCTGGCGCCGGGTTACACCTCGATGTTTATCGCCCGTATGGTTATCGGTATGGGGATGGCGGGGGAGTACGGCTCCAGCGCAACTTATGTGATTGAAAGCTGGCCAAAACATCTCCGCAACAAGGCCAGCGGCTTCCTGATTTCCGGTTTTTCCGTCGGCGCGGTGGTGGCGGCGCAGGTCTACAGTCTGATCGTTCCTCTGTGGGGCTGGCGCGCGCTGTTTTTCATTGGCATTCTGCCGATTATTTTTGCGCTGTGGCTGCGGAAAAATATTCCTGAAACCGAAGACTGGAAAGAGCGTCAGGCGAATAAAAAACCGGTCCGTACGATGGTCGACATTCTTTATCGCGGCAAGCTGCGGCTGCTGAATATCGCGATGAGCTGCGCCGCTATCGCCGCGCTATGGTTCTGTTTTGCGGGCAATCTGCATAACCCGGCGATCGTACTGCTGCTGGCGCTGGTGTGTACGGTGATTTTTGTCAGCTTCATGGTGCAAAGCAGCGGCAAACGCTGGCCAACCGGCGTGATGCTGATGGTCGTAGTGCTGTTTGCTTTCCTCTACTCCTGGCCGATTCAGGCGCTGCTGCCGACCTACCTCAAAAGCGAGCTGGGATACAACCCGGCGACCGTGGCGCAGGTGCTGTTCTTTAGCGGCTTTGGCGCAGCGGTGGGCTGCATTGTCGGCGGCTTCCTCGGCGACTGGCTGGGAACGCGTAAAGCCTACGTTTACAGCCTGCTAGCCTCGCAGATTCTGATTATCCCGGTATTCGCCATCGGCGGTTCCAGCATCTGGGGCCTGGGTATCCTGCTGTTCTTCCAGCAGATGCTAGGCCAGGGCATTGCCGGCATTCTGCCGAAGCTGATCGGCGGCTATTTCGATACCGACCAGCGTGCGGCAGGCCTCGGCTTTACCTACAACGTCGGGGCGCTGGGCGGGGCGGCGGCGCCGGTGATTGGCGCGCTGGTGGCGCAGCATCTCAGCCTTGGCTCGGCGTTGGGGTCGCTCTCCTTTGGTTTAACGTTCGTGGTGATTTTACTGATTGGCCTGGATATGCCGTCTCGCGTGCAGCGCTGGATTCGTCCGGAAGCACTGCGTACGCATGATGCTATCGACGGTAAGCCGTTTAGCGGCGCGCTGACCCGTCAGACAGACAAATCGGTTCCCGTTTGCGGTAAGCATTAATTACAGGCGCCCGGACGCGCCGGGCGCAAATTGAAGTTAAGGATGTACTTATGTCGTTGTTAGAGAATCTGGATACAAGCATTCAACAGCAGGGTGGGCTTATTGTTTCTTGCCAGCCGGTCCCCGGCAGCCCGTTAGATAAACCGGATATCGTGGCGGCGATGGCGCTGGCGGCGGTACAGGCGGGGGCCGTGGCGGTCCGCATCGAAGGCATTGAAAATCTGAGAGCGACACGCCCGCTGATTAGCGTTCCGATTATCGGCATCGTGAAACGTGATTTGTCGGATTCCCCGGTACGTATTACCCCTTACCTTGACGATGTAGACGCGCTGGCACAGGCCGGTGCCGATATCATTGCTTTTGACGGCACTGACCGCGTACGTCCGACGGCGGTCGCGGAAATTATTGCCCGGATTCATCATCATCAGCGCCTGGCGATGGCCGACTGTTCCTCGCAGCAGGACGCCGCTGACTGTCACCGCCTCGGCGCGGATATTATCGGCACGACGCTTTCCGGCTATACCACCGATGTGGTGCCGCAGGAGCCCGATCTGGCGCTGGTGTCGGCGTTAAGCGCTAAAGGCTACCGTGTGATTGCTGAAGGCCGCTATAACTCACCGGCGCTGGCCGCACAGGCCATGCGGCACGGCGCCTGGTCGGTCACCGTCGGCTCGGCGATTACGCGCCTTGAGCATATTTGTCAGTGGTATCGTGACGCGATCGTGGAGGAAGCGGTATGAGCACGCTGGCGATTGATATCGGCGGCACCAAGCTCGCTGCGGCGCTTATCGATCCCCGACAGCAGATTATCGACCGCCGGATTTTACCGACGCCCGCCAGCCGCACGCCGGAGGCGCTACGTGAGGCGCTGCGCTCGCTGATTGCGCCATTTGCCGGGCAGGCGCAGCGCGTGGCGGTAGCCTCAACCGGCATCATCCGTCACGGCATCCTCACGGCGCTCAACCCGGATAACCTTGGCGGCCTGGCGCAGTTTCCGCTGGTAGATACCCTCGCTCAGCTGACCGGGCTGCCCTGTCTGGCGGTGAATGATGCGCAGGCTGCGGCGTGGGCGGAATATCGCGCGCTGCCGGGCGAGGTTCGCGACATGGCGTTTATCACGGTGTCGACAGGCGTTGGCGGCGGCATCATCAGTCATGGCAAGCTGCTCACCGGCCGTCAGGGGATGGCCGGGCATATCGGACATACGCTGGCCGACCCGCACGGGCCGCTTTGCGGCTGCGGGCGTCGCGGTTGTGTGGAAGCGATTGCCTCTGGACGCGGGATTAGCGCGCAGGCGGTTGACGCTCTCCACGGCATGACCGCGAAAGAAATCTATGCGCTACACCAGCAGGGGCATCCGCAGGCGACGTGCCTGATTGAGCGCTCGGCCCAAACCGTGGCGCGACTGATTGCCGATCTGAAAGCTGGCTATGACTGCGAATGCGTGGTTCTTGGCGGCAGCGTCGGTCTGGCGGACGGTTATTTATCCCTGGTCGCCGGGTATCTGGCGCGAGAGCCGGCGGCCTATCACACGCATCTTGTCGCCGCCCATCATCAGCATGACGCGGGGTTACTTGGCGCGGCAATGTTGGCAGAAGAGGACATCTTATGATTTTTGGCGATATTCGTTGCCCTGAGCGTGCCGGGTTACCTTCACCGCTGCTCGCGGCGCTGACCCTGGCCCTGAAGGCGGACCCGCAACGCTGTGAGCCGGGCCGTCACGCTTTGCAGGGGGAAGATATTTTTATGAACGTGATGCAGTTTATGACGCAACCTGCGCACGCTAAGCGGGCCGAGCTGCACGCGGAATATATTGATGTGCAGATCCTGCTTGCGGGAGAAGAGCGCATCGAGTTCGGGCTTGCTGACAGTGCCCGTCAGTGTGATGAATGGCACCACGAAGACGATTACCAACTGTGTGATGAGATTGCGGGGCAGCAGTCGGTTACGTTGCAGGCAGGGATGTTTGCGGTGTTTTTCCCCGGTGAGCCGCATAAACCGGGTATTCAGGGAGAGACGCCCGCCGAGATAAAGAAAGCGGTGGTGAAAGTGCATCGAAAGCTGCTTGAGAGATAGGCTTTCTAACCATCCCGGTTCAGTCAGGCGAAGCGCCGCCGGGGTGGTTCAGTCAGCTAACCGGGTACGCTTCCCGCTCAGGCTCTGGCGAACGCAGCAGCGCCCACATAATAATCCTCCCAATTACCGCCTTAAGCATCCCTTTCTTTTTTTGCTATACCTTACCGACTGTTCTGCCACATTTTTTTATATTTACATAGGGTGTCCAAAATCGGATACCTAAACATCGAGCCAATTTATTCTTAATTGGATAAAATACCAACCAAATAAGCCTTGCGCCAAATAATATTATTCGATAACAACTATTATATCCTGGTTTGTAACTACAATATTTCTTTCTGTTAACACATTGCATTTCAAATAAATGGAAATAATTAAATAAAACGCGGAGTATCTCTTGATACTCTATTTTTGTCATTTCTGAAAATTCACATTGTATAAAATGAATAAATTATCTTTATTGTGTCGTTATGGCGTGTCTTATTCTTTAGCTCAATTGAAACAGGTCCCGCGCGTATTGTCTCCGATGCTGTTGTTGATCCCTCTGCAATCGATGGCAAACGCATCTGCGACGGAGAATACTGACGTTAATCCTTATAGTGATACGCTGAGCAGGACGGCTTCCACACTGGCATCAACCGAATCAAATGGGGCGGCAGGTGCAGCGGCGTCCGCCGCATCAAGCTATGCATCTTCCTCCGTGGAAGGTTGGCTCTCGCAGTTCGGTACTGCCCGCGTGCAGTTAAATGTGGATAACAACGGCAACTGGGACGATAGCTCCTTTGATTTTCTGCTGCCGTTTTACGATAACAAAAAAACGGTGATCTTCACTCAATTGGGGATGCGCGCACCGGACGATCGTTTTACTGGAAACCTTGGTTTTGGCGTCAGAACATTTAATGCATCGAACTGGATGTTTGGTATTAACAGCTTTATTGATGATGATTTTACCGGTGGTAACCGTCGCGCCGGATTTGGCGGCGAAGCCTGGACCGATGATTTAAAACTATCGGCAAACGGCTATGTCGGTATTACCGATTGGCACAGTTCACGTGATTTTGATGATTACGATGAAAAGCCTGCAAATGGTTTTGATATTCGTGCTGAAGGCTATTTACCGACTTATCCGCAATTGGGCGCAAAGGTCATGTACGAACAGTATTATGGCGATAATGTTGCGCTATTTGATACCGACCACCTGCAAAAAGATCCTTCTGCGGTCACGGTGGGTCTGAACTATACGCCGATTCCGCTGGTGACCGCAGGCATAGACTATAAACGCGGTCAGGATTCGGTGGATGACACCCAGTTCTCCCTGGCTTTCCACTATGTGCTGGGACAATCTTTGTCATCACAATTGTCGGGCGATCAGGTGGCGTATCGTCGAAGCCTCGCAGGCAGCCGTTACGATCTTGTCGAGCGTAATAATGAAATCGTGCTGGACTACCGCAAGCAGGAAAAACCGACGCCAGACGCGCCTACCACGGATTTAGCGATACAAATTGTGCGTAATGGGGTGGATTCTGACGGTACGACCAAAGATTTCGCCGTGGCGCGGGTCACCGATTCTGACGGTACGCCGATGGCCAACGTCACCGTTAACTGGTCTGTTAGCGGTTCTGCGAAGCTGGCACGAGCGTCCAGCACGACGGATAGCTACGGTCTTGCTACCGTGGGCTTAACTGATGCTGTCGCAGAAACAGTGGACGTGACCGCGACCGTAGAGCAGCAGACGAAGACCTCGAAAGCCACGTTTGTTGAGGGAAGTGGTGGTGATAAGACCAGGCACATCGTGGTCAGCACGGTGAGGGGGGCGGCAAGCGCTGATGGCCAGGATCGCGGAATACTGAAAGCCGTCGTCACCGATGAAAACGGTAAGCCGATGAGCCATCAGACCGTGGCCTGGTCCGATAGCTCGGATACGGCAAAGGGCAATAAAACGGAAACCATCACCAATGATAGCGGCGTGGCTCTTTTTGCCTTAACGGATACCGTTGCGGAGAAAGTGACCGTAACGGCGAAAATGGATGATATTAGCGATTCCGGCAGCGTGACGTTTATTCAGGGCTCGCAGATTATTACTAACGTAGAGATGTCCGCAGTGAAAAATGGCGTCATTGCCGATGGCGTTCACCAGAATATCGTGCAGGTTTCGGTTGAAAATGGTCAGCACGAACCAGCAGCGGGTGAAACAGTGAGTTGGTCTCTGGTATCGCCGTCCTCTAAGGCAGAGATTAAACATTCAACAACGGTGACGGACGCGAAGGGAAATGCGTATATCAGCTTCGCGGATACAGCGGCGGAAGACGTCCAGGTGCAGGCGAAAGTCGGCGAGCACCAGATGAGCTTCACATCGAACTTTATCGCTGAATCTATTGGTCAAGTTGATGGGCCGATTCCTCTGGGGATTGGATCGGATGATGTCGTCAATATCAATGAATCCAGCGGCGGCGTTGATTTCCAGATAACGCCTTATGCGGGTATGAAGGAAGGGGACCAGATTGTGCTGCACTTCCAGGTATACGGCGATGATGGCGGCCCATCCTATAACCCACGCAGCCAGACGTGGACCTCTTCGATCCACACAGTGACCGCGAGCGAAGTAGGGCACCCAATTACCATTAATGCGCCACAAAGCGCATTCTACGACGACAATGGCATTGGCATCACCGACACGGATTACGACACCACCGGCGCCTATGCCGTGGTGAAAAGCGTCAGCGGGCAGACGGTGAAATCTTCCTTCACGCATATGGGTGTCGCGACCATTATGGGGTAGCGGCTCCCATGGAGTCGGCTAGCGCAGGCCGGGCTACATAAACGTTAGCCCGGCCTGGCGAAGCGCCGCAGGGGAGGTTTGCTCAGCTGGCCGGGTTCGCTTCCAGCTCAGGCTCTGGCGAACGCAGCAGCGCCCACAGAATAATCGCCCCAATCACATCAAATACTGCCAGCACGGCAAACAGTGGGCTAAAGCCCAGTGTGTCCGCCAGCGCGCCAACCACCAGGGCGAATAAGGTGCTGGCGGTCCATGCAGCCATGCCGGTAAAACCGTTGGCGGTGGCCACTTCGCCCGGATCGAACATGTCGGAAGAGAGCGTAATCAACGCGCCGGACAGCGACTGGTGGGCAAAACCGCCGACGCACAGCAGCGCAATAGCCACGAACGGGCTGCTGAACAGACCGACCATGCCCGGCAGGATCATCAGCGCTGCGCCCATGGTGACAACCAGCTTACGTGAAACCACAATATTGACGCCAAAGACACGCTGGAAGATCCCCGGCAGATAGCCGCCGATGACGCAGCCCATATCGGCGAACAGCATCGGGATCCATGCAAACATGGCGATATCTTTCAGGTTGAAGCCGTAGGTGTGCACCATAAACAGCGGGATCCAGGCGTTGAAGGTCCCCCACGCCGGTTCCGCCAGGAAGCGCGGCAGGGCGATGCCCCAGAATTTACGTTGCTTCAGCAGCTGGCCGATGTGTACTTTATCGACCGTTTTTTTCTCTGGCTGGCCTTCGGTGATGTAGTTGTACTCTTCTTTGCTCAGTTTCTTGTACTGGCCCGGGCGGTTATAGACCAGGTACCATCCCAGCGCCCACACAATACTGGCAATCCCGACGATCACGAACGCCAGACGCCAGCTGTGAATATAAATGGCCCATGCCACCATCGGCGGCGCAATGATGGCGCCCATCGAAGAACCGACGTTGAAGTAGCCCACGGCGACGGAACGTTCGTGATCCGGGAACCATTCGGTGACCGATTTCAGCCCGGCGGGGATCATCGCGCTCTCGGCAAAACCCCCTAAGCCACGACACAGCGCCAGGCCTTGCCAGCTGTTGGTGAAGGCGGCACCGATGCAGAAGATGCCCCACAGTGCGCCAAACAGGGTATAACCTACTTTGGTGCCCAGCGTATCAAGCACATAACCCGCGATGGGCTGGGCAATGGTGTAGCAGGCGGAAAATGTCGCCACGATCCAGGAATATTGCTGGGTAGTGACATGAAGATCGCTCTGAAGCGTCGGCGCAGCGGCCGAAATAGTATTGCGGGTTAAATAGCATAAAATCGTGCCAAGCGTGACAAGAGCCACCATAAACCAGCGCGTATGACCAGTAGTGCGCATAAAACGTTCCTTTACTTCTTAGGATATGAGACGGCCTGCGGGTGAACAGGCGCAACTGCGGTCATACAGAGAGAAGATAAATCGCCAGCCATACGGCGGCACACAGCGGTCCTTTTATGAGAATTAGTGAATCCGTGTCACATTTTTTCTGAATATTAAACCTGTGTTTCAGAAAATTATGTGATCTGATTCAAAATTATTAGGATGGCGTACCACTTAAGTGTATCGGGGTAAGTAATGAGGTAATGAACCGTTAAGGGCGGTTTCATTCTGCCCGAATTGCTGTGAAAACAGGCAGATAAGGGGCTATTTGTTGAGAGTAATAAACTCGTGTAGCAACGCCGTCAGCTGTTTCATCTTCTCCGGCGTGAACTTCTGTTCAATTTCCAGGTAGGCTTCTTCCACTTTCGCCTGCGCGCGCTCGTACAGCGCGTACCCCTCTTTGGTGAGCGAGACATAAAGTTTGCGCTGATCGTTGACCGGCTTCAGGCGTAACACCAGCCCATCGCGCTCCATGCGCGTCAGAATCCCGGTCAGGCTGGGGCGCAGAATACAGGTCGCGGCAGCCAGATCGTGGAAGTCCATTGAAGGGTTGTCGACCAGCACGCGAACAATCCGCCACTGCTGCTCCGTCAGATTGTGCTGCTTCACGATCGGCCGAAAATAGGTCATCGCCACTTCCCGCGCCTGCATCAGGGCGATGGTTAAAGAATCGTGCATTCTGCCTCCTGCCACTTCTCATCATTAATATATGAACAATATAGCAATGTTGCTTTTATCAACAGCATATTTTTGATGATACCCGACGTTGCTGAAATGAAATTTCATTAGTTCATTGATTATGAACAACTATTTTTAGTTTGTGTAAAATTATTGTTAATCGAGTCACAAAAAAATTACTTGTGTTTGCTAAATGAGCAGCGGAGGCATAAAACAGATCATTAATATATTAACGAAATAAATGCTGTCTCTGAGGAGCTGTAAATGAAAGGTACCGTTTTCGCCGTGGCGCTCAACCATCGCAGCCAGCTTGATGCCTGGCGCGACGCGTTCGAGCAGGCCCCCTATAAGGCACCGCCTAAAACCGCCGTCTGGTTTATCAAACCGCACAATACCGTCACCGAAGGCGGCCAGCCGATCCCGTACCCGGAGGGAGAGGCGATATTCAGCGGGGCAACGGTGGCGCTGGTGGTGGGCAAAACGGCGCGTAAAGTTAGCGTTGAAGACGCGGTGGACTATATCGCCGGATACGCGCTGGCGAACGAAGTCAGCCTGCCGGAAGAGAGCTTCTATCGCCCGGCGATTAAAGCCAAATGCCGTGACGGCTTCTGCCCGCTGGGGGAAATGGTGAGCGTTGATAACGTCGACAACCTGACCATCATCACCGAAATCAACGGTCGTCACGCCGACCAGTGGAGCACCGCCGACCTCATGCGCAATGCCGCCGAGCTGCTGAGTGCCCTGAGCGATTTCGCCACGCTGAATCCGGGCGATGCCATTCTGCTGGGCACCCCGCACAACCGCGTGGCGCTGCGTCCCGGCGATCGGGTCCGCGTACTGGCAGAAGGTTTCCCGCCGCTGGAAAACCCGGTAGTCGCCGAAGCGGACGCTCGCCCGGTGCCACGTCCGTACGACCACGGCACCCTGTTTGCGCTGGGGCTGAACTATGCCGACCACGCCAGCGAACTGGACTTCAAGCCGCCGGAAGAGCCGCTGGTGTTTATCAAAGCGCCGAACACCCTTACCGGCGATAACCAGACCTCGGTGCGCCCGGACAACGTCGAGTACATGCACTACGAATCGGAGCTGGTGGTGGTGATTGGCAAAACCGCGCGCAAGGTCAGTGAAGCTGAAGCGATGGACTACGTCGAGGGGTACACGGTCTGCAACGACTACGCCATTCGCGACTACCTGGAAAACTACTATCGCCCGAACCTGCGGGTAAAAAGCCGCGACGGGCTGACGCCCGTTTCCCCCAATATCGTGCCAAAAGCGGCGATTCCCGATCCGCATAACCTCACCTTGCGCACTTACGTTAACGGCGAGCTGCGTCAGGAAGGCACCACCGCCGATCTGATTTTCAGCGTACCGTTCCTGGTCTCTTACCTGAGCCAATTTATGACGCTGCAACCGGGCGACATGATTGCCACCGGCACGCCGAAAGGGCTCTCCGACGTGGTGCCGGGAGATGAAGTGATTGTGGAAGTGGAAGGCGTCGGTCGCCTGGTGAACCGGATTGTCAGCGAGGAGTCTGCAAAATGAAAAAAATTAACCATTGGATCAACGGCAAAAGCGTTGCCAGCGATGACTATTTCCACACCACCAACCCGGCGACCGGCGACGTGCTGGCGGAAGTCGCCTCCGGCGGCGAAGCGGAAGTGAATCAGGCGGTAGCCGCGGCGAAAGAGGCTTTCCCGAAGTGGGCCAATCTGCCGATGAAAGAGCGCGCACGCCTGATGCGTCGTCTGGGCGACCTGATTGACCAGAACGTGCCGGAAATCGCGGCGATGGAAACCGCCGACACCGGCCTGCCGATTCATCAGACCAAAAACGTGCTGATCCCCCGCGCGTCGCACAACTTCGAGTTTTTCGCCGAAGTGTGCCAGCAGATGAACGGCAAAACCTATCCGGTCGACGACAAGATGCTCAACTACACCCTCGTGCAGCCGGTGGGCGTGTGCGCGCTGGTGTCGCCGTGGAACGTACCGTTTATGACCGCCACCTGGAAGGTCGCGCCGTGCCTGGCGCTGGGTAACACCGCGGTGCTGAAAATGTCCGAACTGTCGCCGTTAACCGCCGACCGTCTGGGCGAGCTGGCGCTGGAAGCGGGCATTCCACCTGGGGTGCTGAACGTGGTGCAGGGCTATGGCGCGACGGCGGGCGATGCGCTGGTACGCCACCACGATGTGCGTGCGGTCTCCTTTACCGGCGGCACCGCCACCGGGCGCAACATCATGAAAAACGCCGGGTTGAAAAAATACTCGATGGAGTTGGGCGGCAAATCGCCGGTGCTGATTTTTGAGGATGCCGACATTGAACGGGCGCTGGATGCCGCGCTGTTTACCATCTTCTCGATCAACGGCGAACGTTGCACTGCCGGCTCGCGCATTTTTATCCAGCAGAGCATCTACCCGGAATTCGTCAAACGCTTTGCCGAGCGGGCCAACCGCCTGCGCGTCGGCGACCCGAACGACCCGAATACTCAGGTCGGCGCGCTGATTAGCCAGCAGCATTGGGAAAAGGTCTCCGGCTATATCCGTCTCGGCATTGAAGAGGGTGCGACCCTGCTGGCCGGCGGCCCGGAAAAACCCACCGACCTGCCAGCACACCTGCGTGGCGGCAACTTCTTGCGCCCAACGGTGCTGGCGGACGTCGATAACCGGATGCGCGTGGCGCAGGAAGAGATTTTTGGTCCGGTAGCCTGCCTGTTGCCGTTCAAAGACGAGGCGGAAGGGCTGCGTCTGGCCAACGACATTGAGTACGGCCTGGCTTCCTATATCTGGACCCAGGACATCAGCAAAGTGCTGCGTCTGGCACGCGGCATCGAAGCCGGGATGGTGTTCGTCAACACCCAGAACGTGCGCGACCTGCGCCAGCCGTTCGGCGGCGTGAAGGCCTCCGGTACCGGGCGCGAAGGCGGCGAGTACAGCTTTGAAGTGTTCGCGGAGATGAAGAACGTCTGCATCTCAATGGGCGATCACCCGATTCCTAAGTGGGGAGTGTGATATGGGCAAGCTCGCGTTAGCAGCAAAAATTACTCACGTGCCGTCGATGTACCTCTCTGAAATTCCGGGGAAAAACTTTGGCTGCCGTCAGGCGGCCATCGATGGGCATAAAGAGATCGGCAAGCGCTGCCGTGAAATGGGCGTCGACACCATCATCGTGTTCGATACTCACTGGCTGGTGAACAGTGCCTACCACATTAACTGCGCGGAAAGCTTTAAGGGCATCTACACCAGCAACGAGCTGCCGCACTTTATTCGCGACATGACCTACGACTATGACGGTAATCCCGAGTTGGGCCAGCTGATTGCCGATGAAGCCGTAGCGCTGGGCGTGCGCGCCAAAGCGCACAACATTCCAAGCCTGAAGCTGGAGTACGGCACGTTGGTGCCGATGCGCTATATGAACGCCGATAAGCACTTCAAGGTGGTCTCCATCTCGGCGTTTTGCACCGTGCATGACTTTGCCGACAGCCGCAGATTGGGCGAGGCGATCCTGAAAGCCATCGAAAAATACGACGGCACCGTAGCGGTGTTCGCCAGCGGCTCGCTGTCGCACCGTTTTATCGACGACCAGCGTGCGGAAGAGGGGATGAACAGCTACACCCGCGAGTTTGACCATCAGATGGACGAACGTGTGGTCAAGCTGTGGCGCGAGGGCAAGTTCAAGGAGTTTTGCACCATGCTGCCGGAGTACGCCGACTACTGCTACGGCGAAGGCAACATGCACGACACCGTGATGCTGCTGGGAATGCTGGGCTGGGATAAGTACGACGGCAAGGTGGAGTTTATTACCGATCTGTTCGCCAGCTCCGGCACCGGGCAGGTAAACGCCGTATTCCCGCTGCCTGCGTGAGGATGAACCATGCCGCACTTTATTGCTGAATGCACCACCAACATCCGCGAGCAGGCAGATTTACCGGGCCTGTTCAGCAAGGTGAACGAGGCGCTGGCCGCCACCGGGATTTTCCCTATCGGCGGCATCCGCAGCCGCGCCCACTGGCTGGATACCTGGCAGATGGCCGACGGTAAGCATGACTACGCGTTTGTCCATATGACGTTGAAAATCGGTGCAGGCCGCAGCCTGGAGAGCCGTCAGGAGGTGGGCGAAATGCTATTCGGGCTGATTAAAGCCCACTTCGCCACGCTGATGGACAGCCGCTATCTGGCGCTGTCGTTTGAGATTGACGAGCTGCACCCGACGCTGAATTACAAACAGAACAACGTGCACGCGTTATTTAAATAAGACTGGCCCGCCCAGTCCTTCGCTTCTTTTGAGGCGGAAGAAAATACGCACTCGGTCAGTCCCCTCGCCCCTTTGGGGAGAGGGTTAGGGTGAGGGGGGACCTCAGCGGCCTGATGCCCTCACCCCGGCCCTCTCCCACAGGGAGAGGGGGAAAACACAGCCACAGGAATCACTATGCTCGATAAACAGACCCGTACCCTGATCGCCCAGCGGCTAAATCAGGCTGAAAAACAGCGTGAGCAGATCCGTGCCGTCTCGCTGGATTACCCGGACATCACCATCGAAGACGCCTACGCCGTGCAGCGTGAATGGGTTGCGATGAAGATTGCCGAAGGGCGAACGCTCAAAGGCCACAAAATCGGCCTGACCTCCAAAGCGATGCAGGCCAGCTCGCAGATTAACGAACCGGACTACGGCGCGCTGCTCGACGACATGTTCTTCCACGACGGCAGCGAGATTCCGACCGACCGCTTTATTGTCCCGCGCATTGAGGTGGAACTGGCGTTCGTACTGGCAAAGCCGCTGCGCGGACCGAACTGCACGCTGTTCGATGTCTATAACGCCACCGACTACGTGATCCCGGCGCTGGAGTTGATTGACGCCCGCAGCCATAACGTGGACCCGGAAACCCAGCGTCCGCGCAAGGTATTCGACACCATCTCCGACAACGCCGCCAACGCAGGCGTGATCCTCGGCGGGCGTCCGATTAAGCCTGATGAACTGGATCTGCGTTGGATCTCCGCGCTGCTGTATCGCAACGGCGTGATTGAAGAGACCGGCGTTGCCGCAGGGGTACTTAACCACCCGGCGAACGGCGTGGCGTGGCTGGCGAACAAGCTGGCGCCGTATGACGTTCAGCTGGAAGCGGGGCAGATTATCCTTGGCGGCTCGTTCACCCGTCCGGTACCGGCGCGTAAGGGCGACACCTTCCATGTTGATTACGGCAACATGGGCGCGATTACCTGCCGGTTCGTATAAAAGGAAAAGACGATGATGAAGAACAGCTTCAAAGACGCGCTGAAAGCAGGCCTGCCGCAGATTGGCCTGTGGCTCGGGCTCTCCAGCAGCTACAGTGCCGAGCTGCTGGCGGGCGCTGGGTTTGACTGGTTGCTGATTGATGGCGAACATGCGCCGAACAACGTCCAGACCGTACTGACCCAACTACAGTCGATCGCGCCTTATCCAAGCCAGCCGGTGGTGCGTCCGTCGTGGAATGACGCGGTACAGATTAAGCAACTGCTGGACGTTGGCACGCAAACGCTGCTGGTGCCGATGGTGCAAAACGCCGACGAAGCGCGAGCCGCCGTGTCCGCAACCCGCTATCCGCCGCAGGGTATTCGCGGCGTGGGCAGCGCGCTGGCGCGGGCGTCACGCTGGAACCGCATTCCGGATTATCTCCACCAGGCCAACGACGCCATGTGCGTGCTGGTGCAGATTGAAACTCGTGAAGCGCTGAATAATCTGGCGCAGATCCTCGACGTCGACGGCGTGGACGGCGTGTTTATCGGCCCGGCGGACCTCAGCGCCGATATGGGCTTTGCCGGCAATCCGCAGCACCCGGAAGTGCAGGCGGCGATTGAACAGGCCATCGTGCAGATTCGTGCGGCGGGAAAAGCGCCGGGCATTCTGATGGCGAATGAACAGCTGGCGAAACGTTATCTGGAGCTGGGGGCGCTGTTTGTCGCCGTCGGCGTCGATACCACCCTGCTGGCGCGCGGCGCGGAGGCGTTGGCGGCACGCTTTGGCGCGGAGAAAACCTCGCTCGGGTCGTCCGGCGTGTATTAACGCGTGCCGGGGAGACCCATCGACATGTCGGCCCGGCAAGCGAAGCGCGCCGGGCAACAACACTGCTTCACCCTACGCAAATTCCCATCAGAGGAAAGGACAATGAGCGACACATCACCTGCAATTCCGGAGCAACTCAACCCGGCCGACCAGCACAAGCGGCTGACGGCAGGCCAACAATCGGTTATCAACAAACTGTTTCGTCGTCTGGTTCTGTTTTTGTTCGTGCTGTTTATCTTCTCATTCTTAGATCGTATCAATATCGGCTTTGCCGGGCTGACGATGGGGGCGGATCTCGGCCTCAACGCCACTATGTTCGGCCTCGCCACCACGCTGTTCTACGCCACCTACGTGATTTTCGGCATTCCCAGCAACATTATGCTGAGCATTGTTGGCGCGCGGCGCTGGATTGCCACCATTATGGTGCTGTGGGGTATCGCCTCCACTGCCACCATGTTCGCCGTCGGGCCGAAAAGCCTCTACGTGCTGCGCATGCTGGTGGGCATCACCGAAGCCGGATTCCTGCCGGGGATTCTGCTGTACTTAACCTACTGGTTCCCGGCGTTTTTCCGCGCCCGCGCCAACGCCCTGTTTATGATTGCCATGCCGGTAACCACCGCGCTGGGCTCGATTGTTTCAGGCTATATTCTGTCGATGGACGGTCTGCTGAATATGCACGGCTGGCAGTGGCTGTTCCTGCTGGAAGGCTTCCCGGCGGTGCTGCTCGGCGTGATGGTCTGGTACTGGCTCGACGACTCCCCGGCGAAGGCCAAATGGCTGACCGACGAGGATAAAAAGTGCTTACAGGAAATGATGGATAACGATCGCCTGACGCTGGTGCAGCCGGAAGGGGCGATTAGCCATACCGCGATGCAGCAGCGCAGCCTGTGGCGCGAAGTGTTTACGCCGATCGTCCTGATGTACACGCTGGCCTACTTTTGCCTGACGAATACGCTCAGCGCCATCAGTATCTGGACGCCGCAGATCCTCAAGAGCTTTAACGAGGGCAGCAGCAACATCACCATCGGCCTGCTGGCGGCAATCCCGCAGATTTGTACCATTCTTGGCATGATCTACTGGAGCCGCCATTCGGATAAGTACCAGGAGCGTAAGCACCACACGGCGCTGCCGTTCCTGTTTGCCGCCGCCGGTTGGTTGCTGGCCTCGGCGACCAACCATAGCCTGATCCAACTGTTGGGGATCGTGATGGCCTCGACCGGATCGTTTAGCGCGATGGCGATTTTCTGGACCACACCGGATCAATCCATCAGCCTGCGCGCTAGGGCGATCGGCATCGCGGTGATCAACGCCACCGGCAACATTGGGTCGGCGCTGAGTCCGTTTATGATTGGCTGGCTGAAAGATGTGACCGGCAGCTTTAACAGCGGATTATGGTTTGTCGCAGCGCTACTGGTGCTGGGGGCGGCCATTATCTGGGTGATACCGATGAAATCTTCCCGCCCACGCGCCACGCCGTAAGGAGCCGACGTTATGTGCCAGCGTGTGATTACCAATATCGACATCAGTACCGAGTATGAAGAGAGTCTGGGCACCAGGGATGTGCACTATCAGTCGTTTGCCCGCATGGCGGAGTTTTTTGGCCGCGATATGCAGGCGCATCGACACGATCAGTTTTTCCAGATGCACTTTCTCGATACCGGGCAGATTGAGCTGCAGCTCGACGATCACCGCTACTCGGTGCAGGCACCGCTGTTTGTGCTGACGCCGCCGTCGGTCCCGCACGCCTTTATCACCGAGTCGGACAGCGACGGTCACGTGTTGACGGTGCGGGAAGAGTTGATCTGGCCGCTGCTGGAGGTGCTATACCCCGGCACCCGTGAGGCGTTCGGCTTGCCGGGAATGTGCCTGTCGCTGGCGGACAAACCCGACGAACTGGCGGCGCTGGCGCACTACTGGCGGCTGATTCAGCGCGAGTCGACCTCTGAGCTGCCGGGGCGCGAGCATACCCTGGTGTTGCTGGCGCAGGCGGTGTTCACGTTGCTGCTGCGCAACGCGCCGCTCGACGACCACGCGGCCAGCGGTGTGCGCGGCGAACTGAAGCTGTTCCAGCGCTTTAACCAGATGATTGATAACCACTATTACCGCCACTGGACGGTGCCGGACTACGCCAGCGAGCTGCATCTGACCGAATCCAGGCTAACGGATATCTGCCGCCGCTTCGCTAATCGTCCGCCGAAAAGGCTGATTTTTGACAGACAGCTGCGTGAGGCCAAGCGTCTGCTGCTGTTTTCCGACAGCGCGGTGAGCGAGATTGCCTGGCAGCTTGGCTTTAAGGACCCGGCCTATTTTGCGCGCTTTTTTAATCGCTTAGTGGGGTGTTCGCCGAGCGCGTTTCGCGCGCAGAAAGTCCCGGTGTCGTAGGTTCCCCCCCTCACCCTAACCCTCTCCCCATAGGGGAGAGGGGACCGACCGTGCGGGTTTTCTCCCTCGCCCTTTGGGGAGAGGGCCGGGGTGAGGGGCAAACACGCGCCAAACCCTACCCAGATCACAGAACCGCCCCCCGCCCGAAAAGTACCAGCCGTTGACCCAAAAGTCTCTTCACCGTCTGCGTTTTAAACGCTTCAATTACGAAACAAGAACAAAACATAAATTTAACAAATCCGATGAATACTGGAGTGTACCCGAATGAAACCTGAAGATTTCCGCGCAGACACCAAACGTCCGTTAACCGGTGAAGAGTACCTGAAAAGCCTCCAGGATGGCCGTGAGATCTACATCTACGGCGAGCGCGTCAAGGATGTCACTACCCATCCCGCCTTCCGCAACGCGGCAGCCTCTGTCGGCCAGCTGTACGATGCGCTGCACAAGCCGGAAATGCAGGACAAGCTGTGCTGGAGCACTGATACCGGCAGCGGCGGCTACACCCATAAATTTTTCCGCGTGGCGAAAAGCGCCGACGACCTGCGTCAGCAGCGCGATGCCATCGCCGAGTGGTCACGTCTCTCCTACGGTTGGATGGGGCGTACTCCGGACTACAAAGCGGCCTTCGGCAGCGCGTTGGGGGCGAACCCGGCGTTCTACGGCCAGTTTGAGCAGAACGCCCGCCACTGGTACTCGCGCATTCAGGAAACCGGTCTGTACTTCAACCACGCGATCGTTAACCCGCCCATCGACCGCCACAAACCGGCTGATGAAGTGAAAGATGTTTACATCAAGCTGGAGAAAGAGACCGACGCCGGGATTATTGTGAGCGGCGCGAAGGTGGTGGCGACCAACTCGGCGCTGACCCATTACAACATGATCGGCTTCGGCTCCGCGCAGGTGATGGGCGAAAACCCGGACTTCGCGCTGATGTTCGTCGCACCGATGGATGCCGAGGGCGTAAAGCTGATTTCTCGCGCTTCCTACGAGATGGTGGCGGGTGCAACTGGCTCCCCATACGACTATCCGCTCTCCAGCCGCTTTGACGAGAACGATGCGATTCTGGTGATGGATAACGTGCTGATCCCCTGGGAAAACGTCCTGATCTACCGCGATTTCGATCGCTGCCGTCGCTGGACGATGGAAGGTGGTTTTGCCCGTATGTACCCATTACAGGCGTGCGTGCGTCTGGCGGTGAAGCTCGACTTTATTACCGGCCTGCTGAAGAAATCGCTGGAGTGCACCGGTACTTCTGAGTTCCGCGGCGTGCAGGCGGATCTTGGCGAAGTGGTGGCGTGGCGCAACATGTTCTGGGCGCTGAGCGACTCCATGTGTTCTGAAGCGACCCCGTGGGTTAACGGCGCGTATTTGCCGGATCACGCGGCGCTGCAAACCTACCGCGTGATGGCGCCGATGGCCTACGCCAAAATCAAAAATATTATCGAACGTAACGTGACCAGCGGCCTGATCTACCTGCCGTCGAGCGCCCGCGATCTGAACAATCCGCAGATTGATCGATATCTGGCGAAATACGTGCGCGGCTCCAACGGCATGGATCACGTGGAGCGCATCAAGATCTTAAAACTGATGTGGGATGCCATCGGCAGCGAGTTCGGCGGCCGTCACGAGCTGTACGAAATTAACTACTCCGGTAGCCAGGATGAGATCCGCCTGCAGTGTCTGCGCCAGGCCCAGACCTCCGGCAACATGGACAAAATGATGGCGATGGTCGATCGCTGCCTGTCTGAATACGACCAGAACGGCTGGACGGTGCCACACCTGCACAACAACGCTGATATTAATCTGCTGGATAAGCTGCTGAAGTAATTGGCAGCGGGAGGTCACAATGCAATTAGATGAACAACGTCTGCGTTTTCGCGATGCCATGGCCAGCCTGTCGGCCGCCGTTAACGTCGTCACCACCGAAGGGGAAGCGGGTCGCTGCGGGATCACCGCTACCGCCGTCTGTTCGGTGACGGATACGCCGCCATCGGTGATGGTGTGTATCAACGCCAACAGCGCCATGAACCCGGTGTTCCAGGGCAACGGTAAGCTGTGCATCAACGTGCTCAACCATGAACAGGAGATCATGGCGCGTCACTTTGCCGGCATGACCGGTATGGCGATGGACGAGCGCTTTAATCTCGCAGGCTGGCAGCGCGGCGCGCTGGGGCAGCCGGTGCTAAAGGCGGCGCTGGCATGTCTGGAAGGCGAGATACGCCAGGTGCAGACCATCGGTAGCCATCTGGTCTATCTGGTGGAGGTTCAGCATATCGCGTTGGCGGAAGAAGAGGGGCATGGCCTTATCTATTTCAAACGCCGTTTTCATCCGGTGATGATGGAGGCCGAAGCGCTGGCTTAAGCCTTCTTCACTACCTGGATGCCATCGGGCAGGTCAGGATCGATTGCCCGATGGCCGCAGCGCCAATGAATCATCGTGAGCCGGAAGGAGAGTCCCCATCTCCCTTCGACAGTGCCGCCTGAACGGCATTTTCCGCCAGTGGGGCCATCACGCGATAGCCTTCCGCGTTGGGATGCAGACCATCATCGGAGTAGCGGGTAATCAGTTTGCCGCATGCGTCCGTCATTGGCGTAGCGTAATCCAGCCAGACAAAGCCTTGTGTCGCGCTCCAGCTTTTCAGCCAGTGATTTAGCGCGATAAGGCGCTCGCGCGGACGCTGGGCGTAGAGATCCTGCGAGTCAGGATTCGCATCATGGACCGGAAGCACGGACGATATCACCACCTGAATACCGTGTAGCGTGGCCAGCTCGGCGAACGTCATGATGTTCTCTTCAATTTCCAGATTGCTCACTGGCCCGGTATTGCCCGCGATGTCGTTGGTGCCAGCGAGGATCACCACTGCCTGCGGGCGCAGGTTTAGCACGTCCTGGCGAAAGCGCACCAGCATCTGCGCGGTGGTTTGCCCACCAATACCGCGGTTGAGGTAGTTTTTTCCCGGAAAGCTCTGCGCTAAATCCCAGCCGTCGGTAATGGAGTCACCGAAGAAAACGACCTGCGGGCTCCGGTTCTGCTGAAGCAGGGCCTCGTTGTGCTGGCGATAGCGGGCGCGTTGACCGTAGTCATCGCTATAGAAAGCGGCCTGACGGCTGCGGTAGTTGTCGAGTTCAGGAAACCCGGTTCCGGGGATGAGAGCAGTAATCAGCGGCTGTGACACGATGTGTCTCTCCTTGCCGTAGTGAATGGAGAAACCACGTTAGCAAACGTCGATTTTTTGCGCTATCACTTCTGTGCGCGTAAGGCCCTGAATACGGACTAAAAAATAGATTAGGGAAAATGAAGAAAAATAAATAAATAGCGCTACAGGGATGAGATCTAATATTTTCCTGTGGTAGCTGAGGAAAAACTTATCGGGTTATTTATTTCCTTGAAGCGACGAGTTTTTTAATTGAAATAAGGCTTCGTTAATCATTTCTTCGGCTTTTTGACGGGCGAATTTGATAAGCGCGTCTTTACTGAAAGGCGCGCCACAAGCGTGACAGGTTAACGGATATTGATCTTCCGCGTTTTTTATTTTTTCAATGTCGGTTATTTCAGTAACACCGGCACATTTTGGACACAAATATTGAATTGCAATCACGAGCACGGCTCCTTTATCTTTGGTATAAAATAGTGCAGCCGCACAAATCGTCAAAGCCTTCCGGGCTATTAAATAACAGGTCATTTTGTTTTGGTTGATGAAGTGGTTAAAAAAACACCACTTCGTCAGGCCGATCGCACCAAAGGAGAGGGTGAATGACAATGGAGAAGCCGTTCGTACAGAAAGACCCGATGGATTCCGGCAGGCTGGCCGATCTCCTCAACCATAACACCGATTGGGTGTGGGAAGTGGATACGCAGGGGCGCTATGTCTGGTCCTCAGAAGTGGTGATGCGCCTGCTCGGCTACTCGGCCGAAGAGGTGCTGGGCCGTACGCCGTTTGATTTTATGGTGCCGGGCGAGGCCGAGCGGCTGGAGAGCACCTTCCGCGATGTGCTCTCATCGCACAAACCCTTCTCGGGCCTGATTAATCGTAACCTGCGGGCAGACGGTCGGGCGGTGATCCTCGAAACCAGCGGTATTCCGCTGTTTGATGAAAACGGCCAACTGACTGGCTATCGCGGTACCGATCGGGATATCTCCCAGCTCGGCGAGCGGGTGTTGCAGCTGGAATCTATCTACCAGAACACGCCGCTGGCGCTGTGTGTGATTGATCGTCACGGCATGTTAACGAAAGCGAACAAGGCGATGGGTGAGTTGCTGGGGCAGCCAGAGGAAAAGTTGGTGGGGCAGTTGCTCAAAACGCTGATGCCGGAATGGCACCTGCTGTTCCAGCAGGATTTCATTCTGCTCGACGGCGGTGAAGAGATTGCCAGCAAAGAGCTGTTTCTCTATGGTCGCTATTTCTACATTAAGCCTATGGCGGTGTACGACGCGGGCGGCAACGTGGCGGGTATTTCTTCGGCGTGGATGGACATCACCGATCGCAAGCTGGCGGAACAGCAGCTCGCCCACGCTAATCAGACATTATTGCAGTATGCCGAACGCGACCATCTTACCGGCCTGTTCAACCGTCGTTACATGGATGACCGTCTGAGCTATGAAATTACCCGTGCACAGCGCGAGGGCTCGCCCCTGTCTTTGTGCATGGCGGATATCGACTTCTTTAAACGCTACAACGACACCTATGGTCACCCGGCGGGCGACCAGGTGCTGCGCGCCGTAGCAGACGCGTTGAGAGGCGGTCTGCGCCCGGGCGATAGCGTGAGCCGCTACGGTGGCGAAGAGTTTCTGGTGATACTGCCGGACACCAGCGCGGAAGGCGCATTGGCGGTGGCTGAACGCCTGCGCGAGCGGGTAATGGCGCTGGAGATTGTGCATGAAACCAACCCCATCGGCAGCGTGCTGACCATCAGTTTGGGTGTGATGACCTGGGATTCGCCGCTGTCGGTGTGCAGCATTCAAAGCGTCGCGGACATCGCCGCTGAGCTTATCAGCAGCAGCGATGCGGCGCTGTACCGGGCCAAACAGCAGGGGCGCAACCGCGTAGTCAGCGCCTGATTACGCCACGGCCCTGGCGCGCGTCGTCAGGGCTATTGCGGTGCTGGCGAGGGTAAACAGCGCCATGATCCACGCCATGGTCCACGGCGTGCCGTCGCTGAGCGTCGCCAACAGCAGTGACGAAATAATCCCGCTACCGTATTGCAATGCGCCAATCAGCGCTGAGGCGGAACCCGCGACGTTTGGTGCGGCGTCCAGCGCGGCGGCAGTCGAGGTGGCGGCGATAATCCCATTCATCGAAAACAGTATGAACACTGCCACCACGATCAGCAGCAGACCTCCCATCTGCCAGCGCGCGGCAATCGCCAACACGATTGCCGCCGCGCCCGCCACCAACAGCGATATCTTTAGCAGCGTCTCCAGCGGATAGCGGTGGACGATTCGGCGGTTTACCACGCTCATGAGCATGACGCCAACAACGTTCAGCGCGAATAACCAGCCGTAGTGCTGCGGATCGACGCCGAAGTAGCTGATATAGACGAATGGCGACCCGGCGATAAACGCGTAGGCGGCGACGTAAAAGCAGGTCAGGCACAGGGTGTAGCGCATAAAGGCGACGTTGGTTAACAGCAGGCCGTAGTTCTTAAACACGCCGCCCAGCGACGCTTTAACACGCTTCTCTTCCGGCAGCGTTTCCGGTAGCCAGAAGAGAGTAAAGAACATCAGTACGCCAATCACAGCCAGCAGCCAGAAAATGACGTGCCAGCTGGCAAACACAATGATCTGTCCGCCGAGTAGCGGTCCGGCAATGGGAGCGATGGCCATCATCAGGATCAGCGTCGAGAGCATTTGCGCGGCGCGGGTACGACTGAATAGGTCACGGATCATCGCACGCGCCAGCATTGGGCCAGTGCAGGCCCCCAGCGCCTGGAATACACGCCAAAAGACAATCTGCTCAATATTGCGCGAGAGCGCGCAGCCGATCGAACCGATGATAAATAGTCCCAGGCCGATAAACAGCGGCAAGCGACGGCCAAAACGGTCGCTTAGCGGCCCCCAGAGCAGTTGGGCAATGCAAAAACCGACTAAAAAACCGGTAATCGTGAGTTCGACGTTGCCGTGTAAATCGCGCGCCATCACCGGCATGGCGGGAAGATAAATATCGGTTGAGAGCGAGGTAAAAGCCATTAAGGCACTGAGGATGACAACAAAAAGCAGGCCATGCTGACCTTTGGCGGGTGTCTTCCGCGCCGGAGTACCAGTCATATTGTTCCATTCGGGAGTGTTAAAGGCCGATAGAATATATTGATTTTCTGAACGGATAATCAGGCAAAATAGTAAGACGTTATGAATTCTATTCATCAGTGTACATCCGCAATTGATTCATCACAAAGCGGACGCCGGGCAGCCCTCCTTATAATCGAGCCTACCCCTCTACTGATGGTATAAAAAACATGGCTTATCAACTCAACCTTAACTGGCCGGAGTTTCTGGAGAAATACTGGCAGAAACAACCGGTGGTCCTGAAAAACGCGTTCCCGAATTTTGTCGACCCGATTACGCCTGACGAACTGGCCGGTCTGGCGATGGAGATGGAAGTTGACAGCCGTCTGGTGAGCCACGTTGACGGCAAGTGGCAGGCGAGCAACGGCCCGTTTGAGGATTTTGACCATCTGGGGGAGAAGAACTGGTCGCTGCTGGCGCAGGCGGTGAACCACTGGCACGAACCTGCCGCCGAACTGGTGCGCCCGTTCCGCGTGCTGCCGGACTGGCGCCTCGATGATCTGATGATCTCCTTCTCGGTGCCGGGCGGCGGCGTTGGCCCGCATATCGATCCGTATGACGTCTTTATTATTCAAGGGATGGGCCGTCGTCGCTGGCGCGTGGGCGACGCGCTGCCGTTAAAACAGCACTGCCCGCATCCGGCGCTGCTGCACGTTGAGCCGTTTACGCCGATTATTGAAGTGGAAATGGAACCGGGCGATATCCTCTACATTCCGCCAGGATTCCCACACGATGGGTATACCTATGAAGATACGCTGAACTACTCCGTCGGCTTCCGTGGCCCGAACGGTCGCGAGTTGATCAGCAGCTTCGCCGACTACGTGCTGGAGAACGATCTCGGCGAGAAGTACTACACCGACCCGGATCTGACCTGTCGCGAACACGCGGGTAAGGTGGAAGAGCACGAGCTGGAGCGTCTGCGGATGATGATGATCGACATGATCCGTCAGCCGAACGATTTTAAACAGTGGTTCGGCAGTTTTGCCAGTACGCCGCGCCACGAGCTGGATATTGCCCCAGCGGAGCCGCCGTTCGAACCGGAAGAGGTGCTTGCTGCGCTGGAAGATGGGGAAACCCTGCGCCGCCTCAACGGGCTGCGGGTACTGAACGTAGGTGAGAGCTTCTTTATCAACAGCGAGAAGCTGGAAACCTGCGAGCCGCAGGCGGCTGACATGCTGTGCCGCTATACCGAACTGGATAAAACCCATTTTGGCGAGGCGCTGCGAAATCCGGCGTTTGTCGCGGAACTGACGGCGCTGATTAACCAGGGATACTGGTTCTTCGACGAGTAAGCGTCCGCGCTATACCCTCACCCCGGCCCTCTCCCTGGAAGGGAGAGGGAGCAAACCCGCGCCATACCCACCCACTGCACCATCCGGTCCCCTCGCCCCTTCGGGGAGAGGGCCAGGGTGAGGGGAACAAGTCGCACCCTTCCTTCATTCCTGCTGCTCCCCACCGCTTTGCAATTCGTTAACAATCGTTGTATAACCTCCTTCTCATTTGGATGTTTAGATGTCCATACGTTTAGAAGGTAATAATGCAAAACACAACACAACAACAAGGTGGGCAACTGAAGCGCACCATGAAGACCCGCCACCTGGTGATGCTGTCGCTGGGCGGTGTTATTGGCACAGGGCTTTTTTTCAATACCGGCTATATCATCTCCACCACCGGTGCGGCGGGTACGCTGCTGGCCTATCTGATCGGCGCGCTGGTGGTCTGGCTGGTGATGCAATGCCTCGGCGAACTGTCGGTGGCGATGCCGGAAACCGGCGCGTTCCACGTTTATGCCGCCCGTTATCTCGGCCCGGCCACCGGCTACACCGTGGCGTGGCTCTACTGGCTGACGTGGACGGTAGCGCTAGGATCGAGCTTTACCGCCGCCGGGTTCTGTATGCAGTACTGGTTCCCGCAGGTGCCGGTGTGGATTTGGTGCCTGCTGTTCTGCGTGCTGATTTTCGGCCTGAATGTTATCTCGACGCGCTTTTTCGCCGAGGGGGAGTTCTGGTTCTCGCTGGTGAAGGTTATCACCATCATCGCGTTTATTATTCTGGGCGGCGCGGCCATCTTCGGGTTTATCCCCATGCAGGACGGCTCACCGGCGCCGGGGCTGCGTAATATTACCGTCGAAGGCTGGTTCCCGCACGGTGGGCTGCCGATTCTGATGACGATGGTGGCGGTGAATTTTGCTTTCTCCGGCACCGAGCTTATCGGCATTGCCGCCGGTGAAACCGAGAACCCGCACAAGGTGATCCCGGTAGCCATTCGTACCACTATCGCGCGGCTGATTATCTTCTTTATCGGCACCGTGTTCGTGCTGGCGGCGCTGATCCCGATGCAGCAGGCGGGCGTCGAAAAAAGTCCGTTTGTGCTGGTCTTTGAGAAGGTGGGCATTCCCTATGCGGCGGACATTTTTAACTTCGTGATCCTGACGGCGATTCTGTCGGCGGCCAACTCCGGGCTGTACGCCTCCGGTCGTATGCTGTGGTCGCTGTCCAACGAGCGCACGTTGCCGCGCTGTTTCTCGCAGCTGACCAATAACGGCGTGCCGCTGGTGGCGCTATCGGTGAGTATGCTTGGCGGCTTGCTGGCGCTGTTCTCCAGCATCGTCGCCCCGGATACCGTTTTTGTGGCGTTGTCGGCTATTTCCGGTTTTGCGGTAGTGGCGGTGTGGATAAGCATCTGCGCCTCGCATTTCGTGTTCCGTCGCCGTCATCTCCAGCAGGGCAAGGCGCTGAGCGAGCTGCACTACCGCGCGCCGTGGTATCCGCTGGTGCCGGTGCTGGGCTTCGTGCTGTGCCTGGTGGCCTGCGTGGGGCTGGCCTTTGACCCGTCGCAGCGTATCGCGCTGTGGTGCGGGATTCCGTTCGTGGCGCTGTGCTATGGTGCCTATTTCTTAACGCGCTCGCGCCAGAGCCAACAGGAGCCGCAGCATGTCGCAGAATAATCCTTTAACCGCCATTCTGAACGATCGTCCCTTCGTATTACTCGACGGGGCGATGGCCACCGAACTGGAGGCGCGCGGCTGCGATCTGGCCGACAGCCTGTGGTCGGCCAAAGTGCTGATGGAAAATCCGCAGCTGATTTACGACGTGCATCTCGACTATTTCCGAGCCGGGGCGCAGGTAGCGATCACCGCCAGCTATCAGGCCACACCGGACGGTTTTGCCGCCCGCGGGCTGGATGAAACGCAGTCGCGGGCGCTGATTATTAAAAGCGTCGAGCTGGCGCGTCAGGCGCGTGATGCGTATCGCGCGGAAAACCCGGCGGCCCACGGGCTGCTGATTGCCGGTTCCGTGGGGCCGTACGGCGCGTACCTGGCGGATGGCTCGGAGTACCGCGGCGACTACCAGCGCAGCGCGCAGGTGTTCCTGGATTTCCACCGCCCGCGCGTTGAAGCGTTGCTGGATGGCGGTGTCGATCTGCTGGCCTGTGAGACCCTGCCGTCGTTTGATGAAATTCGTGCGCTGGCGCAGTTGCTGACCGAGTATCCGGTGGCGCAGGCGTGGTTCTCGTTTACGCTACGCGATGCTCAGCATCTGAGCGACGGCACGCCGTTGCGCGATGTGCTGGCGTTGCTGGCGGATTACCCGCAGATTCTGGCGGTCGGGATTAACTGTATCGCGCTGGAAAAAACCGTCGAGGCGCTGGAGTATCTGCACAGCCTGACGCCGTTGCCGCTGGTGGTCTATCCGAACTCGGGTGAGCACTATGATGCGGTGAGTAAAACCTGGCATCACCACGGTGAAGCCTGCGCCACGCTGGAAGGCTATCTGCCGCAGTGGCTGGCTGCCGGAGCGAAGCTGATTGGCGGCTGCTGCCGAACTACGCCAAAGGATATTGCGGCGCTGAAAGCGCACTGCTGATTCAGTATCCGCGCGGATCACCTGTAGGCCGGATGGCGCTTCGCTTATCCGGCCTACAATGTCCTCTGCGTAATCCCATTTCTGAACTATCCTTTGCCGATTTTTTTCTAAAAACAAATTGGCATTAACCAGCACTTTTAATTCCTTTATCAAACCCCCTCGTGCCGGAAATACTGCTCACATAACAAGACATGGGAGCAGGACATTATGGCAATCGCATCGCGTTTCACCTTTATCGCCGCCGCGCTGGCGCTGTTGGCTTTCCAGGCGCAGGCCGTGGACGTCACTATCGCCTATCAAACTTCCGCAGAACCTGCCAAAGTGGCGCAGGCGGATAAAACCTTCGAAAAGCTGAGCGGTGCAAAGCCGGACTGGCGTAAGTTCGACAGCGGCGCGAGCATCGTGCGCGCGCTGGCTTCCGGCGATGTGCAAATTGGCAATATCGGTTCCAGCCCGCTGGCGGTGGCCGCCAGTCAGCAGGTGCCGATTGAAGTCTTCCTGCTGGCCTCACAGCTCGGCAACTCTGAAGCGCTGGTGGTGAAAAAGGCCATCACTAAACCCGAAGATTTGATTGGCAAACGCATTGCCGTGCCGTTTATCTCCACCACCCACTACAGCCTGCTGGCCGCGCTCAAGCACTGGGGCATCAAGCCGGGTCAGGTACAGATTATCAACCTGCAGCCGCCGGCGATTATTGCCGCCTGGCAGCGTGGCGACATTGATGGCGCCTACGTGTGGGCACCGGCGGTGAACGCGCTGGAAAAAGACGGCACCGTGCTGACCGACTCTTCAAAAGTAGGCGAATGGGGCGCACCGACGCTGGACGTCTGGGTTGTGCGTAAAGATTTTGCCGAGCAGCATCCTGAGGTGGTGAAGGCATTCGCGAAAAGCGCGATTGACGCTCAGCGTGGCTATATCGATAACCCGGATAAATGGCTGGCGCAGCCCGACAACATCAGCAAGCTGGCGCGCCTGAGCGGCGTGCCGGAAGCGGACGTGCCGGGGCTGGTGAAAGGCAATACCTATCTCACCGCCGACCAGCAGGCGCAGGCGCTTAACGGCCCGGTGAATAAGGCGATTGTCGATACCGCGCAGTTCCTCAAAGAACAGGGCAAAGTGCCCGCCGTGGCGACCGACTACAGCCAGTACGTTACCGACCGTTTTGTGAAGTAAGGAGGTCATGATGCTGCAAATCTCGCATCTGTCCGCCGACTACGGCGGTAAACCGGCGCTGGCGGATATCAGTCTCACGCTGGACAGCGGTGAACTGTTGGTGGTGCTGGGGCCGTCCGGCTGCGGTAAGACCACGCTGCTGAACCTGATTGCCGGATTTGTGCCATATCAGCACGGCAGCATCATCCTCGACGGAAAACGCGTTGACGGGCCGGGCGCCGAGCGCGGCGTGGTCTTTCAGAATGAAGGGCTGCTGCCGTGGCGCAACGTGCAGGATAACGTCGCGCTGGGGCTACAGCTTGCGGGCATCAGCAAGTCTGAGCGTCGGGAAACCGCCGCGCAGATGCTGAAGAAAGTTGGCCTTGAGGGCGCGGAAAAGCGCTTTATCTGGCAGCTTTCCGGCGGTCAGCGCCAGCGGGTGGGCATTGCCCGCGCGCTGGCGGCCAATCCGCAACTGTTGCTGCTGGATGAGCCGTTCGGCGCACTTGACGCGTTTACCCGCGAACAAATGCAGACGCTGCTGCTGAAGCTGTGGCATGAGACGGGTAAGAAAGTGTTGCTGATCACTCACGACATCGAAGAGGCGATATTTATGGCCACCGAGCTGATTCTGCTGTCGCCGGGGCCGGGCCGCGTGCAGGAACGTCTGTCGCTGGACTTCGCCCGTCGTTTTGTCGCCGGGGAATCCTGCCGCAGCATTAAGTCCGATCCGCGCTTTATTGCCCAACGCGAGTACGTACTCAGCCGGGTGTTCGAACAACGGGAGGCCTTCTCATGAGCGTGGTGATTAATGATAAACCGCGTCAGCGTGCATCGAAGCTGCGTTGGCCCTTGTCACGCCATCTGACGCTGAGCCTGACGACGCTGGCGGCGCTGCTGGCTATCTGGTGGGCGGTGGCGGCGTTAGCGCTGATTAGCCCGCTGTTTCTGCCTTCGCCGGTTCAGGTGCTGAATAAACTGCTGACCATCGCCAGCCCGCAGGGCTTTATGGACGCGACGCTGTGGCAGCATCTGGCGGCGAGCCTCGGGCGTATTCTTGTCGCGCTGCTGGCGGCGACGCTCGTCGGGATCCCGGTGGGGATTGCGATGGGCCTGAGCCCGACAATACGCGGCATCCTTGATCCGATTATTGAACTGTATCGCCCGGTGCCGCCGCTGGCCTATCTGCCGCTGATGGTTATCTGGTTTGGTATTGGCGAAACGTCGAAAATATTACTGATTTATCTGGCGATTTTCGCGCCGGTTGCCATGTCGGCGCTGGCAGGGGTGAAAAGCGCGCAACAGGTACGCATTCGCGCCGCGCAGTCGTTGGGCGCCAGCCGCGCTCAGGTGCTGTGGTTGGTGATTTTACCCGGCGCGCTGCCGGAGATTTTAACCGGTCTGCGCATTGGTTTAGGCGTGGGTTGGTCAACGCTGGTGGCCGCCGAGCTTATCGCCGCCACCCGTGGTTTAGGTTTTATGGTGCAGTCCGCCGGGGAGTTTTTGGCTACCGACGTGGTGCTGGCGGGGATTGCGGTGATCGCAATTATCGCTTTTGGTCTGGAACTCGGTCTGCGTGCGCTTCAGCGTCGTCTGACCCCCTGGCATGGAGAAGTACAATGAGTGAACGTCTGGCGATTACCCCACTTGGGCCGTACATCGGCGCGCAGGTGTCCGGCGCGGACCTGACCCGTTCGCTGAGCGACAACCAGTTCGAACAGTTATACCACGCGGTGTTGCGTCATCAGGTGGTCTTCCTGCGTGAGCAGTTGATTACCCCCGAGCAGCAGCGCGCGCTGGCCCAGCGCTTTGGCGATCTGCATATTCATCCGGTGTATCCGCATGCGCCGGGCGTGGAAGAAATTATTGTGCTGGACACCCACGACAATAATCCGCCGGATAACGACAACTGGCACACCGACGTGACCTTTATCGACACGCCGCCCGCCGGGGCGATTCTGGCGGCGAAAGAGCTGCCGTCGACCGGCGGCGACACCCTGTGGACCAGCGGGATTGCCGCCTATGAGGCGCTCTCAGAGCCGTTTAAGGTACTGCTGAGCGGTCTGCGCGCCGAGCACGATTTCCGTAAATCGTTCCAGGAATACAAATATCGTAAAACCGAGGAAGAGCATCAGCGCTGGCTGGAAGCGGTGGCGAAGCACCCGCCGCTGCTGCATCCGGTGGTGCGTACCCATCCGGTGACCGGTAAGCAGGCGCTGTTCGTCAACGAAGGGTTTACCACGCGGATTGTCGACGTGACCGAGAAAGAGAGCGAGGCGCTGCTGAGCTATCTGTTTGCCCACGTGACTAAACCGGAATTTCAGGTGCGCTGGCGCTGGCAGCCGAACGACGTGGCGATTTGGGATAACCGGGTGACGCAGCACTACGCTAACGCCGATTATCTGCCGCAGCGGCGGATTATGCACCGGGCGACGATTCTGGGGGATAAGCCGTTTTATCGCGCGTCATAACTCGTGCAGCACCGGCCTGGCCGGTGCTTCGTCGGTTTATCCGCCAATGACAACCCGATACCCGGCCTGCTCAACCATCGCCTGAATGGGCGCTATCTCCTCAGCTTCCGGCGCGTGAATCCCCGCCATGACCCACGCGCGATCCAGCAGAGCATACTTTGGCTCACCGTACTGATGGAACGGCAGTAAATGCACCTCATCCACCGGCAGCGGCGCGAGGAACGCCAGAATCTGCGCCACGTTTTCTCGGTTAAGGGTAAAGCCGGGAATCAGCGGCAGGCGCGGAATAACCTTAATGCCTTCGTTTAGCAGCAGGCGGAAGTTCTCCAGCACGCGCGGTTGGTTCATGTTCAGGACAGTACGGGCCCGTTCGGTATCCATCATTTTCAGGTCGAACAGCACCTCATCGCACACTCTTGCCAGCGGCAGCAGACGGCGCGGCGAGGTATCGCCTGCGGTTTCAATCGCCGTGCGGATACCCCACTGTTTCAGCCGCTGTAACAGGCGAGCGGCGAATTCGGCCTGCATCAGCACTTCGCCGCCGGAGAGCGTCACGCCGCCGCCGGACGCGCGAAAGAACACCTCGTCTTTCAGCACCTCGCCTTCAAGTTCCTCCAGCGTCACGTCGCGGCCAATATTTTCCCACGCGCCGGAAGGGCACTCTTCGGCGTCCTGCAGACAGGTGGCGCAGTGCAGACATTTGCTTTCCCGGCGCACGGTTTCAATCCTGGGCGACATCGACTCCGGATTCGCGCACCACGGGCAGGTGTGCGGGCAGCCTTTGAAAAAGACCACCGTGCGGATGCCCTGCCCATCGTTAAGCGAATAGCGCTGGATGTTGAAAATGCGCGCCGTGTCGGCGCGCGTCTCAATCACCTCACAGCTGATGCGCGGTGCGGCGGATAATGTCATCCTGAATCTCCTTCGACAGCTCGACAAAGAAGGCGCTGTAGCCCGCGACGCGGACCACCAGACCGGCGAAATCCTGCGGACGCTGCTGGGCTTCGCGCAGCGTTTCGGCGTTCACCACGTTGAACTGAATATGCTGCAATTTCAGTTTGGTAAAGGCGTGGAGGAAATCCGCCAGCTTGTTGAGGCCGCTTTCACCTTCCAGCGTTGACGGGGTGAATTTAACGTTCAGCAGCGTGCCGTTGGAGAGCAGGTAATTATCCAGCTTGCTCACCGATTTCAGCACCGCCGTTGGCCCCTGTGCGTCCTGGCCGACCATCGGCGATAGCCCGCCGTCCGCCAGTTGTTCACCGGCGAAACGTCCGTCTGGCGTCGCGCCCACCACCGACCCCAGCGGCACGTGCGCGGAAACGGTATAAGAGCCAGGCGTAAACTGGCCGCCGCGCGGGTTGCGGTATTTTTCCACCTCTTTGCAGTAAAAACGCAGCAGATCGGCGCTGATGTTATCAACATCGTCGATGTCGTTGCCGTACTTCTCGAAGCGATTGATTAACCGGGCGCGAACTTTTTCCCCTTCCGGCGTGGCGAAGTTGGCCTTCAGCACCGCCAGCAGTTCATCAAAGCTCATGCGCTGCTGGTCAAACACCATGCCTTTAAGGGCGTGCAGTGAGTCGCTGAGGTTGGCGATGCCAATGCCCTGCACCCCGGAAAAGTTGTAGCGCGCGCCGCCAGCGGTGATGTCTTTGCCCTTTTCGATGCAGTCTTCGACAAACGAAGAGAGCAGCGGCACCGGCGCCCAGTCGCGGTGGCCGATATCGCAGATGTTGCTGCCTTCGACCATCAGTTGAATGTAGTGGCGAATTTTGTCGCGAATGCTCGCCAGCAGGCTGTCGTAGGTGATTTGCTCATCGCCTTCATGCTCATGCATGACGATTTCCATCACTTTCAGCAGGTTGAACATGGCGATGTCGTGCAGCCCGTAGGTCCGGCCTGGAATCGACAGCTCGACGCAGCCCACCACCGCGTAGTCGCGCGCGTCTTCCAGCGACACGCCGCGGTTAAGGAACGCCGGAACCACCACTTCGTCGTTGAAGATCTGCGGAATGCCGGTGCCGAGGCGCACGGTCTCGGCGGTTTTGCGCAGAAACGGGCGGTCGATCAGTTCGTTGACCCGCACGCCGAGGTTCGGCTGCGGCAGGCGCACGTTCTGGTAGGCATCCAGACAGGCAAAGGAGAGCACGTTCACCGCGCTGCGGCCATTTTCGGTTAACCCGCCGAGCAGGGCGGTGTAGCCGGTCGGGAAGCCGGCAAAGTAGCGGGCGCTGCTGGTGGAGCGCAACAGGACGATATCGTTGCATTTCACCCACAGCGACGTCAGCAGCTCCTGCATAACCGCGGGATCGGCGCCATGATTCAGCGACGCCTGCCAGAACGGCAGCATGTACTGGTCAAAGCGCCCCAGCGAGATGGAGCTGGCATTCGATTCATATTGCAAAATGATGTTCATGTACCAGAACAGCTGGCAGGCCTGGCCGAAGTTTTCCGGTTTATGTATGGCGTTATGACGAGAGATCGTGGCAATGGCTTCCAGCTCCCGACGGCGCTGTGGATCGCTGCACTGCGCGGCCATCGTCTCTGCGAGGACGGCGTAGCGCAGAATGTGCCGCTGTGAGGCTTCCAGCAGAATCAGCACCGCGCGGTAAAAATCATTATCCGGCTGTTGGCGCAGGTGATCGCGCATCTCGTTGACCAGCGCGTCGAGGCCATTATTCAGCAGGCGCGGGTAGTCGATAATGATGTGTCCCTGGCCTTTGTCGGTCTGGTTGACGCTGAAAATTTGCGTGCTCACGGCGGCCTTCACCTCGTCCGTCATCTGGGCGTTGATGAAGTCTTTCATTGAGCGCTTTTCCCAGTACGGGAACAGTTCTTCGCGGTACAGGCGCTTGTCGTCATCGCTGATGTTGAAGCGATCCTGCGGGCGGGTGGGGAACTGATCTAACTCTTTGAGCAGCCAGTAAGGATCCATTTCTGGCGACATGATCCCGGCACGCGGTTTGATGGTGCGGTTGCCGGCAATCAGCTCGTCGTCGCGGATGCTGATAGCAACCTTATCGAGAATATGCGCGGTGGCTTTGGCGCGGCGAATAATTACCGGCTCGCCCTCGGTCTGGCGATGGCTTTCGGTGTAGAGGACGGCGCGCTCAAGGGAGATTTCACGCGGGTTGGCAAAGAGGGCCTCTTTCAGGCGCTGGATACGGGTAGTCATTTTTCTGGCTCCTGGGCGATTAACCTGACGTTTCTTATGGCTTCTACGTTAGGCAAATGCGGGGCGGGGAGACAGAAGAGAATGGGGTGATTTACTGGATTATTGTGATCAAAAAGAAAAAATGAGATCTGAGTTTTGTCTTGGTGATAAACCAGATTGCCGGATGGCGGCTTCGCCTTATCCGGCCTACATCCAGCGCGGACCTGTAGGCCTGATAAGCGCAGCGCCATCAGGCGCGGCTAACGCAGCGACGCTATCCAGTTCATCGCCAGTTCCGGCCAGGCGGCGGCGGGCAGCCCTTTGGCGCCGCGAATCCCAAAGCCGTGCTTGCCTTCGGCAAACAGATGCAGTTCGGTCGGTACCTTATGCTCACGCAGGGCGTTGAACATCACCAGCGAGTTATCGACCGGCACCGACGGGTCGTCCACCGCGTGCATCAGGAAGGTCGGCGGCGTCTGGGCGGTGACGTTCAGCTCCGGCGAATAGTGATTAATCTGCTCGGCGCTGGGCATGTCGCCAATCAGCGCTTTCCGCGAGCCGGGATGGGCAATGGCCTTATCCATTGAAATGACCGGATAGCCGAGCACCACGAAATCAGGTCGCGCGCTCTGCTTGTCGACCTCATCGACCGGGGCATAAACCGTCTCGCTATAGCGCGTCTCAAGGCTGGCTGCGACATGCCCACCGGCGGAGAAACCCATCACGCCGATTTTGTGTGGATCAATCTGCCATTCGGCGGCGCGGGCGCGCAGAGTACGCAGCGCCCGCTGAGCGTCGGCGAGCGGTGCATTGGCTCCTTCGGCGTGGTCGTCAGCGGGCATACGATAGGTCATGACGAACAGGGTGTAGCCTTTGGCGTTAAACGGCGCGGCTAAATCGCTGCCTTCTTTATCCAGCACCACGCGCTGGTACGAGCCGCCGGGCGTGACCAGCAGCGCCACGCCGTTCGGATGTTCTGGCGCATAAACGGTGATTTCCGGCGCGCGGATGCCGGTGACCGCGCGGTCGGGCAGGGTGGGATCTTTGCTGCGTTCGACCAGCGCGTAGCTGACCGGGCTGCTTTTAGCGCCAGGCGCTTCGCCGCCGGGCCAAATGGTAAATGCAGGCAGGGCAGCAAAGGCCGTCTGCGCGGAGAATAATAGGGCAAGGGTAGCGGACAGAGGTAAGCGAATCATAAGCGTCTCCCGGAGAAAACGCTTGTTTATCATTCATTAAGACTGCAGAACGCGAAATGATTCACAAAACGGTGTTTCATAAAATAAGAAACAATGGGGAGGGAATGCGATGTCGTTAAAAGGGATATTCTTTTATGCCCTGCCTGCCCCCTCACCCTAACCCTCTCCCCATGGGGGAGAGGGGACTGAATGGCGCCGTCTGAGGGAGCGACGCCGGGGGCGGCGTTACATCAGCGCGTCTTTATCGATGCCCAGACGCTTCATGCGCGACAGCAGCGTGGTGCGCTTCAGCCCGAGACGCTGTGCTGCGCCTTTGGCCCCGGCCACCACGCCGTTGGTCTCTTTCAATACCCGAACAATCAGCTGGTATTCGTCTTCGCCGTCTTTCGCCGCTTCGGCCACCGGGGCCGGTTGTGGCTCATCGCCCGCGAATGCCAGCTCCGGCATCGATAGCTGTAATACGCTGCCGCGGGTCAGCAGCACCGCGCGTTCAATCACGTTTTCCAGTTCACGTACGTTGCCTGGCCACTCCATCTGGCTCAGGGTGCGCAGCGTTTCCGCCGGAATGCTGTCGATATTGCGCCCCAGACGGCGGGCGATTTTAAAGGTGAAGGCCTTCACCAGCAGTGGAATATCTTCCGGACGCTCGCGCAGCGGCGGCAGGTGGATCGGGAAGACGTTGAGACGATAGTAAAGATCGCTACGGAATTCGCGATCCAGCACCATCTGTTTGAGATCGCGGTTGGTGGCGGCGATCAGGCGCACGTCGGTCTGGATCAGCTTGTTGCTGCCCAGACGTTCAAATTCCTGCTCCTGCAACACGCGCAGCAGTTTCGGCTGCAGTTCCAGCGGCATATCGCCTACTTCGTCAAGGAACAGCGAGCTTTTATCCGCCAGTTCGAAGCGACCAATGCGCTGTGCGCTGGCACCGGTAAACGCGCCGCGCTCGTGACCGAACAGGTCGCTTTCCAGCAGGCCCGCTGGCATTGCCGCGCAGTTCATTTTCACCATCCGGCGGTTATTACGGCCACTCAGGTTATGGATGGCGCGGGCAATCAGCTCTTTGCCGGTGCCGGTTTCACCGAGGATCAGCACCGTACTGTCGCTTGGGGCGACCATCTCAACCTGCTTGAGGACGTTGAACATCGCTTCGCTACGACCGATGATTTCGCCAAACTCGCCGTCGACGTTATTGAGCTGTTCGGTCAGCGCCAGGTTTTCATCCACCAGACGCTCTTTCAGACGGTGGATCTCCTGATAAGCGAGGGCGTTATCCACGGCGATGGAGACGCGTTCGGCAATCTGTTTAAGCAGCTTGAGGTTGGCGGCGCAGAAGACTTTTTCATCGCACTGGGCAAGCTTCAGCACGCCGAGCATCTGGTCGCCGGACATCAGCGGCAGCAGGCACAGCGTCTGGATTTTATCGTCCCACATCTCAAACAGCTGGCGCTCGTACGGGGCGAGTTTGTCCTGCTCGTTGAGGTTGAGCATCAGCATCTCTTTGCTTTTGAACACCCGCTCGGTCAGCGTGCCTGACTCGTTCACTTCGCTCTGATCGTGCACCGGATCGTTAACGTCGATGTAGTGCGTGGAGTAGATATTCAGTTTGCCCTTGCGGTTGCTGCGCAGCACCACGCTGATGGCGTCGATATTGAAGTAGTAGTGAATCTCTTTCGCCACTGCGCTAACCAGCTCGTCCATATCGAGGCGCGACAGCACGGCGTTGGTGATGGCCACCAGAATGCGGAAGTTATCGCGCTCGCGGCACAGCAGATCGTAATCGACGTTATTGGTCACCCGGCTTTGAATTTGCTCGGTCACCACGGCGACGATCTGCGTGAAAATGTGCAGACGCTGATACTCTTTCTCGGTCCACGGGCGGTCGTCCTGGCGGATAAATTCGCAGCCGCCAAAGATGCGCCCCTCCGCCGCCAGCGGCAGCAGACAATAGTGGCCAAACGGCTGATACAGCTCGCTGGCCGCCAGTTGCGGCCAGGCTTCGCTGAACTCAGCATAGCTACAGTGGAGCGCGTCGGGACGAGAGAGCAGGCGTCGGACCGGGCCGTTTGCCAGCAGGTTATCGTCTTCGTAAGCGATTGGCCGACCGGCTTCACGCGTGGCGTGATAGCCCGCGCGGTGGTTTCCCGGCTGTAGCAGAACGATCGCCGCGCTGTCAGCCAGCGAAGACTGTTTCGCCAGTTGCGCCAGCGTTTCGCTCAGTGCCGCCAGATCGGGCTGTTGGAGAAGAGTCCGGGTGATATCGAACAGCCCTTGCTGACCGAGATCGCCCATCGGTGTATACGACATGTCACTTGCCCATAACTGCACCGCATAGGGTGCGATAAATAATAATAATAATAAAATGCAGACCTTGAGTGGTCTGTTAACAAATTCGCGGAAGCGGCTCGGCGTGAGGGAGATCCAGCGTGCGTTTCACGCCGTATAATCCGGCAACGCGCACTCCCCGGCGTTCGGTCACTTCGCCAATGATAGCGGCATTGCTGCCCAAAGGATGGGCGCGCAGTGCGGCCAGCACCTCTTCGGCCGCGTCGCGGCTGACGCCAATCACCAGTTTACCTTCATTGGCAAAGTTAAGCGCGTCAAGCCCCAATAATTCGCACACGCCGCGAACGGCGTCTTTGAGCGGCAGATGCTGCTCCTGAATTTCGACGCCAAAACCGCAGCTGGCGGCAAACTCGTGTGCCACCGCGTTGACGCCGCCGCGGGTAGCATCGCGCAGCGCTTTGACGCCGGCAATCGGCCGCAGAGCTTGAATCAGCGGGGTGAGCACCGCGCAGTCGCTTTGCAGTTCGCCATCGAGGCCTAACTGTTCACGCAGATTGAGGATGGTTGCGCCGTGGTCGCCCAGGGTGCCGCTGACAATCAGCACGTCGCCCGGCGTCAGCGTTGCCGCACCCCAATGAATGTCGGCGGGAATCGCACCCATCCCGGCGGTGTTGATAAACAGTTTATCCGCCGCGCCGCGACCGACAACCTTGGTGTCGCCAGTGACGATAGCGATGTCTGCCGCTTTGGCCGTTTCTGCCATGGTGTTCACCACCGCTTCCAGCGTCTCCAGCGGCAAACCTTCTTCGATAATAAATCCGCAGGAGAGATAACGGGGGATCGCGCCGCTGACCGCCACGTCGTTGGCGGTGCCGCAAATCGCCAGCTTGCCGATATTGCCGCCGGGGAAGAACAGCGGGTCTATCACATAGCTGTCGGTGGAAAACGCGAGGCGGTCGCCGTGCGCGGTCAATGACGCCAGCGACAGGCGCGCCTGATCTTCTTGCTCGGCCAGCCAGGGATTGGCGAAAGCCTTCATAAACAGGCTGTCGATGAGCTGTTGCATCGCCAGGCCGCCGCTGCCGTGGGCTAACTGGATAGTGTTCATGCTTCGGACTCCTGACTGCGATATTGATACCAGGCGGCGCACGCCCCTTCGGACGAGACCATCAGCGCGCCGAACGCGCTTTGCGGATTGCAGGTTGCGCCAAACAGCGGGCACTGGTGCGGTTTGCAGCGGCCGGTGAGCACGTCGCCGCAGCGGGCGCGCGGGTCGTCGCAGACGCGCTGAGGCTGCGGCTTAAAGTGGCTTTCGGCGTCAAAACGCTGATAGTCATTGGTCAGCTGTACGCCAGAATCGTTGATTAATCCCAGGCCGCGCCACTCGCTGTCGCCCTTGACCGTAAATACCTCGGCAATCGCTTTTTGCGCCAGCGCGTTGCCGTCGTTCGGCACTACGCGGCGATACTGGTTCTCGACGCGGCTCTCTTCGGCAATTTTCTGCTCCACCAGCATATTGACGCCCTGTAGCAGATCCACCGGCTCGAAACCCGCGACCACCAGCGGACGATGATAGTCGCTGGCGATAAAGCCGTAGGCGTGAGTGCCTATCACCATGCTGACATGACCCGGCGCGAGGAACGCATCGATGCCGTTATCCGGCTGATCCAGCAGGCTGCGCAGGGTAGGAATCAGCGTGATGTGCTGGCAGAAAAAGAAGAAATTCTCGACGTTCTGCGCCTTCGCCTGTTGCAGCGTAATGGCGGTGGTCGGCATGGTGGTTTCAAAGCCCAGACCAAAGAACACCACTTTGCGCGTCGGATTCTGCTGCGCCAGCTTGAGGGCGTCCATTGGCGAATAGACGATACGAATATCCGCGCCGCGTGATTTGGCCTGCATCAGCGAGCCGTTTTTCCCCGGCACGCGCATGGCATCGCCGAAGGTGCAGAAAATGACCTCCGGATGGCTGGCAATTTCAATACAGGTGTCGATGCGTCCCATCGGCAACACGCACACCGGGCAGCCCGGCCCGTGGATAAATTCGATGTTCTCCGGCAGCAGCTGGTCGAGACCGAATTTAAAAATCGCATGCGTGTGGCCGCCGCACACTTCCATGATGCGCAGTGGGCGTTCGGCGGTATAAGCCAGATGTTGCGCGCGGTTTTTCAGGTGGGCAATCAGCTGCATCACCTGTTCCGGCGCGCGGTACTCATCAACAAAACGCATTACCGTTCCTCGCCAAAGAGCAGGGCGCCAACGTCCGGCTCCACTTCAAACATATTTTCCAGCGCCGCGAGGGTGTCGCGCGCCTCTTCCTCATTGATGACGCTCATGGCAAAGCCGACGTGCACCAGCACCCATTGGCCGATGCGCGATTCGCCGTTCTCATCCACCGCGCCGACCAGCGTCAGGTCGACGTCGCGCTTGATCCCGCAGACGTCCACTTTTGCCTGCACGCCGTCAATGGCGGAAATTTGTCCCGGAATGCCTATGCACATCGCTGCGTCTCCAGCCAGTTTAGCCAGGTGTCCATGCCTTCTCCGCTGGTGGCGGAGATGAGGATGATTTCAATATCCGGGTTCACTTCACGGGCGCAGGCGAGGCACTTCTCAACGTCGAAGTTGAGGTACGGCAACAGGTCGACTTTATTGAGCAGCATCACCGAGGCGGCGGCGAACATATGCGGATATTTCAGCGGCTTGTCTTCGCCTTCGGTAACCGACAGCACCGCAACCTTATGGCGCTCGCCAAGGTCGAAGCTCGCCGGACACACCAGGTTGCCGACGTTTTCAATAAACAGAATCCCGTTGCTCTCGAGCGGCAGGCGCGGCGCGGCGTCGGCAATCATCTGCGCGTCGAGGTGGCAGCCTTTACCGGTATTGACCTGAATCGCCGGGGTGCCGGTGGCGCGAATGCGCGCGGCGTCGTTGACTGTCTGCTGGTCGCCTTCAATCACGGCGCAGGAGACGCGATCTTTCAGGCGCATCAGGGTTTCGGTAAGCAGGGTGGTTTTACCGGAACCGGGGCTGGAGACCAGATTCAGCACCAGCTGTTCGCGGGCGGCGAAGCGCGCGCGGTTGCGGGCGGCAATCTGGTTGTTTTTATCCAGCACGTCGATTTCGACTTCCAGCATCCGCCGCTGGCTCATGCCCGGCGCGTGAGTGCCCGCTTCGCCGTGACCGTAGTGCAGATCGCCGTTATCGGCGGCCTGCGGCTGGAATTGTTGCGTTCTGACGCCGGTAATCGACAGGGCCGGACGGCCCGCCGGTGCGAAGGGGGCGCTGCGGAACAGTGAATGCGGATTACGTTCATCGCCCTCTATATAGAGGTTGCCTTCGGCACAACCACAGGTGGTACACATACTTTACTCCTGATCAATTTCAATTCGCTGAATCTGTAAACCGTCGTCGGCGACGATGCGCAGGTTGTCGCTGTTGCACTGCGGGCAACGGCGGACGTGTACCGACACGAGCTGGACATACTGCTGGCAGGATTCGCACCAGCACTCCGCCTCCTGCTCTTCGACGTGGAGTTTACAGCCTTCAGCCAGCGTGCCGCGGCACACCAGATCAAAACAAAAGGTCATTGCGCTCGTCTCTACACAAGAAAAAGCGCCGACCTTGATCCAGACGCCAGTGACGCGCTTCGCGCCGTTCTGTATCGCCTGTTGTTCAACAATTTCCAGCGCCCGCTGGCAGAGCGTGATTTCGTGCATAACGCCTCCCGTTTCTCTTAACTCGCAGACGTAATGCAATAACGATGCCAGAGATGTAAAAGCGTCGCGAAAGACTGTCGATGACGATGTCACGCTGACGAAATGACATGTCGTTAGCGGCATGTCATTTCTGGAAAAATAATAAAAATCAAATAATTAAAAATATGGCATGAAATGTGCTTAGGAGGCTTGTTTCTATTAACCGGGTAACCGACATGACTATTTGGGAAATTAGCGAGAAGGCCGACTACATCGCCGATCGTCACCGCCGCCATCAGGATCAATGGCGTGTGTACTGTAACTCTCTGGTTCAAGGGATCACATTGTCAAAAGCGCGTCTGCATCACGCGATGAACTGCGCACCGGAGAAAGAGCTGAGCTTCGTGCTGTTCGAACATTTTGTGGTCTCCGTCAGCCTGTCAGGCGGCTTTAACAGCCACACCGTTGAGTACTACGTGGAAACGCGGGATGGCCTGAATAAAGAGTGCGTTGCGCGCGCCGAGCTGAACGCCAGCGGCTTTATTGATGGCACCATCAATATCCGCGATCGCGAGCAGGTGCTGGAACACTACCTGGAAAAAATTTCGCCGGTATACGACACCCTGTATGCGGCGCTGGAGAGCGACAGCCCGGTTAATTTCGGCGGCCTGGCGCAGCAATCTCATCAGGCTTCCATCGCCTGAATTATCGGTGTGTCGACGGGTGTCGAAATGACACCTGCTCTGCATGATTTCGTCAAAAATGACTGTCACCTGAGGAAGACCTGGTGAATCGTTTTGTAATTGCTGACTCTACCCTCTGTATCGGTTGCCGCACCTGCGAAGCAGCCTGCTCGGAAACGCATCGCCACCATGGCCTGCAATCGATGCCGCGGCTCAGAGTAATGCTCAATGAAAAAGAATCCGCGCCACAGTTGTGCCACCAATGTGAAGACGCGCCGTGCGCCGGAGTATGCCCGGTAAATGCCATTAACCGCGTCGATGGCGTCGTACAGCTTAACGAAAGCCTGTGCGTCAGCTGCAAACTGTGCGGCATCGCCTGCCCGTTTGGGGCGATTGAATTTTCCGGTAGCCGCCCGCTGGATATCCCGGCGAACGCCAACACGCCGAAAGCGCTGCCTGCGCCGCCTGCTCCGGCTCGCGTCAGTACCCTGCTGGACTGGGTACCGGGCGTACGCGCTATCGCGGTGAAATGCGACCTGTGCCATTTCGATGAGGAAGGCCCGGCCTGTATCCGCACCTGTCCGACGAAAGCGCTGCATCTGGTCAACAACATGGATATCGCCCGCGTCAGCAAACGCAAACGTGAGCTGACCTTCCACACCGATTTAGGCGATCTGTCGCTGTTTCAGGCGCAACAAGGAGAGGCGAAATGAGCGTGATGACCTTAATCAATAGCGCGGTGGCGTGGTTTGCCTTCGCCGCGGTGCTCTCCTTTTTGCTGTCGTTTAAAAAATCGCTGAGCGGGTTTATCGCCGGGATTGGCGGCGCGCTGGGCAGCGTTTGCGCGCTGCTGGCCGGGGTGCAGGTGCTGATTCACGCCTTTCCGGTGATGGGCCATCTGTCGCTGGTGCACTACAGCGTGCTGGTCACGCCGCTGAACGCGGTCTGGCTGATTGCGCTTGGCCTGTGCGGACTGTTTGTCAGCCTCTACAACATCGACTGGCATCGCCACCCGAAAGTGAAAAACAACGGTCTGCTGGTGAACGTGCTGCTGGCGGCGGCTGTCTGTGCGATTGTCGCCAGCGGCTTCGGCTCGCTGGTGGTGATGGCGGAAATTATGGCGCTGTGCGGCGCGTTCCTTACCGGCTGCGCCTCCTCCGGCAAACTGTGGTTTGCGCTGGGCCGTCTGGGCACCATTCTGCTGGCGATTGCCTGCCTGCTGCTGTGGCAGCGTTACGGTACGCTGGATCTGGTGCTGCTGAACGAACGTGCGCAGCAACTGCCGGTCGGTTCTGACATTTGGGTGCTGTGCGTGCTGGGCTTTGGCCTGTTGGCGGGCATTATCCCGCTGCACGGTTGGGTGCCTTCGGCGCATGCTAATGCCAGCGCACCGGCCGCCGCGCTGTTTTCGACCGTGGTGATGAAAGTGGGTCTGCTCGGCATTCTCACCGTCTCGCTGCTGGGAGATGCTCAGCCGCTGTGGTGGGGCATTGCCCTGTTGGTGCTGGGGATGATCACCGCGTTTGTCGGCGGATTGTACGCGCTGATGGAGCACAACATTCAGCGCCTGCTGGCGTACCACACTCTGGAAAACATCGGCATTATCCTGCTGGGTCTGGGCGTTGGCGTCACCGGTCTGGCGCTGCAACAGCCGGTGATGGTGGCGCTGGGCCTGGTCGGTGGTCTGTACCATCTGCTTAACCATAGCCTGTTTAAAACCACGCTGTTCCTCGGCGCGGGGGCGGTCTGGTTCCGTACCGGCCATCGCGACATCGAAAAGCTGGGCGGGATTGGCAAGCGTATGCCGATGATCTCGCTGGCGATGCTGGTGGGCCTGATGGCGATGGCTGCGCTGCCGCCGCTGAACGGCTTTGCCGGTGAGTGGGTTATCTATCAGTCCTTCTTCAAACTGAGCACCAGCGGTGCGTTTATTGGTCGTCTGCTGGGGCCGCTGCTGGCCGTTGGCCTGGCGATTACCGGCGCGCTGGCGGTGATGTGTATGGCGAAAGTCTACGGCGTCACCTTCCTTGGCGCACCGCGCACCAAAGAGGCGGAAAACGCCTGCTGCGCGCCGCTGCTGATGGCAATTAGCACCGTGGTGATGGCGCTGCTGTGCATCGTGGGCGGCGTTGCCGCACCGTGGCTGCTGCCGCTGCTGAGTACTGCCGTGCCGCTGCCGATGGCGACCGCGCACACCGTGGTGTCCCAGCCGATGATTACCCTGCTGCTGATTGCCTGCCCGCTGCTGCCGTTCATCATTCTGGCGCTGCTCAAAGGCAACCGCCTGCCGAGCCGTTCGCGCGGCGCGGCGTGGGTCTGCGGCTACGACCACGAACAGTCGATGGTGATTACCGCGCACGGTTTTGCAATGCCGGTGAAACAGGCCTTTGCCCCGGTACTCAAACTGCGTAAATGGCTCAACCCGGTCTCTCTGGTTCCAGGCTGGCAGAACGCGGCGGCGCCGCTGCTGCTGCAACGTCTGGCGCTGGTTGAACTGGCGGTGCTGGTCGTGATTGTCATCTCTCGAGGAGCCTGAACATGACGGTCTTATTTGCTTTATTGCAGGCGCTGGTGCTGTTCGCCGTCGCGCCGCTGCTCTCCGGTATTACTCGCGTACTGCGCGCTCGGTTGCATAACCGTCGCGGGCCGGGCGTGATGCAGGAGTATCGCGACATCATCAAACTGCTGGGTCGCCAGAGCATTGGCCCGGACGCTTCCGGCTGGGTCTTCCGCCTGACGCCGTTTGTGATGGTGGGCGTGATGCTGACCATCGCCACCGCGCTGCCGGTGGTTACCGTGGCGTCGCCGCTGCCGGGACTGGGCGATCTCATCACCCTGATCTATCTGTTCGCGGTGGCGCGTTTCTTCTTCGCGATTGCCGGTCTGGACACCGGTAGCCCGTTCACCGCCATCGGCGCCAGCCGTGAAGCGATGCTCGGCGTGCTGGTGGAGCCGATTCTGCTGCTGGGCCTGTGGGTCGCCGCGCTGGTGGCCGGTTCAACGCACATCAGCAATATCACCGACACCCTTTACCACTGGCCGGTCAGCCGCAGCATTCCGCTGGCGCTGGCTTTCTGCGCCTGTGCCTTCGCTACCTTCATCGAAATGGGCAAACTGCCGTTCGATCTGGCGGAAGCGGAGCAGGAACTGCAGGAAGGACCGCTGTCCGAGTACAGCGGCAGCGGCTTCGGCGTGCTGAAGTGGGGCATCAGCCTGAAACAGCTGGTGGTGCTGCAAATGTTCGTTGGCGTATTTATCCCGTGGGGCCAGATGACCAGCTTTAGCGTGAGCGGCCTGGTTATCGCGATCGTTGCCGCCATCGTCAAGCTGGTGGTCGGCGTGCTGATTATCGCACTGTTCGAAAACAGCATGGCGCGTCTGCGTCTGGATATTACCGGTCGTATCACCTGGACCGGGTTCGGTTTAGCCTTTTTAGCCTTCGTCTCCTTGCTGGTGGCGTGATAAGAGAGTTTTGAGCATGTCTGAAGAAAAAGTGGGTCAACACTACCTCGCTGCGCTGCACCAGGCCTTCCCGGGCGTGGTGCTCGACGAAGCCTGGCAGACCAAAGACCAGTTAACGATTACCGTGAAGGTGAACTACCTGCCGGAAGTCGTCGAGTTTCTTTACTACCAGCAGGGCGGCTGGCTATCGGTGCTGTTCGGCAACGACGAACGTAAACTGAATGGACACTATGCGGTCTACTACGTGCTGTCGATGGAGAAAGGCACTAAGTGCTGGATCACCGTGCGCGTGGAAGTGGACGCCAATAAACCGGAATACCCTTCCGTCACGCCGCGCGTGCCTGCTGCCGTTTGGGGCGAGCGTGAAGTGCGCGACATGTACGGTCTGATCCCGGTCGGCCTGCCGGACGAACGTCGTCTGGTGCTGCCGGACGATTGGCCGGACGAGCTGTATCCGCTGCGTAAAGACAGCATGGACTACCGTCAGCGTCCGGCGCCGACCACCGACGCGGAAACCTACGAGTTCATCAACGAGCTGGGCAGCAAGAAGAACAACGTGGTGCCGATTGGCCCGCTGCACGTCACCTCCGATGAACCGGGCCACTTCCGTCTGTTCGTTGACGGCGAGAACATCATCGACGCCGACTACCGTCTGTTCTATGTCCACCGCGGCATGGAAAAACTGGCGGAAACCCGCATGGGTTATAACGAAGTAACCTTCCTGTCCGACCGTGTGTGCGGCATCTGCGGCTTTGCCCACAGCACCGCCTACACCACCTCCGTCGAGAACGCGATGGGTATCGTGGTGCCGGAACGCGCGCAGATGATTCGCGCCATCCTGCTGGAAGTGGAGCGTCTGCATTCGCACCTGCTGAACCTTGGCCTGGCGTGCCACTTCACCGGCTTCGACTCCGGGTTTATGCAGTTCTTCCGCGTACGTGAAGCGTCCATGAAAATGGCGGAAATCCTCACCGGCGCGCGTAAAACCTACGGTCTGAACCTGATTGGCGGCATCCGTCGCGACTTCCTGAAAGACGACATGATCCAGACCCGTCAGCTGGCGCAGCAGATGCGTCGTGACGTGCAGGATCTGGTGGATATTCTGCTGAGCACCCCGAACATGGAACAGCGCACCGTCGGTATCGGCCGCCTGGACCCGGAAATCGCCCGCGACTTCAGCAACGTCGGCCCGATGGTTCGCGCCAGCGGTCACGCCCGTGACACCCGCGCCGATCACCCGTTCGTGGGCTACGGTCTGTTGCCGATGGAAGTGCACAGCGAGCAGGGCTGTGACGTTATTTCCCGTCTGAAGGTGCGAATCAACGAAGTGTTCACCGCGCTGAACATGATTGACTACGGCCTTGATAACCTGCCGGGCGGCCCGTTGGCGGTGGAAGGTTTCACCTACATTCCACACCGCTTCGCGCTGGGCTTCTCTGAAGCGCCGCGTGGTGACGATATCCACTGGAGCATGACCGGCGACAACCAGAAGCTGTACCGCTGGCGCTGCCGTGCGGCAACCTACGCCAACTGGCCAACGTTGCGCTACATGCTGCGCGGCAACACCGTGTCCGATGCGCCGCTGATTATCGGCAGCCTCGACCCTTGCTACTCCTGTACTGACCGTATGACTGTGGTCGATGTGCGTAAGAAGAAGAGCAAGGTCGTGCCGTACAAAGAGCTTGAGCGCTACAGCATCGAGCGTAAGAACTCGCCGCTGAAATAATTGGGGCATTGCGTGGGGGATTTCCCCTCACCCCGACCCTCTCCCCAAAGGGGCGAGGGGGAAGGGCAGATCGAGCGCGAACTGACTGACAGTGCCGATCTGTCCCCTCTCCCTTAGGGAGAGGGTTCGGGTGAGGGGAAAACCCCGCACGCAAGCTGGGAGCAACTATGTTTACCTTTATTAAAAAAGTCATCAAAACCGGCACGACGACATCGTCCTACCCGTTAGAGCCGATGCCGGTAGATAAAAACTTCCGCGGCAAGCCGGAACACAATCCGCAGCAGTGCATCGGCTGCGCGGCATGCGTTAACGCCTGCCCGTCGAACGCGCTGACGGTGGAAACCGATCGCGCCGCTAATCAGCTGGCGTGGCAGTTCAACCTCGGTCGCTGCATCTTCTGCGGCCGCTGCGAAGAAGTGTGCCCGACGGCGGCAATTAAGCTGTCGCAGGAGTATGAGCTGGCGGTGTGGAAAAAAGAAGATTTCCTCCAGCAGTCGCGCTTTGATATCTGCAACTGCCGCGTGTGTAACCGTCCGTTTGCGGTGCAAAAAGAGATTGATTACGCCATTGCGCTGCTCAAGCACAACGGCGACAGCCGCGCGGAAAATCACCGTGAAAGCTTTGAGACGTGCCCGGAATGTAAGCGTCAGAAATGTTTGGTGCCTTCCGACCGTATTGACATGACTCGCCACATGAATGAGGCCATCTGATGAGCAACTTAATAGGGCCACGCGACGCCAACGGCATGCCGGTGCCGATGACGGTAGAGGAATCTATCGCCAGCATGAAAGCGTCGCTGCTGAAAAACATCAAACGTTCCGCTTACGTTTACCGCGTGGACTGCGGCGGCTGTAACGGCTGCGAGATTGAAATTTTTGCGACGCTTTCTCCGCTGTTCGACGCCGAACGTTTTGGCATTAAAGTGGTGCCGTCGCCGCGTCATGCCGACATTCTGCTGTTCACCGGGGCGGTGACTCGCGCCATGCGTTCGCCGGCGCTGCGCGCCTGGCAGTCTGCGCCGGATCCGAAAATCTGTATCTCCTACGGCGCGTGCGGTAACAGCGGTGGTATCTTCCATGACCTGTACTGCGTTTGGGGCGGCACCGACAAAATCGTACCGGTAGACGTGTATATTCCGGGTTGCCCTCCGACGCCTGCGGCGACGCTGTACGGCTTTGCCATGGCGCTGGGCCTGCTGGAGCAGAAAATCCACGCCCGTGCGCCGGGTGAGTTGGACGCCCAGCCTGCGCAACTGCTGCATCCGGACATGGTCCAACCGCTGCGTGTGCAGGTTGACCGCGCCGCGCGCCGTCTGGCGGGCTATCGCTACGGTCGTCAGATTGCCGACGACTATATGCTGCGTCTGAATCAGGGCGATGCTCAGGTGCAGCAGTGGCTGGAGACGGAAAACGATCCGCGTCTGACGGAAATCGTCACGCAGCTTAACCATGTAGTAGAAGAGGCACGTATTCGATGAGCGAACAGGTGGTGTTCAGTCAACTGAGCCGTAAATTTATTGATGAGAACGATGCGACGCCCGACGAGGCGCAGCAGGTTGTCTATTACAGCCTGGCGATTGGCCACCACCTCGGGGTCATCGACTGCCTCGAAGCCGCGCTGACCTGCCCGTGGGACGACTACCGGGCGTGGATCGCCACCCTGGAAGAGGGCAGTACGGCGCGACGTAAAATGGAAGGCGTGCCGAAGTACGGTGAGATTGTTATCGACAGCAACCATGTGTCGATGCTGGCCCACGCCTTTGATAAAGCGCGCGCCGTACAAACCATGCAGCAGCAGGAGTGGAGTCAGGCCATGCTCAATATGCTGCACGCGATTCATCAGGAGAGTGCCATCTATCTGATGGTGCGTCGCCTGCGTGACTGATTTTTGCAAGATTGAGGAATGAACATGACTGACGTTTTACTCTGTGTCGGCAACAGCATGATGGGCGATGACGGCGCGGGCCCGCTGCTGGCGGAAAAGTGCCTCGCCCAACCGAAAGGGGCGTGGGTGGTGATTGACGGCGGCAGCGCGCCGGAAAACGACATCGTCGCGATCCGCGAGCTGAATCCCGATCGTCTGCTGATTGTCGACGCCACCGACATGGGGCTGAATCCCGGCGAGATCCGCATCATCGATCCGGACGATATCGCCGAGATGTTTATGATGACCACCCATAATATGCCGCTGAACTACCTGGTGGATCAGCTGAAAGATGACGTGGGTGAGGTGGTTTTCCTCGGCATTCAGCCGGATATCGTCGGCTTCTATTACCCGATGACCGAGGCGATTAAAGACGCGGTCGAAGTGGTGTATCAACGGCTGGAAGGCTGGCAGGGGCACGGCGGCTTTGCGCAGCTGGAAGCGCAGGAGGATGAGGCGTAATCCGCTCCTCATCCTGACCCTCTCCAGAACGGAGAGGGGAAACTACCTGCCCAGATGCGCACCGATGTAGCGCTGATAGCGATTGGCCTTCAGATAGGTTAAGTCCACCAGTACCAACCCATCCACGCAGTTGTTAAAGTCCGGGTCGCTGCCAAAATCGATAAACTGCACGCCGCCCGCTTCACAGACTTCGGAATATTGTTTGTAGAGCGGCGGAATGCCGCAGCCAAGGTTGCCGAGCAGCGACTTTAGCCGGGTCAGGTCTTCGCTATAATCTTCGCCGCTAAACTGCGCCAGCACGTCCGGTAACGACGCCGGGTACGGGCGGCGCGATTCCGCCAGCGGATGCGTTGCCGGAAACCACAGGCGGTAGAAGGCAACCAGCAGGTCGCGCGCCGCCGGTGGCATCCCACCGGAGATAGAGACCGGACCGAACAGGTAACGGTAGTGCGGATAGCGCGCCAGATACGCGCCGATGCCGGACCACAGGTAGTCCAGCCCACGGCGTCCCCAGTAGCGCGGCTGAATGAAGCTGCGTCCCAGTTCAATACCGTGTTGCAGAATATTATCCATCCGCTCATCGTAGTGGAACAGACTATAGCTGTAGATGCCGTCCAGCCCACGTTTTTCCAGCTGCATGGCAGTAGGGATAAAGCGGTAGGCGCCGACGATTTCCAGATCTTCTTCATCCCATAGAATCAGATGCAGATAGTCGTCGTCATAACCGTCAACGTCGCGGCGTTTGCCGCTACCTTCACCGACTGCGCGGAAGGCGATTTCACGCAAACGGCCCAGTTCGCGCAGCAGCGGCGCATCCTCCTGGTCGTTACGCTGCCATAAATAGATCATTTTCCCGTCCGCCGTGCGCCCCAGACATTCCGCCTGGTTGAACTCGCGCTTAAGCAACGCGCGCGCCTCCGGGCGAGCAATCGCGCTTTCGGTTTTGAATAGGCCCGGCAGCCCTTTGCCTAACCGCTGGACGTGGCGATAGCACCGGTCTGTCATTTCACGCGGCGTGGACTGCGGGTTAAACCAGGCGGACCACGAAATTTGTTCACCAAGCGTTAACGGCAGGCTGCTGTTACGGCGACGGAACATCTGCTGCATCAGTAGCAGCAGCGGCAGGTTTTGCGACATCAGCGTGCTGGCGTAAAACAGCGCACTGTTGCGCGCATCAATCCACGCTGGCAGCAGCGGGGCGCGGTATTTCGCCGCCAGCTTGATAAAACCGGAGTGCCATTTTTTATCGCGAATGCCGCGACGCGTCAGGCGCGACACTTCGCCTGCCGGGAAGAAAATCAGCACGCCGCCGTTTTGCAACTGGCTGTCCATTTGCTGGAGCGCGGCTTTAGCGGTGCGACCGTTGATATTGTCCACCGGAATAAACAGTGAGCTAAGCGGTTCAAGGTGCGTCAGCATCCGGTTGGTGACCACTTTGACGTCGCGGCGCACGCGGGAAACGGCGTAGAGCAGGGCCAGACCATCAAGCGTGCCGGTAGGATGGTTAGCGATGATCACCAGCGGGCCTTGTTCGGGGATTTGTTCGAGACTGCGTAGTGGGAGATCGCAGTGGATATTGAGGTATTCCAGCACCTGTTCGACGGTATCCAGCCCTTTCAGGTGACGGTGGCGTGCCGCGAATTGTTGAAACTCTTCTTCATGCAGCAGTTTTCTCAGCACGCTCTTTTGCCAGGGGGCGGGCCTCACCTCTGGCCACAGGTCGTCGATGACATTGTCGAGACTAAACATAGTGGCTCCTCCTCTGTCCTGCTGTGACAGTAGAAGGGGGAGATGTCGGTTAGATGGCAGTTTGGTGACGTTTTATGACAAAACGCCCCGCATGGCGGGGCGTTGGGGGGATTAACGCAGAATTTTCTTCTCGGCTAAATCGAGGGCGAAGTAGCTGAAGATGAGGTCCGCGCCCGCGCGTTTGATGGCGCCGAGGCTTTCCAGCACCACTTTCTCTTCGTCAATGGCGCCGGCCTGTGCGGCAAACTTAATCATCGCGTACTCGCCGCTAACCTGGTAGGCGCCAATCGGCAGCTCGGTGCGTTCACGGATATCGCGCAGGATATCGAGATAGGCGCCCGCCGGTTTGACCATCAGGCAGTCGGCGCCCTGGGCTTCGTCGAGCAGTGATTCGCGAATCGCCTCGCGGCGGTTCATCGGGTTCATCTGATAGGTTTTGCGATCGCCCTTCAGCGCGGTGCCGGCCGCTTCACGGAACGGGCCGTAGAAGGAGGAGGCGAATTTGGTGGAGTAGGACATGATCGCGGTATCGGTGAAGCCCGCCGCGTCCAGCGCCTGGCGAATAGCCTGTACCTGGCCGTCCATCGCCGCGGAAGGGGCGATAAAGTCGGCACCCGCCGCCGCCGCAACCACCGCCTGTTTGCCGAGGTTAGCCAGCGTCAGGTCGTTGTCCACGCCGTGATCGCACAGCACGCCACAGTGGCCGTGAGAGGTGTATTCGCAGAAGCAGGTATCGGACATGACGATCATTTCCGGTACGGTTTGCTTGCAGATGCGCGACATACGCGCCACCAGACCGTCTTCTTTCCAGGCATCGCTGCCGGTGGCGTCGGTGTGGTGAGAGATGCCAAAGGTCATCACCGAGCGGATACCGGCGTTAGCAATGCGTTCAATTTCGCGCGCCAGATGTTTTTCTGGAATGCGCATCACGCCCGGCATGGCCTCGATGGCTTTGTAATCGTTGATTTCTTCTTCAACAAAGATCGGCAACACCAGGTCGTTTAAGCTCAGTGTTGTCTCTTCAAACATGGCGCGCAGCGCAGCGGATTTGCGCAGGCGACGGGGGCGATGGAGTAAGTCTGTCATGGTATGCCTGATGTTTGTGAAATAAGACCACTATTGTAACCGAATCAGGGTAAAGATGTTTTACTAAAGTGGTGGTTATGCTCATCGTACGGCCAGGCGGCATGGAACGCGACGAACGGATATTGCTTAATACCTCATGAGTGGAATGAATACTTAATTTTTATTATTTTGTGATTAAGTATATTTAATATTTTTGTTTTCATCTTTCATATTGGATTAATGGTTTTTTTAAAACGATTTTTAAAAGTTTTTACTTTACTCAGCGGGAAAGTTTTTTATTATGTTCATCAGGTTCTTTTTCGGACCTAGCGCATACAGAACCGGAACTATTCTGTATATCTTAGGACATTATCCCCATCACGAAGAGGGGGGATATTTGCACGGATTGCATCGCATGCCTTATCTCAGTAAACCACACGCCGAATTTATCGCGCTCGATAAGCATCTGGCGCCACGTGGCGTGAGCTTTAATCTGCAACCAGGGCAGAGTGTGCTGCCAGTTGACAGCACCCTGGGGGAGATGACCATCGTGGTACAAAAAGGGGCGGTTTCCCTACGCCGCGAAGAGAACAACGTTCTCTTTGGCCTGGTTCAGGGACCGTCGATTTTTGGTCTGGCCGCGGCGGCCAGCCCCATTCATAACCGTTATTCGCTCACAGCCGAAGCCGAATGCCGGGGGTACTACCTCCCGGCAAAAGAGACCCTACAATGCCTTGACCGCTATCAGCTCTGGCGAGAAGCGTTTTACTGGATGGCCTGGCAGACGCGTTTGCTGGAACAACGCGATAAGCAGTTAATTGGCGCTAACCATTATCATCAGATTCGCGCCACATTATTAATGATGCGCAACTGGGACGATAATATTCGCGCACGTATTGGTGTGCTGAATTATATTCAGCAACGTACGCGAATATCGCGTTCGGTGATAGCCGAGGTATTAGCCGCGCTGCGCCAGGGCGATTATATCCAGATGGAAAAAGGCAAACTCGTCGGTATTACGCGTTTGCCTTCGGAATATTAAGAGGCGGGGATAACGTTGGCTTTATTACCGCTGAGCTCGGTCACTAATTCATTAATACCGTCGCTCATATTGACGAAGCGGGTTAACGGTGAGCGGGTCACCACCACGAAAGCGCCGACGTTAGACTGCGGAATCATCGCCATATAGGTGATAAAGCCGCCACCGCCGCCGGTTTTCTGGATAATGCCAGGGCGACCATCTTTCGGCGCCATGTACACCCAGCCGAGGCCCAGCGCGTCGGCGCGGCCCGGTACGTCCATGCCAATCACGCGGGTTAACTGGCTACGCTTGTAGACCAGCGTCTGCATCCGGTCGGCCTGGCTGCTGCGGTGGTAGAAATCGGATGACAGATACTGCTGCATCCAGCGCATCATATCGCCCGGCGTAGAATACACGCCACCGCTGCCCATGGCCGCCAGCGTGTTATTACACGGGCTGGCTCCTTTTTCCGCCACCATCAGACGGCCACACTGGTCCGGCGACGGCGTAAACGTGGTGTCCTTCATGCCCAGCGGGCGCGCGATCTGCTCTTCAAACAGCTGTGGATAGGGTTTGTGCGCGGCGTTGCCCAGCGCGTCGGCCAGCAGGTCGAAGGCCAGGTTAGAGTAGCTGGCCTGCGAGCCCGGCGCGGCGTGCAGTTTTGCCGTTGACAGATAGCTCCAGCGCTGCGACTGAGTCGGCCAGACGAAGACCGGACGATGCGCCGCGCCGCCCGGCTGCTCGCGCGGCAGAGAGCTGGTATGCGTTGCCAGGTTCACTAAGCGAATTGGCGTGCCGTTGTAGCTCGGGACGCTCGCGCCCGACGGTGCATATTTACTCAGCGGGTCGTCGAGCTTCACCACGCCCTGGTCGAGCAGTTTCACCAGCATTTCGCTGGTCATCAGCTTCGTCAGCGAGGCGATACGAATCACCGAGTCAAGCTGCGGATGCACGTTGTTGCCCGGACGGGTTTCGCCAAAGCTGCGGAACACGCGCTGGTTGCCGTCGATCACCACCAGGGCCATGCCGGTCGCGCCACTCCCGTAAAAGATATGGTTAGCGTATCGGTCAACAATATCGGACGCAAACGCGGGCGCGGTAATCGGCTGTGGCTGAGCTGCCTGCACCGAGGTCAATGACGCCACGCACAGCGCGGCAGAAAAAAGCAGACTACGTTTCAACGGAAGCATCCATGAATTGAAATGGGAGAGTAATGCGTATTTATACTAAAAATACATCGAATCGGCATCAGGCACAGCGCCATTAAACGGTATGATAGCGGGAAAAACGTAACCGAGCGTAAACGCGATGATTATTCCGCGATGTGGATACGCGCTTTTGTGATCCGACGCGTATGATAGAGACGTGGACCGCCTGCGAACTCTGGCGGTATTTTTCGGTCTGATTGCACAGTTACATTGCCTAATACCTCTTTACGGTAAAAACGATCCGTGGCGGTATTCTGTTGTCACAGCACAACGCAGAATCATAAGAAGTTAGCAGGAGAGTACGATGTTTAAGTCTTTTTTCCCTAAGCCGGGTCCCTTTTTTCTCTCGGCGTTTATTTGGGCAATGGTCGCGGTGATTTTCTGGCAGGTGGGCGGCGGTAGCTGGCTGCTGCGCCTGACCGGCGCGAGCAATGATGTGCCGATTAGCGCGGCGCGTTTCTGGTCGCTGAACTACCTGGTGTTTTATGCCTACTATCTGGTGTGCGTCGGGCTATTTGCCGGCTACTGGTTTATCCGCAGCCCGCACCGCTGGCAGTACTGGTCGATTCTGGGCACGGCGCTGATTATTTTTGTCACCTGGTTTCAGGTAGAAGTGAGCGTGGCAGTGAACGCCTGGTATGCGCCGTTTTACGATCTGATTCAAAAAGCGCTCTCCGCGCCGCATAAGGTCGCAATTGGCCAGTTTTATCAGGAAATTGGAATCTTTTTAGGTATCGCCTTTATTGCGGTAGTCATTGGCGTATTGAGTAACTTTTTCATTAGCCACTATATCTTTCGCTGGCGTACCGCGATGAACGAATACTACATCGCGCACTGGCAGCACCTGCGTCATATCGAGGGGGCGGCTCAACGTGTGCAGGAAGATACCATGCGTTTTGCCTCTACGCTTGAGGATATGGGCGTTAGCCTGCTGAACGCGATCATGAAACTGATTGCTTTTCTGCCGGTACTGGTCGCACTTTCCCCACATGTACGTGAACTGCCGATTGTTGGGTATATACCCTATGGTCTGGTGATTGCCGCCATTATCTGGTCGTTGCTCGGTACCGGTTTACTGGCGATAGTCGGTATCAAGCTACCGGGGTTAAATTTTAAGAATCAACGGGTGGAAGCGGCATATCGTAAGGAATTGGTGTACGGCGAGGATGATCCTAATCGCGCTACACCACCAACGGTACGCGAGCTGTTTGACGCCGTGCGCCATAACTACTTTAAACTCTATTTCCATTACACATATTTTAATATTGCACGCATCGTGTATATACAGGCAGATACCGTTTTCGGTCTGTTCCTGCTGTTTCCGTCGATTGTAGCCGGTACGATTACGCTCGGTCTGATGACGCAGATCAGTAACGTATTCGATCAGGTTCGTAGTTCGTTCCAGTATTTGATCAGCTCCTGGACCACGCTGGTGGAGCTGATGTCTATCTACAAACGTCTGCGCAGCTTCGAACGAGAGCTGGATAACAAAGATCTGCCGGATGAAATCGTTCAGCCGCAAAGTTAAGAAAACCGTTTATTTTTGATAAGGATAGCCCATGGCGATAGCCACAACGCGTTACCGTTCGTTTGCCCTGACCCTGCTGGCCGCCGCGCTGTTAAGCGCCTGTACCAGCCAGCAGGCACCGCAGCTGAAAGAGGGCGAAAAACCGGTCGATGTGGCAAGCGTGGTGCGGCAAAAAATGCCCGCCAGCGTGAAGGACAGAGACGCCTGGGCGCAGGCGCTGGCGAAGACTTTCGAGAGCCAGAAGCTGACGCCGACGGAGGAGAATATCTGTTCGGTGCTGGCGGTCGCGCAACAGGAGTCGAACTATCAGTCCGACCCGTCGGTACCTAATCTGAGCAAAATCGCCTGGCAGGAGATCGACCGCCGAGCGGAGAAGATGCATATCCCGGTTTTCCTGGTGCACACCGCGCTGAAAATCAACTCGCCCAACGGTAAAAGCTACAGCGAACGGCTGGATAACGTGAAAACCGAAAAACAGCTGAGTGCGATATTCGACGACTTTATCGGCATGGTGCCGATGGGGCAGAAGCTGTTTGGCTCGCTTAACCCGGTCCACACCGGCGGGCCGATGCAGGTCAGCATCGCCTTTGCCGAACAGCATCAGGATAACTACCCGTGGAAGATGGAGGGCACCGTCCGCCAGGAGGTGTTCTCGCTGCGCGGCGGTCTGTGGTTCGGCACCTACCATCTGCTTAACTACCCGGCGAGCTACACGGCGCCTGTTTATCGCTACGCCGACTTTAATGCCGGTTGGTACGCTAGCCGTAACGCGGCTTTCCAGTATGCGGTCAGTAAAGCCACCGGCGTGAAACTGGCGCTGGATGGCGACGTTATCCTTTACGGCAGCGATGAGCCGGGCAGCACGGAGAAAGCGGTCAGGAAACTGGCGGACAAGCTGTCGCTGAGCAACGCTGAAATTCACCGTCAGCTACAAAAAGGCGATAGCCAGGCGTTTGAAAGCACCGCGTTGTACAAAGGGGTGTATAAAATTGCCGAGCAAAAAGCGGGTAAACCGCTGGCCCGCGAGATGCTGCCGGGGATTCAGCTGGAGAGCCCGAAAATAACCCGTCAGTTAACCACGGCGTGGTTTGCTAAACGGGTTGATGAGCGCCGGGCCAAATGCATGGCGCTGAATTAATCGTGATGACGCAGGCGGCGCACCAGGGAAACCACGCCAAGGATGGCGCAGCCTGCGAGGAAGGGCACCAGGCCAAACAGCGTACTCACGCCGAGGCCAATTTCCACGCGCGGACGGCCGCTATCCTGAATCTGCATCAGGTGCTCATAGATACCTGGAGCGTGCAGCACCAGCGATAGCAGTTGCGCGCCTACTGAAAAGCACAGCAGGACGAAAAGCGCGTACGCGAGGTTGCCTGACGCGGAGGACGCCTTTTTCTTCCCACTGAACATGAGTTTTGACAAGGTAAAATCTGTCATTGGGACCTCCAGGATCACGTGAAGACGGATGATTGCGTGTTACTGGGGTGAGTGTGGCAGTAGATAGGAATTGTCAATATCGGATTTATGGTAAATTTTGAGCCAGAATATTCCTGGTTTTGCTGTCCGATTTACGCATTTCCCGCTTCAGCTTGAGGTTAAATCCCATTAACATTCGCTAACTGCCGTTCACACCACAGACGTTGTCGCGGGTTTATGGCATCCTGTTTTCTTTGTGATGGAGCCGCTATGAACCTGCCTGTAAAAATCCGCCGCGACTGGCACTACTACGCATTTGCGATTGGTCTTATCTTTATTCTTAACGGAATTGTTGGCCTGCTGGGTTTTGAAGCGAAGGGCTGGCAAACCTATGCCGTGGGGCTGGTAACGTGGGTGATTAGCTTCTGGCTGGCAGGGTTGATTATTCGTCGTAGAGAAGAGTAAAAGGTCACGATGTATCGGGGCGCGTTGCCGTGCCCCGCATACAAGTCTTAATCGTTCATTGATGTTTTCAGCGCTTTATCGGCCTGATGGCGTTCCAGCGCGAGCTCGATCAAGCGGGTAATCAATGATGTGTAGTCCAGACCGCTGGCCTGCCACAGTTTCGGGTACATGCTGATGTTGGTGAAACCAGGCAAGGTGTTGATTTCGTTAATCACCACGTCGTTATCGGCAGTCAGGAACACATCCACGCGCGCCATACCGCTACAGCCTAACGTTTGATAAGCCTCAATCGCGACATGGCGGATTTTATCGTTCACTTCGGCGGGAATCGCTGCAGGAACCACCACCTTCGCGCCATTATCGTCAATGTACTTGGTATCGTACGCGTAGAACTCGCTGTTCAGCACGATCTCACCGCAGGTGCTGGCCTGCGGATCGTCATTGCCCAGCACCGCACATTCGATTTCACGGCCTTTAATACCTTGTTCCACTACGACTTTATGGTCGAATTCGAAGGCTAACGCCACGGCTTTCGCATACTGCTCCGCATCGTTGACCTTGCTGACGCCAACCGAAGAGCCCTGATTCGCAGGCTTAACGAACAGCGGCAGACCCAGCTTCGCTTTGATCTCGTCGAAGGTGAAATTGTCGCGGTTGCGGCGCGTCAAGGTAACAAACGGCGCAATAGACAGCCCGGCATCGCGCAGCAGACGCTTGGTGATGTCTTTATCCATGCAGGCGGCTGAGCCCAGAACGTCGGAGCCGACAAACGGCAGGTTTGCCATACGTAGCATCCCCTGCAGGGAACCATCTTCCCCCAGCGTGCCGTGCACAATGGGGAAAATCACATCAATGGCATCCAGCGGTTGGCCGCTTTCGGCGTCGATCATCTGCTGGCGTTCGCGGCCTGGAATATGGGCCAGCGTCGTCGTAGAAGGGCGCAGCGCGATACGGGCGGGGTCCTGAGCGTTGAGCAGATAGTTCTGCGCATCGCTGATGTGCCACTGCCCCTGTTTATCGATGCCTAACAGCACCACGTCAAACCGCGTTTTATCAATCGCTTCAACAATATTCTTCGCGGACTGTAGGGAGACTTCGTGCTCCGCCGATTTGCCGCCAAAAACAATCCCAACCCGCAACTTTGCCATTCTCTCAATCCATCCATTCCAAAACGCAAAGCACATAACATACCACGGGCGATGCGGGCTATCTGCCTTTTCCATATCGTTCCGCGCAAATCATCTTCAGGTGCTAAGCATAAGTCACTAATGTTCTGCATTTTCATCGTGATATGTATCACAAAAATGCGTTTGTTGACTGATAAAATCCTGAAGTTATCGATTGAGCATCTCTGACAATACGGCGAGAGAAGCGAGTTGCTAACCTGACAACTTGTTCCCGTCAATTGAAGTCAAACGCGTCGTTATGGAATCCTGGAAGGTTAACCTTATTTCCGTCTGGTTCGGCTGTTTTTTCACCGGGCTAGCGATTAGCCAGATTTTGCCTTTTTTACCGCTCTATGTGGCGCAGCTTGGCGTCACCTCGCACGAATCGCTGTCCATGTGGTCAGGCTTGACCTTCAGCGTCACCTTTCTGGTTTCGGCGATCGTTTCGCCAATGTGGGGAAGCCTCGCGGACCGTAAAGGCCGCAAGTTAATGCTGCTGCGTGCATCGCTCGGGATGGCGGTGGCGATTCTCCTGCAGGCCTTCGCCACCAACGTCTGGCAGCTCTTTTTCCTACGCGCCATTATGGGCTTAACGTCCGGCTATATTCCTAACGCAATGGCCCTTGTGGCCTCGCAGGTGCCGCGTGAGCGCAGCGGCTGGGCGCTCAGCACTCTCTCGACGGCGCAGATCACCGGCGTGATCGGCGGGCCGCTGCTCGGCGGTTTTCTGGCTGACCATGTAGGGCTGCGAATGGTGTTCTTTATCACCGCATTCCTGCTGATGGTGAGCTTCCTGGTGACGCTGTTTTTAATCAAAGAGGGCTCCCGCCCGGTGCTGGAAAAAGGCGAGAAGCTGAGCGGTAAGGCGGTATTTGCCTCACTGCCGTATCCCGGGCTGGTGATCAGCCTGTTTGTGACGACGATGGTGATTCAGCTGTGTAACGGCTCGATTAGCCCAATTCTGGCGCTGTTTATTAAATCGATGTCGCCGGATAGCACTAACATTGCCTTCTTAAGCGGCATGATTGCCGCTGTGCCCGGCGTATCGGCGCTGATTTCCGCACCAAGGCTGGGCAAGCTCGGGGACCGTATTGGCACGGCCCGCATTTTGCTGGGCACGCTGGTCTTTGCCGTGGTGCTGTTCTTTGCCATGTCGTTTGTGACTACGCCGCTACAGCTTGGCATTCTCCGTTTTATTCTTGGCTTCGCCGATGGCGCGATGCTGCCGGCGGTACAAACGCTGTTGCTCAAATATATTAGCGAGCGCGTTACCGGGCGTATATTCGGCTATAACCAGTCGTTTATGTATCTGGGTAATGTGGCGGGGCCGCTGATTGGCGCATCCATTTCCGCAATGGCCGGATTCCGCTGGGTATTTATCGCCACCGCGGTGATTGTGCTGATTAACCTATGGCAACTGGCGGTAATGCTCCGCCGTACCCAGCCGGTTCGCCAGTAATATCACGGTAACGATGGAAATAGCGGCACAACGTTATTTCCATCGATTCATTTCACTGTTATTCAACTTTGTTTGATAGCCCTGCATTATTATGCGAGAGAAACGTTTCGCTGGCGAAAAATGAAACTAATTCCATGATATTCATAGGGATTATATTTTTGCGGGTTTCACTTGCAGAATTGTCTGGATATTGTAATTCTATTCCTGCTTGCCAAAGGGGAATGGAACCGTATGTTTTAGCGGTCTATTTATTTTTTCAGGGCCTGCATCCAGCCCATCGCTATCCATAAGGAAAACGCGCGATGAAAAATTTCATTGCTGAATTGCTGGTAAAACTAGCCGAAAAGGAAGATGAAGCAAACGCGCTACGTATTCAGGTTGATGCGCTGGAAGTGGTGGTGACTACGCTGCTACTGCATATGAAACAGCAGCCTGAGTCCGATCTGGAAAGCCACATTGCCGCCACGTTGAATAAGCTTACACCGCCGGAAGATGCTTCCGATCATCATCGCGAATTATTATATAACCATGTTAAACGGTTATTTCTAGCCCCCGAAAAATAGTAGGTCTTTGCTTATTTCACGCTGTCATTAAACTGTCACGCTCTTTTCTTACAGTCTCCATGTTTTCTTTTTTTAAGTATTTATACATGGAGAAACTAACGTGAAATACCGTACTATCGTTGCCGCATTATTACCTCTGCTGGGTCTGCCTACCGTTCACGCGGAGACCTCTACCGCTGTTCTCGATAACCGCGCCGCGCAAGGGGACATCACCCAGCCAGGCGGTGCTCGCCGTTTATCTGCCGATCAAACCGACGCGATTCGCGCCTCCTTAAATAATAAACAGGCCAAAAACGTTATTTTGCTGATTGGCGATGGGATGGGCGACTCTGAAATTACCGCTGCGCGTAACTACGCGGAAGGCGCGGGCGGTTATTTTAAAGGTATTGACGCACTGCCGTTAACCGGCCAGTACACCCATTATGCGCTGAACAAAAAGACCGGTAAGCCGGACTACGTGACCGACTCCGCCGCGTCGGCCACCGCCTGGAGTACCGGCGTGAAAACCTATAACGGCGCGCTGGGCGTCGATATCCATGAAAAAGATCACCAGACGATTCTTGAGCTGGCGAAAGCGGCCGGCCTGGCGACCGGTAACGTGTCTACCGCCGAATTGCAGGATGCGACCCCTGCAGCGCAGATTTCTCATGTCACTTCGCGTAAGTGTTACGGCCCGAGCGTGACCAGCGAAAAATGTCCGACCAACGCGCTGGAAAAAGGCGGTAAAGGGTCCATTACCGAACAGCTGCTGAATGCCCGCGCAGACGTGACGCTGGGCGGCGGCGCAAAAACCTTCGCCGAAACTGCGACAGCGGGTGAATGGCAGGGTAAAACCCTGCGTGAGCAGGCGCAGGCGCGCGGCTATCAGTTAGTGGATAACGCCACCACGCTGGCGGCGATTACTCAGGCTAACCAGGACAAGCCGTTGCTGGGGCTGTTCTCTAACGGCAATATGCCGGTTCGTTGGGAAGGGCCGAAGGCCTCTTATCATGGCAACCTGGATAAGCCAGCGGTGACCTGTACGCCGAACCCGAAACGTGATGCCAGCGTGCCGACTCTGGCGCAGATGACCGACAAAGCCATCTCCCTGCTGAGCGCCAACGAGAAAGGCTTCTTCCTGCAGGTTGAAGGGGCGTCGATCGATAAACAGGATCACGCGGCGAATCCGTGCGGCCAGATTGGCGAAACGGTCGATCTGGATGAAGCGGTGCAAAAAGCGCTGGAATTTGCGAAAAAAGACGGCAATACCCTGGTGATCGTCACCGCTGACCACGCGCACGCCAGCCAGATTATTCCACCGGAAACCAAAGCGCCGGGCCTGACGCAGGCGTTGAACACCAAAGATGGGTCAGTGATGGTGATGAGCTACGGTAACTCGGAAGAGGAGTCAATGGAGCATACTGGCACCCAGCTGCGTATCGCTGCCTACGGCCCGCATGCCGCTAACGTAGTGGGCCTGACCGACCAGACTGATCTCTACTACACCATGAAAGCCGCGTTGGGGCTGTAATCTCCCGACCAGGCCAGCGGCATATAATTCGCTGCCGGCCTGGTAAAATTCCTGCCAGCGACCAGACTTACAGAGTTCTACTCACAAAAGGATGGTGCAATGAAAACAACATTACTGATTACCCTACTGTGTGGCGTGTTTGCGGCCAGCGCCGTGTCTGCGGCGACGACGGCAGCCGCGCCGGAGAAGACCCTGACGCCGCAGCAACAGCGGATGAGTAGCTGCAATCAGCAGGCGACGGCTAAAACCCTGAAGGGGGATGAGCGCAAAACTTATATGAGCAGCTGTCTGAAAGGGGAAGGGGCGACCGCAGACGGCAAAGCGTTAACGCCGCAGCAGCAAAAAATGAAGGATTGTAACGCGCAGGCCGCTCAGAAGACCCTGACGGGCGACGAGCGTAAAACCTTTATGAGTACTTGTTTGAAGAAAAAGTAAATTCACTTCTTATGGCAAGCTAGCCTGGCCCGGCAGCGTGTGCCGGGCCAGCGTCATCAGGACTTGCTCATCTTGTCCGATTTTTCCATGCATTTTGCCATCGCTTCGATGACCGCCGAGCGGAAGCCTTTTTCTTCCAGCACGCGCACAGCTTCAATCGTGGTGCCGCCTGGCGAGCACACCATATCTTTCAGTTCACCCGGATGTTTACCGGTTTCCAGCACCATCTTCGCGGAGCCCATGACCGCCTGCGCGGCGAATTTATAGGCCTGGGCGCGCGGCATACCGCCCAGCACGGCGGCATCCGCCATGGCTTCGATAAACATAAATACATAGGCTGGCGCAGAGCCGCTAACGCCCACCACCGGGTGGATCATCGGTTCGGCAATTTCTTCTGCGGCTCCGAAGCAGCGGAAAATATTCAACACATCGGCGATATCTTCCGGCGTGACCAGCGCGTTTGGCGTGACCGACGTCATCCCTGCGTTAACCAGTGACGGCGTATTCGGCATGGCTCGGACGATTTTACGATCGTGACCCAGCGCGCGCGCCAGCTGATCGAGGGTAATCCCGGCGGCAATGGAGACCACCAGTGAATCTTTGTTCAGGCTGGAAGCGATGTCGCTCAGTACCTTCACCATAATGCCCGGCTTCACGGCGCCAAAGACGATATCTGCCACCTGCGCCACTTCTTGCGGGCTTTGCGCCGCGTTAATGCCGAACTCATCGCGCAGCGCGGCGACTTTATCCGGGGAAGGGGTATAAACCCAAATCTGCCCAGGAAGTACCTGCCCGCTGGCAATCAGGCCGCCCAGAATGGCCTTTCCCATATTACCGCAGCCAATGAAGCCAATTTTCTTCTCCATCATGTCTCTCCCTCTGTCTGTTTTTTTGTAGTGTACTGTTATAGGCCATTCCCGGCGATGGGTAACGTAATTTTGTGACGCTGGTTGCACATTATTACGTCCGAAGACGCGCTTACCGTATAATCGCCCTTTAACAGCCAGCGTTAAGCGGAGTGAGTATGACGATTTGGGTGGACGCCGACGCGTGTCCGAACGTGATTAAAGAGGTGCTTTACCGCGCCGCAGACCGTACACAGATTGAGCTTGTGCTGGTGGCAAACCAGTATCTACGCGTGCCGCCGTCGCGCTTCATCCGCGCGATGGTGGTGCCAAAGGGGTTTGACGTTGCCGACAATGAAATTGTGCGCCTGTGCCAACCGGGCGATCTGGTGATAACCGCCGATATTCCGCTGGCCGCTGAGGTGCTGGAAAAGGGCGGGGCGGCGCTGAACCCACGTGGTGAACGCTACAGCGATGCCACTATCCGTGAACGTCTGACTCTGCGTGATTTTATGGACACAATGCGTTCCAGCGGTATTCAAACCGGCGGCCCCAGCGCGCTTTCCCAGCGCGATCGCCAGCAGTTCGCCGCAGAGCTGGACAAGTGGCTGTTGGCGGTAAAACGCGGCTGACAGGATTTCTGTCACCGGAATATGCTACCTTTGCCGCGTCGTTCGGCTTGTCAAAACAAGACAGTTTCATGTACTGTTAGCGCAACGGCTTGTGGAATTATTTTTTTACGCTTTAAAAGCAGACGATGGCTGGATATAAAGCGGATAAAATACGCAGGCTGAATCTTTTTGTAACCTAAAGTTTACACTTACTTGTGTACTAGTTTGGTGGTATTATTCACGCTTCACATGCACGTCCCGCAATTTTGCGTCATCAGGGGGAATTCCAGGTAATGACACAACCTATTTTTCTTATCGGAGCCAGAGGCTGCGGAAAAACAACAATAGGTCAAGCGCTTACCCATGCCTGCGATTTCCGTTTTGTTGATACTGACCAGGTGTTACAGCAGTGCTCAGGCATGAGCGTGGCGGATATTGTGGCGGCGGAAGGCTGGCCGGGGTTCCGCGCCAGAGAGACCGAAACGTTAATCTCCGTCACCCAGCCAGGGGCGGTTATCGCCACGGGCGGTGGAATTATCCTTGCACCGGTAAACCGCGAGTTTATGCGCCAGAACGGCGTTGTGGTGTACCTGAATGCGCCGGTTCCCGTTTTAGCGCGCCGTCTGGAAGCCTTTCCAGAAGCTGACCAGCGCCCGACGCTGACCGGTAAACCCATTAGCGAAGAGGTCGCCGATGTGCTGGCTCAGCGCGATGCGTTGTACCGTGAAACCGCCCATTACATCGTCGACGCTTCCGCCTCGCCGGAGCGAGTGGTGACGCTGATCCTCGACGCTCTGCACTTGGCCACCGCCAGCTAGCGAAACGCATCGCTTTCTCCCCATCTCTTCCTCATGCTGTGATGCACGCTGCCGATATAACCTTTTTTATTTTGCGGTTATATCGGGCGTAAATCACATTTTTCACCTATTCTGTATGTTATAGAAAAGTTAAAATCAAAACATATCAGGAGAGTACTGGAAACAACTGGAATCTTTACATTCCGCCTCCCGCGGCAGGTGCTACGCTTCTGAGCGGTATTTTTCATCCATCCAGGTGGCTATTTGTAAAGTGAACTTTCAGAAAAGCAGAAGGTAAATAACATGAGTGCAACGATGGCGATTCTTACGATAGGGGTGGTGCCCGTCAGTGAAGTGTTGCCGCTTTTGACCGAGCACATCAGGGAAGATCAGATAACCCACATCAGCCTGCTAGGCAAAATGAATCGTGCTGACGTCATGGAAGAGTATGCACCAGAACCCGGTGAAGAGCGCTTACTGGTTCTGCTAAATGATAACCAATTTGTTGAAGTATCCCGTCCGAAGGTGGAGTTGAGCCTCCAGGCCGTTATTGAGGTGCTGGACAACCAATCCTATGACGTCATCCTGTTACTGAACACGTTCAAATTACGCAGTATGGTGGCGCGCAATGCGATGCTGCTGGAACCTCAGCGCATTATTCCACCGTTGGTCGCCTCTATCGTTGAGGGACACCAGGTCGGGGTGCTTGTGCCTGTCGAAGGCATTTTAAATGCCCAGCAGGAGAAGTGGCAGATGCTGCCCACCTCACCTTATTACGCGCTGGCCAACCCGAACCTCGATACCGATCAGCACCTGATTTCCGCAGGCAGTTCACTGCTGGAACAGGGGGCCGACGTGCTGGTACTGGATTCACTCAGCTATCACCAGCGTCACCGTGACCTATTACAAAAAGCGCTGGATGTGCCTGTTTTACTGTCGAATGTGCTGGTCGCCAGACTGGCGGCAGAATTATTGTGTTAACGGGAGAATTTCGCGTGACAGGTTTCTGTTCGCCCCCCTATATTGGTCTTTTGACGACACGATAATAAGGGCCTGTTTATGCTTCAAAGCAACGAATACTTCGACGGAAAAGTGAAATCCATTGGTTTTACCAGCAGCAGCACCGGGCGTGCGAGCGTGGGCGTGATGGCGGAAGGCGAATATACCTTCGGTACCGCGCAGCCGGAAGAAATGACCGTGATCAGCGGCGCGCTGAACGTGTTGTTACCGGGGGAAACTGAGTGGAAAGTCTATGCTGCCGGGGAAGTTTTCAACGTGCCGGGCCACAGCGAGTTTAACTTGCAGGTTGCTGAGCCGACCTCTTATCTGTGCCGCTATCTGTAATAGTTTCCCTTCCTGCTGCGGCAGGAAGGGAAACACCTCATTCATTAACGCTGCGCTTCGCCGCCTAACCCTTCCACCAGGCTCTTAATCAGCGCCGCCAGCTCGCCGGTCATCAGAATAAAGTCGGCATCGAAACGCTGGGCGTAGTCGTCACGATCGATATCTTCGTTCTGATCGCGCAGTTCGTCGCAGAACTTCAGGCGCTTAATCGAGCCGTCGTCGCACATCACGAACTGAATGCGCTGCTGCCAGTCGAGGGCCAGCTTGGTCACCAGCTTACCGGCTTCGATGTGGACGGCGATTTCGTCGCAAACCAGATCCTGTTTTTTCGCACGGATCACGCCGCCGTCTTCGAGGATCGCTTTCAGTTCGGCTTCATCAAGTAGCTGGAAGCCCTGCGCCGTGGTGCCAGAGCGCACCCATTCGGTCAGCGTCAGTTCGATCGGGTTTTCCAGCGTCAGCGGTACGACCGGCAGAGAACCGAGGCTCTTACGTAACAGCGCCAGCGTATCTTCCGCTTTTTTGGCGCTGGCGCAGTCGACCATAATCAGGTCGTTAACGGTGTCGATCCACATCATCGTCTGGCTGAAGCGACTGAAAGCGCGCGGCAGCAGAGAGTGCAGCACTTCATCTTTCAGGGAATCTTTTTCGGTCTTTTTCAGCTTGCGACCCTGATCGGCTTCCAGTTTCTGGATCTTCGCTTCCAGCGCCTGTTTAATCACCGGAGAGGGCAGGATCTTCTCTTCTTTGCGCGCGCAGATAATGATCTGACCATTCGCTGTGTGCGTCAGCGCATCGCTGTGTGAACCCATCGGCGGCACCCAACCGGTTTTCGCCATATCCTGGCTGCCGCACGGGGTGAAGGTCATCTCAGCGAGCTGTTTTTCCATCTCTTCCGCGCGCAGCGAGATGTCGCGGCTGAGACGATAAACCATTAAATTTTTGAACCACAGCATGATAATTTCCACGGTGTTATCGTTAAATCAGCGTGCAATGATAACGAATTGTCTCTGGCCTTGCATTGTTTTAAACAGGAGTGATGAATGCGAATTGGTATCGATCTGGGTGGAACGAAAACGGAAGTTATCGCGCTGAGCGATCGCGGGGAGCAGCTCTATCGTCACCGTCTGCCGACGCCGCGTGACTACCAGCAAACCATTGAGAACATTGCGCATCTCGTCGCACTGGCCGAAGAGGCGACCGGGCAAACCGGGACGGTGGGAATGGGCATTCCCGGCTCGATTTCGCCCTATACCGGGGTGGTGAAAAACGCCAATTCAACCTGGCTTAACGGCCAGCCGTTTGATAAAGATTTAAGCCGTCGTCTGAACCGCGAGGTGCGGCTGGCGAACGACGCCAACTGTCTTGCGGTGTCGGAAGCGGTAGACGGCGCGGCGGCGGGCGCGCAGACGGTGTTTGCGGTGATCATTGGTACCGGCTGCGGCGCGGGCGTGGCGATTGGCGGCCGCGTGCATATCGGCGGCAATGGCACAGCGGGTGAGTGGGGGCATAATCCACTGCCGTGGATGAATGATGACGAGCTGCGCTATCGTGCGGAAGTGCCGTGCTACTGCGGTAAGCAGGGCTGCATTGAGACCTTTATTTCCGGTACCGGTTTTGCCACAGACTATCAGCGCTTGAGCGGTAAAGCGCTTAAGGGCAGCGAGATTATGCGCCTGGTGGATGAAGGTGATGCGCTGGCAGAACAGGCGCTCTGTCGCTATGAGCAGCGGCTGGCGAAATCGCTGGCGCACGTGGTGAATATTCTCGACCCGGACGTGATTGTGCTGGGCGGCGGGATGAGCAACGTTGAACGGCTATACCAGACGGTACCGCAGCTGGTGAAAGAATGGGTGTTTGGCGGTGAGTGCGAGACGCCGATTCGTAAAGCGCTGCACGGGGATTCCAGCGGGGTTCGCGGCGCGGCGTGGTTGTGGCCGGCGTGATTTAGCCCTCACCCTAACCCTCTCCCAAAGGGAGAGGGAACCGTCTTGTGTTGTTGGTGGCTAAAGCCGCCGTTCTGCGTGGTTTTCTCCCTTTCCCTTCGGGAGAGGGCCGAAGTGAGGGGAACCTCACTCCACGCTAAACATTTTATCCAGTCGGCTATACCCCAGCCCGTTGATTTTCTTCACCTTAATTTGCACCGGAATCCGCTCTTTCATCGCCTCAACGTGGCTGATCACGCCGATGATTTTGCCGCTGGCGTTCAGCGCATCGAGCGCATCCAGCGCGGTATCGAGCGTTTCGCTGTCCAGCGTGCCGAAGCCTTCATCGAGGAACAGTGAGTCAATACGGGTTTTATGGCTGACCAGATCGGAGAGCGCCAGCGCCAGCGCGAGGCTGACGAGGAAGCTTTCGCCACCGGAGAGCGTGCGGGTATCGCGCACCGCGTCCGCCTGCCAGGTATCAACCACCTCTAATTCCAGCGCATCGCTGGCTTTACGTTGCAGCAGATAACGACCATGCAGGCGGCTGAGCTGTTCGTTGGCGAGCCACACCAGATTATCCAGCGTCAGTCCCTGGGCGAATTTACGGAATTTATCCCCCTCTTTGGAGCCAATGAGCGCATTTAAATGCGCCCAGTCTTCCAGCACGGCATTGGCTTTTTCAATCTCAACGAACAGTGACTGCTGCTGCTGGCGATTGTCGCTGTCCTGCTTGAGCTGCTGGCGCAGTTCGCCCTGGCGCTCGCTGTTCTCGCGAAGCTGGCGGGCAAGCTGCTGAAGCTGTTCCTGCACGTCGGCAAGGCTCAAATCGGCTGTCAGCGTTTCCGGGCGCACGGTCAAATGATGTTGCAACGCTTCCTGTACCTGTGCGGCGAGGGTCTGGCGCTGCTGGTGCTGCGTCTCCAGCGTCTGTTTGAGCTGTTCCAGACGCTGGCGTTCGCCGGCATCCAGTAGCGCATCCAGAAATGCCTGTCGGTCCGGGAAGTGCGAGGCGGAAAGCTGCTGGTCGAAGGTCTGTTCCACCTGCTGAAGACGCTCATTTTCCAGTTTTTCTTGTTGCTGGAGCGTTTGCCACTGGCTTTCCAGCGACACACAGTTATGATGCGCCTGTTGCCAGCCGTCAAGCGAGGCCTGCTGACCGTCGTCGGCATTTTCGGCGTTCGGTAGCGTTTCCAGCAGCGGTTGAATTAACGCCAGCTGCTGTTGAGTGCTCTGGAGCTGCGCCTGCTGCTGTTGCCACTGGGCTATCTCGGTTTCGCGCGCCGTCAGCCAACTGTTTTCATCGCCAGCGTCCGGTTGTGTCAGGCCAAAAGCCGTGAACGATTGATTAAGCGCGGCAGTGCGCTGCTCCTGTTCTTCGCGTAGCTGCGTTAGCTGCGCCTCAAGCTCGCGAAGCTGCTGTTCCAGCGTCAGGCGTTGTTGGTGCTGATAACGCTGCTGCTCGGCGTCATCCTGTGCGGCCAGCCAGCCGTTGATATCGTCAGATGGTTGCAGATCGATATGCAGATGCTGGAGCGTCTCCTGCCACTGGGAGGTAAGTGCTTGCTCCTGCTGAGAAAGCGATGCGAGCTCGTCATTTTCTTTCTGCTGCTGCTTTTGCAGCGTCTCCAGCTGGCCACGCAGCGCCGCGCCGTTTTCGGCCAACTGCGAAACCTCTTTTTCCAGCGCATCGCGACGTGCTTTGTTGGCGTCCGGTTTTAAAGCCTGATAATCGGCCAGCGCCGGATGGCCGGTGGAACCGCACAGCGGACACGGCGCGCCCGGCTGGAGACGCGCGCGCTCGGCTTCCAGCTTAACGATGGTGTCTTCCAAATCGCAAATGGCCTTAACGTCGGCCAACTGCTGTTTTTTCTCTTTATAGACCAGACGCAGTTGGGTCAGTTCGGCGGTGATTTTCTCCAACTGCTGCTGGCGCTGCTGCTGAGCATCCATCAGCTGCTGTCGGCGGGCGTGGAGCGGGATAAAGCGCGCATGAAGGGTGCTGAGCTGCTGGCGCTGCGGGCGCGACGCCGCGTGTTCGGCAATTCGGGCGGCGACCTCTTCCTGGGTGAGCGTTAGCGTGGAAGGCGGCAGCTGGTTCAGCTGTGCCGCCAGCGCATTACGGCGCTGTTCTTGCGTTTGTTGCTGTGCACGTTCCCGGGTCTGCTGAGCAAACGCGCTACGCCAGCCGGTTAGCTCGCCTTGCCAGCGCTGAATATGTTCATGCGCCTGCAGCCATTGTTGCTGTTGTTGCAGCGATTGCGTGAGCGTGGCGTGCTGGCGTTCCGCGCTGTAGCGAATGCGATCTCGCTGGGTACGTGCTGCCTGTAAGCGAGTATTCACTTGCAGAACCTGCGCACGGGTTTTGGCCACCGTGGCGGCCTGTTCCTGCATCTGTGACCAGTGCGGGCGCAGCGCTTCAGCGGGCTGCGCGCGGCTCAGCACGGCAAGCTGCGGCTGCGCCGCTTCCAGCGCCTGCTGGGATTCTTTCAACGCCAGCTGGGTTTTCTGCTCGTCTTGTTCCAGCTCCGTTCGGCGTGACAGCCATTGCTGATGTGTGAGGGCAATCGCCTGCTGTTGTTGCCACTGCTTTTCATCGGAAGTAAGCGCCTGCAAACTTTGTTGTAGGGACTGTTGCTGCTCTTCGCTCAGCAGTACCACACCGCTGGCCTGGGCCTGAAGCTTGTCGAGGTCGTTACGCGCCTGCTTATGTTTTTCAAACACCTGCGCGGAAATCTGGCCGTAAATTTCGGTGCCGGTCAACTCTTCCAGCAGCTCGGCGCGCTCTTTCGGTTTGGCGTTGAGGAAGGCGGCAAACTGGCCCTGTGAAAGCAACATCGAGCGGGTAAAGCGGCCATAGTCCAGCCCGCTCAGCGACGCGGTCATCTCCAGCTTGTCTTTGACCTTATCCGCCAGAATTTGCCCGTCGGCGCAGCGTGCCAGTTCGACGCGCGGCGCCTGTAAATTACCGTCCGGCTGGTTGCGCGCGCGGTTCTGGCTCCAGAAGGCGCGATAGGCAATACCCTGTACTTCAAACTCGACTTCCGCCAGACACTCGGCGGTGTCGCGGGTCATCAGGTCATTTTGTGATTGCGAAACGGTATTAAGGCGCGGCGTCTCGTGGTACAGCGCCAGGCAAATGGCGTCGAGCAGGGTGGTTTTGCCCGCGCCGGTCGGGCCGGTGATGGCGAACAGACCGTTGCTGGCGAAAGGCTCCTGGGTGAAGTCGATTTTCCACTCGCCTTTGAGCGAGTTGAGGTTTTTCAGGCGCAGGCTGAGAATTTTCATGGTTGTTGTTCCTCGCCAAGGCTGTTTAGCGTTTCGTTGAACAGCGTTTGCAGGCGTTGCTGCTGCGGTTCCTCAAGTGTTTCCAGCGCCAGGCGGCGTTGGAACACCTCTTCAATACTCAGCTCGCTCAGGGTCTCACGCGTCTGACTTTCCAGAATGCGCTGGCGCTGCTCGCGGCTGCGGCGCACCAGCAGGACCTCGACCGGGAGTTCGTCGGTGATGGTCTGGATTTTACGTTGAATGTCATGCAGATATTCGTCGCTGGTGATTTCGATATCGAGCCACGTGGTGGCCTCGGTATCGGTTTTCTCCCACGCCGCGAGCTGGGCGCTGATGCTGTCGAAATCGCCCTTGATCACCGCCAGCGCCTGCGTGATGGGGACGGTTAGCGGGGTCACTTCCGCCAGCTTACCGTCGCTAAAGGTCACCAGATTCACGCTTTTCGCTTTGCCGGTTTCGTCAAAGCTTAACGGGAGAGGCGAGCCGCTGTAGCGGATATGCTCGCTGCCGCCGATTTTCTGCGCCCGGTGAATATGCCCCAGCGCGATGTAATCGGCCGGTGGGAAATTCTGCGCCGGGAAAGCATCCAGCGTGCCAATATAGATATCGCGCACCGCATCGCTTTTGCTGGCGCCGACGGTGGTCAGATGGCCGCTGGCGATAATCGGCAGCGTCAGGTTGTCGCGTAGCTCGCAGGCCTGTTGATACTGCTGCTGATAGTAATCAGTGATGCTTTCCAGTACCTGACGTACTTTTTCATTGCCAGAAAGCCCCGCCTGGCTGGTGATGATGTCGCGCGGACGCAGAAACGGCACCGGGCAGAACACTGCGCCGGGCGTGCCGTCGCGCTGATTCAGAATAAACGGCGCATGGCCGGCGTTGGCAATCACCGTGGTGTTGAGGAATGACAGAATATCGCGCGATTCGTTAAGTGTCGCCACCGAGTCATGGTTGCCCGCCAGCACTACCAGATGGCAGCCCGTTTGCTGAAGATTGACCACAAACCGGTTATACAGCTCGCGCGCATAGCTTGGCGGCGAACCGGTATCGAAGATGTCGCCCGCGACGATAATCGCGTCTACGCGCTCCGCCTCGGCGGTGGTCAGCAGCCAGCGCAGAAAGGCATCGTGTTCGGCCGCGCGGCTCTTGCTGTAGAAGTTCTGGCCGAGGTGCCAGTCCGAGGTATGGATAATGCGCATAGCGATTCCGTAAGAAGTGACGTAAAGTTGATTATAAACATTCACCTACGCTGGGGTCGATGAGCGCGTATGGCGCGTGTCATAAACGGTTAAGCGCGATCATCAAACGGTCATGTTTATCATAAAACTGTCATAAATCTGACGCATAATGACGCCGTATATAATACTGATGTCTAAAAACAGGGCAAATAATGGCAAGACGTATTCTGGTCGTTGAAGATGAAGCGCCAATCCGCGAAATGGTCTGTTTCGTGCTGGAACAAAACGGTTTTCAGCCAGTAGAAGCGGAAGATTACGATACCGCAGTGAGTAAACTGAATGAACCCTGGCCCGACCTTATTCTGCTCGACTGGATGTTACCGGGCGGTTCGGGGCTGCAATTTATTAAGCATATCAAACGTGAAGCCTTAACCCGCGATATTCCGGTGGTGATGCTAACCGCCCGCGGTGAAGAGGAAGATCGAGTGCGCGGCCTGGAGACGGGCGCGGATGATTACATTACTAAGCCATTCTCGCCGAAAGAGCTGGTCGCGCGCATTAAAGCCGTGATGCGGCGTATTTCCCCGATGGCGGTGGAAGAGGTGATCGAGATGCAGGGCCTGAGCCTCGACCCCACTTCCCATCGCGTGATGACCGGTGAAAATCCCCTCGATATGGGGCCGACTGAATTTAAGCTATTACACTTCTTTATGACTCACCCGGAGCGCGTGTACAGCCGAGAACAGCTGCTGAACCACGTCTGGGGCACTAACGTGTATGTGGAAGACCGCACCGTCGACGTTCACATTCGTCGTTTGCGTAAGGCGCTGGAGCACAGCGGCCACGATCGTATGGTGCAAACCGTTCGCGGCACGGGCTATCGTTTCTCCGCCCGATTCTAATTTTTGACAGGAGAGTGACGCGTGCTGGAACGGCTGTCATGGAAAAGGCTGGCCCTGGAGCTGCTATTATGTTGTCTCCCGGCTGTCGTACTGGGACTGATTTTTGGTTATCTGCCGTGGTTTTTACTGGCGGCAGTGACCGGCCTGCTGATCTGGCATTTCTGGAATCTGTTGCGTTTGTCGTGGTGGCTGTGGGTCGATAGAAGTATGACGCCGCCGCCGGGTCGCGGCAGCTGGGAGCCGCTGCTGTACGGGCTTAACCAGATGCAGTTGCGTAATAAAAAACGTCGCCGCGAGCTGGGAAATCTGATTAAACGCTTTCGTAGCGGCGCCGAGTCGCTGCCAGACGCCGTAGTGTTGACCACGGAAGAAGGGGCGATCTTCTGGTGTAATGGCCTCGCCCAGCAGCTGCTGGGGCTTCGCTGGCCCGACGATAGCGGGCAGAACATCCTCAACCTGCTGCGTTACCCCGAATTTACCCAACACCTCAAAAAGCGCGATTTTCTCAAGCCGCTGCATCTGGTGCTGAATAACGGTCGCCATCTGGAAATCCGCATTATGCCGTATACCGACCGTCAGCTGCTGATGGTGGCGCGCGACGTGACGCAGATGCACCAGTTGGAAGGGGCTCGGCGGAATTTCTTCGCCAACGTTAGCCACGAGTTACGTACGCCGCTCACCGTGCTGCAAGGTTACCTGGAGATGATGCACGAGCAGGTGCTGGAAGGGAACGTGCGCGAAAAAGCGCTGCACACCATGCGCGAGCAGACCCAGCGCATGGAAGGGTTGGTCAGGCAGCTGTTAACGTTGTCGAAGATTGAAGCCTCGCCGACGCTCGCGCTGAATGAAAAAATCGACGTACCGATGATGCTGCGCGTGGTCGAGCGTGAAGCGCAGACGCTGAGCCAGCAGAAGCATCAGTTCCGCTTTGAAGTGGATGAAACGCTGAAGGTGCTGGGCAATGAGGATCAACTGCGTAGCGCGATGTCGAATCTGGTCTATAACGCCGTCAATCATACGCCGGAAGGCACGTTGATTACGGTGCGCTGGCAGCGTGCGCCGCACGGGGCGCTGTTTAGCGTCGAAGATAACGGGCCAGGTATCGCGCCAGAGCATCTGCCAAGGCTGACCGAACGCTTTTATCGCGTGGATAAAGCGCGCTCCAGGCAGACCGGCGGCAGTGGGCTGGGGTTAGCGATTGTGAAACATGCCGTCAGCCACCACGACAGTCGCCTGGAGATTAGCAGTGAAGTCGGCAAGGGATCGTGCTTTAGCTTCCTGCTGCCGGAACGTTTAATTGCCAAAAACAGCGACTGATCGCCAGCTTGTCATCTTAACTTTCCACAGACCAGCCCCGGCTGGTCTGTTTGCTTTGCAGTCAAGGAAACGCTGCCTGATTAACGAACGTCTGGTTGTTTTTTGTTCGCATGATTAGCCGGATGTTTTTCTTAAATCCAGTTAATAAGTCTGGCCATTAATTGAGTATCAATATAATCATCTGGTTTTGCGATCCCGTGTTGCTTTAAAACGTTATAAGCGTTTAAATTGGCCCCCATACGGTCGTAAACAGACTGTATATACGCGGTAAATCAAAAAACTATTCTTATTTACTCCGCGAAGGGAGCATATCCCTCTGAGTTTATCGTTGGTTTGCTCTGTATCATTCCGCTGAATCCATTGCGATAAATTTGTTTTACAACACCACATCCACAGGCAGTAGTTACATATGACCCATCAATTAAAATCGCGTGACATCATCGCTCTGGGCTTTATGACCTTTGCGTTGTTTGTTGGCGCAGGTAACATCATTTTTCCTCCTATGGTTGGTCTGCAGGCCGGTCCTCACGTCTGGACCGCGGCGATTGGCTTTCTGATTACTGCTGTGGGTCTTCCGGTGCTTACCGTGGTCGCGCTCGCAAAAGTGGGCGGCGGCGTTGATAGCCTGAGCACGCCAATCGGCAAAGTGGCGGGCGTGCTGCTTGCCACCGTCTGCTACCTGGCGGTTGGGCCGCTGTTTGCTACGCCGCGTACCGCGACCGTCTCGTTTGAAATTGGTATTGCGCCGCTGACCGGTAGCGGTGAGCTGCCGCTGTTTATCTATAGCCTTATCTATTTTGCGCTGGTGATTCTGGTCTCGCTGTATCCGGGCAAGCTGCTCGATACCGTCGGCAACTTCCTGGCGCCGCTGAAAATTCTGGCGCTGATTGTGCTGGCCGTTGCTGCGGTTATCTGGCCCGCTGGCCCGATCAGCCATGCGCTGGATGCCTATGAAACCGCCGCGTTTTCTAATGGTTTCGTCAACGGTTACCTGACCATGGATACGCTTGGCGCGATGGTCTTCGGGATTGTTATCGTCAATGCCGCGCGTTCTCGCGGTGTGACGGAAGCGCGTTTACTGACTCGCTACACTATCTGGGCTGGCCTGATGGCTGGCGTCGGCCTGACGCTGCTGTATCTGGCGCTGTTCCGCCTGGGTTCTGACAGCGCGATTCTGGTCGATCAGAACGCCAACGGCGCGGCCATTCTGCATGCTTACGTTCAGCACACTTTCGGTGGTGCCGGGAGCTTCCTGCTGGCGGCGCTGATCTTCATCGCCTGTCTGGTGACCGCGGTCGGCCTGACCTGCGCTTGTGCCGAGTTCTTCGCTCAGTACCTGCCGTTCTCCTACCGTACGCTGGTGTTTATCCTTGGTTTGTTCTCAATGGCGGTATCAAATCTGGGGCTCAGCCATCTGATTCAGATTTCGATTCCGGTGCTGACGGCCATCTATCCACCGTGTATCGCACTTGTAGTACTCAGCTTTACGCGTAATTGGTGGCATAATTCGGGCCGCGTTATTGCACCACCGATGTTCATCAGCCTTGTTTTTGGTATCCTTGACGGGATTAAAGCCTCTGCGTTCGCAGACGTGCTGCCGGGGTGGGCCGCTCGTCTGCCGCTGGCCGAGCAGGGTCTGGCATGGCTGATGCCGACGGTCGTTATGGCGGTTCTGGCGATTGTCTGGGACCGTATGGCGGGTCGTCAGGTGACATCAAGCGCGCATTAATTCGCGTCGCAGAGTCAGGTGTTTTAACCACGGAACGTGATGTTCCGTGGTTTTTTATTTTGGGTACTTTCACCTAAGTCGTTCGCGGTGACGCGGGGATGATGGGTATGACATGGCACTGGAAACGATGGAAAACAACAAGCTGAAGCGCGGGTTAAGCACCCGACACATTCGCTTTATGGCCCTCGGATCGGCAATTGGTACGGGGCTGTTTTACGGCTCCGCCGACGCCATCAAGATGGCCGGGCCAAGCGTGCTGCTGGCCTATATTATCGGCGGCGTGGCCGCTTATATCATTATGCGTGCACTGGGCGAGATGTCGGTGCATAACCCGTCGGCCAGCTCGTTTTCCCGCTATGCGCAGGAAAACCTCGGCCCACTGGCGGGCTATATTACCGGCTGGACCTACTGCTTTGAGATTTTGATTGTCGCCATTGCCGACGTCACCGCGTTCGGCATTTATATGGGCGTCTGGTTCCCGGCGGTGCCGCACTGGATCTGGGTGCTCAGCGTGGTGCTGATTATCTGCGCCATTAATCTGATGAGCGTGAAGGTATTTGGCGAGCTGGAGTTCTGGTTCTCCTTCTTCAAGGTCGCCACTATCATCATCATGATCGTGGCCGGTTTTGGCATCATTATCTGGGGCATCGGCAACGGTGGGCAGCCAACGGGTATTCATAACCTGTGGAGCAACGGCGGCTTCTTCAGCAACGGTTGGCTCGGCATGGTGATGTCATTGCAGATGGTGATGTTCGCCTACGGCGGTATCGAGATTATCGGTATTACCGCCGGGGAAGCGAAAGATCCGGAGAAATCCATTCCGCGCGCCATCAACTCGGTGCCGATGCGTATTCTGGTGTTCTACGTGGGTACGCTGTTCGTGATTATGTCCATCTACCCGTGGAACCAGGTGGGTACCGACGGCAGCCCGTTTGTGCTGACTTTCCAGCATCTGGGGATTACCTTCGCGGCCAGTATTCTTAACTTTGTGGTGCTGACGGCGTCGCTGTCGGCGATTAACTCCGACGTGTTCGGCGTAGGCCGTATGCTGCACGGCATGGCTGAGCAGGGCAGCGCGCCGAAAGTGTTTGCGAAAACCTCGCGCCGCGGTATTCCGTGGGTGACGGTGATGGTGATGACCATCGCGCTGCTGTTTGCGGTGTACCTGAACTACATCATGCCGGAAAACGTCTTCCTGGTGATCGCGTCGCTGGCCACCTTCGCCACCGTGTGGGTGTGGATTATGATTCTGCTGTCGCAGGTGGCGTTCCGTCGCCGCCTGTCGGCTGATGAAGTGAAGGCGCTGAAGTTTAAGGTGCCGGGCGGCGTTGCGACCACGATTGTGGGGCTGGTGTTCCTGGTCTTTATCATCGGCCTGATTGGCTATCACCCGGATACGCGCATCTCGCTGTACGTTGGTTTTGCGTGGATTATCCTGCTGCTGGTGGGGTGGATGTTTAAAACCCGCCGCAGTCGCTAATCTTTGCGAACGTTGTTAAACCCGGCCTTGCGCCGGGTTTTTTGTCTGTGCAATCTGCGCCCCCGTCCTCCTCCCTACAAAAAAGTGTGAAAGAGGATTAGAGGGGCAGGGACGTATGGCAAGGTGTGCTCATTTTGATGATAGGGGATAGATGATGTTAAACGCCTGGCACCTTCCGGTTGCGCCCTTTATTAAGCAGCGGCAGGATAAACTGATTATCACGCTGTGGCTGCGCGGCGATGACCTTCCGCAGCGGGTGACGATGCGCGCGGAAGTGGACAACGAAGAGACAACGGTGCCCATGCACCGTCGCGGTAAATCGCCTGTAGTTGATGTTGTGCAGTGGCGTGCAGAAATCGCGCTGCACGAGGGCCAGCCGCGCCGTCGCTATGCGTTTAAGCTGTTGTGGAGTGACCGCCAATTATGGTTCGCGCCAAAAGGTTTGAGCGCCTTCCCACCAGCCAAGCTGGAACTCTTTGCCTATGATTGCCCGGATGACAGCCCGCAGTGGGTAAGCGAACAGATTTTCTACCAGATCTTCCCCGACCGTTTCGCGCGTAGTCAGAAGCGCAGTGCACAGCAGGACAAGGTCTATCATCATCATGCCGCCGGGCACGACATCATCCTGCGCGACTGGGATGAACCATTGACCGCCGAAGCCGGCGGCTCGACCTTCTACGGCGGCGATCTTGACGGTATCAGCGAGAAGCTGCCGTACCTCAAGGCGTTGGGCGTAACCGCGTTGTACCTGAACCCGGTCTTCACCGCGCCGAGCGTGCACAAGTACGATACCGAGAATTACCGGGAAGTGGATCCGCAGTTTGGTGGTAACGATGCGCTGCTGCGCCTGCGGCACAACACGCAGCGTGAAGGCATGCGGCTGATACTCGACGGCGTCTTCAACCATAGCGGCGACACACATGCCTGGTTCGACCGACATCACCGCGGCGACAACGGCGCGTGCCATGATGCGAGATCTCCGTGGCGGGATCGCTACAGTTTTTCTGCCGAAGGCAAGGCGCTGGATTGGTTAGGCTATTCCAGCCTACCGAAGCTCGACTATCAGTCATCAGCGTTGATTGACGAAATCTACGGCGGCGAGGACAGCATTGTGCGTCACTGGCTGAAAGCGCCATGGAGCATGGACGGCTGGCGGCTGGATGTGGTGCATATGCTCGGCGAAGCAGGGGGAGCGAAGAACAACCTCAAGCACGTGGCGGCGATAACGCAGTCGGCGAAAGCGGCACGCCCGGATGCCTTCGTCTTTGGTGAGCACTTCGGTGATGCGCGGCAGTGGTTGCAGCAGGATGCGGAAGATTCGGCGATGAACTACCGCGGCTTTACCTTTCCGCTGTGGGGGTTCCTGGCCAACACTGATATTTCATACGACCCGCAGAAAATCGATGCGCAAACCTGCATGGCGTGGATGGAGGATTACCGCGCCGGGCTGTCCCATCAGCAGCAGTTGCGCATGTTTAACCAGCTTGATAGCCACGATACCGCGCGCTTTAAATCGCTGCTCGGTCGTGACGTGGCGCGTCTGCCGTTGGCGGTGGTGTGGTTGTTCTGCTGGCCCGGCGTGCCGTGTATCTATTACGGTGATGAAGTGGGTCTGGATGGTAATAACGATCCCTTCTGCCGCAGGCCGTTCCCATGGAATGAAAGCCTGCAGGACCAAACGCTGCTGGCGCTGTATCAGCGCTTAGCCGCGTTGCGTAAAGCGACACCCGCCCTGCGCCACGGTGGATGCCAGGTGCTGTACGCCGAAGGCGATGTGGTGGTATTCCTGCGCGTATTGGGCGCGGAACGTGTACTGGTGGCGATTAACCGCGGGGAATCCTGTGAGGTGACGCTGCCGATATCGCCGCTGCTTGCTGTGGGGGAGTGGAAGCGCCGGGAAGGGGAAGGGCAACAGGCTGATGCCACGCTGTCTCTCCCGGCCATTTCCGCCACGGTGTGGACCGCTCATTGATACAGGTGAGCAATCTCAGCGCTGGCGAGTAGGGTTTCCCGCCACCAGCGCTGAGCTAAGCCATCGCTACCGTTACGCCATGCCATATAGGCAACATCCTTCTGACGGAAAGAGATAACCGATTTTTCGACCAGCTCGCCGGTGCTAAGCCACGGGCTGGCGATATGTCGGGGGAGAAAACCACAGCCGATACCGGCGCGAAGCAGCATCACCTTGCTATTAAAATCGTCAACACGAATTTGCGGCTGCTCGTCCATCAGATTAGTTTGCAGTGGGTGGCAATAGCGTGCACTGTCGCTGATGATCACCGCGCGGTGCAGGCACAGTTGTTCATTGGTTAAGTCTTCCGGCACCGCGGCAAGCGGGTGATTGGGGGAAACGACGAAAACATTGTCCAGCGTGCCGAGCATATGATAGGACCAGGCCGCAGATGTCGGCGGCTCGTTGATGGCGCCGAGTATGATATCCGCGCCGTTATGCGTCAGCTCTTCCCAGGAACCGGCCAGCGTATGGTGGGTGAAATTGAGGCGTGTTTGCCTGTTCAGCGCATAAAAGGCTTCGATGTGCGGCAGTAGGGCGGCAAAAGGAAATGAGTCATCCAGCGCAATCGCTAACTCCTTCTCCCAACCCGCGCTCAGCTGTAGTGCCTGTTTTTCCAGATCTTTTGCCGCATTCAGCAGGAGCCGCCCCTTTTCCAGCACCATTCGTCCGGTATCGGTGAATTTTGCCCGATGCCCGGAACGATCGAGCAGTTCGATACTCAGATCGCTTTCCAGCTTCTGGATCATATAACTCAGGGCGGCGGGTGTTTTAAACAGTGATTCCGCCGCCGCGGCGAAGGTACCGTGTTTGTCGATAGCGTCAAGGATCAGTAAGACGTCGAGATTAATGCGCATAAGAAAAAAATATCCTGAAAAATAAACCACTCAGTTGTAACGAATAGGGAAAAACAATGCTAGTGAATAAATTAGATGAAACCTGCGCATTTTTTTGATTCATGAATGAGATTCATCGTAATAAGAAAATAATACCGTCACAGGATGGTAAGTTTTCTTTAATAACTTGTTAGAAATTTCCCGCTATACTCAACAGGCTTTCTGATTCAGGATCCTGCTGCTGACGGCAGTGTAAGATCGTTGCCTTTTAACTTATTGATTAAGAAGGTGTGTTATGTCTATTCGGGAACTGATTGACCCTCAAAACTCTACTCTTATTTTTATTGACCATCAGCCGCAAATGTCTTTTGGCGTGGCAAATATCGATCGTCAAACGCTGAAAAATAATACCGTAGCGTTAGCGAAAGCCGGGAAAATATTTAATGTTCCGGTTATTTATACTTCCGTAGAAACCAAAAGTTTCAGTGGCTACATTTGGCCTGAATTGCTTGCTGTACACCCTGATGTAAAGCCTATCGAACGAACCTCCATGAACTCCTGGGAAGACGCTGCGTTTGTTAAAGCGGTGGAAGCCACCGGGCGTAAAAAGCTGATTATTTCCGCGCTGTGGACTGAAGTTTGCCTGACCTTCCCGGCCCTGATGGCGCTGGAAGCTGGCTATGAAGTCTATGTGGTGACCGACACTTCTGGCGGTACCTCCGTTGACGCTCATGAGCGTTCAATTGACCGCATGGTACAGGCTGGCGCAGTGCCGGTAACCTGGCAGCAGGTTCTGCTCGAGTACCAGCGCGACTGGTCGCGCAAAGAGACCTACGACGCGGTCATGGATCTGGTACGTGAACACAGCGGCGCTTACGGGATGGGCGTGGATTACGCCTACACCATGGTGCATGGCGCACCTGAACGTAAAGCCTAAGGTGAGGATGCCGACGGGGCCTCTCCCCGTCGGTTGGTCAGCGCAAGGAACCTATCGTCATGACGCAAAAGCACGTCACGCTGGTGATTACTCACGCCATTCGCCCTGAACACGTCGCACAATATGAAGCCTGGCTGGGCGAAATTATGCCCGTGGCGGCGAGCTACCCCGGCCACCTGGGCGCGAACGTGATTCGCCCGGTCGACGGGCAGACGGCGTGGAATATTATTATTCGCTTTGACACCCTCGAGCATCTTTACGCCTGGACTCAGTCTGACGTCCGTCGCCAGCTGGTTAATGAGATTGCGCCATTGCTCGGTGAAGGCGATCACACTGAAATTCGTACCGAACCCGCCTTCTGGTTTACGCCGCCCGCAGCGCATGTCCGCCAGCCGAAACGCTGGAAACAGTTTCTGATAACGCTGCTGGTGATTTTCCCCAGTACTAACCTGGTGCCCGCCATTACCGGCGCGCTGCTGCCCTCGTTAAAGGGAACCTTGTTGCTGCATTTTCTCAACGATGCCTGTGTGGTCGCGCTGGTGGTCTGGTTCTGGATGCCCATCGTGACCCGCCTGTTTGCCGGCTGGCTAAAAAAAGCCTGAGCTGGCCAAGGAGAACGTTATGTCACAAACAGCCACACTGATTTTAACTCAGGGGCAGATTCATACTCTGGACCCGCAACAGCCGCGCGCCGAAGCAGTGGCGATCGCCGATGGCAAAATCCTCGCTGTCGGTAGCGACGCGCAGATGTTGTCTTATGCGGGCGAAGGCACGCAGATTATCGACCTTCATGGCCACACCGTGGTGCCAGGGCTCAACGACTCGCACCTGCACTTGATTCGCGGCGGTCTGAACTACAATCTTGAACTGCGCTGGGAAGGCGTGCCGTCGCTGGCGGATGCGCTGCGGATGCTGAAAGAGCAGGCCGACCGTACGCCGTCGCCGCAGTGGGTGCGCGTTGTCGGCGGCTGGAGCGAGTTCCAGTTCGCCGAACGCCGTATGCCGACGCTGGAAGAACTGAATGAAGCCGCGCCGGATACGCCAGTGTTTGTGCTGCACCTCTACGATCGCGCGTTGCTCAACCGCGCGGCGCTGAAAGCCGTCGGCTATACCAAAGAGACGCCGGCACCGGCGGGCGGCGAGATCGTTCGCGATAACAACGGCAACCCCACCGGGATGCTGATCGCTAAACCAAACGCCATGATCCTTTACGCTACGCTGGCGAAAGGGCCGAAACTGCCGCTGGAGCAGCAGGTGAACTCTACCCGCCAGTTTATGCGCGAACTCAACCGGCTGGGCCTGACCAGCGCCATCGACGCGGGCGGCGGTTTCCAAAACTACCCGGAAGATTACGAAATTATCGAACAGCTGCATGCTAACAAGCAGATGACCATTCGTATCGCCTACAACCTGTTTACCCAGCGTCCGAAGCAGGAGCTGGACGACTTTGAGCGCTGGACCGATATGCTCAAGCCGGGGCAGGGTACGGATTTTTATCGTGCCAACGGGGCGGGGGAGATGCTGGTATTTTCGGCTGCTGATTTTGAAGACTTCCTGCAGCCGCGTCCGGATCTGCCGCCAGGGATGGAAGAAGAGCTGGAACGCGTGGTGCGTCATCTGGTCGAGCACCGCTGGCCGTTCCGCCTGCATGCCACCTATGATGAATCCATCAGCCGCATGCTCGATGTGTTTGAAAAAGTGAACCGCGAAATTCCGTTTAACGGTCTGCACTGGTTCTTTGACCACGCAGAGACCATTACCGAACGTAATATCGAACGTGTGAAAGCGCTGGGGGGCGGCATTGCGGTGCAGCACCGGATGGCTTTCCAGGGAGAATACTTTGTCGATCGCTACGGGAAAGACGCGGTGAAACACACGCCGCCGGTGGCGAAGATGCTGGAGATGGAGGTGCCGGTTGGTCTCGGTACCGATGCGACGCGTGTGGCGAGCTATAACCCGTGGACGGCGCTGTACTGGCTGGTATCCGGGCGAACCGTGGGCGGGTTGGCGATGTACGACGACGAAAATCGCCTGCCGCGCGACGTGGCGCTGGAGCTGTGGACGGCGGGTAGCGCCTGGTTCTCCAGCGAGCAGGGCAAAAAAGGTCGTATAGCCGCCGGGCAACTGGCAGATCTGGTGGCGTTGTCGAAGGATTACTTCAGCGTACCGGAAGAGGAGATTAAGGGGATTGAGTCAGTAATGACGATTGTCGATGGCCGCGTGGTGTACGCCGCCGGGCACTTTACCCCGCTGGCGCCGCCGCCCATTCCGGTGCTGCCGGAGTGGTCTCCGGTGGTCAAAGTGCCGGGACACTACCGTTCAGCGCCTCCGGGATCCGATCATATCGGCGCGGTAGTGCAGATGCACCAGTGCTGCGGCAGCTGCGGCGTGCACGGGCATCAGCACGATCTGGCGCGTAAATCCGGCGTGCCGGTATCTGATGACCGCGCTTTCTGGGGCGCGCTGGGCTGTTCCTGCTTCTCGTTCTAATCTTTCGACAACAAAAAAGGCTCGCAAAATGCGAGCCTTTTTAGCAGAACGCGAGCCGATTACAGGCTGGAGACGTTCTCGCTCAGGTATTTAGCCACGCCGTCCGGAGACGCGTTCATGCCTTCTTTCCCTTTTTCCCACTGCGCCGGGCACACTTCGCCGTGCTGCTCGTGGAACTGCAGCGCATCAACCATACGCAGCATTTCGTCAATGTTACGGCCCAGCGGCAGGTCGTTAACCACCTGGTGGCGAACAACGCCGTTAGCGTCGATCAGGAAGGAGCCGCGCAGCGCAACGCCTTCGTCCGGATGTTCGATACCGTAAGCTTTCTGGATTTCGCGCTTAATGTCAGCAACCATTGCGTATTTCACTGCACCGATGCCGCCTTTGTCGACCGGAGTGTTACGCCATGCGTTGTGAACGAATTCAGAGTCAAAGGAGACGCCAACCACTTCAACGCCGCGCTTCTGGAACTCTTCGTAACGTTTGTCGAAGGCGATCAGCTCAGACGGGCAGACGAAGGTGAAGTCCATCGGCCAGAAGAACAGAACGGTGGCTTTACCCTGGGTGTGCTGTTTGAAATTGAATTTCTCAACGATTTCACCGTTGCCCAGTACCGCTGCTGCGGTGAAGTCAGGCGCTTGACGAGTAACCAGAACCATGGGGTTCTCCTTTGAATTTATAAGGTTAATGGAACGCAACGCGGGCCAGTATAGGGAGGGTAAGCGGCTAATACAAAAAGGCTATGACGATTAATTGATTAGGTTTTACCTATCAATAATTTATTTTTTCCAAGTTTTTAAGAATAGCGCTTCCCGGCCAGAGCGCAAGGCCTACAGCGCTTTGTTTTTCGCCTGGCGCATCATTTGCGGATAAAACTGCCAGAAGCGGGTCTCCAGCTCGGCGTAGTGCGCGTCCAGATCGTGCCAGGAATCACGCAGCGCATCGAGTTTAGGTCGACGGCTGGCCATGCCGTTCAGTACGCGCTGGATAAACGCCATCTCGCCATAGCGTTCAAGCCAGCGTTCCGACCACAGGTGCTCGTTCAGGGTAATAAATCGCGCCGGAGCCTGGGGCAAAATAGTGATGACCTGCTCATGGGCATAGCGCACAAAATCGGGCAGGGCGATATCGGGTGAAATTTGCGCCCAGTGGCGGGAGAGAAAGTGGTCCCACATCACGTCAAGGGTGATTGGCGCGACCCGGCGCGTCTCGGGACGAAACCACTCGCGGGCCTCTTTCACCTGCGGCAGATTGTCGGTCATCACGTCGATGCGGCGATGCAGATGAATACCGTCAACAATGGCGGCCGGATAGTCCTGCTGCGGGTTGCCGCGCACAAAATCGGCCAGCAGATTGCCCGACAGCGAGCTGTCGGCGAGGTGTGCGAGATGCAGGTGAGCGAGAAAATTCATGGTTTACTGTTTATCCAGAGGGGTAAGGGTTGCAGGGACGACGCCCCGGCACTAGACTACCCGCCTCATTATTAAGCCCAGAGTCACAGTCATGCGCGTTGCCGATTTCTCCTTTGAACTACCTGAATCCCTGATTGCCCACTATCCACAAGCCGAGCGTAGCAGCTGTCGCTTGCTGTCGCTGGACGGGCCGACGGGCGCGCTGACGCACGGTACTTTCACCGATTTGCTCGACAAGCTCAACCCTGGCGATCTTCTGGTCTTTAACAACACCCGCGTGATCCCGGCGCGCCTGTTTGGCCGTAAAGCCAGCGGCGGCAAGATTGAAGTGCTGGTCGAGCGTATGCTGGATGATAAACGTATTCTGGCACATATTCGCGCCTCTAAAGCGCCGAAGCCGGGCGCCGAGCTGCTGCTGGGCGACGACGAGAGCATTAAAGCGACGATGGTCGCGCGCCACGACGCGCTGTTTGAAGTCGAGTTCGACGACGAGCGTAGCGTGCTGGATATTCTGAATGCGATCGGCCACATGCCGCTGCCGCCGTACATCGATCGTCCGGACGAAGATGCCGACCGCGAGCTGTACCAGACCGTGTATAGCGAAAAGCCGGGCGCGGTTGCGGCACCGACGGCGGGTCTGCACTTTGACGAACCGCTGCTGGAGAAACTGCGCGAGAAAGGCATCGAAATGGCCTTTGTGACCCTGCACGTGGGCGCAGGTACTTTCCAGCCGGTGCGCGTGGACAGCATTGAAGATCACATCATGCACTCCGAATACGCCGAAGTGCCGCAAGAGGTGGTTGACGCCGTGCTGGCGGCGAAAGCGCGCGGCAACCGCGTGATTGCGGTCGGCACCACCTCCGTACGCTCGCTGGAAAGCGCGGCGCAGGCGGCAAAAGATGAACTGATTGCCCCGTTCTTTGGCGATACGCAGATCTTTATTTTCCCGGGCTATCAATACCAGGTGATTGATGCGCTGGTCACCAACTTCCACCTGCCGGAATCGACGTTGATTATGCTGGTTTCCGCTTTTGCCGGTTATCAGCACACCATGAATGCCTATAAGGCTGCTGTAGAACAAAAATATCGCTTTTTTAGTTACGGCGACGCCATGTTTATCACGTACAATCCGCAGGCTATTTCTGAGCGTGTCGGGGAATAAATCCGCGACATGAGTATTTAAAACGTCGGACTGTTTTTCTGACGCAGGAGTTAAGATGAAATTTGAACTGGACACCACAGACGGTCGCGCTCGCCGCGGCCGCCTGGTTTTCGATCGTGGCGTAGTGGAAACGCCAGCTTTTATGCCTGTCGGTACCTATGGCACCGTGAAAGGCATGACGCCGGAAGAAGTTGAAGCCACCGGCGCGCAGATTATTCTCGGCAACACGTTCCACCTGTGGCTGCGCCCGGGTCAGGAAATCATGAAGCTGCACGGCGACCTGCACGATTTCATGCAGTGGAAAGGGCCGATCCTCACCGATTCCGGCGGTTTCCAGGTCTTCAGCCTGGGCGATATCCGTAAGATCACCGAGCAGGGCGTACACTTCCGCAACCCGATCAACGGCGATCCGATTTTCCTCGATCCGGAAAAATCCATGGAGATTCAGTACGATCTCGGATCCGACATCGTGATGATCTTCGACGAATGTACGCCGTACCCGGCGGACTGGGACTACGCGAAGCGCTCCATGGAGATGTCGCTGCGCTGGGCAAAACGTAGCCGCGACCGCTTTGATGGCCTCGGTAATAAAAATGCGCTGTTTGGCATCATTCAGGGTAGCGTTTACGAAGATTTACGCGATATCTCTGTTAAAGGTCTGGTAGAGATAGGCTTTGATGGCTACGCTGTCGGCGGTTTGGCGGTCGGTGAGCCGAAGGAAGACATGCACCGCATCCTGGAGCACGTTTGCCCGCAGATCCCTGCTGACAAACCGCGCTACCTGATGGGCGTTGGCAAACCGGAAGATCTGGTTGAAGGCGTACGTCGTGGTATCGACATGTTTGACTGCGTTATGCCAACGCGTAACGCCCGTAATGGTCATCTGTTCGTGACCGACGGCGTGGTAAAAATCCGCAATGCTAAGCATAAAAGCGACACGAGCCCGCTCGACGCTGAGTGTGATTGCTACACCTGTCGCAATTATTCGCGTGCATACTTGCATCATCTTGACCGTTGCAACGAAATATTGGGCGCGCGCCTCAATACCATTCATAATCTTCGCTACTATCAGCGCTTAATGGCTGGTTTACGCAAGGCTATTGAAGAGGGTAAATTAGAGAGCTTCGTGACCGATTTTTACCAACGTCAGGGGCGACCCGTTCCACCTTTGAACGTTGATTAATTTTAATAATGAGGGAAATTTAATGAGCTTTTTTATTTCTGATGCGGTAGCGGCAACAGGTGCTCCGGCGCAGGGCAGCCCGATGTCTCTGATTCTGATGCTGGTGGTATTTGGTCTGATTTTCTACTTCATGATCCTGCGTCCACAGCAAAAGCGCACCAAAGAGCACAAGAACCTGATGAACTCCATCGCAAAAGGCGATGAAGTCCTGACCAACGGTGGCCTGGTCGGTCGTGTAACCAAAGTAGCGGAAACTGGCTACATTGCTATCGCGCTGAACGACACCACTGAAGTGGTTATCAAACGTGACTTCGTAGCTGCCGTTCTGCCGAAAGGCACCATGAAGGCGCTGTAATATTCCGTTTTCCCAAAGGGAACTGCCGTGTTAAACCGTTATCCTTTGTGGAAGTATGTCATGCTGATCGTCGTGATTGTCGTCGGTCTGCTGTATGCGCTTCCCAACCTGTATGGTGAGGATCCGGCCGTTCAAATCACTGGCGTGCGCGGCGTCGCCGCCAGTGAGCAAACGCTGATCCAGGTCCAGAAAACGTTACAAGAAGAAAAAATCACCGCTAAGTCTGTGGCACTGGAAGAGGGCGCTATTCTTGCGCGCTTCGACACCACCGACATCCAGCTGCGCGCGCGTGAAGCGCTGATGGGCGTGCTGGGTGACAAATATGTCGTGGCGCTAAACCTTGCTCCGGCAACACCGCGCTGGCTGGCTGCGATTAAAGCAGAGCCAATGAAGCTCGGTCTTGACCTGCGTGGCGGCGTTCACTTCCTGATGGAAGTGGATATGGACACCGCGTTGGGCAAATTGCAGGAACAAAATATCGACAGTCTGCGCAGCGATCTGCGTGAGAAAAACATTCCGTATTCCAACGTACGCAAAGAAGATAACTATGGTCTGAGCATCACGTTCCGCGATGCTAACGCGCGCGATCAGGCTATCGCTTATCTGACCCCGCGTCACCGCGATATGGTTATCACCAGTCAGGGCAGCACGGCGCTGCGCGCGGTTATGACCGACGCACGTCTGAGTGAAGCACGCGAATATGCGGTTCAGCAGAACATCAACATTCTGCGTAACCGTGTTAACCAACTGGGCGTGGCTGAGCCGGTGGTTCAACGCCAGGGCGCAGACCGCATCGTGGTTGAGCTGCCGGGTATCCAGGATACCGCTCGCGCGAAAGAAATTCTCGGCGCGACGGCGACCCTGGAATTCCGTCTGGTGAACACCAACGTCGATCAGGCTGCCGCCGCTTCTGGCCGTATTCCTGGCGACTCTGAGGTGAAAAACACGCGTGAAGGTCAGCCGGTTGTGCTGTACAAACGTGTGATTTTGACCGGTGACCATATCACCGACTCCACTTCCAGCCAGGATGAATACAACCAGCCGCAGGTGAACATCTCGCTGGATAGCGCGGGTGGCAACATCATGTCTAACTTCACCAAGGACAATATCGGCAAGCCGATGGCGACCCTGTTTGTGGAGTACAAAGACAGCGGTAAGAAAGACGCGAACGGTCGTGCGGTGCTGGTGAAACAGGAAGAGGTGATTAACATCGCCAATATCCAGTCTCGTCTGGGTAACAGCTTCCGTATTACCGGTATTGGCAACCCGAACGAAGCACGTCAGCTGTCGCTGCTGCTGCGCGCGGGTGCGTTGATTGCGCCAATTCAGATCGTCGAAGAACGTACCATTGGTCCAACCTTGGGTATGCAGAACATCAAGCAGGGCCTGGAAGCGTGTCTGGCCGGTCTGGTGGTGTCTATCCTGTTCATGATCTTCTTCTATAAGAAGTTCGGCCTGATTGCGACCAGCGCGCTGATTGCAAACCTGGTGCTGATTGTCGGCATTATGTCGCTGCTTCCGGGCGCGACGTTAAGTATGCCGGGGATTGCGGGGATTGTGTTAACCCTTGCGGTGGCGGTCGATGCGAACGTTCTGATCAACGAACGTATCAAAGAAGAGTTGAGCAACGGGCGTTCGGTGCAGCAGGCGATCAACGAAGGCTATGCCGGCGCGTTTAGCTCCATCTTTGATGCGAACATTACGACGCTGATTAAAGTCCTGATCCTGTATGCCGTCGGTACCGGGGCCATTAAAGGGTTCGCAATTACTACCGGTATCGGTGTAGCGACGTCGATGTTTACCGCGATTGTCGGTACGCGTGCCATCGTAAACCTGTTGTATGGCGGCAAACGCATCAACAAGCTGTCAATCTGAGGAGTGCGTTGTGGCACAGGAATATACTGTTGAACAATTGAACCACGGCCGTAAAGTCTATGACTTTATGCGCTGGGACTTCTGGGCTTTCGGCATCTCGGGTTTCCTGCTGATTGCGGCCATCATCGTGATGGGCGTACGCGGGTTTAACTGGGGTCTCGATTTCACCGGTGGTACGGTCATTGAGATTACGCTGGAAAAACCGGCGGATATGGACGTGATGCGCGATGCGCTGGAGAAAGCGGGCTTTGTTGACCCGCTGCTGCAGAACTTCGGCAGCAGCCACGACATTATGGTACGTATGCCGCCGACTGAAGGCGCAGACGGCGGGCAGGTGCTGGGTAGTAAGGTGCTGAGTGTGATTAACGAATCCACCAACCAGAACGCCGCCGTGAAACGTATCGAATTCGTGGGGCCAAGCGTGGGGGCCGATTTGGCGCAAACCGGTGCGATGGCGCTGCTGGTGGCGCTGATCTCCATCCTGGTGTACGTCGGTTTCCGCTTTGAGTGGCGACTGGCGGCGGGCGTGGTTATCGCGCTGGCGCACGACGTGATCATCACCTTAGGGATCCTGTCGTTGTTCCATATCGAGATTGACCTGACGATCGTCGCGTCGTTGATGTCGGTCATCGGTTACTCGCTCAACGATAGTATCGTGGTATCGGACCGTATTCGTGAAAACTTCCGCAAAATTCGTCGCGGGACGCCTTACGAAATCTTTAACGTGTCGCTGACCCAGACGCTGCACCGTACGTTGATTACCTCCGGTACGACGTTAGTGGTTATTCTGATGCTGTACCTCTTCGGTGGTCCGGTACTGGAAGGCTTCTCGTTGACGATGCTGATCGGTGTCTCCATCGGTACCGCTTCGTCTATCTACGTGGCATCGGCGCTGGCGCTGAAGCTGGGTATGAAGCGCGAGCACATGTTGCAGCAGAAGGTTGAGAAGGAAGGGGCGGATCAGCCGTCCATTCTGCCGTAAGCTGACGCTGTCAGGTGCTGATAAAAGCCGTAACGCCGTAGGGTGTTGCGGCTTTTTTATTGCGCCTTTAGACTGGGACATTCCCTTACTTTTATTACTACATACCGGGTTATTATGGCTATCATCCCTAAAAACTACGTGCGGCTGGAAAGCGGCTACCGTGAAAAAGCGCTGAAACTGTTTCCGTGGGTCTGCGGGCGTTGCTCGCGTGAGTTCGTCTACTCCAACCTGCGTGAACTGACGGTCCATCATATGGATCACGACCATACCAATAACCCGGAAGACGGTAGCAACTGGGAGCTATTGTGCCTGTTCTGCCACGATCACGAGCACTCAAAATATACCGAGGCGGATCAGTACGGTTCGACGGTGGTGGCCGGTGAAGATGCACAGAAAGACGTCGGCGAGGCGACCTATAACCCGTTTGCTGACCTGAAAGCGATGCTGAATAAAAAGAAATAAGCGCCGCGCGCTGTAACGCATACATCGTCACTGGAATCCCGATCGCAAGGTCGGGATTTTTTCGTTTTAAAGTCATGCGGATAACAGCGAGAGGCGTAGAATCAGCGACAAGCCGGGGTCACCCGGTGAGGCGCAATGTTGCGGGGGCTTGATCCCCGGTGGCCTTGTCGCTGGAAAGAGAAAACCCCCGCACATTGTTCGGTATACACCGGCAACATAACGGGGGCTAACTTGACCCTAGACAAGTTGAGGATAGCCGCGAACCGTTGCCATTGCAACCAAGGCGGCACGATGACGCTCACGGAGTTGAGTATGGCTTTCTGGCATGACCTGGCAGCACCAACGCTGGTCGGTATTGCAACAAGCCTGTTTTTAGGCTGGTGGCATAACAGGAAGTAATGCGTAGTGGGCGCGACTCACCGCTGCATGGCAGCATGCGCCCGAAACGGGCCAGAGGGTGACCTCTGGCCTTTTTTGCGAATTTAAAGAGACATTGCTTCGGTCATCAGCACTGGCTGTATCTGGTCCTCTTCAAAAACCATTTTATCCAGGCATAACATTCGATGGCCGGCCTCACTGTCTCCAGGAATGCGTCGATGGTAGGCAATGAGCCATTCATCATTATCATTAAGCGCAATACAGCTATGGTGGCCCGGACCGTCTGCCAGAGCCTGCGCCGCAAGGATAGTTCTTTTCGGGCCATTAAAGGTAAAGGGAGAATCGCTATCGGCGGTGACGACTCGATAGCTGCCGTCCGTCCAGTTACCTTCTGACCACATAAAATGGTAGCGCCCGCGACGCTTAATCATACAGGGGGCTTCAACGTAACCAGGAATAATGATTTCGCGGAACATCTCGCCGTTATCAAAGGGGATGAAGCCGTTCATTTGCGAATTCATCTGCGCAACGTTACAGTGCCGCCAGCCTCCGTAGTAGAGATAAATTTTGCCATCGTCATCGGTAAAGAGATGGGCGTCGATGGGCTGTGCGCCATGAATAAAACGGCCGACTAACGGCTTTTCCAGTAACGCGCGGAACGGGCCTGCCGGAGTATCGGCGACGGCGATTTCAAGCCCTCCTTCCTCTTCATCACTTTGGATGTCGTTTGAGGCGAATATTAAGAAATACTTTCCGTCTTTTTCGACGATCGTCGGTGCCCAGACCGCGCGCCAGATCCACGGAAAATCGTCCATCTGGATGATGCCTTCATGCTTTTGCCAGTGAACGAGATCGGGGGAGGAAAAGGCGTCAATGTTGCGCTGCATCTGATAGTCGGTGATGGAACGAGTGACGTAAATCCAGTACTGATTTTCATAGAAGCGAATTTCCGGGTCGGCATACCAGCCGTCAACCAGAGGATTTTTAACAATAACAGGCATAGACTATTCCTTGTTGGCAATCAGTTTGCTTACAGACAGGCCGCAGTAGTCCAGCACCAGTTCGCAGAACATGGCATTGGCCCATGAGAACCAGGGTCGGGTAAAGCGAGCGGGATTGTCGGGATCGAACGATTCATGCATTAATCCGCTCCCCGCGTCGGTTGCCGTCATCATCTGGATCATGGCGAGTTTTTCCGCCGGATCGCGTGCGGTGAGCCCCTGTACCGCCAGCGCAATCGGCCAGATGAATCCTGAAGGCGTGTGTGGGCTGCCAACACCCTGTGCGAAACGTCCGCGATGAAAATAGGGGTTATCGCCGCTGAGAATAAACCGGCGGGTATTCAGATAGCGCGGATGATCGTTGGCGATCGCGCCCAGCAGCGGCAGTGAAAGCAGGGAAGGCACGTTCGCATCGTCCATCAACAGGTAATGCCCGGCGCCGTCCGTTTCATAGCAATAGATTTCACCATAATCAGGATGACGAACGACCGCGTGTTTTTCTATCCCCTCCTCAATGGCTGATTTCAACGCGGTGGCCCGACGTTCGAGGCGGCGATTGTTCAGTACTTCGCGTGCAATCTCCGCCAGGTAACCCAGCACGACCGAGGCGAAAAAATTAGCGGGCACCAGATACCCCCAGTCGCAAGCATCGTCACTGGGGCGAAAACCGGACCAGGTCATGCCGGTATAGCTGACCGGCGCGCCTTTTCCTTCATAGCCCAGAGTGTCCGTTGGGGCCGGCGGGTGTGGGCGCTCAAAGCGGTAGGGGGAGCGGCTATGATGGTGCTGCTCGATTTCCCATTGATTGAGAACCAGCGAGCAGGCGCGGGTAAAGGTGTCCGTAAAGTAGCTTGTTATCCCGGTGATTTTCCAGAATAGCCATGCAAGCTGTAGCGGATAACACAGCGAGTCTACCTCGTATTTACGTTCCCAGATCTGCGGCTGCATGTGGGTTAGATCGCTCTGATGGCCCGTTGAGTCCGGATAGCGATTGAAGGCGTTGGCATAAGGATCGAGAGTAATAAAGTGCATCTGTTGCTGGATTACGCCAGCAATCATTGCCTGCAGTTCCGGATGTTGCTGACAGAAAAGCAGGTAGGGGCGCATCTGGCAGGCGGAGTCCCGCAGCCACATCGCCGGAATATCGCCAGTGATGACAAATACGCCGCGATCGCCGCGCTGTAGCGTGGTATCAAGCGTGTTCGTCAGGGCATGCCTGAGCGTTGCTGCAATGGTGTTGCTGCCCATCTGCTGGCGCACCTGCTCGCAACATTGCTGAATAAACTCCCGATTTTCAATATTCATGGCTGAGTTGTTCCCTGTGAGGGCAGGCGTGGACATGCCTGTTCATGGCGATCGAACAAGTGGCAGCGGTGTGCTGGCAGCTGCAAATGAATCATGCTGCCGCGAGGGTGATGATGGTACCCATTGAGTTTACAGGTCAGTTCGCCCTCCAGATAAAGACAGGTCGCATCGCCGAGCTGCTCGATAAACTGGATACGGCGTTGCAGGAGATTCTCCTCATTGCCGTCTGCCAGCAGCAGATGCTCCGGACGGATACCGACCGTGACGTTTTCACTGACTGAAAGCTGTGCGCCGTCAACGTTAATAGCCAGTATTTCTCCGCTTTCCAGCCTGACACTCACCGAGTCTGCGCGAATTTTGACGACCTGGGCCGCTAAAAAATTCATCTGCGGTGAGCCGATAAAGCTGGCGGTAAACTTGTTTCTCGGCTGTTCGTAGAGCTCCATTGGCGAGCCAATCTGTGCGACGCTACCGTACCGGTTTACGCTATCACCGCTGTTGAGCAGCACGATTTTGTCCGCCAGGGTCATGGCTTCAATCTGGTCATGGGTGACGTAGACCGTGGCGACATTTTCAAAATCGCGGTGCAGACGGCCAATTTCGAGACGCATTTGCGCGCGTAGCCCGGCGTCAAGGTTGGAGAGCGGTTCGTCAAACAGGAAGGCGCCGGGCTTGCGGACAATAGCGCGGCCAATCGCTACGCGCTGGCGTTGTCCGCCGGAAAGCGCGGCGGGACGGCGAGTCAGGAGCGCTTCCAGTTGCAGTGATTTCGCCGCCGCCGCGACCTGGCGTTTCACCTCGTCTTCCGGCATCTTCGCCATTTTTAACGCGAAGCCCATGTTTTCTTCCACCGTCATATGCGGGTAGAGCGCATAGTTCTGGAATACCATGGCGATGCCTCGTTCAGAAGAGGGCACTTCGGTCATGCGTTTATCGTCGATGTATAACTCACCGGCGGAGATCTCTTCCAGCCCGGCGATCATCCTCAACAGCGTGGATTTTCCGCAGCCGGAAGGTCCAACAATGACGCAGAATTCGCCCTGTTGGATGGTCAGATTGATGTTATTGATGACTACCTGTTTTGCCGAATAGGCTTTGTAGACGGACTCCAATCTTATTGTTGCCATGGTTTTGTCCTTACGCTACGTCAGTCTGTTTTTCACGGCCGTCCAGCCACGGAAACTGCGCGATACGCAACCGCGCGCAGCCGTATGGAACCAGCAGCACCGAGGACTGCACGCTCAGGGCGGCGTGCGCCGGGCTGTTGGGCATCGGCCCTGCGGAATTATCGACGACCTTCCATGTCGGCAAACGGTAAGCGCTAAGGCGAAGCTTAATCGGCGCGGACTCCAGCGCGAACGGCTGCTCTCCGGAAGCATGAAGCTGTAGTTCACGGACGACGACGCCCTGATGAGGATGAATATCCAGCGCATAGTTCCACTCTTTCTTCGGCTGCAATTCCCAGTCGCCGCTGGGCGAGCCGCCAGGGATAGGCCGCCAGATTTCACCGGGCGTCAGCGCCATCAGCAGCGGGCCGTAGTAAACGCTAACGGCGTTATGAATACGTCTTTCCGTGCGAACCTGGCGTTCAAAGGTCAGGGTGACAACATCACCGGCCCGCCATTCACGGGTGAGCGCAAAATAGCCTTTGCCATCGCTATAGCTCAGGGGGGCGCCGTTTACCGTAATGGCTGAGCCGGTACTCCATTGGGGAATACGTAGCCACAGCGTTTTGTCGCCCGTCGGCGCATGATTTACGGTAAAGATTAGATCGGTGTTGAACGGATAGTCGGTCTGCACGCAGACGTCCCATGCGTCGGTAGTGACGCGGCAAGGTGCGTAGACCATACTGGCGAGGTTGTTCGCTTCATCCTGCATAAACAGGCTATTGCAAAATTTTGGCCAGCCCTGATGGAAGTTAGCGGTGCAGCAGCCAAAGTTCGGCTCCAGGCCGAAGATGTTGCAGTCATCGCCGCTGTAGGTCCAGTTACGGGGCGCGATGCTGGCAGCAATCTGGTTAGGTTGCTGGTGGTACTGATGCGACATCATATCGGCGCTGACGCCAGCTGGAAGGGCGTTGAAAGCGACACGCTCCAGCCGTTCGGCCAGTTGCGCATCACCATAAATGCGCAGCATATTTTCCAGCGAGAACATCAGTTCAACGATAGCGCAAAGCTCAACACCCTGCTCCGGGGCCGAGCCCGCCAGAAATTCATCACCGGAAAATATTCCCTGCGGCTGGCCGTGATAGATGTCCAGCTCGGCGAAGCAGCGCTTAATTTCCTCCAGGCGCAGACGCTGCTGCTGTGTGTCGTCCTGCATGGCGGAATATTTCATCCCCATGGCGACGTTAACCACATGAGTGAGGTGAGAGAAGTAGGTCACCGGGCCGGTAGGAAGCCGATGGAGAATAAAATCAGGCCAGTTATCCCCTTGTGCTAACAACACTTTCGCCAGCTGAGGGAGCAAGTCATCTTCTGGTAGCTGTTTCCACGCCCACAGCACTGACAGCACATTGTCGGCGGCGCGCGCTTTGCCCCAGTCGCTCAGGGGACGTGTGGGCAAATGCCGAAGTTGATAGTGGCAATAGCGCTGGATAAAGGGCAGTACGCGAGCGTCACCAGTGGCGTCGGCGTACTGGGTTAGTACCTTCAGCGCCACCATTCTCGGCCACCAGTCGACGTTGTTTTGTGGGCCAAACCAGCCGTCGTTATCCTGGCTATTCAGCATCCACTCTACCCATTTCTGGCTCTGTTCGATCAGCGACCGATCCTGCAGGCAATAGGCGAGCGGCAGCAAGCCATCGAGGTAGTAGGGCCCGCGTTCCCAGCTTTCACCGCTGCCGCCAAGCCAGCCGCTGTTCGCGCCGACATCCGGCCAGATATCCTCCAGTTGCCCGGATAGCCCTTGGGCCTGAAGCGTCAGCTGGCGCTTCAGCCAGCCTTGAGGAAGGATTTTTCCGGGAGGGATAAATGATAGCGTGCCCGGAATAGCTGAGACAGTACTTAACTTCATGCGAAATATCCTTTTAAAGTAGAGGGCGTGAGCCATTAACCTTTCGTCGCACCGCTGGTTAAACCACTGACATAATGTTTTTGTAGAAACAGAAAAATAAGAATGCACGGCAGCATCGCAAATACGGTACAGGATTGGAGTAATCCCCAATCGACGGTGCCGTATTTACCAGCGCTGGTCATCAGCAATAAAATGGGCATGGTGTAATTATCGGAGTCGGTCATAAATATTAGCGCGACGAGAAATTCATTCCATGCGGCAATAAAGGTTGTCACGATAACGGTAACAATCCCCGGTGAAACCATCCGCGGCATGACCCGAAAGAGAATTTTTAACGGCGAGCAACCGTCCAGCTCTGCGGCTTCATCAATTTCTTTTGGGATGCTGTCAAACGTGTTACGCATCATAAAGATACTGAACGGTAGCTGGAAGGTGATATAGACCAATACCAGACCGAAAATATTATTTTGCAGACCCATTTTGGTAATGATGATAAACAGCGGCGTCAGGATTGGCTGCGAGGGAATCATCATGGTTAATAAGATCAGTACAAAGAAAACATTTTTCCCCCGGAAGGTAAATCGGGAAAAACCATACCCGGCCAGCGTCGACAGAATGACCGTACCGATAACCGTCAGAAATGAGACAATACCCGATAGCATAATCGCCCGGGACATATTGTCATTAGAAAATAACATCTTATTGAAGTTATCAAGCGTGAAAATTGAGGGCCACCACTTGGGCGGCATCAATACTAAATCGGCTGCGGGTTTTAGTGACGCCAGCGCAACGCACAGCAGCGGATAGAGAAAGACGATAAGTAAACAGCCGTGAATAGCGTAAAAGAGAAACGTCACCAGCCCGTTTTGTTTTCTCTTGATGTATAAGACGACATCCCCGTTCATTCTATGCCCGTCCTTCTTTGTCGCGTAATAACCAGATTTGCAGAACACTAATCACCATCAGAATAAACAGCTGAATAATGGAGAGCGCAGCGCCGTAGCCCAGGCGGCCATTAATAAATGAGTTGTTATAGATGTAGAACACGCTGGTTATGGTTTGATCCATTGGCCCGCCGTTAGTGATGATGTAGAACTGATCAAAAGCCAGCAGCGATCCGGAGACGGAGAGAATCAGCGTCAGCATAAAGGTCCGCCGCATTAACGGCAGGGTGATATAGCGTAACCGTCGCCAGCCAACGGCGCCGTCGACCTGTGCAGCCTGGTAGATATCTTTGCTGATGCCCTGTAGGCCAACCAGTAGCAGGATCATATTGAAGCCCAGCGTCTTCCAGAGCACCATGCTCACGACGACCATAAAGCCCTGGCTTAGTGAGTCCTGATACATAATTGGCGAATCAACCAGGTGCAATGAGACAGCAAGGTGGTTGAGTAGGCCAAAGCGAACATCCAGCAGCCACTTCCACAAAATACTGGCTGTGCCAAATCCAATGACCGTGGGTAAAAAATAGACGCTGCGAAAGAGGGAAACGCCCGGTTTATGACTATCTTTTACCAGCGAGGCGAGAATCATCGAAAAGATGAAAATAAGCGGAGTCATAATGATCGCATAGATAAACGTAAACTTCAGGGCGTGCCAGAAGACATCATCCTGGAGAATATTTGTGTAATTAATCCATCCAATGAATTTTGTTTTGCCAAACATCGGCCATTTAAAAAATGACATCCATGCGGTCATGATTAATGGTGTAATGAAAAAGAACACCACAATGACCAGTACGGGGAGGATGAATAAAAAACCTAAATATCCCTTTCGGTTATTTTTCCTGAATACCGGCAATGCTGTCTGGTGAGTAAACTGCACTTGCGGTTGTTGAGTTTTAGCAAACATTCCAGATGCCTCAGTCAACATTCTGCCAACCGCCATTACGGCAGAATGTTTCATTAATGTATTCATTCAGACAGTAAGCACGCTTACTCTTCCGACATTTTTATAATCTGATTCATTTTCTGATCCGCTGTTTTCAGGGCTTCATCAATTTTCCCTTCAAAAACGGCTTTCTGGATCATGGTTAGATAAGGACTATTGATGGCATTGAAGGTCTCATTGTAGGGGACCAGAAAAGGGGTATGCCCTTTTGCCAGCGCTTTGTTGGCCAGAAGATATTTGGGGTCCTGCTGGCTATAGGGGTTATCGCTGGCGTCCATACGCGTGGGCACGTAGCCGTTCTTTGCCATCAACTCAATTTGCGTCTGTTTGGATAGCGTCCAGTTAATGAAATCGATAGCGGCCTGTTGATGCTTGCTTCCCACCGGTAGAGCAAAAGCATCGCCGCCGGTAAAGGAGGCCCAATTGCCTTTTTCCTCGCCAGGGAAATAGGTGACGCCATAGTCGAGGTTGGGGTAATTATCTTTAAAGACTTTAAAGGTAAAAGCGCCGGAGCCCACCATCGCCACTTTTCCTGAACTGAACGCGTCGTTAAGTGCGGAGTCGGTGCGGGAGAGCGGCGACATGAGCCCATCTTTGTACAAATTGTGGAAGAAGGTGAGCGTTCGTTTATTGTTTTCAGAGTTGACCACGGACTTTTTACCATCGGCAGAAATAATATCCCCGCCGTTTGCCCAAAAGTAGGGGGTGAAGGTAAAGGCGAGTCCGCCGGAGCTGGTTCCTGGAATGGCGAAGCCATAATAATCTTTGCCCAGCGCACGGATTTTTTCTGAATATTCGCGCAGTTCTCCCAGCGTTTCTGGTGGACGATTGGGATCTAATCCGGCTTCGCGGAAAAGCGTCTTGTTATAAAAAAGCAGGGAGGATTCCGCTGCAAAAGGGACGGCGTAAAATTTACCGTTGTAGCTGCCGATGGCCTTTAGCGCGTCGCTCAACTGGCTCACGTAATCCATCGTGCCGATTTTATCCGTGAGATCGATGAGTTGCTCGGAGCGGTTAAGTTCTGGAAAGTAGACCAGATCAATTGCTACCAGGTCGGGGGGATTGTTCACGGCGACCGCTGCGCTCAGTTTTGTCAGCATCTGAATATTCGGAATTTCATTCAGTTTTACCGTGATCTTATCCTGGGATTTATTAAACTCATTGACCAGCATGGGCAGCGATGATTGCTCACTGCGGCCCCAAAAATTAACCACTTCTTTGGCCTGAAGCGCGCAGCTAAACATGATGCTGAAAGCGCATATTGAAACGGTGGAAACAATTTTTCTCGAAACCATAAACACCTCATGATGTTAGTGATGTAAGCGCTTACATAAATCCCGTAGAGATATTTCCAACGGGATTTAGGGCATAAGGTATTGATTTAGATTATTCCTGCGACATCTTAATAATCTGCTTAAACTTCTGATCGGCCGTTTTAAGGGCGTTATCAATATCCCCCTCGAATACCGATTTCTGTATTAAGGTCAGAAAAGGACTGCTGGGAGCGCTAATGGCTTCGTTAAATGCGGGGAGGTAGACGGAGCGGCCTTTTGCCAGGGCTTTTGTCGCTAGCAGGAAACGGCTGTCCTCGCGATTGTAGCGGTTATCGCTGGCATCGATGCGGGTGGGAACAAAGCCATTCTTCGCCAGTAGCTCAATCTGGGTCTCTTTTGACATCGCCCAGTCGATAAAGGCGATGGCCTCCTTCTGGTGTTTGCTGCCCAGCGGAATCGCCAGCGCGTCGCCGCCCGCGAACGAGGCCCAATCGCCTTTTTTCTCTCCAGGGTAGTAGCCTACGCCGTATTCAAGGTTGGGATAGTTATCGTTGAAAACCTTAAAGGTAAACGCGCCAGTGCCAACCATGCCGATTTTGCCTGTGGCAAATCCGTCGTTAAGTGAACTGTCTGCTTTGGAGAGTGGGGACATTAAGCCGTCTTTGTACATCTGGTGGAAGAATGCCAGCGTCCTTTTATTACTCTCGGAAATGACAATCGATTCGGCGCCTTCTTTGGCAAACAGGTCTCCACCGTTGGCCCACATATAAGGGAGGAATGTAAAGGCCAGGCAACCGGAGCAGGTGCCGGGAATAGCAAAGCCGTAGTATCCGTCGCCTAACTGGGTGATTTTTTCGGCGTATTCGCGTAATTCCTGTAGCGTTTCTGGCGGTCTTTCCGGATCCAGTCCGGCGAGGCGGAAAATCTTTTTGTTATAAAACAGAAGTGATGATTCAGCAGAGAAAGGAATGCCATACAGCCGCTCTTTATAAACCCCGATGGTTTTCAGCGAACCGCTAAGCTGCTTCACGTAATCTCGATTGCCAAGAATGTCGGTGAGGTCAGTGAGCTGTTCCGCGCCATTAAGCTGGGGAAGAAAGGAGACATCGAGTGAAACAAGGTCTGGTGAGCTGTCGGCGGCAATAGAAGCGCTGAGCTTGGTCATCATCGACTCGCCGGGAATCATATTTAGCTTAATGTCAACTTTATCCTGCGACTTGTTGTAAGCATCAACCAGCAGTTCCAGTGATGTTTGATTCGAGCGGCCCCAGAAGGTAATGGTCTCTCTGGCTTGCGCTAATCCACTGAGTGATGTGGATATAATACAGGCAGCCACGGTGGTATGTATAAATTTAGACAACATAAACACCTCATTCTTATTAATTTTGAGAATAACGACAACTTGATTCTCCGCGTTGTAAAAAACAGGGGACGGCAATTTTCCCCCTGAGATCGTGTCCATCTATTTTCTTTATTAAGCATTGGCCAGCGACGCGGCCTAATTCCGTCAGGCAAAAATCAATACTGCTTAGTTTCGGGCGACATAATTCGGTAATAACCTGCCAGTTATCAAAGCCGATCACGGCGACATTATCAGGAACTGATTTCCCATATTCATAGAGCGCCTGTAAAACACCGTGTCCAATTAAATCATTGCCAGCAATAACACCGTCAATTTCAGGGTACCGTGCAAGAATAGATTGCATTGCACGATAACCATGTGCTGATGTCCAGGAACCATATTCAGGCGCTCTGACGATCAACCCCTCTTTGCTCATCTCCTGGCGGTAGCCCTCATGACGCTGCTGCACCGCCAGATAATATGCCGGACCGGCGATCTGCACGATATTCTGGCTGCCCTGCTCGATTAAATGACGACAGGCCAGAGCGCCAGCGCCGAAATCGTCAGGCAGAACGCAGAGTTCGTTGTCATCGTCGACGTTGGTATAGACATACACCACCGGCGTATCGTGTTTCTTTAACGGCAGCGGATCGCGGGTATCCGTTTTGGCTGCGGTGACGATAATACCGTCGACGCGCTTTGCCAGCAGTAAATCAACGTGTCGCTTTAATTCCTGAGGCGAACCGCTGGCGTTACAAAGAAATACCGAAATCTGCGCTTCAAGTAAGGCATTCTCAATACCCTTTAAAACAGGTAAGCTGAAACGTCCGTAATCATCTGTTGATAACAAGCCGATGGTATATGTTTTCTTTTGATGCAGCGCGCGTGCAATTTCATTAGGCCTGTAATCGAATTCATTAATAACGGATAAAACTCTTTCTTTTGTTATGTGACTGATTGAACCTGTGCTGTTTATTACTTTCGATACGGTGCTAATACTCACTCCGGCAGCGTGAGCAATATCTTTAATCGTGAGTTTTTTTCTGTCGTTATGCGTTATGGTCATGCTCTTTCCGTATTTGTGGACGGGCTTAGTATATGGAGAGAGAAAACGTTTTCCCATTTGCATTAATGTGGATTGATAAATAGATCACAAGCTGGTGATGTTGTTTGAATAAAAGCGTGATCGGATATGCGTTTGAGTGGTTTTTATATATTAAGGGCGTGAATTTAATTCATTAAATGTATTTATTTTAATTTGTTTTGTATTTATGAGGGATATATAAAAGCGAAGTAATATTATTGACGAGCGTGCGTGGAAAAACTTACCGCACAGCATAGCCGTGCGGTAAGGCAAAACTTAGAAGTTGTAACCCACAACCAGGTAGCCACCCCAACCGGTCGATTGACCGTTGAAATCACCTTCGCCCCAGTTCATTTTCGAACCACCTTGCCACTGGCCGCCGTTATGGAAGTAACGGGCAACGACAGAGTAGTGCCAGTGATCGTAGTTCAGCGCCAGAATGTGGCTGGAGGCGATGGAGTTGCTGGTGCGGTTTGGTTCGTCGCCGAGATCTGAACCCCAGTCGAAGTTGGTGAAACCGATGTAGCTCAGCTTACCGCCCCACAGATCGCTGATTGGCACAAAGTATTTCACTTTGAAGCGGTAGCCATCCCACTCGTTTTCGTTCGCGGCACCGTAGTTCTGCCACTGATATTTCGCATACACGTTCAGAGACAGGCCCATCGGCAGGCCGGTATCGATATCGGTACCCAGACCCATATACCAGGTGCTCTGGCGGCTGGCTTTGTTGTCACCCATATCGTAGATGTAGTTGTTCGCGAAGTACCACTCTTTGAACGGGCCGAAGCTCAGGTCTGCGCCGGTCAGCTTATCAATAGAGAAGCGTGGTTCGATTTCCATAAACATCGGGGAACCGTCAGACCAGACGCCTTTATCGTTACCGTTACCCCAGTCGAAGGTCTTCGGAATATCGATGTAGCCATAGAAGTCTAACCAATCTTTCTTCGCAAACGCTTCATACTCGAGGTAGACGTCATTGTTCAGCTTCGGAGAGAAGCGGGTGTGGTAGCTGCCTACCACGTTTACGCTCTGGTGCCACCAGTCAGAGACATACTGCGGCTGAGAGTCGCCTGCTGCGTTAGCAGTGAAAGATGCGGAGAGCGCCAGCGCGGCACCGGCTGCCAGTAATGTTTTTTTCATATTTATGCCACTAATAAAAAAATTCGAAAGAGAGTGATTTTTATCACCGAAGTTTTTCAAAATGTTTCGTGTTTCTGCGAGCCTATTATATGAATCCTTGCTCACGAAAATCAGTCACACTTCACACATTTTTCAAACGCGTAATCGATTGCGTTCACGTTTGCGTAGTTTAGACGCGGCGATTGTACTGATGGGGTGAATTATTGCAATTGTTTACATACAGGAAATGTGGTCAATAGAGGGAGCATAGGGGGAAGGGCGGCACCGCATGTCACAGTGCCGATTAGCGAGATTACTGCGCGTTGGCGGGCTGAACGTCGTGGATGCGGACAAAGCCCAGCTGGTCCGGCGTGACGCCGTTAAGCTGCAGCGGAATATCGACGTCGCTTGGCGCCAGCACGCTGGCCGGGGCGGAGAACAGCTGATTTTGCACGTTCACTTCCTGATACTGCTCGGTGGTGCCCTGGATCTGTCCCCATTCCACGGTGCCGGTGAAAGCCGGAAGCGGATCGTTGGACTCACCGGAGATGCGCAACGTAAGCGCCGTCCCTTGAGCGTTGGCGGCAACGTTACGCAATGACATGCGCAACGTGCCTATCTGGCTATTCAGACGGGCAGGGGTATTGGCCCCCGGCAGCAGATACGCGCCCTTCGTCGATTTGGCGTTCAGCGCATTTTGCTGAGTGATTTTCACCGTTTCTTTGTTAAGCTGCGTCATCTCGCTGCTCAGCGCGCTAATGCTTTGATGCATTTGTTTCACTTCTGACTGCTGCGCGCAGGCGCTCAGGCTGACGAGGCTTCCCAGCAGGGCAATTCTTAGGTAACGTCTTGTCATTCTGTCTGTTCCTTCTCTTCGGGATAACGCAATGGTAGCGTGCAATAGAGCTGATGGCATCGATCCATTGTCTCAAAAACATGCCGCCTTTGTTGTCTTCGCAGTTCAGGGTAAAATAGATTTCATTACACTCACCCTCATCGTCAGGACGTCGTATGCACTGCCCATTCTGTTTCGCCGTAGACACTAAAGTGATTGACTCCCGTCTTGTGGGAGAAGGTTCCTCCGTTCGCCGCCGTCGGCAATGCCTGGTGTGCAACGAACGCTTCACGACCTTTGAGGTCGCGGAGCTGGTGATGCCGCGCGTGGTAAAAAGCAATGACGTGCGCGAACCGTTTAATGAAGACAAACTGCGCAGCGGTATGCTGAGAGCGCTGGAAAAGCGCCCGGTGAGCGCCGATGACGTAGAAATGGCGATTAACCATATTAAATCGCACCTGCGCGCCACCGGCGAGCGCGAAGTGCCGAGCAAACTGCTGGGTAATCTGGTGATGGAACAGCTGAAAAAGCTGGATAAAGTCGCCTATATTCGCTTTGCCTCTGTCTACCGCAGCTTTGAAGATATCAAAGAGTTTGGCGAAGAGATCGCCCGCTTACAGGACTAAGCTATGCACGATGAAATGTACATGGCGCGCGCGCTTAAACTGGCGGCGCGCGGGCGCTTTACCACCCATCCCAACCCACGCGTCGGCTGCGTGATTGTCAATCAGGGCGAAATCGTCGGTGAAGGTTTTCACTATCGCGCCGGTGAACCGCACGCCGAAGTGCACGCGCTGCGCATGGCGGGTGAAAAGGCCAAAGGCGCAACGGCCTACGTAACGCTGGAACCGTGCAGCCACCATGGTCGTACGCCGCCGTGCTGCGATGCGTTAATTGCCGCGGGTGTCTCGCGCGTGGTTGCCGCTATGCAGGACCCGAATCCGCAGGTTGCGGGGCGCGGCCTGTATCGTTTACAGCAGGCGGGTATTGAAGTCAGCCATGGGCTGATGATGAGTGAGGCCGAAGCGTTGAACAAAGGCTTCCTCAAGCGGATGCGTACCGGTTTTCCATACGTACAGCTCAAACTCGGTGCATCGCTCGATGGGCGTACGGCAATGGCCAGCGGTGAAAGCCAGTGGATCACCTCGCCACAGGCGCGTCGCGATGTGCAGCGCCTGCGCGCCGAAAGCCACGCTATTTTAACCAGCAGCGCCACGGTGCTGGCCGACGACCCGGCGCTGACCGTGCGCTGGGACGAACTGAGCGCAGAAACACAGGCGAACTACTCGCAGGAAAATCTGCGTCAGCCGCTGCGCATTGTGATTGATAGCGGCAATCGCGTGACGCCGGAGCATCGCATCGTGCATCAGCCGGGCGAAACGCTCTTTGCACGTACCGAAGATGATACCCGCGTCTGGCCGGAAGGCGTGCAGACGCTGAAAGTGCCGGAGCATAACGGCCATCTCGATCTGGTGCTGCTGATGATGCAACTGGGCAAACAGCAGATTAACAGCATCTGGGTGGAGGCGGGGCCAACGCTTGCCGGCGCGCTGATTCAGGCGGGGCTGGTGGACGAGCTTATCGTCTATATCGCGCCTAAACTGTTAGGAAGTGATGCGCGCGGATTATGTGTGCTGCCGGGGCTTGAGAAACTGGCTGACGCCCCCCATTTCAAATTCAACGAGATACGCCAGGTTGGACCGGATGTCTGCCTGCATTTAACGACTGCGTGAGGCTTTCCGAATTAGAGGAAGCAGCGCCCAGAATATTATGATAAAATCCGCCCCCCTGCGGGGCAAATGAACCCAAAGGAACAGTATGAACATTATTGAAGCTAACGTTGCTACCCCGGACGCTCGCGTCGCCATCACCATCGCGCGTTTCAACAACTTTATCAATGACAGCCTGCTGGAAGGTGCTATCGACGCCCTGAAGCGCATTGGTCAGGTTAAAGATGAAAACATCACCGTTGTTTGGGTTCCAGGTGCTTATGAACTGCCTCTGGCGGCTGGCGCACTGGCGAAAACCGGTAAATACGATGCGGTGATCGCGCTGGGTACGGTTATCCGTGGCGGTACTGCTCACTTCGAATATGTTGCTGGCGGGGCAAGCAATGGCCTGGCGCACGTCGCTCAGGACAGCGAAATCCCGGTAGCCTTTGGTGTTCTGACCACCGAAAGTATTGAACAAGCCATCGAACGCGCTGGCACAAAAGCCGGTAACAAAGGTGCTGAAGCAGCACTGACCGCGCTTGAAATGATTAATGTATTGAAAGCCATCAAGGCCTGATTTTTGTAAGGGGAAATCCGTGAAACCTGCTGCTCGTCGCCGCGCCCGTGAGTGTGCCGTCCAGGCGCTTTACTCCTGGCAGTTGTCCCAGAACGACATCGCCGATGTTGAATACCAGTTCCTGGCGGAACAAGACGTGAAAGACGTTGACGTCCTGTACTTCCGTGAACTGCTGTCCGGGGTGGCGACTAACAGCGCGTACCTCGACGGATTGATGAAGCCATACCTGTCCCGTCTGCTCGACGAGCTGGGCCAGGTGGAAAAAGCCGTACTGCGTATTGCACTGTTTGAACTGTCAAAACGTGACGATGTGCCGTACAAAGTGGCCATCAACGAAGCCATCGAGCTGGCGAAAACCTTCGGCGCTGAAGACAGCCACAAGTTTGTCAACGGCGTGCTGGATAAAGCCGCTCCTGCTATTCGTCCCCACAAAAAGTAATCTCCAGGCCGGTGCGCGGGTGGCTTAACGCCATCCCCCCGGCCTTGTTTTATCCTTCTGCTGAGGCATAACGTATGGCATGCGGCGAATTTTCCCTGATTGCCCGTTATTTTGACCGAGTACGAAACGCCCGTCTCGATGTCGACACCGGAATCGGCGACGACTGCGCGTTACTCAATATTCCCGAAAAACAGACGCTGGCTATCAGCACCGACACGCTGGTGGCGGGCAACCATTTTCTCCCCGATATCGACCCGGCCGATCTGGCCTATAAAGCGCTGGCGGTGAACGTGAGCGATCTCGCGGCAATGGGCGCGGATCCGGCGTGGCTGACGCTGGCGCTGACCCTGCCCGCGGTTGATGAAGAGTGGCTGCAGGCATTCAGCGACAGCCTGTTTGACCAGTTAAGCTACTACGATATGCAGCTGATTGGCGGCGACACCACCAAAGGGCCGCTGTCAATGACGCTGGGTATTCACGGTTACGTACCCGTTGGCCGGGCGCTGAAGCGCTCGGGCGCGAAGCCGGGCGACTGGATCTATGTCACCGGCACGCCGGGCGATAGCGCCGCCGGGCTGGCGCTGATCCTCAACCAGCTGGTGATTGATAACCCTGAAGACGCGGCGTATCTGCGTCAGCGTCACCTGCGCCCAACGCCGCGCGTGCTGCAAGGGCAGGCGCTGCGCGATCTGGCCAGTTCAGCAATCGATCTTTCCGACGGGCTGATTTCCGATTTGGGGCATATCCTTAAGGCAAGCGGCGGTCTCGGCGCGCGGATCGACTTGGATGCCATGCCGTATTCTGAAGCGCTGAAGCGCCATGTCTCCACAGAGCAAGCCTGCCGCTGGGCGCTTTCCGGCGGTGAAGATTATGAACTCTGCTTTACCGTGCCGGAGCTGAATCGCGGCGCGCTGGAAGTGGCGCTGGGCCAACTGGGGACACCGTTTACCTGCATCGGGCAGATTAGCGCCGATGTTGAAGGCATGCATTTCACACAAGATGGGAAGGCGGTGACGCTGGACTGGAAGGGGTACGATCACTTTGGCTAAGAATGATATCGCAAAAAGCCGCCTGAACTTGCGCAACCCGTGGCACCTGCTGGCAACGGGCTTTGGCAGCGGTTTAAGCCCGATCGTGCCGGGAACGATGGGCTCTATTGCCGCCATTCCGTTCTGGTATCTGCTGACGTTTTTGCCGCTGCAAATTTATTCGCTGGTGGTGATGTTCGGTATCTGTATTGGGGTCTATATTTGCCGCCGCACGGCGCGGGATATGGGCACCCACGATCACGGCAGTATCGTGTGGGATGAGTTTATCGGGATGTGGATTACCCTGATGGCGATCCCGGCTATGACCTGGCAATGGGTGCTGGCGGGGTTCGTGGTATTCCGTATTTTTGATATGTGGAAACCCTGGCCGATCCGCTGGTTTGACCGTAACGTCCACGGCGGGATGGGGATTATGATCGACGACATCGTCGCCGGGGTCATTTCGGCCGCGATATTGTATGTGGTGGGACATCACGTCCTGTGAGGCGTTAACCCTCACCCCGGCCCTCTCCCTGGAAGGGAGAGGGTGAAAACCGAGTCAGTGCGGCTGGGTATAGTCAAAAACCAGCACCGTACAGTCCCCTCGCCCCTTTGGGGAGAGGGTTAGGGTGAGGGGTATCCTTGCACCTTACTTAAACCCGACCACCGGATGCGGCTGATACGGCGCTTCCATCGACGCAATCTGTTCTGGCGTCAGCGTAATATCTACCGCGTTCAACAATTCATCCAACTGATCCTCGCGCGATGCGCCGATAATCGGCGCCGCTACGCCCGGTTTGCTCAACAGCCACGCCAGCGCCGTTTGCGCCCGGCTAGCCTCGACCTCTTCGGCCACGCGTTCCAGTTCACCGGCAATCTGCTCATCGTTCTCTTCGGTAGTGCTATAAAGGCTTTTACCAAACTCATCGGACACCAGCCGTGCGGTGGTTTCACCCCACGGTCGCGTCAGGCGTCCGCGCGCCAGCGGGCTCCATGGGATCACCGCCACGCCTTCCTGCGCGCACAGCGGCAGCATATCGCGCTCTTCTTCCCGGTAAATCAGGTTGTAGTGATCCTGCATGGTGACAAATGGCGCCCAGCCGTTGGCCTTCTGTAGCGCCAGCGCGTGGGCGAACTGACGGGCATGCATGGAAGACGCGCCAATAAAGCGCGCTTTACCGGATTTCACCACCTCGTCCAGCGCTGAAAGCGTCTCTTCAATTGGGGTACGGTAGTCCCAGCGGTGGATTTGCAGCAGGTCGACGTACTCCATGCCGAGGCGGCGGAGACTGTCGTCTATCGAGCGGAGAATTTGCGCGCGGGAGAGACCTTCTTCAAGATCGCCAACCTGATGGTAGACCTTGGTGGCGACCACCACGTCCTCGCGGCGGGCGAAGTCGCGCAGCGCGCGGCCAACAATCTCTTCGCTGCTGCCGTCAGAGTAACTGTTGGCGGTGTCGAAAAAGTTGATGCCGCCTTCCAGCGCGCGCTGAATAATCGGGCGGCTGCTGTCTTCCGGTAGCGTCCAGGCATGTTTACCCCGATCCGGCTCGCCAAACGTCATACAGCCCAAACAAAGACGAGAGACCCGAAGGCCGGTGTGTCCTAACGTATCGTATTGCATGATTCAGCTCCTGCTAGCGGGTAAGAGGTTTACCTTTAAGCATAGCAGGAGCGAGGGGGAGGATTATGCTAGCCAGGCCGCGATCTTCGCTTCGATGCCCGCGGCGTCGAGGCCGAGCTCGGCGTGCATCTCTTCCTGAGTACCTTGAGGAATAAAGAAATCAGGCAGGCCGATATTGAGCACCGGCACCGGTTTGCGATGCGCCATCAGCACTTCGTTCACGCCGCTGCCCGCGCCACCCATAATGGCGTTTTCTTCCAGCGTCACCAGCGATTCGTGACGCGCGGCCATTTCCAGAATCAGGCTTTCATCCAGCGGCTTCACAAAGCGCATGTCGACAAGGGTGGCGTTCAGCTTCGCGGCGACCGCTTCGGCCTGCGCGAGCAGGGTACCGAAGTTGAGGATCGCCAGCTTCTCGCCTTCGCGTTTCACCACGCCTTTGCCGATCGGCAGTTTCGCCAGTGGCTGCAGTTCCGCGCCGGTACCGCAACCGCGCGGATAGCGCACCGCGCTTGGGCCGTCGCCGTAGTGATAGCCGGTATACAGCATCTGGCGGCACTCGTTTTCATCGCTCGGCGTCATGATAACCATGTCCGGGATGCAACGCAGATAGGAGAGATCGAACGCCCCCTGGTGCGTCTGCCCGTCGGCGCCGACGATGCCTGCACGGTCGATCGCAAACAGGACCGGCAGCTTCTGAATCGCCACGTCGTGAATCACCTGATCGTAGGCGCGCTGCAGGAAAGTGGAGTAGATCGCTACGACAGGTTTGTTGCCGCCAATCGCCAGCCCGGCGGCGAAGGTGACCGCATGCTGCTCGGCGATCGCCACGTCAAAGTATTGATCCGGATACTTTTTCGAAAACTCGACCATACCGGAGCCTTCGCGCATCGCGGGGGTAACCGCCATCAGCTTGCTGTCTTTGGCTGCGGTTTCACACAGCCAGTCGCCGAAGATTTTGGAGTATGACGGCAGGCCGCCGCTGCTTTTGGGCAGCTTGCCGCTGGTGTGGTCAAATTTCGGCACCGCGTGGAAGGTAATCGGGTCCTTCTCTGCGGGCTCATAGCCGCGACCTTTCTTGGTCATAATATGCAGGAACTGCGGGCCTTTCAGGTCGCGCATGTTTTTCAGCGTATTGACCAGCCCCAGCACGTCGTGGCCGTCCACCGGCCCGATATAGTTAAAGCCCAGCTCTTCAAACAGCGTGCCCGGCACCACCATGCCTTTGATATGTTCTTCGGTACGCTTGAGCAGCTCTTTAATCGGCGGTACGCCGGAGAAGACTTTTTTGCCGCCTTCGCGCAGCGAGGAGTAGAGTTTTCCGGAGAGCAACTGCGCCAGATGGTTGTTCAGCGCGCCGACGTTCTCGGAAATCGACATTTCGTTGTCGTTCAGCACCACCAGCATATCCGGCTTGATATCACCTGCGTGGTTCATCGCTTCAAACGCCATCCCGGCGGTAATGGCGCCATCGCCAATCACGCAGACGGTACGACGCTGTTTGTTCTCTCTGCCTGCCGCGACCGCGATGCCAATACCGGCGGAAATGGAGGTGGAAGAGTGGCCGACGCTCAGCACGTCGTATTCGCTCTCACCGCGCCATGGGAACGGATGCAGGCCGCCTTTCTGGCGGATGGTGCCAATCTTGTCGCGACGGCCGGTTAGAATTTTGTGCGGGTAGGCCTGATGGCCGACGTCCCAGATAAGCTGGTCGAACGGCGTGTTATAGACGTAGTGCAGCGCCACGGTGAGCTCCACCGTGCCAAGCCCGGAGGCGAAGTGTCCGCTGGAACGGCTCACGCTGTCGAGCAGGTAACGGCGTAGCTCGTCACACAGCTTCGGCAGGCTCTCTTTTGGCAGCAGGCGCAACTCCTGAGTGGAATCGACCAGCGCCAGGGTCGGGTATTTGGCAATATCAAAACTCATCTGAGACTCATTTATTGTTTATTTGTCGCGCAGGATGATGTAGTTCGCTAGCGCTTCCAGTGCTGTGGTATCCAGTGATTGTGCGGCCAGTTGCTCTAGCGACTGGCGAGCCTCAGCGATGAGGTCACTGGCTTTGGTCCGGGCTTGCTCAAGGCCCAGTAGTGCCGGATAGGTGCTCTTGCCGAGCTGCTGGTCGGCACCCTGGCGCTTTCCGAGGGTCGCAGTATCCCCCACCACATCCAGAATGTCATCCTGAACCTGGAATGCCAGACCGATGCTTTCGGCGTATTTGTCCAGCAGCGGCAGCGCCTGACGCCCCTGTTCACCCGCGCTGAGCGCCCCCAGGCGCACGGCAGCACGAATCAACGCGCCGGTTTTGTGGCGATGAATGCGTTCCAGCATTTCCAGATTAACCTGTTGCCCTTCGGCTTCCAGATCCAGCGCTTGGCCACCGCACATGCCCGCCACGCCGCTGGCGGTTGCCAGCTCGGAGAGCATCGCCAGGCGATCGCGGTCGGGGACCTTATCCATCGGCGCATCACTGAGTATAGAAAACGCCAGCGTTTGCAGCGCGTCACCGGCCAGAATTGCGCTCGCCTCGCCAAATTTAATATGGCAGGTCGGCTGGCCGCGACGCAGGTCGTCGTCGTCCATCGCCGGCAAGTCGTCGTGCATCAGCGAATAGGCGTGAATGCACTCCACCGCCGCCGCGGGCGCATCCAGCGTGGCGACGCTGACGCCGAACATCTGCCCGGTGGCGTACACCAGGAACGGGCGCAGACGTTTACCGCCTAAGAGTGCGCCATATTGCATCGCCTCGACCAGTGGAGTGTTCTGAAACGGCAGCGGCGCGATAAAACGGCGCAGCGCGTCGTTCGCCTGAGTGACGCAGGCATCCAGCTGTTGCGAAAAATCCATTTATTCAGCGTCCGGCGTGAAAGGTGTTAAGGGAGAATCTTCGTTATCGGCCAACAGAATCTGCACGCGTTGTTCCGCCTGCTGCAGTTTGCTCTGCCCCTGACGTGCCAGCTGCACGCCGCGTTCGAATTCGTTCAGCGCCTCTTCCAGCGGCAGAGAACCGCTTTCCAGACGATTAACTATTTGCTCCAGCTCGGTTAACGCGGTTTCGAAACTGGCCGGGGCTGCATTTTTCTTTGGCATAGTGAATGTTTGGCTCTTGTTATGTCGCGACTGCGTCTATGGTAACGGAGTCTGAGTGTGAAGCAAATAACACGCAATGGTCAGCGGGATGATGATATACTCCGCGTCCTGGACGTAGCGACCGCTGGTACGCTGCGATACATCTTTTTGCTCAAAGCCCGTCGGGCTTGCCAACGAACCATTGCCGCCATGAAGTTTATCATTAAATTGTTCCCGGAAATCACCATCAAAAGCCAATCTGTGCGTTTGCGCTTTATTAAAATTTTAACCGGGAACATTCGTAACGTTCTTAAACACTACGATGAAACGCTCGCCGTCGTTCGTCACTGGGATCACATCGAAGTTCGCGCAAAAGATGAGAACCAGCGTCTGGTTATCCGCGACGCGCTGACGCGCATTCCGGGGATTCACCATATCCTCGAAGTGGAAGACGTGCCGTTCACCTCCCTGCACGATATTTTCGAGCAGACGCTGCCACTGTGGCGCGAAGCGCTGGAAAACAAAACCTTCTGCGTGCGCGTAAAACGCCGCGGTAAGCACGAATTCACCTCCATTGAGGTGGAGCGTTACGTGGGCGGTGGTCTGAACCAGCATATTGAAACGGCGCGCGTGAAGCTGACCGACCCGGACGTGACCGTCAATCTCGAAATCGAGAACGATCGTCTGTTGCTGGTAAAAGGACGTTATGAAGGTATTGGCGGTTTCCCGATTGGCACCCAGGAAGACGTGCTGTCGCTGATCTCCGGTGGTTTCGACTCCGGCGTTTCCAGCTATATGCTGATGCGTCGCGGCTGCCGCGTACACTACTGCTTCTTTAACCTTGGCGGCGCGGCGCATGAAATCGGCGTTCGTCAGGTCGCGCACTACCTGTGGAACCGCTTCGGCAGTTCGCATCGCGTGCGTTTTGTGGCGATCAACTTCGAACCGGTAGTGGGCGAAATTCTCGAGAAAGTCGACGACGGCCAGATGGGCGTGGTGCTCAAGCGTATGATGGTGCGTGCGGCGTCGAAAGTGGCTGAACGCTACGGCGTGCAGGCGCTGGTGACCGGCGAAGCGCTCGGCCAGGTGTCCAGCCAGACGCTGACCAACCTGCGTCTGATCGACAACGTGTCCGACACCCTGATTCTGCGTCCGCTGATTTCGCACGATAAAGAGCACATCATCAATCTGGCGCGTGAAATCGGTACCGAAGATTTTGCCCGTACCATGCCGGAATACTGCGGTGTGATCTCAAAAAGCCCGACCATCAAAGCGGTGAAGGCGAAAATCGAAGCGGAAGAAGAGAACTTCGACTTTGCGATCCTCGACAAAGTGGTGGCGGAAGCGAACAACGTCGATATCCGCGAAATCGCCCAGCAGACCCAGCAAGAGGTGGTGGAAGTGGAAACCGTCAGCGGCTTTAGCGCCAACGACGTGATTCTCGATATCCGCTCCGTTGATGAGCAGGATGACAAACCGCTGAAAGTAGAGGGCGTAGAAGTGGCTTCGCTGCCGTTCTATAAACTCAGCACCCAGTTTGGCGACCTTGATCGCAGCAAAACCTATCTGCTGTGGTGCGAGCGTGGCGTGATGAGCCGTCTGCAGGCGCTGTATCTGCGCGAGCAGGGCTTTGAAAACGTGAAGGTTTATCGTCCGTAACGAAAAGAAAAACCCGGCCTGGCCGGGTTTTTTTATATCAGTCTGACAAATGCGCTACTTGAGCGTATTGGCGAATGCTTCCAGCTGGGTAATCACGATATTCCAGCCTTCGTAAAACCCCATCTGTTCATGCTGTTCGCGCGTAGCATCATCCGGATGCAGAACCCGCGCGGTATAGCGGCAGCCGCTGCCTTCATCGGCAAAGGTGACGATGACTGTCATGGCAAACGGCGTTGTGGCCGGACGCCAGTCGGCGGTCAGCATCGTCGTCATCACCAACCTTTCTTGCGGAACGATTTCCAGAAAACAGCCTGGATTATCGCTGCTTTCACCATCAGGCCCGCGCATTAGCGTATGAAATTCGCCGCCGGGGCGCAGGTCAAAGGCGAGCACCTCGGTGGTCCAGGGCTTGGGGCACCACCATTGGCTGAGCAGCTCCGGGTCAGTCCAGGCGCGCCAGAGTAAGGCTCTGGGCGCGTTCAGAAGACGAGAAATGGATAAGTCGCGGGTATCGGTCGCGTGTTCAGACATACTACGAACCCTCACGGTTGGGGCGAAAGGACGGCCCGCCGGGCAGACCGCTGATTAAGCTTCGTAGTAATTATAGATGCCCGCAGCCATTACCAACTGCGACGCCACTTCATACGCCTTTTCGCGCCCGACCAGCAGGTCAATAATCTTCAGGCCAAAATCAATTGATGTTCCTGGCCCCTGGCTGGTGAGGAGATTGACGCGCGGATCCCACGCGACGCGTTTATCCATCCACTGCTCTGGCGGGATTTTATCTTTCAGCGCCGGGAAGCCGGTCATATTGCCGATGGGGAAAATATCATGCGGCACGAGGACGGTCGCCGCTGCCGCACAGATAGCGGCAACGATACGCCCGGAGAGATGAAACTGCCTCACCGTTTCGACCAGCAGCGGGCTGTCGCGAAAGCACTCCGCGCCCTTAATGCCGCCAGGCAGGATAATGATATCGAAATCGCCGTCCGCCACTTCCACCAGCGGGGCGTCGGCCAGCAGCTTCACGCCGCGCGAGCAGGTAATCGTCAGGTTGCCGTCGCTGGCGACGCTGGCGGTGGTGACCTGAATACCACCACGCACTAATAAATCGATAGTGGTGACGGCTTCCATCTCTTCACTACCAGGAGCGAGGCAAATCAGTGCCGACGCGCTCATATTCACTCTCCTTACGTTTAACCAGTTCATACAGGCGGGTGTTTTCCGGCACGGGGATACCGTGCGCACGCGCGCGCTTGAGCAGAAAACCGGTAATGTAGTCGATTTCCGTATGGCGCAGCGCGCGGATGTCCTGCAGCATCGATGAGATATTTTCTGCTGTCAGGTCAATCACCTGGTTCACATAAAATAACAGACTTTCCGGAGAGGTATGAAATCCTTCCCGCGTCATGGTCTGCGCAACCTCTTCACAGATAAGGGCAATTTGCTCCTGATGGCCACGCAGATCGCCGTTCGGGCAGTTCATCAGCGCGGTAAGGGGATTAATCACGCAGTTGACCGCCAGTTTTCGCCACATGGCGGAGTGAATATTATCGTGCCAGGCCACGTCCGGCAGGACGTTTTGCAGGGTTTCCGCCAGCTGGCTGTAGTCGGCGTCGTAGCGTTTGGCCGGACCGATATGGGTAGTGCCATTGGCCACGTGAATGATCACGTTCCCGTCGCGCCGTGCGGCCTGCGTGGTGGCACCAAGTAGAATCGGCTGCTTGAGGTCGTTCAGCTCCAGCAATGTGCCCATACCGTTATGAATCAGCAAAATAGGCGTAGTTTGTGGGAGACGTGAAGCCAGGGCTCTGACCGCATCGGAGACTTGCCAGGCCTTGAGTGTGACCAGCAATAAATCGCTTTGCGCCAGAAAATCAGGATCGTTGGCCGTCAACGATTGGTTAAACTCACTGCCGTCCAGCTCTATCAGATTGACGCTACAGTAGGGCTGAGGTACACGTAGCCATCCTTGTACTTCAAATCCTTTTTTGTAGAGCGCCGTCATCCATAGCTGACCCAGCGCGCCACATCCCAATACTGTTATTTTCAAACATCCTCCTTACCACACCAGATGCTGCTGGTATGTCATACTTCACGCTGATGACCCGAATGAGTGTGAGTATAGCGCTATCCACTGAGCTTCCGGGGATAACAAGTTGAGTTATGCCGCGTTGTAGGTATTATGCAACGCAAAAGAAACTAAGGGAGGGGAAAAGATGCCATCTTTCGATATTGTCTCTGAAGTTGATCTTCAGGAAGCGCGCAACGGTGTGGATAACGCGGCCCGTGAGGTTGAATCGCGTTTCGATTTTCGCGGTGTAGAAGCGAAAATTGAGCTGAATGAAGCCAATAAAACCATTAAGGTGCTGAGCGAGTCTGATTTCCAGGTGAACCAGCTGCTGGATATTCTGCGCGCCAAGCTGCTGAAGCGCGGCATTGAAGGCGCATCTCTCGATGTGCCGGAAGAGTTTGTCCACAGCGGTAAGACCTGGTTTGTCGAAGCTAAGCTGAAGCAGGGCATCGAAAGCGCGGTGCAGAAGAAAATCGTCAAGCTGATTAAAGACAGCAAGCTGAAGGTGCAGGCGCAAATTCAGGGCGAAGAGATTCGTGTGACCGGGAAATCCCGCGATGATTTACAGTCGGTAATGGCGCTGGTGCGTGGTGGCGATCTCGGCCAGCCGTTCCAGTTTAAAAACTTCCGCGACTAACGGCGAAAGTACGGCCCACACCACCGTGTGGGCCGATGCCGCTTAATGGGCGGCAATCACCTGTTCAACTTCAAAGCGGTTAGTGACTTTGCTGTCGATTTTCACGTAGGCCGAGTGCTCATCAGCCACCACCAGCACCTCTTTCACCCCGTCCGTCGCCAGCAGGCGTTCACGTAGCGCATCGTCCGCGGCAACGTCTTTTGGGATCTCGACACGCAGGCTGCTGACGTACTGTGGTTCCTGCATGGTCATGGAGACCAGCAGCCAGACCGTCGCCAGCAGCGCGCCGGCGAGGAACACCGTTTGTGAATCAAACAGGCCGTCAATCCAGCCGCCGAGCGAACCGCCGATGGCGACGCCCAGGAACTGACTGGTGGAATAAATCCCCATTGCCGTGCCTTTATAGCCCGCTGGCGCCTCTTTGCTGATAAGCGACGGCAGCAGCGCTTCCATCAGGTTAAAGGCGAGGAAGAAAATCTGCACGCCCGCCACCAGTTCCCAGAAATAGTTTCCGGACCCCCAGAGCACGATTTCAGCAATCAGCAGCAGGGCAATGCACAGCACGAACACGCGCTTCATGCGGCGCTTCACTTCCGCGTAGATGATAAACGGCACCACCGCGATGAACGACACCACCATAGTCACCAGATAGATTTTCCAGTGCTCAGCGGCCGGAAAACCCGCCGACTCTAACTGCCCCGGCAGGGCGACGAAGGTGGACATCAGCAGGATGTGTAGACACATGATGCCGAAGTTGAGCTTCAGCAGCCTGGGCTCCATCAGCACTTTGCTGAAGCAGCCTTTGACCATGCCGGACTCGCGGTTGAGCACGTGATTTTTACTGTCCGGCACCACCCACAGCGTGAGCAGAATCCCCAGCGTTGCCAGCCCGGCAATCATCCAGAACAGCGCGTGCAAACCGAGTTTATGCGTAATAATCGGCCCCAGCACCATCGCAATGGCGAAAGTCACACCGAAGCTGACGCCGATAAACGCCATCGCTTTGGTGCGGTTTTGTTCGCGGGTGAGGTCGGAAAGCAGCGCCATCACCGCAGCGGCAATCGCCCCGGAGCCTTGTAAGGCACGGCCAAGAATAATCCCCCAGATGGAGTCGGACATCGCGGCAATCACGCTGCCCAGAACAAAAATCGCCAGTCCACCGACGATCAGCGGTTTGCGGCCAACGCGGTCCGAAATCAGCCCGAAGGGAATCTGAAACACCGCCTGTGCCAGACCATAAATGCCAATCGCCAGGCCAATCAACGCCTCGCTGGCGCCCTGCAATGCCATGCCGTATGTGGTCAGAACCGGAAGGACCATAAACATACCGAGCATACGCAAAGAAAATACGGTCCCTAAACCCCAGGTGGCGCGTAACTCACCCGGCGTCATTTTGTAATCGTTCATTCCCACCTCTATATAAAAGCTGGGAGTAGTGTAGTGCGGGGAGAGAGAAGGGTAAACAGAGGGTTAATTAACAAATATTACATTATTGAATCATTTGTGCGGAATAGCAGCATAAGTGATAACCCGGCGGCGTGAAACCGCCGGGTCAGTCTCCGATCAGGCCGCCTGCTGGCGGATCGCGTCGATCACTTCCAGCGAGCGTAACGCATCTGCCGCATCAATGATTGGCGTTGCCTCACCGCGAATCACCTGCAGGAAATGACGCAGCTGCAAAATAAACGGGTCGATGGGCTCGACGGCCAGCGTCTCCTGCAACAGCGGAGCGTGCCAACCGCTCTGCTCGCCGTAGCGCCACCAGCGCATCTGCGGAATCGCCAGCGCCCCCTTGCTGCCGGAAATCAGATAGCAGTTTTCCGCGGTATGCGCGTAGACTGCGTTCTCTGCCGAGTTCATCTCCCAGCTCCACGGGCTGACGCCACAGTCGCTCAGCACCGCGCTGCCCAGCGCGCCGCAGGCGAAGCGCAGGTTGACCACCGCGCTGTCTTCGTTGGCGAAGCCGCGCCCGGCGTTGCTGGTCATCGCCTGCACATCGTCAATCTCCCCCAGCAGATAACGCAACAGATCGATATCGTGCACCAGATTCACCAGCAGCGGCCCGGCCCCTGGTTCCCGTCGCCAGGCGACATCGAAGTAGTCGTCCGGTTTTTGCAGGATCCAGTGCGCCGAAACGGCAACAATCTGCCCCAATTCGCCGCTATCGATAAGCGACTTTGCCGCCGCCGTCAGCGCATTGTGCCGACGGTGATGGCCGACCAGCACCGGGACGCCGTGCCTTGTTGCCGCATCCACCAGTTCTCGCGCGCGCTCCGGAGATTCGGCGACCGGTTTCTCAACCAGCACCGGGATCCCCCGCTCCACGCAGGCAATGGCGCACGGCACGTGCAGAGTGTTCGGCGTTGCGTTAATCACGCCCTGCGGCCTGGCCTGATCCAACATATCGTTGATGTCGGCATACCATGCCACGCCGAGTGATTTTGCCAGCGCCTGCGCTTGTGGCGACGGATCGGCCAGGGCGACCAGCTCGGCCTGCGGCGTTTGATTGATCACCTCAATATGTTTACGTCCGATGGCGCCAGCGCCAATCACGGCAAGACGAATACGATTCATGATGGGCTCCGCAGCGTGGTAGGGAGAGATGAGCGAGCGTCGACCGGGCCTGCTGCCCAGTACCCTTTCGCGGCCAGACCGAGTACGGTCAATGCCGCCGGAATGCCGAGGATCAGGAACACCGATTTAAAATCGAGCCCCAGCGCCAGCATTTCTGCACCCGCGAAGGCGCTAAGAATGGCGCCGATGCGGCCAACGCCGTGCATCCAACTGGATCCGGTGGCGCGAGCCTGCGTGGGATAGAAGCGAGCGGAAAGGGCGTTCATCCCGGTATTCGCGCCGTTCAGACACGCGCCGCTAACGAAGGCCAGCAGGCACAGCAGCGGGAAATTCACCCCCGCGTAGCCAATCGCCATGGTGAATAATCCGCCCACGGCGAAAATGACGCCCAGCGCCCGATGCGGATCAATTCGATCCATCAGCCAGCCGGCAAACAGCGAACCAACGGTGCCGCCTGCCTGATAAATGGCGGTCATGATTGCGGCCTGACTGACGGTCAGGCCAATCTCTTTTACCAGTGTTGGCAACCAACTGCCGAGGATATAGACCAGGAACAGCCCCATGAAATAGACCAACCACAGCATCAGCGAACCGAACAGGTACTCGCGCGACAGCACAATGCGCATGGCGCTGCTTTTGATCGGCTGTTGCGGCAAAATAAATTGCACGTTTTCACTCACCTGGCCGGGGTAGAAACGCTGAAGGATGGCGTGGATCCGCGCGGCAGGCGCCTGCTTGATCACCAGAAAACGCGCGGACTCCGGCAGTTTCCAGATAAGAATGGGGGCAAACAGCAGCGGCAGTATGCCGCCCAGCGCCATCAGCGAGTGCCAGCCAAACTGCGGGATGAGCCATGATGCGGCAAACCCGCCAATGGCGGCACCGAAGGTGAAACCGCAGAAAATGACGGTGATGATAAACGAGCGTTTGCGCTCAGGTGCGTATTCCGACACCAGCGTGCTCATGTTTGGCATCGCCGCGCCCAGTCCGAGTCCGGTCATAAAGCGGAAAAAGATCATCTGCTCAATGTTCTGGGAAAACGCCGTCGCCACGGTCCAGAAACCGAAGAAAAACACGCTGTTGATGATGATTTTCTTGCGCCCCAGCCAATCTGCGAGCGGGCCGGAGAAAAGCGCGCCCAGCGCAAGGCCAATCAGCGCGGTACTGATGACAAAGCCCAGCTCGTGGTTGCTGACGCCCCACTCTTGTTTAAGCGTGGGGGCGATAAAACCCATGATGGCGATATCGAAACCGTCCAGCGCGATGACGCAAAAACCAAGGAAAATAACCAGCTTCTGGTAGCGGCTGAGCGGGTTGGAATTGATTAACTCTCTGACATCCAGGCGTTGTGTCTGTGACATAGCGTACTCCTGTTTACAGGAAGGATTGTGCCGCGTTAAACAGCAGCGCTGCGCGTTGTTGTGCCGGTAAAGCTCCCTGAGCCCCGTCCAGCGGGACTTCCAGCGAAACCGGCAGCGTGGGCGGTAATGCCGCCAGCAGGCCGCGCAAATCCAGTTCGCCTTCGCCTGGTACCCGGCGTGCGCAGCGGGCCTGGTAAATCAGTTCTCCGGTGTCTGTGGGGATTCGCGCCGGGGCATCGCACAGCTGCATGTAGTTCAGCTGCTGTGGCGCCAGCGCACGCAACGCGTCCAGTGACTCACCCGCGCGCCAGAAGTGGATGGCATCGACGAGGATGCCAACGTTGTGCTGCCCGCTGGCGGCAATTAACTTCTGCGCGGAGGCGAGCGTGGGAAGATGGGTCCACGGCATCGGCTCCAGGTTCATGGTCAGGCCATAGGCTTCTCCGGCCTGCGCCAGCCGGGCAAGGTTGTCCGCGCAGCGGCGCAGGTTATCGTCATTGCCGGCCACCAGCACCTGTTGGGCCTCCAGCCGGGCGGCGGTTTCGAGGAACGGACGCAGCGCATCAAGGTTGAAGTCCGGCGTCAGGCGCACAATCTCCACGTCGGAAACGCGTATCCCGGTATCGCGTAGCGCGGCCAGGGTTTCGCGTACCGTCGGCGTATCGCCGAGCATGTCGTAGTCAGGGTCATCAGGCGTTGCGGGCAACAGACGAATGCCCACGTGGCTGTAGCCGGTGAGCGCGGCGATACGCACCTGTTCCGGCGGTGAAACGTCCAGCACGGTGAGTGCTGCTAGCGAGAGGGAACGCATATTCATACAGACTCCAGTACAGTTGCAGGTAAGATTTTTTGTTATGTTTGGCGCCTTTCCCTGGCTAAATGCGTAATTTTTTTAAGATGTTATGTTTGCGGCCAGGTTTTTTCCCACCAGATAACCAAAGGTCATGGCAGGGCCAAGCGTGATGCCGCCGCTGGGGTAGAACCCCTGCATCACGCTCGACATATCGTTACCCACGGCAAATAATCCGGGGATAGGCTGTTGTTCTCCGTCCAGCACGCGCGCCTGTTCATCGGTTTTCAGTCCGCTGAAGGAACCCAGCGAGCCGGGAAGAATTCGCACCGCGTAATACGGCGCCTGTTCCAGCGTACCCAGCGTCGGGCTAGGCTGGTGGCGGGCGTCGCCCTGCGCGAGGTTGTAGGCCGATGCGCCGCGTTGGAAGTCGTCATCGCGAGCCTGACGGGCGAAGCCGTTAAAGCGAGCGACGGTATCGCTGAGTGCTGAACCGTCGATGCCGCATTTTTGTGCCAGCTCCGCCAGCGTGTTGCCGCTTTGCAGGTAGCCGGTACGCAGCCAGGCTTTTATCGGGAACGGTGTCGGACGCGCGTGGCCAAGGCCGTAGCGGTGCAGCGCGCGGCTGTCGGCAATCAGCCAGGCAGCCGGTTTTTCTCCCTCCGGCGTCGCCTTGAGCAACGCGGCGATAAAGTCATGATACGAGTCGGCTTCATTGACGAAGCGTTTGCCGTTATCGCGCACCGCGATAAACCCCGGCTTGGCACGTTCAACAAGATGCGGAAACGCCAGCTGTATTCCACTGGCCAGTGACACGCGGGAGACCGGTGCCCACGCCATCGGGTGCTTAAGTGAATCGTCAAACTGCCCGCCCACGGTTTCACCAAGGCGAATGCCATCGCCCTGATTGCCCGGCGGCGCGGCGGAAAAGTGACCATAGCCCTGCGCCGCGTGCGGCACCTGTTCGGCCAAGAGCTGTTTGTCATGTGGAAAGCCGCCGCAGGCCAGCACTACCGCGCGAGCGTTAACCTGAATCTCGCCGTCATCGCTACAGAGAATGGCGCCAGTGACACCGCTGGCGTCCTGTAATAACCGCGTCACCGGCGCATTGAGTTGAAAATGGACGTTGGCGTCGAGCGCCGAACGCAGCAGGCGCGCCACCAGCGCGTTGCCGTTCACCAGATGACGACCACGCCCGTAACGCAGTCGCTGCCAGCCGTGACGGGCAAGGCGTCGAGCGGCATACAGCGCGGAACGGGGTGAACGCGTCGCGTTAAAAAAGTGCGCCATATCCGTCCCTCCCGCGATGCCCATCCCGGCGAGGCTGATGGTCTCCAGCGGCGGCCGCAGGCGATGCAGCCAGTCGCCCAGCCCGCGAGCGTCATAGGGTTGGGCGGTCACCGAACGACCGCCGTTGGCGGAGCCGCGGCTATTGTGAAAGTCCGGCATTTTGCTGCCGGAGAGGAACTGCACGGCGGTACGGCGACGGAAAAATTCCACCATCTCCGGCCCATAACGCAAAAAAGTCCGCAGACGCGCATCGGCTGGACGCCCCTCCATCTCGGCCTGTAGATAGGCCAGCGGCGCCGCGTCATCCTCGATAATGCCTTCTTCGCGGGCGAGCGGATTTTGCGGGATCCACAGCCAGCCGCCGGACCAGGCGCTGGTGCCGCCAATCGTCGACTCTTTTTCGGCGACCAGCACCCGGGCGCCGTGCAGCGCCGCGGTTACGGCGGCAGACAGCCCCGCCGCGCCGGAGCCGATAACCAGCATATCCACCTCAACGAGCCTGCTCATGCGTGGCTCCTTATTGCAGCGGAGAGAAATCGGTCGGGCGCATCAGCACCGACTCCAGACGTTCAACCGCTGCCAGCTCGCGATTTTTACGTGAAAAGGTCAGCCAGCGCTCGTCCTGTGCCATGCGCGCGCGGCGCACCAGACGGTCGTCCAGGCTTTCGTAAGCCCAGATATGAACGACCTGATTCACCACGCCGATCTCGGTGAAGAAGAAGCCAATCAGCTTGCCGAGATGCTCGGTCTGCACCGCGTAGGCGTCGCTTTTGTACAGCGCCAGCCAGTCAGCCATCTTCAGTGGATTGATGGTGTAAGTACGTTTTTCGTAGATCATGATGTTTCTCCTGAAGTGTAGGGTGAGGTCTGAGTCATATGCAGGGCGGCCAGATAGCCAAACGTGAGCGCCGGTCCAAGGGTAATGCCAGGGCCGGGATAGGTGCCTGCCATCATCGAATCCATATCGTTGCCGACGGCATAGAGCCCATCGATAGGCTGACCCTGCTGGTTAATCACCTGCGCGTCGGCGGTGGTGACCAGCCCGCGCGAGGTGCCTAAATCGCCGGTAAAGAGTTTGATGGCATAAAACGGCGCGCTTAATAGCGGCGCGTTGCAAGGGTTTGGGCTATGCGCCGCATCGCCCATAGCGCGGTTATAGCTGTTTCCACCCTTGTGAAATTGCGGATCGCTGCCGTTGGCGGCGTCGCGGTTATAGCGGGCGACGGTGTGTTCAAGCTGCTGCGGGTCAAGGCCTAACTGCTGCGCCAGTTCGCCCAGACTCTGCGCCTGATGCAGATAACCGGCGCTCACCAGCGCGTCGTTGTTGACCGGTGCCGGGCGCGCCAGCCCCAGTCCATAGCGCTTCATCGCCTGGGCATCGCATAGCAGATAGCAGGGGGCGTTCTCCGGCTGCTGCTGCATGGCGCTGGCAAAATGATGGTAGGAGTTGGACTCATTGACGAAGCGTACACCGCGCTGGTTGACGGCAATCACGCCCGGCTTGGCGCGGTCGGTGACCAGATGCGGGAAACGCTCCTCGCTGCCGTCCGGACGGCGCAGTACGGAAACCGGTGCCCAGAAAAAGTTCGATGGCAGGTCGGCCCCCTGGCGGGCATCCACGCCCAGCCCTAGCTGAAACGCTGCCCCGTCGTTCGTCGCGGGCGACATGGTGTAGTGCTGCTGGGTGGCGGGACGGAACTGAGGCGCTATACGTCCGGCGGCGAAACCACCGGCAGCCAGCACGACGCCGCGGCGAGCGTGCAGGGCCAGTGATTTACCGTCGCGCGCAATTTCCACGCCGGTCACGCGGCCGTTCTGTTCAATTAACGATTTCACCGTGACGTTCAGTTCCAGCGTCAACCCTTTGCGCAGCGCCAGCGTGGCCATACGGGCAATCAGCGCGTTGCCCATCGCCAGACGGGTACCACGATGATGACGCAGACGATCGCGACCATAGCGCAACAACAGTTTTGTGCAGTGGCGGAACGAGCGCCACGAGCGGCGCATATCGAGGAAATGCTGAATATCGACGCGATTAACCATCATGCCGCCGAACAGCAGCATTCCCGGCGGCGGTGAGCGTAAGGCGGTGAAATGCTCGCCCAACTCGCGACCATCATATTCCACCACTTCCAGCGCGCGGCCTACGTCGACCGCGCCGGGTTCATCCGGGTAGTAGTCCGGCGACAGCGGGCGCAGGCTATATTTCACCGCGCCTTCCTGCTCGAGAAAAGCCAGCGCTTCGCGACCTGCGTTCACGAAGGCATCAACCATCTCAGGACGATAATTGGCCTCACCGATGATGGTGCGCAGGTAGGTTTTCATCTCGTCAGGCGCTCCGCTTTTTCCTGCCGCACGGGCCTGATCGGTGTCGTTAATCCACACCGCGCCGCCAGAAATTGCCGAGGTGCCGCCAAAGTGCGGCGCTTTTTCCAGCATCAGCACGGAGAGCCCTTTGCAGCAGGCGGTGACGGCGGCGGCAAACCCCGCCGCGCCGCTGCCGATGACGATCACATCCCAGCTTTTCATGCGGCGGCCTCATGCGATGAAGGCATAGCTCCGATGAACTGCCCCATGAGTTCCATCTGCGCCAGCGCCATTTCCGGGCCGGTTTGCGTGCGGCATCCGCGCTCGCTGGCGAAGGCCAGTAGCGGGGTGATGACTGGGGCCGTTACGACGTCGGCGACGTGGGTGGCGGCGGTTAATGTTTCAAGCAACGTCGGATCTAACGGCAGCGGATCGAAGCCCGCCATGCCGGCTGGGGAACCATTGACCAGCAGATCGATCTCCGCCAGTGATTCGGGCAGGGCGGTGAGATGGACGGTTGGGAAGTGGGTGGCAAGGCGATTTTCCAGGCGCTGGCGGCTGGCCTCATCGCGATCGTAGAGAGCCAGGCTTTGAATGCCCGCTTCACATAGCCCCCAGGCGATGGCGCTACCGACGCCGCCACAGCCGGAAAGCAGGGCGCGCTTGCCCGCAGGCTGGAATCCATGCGCCTGTGCGGCGCGCTGGAAGCCGACACCGTCTAACATGTCGCCTTCTAAACGACCGTCCGCCAACTTACGCACCACGTTAACCGCATTCAGATGGCGGGCGCGGGGCGTCAGGGTATCCAGCAATCCAGCGACGCGCTGTTTATGGGGCACGGTAACCAGAATGCCGCTCATGTTGTGCCAGCCGCGCAGGGCGTTCAGATAGTCAGCAACCGCTTCCGGCGCGATATCGACAGGGATCATGACCTTGTCCAGATGCTGACTGGCAAAGTAGTGGTTAAAGTTTTCCGGTGATTTCACCTGGGTAATGGGATGTCCGATTACGGCGACGACCTGAGTAAATCCGCTGACCATAGTTCACCTCACTTGTTAACAAACTGTTGCTTGAGTATTTCAACGGAAGCGGTGAGCGACAACGCAGAATTCGGACAGGTTGGTTGTTAATCGCACCGACAGTGCGATAATCGCAGTAATTGACTCCCCATGTTGCAAAAGTGTGAACAACTATGCAAAACGAGATTCATCAACGCGACCTGATCGTCGGGTTGCAAAAGGGGCTGGCGCTAATCCAGCTCTTCTCAAAGGCAAACCCGCGCTTAACGGTGCCGCAAGCGGCGAAAATGAGCGGGCTGACGCAAAGCGCCGCCCGCCGTTTTTTTCTGACGCTGGTACATGATGGTTATCTGGCGACCGACGGACGTTATTACTGGTTAACGGCGAAAAACCTCCGTCTGGGCCAGGCTTACGTCGATTCTGCCCAGTTCCCGCGCATGGTGCGGCCGATCGTTGAGTATGTCGCCAGCCGCACCGAGGAACATGCGTCCGTTGGGGTCATTGATGACAACGAGCTGGTCTATATCGCCCGCAGCAAACATACGCCATTTAACTCGACCTCTGTGCGCCTGGGGGAGCGGGTGCCGGTGCATTGCACGGCGGGGGGCCGTCTGTGGCTGGCATCGTTGCCGGAAGCGGAATGCGAGGCGGTACTCCAGCGGATTACCCGCGAGCAGCGTACGCCTTATACGGTGACGGACGTCGCGCAATTAATGGAGCGCATCGCGCAGGTTCGTCGTCAGGGGTACGCCACCATCGAGCAGGAGTTTGAAATTGGCATGTTAGTGATTGCCGTGCCGCTGGCCGACAGGGAAGGGCTGTACTGGGGGGCGTTGAGTCTGACCAGCCATCAGTCGCGTACGTCGCTGGAGGCGCTATGCCGGGACCATCTTGATTTGCTGTATAGCGCACAGGCGATGCTGGTGAGTTAGTGAAAGAATTGGGTGCGTTGAGAATACCTGGCAACTTCAAGAGTGGCGGGGATTGCTCCCCGCCGGGTCTCTTACTTAACAGATTCGTAGTCTGTGAAGACGGCGACCTCCGTATGCCCGCTGCGAATACGGACCGCGCAAAGATCTTTGCGCGTGACCAGCACCGACAACACGACGGTAATACAGAGGACGATCAGGGCAACAATTACTACCTTGTTCCGCTTCATAGCCTACTTCTCCTTGACCCGAAGGTCGGTAAGAGGCTAACCTAATGTTGCTTTTCATTTAGGGGCCTCAGATTAATGTTAAGCGTCTTGCCGGACGCTGAATGTTATCTGGGGCTTTTGTCTATCTGCCTTTCACGTCATGCTCAAGACACATAGTCTCAAGCACCCGCCGCGATTTTATACCTCTTCCCCTTGAATGAGCCGCTTAAACGCCAGCCTCGCCAATATTTAGGAAAACATCAATATCGGGCACTTTTCTTCAGGTAATAAAAAACCCCGCCGAAGCGAGGTTTTTTGTCAGACCGTGTGTCTTACCAGACGTAAGTCAGCAGGCTCTGTGAGTTAGGCACCATAAAGTCCACGGACATCATCACAGACAGCGCGGTAATGGCAATGATCGAGAAACCGAACAGCTTGCGCGCCCAGACCTTATCATCTTCCACTTTGTAACCGCGCAGCGCCATACCGAGCCACCAGACGCTCACTGCCGCTGCAACAACCAGGTATTTATACCCGGCGTAGCCGCCCAGAGAGAGCATCAATGTGGCCAGCGCAAACGCTACGATATACACCGTGATGTGGTTCTTCGCCACGGCAATGCCTTTCACTACCGGCAGAACCGGAATGTTCGCTGCCTGATAATCCTTGAAGCGGAAAATCGCGATAGCGTAGGAGTGAGGCATCTGCCACAGGCTGAAAATAGCCAGCAGAATTAACGCGCCGCTGTCGAAATCACCCGTGACCGCGCAGTAGCCAATCACCGGCGGCGCAGCGCCGGAGAGAGAACCAATCAGCGTGCCGTAAACGGAGTGGCGCTTCATGTACAGGCTGTAGACGCCGACATAAACCACAAACCCCATCACCCCCAGCCAGCAGGCGAGGGGATTGGCGCCGAACCACAGCAGCATGAAGCCAGCGAGACCCAGCAAGGTGGCGTAGACCAGCGACGTTTTTGGCGCAATCAGTCCCTTAACCAGCACTCGGTTCTTCGTTCGTTCCATCTTACGGTCGATGTCACGATCGATGTAGTTGTTGAAAACACAACCCGAGGCGACCACCAGAGACACGCCGATCAGCGTCCAGGCGAACAGCGGATAATCGATGTGGCCCTTGGAGGCCAGCAGGAAACCGCCGATCACCGAGATCAGGTTGCCAAAAATGATGCCAGGCTTCGTTACTTGCAGGTATCGCTTAAACATACTCGCCGCTCTTAGTGAACCATCATGTTGTAGTTCAGGTTCCACATAATCCAGATGGAGCCTACCACCACGATGGCAATGATTATCACGGTAAAGACAAACGCGGTCATGTTCCAGCCTTCGTCAGACTTGCTGTTCATGTGCAGGAAGTACACCAGGTGTACGACGATCTGCACAACAGCGGTCACCAGAATGGTGCCGAGAATTGCCGCATGCGACGCGCTACCGGTCATTACCATCCAGAACGGGATCACCGTCAGGATGATAGACAGGATAAAACCTGTCATGTACGACTTCACGCTGCCGTGGGATGCGCCGCTGTGATCGTTAGAATGACTCATTACATCGCCCCCATCAGGTAAACAACTGAGAACACGCAGATCCATACGACGTCCAGGAAGTGCCAGAACAGGCTCAGGCACAGGATACGCGTACGGTTAGTGCTGGTCAGGCCGCGGCGAGAAATCTGCACCATCAGCACCGCCATCCAGATAAGACCGGAGGTGACGTGCAGACCGTGAGTCCCGACCAGCGCGAAGAACGCTGACAGGAAGCCGCTGCGATCCGGGCCCATACCTTCAACAATCAGGTGATGGAATTCATAGATTTCCATCGCGATGAACCCGGCACCAAACAGGAAGGTGAGGGCGAGCCAGGAAACCACCTGGCTCTTGTTGTTTTTGTACATGGCGATAGCCGCCATGCCGTAGGTGATGGAGCTGAACAGCAGCAGTGCGGTTTCCACCAGCACGAACGGCAGTTCGAAGATATCTTTACCGGTCGGGCCGCCCGCCGTGCCGTTCACCAGAACGGCATAGGTGGCAAACAGCGTGGCGAAGATAATGCAGTCGCTCATCAGGTAGATCCAGAAACCGAAGACTTTCATCGGCCCTGTATCGTGATGCCCGTGTTCATGCGCGTGGGCGTTATGCGCGAGAGTATCAGTTGCCATTTTTCAGCCCTGCCTTAGAAATCTCATCGAAATGCTGATTTTCCAGTTTTTCGACTTCTGCAACCGGCACGTAGTAATCCACGTCCTCGTCAAAGCTTTTGATAATCCAGGTGATCAGGATGCCAGCGAAGCCGACAATCGCCATCCACCAGATATGCCAGATCATGGCGAAACCAAACACCGTAGCGAAGGCGGCAATCACGATGCCCGCACCGCTGTTTTTCGGCATATGAATTTCTTCATACTGTGTCGGCTGCTTGTACGCTTCGCCTTTTTCTTTCATTTCCCAGAATGCATCGCGTTCGTGAATCTGCGGCACAATGGCAAAGTTATAGAACGGAGGCGGGGAAGAGGTTGCCCACTCCAGCGTACGGCCGCCCCATGGGTCACCGGTCAGGTCACGGTTCTGCTCGCGGTCGCGAATAGACACGTAGAACTGAATCAGCTGGCACAGGATACCGCAGGCAATCAGCGCAGCACCGCATGCGGCAATCACCAGCATCGGGTGGAACTGCGGGTCAATTTGCTGGCTCAGGCGACGGGTCATACCCATGAAGCCCAGCACGTACAGCGGCATAAACGCAACGAAGAAGCCGATGATCCAGAACCAGAAGGCGCGTTTGCCCCAGGTTTCGTTCAGGGTGAAGCCAAAGGCTTTCGGCCACCAGTAGGTCAGACCGGCGAAGCAACCAAATACCACACCGCCGATGATCACGTTATGGAAGTGCGCAATCAGGAACAGGCTGTTGTGCAGCACGAAGTCCGCGCCCGGCACCGCCAGCAGAACGCCGGTCATACCGCCGACCGAGAAGGTCACGATAAAGCCGATGGTCCACAGCATCGCCGAGTTGAAGACGATGCGGCCCTGATACATGGTGAACAGCCAGTTGAAGATCTTCACCCCGGTCGGGATGGCGATAATCATCGTGGTAATACCGAAGAAGGCGTTAACGTTCGCGCCGGCACCCATGGTAAAGAAGTGGTGCAGCCAAACGATGAACGACAGGATGGTAATACACACGGTCGCCCACACCAGCGAGGTGTAGCCAAACAGGCGTTTACGCGAGAAGGTTGCGGCAACTTCAGAGAACACACCGAAGACCGGCAGAACCAGGATGTACACTTCCGGATGGCCCCAGGCCCAAATCAGGTTGATGTACATCATCATGTTGCCGCCCATATCGTTGGTAAAGAAATGGGTGCCCAGATAGCGATCCAGGGTCAGCAGCGCGATGGTAACCGTCAGAATTGGGAAGGAGGCGATAATCAGGATGTTGGCGCACAGAGATGCCCAGGTAAATACCGGCATCTTGAACATCGTCATTCCTGGCGCACGCATCTTGATGATGGTCACGAAGAAGTTAATACCGGTCAGGGTGGTACCAATACCGGAGAGCTGCAGCGCCCAAATCCAGTAATCGACCCCTACGCCCGGACTGTACTCAATTCCCGAGAGCGGCGGATAGGCCAGCCAGCCGGTCTGAGCAAATTCACCCACACCCAGCGACAGGTTAACCAGAACCACACCGACAACGGTGAACCAGAAGCTCAGGTTGTTCAGGAACGGGAACGCCACGTCGCGCGCGCCGATCTGCAGCGGAACCACCAGGTTCATCAGACCGATAACGAACGGCATCGCCACGAAGAAGATCATGATAACGCCGTGGGCGGTAAAGATCTGGTCGTAGTGATGAGGCGGCAGGAAGCCTGCTTCCCCGGCAGAGGCCAGCACCTGCTGGCTACGCATCATAATGGCATCGGCAAAGCCACGCAGCAGCATGACGATAGCGACGATGACATACATGATGCCGAGTTTTTTGTGGTCGACGGAGGTCAGCCACTCGTTCCATAGATAGGACCACTTACCGAAGTAAGTGATGGCCGCCAGGAGAGCAAGTCCCCCGACGATAATGGCAGCCACCGTAACCACGATAATGGGTTCGTGGTAGGGCACTGCATCCAGTGTCAATTTTCCGAACATCGTATTCTTCCTCGGCCCCTTAGTGAGCGGATTCCGCGTGGCTCATGTCCATGCCTTCCATTCCTTCGTGCGCTGCGTGTTCGCCTTCCGGTTTGGACATGTTCATGCTCTTGCCGTGATCCATGAATTTGCTGGTCACTGCTTTAAACAAATCTGGTTTCACGCTGGAGAAGTACTCCACCTTGTTGTATTCGCTCGGTGCAGCCACTTTCTCGAATGCCGCCATGTCGTTCATGGTGTTCGGAGATTGTTTCGCTTTAGCGACCCACTGATCGAATGTGGCACGATCCGGCGTAGCAATGGCTTTGAACTTCATACCAGAGAAGCCCGGGCCGCTATAGCTTGCTGAGATACCGTCGTAGGTACCCGCTTCGTTAGCGATAAGATGCAGGTTGGTCTGCATGCCGGCCATGGCGTAAATCTGGCTGCCCAGACGCGGGATAAAGAAGGAGTTCATCACGGAGTTGGAGGTCACTTTGAACTGCACCGGTACGTTCGCCGGGAAAGCGATTTCGTTAACGGTAGCAATGCCCTGCTCCGGGTAGATGAAGAACCATTTCCAGTCCATGGAAACCACTTCAATGGTGATAGGTTTCTCGTCATGAACCAGCGGTTTGCTCGGTTCTAAGGAGTGAGTGGTTTTCCAGGTCAGAACGGCGAGGAAGATGATGATAAGAATTGGCACGGTCCAGACCACAGCTTCCACTTTATTGGAGTGTGACCAGTTCGGGCTATACTTCGCATCTTTATTGCTCGCACGATACTTCCAGGCGAAACCAACAGCCATTAAGACGGCCGGTATCACGACGATCATCATCAGGCCGAAGGCCGTCAGAATCAGCGAACGCTGCTCCAGTCCAATCTGTCCTTTGGGGTCAAGTAGTGCAGAATCACAGCCACTGAGTAATACAGTGCTGGCGATTAATGACAACCATCCCAAGTTTTTATTGTATTTCCTGAGTCTCATGTAACGACCTCAATTCCACGGGGTGTTGGTGGCGTTTAAAGTGTGGGGTCATTTTACGGGAAGGTTACATTACTGTAAACATCATTGGGGCTCTGTCAGTTATGTGTTACCGGGTTCTGCCGTGCTTGTCACAGATGTTGCCGAATGTGTCTATTTTTCAGGCGGAATGCCCATCTGACGGGCGTTATAACGAAAGGGGGCATAAGGGAAGGGTTAGGATGGCAATTGGTATAACCATTGTCAAAAATATACAATTAATTAACAATTAATCATCAAATAAAAGACAATTAAAAAACGAAAATTTAATTGGTCTGCTGCTGAATCGGTTAAAGAAATAAAGCCTGTTTTAAACGTTCCAGTAATTTCCAGAATTCTAAAGCGCACAAAAGCGCAAATAAAAAATTTTATATACGATGCGTGAGTTATTATTACGCGTAGTGATTACATCGGATAGGCCGCATTTTTTACTTATTTAGCGGAACCGATGTTTTACGCAGAGCCAGATAGTCAAGCAGGCAGCCGACAACGATGCCAACAAAGGCAATCGCTACCCCCGCTTCAAGCACCCTCGCTGACCACGATAGCGCTGAGAAATCCAGCGCATCGCTGATTAACATCAGCAGCCAGATGCCCAGCAGCGCAACACCCACTAACAGCAGACGCAGCGCCAGACGATAGCCGCCGCTGTAGTCCGTACGCGGCATAAACTGCTCGGTTTGCTGGGTATACTCCAGCGTTTGTCGGCAAACGAGCAGTAAGAAGATTCCCGGCACGGCGGCGACCACTGAGAAAAGATAGAACGTTGGCCAGCCGTGGGCTTCAACAAACCAGCCGGCAATTGGCCCGACGTACACACGACCTACGGCAGAGAGTGCCGACAGTAGCGCAAACTGGGTGGCGGAAAACGACTTATTGCATAACGTCATCAGCAGGGCGACAAACGCCGCGGTGCCCATACCGCCACACAGGTTTTCAAAGAACACCGCCGCCGCCATCGAGTAGAGGTGTTTATCGGTGACCGACAGCATCCAGTAACCGGCGTTGGAGACACCCTGCAAAATACCGAAAATGAGCAGCGCGCGGAACAACGTCAGACGCTGCATCAGCACGCCGCCGTACAGTGCGCCGACGATGGTCGCGAATAAGCCAAGGGTTTTGTTGACCATCCCGACCTGGCCTGCGTCAAAGCCAACGCCGCGAATCAGGAAGGTGGTGGTCAGGCTCATGGCGAAGGCATCGCCGAGCTTGTACATCACAATCAGCAGCAGGATCAGCCACGCGTTGTTGCGGCCAAAGAAATCTTTTAACGGCGCAACCACCGCTTGCTCAAGGCTTTTAGGTACCGGAATAACGTCGCTTGGTTCCGGTGCCAGAAGGGTGGCGATAATACAGGGCACCAGCAGCGCGGCCATCAGCCAGTACATGCCCTGCCAGCCCAGCCATTTATCAGCCAGCCACAGCGCTAAACCGCCGGAAACCAGCATCCCCAGGCGGTAGCCCAGCACGCTAATTGCCGCACCGGCCCCGCGCTCTTCGGCGGGCAGCACGTCGGTTTTCCAGGCGTCGAAGACGATATCCTGCGAAGCGGAACAGAAGGCGATAACAACCGCCAACGCCGCCATCCAGCGCAGCTGTGTGGCGGGTTCAAGGAAACCCATCGCCGCAATGGCGGCAAGCAGCAAACATTGGGTGGTTAACAGCCAGCCGCGACGACGCCCAAGGAATGGCGGCGTATAGCGGTCCATGACCGGAGACCAGAGAAACTTAAACACATATGCCTGTCCGACAAGCGAGAAGAAACCGATGGTTTTCAGGTCGATATTCTCGACCGTCATCCACGCCTGGAGCGTCCCTGAGGTCAGGGCAAGCGGTAAACCGGACGCAAAGCCAAGAATCAGCAGAATGGCTGATTTCGGTTGCTGAAAAATTCGCAGATAGTGAGCAGACATAGGCGTATACGTTCAGACCCGGCGAGGTGCCGGGTCTGAGACAGGATTAACGGGCGTTCTGTTTGATGAAATCGTGGATCGCGGTGTCCTGGGCCATATCGGCGATGGTGTCGCTCAGGACGCTATCAACGGTATTGGCGATATTCTGGTTGGAGGCCTGGAACGCGCCCTCAACGGAATAGTTAGAACGGTAGTTTTTGGTCATCTTGTTACCGTTGGCGGCGGTCGCGATGATAGCAATATCCGCTTTGGTATTGATGTTGTAACGCACGTTACCCTGGGAAACGTCGGCGTACAGCTGATTAACGATGATCTGCAGGTTTACCGCACCGTTCGGGCCAATCATGTAGCCACGCGCGGTCATCTGTTTTTCCAGCACTTCTTGCATCAGGAAGCGCAGGTCGCGGGAAGCGGTCAGGGTTACCAGCTGGTTGTTGCGAGTGACTTTCGCCAGCGCCTGATCCTGACGCTGGTCGGCGCCGGTAATGCTGACGGTCACGCCCATCAGGCTCGGATCCTGCTGAGGCAGTGTGATTTTCGGCGACACGTCAACGGTGGTCGGCGGCGTTGCGCATCCTGCCAACATAAACAGTGCTACCAGTGGGAAGAGGATTTTTTTTAACATGTTAGGGTTCTCAAACGCATTGTTTACTGAAAATTCCCGCCATCATAACATCGCCAACGGTCAGGGGAAGTAGGCAATGCATGTAATTTCATCGTGTTGGTGCTTTTCTGCAACAAGAAGCGGTTTGCGGCAGGATTTCAGATGAGAACGGATTGTAAAAGGCGTTAACTTCATCTACTTGACAAATAAAATGAGGCGAACGCTAATTTTTTGTTGCCTTTGTGTAATGGAATCAGTAAAAGCGGCTAACATTTAAAGGGATAGGCGGCATCTTAACGTTGTCGGAGGAGTAATATCATGATGATGCGTGAACAAATCGAAGAAAAATTAAGGGCAGCGTTTGATCCTGTGTTCCTGGAAGTTGTCGATGAAAGCTACCGCCACAACGTACCGGCAGGCTCAGAGAGCCACTTTAAAGTTGTGCTGGTGAGCGATCGCTTTACCGGGGAACGCTTCCTGAATCGCCACCGAATGATCTATGGCACCCTAACAGAGGAGTTTGCCTCCACCGTACATGCTCTGGCACTGCATACCTACACGCGTAAAGAGTGGGAAGGTTTACAGGATACCGTTTTTGCCTCGCCGCCGTGTCGCGGCGCGGGGACTATCGCGTAGAAAAGGCATTTGCAACGCGGAACTTTTCCAGTATGTTGCGTACAGATTATGAGAAAACGGCCTGCGGGCCGTTTTGTTTTGTCTGAATTTTGAGCGCTAAAAACAGTATTCAGACAAAAATTAGCCGGGAATTGTGAAAAATGCCGCAGCAACGTGTGATAACCGTTCTCGACTCATAAAAGTGATGCCGCTATAATGCTGCGTCTTATTTTTCGGAATGTCTTCGGGATGATTCTGGCTACAGGGAATGGTTTCTGATTAAAAGAGAACGTCCCAGTACTGCAAGGCATGATTCAGAGTTGACCGAGCACTGTGATTTTTTTGAGGTAACAAGATGCAAGTTTCAGTTGAAACCACTCAGGGCCTTGGCCGCCGTGTAACGATTACTATCGCTGCTGACAGCATCGAGACCGCTGTAAAAAGCGAGCTGGTCAACGTAGCGAAAAAAGTACGCATTGACGGTTTCCGTAAAGGTAAAGTACCGATGAATGTTGTTGCTCAGCGTTATGGCGCTTCCGTGCGTCAGGACGTGCTGGGTGACCTGATGAGCCGCAACTTTGTTGATGCGATCATCAAAGAGAAGATCAATCCCGCTGGCGCACCGAACTACGTTCCGGGCGAATACAAGCAGGGTGAAGACTTCACCTACGCAGTAGAATTCGAAGTGTACCCGGAAGTTGAGCTGAAAGGTCTGGACGCTATCGAAGTTGAAAAACCGGTTGTTGAAGTGACCGAAGCCGACGTTGACGGCATGCTGGACACCCTGCGTAAGCAGCAGGCTAACTGGAAAGACAAAGACGGCGCTGTTGACGCTGAAGACCGCGTAACCGTTGACTTCATCGGTTCCGTAGACGGCGAAGAGTTCGAAGGCGGCAAAGCGACTGACTTCGTACTGGCGATGGGCCAGGGTCGTATGATCCCGGGCTTTGAAGACGGTATCAAAGGCCACAAAGCAGGCGAAGAGTTCACCATTGACGTGACCTTCCCGGAAGAATATCACGCTGAAAACCTGAAAGGTAAAGCGGCTAAGTTCGCGATTACCCTGAAGAAAGTTGAAGAGCGTGAGCTGCCGGAACTGACTGCTGAATTCATCAAACGTTTCGGCGTTGAAGATGGCACCGTAGAAGGTCTGCGCGCTGAAGTGCGTAAAAACATGGAACGCGAGCTGAAAGGCGCGGTACGTAACCGTGTGAAATCTCAGGCGATCGAAGGCCTGGTGAAAGCGAACGAAATCGACGTTCCGGCTGCCCTGATCGACAGCGAAATCGACGTTCTGCGTCGTCAGGCTGCTCAGCGTTTCGGTGGCAACCAGCAGCAAGCGATGGAACTGCCGCGCGAACTGTTCGAGGAGCAGGCGAAACGCCGCGTTGTTGTTGGCCTGCTGCTGGGCGAAGTGATTCGTACCCACGAGCTGAAAGCTGACGAAGCACGCGTTGCTACCCTGATCGAAGAAATGGCTTCCGCCTACGAAGATCCGAAAGAAGTTATTGAATTCTACAGCAAAAACAAAGAGCTGATGGAAAACATGCGCAGCGTCGCTCTGGAAGAACAGGCTGTTGAAGCGGTTCTGGAAAAAGCGAAAGTGACTGAAAAAGCAACTTCCTTCAACGAACTGATGAACCAGCAGGCGTAATTTCGCTTCCCGGTTTACGGTTTTGAGAAAAACCCGTTGCCTTTTGGTGACGGGTTTTTTTTTATTGCAGCGATAAGTAAAGCTGACATGATAAAACGCCGTTTGGGTGTTAGCGTAACAACAAAATATTGTTATGCTTGAAATAGGGTAAGATCGTACCCATTACTGGGGGAACGAATCACTCGCCGCATCTCTATAATCAGAAAGCTGTGGCTATTTTATTTATTATCCAGGAGACGGAAATGTCATACAGTGGCGAACGAGATAACTTTGCACCCCACATGGCCCTGGTGCCGATGGTCATTGAACAGACCTCCCGTGGCGAACGTTCTTTTGATATCTACTCCCGTCTGCTTAAAGAGCGTGTCATCTTTCTGACCGGCCAGGTGGAAGACCACATGGCGAACCTGATTGTGGCGCAAATGCTGTTTCTGGAAGCGGAAAACCCGGAAAAAGACATTTACCTGTACATCAACTCCCCAGGTGGCGTGATTACGGCTGGGATGTCTATTTATGACACCATGCAGTTCATCAAGCCGGACGTCAGCACCATCTGTATGGGGCAAGCGGCGTCGATGGGCGCGTTCCTGCTGACCGCAGGCGCAAAAGGTAAGCGCTTCTGCTTGCCGAACTCCCGCGTGATGATTCACCAACCGCTGGGCGGTTATCAGGGCCAGGCGACGGATATCGAAATCCACGCCCGTGAGATCCTGAAGGTGAAAGGACGTATGAATGAGCTTATGGCGCACCATACCGGCAAGTCTCTGGAGCAGATCGAAAGCGACACTGAACGTGACCGCTTCCTGTCCGCTTCTGAAGCCGTCGAGTATGGCCTGGTTGACTCAATTTTGAGTCAACGTAACTAATGTCATGACGGCACGTGCCGCTGCACGGTATATAATACTAAGGGCGGCACAACGCTTGCGTAGCAGCTTGCGCTTAAGAATGGCATTTGCGTCGTCATATGCGGCACAAAGAACTTAAAAAGAGGTTTTGACTCATGACAGATAAACGCAAAGATGGCTCGGGCAAACTGTTGTACTGCTCTTTTTGCGGCAAAAGCCAGCACGAAGTGCGTAAGCTCATCGCCGGCCCATCCGTGTATATCTGCGACGAATGCGTCGACTTATGTAACGACATCATTCGCGAAGAGATTAAAGAAGTGGCGCCGCATCGTGAACGCAGTGCTCTGCCGACGCCACACGAAATTCGCCACCACTTAGATGACTATGTTATCGGTCAGGAACAGGCGAAAAAGGTGCTGGCCGTTGCGGTCTACAACCACTACAAACGTCTGCGTAACGGTGATACCAACAACGGCGTTGAGCTTGGCAAAAGTAACATTCTGCTGATCGGCCCAACCGGTTCCGGTAAAACCCTGCTGGCAGAAACGCTGGCTCGCCTGCTGGACGTTCCGTTCACCATGGCGGACGCCACCACCCTGACCGAAGCGGGTTACGTGGGTGAAGACGTTGAAAACATTATTCAGAAACTGCTGCAGAAGTGCGACTACGACGTACAGAAAGCGCAGCGCGGTATTGTTTACATCGATGAAATTGACAAGATTTCCCGTAAATCTGACAACCCGTCGATTACCCGCGACGTGTCCGGCGAAGGCGTACAGCAGGCGCTGCTGAAGCTGATTGAAGGCACCGTAGCGGCCGTTCCGCCGCAGGGCGGACGTAAGCATCCGCAGCAGGAATTCCTGCAGGTTGATACCTCGAAGATCCTCTTCATCTGCGGCGGCGCGTTTGCCGGTCTGGATAAAGTGATCGGTAACCGCGTTGAAACCGGTTCGGGTATTGGCTTTGGCGCGACGGTGAAATCGAAAACGGATAAAGCCAGCGAAGGCGAACTGCTGAGCCAGGTTGAGCCGGAAGATCTGATCAAATTTGGTCTGATCCCTGAGTTTATCGGTCGTCTGCCGGTGGTAGCAACGCTGACTGAGTTAAGCGAAGAAGCGCTGATTCAGATCCTCAAAGAGCCGAAAAACGCCCTGACTAAGCAGTACCAGGCGCTGTTCAACCTCGAAGGTGTGGATCTGGAATTCCGTGATGAAGCGCTGGACGCTATCGCCAAGAAAGCCATGGCGCGTAAAACCGGCGCCCGTGGCCTGCGTTCCATCGTGGAAGCCGCGCTGCTCGAAACCATGTACGATCTGCCTTCCATGGAAGACGTTGAGAAAGTGGTCATCGACGAGTCGGTCATTGCCGGTCAAGGCGAGCCGCTGCTGATTTACGGCAAGCCGGAAGCGCAGCAGGCATCTGGCGAATAATTCACCAGTTCATACAATCAGTTAATCAAAAAGGGGGGATTTTATCTCCCCTTTTATTTTTCCGTATTCATAGCGTTGAATGTGTGGAATACATCCCCATATACTGGTTACATGTTAATGGTTGTGTGAAGCACAGTCGCATGACCAGTTTACCTGGCGGACACTAAACTAAGAGAGAGCTCTATGAATCCTGAGCGTTCTGAACGCATTGAAATCCCCGTATTGCCGTTGCGCGATGTGGTGGTTTATCCGCACATGGTCATTCCCTTATTTGTAGGGCGGGAAAAATCTATCCGTTGTCTGGAAGCGGCCATGGATCATGATAAAAAAATCATGCTGGTCGCCCAGAAAGACGCTTCAACGGATGAGCCGGGTGTAAACGATCTTTTCACCGTCGGGACCGTGGCCTCTATTTTGCAAATGCTGAAACTGCCTGACGGTACGGTCAAAGTACTGGTTGAAGGCCTTCAGCGCGCGCGTATCACCACGCTGTCTGATAACGGCGAGCACTTCTCGGCGAAGGCGGAGTATCTGGAATCGCCGGAGATTGAAGAGCGCGAGCAGGAAGTGCTGGTGCGTACGGCAATCGGTCAGTTTGAAGGCTATATCAAGCTGAACAAGAAAATTCCACCGGAAGTGCTGACGTCGCTGAACAGCATCGACGATCCAGCGCGTCTGGCGGACACCATCGCTGCGCATATGCCGCTGAAGCTGTCAGATAAGCAGTCCGTTCTCGAGATGTCCGACATCAACGAACGCCTGGAATACCTGATGGCGATGATGGAGTCGGAAATCGATCTGCTGCAGGTTGAGAAGCGTATTCGCAACCGCGTGAAAAAGCAGATGGAAAAATCGCAGCGTGAGTACTATCTGAACGAGCAAATGAAAGCCATTCAGAAAGAGCTCGGCGAGATGGATGACGCGCCGGACGAAAACGAAGCGCTGAAGCGTAAGATCGACGCGGCGAAAATGCCGAAAGAGGCGAAAGAAAAAACCGAAGCCGAACTGCAGAAGCTGAAAATGATGTCACCGATGTCAGCGGAAGCGACCGTGGTACGCGGCTATATCGACTGGATGGTGCAGGTGCCGTGGAACGCGCGCAGCAAGGTCAAAAAAGACCTTCGCCAGGCGCAGGAAATCCTCGATACCGACCACTACGGTCTGGAACGCGTGAAAGACCGCATCCTTGAGTATCTCGCGGTCCAAAGCCGTGTGAACAAAATCAAGGGGCCGATTCTGTGCCTGGTAGGGCCGCCGGGGGTAGGTAAAACCTCTCTGGGTCAGTCTATCGCTAAGGCAACCGGTCGCAAATACATCCGTATGGCGCTGGGCGGCGTGCGTGATGAAGCGGAAATCCGCGGCCACCGTCGTACCTATATTGGCTCGATGCCGGGCAAACTGATCCAGAAAATGGCCAAAGTGGGCGTTAAAAACCCGCTGTTCCTGCTTGATGAGATCGACAAAATGTCTTCTGACATGCGTGGCGATCCGGCGTCCGCACTGCTTGAAGTGCTGGATCCCGAGCAGAACGTGGCGTTCAGCGATCACTACCTGGAAGTGGACTACGATCTCAGCGACGTGATGTTTGTGGCGACCTCGAACTCCATGAATATTCCGGCGCCGCTGCTGGATCGTATGGAAGTGATTCGTCTGTCCGGCTATACCGAAGATGAAAAGCTGAACATTGCCAAACGCCACCTGCTGCCGAAGCAGATTGAGCGTAACGCCCTGAAAAAAGGCGAATTGACGGTGGACGACAGCGCAATCGTCGGCATCATCCGTTACTACACGCGTGAAGCGGGTGTCCGTAGCCTGGAACGTGAAATTTCGAAACTGTGCCGCAAAGCAGTTAAACAACTGCTGCTCGACAAAGAGCTGAAGCACATCGAGATTAACGGCGACAATCTGCACGATTACCTCGGCGTTCAGCGCTTTGACTACGGTCGCGCCGACGACGAAAACCGCGTGGGTCAGGTGACCGGCCTAGCGTGGACGGAAGTGGGCGGCGACCTGCTGACCATCGAAACCGCCTGCGTACCGGGTAAAGGCAAGCTGACTTACACCGGTTCGTTGGGTGAAGTGATGCAGGAGTCCATTCAGGCAGCGCTGACCGTGGTGCGCGCGCGCGCGGAAAAACTGGGTATCAACCCGGATTTCTACGAAAAACGCGACATTCACGTTCACGTGCCGGAAGGGGCAACGCCGAAAGACGGCCCGAGTGCCGGTATCGCGATGTGTACCGCGCTGGTTTCCTGCCTGACCGGCAACCCGGTGCGTGCAGACGTGGCGATGACGGGTGAAATCACCCTGCGTGGCCAGGTGCTGCCGATCGGTGGTCTGAAGGAAAAACTGCTCGCAGCACACCGTGGCGGCATTAAGACTGTTCTGATTCCTGATGAGAACAAACGCGATCTGGAAGAGATTCCGGACAACGTTCTGGCGGATCTGGACATTCACCCGGTGAAACGAATTGAGGAAGTTCTGTCCCTTGCGCTGCAAAATGAGCCGACCGGCATGCAGGTTGTAACCGCAAAATAGTGACCTCGCGCAAAGAGCGTTAATAAAAAGCGGGCTGGCAAGCGTAAACTGACTTGCCAGCCTTTTTTTGTCTCGCTAATTTAGACGGCTGGCAGGTGTGTCGTCGACAACGGGTGTTGTAAGGGCATGGGAGTCCTGATATAACTGCTCCGCGATCGCACCCTGAAGGATTCAGGTGCGATATAAATAATAAAGAGAGGAAGAGAACAGTGAACAAATCTCAACTGATTGACAAAATTGCTGCTGGCGCGGATATCTCCAAAGCTGCAGCTGGACGTGCGTTAGATGCTTTAATTGCTTCTGTTACTGAATCTCTGCAAGCTGGGGATGACGTTGCGCTGGTAGGTTTTGGTACCTTTGCTGTTAAAGAGCGTGCTGCCCGTACTGGCCGCAACCCTCAGACCGGTAAAGAGATCACTATCGCTGCCGCGAAAGTACCAGGCTTCCGTGCAGGTAAAGCACTGAAAGACGCGGTAAACTGATCGCTTTCCCGCTAAGGGAATGTGGCAAAGTACAAGGGCGCATCATCTGATGTGCCTTTTTTTATGGCTTATTGCGTACTTTTAAGCGTTTATATGCGGTCTGTGCTGACAACCGCCCCGGTTTCTTGTCAAAATACGCCCTCACGCGCAGCGGCCACACGTGGTATGCTGCACGAGGTATAAAAGTCACCTACAGCGGAGTGTTGTTACACCATGATGGACAATTTACGCACGGCAGCTAACAGTGTCGTGATCAAAGTCATTTTCGGTCTCATTATCGTGTCGTTCATTTTGACCGGCGTGAGTGGTTACCTGATTGGCGGTAACAATAATTTTGCCGCGAAAGTGAATGGCCAGGAAATCGGCCGCGGCCAGTTTGAAAATGCCGTTGCCAGCGAACGTAACCGTATGCAGCAACAGCTGGGCGATCAGTTCTCCGAGCTGGCGGCCAACGAAAACTACATCAAAACAATGCGTCAGCAGGTTCTGAACCGCCTGATTGACGAAGCGCTGCTGGACCAGTATGCGAAAGACTTAGGTCTTGGCATCAGCGATGAGCAGGTGCGTAAAGCGATTTTTGCTACCCCGGCGTTCCAGAACGACGGCAAATTTGATAACACCCGCTATACCTCGCTGGTGAATCAGATGGGCATGACGCCTGACCAGTATGCTCAGGCGCTGCGTAACCAATTAACCACTCAGCAGTTGATTAACGCCGTTGCAGGCACCGACTTCATGCTGCCGGGCGAAACCGACCAGTTGGCGGCGCTGGTATCCCAGCAGCGCCTGGTACGTGAAGCGACCATCGACGTCAACGCACTGGCGGCAAAACAGCAGGTGAGCGATCAGGAAATTTCCAGCTACTACGAACAAAACAAAGGTCAGTTCGTGGCGCCGGAACAGTTCCGCGTTAGCTACATCAAGCTGGATGCAGCGGCAATGAGTCAGGACGTCTCTGACGACGATATCCAGTCTTACTACGACCAGCATCAGGATCAGTTCACTCAGCCGCAGCGTGACCGCTACAGCGTGATTCAGACTAAAACTGAAGCGGAAGCGAAAGCCGTGCTGGACGAGCTGAACAAAGGCGCTGACTTCGCTGAACTGGCGAAAACCAAGTCTGCCGATATTATCTCTGCACGTAACGGCGGTGATATGGGCTGGCTGGAAGCCTCGACGACCCCTGACGAACTGAAAAATGCCGGGCTGAAAGAGAAAGGCCAGCTGTCTGGGGTGATTAAATCTTCTGTTGGCTTCCTGGTCGCACGTCTGGATGACGTTCAGCCTGCGGTGGTAAAACCGCTGGCGGACGTACGTAAGGACATTGCCGACAAAGTGAAGCAGGAAAAAGCGCTCGACGCATTCTATGCCCTGCAGCAGAAAGTGAGCGACGCGGCGAGCAACGATAACGACTCCCTGGCAGGCGCAGAGCAGGCGGCAGGTGTTAAAGCTGTCGAAACCGGCTGGTTTGACCGTAATAACCTGCCCGCTGAGCTGAACTTCAAACCGGTAGCCGACGCTATCTTTAACGGCGGTCTGGTTGGCGAGAACGGCATGCCGGGCAGCAACTCCGATATTATTACCGTCGATGGCGATCGCGCCTTCGTACTGCGCGTGAGCGAGCACAAAGCCGAAGCGGTGAAACCGCTGGCCGACGTGAAAGCGCAGGTGACCGATATCGTTAAGCACAACAAAGCTGAACAGCAGGCGAAACTGGACGCTGAGAAGCTGCTGGTGGCGCTGAAAGACGGTAAAGGTGACGAGGCGATGAAAGCGGCGGGTCTGAGCTTTAGCGCCAGTAAAACGCTGAGCCGCGCGGGTCAGGATCCGCTGAGCCAGGCGGCCTTCTCACTGCCGCTGCCGCAGAAAGATAAACCAAGCTTCGGTATCGGCAACGATATGCAGGGCAATGTGGTTCTGCTGGCGCTGGACGAAGTGAAAGCAGGCGAAATGCCGGAAGCGCAGAAAAAAGCGATGGTGCAGGGGATTACCCAGAACAATGCCCAGATCGCTTTCGAAGCGATGATGAACAACCTGCGTAAATCCGCGAAGATTAAGCTCGGCGATATCATCGACCAGCAGCAATAATCGGAACTCGCCTCGCATAAATTTGTAATGCGATGAACATACCAAAGGCCGCTTTCGCGGCCTTTTCCACATTTAAAATCCGCCTTTTGCACGGTCTTCCGCCGCTCGTTATGGTGCTCTGGTCATTAACCAATAAGGAGACATCAATATGAAACGTGGAATCAAACTGTGTGTTATCGCCGCCGTTATGGCCTGTGCCGGAGTCAGTTTCAGCACGCAGGCCGCCCAGACAGCGGCGGCAAAAACGCCAGCAGCGCAGAGCAGCGTGAGCGCCGCGCCGGATACACAGGCGAAGGCCGTGTCGGGGAACAAGAACGCAGCGGATGAAGGTACCAGGGTGAGCATCAATACGGCGTCAGCCGAAGCGCTGGCCCAGGCGATGAATGGCGTCGGCTTGAAGAAGGCGCAGGCCATCGTCAGCTATCGCGAGGAGTATGGCCCCTTCAAAACGCTGGACGATCTTAAACAAGTACCGGGAATGGGCAGCTCGCTGGTTGAGAGGAATCTGGCGCACCTCACGCTTTAATTTGCTTTGACGGTTTGCACTCGGCTGAAAATTTGCCAGACTAAAGAGGTCATACCAGTGGTGTGACCTCTGACTCTATTCATAATTTAAAATAACAAGGCTATGGCGCTATGCAGACACAAATCAAAGTTCGCGGTTATCACCTGGACGTGTACCAGCACGTTAACAACGCCCGCTATCTGGAGTTTCTGGAAGAGGCCCGCTGGGACGGGCTGGAAAATAGCGCGGGGTTCCAGTGGATGAGCGCGCACCACATTGCCTTTGTGGTGGTGAATATCAACATCAACTACCGCCGCCCGGCGGTGCTGGGCGACGTGCTGACGGTGACCAGCAAAGTGGAGCAGCTAAACGGCAAAAGCGGCGTACTCAGCCAGGTGGTGACGCTAAATCCGGAAGGCCAGGTGGTGGCCGATGCGCTGATCACCTTTGTGTGTATCGATCTGAAAACCCAGAAGGCGCTGCCGTTAGAAGGTGAGTTGCGGCAGCATCTGGAAGCAATGGTTGAGTAATGTGTTGAGACTGAAGGTAGCGTAATTCGTAGGCCTGATGAGCTAAGCGCCATCAGGCTGCGCAGCGCAGTTGCCGGATGGCGGCGTTGCCTTATCCGGCCTGGCATCCTGTTTTATCGATAATGTCTCAAGACTTATTTCAGTCCGGTTTTTTGTTTCATCGCGGCCATCACGCCCGGCTTATCCGCCAGATAATGATTTAACCCGTTGGCGCGAAGATGACAGGCCGCGCAGTGGCCGCAGCCATCGCCCTTAATGCCGTTGTAGCAGGTCAGCGTCTCGCTGCGCACCAGATCTAGCTTGCCCCAGTAGTCCGCCAACGCCCAGGTCTGCGCTTTGTCCAGCCACATCAGCGGCGTTTCAAAACGAATATCTTTCGCCATCCCTAAGCTCACCGCATGGTTCAGGGCCTTCACGAATTCGTCGCGGCAATCCGGATAGCCGGAGAAGTCGGTTTCGCACACGCCGGTAATGACCGCTTCTGCCTGCACCTGATAAGCGTAAATCGCCGTTAGCGTCAGGAACAGAATATTGCGCCCCGGCACGAAGGTGTTGGGAATGCCATCGGCACTGGGCTCATAGTCCGGTACCGGAATGCTGTCGCGGGTCAGGCTGCTGACCGCCAGTTCGTTCAACAGAGTGACGTCCAGCACCTTGTGCGCGCGGGCGCCTAGCTTTAAGGCCAGTTCGCTGGCGACGTCAATTTCGGCGCGGTGGCGCTGACCATAATCAAACGTGACGCAGTGCACTTCATCATATTGATGCAGCGCCTGCACCAGGCATGTAGTGGAGTCTTGTCCACCGCTAAAGACGACAACGGCACGTTTCATGGTTTTTCCTGTCTGTGAATCTGAAAGCCGCTATGGTAACGCCTGTGCGGCGCGGCGACCAGCTTCTTCACCGCACGGTGGGCGGCAGCCAGGCCGCGCTAAAATCGAACCAGCCGCGGGCGTTAAGGCGAATGCCGTTAACCCCCGGCGGCGCGCTAACCTGGTACTGATAGTTAAACAGCGGCGTCAGGATGGCGTCACTCATTAAGCGCGTAAAAATACGCTTCAGCGCGGCAATTCGCAGGCCGTCATCCGGCAACGCCTGCGCTTCATCCAGCGCCGACTGCACGCGGGCAGCCTGTGAATCGGTAAACAGCGCCGGCCACAGCGCGTCGCAGCGTAGCCATTGTTCCAGCGCATATTCCGGCATCTCGCCGATGAGCCTGTCGCCCATAAACAGGTCGGCCTGGGGGAGGTGGGGGCAACCGGTCCAGCTTTTGGCATCATAGAACAGCACCGTTAATTCGCAGCCTTGCCGTGCGAGTGCGATTTTCAACTCCTCTGCCATCGTATGCAGTTCGACCGGCAGGTGATAGAGCAGAGTGAGGCGGGAAGGCAGGGTGACCTCATCGTCTTCCGGCACCAACGGGATATCCCAGCCAGGCAGCATCTCTTCGCTTGGTGTTATCAGGTTTTCGCCTAGCGGCAGGCTTTGCAGCAGGCCGGAGCGGTGAATCAGCGCGATGACCCGCTGCGCCTGCGCCATGCTCAGTCGTGGGCTCTGACGCAACGCCAGATAGCAAAAACCGAGGCTAATACTGTGGCTGACTAACCGTAGTTCAGCCAACTCTTCCGGCTTGCCGATGGCTATCTGCACCGGATGCTGGCAGCTGGTGCCGAGTCCTTGCTCGAACAACTGTGGCGTGATCCAGTACTCGATCGCCTGGAGCAGCGGATGGCTTTGATGATAGCGATGGTGACTCTCAATACGGACCAGTTCTGGCTCGAAGATCTTCAGCATAAAGGGGCCGGTCCCTTGCACCGGGTCGTCCGGATGCGCCAGCACGCTGCAGTAGCTGGCCAGCCGGTGCGGTAGCCAATAGTCCGGGCGATGCAGGATAAAGCTCAAACACTGAGGGTGGGTTTGGGTAATTTCTTTCACGCTGGCGAACAGCTTTGCCAGCTCCGGTAGTTCGAAGAGCATCAGCAGACGGCGGCGTAGCTGTTCCGTCTCGACGGCGTCACCGTTGTGCCAGTGCAGCGTCGAGCGAATGTAAAACTGCCAGTGCAGCCCGTCCGGAGAAACCGACCAGTGGTGAGCCAAATCCCCCTGCGGCTGAGAGGCTTCGTGATTGAAGCGGGTCAAGCCTGAATAGATCTGTCCGGCCAGATGTTGCTCTGCACGCCCGGCGAGGAAGCCGGGATGCAGTGGTTCCAGCGGGCGATAGTAGGGAATACGCAGCGTCGGCGTGTTGTTTTGCCACTGACCGCCGAGAAACGGATGCAGTAGCGCCCGCAGCTCAACCGGGGCAATTTGCGCAAGTTCCAGCGCATTGTGCTGTTCCCCACGGTTGAGCGCGGTCTCCATCATCTCATTACGCAGCGTCTCCGGCGTGGTGTGAAAACGTAGCTGACCACGCTTACCGCGACCGGACTGCGCCTGCCAGCTAAGCCACCCGGCCTCCTGCGCCTGACGCAGCAGCGTGCGCACATGGCGCTCGCTGCAAAAACAGCGGGCGGCCAGCTCGGCAATGGTCACCTGCTGATCGTCACCCTGCGAGGGCAGCCACAGACGCTGGAACTGATTTAAACGATTTAACAGTCGCATATAAACCCGGAACAATAAAAATGAAGTATTCAGTATTACTTCCGTATATCCCAGCAGATACTGACTGACAAGAGAGAGCGATCACAGGTGGGATAAATCATGGCAAGACTGGCGGCGTTTGATATGGATGGCACACTGTTGATGCCAGACCATCGTTTAGGCGAGAGAACCGTTGCGGTACTGAAACGGCTACGCGAACGGCAAATTACGCTGACTTTTGCTACCGGACGTCATGTGCTGGAGATGCGTCCGCTGGTCGACACGCTTTCGCTGAACGCATATTTAATTACCGGTAACGGGACGCGCATTCATACCCAACAGGGCGAAGTGCTGTACCGCAGCGACCTTGCTGCAGACGTCGCCGAGCAGGTGCTGCATTCCTACTGGGATACCAAAGCCAGTATGCACGTTTTTAACGATAACGGCTGGTTTACCGGGCGCGAGATCCCGGAATTACTCAAGGCGCATGTGTATAGCGGTTTCTCCTACCAACTGCGCGATCTGCGGCGGATCCCGGCGCATCAGGTGACCAAAATTTGTTTCTGTGGCGATCACGACGATCTCTGCCGCCTGCGTATTCAACTCACAGAAGCACTGGATGATCGCGCCGATATCTGTTTTTCAGCGATAGACTGTCTGGAGGTGCTGCCGCGTGGCAGCAATAAAGGCGCGGCGCTGAAGGTGCTGAGCGACCATCTTGGCGTCGGCATGGAAGAGTGCATGGCCTTTGGCGATGCCATGAACGACCGTGAAATGCTGGGGCTGGTGGGCCGGGGCGTGATCATGGGCAACGCAATGGGGCAGCTTAAAGCGGCGCTGCCTCATCTGCCGGTTATCGGAAACTGCAACAACCAGGCGGTTTCCCACTATTTAACGCATTGGCTGGATACACCAAATCTACCTTATTCCCCCGAATAGAGAGACTTACCAGCAAGCCCGGCATCTCATGATGTCGGGCTTTTTTTATTGGGCGATCAGCCGCTCGATTTCACGACGCCACGGCGCGATATCGCCGATATTAGTCGCCACCCATTCGGCGTTGTAATAGGTATCGAGATAGCGCTCGCCGCTGTCGCACAGCAGTGTGACGATCGAACCGCGTTTCCCTTCGGCGCGCATTTGCGCAGCCAGCTGCATCGCGCCCCACATATTGGTGCCGGTGGAAGCGCCCACTTTGCGGCCCAACTGGGTTTCCAGCCACTGCGCGGTGGCGATGCTGGCGGCGTCCGGCACGCGCAGCATGTCATCGACGACGTCCGGGATAAACGACGGTTCGACGCGCGGGCGTCCAATACCCTCGATTTTACTGCCGACGCTGCCGCGTAGGCTGGCGTCGCGGTGCTGCCAGTAGTCGAGGAAGACTGAATTTTCCGGATCGACGACCAGCAGTCGCGTGTCGTAACCCTGGCAGCGAATGTAGCGACCAATGGTGGCGGAGGTGCCACCGGTGCCCGCGCTCATCACCACCCATGACGGCACCGGATTCGGTTCGTGAGACATCTGGCGGAAAATGCTGTCGGCAATATTATTGTTGCCGCGCCAGTCGGTGGCGCGTTCAGCGTAGGTGAATTGATCCATATAATGGCCGTTCAGCTCGCGGGCCAGTTTTTCCGATGCGGCGTAGATTTCACAGGCGCTCTCCACGAAATGGCAGCGGCCGCCGTAGAATTCAATTTGCTCGATTTTCCGTTTCGCCGTACAGGCAGGCATGACCGCAATAAACGGCAGCCCCAGCAGGCGGGCAAAATAGGCTTCGGACACCGCAGTGGAACCGGAAGAGGATTCAATAATCGTCGTGCCTTCCTGAATCCAGCCGTTGCACAGCCCATAGAGGAACAGCGAACGCGCCAGGCGGTGCTTCAGGCTGCCAGTGGGATGGGTGCTTTCATCTTTCAGATACAGCTGAATACCGGGGAAAGCGGGCAGCGACAAACGAATCAGATGCGTATCGGCGCTGCGTTGATAATCGGCGTTAATTTCGCTAATGGCATTTTTGACCCAGGTGCTATTCATCATCATTTTTCCGTTTGTCATTTTGTGCCCAGCTTAGCGAAAACGGCAGAAAAAATTGTTGCTATCTGACCTTTAAAATACAATTAAGAGAGAAAATTTTTCTCTCGGTGAAGGTAATGTTAGATAAAATTGACCGTAAGCTGCTCTCCTTGCTGCAGAATGACTGCACGCTCTCTTTGCAGGCGTTAGCGGATGCCGTTAATCTGACCACCACGCCATGCTGGAAACGGCTCAAACGGCTGGAAGATGACGGCGTGCTGCTCGGGCGTGTGGCGCTGCTGGATCCGGAAAAACTCGGTTTAGGGTTGACGGCGTTCGTCCTGATTAAAACCCAGCATCACAGCAGCGACTGGTACAGCCTGTTTGTCAGCGAAGTGACGCAAATGCCTGAGGTGCTCGGCTTCTGGCGTATGGCCGGGGAATATGATTACCTGATGCGCGTGCAGGTTGCGGACATGAAACGCTACGATGATTTTTACAAAAGCCTGGTGAATCGCGTCCCCGGACTGTCGGACGTCACCTCAAGCTTTGCGATGGAACAGATTAAATACACCACAGCACTTCCCATCGAATAACTCTATCTCTGGAATTTTACTGCGTGCGATTATTTGCTCAACTTAGCTGGTACTTTCGTCGGGAATGGCGTCGCTATCTCGGCGCCGTGGCCCTGCTAATTATCATTGCCATTCTCCAACTGATTCCGCCAAAAGTCGTGGGGATCGTGGTTGATGGCGTGACGCAACACCACTTCACCGCCGGTAAGCTGATGATGTGGATTGGCACTATGGTTCTGATTGCCGTGGTGGTCTATCTGCTGCGCTACGTCTGGCGCGTGCTGCTGTTTGGGGCATCCTACCAGTTGGCCGTCGAACTACGTGAAGATTTCTATCGTCAGCTCAGCCGCCAGCATCCGGAATTCTATCTGCGCCACCGTACCGGCGACCTGATGGCGCGGGCCACCAACGATGTTGACCGCGTGGTCTTCGCCGCCGGGGAAGGCGTGCTGACGCTGGTGGACTCGCTGGTGATGGGCTGCGCGGTGCTGATCGTGATGTCCACCCAGCTCAGCTGGCAGCTGACATTATTAGCGCTGGTGCCGATGCCGATTATGGCGCTGGTTATCCATCGCTACGGCGATCTGCTGCACGAGCGCTTTAAAGTGGCGCAGGCGGCGTTCTCCAGCCTTAACGATCGCACCCAGGAAAGCCTGACCAGCATTCGCATGATCAAAGCCTTCGGCCTTGAAGACCGGCAGTCTGCGCAGTTTGCCGCCGACGCGGCGGACACCGGGGTGAAAAACATGCGCGTCGCGCGTATCGACGCGCGCTTTGACCCGACGATTTATATTGCTATCGGCATGGCGAACCTGCTGGCGATTGCCGGCGGTAGCTGGATGGTGATGCAGGGCGATCTGACGCTCGGCCAGTTGACCAGTTTTATGATGTACCTTGGGTTGATGATTTGGCCGATGTTGGCGCTGGCGTGGATGTTCAACATCGTCGAGCGCGGCAGCGCAGCCTATAGCCGCATTCGCACTTTGCTGGCGGAAGCGCCGGTGGTTAACGATGGCGTCCAGCCGGTGCCGGAAGGGCGCGGTACGCTCGCGCTGGCGATACACCGCTTTAGCTACCCGCAAACCGACAAGCCGACCCTTGAGGAGGTTAACGTCACGCTGAAACCGGGGCAAATGCTGGGCATCTGCGGGCCGACCGGCTCTGGGAAATCGACTATTCTGGCGCTGATTCAGCGCCACTTCGACGTGGATGACGGTGAGATCCGTTTCCACGATATTCCTCTACGCCAGCTTCAGCTCGATGCCTGGCGCAGCCGTCTGGCGGTCGTCAGCCAGACGCCGTTCCTGTTTTCCGATACGGTGGCCAGCAATATCGCATTGGGCTGCCCGAGCGCCACGCAGGAAGAAATTGAACGCGCGGCGAAGCTGGCCTGCGTGCATGAAGATATTCTGCGTCTGCCACAGGGTTACGACACCGAAGTGGGCGAGCGTGGCGTGATGCTCTCCGGCGGGCAAAAACAGCGCATTTCGATTGCTCGCGCGCTGCTGCTGGACGCTGAAATCCTGATTCTCGACGACGCGCTGTCGGCGGTTGATGGCCGTACTGAGCATCAAATATTGCATAACCTGCGTCAGTGGGGCGAAGGGCGGACAGTCATTATCAGCGCCCATCGCTTATCGGCGCTGACTGACGCCAGCGAGATCATCGTGATGCAGCATGGGCATATTGCCCAGCACGGGCAGCATGAACAGCTGGCGGCGCAGGCGGGCTGGTATCGTGATATGTACCGTTATCAACAGCTGGAAGCCGCGCTGAACGACGCGCCGGAAGAAGAGAAACCGGAGGAAGTGAATGCGTAGTTTCGGGCAACTGTGGCCAACCTTAAAACGGCTGCTGGCCTACGGCTCGCCGTGGCGTAAGCCGCTGTCGATTGCCGTGGCGATGTTGTGGGTGGCGGCTGCCGCTGAAGTGAGCGGGCCGCTGTTGATCAGCTATTTTATCGATAATATGGTGGCGAAAGACATTTTGCCGTGGGGGAAAGTGGCTGGTCTTGCGGCGGCCTATATTGGCCTGCAACTGTTGGCCGCGACGCTGCACTATAGCCAGTCGCTGCTGTTTAACCGGGCGGCGGTCGGCGTGGTGCAGCAGCTGCGAACCGACGTGATGGATGCCGCGCTGCGCCAGCCGCTAAGCGAATTTGATACCCAGCCGGTTGGTCAGCTTATTTCGCGGGTAACCAACGACACCGAAGTGATTCGTGACCTTTACGTGACCGTGGTGGCTACGGTGCTGCGCAGCGCGGCGCTGATTGGCGCCATGCTGGTCGCCATGTTCAGCCTCGACTGGCGCATGGCGCTGGTGGCGATTGTCATTTTCCCGGCGGTCATGACGGTGATGGTGATTTATCAGCGTTACAGCACGCCGATTGTACGCCGCGTGCGTGCGTATCTTGCCGACATCAACGATGGTTTTAACGAAGTGATCAACGGCATGAGTGTGATCCAGCAGTTTCGCCAGCAGGTGCGCTTTGGCGAGCGTATTGGCGAGGTCAGCCGTTCACACTATCTGGCGCGTATGCAAACCCTGCGGCTGGACGGCTTCCTGCTGCGCCCGCTGCTGAGCCTGTTTTCCTCGCTGATCCTCTGTGGGCTACTGATGTTGTTCGGCTTTAGCGCGCAGGGAACGATTGAGGTGGGGGTGCTGTACGCCTTTATTAGCTACCTGGGGCGTCTGAACGAACCGTTGATTGAACTGACCACCCAGCAGTCAATGCTGCAACAGGCGGTGGTCGCCGGGGAGCGCGTCTTTGAGCTGATGGATCGTCCGCGCCAGCAGTACGGCGAGGATATTGCGCCGTTAGCCAACGGTGACATTGATATTGATAACGTGTCGTTTGCCTACCGTGGCGACAAAATGGTGCTGCAAAATATCTCGCTGTCGATTCCGGCGCGGAGCTTTGTGGCGCTGGTCGGGCATACTGGCAGCGGCAAGAGTACGCTGGCCAGCCTGCTGATGGGCTATTATCCGCCGAACGCAGGGGAGATTCGCCTCGGCGGTCGTCCATTGTCGAGCCTGAGTCATCAGGTGCTGCGCCAGGGGATCGCCGTGGTGCAGCAGGACCCAGTGGTGCTGGCGGATTCGTTCTTTGCCAACGTCACGCTGGGGCGTGATATCAGTGAGGCGCAGGTCTGGCAGGTGCTGGAAACGGTGCAACTGGCGGAGCTGGCGCGCAGCATGAGCGACGGTATCTATACCCATCTTGGCGAGCAGGGCAATAACCTTTCGGTTGGGCAGAAACAGCTGCTCGCGCTGGCTCGCGTGTTGGTTGATACCCCGCAGGTGCTGATTCTCGACGAAGCGACCGCCAATATCGACTCCGGCACCGAGCGCGCTATCCAGCAGGCGCTGGCCGCCGTGCGTCAACACACCACGCTGGTGGTGATTGCTCACCGTTTATCGACTATCGTCGAAGCGGACACCATCATGGTGCTTCATCGTGGGCAGGCGGTAGAACAGGGAACGCATCAGCAACTGCTTGAAGCAAAAGGGCGTTACTGGCAGATGTATCAACTACAGTTGGCCGGGGAAGAACTGGCCGCCAGCGCTCAGGACGATGCTTTGACCGCCTGATGCACCAGAGACAGGCATTTTTCTAACAGAATGCATTTGTGACGCGCATCATGCACTCGCATGGTGCGTTTTTCTTTTTTGTCCCACGATTTCCCGCACACCATCCCTGATTATCCCGCATGAATGCCGTTTTTTCATTTCTGGCACGCCCCTTGCTTTATCTGTTGTGTGTTCGCAGCCACTACCGAATTCTGACTGGAGGGGATCTATGAAGCTGGTTACCGTGGTAATCAAACCATTCAAACTCGAAGACGTTCGCGAAGCGCTGTCTTCTATTGGCATTCAGGGCTTAACGGTGACGGAAGTGAAAGGCTTTGGTCGCCAGAAAGGTCATGCAGAGCTTTACCGCGGTGCGGAATACAGCGTCAACTTCCTGCCGAAGGTAAAGATTGATGTGGCTATCGCCGACGATCAGCTCGATGAAGTCGTCGACGTCATCAGTAAAGCCGCTTATACCGGAAAAATTGGCGACGGTAAGATTTTTGTCGCCGAACTGCAGCGCGTAATCCGTATTCGTACCGGCGAAGCCGACGAAGCGGCGCTGTAATTCCCAGACAGCACAGTGATAGGGATCGAGATGATGAAAAAAACAATGGTAAAAACGGGGTTGAGCGCGCTGGCGCTGTTGCCGGGTCTGGCGATGGCGGCACCGGCGGCGGTGGATAAAGCGGATAACGCCTTTATGATGATTTGTACCGCGCTGGTGCTGTTTATGACCATTCCGGGCATTGCGCTGTTCTACGGCGGTCTGATTCGCGGTAAGAACGTGCTCTCGATGCTGACGCAGGTCGCGGTCACCTTCGCTCTGGTGTGCGTGCTGTGGGTGGTTTACGGCTACTCGCTGGCCTTCGGCACTGGCGGCAGCTTCTTCGGTAGCTTCGACTGGATCATGTTGAAAAATATCAAAATCACCGATCTGATGGGCTCCTTCTATCAGTACATCCACGTGGCGTTCCAGGGCTCCTTCGCCTGCATCACCGTGGGGCTGATTGTCGGTGCGCTGGCGGAACGTATTCGTTTCTCTGCGGTGCTGATTTTCGTGGTGATTTGGCTGACACTCTCCTACATCCCAATTGCCCATATGGTGTGGGGCGGTGGTCTGCTGGCTAGCCATGGCGCGCTGGACTTTGCGGGCGGCACGGTGGTGCACATTAACGCGGCGGTAGCCGGTCTGGTGGGCGCGTACCTGATTGGTAAACGCGTAGGCTTTGGTAAAGAAGCCTTCAAACCGCACAACCTGCCGATGGTGTTTATTGGCACGGCGATCCTCTATTTTGGCTGGTTCGGCTTCAACGCCGGTTCCGCCAGCGCGGCGAATGAAATTGCCGGTCTGGCCTTTGTGAACACCGTCGTCGCGACTGCCGCCGCTATCCTCGGCTGGGTCTTCGGCGAGTGGGCGTTGCGCGGCAAACCTTCGCTGTTGGGTGCCTGTTCCGGTGCAATTGCGGGGCTGGTGGGTATCACTCCGGCATGCGGTTATATCGGTGTTGGCGGCGCGCTGATTCTGGGTATTGTGGTGGGTCTGGCCGGTCTGTGGGGCGTGACTTCCCTGAAACGCTGGCTGCGTGTGGATGACCCCTGCGACGTGTTCGGTGTCCACGGGGTGTGCGGCATCATCGGCTGTATTCTGACCGGTATCTTTGCTTCAACCGCGCTGGGCGGTGTGGGGTACGCTGAAGGCGTCACCATGAGCCATCAGGTGCTGGTGCAGCTGGAAAGTATCGCCATCACTATCGTTTGGTCCGGCGTTGTGGCCTTCATCGGTTATAAAGTGGCGGATCTGACGGTGGGTCTGCGCGTGCCGGAAGAGCAGGAGCGTGAAGGTCTGGACGTCAACAGCCACGGCGAAAACGCCTACAATGCCTGATAACGCCTGTCACCCGGCCGAGCATTGCGAAGCCGGGAATCCGCCGACACTGACGCTTGCGCCTCATTCGACGGATCATGAGTTATCTCCAAAGCCAAAAAAGCCTCCCTTTGGGAGGCTTTTTTGTGCGTGAAGCGCATTAGTTGCGGTTACGCATGACGCCTTCCTGCACCGTCGAGGCGACCAGCACGCCATCCTGAGTATAGAATTCGCCGCGCACAAAACCGCGCGCGCTGGAGGCCGAGGTGCTTTCCACGCTGTAGAGCAGCCATTCGTTCATGTTGAACGGACGGTGGAACCACATCGAATGGTCGATGGTCGCCACCTGCATGCCTGGCTCAAGGAAGCCAACGCCGTGCGGCTGCAGTGCCACCGGCAGGAAGTTAAAGTCCGAGGCATAGCCGAGCAGATACTGGTGGATGTGCAAATCATCGGGCACCGCGCCGTTAGCGCGCATCCACACCTGGCGGCGCGGTTCCGCGACGTGCCCCTTCAGCGGGTTGTGGAACTCAACCGGGCGAATTTCCAGCGGCTTATCGCAGAGAAACTTCTCTTTGGCCTGCGGCGGCAGCAGATGCGCCAGCGAACGGGCGATGTCGGTTTCAGAAGGTAGACCGTCCGGCGATGGCGCGGCTGGCATGCTTTTCTGATGCTCGTAGCCCGGTTCCGGCGCCTGGAAAGAGGCGGTCATATAAAAGATCGGTTTACCGTGCTGAATGGCCGCGACGCGGCGGGCGCTAAAACTGTTGCCGTCGCGCAACACTTCGACGTCGTAAACGATCGGTTTTTGGCTGTCGCCCGGGCGCAGGAAGTAGCTGTGGAACGAGTGTACCAGTCGATCGGTCGGGACCGTTTCTTTCGCGGCATACAGCGCCTGGCCAACAACCTGCCCGCCAAAGACCTGACGGAGGCCAAGATCTTCACTCTGGCCGCGGAACAGACCTTCTTCAATTTTTTCCAGATTTAATAATGTCAGCAGATTCGATAGCGCCTGGCTCATTGATACCCTCTATATTTTTACTGTCACAGCGTCAGGTGAATGTTTCCATTATAACGCAGTTTCGCCAGTGGTCCGATGGGTTCAATTATCTGAATAATGGGGCATTTGCAGGCATTAATGTGAAATATGTGCCACACTTGAGCGGTAAAAGTTGTTAAGGCGATGTCACTCAATTGAGAAAACAGCCTTAATTTGAGTGAGCGAAAAGGAGAATGCTAATGAAACTCGTGCCGATCTTAAGCGGTCTGGCGATTGCGCTGACCCTCGCGGGCTGTGCCCAGACTCACCAGCAAAGTCAGAATCAGACGCCTGCGCCGCAAGCAGCAACTCAGGCTGAGGCCATTACCGGCCCGACCGTCTCTGGTAACGTGTGGATTCGCCAGAAAGTGGCGCTGCCGCCGGAAGCGGTGCTGACGGTCACGCTGTCGGATGCTTCCCTGGCCGATGCGCCGGCAAAAGTGCTGTCGCAGAAAGTGACCCGTACTGAAGGTAAGCAGGCGCCGTTTAGCTTTGTGCTGCCGTATAACCCGGCAGATATTCAGCCTAACGCCCGCATCCTGTTAAGCGCGGCGGTGACCCTCGACGGTAAGCTGCTGTTTATTACCGATACTATCCAGGAAGTCATCAACCACGGCGGTACCAAGGCCGATGTGACCCTGGTTCCGGTACAGCAAACCGCGGTACCGGTGCAGGACACCACGCCGGTTCAGGTGCCGTAAATGAAAATGCCCTCCAGCGTGAGGGCATTTTTTTGTTCGTCGCAGACTGACGACTTCGGTGCTGCGACGCCAGAATCTCAATATCGCCAGCGATACTTCTGCATATCAATTTGTCCGCTCCCCGATACCTGCACCCCTTCAGCCAGCAGCGCCTGACGCTGGCGTTGAAGATCCGGCCCGGTAAGCGATATTGCGCCGTGACGGTTTACCACCCGGTACCACGGAAGCGTTGAGCCTTCCGGCAGGCGTTTGAGCACGCCGCCTACCTGCCGCGCGGCGCGCGGGGAACCAGCCAGCCGGGCGACATCGCCGTAGGTCGTCACATACCCTTCCGGAATGGAGGCGACGATTTGCCAAACGCGTTGGGGGAAAGAATCTAAAGCATCCATAGTCAGTTCCTGAAGGCAGAACCTTTAGCATAATCAGCCTGATGTCCCGTGTGAAGGGAGGATTGCGCAAGAATCCAGCAGGTAGAAGCGGATAGCTTGCAATTGCCTGCTTCAGCAGGGATAATGCGCCAGCGCGTTGGGTAACAACGCTCTCAATGGGGGCTCTGTTGGTTCTCCCGCAACGCTACTCTGTTTACCAGGTCAGGTCCGGAAGGAAGCAGCCAAGGCAGATGACGCGTGTGCCGGGATGTAGCTGGCAGGGCCCCCACCCATTTGTATTTCCTCTTCTTTTTCATTCTCCGTAACGTTATTAATCCCTTTATTTATTAAGGTTATTCTCGCCTGCGCGTCAATTAAGCTTCATTTATTTGTAATAATACTGTCATGTACGTGTCATAAATTGTATTTAAATTAATATTGGGTATTTATATTGCCTGTTGTGTTAAAAATATATTTGTGGAATGTGTTGTTGAGTTCATGTATTAGTTATTACAGAAATAATACACAAAACCATTTTTCAGTGGTTAACACACGCGTTCGGGATGACGCGTTGCTACGGGAAGGTAAACATGACAATTGCAGTGCTGAACGTAAAAATTGATGAGACCGTTAAAGAGAAACTTCGTCACTATGCTGAGGCCAATGGCCTGACTTTAGGGGCCGCGGCGGAGAAGCTACTGCTGTCAGGCTTTACGGCGGAAGAAGAGGCGGGTGTATGTGAAGACGACATCGATAGCCAGCATACGGAAGAGGATGTTGCACCATTTACACCTAAAGAAATCAAAGCATTACGTAAATTACTGAAGAAGAAAAAATGAAACAGCAACCGACAATAGCGTGTAACTATAGTGAAGCCTGCGCTCTGTTACGCTCGGGCTACGTCAAGCATGTTCTTCTCAACTGGAACGTCGGCAGCGATGAATTCTTTCGTATCGCCTCTGACTGGTGTGATACTGGCGCAAAAATTAAGAAAGAGGGCGAATCTTTCGTTATTTCACTGAAAGGCTTTCCGATTCCTCCGCAGCACTAATATATTCTTTTATTTGGCGTTATCTTTTTAAAGAATATATCAGCGCCAGGCCGGTTTCGTTATTGGGTGGCGAGATAGGTATGCGCACGGTTAGATTATTTTTCGCATCTTATTTCCCCCGGACTGGCCTGCTAACGTTGCCCATATTGGCTGCAACGTGGTGAACGCGCGACGCAGCGTTTCATCATCCAGGGTGAAGGGAAGACGTAAATTTCGCTCGCCGCTTCCGGCCAGACCAAAACGCGTCCCCACGCCAATATGAATTCCGCTGCCTTCCGCGCGCGCGGCAAAACGTGTCGCCATCATTTCTGGCAGTTCAACCCAAAACGACAGTCCGCCCTCCGGCATCCTGAATTTCCACTGTGGGAAATACTCCTGCATCAGCGAGGCACACATGTCGCGACGGGCTTTCAGCTGATGACGTCTTGCGGGCAGGAGAGTACTTTCGTTTTCCAGTAACCAGCAGGTGGCCAGCTGTTCCAGCAGTGGCGAACCTAAATCCAGGGTATCCCGGGTTTGAACCAACGCGGCAATGGTTTGTGACGATGCTCGGATCCAGCCCAGTCGTAATCCGCCCCAAAAGCTTTTGCCGGTTGAACCCACGCTAATAATCGGCGCCTCGCGGTTAAAGGCCGCCAGTGGAGGCGGCGGCGGCGCGTTGTACCATAAATCGACCATGGTTTCGTCCACGACCAGCGTCGTGCAGGTGCGGGCTGCCAGATCGGCGACGGTCTGCCGCGTGGCGTGATCCATGCATTGCCCGGTGGGGTTTTGAAAATCGGGCATCAGATACGCCAGGCGCGGGGCCGTCTGGGCAATGATCGCCGCCAACCCATCGGTATCCCATCCCCGGTCCGGCAGCGGCAGAGCCACCGGACGGCAGGAGGCTCCCTCAATGGCGGAAATCGCCAGCGGATAGGTGGGTGTTTCCACCACCACCCGATCGCCCGGCCCGGTCAGATAGCGCAGAATCAGCGCCAGCCCGCTGACCGCCCCGTTCACCAGCATAATTTCATCGGCATGAGTAGCCAGACCGCGAGCGGTGTAGCGTTGGGCAATCGCCTCGCGTAACGCAGGCAGGCCATGCTGATCGTAGCCTGTCGTAGCAAGGTACTCCGGCAGCATCGATAGCGCATGGCTATAGGCCTGGTGAATTTCTGCCCCTGCCGCCAGCGCGGCGGTAGAGAGATTCAGCGTTTGGGCGGTATTTAAGCGTGGCGTGGACGGGCGGTTTTCACCAGCCAGTCTCACCGTCGAGCCACTGCCCTGGCGACTCTGTACGTAACCCTCATCACGCAACTGCGCCAGCGCGCTGGCAATGGTCGTACGGCTAACGCCAAGCGCGCTGGCGAATTCGCGCTCGCCAGGCAGGCGGGTATCCAGCGGCAGTCGGCCATCAAGAATCAGCAACCGCAGCGCATCGGTAAGCTGGCGCCAGAGCGGCGTGGAAGAGGGGCTTTCCTGCCACTGACCGAGCAGGCGAACTAATGATTGGGTGGCGGAACGTCGGCGCATCAGAGCAGTCCACTTTTTAAAAACTGGTCATTAATCATAATGCCATTTTTGTCGATGATGAAAGCATCAATACGACAGGCAGAGGTATTTATGTTACGCCGACTGATTCAGCTTTATATCGGATTAATACTTTACGGCGTCTCGACTGCCGTTTACGTGCGCGCCAACCTGGGAGCCGACCCATGGAACGTTTTTCACCTCGGCGTTGCCGGACTGGCATCGATGGATATTGGCATGGTGATGATCCTCACCGGTGCGGCGGTACTGTTGCTGTGGATCCCGCTGCGTCAGCGTCCGGGGCTTGGCACCATCAGTAACGTGATTGTGCTCGGGCTGGCGGCAGACGCGACGCTGTCGCTGATGCCGCCGCTGGAATCACTCTGGTTACGTGCCGTGCTGTTGCTGCTGGCGGTCCTGCTGAATGCGCTGGCCACCGGGATGTACATCGGCGCAGGGTTTGGCGCAGGTCCGCGCGATGGGCTGATGACCGGTATTCACGCCCGGACCGGCTGGCCGATCCGGCGGATTCGTACCACTATCGAAATCTCGGTGCTGTTGATTGGCATCGTGCTGGGCGGCGCGTTTGGCATCGGGACCGTACTGTACGCGTTGGCGATTGGTCCATTAATCCAGATTTGCCTGCCGTGGTTCCAGCTACCCCGCGCAGCGCCGCCCGCGCCGATGAAGGCCGAGCCGCTCTCCTGAACAAAACGGCATCACGCCAGCGCGCTGATGCCGTGTCCCATCATGTAGATTCCCACCACAATAATCAGTGCGCCGGAAAACCACGGCGCTTTACGCGACAGTTCGCCAAACCCGCTCCAGCGTTTGCTGACGTGCTTGAGGCCGATGGCGGCAATCGCGCCGGAAGCCACCAGCGTCAGCGCGAGCCCGACGCTGAAGCTCAATACCAGCGTGGCGCCCAGCGCAACGTGCTTGAGTTGCAGACAGATCAGCAGAATAGTGATTGACGCCGGGCAGGGGATTAGCCCGCCGGTCAGGCCAAACATCACGATTTGCCCGGTGGTGACGTCCTGTCCTTTAAAGCGACGATTGATCTCTTCGGCATGCGCGCGCTGATGCGCATCCTGCCAGTCGGCATCGACCAGATTTGCGTGGGGGTGATGAGGGGCATGATGATCGTGGTGGTGGTGAGCGTGGTCATGATGGTGATGTTCATGGTCATGATGGTGATGATCGTGCGCGCCGTGCGACTCACGCCAGGTGCGCCACAGCATCCACAACGCGATGGCAATAATGATTATCCCGGAAAGCAGCTGAAACCAGGGCTCGGCGGTTTGCGCATCCCAGCCGCGGCCAAACCACATGCCTGCCATTGCGATGATCCACACGACCACCGTGTGCGACAGCGTCGCCGCCAGCCCTAATAGAACTGCCTGTTTCAGCGTCCCTCGAATGGCAACGATAAAGGCCGCCATCATCGTTTTTGAATGCCCCGGCTCCAGCCCATGCAGCGCGCCAAGCAGAATTGCGCCGGGGATAAAGAACCAGGCATTGCCTTGTTGTAAGAGTGTGGTGAAGTCGGTCATTGTCGGCAGGATCCTTGCAAAAAGTGCATGCACTATACTCCCACCCAGTAGCCATATACTACCCCCAAGTATAAAAATGCCCAGTGAAGAGCGCCCGTGGTATGCTTGCGCAGGAGTTAAGAAAGGATCCCGCTATGTCACATACCGTTCGCCACAAGAAGATGTTATTGACGCGCCTGAAGAAAATTCAGGGGCAGAGCGCCGCGCTGGAAAAAATGCTCAACCGCGACCATGAATGTGCCGAAGTGCTACAGCAACTGGCGGCGATTCGTGGGGCGGTAAACGGCATGATGATGCAGGTGATTCAGGGCCATCTCACCGATCACGTGGTGAAAGAGCCCGAAGAGACGCAGCGTGAGGCCGATCTCGATGTGGTGATGCAGGTGATTAAGTCTTATCTGAAGTAGCGTGCGTCCTGAGGTTGTTCTCCGCCCAGAGAATAAAGGCCTCTTTCGGTAAGGCTTTGCTATAGAGCCAGCCTTGTCCAAACTGGACGCCATGCTCGTGCAGCCATGCCTCCTGGCAGGTGGTTTCAATGCCTTCCGCCACGATATTCAGCTGTAGCGTTTTCGCCATCTCGATGATGTAGGGCGTCACCTGCGCGTACTCCAGCGCGTCAACGAAGGATTTGTCCAGCTTTAAGGTATCGACTTCCAGATCCTGGAGATAGCGCAGGCTGGAATAACCGGTACCAAAGTCATCGATATAGATTGCGTGTCCCGCCTCGCGGTAGGCGTTAAGCGCCGGCAGCGTGGTTTTCGGGTCGGCAAAGCCGCGTTCGGTCAACTCCAGCGCTACCTGCTGCGGCTGCACCTGCCAGATTCGCAGCTGCTGGTGTAGCAGAGTTTGCAGCACCACCGATTGAAAATCAGCGACTGAGAGATTAATCGACACGTGCAGTTCAGGGTGCAGACTTAGCCATTTACCCAGATCGTGGAAGACCGTTTTGACGACGCTTTCTGTCAGCGCGGTAATGAGCCCGCATTGTTCTGCAAGTGGAATAAAGATCTCCGGCGAGAGATAAGTGCCGTCCGGTTGTTTCCAGCGTGCGAGCGCTTCACAGCCCACCACTTTACCGTCGCTTAGCGACACAATCGGCTGATAGTAAACGGAAATATCGGCGTTGTTTAACGCATCCTGCATTCGTTGTTTTGGTGATTGCAGACGTTTTAGCACCCGCAGAATCAGCCAGCAGGCAAGCAGGCTGATGACCATGCCCGCCGGTACCCAAATCATCAGCTGATGCCGTAAACGCGTCGACAGCGGGAGGGTGGACGACCAGGTCATGATCGTGACCTGTATATCAGGGAACTGACGCACGGTGTAGACCACGTTGTTGCTGGTCAGCGATGACAGATGCTCCTGCTTGATACGTTGCCATGCCTGTTGGTCGAGCGGCGCGCTGCTGGCGAGCACGCGGTTGTTATGGGTGCTGATCAGCGCGACCTGGGTGGTCGAGTTGGTAAACGGAATGACGTCAATAAACGAGATCGGGTCGATAATCACCATATGGTGTTCGGAGGCGAAAGCCGCCATATAACGCTGAATACCCAGATCGTTTCTCTCGGTGTACCAGGCGCGATAGCCCGCGGGGATAATGCGGTCCGGCGGTGGGAAGGTAAAGCCGTTGCCGTCACTTTCCAGCGACGAACATTGGACGGTATTTCCATCGAGATACAGCACTTCCTGGATATAGCGCCAGGAGTAGGAGAGACGGCGCATGGCCTGCAGGTGTTCCGGGTCACACCCGGACACTTGGAGTGAATCCATCTCCCGCAGCGCGCCTTTTGCCTGCTCCATAACCTGTTCGGTGCGAATAAAGACCCTGGAGGCGTAGGTCTCCTGCTCATCGATAAACTGATTGTGCGCTTCACGTTGGGCGAGCCAGACACTCAGCAGTATCGGCAAAAAAATGGCCAAAATAAGCACGCCGGTTATCAGACCGACCAGATGTCGAGTTGTCACTGCCAGTCCTTATCCTGGGCTAAGTACGACAAGTATACCTGACAATCCAGACGGTTATTACGCGAAATCGCTCGTTTGTTCAAATGACAGCAGGCTAGCGCCGATGCGCCAGCGAACGTACCAGCCTGTCGCCGCCCATCTGCACCGCCTGCACCATCAGTACCAGAATTAACACGGTGCCGACCATAATTTGATCGTTAAACCGCTGATAACCGTAGCGAATGGCTAAGTCACCGAGCCCGCCGCCGCCGATAACGCCGGCCATTGAGGAAAAGCCAATCAGCATCACAATGGTTAGGGTGGTGGCGGCCAGCAACGCGGGCAGCGCTTCGGGGAGTAGCGCTTTGGCGATGACGTGCCAGACGCTCCCGCCCATCGACAACACTGCTTCAATTCGCCCGTAGTCCACTTCATCCAGCGCGTTTTCCGTCAGGCGCGCGAAAAAGGGGAATGCGCCGATGGTAATGGGCACAATCGCCGCGGTGCTGCCAAGCGTGGTGCCCACCAGCAGACGGGTAAAGGGTATCAGCGCAATCAGCAGCACAATAAACGGCAGCGAGCGACCGGTATTGATGACTGCGCCCAGCACTGCGTTAAGGCGCGGCATCGGCACTAATCCCTGACGGCGCGAGATGAACAGTAATACCCCCAGCGGCAGGCCAATCAGCACGGTAAACAGCGCTGCCAGACCCACCATGTACAGCGTCTCCAGCGTGCCGTTGACCAGCAGCGGCCATAAATCTTCCCAGCTCATGCGACTATGCATAATTGTCTCCTGTCGAGGCCATGACGTGCCAGGAAGCGGCGTTCTTCGTCGCCATCCCCCAGCAAAATATCGCGCAGGCGCGACCAGGGAGAGGCCAGCAGATCGGCGATTTTACCGCTCTCCTGGAGTTCGCCACCTTCAAGTAGCGCCACGTGATCGCAGAGATTTTTCACCACTTCCAACTGGTGGGTAATCAGAACAATCGTCAGCCCAAGCTGGCGGTTAATGGTTTCCAGTAGCGCCAGCACGCTGGCAGTGGTCTCGGCGTCGAGCGCGCTGGTCGCTTCATCGCACAGCAGCACGTCGGGTTCCGCCGCCAGCGCGCGGGCAATGCCTACGCGCTGTTTTTGGCCTCCGGAAAGCTGGGAGGGGAAGGCGTCAGCTTTGTCGCTAAGCCCCACCAGCGCCAGCAGTTCGGCGACGCGTTGTTGCCGCTGCGCTTTGGCAATACCGGCAATTTCCAGCGGCACCGCGACGTTGTCAGCGACGCTGCGGGCGTGTAATAGGTTGAAGTGCTGAAAAATCATGCCGGTGCGCAGACGATGGGCGCGCAGCTGCGCCTTATCGTACTGCGCAATATCTTCTCCGTTGAACAGGACGCGGCCCGCGCTGGGCCGCTCCAGTAAATTCAGGCAACGAATCAGGGTACTTTTACCTGCGCCGCTGCGCCCGAGTATCCCGTAAATCGCCCCTTTCGGAACGCTAAACGACACGTTGTTGAGTGCCGGTTGGCCGCCTCCGGCATACTGCTTGCTCAGCCCTTCAATAACGATCATGACTGTGGCGCGCTAACCGGGATCACTGAGCCGTTATAGTGCTGGCGAATAAATTCCGCCACCTGCGGCGAGGTCAGATCTTTAGCCAGCTCTTTGATGCGCGGATCGTTAGCCAACTGCGGGTTGGTGACCAGAATATTGGCATACGGGTTATGTTCGGCGCTCTCCAGCCCCAGCGCGTCTTTCGCCGGCGTCAGCCCAGCTTCCAGCGCATAGTTACCGTTGATCACCGCCAGATCGACGTCATCCAGCGAGCGCGGGATCTGCGGCGATTCCACTTCCAGAATCTTCAGCTTATGCGGGTTCTCAACGATATCTTTTGGCGTTGCCAGCGTGGTGGCCGGGTCGGTAAATTTGGCCGCGAGCTTAATCAGCCCTTTGCTTTGCAGCAGGAACAGCGCGCGGCTCAGGTTGGTGGTGTTGTTCGGTACCGCCACGGTGGCGCCTTCCGGCAGCGACTGCAGATCTTTGTGCTTGTGCGAATAGATGCCCAACGGCTCAATGTGCACCGTCGCGGCGACGGCGAAGGTTTTACCCAACGCTTTTTCCTGATCTTTCAGATACGGCACGTGCTGGAAGTAGTTGGCGTCGACGTCGCCGTTGGCCAACAGTTCGTTGGCGTTAACGCCGCTGGTCAGTTCGACGATTTTCAGATCCAGCTTCGGATCCTGTTTCTTAATAAAGTTAAGGATTTCTGCATGTGGAACCGGGTCAGCAGCGATACGCAGCGGCTCGGCAGATGCGCTCCAGGCCAGAGAAAGAGACAGTGCAACCCCTGCCAGTTTGAATGCGGCATGTTTCATGGTGTGTTTCCTTATTGTTTTGGTGTCAGGCAATCAGTTGTTCGCTGCGGGCGCGCAGCACATCACGGTAATAGCGTTCTGCCACGTCCGGGTGGGATCGCAGGCGGCCTTTCAGATAGTTCCAGCCCACATCGCGTAGCAGTGGATTCTGCGGATCGCTTTGTGGCCCGTTGGCTTCCCGCGCCAGCGTTTCAGGCAGCGAGTAAACCGGCACCACGGCGTCCAGCTGAGCGCCGAGGAAGAAGGCGATAGACAGGCGCTGCTGATTGGCTGGTGGCGTCACCACGCGATGGACGGTAGCGCGCAGATAGCCATTGGTCGCCAGCTCCAGCAGTTCGCCAATGTTCACCACAAAGCTGCCGGGCAGCGGGACCGCATCGATCCACTGACCGTCGCTGACCTCCACCTGTAGACCTTTCTGGTCATCTTGCAGCAGGAAGCTCAGGAAGCCGGAATCTTTGTGCGCGCCAACACCCTGGGTGCTGTTCTGCGTCTCCTGCTGGCCCGGATAGCGAATCAGCTTGATATGTTCGTTCGGCTTTTCGCCGTACAGGGTATCGAAGGCTTCCGGCGGCAACTGGAGCGACTCGGCAAAGGCGCGCAGTAGCGTCATGGCCATCTCGGTCATCGCGCGTTGCCATTGCAGTAGAACCGGGCGCAACGTCGGCAGCGCTTCGGGCCACAGATTTGGCCCCTGTAATTGCAGCCAGCGTGGATCGTGTTCCCTTAGGGTAATCGCCTGGCGTTCCGCGCCGATATCAAACTGTTCTCGCCAGTCTGGTTGCCCGCGGGTGAGCTCGGCGGCGCTGCGGTTGTAGCCACGAAAATGCGGGGAGTGAATCATCGCCACCTGCTGTTTTTGTTCGTCGGACAGGGCGAAAAAGCGGCGGGATTCAGACTGTAACGACTGCTGTAGGGCGTCGTTGATGCCGTGATCGGTCAGATAAAAAAAGCCAACGTCGCGGGCTGCGTGGCGAAGCTCTTGCAGAAATTCAGCGCGCTCAGATGGCTGATGATAGCGGGCCAGGCTGAGGATTGGCAGGGTGGTCAGACTCATGGTGCTCTCCATTTTGCAGATGAATGCCGTGGTATTCAGGTGGTGCGAATGCGGGATGACAACAACAGCGCTGCATGGGATATCTCCTTTGGGTTAATGGAGACAGACTGCCTGATGGCGGAGGAGGCGACCAATAACGTTATTTTCTAATTTATGACGAAGTGGGGGTCTGAGCTTTTGCGAAATTTTGCTAAAGCGCACGGCACAAGGCCGTGCGCGCGAGAAGGGGATTAATGCTGATTCGGCGCGGCAATATCTGCGCTGATGCGCAGGCCATCTTCGTCAAAGATCATGCAGTGCTGGTTATCGAAGGCGAGGTCAATTTGCTGCCATGGGCGGAAATGAACGTCCCCCGGCAGCAGAATTTTCACGTTATCGTGGCCGTAGCACTGACCGAACAGATAGGTATTGTTGCCAAGACGCTCGACCACTTCACAGTTAAAGGCCAGTACCGTCCCGCTTGTGGTGTTGGTTGAGAGATGCTCCGGGCGAATGCCCAGCGTGACGGTGGCGCCCGGCGTGAGTGGGGTGGTCTCTATAGCCAGCGTCAGCGTGTGCTGCTGGGCGAGTTTCACGGTCAGCGAGCCTGGCTGCCAGTCGGCAACGGTAGCGGGCAGGAAGTTCATCTTCGGTGAGCCGATGAACCCGGCGACGAACTTATTGATCGGATTGTAGTAAAGATCCATCGGTGAACCCATCTGCTCAACCTTACCGTAGTTCATCACCACGATTTTATCGGCCAGCGTCATTGCTTCGACCTGATCGTGGGTGACATACACCATGGTGGTTTTCAGCTCCTGGTGCAGGCGCGCAATGTGCAGACGCATATCCACGCGCAGTTCGGCGTCGAGGTTTGACAGCGGTTCATCGAACATAAAAACGCGAGGGTTACGCACGATGGCACGCCCAATGGCCACACGCTGGCGCTGGCCGCCGGAAAGTTGCTTTGGTTTACGATCCAGCAGGTGAGAAAGCTGTAGCGTTTTGGCGACCATTTCGACCTGACGACGAATATCGTCTTTCGGCACTTTGTTCACTTTCAGGCCGTAGCCCATGTTCTCGGCGACGGTCATGTGTGGGTAGAGCGCGTAAGACTGGAATACCATCGCCACACCGCGGTGCGACGGCGCGACATCGTTCATGACTTCGTCGCCGATCAGTACTTCGCCGTCGCTGACCTCTTCCAGCCCGGCAATCATCCGCAGCAGCGTTGACTTGCCGCAGCCGGATGGGCCGACAAACACGGCAAATTCGCCGTCTTCAATATCGAGATTGACATTATGCAGCGTGACGGTGCTGCCAAAGCGTTTTGTGACGTTCCTCAGTCGGATATTAGACATCGACGTTCCCCGAAGTTGTTAACCTTTGCCTGCCGTTGGAGGAGGGCCGCTGAATGTCATTTGTGTATTACGTATTACAATTCAGTCAGGCGATGCTCAACAGCGTAAAAATCTTGGAAAGACTATAACTTCCGCTAATTACGTGCCCTATATCGATGTTTCATTTCTGCAATCACGATCACACAACTCGCAGTTGTTAGTGGTTTTATCATTACTCAAAGCGTAGCGTATAACAAAGTAAAGGCGGCCGAGTAACTCGGTGCTAAACAAGCATTATACGTATCACAGCGTTCTGTACCCTGTAGTCAAAAACGATAAATTGTTACACCTTCACATGAGGTTGATAATGAAAAAGAACACTATTGCCGCACTTGTCCTTACCACTCTGGCCGCGGGGCAGTTGATTAGCCTGCAGGCTCACGCGGCTACGCAGCTTAACGTCTGGGAAGACATAAAGAAATCCGCCGGAATTAAGGATGCTATCGCTGATTTCGAAAAACAGTATGACGTTAAGGTCAACGTGCAGGAGATGCCCTACGCGCAGCAGCTGGAAAAACTGCGCCTTGATGGCCCGGCAGGGATTGGCCCTGATGTTCTGGTTATTCCAAACGATCAGCTCGGTGGCGCGGTGGTTCAGGGGCTGCTGTCGCCGCTGAAGCTTGACCAGAAGCAAATTGATGAGTTTACCCCTGCATCGATTAACGCTTTTCGTATGGACAACGCTCTGTATGGTGTGCCGAAAGCGGTCGAAACGCTGGTGCTGATTTACAACAAAGATTTAATCGATAAGCCGCTGGCCAGCCTTCCGGAATGGTATGACTATTCGAAAACCCAGCGTGCGCAGAACAAATACGGGCTGCTCGCCAAGTTCGACCAGATTTACTACAGCTGGGGCGCGATTGGCCCGATGGGCGGCTATATCTTTGGCGATAACGGCAAAGGCGGCTACAACGCGCAGGATGTCGGTCTGAACAAGCCTGGCGCCGTGGAAGCGGTAACTTACCTGAAAAAATTCTATGCCGACGGCGTCTTCCCTGCGGGAATTATTGGCGACAACGGTCTGAACGCCATTGATTCGCTGTTCACTGAGAAGAAAGCGGCGGCGGTTATCAATGGACCGTGGGCTTTCCAGCCGTATGAAGCCGCCGGCATCAACTACGGTGTGGCACCGCTACCAAATCTGCCGGACGGTAAACCGATGAGCTCCTTCCTTGGCGTGAAGGGCTACGTGGTGTCGACATGGAGTAAAGATAAGGAGATGGCGCAGAAGTTCATCGCGTTTATTAACCAGCCGCAGTATGTGAAAACGCGCTATATCGCGACGCGTGAGATCCCACCGCAGAAGGCGATGATTGACGATCCGATTATCAAGAACGATGAGAAAGCCAGCGCCGTTGCGGTGCAAGCGGCGCGCGCGACGGCAATGCCGGGTATTCCGGAAATGGGCGAAGTGTGGGGGCCGGCCAACGCGGCGCTCGAGCTGAGCCTCACCGGTAAGCAAGAGCCGAAAGCGGCGCTCGATAACGCCGAAAAACAGGTCAAGATGCAGATCGAAGCCATGCAGGCGAGTAACCAGTAAGCGCTGACGTCACGGACGGGAGGGGGACCTCCCGTTTTAAGAAGGAGCCGTGTGTGATTATCAATCCAAGCGAAAATGTAAACAGAGCGCAGGGGGCTGGTCGCCATGCGTGGTGTGGCCTGTTGTTGGCCATTGTGCCTGGCTTTGGCCAGTTCTATCACCGCCAGTGGCTAAAGGGACTTATCTTCCTGGTGCTGCTCAGCAGCTTTATGGGGGTGTTTTATGATTTCTTGCGTGAAGGGCTGTGGGGGCTATACACGTTGGGAGAAGAGGTACCGCGCGATAACTCTATTTTCCTGTTAGCGGAAGGGATTATCAGCGTCCTGATTGTCGCCTTTGGCGTTACCGTCTATTACCTCTCCTTGCGTGATGCGTGGGTCAACGGCAAGAAGCGCGATGAAGGCCAGCAGCTGAACAGCGTGCGCAAGCAGTATCAGATGCTGCTGAGCGATGGCTTTCCCTATCTCATGATCACCCCCGGGTTCATCCTGCTGGTATTCGTGGTGATTTTCCCGATCCTGTTTGGTTTTGCCATCGCCTTTACCAACTACAACCTTTACCACACGCCGCCGGCAAAGTTGGTGGACTGGGTAGGGCTTAAGAACTTCGTCAATATTTTCACGCTGTCCATCTGGCGTTCGACCTTCTTTGATGTGCTGCAGTGGACGGTGGTCTGGACGCTGCTGGCTACCACGCTGCAATGTACCGTGGGCGTGCTGCTGGCGATTCTGGTGAACCAGAAGGATCTGCGCTTTAAGCCGCTTATCCGGACTATCTTTATTCTGCCGTGGGCGGTGCCGGGCTTTGTCACCATTCTGGTGTTTGCCGGGATGTTTAACGACTCTTTCGGCGTCATTAACAACGCAATTCTGGCGTTCTTCGGTATCAGCCCGAAAGCGTGGATGACCGATCCGTTCTGGACCAAGACCGCGCTGATTATGATGCAGACCTGGCTTGGCTTCCCGTTTGTGTTTGCCATGACCACGGGGGTATTGCAGGCGATTCCTGACGATCTCTACGAAGCGGCGACGATGGACGGTGCCAGCACCACCACCAAACTGCGCACGATTACGCTGCCGCTGGTGCTGTACTCGATTGCGCCCATCATCATCACGCAATACACCTTCAACTTTAACAACTTCAACATCATCTACTTGTTTAACAACGGTGGGCCGGCGGTGGCTGGGTCGAACGCGGGCGGTACGGATATTCTGGTGTCGTGGATCTATAAGCTGACTATGTCCTCTTCCCAGTACGCCATTGCGGCAACCATTACCATCCTGCTGTCGATTTTTGTCGTCGGGCTGGCGTTGTGGCAGTTCCGCGCCACGAAATCCTTCAAAAATGACGATATGGCGTAAGGGAATCACATGGCTAAATCACAAAGTATCAAACGTGAAAAATGGGTGCGTCTCTCGCTCTCCTGGCTGGTTATCGTGCTGGTTTCCACCATCATTATTTACCCGCTGATCTGGACCATTGGCGCGTCGCTTAACGCCGGTAACAGCCTGTTGAGTACCTCCATTATTCCGGAGAATCTGTCGTTCCAGCATTACGCGGATCTGTTTAACGGCCAGGTGAACTATATGACCTGGTACTGGAACTCGATGAAAATCAGCTTCCTGACCATGGTACTGACGCTGATCAGTGTCAGCTTCACCGCCTACGCGTTCTCGCGCTTTCGCTTTAAAGGGCGGCAGAACGGGCTGATGCTGTTTTTACTGCTGCAGATGATCCCGCAGTTTTCCGCGCTGATCGCCATTTTCGTGCTCTCTCAGCTGCTGGGGCTGATTAACAGCCACTTCGCGCTGGTGCTGATCTACGTGGCGGGGATGATCCCGATGAATACCTATCTGATGAAAGGCTATCTCGACGCGATCCCCAAAGATCTTGATGAGTCCGCGCGCATGGACGGGGCGAGTAACTTCCGCATCTTTATCGAGATAATCATGCCGCTGTCGAAGCCGATTGTGGCGGTGGTGGCGCTGTTTTCCTTCACCGGCCCGCTGGGGGATTTCATTCTCTCCAGCACCATCCTGCGTACGCCGGATAAATACACGCTGCCTATCGGGTTATACAACCTGGTGGCGCAAAAAATGGGCGCCAGTTACACCACCTACGCGGCAGGAGCCGTATTGATTGCCGTACCGGTGGCGATTCTCTATCTGACATTACAGAAATACTTCGTGTCCGGCCTGACCTCCGGCAGCACCAAAGGATAACCACATGAAAAGATTTGCACCCGCTTTGCTTGCTGTTTGTCTCTCCTGTAGTTTTTCCGCATCGTCGTTTGCGGCCGAGGCGCTGCAAACGAAGCCGTTTAACGCGATGCCAGCGGACTTTATTAAAGGTGCGGATATTTCGACGCTGCTGGATGCCGAGAAGCATGGTGCTCGTTTCTATAATGAACAAAACCAGCCACAGGACGCGCTGGCTATTCTCAAAGCCAACGGCGTGAACTACGTTCGTCTGCGCCTGTGGGTTGACCCGAAAGATGCCGACGGCAACGCGTATGGCGGTGGTGATAACGATCTCGCCAGTACGCTGGCGCTGGCGAAGCGAGCAAAAGCGCAGGGTATGAAGCTGCTGCTGGACTTCCACTACAGTGATTTCTGGACCGATCCAGGCAAGCAGTACAAACCAAAAGCCTGGGAAAAGATGGACTACCCGCAGCTGAAAACCGAGATTCACAACTATACCCGCGACACTATTGCCCGCTTCAAAAAAGAGGGCGTGCTGCCGGATATGGTGCAGATTGGAAACGAAATTAACGGCGGTATTCTCTGGCCGGAAGGCAAAAGCTGGGGGCAGGGCGGCGGCGAATTTGACCGTTTAGCCGGCCTGCTGAATGCGGCGATTTCCGGGCTTAAAGAGAATCTGAAGGATGGCGAGCAGGTTAAAATTATGCTCCACCTGGCTGAAGGCACTAAAAACGACACTTTCCGCTGGTGGTTTGATGAAATCAGCAAACGCAACGTGTCGTATGACGTGATTGGCCTGTCGATGTATACCTACTGGAATGGCCCTATCAGCGCATTGAAGGCCAACATGGATGACATCAGCAAACGCTACAACAAAGATGTCATCGTGGTCGAAGCCGCCTACGGCTATACCCTGGAGAACTGCGATAACGCGGAAAACAGCTTCCAGGCGAAAGAAGAGAAAGACGGTGGTTATCCGGGCACGGTTCAGGGGCAATATAACTATATTCATGACTTGATGCAGGCCATTATTGATGTTCCCGATAATCGAGGCAAAGGCATTTTTTATTGGGAGGCAACCTGGATTGCCGTTCCGGGAAATACCTGGGCTACAAAAGCGGGCATGAAATATATCCATGATGAATGGAAAGAAGGTAATGCGCGCGAAAATCAGGCGCTATTTGACTGTAAAGGGAAAGTCTTGCCGTCGGTAAAAGTATTTAATTAATTTGAACACTCTTTTTCAGGATTTTATTATGAAAAAATTTCCGCCTTTGAGCCCGAAGGTTAATGCGCTATTGCATGGTGCAGATTATAACCCGGAGCAATGGGAGAATTATCCCGGTATTATCGACCAGGATATTACGATGATGCAGCAGGCAAACTGTAATGTCATGTCGGTGGGGATATTTAGCTGGGCCAAACTTGAGCCGCAAGAAGGCGTATTTGATTTCGCCTGGCTGGATAATGTTATTGATAAACTGTATGCCGCCGGGATACATGTTTTTTTAGCCACCCCAAGCGGCGCGCGTCCGGCGTGGATGTCAAAAGCCTATCCGGAAGTGTTGCGCGTGGGGCGTGACCGCGTGCCGGCGCTGCACGGCGGTCGCCATAATCACTGTATGACCTCGCCGGTTTACCGCGAGAAGACGCTAAAAATCAATACGCTGCTGGCGGAACGCTATTCACAGCACCCGGCGGTGCTGGGCTGGCATATTTCCAATGAATACGGCGGCGAGTGCCACTGCCCGCGTTGTCAGGCTAAGTTTCGCGACTGGCTGAAGGCGCGTTATAAGACGCTCGATAATCTGAACCACGCCTGGTGGAGCACCTTCTGGAGCCACACCTATACCGACTGGGAGCAGATTGAATCACCGTCGCCGCAGGGGGAAGTGTCTATCCATGGCCTGAACCTCGACTGGCGACGTTTTAACACCGCGCAGGTGACTGAATTTTGTCGTCATGAAATTGCGCCATTAAAGGCGGTGAACCCGGACCTGCTGGTGACCACCAACTTTATGGAGTATTTCTACGATTACGATTATTCGCAGCTCGCCGAGCCGCTGGACTTCATCTCCTGGGATAGCTATCCAATGTGGCATCGCGATAAAGACGAGACCACGCTCGCCTGCTATACCGCGATGTACCACGATATGATGCGTACACTGAAGGGCGGCAAACCGTTCGTGCTGATGGAATCCACGCCGAGTGTGACCAACTGGCAGCCGACCAGCAAGCTGAAGAAACCGGGTATGCACATCCTCTCTTCGCTACAGGCCGTAGCCCACGGCGCGGATTCCGTGCAGTACTTCCAGTGGCGTAAGAGCCGTGGTTCGGTGGAGAAATTCCACGGTGCGATTATCGATCATGTCGGGCATCTCGATACCCGCGTTGGCCGCGAGGTCACTCAGCTTGGTCATATCTTAAGACAGCTACCGGACGTTGTCGGCTGTCGCACTGATGCGAAGGTCGCCATCATCTTTGACCAGCAGAGCCGTTGGGCCATGGACGATGCGCAAGGGCCACGTAACAAAGGTATGGAGTATGAGCTGACGGTGAACGAACACTACCGTCCGTTCTGGGAGCAAGGGGTCGCCGTAGACGTGATTGACGCCGATGGCGATCTCAGCGCCTATCAGCTGGTGATTGCGCCAATGCTGTATATGGTGCGCGAAGGTTTTGCCGAGCGCGCCGAAGCCTTTGTCGCTAACGGCGGCCACCTGGTCACCACCTACTGGACGGGGATCGTCAATGAAAGCGATCTCTGCCACCTGGGCGGTTTCCCTGGCCCGCTGCGCAAGCTGTTAGGTATCTGGGCGGAAGAGATAGATTGCCTGGACGACGGCGAGCGTAACCAGGTTCAGGGGCTGGCGGGGAACATGGTTGGACTGCAAGGGCCTTACCAGGTGCGCCACCTGTGTGAACTGATTCACCCTGAAACCGCGCAGACGCTGGCGGCGTATCGTGATGATTTCTATGCGGGGCGCCCGGCCGTGACCGTCAATAGCGTCGGTAAGGGCAAGGCGTGGCATATTGCTTCGCGCAACGATCTGGCGTTCCAGCGAGATTTCTTCACCTCGTTAATGGATGAGCTGGCGCTGCCGCGAGCGGTTGCCAGCATCTTTCCACCTGGGGTGGTGGCTACCGCGCGTACCGATGGCGAAAGCGCCTTTGTCTTTGTGCAGAACTTTACCGCGCAGACGCAGACAGTTACCTTGCCGGATGGCTATGAACATGCCGCGACAGGCGCTGATGCCAGCGGTCAGCTGGTGCTGCAACCCTGGGACTGCCGTATCGTTCGCCGTAAAGCATAATCCGCTGCAATCCCAAGCCTGCTCATCAGAGCAGGCTTTTTTACCTCTGTAGATAATCAAGGAGCGTCGATGATGGTCAGTCTTAAATCCTTCCTGCACTACTTCTCCCAGCCTAAACCGTCGGTGCCATTAAGCGCCAATGAGCAACAGCAAATTCAGCGTCTGATTAGCGCATTTGGTGGTCAGAATAATATTGAAAATGTTGATGCCTGTATTACGCGATTGCGCGTCACGGTTAAGGACCTGTCTGTCGTGGATTCTCAGGCGTTGCAGAATGAAGGTGCGCTGGGGGTTATTATTCTGGGGCAGCAGGTTCACGCTATTTTTGGCAAGCAATCTGATGCGCTGCGTCAGTTGTTAGATGAACACTTTACGGGTAATAAATAAATTAGTATGTTGCCATCTGGAAATTTTTCACGGTTCTGCCGGATGGCGCTTCGTTTATTTGGGAAATAATAGCTTTATATGAAAACCCTGATTTGATATCGGGGTTTTTTATTATTGGTGCGATAAAAAAAGAGGACAACCTAATAATAGCATTATCCCCAAGGCCAGATGATAGAAACAATAATGGAGTGGCAAATATAAAATTGGCGCAAATAACAAAAGATAGAATTAGGGCAAAACAATGATTCAGTCAGGTTAACGTATTACCACCAGGCTTCCACCTGCACGCCGAAGTTCCAGGTATCGCTGGCGGTGCCGTCGTTAAAGGCATTGCCCTGTTCGGAATCATTCAGGTAAGAGGCAAAGACGCGCAGCTCCGGACGAGACATAAAGTCAGGGCCATCTGCCAGGCCTAACGCGATGGTGTATTTCTCGCCGCTCTGCTTATAGTGGCTACCGTCAGTGTAGGAGTCTTTCTGATAGAAACCACCCACTTCACCAATTAAACGTACATATTCAGTGAACTGATATTGCGCGCGGCCAACCAACGAGACCAGACGTGATTTATCGGTGTATTCGGTGGTGTTATCCGCCGAACCGTAGGTCAGCACGTGGTTAAGAGAGAACTTGTCGGTAATTGGGATCAGACCGGTGTTGATAACACGGTAGCCGGTGGCATCATTGACGTAGTTCCACATGTCGTACCAACCTCCCCCCTGGGAGACCATGTTCTGCGCCAGGCCTTTGTTGGCATATTGCAGCACCAGCTTGTTATAGCCGCCAAACATATCCTGGCTGATTTCACCGGTCAGCATCACACCGTTATCAGCATCATACAAGCCGCCGTAATCCTTCTGTTTGTCAGTTGCGTTCGGCATGGCGTAGTCGATACCGAATTCGGTCCAGGCACCGCTCCATGGTTTCCAGCCCGCATAGCGAAGGTCAATGTAGTTAATGTTTACGTCGTTATCACCGTCAACGCGATAGTCGACATCGTTGGCGTCGCCGCGGATCCAGGCCAATGAAACCGCGCCAGGGCCGACGGTATAATTTTCGATCCCGGCGCCGGAGCCGGAAATATTCCAGTATTTGGTATCAATGATGTGCAGATCGTGGCGCTGGTAATAGCGTTTCCCACCCCAGATAACCGCATTCGGATCGCCCGGGATAAGCCCTTTAATCTGTAGGTTTAATTGACGCAGACCAAACTGCGCATCGTCGCCGAAGGTAGTTTCGTTATCGTTTGAACCGTCGGAAACCATGCTGACCATTGAGTCCAGGTAGAAACTGACATCGTTTTTCTTATACACCTCAGAACCCAATTCAAGTTCACCGTAGGTGTCGGCTTCGTTTCCCAAACGGCCGAGTTTGTTTTTTTGCCATTCCTGCATTCCGCCATCGCCAGAAACGCCTACACCGGAGCGGAGGTAGCCATGGAAATCAATAGGAACTGACGTTGCCGCCAGCAGAGAAGATGAAGTCAGCGCAGTAGCTAACGCAATTGAAAGCGTGCGTAGGGTTGTTTTCATTATTATCCTCGTTTTGATTTGTATTACGTTCACATAACGAGTGTAATAAAATGCCTAAATGTAAAATCTGGCAAACATTTGATTGTTGATATGTGACTAACTGCAAATAAATTAACCATTTTATGTTCATTTTGTAAGGGGTTTCTTGTTGCATGGAAATGTGGGCGTATATCTTTTTTATGTTATCGTATGTCATAAATCAGGTCGGTAGACGTTTTTTGGGATGACCCCTGTTACAATCTAGCGATAACAACATAAGGAACCGGACGATGAAGTCTAAAAGCGCAACTTTGGAAGACGTTGCTCGCCATGCGGGCGTCTCCTACCAGACTGTGTCCAGGGTACTCAATAAATCTGCCAATGTATCCGAAGCCACACGCCACAAGGTGGAGAAATCCATCGAGGCACTCCGCTATGTCCCAAACCGACTTGCCCAGCAGCTGGTTGGCAAGACCACTCATACCCTTGGACTGGTGACCACTTCACTGGCGTTGCACGCGCCTTCTCAGGTTGCGGCAGCGGTGAAACGCTACGCAAATGTAGAGGGGTATCAGGTACTGATTTCGATGATTGATGAGAACGTCAATCATAGTGTTCAGGATTCGATCAACGAACTGAAATCACAGCTGGTCAGCAAAGTGATTATCAACGTACCATTAGAGACTGAAACAGCACAGAAAATTGCAGATGACAACGATGATATCGTCTGTCTTTTCCTCGATGTTGATCCCTATAGTTCGGTGTATAACGTTTCGTTTAATCCGGCAGATGGCACCCGTGCCAGCGTCAAATATCTGTATGAGTCGGGTCATCGTGAGATGGCGATTCTGGCCGGCCCGGTGAGTTCTGTCTCCGCCAACCTACGTTTGAGAAGTTGGCTGGATACGCTCAATAGCTACGGACTGAAGCCGGTGACCGTGCTGCACGGCAACTGGGATGCACAAAGCGGCTATGCCTGTGCGCTGCAAATGCTGCGCGAGACCCCGGATTTCTCGGCGGTGCTGGTGGGGAACGATCAGATGGCGTTAGGGGTGCTGAGCGCATTTCATCAGCATCAGGTCGCCATTCCCGGCGAAAAGTCGGTGATTGGTTACGATGACACCTATGAAAGCTCATTTTTCTACCCAGCGCTGACCACGGTATCGCTAGACCTGGACTTGCAGGGCAAAGAGGCGGTACGCCGCATTCTTGAAAGTGACGACAACGCCTCGTCACGGACTTCATCCATTCTCCCTGCTCGCCTTGTCGTGCGCCACTCTTCTGGTGCGAAGGTGGAGCAGGGCAAAGATATGCAGGCGATTGCCGAGCAGCTGCGCGCGATTGCGCATCAGCTTAGCCGCTAACCTCCCTTGCCGGAGTGCAGTCTGCACTTCGGCTATTTCCCTTAAAACTGTAGGGTTGCAAAGCGCTTTTTGACGGCGTATCGTAATTGTTATGTTATAACATATTAGTTGAGGCTCAGATGAAAGCGAACATCCACCCCCATTACCGTACCGTGGTATTCCACGACACCAGCGCTAACGAGTACTTTAAAGTCGGTTCCACCATCAAAACGGACCGGGAAATTGAGCTGGAAGGCGTGACATATCCTTATGTCACGATTGATGTTTCCTCCAAATCGCACCCGTACTACACCGGGAAGCAGCGCAGCGTTTCCGCCGAAGGTAGCGTCGCGCGCTTTACCCAGCGTTTTGGCCGCTTTGTTGATGTGAAAAGGGGGGCCTGATGCAGGTACTTAACTCGCTGCGCAGTGCGAAACAGCGCCATCCGGATTGCCAGATAGTGAAGCGCAAAGGTCGTCTTTACGTGATCTGTAAATCCAACCCCCGCTTTAAAGCCGTACAGGGGCGCAAAAAACGTCGTTAACGAAAGGCCTCCAGGGACTGGCGCTGCTTGCCGTCGGCGGTAAAGTTATCGGCGGCAAGCCAGGCCTGGAAGGCGCGGTCCAGCGCGGGCCATTCGCCGTCGATAATGGAAAACCAGTCGGTATCGCGGTTGTGGCCTTTAATCACCAGCGCCTGGCGAAAATGTCCTTCAAACTGAAAACCTAAACGTAGTGCCGCACGGCGTGAGGGTTCATTGAAACTGTTGCATTTCCATTCATAGCGACGGTAGCCGAGCGTCTCGAAGGCGTAGCGCATCAACAGCCACTGCGCTTCCGTTGAGGCGGGCGTGCGGCTAAGCAGTGGCGAAAAGTGAACATGCCCCACTTCCATCACCCCATGATTTGGCTCGATACGCATCAGTGCCAGCGAGCCCACTGGCTGCTGGGTGCGGATATCTATTACCGCAAAGTGCAGCGGATCCTGAAGGGATTCCACGCCGGCGATCCACTGACGATACTCTTCCACCGATCCCTCTGGCTCACGCAGTAGCCACGTCCAGTTGCGGGTATCCGCCGCTTGCTGATGGGCGGCAAAGAGCGCATCAGCATGTTGCAGACTTAGCGGTTCCAGACGGCAATACTGACCTTCCAGCACCACGCGCTGCGGATACGGGCGTGGCTGCCAGTCCGGCAGGGCATCGCCAATTAGCTGACCAAATTGATTGAGCTGACTCATAACCTCTCCTTAGGGAAATAAACAATACGTCGAGCGTAGGGCTTTGCTGGTTCCATAAAAAGTGCCACCAGAGTATCTTTTGATGGTGCCATGAGGAGCAGCCATGAATATTCCCGACGATCCCTTTTTTACTCTCTTGAATGATGCGCTTGCGGCGCGCGGTGCGGAGACGCTGCAACGCAGCCTGTACGCGGCGCTCAGAGACGCCATCCTGTGCGGACAGCTCCAGGCGCAGAGCTGGCTTCCTGGTTCTCGGACGTTGGCCGAGCGGCTGAGCATTTCACGTAATACGGTCAACGCCGCCCTGGAACAGCTGGCGATGGAAGGTTATCTACGTCGCGATCGTCGTGGCTCCCGGGTGGCGTCTTTACCGCAGACGGCGGGGGCCACAGACTGTATCCCTGTCTCACTGCCGGAACGCCTGCTGGATTTGCCGCAGGTACAGCCTCGCGATACGCCGCCGCTCCTGTTCACCCCCGGCACGCCGGCTATCAACTACTTTCCTTTGCCGCTGTGGCGTCGATTGCTGGATCGCGTTTTGCGCGAACAGGGTAGCAGCCTGCTTGGCTACGGCGATGCGGCGGGAGAGTGGCCGCTGCGGGCGGCGATTGCCCGGCATCTGGCGCTATCGCGGGGTATCGACTGCGATGCGCGGCAAATTGTGATCACGGAAGGGGCGCTGGAAGGCGTGAATCTCTGCACCCATCTGCTGAGTGAACCGGGGCAGAGAGCATGGGTAGAGGAGCCGGGATACTTCGGCGCGAAAAGCGCATTTATGGCGTCGGGGCTTGTGCTGGAGGGCGTGGCGGTCGATAACGAAGGAATGCGAATTGCCGATGATTTGCCGCCACCGACGCTGATCTTTACTTCACCTTCGCATCAGTATCCGACCGGCAGGGTGCTCAGCGTGGCGCGACGGCTGGCGCTGCTGGAATATGCGCGCCAGCATGGCTGCTGGATTATCGAAGATGACTACGACAGTGAATTTCGCTTCAGCGGTGAGCCGATTCCGGCGATGCGCGGCATGGACGACAACGCGCCGGTGGTGTACCTCGGTACTTTCAGCAAAACGTTATTCCCATCGCTGCGCATTGGATTTATGGTCCTGCCGCCGATGCTGGTGGAGGCGGCACAACCTGCTATTCGTGCGCTGCTGCGCGGTGGACATCGGGCGGAGCAACGGGCGCTGGCGAGCTTTATTGAGGAAGGACACTATGCCCGACATCTGGCGGCGATGCGCCGTCTGTACCGCAAGCGTCAGGCGCAGCTACGCGCGGCGCTGGAAGAGGAATTAAGCGTTCCGCACCAATTAATGGCGGGTGAGGGCGGGTTACATATGACGGTCGCTATTGACGGCATTGATGACGTGTCGCTGGTGCGCCAGGCGCGTGCGCATCAGATGACGCCCAGCGCGCTCAGCACATTTTATCTCGACCGTCAGCATGCCCGTACGGGGTTGGTGTTGGGCTATGGTAATACGTCCGCCTCACAGTTTGCACCGGCAATACGGACGTTACAGCGGCTTATTGCGCCGCTTCGGCGCGGGCAAGGGTGAAGACGTCGTAGAACGACAGGTCGCCCTTGGTGGTGACCATTTTTTGCAGCTGCGTTTTGTACTGACCGTCGACGCGGTTAGAGTGCAGGATATTGTCAATCAACTCCGGTGGTACGAAGCGAGTGTTGTACCACTCACCGTTGTAACACACGCGAAAATCCAGCACATCGATATCTTCGTAGCGGTAGCGCGGATAGACGTCGAAGAAGAAGAAGCCGTTCAGTAGCGCAAACAGCAGCCACAGTAGCCAAACCGAATCGGCCAGCGTGTCGGAACGCATCATCACCACCAGGGTGGCGAAGAAGGCGAGGTACATGGCAATGAACAGGCCGGGGTGGTTGCGAATAAAACTGATACTAAAGCGCGGCCGGTTGTCGCGCTTTTCGCGGGCGTTGAGTTCATCAATAGTTTGCGTGAGTAATCGCTGGATCTCTGACATCTTTTGCTCGGCAACGTTAGGCGGAATAGCCTATTGTATGTTGCGTTAATCCATGCAGAAAGTAACAGATTGGTTGCAAAAAAGCATAACAGTCTGTTGCTGTTATCAAGCTAACATCTTGATGACGCGGGCCGGGTTGCCGCCGACAACGGCATTGGCTGGAACATCTTTCACGACAACAGCGCCGGAAGCAATCACCGCGTTATCGCCAATCGTCACGCCGGGGTTAATCACCGCACGTCCGCCAATCCACACATTGTGGCCGATTGTCACCGGTTTGCCGAACTCGATACCGCTATTGCGTTCAATGGCATTGAGGGGATGAGTGGCGGTGTAGATATGTACACCCGGTGCCAGCATGCAGTTATCGCCGATATGAATCGGACAGACGTCGAGCATGACGCAATCGAAGTTAGCGTAGAAGTTGGCGCCAAGAAAGATATTGTAGCCATAGTCGCAGCGGAACGTTGGCTCGATATAAGCATCGTCACCTTGGCCGAGCAGCTCGTTGAGTAGCGCTGTGCGTTCGGCTTTTTCATCCGGAGCCGTATGGTTATATCGGTGAATCAGCTGCCTTGCGCGGATCCTGTCCGTTCTTAGCGTGTCATCGGCCGGGCGATAATGCTCGCCGGCAATCATCTTACGTTTTTCATCGCTCATGGGCGTCTCCCTTTAATAGAGCCATCACCTTAAAAGGTGATTAGCGCTTTGGGAACGTTCCCCATTCGTCGATGTGATGCCATTCACACAATCAGTCACATAACAGGGAGAAGTCATGCATGAAACAGAAAAAATTAACGGATGTATTTCCACACGGTTGAAGGGATCTTGTCGTACAGTTTATTCATCGTCAATTCTGCCAGACGATGATCGGCAGCTGAGTAAAATACCGCCAGCTCATTATCAGAGAGTTCATATTTATTTTTTTCAATAACGCGTTCCAGCGTGTCAATAGACTGACAGCGGCGTAGACGCATCAAATAATCGGTTTTAGTTAGTGGTTTATCAGACATAATTCACCCATTGATTGTAATAATTTTAACAAGACAGGCTAACAGGGTTAGCACGGCTAGCATTGACAAAACAACGGAAGAGTTTGTTCCCTGACTTCCGCCATTTTTGCAGGTCGACGCTATTAATGCCGTAGTTGCTGAATAACATGAAAGTATCATCCAGATATTCGTCAATCTGTGCAATCAGTTTATTATCGTCGTCGTACTTAATTTTATAATTAAGTGCGAACGTCGCAATATGTTCTATCAGCTCATTAAGCTGCAGGTTAACCGCCGAGGTAGGGTCATTCACCCAGCCATGGTTACTCTCTTCGAGTGTGGCAAGACAATCATGATACAGGGTTTCACAAAGAAACTTAAGCTGTGCGATATCATGTCTTTTTGGTGAGTATTCGTCCATAACGCATCCCCCTTGTCGTAGTGCAAACAACGAATAACAAATACCGGTGTGGGATGGTACTGCTGGCAACCTGAAACGTGCACCTGTTCCTGATCTGCTGTAACTATAATCTACTCCGCAAAAGATTTCACCGAGCTATTACGAAAAATTACAATTAAATCTCAGACGGTTAAATTTTTCTTCTTCTCACCCATATGAATGAGCAGAGAAAAGCTAACGTCTTGTTTTGCTTCAGAAGAGGTTACAGGCTATGTCGATTCATAAGCTTAGACAGCGGTTTGCCAGGGTTGGTGCGTTCATTTATGTTAGGAAAATTCCTAATTTTTTTAAAGAGAATACGCATTTTCCAGATTATTCGAAATAAATTAAAGATAAATCTCAAATTCTTAAAATTAACAGTCCACGTTATTTTTATTATTACAGGGACTCAACGATTCACATTTATTAATGAATGATTAAAAAATAGACGTTTTAAGATTGTTGGCAACGGGATAAAAAAAAGGGCCGCTTGCGCGGCCCTTTCGGTGAGAGCGTTTTAGTGATGCTCAACCTTATGGCTGTGCTCAATGTCTTCGTTTTTACGACTGAAACGACGACGCACGACCACGAAGAACACCGGTACAAAGAAGATAGCCAGTACGGTCGCCGTGACCATCCCGCCCATTACGCCGGTACCAACGGCGTTCTGAGCACCGGAGCCTGCACCGGAACTGATAACCAGCGGCATTACGCCGAGGATAAAGGCCAGCGAGGTCATCAGGATTGGACGCAGACGCATACGAACCGCTTCCAGCGTCGCCTCGATGAGACCTTTACCTTCTTTGTCCATCAGGTCTTTGGCAAACTCAACAATCAAGATGGCGTTTTTCGCCGATAGACCGATGGTGGTCAACAGACCTACCTGGAAGTAAACGTCGTTGGTCAAACCGCGCAGCGTTGCGGCCAGCAGCGCACCGACAACCCCCAGCGGAACCACCAGCATAACCGAGAACGGAATTGACCAGCTCTCATACAGCGCTGCCAGACAGAGGAAGACGACGATCAGGGAAATCGCGTACAGGGCAGGGGCCTGGTTACCGGACAGACGTTCCTGGTAGGACATCCCCGTCCAGTCGTAGCCGATACCCGCAGGCAGTTTACCCGCCAGTTCTTCCATCAGGTTCATGGCCTCACCGGTACTCTTACCTTCAGCCGCCTGACCCAGGATTTCCATTGATGGCAGACCGTTGTAACGTTCCAGACGTGGTGAGCCGTATTCCCAACGTGAAGTAGAGAATGCGGAGAACGGCACCATCTGACCATCGCTACCGCGAACGTACCATTTGCCGATATCTTCCGGCAGCATACGGTATTTCGCTTCAGACATCAGGTACACCTTCTTCACACGACCGCGGTCGATGAAGTCGTTGACGTAGCTACCGCCCCAGGCCGTGCCGAGAGTGGTATTGATGTCGCTGATGGATACACCCAGCGCCTGGGCTTTTTCCTGGTCGATATCAATCTTGAACTGCGGCGTATCTTCCAGGCCGTTAGGACGTACGCCGGTCAGCACGTCTGGGTGCTGGGCAATCATCCCGAACAGCTGGTTACGCGCCTGGGTCAGTTTTTCGTGTCCCAGACCCGCCTGGTCAATCAGCTGGAAGTCGAAGCCGGTCGCGGTACCCAGTTCTACGATAGCCGGCAGGTTAAAGGCGAACACCATCGCGTCTTTAATCTGCGAGAAGTAGCCCATCGCACGACCGGTAATCGCTTCAACCTTGTTCTCTGCGCCCGGACGTTCACTCCAGTCTTTCAGCGACACGAACGCGATACCGGTGTTCTGACCACGTCCCGCGAAGCCGAAGCCGTTTACGGCGAAGACGGATTCAACGTTGTTTTTCTCTTTGGTGAGATAGTAATCGGTCATCTCATCCAGCACTTTCTGCGTACGTTCCTGGGTCGCACCGGCAGGCAGCTGCGCCATGCTGAGGAATACGCCCTGGTCTTCGTCCGGCAGGAACGAGCTTGGCAGACGTACAAACAGGAACGCCATGCCGACAACGATGATCAGATACAGCAGCAGGTAACGACCGGTGCTGCGCAGAATGTTGCCTACGCTATCGGTGTAGTGGTGCGTGCTCTTCTCGAACATCCGGTTAAACCAGCCGAAGAAACCGGTGGTTGTGCCGTGGCTGCCTTTCTGAATAGGTTTCAGCATAGTGGCACACAGCGCCGGCGTCAGAATCAACGCCACCAGTACCGACAGCGCCATCGCCGAAACGATAGTGATGGAGAACTGACGATAGATAGCACCGGTAGAACCGCCGAAGAAGGCCATCGGGATAAATACTGCGGACAGCACCATCGCGATACCGACCAGTGCGCCCTGAATCTGGCCCATGGACTTACGCGTCGCTTCTTTAGGCGGCAGGCCCTCTTCGGCCATCACACGCTCAACGTTCTCGACCACCACGATGGCGTCATCCACCAATAGCCCGATGGCGAGCACCATCCCGAACATCGTCAGGGTGTTTATCGAGAAGCCGAACGCGGCAAGCACCGCAAAGGTCCCGAGCAGGACGACCGGTACGGCGATGGTTGGGATCAACGTCGCGCGGAAGTTCTGCAGGAACAGATACATTACCAGGAACACCAGGATGATCGCTTCGACCAGCGTTTTCACTACTTCATGAATCGAGATCTTAACGAACGGGGTGGTGTCGTACGGGTAAACGATTTTCAGGCCTGACGGGAAGAACGGCTCCATTTTCACCAGTTCAGCGCGAATGGCATTCGCGGTGTCCAGGGCGTTAGCGCCGGTCGCCAGTTTAATCCCCAGACCGGAAGCCGGCTGTCCGTTAAACTTCGCTACCACGTCATAGCTTTCACCGCCGAGCTCAATTTTCGCAACGTCGCGCAGGCGAACCTGTGAACCGTCCTGATTGACCTTCAGCAGAATGTTGCCAAACTCTTCGGTATTCGTCAGTCGGGTCTGCGCCACGATAGAGGCGTTCAGCTGCTGGCCAGGTACAGGCGGCGTACCACCTAACTGACCTGCCGCAACCTGGGCATTCTGCGCTTTCAGAGCGCTGATGACATCAACCGGCGTCAACTGGAAGTTGTTCAGCTTGTTCGGGTCCATCCAGATACGCATCGCATACTGAGAACCGAACAGCTGAACGTCGCCCACGCCGCTGGTACGGCTGATGGCGTCTTTCATGTTCGCTGCCACGTAGTCAGAAATATCGTCCTGGTTCATGGTGCCGTTGGTGTTGATAACACCGACGACCATCAGGAAGCTGCTGGACGCTTTCTCAACGCTGATACCCTGCTGCTGAACTTCCTGCGGCAGAAGCGGCGTTGCCAGTGCGAGCTTGTTCTGTACCTGAACCTGAGCGATGTCCGGATCGGTACCGGATTCGAAGGTCAGCGTGATGGTTGCGGTACCGGTGGAGTCGCCGTTGGAGGACATGTACATCAGGTGATCGATACCGTTCATATTCTGTTCGATAACCTGAGTAACCGTGTTCTGCACCGTTTCGGCGTCAGCACCGGGGTACATGGCTGTGATCGAAATTGCAGGCGGCGCAATCGTCGGATATTGCGCAACCGGCAATTTGAGGATCGATAGCCCCCCAGCCAGCATGATAATGATGGCGATCACCCACGCAAATATGGGGCGATCGATAAAGAAATTAGGCATGTCTTAACGGCTCCTGTTTAAGTTAAGACTTGGATTGTTCTGACTGAGCAGCGCCTGCTGCGGCTTGCTGTTTATCGTCAGAAGTGACTTCCTGGGCTTTTACCTGAACGCCAGGTTTCACTTTTTGCAGACCGCTGATGATGACGCGATCGCCATCTTTCAGACCTTCGGTCACCAGCCATTTATCGCCAATGGCCTGGGTTGCAACAATCTGGCGGGTTTCAACTTTATCGCCTTCACCGATAACCAGCGCACTCGCGTCGCCACGTGGCGTACGGGTGACACCCTGCTGAGGCACCAGTAGTGCAGTCGGGTTGGTACCTTCTTCCAGACGTGCACGCACGAACATGCCTGGCAGCAGCGTATGATCTGGGTTCGGGAAGATCGCGCGCAGCGTGATAGAACCGGTCGTCTGGTCAACGGTCACGTCAGAGAACTCTAAGGTGCCGCTCTGCGGATATTTGATGCCGTCGTTGGTCACCAGATCCACTTTCGCTTTGCCGTTTTCTTGTTTCAGTTTGCCATCCGCCAGCTCCTGCTTCAGGCGCAGGAAGTCGTTGCTGGACTGCGTAACGTCAACATAGATAGGGTCCAACTGCTGAACGGTGGCCAGCGCGGTGGTTTGCCCGTTCTGTACCAGCGCGCCTTCGGTGACCGAAGACTTACCAATGCGTCCGCTGATAGGCGAGGTGACTTTGGTGTAAGCCAGGTTGATACGCGCGGTTTCTACGGCGGCTTTTGCGGCGACAACGGCGGCGTTAGCCTGTTGGGCATCGGCCAGGGCGGTATCGTAATCCTGTTTACTGATGTACTGAGTACCCAGCAGTTTAGAGTAACGGCTGACGGTCAGTTTGGCGATGTTCGCTGCCGCTTCGGCTTTCGCTAAATCACCTTTCGCACTTTCATAAGACGCCTGGTAAGTTGCCGGATCAATCTGATACAGCGATTCGCCCGCTGTGATTTCGCCACCTTCGATAAAGTTGCGCTTCAGAATAATACCGCTGACCTGCGGACGAACTTCCGCGATACGGAAGGCGCTGGTACGTCCCGGTAATTCTGTCGTGATTACAAGAGGTTCAGATTTGAGCGTCACAACGCCAACTTCTGGCATATGTTGTGCACCTTGCTGAGCTGGTTTGTCGTCACATCCTGTTAGCGCTAAGCTGCCTGAGAGCATCAGAACGACCGCCAGAGGCGTTAACCCTCTGTTTTTGTTCATATGTAAACCTCGAGTGTCCGATTTCAAATTGATCAATGGAACAAGCGTCCACAAACCCATTGCTGCGTTTGTATTATCGTCATACTATGGTACATACATTCATAAATGTATGTAAATCTAACCCCTGCAATTTCACCGACCTATGGCACGAAAAACCAAAGAACAAGCGCAAGCTACGCGTCAGCACATACTGGATGTTGCCCTACGGTTGTTCTCACAGCAGGGGGTATCATCTACTTCACTTGCCGAGATTGCAAAAGCGGCTGGGGTGACGCGTGGGGCAATCTACTGGCACTTTAAGGATAAGTCGGATCTGTTTAACGAAATCTGGGCGTTATCAGAATCCAGCATCAGCGATCTTGAGATTGAGTATCGGGCAAAATTCCCGGGGGATCCACTCTCAGTATTGAGGGAAATCCTGGTTTACATTCTCGAAGCTACCGTGCTCGAAGAGCGCCGACGTCTGATGATGGAAATCATTTTTCACAAATGTGAGTTTGTCGGTGAAATGGCCGTAGTGCAACAGGCACAGCGTAATTTATGTTTGGAAAGTTACGATCGCATTGAACAGACGTTAAATGAATGTGTGGCAGCCAACGTCTTACCGGCTAATTTGCTCAGTCGCCGCGCGGCTATTCTCACCCGCAGCTATATTTCCGGGCTGATGGAAAACTGGCTGTTTGCCCCAACTTCGTTCGACCTACGGGCAGAGGCGCAGGCTTATGTCGCCATCCTGCTCGAGATGTACCAATTTTGCCCGACGCTGCGCGGCGAGACGCCGGCCTGAACCTTCCTTAATTACCAGGAATAATCCTGGATTCTGCGACTTTTCGCCTGTAGCCAGAAGTGCTATTCTGCGCGGGCATTTATCCCCGGTTTTTCACCGGCTTTAGCAACCACTCATGTTAAAATTATGCTGCATAATATCCGCCCTCGGGCCACGATTTCCGCATTTTTCATTATTATTGTCTGCTTTCTTTTCTCGTTAGCCACGGCGCAGGCGCGCGCGCTCAACGGTAGCGATATTCCTGACCGCGCCGATGTCCAGGATCAGCTATCGGCGTTGAATAACAAGAAAGACCTGACGCCGCAGGAAAAACTGGTTCAGCAGGACCTCACGGAGACTCTGCAGCTGCTGGATAAAATCGACAACGTGAAGGCGGAAACCGCGGCGCTGCAAAAACAGGTGGATCAAGCTCCGCTCAAGCTGCGTCAGGCCACCGATAATCTCAATGCGCTGAGCGACGTTGATAGTGATGAAGAAACGCGAAAAACGTTGAGCACGCTGTCCTTGCGCCAGCTGGAAGCTCGCGTCTCGCAGGCCGTTGACGATTTGCAAAATGCGCAAAACGACCTTGCCACTTACAACAGCCAGCTGGTTTCGCTGCAAACCCAGCCAGAGCGCGTACAGAACGCCATGAACTCAGCCTCGCAGCAACTGCTGCAGGTGCGAAACAGCCTGAACGCGAACACCGTCGGGGACGGGCTGCGGCCGACCCAGCAGACGATGCTACAGGTGCAGAAAACGCTGCTCGACGCCGAAATTGAGCTACAGCGTAAAAGCCTCGCCAGCAATACCTCTTTGCAGGATACCCTGCAAAAACAACGTGACTACGTGACCGCTTACAGCACGCGTCTGGAGCACCAGCTTCAACTGCTGCAGGAAGCGGTGAACAGCAAGCGCCTGACGCTGACGGAAAAAACCGCCGCTGAAAACGCCTCGCCGGAAGAGACCGCCCGCATTCAGGGCAATCCGCTGGTGAAGCAGGAGCTGGAAGTTAACCATCAGTTAAGCCAGAAGTTGATTACCGCCACCGAAAGCGGCAACCAACTGGTGCAACAGAACATCAAGGTGAAAACCTGGCTCGACCGCGCGCTGCAATCTGAACGTAACGTAAAAGAGCAGATTGCCGTCCTGAAGGGAAGCCTGCTGCTGTCGCGTATTCTTTATCAACAGCAGCAGACGCTGCCGTCGGCGGATGAACTGGAGGATATGACCACCCGCATCGCCGACCTGCGACTCGAACAGTTTGAGATTAACCAGCAGCGTGATGCCCTGTTCCAGAGCGATGAATTCGTCGCCAAACTGGAGGAAGGGCATAGCAGCGAAGTGGATAGCGAAGTGCACGACGCGCTGCTGCAAATTGTCGATGCGCGCCGCGAAATGCTGGATCTGATCAACAAACAGCTGGGCACCCAGTTGATGATGGCCATCAACCTGCAAATCAATCAGCAGCAGTTGATGAGCGTGTCAAAAAGCCTGAAATCTATTCTGACGCAGCAAATTTTCTGGGTTAACAGCAATAAACCGATGGACTGGGACTGGATTAAGTCCTTCCCGGAAGCGCTGAAAGACCAGTTTAAGTCGATGAAAATCACCGTAAACTGGGAGAAAGCGTGGCCCGCCGTGTTTGTCGCCTTCCTTGCCGGGCTTCCGCTGCTGCTGATTGCCGGGCTGATTCGCTGGCGGCTACAGTGGTTGCGCAGCTATCAGGACAAGCTCGGCGATCAGGTGGGTAATCTTCGTAACGACAGCCAACTGCATACGCCGAAGGCTATCCTCATCGATCTCATTCGCGCGCTGCCGGTGGTGCTGATCATTCTGGCGATTGGCCTGATTTTGCTCACCATGCAACTCAACATCAGCGCGCTGCTGTGGGCATTCAGTAAAAAGCTGGCGATTTTCTGGCTGGTGTTTGGCTTGTGCTGGAAGGTGCTGGAGAAAAACGGCGTTGCCGTACGCCACTTCAATATGCCGGAACAGCTGACCAGCCACTGGCGTCGGCAGATTGTGCGCATCAGCCTGGCGCTGCTGCCGCTGCACTTCTGGTCGGTGGTGTCCGAGCTTTCGCCGCTGAACCTGATGGACGACGTGCTGGGGCAGTTCGTGATTTTCCTTAACCTGCTGGTGATTGCGACGCTGATGTGGCCAATGTGCCGCGAAAGCTGGCGCGATAAAGAATCACACAGCCTGCGCCTGATCACCATGACCGTGCTGGCGTTGGTGCCGGTCGGCCTGATGGTGCTTACCGCCACCGGTTATTTCTACACCACGCTGCGCCTCTCTGGCCGCTGGATTGAAACCGTTTATCTGGTGATCTTCTGGAACCTGCTCTACCAGACCGTGCTTCGCGGCCTGAGCGTCGCGGCGCGACGCATCGCATACCGTCGTGCGGTCGCGCGTCGGCAGAATATGGTGAAAGAGGGGGCCGAAGGCGCCGAACCGCAGGAAGAACCGGCGATCGCGCTGGAGCAGATCAACCAGCAGACGCTGCGTATTACCATGCTGGTGATGATTGCGCTGTTTGGCGTGATGTTCTGGGCTATCTGGTCAGACTTAATTACCGTCTTTAGCTATCTGGACAGCATCACCCTGTGGCATTACAACGGCACCGAAGCCGGGGCGAGCGTGGTGAAAAGCGTCACCATGGGCAGCCTGCTGTTCGCCATTATCGCCTCGATGGTGGCGTGGGCGCTGATCCGTAACTTACCTGGTCTGCTGGAAGTGCTGGTGCTTTCGCGGCTGAACATGCGTCAGGGGGCCTCCTACGCCATCACCACGATTCTGAACTACGTGATTATCGCCGTCGGGGCGATGACCGTGTTCGGCTCGCTGGGCGTGTCGTGGGATAAACTGCAGTGGCTGGCCGCCGCGCTGTCGGTAGGTCTTGGTTTTGGTTTGCAGGAGATTTTCGGTAACTTCGTCTCCGGCCTGATTATTCTGTTTGAACGTCCGGTTCGCATTGGCGATACGGTGACGATCGGCACTTTCTCCGGGACGGTTAGCAAGATCCGCATCCGCGCGACGACCATTACTGATTTCGATCGCAAAGAGGTGATCATCCCGAACAAAGCGTTTGTCACCGAGCGTCTGATCAACTGGTCGCTCAGCGATACCATCACCCGCGTGGTGATCCGCCTTGGCGTGGCTTATGGATCGGATCTGACCAAAGTGAAAGAGGTGCTGCTGAAAGCGGCGATGGAGCATCCGAAGGTGATGCACGATCCGGAGCCGTCGGTCTTCTTTACCGCTTTTGGTGCCAGCACGCTGGATCACGAACTGCGTCTGTACGTGCGTGAACTGCGCGACCGCAGCTACACCGTCGATGAACTGAACCGCACCATCGACCGTCTGTGTCGCGAAAACGACATCAATATCGCCTTCAACCAGTTGGAAGTGCATCTGCACAATGAGAAGGGCGATGAAGTGACGGAAGTGAAGCGCGACAGTAAAAATGACGGCAAGGATATGATTGCCGATTGAGAGCAGAAGGGGCGACACGGGTCGCCCTTTTTTATTCTGTGGTGGTAGCCAGGTCTTCGGCGCTTAAACCGGTTAGCTGGGTAATCAGCGTGATGGATAGTCCTGCGTTTAACATATTGTGGGCAATTTTGAACGCTTCCTCCCGACGGCCCATGGCTTCGCCTTGTTTACGTCCTTTTTCGGCAAGCCATTCCGCAATCGTCATCAGCTGTTCCTCGTGCTGTGGCGAATATTCTCCCAGTGTCGACATGAGCTTCTCCTTTTGCTGTGAGCGGCCTGACTGCAGCATAAAACTAATCAGCGCCTTTAACTGTGGTGCGGTTAACCAATTTTCAACCAGTAGCGCGCCCAGTTGCTCCTGTAAGGTAGCCAGATCGCGCTGGCGAATATGTTTTAACAGTAATTCCAGCATCGCCATCCTGCGGTGGGTCATAATTTCGCTATCCGGTACGACGGTTATATCAATCAGCGGGAAATCCTGCGTGTACAAACGGGTTGCTATCTCGGGATCGGCAAATAGCGCAAGCCAGTTCAGATGAAACGGCCATGGGCTGGTGCTGCCGTGATAAAAGAGCATGGGGATAACCAGCGGTAGGGTATCGTGACCCGCGTCGAGATGCTGCTGCATGGCGGCGATGGCATAGCGCATCAGGCGAAAGGGCATCAGCTTATCCGTTGTGCTCTGGTGTTCGATCAGCACATAGATATAGCCGGGGCCGTCACAGGTCTGCAGCGAGTAGAGAATATCAGAATGACTGGCACGCAGGCTCTCCTCCACGAAGCTGCTGGAGGTCAACCGTAGCGTCGCCAGATTACAGCGCGATAAAAGCGCCTGGGGAAGATGCACCTGTAAAAAATCGAGCGCTATCGCTTTGTGGCGTAAGAGCTGTTTAAAAATTGCGTCATGCGGTGTTGTTGAAAAGATATCCATGATGTTCCGTCATCGCATTGCCCGTCGATGGCGAGAAATCTGCCACAGACGATGACGGAATCGCAGCTGCCCGATCGCCGTTTTACGAGGCGTCTTCCGCGTTTTTTAACTTGTTGAGGTAATCTTTGCGCACCATCTCCAGCGCGCTTAGCACAATTTCCGGGGCAATTTGGTTGCTCTCCAGCAGTTCTATTAAATCGACCGCCAGCTTGACGTCATCGGGCGCGTTTTCCAGCGACATACTTTCTCCTTTAGCGCGTGATGCGCGCCAGCACTCGTTCTATTTCTTCCAGCGCCTGACGGCAGCGGGCAAGGCGACCGTCAAAGGCGGTAATTTCGCGGGCCAGACGCTGTTGATCGTCGAGCGTGGTCGCCTGCTGATACTGCTGCTGGCGCTGCTGCTTCATCTCCAGCAGACGACGCTCAAACTCCTGTGTTTCCAGCCGCTTACGCTGCCAGCGACGTAACCCCGGCGAGGCGCTGTCCCACACACGCAGCGACCAGGCTTCGCTTTCCCGATTGATGGCTTCAATTTGCGCCGCAAGACGTTCAGCAAGCCAGGCAACCTGTGGTAGCTGTTGCTGCTCGACGGCGTGCTTTAACTCCTGAAAATGGGCGTTCGCCTCATCAAGATAGGCCTGCATTTGGGTGCTGCGCGTCTGGAACAACTGACGGTCAAAGCGGGCGCTCAGCGTGGCGTGCGCGGAAAGCGGCGCGATACGCGCCTGCAGACGCGCAAGCTGTTGTTCCAGCGTTTGTAAAAGCAGGGCCGTTTTCACCGGATTCTCCGTTTTCTTGTTATCGGCTATGCTACAGTAGCATGCTCATTTGATAACGATTCGCATTATGCAGCGTACTATTCTAATCATTATTGGCTGGCTGGCGGTAGCCCTCGGCACAATCGGCGTTGTGCTGCCGCTGTTGCCCACCACGCCTTTTATTCTGCTGGCCGCCTGGTGCTTTGCCCGCTCGTCGCCGCGTTTTCATAACTGGCTGCTGTATCGCTCCTGGTTTGGCGGCTATCTGCGCCACTGGCAGCGTTACAAAGCTATGCCGCCGGGCGCGAAGCCGCGCGCCATCGCGGTGATTTTGTTGACTTTTGCTGTTTCGCTGTGGCTGGTCAATTTGCTGTGGGTTCGGCTACTGCTGTTGGCAATCCTCTGCGGATTGTTGATTTTTTTATGGCGAATTCCCGTCGTTGATGCAGAGCAACAAAAGCCGTGAACCGCATTAATGGTGTTGCAATTCTGCGAGCTTGCCAGTAAATTCTGGCGTTTTCGAGCACAGGCGCGCCTGGTTAAAAGTTAATCAAATGTAACTTTTAGCCCATTTTGCTCGCCTTGAGTAACACTGTTTCAATCAGGCACAAACCTATGACCGCAACTGCACAGCAGCTTGAATATCTGAAGAACAGCATCCAGAGCATCCAGGATTATCCGAAACCTGGCATTCTTTTCCGCGATGTCACCAGCTTACTGGAAGACCCGAAAGCCTACGCGCTCAGCATTGAACTGCTGGTCGAGAAGTACAAAGACGCCGGTATCACCAAAGTCGTGGGTACCGAAGCGCGTGGTTTCCTGTTTGGCGCGCCGGTCGCGCTGGCAATGGGCGTAGGTTTTGTCCCGGTGCGTAAACCGCGCAAGCTGCCGCGTGAAACCATCGCCGAAAGCTACGAGCTGGAGTACGGCACCGATCAGCTGGAAATCCACGTTGACGCGATCAAACCGGGCGACAAAGTGCTGGTGGTCGACGATCTGCTGGCAACCGGCGGGACCATTGAAGCGACGGTGAAACTGATCCGTCGTCTGGGTGGCGAAGTGCACGATGCGGCCTTCATCATCAACCTGTTCGATCTGGGCGGCGAACAGCGCCTGGAAAAACAGGGCATCACCAGCTACAGCCTGGTGAATTTCCCGGGGCACTAAGCATTTCCCGATACATAGCCTCGCCGATCCGGCGGGGCTGTGGTAGCATTATCCCTTCGTGAATCCACCTTCCAGCGTTTCAGAGCCTGCCAATGAGTTATCAGGTCTTAGCCCGAAAATGGCGCCCACAAACCTTTGCTGACGTCGTCGGCCAGGAACATGTGCTGACCGCACTGGCGAACGGCTTATCGTTAGGGCGCATTCATCACGCATATCTCTTTTCCGGCACCCGTGGCGTCGGGAAAACCTCTATCGCCCGCTTACTGGCGAAGGGGCTGAACTGCGAAACCGGCATTACCGCCACGCCTTGCGGCGTGTGTGATAACTGCCGCGAAATTGAGCAGGGGCGTTTCGTCGATTTAATTGAGATCGACGCCGCCTCGCGAACCAAAGTCGAAGATACCCGCGACCTGCTGGATAACGTCCAGTACGCGCCTGCGCGCGGGCGCTTTAAGGTCTATCTGATCGACGAAGTGCACATGCTCTCCCGCCATAGCTTCAACGCGCTGTTGAAGACGCTGGAGGAGCCGCCTGGGCACGTCAAATTCCTGCTGGCGACCACCGATCCGCAAAAACTGCCGGTGACGATTCTGTCACGCTGCCTTCAGTTCCATCTCAAGGCACTGGACGTTGAGCAGATTCGCCATCAGCTTGAGCATATCCTCGACGAAGAGCATATCGTCCACGAGCCTCGCGCCCTGCAGCTGCTGGCGCGTGCGGCGGACGGTAGCCTGCGCGATGCGTTAAGCCTCACCGATCAGGCGATTGCCAGCGGCGAAGGTCAGCTGACGACCGTCTCCGTCAGCGAAATGCTTGGCACGCTGGATGACGATCAGGCGCTGTCGCTGATTGAAGCGCTGGTGGCCGCGAATGGCGAGCGGACGATGGAACTGGTTAACGATGCCGCGCTGCGCGGCGTCGACTGGGAGGCGCTGCTGGTTGAAATGCAGAGTCTGCTGCACCGGATTGCCATGGTTCAGCTGTCGCCTGCGGCGCTGGGCAGCGATATGGCGGCGATTGAACAACGGATGCGCAACCTTGCGCGTACCGTGCCGCCCACCGATGTGCAGTTGTACTATCAAACGCTGCTGATTGGCCGCAAAGAGTTGCCGTTCGCGCCGGATCGCCGCATGGGCATTGAAATGACGCTGCTGCGCGCATTGGCATTTCATCCGAATGCGCCGCTGAAGGAGCCGGAAAGGCCGCAGCAGACGTTTGCGCCGGCCTATGCCCCGGTGACGCAACAGCCTGCGCCCATGCCTTCTGCCGCGCCGATGACGCCGCCGCCAGCGGCCGCGCCGCTGCCAGAGTCCACCCATCAGGTGCTGGCCGCGCGACGTCAGTTGCAGCAAAGCAGTCAGGGAGCAACCACCCCAAAAAAGAGTGAACCGGCAGCCGCTTCCCGCGCGCGGCCGGTGAATAACGCTGCGCTGGAAAGACTGGCTTCGGTGTCCGAACGCGTTCAGGCGCGCCCGGCGCCGTCCGCGTTGACCCAACCGGCGGTGAAAAAAGAGGCTTATCGCTGGAAAGCGACCACGCCGGTTGAAGAAGTCAAAAAAGAAGAAGTCGCCACGCCAAAAGCGTTGAAGAAAGCGCTGGAGCATGAAAAAACGCCGGAACTGTCGGCGAAGCTGGCGGCGGAATCATTAGAGCGCGACCCGTGGGCGGCAGAAGTCAGCCAGATGGCGCTGCCGAAGCTGGTCGAGCAGGTGGCGCTCAACGCGTGGAAAGAGCAGGACGGCAGTACGGTGTGCCTGCATCTGCGCCCGACGCAGCGGCATCTTAATTCCCCCGGTGCGAAGCAGAAGCTGGCTGAGGCGATGAGCAGTTTATACGGCGCGCCTGTTGAATTGACCATCGTGGAAGATGATAATCCGGCGGTGCGTACGCCGCTGGAGTGGCGACAGGCCATTTATGAAGAGAAACTCGCGCAGGCGCGCGAGTCGATCATCGCGGATAATAACATTCAGACCCTGCGCCGGTTCTTCGACGCGGACCTGGATGAAGAGAGTATTCGCCCCATTTGACCGCAAGCGCTGCTTACGGTCGTTATTCTTTAACGTGACCTACTGAGAGAGAAGCCTATGTTTGGTAAAGGCGGTCTGGGTAACCTGATGAAACAGGCCCAGCAGATGCAAGACAAAATGCAGAAAATGCAGGAAGAAATCGCCCAGCTGGAAGTCACCGGCGAATCTGGCGCAGGTCTGGTCAAAGTGACCATCAACGGCGCGCACAACTGCCGTCGCGTTGAAATCGACCCTAGCCTGCTGGAAGACGACAAAGAGATGCTGGAAGACCTGGTCGCTGCGGCGTTCAACGATGCGGCGCGCCGTATTGATGAAACCCAGAAAGAGAAAATGGCCTCTGTATCCTCCGGTATGCAGCTGCCGCCAGGCTTCAAGATGCCGTTCTGATGCAAACCAGTCCGCTGTTAACTCAGCTGATGGAAGCGCTGCGCTGCCTGCCGGGCGTTGGCCCGAAGTCGGCGCAGCGCATGGCGTTTACCCTGCTGCAGCGTGACCGCAGCGGCGGGATGCGTCTGGCGCAAGCGTTAACCCGCGCGATGTCGGAAATCGGCCACTGCGCCGATTGCCGCACCTTCACCGAGCAGGAGGTGTGCAACATTTGTGCGAACCCGCGTCGCCAGGAAAACGGCCAGATCTGCGTGGTGGAGAGTCCGGCGGACATCTACGCCATTGAGCAGACCGGGCAGTTCTCCGGCCGCTACTTCGTGCTGATGGGGCATCTGTCGCCGCTCGATGGTATCGGCCCGGATGATATTGGTCTTGACCGCCTTGAGCAGCGTCTGGAAACGGAGCAGCTCACGGAGATTATCCTCGCCACCAACCCGACGGTGGAAGGGGAAGCCACGGCCAACTATATCGCTGAGCTGTGCGCGCAATATGGCGTTGAAGCCAGCCGTATCGCCCACGGCGTTCCGGTAGGCGGCGAGCTGGAGATGGTCGATGGCACCACGCTGTCGCACTCGCTGGCCGGTCGTCATAAGATTCGTTTTTAATCAAACGAGAGCAGGATTTTCTGCTCTCGCTTGAAATCCTCACCACCCATCCCCATTTTCCTCTCATCGCTTTTTTTACCTTGTAATCACCATTGAGGTATTTTGCAATGAAAGGACAAGAAACACGTGGCTTTCAGTCAGAAGTAAAACAGCTTCTGCACCTGATGATCCATTCTCTGTATTCCAATAAAGAAATCTTCCTGCGTGAGCTTATCTCTAACGCTTCAGATGCTGCTGACAAGCTGCGCTTCCGCGCGCTGTCCAACCCGGATCTGTATGAGGGCGATGGCGAGCTGCGCGTACGCGTCTCCTTCGATAAAGATAAGCGTACGTTGACCATTGCCGACAACGGTATTGGTATGAATCGTGACGAGGTGATCGATCATCTCGGGACGATCGCAAAATCCGGCACCAAAGCATTCCTAGAATCCATGGGTTCTGACCAGGCCAAAGACAGCCAGCTGATCGGTCAGTTCGGCGTCGGTTTCTATTCCGCGTTTATCGTGGCGGATAAAGTCACCGTGCGCACCCGTGCGGCGGGCGATAGCGCAGAGAACGGTGTGTTCTGGGAATCCGACGGCGCGGGCGAATACACCGTGGCCGACATCACCAAAGACGATCGCGGTACCGAAATTACCCTGCACCTGCGCGAAGGCGAGGACGAATTCCTCGACGACTGGCGCGTACGCTCGATCATCAGCAAATATTCCGACCATATCGCGCTGCCGGTAGAAATTGAGAAATCCGAAGAGAAAGACGGCGAAACCGTGGTTTCCTGGGAGAAAATCAACAAAGCGCAGGCGCTGTGGACGCGTAATAAAGCTGAGCTGAACGACGACGAATACAAAGCGTTCTACAAGCATATTGCCCACGACTTTACCGACCCGCTGACCTGGAGCCACAACCGCGTGGAAGGTAAGCAGGAGTACACCAGCCTGCTGTACATTCCGTCGCAGGCGCCGTGGGATATGTGGAACCGCGATCATAAACACGGTCTGAAGCTGTACGTGCAGCGCGTCTTTATCATGGACGACGCCGAGCAGTTTATGCCGAACTACCTGCGCTTCGTGCGCGGGCTGATAGACTCCAACGATCTGCCGCTGAACGTCTCCCGTGAAATTCTGCAGGACAGCAACGTCACCCGTAACCTGCGTAACGCACTGACCAAGCGCGTGCTGCAGATGCTGGATAAGCTGGCTAAAGACGACGCCGAGAAGTATCTGACCTTCTGGAAACAGTTTGGTCTGGTGCTGAAAGAAGGTCCGGCGGAAGACCATGCTAACCAGGAAGCGATCGCCAAACTGCTGCGCTTTGCGTCTACCCATACCGACACTTCCGAGCAGAACGTGTCGCTGGCCGACTACGTGTCGCGCATGAAAGAAGGGCAGGAGAAGATCTACTACATCACCGCCGACAGCTATGCCGCGGCGAAGAGCAGCCCGCATCTGGAACTGCTGCGTAAGAAAGGCATCGAAGTGCTGCTGCTTTCCGACCGCATCGATGAGTGGATGATGAACTACCTGACCGAGTTCGACGGCAAGCCGTTCCAGTCCGTTGCTAAAGCCGATGAGTCCATCGACAAGCTGGCGGATGAAGTGGACGAGAGCGCTAAAGAAGCAGAAAAAGCGCTGACCCCGTTCGTTGAACGCGTGAAAACCCTGCTGGGTGAGCGCGTGAAAGAGGTGCGTCTGACTCACCGTCTGACCGACACCCCGGCCATCGTCACCACCGACGCCGATGAAATGAGCACCCAGATGGCGAAGCTGTTTGCCGCTGCGGGCCAGGCCGCGCCGGAAGTGAAGTACATCTTTGAACTGAACCCGGACCACGTGCTGGTGAAACGCACCGCGGATACCCAGGACGAAGGGCAGTTTAAAGAGTGGGTTGAACTGTTGCTCGACCAGGCGCTGTTCGCCGAGCGCGGTACGCTGGACGATCCTAACCAGTTTATCCGCCGCATGAACCAACTGCTGGTGTCGTAAGACTTACCCTCACCCTAACCCTCTCCCTGAAAGGGAGGGGGGACTGGCCCGGCGCTGGTATTCTCCCTCTCCCAGTGGGAGAGGGGCGGGGTGAGGGCATCAAACTGCTCCGTACGCAAAATATCTGACCATTAACCGTTTCAGCCGTCCCGCCTTCCTTGAGCCATCGCCGTTCTGGTGGTATCTTTTAGCGCTTTTTAAAAAATATTGACAACCTTTGAGGGGATTTTCGCAATGCGTATCATTCTGCTTGGCGCACCTGGCGCGGGTAAAGGAACTCAGGCACAGTTCATCATGGAGAAATATGGCATTCCGCAAATTTCCACCGGTGATATGCTGCGCGCCGCTGTTAAATCCGGCAGCGAGCTGGGCAAACAGGCTAAAGACATCATGGACGCCGGCAAACTGGTTACTGACGAACTGGTTATCGCGCTGGTCAAAGAGCGTATCGCTCAGGAAGACTGCCGCAACGGTTTCCTGCTGGACGGCTTCCCGCGCACCATTCCGCAGGCTGACGCCATGAAAGAAGCGGGCATCAACGTTGACTACGTGCTGGAATTCGACGTACCGGACGAGCTGATCGTTGACCGTATCGTTGGCCGTCGCGTACACGCCGCTTCTGGCCGCGTTTACCACATCAAATTCAACCCGCCTAAGGTTGAAGGTAAAGATGACGTGACCGGCGAAGAGCTGACCACCCGTAAGGACGATCAGGAAGAGACCGTGCGTAAACGCCTGGTGGAATACCATCAGATGACCGCGCCGCTGATCGGCTACTACTCCAAAGAAGCGCAGGCGGGTAACACCAAATACGCGAAAGTTGACGGCACTCAGGCCGTGGCTGACGTACGCGCAGAGCTGGAAAAAATTCTCGGCTAATGTTGTGCCGCCATCCGATGCCGGATGGCGGCGTAAACGCCTTATCCGATCTATGCCGTTCTGTAGGCCGGATAAGCGCAGCGCCATCAGGCAAAAATTCTCGCTTTACCTCTCACAGCAATTAGTTTTTCTTCCTCGCTTTTCCGCTACAATTATCAACAATTTGAATCGATAAGAGGCGGTAATGCATCATAAGAAACCTGGTATCCTGCTGGTTAACCTCGGCACTCCCGATGCTCCCACGTCTGAAGCCATTAAACGCTATCTGAAGCAGTTCTTAAGCGATAAGCGCGTCGTGGATACGCCTCGCCTGCTTTGGTGGCCGTTGCTGCGCGGCGTCATTCTGCCGATCCGCGCGCCGAGAGTGGCGAAGCTATATGAATCGGTATGGATGGAAGAGGGCTCACCGCTGCTGGTCTACAGCCGTCGTCAGCAGCAGGCGCTGGCGGCACGTCTGCCGGATGTGCCGGTGGTGCTGGGCATGAGCTATGGCACGCCATCGCTGCAAAGCGCGGTGGATGAACTGCTGGCGCAGGGCGTTGACCAGCTCATCGTGTTGCCGCTCTATCCGCAGTATTCCTGTTCCACCGTGGCTGCGGTGTGGGATGAACTGGCACGCATTCTGGCAACCAAACGCGCGATTCCGGGCGTCTCGTTTATTCGTGATTACGCGACCGATCGCCACTATATTCAGGCGCTGGCGGCGAGCGCACGGGCGTCATTTGAGCGCCACGGCGAGCCCGATCTCCTGCTGCTTTCCTACCACGGTATTCCTCAGCGTTATGCTAATGAAGGCGACGATTACCCGCAGCGCTGTCGTGACACCACGCGTGAACTGGTCTCCGCGTTGGGTATTTCGCCTGATAAGGTGATGATGACCTTCCAGTCGCGCTTTGGCCGCGAACCGTGGCTCACGCCGTATACCGACGAAACGCTCAAGATGCTCGCGGAAAAGGGCGTGAAACATATTCAGGTGATGTGCCCAGGTTTCTCTGCCGACTGTCTTGAGACGCTGGAAGAGATTGCGGTGCAAAACCGCGAACTGTTCCTCGAGGCGGGCGGGCAGAAATATGAGTATATTCCGGCGCTCAATGACGATGCCGCGCATATCGAAATGATGGTGAATCTGACGGCGTCGTATCGCTAATCGCAAGCGGGCGGGGGAGTGTGCTACTATTCCCCGCTTGTTCCTAGTCATCCAGAAATCACCATGAAATTTCCCGGTAAACGCAAATCTAAACATTACTTCCCGGTGGACGCTCGCGATCCGCTGCTCCAGCAGATTCAACCTGAAAGTGAAACCAGTACCGCCTGGGTTGTCGGTATCGACCAGACGCTGGTGGATATTGAAGCCAAAGTCGACGATGCGTTTATTCAGCGCTATGGCCTGAGCGCCGGGCATTCGCTGGTGATTGAAGATGATGTCGCGGAAGCGCTATACCAGGAACTGGTACGCGAGAGCCTGATTACCCATCAGTTTGCCGGTGGCACCATCGGTAATACCATGCACAACTATTCGGTTCTGGCGGACGACCGTTCGGTACTGCTGGGCGTCATGTGCAGCAATATTGAAATTGGCGGCTATGCCTATCGTTACCTGTGTAATACCTCCAGCCGTACCGATCTTAACCATTTGCAGGGCGTCGATGGCCCGATTGGCCGCTGCTTTACGCTGATCAGCGAAAGCGGAGAGCGTACTTTTGCTATCAGCCCAGGACACATGAACAAACTGCGTCCGGAAAGCGTGCCGGAATCGGTGATTGCCGGCGCCTCTGCGCTGGTGCTTACCTCTTACCTGGTGCGCTGCAAGCCGGGCGAGCCGATGCCGGACGCCACGATGCAGGCCATCGCCTACGCGAAGAAACACAATGTGCCGGTGGTGCTGACGCTGGGCACCAAGTTTGTGATTGCCGATAGCCCGGAATGGTGGCAGAGCTTTATTAAAGAGCACGTGTCGATTCTGGCGATGAATGAAGAAGAAGCGGAAGCGCTGACCGGCTTGAGCGACCCGTTACAGGCGGCGGATAAAGCGCTGGATTGGGTGGACCTGGTGCTGTGTACCGCCGGGCCGACCGGGCTGTATATGGCGGGCTTCACCGAAAACGAAGCCAAGCGCAAAACTCAGCACCCGCTGCTGCCGGGGGCCATTGCCGAGTTTAACCAGTATGAATTCAGCCGTGCGGTGCGCTATAAAGACTGTCAGGATCCGCTGCGCATCTACTCGCACATTGCGCCGTTTATGGGTGGCCCTGAGAAGATCATGAATACCAACGGCGCAGGTGACGGCGCGCTGGCGGCGCTGCTGCACGACATTACCGCTAACGCTTACCATCGCAGCAACGTGCCGAATTCCAGTAAGCATCAGCATAACTGGCTGACCTACTCGTCGCTGGCGCAGGTGTGTAAGTATGCTAACCGCGTGAGTTATCAGGTGCTGAACCAGCATTCGCCGCGTTTGACGCGCGGCCTGCCGGAGAAAGAAGATAGCCTCGAAGAGGCGTACTGGGAGCGGTAATATTGTTATTCAGGCCTACGTAAACGCGTAGGCCTGATAAGCGTAGCGCCATCAGGCACGCACATTGCCGGATGGCGGCTTTGCCTTATCCGGCTTACGATGCTATCCGCTAACAGCCTCACTCAACGGCGGATCGCTCAATAGCCCCAGCATGGTTTTCGCTATCTCACGCTCACCCATGACCACCTCATTGGCACCTCGTTCACTGATATACGCGACTTCATCGTCGTAATGCGCACGGGCGATAATCTCAAGATGCGGATACTTCTCGCGGGCGCTGGCGACGATTTCTCCGGCCTCATAGCCGTTTGGAATGGTTAGCAGCAGCCAGCGGGCGCAGTCGAGATGCGCCAGCGTCATAATCTCTTCGTTGGCGGCATTACCCAGTACCGCGCGAATGCCGCGCTCGCGCAGCTCGTCGACACGGGTACGGGAGGTTTCAATCACTACCAGCGGAATCCCTTGCGCCATCAGCTTCTCGCCGAGCAGGCTGCCGACGCGACCGTAGCCAACCAGCAGCGCGTGGTTACAGATATCTACCGGAATCTGTTTTTCATCTTCCAGCGCCTCTTCCAGGGTCTGTTCCTCAAGCGTTTCCGTTTTCTCGAGGTATTTCTCCAGCACGGAGAACAGCACCGGATTGAGCATAATGGAGAGAATCGCCCCCGCCAGCACCAGGTTTTGCCCGACTTGCGGTAGGAGATCCAGCGCCATGCCCAGACCGGCGAGAATAAAGGCGAATTCGCCAATCTGCGCGAGGCTGGTGGCGATGGTCAGGGCGGTACGCTGGGAGTGGCCGAACAGACGTACCAGGCCAAACGCGGCGAGCGATTTACCGAAGATGATGATTGCCAGCGTTCCCAGTACCGCCAGCGGCTGCTCAATCAGAATCAGCGGATCAAACAGCATGCCGACGGAGACAAAGAACAGTACCGCAAACGCGTCACGTAGCGGCAGGGTATCGTGCGCCGCACGATGGCTCAGTTCGGATTCGTTCAGCACCATCCCGGCGAAGAACGCACCCAGCGCGAACGAGACGTCAAACAGTTCTACCGCGCCGAAGGCGATGCCCAGCGCCAGCGCCAGTACCGAGAGCGTGAACAGTTCGCGAGAGCCGGTGGCGGCGCTGCGAGAGAGGATCCACGGCACCAGGCGGCGGCCAACCAGCATCATAATGGCGATAAACGCCACCACTTTTCCGATGGTTATCGCCATATCGATAGCCAGCGAGGCGAAACCGATATTTTCTTTTTCCATCATTCCGGCGACGGCAGGCAGCAGCACCAGCGTCAGGACCATCACCAGATCTTCAACGATCAGCCAGCCGATGGCGATCTGCCCCCGCTGACTATCAATAAGCTGTCGTTCTTCTAACGCGCGCAGCAGCACCACGGTACTGGCGGTAGACAGGCACAGGCCAAAGACGATGCCGGTCATTATGGACCAGCCTAAGAAGGTGGAGAGCAGCATCCCGAGCAGGGTGGCGACGGCTATCTGCGCTATCGCGCCGGGTATGGCGATGGACTTTACCGCCATCAAATCTTTCAGTGAGAAATGGAGACCGACGCCGAACATCAGCAAAATAACGCCTAATTCCGCGAGTTCTGGTGCCAGTTTGGTATCAGCGACAAATCCTGGAGTAAAGGGTCCGGCCAGTACGCCCGCTAACAAATATCCTACCAGTGGAGAAATTCTTAACTTATTGGCAATCATGCCAAGGAAAAAAGCGAGCACAAGGCCACCAACAATGGTGGTGATTAGCGGTGTGGCGTGATGCATTCCGTCTCCTTTCGTCGTGATGCGTGGTCCCATTTTTGGCGCAGAGTGTCGCAACAGCCTGAAAACCAAAAAACCTCGTAATAGTTTATGACAATTTCCACTATTTTGTTTGTGAATAATTCTTGAATTTAGCTAAAAAATTGAATTTTTAAGAGTAAATGGCACAAAAATGAAAGTTGAATATGAGAAGTCAGAGACGACGCGCGGTTGCGGGGAGAAAGGTGGCAGCCAAAATGAAGGTTTGGCTGCCCGGAATTTAGTGTTTTTGGCGGTTATCAGGTAAGAATATGGTCAACATACCAATAAGTGGTAGGAAAGCACATATTTTATAAACCAACTCGATACTGGTATGGTCGGCCACCAGCCCCAACACGGCGGCGCCAAGGCCACCCATGCCGAAAGCGAAACCGAAGAATAGCCCGGAAACCATACCGATACGCCCCGGTAATAGCTCCTGCGCGTACACCAGAATGGCAGAAAACGCCGAGGCGAGGATAAATCCAATAATGACCGTTAAAATCCCGGTCCACCAAAGGGTCGCGTAGGGTAAAAGGAGGGTAAACGGCGCAACGCCGAGGATAGAGCCCCAAATCACATATTTACGGCCAATTTTGTCACCCACCGGCCCGCCAATGACGGTCCCTGCGGCAACCGCAAACAGGAAGGCGAATAAGTGAATCTGCGCATTTTGTACCGATAATCCGAATTTTTGCATCAGATAAAAGGTGTAGTAGCTGCTAATGCTCGCCATATAGAAGTATTTCGAGAAAATCAGCATCAGCAGGATGCAGACGGCAAGAATCACTTTGTTTTTCGGCAGCGGATTGATAATCGCAGCTTTCGGTTTACCTTTCGCCATACGGTGCTGTGCCGCGTACCAACGGCTGACCTGCGCCAGCACAACGATAGCCAACAGCGCCGCCAGCACAAACCAGGCCACGTTGCCTTTCCCGTACGGCGCAATGATAACCGCCGCCAGCAACGGCCCCAGCGAACTGCCGAAGTTACCGCCCACCTGGAAGATTGACTGCGCCAGGCCGTGACGGCCACCGGAGGCCATTCGCGCCACGCGGGATGATTCCGGATGGAACACCGAGGAGCCGGTACCCACCAGCGCGGCGGCCAGTAGCACCGTACCGAAGCTGCCCGCCAGCGCCAGCAGCACCAGCCCGCTCAGGGTAAAGCACATGCCCACCGGCAGCGACCACGGCATCGAACGCTTATCGGTGATGTAGCCGATGACCGGCTGGAAGAGGGACGATGTGAGCTGGAAGGTGAGGGTAATCATCCCAATCTGCACGAAGGTCAGAGAGAATTCGGACTGCAGCAGCGGATAAATCGCCAGAATCAGCGACTGAATCATGTCGTTGAGCAGGTGGGAGAGACTGATCGCTCCCAGGATACCGAATGAGGTACGGCCCTTTTGTGAAGACGCAGATGGGCCAGGCCGCGTAGGGCTGGTTTCAGTGATTGCCATAGATTCCACTTATATTTGGTAGTGCGATGTTGGAGATAAACGCTTTAATAATAATTATCAGACTAAGATACCTGTCTAAGACGTTTGAAGGAAGTCTCATTTTTGAAAACAAATTATCCATTTAGAATCAAATCTGTTGTCGTCTATCAAAGACTATTTCCCCTTTTGCCACCTGCTTTTTCTGCCTCTCTTCGTTCTACTAACGCCGAAATATTTCCACAGAAATCTTATCCCCATTTGGGGTATTTTGCGGGGCGTCGCAATCTGGTACTACTACCCCGCCAGGCGGTTGATTTACTGCGAAAACTACATGAGGACATCGGCGATCATCGCGACGTGTTCCTGAACTACCGCAATTTATGACTCCACGACGGTTTTACAGCCGATTTATCGTATGGGTTATCCGGGCAGCCCCTTTACGGGCGGTAAGTAACGAAGTTTGATGCAAATGTTAGATCGTATGCGTCTGTTAGGCGCGGCTGGTAAGAGAGCCTTATAGGTGCATAAGAAAAAACTCCGGCTATGCCGGAGGATATTTATTATGCCGCGGCGCTGATGGTGAAATCGAAGTGGATCGCATCATACGGGAACAGCGTCCCGCTATCCCCGCGCTCAAGCAAGCCACTATTCAGTAGCGCGGTAACGTCGGTATGAACGCCTTTTACGTCACGCCCTACGAGTGCCGCGATTTCACGGATCGTTAACTCTCCGTGCCCGGTCATCGCCTGCAAAATTGCCATGCGGTTTGGGGCCAGAACTTTATGCATCATGGCCCAGGAAGGGAATGAGATTACACCATCACCCGTACCGCGTTCACTGCTTGCGGCGGCACTCATGGCAGACAAAACGTCTGCCGCGAAATCTTTGATTGTCTCAATCTTAATCGTTACGGTTTTCATGTTACCTCCGCTCATTCCGAATAGTTTCAACGTCTGCCAGGAAATCCGCGAATAGCTGTTCGATGCTGGCAAAGCTGGTGCCGATTTCCTGATCCCGGATGTGTTTGTGATCGCCTTTGCCGCGCTCGTTGTCGTACCGCATTACGCAGACCCCGGAAACAATATAAGCCATGCTGTATTTATAGCCGTGGTCGCTGCCGAGTACCGCCGGATCGACCTCCCATATCAGCACCTGAATAAATTCGTTTTCGTCCAGGTAGCGGGTGAATTTCTTGAAAAGTGTCGCTGGCATTCGTCGCCCTCCTTGCGTGTTGTAAATGATGACAACAAGCGTGGTTGTTGTCAATGCTTACAACAAGAATAAGCTATTTAACAACTGCGGTTTCAATGACCAACTCCTGACATCAGATAAATCAGTGTGTTATGAGGTTTTACATGCAATAACCAACCTGCTAAATTGCGGGTTGGTTGTAAATAAATGAATTAACTATATGTTTGATAAGTAGTTTGTTGTTAGTTTTTTCAACCAACCGACTCAACCAATGCAAAAAACCTATACTGGGTGCTCAGAAACATGGGGATGATTCGCTGATCTGCAACTCTGTGATAAATGTTGCGTTTCTGATGTGAAAAACTGTATGGCATATCTCGTTTTTGAGCACTACGCTGTATTTTTACTCTGTAACAAATCAAAATCAGCACATCCGATCGCAGGTGGGGGTATCACAGGGGATACTAAAAATTAACTCTTAGCTAAACCCCTTCTTTTCAACGAATTATGGGATCTAAGTCTGGTCCACATTAGACTAATATTTCATAGCGTTGTAATTTCTGCGGTTGTTATTCACTCAGGGAGAGAAACATGCAATTCGTCAAACGAGGCGTGGCGCTGGCGATGCTGACGGCACTGTCGTTAGTCAGCCTGCCTTCACAGGCTTATCAGCAAGATAAAACGTATAAAATCACCATCCTGCATACCAACGATCACCATGGGCACTTCTGGCGCAGTGAATACGGCGAGTACGGTCTGGCCGCGCAAAAAACGCTGGTCGACGGCATTCGTAAGGAAGTCGCGGCAGAGGGCGGCAGCGTGCTGCTGCTGTCGGGCGGCGATATCAATACCGGGGTACCGGAATCAGACCTGCAGGACGCCGAGCCAGACTTCCGTGGCATGAATCTGGTGGGCTACGACGCGATGGCTGTCGGCAACCATGAGTTTGATAACCCGCTGAGCGTGTTGCGTCAGCAGGAAAAATGGGCCAAATTCCCGTTCCTCTCCGCCAATATTTACCAGAAAAGTACCGGTGAACGCCTGTTTAAGCCGTGGGCGATCTTTAAACGCCAGGACCTGAAAATTGCCGTTATCGGTTTAACCACCGATGACACCGCCAAAATAGGCAACCCGGAATACTTCACCGATATTGAATTCCGCAAACCGGCGGAAGAAGCGAAGCTGGTGATTCAGGAATTACAGCAGAAAGAGAAGCCTGACCTGATTCTGGCCGCGACCCACATGGGTCACTACGATAACGGCGAACACGGTTCAAACGCACCGGGTGATGTCGAGATGGCGCGCAGCCTGCCGACCGGCGCGTTAGCGATGATTGTGGGTGGTCACTCACAGGATCCGGTGTGCATGGCTTCGGAGAATAAAAAGCAGGTCGACTACGTGCCGGGCACCCCGTGTGCGCCAGATAAACAGAACGGTATCTGGATTGTGCAGGCCCATGAGTGGGGCAAATATGTGGGCCGCGCCGATTTCGAGTTCCGCAACGGCGAGCTGAAAATGGTGCACTATCAGCTGATCCCGGTGAACCTGAAGAAGAAAGTCACCTACGATAACGGGCAGAGTGAGCGCGTACTTTACACGCCGCAAATTCCGGAAAACCCGCAGATGCTCTCGCTGCTGACGCCGTTCCAGAGTAAAGGCAAGGCGCAGCTGGAAGTGAAAGTGGGCAGCGTGAACGGGCATCTGGAAGGCGACCGCAGCAAGGTTCGCTTCGTGCAGACCAATATGGGTCACCTGATTCTGGCAGCGCAGATGGCGCGTACCGGCGCCGACTTTGGCGTGATGAGCGGCGGCGGCATTCGTGATTCCATTGAAGCGGGAAATATCACCTACAAGAGCGTGCTGAAGGTGCAGCCGTTCGGTAACGTGGTGGTGTATGCCGATATGAGCGGTAAAGAGGTAGTGGAGTATCTGACCGCCGTGGCGCAGATGAAGCCCGATTCCGGCGCTTATCCGCAGTTTGCCAACGTCAGCTTTGTGGCGAAGAACGGCCAGCTTCAGGACCTGAAAATCAAAGGCGAACCGGTCGACCCGGCGAAAACCTATCGTCTGGCGACGCTGAGCTTTAACGCTACCGGCGGTGATGGCTACCCGAAAATCGACAACAAACCAGGGTATGTGAATACCGGGTTTATCGATGCCGAGGTGCTTAAGCAGTACATTGAGCAGAACTCGCCGCTGGATGTGAATGCTTACGAACCGAAAGGGGAAGTGAGCTGGCAGTAAGCTCGGGCGTTGTCCAATACCCTCTCCCTTTGGGGAGAGGGTTTAGGTGAGGGGAGAACCGTCTGTTTAATCCCGTCGCGCAATATCCGCAAACGTCGCGCCAAGAATTTTCGCTAAATCACCCGCCGCCAGCTCAATATCGAGCCCGCGTTTGCCGCCTGAAACATAAATCGAAGCAAATTCCTGCGACGGCGCATCAATCACCGTGGGCAGACGCTTTTTTTGCCCCAGTGGGCTAATGCCGCCGACCAGATAGCCGGTGACGCGCTGGGCCACCATCGGATCGGCCATATCGACTTTTTTCGCCCCTAAAGCCTTCGCGACCTTTTTTAAATCCAGCTGTCCGGCGACCGGCGTGACCGCTACCGCCAGCTGTTTCATATCGCCGTTCATCGCCACCAGCAGAGTTTTGTAAACCTGGTCAGCGTTCAGTCCTAATTTTCGCACCACCTCGTCACCAAAGTTCGTTTCATTCGGATCGTGATCGTAGGTATGAATGCTAAACGGGATCTTGTTCTTTTCGAGTAACTTAACCGCGGGAGTCATAACGTTCCTTCTTTCTACAGACAGGGTATGCAGCCAGCATACGCCCTAAAACGGACTAAAAAATAGTATAATCTTGCGCAATAGGTATTGGCAGTTGCAGCAACTTTGAGCGACAATCGAAAGATCCGGAGTGATTACTTCGGGATAATAATAATGATGAAATTCCTCTTTGACGGGCCAATAGAGATATTGGCCATTTTTTTTATTTCAGCATCTCCGGCAGATTGCCTTCGCCATACAGATGAAGCGCTCCCACGGCGACCACATAGCGCCCCGGCGGCAGCGCCAGCAGCGCGTCGCGCCAGGCTTCATTTCGCTTCACCATCAGCACATCATACAGCGACTGACTAAAGGTATTGGGCAACGAAGTCCTGCCGTTCGTCGGTGGCTGCTCGAGCCACCAGCCGATCATCACCTGTAACAGTCGCGCGTTGGTGTGCCAGTGCGTCAGCGTATCGTCGAGCAGCGCCATGCCGCCGTCGGGCAACTGGCACAAAAGGCTGACCTGGCTGTCTGCGCCCTCCAGTTCTTGAACCGGCAGCGACGCCGCGCGCGCAGCCTGCAGCAACTGATAATCAATGCCGTAGTCCGGACGTAATCCCAGCCGCTGCGCCTGGGTGGCTTGCAGCACCATCGCTATCTGCCATAACGGCTGATTATCAAAGCGGGCCAGCGACATTCCTTGCTCGCTGACCCGTTTTTCCAGTTCGCTTAACTGTTCGGCACTCAGACGCTCGGCGAGTGGCGGGAATTCCGGCAGATTGCTGAACGGCGTTTCATTGCCGGAAATATCGGCTTCGACAATCAGCGCGTCGGCTTGATGCAGTTTCTTCACCAGCTTTGCCGGTAGGGGAGACATATCGCGTGTCCCCATATGAATGCTGCCGACCAGATGCAGGTGGCGGCCACCGGGCAGCGACACGTCGAGCGCTGGCCAGCCGTAAGGCGAACCGCGCAGGGTTCGCCATAGACGTTGTAGTTGATATAACAGACTCATCCGCGCTCCCTGGAAGGAAAATTCCATGCTAGCGCGCTGGGGGGAAAGGTGCAAACGCGCCCTGCCCGTTTCGGGCAGGGCGGTGGGTCAGGCTTTAGGTTTAAAGCGCAGCAGGCGGTTGGCGTTGCTCACTACCGTAATGGAAGAGAGCGCCATCGCGGCTCCGGCAACGACCGGGTTGAGCAGCGTACCGGTCAGCGGCCAGAGGATCCCCGCGGCAATCGGAATGCCCAGCGAGTTATAGACAAAGGCGCCGAGCAGGTTCTGCTTCATATTGCGCAACGTGGCGCGGGAGATCGCCAGCGCATCGGCAACGCCCACCAGACTGTGGCGCATCAGCGTAATCGCCGCAGTTTCAATCGCTACATCGCTGCCGCCGCCCATGGCGATACCGACGTCGGCCTGCGCCAGCGCCGGGGCATCGTTGATACCGTCGCCGACCATCGCCACCTTCTGGCCCTGCGCCTGCAGGTCTTTAATCGCCTGCGCTTTACCGTCCGGCAGTACGCCGGCAATCACTTCATCAATGCCCGCCTCTTTGGCAATGGCGTTAGCGGTTACCGGGTTATCACCGGTCAGCATCACCAGTCGATAGCCTTCCTGATGCAGTCGCTGCAAGGCGGCGACGCTATCGCTACGCAGCGGATCGCGAATGGCGAACAGCGCGGCGGCTTGGCCATCGATAGCGAGCAGTACCGGCGTGGCTCCCTGAGCCGCCTGCTGAGCCAGTTCGTTATCCAGCTCGCGGGTATCTACCTGCTGTTCGTGCATCAACGCCTGGTTGCCCAGCAGCAGCGAGTGTCCTTCGGTCTCGCCGCTGACCCCCAGCCCACGTAGCGTGCGGAACGCGGTGACCTGCGGCAGCGTGTTATCGGCGGCTTTCTCCAGAATTGCGCGCGCCAGAGGGTGGTTCGAACCTTGCTCCAGCGCGGCGGCCAGGCGCAGCGCGGTCGATTCACCGATCGCGCCAAGGGTTTTCACCGCGACAACCTGCGGCTTACCCTCGGTCAAGGTACCGGTTTTATCAAACACCAGCGTCGTCAGTTCACTGGCGCGCTGTAGCGCGTCGGCATCGCGGACCAGCACGCCGTACTCTGCGGCGCGACCGACACCGGCAATAATCGACATCGGCGTAGCCAGACCCAGCGCACACGGACAGGCGATGATCAGCACCGTAGTAGCGATCACCAGGGTGTAGACAATCTGCGGAGCAGGGCCAAAGAAGTACCAGATGGCGGCGCTGAAAATGGCGATCGCCACCACCACCGGCACGAACACGGCGGAGATTCTATCCGCCAACTGGCCGATTTCCGGCTTGCTGCTCTGCGCCTGGCGCACCATTTTGATAATACGTGACAGCGTGGTATGGCTACCCACGGCGCTTGCGCGGAATAAGACTGAGCCGTCCTGCACCACCGTACCGGCGTGAATGCTGTCGCCATCGCCTTTCTGCTGCGGAATCGGCTCGCCGGTCAGCATCGCTTCATCAAACCAGGCTTCGCCCTGGCTGATTTCGCCGTCGACGGGAACACGGTCGCCGGTGGCGAGGCGCAGGATCATACCCGGCTGTACGTCGGCCAGTGGCACCGTTTTTTCACCGTCGTCGGTGACAACCCGCGCGGTGGGCGGCGTCAGGTCGAGCAATTTTTCCAGCGCCCGGGACGAACGCTGGCGCGCTCGCGCTTCCAGCATATGGCCAAGGTTAATCAGACCAATAATCATGGCGCTGGCTTCGTAATAGAGGTGGCGGGCTTCCATCGGGAACCACTGCGGCCACAGGTTGACGCTCATCGAATACAGCCAGGCAACACCGGTACCGAGCGCCACGAGGGTATCCATCGTCGCGGTACGGTTCTTCAGGCTTTTCCATGCGCTGGTGTAAAAATGACCGCCGGCAAACACCATCACCGCCAGGGTGACGAGGCCGATAATCAGCCACAGCGAGCGGTTGTCGTCGGAGACCATCATATTGTCGCCGATCATGCCCCAGACCATGACTGGCACACCGACCAGCAGGGCGACGATCGCCTGCCAGCGAAAACGTTTCATGGTCGCCAGCGCGGTTTCCTGCTGACGTTCGCGGCGTTTAATATCGTCTTCAATGGCTTCCGCGCCGTAGCCTGCTTTCTCTACGGCCTGGACTAAATCGCTGGCGGACGCATGACCCATCACCAGGGCCGTGCGCTCCGCCAGGTTTACCCGTGCCTGGACCACGCCCGGTACCGCCTGCAAGGCATTCTGGACCCGGGAAACGCAGCTGGCGCAGCTCATACCGTTGATCAGCAGCTGTTGGCTGTCATCCAGTTCCTGTGCTGCCGGAAGCTCAGGGGAGGCCGCTGTCAGTGCTTCCGACGGGAGTGATGACTCTGCCAGCGGTTTAGCCTTTGGGTGGCTGAGCTCCGCGCCGTAACCGGCTTGTTTGATGGTGTCAATCAACGCCTCGGCGCTCGCGCTGCCGGTAACGTGCGCCGCATCGATGGTCACTTCCGCATGGTCAACGTCAGGACGCTGCTCCAGGCTCTCCTTCACGCGTTTGACGCAGTGGCCACAGGACAGACCGTCCAGCGCCAGATCGATAGTTTGAGACATATTCCTCTCCTCAATTGATGGGTGACCAAATTCATCTTTTGGTCTACAGTGAGAAAGGTTAAACCTTCCAGCAAGGGGAAGGTCAAGGGGGAAACGTGAATATCAGTGATGTTGCCAAAAAAACCGGTTTGACCAGCAAAGCCATTCGCTTTTATGAAGAGAAGGGGCTGGTGACGCCGCCGCTGCGCAGCGAGAACGGCTACCGCAGCTACACGCAAAAGCATCTGGATGAGTTTACGCTGCTGCGCCAGGCGCGGCAGGTTGGGTTTAATCTGGAAGAGTGCGGCGAGCTGGTGAATCTGTTTAACGACCCGAAACGCCACAGCGCCGACGTCAAAGCCTATACGCTTCAAAAAGTGGCGGATATTGAGCGCCACATCAGCGATCTGCAGGCGATGCGCGAGCAGCTGCTGTCACTGGCGGCATCCTGCCCGGGAGATGACAGCGCCGACTGCCCGATTATTGATAATCTTTCCGGCTGCTGCCATCGTAAAGCCCAGGTTTGACGACTAACGAGGAGGGGAGAGCCTGATACGCAGGACGATCCCTTCCACCGCAATCACCTCAACGTTGCTGCCCGCGGGCAGATCCTCGTCGGCGCGGACCGGCCACGAACTGTCGCCGACGCGCATATGGCCGCGTCCGTTGACCAGCGCGTTGTCTAAGGTAAACCGCTGCCCCAGCAACTGCTGTCCGCGCTGGTTAAGCTGACTTTCCGCCGGGCGCTGTCTGTCGCCCCGACGGCTGAGCCACTTCCACCACAGCCAGGCTGCCAGTAGCGTCAGCACCGCAAACAGCGTCCCCTGCCATGCCCACTCGAGCGGCAGCACCCAGGTTATCAGCCCGGTAGCCGCGGCGGCCACGCCGCTCCACAGCAAATAGCCGCTACCGCCGAGCATTTCTGCCGCCAGCAGCAGGCCGCCGAGGCTCAGCCAGAAGATATGTGGGTGCGCCAGCACCAGCGCGATCATGATGATTTCCGGTCGCGGCTGCTGTCTTTAATCAGCTCGGCAACCCCGGCGATAGACCCCATCAGGCTGCTGGCATCCAGCGGCATCATCACCACTTTGCTATTATTCGCCGAGCCAATCTGCTGGAGGGCATCGGTATATTTTTGCGCCACAAAGTAGTTAATCGCCTGAATATCCCCGGCGGCAATCGCTTCGGAGACCATTTTGGTGGCGCGCGCTTCCGCTTCTGCGGAACGCTCGCGGGCTTCTGCCTGCAGGAACGCGGACTGACGCTCGCCCTCGGCGGTGAGAATCTGCGCCTGTTTTTCACCTTCGGCTTTGACGATCTGCGCCTGGCGGATCCCTTCAGCTTCCAGGATATAGGCACGCTTGGTACGCTCGGCCTTCATCTGCGCGTTCATCGCGTCGATAAGCTCTGCCGGTGGGCGCACGTCGCGAATCTCAATACGGGTGATTTTAATCCCCCACGGATTGGTGGCTTCGTCGACAATATGCAGCAGGCGGGTATTGATGTTATCGCGCTGGGAGAGCATTTCGTCGAGCTCCATGGAACCGAGCACGGTACGAATGTTGGTCATCGTCAGGTTGATGATCGCCAGTTCCAGGTTGCTGACCTCGTACGCCGCTTTTGGCGCGTCGATCACCTGAATAAAGCACACGGCGTCGATGGCGACATTGGCGTTGTCTTTAGAGATAACTTCCTGCGATGGAATATCGAGGACCTGCTCCATCATGTTGATTTTGCGGCCAATACGATCCATAAACGGCACGACAAGACTTAAGCCTGGATGCAGGGTTTTGGTGTAGCGGCCAAAACGTTCAACCGTCCACTGATAACCCTGCGGCACGATTTTGACCCCCGCGGCAACCACCACCAGGGCGACGAAGATAAGAATAGGAATAAACACCAGCATAAAACCTCCTGTTTTACTGTCCGTAACTGCAATAAGTATATCGGCTCTGGCGGTGAAATTCGCCCCCTGAAATTAATTGGCGTTACACTACAAGAGATAAAAGAAAAAACAGGGCAAAGAAAGGCAATGAAGGAAAATAGCGCGATTCTACAGCTTACGCAGGTAAGCTTTCATATTGGCGAGAAAACGGTCCTTGAGAATATCAATCTTAGCGTGGCCCCCGGTGAATTTAAGCTCATCACCGGCCCGTCAGGCTGCGGTAAAAGCACTTTATTAAAAATCATCGCTTCGCTCCTTTCACCGAGCGGCGGACAAATTCTGTTTGCCGGGCAGGATATCAATACCCTGTCGCCGGAAGCCTATCGCCAGCAGGTTTCTTACTGCGCGCAGACGCCCGCGCTGTTTGGCGATACGGTTTACGACAACTTGATTTTCCCCTGGCAAATCCGTAATCAGCAGCCGGATCCCGATCGTTTTCTGGGCCAGTTGTCGCGCTTTGATCTGGCGGAAGATACGCTGTCAAAATCGATTAATGATCTGTCAGGTGGGGAAAAACAGCGGGTTTCGTTGATTCGCAATCTACAATTTTTGCCCAAGGTTTTATTGCTCGATGAAATTACCAGCGCGCTGGATGAGCAAAATAAAAAGAACGTGAATGAGATTATTCATCAGTATGTCCGCGAGCAAAACGTCGCCGTGCTGTGGGTCACCCATGATAAAGATGAAATTAGTCATGCGGATGAAGTGATTACACTGCCATCCCATCAGGAGAGCGTCAGGGAGTCACGTCATGAATAACGAACATATTATTACGAACCAATCACTGGCGCTGTCGATGGTGCTGGTGCTGGTGGCGATTCTGGTGAGCTACCGGGAAAAGCTGGCGCTGGAAAAAGACATCATCTGGAGTATCTGCCGGGCGGTGGTGCAGCTGATCATTGTCGGCTACGTGCTGAAGTATATTTTCAACGTTAACCATGCGGTGTTGACGCTGCTGATGGTGCTGTTTATCTGCTTTAACGCCGCCTATAACGCGCAAAAGCGCAGTAAGTATATCGATAAAGCCTTTGTCTCCTCGTTTATCGCCATTACCACCGGGGCCGGGCTGACGCTGGCTGTACTGGTTTTTTCCGGCTCGATTGCCTTCGTGCCAATGCAGGTGATCCCGATTTCCGGGATGATCGCCGGTAACGCCATGATTGCGGTGGGGCTGTGCTACAACAACCTCGGCCAGCGCTTTAGCGCCGAGCAGCAGCAAATTCAGGAAAAACTGAGCCTGGGGGCGACGCCGAAAATGGCCTCCGCGCGGCTGATTCGCGAAAGTATTCGCGCGTCGTTAATTCCGACCGTGGATTCGGCGAAAACCGTGGGGCTGGTGAGCTTACCGGGGATGATGTCGGGGCTGATTTTTGCTGGTATCGACCCGGTGAAGGCGATTAAGTATCAGATTATGGTCACTTTTATGCTGCTTTCGACCGCCAGCCTGTCGACCATTATTGCCTGCTATCTGACCTATCGGAAGTTTTATAACGCCCGTCACCAACTGGTGGTGACGTCGTTGAAGAAGCGCGCGTAGCGCATAGTGAAACGTCGGCCTGCCAGGCGTAGCGCCATCAGGCCGACAAGATAACGCTCGCTGTTAGTACAGCAGCGAATACAACTGGCGGCGGTACTTCGACGCCAGCGCGTCGCCGGTGCCCAGCGCGGCCAGAATTTCCTGCAACATTTTGCGCGCCTGACCATCGGCCGCGCCTAAATCTTTACGCAGATGGCTGAACAGCAGTTCCAGCGCCTCTTCGTTACGCCCAACCTGATGCAGCTGCAGCGCCAGCTTCGAGGCCAGCGCCGCGTCGTCCGGGTTTTGCTCTACTTGTTGTTGCAGTTGCTGAATCTCCGGCGTATCCGCTGCCTGCTTCAACAGCTCAATCTGCGCGACCAGCCCCTGATAGCGGGTATCCTGATCCTGCATCGGAATAGTTTTCAGCACCGCTTCCGCGTCTTCAGAGCGATTGAGCGCAATCTGAGTTTCCGCCAGCAGCAGGCCGATCTGGCTGTCCTGGCCGGAAAGCTGCCAGGCGTCTTTCAGCAGCGGCAGCGCTTCGGCGTGGTTACCTTCCTGAATCAGCGCCAGCGCTTCTTGCGCCTTCAGCTCTTCTTCACGCGGCAGCACTTTATCGAGCAGCGCGCGAATGGCTTCTTCCGGCTGTGGGCCCTGGAAGCCGTCAACCGGCTGGCCGTTCTGGAACAGGTAGACGGTCGGGATGGCGCGCAGGCCAAACTGTGAGGCGACCATCTGCTCGGCGTCGCAGTCGACCTTCGCCAGAATAAACTGACCGTTATACTGCGCCGCCAGATTTTCCAGCACCGGCGTCAGCTCCAGGCAGTGCTGGCTGCGCTCGGACCAGAAGTAGAACAGCACCGGCGTGGCAACGGATTGTTCCAGCGTCTGGTGCAGGTTAGCTTCAGTAATGTTTACAATATTCTGTACGGACATGAGTCATTCTCTGTAGTCGGTTTGTATTCGAGATGGGGGCAAAAGCGCACGCTTCAACGTTACCCCTGCAGAATTTTGTCCATGGCGCGCCCCGGCAGCAGGCGTTTTAGCCAGCATACGGCATGGGTGACCAGGGTGACCGGGTAGCGTAATTTCGGCTTATCGCTGATGAAGGCGTGACGCACCTTTTCTACCACCGCGTCCGGGCCGAGCGTAAAACGAGCCGCAATACCCGGGTTTTCCACCGCCTGGTCGCTGGTCTGGTTCACGTTGTCGGTAAAGCGGGTGCGAATCGGGCCGGGTTCGATCAGGCTGACCTTGATGCCGGAATGACGCAGCTCCATGCGCAGCGCGTCGGACCACGCCTCCAGCGCATATTTGCTGGCCGCGTAGGCACCGCGGCCCGGCGTGGAAATCAGCCCCATCACCGAGGAGGTCATCACGATGCGCCCCTCGCCGTGAGGCACCATGGCGGGCAGCAGACGCATGGTAAGCTGATGAGCGCCAAAGAAGTTGGCGGAAAATTGCTGCTCCATCTGCTCGCGGCTGATGCTGGTCAACGGGCCGTAGACGCCATAGCCCGCGTTGTTGAACAGGCCGAACAGGCGATTATGGGTGAGCGCGATGACCTCTTCGGCGGCGGCATCGATGCTTTCCGGGCTGTCGAGGTCGAGCAGCACGCCGGTGAAGCCCATGCCGTTCATCCGCTTCACATCCTCAGGTTTACGGCAGGCGGCAAGCACGCGAAACCCCTGACGCTTCAGCTCAAGCGCACTTTCCAGGCCAATGCCGCTGGAACATCCTGTAATTAAGACCGATTTTTGCATAACTTTACCTGAAGACACCGCTTTACTTTCCGGCGTCGTGATTAACTAATGGAGCCAGACGTGTCGCCATCCAGTCGGCAATAAACGGCTGGGCGTCACGGTTGGGATGAATGCCGTCATCCTGCATCCACTGCGGCTTAAGGTAGACCTCTTCCATAAAGAAGGGCAGCAGTGGAATAGTGAATTCGCTGGCGAGTTTCGGATAAACCGCGCTAAACGCCTCATTATAGCGGCGTCCGTAGTTTGCGGGCAGACGAATTTGCATTAACAGTGGCTGGACGTTAGCGGCTTTGACCTGCTGCAAAACGGTGCGCAGGGTCTGTTCAATCTGCTGCGGTGGAAATCCGCGCAGGCCGTCGTTGCCGCCAAGCTCGACCAGCACCCAGCGCGGCTGGTGCTGTTTCAGCAATGCGGGCAGGCGCGCCAGCCCCTGCTGGGCGGTGTCGCCGCTGATGCTGCCGTTGATGACCGTGATATCAGGCTGCCACTTGTCGTTAAGCAGGGCAGGCCAGGCGGCAGTACCCGCCATGCGATAGCCCGCGCTCAGGCTATCGCCAAGAACTAACAGCGTGTCCGCCGCCGCGGCGCGAAGGCTAAACAGTATTAAAAACAGGAAAGGCAAATGCCAGCGGAAAACGTACTTGAAGTGCATCATCTTAAGAAATCCGTCGGTCAGGGGGAGCATGAGCTTTCCATCCTTACCGGAGTTAACCTGATTGTCAAACCGGCGCAAACCCTTGCTTTAATTGGCGAGTCGGGTTCCGGCAAGTCGACGCTGCTGGCGATTCTTGCCGGGCTGGACGATGGCAGCAGCGGCACGGTGAAGCTGTTAGGCCAGCCGCTGGATAACATGGACGAAGAGGCTCGGGCACGCCTGCGCGCTCAGCATATCGGCTTTGTGTTTCAATCTTTTATGTTGATACCGACCCTCAACGCGCTGGAAAACGTCGAGCTACCGGCACTGCTGCGCGGTGAAAGCGACGCGCAAAGCCGACAGGGGGCAAAAGCGCTGCTGGAACAGCTCGGGCTTGGCAAACGTCTACAGCATCTTCCCGCCCAGCTTTCCGGCGGCGAGCAGCAGCGCGTGGCGCTGGCCCGCGCGTTCAACGGCCGCCCGGATTTGCTGTTCGCCGATGAGCCAACCGGTAACCTCGACCGCCATACCGGCGACAAAATTGCCGACCTGCTGTTTTCGCTCAACCGCGAACACGGCACCACGCTGATTCTGGTTACCCATGACGCTCAGCTGGCCGCCCGCTGTGACCGCCGTCTGCGTCTGGTCGACGGGCAGCTCCGGGAGGAAGCATGATTTTACGCTGGTTCTGGCGAGAATGGCGCTCGCCGTCGCTGCTGATTGTCTGGCTGGCGCTAAGCCTGGCGGTGGCCTGCGTGCTGGCGCTGGGCAGTATCAGCGACCGAATGGACAAAGGGCTTAATCAGCAAAGCCGCGAATATATGGCGGGCGACCGGGTGCTGCGCAGCTCGCGTGAAGTGCCGCGAGAATGGCTGGAAAAAGCCCGTGCGCTGGGGCTGACGGTGGGTGAGCAGATTAACTTCTCCACCATGACCTGGGCGGGTGATACCCCGCAGTTGGCGGATGTGAAGGCGGTAGACGATAGCTACCCGCTGTATGGCGTTCTGGAAACCACCCCGGCCAGCCTGAAGCCCGCCGCCGGCACGGTACTGCTGGCGCCGCGTCTGCTGGCGCTGCTGAACCTGAAAACCGGCGACAATATCGATGTTGGCGATGCCACGTTGCGTATCGCCGGGGAGATTGTGCAGGAGCCGGACAGCGGCTTTAACCCGTTCCAGATGGCTCCGCGCCTGATGATGAACCTGGCCGACGTGGCGAAAACCGGCGCGGTGCAGCCCGGTAGCCGGGTGAGCTGGCGCTATATGTTCGCTGGCAACGCGGCGCAGCTGGCGAGCTATGAAAGCTGGCTGCTACCGCAGCTCAAACCTGAGAACCGCTGGATCGGGCCGGATCAGGACGACGGCGCGTTGGGCAAATCGTTGCAGCGTTCCCAGCAATTTTTACTGTTGTCGGCATTGCTGACGCTGCTGCTGGCGGTGGCTGCCGTGGCGGTGGCGATGGGGCACTACTGCCGCAGCCGCTACGATCTGGTGGCCATCCTCAAAACGCTGGGGGCCGGGCGGGCGCAGCTGCGTAAGCTGATTATCGGCCAGTGGCTGCTGTTGCTGGCGCTCTCCGCGCTGGCGGGCGGCGCGATGGGGCTGCTGTTTGAATCTATCCTGCTGACCTTGCTGAAGCCGGTGCTGCCTGCGGCGCTGCCCGCCGCCAGCGCCTGGCCGTGGCTGTGGGCAGTGGGGTCGATGACGGTGATTTCCCTGCTGGTGGGACTGCGCCCGTACCGATTGCTGCTGGCGACGCAACCGCTGCGCGTATTGCGCCAGGATATTGTCGCCAACGTCTGGCCGCTGAAAATTTACCTGCCGCTGGTGAGCGGGGTCACTGTCCTGCTGCTCGCCTGGCTGATGGGCGGCAGCCCGCTGCTGTGGTCGGTGCTGGCCGGCGCGGTGGTGTTGGCGGCGCTGTGCGGCCTGGTGGGCTGGCTGCTGCTGAAGGTTCTGAAACGCCTGACCTTGCGCGCGCTGCCGCTGCGTCTGGCGGTGAACCGCCTGCTGCGTCAACCGTGGTCGACGCTGAGCCAACTGGCGGCTTTCTCGCTGTCGTTTATGCTGTTGGCGCTGCTGCTGGTGCTGCGCGGCGATCTGCTGGATCGTTGGCAACAGCAGTTGCCGCCGGAAAGTCCGAACTATTTCCTGATCAATATCGCGCCGGAGCAGGTCAGTGAGGTGAAAACGTTCCTTGCCGAGCACCAGGTGATACCGGCGGCGTTCTACCCGATTGTCCGCGCACGGCTGACGCAGATTAACGGTCAGAGTACCGAAGGCAATAAGGATGAGTCGCTCAATCGCGAGCTGAACCTGACCTGGCAAAGCCAGCGACCGGCACATAACCCGCTGGTGGCCGGAATCTGGCCGCCAAAGGCCGGGGAGGTCTCGATTGAAGAGGGATTGGCGCAGCGCTTGAAGATTCGTCTCGGCGATAACGTCACTTTTACCGGCGACACTCAGGACTTCACCGCGAAGGTGAGCAGTATTCGTAAAGTTGACTGGGAAAGCCTGCGGCCAAACTTCTTCTTTATCTTCCCCGACGGCGCGCTGGACGGTCAGCCGCAGAGTTGGCTGACCAGCTTCCGCTGGGATCGCGGCAACACGCTGTTGACGCAGCTTAACCGCGAGTTCCCGACGGTCAGCCTGCTGGATATTGGGGCGATATTAAAGCAGATCGGCCAGGTGCTGGCCCAAGTAAGCCGCGCACTGGAGGTGATGGTGGTGCTGGTGACGGCCTGCGGCGTGCTGCTGCTGTTGGCGCAGGTGCAGGTGGGGATGCGTCAGCGTCATCAGGAGCTGGTGGTGTATCGCACCCTCGGGGCAGGAAAGTCGCTGCTGCGAATGACGCTGTGGGCCGAGTTTGCCCTGCTGGGGGCGATTTCCGGCCTGGTGGCAGCCATCGGATCCGAAACCGCGCTGGCGATGCTGCAAACTCACGTGTTTGATTTCCCGTGGTCGCCGGACTGGCGTCTGTGGGTATCGTTGCCGTTGTGCGGGGCGTTCCTGCTGTCTCTGTGCGGCGGCGGTTTGGGCCTGCGCCTGCTGAAGGGGCGGGCGCTGTTCCGCCAGTTCTCAAGCTAATTCTGTCCTGACGTTACCCGGCGGAGCGCAGCAATGCCGGGTAACCGCCATCACGCTTCCTCGTTTTTCGTCGAAATCGCTCATCCTTTCATCATGTTGCCTGTTTTACGGCACCTTTCGGTAATTCTGGAAACCTAAAGCGCACGTTTCATTAAAAATCAGCGAGGTGGAATTTATTAATAAACGATAATATTTGTTAGCCAGATAGTTGGCTATAAATCTATCAAGGAAAAATAATGACTATAAAAATGAAAGCACTGGCGTTATCGATCGGTGCTGCAGTGGCTTTAACGTCTTTCGCATCCCAGGCTGAAATTACCCTGCTCAAGCAGGATCCGCAGGCCGGGAACCCGCTTAGCCGTCTGAACTTCACCGTGGGCGGGAGTATTCGTCCGCAGTTCAACATGATGACCGGCGATGGTGACAAAGGCTCTTACAAACGTAACGGTTTTGACGGCGGCACGCGTTTCCGCTTCGCCGCGGATTACTACCTGTTCGATGACATTAGCTGGATCAGCTACTACGAACTGGGCGTGAACATTCCGGCAGTCTTCGACTGGGATAACCACTACGCTGAAGGCGCCAACGACACGACTCGTCGTATGCTCTACACCGGCCTGAAGAGCGATACCTGGGGTACGCTGACCTTCGGTCAACAAAACAGCATCTACTACGATGTGGTTGGTGCGAAAACCGATATCTGGGACTATGACATGATTGGTCAGGCGCCGGGTAACGGTATCAACGGCGACTACGATGGTTCTTATCGTACCCGTAAATCGCTGAAGTATAAGAAAACGGTAGGCGATGTTGATCTCTACGCGTCTTATCTGTTCAGCGATGATTTGAACCTCAACAACGGTCTGCTGTACAAACGTAAAGGCGGCGGTTCACTGGGTGTGGATTACCATATCACCGACGACCTCTCCTGGGGTACGGCATGGAACTATACCCGTGCGGATATGAATACCACCTACAACAACGACGGTAAAACTTACGATCAGAACATCGTGGGTACGGCGCTGAGCTGGACGCCGGATAACTGGACGTTCTCCGTTGGCGGCGGCTGGTATCAGAACTTTATGACCACCAAAAAATCCTCCGTTCACGATTACTTCGCGGGCGATGCGTGGGGTATTGAATACTTCGCGGGCTACAAAATCCCGGTGGGCCAGTACGCGCTTAAATCCGTTCAGCCCTACTTTATGGGTGACCGTATTGAATACGTGAATGGCCGCAACTACCAGCGCATCGATAACGGCGTGGGTATCAGCTTCCAACTGGATTACGGTTTCCGCGTGGACTACGAACACGTGTTTACCTCCAGCACCGACGATCTGGGCGATATGAACCTGGTCCGTCTGCGTTACGATTTCTAATCGTCAAAAGGGCGGCCTTGCCGCCCTTTGCTTAGTTTATTTTTATCTTTCCTTAGTTAAATAACATCTAACTCTCGCCGCGCTTCCCGCTTTTTTGTTACACATCAGCTGGTTATAATCCCCAACGTTCATTTTCCTGTTTTTATTCGTTTTTAATGGCTCTTACCGGAATTATCTTCTTGATAATGCTGGCTTTATTTTCGTGCTGTTGGAAGTGTGAACAGATTGGCAAAGTGAATAGAATTCAATTGCCTGGCAATGATTGTCCGAGCAAATATAGCGCGTTAAAAATAAAACGGGATGCAAATAAAATCCTGCGTAATGAAAAGCTTGTGAAATATCTTAAATGCGCCAGTCCAGTTATTTATTTCTTTGAAAGAATTAAAAATTTAAGGGTAAGGAGTTAATGAGGTATGCGTAATTTATTTGTTCCCGCGGCGTTAATTTCACTCGCGTTGGGTTTAAGCGGCTGTGATGATGCAAAAAATAAAGAAACCGCCGCGGTTCCCGCGGCCAGCAGCGACAGCGCGCCGAAAGAGGGCGGTTCGCTGATTATCGGTATTACCAGCGGCGATCCGCTGGCGGTGAACCCGATTTATGCCAGCGATCGCACGACCCTCACTATTATGCAGGCGCTGTACGCGCCGCTCTACAGCTACAACGACGGGAAAGTCGAGTGGGGCCTGGCTAAAAGCCTTGAGCCTTCCGCCGATAACCTCAGCTATACCCTGAAGCTCAAGCCTAACCTGAAATGGCAGGACGGTCAGCCGATCACCGCCGACGACGTGGTCTTCACCTTCAACAAACTGCTGGATGAAAAGCAGCACAGCTTCTTCCGCAGTATGTTTATGTTCGGCGGCAAGCCGGTGCAGGTGAGCAAGGTCGATGATTTAACGGTGAAATTTACCTTGCCGCAGGTCAGCGCCGCGTTTGTTGGCACGCTGGTGCAGATCTACCCGATCCCGCAGCACGTGTTCGCTAACGAAAGCGATCTGGAAAAAAGCGCGAAAAACGATGCGCCGGTAGGCTCCGGGCCGTTCAAATTCAAAGAGTACCGCGCGGGTCAGTACTATGCGCTCACCCGCTTTGACGACTACTGGAACGGCAAAGCGAAGCTCGATTCGGTGACCTATCGCTTTGCGAAAGACAGCAATTCGGCAAACCTTGCGCTGCAAAACGGCGAGATCAACCTGAAGATGGTCGACCCACAGGACGTCACCCGCCTGCAAAAAACCGATAAATTTAACTTCGTGGTTTACCCGGAAGGGCGTCTGGCTTACATGACCTTTAACCAGAACGTACCGGCGATGCAGAGCAAAGACCTGCGTCAGGCCATTGCCTATGCCATCAACAAAAACGATCTGGTGACGACGGCCTTCACGTCGCTGGACTACGCTAAACCGGCAACCTCATTCCTGACGCCGGACACGCTGTACCATTCTGACGATGTGGATCAGTACGCTTACGATCTGGATAAAGCGAAAGCGCTGCTGAAAGCGTCCGGCGCGCCGAACGACCTGAAGCTGCGTTTAGCCTATATCAACACCAATAAAACCCAGGAGAGCATGGGGCTGTATATCCAGCAGCAGCTGAAAGCGCTGGGGATCAACGTCGAGCTGATGCCGCTGGACGCCAACGCTATGTCCCAGCGCAGCCTGGACATGAACAACACCGCCTATGAACTGAGCCTGGGCGGTTACATCATGGGTGCCGAGCCGGATGGCTACAAATCGCTGTTTATGAGCAACGAAGCCTACAACTACGCGCACTATAAAAATCCACAGTTCGATGCCCTGTGGGATAAAGGCGCCATTGAAACCGATAGCGCCAAACGCGGTGAAATCTATAAGCAAATCCAGCAGGTGGTGGCGACGGACATGACCTACTATCCGATTGCCTACACCAACGCGGTGGTGGCGGTTGATAAACGTTTCGGCGGCACTCAGAAAGCAGAGCCGAAGCCGGTTTATATGTTCCAGGATTTATCGAAGCTCTATCAAAAATAAGTATTTTTAGCCCCCGCTTGCGGGGGCTTTTTGTGAAGGGAATGTCGTGAACACTATGTTGACTCGTCGGCTGCTGCAGCTGTTGCCGATGCTTTTCTTTATCTCGCTGGTGGCGTTTTTGCTGGTTAAACTCGCCCCTGGTGACCCGGTTGCGGCCTACATAACGCCGCGCATGTCGCCGGAAGACATTGCGCATATCCGCCACAGCCTGGGGCTGGATAAACCGCTGGTCACCCAGTATCTCATCTGGCTGAAAAATATCCTGCGTGGCGATCTGGGCTATTCGCTGATATACCATCGCCCGGTGCTGGAGATGATTGTCGAACGGATCCCCGCCACCCTTGGTCTGATGGGAGCATCGCTGCTGCTGGCTATCGTGCTGGCGGTGCCGCTGGGACTGCTGGCCGGGGCATTTAAGCACCGTTGGCTGGACTACGTGCTGAACCTGTTTGCCTATATCGGCATTTCGGTACCCATTTTCTGGTTTGGTATCCTGCTGATTACCGTGTTTGCCGTCCAGCTCAACTGGTTTCCCAGTATGGGGATGCGCACTATTGGCATTGAGGACAGCTGGCTGGACGTGGCGCGCCACGGCGTGTTGCCGTGCATTGCGCTGACTTTTTACAACCTCTCGACTTACGTGCGTTACGTACGCTCCAACACCATTAGCCAGCTCTCGGCGGATTATGTACAAACGCAGCTCGCCTATGGGGCGACCTACCGTACGATTCTGTTCCGTCATGTGCTGAAAAACGTGCTGCTGCCGGTGATTACGCTGTTTGGCCTGTCGTTTGGCGAACTGGTGGTGGGAGCCTATGTCACCGAGAGCGTCTTCTCGTGGCCGGGGATGGGGCTGCTTGGGATCCAGGCGATCACCTCGCTGGACTACCCGCTGATCATGGCGATTATTCTGCTGTCGTCACTGATGCTGATCGTTGGCAACCTGCTGGCCGATCTGCTGTATCGCTTCGCCGATCCCCGCATTCGTACATTGAGGTAGCCACGATGAACAGACGCTGGCAAAACGTACGCCATCAGCTTCGCCGCAATCGTCCGGCGCAGTTTTCGCTGTTGGTACTGTTTATTTTTATTCTCGCGGCGCTGTGCGCGGGATTGACCCCTTACGACCCGGACCAGATGTCACTGGCCTCGCGGATGCTTCCGCCCGATGCCAGCCATTGGTTCGGCACCGATGAATATGGCCGCGACTATTTTACCCGTGCGCTGTGGGGCGGGCGAATTTCCCTGCTGGTCGGCTTCCTGGCGATGCTGTTTTCCACGCTGATTGGCACGCTGGTGGGCACGATTAGCGGCTACTTTGGCGGCTGGCTGGATAATTTGCTGATGCGCGCCGTTGATATTCTGATGGCGATTCCCGCTTTCTTCCTGCTGCTGGTGCTGAACGCCTATCTGAAGCCGGGCGTGGACAACATCATTCTGATTATCAGCCTGCTGACGTGGATGAATATGTCGCGGCTGGTGCGTGCGGAAACGCTGTCGATTAAGGAGCGTGAATATGTCCTCTACGCGCGCGCTTCCGGCGAACATCCGCTGCGTATTATTGCCCGCCATATTATTCCCGGCGTGCTGCCGACAATTATTGTGGCCGCCACGCTAAACATCGCTTCGGCAATCCTGATGGAGTCGACGCTGAGCTTCCTTGGCCTCGGCGTACAGCAGCCCGCGGCATCATGGGGCAGCATGCTGAACAATGCGCAGTCGTATATTGGCGAAGCATCCTGGCTGGCGATGTTCCCGGGGATTCTGATTCTGCTGACCGTGTTCAGCTTTAACGTGCTGGGCGACGTTTTCCGTACCGCCTTTGAACCGGGAGCCAACCGCGATGAGTAACCTGCTGGAGATTACCAACCTGCACACTTCTTTCTTCACCCGCGAGGGTGAAGTACACGCGGTGCGTGGCGTCAGTTTTTCGTTGAACGCCGGGGAACTGGTCGGCATTGTCGGAGAATCCGGATGCGGTAAGAGCGTCACCTGTAAATCGATTCTCCAGCTGCTGGGTAATAACGGCAAAATTACCGGCGGCAGCATTCGTTTTCGCGGCGATGACCTGGCGGAGAAAACGCCGCAACAGATGCGGCGGATTCGCGGCAGTGAGATTGCGATGATTTTCCAGGACCCGATGACGGCGCTGAATCCGGTGCTGACCATTGGCCGTCAGATGAGCGAAATTCTGATGCGCAATCAGGGGCTGGACCGCCGGGCGGCAAAAGCGAAAGCGCTGGCGATGCTCGATAGCGTCGGTATCGCCGATGCGGCGCGACGCTTTGAACAGTATCCGCATGAGTTCAGCGGCGGGATGCGTCAGCGCGTGATGATTGCCATCGCGCTCTCCTGTCACCCGCAGCTGTTGATTGCCGATGAGCCCACCACCGCGCTGGATGTGACCATCCAGGCGCAAATTCTGCGGCTGCTGAAGTCGCTACAGCAACAGACGCAGACCGCTATCCTGCTGATCACCCACGACCTTGGCGTGGTGGCGCAAATGTGCAGCCGCGTGGTGGTGATGTACGGCGGGCAGGTGATGGAAGAAGGGAAGGTCGACGATATCTTCCTGCGCCCGGCGCATCCCTATACACAAGGGCTACTGGCCTCTTTACCGCGTGCCGACGACCCGGAGCATCGGCTGTCGCCCATTGAAGGCTCACCGCCCGGTCTGTTAAACCCGCCGCCGGGCTGCCCGTTTGCCGAGCGTTGCGCGCATCGTCGGCCGCAGTGCGCGCGTCCGCCCGCGTTTTATTCCTGCGGTGAGGGGCATCGAGTGGCATGTTGGTTATGGCTGGAACAGGAGGCATCGGCATGAGCGAGTTACCGTTAATTCGTCTGCGCGAGGTACGTAAACACTATGCGCTGAACGGTGGGTTGTTAGGCCCCAAACGGCTGGTGAAAGCGGTGGATGGCGTCAGCTTTGATATTCAGCCGGGGGAGACATTTGGCCTGGTGGGGGAGTCCGGCTGCGGCAAATCGACGGTGGGGCGCGCCATTTTACGCCTGTTCGACATTACTTCCGGCGACATTGCCTTTGCCGGGCAGGAGATTGCCCAGGTGTCGGAGAAAACTCTTAAGCCGCTACGCCGCCGGATGCAGGCGATATTTCAGGACCCGTGGTCGTCGCTGAACCCCGGCATGACGGTGCAGCAGCTGGTGGCGGAGCCGATGAAGATTCATGGCTATGATGCGCAGACCCAGCGTGAACGCGCGGCGGAAATGCTCGACAAAGTCGGCCTGAAATCCGAGCATCTGACGCGCTTCCCGCATGAGTTTAGCGGCGGCCAGCGCCAGCGTATCAGCATTGCCCGCGCGTTGTCGGTGAATCCGGAGTTTGTGCTGTGCGACGAACCGCTGTCGGCGCTGGACGTATCGGTACAGGCGCAGGTGGTCAACATCCTACAGGATCTCCAGCAGGAGCTGGGGTTGACCTATCTGTTCATAGCCCACGATCTGTCGATGGTGCGGCATATTTCCAGCCGCATTGGGGTGATGTATCTCGGGAAGCTGGTCGAAGTCGCGCCTGCCGGAGAACTGTATCAGCGGCCCACGCACCCGTATACTCAGGCGCTACTGGCGTCGGTACCGGTGCCTGATCCACGCGTGCGGCAACTGGAGGAAGGCGGGCTGAAGGGCGAGATTCCGAGCCCGACGGCGGACATTCGCGGCTGCCGATTTTGCAGCCGTTGCCCGCATGTCATGCCGCAGTGCCAGCAGCAGGAGCCGCCAATGCAGGAGATCGCGCCGCGTCACTTTGCGGCCTGCTGGCTATTTAAAGCTTAAGCGTGCGTAGCCAGCCAGTGGACGACCGCTTCCGATGTGCCGCGAAAGACAATCTTGTCGGCTTTTTTCTCTAGCTGATAGCGGTACATTGGGTCGTAATACTCGTTCAGCAGCGGCACCAGCCAGGCGAAGTGCGCCTCGGTGGAGCCGCTGCGCTGCTGTTCGGCCAGCGCGTCGTCGAGCGTCGCCGTCAGTTCAGCAAAGCGCTGTAACCCCAGACGACGGCGAATGGCGAACAGGCCGTGATGCAGGTATTCGCAGTACTCCAGCCAGCCCTTTTCTTCGCCATAGGCGGCGAGGAAATCGTGATGCATACGGGTGAAATACTCTTCACGCAGGCGCTCAAGACGCAGATCGAACGGATCTTCCACTACCGCGATCGGCGACTCGGCCATCCGATCCCGCAGACACTCCGGCAGATGATTCGCGCCGATCATCCGGCCTTCATCTTCCAGCACCCAGCGAACGCGCTCTTGTTGATGTGCCCCTTTGAGCAGCGCCGTGGCCAGATGGTTCTCAAAGGTGGCCTGTGAAAACTGCGCATCAAGCGTGCGGCCAAACGATGAACCGCGATGATGCGCCAGCCCTTCAAGGTCGATCCCCTGCGGCTGCTGGCGGACCAGCGGCGTTTTGCCATTGCCGGTGCAGCCGCCGATCAGCACGATCGGGTGGCGCACCAGCTCTTCCGTGGCCTGCATCGCCGCCTGGCGCAGCGCCTTGTAGCCGCCGACGATCAGCGGATAGTCAATGCCTTCGGCCTTAATCCAGCTTTGTGTGATATGCGAACGCTGCCCACCGCGCGCGCAGCACAGATAGCCCTGCGGCGCCTGCCGACAGGCCTCCAGCCACGCGGCGATGCGCTGCTGGCGCGTTTCGCCGGAGACCAGTTCGTGCCCCAGCGCCAGTGCGGCTTCCGGCCCCTGACGTTTATAGCAGGTACCAACGGCAGCGCGCTCTTGATCGTTCATTAACGGCAGGTTGACGGCGGCGGGCATCGCGCCATGCGCAAACTCAACCGGCGCGCGAACGTCAATGATGGGCGTTTCTGCGCGCAGAATAGCGCAGTAATCCGTCCCATTTTTCATGGGCAATCCTTCTCTAACAAAGTGGGGGTAAGGCGGTCAGGGCAGGATTTTACGCTTCAAGGAGGGGGCCGGGGAAGCGTTAGATACTTTCCCCGGCACGAAAGGCCTATTTCAGACGCGTTTGCGCCCAGGCAATGCCGTTGGCGTATTCGCCCGGCAGCAGCGGCACCAGCGCTTCCAGCGTCGCGCTCAGGCGGCCCGTGTCGCTGTCGTTGAGGTTGAGATGGCCCACTTTACGACCCGGCCGTACCTCTTTGTCGTACCAGTGCAGGTGCACCAGCGGCAGTTTCAGCCAGTCGTAGTTCAGATCGGAACCAATCAGGTTGACCATCACCGACGGGCTGTTAACCACCGGCGGTGGCAGCGGCAGGTCGGTAATGGCGCGCAGATGCAGCTCGAACTGGCTGATGGACGCGCCGTTTTGCGTCCAGTGGCCGCTGTTGTGTACGCGGGGCGCCAGCTCGTTGATCAGCAGACCGCCAGGGGTGACGAAGCACTCCATCGCCATCACGCCAACGTAGTTCAGCTCCTGCATAATGGCGCTGAGCATGGCTTCCGCCTGCGCCTGCTGCTGGGCGTCGGCCTGCGGGAAGGCGACGCTCATGCGCAGAATGCCGTCCTGATGCAGGTTATGCGTCAGCGGATAGAATACGGTGCTGCCATCGTGGGCGCGGGCGCCCACCAGCGACACTTCGCCGGAGAAGTTAATGCCCTGCTCAACGATGCATTCGCCATAGCATTCGTCCGGCAGCTGCGCGGTGTCGTCTTTGCGCAGACGCCACTGGCCGCGGCCATCGTAGCCGCCGGTGCGGCGCTTAACGATCGCCAGCTCGCCCAGACGGTCAAAAACGCCAGGCCACTCATCGGCGTGGGCCAGCAGTTGCCACGGCGCGGTTGCCAGATTGAGCTTATCGAACAGCTGCTTTTGCGTCAGACGGTCGGCAATGATCGGGAAAACGTCACGGTTCACAAACGCGGTGTGCTCCGCCAGCTCACGAGTGAGGGCGGTTTCCGGCCAGCGCTCGATTTCAGCGGTGATCACACTCTGCTGAAACGGCACGGCGGCAGGGTCGGCTTCTAAACCGACCGGCCAGACGGCGATACCCAGCGGCTCACCGGCCTGGCGCAGCATACGACCTAGCTGCCCGTTGCCCAGCACGCAGACCTGCTTCATGCGGCACCTCGCGGGTCCGGGTTATCCAGCACTTCATCGGTTTGCGCTTTACGCCAGTCGGCGATGCGCTGATGCAGTTCCGCGTCGTGCTGAGCCAGAATCTGCGCGGCGAGCAGGGCGGCGTTAGCGGCACCGGCTTTACCAATCGCCAGCGTACCGACCGGAATTCCGCGCGGCATCTGCACGATGGAGTAGAGGCTATCGACACCGCTTAATGCGGCGCTCTGGACGGGGACACCCAATACCGGGACCAGCGTTTTGGCGGCAATCATTCCGGGTAAGTGCGCAGCGCCGCCGGCACCGGCAATAATCACCTGATAACCGTTGCTTTCGGCGTCTTCGGCGAAGCTGAACAGTTTATCGGGCGTGCGGTGGGCGGAAACCACTTCAACATGGTGAGGTACGTTCAGAATATCGAGGATTTCTGCGGCGAACTGCATGGTAGCCCAGTCGCTTTTGGACCCCATCACGATGGCGATACGTGCCGGATTATTGCGGGAAGACATGCGTCTGAAAACTCCTGTGGGTGTGCTGCACACGACGTTAGAGGCCACAGAGAATAACACGGAAAATGGGCAAGGAAAACGGTTGCGTCGCCGTGGGACGGCTGATTACGGCGGAAAATTTAAAACGGGAAGGGGATCAGTTCAACATCTTCCGCGGTCACTTTCACCATTGAACCGTGGGTATGCCATGCGCCGAGCACCACGCGATGCGCCTGCGCGCCGTTGGCGCTTAGCGTGTGGATATCCGGGCGATGGGTATGGCCGTGAATCAGCCACTGCACCTGATGCTTTTCCATCACCGCCACCACCGCCTGCGAGTTGACGTCCATGATTTCCATCGATTTGCTGCTGTTGGCGGCCTTGCTGTCACTGCGCATCTTCTGCGCAATACGGCGGCGGATAAACAGCGGCAGGGCGAGGAATAGCTTCTGGATCCACGGGGTGTGTACTTTGGCGCGAAACGCGAGATAGCCCGGATCGTCGGTACATAGCGTGTCGCCGTGCATAATCAGCACCCGGCGGCCATAAAGCGTCAGTACCTGTTCTTCAGGCAGCAACTGCATGCCGCTCTCGCGGGCGAAGCGTTTGCCAATCAGGAAATCACGGTTGCCGTGAATAAAGAAGCAGGGGACGCCGGAATCAACCAGCGATTTAATGGCAACGGCCATTTCACGATGTAGCGGGTTGGGGTCGTCGTCGCCAATCCAGGCTTCAAACAGGTCGCCAAGGATGTACAACGCGTCGGCCTGACGAGCTTCACCGTGCAAAAAACGCAGAAAACCGGCGGTAATCGCCGGTTCTTCTGTTTGCAGATGTAAATCTGCAATAAAGAGTGTCGCCACCGATTACTCGCTGACGGTCACGCTTGTAATCACAACGTCTTCTTTTGGAACGTCCTGATGCATACCGCTGCGGCCGGTAGAAACGCCTTTGATCTTGTCAACCACGTCCATGCCTTCAACCACTTCAGCAAATACGCAGTAGCCCCAACCCTGCAGGCTTTCGCCGGAGAAGTTCAGGAAGTCGTTGTCTGCTACGTTGATGAAGAACTGAGCGGTCGCGGAGTGCGGAGCCTGGGTACGCGCCATGGCCAGCGTGCCACGGGTGTTTTTCAGACCGTTGTTGGCTTCGTTTTTGATCGCTTCTTTGGTGGTTTTCTGCTTCATGCCCGGCTCGAAGCCGCCGCCCTGAATCATGAAACCGTTGATAACACGGTGGAAAATCGTGTTGTTGTAGAAACCTTCGCGGCAGTAGTCCAGGAAGTTTTTGACTGTTTCCGGCGCTTTGTCGTCGAAAGTTTTGATGACGATGTCGCCGTGATTAGTGTGGAAAGTAACCATTTCTGCATCCTGTTCCGTTTAAAGTGGTGCTTTAGCCCGCCTGTGGGCGGCATATAGGCGTCTGTTATAGCATAACCCGGAACATCGATCACCTTGCATTGTGTGCTGCTTCCGGGTTGAATTACGGGTAGAATATACCGTTTCAGGCGAAAGCCCGGTTCACACACGTAAACATGGAATTCTCGATGCTAAAAATCTTCAACACAATGACCCGCCAAAAAGAGGAATTTAAGCCCATTCATGCCGGAGAAGTGGGCATGTACGTGTGTGGTATCACCGTTTACGATCTCTGTCATATCGGCCATGGCCGTACCTTCGTCTCCTTTGACGTGGTGGCGCGTTATCTGCGTTTCCTCGGCTATAAGCTGAAGTACGTGCGTAACATCACCGATATTGACGACAAAATTATCAAACGCGCCAACGAGAACGGTGAAAGCTTTGTCGCGCTGGTGGATCGTATGATCGCCGAGATGCACAACGATTTCGACGCGCTGAATATTCTGCGTCCGGATCAGGAGCCGCGCGCCACGCACCATATCCACGAAATCATTGAAATCACCGAGCAGCTGATCGCTAAAGGTCACGCCTACGTGGCGGACAACGGCGACGTGATGTTCTCGGTGCCGACCGATCCAAACTACGGCAAGCTGTCGCGTCAGGATCTGGACCAGTTGCAGGCCGGCGCGCGCGTCGATGTGGTTGACGTGAAGCGTAACCCAATGGACTTCGTGCTGTGGAAGATGTCTAAAGAAGGCGAGCCGAGCTGGCCGTCCCCGTGGGGCGAAGGCCGTCCGGGCTGGCATATTGAATGTTCCGCGATGAACTGCAAGCAGTTGGGCAACCATTTCGATATTCACGGCGGCGGTTCGGATCTGATGTTCCCGCACCATGAAAACGAAATCGCCCAGTCTACCTGCGCGCACGACGGCGAGTACGTGAACTACTGGATGCACTCCGGGATGGTGATGGTTGACCGCGAAAAGATGTCCAAATCGCTGGGTAACTTCTTTACCGTGCGCGATGTGCTGAAGTACTACGACGCCGAAACCATCCGTTACTTCCTGATGTCCGGCCACTACCGTAGCCAGCTGAACTACAGCGAAGAGAACCTCAAGCAGGCGCGTTCCGCGCTGGAGCGTCTGTACACCGCGCTGCGCGGTACCGACAAATCCGTCCCGGCGGCGGGCGGCGAAGCGTTCGAAGCGCGCTTTATTGAAGCGATGGACGACGATTTCAATACCCCGGAAGCTTACTCCGTGCTGTTCGATATGGCGCGTGAAGTGAACCGCCTGAAGGCTGAAGATATGCAGGCCGCGAACGCGCTGGCGTCGCATATGCGTAAGCTTTCTGCCGTGCTGGGCCTGCTGGAGCAGGAGCCGGAAGCCTTCCTGCAAAGCGGTGCGCAGGCAGACGACGGCGAAGTGGCTGAAATTGAAGCGTTAATCCAGCAGCGCCTGGACGCGCGTAAAGCGAAAGATTGGGCAGCGGCCGACGCCGCGCGTGACCGTCTCAACGAGATGGGCATCGTGCTGGAAGATGGCCCGCAGGGCACAACCTGGCGCCGTAAGTAAGCTTTAACCCCTCTCTCTGCCAGAGAGAGGGGTTTCCCGCCCTTGTAGCCCCTCCACAAACGCCGTCATCAGCTCTGACAGCGGTTCGTCGTACCACAATGCATAAAGATCGGCGGGTACCGCTTGTGCAAGCGGCAGAAAACGTACGCCCGGCCAGTGAATCAACCCGCAGGTTTCCGGCAACAGCGATAGCCCCATTCCCGCGCTCACCAGCGCTAACGCCGTTTGCGGCTCGTTTACCTGATGGGTAATCAACGGATAAAACCCTGCCTCCACGCAGCGGTCGTGCAGCTGACGAGCGAAGTCGCTCTGTTCAAAGGAGAGCTAAATCAGTGGTCTGGCGGCCAGCGCGGTTAAGGGAACCGAGCTTAGCTGGCACAACGGATCGTTCTCCGGCACTGCGAGAGCAATAGATTCATGGGCAATCAGCTGGTTACGGATGTTGGTTTCGGCATAAGGCAGGACGTTGCGGTTAATGGCGATGTCGATAGTGCGGGCGCGCAGCGCGTCAATTTGCTGATGCTGCGACAGCTCGCGCAGACTCCAGTCGACCCCCGGATTCTTCGCCTTAAACGTTTTCAGCCGCGTCAGTAGGGTGCCCCACAGTGCGCTGCCGACGATACCGATGGTGATATGCAGGTTCTCGCTGCGACCGATTTGCCGCACGTAGTTCAACGACTGCTCGGTGGCGCTCAGGATGCGGTCAACCTCGGTTTTTAGGACCAGCCCGGCGCGGGTCAGCGCCACTCTCCGGCTGGTTCGTTCGAACAATTTGGTTTCCAGCGTCTCTTCCAGCTCTTTAATCTGCATGCTCAGCGGTGGCTGGGAGATATTCAGCCGCGCTGCTGCTCGCCCGAAATGCAGTTCTTCAGCAAGAGCCTGAAAGTAACGCAGCGCGCGAATGTTAATGCGGTTGTTGGCCAGAGCGTCGGTCATGGTTCGTTCGGGATAAAGGGGAGGGAGGGCCATCATGCCCCCCTCCTTTTGCCTTGTCAAACCGCCGCCGACGGGGAGGTATGCAGGCGCTCAGCCCGGCTACAGAAGATAGCCGTGACCAGCACAACCAGCAGCACGATATAGGACACCGTGGCGGTATTCAGCGCGCCATGCAAGCCGTAGCGGCCATTAACGAGCGAGGAGACGCTGGCGAACAGCAGTGTGCCTACCGTACCGCAGGTCAGTAACGCGGAAATCAGCGTTGGCGAGCTTTGGCTCACCTGCAGCGAACCGTAGCTCATCAGCCCGGAGAACAGACCGGAGTTAAAGAAGCCGAAAACGGCGCAGGCGACAAGAATCAGCGTGGTGTTGCCGCTGTTGGCAATCAGCATGATGGCGATAAGACCGATCGCGGTACAACCCAGCAGGAAGGTGCGCAGCTTCATCCACTTCACGGTGAACTGGTTGAGGAACAGGCCGATAGCTTTCGCCACCCAGTAGACGGTGGTGTACAGCGCAGCCTCCTGCGGCTCGATATGGAAGCGGAACTGTAAATAGCCCGGCGTCCACATGGTGAAGATAGGTTCAGCCAACAGGAAGGCGAACAGCGCGAAACAAATCAGGTAGACCGACGGACCCCAGGGCTCACGAGCGGTGTTTGTGCTTTGCTGCGCGGGTGCTGGCGCTTCGGTGGGCGGGAAACGGCAGCGAATCGTTAACGCCAGCATCAGCGCACCTAAGCCACCCATGATACCGTACATCGCCACCCAGCTCGCGCCCATGCGGAACAGCCAGGCCAGCAAGAAGGAGAGCGTCGCCCCGGCGAGGCTAAAGAAGAAATCGGTAAAAATCAGGCTCGAGGAACGGCTTTTTTCGTCCGGATTGATTCGCACCACCAGATAGCTGCCGATGGTCATGAAAATACCGCCACAGGCGCCAATGCCGGCGACGGCAAAGCTGAACATCGTCAGAGTAGGCGACACAAACAGAATCGCGCTGATGAGAACGGTCAGCGCCGCTGCGATAACCAGCGGCTTTTGCAGCCCCCATTTGCGCATCAGAATACCGCCCAGCATGATGGGAATAAACATGCCGATGTTCATCAGTGTGAACACCTGGCCGATAAAACTCGGGTCTTTGTGGAAGGCAGCGCACAGCGGGCCGAGCACGATGCCAAGGGTGGAAACTAACGCGCCGACGAAGTAATAGCTTAGATACGAGACGGCGTTTAAATTCGGGCGGGACCAGGACATCTCAGACATAGACGTATCTCCAGGCGGGCAGCAGTCTACCCGCCGATGCATCAGAAATTAGGCGTATTGTTTAATGAACTGACCAATCAGACGGATAAAGTCTTCCGTTACCATAGCTGCGCATTTGAGCGTTTGTTCGTGCGACAGCTCCACGTCGCTCAACCCTTCAGCCATATTGGTGATGGCCGATACGGCCAGCACTTTTAGCCCACAGTGGCGCGCCGCGATCACTTCTGGCACCACCGACATTCCTACCACATCGCCGCCCATACGCTGCATCATGCGGATTTCCGCGGCGGTTTCGAAGTTTGGCCCCGGATAGGAGACAAAAACGCCTTCGTGCAGCGGGATATCCAGCCCTTTGGCGGTCTGGTGCAGTTGGGCGCGCAGATCTTTGTCGTAGGCGTTTGCCAGGCTGAAGAAGCGCGGGCCAAAGCGATCGTCATTCGGGCCGACCATCGGCGTGGACGGCATGGTATTGATATGGTCGTTTAGCGCCACCAGGCTGCCTGCGGGGATATCCGCGTTCAGCGAGCCTGCGGCGTTGGTGCAGAACATGAATTCACAGCCGAGCAGCTTAAAGGTGCGTACCGCCTGGGTCATGATGCCCATGCCGAGGCCTTCATAGAAATGACCGCGGCCTTTCATGCAAATCAGCGGCACGCCGTGCAGCGTTCCCATTACAATTTCCCCGGCGTGGCCGATGACGGTGCTGACCGGAAAACCCGGTAGCGCTTCGTAGGAAAGGGTGGTTTTGTTATCCATACGGTCGGCCAGCGCGCCGAGACCGGAACCGAGGATTAAGGCGATACGCGGGGTAAACCCGGGCTTTGCTGCGCGCAGGATTTCGACGGCTTCGTAAGGGGCATTATTGAGAATTGACGTTGACATACAGACTCCAGAAACAGGGATGTTTCGCGGTATTCTGCGGAGCAGTCGATTTGCAATCCAATTCAATTAATGCGCGTATTGATATTTTTATTGAATTGATTGCGGCGGTGGTGATTTTAAAATCTTTAAATTCAAAGTATTAAATGTAGGCTGAAAGTTTGAACGCGTCGGGGAAGACGGCTTCGACGTGATGATTTGTGATGCGCCTCACTTTGACGCAGCGCTACCGGGCGATAGACGTGCCACGATCGTTGGCATCGGGTATGGACATACAGCGTATTACTGCTGAAGTGGGAAGATACGGTGGGACGCTATTTGGGGAATAAAACCCGGCGTCGACTGGCGAAGCCGGGTGACTGGCAGGATTTATGCGGTAACGGTAACGCTTTGGCCTTCAAAACTCACGGTTTGACCGGCGACAATTTTGCAGCGTTTGCGGGTTTCCACCGCGCCGTCCACTTTGACCAGACCGTCGGCGATGGCGATTTTCGCCTGCGCGCCGCTTTCGCTCCAGCCTTCCAGCTTCAGTAAGTCACAGAGTTCCACATGCGGATGCTTACCCAAAGAAAATGTTGCCATCTTATGCCTTCTCCACGTCGTGATACTCTTCACACGCCTGTAAGGTGTTTTCAATCAGGGTGGCTACGGTCATGGGACCGACGCCGCCCGGTACTGGGGTGATGTAAGAGGCGCGCGCGGCAGCCTCTTCAAACACCACATCGCCGACGACTTTACCGTTTTCGAGGCGATTAATCCCGACATCAATGACAATTGCGCCTTCTTTAATCCACTCGCCAGGAATAAAGCCCGGTTTACCGACCGCGACGATCAGCAGATCCGCGTGCTCCACATGGTGGCGCAGGTTTTTGGTAAAGCGGTGAGTGACAGTGGTGGTACAGCCAGCCAGCAGCAGCTCCATGCTCATCGGGCGGCCCACGATGTTGGACGCGCCAATCACCACGGCGTTCAGGCCATAGGTGTCGATATGGTAGCGCTCCAGCAGGGTAACGATACCGCGCGGGGTACACGGACGCAGGCGCGGCGCGCGCTGGCACAGACGACCCACGTTGTATGGATGGAAGCCGTCGACGTCTTTGTCCGGCGCGATGCGCTCAAGGACCTTAACGTTATCAATACCCGCCGGCAGCGGAAGCTGCACCAGAATGCCGTCGATGGTGGTGTCGGCGTTCAGGGTGTCAATCAGCGTCAGCAGTTCGGCTTCGGACGTGGTTTCCGGCAGATCGTAGGAGCGGGAGACGAAGCCCACCTCTTCGCAGGCTTTGCGCTTGCTGCCGACATAAATTTGTGAGGCCGGGTTGCTGCCAACCAGCACAACGGCAAGCCCAGGGGCGCGTTTTCCTGCGGCAACGCGCGCCTTCACTTTTTCCGCAACCTCAGAGCGCACCTGCTGCGCAATCGTTTTACCGTCAATAATCTTTGCTGCCATCAGGGAAAATATTCCATCTGTCATTCACGAAGGGGGGATGGACATATTTTGTCAGATGCGAGGCTTGCTGTCAGGTCTCGTTTGCGAGTTTTCATCGGAAAGTGGTTTTGCCGAAGAGTTGAGCGATAGTTGGTCGCACTTTATCCATCATTGCATACCGCGCAGGTTTCGTAAGGAAATGGATTGACTCACCTGTCAGTGACCGTATAATTCCACGCGTTTCACCCCACCATGAAGTTTTGACTTCCCCAGTGCGCCCTTAGCTCAGTTGGATAGAGCAACGACCTTCTAAGTCGTGGGTCACAGGTTCGAATCCTGTAGGGCGTACCATTTTCCTGTTTCCTCTTCCCCCAACTCTCTTATCAAGAGTGCGAATCTGCTCACATATCGATCGCTACCCGTTTGGCGCAAACAAAAAACGCCCATTACACTGTATGTAATTACAGTGTATTAGCGGAGGCGGTATGGAATACGAAGTGAAGCAGATTGCAGCGCGTAAAATTGCCGGTTTTCACATGGTTGGGCCGTGGGAGCAGACGGTCAAGCAGGGTTTTGAGCAGTTGATGATGTGGGTCGATGGCCAGCAAATTTCCGCTCGGGAGTGGCTGGCCGTTTACTACGACAATCCGGATGAAGTCCCGGCGGAAAAGCTGCGTTGCGACACCGTGGTCTCTGTCGATGACGACTTTGTTATTCCGCCGAACAGCGAAGGGGTCATGATGGCGGAAGTGGCGGGAGGCCTTTACGCGGCAGCGCGTGCGCGGGTTATCGATCACGATTTCTCCACGCCATGGTATCAGTTTTTTGATAGCGTCCTGAAAGATGAAACCCACCGCCTGGCTGCGAAGCCATGCTTTGAAATCTACCATAACAACGGTGCGGAAGACGGCTACTGGGATATTGAAATGTTTGTTGCCCTCGAGCCAAAGGGGTAATGCAAAAACGCCGTGCCGCGTGCTGCTGACTGGCGACACTCCGGCCCGGCGGTTAATGCTCTCGTCGCCGATCGGCGATAATCACTAGCCCAATACCGGAGAGGGTGAGTGCGATAGCTAACACCATCCTCAGGCCCAACGGTTCGCCCATAAAAATTAGCCCGCCCAGTGCCGCAAGACAGGGCACGCTCAGTTGAAGCGTGCTGGCGGTGGTTGGGCTAAGCCGTGGCAGCAGGGAGTACCAGAGCAGGTACGCGCCGCCGGACATCAGCGCCCCGGAGGAGACTGCCAGCACTAGCCCAACGGCATCGGCGCGGATGTGCATACCGCTAAGCACAAACACCACCAGCGCTATCGGCACCGCCAGCGTAAAGTTGCCCGCCGTGGCCGCTGCCGCGTTCTGCACTTTCTTGCCAGTAATACAGTAGGCGGCCCAGGCCGCGCCGGAGACCATCATCAGCAGCGCGGCGCCGCCGGAAGGATGACCGGCACCCGGTAATAGCAGCAACGCTAGCCCGGTCACTGCGCCCAGCATACCGACGCTTTTTAGCCATGTCAGACGCTCGCCGCGAATCAACCCCCAGCCGGTCATCACGCACTGGACCGTACCGAACAGCAACAACGCGCCAGCGGCGGTGGTTAAGGACAGGTAGGCAAGGGAAAAGGCAAAGACGTAAATGGCCAGTAGTGCCGCGTTCAGCACATTGAATTCCGGCCTCTTTTTGATGGCGGGTAGCCTCAGGAGTATCAGCAGCGCCACCGCACCGCTTAGCAAGCGAATGCTACTAAAAGAGACGGCATCCATATGCATCCCCTTCAGCGCCAGCCGACAGAGCAGCGAGTTGGCGGCGAACGCAGCCATAGTCAGCAGGATTTTGAGCAGCACGGAAGATTCCTCGAAACGCGGTCAGCGAATTATGCCGCAAGCCGCGGCATGCCGGGTCATCGTTTTGTGCTCCGCCGATACGGCAACGTATCCAATGGTATTTGCTTCACAGCGGGTGTGCCGCATACATTGAACGTTAGGGCTGGCTAGCGCGGCTAACCCCTTGTAGGAATAAGGTTATCACCCCAGCAACGCGTATCTTCCGGCACTTTTGGGCACGGGGTTCCTGCGACTGATTGCCTTGCGGCAAGCCGCGCTAAGTGTTAAAAGGTGCCCCTTCCAAAAAAAAGCTACAGGGGTTAGACGTGAAAAACGCGTCCTCAGCATCCAGCCAGAATCAACCGGATGCTTCGTCGGAGCAGGGGCCGACGCTTCACCGCGGGTTACAAAACCGTCATATTCAACTCATCGCCCTTGGGGGCGCCATTGGCACCGGCCTGTTTCTTGGTATCGGCCCGGCGATTCAAATGGCTGGCCCGGCAGTGGTGCTGGGCTATGCGATTGCCGGAATTATCGCGTTTCTGATCATGCGCCAGCTTGGCGAGATGGTGGTGGAAGAGCCGGTATCCGGTTCATTTGCTCATTTTGCTTATAAATACTGGGGGCCGTTCGCCGGTTTTCTTTCCGGCTGGAACTATTGGGTCATGTTCGTGCTGGTGGGAATGGCCGAGCTGACCGCCGCCGGAATTTATATGCAGTATTGGCTGCCACACGTACCGACCTGGATTTGGGCTGCCGGTTTCTTCATTTTGATTAACGCCGTCAACCTGGTGAACGTGCGCCTGTATGGCGAAACGGAGTTCTGGTTTGCACTGATTAAGGTGCTGGCGATTATTGGCATGATCGGCTTTGGCATCTGGATGCTGGCGACGGGGCGTGGCGGTGAGCATGCGAGCATCGACAATCTCTGGCGTGATGGCGGCTTCCTTGCCACGGGCTGGAAGGGGCTGATTTTGTCGCTGGCGGTGATTATGTTCTCCTTCGGCGGGCTGGAACTTATTGGCATTACGGCGGCGGAAGCACGCAGCCCGGAAACCACTATTCCGAAAGCGGTCAACCAGGTGGTTTACCGTATCCTGTTGTTCTATATCGGCTCGCTGATTGTGCTGCTGGCGCTCTATCCGTGGCAGGGCATTAAGTCAGACAGCAGTCCGTTCGTGATGATCTTCCACAATCTGGACAGTAACGTAGTGGCATCCGCGCTGAACTTTGTGATTCTGGTGGCTTCGCTGTCGGTTTATAACAGCGGCGTCTATTCAAACAGCCGCATGCTGTTTGGCCTCTCCGTGCAGGGTAACGCGCCGCGCTTCCTGACCAAAGTGAGCCGTCGCGGCGTGCCGGTGAATTCGCTGCTGCTCTCTGGCGCGATCACCTCGCTGGTGGTGCTGGTTAACTATCTGCTGCCGCAGAAAGCGTTTGGCCTGCTGATGGCGTTGGTGGTGGCAACGCTGCTGCTGAACTGGATCATGATCTGCATGGCCCACCTTAAGTTCCGCGCCGCCATGCGCCGCAAGGGGCGTGAGTCGAAATTCAAAGCGCTGTTTGCGCCTGCCAGCAACTATATCTGTATCGCATTTTTGCTGATGATCCTTGGGCTGATGTGCACCATGGACGGCATGCGCCTGTCGGCGATTCTGCTGCCGGTGTGGGTGTTGTTCCTGTTTGCGGCCTTCAAAACGCTGCGTCGTAAAGCCTGATAATATCGCCCGGAGGGGGCAGGTTTGCCTCCTCCGCTGTTTCCCGCTCGTTGCTGCGACGCATTTCCCTCCTCGTTTTTATCGTGATCGCTCTCCCAAATCCGTTTCGATCCGCGCGATCTTATTTTTGTAATCGATTACTTTTCATTTGTGGTATTTTGTAATCGATTACTTTTGAGGGTGAGAACATGGTGTCTACAACGGAAAGTCGTGAACAAAGTGGCGTACAGCACCGGCTGTTAGTCCCGCGCCTGTCGTTAATGATGTTTATGCAGTTTTTTATCTGGGGAAGCTGGTCGGTCACGCTTGGACTGGTGATGACGCAGTACAACATGTCGCTGCTGATTGGCGATGCGTTCTCGGCGGGGCCGATCGCTTCAATTCTTTCCCCTTTTGTTTTGGGAATGTTGGTTGACCGTTTTTTTGCCTCGCAGAAGGTGATGGCGGTGATGCACCTGCTTGGCGCGGTGATTCTGTGGTTCGTACCGCAGGCGCTGGTCGCGGAAAACGGTGCGTTGTTAATTGCGCTGCTGTTTGGCTACACGCTCTGTTATATGCCGACGCTGGCGCTGACCAATAATATTGCCTTCCATAGCCTGAACAACATCGACAAAACCTTCCCGGTGGTGCGTGTGTTCGGCACCATCGGTTGGATTGTCGCGGGCATCTTTATCGGTGTAACCGGTATTTCGGATACCACCGGCATCTTTACGCTGGCGGCGCTGTGCTCGGTGGTGCTGGCGGTATATAGCCTGACGCTGCCGCACACGCCGGCCCCGGCGAAAGGTCAGCCGCTGAAGCTGCGCGATCTGTTCTGCGCCGACGCTTTCGCATTGCTCAGAATCCGGCACTTCCTGGTGTTTGCCGTCTGCGCCACGCTGATTTCCGTACCGCTCGGTACTTACTATGCCTATACCGCGTCATTTCTGGCGGACGCGGGCGTCGCGGATGTGAGCACCGCGATGTCCTTCGGTCAGATGTCAGAAATCTTCTTTATGCTGATTATCCCACTGCTGTTCCGCCGTCTGGGTGTGAAGTACATGCTGCTGATCGGCATGCTGGCGTGGTTCGTACGCTATATGTTCTTTGCGCTGGGTATCAATGAAGAGACCCGCTTCCTGCTGTATCTCGGCATTCTGCTGCACGGCGTGTGCTACGACTTTTTCTTCGTGGTGGGCTTTATCTATACCGACCGTGTGGCGGGCGAAAAGGTGAAAGGGCAGGCGCAGAGCATGGTGGTGATGTTTACCTACGGCATCGGCATGCTGCTGGGATCGCAGATTTCCGGTGCCCTGTATAACCACCTGGTCGCTGGCCAAACCGTTCCGGCGGCGTGGGTAAACTTCTGGTGGATTCCGGCGGTGGCTGCCGTGGTGATCGCGGTGATTTTCCTTGTCTCGTTTAAATACGACGAGCAAAAGCAGGCGTAAATTTTTAAGGGGGGGGTATGAAAACCATCAAGGGACCGGGCATTTTTCTGGCGCAGTTTATCGGCGGCGAGCCGCCGTTTAATACGCTCGATGGGGTAGCGCAATGGGCGGCAGGGCTGGGCTTTAAGGCGCTACAGCTGCCCTGCAATCACCCGGCGATATTCGACCTGGCGCAGGCAGCGGCGAGCCAGACCTATTGCGATGATATTGCCGGGCGACTGGCGGAGCACGGTCTGGTGATTAGTGAACTGTCAACGCATCTCGAAGGGCAGCTTGTCGCCGTTAATCCGGCCTATGACAGCGCTTTCGATGCTTTTGCGCCGGCGGCGCTGCGCGGTAATCCGACGGCCCGCCAGCAGTGGGCCGTCGAGAGCGTGAAAAAGGCCGCGCAGGCTTCGGCGCGCCTGGGGTTGAAGGCGCATGCGACCTTTTCCGGCGCGCTGGCCTGGCCTTATTTCTATCCGTGGCCACCGCACAATGCGGCGCTGCTGGATGAAGCGTTTAGTGAACTCGCCAGCCGCTGGCGGCCCATCCTGGACTGTTTTGACGAGCACGGCGTTGACCTGTGCTACGAAATTCACCCCGGTGAGGATTTGCATGATGGCGTCACGTTCGAGCGTTTTCTACACCAGGTTGAGAATCATCCGCGCTGCCATATGCTGTATGACCCGAGCCATCTGCATTTACAGGATATTGATTATCTTAGCTATATCGATATCTACCACTCCCGTATTCGCGCGTTTCACGTTAAGGACGCCGAGTTCCAACGCAACGGACGTAGCGGCGTTTACGGCGGCTATCAGAACTGGGCGGATCGTGCCGGGCGTTTCCGCTCGTTGGGCGACGGCGATATCGATTTCAAAAAGATTTTCAGCAAGCTGACTCAGTACGATTTTGACGGCTGGGCGGTAATGGAATGGGAGTGCTGCCTGAAGGACGCGCAGATCGGCGCGCGCGAAGGCAGTGAGTTTATTAAACGGCATATCATTCCCGTCTCCGCGCGGGCCTTTGATGACTTTGCCGCGGGTAGCGAGGTACGCGGATGATTCAGGTGGGTATTATCGGCTCAGGTTTTATTGGCCCGGCACATATTGAGGCGCTGCGTCGACTGGGTTTTGTCGAGGTGGTCGCGCTGTGCGACGCCTCGCTGGAGCTGGCGCAGGCCAAAGCGCGGCAGCTCAATATTCCGCATGCTTACGCTGATGTTGACGCGCTGTTGGCGCACCCTGGGCTACAGGTGGTGCATAACTGCACGCCCAATTTTCTGCACGCGTCGGTCAACCGGCAGATTTTACGCGCGGGAAAACACGTTTTCTCCGAGAAACCGCTGTGCATGACGTCGGAGGAGGCTCGCGAGCTGGAACTGATGGTGCGGGATGCGGGCGTGATTCACGGGGTGAGCTTCGTCTATCGCCAGTTTGCGATGGTACAGCAGGCGGCGAGCATGATGCGCGCGGGCCATGCCGGACGTTTGTTCTCAGCCTACGGCGGCTACCATCAGGACTGGATGCTGCTGGAAAACGACTTTAACTGGCGGGTGGACGCGGCGCAGGGGGGCGTATCGCGCGCGGTGGCCGATATCGGTTCGCACTGGTGCGACACGGTGCAGTTTGTGACCGGACGGCGGATTGTGGAGGTGATGGCCGACCTCGCTATCGTCTGGCCAACGCGTAAGGCCAGCGTTGGGGCGCAGGCGACGTTCAGTGAACACGATGACGCGACGCAGTATCGCGACGTCGCGGTGACAACCGAAGATGCCGGTTCGGTTCTGTTCCGCTTCGACGACGGCAGTAAAGGCTGCTTTAGCGTTTCGCAGGTCTGCGCCGGGCGTAAAAATCGGCTGCATTTTGATATCAATGCCAGCGCCTGTTCGCTGGCCTGGGATCAGGAAACGCCGCAGCAACTGTTGATTGGTCACCGCAGTCAGCCCAATCAGTTGCTGAGTGACGACCCGAGCCTGCTTAACCGCGATGTCGCCGGACAGGCGAACTTCCCCGGCGGCCATAGTGAGGGATGGCCAGACGCGTTTAAAAACATGATGGGCAATTTCTACCGCGCCGTGCAGAGCGGAAAAATGCCCGCCGCTGGCGAGCCGCATTTTGCCTCGTTTAGTGATGGGGCGAATGTCATGTATATCATTGATGCAATTATAAAAAGCCATCAGCAGCGGCGCTGGGTCAGCGTCGAACAATAACCCTGTGCCCGGTACGCCGGGCACGCTTTTTATGGTAGCCTGCACGCAAAGCGTTAACTGCAGGGAACGGCGTAGTATGTCAATTCAGAAAATCGCCCAGTTGGCGGGGGTATCGGTGGCGACCGTGTCGCGGGTGCTTAACAACAGCGATACCGTAAAAGCCAAAAACCGCGAACGGGTGCTTCAGGCCATTAAAGAGAGTAACTATCAGCCTAATCTGTTGGCGCGCCAGCTGCGTACGGCGCGAAGCTCCATGATTCTGGTGATGGTGTCGAATATCGCCAACCCTTTTTGCGCCGAAGTGGTAAAAGGAATTGAAGAGGCCGCGGAAAAGAACGGCTATCGGATTTTACTGTGCAACTCCGGCTCGGATATTGAACGTTCTAAATCAGGCCTGCGACTGCTAACCGGAAAAATGGTCGACGGTATTATCACCATGGACGCCTTCAGCAAGCTGCCGGAGTTAACCACGGTGATTGGCGATGCGCCATGGGTGCAATGTGCGGAATATGCTGATGCGGGCGCGGTCTCCTGCGTGGGGATCCACGATGTAGATGCCGCAGAGCATGCGGTAAGCTATCTTGCAGCGCAGGGGCGTGAGCGGATTGCGTTGATTAACCACGACTTGAGCTACAAGTACGCCCGCCTGCGCGAGCAGGGGTACAAAAATGTACTGCAATCTCAAGGGCTGGCGTTTCATGCTGTCGAGTATGCCAGCGATCTGAGCGCGGCGGCGGGGAAACTGGCGATGCAAACGTTGCTGGCGATGAACCCGCGCCCGGACGCGGTGTTTGCGGTTTCTGACTCGCTGGCCGCCGGGGCTATTCGCGCCATTGAACAGGCAGGGCTAAAGGTACCGGAAGAGATTGCGGTGGTGGGGTTTGACGGCACTGAACTTGCCGAAATGGTGTCTCCGCAGCTGACAACCGTCCAGCAGCCGTCGCGGGAGATCGGCGCCAGAGCGGTCGAACTGCTGCTCAATAAAATCGATAACCCGGACGTGCCGCCGGAGCGGGTGATGCTGGACTGGCGCTTTATTTCACGCGCCAGCGCGTGATTATTCTTGCCCGATCGCGCCCGCCAGGGCGCGAATATCATTGCCGGTCGGTGATTGATGAATACGTAAGCCAAATTCCTCGACCACGGCAAAAATATGGTCAAAAATATCGGCCTGAATACCTTCATATTCGGCCCACACCACCGTATTGGTAAAGGCGTATATTTCAATCGGCAGACCGTTATTATCGGGTGCCAACTGACGTACCATCAGCGTCATATCTTTGCGAATTTTCGGATGGTTACGCAAATATTCGTTGAGGTAAGCGCGGAAGGTACCAATATTGGTCATCTTGCGCAGATTCAACACCGAATCGGCGCTGCCGTGCTCCTGGTTCCACAGGTTAATTTCCTCATGGCGAGAGTCCATATACGGTTTCAGCAGCTTCGCCTGAATTAACCGCTGCTGCTCTTGCTCATCGAGAAAATGCACGCTGGTGGTATCCACGTTGATGCTGCGCTTAATTCTTCGGCCACCTGAAGCAGACATTCCGCTCCAGTTTTTAAACGAATCCGACACCAGCGACCAGGTCGGAATGGTGGTGATGGTATTATCCCAGTTACGCACTTTGACGGTGGTTAAGCCAATATCGGTCACCGCACCGTCGGCGCCGTATTTCGGCATTTCCAACCAGTCGCCGAGCTTTAACATGTCGTTTGCCGAGAGCTGAATCCCTGCCACCAGGCCGAGAATCGGGTCCTTAAATACCAGCATCAGTACCGCGGCCATCGCACCCAGACCACTTATCAGTATTGCCGGTGATTGCCCCAGCAGCAGGGAGATCATCAGAATGCCAATCAGAATGGCGCTGACCAGCTTAACTCCCTGGAATATCCCTTTGAGCGGCAGCTGCGAAGAGAAAGATAGCTTTTGTGAGAGGTTGAAAATAACGTCCAGCAGCGAGAAGAATGACAGCAGAGCGTAGAGCATGACCCATAGCTGTGCGCCCGTGGTTAATATCTGCGCGGCATCACTGCCTTTTTGCAACCACAGCACGGCCTGCACGTTGACAATAATCCCCTGTAGGGTAAACGCCAACCGGTGGAAAAGTTTATTTTGCGTGATAATTTGCAGCCATAAATGACTGCTGGCCTGCGCCCGTTTTTCGAACGCGCGCAGCACCACCCGATGTAGAATCAGATGAACAATGATGGCAGTGAGAAAAATAATACCAAATATGATGATCAGCGAATTGGTATGGTTTATTTCAATGCCCATCTCTTCGATCTGTGAAATCAGTTCCTGCATAACGTCTCCTGTATAGCCAGCTAATTATAATGGCTGCGCTGGCTATATTATGCAAACAGCTATACAGGAACTTAAGGTTATGACGTCGCGATCGCCGGACTACGGTTTAAGTGATGACGGAGGCTAACGGCAATGATTGCCAGCAGCAGCATCATCACCGCTTCTACGCCGAGGAAGCCGGTCATCGCATCGGTATAGCTCCCATGATGCCCGCGCGTCAGCACCAGCAGCAGTGAACCAAACACCGCCGGGCCAAGGCCCAGCGTGGCCTGCTGTAGCGTGCTGAGCAGCGCGCTGCCCGCACCCGCATCGTTGGCGGTAATATCGCGCATCCCAACCCGATAAAAGCAGTTGACGATCAGCGCCTGGCCATAGCCAATCAGCGCGGTCGAGGGCACCAGCGTGAGGGTGGACGTCGCCTGGCCGAAGTGGTGGAAAGTCTCCATTAACAGCAGCAGGCCACTAATTTGTACTATCAGCCCAGCCACTAAAATTCGCCCCATGCTGTGGCGGGCGATCAGCTTCGGCGCATACATCGCTGAAAGAAAATAGGCGACGCCCAGCGCCACAAAGCTGTTGCCCGACTGCCACGGCGCCATGCCGAGGCCGGACTGGAGAGTGAGCGCCATGCAGAACATAAAGCCGGACCAGGCGCTGAAAAACAGCAGCGCAATGACCATGCCGAAGCGAATACTGGCAAATTTCAGCAGTCGAGGCGGCAGCAGCGGGTGTTCACCGCGCTGCTCTTTACCCAGCGCGCTGGCACGCATCCACAGCAACAATGGGATAATCGCCAGCAACATCAGACGCATCGACCACGGCCAGTGCAGTTCCGGCCCCAGCGCCATCGGGAACAGCAGGCAGCAGAGAATCAGGCCCAGACTAAAGGTACCCTGCCAGTCAATGCGCGCGTGCTCATCGCGACGGGTTTCTGGCACGTAGCGGCGACTGAAGGCCAGCACCAGCAGGCCAATCGGCACGTTGATGAAAAAGGCGTTACGCCAGCCCAGGCCGGCGATGTCCGCTGATACCAGCCAGCCGCCGAACATCTGCCCGACGATAAACGAGATGCCGCCAATGCCGCCATACAGGCTGATAGCCCGGGCATGGGCCGTTCCTTTTAGCGTAACGTGCAGGGTCGCGAGAATTTGCGGGACGATCAGCGCCGCGCCTGCGCCCTGTAGGGTGCGTGCGGCCAGCAGGGCGGTGATCGAGTTGGCCAGGCCGCACAGCAGCGAAGCGAGGCTGAAAATCGCCACGCCCCACATAAACAGCCGACGGCGACCGTAGTTGTCGCCAAGCTTGCTGCCCATGGCCAGACAGACGGCAAACGCCACGCCGTACAGCGCGACGATAAGCTCCAGCTGGGTCGGGCTGGCTTGCAGCGATGCGGTGATTGAGTCGAGGGCGACATTGGTGATCGAGGTATCGATCTGGGGCAACATCAGGCCGGTCAACAGCAGGAAAAGCCCCGCGCGACCGGGTGAAACAGCAGACGTTTTCATGGTGACTCCATTGCGTCATTCAGCGATTGGACGTAGCATCGCTGATTCAATAAACGGGTACCAGTTCCTGGTTATACTGGTACTGGCACTACCATGCTGGAGATACCATGAGCCTCATCAGCCACAGTGAAATGGACGTATTGCCGTCACGGCAGGACGATAGCCGTAAGCAACTGGGTGCATTTCTTCGGGCGCGACGGGAAAGTCTCGATCCGCAGCGGTTGGGATTACCGCGCAGCGGGCGGCGGCGCACGCCGGGCCTGCGTCGCGAAGAAGTGGCGATGCTGGCGGACGTTGGCGTGACCTGGTATACCTGGCTTGAGCAGGGGCGCGAGGTTAATCCGTCGGCGGCGGTAATGCAAGCGGTCGCCGAAGCGCTCCAGTGCAGCGCGCTTGAGACTCGTCATCTGTTTGTGCTGGCGGGGCTGACACCGCTGGAGTCGGCTAACGTTCCCCCGTGCGAGGGGATAAGCCCCGGCACGCGGCGTATGCTGGACAGTTTGCTGCCGCAACCGGCCAGTATTCAGAAGCCTGATTTCGATATCGTGGCGTGGAATGACGCGTTTTGTCGGCTGATGGGCGTCGATTTTTCGACCATTCCGGAAGATGATCGAAATTGTATCTACCTGTATCTGACTCATCCCGGCTGGCGTAGCCGTCTGGCCAATCGCGGCACGCTCGCCACTTTTGTCTCCTATTTCCGTGCCGCGATGGCGGAGCACCGTGGCAATCCGGCATGGGAAAACAAGCTGGCTCGCTTTTTTGCCGCTTCCAGCGAATTTGAGGCGCTATGGCACCAGCGTTACGAAGTTCGCGGCGTCGAAAACCAGATTAAAAACTTCCAGCATCCTGAGTTTGGCCATTTCCAGCTGCAGCAGATGTACTGGTACTCCGCGCCGCGCAACGGCTCTCGTCTGCTGGTTTATTTACCCGTGGATGAAGTGGGGGAGGCGGTGCTGGCGAAGCTGTAGTAGAGGGCCGCTCAGACATACCCCAGAACTGTGCCAGTGGCTGCGTGGCCTGAAAATCAACCAGCCTGGCATTCGCACTGGTGATCGTTTCACCCCGCAGGTAGTTTGTTTTTGTCCCGTTCAGCCGTTGCCGGGTCAGGGCAGGAACATTTGACCTTGTCAGGGACTCCAGGCCGAAAGCGTTTTATCCCCTGAGGGGCTGTCCGGTTTATTGATGACGGGATCGGCACCGATGGTGAAATGGGTAAAGTGGTAGTCACCGTTCTGTCAGCGGCGGCACAGGCCGAATGGCGCAGGATACTGGAACGTACCAATGAAGGCAGACAGCTCTACATTGTACATTCCATGGTATACAGGATTTTGAAAGATGAAACGTTTACATTCGTCTCAAACAATGCAATTTGGCGGAATAACCTTGCCTCCATGAGGCAAGGTTAATATCAGACATTGAGGTTCACTAAAATTAGCCTCGTTAGCTTTGCAGAATAGTGCTCCAGTTACCGTAAACTGAGTTTGTTCCGCAACAATTCAGATGCAATATTTGAACGTTCCACTTTTGCGGCCGTAATGGCACTTCGCGTAAATGGACTACCCGTTGCGGAAAATAAATCATCTGAATGTTTTTGTAATTTGCCTACATATTTCAGAGTATCTTTAATATTTCCTTTTTCGGCGCTACTGGCTAACTTTCCAGCATAATGTTCTGTTTTATGGTACATGGATGAAACTTTACTCCCTTTAGTCTCCGCCGTATTCCTAATGCTTTGCAGTTCATTAATAAACTTTTTCGCAGAATGACTAATTTCCGAACTGGTATAAGAAGGAAGCTTTGCAACTGGTGCAGAACAGAAAAGTCTCAAAATGTTCATTTTTATATATCCTATATGACAAAAGAAAGATGAGAACATATCAATATTTTTTTGTCTTTCAAAAAACGACGGTGGTGAGATCCCGTTAGCCATGTTTGAAGCAGGAGTCTGAATTTTGATATTTGCCGGGGTAGGGTGAATTAGCCTTTAATGCAATTTGCCTTATATGCTAATACTCAGGGACGATAATCGTGTTCAGAATTCTTGTTCATGCCGATGTCAGAGAGGAAATGCTGGAACGGTCAGATGTGATGGCGGCGTTTGATACGCAGGAACGGCAGGAGAAGTTGCGTGACATGCTCGCGCAGTGGCGTGGTTATGCAGGGCTGACGCGGGCGAGCCTCGATACGCTGACGCGCTACGCACTGGCTTGTGGCGTAAAACATCCGCAAATTTTACTGTATTGAAATTTCCCGGCCAGGCAGCGCCAGGCCGGGGAGTGGCCGATTAAATTAGATCTCGGTAATCACCGTCTCTTCCGGCAGACGAGATTTTGGCAGCGCTTTGTTGAAGTCTTCTACGCTGTGGTGGCCAACCGGCACCACGACCAGGCTGGTGTAGCCTTTTTCTTTCAGGCCGAATTCGGCGTCCAGAATCTCGGCGTCGAAGCCTTCAATCGGCACCGCGTCCAGACCCATGGCGCCCATGGCCAGCAGGAAGTTGCCGACGTTCAGGTAGGTTTGGTTGGCAGCCCACTGCGCGTCATCGTGACGCTCTTTACGGTGCAGGTCGGCGAAGAAGGTGCGGCCTTTGTGGTTAGCGGCTTTGGCTTCCGGCGTGGCGAAACGGCCATCGGCGTCTTCTTGATCGACCACTTTTTCCAGCCAGGCATCATCGATTGCCGTTTTGGCGCAGAACACCACGACGTGGGAAGCATCCAGCATTTTGCGTTCGTTGAACACGTAGCCGCCAGCGGCGGATTTCGCGACGCGCGCTTTTCCTTCGTCGGTGCTGGCGACGATAAAGTGCCACGGCTGGGAGTTGGTGCTGGATGGGCTATAGCGCAGCAGGGTTTTCAGATTGGCGGCCTGCTCGGCGGTCAGCTTTTTGCTGCCATCAAAGGCTTTAGTGGAATAGCGCGCTTTAGCAACGGAAACGATGTCCATAAATACTCCTGAATGATAAAAGGCACCGCAAATCGGTGCGTTGTATCACAGCAGGGTACCGTGCGATTTAACAAATGAGAAGGGTGGAAAATGCGATAACACTTATCGCATTTAACGCAAAATCAAACGGGACGCACGCGCTGTTGAACGCGTTTTGGCAGTTTGTTCACCACCAGATTCCACGAGTCTTCAATCAGGCTGTTGAGCAGTTCAACGGTGATTTCATCGCCAGGATAGACTGAAATCCAGTGTTTTTTGTTCATGTGGTAGCCCGGCTTAATGTGCGGGTAGATGGCCTGATGCAGCAACGATTGCTCCGGGTCAACCTTCAGATTGACGATGTGCTCGCCGCGCAGCGACATCTTGATCATAAAGATTTTTCCCTCAACCGTGAACACATCGTACTCGGGGCCAAAAGGCCAGGCCGGTTCAGAAAAGGGGAGCGTTAGCGCAAATTCCTGCGCTTTTTCATGCAGCGTTTTACCGTCCATTATTCATCCTCTGACAACGCTCGCCACATGGCTTCAAAGCCGAGCGCCTTAAGTTTATCTGCACGTTCGGGTTCGCGGCTGGCGAACTCAATGGTGGTTTCTGCAAGCGACAGGAACAGCGCATCGCCAAAAGCACGGAAGTCGTCAGACATAAATACCGGGCGCATGGAACGCTGACAGAGTTTATTGAGCTCCGGAAATAGCGCTCTGGCCTGCAGTATCGTTTCGTTGGTGATTTTCCCACTGACGGCCATGCGCCGAATGGCTTGATGCCCAACAGGGTGGAGAATGCCCCAGTCGATGTAGCTGTTCCAGATGCTGTGGGTGAAGGCTTTTGGTGATTCTGTGTCGGTCAGGCATGCCAGCATGGTCTGGCATAAGTCCGTTTTCAGGTGCAGATAAAGCGCATTAAGCAGATCGTCTTTGGTGGCGAAATAACGAAACAGGGTACCTTCCGCTACACCTGCGCTGCGCGCAATCAACGCCGTTGACGCGCCGATGCCAGATTGGGCAATGGCGCAGGTGGCCGCTTCCAGTAACGCTTGTTTTTTATCTTCACTCTTCGGACGAGCCACTACACTTTACCTCTCTGACGGTTAAAAAGGTGATTGAAACATGTCGAACCCAGGGACTTCAACGCCGATTGTCAAAATTTGAAAATTGCTTGACGATTTTTTCCCCTCCTTTCTATAATGAGTGCCTACTCACTCATAATCAACTTTTTTGTGTGGCTTCCTGGATGAGGCCGGTCACGGGTCAGGAAATGAAACCGTTCATCATCAGTGTGGTTGCCATCATGCTTATCGCCAGTGCAGCAAGCTTGCCTTTTGTTTTGAATGCCGGTTTCGGCCAGCCGCCGCAAGGGGCGGAAAAGAGTCTGATTGAGCGCTCGCCAAACTACCGCGACGGGGCGTTTCACAACACCTTGCCGACGCCAGGGTTTACCGGCGACAAGAACATGCTGATGGCGTGGTGGGAGTTTTTAACTGCGAAGCGGGAGAATGCGCGCCCGCAGCAGCCACTGCCGTTGGTGCCGACCGATCTCGCCAGCCTGCCGAGCGAGCAGGAGACGATGATCTGGCTGGGGCATTCATCCTGGTATCTGCAGCTGGCGGGCAAACGTATTTTGATTGATCCGGTATTCAGCAGCTACGCCGCGCCGTTTTCGTTTCTGAATAAAGCGTTTGACGGCCACTATCCGTGGCGTGCCGAGACGATGCCGGAGATCGATCTGCTGATTATCTCTCACGACCACTATGACCATCTGGACTACGCCACGATTAAGGCGCTGATGCCAAAGGTTAAGCGTGCCGTGGTGCCGTTAGGCGTGGGGTCTCACTTGCGCTACTGGGGCATGGCGAGTGAAGTGATTACCGAAGCCGATTGGCAGCAGAACGTTGCTATCAGCGATGCGCTGACCGTCCACGTACTGCCCGCGCGCCACTTCTCGGGCCGTGGCCTTAAGCGAAACCAGACGCTGTGGGCCAGCTTTATGTTCGTGACGCCGGAGCAAAAGATTTATTACAGCGGCGACAGCGGCTACGGCCCGCACTTCAAGGCGATTGGCGAACAGTTTGGCAAGGTGGACGTCGCCATTCTGGAAGATGGCCAGTACGACCAGGACTGGCGCTATATCCACATGATGCCGGAGCAGACCGCTCAGGCGGCGGTGGACCTGAATGCACAGCGGGTGCTGCCGGGGCACGCCGGACGTTTCGTGCTGGCGAAGCATACATGGGATGATCCGTACAAGCGGCTGGCGCAGGCCAGCAAAGATAAAGCGTATCGGTTGTTAACGCCGATGCAGGGCGAGCCGGTTTGGCTGGCGAATCCAACACAAACATTTCGTGCCTGGTGGGAATAAACACCGGCTGTCATAAAACGAGGGGAGGGGTGTATGACTGAATTAGCCACTCAGGTGATTGACACACTGGTCGAATGGATTGACGAAAATCTGCATCAGCCATTGCGTATTGATGAGATCGCCCGCCGGGCGGGGTATTCAAAATGGCACCTGCAGCGTCTGTTTTTACAGCATAAAGGGGAGAGCCTTGGGCGCTACATCCGCCAGCGTAAGCTGAATCTGGCGGCGGATGAATTGTGCACGACCGATCAAAAGGTCTATGACATCTGCCTGAAGTACGGGTTTGATTCCCAGCAGACCTTTACACGCATTTTCACCCGCACGTTTAACCAGTCGCCGGGTGCCTACCGTAAAGTCCATCACCGTCCACGGGCACATTGACACCAGCGCCCTCCCTTCGGGGAGGGCGTTCGCGTATCAGTTAATCCGCCAGCGAAAACCAGCGTCGCCACACGAAGCGAATCACCAGATATTCAATCGTCCCTAATACCAAAAACCACACGCAGAACAGCACGGTGTAAAACTGGTTCAGGTCCATAAAGTGGAAGGTATCCACCAGCTTTTGCGCCAGCGTTAACCCCAGCGAGGGCGCTGGAAGTAACAGACAGGAAAGGAACGCCATAAGCAAAATACCTGCGGCGGTCATCAGGGATTCAAGAGGATGTTTCATGCGGTGTTAATCTTTAGTTAAAAATATTATTGTCCGGTAATTTTTACAGGAACGCAATGTTTCTATGTTAACAGACCCTTTTTGAATATTTAAAACAAATGATGAAGCCTACGAATATATTCGCAGGAAAGGTCGTTAAATAACGATTTGGTTTAAATTAAATAATGTAATCGTAAATTAACGTCATGCTCACGATAATATTTTTACAAAAGTATAGGTACTGTATCCCACCAGCGTCGCAATCACGATAGCCAGTGCAATGTATAGCGCCAGACGGCGTCCTCTGTAGATTCCGAACATAATGACCTCGTTTAGATGGGGTTTAGGAATATTCTGTAATATTAATATCAGTAAATCAACTGAATGTCGTTTTGAAATTTAAAAAGCGAAAATATTGTGAGTTAAATAATATTCCTTCGCCTTAAGAAAATATCCAACGATGTCGCCTTGGCCAGAAATGATTTCAGGCTTTCCGTTTGCAGGAATTTAAAAGGAAAATTTATCGTGTCGAAAATGATGAATACTAAAAATGTGCCGCTCGCGGGTTACGACCCGCAAGAGCACGCCTACCAGCAGTCTACCGAGCGCGTGTTATCCCAGCTCAACAGCCAGCCAGAAGGGCTGAGCGGGGCAGATGCCGCCGATCGTCTGAACACCTGGGGGCCGAATGCGCTGCCGGAGAAAAAAGGCAAGCCTGCGTGGCTGCGCTTCCTCGCCCACTTTAATGATGTCCTGATCTACGTCCTGCTGGCCGCGGCGGCGCTGACCGCCGTGATGGGCCACTGGGTCGATACTTTTGTTATTCTCGGCGTCACGGTGATCAATGCCCTGATTGGTCACATTCAGGAAAGCAACGCAGAAAAGTCGCTGAAAAGCATTCGCAATATGCTCTCCAGCGACGCGCAGGTCATTCGTGAAGGCAGCCATAAAACGGTCGCGACCACCGAACTGGTGCCGGGCGATATCGTGGTGCTGCGTGCGGGCGACCGTATTCCAGCGGATATGCGTCTGATTGAAGCGCATAACCTGCGGGTTGAAGAGGCGATTCTCACCGGCGAATCTACCGTGGTGGATAAGCACACTGACGTGCTGCACGGCGAACTGCCGCTGGGCGACCGTACCAATATGGTGTTCTCCGGCACTACCGTGAGCGCAGGTGGCGGCACTGGCGTGGTGGTGGGCACCGGCCAGGAGACCGAACTCGGCCACATCAACCAGATGATGGCGGGGATTGAAAAACACCGCACGCCGCTGCTGGTGCAGATGGACAAGCTGGGTAAAGCCATTTTCGCCATCATCCTGGCGATGATGGTCGCGCTGTTCGTGTTCAGCATGCTGCTGCGCGATATTCCGCTGGGCGAGCTGCTGCTGTCGCTGATTAGCCTCGCGGTTGCCGCCGTACCGGAAGGTTTGCCGGCGATTATCTCGATTATTCTGTCACTGGGCGTTCAGGCGATGGCGCGCAAGCGGGCGATTATCCGCAAGCTGCCGACCGTGGAAACGCTGGGGGCAATGACTGTGGTCTGCTCGGATAAAACCGGCACCCTGACCATGAATGAAATGACCGTGAAGGCGGTGATTACCGCCGACAGCTGCTACCGCGTAGACGGCGACAGCTATGAGCCGCACGGTAATATCTACCTTGAAGGCAGCAACGAGCCGGTGAAAGTGCAGCCGCGCACCGTGCTGGAAAAATACCTGCGGACTATCGATCTGTGTAACGACAGCCAGCTGGTAAAAGACGCGCAGGGGCATTGGGGCATTACCGGTGGCCCAACCGAGGGGGCGCTGAAGGTGCTGGCGGCGAAAGTCAGCCTGGAGCCGGTACACACGCAGCTGATCGCCAAGATCCCGTTTGACTCGCAGTATAAGTACATGGCCACCCACTTCCAGCTGGCGGACGAAGAGATTGTGATGGTAACCGGTGCGCCGGACGTCCTCTTCGCCCTGTGTCAGCAGCAGCAGACCGCGCGCGGCGTGGAGCCGTTCGTGCGTAGCTACTGGGAAGCAGAAATGGCGCGTTTCGCCAGCCAGGGTCTGCGTATGGTGGCGGCGGCGACCAAGCCCGCCAATGTCGGGCAGAAAACCCTCGACCACAGCGACCTGCAGGACGGCCTGGTGTTCCTCGGTATTGCCGGGATGATGGACCCGCCGCGCCCGGAAGCGGTCGATGCGATTCACACCTGCCAGAACGCGGGGATCCGCGTGAAGATGATCACCGGCGATCACCCGCAAACGGCGATGAGTATTGGCCAGATGCTGGGGATCCGCAACAGCAGCGAAGCAATGACCGGCTACCAGCTGGAGCACATGGATGACGCAGAACTGGCGAAAGCGGCGGTGGAGTATGACATCTTCGCCCGTACCAGCCCGGAGCATAAGCTGCGCCTGGTGAAAGCGTTGCAGGAGAGCGGTGAAATTGTCGGCATGACCGGCGACGGCGTCAACGACGCTCCGGCCCTGCGCCAGGCGGATGTCGGTATCGCCATGGGTATCAAAGGCACCGAGGTGACCAAAGAGGCCGCCGACATGGTGCTGACCGATGACAACTTTGCCACCATCGCCAGTTCGGTCAAAGAGGGTCGTCGCGTTTACGACAACCTGAAGAAAACCATTCTGTTCATCATGCCCACCAACCTGGCGCAGGGGCTGCTGATTATTATCGCGCTGCTGGCGGGGAATATTATTCCGCTGACGCCGGTGCTGATTTTGTGGATGAACATGGCGACGTCCGCCACGCTCTCGTTCGGCCTCGCGTTTGAAGCCGCCGAGCGTAACGTGATGAACCGCCCGCCGCGTAAAACCGGTCAGCATGTGATGGATGCGTTTGCCGTGTGGCGCGTCGCCTTCGTCGGCTCGATGATTGCCATCGCCGCCTTCATTCTTGAGGCATGGCTGGCGCCGCGTGGCCACAGCGCCGAGTTTACCCGCACCGTGCTGTTGCAGATGCTGGTAACCGCGCAGTGGGTCTACATGATTAACTGCCGCAGCAATGGCTTCTCCCTGAACCGTGGGCTGCTGAAGAACAAAGGCATCTGGCTGGTGACTGGCGTGCTGCTTCTGCTACAGCTGGCGATTATCTACCTGCCGCTGATGCAGACGCTGTTCGGCACCGAAGCGCTGCCGCTGCGCTACTGGGGCATCACTTTGGCGATTGGCGCCGCGATGTTCCTGGTGGTGGAAGTTGAAAAGCGTCTGACCCGCCGTTTCCACAAGACCACGTAGTCGTGATGACTTGCCCCTCTCCGGTCGGAGAGGGGCGCTTGCCACGCAAGGATCCCCGACATGAAAAACACTTTCCGCCTCGCCCTGCTGGCCTGTGGCCTGGCCAGCTGCACGCTGGCGTTTGCCTCGGTACCGGTGCGCGTCGCCACCGTCGAGCGCGCGCCGCACGCGGTTGAGCGCCAGCTGCCGGGGCGCGTTGAGGCTATTCACGCCGTTGAAATTCGCGCACGTACCGAGGGCACTATCGTGCAGCGCCACTTTCAGGACGGGCAGGACGTCAAGCAAGGCGACCTGCTGTTCACGCTGGATGACGCCCAGCCGCGCGCGGCGTTAGCGCTGGCGCAGGCGGAGCTGAAAAGCGCGCAGGCCTCGTTGCGTCAGGCGCAGCAACTGCTGACGCGCTACCAGAGTCTTAAAACCAACCACTCGATCAGCCGTAATGATGTCGACACCGCGCAGATGCAGCGTGACGTCGCCGCCGCCGCCGTGGAACAGGCGAAGGCGCGAGTGACGGCGCAACAAATTACGCTCGATTACACCCGCATTACCTCGCCAATCAGCGGCCGCGTCGGCCACAGCGCTTTTCATGTAGGCACGTTGGTGAACGCCGCCAGCGGCGTGCTGGTGGATATTGCGCAGCTCGATCCTGTCCGCGTGAGTTTTGCGCTCGATGAAGCCGCGTTTTACAGCAAAGCCGGGCAGCATGCGGATATCCGCGCGTTGAAGGCCGCGTGGCTAGCGCAGATTACCCTCGACGGTAAACGCGAAAATGGCGTACTGACTTCGGTGGATAACCGTATCGACGCCCGCACCGCCAGCGTGGCGGTTCGCGCCGAATTCGCCAACCCGCAACATCGATTGCTGCCCGGCGGCAACGTCACCGTAACCCTGCGACCGCAGACGCTCAATGAGAGCGTGATGATTCCCGCTGCGGCGGTACAGCAGGATGCCAACGGTTATTTCAGTTGGGTACTGACGGCAGAGAATACAGCCGGGCAGCGCCGTCTGGAGTTAGGCGGCCAGCAGGGGCAGTCCTTCGCCGTGGCGAAGGGGCTTAACCCAGGCGAGCGCGTGGTCACCGATGGCGCGCAGCGTCTGACGGACGGCGCGGCCGTGCAGCTGTTGAATTAAGGAGTACAGGATGCTGACGTTTTTTATCCGTCGTCCGCGTTTCGCGATGGTGATTGCTCTGCTGATGGTCTTTGGCGGTGCGGTCGCGCTGAAGCTCATTCCGGTGGAGCAGTACCCGCAAATCACGCCGCCCGTGGTGAACGTCAGCGCCAGCTGGCCGGGCGCCAGCGCGCAGGATGTGGCGGAGGCCATCGCCGCGCCGCTGGAGACACAGCTCAACGGCGTTGATCACATGCTCTATATGGAGTCGACCAGCGCTGATGACGGCGGCTATAGCCTGAACCTGACTTTTGCCGCGGGCACCGATCCGGATATGGCGGCCATCGATGTGCAAAACCGCGTGGCGCAGGCGGTGGCGCAGCTGCCGACGGAAGCGCAGCAGAACGGTGTACAGGTGCGCAAGCGCGCCAGCAACCTGCTGATGGGGGTGAGCCTCTATTCTCCGAACGGCAGCCTGTCGCCGCTTCAGATCAGTAACTACGCCAGTACCCAGGTACGCGAAGCGCTGGCGCGTCTGCCCGGCGTCGGCCAGGTGCAAATGTTCGGTGCGCGCGATTACAGCATGCGCATCTGGCTGCGGCCAGACCGCATGAACGCGCTGAACATCACCAGCGAAGATATCGCCCAGGCGCTGAACGAGCAGCACGTGCAGGGGGCCGCCGGGCAAATTGGTACGCCGCCGGTGTTTAACGGCCAGCAGCAAACGCTGACCATTAACGGTCTGGGTCGACTGAGCGACGCCGATGAGTTCCGCAACATCGTGGTGCGCAGCGGCGAGCAGGGGCAACTGGTGCGCCTTGCGGACGTGGCCAACATTGAGCTTGGCGCACGTAGCTACAGCTCCAGCGCACAGCTTAACGGCGTGGACTCGGCCTATATGGGGATTTACCCGACGCCAACCGCCAATGCCTTACAGGTTGCAAACGTGGTGCGTAGCGAATTGACGCGCCTGCAAAACCGCTTCCCGGCGGACCTGAAATGGGAAGTGAAGTTTGATACCACCCGGTTTGTCGCCGCGACCATCAAAGAGATTGGTACGTCGCTGGCGCTGACGCTGCTGGCGGTTGTCGCGGTGGTTTCGCTGTTCCTGCAAAGCCTGCGCGCGACGCTCATTGTCGCGCTGGCGATCCCCGTGTCGCTGATTGGCACCTTTGCGGTGCTTTACCTGCTGGGCTACAGCGCCAACACCCTCAGCCTGTTTGCCATTATTCTGGCGCTGACCATGGTGGTTGACGATGCCATCGTCGTGGTGGAAAGCGTGGAAGGGCATATGGCCGAAGGGCTGGGGCGTAAAGAAGCGACCGCGCTGGCGCTGCGACAGATTGCCGGGCCGGTCATCGCCACCACGCTGGTGCTGCTGGCGGTATTTGTGCCGGTGGCGATGCTGCCGGGAATTGTCGGCGAATTGTATCGTCAGTTTGCGGTCACGCTCTCCACGGCGGTCACGCTGTCGAGCATTGTTGCGCTTACCTTGACGCCCGCGCTGTGCGCGCTACTGCTGCGTCCGCGTCTGAAGCAGCCCGTCCGCTTATTCCAGTGGTTTAACCTGGGTCTGAACACCACCCGCGATGGCTACGGTCGCCTGGTGGCATGGATGAACCGTCGCCCGCTGGTAGCGGTGGGGGCTACACTAATCGCCGCGCTGCTGGTGGCGTTGAGCTTCTCCACCATGCCGAAGGGCTTTCTGCCGCAGGAAGATCAGGGTTATGTCTTCGCCAACGTGCAGCTGCCGGAGTCGGCCTCGCTGGAGCGGACCGAAGCGGTGATGGCGCAGGCTCGCGCATTGCTGGGGGCGCATCCGGCAGTCGAGGATGTGATTCAGGTCTCCGGCTTCAGCATTCTCAGCGGCACCAGCGCCTCTAACGGCGGGTTTATCTCGCTGATGCTCAAAGACTGGTCGCAGCGCGCGCCGCTGGATACGGTGATGGGCGAACTTCAGCGCCAGCTGCATGCGCTACCGGAAGCCAATATTATGCTGTTTGCGCCGCCCACGCTGCCGGGCCTCGGCAGCGCCGCGGGCTTCGACCTGCGCATTCTGGCCCAGGCCGGGCAAACGCCCGCCGAGCTGGAGCAGGTCACGCGTCAGATCCTGATGAAAGCCAACCAGCATCCGCAGCTGAACCGCGTATTCACCACCTGGAGCAGCAACGTCCCGCAGCTGACGTTAACCGTTGATCGTGACCAGGCCGCGCGTCTCGATGTGCCGGTATCGCGTATTTTTAACAGTCTGCAAACCGCGTTCGGCGGCACGCGAGCCGGTGATTTCAGCATCAACAATCGCGTTTATCACGTGGTGCTGCAAAACGAGATGCAGTGGCGTGAGCGCGCCGGGCAGATTAGCGAGCTGTTCGTGCGCAGCAACCACGGCGAGCGGGTGCGCCTGAGTAACCTCGTGACCATCACACCAACCGTGGGCGCGCCGTTTATCCAGCAGTTTAACCAGTTCCCGTCGGTGTCGGTGAGCGGCTCGGCGGCGGAAGGGGTCAGCAGCCGCACGGCGATGAATGAAATGGAAAGGCTGCTGGCGATGCACCTGCCGGAGGGATATGACTACGCCTGGAGCGGACTGTCCTGGCAGGAGCAGCAGACCGGCAACCAGGCCATCTGGATTGTGCTGGCGGCGGTGGCGATGGCGTGGCTGTTCCTGGTGGCGCAGTACGAAAGCTGGACGCTGCCGGCGAGTGTGATGCTGTCGGTATTGTTTGCTATCGGCGGCGCGCTGCTGTGGCTCTGGGTCGCCGGTTACGCCAACGATGTGTACGTGCAGATTGGGCTGGTACTCTTAATCGCCCTCGCGGCGAAGAACGCGATACTGATCGTCGAATTTGCCCGCGAGCGGCGGCAGTCCGGTTTATCGATCGTCGCGGCGGCCCGCGAGGGGGCAACCCGCCGCTTCCGCGCGGTGATGATGACGGCGGTGTCGTTTATTATCGGCATCATGCCGATGATGTTCGCCACTGGCGCAGGGGCGCAGAGCCGCCGGATCATCGGCACCACGGTGTTCAGCGGTATGCTGGTGGCGACGGTGATCGGCATTCTGTTTATCCCGTCGCTGTACGTGCTGTTCCAGCGCCTGCGCGAGTGGGCGCATCGCCGGGCGGACTAGCCCATCTGCGCCAGTTGGCTGCGCAGCACATCCACCCCCGGCGCAATGGCGTCGGGGTTGATGGCGTGAAATCCCATGCGGAAGAAGTTATCCGGCGGCGCGGCGTCGAGAAAATGGCGCGCGCCGGGTTCAATCAATACGCCAGTATGCGCGGCACGCCAGGTCAACTGCTGGGTGCTGATATTGCCGGGCGTGCGCAGCCAGAAGGCGTTGGCATGTTCACTACCGGGCAGCGGCTGGCACTCCGGTAGCAGGGTTGATAGCGCCGTGTTGAGCATCTCCCAACGCCGCGCGGAGTCATCGCGATAGCGGCGCAGATGCGTTTCGTAATGACCCTGGGCAAGAAAATGCGCCATCTGATACTGAATGTTGGTGGGCGGATGACGATACACCAGGCGGCGCAGCGCGCGGGCCTCATCGATCAAATCCGGGTCGGCGACCATAAAGCCTAGCCGCAGCCCCGGCGACAGCGCCTTCGACAGGCTGCTGACGTAAATGACTCGCCCGCTGCGATCGCTGGCCTTCAGCGCCGGCAGCGGGTTGGCCTGGAAGTTACTCTCTGAATCATAATCATCTTCAATAATCACCGCATCGTGCTGCGTTGCGTGCGCCAGTAGTTGGCTGCGCCGCGCCTTGCTCATGGTGACGCCGGTGGGCACCTGATGTCCCGGCGTGACGTAGTAGTAGTCGCACGGCGTGTCGTTCAGCACGATACCTTCGGCATCGACGGCGTGCGGGACAATCTGGCTTTCCCCGAGTAAAAAGGTGTTAATTGCTTCGCGAAAGCCGGGATTCTCGACGCCGACGCGGGTCTGGCGAGACATCAGCAACCGGGTGAGCAGGTACAGCGCGTTCTGTGAGCCGAGGGTAATCAGTATTTCATCCGGCGCGGCAACGATGCCGCGCTTGGGCAGCACGCGGGTGCGAATTTGCTCAATCAGCATCGGTACGTCCTGGTCGATATGGTCCACCACCCACGCCGGGTCGCGCATGCCACCGTGCAGCCAGTTGGCCGCTGAACGCCAGCTGGCGAGCGGAAACTGGCGGGTGTCCGGCTGGCCGTAGATAAACGGATAGCGGTAGTGCATCCAGCCGGCGGGTTTAAGGATTGACTCCTGCTGACTGGGGGTGATATTCAGCCGTTTGCCCCATGATGGTGCATTGTCGGCGGCGCTGGGTGCAGGCGTCGGTGCGGAAAGGCGCGGCGCATGGTAGTCCGGGTGCAGGTAATAGCCGCTGCGCGGGCGGCTTATCAGGTAGCCCTCGTTGACCAGGCTTTCGAACACCAGCGCGGTGGTGTTACGGGAAACCTGTAGCTGCTGGGCCAGTTGCCGACACGAGGGCAGGGGCGTGTCGGCGGCAAAAATGCCGCCGAGAATCGCGTTGATCAGTGATTCGCGAACCTGTTCCTGCAACCCGCGTTGCGCCTCAAAATCCACATGCAATAAGTGCCGAATCATGCGCTCCCCTCCCGATTGTTCGCTTTCCTCCAGCGCAGCAATTTCTGTACCAGCCTGAAATCGTCTGCCACAAGCGCACACGAAAACTGGCTCTATTCAGAATGCAAAAAGTCTCCTTACAGTAAAAACGTCTTCAGCCAGCGTCTGAAAATGCCGCTGTCGGCACACATCTTGCAACGCCGGAATAAACGTCTCTGGCATATTTGAGTAGGGGTCACACGATGAAAAAAACGATGGGTTCGTATTATCTGGCCGCCATGATGGCGATGACCTTTTCTTTGCAGGTGGCCGCCGCTGATTTACCGGAAATTGAAAAATCCGGTACGTTAAAAGTGGCGACCGAGGATGACTACGCACCGTTTAACTTTATGAATAACGGCAATGCCGATGGATTTAATAAAGATATGCTGGCGGCGCTGCGTGAATACGCCAAATTTAATGTTACGCAAAGTATTTTACCGTGGACCGGGTTATTAGCGGCGGTTTCTACCGGGCAATATGATATGGCGTTAACCGGCGCTGTGGTCACCGATGAACGCCTCAATGTATTTAATTTCACGCCGCCGTGGGCCTCCGCGCAACACTATTTTGTTAAGCGCGCGGGTGATAATTCATTAAATACCATTGCCGATCTGAGCGGGAAAAAAGTGGGCCTCCAGGCAGGCAGCGCGTTATTAGCGCGTTTACCGGAACTGAAGGCGATGATTGAGAAAAGCGGCGGCAAACTCGGGCCGGTGGTGGAATATCCGTCTTACCCGGAAGCGTACGCCGATTTAGCTAATAAGCGTCTCGATTACGTGATTAACGTGGTGATTTCCGTCAATGACCTGGTGAAAGCCAAACCGAAAGTGTTTGCTAAGGGACTGGCGGTCTCCGGCCCGGGTTATATGGCGTGGCCCATCCCGAAAAACTCGCCGGAGCTTTTGGCCTATATGACCAAATTTATCAATCATATGCGAGAGACCGGCAAGCTGGCCGAACTGCAGAAAAAATGGTTTGGCGAAACCTACGATGATTTGCCGACCGAACCGATTACCAGCGCCGCTCAGTTCCACAAACTTGCCGGACAGTAAATCGCTACCCGGCTAAGCCGCGCGACGCCGGGAGCGACACCCGATTCACTTCAGGAGGGCACCATGGACGTAATAGCATGGCAGTTACTGATCGAAGGCGCATGGACGACCCTCTGGATTTCCGCCATCGCCATCGCCTTTGGGGTGGCGATTGGGCTGGTTATCGCCTTTGTGCGCATGATGAAAATTCCGGTCATAGACCAGATCCTGGTCATCTATATCAGCCTGGCGCGGGCGACGCCGCTGGTGACGCTGGTGTTGTTTCTGTTTTTATCGTTGCCGACGGTAGGGATTAACCTCGATAAAACGCTCGCCGCCATCGTCGCGTTGACGCTGAACACCTCGGCGTTTAACGCGGAAATCTGGCGCAACGCTTTTCGCACCTTCCCGCGTGAACAGCGTGAAGCGGCGGAGTCGGTGGGCATGCGCCGCTGGGCCTATTTTCGCTACATCATGCTGCCGCAGATGTGGCTGGAGAGCCTGCCTGCGCTGGTCAACGAAATGTCTTTCTTAATCAAAGGCAGCCCGGCGATTGCGGTGATTGGCGTGGTCGATCTCACCCGTGTCACTAACCGTATCGCTTCCGTTACCTATGAACCGCTTTCCCCCATTCTGGCCGCCGGGCTGCTGTATGTGGTGATTATTGGCCTGCTGCTGAAACTCCAGAGCCTGGCAGAACGTAAAGCAAAACGACTGGCGCGCTAAGCCCGGGAGGACTGATGAATCAATGGGCAATTATTTGGGCCGAGCACGACAAGTTTATTACCGGGCTACTGGCGACACTGGAACTGTTTATTATCGCCGCCGTCTGCGGATTATTGATTGGTACCGTCCTGTGCTACGTCACGGAATACCAGAAGCGGGTTTTGAACAACGTGATTATGGGGTTTGTAAACCTGATGCGGGCGATTCCATTCCTGATTCTGGCCTATTTGCTGTATTACGGATTACCAGAACTGGGGTTGAGTCTTGACGCCTGGACGGCAGGGTTAGTGGCATTAATTATCTATCACGGTGCTTATTTTTTTGAGATTCTGCGTAGCCAGAGACGGGTATTTTCCCATGGCTATATTGAAGCCGCCGTGGTGCAAGGATTCTCTCGCTACACGATCTTTCGTCGCATCGTGATGCCCAACATTTTCTCCTCCGCACTGCCGCTGCTGGGTAATCAGCTCATTATTTGCCTGAAAGATACCGCGTTTCTCAGCATTATTACCGTTCAGGAGATTACCGCTGCCGCCAATAGCGTGCAGGCGACCTATTTTATTCCGTTTAATGCCTTTATTGTGGCCATTGCCCTGTATTGGGCCATCAGTATCGTGCTGGAGCTGCTGGTGAAACGGTTGACTGTTTATAGCGAAAGAAGAGGAATGAGCCATGTCTGATACCACGGCGGTCAGCGTCAAAAATGTCTCCAAACAGTTTGATAACGTCGAGGTGCTGCGCGACATCAATCTGACGGTGGAGAAGGGGACGGTGGTCAGTATTCTCGGCTCGTCCGGTTCGGGTAAATCCACGCTGCTGCGCTGTATGAACTGGCTGGAACAGCCGGACCGCGGTGAAATTCGTATCGGCGGTCAGCGCATCGGCGTGAATGAACAGACCGGGAAAGCGATGTCGCACCGCGATCTGTCGAAGATTCGCGAGCGGGTGGGGATGGTTTTTCAGAGCTTTAACCTGTGGCCGCATCTCACCGTGCAGCAAAACGTGATGGAGGCGCTGCTGCACGTGAAGGGGATGAAGCGCGAGGAAGCGCGCGCGATTGCCGACCAACAGCTTAAAAAGGTGGGTATGGATCATAAGGCGGATGCCTACCCCATCACGCTCTCCGGTGGGCAGAAACAGCGCGTGGCCATCGCCCGCTCGCTGGCGATGTCGCCGGAGGTGCTGCTGTTTGATGAACCCACTTCAGCGCTGGATCCGGAGCGCGTTAACGAAGTACTCAGCGTCATGAAGTCGCTGGCGGCGGAAGGTTACACCATGGTGGTGGTGACGCATGAAATGGAGTTTGCGCGTCAGGTATCGAATGAAGTGGTGTTTCTGGAGAAGGGGATATTGATTGAGAAGGCGCCGCCGGAAGTTTTCTTTAGCCAGCCAAAATCGGAGCGTGTGCGACAATTTTTGCAAAGCAGCCGCTAAACCCTCACCCCGGCCCTCTCCCTGGAAGGGAGAGGGAGAAAAGCGTGCCCTTGCAAACCCGCAACTAACCGATAAACCGCACCGCACAGTCCCCTCTCCCTGTAAGGGAGAGGGAGAAAACCAGGCCCTTGCAAACCTGCAACTAACCCATAAACCGCACCGCACAGTCCCCTCTCCCCATTGGGGGAGAGGGTTAGGGTGAGGGGGAACGTGCACCGCGCTAATCCCGGTCAATGGCAAACGGCTGCCAGGCCTGACGCACCGGCATCACCTCCACGCGGTTAATATTCATATGATCCGGCAGCGTCGCGATGTACAACATCTGCTCGGCGATATCCAGCGCCGACAGCGGCGTGGTACCGCGATACAGCGCGTCGGATGCCGCCTGGTCGCCCTTAGTGCGCACCAGCGTAAACTCCGTCTCCGCAATACCCGGCGCCAGATCGGTGACGCGCACGCCGGTGCCTAAGAGATCACAGCGCAGGTTATAGCTGAACTGCTTCACAAACGCCTTGCTGGCGCCATACACATGGCTACCCGGATACGGCCACTGCCCGGCTATCGAACCAATGTTGATAATGCTTGCCCCTGCGCCGTGGCGAACCAGCGTGGGCAGCAGCGCGTGCGTGACGTTGACCAGCCCGGTGACATTGGTATCAATCATGGTGTGCCAGTCCGCGAGATCCACCTTCTGCGCGGGCTGCGGCGACAGCGCGAGACCGGCATTGTTGATGAGCGTGGTGACGTCGGCAAATTCGAGCGGCAGGGCGGCGACGGCTGACGCCACCGCCGCGCTATCCCGCACGTCCAGTTCGATAACATGCACCGGCACCCGCGATGCCAGTTCGTTTTGTAGCGCCTGTAACCGCGCCAGTCGGCGGCCGCTTAATACCAGTGCCCAGCCCGCCCGCGCAAACACGTGCGCTGCCGCTTGCCCAAAGCCGGAGGTCGCCCCGGTAATAAACACCACGTTACGTTGTTGCATTGTGCTCTCCTGTGCAGGTTGTTCCGGTCACTATAAAAACCCCGGCGAGACCTGCCGAGAGACAGTCGCGGCGCGGCGATGTGACACGTTGTCACAGCCGTCGGTCTACACTGGCTCTATCACTTTTTTTTCTGTCGACGACATGATGAATCAACGCCAACGCTATGCGAGGAACGACGATGACAGAGTTAAACAATCAGGCCGTCCGCCAACTGGACAGAGAGTATGTTTTTCATTCCTGGTCAATGCAGGGCAACCTCAACCCGCTGGTGATTGCCGGGGCGAAAGGCTGTGAGTTGTGGGATTACGACGGCAAAACTTATCTGGATTTCAGCAGCCAGCTGGTAAACGTTAACCTGGGCTATCAGCACCCCCGCGTGCTGGCGGCGATGAAGGAGCAACTGGAGACGCTGGTGACGATTGCGCCCGCAACCGCCAACCTGGCGCGCGGCGAGGCGGCGAAGCGTATTATTGGCCTCGCGCCGGAAGGGTTTAGCAAAGTGTTCTTCACCAACGCCGGAGCCGACGCTAACGAGAACGCCATCCGCATGGCGCGCATGTATACCGGACGTGACAAAGTGCTGTCGGCCTACCGGTCCTATCACGGCAACACCGGCAGCGCGATTGCTGCCACCGGCGACTGGCGTCGGGTGCCGAACGAATATTCGCGCGGCCACGTTCACTTCTTTAACCCGTATCTGTACCGCAGCGAATTTAACGCCACCAGCGAGCAGGAAGAGTGCCGCCGCGCGCTGGCCCATCTGCGGCGGATGATCGAGTGCGAAGGCCCATCCTCTATCGCGGCCATTTTGCTGGAGTCGATTCCGGGTACGGCGGGCATTCTGGTGCCGCCGGAAGGCTATATGAAAGGCGTTCGTGCGCTGGCGGACGAGTTCAACATCATCCTGATTCTTGACGAAGTGATGGCGGGATTTGGCCGCACCGGCAGCTGGTTTGCCTTTGAGCAGGACGGCATCGTGCCGGATCTGATCACCTTTGCCAAAGGGGTGAACGCCGGATACGTACCAGCAGGCGGGGTGATCATCAGCGATCGGATCGCCCACTATTTTGACGATCGCTTCTTTGCTGGTGGCTTGACCTACTCCGGCCACCCGCTGGCGATGGCGGCGATCGTGGCGACGCTGGACGCGATGAAAGACGAAGGGATTGTGGAAAACGCGGCGCTGATCGGCAACGGTGTGCTGCGCCAGGGGCTGGAAGCGCTGGCGGAGCGCTCGCCGCTGGTGGGCGACGTTCGCGGTCGTGGCGTCTTCCAGGCGCTGGAACTGGTCAGCGATCGGGTGAAGAAAACGCCGCTGGCGGCGGGGAACATGGCGGAGATTAAAGGCGCGTTAACCGAAGCGGGGCTGCTGAGTTTCGTGGTGGAAAACCGCATTCACGTGGTGCCGCCGTGTACCATCAGCGCTGAACAGGTGAAAAAAGGGCTGGGGATATTGCAGGATGTGCTGGGCCGTTTTGCCCATTTAGCCGTGTAGCCTCGTTCGGGCTACAAGCGGTTCCCTCTCCCCATTGGGGAGAGGGTTAGGGTGAGGGGGCTGCGTTGAACCTGATGCTTAACTCGGGCTCCAGGTATATGGCGCCGCGATCCCTAACGGCAGACCCAGTCCCCACCACAGCAGTAGCAGCGCGCTCCACGCCACGAAGAAGGCGATGGAGTACGGCATCATCATCGAGACCAGCGTGCCTACGCCCGCACCTTTCACGTAGCGCTGGCAGTAGATCACAATCAGCGGGAAGAAGACCATCAGCGGGGTAATGATGTTGGTGCAGGAGTCACCGATACGGAACGCCGCCTGCGTCAGCTCCGGCGAAATCCCTACCGCCATCAGCATCGGCACCATAATCGGCGACAGCAGCGCCCATTTTGCCGACGCTGAACCAATCAGCAGGTTGACCACTGCCGTCAGGACAATCATCCCGATAATGGTTGCCTGCCCTGGCAGCGCCAGCGCTTTCAGGCCGTCCGCGCCCACCAGCGCCACCAGCGTGCCGATGTTGGAGTCGCTGAACGCTTTGATAAACATGGCGCAGAAGAAGGCCATCACCATGTATGAGCCCATTTTACTCATCGAGTCATTCATCGCGCCAATGACGTCTTTGCCGGTTTTAAAGGTGCTGGAGGCAAAGCCGTATACGATACCTGGCAGGATAAAGATCAGGAAAATCAGCGGCACGATAGATTTCATGATCGGCGCGCTATACGAGGTCAGAGAGCCGTCGCTCCCACGCAGCATTGAGCCCTCCGGCCAGGCGGCGGCGGCCAGCGCGGCGAGGCCCAGCAGCATCACCAGCGACGCGCGGTTAAAGGCGCGGCTTTCCTGCGGCGTGACGTTGGACATGTCTTCATCGTGCTTAAAGTCGCCGTCAATGGTCATTTTGCTGACGCGCGGTTCGACGATGCGCTCGGTGACCCACCAGCCGACCAGCGTAATGACGATAGACGAGGCGATGCCAAAGATCAGGTTACACAGGGTATTGACGATGTAGGTGCTGTCGAGCAGCTGGGCCGCGGCCTGAGTAAACCCTTGCAGCAGCGCGTCGTTACCGGTTGGCACCATGTTGGCGGCGAAACCGCCGGACACGCCGGAGAATGCGGCGGCAATCCCCACCAGCGGGTGGCGTCCGGCGGACATAAAGATAATTGCCCCCAGCGGGATCACCAGCACATAGCCCGCATCCGCCGCCACGTGGCTGAACATGGCGACGAAAATCAGCATTGGCGTCAGCAGTTTTTTCGGCGTCACGCGCAGCATCTTTTTCAGCGCTACGTTGATAAAGCCGGAGCTTTCCGCCACGCCCACGCCGAGCATGGCGACCAGCACAATCCCCAGCGGCGCGAAGCCGGTAAAGGTGGTGACCATATTGGCCAGCGTGTTGGTCAGCGCTTCGGCGGAGAGCAGGTTGTTGACCTTGACGGCTTCCTGGGTCATCGGGTTGATCACGTCAAAGGTCATCATCGACAGCACCGCCGAGAGGCCCATGACCGCCAGTAAAAAGTAGAAAAAGATCAGCGCCGGTTCTGGCAGACGGTTGCCTGCTTTTTCAATGGCATTGAGAAAGCCGCTCATCAGTCGGCTTTCGCTCACTTCTTTCCGTGTCCGTGTTTGCGTATTCATTGGATTCCTTAATTTCGCACAATTGTTTCATTGTTTGTGTGAATGTTTCGGAGGAATCATAGGGGTAATTACGCAAGGAAACTATATGTTTTCAGGTATTAAAACTGATATGTGACCTGTTTATTGATTTTTTGTTTTGTTTATCAGTTTTTATCTGGTTATTGATTCGTTATTTTCGATTTCCGGTCATATTTATCGCTGAGAGAAGAGGGTGATGATTCGCTGCGCATCAACGGCGTGCCAGCGTAGTGACGCAGTGAGGGAAAGGGCGGGAAGCTCAACGGCGAGTGTTTCCGCGTTAAGACTGATGGTAACGGCATCATGAAAACCCTGAAGTTCGGGGCACTGTGAGGAGAACGCTTTGTACAGACTCTCCTTGGCCGAGAACGCCAGCGTCAACGCCAACGGGAAGGGCAGCGTGCTGTGGCGCAGGACGGCAAGTTCCTCTTCGCTTGCAATATGGCTCGCCAGCTCATCGGCAAGCTGAGGCGAAAAGACCGCTTCAATATCAATACCAACCGGGGTACGAGCGACGATGGCGATGGCTGTGTTACCGCAGTGGCTGATGCTGCCGTACAGACCCTCAGGCCAAATCGGCTGACGGTGCTTGCCGATTCCCGGCACCGATTTTTCACCGAATGCACGCAGCGCGTGCACGGCGGCAATCCGTCCGGCGAGGTGCTCGGTCTGGCGTTTTTTTCCCGAGCGGGCAAGCTTCGCGTGATGGGGCAGCCACAGTAAATCACCAGGGGTGAAGCTGTCGGGGTCAAAATCGATACGCTGTAAGGTATGAAGGGTACTGTGATGTGTCTTCATGCGGCTCCTGAAAAACCCTCTCCCGCGTGGGAGAGGGTGAGGGGATAGATTATCAGAAGTGCGTGTTGATGCTCATGTACCAAGTACGACCAGGCTCGTTGTAGGTGTTAGCCCCTGCGCCTGCCATGTAGTTGGCGCTGGTGATATCACCAGTTGTCTGGGCGTTACCCGCACGCCACAGGCGTTTGTCGAAGACGTTATCTACGCCGCCGGTCAGGCTAACGTTTTTGTTGACATCCCATGTTGCGCTCAGGCCCACGATGCTGTACGGGCTGACTTCATCGGCTGAAGTACCGGTAACAGGTTTACCTTGGTAATCGTACTTCTTCGGCTGCTGCTTGCCGTACCAGGTAAAGGTGGATTGTACTGACACATCCTGACGAACCTGCCAGCTCAGAGTTGAATTCAGAGTGTATTCAGGAATGATAGACAGACGTTCGCCAGTCTCTTTGTTCTTACTCTGTAACATGTACGTGATGTTGTTGGTCCAGCTCACCGTCTCGCTGACCGGAACATTTAGTGTCCCTTCCAGCCCTTCGACAACGGCCTTAGGAATGTTTTCCCACTGGTAGATATCGGTGTAGGTGGTGGTCTTACCTTTGGTGATTGACGTTCTGCTCAGCGGCACGGTACCTGCTTCAATCTTGTTGCGGTAATCGTTGCGGAACCAGGTCACACCGGCGAGCCAGCCCTCATGCTTGAACTCTAGACCAATCTCTTTGTTGATGCTGGTCTCCGCTTTCAGATCGTCATTACCCATCATGTAACAACCAATACCGGAGGCTGAACCGGTGGCATAGCAGCCTTGACCTTTACTGTACAAAATGTAGTTCGGGTTGAGCTGGTACAGACTCGGTGCTTTATAGGCGCGGGCAATGCCCATTTTCAGCGTGAAGTCATCGCCTAAGCCCTGGGACAGGTTTAGCGATGGGCTCCAGTTTTCACCAACAACGCTGTGGTGATCGAAGCGTAGCGCTGGGGTCAGCATCGTGCTGTCGGTGACTTCCATGTTGTTCTCAGCAAACAGTGAGAAGATCTCAGCCTGAGAATATGGACTGCGGTCCGTGCTGCTATAGCCAGGAATATTACCACCGAGGAACGTCTGAGTGTTGGAGCTGGAGTCCTTCATCTTCTGCTGGTTCCATTCTGTACCCAGCGTCAGATTCTGATTAACGACAAAATCCAACGGAATGTTGATTTCGCTGTGCAGCGTAACATCAGCCAGATCTGTATCGCTGAACTGGTTGCTGTTAAACAGTCCTTCCAGTCCCCCGGCCAGACCTTCGCCCAGACGAGAGTTACGGGTGTGTTCGTACTGTGCCCAGTTGCTGGTGGTGATGCCATTATCCCAGCCGCCGTTCCAGGTGAGTGCATAGTTCTGGCGATACATACGGTTGGTTTCTTTACCGTAGTATTTTTTCACCAGACCACTACCAGCGTTATCATTGTTGGTATTCTGGGTATCGCCGGCGTACAGGTTGCCTTGGCGGCTGTAGCCTGCTTCTAATTCCAACGACTGCATTGGGGCAAAGTCCCAACGGAGCTGACCGTTGATGTCTTTATTTTCTACCCCTTCACGCCCGGCAGGCATGGTATCGGCATAGGTACCAGTACGCGTTGACTGATGTCCATCGTTGATGTTCCAGGCATCAGCCTGAGTTTTATCCAGGTTACCGTACAGACGGAAGCTGAAACCATCGCCCATCGGGCCGGTGAGGCTGAAGTTAGTACGCTTGGTGGAACCTTCTTCTTTGTGTTCTGGAGCATTGAAATAGGTGTTCCAGGAGCCGTGCCACTCATCGCCACCTTTCTTGGTGATGATGTTCACCACGCCACCCGCAGCGCCATTACCGTAACGGGCAGCCGCTGGGCCACGCAGGACTTCAATACGCTCAATCATTTCCGGCGGAACCCAGCCGGTATCACCGCGGGTATCACGCTCACCTCGCCAGCCTTGACGTACTGAACTACGGCTGGTGACCGGCTTACCGTCGATCAGAATCAGGGTGTTTTCCGGGCCCATCCCGCGAATGTCGATCTGACGGTTGTTACCGCGCTGGCCGCTGGTGGAGTTGCCGGTCAGGTTCACGCCAGGCATGGTTCGGATGATCTCAGAAACATCGCGCGCTGGCGGGCGTTTGCGGATTTCATCGGCGGTGATGGTGGAAACGCCCGGTGCCTGCAGGTTCTGCTCGGCGGCGGTTACCACCATGGTTTCGCCATTGACGTCGGTTTTGCTGCTGTCTGTTTCTGCGGCGAAGGCCGGAGCGGCCATGCCATAGATACCCAAATTGACCAGGAAGGTCAGGGATTTGATTTTATTATTCATTTTGTATCCTGCTTTTCGTCGCCGGGGGCTCGTACAGCTCCGTCCCAAAGGGCAAGCCCCGGCATGGTTATATGCGTAAAGCATGTGAAAGTTGCGCGCCAATACGCTATTGCAAATGCAAATAGTTATCAATAATATTATCAATAAATTTTAGTCTGTAACAATAAATTCCACAATAAACATGGGGTTAACGTGGTGGGGAAGTTAGCGACAGGAAGTGATGCCTGGTGGGCGACGATAAAAGGGCCAACGTATCAATGTGTTAACGGTGAATGTCAGGTGACGTTCTGGTGGCGCGATCCGGCGGGAAGCGAGGCTACTTCGCCGATTCGGCGGGTGTGGATTTACATTACCGGCGTCACCGATCACCACCACAATTCTGTGCCGCAAACCCTGCGACGCATTGACCACACCGATGCGTGGTGCTGGACCACCTCGCTGCCGTCGACCTGGCGCGGCAGCTATTGCTTCGCGCCGTCAGCGCGCGAAGATGATTTTTCCCCGGATATTTTCACGACACCCGAACCGGACCGCATGCTGCTGCGTGAAGGCTGGCGCAAGGTGCTGCCGCAGGCAATCGCCGACCCGCTCAATCCGCAGAGCTGGAAGGGCGGGCGCGGGCACGCAGTGTCGGCGCTGGAGATGCCGCAGGCGCCGGAACAGCCTGGCTGGTCAACGCCCGCCGCGCGCTGGAACCCGCCGCAGTGCATCACCTGGCACAGCGAACGGCTGGGTAACCGGCGCCGGGCATGGATTTTTTCCACCGGCGATGCGGGCGACGAAGAGCGTCCGCTGGCGGTGCTGCTTGACGGCCAGTTCTGGGCTGAAAGCATGCCGGTATGGCCCGCGCTGACCGCGTTAACCGACGAAGGCAAACTGCCTCCGGCGGTGTACCTGTTGATTGATGTCATCGACAACGCCCATCGCAGCATTGAGCTGCCGTGTAACCCTGACTTCTGGCTGGCGGTACAGCAAGAGCTGCTACCGCAGGTGCAGGCGATTGCGCCCTTCAGCGAACGTGCCGATCGCACCGTGGTGGCTGGCCAGAGTTTTGGCGGCCTGTCGGCGCTGTACGCCGCCTTACACTGGCCGGCGCGATTTGGCTGCGTGCTAAGCCAGTCCGGTTCTTACTGGTGGCCGCACCGCGGAGGACACCAGTGCGGCCTGATTCTGGAACAGCTTCAGCGCGGCGAAGTTCAGCCTCAGGGGTTACGCATCGTGCTCGAAGCCGGTGTTCGTGAGCCGCTCATTTTTCGCGCCAATCAGGCGCTTTTTGCCCAATTACAGCACACGCAGCTGCCGATTTTCTGGCGTCAGGTTGACGGCGGACATGATGCGCTTTGCTGGCGCGGCGGGCTGACCGCCGGGCTGATGACCCTATGGGGCCGCGAGCGCGATTAACGACAGGAGTTTGGTATGCAAGTCAGTAACCCCTTCGATGTGGCGCAAGGGCTGTTTTACCTTCTGCAAAACCCGCAGCGACAGTTTAGCCTTTGGCCTCAGCAGTGCACGCTACCCGCGGGCTGGACGGTGGTCTGCCAACCGCAGCCGCTTGAGGCGTGCAACGCCTGGTTAAGCGCGCACTGGACCACGCTAACCCCCGACCATTTTGCCACCACCGGAGGCCGCCCATGAGCCCGCGTTTACCGCTGATTGCCGCCCAGCCGGGTATCTGGATGGCGGAGGCGCTCTCGACGCTGCCAAACGCCTGGAGCGTGGCGCATTACGTTGAATTACAAGGTGAAATAGACGGTGAGCTGTTGGCGCGGGCGATTGCTGCTGGCATGATGCAGGCCGATACGCTGCGTTTGCGCTTTGGCGAAGATAACGGTGAAGTGTGGCAGTGGGTTGACGACAGCCTGGTTATCGCCGAACCGTCGATCGACGATTTACGTACGTTTGACGACCCGCCGCAGGAAGCGCTGGCGCGGATGCAGGCCGACCTGGCGCAAAACAGCCGCGTCGACAGCGGCAATCCGCTGTTTTGCCACCGCCTTTACCGGGTGGGCGACAAGCGCTGGTTCTGGTATCAGCGTTATCACCACCTGCTGGTCGACGGTTTCAGCTTCCCGGCCATTACCCGCCAGATAAGCCTCATTTACCAGGCCTGGCAGCGCGGTGACGCGATGCCCGAACCGGCGTTCACGCCGTTTGCGGAAGTGGTGGAGGAATATCAGCGCTATCGCGATAGCGACGCGTACTTGCGCGATAAAACCTTCTGGGCCGAGCAGCGAAAAGCGCTGCCGTCTCCCGCTTCATTCTCACCCGCGCCGCTGCCGGGGCGGGCGCAAAGCAGCGCCATCTGGCGATTAAAGCTGACCGCCGATCGTCGGGCGTTTAGCCGCCTGAGCGCGGCTGCGCCGAACTGCCAGCCAGCCGATCTGGCGCTGGCGCTAACGGCGCTGTGGCTGGGACGTCTGTGCGGGCGCAGTGAATACGCCGCAGGATTTATTTTTATGCGCCGCCTGGGTTCCGCGGCGTTAACTGCCACCGGCCCGGTGCTGAACGTGCTGCCGCTGGCGGTCACCCTCAATGGGCAGGAGACGCTGGCCGAGCTGGCGATACGTCTCTCAGCACAGCTGAAAAAAATGCGTCGCCATCAGCGCTATGACGCCGAGCAGATTGTCCGTGATGCGGGTAAAGCCGCCGGTGATGAAGCGCTGTTCGGCCCGGTATTTAACGTCAAAATGTTCGATTATCGTCTGGCTTTCGACGACGTGACGGCCATCACCCATACGCTGGCGACCGGACCGGTGAACGATCTGGAGCTGGCGTTGTTCCCGGATGAAGAGGGCGGCCTGACGCTGGAAGTGCTGGCGAATCAACAACGTTATGATAAAGCGACGTTGCAGCAACATATCGCGCGTTTAACCGCATTATTGCAGCAGTTTGCTGATAATCCAGCCTTAAGCTGTGCCGACGCCGAGCTGCTTTCCGGTGATGAATATCATCGTCTGGCGCAGATTAACGCTACGGGCAAAACGCTGCCGCGTGAAACGCTGAGTTCGCTGGTTGCCGCTCAGGCGGCAAAAACGCCGGATGCCGTGGCGCTGGTTGACGCCCATTACCGCTTTACCTACCGCGAAATGCGCCAGCAGGTAGTGGCGCTGGCAAACGTGTTGCGTCAGCGCGGCGTGAAGCCCGGCGACAGTGTGGCCGTGGCGTTACCGCGTTCCGTCTTCCTGACGCTGGCGCTGCATGCCATCGTTGAGGCCGGAGCCGCCTGGCTGCCGCTGGACACCGGTTACCCCGACGACCGCCTGCAGATGATGCTGGAAGACGCTCGGCCATCGCTGCTGATCACCGCCGACGATCAGCTGCACCGTTTCCCGAATATCTCCAGCCTGTGCCTGAACGCGCCGCTGGCGACGAGCGATGACCAGCCGTTAGCGCTGGCGATGCCGGAACAGACTGCTTATATCATCTTTACCTCTGGCTCGACCGGCCGCCCGAAAGGGGTCATGGTGGGTCATGAGGCGATTGTTAACCGCCTGCTGTGGATGCAGAACCACTATCCGCTGACCGCCGCCGACGTGGTGGCGCAGAAAACGCCGTGCAGTTTTGATGTCTCGGTGTGGGAGTTCTGGTGGCCGTTTATCGCTGGGGCGAGCCTGGTGATGGCCGAGCCGGAGGCGCACCGTGACCCGCTGGCGATGCAGCGCTTCTTTGCGCAATATGGCGTCACCACGACCCACTTCGTGCCGTCGATGCTGGCGGCGTTTGTCGCCTCACTGACGCCGGAAACGGCGGCCAGCTGCTGTTCGCTGCAACGAGTCTTTTGCAGCGGAGAAGCGCTGCCGACCGCGCTGTGCCGGGAATGGGAAGTGCTCACTCACGTGCCGCTGCACAACCTTTATGGGCCGACGGAAGCCGCCGTTGATGTGAGCTGGTACCCGGCCTATGGCGAAGCGCTGGCGGCGGTAACGGGCAACAGCGTGCCGATTGGTTTCCCGGTATGGAATACCGGGCTGCGGATCCTTGATGCGATGATGCGCCCGGTGCCGTTTGGCGTCGCAGGCGATCTCTATCTCACCGGCATTCAACTGGCGCAGGGCTATCTGGGGCGTCCGGACCTGACCGCCAGCCGCTTTATCGCCGACCCGTTTGCTCCCGGCGAGCGTATGTATCGCACCGGCGATGTGGCGCGTTGGCTGGATAGCGGTGCGGTGGAGTATTTAGGCCGCAGCGACGATCAGCTGAAAATTCGCGGCCAGCGCATTGAGCTGGGTGAAATCGATCGGGTGATGCAGACGCTGGAAGACGTGGAGCAAGCGGTCACTCACGCCTGCGTTATTAACCAGGCCGCTGCCACCGGCGGCGATGCGCGTCAACTGGTGGGCTATGTGGTCTCGACTTCGGGTCTGCCGCTGGATACCGATGCGCTGCTGGCGCAATTGCGCGATCGACTGCCGCCGCATATGGTGCCGGTGGTGTTGCTGCAGCTTAGCGCGCTGCCGCTCAGCGCCAACGGTAAGTTGGATCGCAAGGCGCTGCCGTTGCCGTCGCTGACGCAGAAAACCGCCGGGCGTGCGCCGCAGTCGGCGACAGAGACGCAGGTGGCCGAGGCGTTCAGCCAGCTGTTAGGCTGTGAGATCCAGGATATCGACGCCGACTTCTTCGCCCTCGGCGGACACTCGCTGCTGGCGATGCGTCTGGCGGCAATACTCAGCCAGCGTAGCGGGCGTCAGGTGACGCCGGGGCAGGTGATGGTCTCCTCGACGGTGGCTAAACTGAGTGCGTTGCTGGAGAGCGACGATGAGGAGCAGGTAATGCGTCTGGGCTATGAGCCGCTGCTGCCGCTGCGCACTGGCGACGGTCCGACGTTGTACTGCTTCCATCCGGCATCGGGCTTCGCCTGGCAGTTCAGCGTGCTGTCGCGCTATCTGTCGCCGCGCTGGTCAATCACCGGCATTCAGTCGCCACGCCCGGAAGGGCCAATGCAAACGGCGCAGACGCTGGACGAAGTCTGCGAGCAGCATCTGGCGACGCTTTTGGCACAGCAGCCACACGGGCCGTACTATCTGCTGGGCTATTCCCTCGGTGGGACGCTGGCGCAGGGCATCGCCGCCCGGTTACGCCAGCGCGGTGAAACGGTGGCGTTCCTCGGCCTGCTGGATACCTGGCCGCCGGAGACACAAAACTGGGCGGAAAAAGAGGCTAACGGCCTCGACCCGGCAGTGTTAGCGGAGATAAACCGCGAACGCGAAGCATTTATCGCCGCGCAGCAGGGGCAAGGGTCCAGCGCGCTGTTCAGCGCGATTGAAGGCAACTATGCCGATGCGGTACGGCTGCTGACCACCGCGCACAGCGCCACGTTTGACGGGAAAGCGACGCTGTTTGTGGCGGAGAAAACCCGGCAGGCGGACCCGCAGACGGCATGGGGGCCATGGGTGGGGGAACTGGAGGTTTACAGCCAGGACTGCGCGCACGTGGATATCATCACGCCCGCGGCGTTTGAGACGATAGGGCCGGTGATTCGGGAGATATTGGGGTAGGGATTCGGTTTTTCTCTGTCCGGAAAGCGCGTTCGGTTTGATCCCCTCGCCCCTTTGGGGAGAGGGTTAGGGTGAGGGGAAATGTGCGCGATGTACCCTCACCCCGGCCCTCTCCCTGGAAGGGAGAGGGAGTAAGCGCTACCGCCGACCCAGCGGCACCACCAGCGGCGTATGGGCCACCGGATCGTCAATGATCATGCAGCGTAGCCCGTACACCGCTTCAATCAATTCCGCTGTCACAATTTCTTGCGGCGCGCCCTCGGCGACAATTTTCCCCTCGCGCAGCGCAATCAGATGCGTGGCGTAGCGGCATGCCTGGTTTAAATCATGCAGCACGGCAGCGAGCGTAAAACCGCGTTCGCGGTTCAGTTCGCTTAACAATTCCAGCAAATCAATTTGATGGCTGATATCCAACCAGGTCGTCGGCTCGTCGAGCAGCATGATGGCGGTATCCTGCGCCAGCACCATCGCAATCCATGCACGCTGACGCTGGCCGCCGGAGAGGGTGTCCACGCTCTGATTCGCCAGTTCAACGATCCCGGTCGCCTGCATCGCGCGCTGGACGGCATCCTCATCTTCCTGACGCCAGCGGGTAAATAGCGGCTGGTGCGGATAGCGCCCTCGCGCTACCAGTTCCTGTACTGAAATATCGCTGGGCGTGGTGGCGTTTTGCGCCAGCAGACCGATACGTCGCGCCACCTCTTTACTGGCATAGCGCTGAATCTCTTCGCCGTCGAGATAGACGTGACCGTGAGTCGGCGTCATCAGGCGGCTGAGCGTGCGCAGCAGCGTCGATTTACCGCAGCCGTTAGGGCCGATAATGGCGGTGAAATGACCGTCCGGAATGGTGACATTCAGCGACTCGGCGATGGTTTTTTTACCGTAGGCGAGGGTTAACGCCTCGCCGCGCAGACGGGCGACGGTGTCGGTCATTTTTTACGAGACTCCTGAATAAGCAGCACGATGAGATAGATACCGCCAAGACTGACGGTCACCACGCCCACCTGAAGCTGGTAAGGCAAGAACAGTTGTTGTGCGCAGAAATCGGCGGCGGTGAGCAGCAGCGCCCCACAGAGCGCGGCTTGGGTCAATCCCCAGCGCACGGTGCCGCTCAGGCGGCGGGCGATATGCGGAGCGACCAGCGCAATAAAGGAAATCGGCCCGGCCAGCGCGGTGGCGGCGGCGGTGAGCACCACGGCGACCAGCATCAGCAGCAGGCGAGAATATTCGACACGCACCCCCAACGCGCAGGCGCTGTCATCGCCCATCTCCAGCAGACGCAGGCGGCGCACCAGCAGTGCCGCACAGGCCAGCGCGACAATCATCAGCGGTGCGGCGGGCCAGATTTTGGCCCAGGTCAGGCCGTTGAGTGACCCGGCAAACCACAGCCCCGCAGAGACGGCGGTTTCCAGCGAGGCGCGCAGCAGCAGCCAGGTGTTGAAGGCCATCAGCATCGCGCGGATACCGATGCCGATAATAATCAGGCGGAAGGTTTCGATGCCATTGCGCCACGCCAGCGCCCACACCAGCAGTGAGGTGGCAATGCCGCCCGCCATCGCGGCGAGGGTAATGGTGGTCAGGTTCTGGCCGAAGAAGACCAGCGCCACCAGCACGCCGCTCCATGCCCCGGTGTTAAAGCCCATTACGTCCGGGCTACCCAGCGGGTTGCGCATCAACGACTGAAAAATCGCGCCGCTGACGCCCAGCGCGGCGCCGATCAACAGCGCCATCAGCACCCGCGGCAGACGCCATTCGGTCACCACCATGGTGACGGCGCGCGGCGCATCGCCGAATAACGCGCTGAAGACCTGGGAAAATTCCAGCGTCACTGCGCCGCTGCGTAGACTCAGGAGCGTTAGCAGTAAACAGCCAATGACCAGCAGCAGGCAGCTGGCGAGCAGACGACGGGAAGGGGCGTTCATCGGCCACCTCCGGAAGATTTACGGCGGACGAGGAAAATCAGCACCGGCGCGCCGATAAAAGCGCTGACCACCGACACGCGCAGTTCGCCGGGAACCAGCAGGCGGCCCGCAATATCGGCGAACAGCAGCAGCGACGGGGTCGCCAGTAGGGTGACCGGCAGCGACCAGCGGTGATCCGAGCCCACCAACCAGCGGGCGATGTGCGGCATCATCAGACCGATAAAGGCGATAGGGCCGACCACCGAGGTCGCGCTGGCGCAGAGGATGGTAATCACCAGCAGCCCCAGAATTTGCGTGCGCGCCACTTTACTGCCGAGCGCGGTGGCGGTATCGGTGCCCAGGCTCAAACTGTTCAGCGAGCGGCTCATCATCAGCGCCACCGCGCCGGCAACCAGCACCGGAATCAGCACCGTTTTGAGCGTTTGCAGCGTACGGATATCCAGTGAACCGGCCTGCCAGAAGCGAAGCTGATCGTAGACGTCCTGGTTGAGCAGGGCGATACCGCTGGAGAACCCTTCCAGCACCGCAGCCAGCGCAACGCCCGCCAGCGTTAAGCGTACCGGGCTGAGCTGGCCGCCGCCCTGGCTACCGGTGAACGCCACGATCAGTGACGCCACCAGCGCGCCGCAAAAGGCCATCGCCAGCTGTTCCTGTGGTGAGGTAATACCCAACAGCGCCGCGCCCAGCACGATGGCAAAGCTGGCGCCGGCGTTAACGCCAAGAATGCCGGGGTCGGCCAGCGGGTTGCGGGTGAGGGTTTGCATGAGCGCACCGGCAAGGCCCAGCGCGCCACCGGCCAGCAGGCCGGCGAGAGTGCGCGGCAGACGGGCATCGAGAACGATAGTGCAATCGGCGCTGTGGCAGGTGCCGCTCAGCGCATCGACGACAACGGAAACCGGCAGTGGCGTTGCGCCGATCAACAAGCTTAGCGTCGCGGCGAGAACCAGCAGCAATAGCAGACCGGGCAGCGCAACGGCGCGCAACGCGGTGGTGGAAAACGACATAGCAACATCCCTGATTTGATAATGATAGTGATTATCGTTATCTATCTTATTCGTTTATGTTAGCATGAGCGACCTCGAAAAGGGTACGAAAAAAAAGCTCAAGGTCTTGTAATGAACCGACAATCCTGGCTGCTGAATCTGAGCCTGCTAAAAACACATCCGGCCTTCCGCGCCGTCTTTATTGCCCGCTTTATCTCCATTTTGTCGCTTGGCCTGCTTGGGGTCGCCGTTCCGGTGCAAATCCAGATGATGACCCACTCCACCTGGCAGGTGGGGCTGTCGGTGACGCTCACCGGCGGGGCGATGTTCGTTGGGCTGATGGTGGGGGGCGTGCTGGCTGACCGCTATGAGCGCCGCAAACTGATTTTGCTGGCGCGCGGCACCTGCGGCGTCGGTTTTATCGGCCTGTGGCTAAACGCGCTGCTGCCGGAGCCGTCGCTATTGGCTATCTACCTGCTGGGGCTGTGGGATGGTTTCTTTGCCTCGCTTGGCGTTACGGCGCTGCTGGCGGCGACGCCGGCGCTGGTGGGGCGCGAAAACCTGATGCAGGCCGGGGCGATTACCATGCTGACGGTGCGCTTGGGCTCGGTGATTTCACCGATGGTCGGCGGCCTGCTGCTGGCTTCCGGCGGCGTGTCGTGGAACTACCTGCTGGCGGCGCTCGGCACCTTTATCACCACGCTGACGCTGCTGCGTTTACCGCAGTTGCCACCGCCACCGCAACCGCGCGAACATCCATTGTCGTCTCTGGCGGCCGGGTTCCGCTTCTTGCTCGGTAGCCCGCTGATTGGCGGCATCGCGCTGCTGGGCGGGTTGCTCACCATGGCGAGCGCGGTACGCGTGCTTTATCCGGCGCTGGCGCTGGGCTGGCAGATGTCGGCAGCGCAGATTGGCTTGTTGTACGCGGCGATCCCGCTGGGGGCGGCCTGCGGCGCATTAACCAGCGGCAGGCTGGCGCAGAACGAGCGACCCGGCTGGATCATGCTGTTGGCCACCGTCGGCGCATTTGTCGCCATTGGCCTGTTCGCCATGATGCCGCACTGGACGCTGGGCTTCGTGTGCCTGGCGTTGTTCGGCTGGCTGAGCGCGATCAGCTCGCTGCTGCAATATACCTTGATTCAGACCCAGACGCCGGAGGCGATGCTGGGGCGGATTAACGGGCTGTGGACTGCGCAGAACGTCACTGGCGACGCGATTGGCGCGGCGCTGCTCGGTGGATTGGGGGCGGTGTTGACGCCGGTGGCGTCGGCAAGCGTAAGCGGCTGGGGGCTGGCGATTGTCGGGGTGATGCTACTGGGATTGTTGAGGGAACTGCGTTGTTTCCAGCGACCACTCCCGGCAGAAAAAACATAAGCGTAAAGGCTCCGGATTGCTCCGGAGCCCGCTATCATGCTGGTTAGCGTTAATAAGCGCCAAGGTCGATCCAGACGTCGCCCTGCGAACAGTTAAGATCCGGCTGCTGACCGCAGCACCACCACTTGACCTGATAGTTATGTCCTTTCCAGCTCACGGTTTCGAAAGCGCCCCAGGTTGCGCCATAAATGGTACTGGCGTCCCACCACGGGTACGGCGCATTTTCATCGGCATCGATCTTCTCTTCCGGCGTCTCGTCCGTCTCCGCGTTATCATCGTCAGAATCGTACCCGGCATCGTCCTCTTCTTCTTCGTCAGGCTGCGCTTTTGACGGCGCGGGAACGACTGAGAGGACAAAGCGCTGCTGGCTGGATGGTTCGCCCCAGATATCACGCACAAACAGCGTGAAGGTGTATGTTGTCTCCGTTTCCACTTTGGGGACATCAAACTCAATGTCAGCCGTAGTTTTATCATCGACAACAATATCCGACGGCACACCCCAGCTGTAGCTCAGCATGTCGCTATCTTCATCAGAAGATTTTGCGCCGGAAAGACGAATGCGCGAGCCGCCGACGATCATCAGTTCAATCAGCGCGTTTGGCGCATGGTTGATTTCCGGTTTTACCGGTGTGTCCTGCGCTTCTTCATCCGCTTGAGTGATGTTGATGCCTTCGAAATAGAACGGTTCCATGTCGATGACTTGCTTGCTGATTTCATAACCCAGACCTTCGCGTACAGCGTTAACCAGCACGCCGTTATCATGGTCCACCGTCCAGGTAAAGACGCCGCCTAGTCCCAATTTTGCCGCATATTCGCCCTTGGCTTTAATGGTGCGCGGGGTATCCAGAGACATAAACAGTTTGGACTGCGGGTTATACAGATAATCCGCGTTGGAAACCTGGTCGGTATAGACGTTGAAGCCGTTGCGACCTTTCTGGTTTTCCAGATCCAGGTAGTTGTACATCACGTCGTACCATTCGCTGGTGCCGGACTCAAAGGTGCCGGTCGTGGTGCCGCCGCCAGGCATGTAGGAGCCTTCCAGCGGTGAGAAACTGGTGATTTCGGTATTCCGGCTGTTTCGGGTGTAGCCCGCGTAGCCGATGTTGATACGTTCAGCCGGGAAGCCTTGCTCCAGCAGATAGTCAACGATGGTTTCCACTGACCAGCCGCCCGGCGTGGTGGCCTTCAGGTTAGTGTGGTGCGCCAGCGTTTCCGCCCACGGGGTGCCGAAGAAGTCGTAGCTCATGACGTTAATGTAATCCATACCGGCATTCATCATCGTGTTGAGGTCGATAAACTGCAGTTTTTCAACGACGGCGGAAGCCGCAATCGAAATTTTGACGTCTTTGCGGTTAGCGGCATCCAGCTGCTTGCGAACTTCGGCAATCAGCAGCGCAAAGTTCGCGCCGTCTTCTTCGCCGTACGGGTTGCCAGCCGCTTCAACGTTCGGGTATTCCCAGTCGAGATCGACGCCGCTGAACATCGGGAACTGCTTGAACAGCTTCACCAGACCTTTGGCGAAGATTTTACGCGAGGCATCGCTGGCGGCGGTTTCATGGAAGCCGTTGCTCATGGTCCAGCCGCCGATGCTCATGGAGAGCTCAAGGTTATGGCCCAGAGCTTTTGCTTTGGCCTGCAGATCGCGCAGCGCGCCGAGGAAGCCTTTGGTATTAGCCTGGGTCACGGTTTTCGGGTCAACGTCCCAACCGCTCACATCATAGCCCACGTTGATGTAGCTCTGGAAATCGCCCCATGGGTCGAGGAAGGTCGGTTCGTATTTCACTTTGCCGCACAGTTCCGCGGCTTCGGCCACGACATCACGCTCCTGACCGTCCATTTTATGAAAACCGACGATACCGACAAAACCCGCGATGATTTTGTCATAGGCCAGCGGGGAGACGTTGGTGACATCATAGCCACGGCCACGCTCCAGGGGCGTATCAATTGACTGCAGACGAGAATCATACTGAGACCAGTCGGTGAAGTAGCCGAAGACTTTCGGTTTGGCCGCGTTGGCACTGTATTCGTTATAGACCGGTTTTGCCACACGCGCGGAGGTGTAGCTCAGCATGCTGTCTTCGGTTGCGGGGTAAAAACCATCGGCCGCATTACTGGTTTCGGTCAGTGTATCGTTTTGGATCAATTTACTCTTCGCCATGTTCATCTCCTCTCGGTGTAAAGGCGTCGCCGTAAGTGGCGTGAGCAAATAATCCGGTAGCGTAATGACAATGGCTAATCACAACACAACATCAGGAGCGATGAGGTTTGGCGTGATGTTGATGAGGTAAAATCCGGCATCGGATGATGATGCCGGAGTGGCGTTTAGCCAAACAGCGCCGACAGGCGCGCTAATACCCGCGTCGCGCTGTAGTAATCAAGGCGGAACGTCTCGCTGCCCAGCGCATAAACGTGTTTATTTTTGACGGCCGGAAGATGCGCCAGCAGCGGGTTGGCGTAAATCGCGTCGGCGTCTTTCTCGTCGCCGGCAAACAGGAACAGGCTTTCGCCGTTCAGGCCGGAAGCCAGGCTCTCACCGCCAAGCTGGATGATGTCGTGGCGTTTACCTTGACTCTGGCTGGCATGCAAGCCAGACGGCAACGTCGCGAGGGCAAAGCCGAGCTGTTGCAGGAACTGCCCCTGCGCGGATTCGCTGGTCCACAGGTTAGCGCTATGGGCTGCTGCGGTGTACACCAGCGCGCTGACCGGCTGCGGCGGCAGTTTGATTTGCTGCTTCACCGTCGCCAGCTGTTTATCAAACTCGGCAATACGCGCCGCCGCTTGCTGCTCGTTGCCGGTAATCCCGCCCAGTTGGGTCAGCAGCGCCTGCCAGCTTTTATCGTCGTAGTTGATGATAAGCGTGGGGGCGATGGTGGATAGCTGATCGTACAGCGCCAGCGCCGAGTCGCCGCCGGTGGCGCTAATCAGAATCAGATCAGGCATCTGCGCAGCCACCGCTTCAGCGCTGGGTTCACCGATATACAGACGGGTCACTTTACGGGCTTTGGCGACGTCGCCCCATTGGCGCAGGAAACCCTGAGCATCGGCTACCCGGTTATTGGGGGTGGTGGCGCCGCTGGCGATCACCGGCGCGTCAATGGCCAGCAGCGAGCCGGTGAGGGTGACGCTGGTGGATACAATACGCGTGGGCTTTTGTTCCAGCGTGTGTACGCCATGGCTGTCGGTAATCTGGCGCGGCCAGTCGGCGGCCTGCGCTGAGGAGAGTCCTAAAACGCTGAAGCCAGCGATCAGCGCGGCTGTGCGCCATAAAGCGGAGAGTTTCACAGAAATGCATCCCGGTTGCAGTTGGTTAATGCTTCTCATTTTCAACTATTGTCCACCCCGGATGCAAGCACGGCGCTGAACTGTTGCAAGCGCCATATCGGGGCGGCGACATCGCGATTAAGCACAAGATGCTGCGTTGCGCTGTTGACATATGAAGCGTTTACTTTTAGGTTACCAAACCAAAATATAAATGATAATTATTCGTAATATCTTTATCGTTTTTGGAGGATGATATGGAAACGTCACTGGCTGCGGATGAACAAGAACAGCAGCATCGGGCCACGCTTTCGGCCGACCGCTTTTTCTTTATGTCGCCGTTCCGCAGTTTTACGACCTCGGGTTGCTTCCAGCGCTTTACCTGCCCCGCAGAAGGGGGCGATGCGCCCGATAGCGCCTTTCAGCAAGGTTTAGCCTCGGCGTTCGCTGCAGCCAAAGCCGCCGGGATCGCCAATCCGGTGATGGTGGGGGCGATTCCGTTTGATACCCGCCAGCCGTCTGCGTTGTTCATTCCTGAGCGCTGTGAGTCCTTCTCACGCACTGCAAAACAGCACTCCTCGCGCTACCACGCGTCTCGCGAACCGATGCGAGTGACCGCGCGTCAGGAAATTCCGCAACACCCCGTTTTCCTCGATATGGTTGCCCGCGCGGCGGCGCTGACGGCGACCCCGCAGGTCGATAAGGTGGTGCTCTCCCGCCTGATTGATATTACCGCCGGGCAGCCGTTGGACAGCGGTGTGCTGCTGGAACGACTGGTCGCGCAAAACCCGGCAAGCTTTAACTTCCATGTCCCGCTGCCGGACGGCGGGGTGCTGCTGGGGGCGAGCCCGGAACTGCTGCTGCGTAAAGAGGGCGATCGTTTCAGTTCGCTGCCGCTGGCGGGATCGGCGCGTCGTCAGCCGGATGACCTGCTGGATCGTGAAGCGGGTAACCGTCTGCTGGCATCGGAAAAAGACCGTCATGAACACGAGCTGGTGACCCAGTCGATGCAACGTACGCTGGCGCCGCGCAGCCTGCAACTGACGTTGCCGCAGACGCCGCAGCTGATTACCACGCCGACGCTGTGGCATCTGGCGACGCCGATTGAAGGGCAGGCGAAAGCGGCGGAAAACGCCCTGACGCTGGCTTGCCTGCTGCACCCGACGCCCGCGTTGAGCGGTTTCCCGCATCAGGCGGCGAAACAGGTGATTGCCGAACTGGAACCGTTTGACCGCGAGCTGTTTGGCGGCATTGTGGGCTGGTGTGATGCCGAAGGGAACGGCGAGTGGGTGGTGACGATTCGCTGCGCGCGCGTGAAGGCCAACCGCGTGCGCCTGTTCGCCGGCGCGGGCATCGTGCCCGCCTCATCGCCGGAGTCCGAATGGCGCGAAACCGGCGTCAAACTCTCGACCATGCTGAACGTGTTCGGCCTGCATTAAGGAATCAGAATGACCGTAGAATTTACCCGCTGGCCGGATGCGCTTGCGGCGCGCTATCGTGAAAAAGGCTACTGGCAGGATCTGCTGCTCACCGACATGGTGACGCGTCATGCCGAAAGTGATGCGATTGCGGTTATCGACGGCGAACGTCAGATAAGCTATCGCGCGCTGAATCAGGCCATCGACAATCTGGCCGCGACGCTGCAAAGCCAGGGACTGAAACGTGGTGAAACGGCGCTGGTGCAGCTGGGCAATATCGTCGAGTTTTATATCACCTTTTTCGCATTGCTGAAGATTGGCGTTGCGCCAGTCAACGCGCTGTTCAGCCATCAGCGTAGTGAGCTGAATGCCTACGCCGAGCAGATATCCCCCGCAGCCCTGATTGCCGATCGCGGTCACGCGCTGTTTGCTGATGAGACCTTCCTCAATCATTTCTGCGCTCAGCACCGTGCTTTACGCGTCGTACTGCTACGCAATGGTGAAGGTGAACATGCGCTGGAAGCGGCGATGGCTCGCCCGGCGATGGGCTTCACGCCGACGCCAACCGCCGCGGATGAGGTGGCCTTTTTTCAGCTTTCCGGCGGCAGTACCGGCACGCCGAAGCTTATCCCCCGCACGCATAACGACTATTACTACAGTATTCGCCGCAGTAATGAAGTGTGTCGCTTCGATGCCACGACGCGCTATCTGTGCGCCATTCCGTCGGCGCACAACTACGCCATGAGTTCACCAGGCGCGCTGGGCGTGTTCCTGGCGGGAGGAACGGTGGTGCTGGCGGCGGACCCGAGCGCGACGCTGTGCTTCCCGCTGATTGAAAAACACCAGGTGAACGTCGCGGCGCTGGTACCCCCGGCGGTCAGCCTGTGGCTACAGGCGATTGCCGAGGGGGCCGGTAACGCTCAGCTACGTTCGCTGACGTTGCTGCAGGTGGGCGGTGCGCGCCTGTCCGCCACGCTGGCGGCGCGGATTCCGGCAGAGATTGGCTGCCAGCTCCAGCAGGTGTTCGGCATGGCGGAAGGGCTGGTGAACTACACCCGTCTTGATGATACGCCAGAAAAAATCCTCAACACCCAGGGGTACCCGATGTGCCCTGACGATGAAGTGTGGGTGGCGGACGAAGAGGGTAACCCGCTGCCGCGCGGTGAAGTGGGGCGCCTGATGACGCGCGGCCCTTACACCTTCCGCGGCTACTACAAAAGTCCTCAGCATAACGCCAGCGCGTTTGATGCCGACGGTTTCTACTGTTCCGGCGACCTGATTTCGATTGATGAGGATGGCTACATCACCGTGCAGGGGCGTGAAAAAGATCAGATTAACCGCGGCGGCGAGAAGATTGCCGCGGAAGAGATTGAAAACCTGCTGCTGCGTCATGAGGCGGTGGTCCATGCGGCGCTGGTCAGCATGGAAGACACCCTGCTGGGCGAGAAAAGCTGCGCGTATCTGGTGGTGAAAGAACCGCTGCGCGCGGTGCAGGTCCGTCGCTTCCTGCGCGAACAGGGCGTGGCTGAATTTAAGCTGCCGGATCGCGTGGAGTGTGTGGATGAACTGCCGCTGACCCACGTCGGCAAAGTGGATAAAAAACAATTGCGTCAGTGGCTGGCTAGCCGCTCGCAGGCCTGAAGGAGAGAACAACATGGCAATTCCAAAACTGCAGGGCTACGCGCTGCCAACCGCGATGGACATCCCTGAAAACAAGGTGAGCTGGGCGTTTGAACCCGCGCGTGCGGCGCTGCTGATTCACGATATGCAGGAGTATTTCCTCAACTTCTGGGGTGAAGACAGCGAAATGATGGACACGGTGGTGGCGAACATCGCCGCGCTACGCGACTTCTGCAAGAAAAACGGGATTCCGGTCTATTACACTGCGCAGCCAAAAGAGCAGAGCGACGAGGACCGCGCGCTGCTTAACGACATGTGGGGGCCGGGCCTGACCCGCTCACCGGAACAGCAGCGAGTGATTGCCGCGCTGGCGCCGGACGACCAGGACACCGTGCTGGTGAAGTGGCGCTACAGCGCTTTCCATCGCTCGCCGCTGGAGCAGATGCTCAAAGAGACTGGCCGTAACCAGTTGATCATCACCGGCGTGTACGCGCACATCGGCTGTATGACCACCGCCACCGACGCCTTTATGCGCGATATTAAGCCTTTCTTCGTCGCCGACGCGCTGGCGGACTTCAGCCGCGATGAGCATCTGATGTCGCTGAAATATGTCGCCGGGCGCAGCGGTCGCGTGGTGATGACCGACGAATTGCTGCCCTCGGTTCCCGTCAGCAAAGAGGCGCTACGCGCGTTGGTGCTGCCGCTGCTGGATGAGTCTGACGAGCCGTTCGACGACGATAACCTGATTGATTACGGGCTCGACTCCGTACGCATGATGGCGCTGGCGGCACGCTGGCGTAAAGTACACGGCGACATCGACTTCGTGATGCTGGCGAAAAATCCGAGCATTGACGCCTGGTGGGCGCTGCTTTCCCGTGAGGTGAAATAATGGTTGGCTTCGATTTTCGCGGCCAGACCGTGTGGGTGACCGGGGCAGGGAAAGGCATTGGCTATAGCACCGCGCTGGCCTTCGTGGAAGCCGGCGCGCAGGTGACGGGCTTCGATTTAGCCTTCGACGGCGCAGATTACCCGTTTGCGACCGAGGTGCTGGATGTGGCCGATGCGCAGCAGGTGGAGCAGGTGTGTGAACGCCTGTTGGCTGGCACTGAGCGTCTGGATGTGCTGGTGAACGCGGCGGGGATTTTGCGCATGGGGGCGACGGATGCGCTTAGTCTGGCTGACTGGCAGCAGACCTTTGCGGTCAACGTCGGCGGTGCGTTTAATTTATTCCAGAATACGATGGCGCAGTTTCGCCGTCAGCAGGGCGGGGCGATTGTCACCGTGGCGTCGGACGCCGCACACACGCCGCGCATCGGCATGAGCGCCTACGGTGCCTCCAAGGCGGCGCTGAAAAGCCTGGCGCTGACCGTGGGGTTAGAGCTGGCGAGCGCGGGGGTGCGCTGTAATATCGTCTCACCGGGTTCGACTGATACCGACATGCAGCGTACGCTGTGGGTCAGTGACGATGCGGAGCAGCAACGTATCCGCGGGTTTGCCGAGCAGTTTAAGCTGGGCATTCCGCTGGGCAAAATTGCCCGCCCGCAGGAAATTGCCAGTACCATTCTGTTCCTCGCCTCCCGCAGCGCCAGCCATATTACGTTGCAGGATATCGTGGTGGACGGCGGTTCGACGCTGGGGGCATAGGATGATCTGGAAACGTCATTTAACGCTTGATGAGCTGAACGCGACCAGTGATAACACCCTGGTGGCGCATTTAGGGATTATTTATACCCATATCGGCGACGATAGCCTGGAAGCGGTGATGCCGGTGGATAGCCGTACCCATCAGCCTTTTGGACTGCTGCACGGCGGCGCGTCGGCGGCACTGGCGGAGACGCTAGGCTCGATGGCCGGTTTTCTGATGACTCGCGAGGGTCAGTGCGTGGTGGGCACCGAGCTGAATGCTTCCCACCATCGCCCGGTATCGCAAGGGCAGGTGCGCGCAGTGTGTCAGCCGTTGCACCTGGGGCGGCAGAGCCAGAGCTGGGAAATTGTCGTTTTTGACGAGCAGGGGCGGCGTTGCTGTACCTGCCGGCTGGGGACGGCGGTGCTGGGGTAGCGTCATATTTTGCGGATAATGGGCCGGATAAGCGAAGCGCCATCCGGCACGATGCCGTACATTGCCGGATGGCGGTTCGCCTATCCGGCCTACATTCCGTCTTGTCGTAGCCGTATTCATCTCAATTTCCCCCTCTAGCACTCATCCGTTTTTCTGACTTAAGTGATCCCGTTAACAATGTGATGTAAATGTCGGGTTCTGTTCCTGTTCAGATTGGTTTCAAGGTTGTTAAATCATACGTGTTGCTACGGACACAAAATGTAACATCCTCTGCTACTGATACGGACAATAACTATGAACAATTCAGGGAAATACCTTATATGGGCATTGCTCTCCATTGTCGGAGCCTTTGCCCTTGGCTATATCGCCCTCAATAGGGGGGAACAGATAAACGCGCTGTGGATCGTCGTCGCGGCGGTCTGTGTTTATCTTATCGCCTACCGTTTCTACGGCCTGTATATCGCCAAAAATGTGCTGCAGGTTGACCCAACCCGTATGACGCCATCGGTGCGGCATAACGACGGTCTTGACTATGTGCCAACGGATAAGAAAGTGCTGTTTGGTCACCACTTTGCGGCGATTGCCGGGGCCGGTCCGTTGGTCGGCCCGGTACTGGCGGCGCAGATGGGCTATCTGCCGGGCATGATCTGGCTGCTGGCCGGGGTCGTGTTGGCCGGTGCGGTTCAGGACTTTATGGTGCTGTTCGTCTCCACCCGTCGCGACGGACGTTCGCTGGGGGAACTGGTAAAAGAGGAGATGGGGCCGACGGCAGGGGTCATTGCGCTGATTGCCACCTTTATGATCATGGTGATCATTCTGGCGGTGCTGGCGATGATCGTGGTGAAAGCGCTGACCCACAGCCCGTGGGGGACTTACACCGTGGCCTTTACCATTCCACTGGCGCTGTTTATGGGGATTTACATTCGCTATCTGCGCCCGGGGCGCATTGGCGAGGTGTCGGTGATTGGCCTGGTGCTGCTGGTCTTTGCCATTATTTCCGGCGGCTGGGTGGCCGAGAGCGAAACCTGGGCTCCGTGGTTTGACTATACCGGCGTGCAGTTAACCTGGATGCTGGTGGGTTACGGTTTTGTGGCCTCGGTGCTGCCGGTATGGCTGCTGCTGGCGCCGCGTGACTACCTCTCGACCTTCCTGAAAATCGGTACCATTGTTGGGCTGGCGATCGGCATTCTGATTATGCGTCCTACCTTGACCATGCCTGCCCTGACCAAGTTTGTCGACGGCACCGGCCCGGTCTGGACCGGCGATTTGTTCCCGTTCCTGTTTATCACCATCGCCTGTGGCGCGGTGTCTGGCTTCCACGCGCTGATCGCTTCCGGCACCACGCCGAAGATGCTGGCCAACGAAAACCAGGCCTGCTTTATTGGCTACGGCGGGATGTTGATGGAATCCTTCGTGGCGATTATGGCGCTGGTTTCCGCCTGTATTATCGACCCGGGCGTCTATTTTGCGATGAACAGCCCGATGGCGATGCTGGCACCGGCAGGAACCGCAGACGTGGTGGCTTCGGCAGCGCAGGTCGTGAGCTCGTGGGGCTTCGCGGTAACGCCTGATCTGCTACATCAGATTGCCAACGAAGTTGGGGAACAATCCATTATCTCCCGCGCGGGCGGCGCGCCGACTCTGGCGGTGGGGATGGCCTATATTCTCCACGGTGCGCTGGGCGGGCTGATGGACGTGTCGTTCTGGTATCACTTTGCGATTCTGTTTGAAGCGCTGTTTATCCTGACGGCGGTGGATGCCGGTACCCGTGCGGCGCGCTTTATGCTGCAAGACCTGTTGGGGGTGATCAATCCGGGGCTGAAACGCACCGATTCGCTGCCGGCTAACCTGCTGGCGACGGCGCTGTGCGTGCTGGCCTGGGGTTACTTCCTTCATCAGGGCGTGGTGGATCCGCTGGGCGGTATCAACACTCTGTGGCCGCTGTTTGGTATCGCCAACCAGATGCTGGCGGGTATGGCGCTGATGCTGTGCGCGGTGGTACTGTTCAAGATGAAACGCCAACGCTACGCGTGGGTTGCGCTGGTGCCGACGTCGTGGCTGCTGGTGTGTACGCTGGTGGCGGGCTGGCAGAAATCGTTCAGCGAGGATACGCGCGTGGGCTTCCTGGCAATTGCCAATAAGTTCCAGGCGATGATCGACAGCGGTAACATTCCGCCGCAGTACACCGAGTCGCAGTTGGCGCAGTTGGTGTTTAACAACCGTCTTGATGCCGGTCTGACTATCTTCTTTATGGTGGTGGTGGTCGTGTTGGCGCTGTTCTCGCTGAAAACCGCGCTGGCGGCGCTGAAAGAGGACAAACCGACGGCAAAAGAAACGCCGTATGAGCCGATGCCTGCGGATGCGGAAAACCTGGTTGCTCAGGCGAAACGCGCGCATTAATGTCATCTGTAACCCGGCCGAGCATGGCGACGCCGGGTTAACCTGATAAGGACAAAAACGATGTTTGATACGCTCTCAAAAGCCGGAAAATACCTCGGTCAGGCGGCTAAAATGATGATTGGCGTGCCGGATTACGACAACTACGTTGAGCATATGCGCGTTAACCACCCGGACCAGACGCCGATGACCTACGAAGCGTTTTTCCGCGACCGCCAGGATGCGCGCTACGGCGGGAAGGGCGGAGCAAAGTGCTGTTAAAAAGTTTTAGACATCTAAACGTCTTGATTGCCAAGCTCGTTGGCCGTGTTATAGTCATTTGACATCGGTTTACGAGCGGCAGACGACGAATGACAACAACGCAACTCATCCCCCAGAGCAAACTCCCCAACCTCGGCACCACTATTTTCACCCAGATGAGCGCCCTGGCGCAGCAGCATCAGGCTATCAACTTGTCTCAGGGTTTTCCCGATTTTGACGGCCCAGCGTATCTGCAACAGCGGCTCGCGCATCACGTGGCGAGCGGCGCGAATCAGTACGCACCTATGACCGGCGCGCTGGCGTTGCGAGAAGCGATCGCCGAGAAAACCACCGCGCTGTATGGTTACACGCCGGATGTTAACAGCGACATTACGGTGACAGCAGGGGCCACGGAAGCGCTGTATGCCGCCATTACCGCGCTGGTGCGCGACGGTGACGAGGTGATTTGTTTTGACCCGAGCTACGATAGCTATGCGCCGGCGGTGGAACTGTCCGGCGGCGTGGTGAAACGTATCGCACTACAGCCGCCGTATTTTCGCGTGAACTGGCAGGATTTTGCCGCGCAACTGAGCGAGAAGACGCGTCTGGTGATCCTCAATACGCCGCATAATCCGTCAGCCACCGTCTGGCAGGCGGCGGATTTTGAGGCTCTGTGGCAGGCTATCGCCGAACGTGAAATTTATGTGCTCAGCGATGAAGTGTATGAGCATATCTGCTTTGCAAAAGATGGACACGCCAGCGTGCTGGCGCATCCGGCGCTTCGCGAACGGGCGGTCGCGGTGTCGTCGTTTGGTAAAACCTATCATATGACCGGTTGGAAGGTGGGTTACTGCGTAGCGCCAGCGCCCGTCAGTGCGGAACTGCGGAAAGTGCATCAATATCTGACCTTCGCGGTGAACACGCCAGCACAGCTGGCGCTGGCGGATATGCTACGCGCGCAGCCGGAGCACTACCGCCAACTGCCGGAATTTTATCAGGCGCGACGTGACCTGTTTATTGATGCTCTCAGCCAGAGCCGCCTGAAGCTGCTGCCGTGTGAAGGCACCTACTTCCTGCTGGCGGACTACAGCGCGATCTCCGATCTGGATGATGTGAGCTTCTGCCGGTGGTTAACCACCGAGGTGGGCGTGGCGGCGATTCCGCTGTCGGTCTTTTGCGCCGCGCCGTTCCCGCATAAGCTGATACGTCTGTGCTTTGCCAAGCAGGAGACGACGCTGCTGGCCGCCGCCGAGCGTCTTTGCCGATTGTAGCTATTTCACCGTCCAGGCCTGTGAGAACTGGCGATTGCCAAACATTTCGCACAGGCCGTTAATCTGCTTCAGGCGCAGAATTTCGTCGGCATCCATGCCCAGTTCCTGGCCCATCTTTTCATCGCTCCAGCCAAGCTGGCTCAGTTCACGCACGATATCGGACATGGCGCTAATCTGGTGTCGCCCGCGTGCGCGGTTATGGCGCACGGTGGCGGCCATGCGTGAGGGGAGCGAATCGTCGCACTTTTCCAGCTGGGTGATGGGCAGGTAGCCGTGAAAACGCTTTTTCAGCGTGGCTTTGGACTGTGACAGCTGGTGGCGATGGAAGCCGTCGACGATTTCGTAATGACGATCTTTTTTCTCAACGACTACGATAGGTTGGGTGAAACCGTCGGCCTCCAGTGATTTGGTCAGCAGACGTTTTTCCTGCGGCGCCATATTATTCGGGTTGTAGTCGTTTGGGGTAATTTGCTCTTCTTTCACCCACAGCACGCAGTCGATAGGCTGATCTTTAAACGGGCTTTCAGCGTGTAAGGCCTGACGGAACTGGTTAATGGCATCGATTTTGTCATCCGGTGCGAGGCTTTGCAGGTAGTCATGCAGCTGATTAATTAGTGTTTGTCGCATAAGATTCCCCATTGCTGACGCTTTTGTTCCATACGCGCGCGATAGCGCTGGTAGTGATTCGCTTTGGTGGGGCTGAAGGAGAGCATCCGGCACCAATAGTCATTGTTTAACAGTACTTTGCATATTCTTCGCCATGATGGGATGTCCTTCGAGCCCAGATCTTTTTCCTGTTCGTCAGGAATGTCTTCCCAACCCTGCTTTTGATACCAGTGAAGGTAGACGGCAATTTTGTTGCGATAATGGTCGGCGGTGGTTTCCGGCATGCTGTAAAGCAGAAAATGCGCGTAGCTGCGCCAGCTGTGGTTGGCTGGCTTCTCGAGCTTGCGGTGGCCGTAAAACTGGTTGTCCTGCCCGGCATACACGCCACCACTGTGTACGCCGCTGACCCGCTGACACATATCGGCCCAACGATCCGGTTCCAGTACGTGATAGAGCCAGAGCCCCTGGCGCTGCTCTGGGCCAAAGGGTTCACAGATACGCATGTAGCGCAATGGGACTCCGGCCTGATACATCAGATTGTAGAGGGGGTTATACGGCTGCTGGGTTTTGGCGAACCACGTCCAGATATCGGCGGTTTTCCAGTCGTAGATAGGGTAGACGTACCAGGCATGGTTACCCGGCGCGACGGTTGTCCAGGGTTTATCATCGGCAAAGCGACGTTTCCGCTGGGAGGCAATCGTCAAAAAGCGGTTATAAGATTCGTCGGCACGGATACCGACCATCACCGCCGCCGGACGCTGCTGGGAGAACCATTCGGCAAATTTTTGCACAAACAGTTCAAACGTCATGCCTGGTTCATAAAAGGCGAAAAAAGCAGGATCGGTAATCGCGTCGGCTGGCGGTTGTCTGACCCATTTAGCGCCCGGCTCCCAGCACTGCCATTCCGGATTAAATTGGGTCAGTGAGTTTTGCGTGGTCAGCGGTAGCGCGACCCAATAAAAGCTCTCAATCACATCCCGGTATTGTTCGCGCAATTTCTCACAATGGTTAATGGTATAAGAAAATTGTGCTTCCCAATCAATAAACAGGACGCTAATTTTGAGCCCTCGCTCGCGGGCAAGCTGCGCGGTTAAATGCAACATTACCGTGGAGTCTTTACCGCCGGAAAACGAAACGCAAACGCGAGAAAAGTTATCTAATGTCCAGAGAATACGATCCCGGGTTGCTTCCAGAACCGATTGTGGCAGCGGGAGTTTGACCATGGGCATACATCGCCATCCTTGATAACGTGTTCTACTAAGCGAATTTCACATCATACAATAATATAAGTAATAATCACGAACACAAATCGTTCCTTTTCTGGATTTGTTTTTAATACGACGGTGTTTGTGTTTTTAATGGTTTTTAATTATATTTTCATGCTTTTGATTACTCTGGTGAATAATTCTGAGTTGAGTGAGGCACGGTTATAGCACACATAAACAGACATTCTGGGGAGTGGTGCAGGAAGAGTAATTTCTTTCAAGCGTAGCGATGCTTTTAGCATAGTGTAATAAGGGCGAGGTACGATACCAATTAAATCTGTCTGGTAAATCGCGTTAATAGTGGATACAAAAGATGATGAGCGAAATACGCAATTGCGTTCGGCCAGAAATATCTCGTTATCATACTGGTACTTTTTTACCCACGAATCATCAACATCGTAGTAGGTGAATCTTTCCTGGAGAATCTCCTCGATTGTCGCGTGAGTTCCCAGTCGCGGGTGGTCTTCCCGGCAGACTAACACGGTTTCCGTGTCGTAAAATTTCTCACATGCCAGCGCGCGGTTTTGGACTTGCGAGGTTGTAATAACAATATCCGCCTTGCGGTAGTGCAGGAGGTTTTCTACGGAATCGTTAATGCTGGTGTAATCATGATACTCAATATGAAGGTCGGGCTCGGCCAGCAGTGCATTGATAAAGCTGGAAAGTTCGGGGGTTGAAAAGAGCTGCGGGCCGTAAATGATGAACTTTTTATCCAGATCCGCATTTGCCATCATGTTAATTGTCTGTTCTATCTGATTAAGATTTTTTGACAGATGCTGATGTAAATTAACGGCAATGGTGGTAGGAGTAATCCCTTTTCCGGCGCGGACGAATAACGGATCGTTTAATTGCGTACGTAGCCGCTGCAGCGATTGGCTCACTGCAGAGGGGGTGATAAATAGCATTTCAGCCGCTTTACTGATGCTAAGATGTTGATATATGCACTCAAAAATAACCAGCAGGTTAAGATCGAATCTTTTCAGGTCATAGAGATTTGCCATTACGTATCCTTTATAAATTATTTGGGGGTATTCATTTCCCCAATTGTCACAATCCATGTGTTCGAAAAACTGAAATATATATGAAACTCCGCTAAATATAAATCATGACTGTATGGTTTGTCACTCATAAAAGATATTGTATGACATATTTAGCATGTCAATTTTGTTTGTTTTTATAATAGATAAGATACATATTTTTCTTAAGGTTAACACCGCCTGTTATTATTATCGTGGTAGGCTTTTATTTGTTTAGCAAATGAATGAAATGACGTCTGTAACAGCGTTATCGCTTTTTGTTGGTCGTCAGAATATTCAGCCCTGCCTGGAGGAGACATTAAGGGTAAAGAAGCCTTTTTGATGGAAAATATGCGTAAAATCAGCTTATTGTGAATGATTGACGGTGTAACCTATCACAATCATAGACAGGACCTACTGTGAGTGAATTGCCCTTTACAGGCCAGAGTGATGTAATCGAAAAGCTGTTACAACCTTTGTTAGGGTATGTAGAGCGCAACACTACGCCAGCCTGGCTGGCGCTGAACTCACCTGCGGGGGATTCAGGTAATCGGGCCGCCTTGTTGCGGCCTTTTTACATTTGGGATGAGCGTTTCGTGCGTATCCCCGGACACAGGTTCACAAAGTTGTCTTGTTCCGGTTGTTAGATAACGCTTATTGATTTGATAATGTAAACGCATTGGTCGAATCAGGAATTATTCGTTAACTTAGACCTCAACGAAAACACGGAGGAAGTACTCGATGTCTTTAATTAATACTAAAATCAAACCTTTCAAAAACCAGGCGTTCAAAAACGGTGAGTTCATCGAAGTCACTGAGAAAGATACCGAAGGCCGCTGGAGCGTCTTCTTCTTCTATCCGGCTGACTTCACCTTCGTATGCCCGACCGAACTGGGCGACGTTGCAGACCATTACGAAGAGCTGCAGAAACTGGGCGTGGACGTGTACTCTGTGTCTACTGACACTCACTTCACCCACAAAGCATGGCACAGCAGCTCTGACACCATCGCAAAAATCAAATATGCGATGATCGGTGACCCGACTGGCGCCCTGACCCGTAACTTCGACAACATGCGTGAAGATGAAGGTCTGGCTGACCGTGCAACCTTCGTTGTTGACCCGCAGGGCATCATCCAGGCTATCGAAGTTACCGCTGAAGGTATCGGCCGTGACGCTTCTGACCTGCTGCGTAAAATCAAAGCGGCTCAGTACGTTGCTTCTCACCCAGGCGAAGTATGCCCGGCGAAATGGAAAGAAGGCGAAGCGACTCTGGCTCCATCTCTGGACCTGGTCGGTAAAATCTAAATTTCCGTCGTCTTTCGCGCCACAGCGCCATGCTGTGACGCGAAACACTCAGGAAATAGCCCCCTTTAAAAACGGGTGCGCCAGCACCCGAATTTCTTATTAGCGTCCATGATGCAAGCGCATTCAGGCTGCCGCGTGAGGCCGCTTGCATGATGATGTTTTAAGCCCAGGAGATAACAATGCTCGACACCAACATGAAAACCCAGCTCAAGGCCTATCTTGAGAAGCTGACCAAACCTGTTGAGCTGATTGCCACGCTGGATGACAGCGCTAAATCGGCAGAGATCAAGGAACTGTTGGCTGAAATTGCTGAACTGTCAGACAAAGTCACCTTTAAAGAAGACAATACCCTTGCTGTACGCAAGCCGTCATTCCTGATCACCAACCCAGGTTCTCATCAGGGACCACGTTTTGCCGGTTCCCCGCTGGGCCACGAGTTTACCTCGCTGGTGCTGGCGCTGCTGTGGACTGGTGGTCACCCGTCGAAAGAAACGCAGTCTCTGCTGGAGCAAATTCGCGATATCGACGGCGATTTTGAGTTTGAAACCTATTACTCGCTGTCGTGCCATAACTGTCCGGATGTGGTGCAGGCGTTGAACCTGATGTCGGTGCTGAACCCACGTATCAAGCATACGGCGATTGACGGCGGCACCTTCCAGAACGAAATCACCGAACGTAACGTGATGGGCGTTCCAGCCGTTTATGTTAACGGTCAGGAGTTCGGTCAGGGCCGTATGACGCTGGCGGAAATCGTCGCGAAAGTGGACACCGGTGCGGAAAAACGCGCGGCGGAAGAGCTGAATAAGCGTGATGCGTATGAGGTATTGATTGTCGGTTCCGGCCCGTCTGGCGCGGCGGCGGCAGTCTACTCGGCACGTAAAGGTATTCGTACCGGTCTGATGGGCGAACGCTTTGGCGGCCAGGTGCTGGATACCGTTGATATTGAAAACTATATCTCCGTGCCAAAAACCGAAGGTCAGAAGCTGGCGGGCGCGCTGAAGGCGCACGTGAGCGAATATGATGTGGACGTGATTGATTCCCAGAGCGCGGCTAAGCTGGTGCCTGCCGCTGTTGAAGGTGGCCTGCATCAGATTGAAACCGCCTCCGGCGCGGTGCTGAAAGCGCGCAGCATCATTATCGCGACCGGCGCTAAGTGGCGTAACATGAACGTACCGGGTGAAGATCAGTATCGTACTAAGGGCGTAACCTATTGCCCGCACTGCGACGGCCCGCTGTTTAAAGGCAAACGCGTGGCGGTGATCGGTGGCGGCAACTCCGGTGTGGAAGCGGCAATTGACCTGGCGGGCGTGGTGGAACACGTTACGCTGTTGGAGTTTGCCCCGGAAATGAAAGCCGATCAGGTACTGCAGGATAAAGTGCGCAGCCTGAAGAACGTAGACATCATTCTGAATGCGCAAACCACCGAAGTGAAAGGCGACGGCACCAAAGTCACCGGTTTGCAGTATCGTGACCGTGTGAGCGGCGATGAGCACCACGTGGCGCTGGCGGGGATCTTCGTACAGATTGGTCTGCTGCCGAATACCACCTGGCTGGAAGGCGCGGTTGAGCGTAACCGCATGGGCGAAATCATCATCGATGCGAAATGCGAAACGAACGTTAAAGGCGTATTCGCCGCGGGTGACTGTACTACCGTGCCTTACAAACAGATTATTATCGCCGCCGGCGAAGGTGCGAAAGCGTCACTGAGCGCGTTCGATTATCTGATTCGCACCAAAACAGCATAAAAAAGAAGACAATGCCTGCAATGTCAAAGGCCACCGAAAGGTGGCCTTTTTTTGTTTTGCGGATTATGCCGGGCTCAGCGAACAACAAGTACCGGAATGTGTGCGTGGCGAATCACGCTGGAGGCGTTGGAACCCAGAAGGTGCGTGCTGATTGAAGGGTTACGTGACCCAATCACCACCATATCGGCCCCCAGTTCTTCCGCCAGTTCGTTGACCGCGTCGCGGACGCTACCCAGACGAACGTGTAGCTTGATGCGGGAAGGATCGAGCGTAAAGTGGCTGACCATGGTGGTCAGGCGGCTTTCCGCTTCCTGCTGAAGATGCTCCTCAAAGCGGCGTAGATCGGCGGCAAAACGGCTCATGGTGTAGCTGGCCGATGCGGGCAACACATGCAGCAGATGGATAATGCCATCCTGCTGGGCCAAAAACTCTGCGTGACGAATCGCTTTGTCACTCAACTCCATCTCAAAAACATCAACTGGCATAATGATTGTTTTGTACATAGGCTCCTCCTTGTCTTTGTAGAACAATCAAAACACATAATGCGTTTTGAATATGTCATTCAGTTCGCAAAATAGTTTATCGAAGAGAAGGGAGTTGTAAAGTTTGGTCAGGCGGGGCAGAAAGAGGATGCCGGGCACCCTCTTAGGCTACTATTGCGCGGAATTAACGATGAAATTCGCCGGCGGCTTCCGGCTGATACAGCAGTTCGAGTACTTCCAGGTGCGTTGAGGCACCGCCCGGTAGCTCCCAGTGAATAGTACTGCCTGCGCGCAGGCCGAGCAGGGCCGCGCCAACCGGGGCCATCACCGAGAGCTGGCTGCTGCTGTCGGTCATCTGGGCCGGGAAGACCAGCGTGCGGACGCGTTCTTCGCCGGTGGTGAGATCGCGGAATCTGACCTGGCTATTCATACTGACTACATCGTGCGGCATGTCTTCTGGGGCACACATCTGGGCACGATCTAGTTCGTCGTTTAGCGCGCTCGCCACCGGGGAATTTGCGTAAGCAGGTTGCTCAAGCAGGCGGTCGATACGCTCGGCATCGAACTCATTAATAATGATGGCAGGTCTGGTCATTATTTACTCCATGTCTATCGATTATCCAAAAGAAAACCCTCACCGCCAGCGGCAAGGGTTCATCTCATTCCATCATACTGATCCTGGCGTCAGGTTTGAAGTGATGGAACGCACATTCGCAGATGGCAATAATCTTTGTTGTGTGAATTTTATGCGAAATACATCGCAACTTATAAATCTGGATTATTCTTTTTAGGCTGCACCTGGCAGCGTCCTTCCAACACAGGAGATCGTATGAGCGGTTTCGATAAACTGACCCTGAAAGATGGTAGTTACCTCTGGTTTAAAGATTGGGGGAGCGGACAGCCCATTGTCTTTAGCCATGGCTGGCCGTTAACGTCTGATGCCTTTGAGGATCAGATGCTGTATCTGGGTTCGAAAGGGTATCGTGTCATCGCCCACGATAGACGAGGCCACGGACGTTCGGCACAACCCTGGGACGGACATAATATGGATCAGTACGCCGACGATCTGGCGGAGTTGACCTCGCATCTTAATCTGAAAGATGCGGTGCACGTCGGACACTCTACCGGCGGCGGTGAAGTAGCTCACTACATTGGTCGTCATGGGACCAGTCGGGTGGCAAAAGCGGTGCTGATTGGCGCGGTGACGCCAATTATGGTGAAAACGGACTTCAACCCTAACGGCGTACCGCTTGAAGTGTTTGACGGTATTCGCAACGGCGTGATAGAGGACCGTGGTGCTTTCTTCTATGAGCTGTCGGCGGCGTTCTATGGCTATAATCGCGCGGGCGCAAAGGAGTCGAAGGCGGTGCGTGAAGGGTTTGTCGAGCAAGGATTGCAAGGTTCTATAAAAGCGCTTTACGACTGTATCAAAGCGTTCTCGGAGACTGATTTACGTGAAGACTTGCGTAAGATAACGGTACCGACGCTGGTGATTCACGGCGATGACGACCAGATTGTGCCGTTTGAAACCTGTGGCAAGGTCGCGGCGGAAATTCTACCGAACGCGGAGCTGAAGGTTTATAAAGGCGGATCGCACGGGATCTGTACAACTCACAAACATCAGATCAACGACGATCTGCTGGCATTCATTCAGAAATAACGGTATGCAGCCCCCGGCTCCGGGGGCTGGGGATCAATAACCGTTTTGATCCACCACGAACTGTTTGCTGCAGTTGCCTGGATGCGGCTGCGGCAGCAGAGACGCGGCGGTGAGCGGGTCGTTGATGCTGGCGGATTTAATGGCAATTTGCATTTCCGTCAGATAGGCCGGATTACCGTTACAGGTGAGCTTAACGGCTTTGACGTTCTCTTTGCCAAAGGCCGAGGCTACTGCGTTGTCGAAGCTGGCGCGAGTCACGGTTTTACCGTAATTGGCGGCGAGGAATTTGCCGATTGCGCTCTGTTTCACTTCGCTATTCAGACGTACCATCGTACTGAAGTAGGCGTCGGGATCAAAACCAAAACAGACGCCGTGTTTGGCGTATTCATAGCGCTCAAGACAGCTTTTTCCACCGCTGCCGGGCATAACCTGGTTGAGCTTATTAGCCACTTCCAGCGACAGACCGGTCTCTTCGGCGGCGCATTTACGGCTGGCTTTCGCTTCCGGCATATTGGGAATGGGGCGCGTGGCGCACCCGAAGCGCATCCAGCGGTTATTATCGACTCCGCGTGCGGCGATCGACGCGGGCAGGCCGGGCCATAGGCCGTGAACCGTTAAGTAGTCGGCTTTGTTGGCCGCTTCTTTTGGCTGCTGACATTCCAGTGGTTCTTTGCGATTTCTGTCATGCTGGCTCTGGCAAAAACCGGTTTGCCAGGAGAGCGCCAGCACATAACGATCGAAGTCACCATATTGTGTCGGTGCGAGAGGGGCAGCCTGTAGGCTACCGGCGCAGAGCAACAGCGCGCATCCTGACACAATATTCTTCCTTAGCATTTTCCTGACTCCACGTTTTAAATCATTTAGTGACGTTATTACATAATAAAATAAGGCGCCCTCAGGCGCCTTATTTATTTCATCAATCAATGATTACGCAGCAGCGCCGGGAACCAGTATTTCCGTGGCGATAATGACCACCAACAGGCCGACAAGAACCGGTACTGAGGTACGTTTGACCACTTCGAACGGCGAGATTTTTGCCATCCCGGCGACCGCGACCACCACGCCGGAGACCGGGGAGATGGTACGACCCAAGTTGGAGGCCTGCAGCATCGGAATGGAGAGATAGGCCGGGTTAATGCCGGATGAGTGCGCCAGTTTTGGAATCATCTCGACGAAGGCGTAGAACGGCGCGTTACCGGAACCGGTGGTCATCGCGGCCAACATGGTCAGCACCACCAGTACCAGCATCAGGATAATGCTGGCGGACCCAAACGAGGTCGCGATGGAGATCAGGCTATTGATAAAACCGATAGTGCTCAAGCCTTGAGCGAAAACGCCTGCTGCAACCAACAGCATGACCACGCCGGCAAAGGCGTCGGCCATTCCGCGATACGCGACTTCGAGGCCGGCAAATACGTTCTGGGTGTTAAAGCCACGACAGAATTCCAGCACGGCGGCCAGCAGCATGCAAATCACCAGAATGGCGATAATATGCAGTTCCGGGCCCCATTTGCCGTCGAAAATCAGCACGCCAATGATTGGCGTGAACGGCAGAATGGCGTAGAAGCTCGGGGCTGTGGTGTTAATTTCGCTGACATCCAGCATCTCGTGCGAGATATGTTCTTTCTTGTCCAGATAGCGCTGCCAGAAGAAATGGGCGATAGCCATTGCGATAATCGCGGCGATGGAGATAGGCAGCGTGGTTTTGAAAGCGAAATCGATTAACGGCATCTCTGCGGCCTTCGCGGCCAATACGACGTCGCCGGAGGTAGGGGAGAGAATTATGGCGGCCGGAGAGGCACAAATAGCGGCTGCGGCGCCACGGCTAATACCGACGTTAACCATTACCGGGAACAGCGTCGCCATCAGCAGTACGCCAAGTCCGGTTGCCGAAGAGACCGCCAGCGACATCAGGCACGCCACAAAATAAGCGGCAATCATCAGTAAATATGGCGAGTTAATATATTGCAGCGGTTTTGATGCCAGTTTGACGACCATATCGTTAGCGCCGATATGGGTCATATAGGCGGCAAAGCCGCAGAGCATCATAATCATCATGCCGAGATCGCCGCCACGGCTCATCAGCAGAATTTTAATATATTCAACGATGTCGGTTGCAGAGTAGCCGGTGCTGGTTGCGCTGCTTGGTAAAATCTTATGCCCCATCAACGCGCTGGCAATCAGTAGCAGCAGACCACCAACAAAAAGGACACCCGTTGCGGAATATCCTTTGATGATGTAGCGGGCTACGCCCACGATAACCACAACACCAATCAGGAGTTCAAAGAACGTTAACATTATTAACACCTATCGCCCAGTTATAAAAATTGATACAGAACAGCATCAAAAAGTAAGTGGTGAAATGTGCCGAAAAAAGCGGCAAATTTAGCTGATGAAAATCAAAAAAGAGACTAATTAAAGACCATGACGATGCAATTTACACGATGTACTCACAAAGCGGAACATTGACCTGTCAGTAAGTATAGTTGCCTGGTCGAATATTAAACAACAAAGGTAAATGAAATGTTGTTTTTTCAACAAGGTAGCGGCGTGGAGGTGGCATGGCGGGGTCGAGCTCGTGAGGAGGTGAGCGTGTTTTTTATCTCTTGGCGTGAAGTATTTAAAACGCTTAACTGCGACGAACTGGATTTTAAATAATCTGCCAGGAAAATATCAGGAATATTAAGAGAATAATACGAGTTTTAATTCAGCTAATATTAAAGGCATAGGCCATTCTTCCTTACGAGATCTAAATACGGTTACAATTTTTTCTTATAAAAGAATATTATTCGCATTCAAGTCTCACTCTGGTTTGACGATTGTCTAAGAATATTCTAATTTGTTGTTAAGCGGTGAAAAAACGGCTATCGATTGGTACCGTTGCACTCTTATTGAGTTTATCCTTGTTAGACTATTCTTAATGGATAATTTATTGGCAAGTCTATCGTGTTAAAACTAAATAAAATTTTCTCGCTATCGCTGATTTTTGCGGGGCTGTCTGGTGCAGCGTATCCTGCTGAGGCTTCTTTTACGGAAACCATTAAAGATGGCTATAACACGCTGAGCAATAATGTTGTAAAGACGTGGGATGAACCGCAGCACTACGATCTGTACGTGCCAGCCATCACCTGGCATGCGCGTTTTGCCTACGATAAAGAAAAGACAGACAAGTACAATGAGCGCCCCTGGGGGGCGGGGGGGGGCGTGTCGCGCTGGGATGATAAGGGCAACTGGCACGGCATTTACCTGATGGCTTTTAAGGATTCCTTTAATAAATGGGAGCCTATTGGCGGCTATGGCTGGGAGAAGACCTGGCGCCCGCTGGCGGATGATAACTTCCACCTTGGGTTGGGTTACACCATTGGGGTGACCGCCCGCGATAACTGGAACTACATTCCGCTGCCGGTTGTGCTGCCCCTGGCCTCCATCGGCTATGGGCCGGCGACGTTCCAGATGACCTACATCCCGGGCACGTATAACAACGGCAATGTCTACTTTGCCTGGCTACGTTTCCAGTTCTGATCACGGGGCCTGGAACCAGGAGTGGGATAATGTCAACCTGCAAATAAAAGTTAGCGACATTTATCACTTTTTAACGAACTTGGGCTGGACAAAACGCACGACAATTGTTGTACTGTTAACTGACACAGATTAGTGTCGTTTTTTCATATAAAGGTAATTTTGATGTCTAAGATTAAAGGTAACGTTAAGTGGTTTAATGAGTCCAAAGGATTCGGTTTCATTACTCCGGAAGATGGCAGCAAAGACGTATTCGTACACTTCTCTGCGATCCAGACCAACGGTTTCAAAACTCTGGCTGAAGGTCAGCGTGTAGAGTTCGAAATCACTAACGGTGCCAAAGGCCCTTCTGCTGCTAACGTCATCGCTCTGTAAGCGAAAATTAGCAGTCAGAATTCAAAACCCGCTTAAGTGCGGGTTTTTTTTATCTTTCTTTTACCCCTGACTGCTGGCACTGAACAGCCAGAACGCCAGGGCCGTCATGGCGAAAGAACCAAACAGGTTGACCGCCACGTTAAGCAACGCCCAGCTGACCTTTCCCGCCTGTAAAAGAAATACCACTTCCGCTGAAAAGGTAGAGAAGGTTGTCAATCCACCGCAGAAGCCGGTGGTAATCAACACTTTCCATACCGGATCGATATGCGGCAGCCGATTAAACCAGGCAAGACCCGCGCCGATAATAAATGCGCCCAGCAGATTCGCCGCCAGCGTTCCCAGCGGCAGCGCATGGTGCAAAGGATTAAAGCGAAAGCTGAGTAGCCAGCGGGCAACGCTGCCGGTGCCGCCGCCGATAAACACGGCCAACAAAAGTTGCGTCATGCGAATTTCCTGCCATTGTCGAATCGTCAGCAGAGTTTAACCCTGCCAGGTGAATCTGGCTATATACTCATCAGTATTCATCATCTTGATATATTGGAAAAACGTAAGGAGACGCTATGCGAGTTGCCGCAGGGCAGTTTATCGTCACGTCGGAGTGGCGGCAGAATGCGCAAACCAGCGTGTCGCTGATGCAGGCGGCAGCGGAACAGCATGCTGACCTACTGGTGCTGCCAGAGGCTCTGCTGGCGCGCAGCGATAGCGACCCGGATATGTCGGTGAAGTCGGCGCAATCGCTGGACGGCGGTTTTATGCAGCATCTGAAAACACAAAGCCGCCGTGATACGCTGACGACGATATTGACCATTCATACGCCCTCGACGGCGGGAAGAGCCTGCAATACCCTGGTGGCGCTGCGCGGCGGTGAGGTGATTGCCCATTATCACAAGCTGCACCTCTATGACGCTTTCGCAATCCAGGAGTCGAAGCGAGTGGATGCCGGGAACACGCTACCGCCGTTGCTTGAGGTGGCGGGGTTTCAGGTGGGACTTATGACCTGCTATGACCTGCGTTTCCCGGATATGGCATTGGCACTTGCGCTCAAAGGGGCTGAGATTCTGGCCTTGCCTGCCGCCTGGGTACGAGGACCGCTCAAAGAGCACCACTGGGCCACGCTGCTGGCGGCGCGGGCGCTGGATACCACCTGTTACATCGTGGCCAGCGGCGAGTGCGGAACGCGTAATATCGGTCAGAGTCGGATAGTTGATCCGCTTGGTGTGACGCTGGCCGGCGCATCGGTTGAGCCACAGCTGATTATATCTGACCTGCGACGCGACGATCTGTCTCGTATTCGCCAGCAGCTGCCAGTGCTGCAAAACCGACGTTTTGCGCTACCGCAATTAACGTGACGTTTTTTTAAACAACGCTTGATTCACCTTGTTACAGATTGCTATTGTGTGCACGCGTCAGATGACCGTTAATAAACTACGGTGTTATGGCGCATTCTGCAGCCTGTTTTTGAGAAGAAGGTATCTATGGGTGAGATTAGTATTACCAAACTACTGGTAGTGGCAGCACTGATTATTCTGGTGTTTGGTACCAAGAAATTACGGACTCTGGGTGGAGATCTGGGTTCAGCAATCAAAGGCTTTAAGAAAGCCATGAATGATGATGAAACCACCGCGCAGAAAAGCGCAGACGAGACTCCGGCAGAAAAACTCTCTCATAAAGAGTAAGCAGGGCAGCGTTTAACATGGCGTGCCGATCAGCGCGTGCCATGCCCGGACCCGATGGTCTGTGGAAGGGGCTTCAGCATGACGATGCTGTGGCCCTTTTTTATGGAATCAGGTTTCTGAATGTATTCAATTGAAATAATTTATTTCAATAATGGGTAATAAAAAAGCCGCTGTCGAAAGAGAGCGGCTTTTTTGTGTCAGGCAATGACCTTACTTCACTTCAAGGCCCTTAGCTTGAAGATCCGCATGGTAGGATGAACGCACGAACGGGCCGCATGCCGCGTGGGTAAAGCCCATCGCCAGCGCTTCGGCTTTCATTTCTTCAAACTCGTCCGGGCTAACGTAGCGCTGCACCGGCAGGTGGTGACGGCTTGGCTGCAGGTACTGGCCCAGTGTCAGCATCGTGACGCCGTGGCGGCGCAGATCGCGCATGACTTCGATGATTTCAGCGTTGGTTTCACCGAGGCCGACCATCAGGCCGGATTTGGTTGGGATATCCGGGTGCGCTTCTTTAAAACGTTCCAGTAACTTCAGGGACCAGTTGTAATCTGCGCCTGGACGAACCTGACGGTAAATACGCGGCACGTTTTCCAGGTTGTGGTTAAACACGTCGGGTGGCGTCTCGGTCAGGATCTCTAAGGCGCGGTCCATACGGCCACGGAAGTCGGGCACCAGCGTTTCAATCTTAATGCTTGGGCTTTTCTCACGAATGGCCGAGATGCAGTCGGCGAAGTGCTGAGCACCGCCGTCGCGCAGATCGTCACGATCCACGGAGGTGATCACGACATATCGCAACGCCATATCGGCAATGGTCTGCGCCAGCTTCTGCGGTTCATTGGCATCAGGCGCAACCGGGCGACCGTGGGCCACGTCGCAGAATGGGCAGCGACGGGTACAAATAGCACCGAGGATCATAAAGGTGGCGGTACCGTGGTTGAAGCATTCCGCCAGGTTCGGGCAGGAGGCTTCTTCACACACGGAGTGCAGACCATTCTTGCGCATGGCCGCTTTGATACCCTGGATACGGGAAGAGTCTGCCGGAAGTTTAATTTTCATCCATTCCGGTTTTCGCAGCAGCGCTTCGCGCTCTGTTGCCACGTTTTTAACCGGGATAAGGGCCATTTTATCGGCGTCGCGGTACTTAACACCGCGTTCCATCACAATGGGTTTACTCATAGCGTACGTGTTCCAGTTCCGAGTATCGAGGGAAAGCGTTTCAATTCAAGGGAATGTTGTATTTATCAACTATTTTTGAATTAATGACACGCAGTATACCATTGAAACGGGGTTTAAAGCAGCCTGCCTGGCCGGCAAATTGTAAAATAGTTGTTGAATAATGCTTTTTTGCCGGCAAGGCGAAGTAGGGGGCAAGTGAATCAGAACGCTTGCTGGATAACGTTGATAATGTTTTGCATGACCGGGTCCCGCAGACTGAGTTTGTTGTAATGCAATGAAAAGTCGACGTGTTCCTGCTGTAGCGGGGCAAAGTCCAACGTGCACAGCGGCCAGCACTGCTTAAAGATGTGGTAGAAGCGTAGCGGCATAATGCCAATCAGGTCGCTTGAGGCGATCAGTGACGCGATAGTGAACAGGTTGTAACTGCTTACGCTAACCTGGCGATCGGGGAGCATGTCGCGAATGCGCTTATACTGATCGTTTTGCCCCGCACCATCCATCGTCAGCAGCGTATGTTCATACTGCATTAGGGTATCAACCGATGTCTCTTCGTTAAGCGCCGGGTGGTTATGGCGACAGACCAGCACCAGTTTATCGCTAAATAGCGCATGACGGCCCAGCGTGCGCGGGTTGTTATGCTCATGGTTGTCAATGACCAAATCCGTCTGGAACTGGCTGAGCTGCGTGTTGGCATCGGTCACGGCGACGTTGCGCAGCAGTACCTGTGGGTAGGTTTGTTTTACCACCTGATAGATAACCGGCATCACGATAGCGCCAACGGATGCCGCCGTACCGATAGTGATAACTCGCTGCTTGTCATAGCTGCCGTCGAGATCCAGCGCGCCCAGTATCGACTCCAGACCCTGGCTGATGTATTCATGCAGGTGTGTTGCGTAGGCCGTTGGCGTGACGCCCTGTCCTTTGCGAATGAACAACGGGTCGGGAAACAGGAGACGAAGTTTCTGGATGGATTGGCTAATGGCCGATGGCGTGAGATTCAGGATTTTCGCCGCATTGACGATGCCTTTATGCACATAGACTGCTTCAAATATGGTCAATAAGTTAAGGTCTATATTACGCAGGGTGCGAAAGATTTGTGGCGTATCATTATCGGCATTCATATTTATTTTATTTTCAGGCTTATTGTTATAATCCACACTGCTCACTCCATATTCATTCACTCCATGAATGATAGTTGATGATTTCATTATTATTATGATTGGTGAGTCCATCTTACTGCAAGATGGAAATGGAAATTTTCTTTATGGGTCAATGTATTAATGATTCTAATGCTTTATTAAGTGTATATCGTTGTTGTGATTTTGCAAAAAAATGAGAACCAGTCTTCATTTTCAGAACATGAATCGCTGAAAGAAGAGAGAAACTTGACGGCATTATAAAAGGCGTGCAATGGAGAGAGTTAACGACCCAATGCAATATTGGGTCGCGATGTATAATATATTAAGCAGAGATATATTCGTGCGGAGGATTGTTTAGCAACGCTAAAAAATGTCTGACAAGCGTTGGGGATATATTTTCCGGTTTCGCTTCACTCACCCATTGTGAAACCTGGGTCATCTCCATACCGGCATAGCCACAAGGGTTAATGCGCAGGAAAGGGGATAAGTCCATAGCGATATTCAGCGCCAGTCCATGGAAAGAGCAGCCTTTACGGATTCGCAGCCCCAGCGAGCAGATCTTTTTCTCGCCCACATAGACGCCCGGCGCATCGGCGCGCGGATGTGCCTCAATACCCAGCTCAGCTAACGTGTTGACGACGGTTTGCTCCAGCAGCGTTACCAGTTCGCGTACGCCCAGCTTGCGGCGCTTCAGGTTCAGCAGAACGTACATCACCTGCTGGCCCGGCCCGTGGTAGGTTACCTGGCCGCCGCGATCGCTTTGGATGACCGGAATGTCGCCGGGCACCAGCACATGTTCAGCTTTACCCGCCTGACCCTGCGTGAAAACTGGCTGATGCTCAACCAGCCAAATCTCGTCCAGCGTGGATTCATCGCGGTTGTCGGTGAAGTCGTGCATCGCCTGAGAAATGGGTTCGTAAGGCTGTAGGCCCAGTTGACGGATGAGGAGAGTATTAAAATCCAAAACAGCGTCTCCGCAGAGGGGAAATGATGGACGCAGAGTATATCACAGGGAGGAGGGGAGAAGCGTTACCCGGCAGTGCCGGGTAACGGAGATGCGATTACAGCACCATACGGACAATTTCAATATTGCCCAGCTCTTCGTACAGCGTCTCAACCTGCTCAATGTGGGTAGCATTGATGGTAATGGACACCGAGTGGTAATTGCCTTTGCTGCTCGGTTTTATCTGCGGAGAGTAGTCACCTGGCGCATGGCGCTGTACCACTTCAACCACCAGGTCAACCAGCTCTGGTTTCGCCAGACCCATTACTTTGTAAGTAAACGGTGTAGGAAATTCAAGCAGTTCGTTCAGTTTGGTTTTCATGTCAGCTCCAGTGTTAAAAAAGAATAACTCCCGCATGGTTAGCGGGAGTTATTTTAGCTATGCATAGTATATGGGGATGGAAATCACACTTTCAAGTGGGTGATTTTTAACCAAACCAGTGATGGAACATTAATTTAATGTAATCAATGATTTTGCCAAAGAAGTTGCCTTCAGGAATTTCCTGCAGCACTACCAGCGGACGCTGGTCGATGATTTTGCCGTCGAGCTGGAAATTGATGGTTCCAACAACTTGGTTTTTCTGCAGCGGCGCGTGCAGCTCGCTGGTGGTCAGCACATAGCTTGCCTTGAGGTCTTTCATACGGCCACGCGGGATGGTCAGGTAGACGTCTTTGTCTACGCCTAACGAGGCGCGGTCAGTATCACCAAACCAGGCAGGTTCAGAGGCGAACTCTTTACCGGCTTTAATCGGGTTCACCGTTTCGAAGAAGCGGAAGCCCCAGGTCAGCAGCTTCTTGCTCTCGGTTTCACGACCTTTGAAGGTACGGCCGCCCATTACGGCGGAGACAAGGCGCATCTGGCCTTCGGTTGCGGAAGCCACCAGGTTGTAGCCCGCTTTATCGGTGTGGCCGGTTTTGATACCGTCAACATTCAGGCTGTTGTCCCACAGCAGACCATTACGGTTCAACTGACGGATGCCGTTAAAGGTGAACTCTTTTTCTTTATAGATGGTGTATTCGTTCGGCACGTCGCGGATCAGCGCCTGGCCAATCATCGCCATATCGCGTGCGGAACTGTACTGACCATCAGCATCCAGGCCATGTACGGTCTGGAAGTGGGTGTTTTTCAGGCCAAGCGCGTTGACGTAGCTGTTCATCAGGCCAACGAAAGCGTCCTGGCTGCCGGCGACGTAGTCGGCCATCGCCACGCAGGCATCGTTACCCGACTGCAGGTTAATCCCGCGGATCAGCTGCGAAACCGGGACCTGCATGCCTGGCTTAAGGAACATCAGGGAAGAGCCCTTGAAGACCGGATTACCGGTAGCCCAGGCATCGTTGCCGATAGTGACCAGATCGGACTCTTTAAATTTGCCTGCTTTCATGGCCTGGCCGATGACGTAGCTGGTCATCATTTTGGTCAGGCTCGCCGGATCGCGTCGGGAGTCAGCGTTCTGCTCGGCCAGAACCTTGCCAGAGTTGTAATCAATAAGAATGTAGGATTCGGCGTCAATCTGCGGAACGCCGGGAATCATAGTTTTGATGTTCAGGTCATCGGCGTGGGCAGCGGAGGTCAGTGCTGCGACGGAAAGCGCCGGAAGGAGTAAGCGAGCGAAAAAAGAGGTCTTCATGGTCAGAACAACGACATCCGTGATGGAGTTAAAAAAGTGCCTTACTATAGCAAATGCCCCGCGGGCAGGCATCCGACATCGTATATGACTTTGTTAATGACTTTTACATATACGAAGATTCGGACACCGCTGAGTGCTCTAGTTGGCGTGTGTAATAAACGATTGCAGCTGTGCTTCATTCTGCAAACGCCCTTGTAAGGTGCTGGCTTCGCTTTTGCTGGCGAATGGACCGAGCTGAATACGCCAGACCGCGCCATTTTGCGTTACGCGGCCAGGAACGGAGAACTGCTGGCTCAGACGCTGCTGATACTGCTGCGCGCGAGCCTGGTCGCTGACGGCGCCAACCTGAACCACATAATCACCAGCCGCGGCCGCAGCGGGTGCAGCAACCGCCGCAGTCGCGGCAGGCGCTGTGCTGGCAGGCGCGGTGACCGGTGCCGTCACCGGAGCGGCCGTTGCCGCTGGCGCAGATTCTTCGAGTACGCCGTTATTCAACGGGGTAGGTGCGCCGAGGAAGCCGCTGCTTTTTACCGGTGCGCCTTCGCCGCTGTCGGCGGAGGTCAGCGTATCGTTGCTAATGGCGCGTACGTCGCCTTGCGGCGCCGCGGCTTGTGGCGCGGAAGAGACGCTGCCCATCCCGCCACTCAGGTCAGGGCGGCTCGGCAGCGCGTAGGTCTGTTTTGCCACGGTGGTACAGGCCATACCGGGGCCGGAAAGTGAACCATCCTGGGCGACGATAATCGGATCGATGCGAACTTTGGTATTGTTGGAGGTGTTCAGGCGATCGGCCGCCGCGCGGGAGAGCGAAATGACGCGATCGTTGCCATACGGCCCGCGATCGTTAATGCGCACGACGATCATCCGGCCATTAGCCAGGTTAGTAATACGCGCATAGCTCGGCACCGGCAGCGTGGGGTGCGCGGCGGTAAGCTGGGTCGGATCAAAGGTTTCGCCGATGGCCGTCAGATTGCTACCCGGCTCGGCATCATAGATGGCGGCCAGACCAGACTGGCTAAAGTTAGCCGGATCCTGGACGATTTTGTATTTCTTGCCGTCGCGTTCGTAATCCTGATTCGCTGTCGCGTTCAGAGGTTCAAAGCGTGGATCGGCCCCGCTGATTTCCACCGTAGGACCATTACATACCGCAGGTTGTGGCGCGGAGACGGTTTGTTGCTGAACATCATCACTCGAACAAGCCGCAAGCAGCCCTGCCGCTATGCAGATCCCAAGCCATTGCTTACGCATTGAGCACCCCTTAGACGCTTTTTGACAACATTTTCCTGTGGGTGTGTATCGACATTACGATACCAAACCCGGCCATCAGTACGATCAGGGCCGAACCCCCGTAGCTGACCAGCGGTAGCGGTACGCCAACCACCGGCAAGATGCCACTTACCATACCAATATTTACGAAGACATAAACGAATAAAATCAGCATCAAACCACCGGCCATCACCCGGCCAAAGGTCGTTTGCGCCTGGGCGGCAATCCACAGGCCGCGCATTATCAGCAGCACGTACAGTGCCAGCAAAATCAGAATACCGATAAGCCCAAGTTCTTCGGCCAGTACCGCGAAGATAAAGTCGGTATGGCGTTCTGGCAGGAATTCCAACTGCGACTGTGTCCCGTGGAGCCAGCCTTTACCGCGCAGACCGCCGGAGCCGATGGCGATTTTGGACTGAATAATATGGTAGCCCGCGCCCAGTGGGTCTGATTCCGGATCCATCAGCATCATCACACGCTGTCGCTGATAGTCATGCATCAGGAAGAACCAGAGTATCGGGATAAAGCAAGCGACCAGCACTACAGCGACCAGAATCAAACGCCAGCTCAAGCCGGCGAGGAACAGGACGAACAGGCCGGAGAGGGCGACCAGAATTGAGGTGCCAAGGTCCGGCTGCGCGGCAACCAGCAGCGTCGGCATGAAAATCAGCACCAGCGCGATACCGGTGTTTTTCAGCGTTGGCGGGCAGACGTCGCGGTTAATAAAGCGCGCGACCATCAACGGCACGGCGATTTTGGCAATTTCGGACGGCTGGAAACGCACAACACCGAGATCCAGCCAGCGCTGCGCACCTTTAGAGATGGCACCGAAGGCGTCAACCGCCACCAGCAGAATAATACAGATAATATACAGCCAGGGGGCCCAGCCTTCGTAGACGCGCGGCGGGATCTGTGCCATCACCACCATGATGACCAGGCCCATGGCGATCTGGCCGATTTTACGCTCCGTCATCCCCATATCCTGGCCGCTGGCGCTCCAGATAACCAGCGCGCTGTAGGTCAGCAACGCCAGCAAAATCAGCAGCATGGCGGGGTCGATATGGATTTTATCCCAGAACGATTTTTTGTTCGGATTATCCGTCATGATTATTGGTCCTCCGACGCGGCCGCAGCAGGGTTCTCGGTCGGTAATTCGGTGTTGTTGTCGCCCAGCATGATGTGGTCAAGAATCTGACGCATGATGGTACCGACAGCCGGGCCTGCGCCGCCGTTCTCCAGAATAATCGCCACGGCGACCTGTGGATCGTTATACGGCGCAAAAGCGGTCATTAATTTGTGGTCACGCAGACGCTCCGCAATACGGTGGGCGTTGTACGTTTCGTTCGCCTTCAAGCCAAAGACCTGCGCGGTACCTGACTTGGCAGCAATCTTATACGGCGCGCTGGCAAAATATTTATGCGCGGTGCCGTTGCCTCGGTTGGCAACGCCGAACATCCCGTCTTTGGCAATTTCCCAGTAGCCGGAGTGGATGTCGCCAATCGGGGGTTCCTGAGGCTGTGTCCACGGTACTTTCTTGCCTTCTTCGACGGTGCTGGCCAGCAGATGAGGCGTTTTGATGATGCCATCGTTAATCAGAATCATCAGCGCTTTGCTCATCTGGATAGGTGTCGCTGTCCAGTAACCCTGGCCGATCCCTACCGGAATGGTATCACCCTGATACCAGGGCTTTTTAAAACGTTTGAGCTTCCATTCGCGGGTTGGCATGTTGCCGGAGCGCTCTTCCGCAAGGTCGATACCGGTATAATCCCCGTAGCCAAACTTGCTCATCCACTCCGACAGACGGTCAATACCCATATCATAGGCGACCTGGTAGAAGAAGGTATCCGCGGACTCTTCCAGCGCCTTGGTGACGTTCAGGTGACCGTGGCCCCATTTCTTCCAGTCACGATAGCGTTTTTCTGAGCCAGGTAACTGCCACCACCCTGGGTCAAACAGGCTGGTGTTGCGGTTAATCACGCCCGCACTCATGGCGGAGACCGCGACATACGGTTTCACCGTGGAAGCCGGAGGGTAAACCCCCTGAGTGGCGCGGTTAACCAGCGGCGTGTTCGGATCGTTTAACAGGCCGCTGTAGTCTTTGCTGGAGATACCGTCAACGAACAGGTTAGGATCGTAGCTTGGCATTGAGACCAGCGCCAGAATGCTGCCGTTGCGCGGGTCAGTCACCACCACGGCGGCGCGGCTGCCGGCGAGCAGGGTTTCGATATACTGCTGCAGCTTGAGGTCGAGCGTCAGGTAGATGTCGTGCCCGGCCTGCGGCGGCACTTCTTTCAACTGACGAATAACGCGGCCACGGTTGTTGACTTCCACCTCTTCATAGCCGGTTTGCCCGTGGAGAATATCTTCGTAATAACGCTCAATACCCAGTTTACCGATATCGTGGGTCGCGGCGTAGTTGGCCAGCTTGCCGTCTTTATCCAGGCGGTCGACATCTTTATCGTTAATTTTTGAGACGTAGCCGATGACGTGCGTCAAGGCGGAACCATACGGATAAAAGCGGCGCTTATAGCCCTTTACCTCAACGCCGGGGAAACGGTACTGGTTGACGGCAAAGCGCGCCACCTGCACTTCCGTGAGGTTGGTTTTGAGTGGGATGGAGGTAAAGCGATGCGAACGGGCGCGCTCTTTTTTAAAGGCGGCGATATCGTCATCGCTCAGGTCGACGACGTCGCGCAGACCATCGATAGTCTGCTGAACGCTATCGACTTTTTCCGGCATGATTTCCAGCTGGTAGATGGTGCGGTTCAGCGCCAGCGGGGTGCCGTTGCGATCGTAAATAATGCCGCGGCTTGGCGCGATGGGCACCAGCTTAATGCGGTTTTCGTTAGAACGCGTCTGATAGTCGGTGAAGCGAACGATCTGTAAATTATAGAGGTTGGCAATCAGCACGCCGGTAAGCAGCAAAATTCCCAAAAAAGCGACCACCGCCCGGCGCACAAAGAGCGCGGACTCTGCCGTATAGTCGCGAAAAGAATTCTGTAGTTTCATTCGCTGCTTAATCTACCTGGGTCTCATTATTCGCGGTGGTAAGGGTGGTTGGTGGTAATGCTCCACGCTCGATAGAGGCTTTCGGCCACCAGCACGCGCACAAGCGGGTGAGGGAGCGTTAATGTGGAGAGCGACCAACTTTGTTCTGCTGCGGCCTTGCATGCCGGAGAAAGCCCTTCCGGGCCGCCGATTAACAGGCTGACATCACGACCGTCACCCTTCCAGCGTTCCAGTTCACGCGCAAGCTGCGGCGTATCCCAGGGTTTGCCGGGGATATCCAGCGTGACGATGCGGTTTTTTCCTGCGGCGGCGAGCATCATCTCGCCTTCTTTATCCAGAATACGCTTGATGTCCGCATTTTTACCGCGCTTGCCGGCGGGTATTTCCACCAGTTCGAACGGCATATCTTTCGGAAAACGGCGAAGGTATTCGGTAAAACCGGTTTGTACCCAATCCGGCATTTTGGTGCCGACGGCGACCAACTGCAGCTTCACAACTTAACCCCAGAGCTTTTCCAGTTCATACAGGCGACGGCTTTCTTCCTGCATGACGTGGACAATGACATCGCCTAAATCAACGACAATCCAGTCGGCAACGCTTTCGCCTTCAACGCCCAGCGGCAGCAGGCCGGCAGCGCGGGACTCCTGAACCACATGATCGGCGATAGACATAACGTGACGGCTGGAAGTACCGGTGCAGATAACCATGCAATCGGTGATGCTGGACTTACCCTGAACATCGATGGTGACGATATCCTGACCTTTTAAATCATCAATTTTGTCGATTACAAAATCCTGGAGTGCTTTACCCTGCAAGTTTTCCCCCTGGGGTGTGAAGATAAACGATATAAAACAGCCTGACAGTATACCCGAACTGAAAATATTGTCGGGACAATAAATCACCAAACGGCCTTTCAGGCGGGGTATCATCCCATTCCTTTATGCCGATTGCATCGCCATTTTTGTAAAACAATCTCTGTCCACAAATGCTGGAGGGGGATGATTCAGGCTGCGGAGAATAACAGTCTAATAATTAGTGTCAATGGGTTGGCCCTGCCCGGAGGCAGAAATCGGTTTTATTACTCATCGGGTCGCCAAATCGCTCGGCTGTTGAGCACCCTGAGCGTGGTAAATTCTGGCGTAAAATCAATGACGCTCCACGCGCCGTGGTCGATGCGGAAATGCCACATACTGGCAGTCGGCATTCCCAATAGACGCGCCGTTAACAGACTCAGGACACCCTGATGGCTGACGATCAGTAAATTTTGATATGGGTAGTGCGCCAGTTCGCTCGCGAAGTCTGCCACACGCCGGGAAAAGTCGGGAAAACCTTCGCCGTTGGTCGGCACGGCGTGCTGCCAATCAGCGCACCAGGCTGCGTAATTCTCTTTGTCTTCAACCTGCAGGTCACGGTGGTGACGCATTTCCCAGTCACCGAAAAACATTTCGTTGAGCAGCGGGTTTGCGGTAAGCGGAATGTTACGTTCGCCCAGTAACAGCCGCGCAGTATGCCGTGTGCGTTCAAGTCCGCTACACAGCGCATGATCGAAGGGAACCTGACGCAGCATCTCACCAAGGCGCTGCGCCTGCTGTTGCCCTTTGGCAGTGAGTGGCGTTGGCGCGTGGCCGCTGTACAGGCCAGCCACATTGGCTTCAGTTTCGCCGTGGCGAACTAACCAGAGCTTCATGCCGCTTCCTCTATGCGCCGTGGTGATACAACCCCTGTTGCATGATGTAGTTGAGCACCGCTTCGGGCATCATTTCATCGCAGGGTTCATTATTTTCCAGCCGTTCGCGAATCAGCGTGGCGGAGACGTCGAACCAGGGCGTTTCCGCCAGGTAGATTTTCCCCGCCGGCTGGTTGTGCAGCTCTTCAATATTACTGGTGAGGTGCTTGTCCAGCCAGTACTGATGCTCTTCGTGCTGCATGGTCAGCGGGTAACCCGGGCGACGGGTCACCAGCAGATGGGCGTTGTCGAGGATTGTTTCGTAGCGATGCCAGCTTGGGAAAGTGAGCAGCGAATCCTGGCCGATAATGAAGGCCAGGGGCTGATCCGGTCCCTGTTCCGCTCGCCACTCCTGGAGCGTATCCGCCGTAAAGGAAGGCGTATCGCGGCGCAGCTCGCGCTCGTCGAGCACAAAAAGCGGCTTATCGGCGATAGCCAGCTCAACCATCAGTTTGCGCTGTTCGCTGGTGGCTTCAGGCTGCGGACGATGTGGGGGTACGTTATTGGGCATAATGATGACCCTGGACAGACCAATCTGGTTGGCCAGGATCTCGACCGGCTTCAGGTGACCGTAATGGATGGGATCGAATGTCCCGCCGAAAAGCGCCTGTAGTTTTGCCATATCATCCATCGATAAATACGTCGGCTAGCGCTTTATGACAAAGCAATAGCGACAAACTTTCCAGTTCAGCCCAGATGGACTGACCATAATCCTGTTTTAAAGTGAGCTCGGCGCGGCTGAGCAGGGTGACGGCCTGACGCAGCTGTGAACCGCTCAGACGGTTAACCGCCTCACCGACGATCGCCCGACGGTTTTGCCAGACCCGGTGTTTATCAAATAACGAACGCAGCGACGTGTGTGCGCTCTGACGCTTTAACGTCACCAGCAGCAGCAGTTCGCGCTGTACCGTGCGTAGTAGGATCACCGGCTCGCTGCCTTCAAGACGCAGTTGCTGCAGGATATGCAGCGCGCGTTTACTCTTGCCGGCCAGCAGCGCATCAACCCAGTGGAACGGCGTAAAGTGTGCGGCATCATTGACCGCCTGCTCTACGCGCGGCAGCGTGAGTTTCCCGTCCGGCCACAGCAGCGACAGGCGCTCGAGCGCTTGCGAAAGCGCCAGCAGGTTGCCTTCATAGCAGTAGCACAGCAGTTGACTGGCGGGTTCATCCAACAGGAGGTTGTTCTGTTTGGCACGGTTGGCCAACCAGCGGGGCAGTTGGGCGGGTTCCGGCGTCTGGCAGCTAATCTGCACCGCGCGGTTCGCCAGCGCCTGGATCCAGGCGGCATTCTCCTGCGATTTGGTCAGCTTGTTGCCACGAACGATCAGCAATAGATCGCCATGAAGCAAACTCACCAGCGTGGCTAGCTGTTCATTGATGGCGGCGTTCGGGCCATTTTCCGGTAGCAGCAGGAGCAGGGTTTGACGACTGGCAAACAGACTCATCGCCTGGCATAGAGAGAAGATCTCGTTCCAGTCGGTGCTGGCATCCAGCGTCACGGTATGGTGCTCAATAAAACCCTCGCTCACGGCGGCATGCCGGATCGCATCCTGGCTTTCCTGAAGGAAAAGAGGGTCATTACCGAGCAGGAGATACGCCGCGCGCAGCCCTTCAGAGAGCTGCGCGCGGAGTTGTTCTGGGTACAACCGAATCATCAGTTACCCAGAGTGGTAGAGACGCGAGAGCCGTTATCGGATGCGGAAGCCGCAGCCTCTTTGCTCTCTTTTACATCAGCGATGTGCACGCTTGGCAGCTTACGGATTAGCTGTTCGGCGGCTTTCTGGTACATTTCCTGAACGATCATGCTCTGTTCGTTGTCTTTTGCCAGCGCCTGCTGTGGGTTGTCAAAGAACGAACGATAGACCTTGGTGGAAATCGGGAAGATATCCTGACCCGGGAGCAGCACCGTAGCGTTGACCGTCATGACCATCTGGTATTCTGCCGTTTGACCGTTCTGGAACACAGACGCCGTGTCCTGGGAGAGGCTAACCGCGCCCAGACGCAGCGACGGTACGTCCTGACGAAGCGTGCTCTGATCAAGCAGCGTAATACCATTGCTTCTTAGTTGATCGCGCACAGCACGACTCAGCGGACCGTTAGGATCGCCGGACTGAAGGATCAATGTTTTCATTTCGTCCGGCACCTGCGTGGTACTACGCAGGTGCCAGCCGCATCCGGCGGTGACCAGCACCGCCAAAGATAACAACAACGTTGTCAGATATCGCACGCTTCCTCCCGCGCTTAGCCTACGACCAGGTTCAGCAGTTTGCCCGGTACGTAGATGACTTTACGTACGGTTACACCCTCAAGGTATTTCGCGACCAGGTGTTCCTGGCCTGCGCGTTCACGCACCTGTTCTTCGGTCGCATCGACCGCAACGGTGATTTTCCCGCGCACTTTACCGTTAACCTGCACAACGACCAGCGTGGTGTTTTCCACCATCGCTTTCTCGTCGGCCACCGGCCACGGCGCATTGTCGATATCGCCTTCGCCACCCAGTTCCTGCCACAGGGTGAAGCACACGTGTGGGGTGAACGGGTTAAGCATACGCACGACGGCCAGCAGCGCTTCCTGAAGCAGTGCGCGGTCCTGTTCGTCTTCCTGCGGCGCTTTCGCCAGTTTGTTCATCAGCTCCATGATCGCCGCAATCGCGGTGTTGAAGGTCTGACGGCGGCCGATATCATCGGTCACTTTAGCAATGGTTTTGTGGACGTCACGACGCAGCGCCTGCTGATCTTCGCTCAGCGCATCAACGTTCAGTGCCGCTACCGGGCCGCGAGCGGTATGCTCGTAAACCAGTTTCCACACACGTTTCAGGAAGCGGTTTGCCCCTTCAACGCCGGATTCCTGCCATTCCAGGGTCATATCCGCTGGAGAAGCAAACATCATGAACAGACGTACGGTATCGGCACCATAGCGCTCAACCATCACCTGCGGATCGATACCGTTATTTTTGGACTTAGACATTTTGCTCATGCCGGTGTACACCAGCTCATGGCCTGCCGCGTCCTTCGCTTTCACGATACGACCTTTTTCGTCGCGCTCAACGATAGCATCAACCGGAGATACCCAGTTACGTTCGCCATTGGCACCAACGTAGTAGAACGCATCAGCCAGCACCATGCCCTGACACAGCAGCTGTTTAGCCGGTTCGTCAGAGTTGACCATGCCTGCGTCGCGCATCAGCTTGTGGAAGAAGCGGAAGTAGAGCAGGTGCATGATGGCGTGTTCGATACCGCCAATGTAAATATCCACCGGCAGCCAGTAGTTTGCGGCTTCTGGATCCAGCATGCCTTCGTTGTACTGCGGGCAGGTGTAGCGCGCGTAGTACCAGGAAGATTCCATAAAGGTATCGAAGGTGTCGGTTTCGCGCAGCGCAGGCATACCGTTAACGGTAGTTTTCGCCCACTCAGGGTCGGCCTTAATTGGGCTGGTGATACCGTCCATGACCACGTCTTCCGGCAGGATTACCGGCAGTTGATCTTCCGGCGTCGGCATCACAGTGCCGTCTTCCAGCGTCACCATCGGGATCGGTGCGCCCCAGTAACGCTGACGGGAAACGCCCCAGTCACGCAGACGGTAGTTCACTTTACGCTCGCCAACGCCTTTCGCGGCCAGCTTATCGGCAATGGCGTTGAAGCCCGCTTCAAAGTCCAGACCGTCGAATTCGCCGGAGTTAAACAACACACCTTTCTCGGTCAGCGCCTGCTCGGAGAGATCCGGTTCTGAGCCATCAGCGGCCAGGATAACCGGCTTGATGGTCAGGCCGTATTTGGTGGCGAATTCGTAATCGCGCTGGTCGTGACCCGGAACGGCCATAACCGCGCCGGTGCCGTACTCCATCAGCACGAAGTTAGCCGCCCATACCGGGATTTCTTCGCCAGTCAGCGGGTGAACCGCTTTAAAGCCGGTGTCGACGCCTTTTTTCTCCATGGTCGCCATATCGGCTTCGGCCACTTTGGTATTACGGCATTCGTCGATGAAAGCAGCCAGCTCTGGGTTATTCTCGGCCGCTTTCTGCGCCAGCGGGTGACCTGCAGCCACCGCCAGGTAAGTCGCACCCATAAAGGTGTCTGGACGGGTGGTGTAAACGGTCAGCGTATTGTCATAACCGGTCACGTCGAAGGTAATTTCTACGCCTTCAGAGCGGCCGATCCAGTTACGCTGCATCGTTTTTACGGTGTCAGGCCAGTGATCCAGGTTGTCCAGATCGTTCAGCAGTTCGTCAGCGTAGGCGGTGATTTTGATAAACCACTGCGGGATCTCTTTACGCTCAACTTTGGTGTCGCAGCGCCAGCAGCAGCCGTCGATAACCTGTTCGTTCGCCAGTACGGTCTGGTCGTTCGGGCACCAGTTGACCGCAGAAGTTTTCTTGTACACTAGGCCTTTTTTATACAGCTCGGTGAAGAACTTCTGTTCCCAGCGGTAGTATTCCGGCGTACAGGTCGCCAGCTCGCGACTCCAGTCATAGCCGAAGCCCAGCATTTTGAGCTGGTTCTTCATGTACGCGATGTTGTCGTAAGTCCACGGAGCAGGCGCGGTATTGTTTTTTACCGCCGCACCTTCAGCAGGTAGGCCGAACGCATCCCAGCCGATTGGCTGCAGTACGTTTTTGCCCAGCATGCGCTGGTAGCGAGCAATAACGTCGCCGATGGTGTAGTTACGGACGTGGCCCATGTGTAGTCGACCAGAAGGATAGGGAAGCATCGACAGGCAGTAATACTTCTCTTTGCTCTCGTCTTCGGTAACTTCAAATGTGCGCTTCTCATCCCAGTGAAGCTGGACTTTCGATTCTATCTCTTCCGGGCGGTATTGCTCTTGCATGGCAGCCAGTGATCCTGTTTTCAATACAGCTACAAATGTAGCCAATAGATGTGGTATTTCAGATCCGCATAGCATAGCCCAAACGTGCACGTCAAAACAGCCTTTCGCACGTTAAGGCGGTGAAAAGCCGCGCGGGTAATTTCTGAACTCTGTGGCGAAGCTGGCAAAGCGATCCACAAATAACGGCTATTATTATAAGAGGTTAACTGGCTGGGAGAGGAAATGATGAACAAGGTTGCTCAAATTTACCGTGAACTGGTCGCCACGCTGACCGAACGTTTGCGTAACGGCGAACGCGATATCGACGCGCTGGTGGCTCAGGCACGGGCGAAAGTCGCGCAAACCAGCGAGTTAACGCGCAGCGAAATTGACGAGCTGCTGCGCGCCGTGCGTCGCGATCTTGAAGAGTTTGCGATGAGCTACGGCGAAAGCCAGGAAGACGACTCCGATAGCGTCTTCCTGCGGGTGATTAAAGAGAGTATCTGGCAGGAACTGGCGGATATTACCGATAAGACACAGCTGGAATGGCGCGAGGTATTCCAGGATTTGAATCACCACGGCGTGTATCACAGCGGCGAAGTGGTGGGATTGGGAAATCTGGTTTGCGAGAAGTGCCATTATCACCTCGCCGTATACACGCCGGATGTGCTGCCGCGCTGCCCGAAGTGCGGCCACGATCAGTTCCAGCGCAGGCCGTTCGAGCCGTAATCAAGCATGCCGGATGGCGACGCTATGCGTCTTATCCGGCCGACAAGAATAGGTCATCGTCAGCCGGATAAGCGTGAGCGCCATCCGGCGTTTTTGTTGCGTCAGGCGTAGAACGCCAAACGCTCCGCCAGCAGATCAACGAACGCCCCACGGTCTACATCCACCATCACCGTCGCATTCGGCTTATTCCCCGTCAGGAAATAATAATCCACTACCGTCATCCCTTGGGTGTATTTCCCCTGTGTTTCTACGCCAACCCAACACTCAACGCTGGTGAAAATCTCGGGCTTCAGCAGCCAGGCGATGGTGCACGGATCGTGCAGCGGCGCGCCGACAAATCCCCATTTTTCGTCTTTGTGGTACTCCATAAAGAAGTCCAGCAGCTCGGCGACGATGGTGGAAATGGGGTTGCCAATGGCGCGAAAGCGTTCGATATCGGTGGCGTGAATCTGTGCCTTATGGGTGACGTCCAGCCCGGCCATCACCACCGGAATGCCTGACTGGAAGACGATTTCCGCCGCTTCCGGGTCGACGAAAATGTTGAACTCGGCAGCGGGCGTCCAGTTGCCGAGCGTCATGGCGCCGCCCATGATCACGATGCGGGCGATTTTTGTATGCAGTTCCGGGTGGCTATTCAGCAGCAGCGCCACGTTGGTCTGTGGGCCAGTGGAGACGATGGTGACCGGCTGTGCGCTCTCGCGCAGGGTTTTTGCCATCAGCTCAACGGCAGTGCCGCTTTGCGGGGCGAATGACGGCTCGGGCAGCGCTGGGCCGTCAAGACCGCTTTCGCCGTGAACGTTATCGGCGATAATCAGTTCGCGCATGAGCGGTTTCACCGCGCCGCCAGCCACCGGGATATCCGGGCGCTTCAGCAGCGTCAGCATACGCAGGACGTTGCGCAGAGTCTTGTCCGGCGTCTGGTTACCCGCGGAAGAGGTGATAGCTTTGACTTCAAGCTCAGGAGACGCCAGAGCGAGGACGATTGCAATCGCGTCATCATGACCCGGATCGCAATCAAGAATAATCGGCAGTGCCATAGCAGTTCCTTGTTCGCGTTATTTTGTGACAAGGGTAATGCTTGCTAGTGGAATGAACGAGAGGGGATGCGTTAAAGCGTGATGGAGCGCGCACTCTGCCGAGTGCGCGCCGGGAAGATTAGTGCAGGATTTTGGCGAGGAAGTCTTTGGCACGCTCCGACTTAGGATTGGCGAAGAACGCTTCTTTTTCAGCATCTTCGACGATTTTGCCTTCGTCCATAAAGATAACCCGGTTCGCCACTTTACGGGCAAAGCCCATTTCGTGGGTCACCACCATCATGGTCATCCCTTCGTTCGCCAGCTCGACCATCACGTCCAGTACCTCGTTGATCATTTCCGGATCGAGCGCCGACGTTGGTTCGTCAAACAGCATCGCCACCGGATCCATGCACAGCGCACGAGCGATCGCCACGCGCTGCTGCTGGCCGCCGGAGAGCTGCGCCGGGAACTTGTTGGCATGCGCAGACAGGCCAACGCGCTCCAGCAGCTTCAGACCTTTATCGCGGGCTGCGGCTTTATCGCGCTTGAGCACTTTGACCTGCGCCAGCGTCAGGTTCTCGATAATCGACAGGTGCGGGAACAGTTCGAAATGCTGGAACACCATGCCGACGTGCGAACGCAGCTGTGCCAAATCCGTTTTCTTGTCGTTCACCTTCGTGCCGTTGACCAGGATTTCGCCCTGTTGCACCGGTTCCAGGCCGTTAACGGTTTTAATCAGGGTGGATTTACCGGAGCCGGACGGCCCGCATACCACCACCACTTCGCCTTTTTTCACTTCCGTGGAGCAGTCGGTCAGCACCTGAAAGTGACCATACCATTTAGAGACATTTTTCAGGGTAATCATTATACGGTCCTTTTCTTCAAGTAGCTGACCAGCAGCGAAGCGCTAAGGCTAATCACAAAATAGACAAAACCTGCGAACAGAATCATTTCGACCTGGGTACCATCACGCTCACCAATGGTTGAGGCGGTACGGAAGAAGTCTGCGAGGCTCAGAACGTACACCAGCGAGGTATCCTGGAACAGGACGATCCCCTGGGTCAGCAGCAGCGGCACCATGGCGCGGAAGGCCTGCGGCAGAATGATGAGCTTCATCGACTGCCAGTGGGTCATCCCCAACGCCAGCGCGGCGCTGGACTGGCCGCGGGAAATACTCTGGATACCGGCACGGATAATCTCAGAGTAATAGGCGGCTTCAAACATGGAGAAGGCCACCATCGCTGAGATCAGGCGAATATCGCTTTTCGGCGACAGCCCTAACACGTTTTGCAGGAACCCGGGCACAATCAGATAGAACCACAGCAGCACCATCACCAGCGGGACGGAGCGGAAAACGTTAACGTAAGCCTTGGCGAACCAGGCAATCGGCTTGAACGCGGACAGGCGCATCACCGCCAGCAGCGTGCCCCAGACAATCCCCACCACCACTGCGGTGACGGTAATTTTGAGGGTGATAACCAGACCTGCCAGCAGGTAAGGCATCGATGGAATAATTGAACTCCAGTCAAACTCGTACATTATTTACCCCCCAGGTTGCCCGGCAGGCGGATTTTGCGTTCCACCAGCGCCATCACCAGCATAATCACGGCGTTAATGAAAACGTAAGCGAGGGTAATTGCCGTAAAGGATTCCCAGGCGTGCGCGGAGTAATCGAGCAGCTTGCCCGCTTGCGCTGCCATATCGACCAGACCAATGGTTGACGCGATGGCCGAGTTTTTCACCAGGTTCATCATTTCGGAGGTCATCGGCGGTACGATCACGCGATAGGCGTTCGGTAACAGCACGTAACGGTAGGTTTGCGGCAGGGTCAGGCCCATCGCCAGACCGGCGTTTTTCTGTCCGCGCGGCAGCGACTGAATAGCGGCTCGCACTTGTTCGCAGACGCGCGCGGCGGTGAACAGACCCAGACAGATCATCGACGAGAGGAAGAACTGGATGTTGGGATCGAGTTCGGATTTAAACCACATGCCGAGATTTTCCGGCAGCAATTCCGGCACCACGAGATACCAGGTAAAGAACTGCACGATCAGCGGCACGTTACGGAACAGTTCGACGTAGCAGGTACCGATAGCCGATAAGAATCGGTTCGGTACGGTACGCAGAATCCCGAACAGTGAGCCGACGAAGAACGCGATAATCCATGCGGTAATGGACAGCGCGACGGTGACCTGGAAACCACTCCAGAGCCAGCCGAGATAGGTGGTGTTGCCAAATGGGGCCTGTTGTAAAAAGATTCCCCAGTTCCAGTCTATTGACATAATGAACTCCAGAAAAAAAAGGGTAGCAGTTCGACCTGCTACCCTCGAAGATTGTTGAACAGCGTTTTGCGGTATTCAGGCCAGGTGGGGAACGACCACCTGACATATAGTCTGTCCGTGCTGAACCACAATCGAGAGGGCAGATTCTTCCGCCCCGTATTTTTTATTAGTTAAGTGCTTTGTCGTTAGGCGTTTTGAACAGCGCTTTCATCTCGTCTGAGAGTTCAAAGTTCATGTTCAGGTTTTTCGGTGGAATCGGGTTTTTAAACCATTTTTCAAACCATTTGGTGGCTTCGCCGGAGGTTTGCGCCTGAGCGATGGTATCGTCCATCAGCTTTTTAAACTCAGGGTCGTCTTTACGCAGCATACAGCCGTAGGCTTCCTGGGACTGCGGCTTGCCGACAATTTCCCAGTTATCCGGCTTCTTGGCTTTTGCACGTTCGCCAGCCAGCAGCGCGTCATCCATCATAAAGGCCACTGCGCGGCCGCTTTCCAGGGTACGGAAAGAGTCGCCGTGATCTTTGGCGCTGATGATGCGCATATTCATTTTCTGTTCGTCATTCAGCTTGTGCAGCAGAATCTCGGAGGTGGTACCGGAGGTGACGACAACGGCTTTGTCTTTCAGATCCGGGAAGTCTTTAATCGGGCCGCCTTTTTTCACCAGCAAGCGGGTGCCGACGACGAAGATGGTGTCAGAGAAAGCGGCCTGTTTCTGGCGCTCAAGGTTGTTAGTGGTGGAGCCGCATTCGAAATCGAAGGTACCGTTTTGCAGCAGTGGAATACGGTTCTGCGAGGTGATCGGAATCAATTTTACCTGCAGGTCCGGTTTGTTGAGCTTTTTCTTCACGGCATCAACGATGGCGTTGGAGTAGTCCTGAGAGTAACCGACCACTTTCTGCTGGTTGTCATAATAGGAGAATGGCACGGATGATTCGCGGTGACCGACGACAATCACGCCGTTTTTAGCGATTTTGGCGAGCGTTCCGCCCGCGGCTGGTGCCGTATCTTCCGCATGCGCCAGGCCGGCAGACATCCCCAGAACCAGCATTGCTGTGGCAAGCTTACGTAATTGCATATCCAACTCCTTCATCCTCTGCGACGTTGCCGCATTGAACCCATTGTGAATGTTGTGTTGTTATCACTGCGTCTTTAGCGTGCAGCGTTATCTGTGTTTGTTAGCATTTAGTTTGGCTTAATGTAAAGATTTTGCTGCTTTATTGTTTATTTTTGCGAAGCGTGCCGCACCGCTTTGAGGCAAAAATCGCAGTTTGCACAATAATGGTGCTACCGATGCTGTGTTGTGGTGCAACTTAGTTGCGCCGGTAGGGAATGTGCAGCCTCTTGATTATATTAAGCAATTGGCGTGCCAGAATGAGGTTTTGGTAGCGGGGAGAGGTTGTTGGCCTGATAAGCGTAGCGCCATCAGGCTCGGTGCGATACAACAGCCGGATGGCGGCGTACCGCCTTATCCGGCCTACATTCGATAGTACAATGTTTTATTTGCGGCGTTGACGCAGGCTCATCACCAGCGCGCCAAAGCCGAACAGTACGGTAATCACCCACACCGTCCAGTCACCGGTTCGCGCGTACGGCGTCAGGCCGGTGGTCGGCGTGACTTTGGTGGTCAGCACCTGGCGGGTAAACTGCGGGATCATCGCCTGAATTTCACCGCGCGGGCCAATGACGGCGGTAATGCCGTTGTTGGTGCTGCGCAGCAGCGGGCGCGCCAGCTCGAGCGCACGCATGCGGGCCATCTGGAAGTGCTGCCACGGGCCGATGGACTTACCAAACCACGCATCGTTAGAGATGGTTAGCAGGAAGTTAGTGTCCGGGCGGAAGTTGTCGCGCACCTGCTGGCCGAGAATAATTTCGTAGCAGATCGCGGCGGTGAGCTTCAGATTATGCGCCTGCAGCTGCGGCTGAATGTACGGCCCACGGCTGAAGGATGACATTGGCAGGTCGAAGAACGGCGCCAGCGGACGCAGAATAGACTCCAGCGGCACAAACTCGCCAAACGGCACCAGATGGTTCTTGTTATAGCGGTTGCTGGATTCGTAGCTGTATGGGCTGTCTTTGCCCAGCGTGATAATGGTGTTGTAGGTGTCGTAACGGTTCTGCTTGTTGAGGCGCGAATCGACGATGCCCGTAATCAGCGTACTGTCTTTGGCGCGCAGGAGATCGTCCATCATGCTGAGGAAGCGCTGCTGGTTGATTTCCAGATCCGGAATCGCCGACTCCGGCCAGATAATCAGTTGCGATTTGCCCATCACCTGCTCGGTAGCGTCGAGGTAGACTTTTAGCGTATTCAGCAGCTGGTTTTCGTCCCACTTCAACGCCTGCGGAATGTCCCCCTGGACCAGCGAAACCTGAGTGGTTTTGTCGGTTTGCAGGGTGTACCACTGGATATAGCGCAGCGGGAAGGGCAGGGCAAAGAGCACCACGCCGACGACCAGCGGACGCCAGTTACGGGTGACCAGCGCCAGCACCAGCAGGCCGCTTACCATCATCAGCAGGAAGTTAATCGCCTCCACGCCCATCAGCGGCGCCAGCCCTTTCAGCGGCCCGTCAATCTGGCTATAGCCAAACTGCAGCCACGGGAAACCGGTCAGCACCCAGCCGCGCAGGAATTCGGTCAACTGCCAGACAACCGGCGCAGCAATCGCCACGCGCAGCCAGTTCGCTTTCGGCCACAGCCGCGACAGAACACCAGCAAACAGGCCGGTATACAGCGACAGATAAGCCGCCAGCAGCACCACGAGGAAGACGTTGACCGGGCCGGGCATGCCGCCAAACTGCGCGATACTGACATAAACCCAGTTGATACCGGAGCCAAACAGGCCAAAGCCCCAGAAATAACCAATGGCCGCCGCCTGCACCGGGCGACGGTTGAGTGTCAGCCCCTGCAGACCCATCAGCGAGATAATCGCCGCAGGCCAGATGTCATAAGGAGAAAAAGCCAGCGTACCGCTGGCTCCGAAAAGTAGCGCCAGCAGCAGGCGAATGCGCTGGCGTTCAAGCAATGAGGCAAATGCCATGGAGATTATTCGTCCAGTTTCGGTTGGGGGGAATCGTCCGGAATCTTAACATGAACCTGAATAATACGACGGCTGTCAGCCATCGCCACCTTAAACTGGTAACCATCAATGTCGATGGTTTCCCCACGCGCCGGCAGATGACCAAAGGCCTGCATCACCAGCCCGCCGATGGTATCGACCTCTTCATCGCTGAAGTGGGTGCTGAAGGCGTCGTTGAAGTCTTCGATAGAGGCCAGCGCGCGCACCGTCCAGGTGTGGCGGCTGAGCTGACGGAAGTCGATATCGTCCTCTTCGTCATACTCGTCTTCGATTTCGCCGACGATAAGCTCCAGAATATCTTCGATAGTCACCAGGCCCGAAACGCCGCCAAACTCATCGATAACGATGGCCATATGGTAGCGCTGGGAGCGGAATTCCTTGAGCATACGGTCAACCCGTTTGCTTTCCGGTACGACAACCGCGGTGCGTAACACTTTATCCATGCTGAAAGCTTCGGCATCGCTGCGCATAAACGGCAGCAGATCCTTGGCCATCAGAATCCCTTCAATGTGATCTTTGTCCTCGCTGATAACCGGGAAACGCGAGTGGGCGGACTCGATGATCACATCAAGACATTCGTCCAGTGTCTGGTTGCGTTTCAGGGTAATCATTTGGGAGCGCGGGATCATGATGTCGCGGACGCGTTGGTCGGCGATATCCATTACCCCTTCGAGCATGTCGCGCGTATCTTCATCGATAAGCTCGTTTTGCCCGGAATCACGGATCAGCGCCAGAAGATCGTCACGGTTTTTCGGTTCACCGTGGAAAAGCTGGCTGAGTAAGAGGGAGAAGAATCCCTTTTTGCTGTTTACTGTGTCACTACTGTGTGAATTGTCGTCGCTCATGGCGTCGTTTGGGTTCTCATGTTGATTAAACTGTCGCTCGTCGCGCGTAAATTCAGCGCCGGACGGCATGGAAAAACATTGGGCCGCAGCCCAACGCTTTATTCTTTCTCGGAAATGTACGGATCCTCATAGCCCAGAGCAAGCATTATCTCTGTCTCGAGGCTTTCCATCTCTTCCGCTTCCTCATCTTCGATGTGGTCATAGCCCAGCAGATGCAGGCTGCCGTGGACAACCATGTGCGCCCAGTGGGCTTCCAACGGTTTGCCTTGCTCAGCGGCTTCCTGCTCCACCACCTGACGGCAGATGATCAGATCGCCCAACAGCGGCATCTCCATACCCGGTGGCGCTTCAAACGGGAAGGAGAGCACGTTGGTCGGTTTATCCTTACCGCGATAGGTGAGGTTCAGTTCATGGCTCTCAGCTTCATCCACCAGGCGAATCGTCACTTCTGATTCCTCCTGGAACTGCGGGATAACGGCATCCAGCCAGCCCTGGAACTGACTTTCTTCTGGCAGACCGGTGTTATTTTCACAGGCCAACTGGAGATCGAGGATCACCTGACTCATTTCTGCTCCTGCGCCTGAGCTTCGCGTTTGCGTTCTGCGGCCAGCTCGGCTTTACGTTTTTGATCGGCTTCTTCCCACGCCTCATAGGCGTTGACGATGCGGGCAACCACCGGGTGGCGCACCACGTCTTCGCTGTGGAAGAAGTTAAAGCTGATTTCATCGACTTCGGCCAGCACTTCGATAGCATGGCGCAGGCCGGATTTGGTGCTGCGCGGCAGGTCAATCTGGGTGACGTCGCCGGTGATAACCGCTTTAGAGTTAAACCCGATACGTGTCAGGAACATCTTCATCTGTTCGATGGTGGTGTTCTGGCTTTCATCGAGAATGATAAACGCATCGTTCAGCGTACGGCCGCGCATGTAGGCCAGCGGCGCGACTTCGATGACGTTACGTTCCATCAGCTTCTCAACTTTCTCGAAGCCGAGCATCTCAAACAGCGCGTCGTACAGCGGGCGCAGATACGGGTCAACCTTCTGGCTTAAATCGCCTGGCAGGAAGCCGAGTTTTTCGCCCGCTTCAACCGCCGGACGGGTCAGCAGAATACGGCGAATTTCCTGACGCTCCAGCGCGTCGACCGCAGCCGCCACCGCCAGGTAGGTTTTACCGGTACCTGCCGGGCCGATACCGAAGGTGATATCGTGATCGAGAATGTGGGCGATGTACTGCGCCTGGTTAGGCGTACGCGGTTTGATCACCCCACGCTTGGTTTTGATATTGATTGCTTTGCCGTAGTCCGGCACGCTCTCGGCGCTCTGTTCCAGCACGCGCGCTTCTTTAATCGCCAAGTGGATCTGCTCTGGCTCAATGTCCTGAATCTGGCCGCGCATCGGGGCGGTGTCCACATACAGGTTACGCAGAATATCAGCAGCGGCGGTCACGCAGATGGCGCGTCCCGTCAGTTTGAAATGGTTATCGCGGCGGTTGATTTCGATGCCCAGTCGTCGCTCCAGCTGTTTGATATTGTCATCAAACGGGCCACACAGGCTCAGCAGACGGGCATTGTCTGCAGGCTCCAGGGTAATTTCGCGAGTGTCTATGTTCAAACTGTTCCTCTTATGTCTGTATAGCCGTAGGACACGCGTCTTTGGCTCGTAAAGGAATTATTCACGCCGCAGTCAAAAGGCGCAAGCATTGCGATAAATATGGGGGTGGCAGGAGGAAATACAAGGCCCGCCAGAGTTGACGGGCCATGAAGATTAAGGCTGGTAGATTCCTACGCCCAGGTCGCTCTCTCTGCGGGTACGCGCAATGACCGACTCCGGCGTTTCAACCACACGCAGGCCCATCTCATCTTCGGTGCGCACCAGCTTGCCGCGCAGGGAGTTGGTGTAGACGTCGATAATCTCCACGTCAACAAACTTACCGACCATGTCCGGCGTGCCTTCAAAGTTGACCACGCGGTTGTTCTCAGTGCGCCCGGTCAGCTCCATAATGCTTTTACGCGAGGTACCTTCCACCAGGATACGCTGGACGGTGCCAAGCATACGGCGGCTCCAGGCCATCGCTTGCTGGTTGATACGCTCCTGCAGAATGTACAGGCGCTGCTTTTTCTCTTCTTCCGGTACATCGTCGACCATATCGGCTGCCGGCGTGCCTGGACGCGCGGAGAAGACAAAGCTAAAGCTCACGTCAAAGTTCACATCGGCAATCAGCTTCATGGTCTGCTCGAAGTCCTGGGTCGTTTCTCCCGGGAAACCGACGATAAAGTCGGAGCTTATCTGAATATCTGGACGCGCGGCGCGCAGCTTACGGATAATCGATTTGTACTCCAGCGCGGTGTGCGGGCGGCCCATCAGGTTCAGCACGCGGTCGGAACCGCTCTGAATCGGCAGGTGCAGGAAGCTCACAAGCTCCGGCGTATCGCGATAGACTTCGATGATGTCGTCGGTGAACTCGATCGGGTGGCTGGTGGTGAAGCGCACGCGGTCGATCCCGTCAATGGCGGCCACCAGGCGCAGCAGTTCTGCGAAGGAGCCGGTGGTGCCGTCGTAGTTCTCACCGCGCCAGGCGTTAACGTTCTGTCCCAGCAGGTTGACTTCACGCACGCCCTGAGCGGCCAGTTGGGCAATCTCAAATAAGATGTCGTCGCAAGGGCGGCTGACCTCTTCACCACGGGTATACGGCACCACGCAGTAAGTGCAGTACTTGTTACAGCCTTCCATGATGGAAACGAATGCGGTCGGGCCTTCGGCGCGCGGTTCAGGTAGACGGTCAAACTTCTCGATTTCCGGGAAGCTGACGTCAATCACCGGGCGACGATTGTTGCGTACGGCGTCAATCATTTCTGGCAGACGGTGCAGCGTTTGCGGCCCGAAAATAATATCTACGTAGTGGGCGCGTTGGCGAATGAGTTTGCCTTCCTGAGACGCAACGCAGCCGCCGACACCAATAATGACCTTTGGATTTTTGGCTTTGATTAATTTCCAGCGGCCTAACTGGTGAAAGACTTTCTCCTGCGCTTTCTCTCGAATTGAGCAGGTGTTCAGCAGCAAGACATCGGCTTCTGCTGCATTTTCAGTCAGTTGATACCCATGAGTGGCATCCAGCAGATCGGCCATCTTTGATGAATCGTATTCGTTCATCTGACAGCCCCAGGTTTTAATATGGAGTTTTTTTGTCATCGCCTTGCTCTTGCTCAATTATGAATAGCCAACATTGCCGGGCGCGTATTGTAATGCTTTGACGCGGTTGTGACCAGCCTGGCGGATATTCGCCGTAAAGGGCAAAAGTCCGGTAAACTTAAGGGATTCGGCTTTAAGGATAATAAATGATGACAATTCGACATACTGACGTCGCCGTTATCGGCGGTGGGATGGTCGGCGGCGCGTTAGCGTTAGGTCTGGCGCAGAATGGTTTTTCGGTTGTGGTGCTGGATAAAGCGCCGCCTCCGGCATTTGATCCTACGGCTCAGCCGGACGTGCGCATTTCCGCCATCAGCGCCGCGTCTGTGCAGCTGTTACGCAGCCTGGGGGGCTGGGACGCCGTACTGGCAATGCGCGCGCATCCGTGGCGGCGTCTTGAGACCTGGGAGTGGCAGACTGCGCATGTGGTATTCGACGCCGCCGAGCTGAAGCTGCCAAACCTCGGCTATATGGTCGAGAACAATGTTCTACAGCTGGCGCTGTGGCAGGCGCTGGAGGCGCATCCGCAGGTCACGCTGCTGCACGGCAGTGCGTTAAAAGAAATACACGGCCAGCATCTGCATCTGGCGGATGACACCGAGATTGTTGCTCGTCTGGTGGTCGGTGCCGACGGGGCGCAGTCGCAGGTGCGGCAACTGGCGGGTATTGGCGTGCATGGCTGGCAGTATCCACAATCCTGTATGCTGATCACCGTGAAGTCCGAAAACGAACCGGGTGACAGTACCTGGCAGCAGTTTACACCGACCGGGCCGCGTGCCTTTTTACCGCTTTACGATAACTGGGCTTCGCTGGTGTGGTACGACACCCCGGCGCGCATTCGCCAGCTACAGTCGCTGTCGATGACGCAGCTTCAGCGAGAAATCAGTGCGCATTTTCCGGCGCGTTTAGGAAATGTTACGCCGGTGGCGGCAGGAGCTTTCCTCCTGACGCGCCGCCATGCGTTGCAGTATGTGCAGCCGGGGCTGGTGCTGGTAGGCGACGCCGCGCATACCATTCATCCGCTGGCGGGGCAGGGTGTGAATCTGGGCTACCGCGACGTTGATGCGCTGCTGGACGTGCTGGCGAACGCACGCAGCGTCGGCGAAGACTGGGCTAGCCTGCCGGTGCTCGAACGCTATCAGTCGCGCCGTCGGGTGGACAATCTGCTGATGCAAAGCGGCATGGATCTGTTCTACGCCGGTTTCAGCAACGATCTCGGCCCGCTGCGGGTTTTGCGTAATGTGGGGTTAATGGCGGCACAGCGGGCGGGCGTATTGAAACGTCAGGCGCTGAAGTACGCGCTGGGATTGTAGTTGTAGTTCGGATAAGGCAGCGCTGCCATCCGGCACGTTGCCTGATGGCTCTTTGCTCATCAGGCTCATGACATTCTGGAAAGGACAAAAACAAAAAAAGCTCGCCGAAGCGAGCTTTAAAATTTGGCTGGGGTACGAGGATTCGAACCTCGGAATGCCGGAATCAGAATCCGGTGCCTTACCGCTTGGCGATACCCCAACAAATTGTTTTTGGATAACCGGGTAAACCCGGCACTCCGGAATATGGTGGCTACGACGGGATTCGAACCTGTGACCCCATCATTATGAGTGATGTGCTCTAACCAACTGAGCTACGTAGCCAAATTGTTTTCTTCGATGGCTGGGGTACCTGGATTCGAACCAGGGAATGCCGGTATCAAAAACCGGTGCCTTACCGCTTGGCGATACCCCATCCGTGCAACGCTTACTGGTGAATGGTGCGGGAGGCGAGACTTGAACTCGCACACCTTGCGGCGCCAGAACCTAAATCTGGTGCGTCTACCAATTTCGCCACTCCCGCAAAAAAGATGGTGGCTACGACGGGATTCGAACCTGTGACCCCATCATTATGAGTGATGTGCTCTAACCAACTGAGCTACGTAGCCATCTTTTTTTCGCGTTACCTTATCGGCGTTGCGGGGCGCATTATGCGTATTGAGCCCTGGACCGTCAACACCTTTTTCAATGAAATTCACCGGAATGTGACTGTTTGGTTAGGTTGCGAACAGCCTGGCGCATTATTCGGCAATTATTGGCTATTTACCGTTATCCCAAACGTAAAATAGACCCTTCACAGTGCGTTGGCTAGTGGGTTCTGGCACCGGTTTAAGAAATGATTGTTATCACTGCAAACGTGGGTTTGCCTACAGCGGAAAGAAGCAGGGCCCCGATGTCGCCATCGGGGCCCTGCTATTAAAACATCGTGCTTACTTATAAGCAGACTGATGCACGCCTACCGCACGGCCAGATGGATCGTCCATGGTTTTGAATGCTTCATCCCACTCAATGGCTTTCGCAGAGGAACATGCTACGGACGGGCCACCCGGTACGCATTCCGCAGCGCTCGGCACCGGGAACAGCTCTTCAAAGATTTCACGGTACAGGTAGCCTTCTTTTGAGCTCGGCGTGTTGTACGGGAAACGGAAGTGTGCGGTTTCCAGCTGCTGGTCGGTCACCTGTTTTGCCGCCACTTCTTTCAGCGTATCAATCCAGCTGTAGCCAACGCCGTCAGAGAACTGCTCTTTCTGGCGCCACGCCACGCTTGCCGGCAGATAGGATTCGAAACACTCGCGAAGCACGTGTTTTTCCATTTTACCGTTGCCGCACATTTTATCCTGCGGGTTGATGCGCATTGCTACATCGAGGAATTTTTTATCCAGGAACGGCACGCGTGCTTCCACGCCCCAGGCGGACATCGCTTTGTTGGCACGGGCGCAGTCATACATATGCAGAGCCTGCAGTTTACGTACGGTCTCTTCGTGCAGTTCTTTGGCGTTCGGCGCTTTATGGAAGTACAGGTAGCCGCCAAACACTTCATCAGAACCTTCGCCAGACAGCACCATTTTGATGCCCATCGCTTTGATTTTACGTGACATCAGGTACATCGGCGTGGAGGCGCGGATGGTGGTCACATCATAGGTTTCGATGTGGTAGATAACATCACGAATGGCATCAAGGCCTTCCTGCACGGTGAAGTGAATTTCATGGTGCACGGTGCCGAGGTGGTTAGCCACTTCCTGCGCGGCTTTCAGGTCAGGTGAACCTTCCAGACCGACGGCGAAAGAGTGCAACTGCGGCCACCAGGCTTCAGAGCGTTCCTGATCTTCGACGCGACGGGCGGCGAATTTTTTGGTGATAGCCGAGATAACCGAAGAGTCCAGACCGCCGGACAGCAGCACGCCGTAAGGAACGTCGGACATCAGGTGGCTTTTCACGGATTCTTCCAGCGCCTGACGAAGCTCATTTTTGTCGGTGACGTTGTCTTTTACCGCGTCGTAATCGAACCAGTCGCGCTGATAGTACTGACGAATTTCGCCGTCTTTGCTCCACAGGTAGCTGCCTGCCGGGAACTCCTGAATGGTGCGACAAACCGGAGTTAGTGCCTTCATTTCTGAGGCGACATAGAAGTTGCCGAATTCATCATGGCCCATGTACAGCGGGATAATACCGATATGGTCGCGGCCAATCAGATACGCGTCTTTCTCGCTATCGTACAGTGCGAAGGCGAACATGCCCTGCAGGTCATCGAGGAATTCCGGACCTTTTTCCTGGTACAGCGCGAGGATCACTTCACAGTCTGAGCCGGTCTGGAACTGATAGCGATCGGCATATTCAGCACGCAGGGCCTGATGGTTGTAGATTTCACCGTTGACCGCCAGAGCGTGCGTTTTCTTTTCGTTATACAGCGGCTGTGCGCCGGCGTTCACGTCAACAATCGACAAACGTTCATGCGCAAGAATGGTTTTATCGCATGCGTAAATACCGGACCAGTCCGGGCCACGGTGGCGCATCAGGCGGGAGAGCTCAAGCGCTTTTTTACGCAGCTCGCCCGCGTCAGTTTTAATATCCAGTACACCAAAAATAGAACACATAGACTTCTCCGTTAACCCTGTTGTGCTGTGTTGTTGTGTGGCGTTGCGCTATCGCGTTGCCTTTGCATGACTAAAAAAATGCCGTAAAGGGCGCACGGGTGCAAGGCTTTTTCAGCCTCTGGAAGAAATAATGCAATAGGGCTTAATGAATACTAAAAAATACGTACGTAGAATCTCCTGTTATTGATGAATCTTCATTTTTATGCGGATTTTTTTATCGATTCCGTTTTCTGGCGGGCGTGTGATGTGGCATTTGTGCACCTCACCCGACAGCGCCAGGCTGCCGGGTGATAAGAGCGTCAGAAATGATAGTACACGCCTATACGTACCCGGTTTTCGTCATCGCCGTCGCTGGCTTTATCCAGATAAGCGACATCAATATAAGGCGTAAAGTGGTCGTCAATTTTGTAGCTTAAGGCTAACGTATGCTCGTAGTTCTCGGTCGAACCATTGCCGTAGCGATAATCTTCATCACGTTTATGGTAGGTAAAGTTGTACTCCATCCAGATTCGGTCGGTGACATTGAGGTCGGCCCAGATGTTAACTTCCTGGTTGGAATCTTCGGTGTAATCGCCGTTATAGTCGAAGCTCTGATAATTGTTCTGGTTATAGCGGTAGCCTGCAATGAGCATGAAGTTATCAGTCACCTGCACGCCAAGTTTGACGTAGGGATCAAAGGCGCTGCCGTTAGAACCCCAGTTAAAAACGAAACCGGGCCAGAAGAACAGGCGTGAAGCAAGTGGGATCTTATAGTTGGATTCAATTTCATTATAGCGGTTATTAAATTCATCAAAGTGCTTACCTTGCCCGGAAGTATTCTGAATGCTGAAATAGAGGTCGTCATCCAATTTCATTCCGTATTCTATTTTTGTCTGGAATTGTTCGCTCCCGGACATATAAGCTTCACGAAAGTTAACCCAGGAATCTGTAATTTTCATTGCTGATGCAGAGGTACTCATAAGAGCAAGGCTAATAGCAGTCGATAGTAAGGTGATATTTTTCATTCTTTTCATCCATTATGAATTTAAATTATATTTCCGATACGACTGAATTCGGATGAGAGTAGGTTATTTTTCGGGCCACAATTTTTCATGCGGCAGGCCGGTCAGGGTGTGCAGTACCGCCTTCGTTTCAGGAGCCGTATCGCTTAACGAACCGCCATTTTTCAAACGTGCAATTTCATTTTTGACTATCTGATGATTCTCTTTCGACAGCTTGAAGCGGAACGCAATAATGGTGCTGAGCAGTAACAAAATGACGTTGCCAAAAAAGAACAGGGCAGTAATCCCGTGAATAGTGGTGATGGATTGAGTACTGCTGGTCGCGTCGAAATGGACGGCTTGCAGTACGATGCCAATTAACATTCCAGCCAGCGCTGAGGTGCTTTTTCTGGCAAGCGTCATCACGCCAGCAAAAACACCTTCGCGGCGTTGGCGTGTGACCAATTCATCGACATCAGGAATAAAAGGATAAATATTCCAGATAATATAGACGTAGCCACCCTTGAAGAACTGATAGATAAGAGAAGTGACGTACATGATGGGAAGCATCAATAAAGGCTTCCAGAAGTAGAACCCGGAAAAGACAAAAAAGCACAGCATGCTGACGGTCAGACAGATTCTCAGGCTCCAGGTCTGTCCATAACGGATCACCATCCACGCCATCAGCGCGTTACTCCAGCCGGTAAGGAAAATACCCACCGCCAACAGGTTTGAGGCCATCACCGAAGTGCTGTTCAGCGAGTAAATAATAAAATAGATAAATACCGTGTAGAACAGATCGAGTGAGGTAAACGACAGCACGTACATGGTCAGGTGCTGGCGGAAGCAGCGCACGCGTAGCGTAGAAGCCATATCCGTAAAAATATGTTTTATGCTGAAGCTGCGTGCTTTAGGGGCATCTGCCGTGCTTTCCTGTTTACGCTCCCAGGTGGTGGACCAGGTGACCAGCAGAGCCACCATAAAAATAACGGAGAAAATGACGGCGTTAATGAAGAAAACTTTGCTGTCCGACGTACCGAAATGTGCAAACAGACGCCCCGGTAAAAAGGTCGCGAGCCAGGTGCTGAAACCGCCATAAAACAGACGAACGGCGGACAAAATACTGCGCTGCTTGTAGTCGTCGGTCATTTCGGAAGCGAGGGTTTCCCAGGGAATGATGACCAGCGCACCGATGATCTCTATGGAAAGGTAGACCACCAGATAGTAAAGATAGGGCATGCCGGGGATCCACAACAGTGAATAGACATAAACCAGCACCGCGCCCAGCAGCAGGAAGATGCGTCGGCGACCAAAACGACGGCCTAACCGGGTATTCCCGATATTATCGGTAAGATAGCCAACGCAGGGGCTAACGAAGGTATCGATAATTTTGGCGATAAATAGAATCGATCCTGCCTGAATGGGCGTCAGACCTGAAAAGTTGGTAAAAAAATACATTAACCACGCCGCAATAATGGAAAATGCGCCGCTGGAAAAGAGGTCCGTCATGCCGTAACCAATATAGGTTCGCAGTTTAATCGGTACAGGGGTGCTCATAGGGTATCTCCAGAAATACGCCATAAAGTTAGATGAATTTATTTAGCGGTGGCATAAATGCCACCGACTAATGGTTTTTATTTATCAGGGATAAATCTTTCTGTTTCGTGAGTCATGAATACCTGATTTACGATAAAAATAGGTGTTGACCTGGTCACGCCAGGCTTCAGCGTTATTCAGTTGTCTATTTAAACGCTCTTGTACTTCGTGAAATAGATCTTCTGGAATGTTTTTATCAGCGGCAAGCTCAGCCCATTTTTGAATATAATCCTCAACCTGAGCCACGCCATTAAAGTGGCTGTCGTAAATGTGCTGGATAACGGTCTTACCTGAAGGCAGGACGTGGCGATATTTCAGATGATGGAAGAATAAAATCAGCTCCTGCGGGCAACGATTCGGATTGTTATACATCTGGCAGTTGAGCGGATGATATTGTTTTACGTATCCTGTACCGCTGTTTTGGGTGCGGTCGACGCCAAGACCGTAGCGGTTAGCGTAGTGGTAAGTACCCCAGCTATCGTATTCGTAGCCATCAACCGCGGGACCGTAGTGGTGATGGGGCTGTACCATCCAGCCTACACCCAGTGGTGCGGTATAGCTTTCGTAAACTAACCAGCTGCTGAGCAGCATCTGGCTAACGGTGTCGACGGTTTTGGGGGAGTCAGACAGCGTGAGCTTGCACCACTCCTGTGCCAGCAGGCGTTCATCGATCTCAGGATCCCATATTAAACGGCCATAACCGTAGAGGTTGGCCTGCGCAAGCGGATGACCCGTCCAGAAGGGATGATCGCCGGTGTTGACCACCGCCGTGACGCCGCTGTGGCGCATAGAGTGCTGACGACAACGGCCTGCGAGGATATCGGCAATCGAGGCGTCGTGCCTTCCCGGTTGGGTATCAAAGCCGAGAATGGTTTTCCACTGGGGAACTAACCAGCAGAGATCGATTTGCTGGCCGGTATACTCCTGGGTGATTTGCAATTCCATGACTTTGTTGGTGTGGGGCATCGCGCCCAGCAGGGGTGATACCGGTTCACGAACCTGGAAGTCCATCGGACCGCTTTTGATCTGCAAAATAACGTTGTCATCGAACTGCCCATCCTGTGGCGCAAAGTGGTCCCAGGCGGCACGGGCGCGATCGGTGCTACGGTCATACCATTTTTGCTGGCAGTTGTAGACGAAGCAGCGCCAGTACAGCAGACCCCCGTAAGGAGCTAACGAGCGCGCTAGCATATTGGCGCCGTCAGCATGGGTACGCTCATAGGTGAAGGGGCCAGGGCGATGCTCCGAGTCCGCTTTCACTACGTAGCCGCCAAAATCAGGAATATATTGATAAATCTCTTCGGCGCGTTGCTGCCACCACGTCACAACCTGCGGATCAAAGGGGTCTGCCGTGGCGAGTTCGCCGGTTTCGATAGGCGCGGCAAAGTTAACGCTCAAGAAAAGCTGGATAGTGTAGCGGCGGAAAATAGCCGCGATACGGGCAACGTCAGGCAGCAGGTGTTGACGAATCAGGTTAGTTTCATGATGGTGGACGTTAACATTGTTTATCGTCAGGGCGTTGATGCCGACGCTGGCCAGCAGGCGTGCGTATTGGCACAGGCGAGTTTCATCGTAACTTATTTTATTATCAGCGAAAAAGAGTGAACGGCCTGCATATCCGCGCTCGATCGAGCCATCCATATTATCCCAGTGGTTAATCATGCGGATTGTAAAAGCCGGGCGTTCTTTTGTTATTTCCTTCACACCCGTTGGATTAGCGATATTACGCAGCAAATGGAACCAGCCATACAGTAACCCGGCATAATCTCCGGCAGTAATGGTTATCGCGTAATCATCGCGTGTAATCAAATATTCGCCATGACATGGCTGAGAGTCCGTGAAGGGCTCGAGTTTAAAAATTAGCGAGGCTTCATGAGGAGCGGCGGCTATTACCGTGTCTGCAGTGAGTTGTTTAATCTCCAGCAGCAATGTCTGGTTGTTCTCGTCCTCCTGATGGGGGAGATGAACCGCTTGTAAATACGGTTTAAGCCATGTTCCTTCCACGCTGGAGGGCAACCAACAATATGAAAAGTGACGGGGCTGGGCTATTTCCTGACGCGGTCTCATTATTTATCCTCTCGATCACCATACAAGTATGAGTGCGAGGGTAAATAATGAAATTAAAGAAATCTATTATAAAAATAGCTTGTGGGATTACGATAATTATTTTTCACATGATGGATCACATTTTTTATCAGGGTGGGAATAGAATGGGAGGATTTATGTTATATAACGGAAAGGGTAGTATTGCTGATATGAATTTATATTTTGTATTTATATTATTGGTAAATGAATATGGTGCTGTATATCCATCTACCAATAATTTATGTGAATCTATTAGAGGATGTCGATTTCCGCCACAGACGGATAAATCCACGAAGGCCGGAACGGCATATTATCGATGTCATCCACGGTGGAGACGCCAGAAAGGACCAGAATCGTTTCCAGACCAGCCTGGAAGCCGGCCAGAATATCGGTGCGGAGATTATCGCCGACGATCACCGTTTGCTCTGAATGCGCCTGCATTTTGTTAAGCGCGGCGCGGATGATCCACGGACTTGGCTTGCCAACGACAAACGGCTTACGGCCTGAGATTTTTTCGATGCCGGCGCACAGTGCGCCACAGGCAGGGTAATAGCCGCGGCCATGCGTGTCCGGGTTGGTTGCAATGAAGCGTGCGCCATTGGCCACGAAGAATGCCGCTTTGTGCATCATCTCCCAGTTAAAGGAGCGCGTTTCACCCACGATAACGAAGTCAGGGTTGACGTCGGTGATGGTGAACCCGGCTTTATAAAGTTCGTGGATCAATGCGCCTTCGCCGACCACGTACGCTTTTTTGCCTTCCTGGCGGCGCAGGAAATCGGCGGTAGCCATGGCGGAGGTGTAAAATACGCTGTCAGGCACGTCGATGCCTGCGGTGGCGAAACGGTTCGCTAAATCCTGACCCGTCTGTGAAGGGTAGTTAGTCAGACAAAGAAACGGCATACCTTTATCCAGTACGCGCGCGACGAATTCTGCCGCGCCCGGCACGGCGACGTTATCGTGCATCAGCACGCCGTCAATATCACAGATTACATTCTGAATGGTCATGGACTACCTGGCGTTTGTTTTTGAAGAGGCGTAATTATACACGTTATCCCCAGCATTACCTCTCAGGACTAACCTTCCAACAAATGTTGCAGCAAAATCCCGTTCAGCATGGCGCGTTTAACCAGCGCAAAAGCGCCAATCGCGGAGCGATGGTCGAGGGTCGAACGTACCACCGGCAGATTCTTGCGGAATGCCTTCAGAACCTGAGTATTGATGCAGCCTTCGATGGCGGGTAACAGCACGCGGTCAGCCTCGATGATCTCACCGGCAATTACCACTTTTTGTGGGTTAAACAGGTTGATGGCGATGGCAATTGTTTTCCCGAGATGGCGTCCCACGTGCTCAATAACTTCGGTGGCAAGTGGGTCACCTTTATTGGCCGCCTTACAGATGGTTTTGATGTGGCAATCGTCAAGCGTGATCCGGCTCTGGTAGCCCTGTTCAAGCAGATGGCGCACGCGCTGTTCAATGGCGGCATTCGCAGCCACGGTTTCCAGACAGCCGAAGTTGCCACAGTGGCAGCGCTCGCCGAGCGGATCAACCTGAATATGGCCGATTTCACCCACATTGCCATTACGGCCAATAAAAATACGCCCGTTAGAGATGATGCCCGCGCCGGTACCGCGGTGCACGCGCACCAGAATGGAGTCTTCACAGTCCTGGCTTGCACCAAAGTAGTGCTCCGCGAGCGCCAGACTGCGGATGTCGTGGCCGACAAAGCAGGTGACTTTGAAACGTTTTTCCAGTGCTTCCACCAGATGCCAGTTTTCGACCGGGATATGCGGCATATAGCGAATAATGCCGCTTTCCGGGTCGACAAGACCGGGCAGAATCACCGAAATGGCGATCAGCTCGCGAATTTTACGCTGGCACGATTCAATAAAGGTGGCAATGGTGTTGAGCAACGCATATTCCAGCGTTTCCTGAGTGCGCTCCGGCAGCGGGTAGTGTTCTTCGGCAACCGCCTTGCTGCTCAGATCGTACAGTGTCAGGGTGGTGTCGTGGCGGCCCAAACGGACGCCAATCGCGTGGAAATTGCGGGTTTCGGTGACGATAGAAATGGCGCGGCGGCCCCCGGTGGAGGCCTGCTGATCGACTTCTTTGATCAGGCCGCGTTCAATAAGCTGACGCGTAATTTTGGTTACGCTGGCGGGGGCAAGCTGGCTCTGCTCGGCAATCTGAATCCGCGAGATTGGCCCATGCTGGTCAATCAGGCGGTAAACGGCCGCGCTGTTAAGCTGTTTTACGAGATCAACATTACCAATTTGAGCTTGTCCGCCTGATGTCATACTTTCTCTTACTCAGTAACGACCTCGTCGCCATTAACGATGGTCTTGATGATTTTAAAGTCGTGGGTGAATGCGGTCAGGTTCGCCACTTTACCCGGGGCAATGCTGCCGAGGTGCTTTTCAACACCGATCGCGCGAGCAGGGTAGAGCGTCGCCATACGCAGCACTTCGTCCAGCGCAATGTTAGCGTGCTCGACCAGGTTGCGGACCCCTTCGATCATCGTCAGCGATGAACCGCTCAAGGTGCCGTTTTCGTCTACGCAGAGACCATTGCGGTAGTATATTGTTTTACCGGCAAAAATGAACTGATCAATATTGGCGCCTGCCGGTGCGGTGGCGTCGGTGACCAGGCACAGCTTATCGCCTTTCAGGCGTTTGGCGTTACGGATATTGATGTAGTCCACATGCAGGCCATCAGCAATGATACCGCAGTAGATTTCATTCGCATCGAGAATTGCACCGGTCAGGCCTGGTTCGCGGCCAGACATGTACGGCATGGCGTTAAACAGGTGGGTGGCGAAGGTGATGCCGGCGCGGAAACCGATACGCGCTTCTTTCGCCGTGGCGTTGGAGTGCCCGGCGGAAACCACGATACCGGCGTTAGCCAGCGCGGTAATCACTTCCGGTGCGACCATCTCTGGCGCCAGGGTCACTTTGGTGATCACGTCAGCGTTGTCGCAGAGGAATTGCACCAGTTCGTGATCTGGCTTGCGCACGAATTCCGGATTATGGGTGCCTTTTTTCACCAGGTTCAGCCACGGGCCTTCGAGGTGCAAGCCCAGCGCCTGGTTCGGGTGTTTGGCGAGATATTCACGCATCACGCGTACGCCCTGTTTCATCAGGTCGTCGCTGGTGGTAATCAGCGTCGGCAGGAAGCTGGTGCAGCCAGATTTCTCATTGGCTTTCTGCATAATCTCCAGCGTTTCAACGGTCACCGCTTCGGCAGTATCGTTGAACTGTACGCCGCCGCAGCCGTTAAGCTGAACGTCGATAAAACCAGGGGCGAGAATGGCGCCATTCACGGAACGCTGTTCGACGTTCGCTGGTACATCAGCCAGTGGGCAAATACGTTCAATAAGGCCATTGGCGACGATAATCGCATGGTCATCCAGAATTTCGTGACCGGTAAAGATCCGGCCATGGGTTAATGCATACATTACGACCCCCGGTATTCAAAAAATGTTGTCCCACGCCGCGGCGTGGGACGGGTAAGACATTACAGACCTTTGATATTTTCAGCTTCTAATTCATTGAAATATTTCAGGGTCTTAACTTTCAGCTCCATCGTGGACGGTTCGTCGCAAACGATCAGCGATTTCGGGTGCAGCTGCAGACAGGTAATGGTCCACATGTGGTTAACGTTGCCTTCAACCGCCTGCTGTAGCGCCAGCGCTTTCGGCGCGCCCTGCACCAGGATCATCACTTCTTCGGCATCCAGCAGGGTGCCCACGCCAACGGTCAGCGCATATTTTGGCACCAGAGAGACGTCGCCATCGAAGAAGCGGGAGTTTGCCACGCGGGTTTCGTGAGTCAGCGTCTTGATGCGGGTACGGGAAGAGAGTGACGATGCCGGTTCGTTGAACGCAATGTGGCCGTCGTTGCCCACACCGCCCATGAACAGGTGGATTTTACCGTAAGAACGAATTTTCTCTTCATAGCGACGGCACTCTGCGTCAACATCTGGCGCGTTGCCATTCAGCAGATTGATGTTTTCTTCAGGAATGTCGATATGATCGAAGAAGTTACGGTGCATAAAGCTGTGGTAGCTTTCCGGATGCTCTTTTGGCAGGCCGACATATTCGTCCATGTTAAAGGTGACAACATGTTTAAAGCTAACCTGGCCCGCTTTATGCATTTCGACTAACACTTTGTAGGTCGCCAGCGGGGTACCGCCGGTTGGCAGTCCGAGGACAAACGGACGATCTGCGGTAGGTTTAAACGCGTTGATGCGGTTAACGATGTGGCGAGCAGCCCATTTGCCGACTTGTTCAGCGTTAACGAGAGGAATCAGTCTCATTCTTCACCTCAAAATTTAAATGTAAGAAGTTGGCGGATGGCGTCTCCGTGCACTCTCTAAGCGTAACCTGTTTGCATCGATAGGGAGCAATCCGTTTTGATTTTTTGAATGATAAAATAAGTTTTCATAGTTAGCCAGTGAAAGGGAGTGGTGAGAACAATATTTGGTGACTATAGTCACAAAAAGAACGCGTTTAATTTGCGATACGAATTAAATTTTCACACACTCTGATGCCTGAACAGGTGTAAATGCAGTTTACAAGACATCGCAGTGTCATGCTTTTTTGCACAATAAAAAAATGGCTTAGATTAAATGAGCCGTCTCGGGGTCTCGTAGGGGGAATAAGATGAATATTTTAGGTTTTTTCCAGCGACTCGGTAGGGCGTTACAGCTCCCTATCGCCGTGCTGCCAGTTGCGGCGCTGTTGCTGCGATTTGGTCAGCCAGATCTACTCAACGTCGCGTTTATCGCACAGGCGGGCGGGTCTATCTTTGATAACCTGGCGCTAATCTTCGCTATCGGTGTGGCATCCAGCTGGTCAAAAGACAGCGCGGGTGCGGCAGCGCTGGCGGGTGCGGTAGGTTATTTCGTATTGACCAAAGCAATGGTGACTATCAACCCAGCCATTAACATGGGTGTGCTGGCCGGTATCATTACCGGTCTGGTCGGTGGTGCCGTTTATAACCGTTGGGCGGGTATCAAACTGCCTGACTTCCTGAGCTTCTTCGGCGGTAAACGTTTTGTGCCGATCGCAACCGGCTTCTTCTGTCTGGTGCTGGCTGCCATCTTCGGCTACGTATGGCCGCCGGTGCAGAACGCTATCCATGCGGGCGGTGAGTGGATCGTCGGCGCGGGCGCGCTGGGTTCCGGTATCTTTGGTTTCATCAACCGTCTGCTGATCCCAACCGGTCTGCATCAGGTTCTGAACACTATCGCCTGGTTCCAGATTGGTGAGTTCACCAACGCGGCGGGTGCGGTATTCCACGGCGACATCAACCGCTTCTATGCGGGTGACGGCACCGCGGGTATGTTCATGTCCGGCTTCTTCCCGATCATGATGTTTGGTCTGCCGGGTGCGGCACTGGCGATGTACTTCGCAGCGCCAAAAGCGCGTCGTCCGATGGTCGGCGGTATGCTGCTGTCTGTTGCCGTCACCGCGTTCCTGACCGGTGTGACCGAGCCGCTGGAATTCCTGTTCATGTTCCTGGCGCCGGTACTGTACCTCCTGCACGCGATTCTGACCGGCGTGAGCCTGTTCATTGCAACGCTGCTGGGTATCCACGCGGGCTTCTCCTTCTCCGCAGGTGCTATCGACTACGTGTTGATGTACAGCCTGCCGGCAGCGAGTAAGAACGTCTGGATGCTGGTGGTGATGGGTCTGGTGTTCTTCGTTATCTACTTCGTGCTGTTCAGCGTGGTTATTCGCATGTTTAACCTGAAAACGCCGGGCCGCGAAGATAAAGACGAAAACGTTGTGACCAACGAAGCCAACAGCAACACGGAAGAAGGTCTGGATCAACTGGCGACCAGCTACATTGCTGCCGTTGGTGGTACTGACAACCTGAAAGCGATTGACGCCTGTATTACCCGTCTGCGCCTGACCGTTGCCGACTCCGCGAAGGTGAGTGACGCAGTATGTAAACGCCTGGGTGCATCCGGCGTGGTGAAACTGAACAAACAAACCATCCAGGTTATCGTGGGTGCGAAAGCAGAAGCGATTGGCGATGCGATGAAGAAAGTGGTTGCACGTGGCCCGGTTGCCGCTGCTTCTGCTGACAGCGCGCCGGCTGCGGCACCTGCTGCGGCAAAACCGCAGGCAGTGGCTAACGCCGCAACCGTTGAAGCGCTGGTTTCGCCAATTACCGGTGATGTGGTGGCGCTGGAGCAGGTGCCTGACGAAGCGTTCGCCAGCAAAGCGGTCGGCGACGGCATTGCGGTGAAACCAACGGACAACATCGTTGTTTCCCCGGCTGCGGGCACTATCGTGAAAATCTTCAACACCAACCATGCGTTCTGTCTGGAAACAGATAAAGGCGCGGAAATCGTTGTCCACATGGGTATCGATACCGTAGCGCTGGAAGGTAAAGGCTTCAGCCGCCTGGTTGAAGAGGGGGCGGAAGTCAAAGCAGGTCAGCCAATCCTGGAAATGGATCTGGACTTCCTGAACGCGAATGCACGCTCAATGATCAGCCCAGTCGTATGCAGTAACAGCGATGATTTCGGCGGTCTGGTGATTAAAGCCGAAGGTCACGTGGTTGCGGGTCAGACGCCGCTGTATGAGATTAAAGGTAAATAATCGCTCCTGAGTAAAGTAGATTAATGCCTTAAGCGGCGGGGGAATTCCTCCGCCGCTTTTTTTTGCCGTAAATTCCCCCATATTCATCGGTACAACGCCTTTTTGTGCAACTAATAGTTGTCTCCGGGCGCGGCTTATAAGATCATGTGCCGTTATACGTTGTTTACGCTTTGAGGAATCCACGATGAGTGAGGCTGAAGCCCGCCCGACTAACTTTATTCGTCAGATCATCGATGAAGATCTGGCAACCGGTAAGCACAACACGGTGCATACACGTTTTCCGCCAGAGCCGAATGGCTATCTGCACATCGGCCACGCGAAATCTATCTGCCTGAACTTTGGTATCGCGAAAGACTACCAGGGCCAGTGCAACCTGCGTTTCGATGACACCAACCCGGTGAAAGAAGATATCGAATACGTAGAGTCGATCAAAAACGATGTCGAGTGGTTAGGTTTTCACTGGTCAGGCAACGTTCGCTACTCCTCGGATTACTTCGATCAGCTGCACGCCTACGCTGTAGAACTTATCAACAAAGGCCTGGCCTACGTTGACGAACTGACGCCGGAACAGATCCGTGAATATCGCGGCTCGCTGACTGCGCCGGGCAAAAATAGCCCATTCCGCGATCGCAGCGTAGAAGAGAACCTGGCGCTGTTCGAAAAAATGCGTACCGGCGGCTTCGCGGAAGGTACCGCGTGCCTGCGCGCCAAAATCGATATGGCTTCGCCGTTTATCGTTATGCGTGACCCGGTGCTGTACCGTATTAAATTTGCCGATCACCACCAGACCGGCACCAAGTGGTGCATCTATCCGATGTACGACTTCACTCACTGCATCAGCGATGCGCTGGAAGGCATTACCCACTCGCTGTGTACGCTGGAGTTCCAGGACAACCGTCGTCTGTACGACTGGGTGCTGGACAACATCACCATTCCGGTTCACCCGCGCCAGTACGAATTCTCGCGCCTGAATCTGGAATACACCGTGATGTCCAAGCGCAAGCTGAATCAGCTGGTGATGGAAAAACATGTCGAAGGCTGGGACGACCCGCGTATGCCGACCATCTCCGGTCTGCGTCGCCGTGGCTACACCGCCGCCTCCATTCGCGAGTTCTGCAAGCGCATCGGCGTGACCAAGCAGGACAACACCATTGAGATGGCGTCGCTGGAATCCTGCATTCGTGAAGATCTGAATGAAAACGCGCCGCGCGCGATGGCGGTTATCGATCCGGTAAAACTGGTGATCGAAAACTATCCGCAGGGCGAGAGCGAAATGGTTTCCATGCCTAACCATCCGAATAAACCGGAAATGGGCAGCCGTGAAGTGCCGTTTAGCGCTGAAATCTGGATCGATCGCGCAGACTTCCGTGAAGAAGCGAACAAGCAGTACAAGCGTCTGGTGATGGGGAAAGAAGTGCGTCTGCGTAACGCCTATGTGGTGAAAGCAGAGCGCGTGGAGAAAGATGCCGAAGGCAATATCACCACCATCTTCTGTACCTACGATGCTGATACCCTGAGCAAAGATCCGGCTGATGGCCGCAAAGTGAAGGGCGTAATTCACTGGGTTAGCGCCGCGCACGCGCTGCCGGTAGAGATTCGCTTGTACGATCGTCTGTTCAGCGTACCGAACCCAGGCGCCGCAGAAGACTTCCTGGCGGTGATGAACCCTGAGTCACTGGTTATCAAGCAGGGCTATGCCGAGCCGTCTCTGCAGGCCGCTGAGGCCGGTAAAGCGTACCAGTTCGAGCGTGAGGGTTACTTCTGCCTCGACAGCCGCTACAGCACGGCAGACAAGCTGGTCTTTAACCGTACCGTTGGTTTACGTGATACCTGGGTTGGCTAATACTCGCCGATCCAACATGAAAAACGCCGCTTTTGCGGCGTTTTTTTTGCCTGGTCATATGCCCCTGGCGCCGATGGCAACATATCGTTCCTTTCTGTTCCGGTAATGTGCAAACCGGTTCTTTTTTATAGTTTCGCGATGCGAATTAATAATATTTTCCTGGATCTGGTACGTTCGCACTTTTTTACATCTACCCACCCCTGATCTTCAATGTAAACGGTCTCATTAACATTTCATCCAAGCCCCGCAAGGGCTGGCCTGTGCAAATGTTAACAATGCATTACGTTACACATTGAAACCAAATATGTGCGCTTTGTCATAATCCTGCACTCTTGTTGCGGAAAAGGATTGATAATTCGCGTCGCGAAAAATAGTCTATCAGTGTACTGAAACACCTTTTTTCCAGAAGTTCATTTTTTAGCGTTTTATTTTTTTGCTTCTGCTTTGCAGCGGCATTTTTAAAAGTCAAAGAGGATATAACTATGCGTACGTTTAGTGGCAAACGTAGTACGCTGGCGCTGGCTATCGCCGGTGTGACAGCAATGTCAGGCTTTGTGATGACTCCGGAAGCGAAGGCAGAAGGGTTCATTGATGATTCAACATTAACCGGCGGCATCTACTATTGGCAGCGTGAGCGTGACCGTAAAGATGTGACCGACCACGACAAATATAAAACCAACCTTTCTCACTCCACCTGGAACGCCAACCTCGACTTCCAGTCGGGTTATGCGGCTGACATGTTCGGTATTGATATTGCTGCTTTTACCGCGATTGAAATGGCGGAAAGTAGCGAAAGCGGTCACCCGAACGAAATTGCATTCTCGTCAAAAAATAAAGGCTATAGCGAAGATTACAGCGGCGATAAGAGCGGTATCAGCCTGTATAAAGCGGCAGCTAAATTTAAACTTGGCCCAACCTGGGCGCGTGCGGGTTACATTCAACCAACCGGTCAAACCCTGCTGGCACCGCACTGGAGCTTTATGCCGGGTACTTACCAGGGGGCTGAAGCTGGTGCAAACTTTGACTACGGCGACAATGGCGCGCTGAGCTTCTCCTACATGTGGACCAATGAGTATAAGGCGCCATGGCATCTGGAGATGGATAACTTCTATCAGAATGATAAGAAGACCAAAGTTGATTACCTGCACTCTATCGGTGCGAAATACGATTTTAAAAATGACCTGGTGCTGGAAGCGGCATTCGGTCAGGCGGAAGGTTATGTCGACCAGTACTTCGCCAAAGCAAGCTACAAATTTGATATCCCTGGCGGCCCGCTGACTACCAGCTACCAGTTCTATGGTACCCGTGACAAAGTGAGCGATCACGGCGTGAACGACATTTACGACGGCACCGCGTGGCTGCAGGCGTTAACATTTGGCTATAAGCTGAACGAAGTGTTCGACTTCCGTCTGGAAGGGACCTGGGTTAAGGCTGACGGTCAGCAGGGCTACTTCCTGCAGCGTATGACCCCGACCTACGCGTCATCTAACGGTCGTCTGGATATCTGGTGGGATAACCGCTCTGACTTCAACGCCAACGGCGAAAAAGCGGTCTTCTTCGGTGGTATGTATGACCTGAAGAACTGGAATCTTCCTGGCTGGGCAGTGGGTGCATCCTACGTCTATGCATGGGATGCGAAACCAGCGACCTGGCAGATGAACCCGGATGCCTACTACAACAAAAACAATACGATCAGAGAATCTGCATACAGCCTGGATGCCATGTATACCGTACAGGAAGGCCGCGCGAAGGGTACCCTCTTCAAACTGCACTTCACTCAGTACGACAACCACTCCGACATCCCAAGCTGGGGCGGTGGTTACGGCAACATCTTCCAGGATGAGCGTGACGTGAAATTCATGGTTATCGCACCGTTCACTATTTTCTGATGCATGATGCGGCAGGGGGAAGCCTCTGCCGCCGCTAAGAGGCTCATCGTATGAAAAAACTGATTATTGTTGCCCTGATGGCCGCTGGCCTTACCGCTTGCGTTCAGCCATCCACGCCGAAAGAAGACAGTAAGCTGAAGGATGCCTACAGCGCGTGCATTAACACCGCTGAAGGCAATCCGGACAAAATCCAGGCCTGCCAGAGCGTGCTGAACGTGCTGAAAAAAGAGAAACAGCATGAACAGTTTGCTAATCAGGAATCCGTACGCGTGCTGGATTACCAGCAGTGTATTCAGGCAACCCGTACCGGTAACGACCAGGCCGTAAAAGCCAAATGCGATAAGATGTGGCAGGAAATTCGCAGCAATAACACCGTGAAGCCATAAGATAAGGCGAATGCTAATAACTGAAAAAACCGCTGCTTGTGAACTGACCCCATAATGTTGGACGGTTTATACTAAGCGGTTATAAGGGCCTGAGTTCGGTATTCCACTGGACTCTAAAGCTGAGAGAATACTTGCTCATAAAAAACTGCACCTTACTTCGTTGGGTGTCCAACTTTTTGGGTGCAGTTCACTTGCAGCGGTTTTTTTATGGCTGAATGCGAACGAAGGGCAAAAAAAACCAACGCATGGCGCTGGCTTTTTAACGAGGGGGGAAGTTACTTCTCTACACCATCGTGAGCATGTTCATCTTCACGGCAGTCGCCTTCAGCGCAGTGGCCATAAAGATAAAGGCTGTGGTTGGTCAGACGAATTCCGTGTTTGGCGGCAATTTCACGCTGGCGAGCTTCGATAGATTCGTCGCTGAACTCGATCACTTTGCCACAGTCGAGGCAAATAAGGTGATCGTGGTGATGCTGCTGGGTCAGTTCGAAAACGGATTTGCCGCCTTCAAAATTATGACGGGTCACGATGCCCGCGTCATCAAACTGGTTCAGAACACGATAAACCGTGGCCAGGCCAATTTCTTCACCCATGTCGATCAGGCGTTTGTATAAGTCTTCCGCACTGACATGGTGGTTATCCGGTTCCTGAAGAACTTCCAGAATCTTTAACCGTGGAAGTGTGACTTTCAGGCCAGCCTTCTTTAATGCGGTATTATTGTCAGTCATGCGGAATCTGTCCTGTTGCTAAACGATTAACTTCCATCAGCGAAAGTATCACAGAGAATTCACCCGTTTTAATGCGTCTCATTATAGAATGACCCTGGATAAATGAAAACAGCAAGGCTTGGGTAAACTAAGCTTTCAAAAACGAGGCGTCACCGACAAACAGAGCGATGAACCTACGCTAAATCAGAAGATATTGTACAGGTATGCGCTGAAAAGTTAAAAAAATGTAGCTATTATTTTGATTGCTTTTACCTATTAATGAGGCGCGATTTGTTATCGCGCCTCAATATCATCAGGCGTTTTTGATTTCGTCGAGGTGCAGCTCTTCAGCAACCTGCTTAACCCATTTTTCAACGCGTTCAGCGGTCAGCTCCGGCTGGCGGTCTTCGTCAATCGCCAGACCCACGAAGTGGTCGTCATCGGCCAGGCCTTTCGACGCTTCGAAGTGGTAGCCTGCGGTTGGCCAGTGACCAACGATGGTCGCGCCGTTTGGCTCGATGATGTCGCGAATCGTACCCAGCGCATCGCAGAAGTACTCCGCGTAATCTTCCTGATCGCCACAGCCGAAGAGGGCGACCAGCTTACCGTTGAAGTCAACTTCTTCCAGAGACGGGAAGAAATCGTCCCAGTCGCACTGTGCTTCACCGTAGTACCAGGTTGGGATACCCAGCAGCAGGATATCGTAGCCTGCCAGGTCTTCTTTGCTGCTCTTGGCAATGTCGTGAACGTCAGCGACATCTTTACCAAGCTGTTTTTGAATCATTTTTGCGATATTTTCGGTGTTCCCGGTGTCGCTACCGAAGAAGATGCCAACGATTGCCATGAGTAAAATAACCTCTTGAAACTTAATGATATGGTGGTGGCTTATTGCCCACAGATAAGGGCAATCATAGCAGAACAGAGAAGCGGGCGGAAACAGCTATCGTGCCGTACTGCACACTCTGCTACATGAAAGTGCGTTTTGGGGGGGGATTTCAGACTTTCCCTTGCCCGTGCAGCAGCGCCAGTTGGCTCATCAGCATCTCTTCGATGAGTTCGCTGCGGCTCATCTCACGGGCAGCTGCCAGCTCGTTGAGCGCATCAACGGCGTCGCTGTTTAGCTTTAACTCGACGCGCTTAAGCCCACGAACTTTGTCGCGTTTGAGCTGATTGCGCTTATTAATGCGGAGCTGTTCGTCACGCGAAAGCGGATTGGTTTTGGGTCTTCCCGGCCGACGCTCATTTGCGAACAAATCTAATGTCGTACGGTCCGTTTGTTCTTTTGCCATGGTTCTGAGTGACTTCGGGGAAACAAGCTACCGGACGGTGCCCGGTGCAGACAGCGCGCAATCATACAACAGTGGAACCCGCACGCCAACGACCACGGCCATTCTGGCGCGCGGTCGATGCATTTTTAATCACTCAGCGAGGTAACGGCGAATGGCGCGCAGCACGGCGTCCGGTTTTTCGGCGTGAACCCAGTGACCCGCCCCGGCAATCACGTGCGCTTTCGCCTGCGGGAATTGCGCCAGCAGATCGTCACGATAGGCTTCGGTGACATACGGTGAATTGCCGCCGGGAATAAACAGCGCAGGGTGTTCCCAGGCCGGAATGGTTTCCCAGCCGACGATATGGGGATATTGCTCCCACAGCACCGGCACGTTAAAGCGCCAGGCACCGTCAACAAACGACTTCAGCAGAAACTGAATCACGCCTTCTTCATGCAGATACTCGCGCATCACCGTGGCTGCCTGCTGGCGCGTGGAGACGCCCGCGCTGGTGACGGCGTTAATGGCGGCAAAAATTTCATCATGACGACGCACGTGGTAATCCACCGGCGCAATGTCGATTGCCACCAGGCGGTCGATGCGCTCCGGGGCCAGCGCGGTCAGCGCCATCACCGCTTTTCCGCCCATTGAATGGCCGATGAATGTCGCTTTCTCAATCTGGTTGGCGTCGAGAGTATCGAGCAAATCCTGCGCCATGGCCGGATAGCTCATATCGTCGGAACGCGGCGACAGACCGTGGTTACGCATGTCGACCTGAATGACATCGTGATCGGCAAGCAGGTCGCGGGCGAGAATGCCGAGGTTATCCAGGCTGCCGAACAGACCGTGGACCAGGACGATGGGGGAATTATTGTGCAGGTTTTGTGCAGTTTGCGCTCGGAAATTCAATTTCATAGCAAAGTTCTTTTTTTCGCATTGTCGGGTTAGGGTATCATGTTGAACATTCTAACGCTCAGGGGCAAGTGAGGAACTCATCCGAATTTTGCCGTGCCCCTGGTTTGGCGCTACCCGCTGTTGGGTTTTGACTTTATAATCCCAATAAACTGTATTCAGAAAAATTATCGCACCGGATTAAGATGAAAACGATCGAAGTTGATGACGAGCTCTATCGCTATATTGCAGCCCACACTCTGCGCATTGGCGAGAGCGCGTCCGACATTTTACGGCGTATGCTGAAATTCTCCGCCGCTTCCCAGCCCGCAGCCGTCGCTGCCGCGCCGGTCGTCAAAGCAGAAACGGTTGCCGCTCCGGCGCCCGCTGCTGCCCCCGTTGCTGAGGTGAAAACGGTTAAATCCGCCAAAGATAAAGTCCGTGCCATGCGCGAACTGCTGCTCTCCGACGAGTATGCAGAGCAGAAGAAAGCGGTAAACCGCTTCATGCTGGTACTGACCACGCTGTACTCTCTGGACAACAATGCGTTTGCTGAGGCAACCGAATCCCTTCATGGCCGTACCCGCGTCTACTTTGCTGCCGACGAGCAAACGCTGCTGAAAAACGGCAATCAGACGAAACCAAAACAGGTTCCGGATACGCCATACTGGGTCATTACCAATACCAATACGGGCCGTAAATGCAGCATGGTCGAACACATCATGCAGTCAATGCAATTCCCGGCGGAATTGATTGAGAAGGTTTGCGGTACCATCTAATACTGACAATCTAACCCTTGCATAAGAAGGACCAGGCAATGGCAAACCATACCCGTGCGGGTCAACCCGCACAGCAGAGTGATTTGATCAACGTCGCTCAACTGACGGCCCAGTACTACGTGCTGCAGCCGGACGTGAGCAATGCGGAACACGCGGTGAAATTCGGGACCTCCGGTCACCGCGGTAGCGCAGGTCGTCACAGCTTCAATGAAAAGCATATTTTGGCCATTGCTCAGGCGATTGCTGAAGAGCGCACGAAAAATGGAATTTCGGGCCCATGCTACGTCGGAAAAGATACGCACGCGCTTTCTGAGCCTGCGTTCATCTCCGTACTTGAAGTGTTAGCGGCGAATGGCGTTGATGTGATTGTGCAGGAAAACAATGGTTTCACGCCGACGCCGGCGGTTTCCAACGCTATCCTGGTGCACAACAAGAAAGGCGGCCCGCTGGCCGATGGCATTGTCATTACGCCGTCCCACAACCCGCCGGAAGACGGTGGTATCAAGTACAACCCGCCAAACGGTGGCCCGGCTGATACCAACGTCACCAAAGTGGTTGAAGACCGCGCTAACGCGCTGTTGGCCGCCGATCTGAACGGCGTGAAGCGCATCTCTTACGATGCGGCCCTGGCCTCGGGTCATGTGAAGGAAGTCGATCTGGTGCAGCCGTTCATTGAAGGGCTGGCGGATATCGTCGATATGGCGGCGATCCAGAAAGCCGGTCTGACCCTGGGCGTTGATCCGCTGGGCGGTTCCGGTATCGAATACTGGAAACGTATCGCGAAGCACTACAACCTGAACCTGACCATTGTTAACGATCACGTTGACCAGACTTTCCGCTTCATGCACCTCGATAAAGATGGCGCAATCCGTATGGACTGCTCTTCCGAGTGCGCGATGGCAGGCCTGCTGGCGCTGCGTGATAAGTTCGACCTGGCATTTGCCAACGATCCTGACTACGACCGTCACGGTATTGTTACCCCGGCCGGGCTGATGAACCCGAACCACTACCTGGCGGTGGCGATCAACTACCTGTTCCAGCATCGTCCGCAGTGGGGCAAAGACGTTGCCGTGGGTAAAACCCTGGTCTCTTCCGCAATGATTGACCGCGTGGTGAATGACCTGGGCCGTAAGCTGGTTGAAGTGCCGGTGGGCTTTAAATGGTTTGTTGATGGCCTGTTCGACGGTAGCTTTGGCTTCGGCGGCGAAGAGAGCGCGGGCGCTTCCTTCCTGCGTTTCGACGGTACGCCGTGGTCAACCGATAAAGACGGGATCATCATGTGCCTGCTGGCGGCAGAAATCACCGCCGTCACCGGTAAGAATCCGCAGGAACACTACAACGACCTGGCCGCACGTTTCGGCGCGCCAAGCTATAACCGTCTGCAGGCGAGCGCGACTTCCGCACAGAAAGCGGCGCTGTCTAAGCTCTCTCCTGAGATGGTCAGCGCCAGCACTCTGGCCGGTGATCCGATTACCGCACGCCTGACCGCTGCACCGGGTAACGGCGCATCTATCGGTGGTCTGAAAGTGATGACCGATAACGGCTGGTTTGCGGCGCGTCCGTCCGGCACGGAAGATGCGTACAAGATTTACTGCGAAAGCTTCCTTGGCGCTGAGCATCGTCAGCAGATTGAGAAAGAAGCGGTAGAGATTGTTAGCGAAGTGCTGAAAAACGCCTGATATCATCGCTGTTAAGACAAAGGAGCCGTAAGGCTCCTTTTTCATATTCCCTGATGCTGGCGGCAGGTTAGCGTCTGGCAATCCATTCGCACGACGCACACCGCTTTCATCATATCGTCACGATAGCTGAAGGTTTTACCCGGTACGGCCTGCCGCATGATGAGGTCCAGCCCGGTGGTCATTTCTTCGCATTCTTGCAAAATCGACGCCTGTCCATTGGCAATGATGCTGGTGTACGCACTGCTATAATCACAGGCATCCTCGGCGGGAATTAAGCGATAATCACCGTCTATTTCCAGGCTGATTGCCGGGTCTTTACGCAACAAACGCATCTTTTTACCGGTGCGCGCGCCATGGAAATAGAACGTCCAGCGTTCGTCCTGATAGGTACAACCAAAGTTGACCGGAACAATGTACGGGCTGCTCTCATCGTTCAGTGCGATACGGCAAATTTGCTGGGTCTGAATAAGACGGAGGATCCGTTCTGGGTCGGAGACAATACGATCTGGATTACTCAAGTTAGCTGCCTTATCAACGAAAGAAAAGAAAGCGGGCTGTAGTGGTCTACAGCCCGAACGGGTAAGTCAATTAACCGTGTTTATTCTTCAACTCAAAACGCGGCGACACCAGGCCGTACAGCGTCCAGCCGAGGAACGTCACGATGGAACCGTACAGCATCGCTTCTTCACCGGAAGAGTAGAGCGCATAGAAGCTATACATTGCCCCAACGAATGCCACGAAGTTAGCGATGCGCGCTTTGTTCATCGGCACGTTAGCCATACGCTGGATAATAACCAGCGCTGCCATCGACAGGATGTACGGAATAATGTTGGTGACGACCGCCAGGTTCACCAGCACGTTGAACTGATTATTCAGCGACGGGCTGATGGTCATCAACGACAGCCCGGACTGAATGACCACGATGACCAGCATCCCCTTAACTGGCGCATCCGCCTTGCTAACCTGAGAGAACACTTTCGGGAAGTAGCCTTCGTCCGCCGAGGATTTGAATACCTGGGCGATAGTGAACTGCCAGCCGAGCAGCGAACCGCAGCAGGACATGACCATCAGCGCCATGATCACTTTACCGACTTCCGGCGTGAACATTTGCGCGAAGGCCAGGCCGAACGGGGCGGTTGAGTTAGCCAGGTCCATATTCGGTACAATCCCGGCAATCACGTTGGTGGAGACAATGTAAATCACCGCCGCCCCCAGCGTCCCGCCGAGCACGGCGATCGGTACGTTACGTTCCGGGTTTTCCACCACTTCAGCGTTGGCGCAGGCGGATTCCAGACCGAGGAAGGCCCACAGCGTCATAGCGATGGATGAACCGACCGCGCTAAAGAACGGCACGTGATGCGGGTTCCAGGACTCGACGTACATTGTCGGGCTGAACCAGAACCAGCCAATCACGCACAGACCCACCACCGGGATAATGACGCCCCATACCGTGATGCTGCTGATCTGTCCGGTAATGCGCGCGCCGCCGAAGTTGGCAACGGTACAGATCCACAGCACGCCGATGGTGGCGAGCCCAATTTGCACGGGGCTCAGTGCGGCACCGAAAAGCTCGGTGCCATAACCCACCGCCGAAATCGCGATCGCGACGTTGGCAATCAGCAGCGATACCCCATAGGTATAGTTGGCCATAAAGTTGCCCGACTTACCAAAGGCATACTCCGCATAGCCGCCCATGCCGCCGGATTTTTTACTGAACATCCCGCATTTAGCGAAGGCCCAGGCCAGCGCCATCGAACCGACGGCGGTGACCAGCCAGGAGATAATGGAAATGGTGCCGACTTCAGCGAGCTTGGTGGGCAGCATGATGATACCGGAGCCCATCATGTTCACCATCGTCAGGATGGTGAGCTGAACAACACCCATTTTGTTGTTGGCTTTGCTCATAATTTCTCCCCTTTCAGCATCGCTGGCAGCGGCTGCTGAGGTTTAATCACGTTGCACCACACTTCTTTGCGACCGTTGTGTTCCTGGATGTAAACCCCTTGCAGTTCTGGCGCAAATCCCGGCAGCAGGTTGATGCCTTCTTCCAGCGCTTTGAAGTAGCGCAGAACGGAATCCCCCCAGATTTCACCCGGGACAACGCACAGCACGCCAGGAGGATACGGCAGGGCGCCTTCGGCGGCGATTTTGCCTTCCGCCATCGACAGCGGCACCAGATCGACCTCGCCGCGGATGTAGGCAAAGTTCGCTTCCTGCGGGTTCATGTTGACGCGCGGGAAGTGCGATTTGCGGAACATCTCTTTTTGCAGCTGTTTGACGTTGTGGCGGGCATAAAGGTTGTGCATTTCCTGGCACAGCTGGCGCAGGGTGTAACCGGCGTAACGATCTTTATGCTGACCGTAGAGCGACGGCAGCACCTCTTGCAGCGGCGCGTCAGATTCCAGCAGCGTTTCGAAGCGCACCAGCAGCGCCACCAGCTGTTGCAGCTTGGCCATATCTTCCGCTGGCGTCAGCAGGAACAGGATTGAGTTGAGGTCGCATTTTTCCGGCACCACGCCGTGTTCACGCAGGTAGTTGGCCAGAATGGTGGCCGGCACGCCAAAGGTGTCGTACTCGCCGTTAGCGTCAATGCCTGGGGTGGTCAGCAGCAGTTTGCACGGGTCAACGAAGTACTGATGCTCTGCGTAGCCTTCGAAGCCGTGCCAGCGTTCGCCCGGGACGAAGTGGAAGAAGCGCAGGTCGTTGGCAATCTGCTCGGTCGGCCAGGATTGCCACGGTTTACCGTCAATCTCGGCGGGGACAAACGGACGAATGTGGTGGCAGTTATCCAGAATCAGCTTACGTGCTTCAATGCCGTTCGAGACGCAGTCCATCCACATATTGCGGCCCGCTTGCCCTTCGTGCATCCGCGCGTTGACGTCCAGCGCGGCAAACAGCGGGTAGAACGGGCTGGTGGACGCGTGCATCATAAAGGCGTTGTTGAGACGTTTATGCGGCACATAGCGCTGTTGGCCTTTGATATGACTATCTTTTTTATGGATCTGCGAAGTCTGGGAGAAACCGGCCTGCTGTTTGTGCACCGACTGAGTCACCAGAATCCCCGGATCGTTTTCATTCAGTTCCAGCAGCAGCGGCGAGCAGTCGGCCATCATCGGAATGAACTGTTCGTAGCCTACCCATGCGGAGTCAAACAGGATGTAGTCGCACAGGTGACCGATTTTATCCACCACCTGACGGGCGTTATAGATAGTGCCATCGTAGGTGCCCAGCTGGATGACCGCCAGACGGAACGGGCGTTCGTTACGTGCGCGGTTTGGCGCCACTTCTGCCACCAGTTCACGCAGATAGCCTTCTTCAAAGCAGTGGGCATCGATGCCGCCGATAAAGCCATACGGGTTACGTGCGGTTTCCAGGTAGACCGGTGTGGCTCCAGCCTGCAACAGCGCGCCGTGGTGGTTGGATTTGTGGTTGTTACGGTCAAACAGCACTAAATCCCCCGGAGTCAGCAGCGCGTTGAGCACCACTTTGTTAGAGGAGGAGGTGCCGTTGAGCACGAAGTAGGTTTTGTCGGCGTTAAACACCTTCGCCGCGTGTTGCTGAGCGATGCACGGCGCGCCTTCGTGGATTAACAGGTCACCCATTGCCACGTCGGCGTTGCACAGGTCGGAACGGAAAAGCGTTTCGCCAAAGTACTCGACAAACTGATTCCCTGCTGGATGACGGCGGAAGAATTCGCCGCCCTGATGCCCCGGGCAATCAAAGGCACTGTTGCCCTGGGCGACATAATCCACTAACGCACTGAAGAACGGCGGGCGCAGATTGACTTCGTACTTGTGGGCGGCGGCCTCTAACTGGCGGCCATAGAAATCGTTGCGGGTTTCATCGTGCTCGAATACCCCTTGAATGCGGGCAAGATATTCAGCCGGAACGATCTGATCTTTATTAATAGCAATAAATACTGGCAGGTTATAACCCGTCGCATCTATTTCGTCGAGTTTACCGCACTCAACGTCTTCAATAGATAATACGGCAGCCGCGACATCAATAAAGTGGGTGTCGCAGGTATTGATAATACTACGCTGGGTAGTGAAGCAGTCAGGACATGAACGACTAACGGCAATTTTTAATTCAGACATTTTTTCGACTCTTTATTTTAGGTAATAGCAGTCCCTCAATTTCTCAATGGAGAAATTGATATCGCCGGAAAAAAAGCAATAAGATCTCGCTGACAATAAAATCAGAACATTGCTTTTTTCAGAATGTAGCAAACCCAACTCGGTCCGGTGGCCGGCAGATACAGGTTTGTCATGGCGAGCGCTGGCAGCAGGCTAGAAGCCTGAATTAGCAAGGAATAACTGCGAGGCGCCCGAAGTCGGGAGACTTATCGGGCGTTAAAGAAGTGAAAGTCGAAACTATTACGGTGAGCAAACATCATAATATGTGTTGTCCGCCGTATGTGGGGCATCAATCGGTTATTGTTTTCCATTTCGTATACCTCAGATGAATATCCTAAAGCGCAGCCATTTTATCTCCGGGTGGGCTTAAAACTGTGAGGGTGATCAACAATAAGAGATCATTTATAAAATTATTCATTATTGATGAGCGACGAGCCAGGATAAAATGCTGGATTGTTTAAGTAATGTAAATAAATTGTGTTAATTATATATTTGAAAGGGTTTTAAAACCGTATTTTAATATTTTTCAGATTAAGTTATTTCTGATTAAAAATAAAAGTTGGCTATGTTGTAAATATGAATAACTATTCACAACATGAAACGATAGCCAATTCCGGTTTCGGTTAATAAATGCTGAGGACGCGCGGGATCTATTTCCAGTTTCTGGCGAAGATGCCCCATATAAATGCGCAAATAGTGACTATGTTCTACGGCATTAGGTCCCCATACCTGGCTGAGCAGTTGGCGTTGGGTGAGCACTTTACCGGCATTATTGAGCAGTACCGCCAGCAGACGGAATTCAATCGGGGTGAGATGGATTTCTGCACTGCCACGGGTAATTCGCCGTGAGGCGAGGTCAACGGTGATATCAGCAAAGGAGACGACGGGTTCATTGGGCTGGGCACCGGCATGGCGACGTAGCGCGACGCGTAAGCGCGCCTGAAGCTCGCCGATGCCAAATGGTTTACTCAGATAATCGTCGGCGCCTGCATCCAGCGCCGCTATCTTGTCACTCTCTTCACTGCGCGCCGACAGCACAATAATCGGCACCGGGCTCCACTGGCGGATATCGCGAATAAAATCGAGGCCATCACCGTCCGGCAGGCCGAGATCGAGGATCACCAGGTCTGGTTTGCGCGTCGCCGCTTCCAGCAACCCACGCTGGAGGGTTTCGGCATCAAAAACGCGCAGGTCTTCGGCTTCCAGCGCGGTACGCAGAAAACGGCGAATGGCGTGTTCGTCTTCAACAATCAAAACGCTGGTCACAGCTCTTCGTATCCCTCTTCAAGTTCAGGCGGTTGTTCCAGTGGCAGTGTAACACGAAAACAGGCGCCGCCTTCCGGGCGGTTACTGACAGACAGCGTCCCGCCATGAATCTCAACGATGGCCTGACAAATGGCCAGACCTAGCCCCACGCCGGGAATGGCCGACTCTTTGTGGCCACGGGCGAATTTGGCAAAAATATGCTGTTCCTGGCCGCCTGGAATTCCTGGCCCACTGTCCCAAACGTCCAACAGCAGGCGGTTGTTTTCCGTTGCCGCGCGAATACCAATTTGCGCCTCGCTGCCCGCGTACTTCACGGCGTTCTCCAGCAGGTTGTTGAGCACTCGCTCAAACAGCGGGCCGTCGAGGTGCACCAGCATCAGCGGGTCGGGCAGGGTAAGAAGGATTTTCCGCCCGCCAAGCGTGGGTTCCAGCGTACGCAGTGCGCTGCCCACGACCTCTTCGAGCGTCAGCCACTCCTTATTGAGATTAAAGCCACCGGACTGAATCCGCGCCATATCCAGCAGATTGTTTACCAGACGCGTAGTGTTAAGCACGTGCTGGCGAATTTCGTTCGCCTGCGGCGCGTAGGGCGAACCGCTGCTGGCGAGATCGAGCGTCAGAATTTCGGCCTGGCCAAACAGCACGGTCAACGGTGTGCGCAGGTCGTGCGACAGCGCGGCGAGCAGCGAGTTACGCAGGCTTTCGCGTTCGCTGATAAGCCTTGATTGCTCTTCGCTGGCCGTCAATGCCAGCCGCTCCAGCGCGCTGGAGACCAGAAGGGTAAAGGTTTCCAGCAGTCGCTGTTGTTCCGGCACCATCAGCTGACGCAGATTATTGGGCTCGACGACGACCAGTCCGTGGGTTTTATCCGCGCTGCGTAGCGGCAGAATCAGATAGGGGACGCCGGGGAGCGTGTCGGTTCCCGCTCCGGCGGGTAGCCCTTTGTCAAAGCTCCAGTGGGCGATGGCTTCATCCCACGGCGTCATACCTTCCTGATGATTCAGCGCCGCCAGCTTCCCGTTTTCGTCCGGCAGCAGGACCTGGCTGCGGGCGTGGAAGGTCGAGCGAATATATTGCTCGCAGGTGAGGGCGATATCGCGGGCGTTGCGACCCACCGCGAGTGTTTTCGACATTTCATACAGGTGCCGTGTTCGTTGCTCGCGATAGCGGGCCACACGCGCCTGATAGCGCACGCCAGCGGTCAGATTACCGATGACCAGACCGACGGTGAGCATCACGCCGAAGGTGAGCAGGTACTGGACATCGGAGACGGCCAGCGTGCCGCGTGGGGCGATAAAGAAGAGATCAAAACTGACCACGTTGATCACCGTCGCCAGTACCGACGGCCAGCGGCCATAGAACAGCGCGACGATCACCACGCCCAGCAGATAGAGCATGACCAGGTTGGCGGCGTCAAATGTCATGAGCCACTGAGCGGCCACCCACGTAATGGCGGCGCACAGCCCAAGCGCCACCAGGCAGCCACGGATCTGGACGCGCCATTTGTCGATAAACGGGCGGCGGTCGCTTGAGCGCTCGGGCAGCGGCAGGGGCGTCTCATCTACGCCTATCACCAGCAGGTCCAGCTCCGGCGCGTGGCGAGTCAACCGGTCGCCGAAGCGTTCACCGCGCCACCAGCGACGCTTCTGCTGACGGCCAATGACAATTTTGCCCAGATTGTGTTCACGCGCATAACGGATCACCGCCGCTTCCTCGGACGGCTCCGACAACGTCGCGGTCTCTGCGCCCAGCTCCTGCGCCAGTCGCAGTGCGTTAAGGATAGCGCGGCGCTGCGGTTCGGGCAGACGGTGCAGCGTAGGGGTTTCAACGTAAACGGCGTGCCAGACGCTGCCCAGCCGGGCGGCCAGACGCGCGGCGGTGCGCACCAGCTTTTCGCTGCCGGCATGATGGCCAATACACAGCAGGATCGCGTCCTGAGTATGCCACACTTTTTCCTGCCCCTGACCGTCGCGCCAGGCGCGCATTTGATCGTCCACCCGCTCGGCGGTACGGCGTAGAGCCAGTTCGCGCAGGGCGATCAGGTTACCTTTACGAAAGAAATTTTCGATCGCGCGTTCTGCCTGGCCGGCCAGATAAACTTTGCCTTCGTTCAGGCGCTGACGGAGGTCGTCCGGCGGCAGATCCACCAGCACCACCTCATCAGCGGCGTCAAAAAAAGGATCGGGCACGGTTTCCCGCACCTGAATACCGGTGACGCCGCTGACGACATCGTTCAGGCTCTCCAGATGCTGCACGTTAACGGTGGTGAAGACGTCGATGCCCGCTTCCAGCAGCTCATCGATGTCCTGCCAGCGTTTGGGATGGCGGGAGCCGGGCGCGTTGCTGTGGGCCAGCTCATCCATTAACACCAGCGCCGGGCGACGGGCGAGGGCGGCATCCAGGTCGAACTCCATCACATAGCGGCCGCGGTAGGCGCTGCGCTTTGGCGGCAAAATGCTCAGGCCATTCAGCATCGCAGCGGTCTCTTTGCGACCATGGGTTTCTACCACGCCCGCCAGCACGTCCAACCCCTGCGCACGCAGCCGCTGCGCCTCTGCCAGCATCGCCCAGGTTTTACCTACCCCGGCGCAGGCGCCGAAGAATATCTTCAGCTTTCCGCGGTGCGCGTCGGCGGTTTGTTCCAGCAGGCGATCCGGGTTAGGACGCAGCGGCTCGTTGGTCATCATCAATTATCCTTGTGGGCATCCAGCGCCATATTCAGCTCAATAATATTTACCACAGGTTGGCCGAGAAAGCCGAGTAGCGGCGTATGGGTTGCCGCCTGTACCTGTTGCGTTAACCATTGCGGCGAGAACCCGCGCGCTTTGGCGATACGCGGCACCTGCCACAGTGCGGCGGCAGGGGACAGGTTGGCATCCAGACCGCTGGCGGAAGCGGTCACCAGTTCAACCGGTACCGTGCGGCTGGCGTCCGGGTTAGCGGCGCGCAGCGCGGCAATACGGTCCGTAAACAGTTTATCCAGCGCCGGGTTGCTGCCCGCCAGGTTGCTGCCGCCGGAGGCCATCGGGTTATCCGGCGCGTCGGCGGTGGCGGAGGGACGCCCCTGGAAATAGCCGGGGTCGCTAAAGTTCTGGCCGATAAGCTGCGATCCGCGAATCTCATGGTTTTCAAAAATCAGCGAACCGTTAGCCTGAGTATGGAACAACCACTGCCCTAACGCGGTGGTCAGCAACGGATAGACGCCGCCGGTAATCACCGCCAGGAATAGAAAAATGACAATGGCAGGACGTAATGCAGACATGGTTATTTCCTCACACCAGACCCAGCAGGGTTAACAGTAAATCAATCACTTTAATACCGATAAACGGCACCACCAGCCCGCCCGCGCCGTAAATCCACAGGTTGCGGCGCAGCATCGCCGATGCCGACAGCGGGCGGTAGCTCACGCCTTTCAGCGCCAGCGGCAGCAGGAAGACGATGATAAGCGCGTTAAAAATCACCGCGCTGAGAATGGCCGAGTTCGGTGAGTGCAGGTGCATAATGTTGAGCACGCCCAACTGCGGCCAGGTGGCGGCAAAGGCTGCCGGGATAATGGCGAAATATTTCGCCACGTCGTTAGCGATACTGAACGTGGTCAGCGAGCCGCGCGTCATCAGCATCTGTTTACCGATATGCACCACCTCAATCAGCTTGGTCGGGTTAGAGTCCAGATCCACCATGTTGCCGGCTTCCTTCGCCGCCTGCGTACCTGAGTTCATCGCGACCGCCACGTCGGCCTGTGCCAGCGCGGGAGCGTCGTTGGTACCGTCGCCGGTCATCGCCACCATCCGGCCTTCGGACTGATACTGACGAATTAACGCCAGTTTGGCTTCCGGCGTGGCTTCGGCGAGGAAGTCATCAACGCCCGCTTCCGCAGCAATGGCGGCGGCGGTCAGCCGGTTGTCACCGGTGATCATCACCGTTTTAATGCCCATTTTGCGTAACTGGGCAAAGCGCTCTTTAATGCCGCCTTTGACGATGTCTTTCAGCGCGATGACGCCGAGCACCCGTGCGCCTTCGGCCACCACCAGCGGCGTGGCGCCCAGACTGGCAACACTTTCGACCTTCTGCTCGACATCCAGCGGGAAGTGACCGCCGTTGCTCTCAATATGGCGGCGAATAGCATCGACCGAACCTTTACGGATCATGCGGTTATCAATATTGATGCCGCTCATTCGGCTTTGGGCGGTAAACGGCACGAAGGTGGCGTGTAGCGCCTGGACATCACGTTCGCGCAGGTTGAAGCGCTGTTTTGCCAGTACCACGATGCTGCGGCCTTCCGGCGTTTCATCAGCAAGCGACGAAAGCTGCGCGGCATCGGCCAACGTTTTCTCATCCACGCCTTGAGCCGGCAGGAACTGCGAGGCCTGACGGTTCCCCAGGGTAATGGTGCCGGTCTTATCCAGCAGCAGCACGTCAACATCGCCTGCCGCTTCTACCGCGCGGCCGCTGGTGGCAATCACGTTTGCGCCGAGCATGCGGCTCATCCCCGCCACGCCGATGGCCGACAGCAGGCCGCCGATGGTGGTGGGAATCAGGCACACCAGCAGGGCGACCAGCACGGTGACGCTAATGGGCGCGCCGCTCCAGGCGGAAAACGGCCAGATGGTCGCCGTTGCCAGCAAGAAGACAATAGTCAGCGCCACCAGTAGAATCGTCAGCGCGATTTCATTTGGCGTTTTACGTCGCTGGGCGCCTTCGACCATGGCGATCATGCGGTCGAGGAAGGTCTCACCCGGGTTAACGCTACAGCGCACCACCAGCCAGTCAGAGAGAATACGCGTCCCGCCGGTAACCGAGGCGAAGTCGCCGCCGGATTCACGAATGACCGGGGCGGATTCCCCGGTAATGGCGCTTTCATCCACCGATGCGCCCCCCTCAATCACTTCACCATCGCAGGGGATAATGTCACCGGCTTCCACCAGCACCACGTCGCCTTTGCGCAGGTCATCGGCCGGAATATGATCCATTTCCGCCCCGTAGCGGGCTTCGCGCAGTTTGCGGGCAAAAGCGGTTTTCTTGACCCCTTTCAGGCTGTTGGCCTGCGCCTTGCTGCGGCCCTCCGCCATGGCTTCGGCAAAGTTGGCGAACAGCACGGTAAACCACAGCCACAGCGCGATAGCGCTGCTGAAACCCACGTTGCCCGGCAGAGCGCCCACGGCCATGGCAATGGCCAGCGCGCTGGTCAGCACGCTACCAATCCAGACGATAAACATCACCGGATTGCGCCACTGGACGGTAGGGCTGAGTTTCTTCACGGCGTCGATCAGCGCCTGGCGAACCAGCGAAGGTTCAAACAGGCCCAGTTGTTTACGACTCATAACCAATAGCTCCGCATCACTCAAAACAGGGAAAGATGTTCCGCCACCGGGCCAATCGCCAGGGCGGGAATAAAGGTCAGGGCGCCAACCAGCAACACGGTGCCAATCAGCAGGCCAATAAACAGTGCATCGTGGGTGGCAAGCGTCCCCGGCGTCGCGGGCTGGATCTTTTTATTCACCAGTGAACCGGCAATCGCCATCACCGGGATGATGACGCCGAAGCGGCCAACGAACATGCACACCGCCAGCAGGCAGTTCCAGAACGGCGTATTGGCGCTCAGGCCGGCGAAGGCGCTACCGTTGTTGTTGGCGGCGGAAGAGACGGCATAGAGCACTTCGCTAAAACCGTGCGAGCCGGGGTTGGCCATTGCGCTACGGCCTGCGTCGGTCATCATCGCCAGCGCGGTACCCAGCAATACCAGCGTTGGGGTCACCAGAATCGCCAGCGCGGTCATTTTCATCTCCGGCACGTCGATTTTTTTGCCGAGATACTCCGGTGTGCGGCCAATCATCAGCCCGGCGATAAAGACCGCCAGCAGCACGAACAGCAGCATGCCGTAGAGGCCCGATCCGACGCCGCCGAAGACCACTTCGCCAATCTGCATCAGCCAAAGCGGGATCATGCCGCCCAGCGCGGTAAAGGAGTCATGCATGGCGTTCACCGCCCCGCAGGAGGCCGCCGTGGTCACCACCGCGTACAGGCTGCTGGCGAGGATGCCGAAGCGGCTCTCTTTCCCTTCCATGTTGATGCTGCTGTCTGCGCCAAAGGCCAGCAGATGCGGGTTACCGCGGGTTTCCGCCCACATCACCACCGCCACGCAGACCACGAAGATGATCGTCATGGCCCACAAAATTGCCCGGCCCTGACGGTTATCGCTCACCGCCTCGCCGAAGACGAAGCACAGCGCCGCCGGGATCAGGAAGATCGCCAACATCTGCACGAAGTTGGTCAACGCCGTGGGGTTCTCAAACGGATGTGAGGAGTTAGCGTTAAAGAAACCGCCGCCGTTGGTGCCCAGCATTTTGATCGCTTCCTGCGAAGCGACTGGCCCCATTGGCAGGAGCTGATGCGCGCCTTCCAGCGTGGTAAATGGCTGATAGGGTAGGAGATTCTGCAAGGCGCCTTGCTGAATAAAGAACAGGGCCAGTAGCAGCGAAATCGGCAGCAGCAGCCACAGGGTAATGCGGGTGATATCAACCCACGCATTGCCCAGTGTGCTGACGTTGTGACGAGCAAAAGCGCGCACCAGCGCAAACAGCACGGCAATACCGGTGGCCGCGGAAAGGAAGTTCTGCACCGTCAACCCAGCCATCTGGCTAAAGTAGCTCAGGGTTGTTTCGCCGCTGTAGGACTGCCAGTTGGTATTACTGACAAAGCTGACAGCGGTATTGAGCGCCAGATGCCAGGAGAGTCCTGGTAATTGCTGCGGGTTCAGCGGCAGATAGCCTTGCAGCATCAGCATCGCGAACAGGACGACCAGGCCGCACAGGTTGAGCAGCAAAATAGCGATAGCATAACGTCTCCAACTCATCTCCTGGCCGGAAATCCCGAGTACGCGCCACAGCCCGTTTTCCACACGCGCCAGACCCGGCAGCGGCACATTGCCGATCATTGTCGCCAGCATTTTGCCGAGCGGGCGGGCGAGAATAAACAACACCAGCAGGAAGCTGGCAATGAGTAAAAATCCCTGAGCAGCCATCACAGCGCCTCCGCCTTCAAAAGGGCATAAACCAGATACGCCAGTAACAGGAACACCAGCACCACGCCAGCTATTACACCTGTAGTCACAATCCACCTCCGGATGGTTGAGTTATGCCGGTAAGCGTAGGATTTTGGGTGCAAAGATTTCGCAAAAATCAGCGGGCGGGGTGTAAAAAAAGTATAAAAATGGACAAGACCACAATTTAACTAATGGTTAGTATTAATTTAACAATCGTGTAACTGAATTACGTTTTGAATGTAAATAAAGACAAAACGGCCTTAAATTAGTGGTCGGATGAGTAGTAAAATTACACAAAAAGCGGTACTCTTTTAGTCAGATTACTGAGCTTCATTTTCCGGCGTGCGTTGCCGGCCAACTTAGGGGAGAGAATATGGAACTGTATAAAAAATATCCTGCACACGTCATATTAATGCGCCGTACTTTCGCCGTGGTGGCGGGGATAGTCGCGCTGCCGGTGATGCTGTTCTGGAAAGACCGCGCCCGCTTTTATAGCTATCTGCACCGCGTCTGGTCGAAAACCAGTGAGAAACCGGTATGGATGGAACAAGCTGAAGAGGCCGCCTGCGACTTTTATTAATGTTGTGGCGTAAAAGAACGAGACAAACCGCTCCTGCTATAACGGGGGCGGTTTTTTTTCGCCTTGTGTTGCCGGGCCAGCCGCGTGTGGTGAAATAATTGGTGTAATATGAATGTATTAGTTAAATATATTCAGGGTTTTTATGTCCACTCATCTGGTCTGGTTCCGCGCCGATTTACGCCTGCATGACAACCTCGCCCTTGCCGCTGCCTGCCGCGATCCGCGTGCGCAGGTGCTGGCGTTGTTTATCGCCACGCCTCAGCAGTGGGCTGCGCATGCCATGGCTCCCCGTCAGGCGGCCTATATTGCCGCGCAGTTGAACGCGCTCCGCCAGGCGCTGGCGGAGAAAAATATCCCGCTGGTGTTTCACGAAGTGGCCGATTTTGCGGCCAGCGTCGAGGTGGTGCACGACGTTTGCCAGACTCATGGCGTAACGCATCTTTTTTACAACTATCAGTATGAATTTAACGAGCGCCAGCGTGACGCCGCCGTAGAACGCCGGCTTACCAACACGGTTTGCCAGGGTTTTGATGACAGCGTTATCCTGGCGCCCGGCGCGGTCATGACCGGTAGCCAGGAAATGTATAAAGTGTTTACGCCGTATAAAAATGCCTGGCTGCGCCGCCTGCAGGCGCATATGCCGGAGTGCGTCCGCGCGCCGGAGCGACGCGATGCGCCCACGGTGACGGCAGGGGAAACGCTCAACTTTACCTATCCTCAGCAGCCGTTCGACGCGATGCTGTTTCCCGCCGATGAAAAGGCGGCCATTGCGCAGTTGCGCCATTTTTGCCAGCAGCAGGCGGCAGAGTACGAAGCCCAGCGCGATTTCCCGGCTATGGAGGGAACCAGCCGTTTGTCGGCCTGCCTCGCCGTCGGCGTGCTTTCACCGCGCCAGTGTCTGCATCGCCTGTTGGCAGAACAGCCGGAGGCGCTTAACGGCGGCGCGGGGAGCGTCTGGCTGAATGAGCTTATCTGGCGCGAGTTTTACCGCCATCTGCTGACCTATTATCCTGCCTTATGCAAGCATCGGCCGTTTATCGCGTGGACCGATCGCGTACGCTGGAACCCGGCACAGAAGGCGTTTATTGCCTGGCAGAAAGGCGAGACCGGCTACCCGATTGTCGATGCGGCGATGCGCCAGCTTAATGAAACCGGGTGGATGCATAATCGCCTGAGAATGATCGTCGCCAGTTTCCTGGTGAAAGATCTGTTGATCAATTGGCGAGAGGGTGAGCGTTATTTTATGTCGCAGCTGGTGGATGGCTGTCTGGCCGCTAACAATGGCGGTTGGCAGTGGGCCGCGTCAACCGGTACGGACGCCGCGCCTTATTTTCGCATCTTCAATCCGACGACCCAGGGCGAGCGCTTTGATAAAAACGGTGAATTTATCCGCCGCTGGCTGCCGGAACTGGCGGCGGTACCCGAGAAGGCAATTCATCAACCGTGGGTATGGGCCGATAAACAGGGGAGAACGCTGGCGTATCCGCGACCGATAGTCGATCACGCGCAGGCGAGGGTGGCGACGTTGGCCGCTTATGAAGCAGCGAAAAAGAGCGAGGCCTGAACATTCAGGCCTCGTCAGAGCGGGTTAGACGTCAACCGCGAGGCGACGGCTACGCACTTTCACCGTGTGATACAACCAGATAACCAGCACCACGCCGACACAGGCCAGCGCGCCCCAGGTGATTTGACTGAATACGTCGATATAAGCGTTAATCGAGTAGTCTGCCGCGCCCGCAGAATCGAACGATGCCTGCGACGTCTGGTCGGCAATAATCCCCGCCACATAGTTGGCTACCGCACCGGAAAGCAGCATGTAAATGCCGGTCAGTACGCCGGTCACGCCCGGGATCTGGATGCGGGTGATTTGCGACATGGCGACCGGGTCGATAAACAGTTCAGCGAAGCCCATCACCGACAGCCCCAGCAGCATCAGCGGCATGGAGGAGTGGCCATAGGTGGCTGACCAGCGGGCGCTAAGGGTCAGAATACAGAACCCCGCGCTCATCAGGCCCAGACCCAGCGCGTATTTGCCCCAGATGCGCAGATCGCGGTTATTGGTGACCTGTTCTTTAATCAGCCACGCCAGCACCACGCCGCACAGCATGACCGCAAAGGCGTTGACCGACTGGAACATGGCGGTAGGCACTTCATAGCCGAGTACATCACGGTTTACAAAGCGGTCGATATACAGGCTGATTGAACTGCCGCCCTGCTGAGCAAAGGCCCAGAACAGCAGGCTGAAGAAGGTCAGTACCACGATCAGACGCAGGTCTTTACGCTGCTCGGCGGTTTCGGCACGGCGATAAATTTTCGCCAGAACCGCAAGGCCAATCACTGATGCGGCGATCAGCGCATACACTGACCACTCCTGCCAGAACAGCACGGTGATGAACAGCGGCGCAACCACCAGCAGCACCAGCAGCCAGCCCCAGTTCGGCAGCAGGAAGTTGCGGGCGCACAGCACCTCTTTGTTTACCCCACGGGTGTGGGCAAAATGGCGGCGACCGCTAATGAAAATGACCAGCCCGGCCAGCATGCCGACGGCTGCCAGCGTAAAGCCCATTGCCCAGCTATACTGCTCTTGCGCGAAGCCGCAGGCGATTGGCGCAATAATAGAGCCGACGTTGCCCGCCGCGTACATCAGCGAGAAGCCGCCGTCACGACGCGGATCGGTGGGTTCGTACAGTTCGCCCAGCAGGCAGCTGACGTTGGACTTAAATAGCCCATAGCCGCAGACGATAATCGCCAGCGACAGGTACAAGAACATCGGCGCGACTTCGCTGGCGCCAAGCACCATATGGCCGACGACCATCAACAGTGCGCCGAGCATGACCGCCACGCGGTTGCCGAGCACTTTATCCGCCAGATAGCCGCCAAGGATGGGCGTAACGTACACCAGCGAACAATAGGCGCTGAATAATTCGTACGCGTGGGTATCGTTGTATTTCAACTGGTTGGTGAGATACAGGATCAGCAGCGCGCGCATGCCATAGAAACTGAAGTATTCCCAGATTTGCAGAGCGACGACGTAGTAAATCGCCTTAGGCTGCGATTGTGATTTATTCATTGCACATTTAACCTCGAAACCCGGCAACGGCATGCTGCGTAAGGCTTTGTTTCATTTATGTAATAATACGTAGAAAAGCGTATTATCTTTGTAATATGCGGTATGGTTGCATAAATATACATGAAGTCCATCACATAAAAACAGACATATCGTGTTATTTACGCATTTTTTTCGCGTAGTTAAGCGGTGTCATGACAGAGGTAAGGAATTGTGTATCGACGTAGCCGCGCGAGGGCGCTATTTTATTCTGCTTAACAGCATCAACGGCTAAGGGAGCGACGATGAAAAATACCGAGCTAGAACAACTGATTAACGAAAAACTCAATAGCGCCGCCTTTAGCGATTACGCGCCTAACGGCCTGCAGGTTGAGGGGCGTGAAACGGTGCAGAAGATTATTACTGGCGTCACCGCCAGTCAGGCGCTGATTGATGAAGCCATTCGCCAGCAGGCCGATGCGGTGATTGTCCATCACGGCTATTTCTGGAAGGGGGAGTCGCCGGTCGTGCGCGGCATGAAGCGCAATCGCCTGAAGGCGCTGCTGACAAATGATATCAATCTTTACGGTTGGCACCTGCCGCTGGATGCGCATCCGGAGCTGGGTAACAACGTTCAGCTGGCGCAACTGCTGGGGATTAACGTCCAGGGGGAGATCGAATCGCTGGTGCCGTGGGGAGAGCTGTCGATGCCGGTGTCCGGTCTGGAACTGGCCTCATGGATCGAAGCGCGTCTGGGGCGTAAACCGCTATGGAGCGGCGATACCGGGCCGGATAAAGTTTCTCGTGTGGCCTGGTGTACCGGCGGTGGTCAGGGCTTTATCGATAGCGCCGCGCGCTTTGGCGTCGACGCGTTTATTACTGGCGAAGTGTCGGAACAAACCATCCATTCAGCGCGTGAACAGGGGCTGCACTTCTATGCTGCGGGCCACCATGCCACCGAACGCGGCGGGATCCGTGCGCTGAGCGAATGGCTCAATGAAACCACCGATCTGGAGGTTTCATTTGTGGATATCCCGAACCCGGCTTGAGGTCGTGAGCGCGTTACGCCTCCTGAGATATTGAAATAGCCGCTTGCGTCGACGCGGCGGGGCGAACACGATATCAGCGTGTTGCTTTAGTAGAAGGAAATGGTCATGCCTGAAGGCCCAGAGATCCGTCGTGCGGCGGATAGCCTGGAAGCGGCGATAAAAGATAAAACTTTAACAGAGGTGTGGTTTGCGTTTCCCGAACTTGCGCCCTATGCAGCGGAGCTGGTGGGGCAGCATGTGACGCGGGTGGAAACGCGGGGTAAGGCGCTGCTGACGCATTTTTCAGGCGGTCTGACGCTCTACAGCCATAATCAGCTGTACGGCGTATGGCGGGTGGTGAAGGCCGGCGAAATACCCGAGACCACGCGAGTGCTGCGCGTGAAGCTACAAACGGATGATAAAGCCATCCTGCTGTATAGCGCTTCCGATATTGAGATGCTGACGGCGGAAACGTTGAAAACGCATCCGTTTTTGCTGCGCGTCGGGCCAGACGTGCTGGATATGACGCTGACGCCGCAGGCGGTAAAAGCGCGGCTGCTGTCGGCGCCGTTTCGCAACCGTCAGTTTTCAGGCCTGCTATTGGATCAGGCGTTTCTTGCCGGGCTGGGCAACTATCTGCGGGTTGAAATTCTTTGGCAGGTGGGGCTAACGGGTCACCACAAGGCGTCGAAGCTGACTGAACCGCAGCTTGACGCGCTGGCGCAGGCGCTGTTGGATATCCCCCGGCTCTCCTACAACACCCGCGGCAAAGTGGATGATAACAAGCATCACGGCGCGTTGTTTCGCTTTAAGGTTTTTCATCGCGACGGTGAAGCCTGTGAGCGCTGCGGCGGGATCATTGAGAAGACCATGTTGTCGTCAAGGCCGTTTTATTGGTGCCCGGGGTGTCAGCGTTAAGTAGGACGGATAAGGCGTAGCCGCCATCAGGCAATGTGCGCCGATATTGCCTGATGGCGCTTTGCTTATCAGGCCTACGGGAATAAAAAAAGCGCCCGCAGGCGCTTTTTTTGTGCAGACCATCGCTTACTTCTTGAGGTCTGATTTGAAGTCGCGCTGCTCGTAGCCGGTGTACAGCTGACGCGGACGCGCGATTTTCATGCCGTCGGTGTGCATTTCGTTCCAGTGAGCAATCCAGCCGATAGTACGCGCCATCGCGAAGATAACGGTGAACATGGAGGACGGAATACCCATCGCTTTCAGGATGATACCGGAGTAGAAATCGACGTTCGGGTACAGTTTCTTCTCGATGAAGTACGGGTCGTTAAGCGCAATGTGCTCAAGCTCCATCGCCACTTCCAGCAGATCATCTTTGGTGCCCAGCTCTTTCAGCACTTCGTGGCAGGTTTCGCGCATGACGGTCGCACGTGGATCGTAATTTTTGTACACGCGGTGGCCGAAGCCCATCAGGCGGAAAGAGTCATTCTTGTCTTTCGCGCGACGCACGAATTCTGGAATGTGCTCAACGGAGCTGATCTCTTCCAGCATTTTCAGCGCGGCTTCGTTGGCGCCGCCGTGTGCCGGCCCCCACAGGGAAGCAATACCGGCCGCGATACAAGCAAACGGGTTGGCCCCGCTGGAGCCTGCGGTACGCACGGTAGAGGTGGAAGCGTTCTGCTCGTGGTCAGCGTGCAGGATCAGAATACGGTCCATCGCACGTTCCAGCACCGGGTTCACTTCGTAATCTTCACACGGCGTGGCGAACATCATACGCAGGAAGTTACCGGCATAGGACAGGTCGTTGCGCGGATAAATGAACGGCTGGCCAATCGAATATTTGTAACACATGGCCGCCATGGTCGGCATTTTGGACAGCAGACGGAAGGCGGCGATTTCGCGGTGACGCGGGTTATTCACGTCCAGAGAGTCGTGGTAGAACGCCGCCAGCGCGCCGGTAATCCCGCACATCACCGCCATCGGGTGAGAGTCGCGGCGGAACGCGTGGAACAGACGGGTGATCTGCTCGTGAATCATGGTGTGGCGAGTGACGGTAGTGGTGAACTCGTCGAATTCGGCCTGGCTCGGTTTTTCGCCGTACAGCAGAATGTAGCAAACTTCGAGGTAATTAGATTCGGTGGCTAACTGATCGATCGGGAAGCCGCGATGCAGCAGGATCCCTTCGTCGCCATCAATAAAAGTAATCTTAGACTCGCAAGATGCGGTAGAGGTAAAACCAGGGTCAAAAGTAAAAATGCCTTTTGAACCGAGAGTACGGATATCAATAACATCCTGACCGAGCGTGCCTTTCAGCACATCAAGTTCAATAGCAGTATCACCGGATAGAGTGATTTTTGCCTTTGTATCAGCCATTTACGGTCTCCTTAGCGCCTTTTTGCTTAAGACTGCCGGATGCCGGATTTGCAATTCATAAAATATTTCGACGGTGCCAGTTTGTTATTTGGCTCACGGCTCTGCTGTAGAGATGAAGCAAGGGTACAGAGCAAGGGCGCTTGACGGTGCACGTCTAATCTACAGTGAAACAACAGCAAATCAGGGTCTTAGCAATCCAATGATTCAAACCTGAACAAACACTAATAACGTTACAGCCAGGCCAGGTCAACCCAATCACACTGTTACATAACTTATTATCAGGTGAAAGAGTGCCCCCATAACTTTTGAGCATTATATGCTTTTACAGGTGATGGTTGTAACAATAATGTTTAATATTTGTCAAATCACGTGATTAATTTTTAAAAAATTGTTTTAATCGTGAGCGTGATCACTGTTCTGCATAAAACCAGACAAACTATATGTAGGTTAATTGTAATGATTTTGTGAACGGCCTATACTGCCGCCAGGTCTCCGGAACTCCCTGCAATCCCGAGCCACCCAGCGTTGTAACGTGTCGTTTTAGCATCTGGAAGCAGATTTAACCATGACGCGAAGTTATAGAAAGGACGCTGCTTGACCCGCCTGCAGACCGGAGGAAGGAAATAATAAGAACAGCATGTGGGCGTTATTCATGATAAGAAATGTGAAAAAACAAAGACCTGTCAATCTGGATTTGACAACAATCCGGTTCCCTATAACAGCGATAGCGTCCATTCTTCATCGCGTTTCCGGCGTGATTACGTTTGTGGCGGTGGGCATTCTGCTATGGCTGTTGGGCACCAGTCTCTCCTCCCCGGAAGGCTTCCTGACCGCTTCCTCCATCATGAGCAGTTTCTTCGTTAAATTCATTATGTGGGGCATCCTCACTGCGCTGGCCTACCACGCCGTTGTGGGTATCCGTCACGTGTTAATGGATTTCGGTTATATCGAAGAAACCCTCGAAGCCGGTCAGCGTTCAGCCAAAATCTCTTTCGTTATTACAGTCGTGCTTTCAATTCTTGCAGGAGTCCTCGTATGGTAAGCAACGCCTCAGCATTAGGACGCAACGGCGTACATGACTTCATCCTCGTCCGCGCCACCGCCATTGTCCTGACTCTGTACATCATCTACATGGTGGGCTTTTTTGCGACGCACGGTGAAGTGACCTGGGAAATCTGGAGCGGTTTCTTTGCCTCTGCGTTCACTAAAGTGTTCACCCTGCTGGCTCTGTTCTCAATCTTGATTCATGCCTGGATCGGCATGTGGCAGGTGTTGACCGACTACGTTAAACCGCTGGCCCTGCGCCTGACGCTGCAACTGGTGATTGTTGTGGCGCTGCTGGTTTACGTTATCTATGGATTTGTTGTGGTGTGGGGTGTGTGATGAAACTGCCAGTCAGAGAATTTGATGCTGTAGTGATTGGTGCCGGCGGCGCAGGTATGCGCGCGGCGCTGCAAATTTCCCAGAGCGGCCAGACTTGTGCGCTGCTGTCTAAAGTGTTCCCAACCCGTTCCCATACCGTATCCGCGCAGGGTGGCATCACCGTGGCGCTCGGTAATACCCATGAAGATAACTGGGAATGGCACATGTACGACACCGTTAAAGGGTCGGACTATATTGGCGACCAGGACGCGATTGAATATATGTGTAAGACCGGCCCGGAAGCGATTCTGGAGCTGGATCATATGGGCCTGCCATTCTCCCGTCTGGAAAATGGCACCATCTACCAACGTCCGTTTGGCGGCCAGTCGAAGAACTTCGGCGGCGAGCAGGCGGCACGTACCGCGGCGGCGGCTGACCGTACCGGTCACGCTCTGCTGCACACGCTGTATCAACAGAATTTGAAAAACCACACCACGATTTTCTCCGAGTGGTACGCGCTGGACCTGGTGAAAAACGCCGATGGCGCCATCGTCGGTTGTACCGCGCTGTGTATCGAAACCGGTGAAGTGGTGTACTTCAAAGCCCGCGCAACCGTGCTGGCGACCGGCGGCGCAGGCCGTATTTACCAGTCCACCACCAACGCCCACATCAATACCGGTGACGGCGTGGGTATGGCTATCCGCGCTGGCGTACCGGTGCAGGATATGGAAATGTGGCAGTTCCACCCGACCGGTATCGCCGGCGCGGGCGTGCTGGTCACCGAAGGCTGCCGTGGTGAAGGCGGTTACCTGCTGAACAAACATGGCGAGCGCTTCATGGAGCGTTATGCGCCGAACGCGAAAGACCTGGCGGGTCGTGACGTGGTGGCGCGTTCCATCATGATCGAAATCCGTGAAGGTCGCGGCTGTGACGGCCCGTGGGGCCCACACGCCAAGCTGAAGCTGGATCACCTGGGTAAAGAGGTGCTGGAATCCCGTCTGCCGGGTATCCTGGAACTGTCTCGTACCTTCGCGCACGTTGACCCGGTTAAAGAACCGATTCCGGTTATCCCAACCTGCCACTACATGATGGGCGGCATTCCGACCAAAGTGAGCGGCCAGGCGTTGACGGTGAACGAGCAGGGCGAAGACGTGGTCATTCCTGGCCTGTTCGCGGTCGGTGAAATCGCCTGCGTATCGGTACACGGTGCTAACCGTCTGGGCGGTAACTCGCTGCTGGATCTGGTGGTGTTTGGTCGCGCGGTGGGTCTGCATCTGCAGGAATCTATCGCGGAGCAGGGCGTACTGCGTGACGCTACCGAAGAAGAGATTGACGCTTCTCTGGAACGTCTGAACCGTTGGAACGGTAACCGTAACGGTGAAGACCCGGTCGAAATTCGCAAAGCGCTGCAGGAATGTATGCAGCATAACTTCTCGGTATTCCGTGAAGGTGATGCGATGGCCAAAGGCCTTGAGCAGTTGAAAGCCATCCGCGAGCGCCTGAAAAATGCCCGTCTGGATGATACCTCCAGCGAGTTCAATACCCAGCGCGTTGAGTGCCTGGAGTTGGATAACCTGATGGAAACGGCTTTCGCCACCGCGATGTCCGCCAACTTCCGTACCGAGAGCCGTGGCGCGCATAGCCGCTTCGACTTCCCGGAGCGTGATGATGAAAACTGGCTGTGCCATTCCCTGTATCTGCCAGAGTCGGAGTCTATGACGCGTCGTAGCGTCAATATGGAACCGAAACTGCGTCCGGCATTCCCGCCGAAGATTCGTACTTATTAATGCGGAGACAGGAAAATGAAACTCGAGTTTTCAGTTTATCGTTATAACCCGGACGTAGACGATGCTCCGCGCATGCAGGATTACACCCTGGAAGCGGAAGAAGGTCGCGACATGATGCTGCTGGATGCGTTAATCCAGCTGAAAGAAAAAGATCCGTCTCTGTCGTTCCGCCGCTCCTGCCGTGAAGGGGTATGCGGTTCTGACGGTCTGAACATGAACGGTAAAAATGGTCTGGCGTGCATCACGCCGATCTCCGCGCTGAATCAGCCGGGCAAGAAAATTGTTATCCGTCCTCTGCCAGGTCTGCCGGTGATCCGCGATTTGGTGGTAGACATGGGGCAATTCTACGCACAATATGAGAAGATTAAGCCTTACTTATTGAATAATGGGCAAAATCCTCCGGCTCGTGAGCATCTGCAGATGCCGGAGCAGCGTGAGAAACTCGACGGTCTGTACGAGTGTATTCTCTGCGCATGTTGTTCAACTTCTTGCCCGTCGTTCTGGTGGAATCCGGACAAGTTTATCGGCCCGGCAGGTCTGTTGGCGGCGTATCGTTTCCTGATTGACAGCCGCGATACCGAAACCGACAGCCGTCTGGAAGGATTAAGTGACGCTTTCAGCGTATTCCGCTGCCATAGCATCATGAACTGCGTCAGTGTATGTCCTAAGGGGCTGAACCCGACGCGCGCCATCGGCCATATTAAGTCGATGCTGCTGCAACGTAGCGCGTAAGTAATAGAGGGGAGCGCTGTTCCCCTCACCCTGCCCCTCTCCCACAGGGAGAGGGGATAAAATGCAGGAAACCTTTAAAAACTGCCACATGCACTTCCTCTGAGAGAGGGGAAGGGTGAGAGTAAAAAACTCTTAAGACAGTTTCTAAAGGTTCCTTCGCGGGCCAGTGCAGATACAAGAGCTCGCAAGTGAACCCTGGGACGTGTGCTTTACCGGCGTACGTCGTAGTTATCCACGGCGAAATAAGCATAAAATGCTTAAGGGATCACGATGCAGAACGGCGCAATGAAAGCCTGGCTGGACTCTTCTTACCTCTCTGGTGCTAACCAGAGCTGGATAGAACAGCTCTATGAAGACTTCTTAACCGATCCTGACTCTGTCGACGCTCACTGGCGTTCAATGTTCCAGCAGTTACCTGGTACCGGAGTCAAACCGGATCAATTTCATTCCAAAACGCGTGATTATTTCCGTCGTCTGGCGAAGGATGCCTCACGTTACTCCTCTTCGATTTCCGACCCTGACACGAATGCGAAGCAGGTTAAAGTCCTGCAGCTTATCAACGCTTACCGCTTCCGTGGTCACCAGCATGCGAATCTCGATCCGCTGGGACTGTGGCAGCAGGATAGAGTCGCTGATTTAGATCCCGCTTTCCACGATCTGACTGAGGCCGACTTCCAGGAGAGCTTTAACGTAGGTTCTTTTGCCATCGGCAAAGAGACGATGAAGCTCGGCGATCTGATTGACGCGCTCAAGCAGACCTACTGCGGCCACATCGGCGCGGAATATATGCACATTACCAGCACCGAAGAAAAACGTTGGATTCAGCAGCGTTTTGAAGCGGGGCATGCCACCTTTACCGCGGAAGAGAAAAAACGCTTCCTGAGCGAGTTGACCGCCGCGGAAGGTCTGGAACGCTACCTGGGCGCGAAGTTCCCGGGAGCCAAACGCTTCTCGCTGGAAGGCGGCGACGCGCTGGTGCCGATGCTCAAAGAGATGATCCGTCATGCGGGCAAGAGCGGCACGCGTGAAGTGGTGCTGGGTATGGCGCACCGTGGTCGTCTGAACGTGTTGATCAACGTACTGGGTAAACAGTCCCAGGAGCTGTTCGACGAATTCTCCGGCAAACATAAAGAACATCTCGGCACCGGTGACGTGAAGTACCACATGGGCTTCTCCTCCGACATCGAAACCGAAGGCGGCCTTGTGCACCTGGCGCTGGCGTTTAACCCGTCGCACCTTGAAATCGTTAGCCCGGTGGTGATGGGTTCCGTGCGTGCGCGTCTGGATCGCCTCGACGAGCCGAGCAGTAACATGGTTCTGCCAATCACCATTCACGGTGACGCAGCCGTCACCGGTCAGGGCGTGGTTCAGGAAACCCTGAACATGTCCAAAGCGCGTGGTTATGAAGTGGGCGGTACCGTTCGCATCGTTATCAACAACCAGGTGGGCTTCACCACCTCGAACCCGTTGGATGCACGTTCTACCCCGTACTGTACCGATATCGGTAAGATGGTGCAGGCGCCGATTTTCCACGTTAACGCGGATGACCCGGAAGCGGTCGCTTTCGTTACCCGTCTGGCGCTGGACTTCCGTAATACCTTCAAACGCGATGTGTTCATCGATCTGGTGTGCTACCGCCGTCACGGCCACAACGAAGCCGACGAGCCGAGCGCAACCCAGCCGCTGATGTACCAGAAAATCAAAAAGCATCCGACCCCGCGCAAAATCTATGCTGACAAGCTGGAAGCGGACAAAGTCGCGACGCTGGAAGATGCCACCGAGATGGTCAACCTGTATCGCGACGCGCTGGACGCGGGCGAATGCGTGGTGAAAGAGTGGCGTCCGATGAACCTGCACTCCTTTACCTGGTCGCCGTACCTCAACCATGAATGGGACGAAAGCTACCCGAACAAGGTTGACATGAAGCGTCTGCAGGAGTTGGCTAACCGTATCAGTACCGTGCCGGAAGGCGTGGAAATGCAGTCTCGTGTCGCGAAAATCTATGGCGACCGTCAGGCGATGGCGGCGGGCGAGAAGCTGTTTGACTGGGGCGGCGCGGAGAACCTGGCGTACGCCACGCTGGTTGATGAAGGCGTTCCGGTGCGTCTGTCCGGTGAAGATGCCGGTCGCGGTACCTTCTTCCACCGTCATGCGGTGATTCACAACCAGACTAACGGTTCCACCTATACCCCGCTGCAGCACGTACACAACGGCCAGGGCGACTTTAAAGTGTGGGACTCCGTGCTGTCTGAAGAGGCGGTACTGGCGTTCGAATATGGCTACGCGACGGCTGAGCCGCGCACGCTGACCATCTGGGAAGCGCAGTTCGGCGACTTCGCCAACGGTGCGCAGGTGGTGATTGACCAGTTCATCTCCTCCGGCGAGCAGAAATGGGGCCGTATGTGCGGTCTGGCGATGCTGCTGCCGCACGGTTATGAAGGCCAGGGGCCGGAGCACTCCTCCGCGCGTCTGGAACGTTATCTGCAGCTTTGCGCTCAGCAGAACATGCAGGTTTGCGTGCCGTCTACCCCGGCTCAGGTGTATCACATGCTGCGTCGTCAGGCGCTGCGCGGGATGCGTCGTCCGCTGGTGGTGATGTCACCGAAGTCGCTGCTACGTCACCCGCTGGCGGTCTCTTCGCTCGACGAACTGGCGAATGGCACCTTTATGCCGGCCATCGGCGAGATTGACGAACTGGATCCGAAAGCGGTGAAACGCGTGGTGCTGTGCTCTGGTAAGGTGTACTACGACCTGCTGGAACAGCGTCGCAAAAACGACCAGAAAGATGTCGCTATTGTGCGTATCGAACAGCTGTATCCGTTCCCGCACCAGGCGGTACAGGAAGCACTGAAACCATTTGCTCACGTGCATGATTTTGTTTGGTGCCAGGAAGAGCCGCTGAACCAGGGCGCCTGGTACTGCAGCCAGCATCATTTCCGTGAAGTAGTTCCATTTGGGGCCGCTCTGCGTTACGCAGGTCGCCCGGCCTCCGCCTCACCGGCGGTAGGGTATATGTCCGTTCACCAGAAGCAGCAACAAGATCTGGTCAATGACGCGCTGAACGTCGATTAATTAAGGATACATAATGAGTAGCGTAGATATTCTGGTCCCTGACCTGCCTGAATCCGTAGCAGATGCGACCGTGGCCACCTGGCATAAAAAACCGGGCGATGCGGTAGTGCGTGATGAAGTGCTGGTAGAAATCGAAACTGACAAAGTGGTACTGGAAGTACCGGCGTCGGCAGATGGTATCCTTGATGCCGTTCTGGAAGATGAAGGCACCACCGTCACTTCCCGTCAGATCCTCGGTCGCCTGCGTGAAGGCAACAGCGCCGGTAAAGAAACCAGCGTCAAGGCTGACAGCAAAGAGTCTACCCCGGCTCAGCGCCAGCAGGCGTCGCTGGAAGAGCAAAATAACGAAGCGCTCAGCCCGGCGATCCGTCGCCTGCTGGCCGAGCACAACCTCGATGCCAACGCCATTAAAGGCACTGGCGTCGGTGGCCGTCTGACCCGTGAAGACGTTGAGAAGCACCTGGCAAAAGCACCGGCGAAAGCCGCTGCAGCACCAGCTCCGGCCGCTGCGCCGGTTGCGCCGCTGGCTGGTCGCTCCGAAAAACGTGTTCCGATGACCCGTCTGCGTAAGCGCGTGGCCGAGCGTCTGCTGGAAGCGAAAAACTCCACCGCGATGCTGACCACCTTCAACGAAGTGAACATGAAACCGATCATGGACCTGCGTAAGCAGTACGGTGACGCGTTTGAAAAACGCCACGGTATTCGTCTGGGCTTCATGTCCTTCTACGTGAAGGCGGTGGTTGAAGCGCTGAAACGCTATCCGGAAGTGAACGCTTCTATTGATGGCGATGACGTGGTTTACCACAACTACTTCGATGTGAGCATGGCCGTTTCGACGCCACGCGGCCTGGTGACGCCGGTCCTGCGTGATGTGGATGCTCTGGGCATGGCTGACATCGAGAAGAACATCAAAGAGCTGGCTGTTAAAGGCCGTGACGGTAAGCTGACCGTAGAAGATCTGACCGGCGGTAACTTCACCATTACCAACGGCGGCGTCTTTGGTTCCCTGATGTCTACCCCGATCATCAACCCGCCTCAGAGCGCGATTCTGGGTATGCATGCCATTAAAGACCGCCCGATGGCGGTGGATGGCAAAGTAGAAATTCTGCCGATGATGTACCTGGCACTGTCCTATGACCACCGTCTGATCGATGGGCGCGAGTCTGTAGGCTTCCTGGTGGCAATTAAAGAGTTGCTGGAAGATCCAACCCGTCTGCTGCTGGACGTGTAGTGATGTTAGCGGCCTCTCTCCCCGTGCGGGGAGGAGGCCCACTCTGTGCTATGCAGAACTAAAAGATCCAGACCACAACTCAACAACATTTTATAGGATGGATAGAACACATGAACTTACATGAATATCAGGCAAAACAACTCTTTGCCCGCTATGGCTTACCGGCTCCGGTGGGTTATGCCTGTACTACTCCGCGCGAAGCAGAAGAAGCCGCTTCAAAAATCGGCGCTGGCCCGTGGGTAGTGAAATGTCAGGTTCACGCTGGTGGCCGCGGTAAAGCGGGCGGTGTGAAGGTCGTTAACTCCAAAGAAGACATTCGCGCTTTCGCTGAACATTGGCTGGGCAAACGTCTGGTCACTTACCAAACGGACGCACACGGTCAGCCGGTTAACCAGATTCTGGTTGAAGCTGCTACCGACATCGGTAAAGAGCTGTACCTGGGCGCGGTAGTTGACCGTAGCTCCCGTCGCGTGGTCTTTATGGCCTCGACTGAAGGCGGCGTAGAAATTGAAAAAGTGGCGGAAGAAACCCCGCACCTGATCCACAAAGTGGCGCTGGATCCGCTGGCGGGCCCGATGCCTTACCAGGGGCGTGAGCTGGCGTTCAAACTGGGTCTGGAAGGTAAACAGGTTCAGCAGTTCACCAAGATCTTCATGGGTCTGGCGACTATCTTCCTGGAGCGCGACCTGGCGCTGATCGAAATCAACCCGCTGGTGGTGACCAAGCAGGGCGACCTGATCTGCCTCGACGGTAAACTGGGCGCTGACGGCAACGCGCTGTTCCGCCAGGCTGACCTGCGCGAAATGCGCGACCAGTCTCAGGAAGATCCGCGTGAAGCGCAGGCGGCACAGTGGGAACTGAACTACGTTGCGCTGGACGGCAACATCGGCTGTATGGTTAACGGCGCGGGCCTGGCAATGGGCACCATGGATATCGTTAAACTGCACGGCGGCGAACCGGCTAACTTCCTCGACGTGGGCGGCGGCGCGACCAAAGAGCGCGTGACCGAAGCGTTCAAAATCATCCTTTCCGATGACAATGTTAAAGCCGTACTGGTTAACATCTTCGGCGGTATCGTACGTTGCGACCTGATCGCTGACGGTATCATCGGCGCGGTAGCCGAAGTGGGCGTTAACGTCCCGGTTGTCGTACGTCTGGAAGGCAACAACGCCGAGCTCGGCGCGAAAAAACTGGCTGATAGCGGCCTGAATATTATTGCAGCGAAAAGTCTGACGGATGCAGCTCAGCAGGTTGTTGCCGCAGTGGAGGGGAAATAATGTCAGTTTTAATTAATAAAGATACCAAGGTTATCTGTCAGGGCTTCACCGGTAGCCAGGGGACTTTCCACTCCGAACAGGCGATTGCATACGGTACGCAGATGGTTGGCGGCGTAACGCCAGGTAAAGGCGGCACCACTCACCTCGGTCTGCCGGTGTTCAACACCGTTCGTGAAGCCGTAGAAGCGACCGGCGCTACCGCCACCGTTATCTACGTTCCAGCGCCGTTCTGCAAAGACTCCATCCTGGAAGCGATTGATGCAGGCATCAAACTGATTATCACCATCACCGAAGGTATCCCGACGCTGGATATGCTGACCGTGAAGGTGAAGCTGGACGAAGCCGGCGTGCGCATGATTGGCCCGAACTGTCCAGGCGTTATCACCCCGGGCGAATGCAAAATCGGCATCATGCCGGGTCACATTCACAAGCCGGGTAAAGTGGGCATCGTTTCCCGTTCCGGTACCCTGACCTATGAAGCGGTTAAGCAGACCACCGACTACGGTTTCGGCCAGTCTACCTGTGTCGGTATCGGCGGCGACCCGATCCCGGGCTCTAACTTCATCGACATCCTGAAGCTGTTCCAGGAAGATCCGCAGACTGAAGCGATCGTGATGATCGGCGAGATCGGCGGTAGCGCAGAAGAAGAAGCGGCTGCTTATATTAAAGAACACGTGACCAAGCCAGTTGTTGGCTATATCGCGGGCGTTACCGCGCCGAAAGGCAAACGTATGGGCCACGCTGGCGCCATCATTGCCGGTGGTAAAGGTACCGCTGATGAGAAATTCGCTGCTCTGGAAGCTGCTGGCGTGAAGACGGTTCGCAGCCTGGCTGACATTGGCGAAGCGCTGAAGTCCATCATTAAGTAATCCTCTCTGCTCCCTCACCGAATTCCCGCTGCATACAGGGAAAGAGGGAGCCTTATATGTCTTGTTTCGACATGGTTGGCCGCCCATGGGCGGCCTTTTTTAATGGCGTCGTTTGGCCACCAGCGTAAATTTATAGTCGTCGCTTTTGAAGGTATTGCGGCTATATTCAAACACCCGCCCATCCTGCAGGAATCCGCGAGAAATTTTCTCCAGCACCGGTTTCCCCGGCGCAATCCCCAGCATTGCGACCGTCTCCTCGTTTGGGATCACCGGGATAAGCTCCTGCTCGCTGCGATCGATAACCATCTTTTTGATCGTTTCAATATAGTGATATTTTGAGTTTTCCATGACCTCCCAGGTGAGATCGGCAAACAGGGCGAGGGGCATCCACGTCTCTTCAAGGGTGACCGCTTTTTGCTTGATAAATCGCACCCGCTTGACGTGCCAGACCTTATCCGTGGCGGCGAGCTGGAGGTGTTCCGCCAGCGTCTCTCCTGCCGGAATAACTTCAAACACTTTCACTTCGCTATGTGTCTCAACCTGACGATCGGCCAGCTTTTCATAAAAGCTGGTGAGCTGATAAATGTCGTAATTGACGCGCTCTTCTTTGACATAGGATCCGCTGCCCTGGATGCTCTCAATAATCTCCTGATCGGTGAGCAGCTTTAGCGCCTGCCTGACGGTGACGCGGCTGACCTGAAAGGCCGCCTGTAGCGCAGACTCGGTTGGCAGGGCATCACCCGGCTTTAGCTCGCCGCGTGTGATTTGCGCCCGCAGTTCATCGGCTATCTGGCGATACATCGGTTTTTTACTCATCAGTTTTCGCTTTGCTATGAAGTGGTTAATACCTTTCAGGCAAATTATGCCGACATCTCCGCAATAGTAAATAATACAAATTAAATACAAATTATTGCCAGTTAGTGAAATTGATCACTAAAATGTATTATGTTGTCTGACACAATCGCTGCACACTATAACGACAATTCAGTGAGGATCATGATGAACCTGACGACCCTGTCCCACCCTCGTGCGGTTTGCCTAAACGCCCACTTTACCGATCGCGACGACGCGATTCGCCAGCTTGCGCAGCGGCTGGTTGAACTGGGAAAAATTACCGATGCGGACGCTTATCTTGCGGAAGTATTCGAGCGGGAATCCCTGGGGCCCACAGCCCTTGGTGAAGGACTGGCGGTACCACATGGTAAAACCGCGGCGGTGAAAGAAGCGGCGTTTGCGGTGGCGATGCTACGTGAACCGCTGGCCTGGGAAGGGGTGGATGGCCCTGAACCGGTCGAGTTGATTTTCTTGCTGGCCATCCCGCCGGCAGAAGCAGGATCGACGCATATCCAGATTCTGACCGATCTGACTACCCGTCTGGCCGATGATGAGGTACGACAGCGGGTGATGGCTGCCGATAGCCCCGAGGCACTACTGGCGGCGCTGGATGCTGAGCCAGAAAAAAGCGTCGCAGCGCTCAGCGATGACGCACCGACAATTGTTTGTGTCACCGCTTGCCCGGCAGGTATCGCCCACACCTATATGGCAGCGGAGTATCTGGAAAAAGCCGGACGCCGGATGGGCGTTAACGTGGTGGTGGAAAAGCAGGGGGCCAACGGCATTGAAGGCCGCCTTACCGCGCAACAGCTGAATGCTGCGCGAGCCTGTATTTTTGCGGCGGAAGTGGCGATTAAAGAGAGCGAGCGTTTTAACGGCATTCCGGCTATTTCAGTCCCGGTCGCCGAACCGCTGCGCCATGCCGAGGCGCTGATTGAACGCGCGCTGGCGTTGAAACCGACGCAAGGCAATAGAATCGCTCAGCCGCAAGAGGCGGTGAAAAAAAGCGTAAAAGCCGAACTGAAGCAAGCGCTGCTTAGCGGGATTTCATTTGCGGTGCCGCTGATCGTCGCCGGCGGGACGGTGCTGGCGGTGGCGGTACTGCTGGCGCAAATCTTTGGCCTGCAGCATCTCTTTGACCTTGAAAACTCCTGGCTGTGGATGTACCGCAAGCTGGGCGGCGGCATGCTTGGCACGTTGATGGTCCCCGTTCTGGCTGCTTATACCGCCTATTCACTGGCGGATAAACCCGCGCTGGCGCCGGGTTTTGCCGCGGGTCTCGCCGCCAATATGATCGGCGCGGGATTTTTAGGCGCGGTGGCCGGCGGCTTAATCGCGGGGTACCTCATGCGTTGGGTGAAACAGCATATTCGCCTTAGCAACCGCTTTAACGGTTTCATGACCTTCTACCTCTACCCGGTCATCGGGACGTTGGCCGCAGGCAGCCTGATGCTGTTTGTCATTGGCGAACCCGTCGCCTGGGTCAACAACTCGCTTACCGCCTGGCTTAACGGACTCTCGGGGGCGAATGCGCTATTGCTGGGCGTGATTCTCGGCTTTATGTGTTCGTTCGATCTCGGCGGCCCGGTGAACAAAGCGGCCTATGCGTTTTGCCTGGGGGCGATGGCCAACGGCGTGTATGGCCCTTATGCCATCTTCGCGTCGGTGAAAATGGTATCTGCCTTTACCGTCACCGCGTCCACCATGCTGGCGCCGAATCTGTTTAAACAGTTTGAAATTGAGACCGGAAAATCCACCTGGCTGCTGGGGCTGGCGGGGATCACCGAAGGGGCGATTCCGATGGCGATTGAAGATCCGGTCCGCGTGATTGGCTCTTTTGTCCTGGGATCGATGGCGACCGGAGCGATTGTCGGCGCCATGGGGATTGGCCTCTCAACGCCTGGCGCCGGGATTTTCTCCTTATTTTTACTGCAGCATGGCGGAATAAGCGCTTATGTCGCCGCGGCAGGTTGGTTTGGTGCTGCGCTGGTTGGGACAGTGATTTCCACCGTGGTACTGCTGCTCTGGCGACGTCAGGCGGTCAGAAAAGGGAAATACGTCACCGACAGCGTGATGCCGTAAGCACTGATTAAACAGGAAACGAAGATGAAAGCAGTATCTCGCGTTCACATAACGCCGCATATGCACTGGGATCGAGAGTGGTATTTCACGACGGAAGAGTCGCGTATTTTACTGGTCAACAATATGGAAGAGATCCTCACGCGTCTTGAGCAGGATGCCGACTATAAATACTACGTCCTGGATGGGCAAACGGCGGTACTGGAGGACTATTTTGCCGTTAAACCGGAAAATCGGCAGCGCGTTAAGTCGCTTGTCCAGGCCGGAAAACTGATTATTGGGCCATGGTATACGCAAACGGATACCACTATCGTTTCGGGTGAATCTATTGTCCGTAATCTGATGTACGGCATCCGCGACTGTATGGCATTTGGCGAACCGATGAAGATTGGTTACCTTCCCGACTCGTTTGGTATGTCCGGGCAGCTACCGCACATTTATAACGGCTTTGGCATCACCCGCGCGATGTTCTGGCGTGGATGTTCAGAGCGCCACGGTACCGATAAGACCGAGTTTTTATGGCAAAGCCAGGACGGCAGTGAAGTTGCCGCTCAGGTGCTGCCGTTGGGCTACGCGATTGGTAAGTACTTACCGGAGGATGAAGCCGGGCTGCGTAAACGCCTCGACAACTACTTTGAGGTGCTGGAAAAAGCCTCGGTGACCAAAGAGATTTTGCTCCCGAACGGCCATGACCAGATGCCGTTACAGCAAAACATCTTTGCGGTGATGGATAAACTGCGGGAGATCTACCCGCAGCGACAGTTTGTGATGAGCCGTTTCGAAGAGGTGTTTGAGCAAATCGAGGCTCATCGTGATGAGCTGGCGACGCTCCACGGCGAATTCATCGACGGCAAATACATGCGCGTACACCGCACTATCGGTTCCACGCGTATGGATATCAAAATCGCCCATGCGCGCATTGAGAATAAAATCATCAACCTGCTGGAGCCGCTGGCGACGCTTGCCTGGAGCCTGGGCTTTGAATATCACCATGGCCTGCTGGAGAAAATGTGGAAAGAGATCTTAAAAAACCACGCTCACGACAGTATTGGCTGCTGCTGTAGCGACAAGGTTCATCGTGAAATTGTCTCGCGCTTTATCCTCGCTGAAGACATGGCCGATAACCTGATTCGTTTCTACCTGCGCAAAATCACCGACAACATGGCCCACAGCGACGCGGACAAATTGGTGATGTTTAACCTGATGCCGTGGCCGCGCGAAGAGGTGATCAACACCACGATTCGCCTGCGTGCGAGCCAGTTCCGGCTGCTGGACAATAAAGGGCATGAGATCCCCTACTTTATTTGCGCGGCGCGGGAACTCGACCCAGGGCTGATTGATCGCCAGATTGTCCATTACGGTAACTATGAGCCGTTTATGGAGTACGACATCCAGCTTAAACAGATTCTGCCATCGATGGGCTATTGCACGTTGTATATCGAGCCGCATGCGGCGGGTAACCAGGTGCCGGCCGTCGCCCCAACCGAGGCGCTGCTGGAAAATGCCTTCTGGCAGATTGACCTCAACGACGACGGGACCTTGCAGCTACGCGATAAAGACTTGGGCATTGTTTATCAACGCGTGCTGGAGATAGAAGAGGGCGCTGATGACGGCGATGAGTATGATTACTCGCCCTCACGGGAAGAGTGGCTGCTTACTTCGGCCGGGACAGCGTTTGAACATGAGGTCATTCACGACGCCTGGCAAAGCCGCGCCGTGATTCGTTATCGTATGTCGGTCCCTGCTAACCTGAGCGAACGCACGGCGCGTCAGCGCAATGGTGAGCTGGGGGTAGAAATAGCGGTCACGCTCAGCCATAACACCCGTCGTATTGACGTGGAAGTCCGCCTCGATAATCAGGCCGACGACCACCGCGTGCGCGTGCTGATCCCAACGCCGTTCTGTACCGAGGAGGTGCTGGCCGACACCCAGTTTGGCAGCGTCGTGCGTCCGGTACGCGATGACGCGATGGCGAACTGGCAGGCGGAGGGCTGGAAGGAAGCGCCAGTGCCGGTCTGGAACCTGCTGAATTACGCGGCCTTGCAGGAAGGACGTAACGGTCTTGCACTGTTTAGCGAGGGGCTACGGGAATTTGAAGTGATTGGCGAGGAGAAAAAAACCTTCGCTTTAACGCTGATGCGCGGCGTGGGTTTACTGGGCAAAGAGGATTTATTACTGCGCCCTGGCCGCCCTTCAGGGATCAAACTACCGGTCCCTGATTCCCAGATGCACGGCGCGTTACATTGTCGCTTCAGCCTGTTCAGCTACAGCGGGACCCCACTTAATGCCGGGGTGGCACAGCAGGCGCGGGCCTGGCTTACCCCTATTCAGTGCTATAACAAAATTCCATGGGATGCGATGAAGCTGAACAAAGCCGATTTCACCGTACCCGATAGCTATAGCCTGTTAAGCATGTCACCGGTTGGCTGCCAGCTTAGCGCATTGAAAAAAGCGGAAGATCGCGATGAGCTTATTTTGCGGCTGTTCAACCCTTCCGATAGCGTATCCTGCGAGGCGGCGGTTTCGTATAGCCGCCGCGTTATCCAGTGTCATGAAACGGGAATGGATGAAAAACCTTACGGCGAGCAGGAGGCGACCCCGGACAGCACCACCGTATTCCGGCCGTGTCAGTCCCGCACCTTCAGCCTTAAGCTAGCTTGATACTACGCAATAAGCGCCTTCCGGCGCTTATTGCGGGCCTATTTCAGCATGATGCTGAACCCCGCATACAGCGTGAACTCCGGCTGATAGTCCCCTCTGTGCGCTACCGTCCACTGCGGCTCGATAAAACTGTTAACAATATAGTCTCCGACCAGTATCGCCCGCCCGCCGCCTAGCCCAAGTGGGATCACATAGTCATCATTTTTGACGTTGTAGCTCCAGATCGCGGTGGAGCGTAAAAACCAGCCGCGGGACATTTTGTAGATAAGGAACGGTTGCAGCGTCGCCGTCTCAACATGGGCGCGATCGCTATCGCCGGTAAAACTTTTTTGCCACTGTACCAGCGCGCCGGTCAGCCAGCGCGGCGAGGTATTGACCGCCACCGCTGACAGCCCGGCCTGCCATTGCCCGGTACCCAATTCCTCCTTTGCCGCGCTGTTGGCCGTTAGCAGCGGCCCAACGCCCAGCTTGACGCCATCCTGCTTGAGCAAAAAAATATCGAACAGATTGATATCGCCAATGCCGCTGTCGTAGCCGCCGCTGCTTTGCGGGCGAGTCGCCATCGGCACCGTTACGCGCATAATTTGCGGTACCGCAATAAGGTCGTTACTGTCGATGGGGATAGTCGCGCGGAGCAGCACATCGTTGGTGTGCTGGTTGGTGCCATCGATTTCAGGCGTGTAGTAATCCTGCACCGCAAAAGAGCTGGCAAGGTGCAGGGGGTTATTGGCTTTATCGACAGCATCTTCGGCGTAGGCGTGCAGGGTAACGGGCAAGATCGCAAAGCAGGCGAGTAGGGCGGTAGTCAGTCGAGACGGCATGAGCGTTCCTTGGCAAAAGTAAGTGGAGTATCAGCAAGTTGGCATCTATTCTGACATCGTCTGTGAGGAAAACTGTGGTCTGCCTGAAATAGTTTTTGTGGGTTATTATTTTTAACTCAATTATTTTTAACAATCATTTGAAGCATATCTGAATTAATAGATTGGATTGATGGGCGATCGGGTAAGCGGGAAGGGGAAAAAAGAACGCATTCGCCAGGAAATACCGAAATATGTGCTAGCGAAAAATTACTGTGAACCGACTAACATTATCATGGTTTGGCAGCATTTTTTTATCGAGGCCGATGAAGTTAAATATTATTACCTATAATTCTCATATAAATCTTTTGGCTAACCACAGAGCTCATTAATAAAACATTAATTTAACATTCAATCTACATGGTTTAATCGTGGAAACATATATTCAACATTGAGCGTAAATATTGATTTATATCAATGCTCGGAGCTTGGAAATATTGGCAAAAAAGCGTTTAATTGCTCGGCATCAAACTGGATGAAAAGTACCCCTTCCGCTATATATTGATCAACGCCGTAAAACGTAAAGACAGTTCAGCAAAAACCTGTTTATTGTAGGGTTATTACGGCGTAATATATTCGAGGGATCAATTTGGGTTTTTTATTAACGTATTTGTAACCTTTGCTGATGATGATTTCCTCTCAGGATGAAATCGCAACCTGGCGGGTAACAAATAAATTTGTATTGGGGCATGTGTTTGAATCCCGGGTAACGGGTTCATTCTCGGAGTCTTCATGCGATGAGCAAGGAGTCATGATGTTAGATATAGTCGAACTGTCGCGCTTACAGTTTGCCTTGACCGCGATGTACCACTTCCTGTTTGTACCGCTGACGCTGGGTATGGCGTTCCTGCTGGCAATCATGGAAACGGTCTACGTCCTTTCCGGCAAACAGATTTATAAAGATATGACCAAGTTCTGGGGCAAGTTGTTTGGTATCAACTTTGCGCTGGGTGTGGCTACCGGTCTGACCATGGAGTTCCAGTTCGGGACCAACTGGTCTTATTACTCCCACTACGTGGGCGATATCTTCGGTGCGCCGCTGGCCATCGAAGGTCTGATGGCCTTCTTCCTCGAATCTACCTTTGTAGGTCTGTTCTTCTTCGGTTGGGATCGTCTGGGTAAAGTTCAGCACATGGCCGTCACCTGGCTGGTGGCGCTTGGCTCCAACCTCTCCGCGCTGTGGATTCTGGTCGCCAACGGCTGGATGCAGAACCCGATTGCTTCGGACTTCAACTTCGAAACCATGCGCATGGAAATGGTCAGCTTCTCCGAGCTGGTCCTGAACCCGGTCGCACAGGTGAAATTCGTTCACACCGTGGCGTCTGGCTACGTCACCGGCGCGATGTTTATCCTTGCCATCAGCTCCTGGTACATGCTCAAAGGCCGTGATTTCGCCTTTGCAAAACGCTCCTTTGCGATTGCCGCCAGCTTTGGTATGGCCGCCATCCTCTCCGTTATCGTACTGGGTGATGAATCCGGCTACGAAATGGGCGACGTACAGAAAACCAAACTCGCCGCGATTGAAGCCGAGTGGGAAACCCAGCCGGCACCCGCTGCCTTTACGCTGTTTGGTATTCCGGACCAGGATGCGCAGGAGAACCATTTCTCCATTCAAATTCCTTATGCGCTGGGCATCATCGCGACACGTTCCGTCGACAAGCAGGTTACCGGCCTGAAAGATCTGCTGGTGCAGCACGAAGAGCGTATCCGTAACGGGATGAAAGCGTACTCCCTGCTTGAACAGCTGCGCTCTGGCGCAACCGATCCGGCGGTACGCGCGCAATTCAACGACGTGAAAAAAGATCTGGGTTATGGCCTGCTGCTGAAACGCTATACGCCGAACGTGGCTGATGCGACGGAAGAGCAGATCCAGAAAGCGACTAAAGACTCTATTCCACGCGTTGCGCCGCTGTACTTCGCCTTCCGTATCATGGTGGCGTGCGGTGTGCTGATGCTGTTGATTATCGGCGCTTCCTTCTGGACGGTGATTCGTAACCGTATCGGCGAGAAAAAATGGCTGCTGCGCGCGGCGTTCTACGGCTTGCCTCTGCCATGGATTGCCGTTGAAGCGGGCTGGTTTGTTGCCGAATATGGCCGTCAGCCGTGGGCAATCGGTGAAGTATTGCCAACGGCGGTTGCCAACTCGTCGCTGACTGCTGGCGACCTGATCTTCTCGATGGTGCTGATCTGTGGTTTGTATACGCTGTTCCTGGTGGCTGAACTGTTCCTGATGTTCAAATTTGCCCGTAAAGGACCAAGCAGCCTGAAAACCGGTCGCTATCACTTTGAACAGTCCTCTGCGGCTATTCAGTCGGCACGCTAAGACAGGAGTCGTCAAATGATCGATTATGAAGTATTGCGTTTTATCTGGTGGCTACTGATTGGCATTCTGCTGATTGGTTTTGCCGTCGCCGATGGTTTCGATATGGGGGTGGGCATGCTCACCCGCTTCCTCGGTCGTAACGACACCGAGCGTCGAATAATGATTAACGCCATTGCCCCGCACTGGGACGGAAACCAGGTGTGGCTCATCACCGCGGGTGGCGCGCTGTTCGCCGCCTGGCCGATGGTGTATGCGGCTGCGTTCTCCGGTTTCTACGTGGCGATGATTCTGGTGCTGGCCTCTTTGTTCTTCCGTCCGGTTGGCTTTGACTACCGTTCGAAGATTGAAGATACCCGCTGGCGCAACATGTGGGACTGGGGCATCTTTGTCGGCAGCTTCGTGCCGCCGCTGGTGATTGGCGTGGCATTTGGTAACCTGCTGCAGGGCGTACCGTTCCACATTGATGAGTACCTGCGTCTGTACTACACCGGTAACTTCTTCCAGCTGCTGAACCCGTTTGGTCTGCTGGCAGGTATCGTCAGCGTGGGGATGATCCTGACGCAAGGTGCAACCTATCTGCAAATGCGTACCGTGGGCGAACTGCACCTGCGTACCCGCTCCGTCTCAATGGTGGCAGCGCTGGTCACGTTGGTCTGCTTTGCACTGGCAGGCGTGTGGGTTTACTACGGCATTGATGGTTATGTGGTGAAATCGGTGCTGGATCATACCGGCCCGTCTAACCCGCTGACCAAAGAAGTGGCGCGTGAAGCGGGTGCATGGATGGTGAACTTCAACAACATGCCGGCGCTGTGGGCCATTCCTGCTCTGGGCGTAGTGCTGCCGCTGCTGACGATTGTTAGCACCAAAGCGGACAAAGGGGCATGGGCGTTCCTGTTCTCCTCACTGACGCTGGCGTGCATCATCCTGACCGCGGGTATTGCTATGTTCCCGTTCATTATGCCTTCCAGCACAATGATGAACGCGAGCCTGACCATGTGGGACGCGACTTCCAGCCAGTTGACGCTGAACCTGATGACCTATGTTGCGATTGTCTTCGTACCGATTATTCTGGCCTACACCACCTGGTGTTACTGGAAAATGTTCGGTCGCATTACCAAAGAAGACATCGAACGTAACACCCACTCTCTGTACTAAGTAAGGAGCTGAATATGTGGTATTTCGCATGGATTTTGGGAACGCTTCTTGCCTGTGCATTCGGCGTGATCACCGCGCTGGCGTTAGAGCACGTCGAAGCGACCAACGCGGGTGAAGAAAAGCACTGATGAAAAATGTTATCGCAATGTTGTACGCGATAATGGACAAGCGCCCCCTGCGGGCGCTTTCCCTTGTTATGGCCCTGCTGCTGGCAGGCTGCATTTTCTGGGATCCGTCGCGTTTTGCGGCGAAGACCAGCGAGCTGGAAATCTGGCATGGGTTTCTGCTGATGTGGTCCGTGTGCGCGGGCGTGATTCACGGGGTGGGCTTCCGCCTGCGGTCGATTCACTGGCAGGGGATTTTTTGTCCGCTTATCGCCGATCTGGTGTTATTTGCAGGGCTGATTTTCTTCTTTTACCGCTGAAAATTTTCATCCGAAGACAATGGGCTTGCACGAGCCCATAAAAATTTACTCTCCGTTTACTTCTCCCCATTCCAAACCATCATTCCCGCGCGTATAGTAGCGAAGTTCAAAAACCCAAAAAATTTTTTGCATTACTGGGACGTAAAGTGAATACAACGCTGTTTCGATGGCCGGTTCGTGTCTACTATGAAGATACCGACGCCGGTGGTGTGGTTTATCACGCCAGCTATGTCGCTTTCTATGAAAGAGCACGCACTGAGATGCTGCGTCACCATCACTTCAGTCAGCAGGTGCTGTTGGCTGAACGCGTGGCCTTTGTCGTGCGTAAAATGACGCTGGAGTATTTTGCGGCTGCCCGACTCGACGATATGCTCGAAGTCCAGACAGAAATTACATCAATGCGTGGTACCTCAATGGTGTTTACGCAGCGAATAGTCAACGCTGAGAATAAGGTTCTGAACGAAGCAGAAGTCCTGATTGTCTGTGTTGATCCACTCATCATGAAGCCTCGTGCGCTTCCCAAGTCTATTGTCGCGGAGTTTAAGCAGTGACTGACATGAACATCCTTGATTTGTTCCTGAAGGCAAGCCTTCTGGTTAAACTTATCATGTTGATTTTGATTGGTTTTTCAATCGCATCCTGGGCCATCATTATCCAGAGAACGCGCATCCTTAACGCGGCAAGCCGCGAAGCAGAAGCGTTTGAAGATAAGTTCTGGTCCGGCATCGAGCTGTCTCGCCTGTATCAGGAGAGCCAGGGGCGTCGTGAAAATTTGGCGGGATCCGAGCAGATCTTCTACAGCGGTTTTAAAGAGTTTGCCCGCTTGCATCGCGCGAACAGTCATGCGCCGGAAGCGATTGTGGAAGGGGCATCGCGTGCGATGCGTATTTCCATGAACCGCGAGCTGGAAACGCTGGAAACGCATATTCCGTTCCTTGGCACAGTTGGCTCCATCAGCCCGTATATCGGTCTGTTCGGTACCGTTTGGGGGATCATGCACGCCTTTATCGCGCTGGGCGCGGTAAAACAGGCCACGCTGCAGATGGTTGCTCCAGGCATCGCCGAAGCGTTGATCGCCACCGCGATCGGTCTGTTCGCCGCTATTCCGGCGGTTATGGCGTACAACCGCCTGAACCAGCGCGTGAACAAACTGGAACTGAACTACGACAACTTTATGGAAGAGTTCACCGCGATTCTGCACCGTCAGGCTTTTACCGCCAGTACCGCCAGCGAGAGCAACAAGGGGTAAGCCATGGCCAGAGCACGTGGACGCGGGCGTCGCGAACTGAAGTCCGAAATTAACATCGTTCCGCTGCTGGATGTGTTGTTGGTGCTGCTGCTGATCTTTATGGCGACAGCGCCGATCATTACGCAGAGCGTGGAAGTGGATCTTCCTGATGCCACCGAATCACAGGCTGTCAGCAGTAATGATGAACCCCCGGTCATTGTTGAAGTGTCCGGCGTGGGGCAATACAGCGTGAACGTTGGCCCGGAGAAGATGCCGCAGCTGCCGCCTGAACAGGTGGTCGCGGAAGCGCAGCGTCGTTTGCAGGCGAATCCGAAGACGGTCTTCTTAATTGGGGGCGCGAAAGACGTGCCTTACGATGAAATAATTAAAGCGCTTAACCTGTTACACAGCGCCGGGGTGAAATCGGTCGGGTTGATGACTCAACCCATTTAACCGCCGACATGCCGCACCAGCGCAGGGTGTGGGTCGGCAACGGCCCACATCGTGTGTTGTAGAGTAACGGGGGAACAGTTTTTGGGAACCGAGAGTGTCAAAGGCAACCGAACAAAACGACAAGCTTAAACGAGCGATAATTATTTCAGCAGTGCTGCACGTGATTTTGTTTGCAGCGCTGATCTGGAGTTCGTTCGATGAGCATTTAGACGCTGCGGCTGGCGGTGGCGGCGGTTCGTCCATCGACGCAGTCATGGTCGATCCGGGTGCGGTCGTCGACAACTATAATCGTCAACAGCAGCAGCAGGCCAGTTCGAAACGCGCGCAAGAGCAGCGTGAGAAACAGGCCCAGCAGCAGGCTGAAGAGCTGCGAGAGAAACAGGCAGCCGAACAGGAACGTTTAAAAGCGCTGGAAAAAGAGCGTTTACAGGCCCAGGAAGCGGCGAAGCAAGCTCAGGAACAGCAAAAACAGGCGGAAGAAGCGGCAGCCAAAGCCGCCGCTGATGCCAAAGCGAAAGCCGACGCGCAGGCGGAAGCGGCAGTGAAAGCCGCTGCGGATGCGAAAGCAAAAGCCGATGCGCAGGCGAAAGCGGCTGCGGAAGCGGCGAAGAAAGCCGCCGCTGACGCGCAGAAGAAAGCGGAAGCCGAGGCCGCTAAAGCCGCAGCTGATGCGAAGAAAGTTGCTGAAGCGGCCGCTGCGAAAGCCGCTGCCGATGCGGAGAAGAAAGCCGCTGCGGAAGCCGCGAAAAAGGCTGCCGCAGAAAAAGCCGCCGCCGAGAAGGCCGCTGCTGCTGAAAAAGCAGCCGCAGAGAAAGCTGCCGCCGCTGCGGAAAAAGCGGCTGCCGATAAGGCAGCAGCAGCGGCTAAAGCGGCAGCAGACAAGAAAGCTGCTGCGGAAAAAGCCGCCGCTGCCAAAAAGGCCGCCGCGGAAAAAGCAGCCGCCGCTTCTGGCGTTGACGATCTGTTAGGCGACTTAAGCTCAGGTAAGAATGCGCCGAAAGGCAGCACCAGCGGTAGCGCCGGTGGCTCTTCTCCTGCTAAAGGTAACAAAGCTGGGCAGGGTGGGGCATCGCAGGCTGAAATTGCGTCCTATATTGCGCAGGTTCAGGCGGCGATTAAAGGTCACCTGTACGACTGGGATACCTATAAAGGGAAGACCTGTACGCTGCGCGTGAACCTGGCAGAAGATGGTACGGTGCTGAGCGTGAAGCAGGAAGGTGGTGATGCGGCGTTCTGTCAGCAGATGCTGGCGGCAACTAACCGAATGACCAAGTTCCCGAAACCGCCGTCACAAGCGGTCTGGCAGACCTTTAAAAATGCGCCGCTGGACTTCAAGCCATAAAGATTATTTTTCGCCGCAGTACGCGAAAAATAAAGGCGGGATCGTCGCAGGGTTTTGGTAGTTTTGTGTATTTTAGTTTGTTAACATTCTGCTAAATTATCGTGGGCTTTCCGCCTGGATAAGGGAGAAATGATGAAGCAGGCATTACGAGTAGCATTTGGTTTTCTGATGCTGTGGGCAGCGGTGCTGCACGCAGAAGTACGTATCGAGATCACCCAAGGGGTGGACTCGGCGCGTCCGATTGGCGTCGTTCCGTTCCAGTGGGCCGGACCGGGTGCCGCGCCTGAAGATATCGGCGGTATTGTTGGCGCCGACCTGCGTAACAGCGGGAAATTCAACCCATTAGACCGCTCTCGTCTGCCGCAGCAGCCGGGCAGCGCGCAGGAAGTTCAGCCGGCCGCGTGGTCTGCGCTGGGTATTGATGCCGTGGTTGTCGGTCAGGTTAGCCCGAACGCCGACGGTAGCTATAACGTTTCCTATCAGCTGGTTGATACCGGCGGTGCGCCAGGTACCGTTCTGGCACAGAACACCTATAAGGTGAACAAGCAGTGGCTGCGTTACGCGGGCCATACTGCCAGTGACGAAGTGTTCGAGAAACTGACCAGCATTAAAGGCGCGTTCCGTACCCGTATCGCCTACGTGGTGCAGACCAATGGCGGCCAGTTCCCGTATGAACTGCGCGTTTCTGACTACGATGGCTACAACCAGTTTGTGGTCCACCGTTCTCCGCAGCCGCTGATGTCTCCGGCATGGTCTCCGGACGGCTCTAAACTGGCCTATGTGACCTTCGAAAGCGGTCGTTCAGCGCTGGTCGTGCAGACGCTGGCAAACGGCGCGGTGCGTCAGATTGCGTCGTTCCCGCAGCACAACGGTGCGCCGGCATTCTCGCCGGACGGTTCTAAACTGGCGTTCGCCCTGTCGAAAACCGGTAGCCTGAACCTGTACGTGATGGACCTTGGCTCCGGCCAGATTCGTCAGGTGACCAACGGTCGCAGCAACAACACTGAACCAACCTGGTTCCCGGACAGTCAGAACCTGGCCTTCACCTCTGACCAGGCCGGTCGTCCGCAGGTGTATAAAGTGAATGTTAACGGCGGTGCTCCGCAGCGTATTACCTGGGAAGGTTCGCAGAACCAGGATGCTGACGTCAGCAGCGACGGCAAGTTTATGGTAATGGTTAGCTCGGCCAACGGTCAGCAGCACATTGCTAAGCAAGATCTGGAAGCGGGTGGTGTACAGGTTCTGTCATCAACGTTTTTAGACGAAACGCCAAGTCTGGCACCTAACGGCACTATGGTAATCTACAGCTCTTCTCAGGGGATGGGATCCGTGCTGAATTTGGTTTCTACAGATGGGCGTTTCAAAGCGCGTCTTCCGGCAACTGATGGACAGGTTAAATTCCCTGCCTGGTCGCCGTATCTGTGATAATAATTAATTGATTAGTAAAGGAATCATTGAAATGCAACTGAACAAAGTGCTGAAAGGGCTGTTGATTGCTCTGCCTGTAATGGCAATCGCGGCATGTTCTTCCAACAAGAACGCCAGCAATGACGGCAGCGAAGGCATGCTGAACGGTGCCGGCACTGGTATGGATGCGAACGGTAGCGGCAATATGTCTTCTGAAGAGCAAGCGCGTCTTCAGATGCAGCAGCTGCAGCAGAACAACATCGTTTACTTCGATCTCGACAAGTACGATATCCGTTCTGACTTCGCTGCAATGCTGGATGCACACGCTAACTTCCTGCGTAGCAACCCGTCTTACAAAGTCACCGTAGAAGGTCACGCGGACGAACGTGGTACTCCGGAGTACAACATCTCCCTGGGTGAACGTCGTGCTAACGCTGTTAAAATGTACCTGCAGGGTAAAGGCGTTTCTGCTGACCAGATCTCCATCGTTTCTTACGGTAAAGAAAAACCTGCAGTACTGGGTCACGACGAAGCGGCTTACTCCAAAAACCGTCGTGCCGTACTGGTTTACTAAGAGAATTGCATGAGCAGTAACTTCAGACATCATTTAATGAGTCTGTCGTTACTGGTTGGCATAGCGGCCCCCTGGGCCGCTTTTGCTCAGGCGCCAATCAGTAGTGTCGGCTCAGGCTCGGTCGAAGACCGCGTCACTCAACTCGAGCGTATTTCCAATGCTCACAGTCAACTTTTGACCCAACTCCAGCAACAACTCTCCGATAACCAGTCTGATATTGATGCCCTCCGTGGACAGATCCAGGAAAGTCAGTACCAGCTGAATCAGGTGATGGATCGTCAAAAGCAGATCATGCTGCAAATTGATAGCCTGAACGGCGGCAGCGGTGCGACACCGGCGCAGCCAGCTTCGGGTGACCAAAGCAATGCGGCAGCGGCGACGTCAGCGCCAGCGGGCGGAAATACCGCTTCGTCTGGCGTTCCGGCGCAAACGGGCGATGCGAATACCGATTACAACGCGGCGATCGCGCTGGTGAAGGACAGTTCTCGCCAGGATGATGCGATTGTGGCGTTTCAGAATTTCATCAAAAAATACCCTGATTCTACCTATCAGCCCAATGCCAACTACTGGCTGGGTCAGCTGAATTACAACAAGGGTAAAAAAGATGATGCGGCGTACTACTTTGCGTCGGTGGTGAAAAACTACCCGAAGTCGCCTAAGGCGGCGGATGCGATGTTTAAGGTCGGGGTGATCATGCAGGACAAAGGCGATACCGCAAAAGCGAAAGCGGTATATCAGCAGGTTGTCAGCAAATACCCAGGTACCGACGGTGCGAAGCAGGCGCAAAAACGTCTTAGCGGGCTGTGATGCGTGAAGTAAGACCAGAAATCGTGTTATTTCTGGTCTTGCCGCATGAAACATAAGCAGTTAAGTGATCTTTGTCGAAATTTTTGTTGCGCAGAATTCTGAATTCAGTAATATATGCCGCCGTTGCCAAGGGATATCAAACATCCTGAAAGTGGCGAAAAAAGTGGGTCGTTAGCTCAGTTGGTAGAGCAGTTGACTTTTAATCAATTGGTCGCAGGTTCGAATCCTGCACGACCCACCA
>NZ_CP050321.1:3543433-3543586 GCF_011765685.1 Kluyvera genomosp. 3 | reverse complement strand
GGTGATTAGCTCAGCTGGGAGAGCACCTCCCTTACAAGGAGGGGGTCGGCGGTTCGATCCCGTCATCACCCACCACTCGGGTCGTTAGCTCAGTTGGTAGAGCAGTTGACTTTTAATCAATTGGTCGCAGGTTCGAATCCTGCACGACCCACC
>NZ_CP050321.1:3138712-3543333 GCF_011765685.1 Kluyvera genomosp. 3 | reverse complement strand
GGTCGTTAGCTCAGTTGGTAGAGCAGTTGACTTTTAATCAATTGGTCGCAGGTTCGAATCCTGCACGACCCACCAATTTAACATCAAACTCAGATGTTAAGCGTGAAGGATAACGTTGCTTCAGCAACGGCCCGAAGGGCGAGGCGAAGCCGAGTCATCCTGCACGACCCACCATCTTTTAGCTTTAGATGGTTCCGAGTAAAAATCTTTCAGGCGGCACCCGTATGGGTCGTTAGCTCAGTTGGTAGAGCAGTTGACTTTTAATCAATTGGTCGCAGGTTCGAATCCTGCACGACCCACCAGTGTAAAAAGGCGCCCTAAAGGCGCCTTTTTGCTATCTTACATTTGTATCCTCTCGCCTATATGGCTATCAAAAATTCACCACGACATTTCCTTTGCAATCGGCTATCTTGTTTAGCATATAAAACATATTTCCGCGGTAATGGTGAATCTACACCTTAAACCGCGTATTTCGTTAAGCCAGTAAAACGAGAAGCATGATGAGCGTGATGTTCGATCCTGAAGCAGCGATTTACCCGTTCCCGCCGAAACCAACGCCGTTGAACGACGATGAAAAGCAATTTTATCGCGAGAAAATCAAGCGGTTGCTCAAAGAGCGCAATGCCGTCATGGTGGCGCACTACTACACCGATCCGGAAATTCAACAGCTGGCAGAAGAAACCGGCGGCTGTATTTCGGATTCACTGGAGATGGCGCGCTTTGGTGCGAAGCATCCGGCTTCTACGCTGCTGGTGGCCGGTGTGCGCTTTATGGGCGAGACGGCGAAAATCCTCAGCCCGGAAAAAACCATTCTGATGCCGACGCTCAATGCGGAATGCTCGCTGGATCTCGGTTGCCCAATTGAAGAGTTCAATGCCTTCTGCGATGCGCATCCGGATCGTACCGTTGTGGTCTACGCCAATACCTCCGCCGCGGTAAAAGCACGCGCCGACTGGGTGGTCACCTCCAGCATCTCCGTTGAACTGATTGAACACCTTGATAGTCTGGGCGAAAAAATTATCTGGGCGCCGGATCGTCACCTGGGCCGCTACGTACAAAAGCAAACCGGTGCCGATGTGCTCTGCTGGCAGGGCGCGTGTATCGTCCATGATGAGTTCAAAACGCAGGCGCTGAGCCGCATGAAAGCGCTGTATCCGCAGGCGGCGGTGCTGGTGCACCCGGAGTCGCCGCAGGCGATTGTCGATATGGCTGATGCCGTAGGTTCAACCAGCCAGCTGATCAACGCCGCCAAAAATCTGCCGCACCAGCAGCTCATTGTGGCAACTGACCGCGGAATCTTCTACAAAATGCAGCAGGCGGTGCCGGATAAAGAGCTGTTTGAGGCGCCAACCGCTGGGGAAGGCGCCACCTGCCGTACCTGCGCCCACTGCCCGTGGATGGCAATGAACGGCCTGAAGGCCATTGCGGAGAGCCTCGAGAACGGCGGCGCGGCGCATGAAATTCATGTTGACGAATCACTTCGCAAGGGCGCGCTCATTCCGTTGAACCGCATGTTGGATTTTGCGGCTACACTACGAGGATAACCTGTCTAACACGCTGGAGTTGAAATGGATTTTTTTAGCACGCAAAACATTCTGGTGCATATCCCGCTTGGGGCGGGCGGTTACGATCTGTCGTGGATTGAGGCCGTAGGCACCATTGCCGGTCTGCTTTGTATCTGGCTGGCCAGCCTTGAGAAGATCGTTAACTACCTGTTTGGTCTGATTAACGTCACGCTGTTCGCGATTATCTTTTTCCAGATCCAGCTGTACGCCAGCCTGTTGTTACAGCTTTTCTTCTTCGCTGCCAACCTCTACGGCTGGTACGCCTGGTCGCGGCAAACCAGCCAGAATGAAGCCGAGCTGCAAATTCGCTGGCTGCCGCTGCCTAAGGCGCTGTCCTGGCTGGCGGCCTGCGTGGTTGCGATTGTGCTGATGACCTTTTATATCGACCCGGTATTTGCCGTGCTGACACGGGTTGCCGTTAACGTCATGCAGGGGCTTGGTATGAATGTGGTAATGCCGACGCTGCAGCCGGATGCGTTTCCATTCTGGGATTCGTCGATGATGGTGTTATCGATTGCCGCCATGGTGCTGATGACCCGTAAATACGTCGAAAACTGGCTGCTATGGGTGATTATTAACGTTATCAGCGTGGCTATCTTTACGCTGCAGGGCGTGTACGCGATGGCGCTGGAGTACCTGATCCTGACGTTTATCGCTCTTAACGGTAGCCGGATGTGGATGAATAGCGCGCGTGAGCGCGGCTCTCGCGCGCTATCTCATTAGTGATGGTGATGATGCCCGTGTCCGGTATGCACCTCATTAAGGTGGCATTCCGGGCCGCTACAGGGCTGATACTCCATCTGCACCGTCGCGTGCTCAATCTGATAGTGCTCCTCGAGGAAGTGATGAATACGGTCGAGCAGCGCGTCGTGGTCGTGCGGCGGGACAACCTGCACATGCAGGGTCATTAGCGGTTTCTCGCCTACCAGCCAGACGTGGACGTGGTGCACGTCGCGGACCTCCGGCAGTGAGCGACGCATATTGCGCTTCAACGCCGCCACGTCAATAGACTGTGGCGCACCTTCCAGCAGTTCGTTAACGCTCTCTTTCAGCAGCGACCATGCGCTGCGCAGCACCAGGCAGGACACCAGCACTGAGAGAATCGGGTCGATAGGCGTCCAGCCGGTGATCATGATCACCAATGCGGCAATAATCGCGCCAACCGAGCCGAGGAGATCGCCCATGACGTGCAGCGCGGCGGCACGTACGTTGAGATTTTTTTCCTCGCTACCACGATGCAGGATCCAGAACGCCAGCACATTTGCCAACAGCCCGGCGACGGCAATCACCATCATGGTCACGCCAGCCACAGGCTGGGGGTGATTGAAACGTTGCACCGCCTCCCAGACGATCAAAATGATAATAAACAGCAGCGCGATGGCGTTCACGAAGGCGGCGAGGGTAGTGAGACGCAGCCAACCGAAGGTGTGGCGTGTGCTCGGTGGCCGACGAGCAAAGTTGACTGCCAGCAGGGCAAACAGCAGGGCGGCGGAGTCGGTCAGCATGTGTCCTGCATCGGCTAATAACGCCAATGAACCGGAAATCAACCCGCCAATCGCTTCCACGACCATGAATCCGGCGGTAACGCCGAACGCCAGCAGTAAACGACGGGCATTACTATCATCCTGCGTGGCGTGAGAATGTGAATCCTGCCTGTGCGCCATGACGCTATTCCTTTCGTATGTTGAATGTGACTATCTGACATCATTGCAGATCTTTGCTTTTTGCGCACAGAAATAGATGACGTCGAATGATGGATTAAAATAGTACATTCACCGCCGGGTGAATATGAATTATATTGTTTTTTATCTTATTGTTGGTGTTATATCTTGCCTGTTTGCGGTTGTTAGCCGGGTATTTGCTATTAAATTCTATTTTGTAGGGTTTTTTTAGTCATTATCCGGCTAAAGTGTAAAAGTCAGTTTACACTTTTTGAGTTGCGATATAGATTGGAGGGATTGCACTCAATTGTATAAGTATGGCAACACTGGAACAGTCATGAATTATCAGAACGACGATTTACGCATTAAAGAGATCAACGAGTTATTACCGCCAGTCGCACTCCTTGAGAAATTCCCCGCTACCGAAAACGCCGCGAACACCGTATCTCATGCGCGTAAAGCGATCCATCAGATCCTGAAAGGGGCGGACGATCGTCTGTTGGTGGTGATCGGTCCGTGTTCTATCCACGATCCCGTCGCGGCGAAAGAGTATGCACAGCGCCTGCTGAAAATTCGTGAAGAGCTGAAGGGCGAGCTGGAAATCGTCATGCGCGTCTATTTTGAAAAGCCGCGCACCACCGTGGGTTGGAAAGGGCTGATCAACGACCCGCATATGGATAACAGCTTCCAGATCAACGATGGCCTGCGCATTGCGCGTAAGCTGCTGCTGGACATTAACGACACCGGTCTACCGGCCGCGGGCGAGTTCCTGGATATGATCACCCCGCAGTATCTGGCTGACCTGATGAGCTGGGGCGCCATCGGGGCGCGTACCACCGAATCTCAGGTGCATCGCGAGCTGGCTTCCGGTCTTTCTTGTCCGGTTGGTTTTAAAAATGGCACCGATGGCACCATTAAAGTGGCCATTGATGCGATTAACGCCGCTGGCGCGCCGCACTGCTTCCTGTCGGTGACCAAGTGGGGGCATTCCGCCATCGTGAACACCAGCGGTAATGGCGATTGCCATATCATCCTGCGCGGCGGTAAAGAGCCAAACTACAGCGCTTCCCACGTGGCGGCGGTGAAGGACGGCCTGGCGAAAGCGGGGCTGCCGGCACAAATCATGATCGACTTCAGCCATGCTAACTCCTCTAAGCAGTACAAAAAACAGATGGAAGTGGGCGCAGACGTCTGCCAGCAGATTGCCAACGGCGAGAAAGCTATTATGGGCGTGATGATCGAAAGTCATCTGGTGGAAGGCAATCAGAATCCGGACAGCGGTGAGCCGCTGGTGTATGGCAAGAGCATTACCGATGCCTGCATTAACTGGGAAGATACCGATACGATTCTGCGCCAGTTGGCGGAAGCGGTAAAAGCGCGTCGCGGATAAAAAAACACATCCGGGCGACGCTCGGTAGGCCGGATGAGGCAATGCCGTCATCCGGCAATAAAAAAAGCGTGGAATATTCCACGCTTTTTTCGTTTAACCCGGGAGGAAAATTACTTCGCTTTACCCTGGTTTGCTACCGCTGCAGCTTTCGCGGCGATTTCGTCTGCGTTGCCCAGGTAGTAGTGTTTGATCGGCTTGAAGTTCTCGTCGAACTCATACACCAGCGGCACGCCAGTTGGGATGTTCAACTCGAGGATTTCATCTTCGCCCATGTTGTCCAGGTATTTCACCAGCGCGCGCAGGGAGTTACCGTGAGCGGCGATGATCACACGCTCACCGCTTTTCAGACGCGGCAGAATGGTTTCGTTCCAGTAAGGCACCACGCGCTCGATGGTCAGCGCCAGGCTCTCGGTGGTCGGCAGCTCTTTATCGGTCAGTTTGGCGTAGCGCGGGTCGTGGCCCGGGTAGCGCTCGTCGTCTTTGGTCAGCTCCGGCGGGGTCACCGCGAAGCCGCGACGCCACTGTTTAACCTGCTCATCACCGTATTTCTCAGCAGTTTCGGCTTTGTTCAGACCCTGCAGCGCACCGTAGTGACGCTCGTTCAGTTTCCAGGATTTTTCAACCGGCAGCCAGGCCTGATCCAGTTCATCCAGTACGTTCCACAGCGTGTGGATGGCACGTTTCAGCACAGAGGTATAAGCAAAGTCAAAGCTGAAGCCTTCTTCTTTCAGCAGCTTGCCCGCTGCTTTTGCTTCGCTAACGCCTTTCTCGGACAGATCAACATCGTACCAACCGGTAAAACGGTTTTCGTTGTTCCACTGACTTTCACCGTGACGAACCAGTACCAGCTTTGTTACAGCCATACTCTCACTCCTCAAGCTTTATTGAATGATAACAATTCTCATTATATTGCCGTGATAGCCTCAGCGGCAACGCTTATGCATAACCATAGCGAAAATAGTGCCCCAGTGTAAGGTGCATGTGAACTCAGCGTTATTATTTTGTCTTGGTGTGATGCTATTTTCAGCGATATGCCTAAAAGATCGACGCGGTGAAGGGGCGGGGGATGTCTGACATCACGCCATGCGCCCGGGCTACATCGGTTTGTCGCCCGGGCCAACAGGTCATGATAATGCGATAAACTGATATTCCGTCAGGCTGACGTACTCTTCACCCGGCTGCAACACGCAGTCCGGCTGCGGCCACTCGGGATGGTTTGGCGTATCAGGTAGGAATTCGCTCTCCAGCGCCAGCCCCTGCCACGTATCGTACGGCTGTGAGGTACGGGAAAGCGTGCCCTTCAGGAAGTTGCCCGAGTAGAACTGAATCGCCGGCGCCGAGGTATAAACGGCCATCTGCAGCTTTTTATCCTGCGACCAGACGTTGGCAACCACCTGAGTGGCGTCGCCTTTGGCCTGCAGCAGGAAGGCGTGGTCGTAGCCGTTAACCTTTCGCTGATCGTCGTCGCTGAGGAAATCCTGCGCCACGGCTTTCGGCTGACGGAAATCGAAGCTGGTATTGGTGACCGCTTTCAGCCCAGCATGAGGGATCCCGTTCTCATCGACTGGCAGATAGTCATCTGCCAGTAGCTGTAGCGTGTGGTTGCGTACGTCGGTCTGCTCACCATCGAGGTTAAAGTAAACATGGTTAGTCAGGTTCACCGGACAGGCTTTATCGACGGTGGCGCGGTACTCGATGGAAATCCGGTTATCATCGGTCAGGCGATAGATAGCTTTGGCCTGTAGCTCGCCCGGATAGCCCTGGTCGCCGTCGGGTGAGGTCAGCGTAAAGGCCGCTTCGGTCTCGTTCTGTGACGCGATAGACCAGCGGCGCTTGTCGAAACCTTCCGGGCCGCCATGCAACTGATGTTCGCCCTGGCTTGGCGCGACATCAACCGTTTTGCCGTCAAGGGTAAAGCGGCTATTGGCGATACGGTTGGCGTAGCGACCAATGGAGGCGCCGAGGAAGGCCGCCTGTTCGCTATACTGCTCCGGCGAGGCGCAGCCCAGTAGCGCTTCACGTACGCTGCCATCTTTCAGCGGAATACGCGCCGACAGCAGCGTGGCGCCCCAGTCCATTAAGCTCACGACAACACCGTTTGCATTACGTAGCGTCACCAGGCGATATGGCTGGCCGTCGGCGGCCAGCGCGGGAGTTTCTCTTAACACTGGCCAGCTCCTTGTGACGGTTTGCACACGTAGAAGGTCTCTTTGATGCCGGTTTTCGCTTCATACTGCTCGGCAACCGCCTTTTTCACCGCCGGGACCAGTGCTTCAGGTATCAGCGCCACGATGCAGCCGCCGAAACCGCCGCCGGTCATGCGTACGCCGCCCTGGTCACCGATGGTCGCTTTAACGATCTCGACCAGCGTATCAATCTGCGGCACGGTGATTTCGAAGTCGTCGCGCATTGACGCGTGAGATTCTGCCATCAGTTGGCCCATACGCAGCAGGTCGCCTTTCTCCAGCGCTGCGGCCGCTTCTACGGTACGGGCGTTTTCGGTCAGCACGTGACGGACACGTTTAGCAACGATAGGGTCAAGCTCGTGGGCGACAGCGTTGAACTCGTCAACGGTGAAATCGCGCAGCGCCGGGCGCTGGAAGAAGCGTGCGCCGGTTTCGCACTGCTCGCGGCGGGTGTTGTACTCACTGCCGACCAGAGTACGTTTGAAGTTACTGTTGATAATCACCACCGCCACGCCTTCCGGCATGGAGACCGCTTTGGTGCCCAGCGTGCGGCAGTCGATCAGCAGCGCGTGGTCTTTCTTACCGAGCGCGGAGATCAGCTGGTCCATAATGCCGCAGTTGCAGCCCACAAACTGGTTTTCCGCTTCCTGGCCGTTCAGCGCAATCTGCGCGCCGTCGAGCGGCAGATGATAGAGCTGCTGGAATACGGTGCCGACCGCCACTTCCAGCGAAGCCGATGAGCTTAAACCCGCGCCCTGTGGCACGTTGCCGCTGATCACCAGATCCGCGCCGCCAAAGGCGTTGTTACGCTTCTGCAGATGTTTCACTACGCCGCGAACGTAGTTCGACCACTGTTGGGTGTCGTGGCTGACGATGGGCGCATCAAGGGAAAACTCATCGCTCTGGTTGTCGTAGTCGGCGGCGATCACGCGTACCAGACGATCATCGCGCGGTGAGCAACTGATGACGGTTTGATAGTCGATGGCGCACGGCAGCACGAAGCCGTCGTTATAGTCGGTATGCTCGCCAATCAGGTTAACGCGGCCCGGTGCCTGGATCACGTGGCTGGCAGGGTAGCCGAATTTTTCAGCAAACAGGGTTTGGGTGTTCTCTTTCAGACTCATTATTATTCTCCGGACTCGCGAAAGTGGATGTCGCTGACCGCGCGCAGGCGCTCAGCCGCTTGTTCTGCCGTCAGGTCACGCTGGGTCTCTGCCAGCATTTCGTACCCGACCATAAATTTACGCACGGTGGCCGAGCGCAGCAGCGGCGGGTAGAAGTGCGCGTGCAGCTGCCAGTGGGCGTTATCTTCCCCGTTGAACGGCGCGCCGTGCCAGCCCATTGAGTAGGGGAAGGAGCACTGGAACAGGTTGTCGTAGCGGCTGGTGAGTTTTTTTAGTGCCAGCGCCAGGTCTTCACTCTGCGCGTCGGTTAAGTCGGTGATGCGCAGCACGTGTGCCTTTGGCAGCAGCAGCGTTTCAAACGGCCAGGCGGCCCAGTACGGGACCACCGCCAGCCAGTGCTCGGTTTCGACGACCGTACGGCTGCCATCGGCCAACTCGCGGTTAACGTAGTCAACCAGCATGGAAGAACCCTGCTCGCGGTAGTACTCGCGCATCAGGCGGTCTTCACGCTCAATTTCGTTCGGCAGGAAGCTGTTGGCCCAGACCTGGCCGTGCGGGTGCGGGTTGGAGCACCCCATCGCCGCGCCTTTGTTCTCAAATACCTGAACCCACGGATACTGTTGGCCCAGTTCTGCGGTCTGTTCCTGCCAGGTTTTCACCACCGATTGCAGCGCGTCGAGGCTCAACTCCGGCAGCGTTTTGCTGTGGTCCGGCGAGAAGCAGATAACGCGACTGGTGCCGCGCGCGCTTTGGCAGCGCATCAGCGGATCGTCGCTTTCCGGCGCGTCCGGCGTATCGGTCATCAGCGCCGCGAAATCGTTGGTAAATACATAGGTGCTGGTGTAATCGGGGTTTTTATCGCCCGTCACCCGGGTATTACCCGGGCATAAAAAGCAGTCCGGATCGTGTGCGGGCAGCGTCTGTTTTGACGGTGTCTCTTGCGCCCCCTGCCAGGGGCGCTTTGCACGATGCGGTGAGACAAGGATCCACTGGCCGGTTAACGGATTAAAACGGCGATGTGGATGGTCGACGGGGTTAAATTGCGTCATTGCAAAATCCTTAATCGGGATAGCCCTGAGGATGACGGGACTGCCAGTTCCAGGTGTCCTGCGCCATTTCATCAAGGTTACGGGTTACGTGCCAGTTCAACTCTTTATCGGCTTTGCTTGCGTCAGCCCAGTAAGCCGGGAGATCGCCATCACGACGCGGAGCAAAGTGATAGTTAATCGGTTTGCCGCAGGCTTTGCTGAACGCGTTAACCACATCCAGCACGCTGCTGCCAACGCCTGCACCAAGGTTATAAATATGCACGCCGGCTTTGTTGGCCAGTTTTTCCATGGCGGCAACGTGGCCGTCGGCGAGGTCCATCACGTGGATGTAGTCGCGCACGCCGGTGCCGTCTGGGGTGGGGTAGTCGTTACCGAAAATGGCCAGCGATTCACGGCGGCCTACAGCCACCTGCGCGATGTACGGCATCAGGTTATTCGGAATACCCTGCGGGTCTTCACCCATATCGCCAGACTGATGTGCGCCAACCGGGTTGAAGTAGCGCAGCAGCGCAATGCTCCAGTCCGGCTGCGCTTTTTGCAGGTCGGTGAGGATCTGTTCAACCATCAGTTTGCTTTTGCCGTACGGGCTTTGTGGGGTACCGGTCGGGAAACTTTCAACGTAAGGAATTTTCGGCTGATCGCCGTAGACGGTGGCCGAGGAGCTAAAGATGAAGTTTTTGACATTTGCAGCGCGCATGGCGGCAATCAGGCGTAGAGTACCGTTGACGTTGTTGTCGTAATACTCCAGCGGTTTTTGTACCGATTCGCCTACGGCTTTCAGCCCGGCGAAGTGGATCACCGCTTCAATGGCGTGATCGTGCAGGATCTCGGTCATCAACGCTTCGTTACGAATATCACCTTCGACGAACTCTGCTTGCTTACCGCCCAGGCGAGCGATGACCGGCAGTACACTCCGTTTGCTGTTGCACAGATTGTCGAGGATGACGACGTCATGTCCCTGTTGCAGCAGTTGTACGCATGTGTGGCTTCCTATGTAACCGCTACCACCTGTAACCAATACTTTCATTTTTAGCTCCGTTAAGCTTATTTTATAGAAGTACCTTAGCATAACAGAATAGCCAAAAGTGTGATATGGGCTAAATTAGTGGAATCGTTTACACTGCTTGTCGCAACGTAATTAATTCTGATATTTGCATTTTAAATCAAAGGGGTTAACGGAATATTTTGATAAAAATCTGAAAAAAGCCGGAGTTCTATCGCCTCCGGCCTACGTCGTATTGCCTACAGTGGGCCAACCTCATAACGATAGCCGTCACCTTCGGCGACGAACTCCAGACGATGCGTAATACACTCCGGCGCATCCTCCGCATGGTGCGAGACAAACAGCAGTTGCGTTTTGCCTTCGCTAATCAGCACGTCGATAAACCGACGCACTACCAGACGGTTGAGTGGATCCAACCCTTGTAGCGGTTCGTCGAGGATCAGCAGCGTAGGGTGTTTCACCAACGCGCGAACAATCAGCGCCAGCCGTTGTTGTCCCCAGGAGAGGCTGTGGAAGGGCGCGTCGGCGGTACGGGCATCCATGCCGAGGATTGCCAGCCATTCGTCAACCAGCTTGCGCTGTTTATCGGAAACCGCCTGATAGATACCGATTGAGTCAAAGTAACCGGAGAGAATCACGTTGCGCACCGTGGTGCTGACGCGATAGTCCAGATGAAGACTGCTGCTGACGTAGCCGATATGCTTTTTGATATCCCAGATGGTCTCACCGCTGCCGCGGCGGCGGCCAAAGAGCGTGAGATCGTTACTATAACCCTGCGGGTGATCGCCGGTGACCAGGCTCAGCAGCGTCGATTTTCCGGCGCCGTTGGGGCCAACGACCTGCCAGTGTTCACCGGGAGCGACCGTCCAGCTCAGGTGATTGATGATCGGACGATCGTTATAGGACACAACGCCGTCGCGCAGCACGATACGCGGCTGGTCGTCGGGTAACGCGAGGCGGGCGGAAGGAGCGTCGGGTTCCGGAAGGGTCATACCTGAAAGTTTTTCGCTGTGCGCCAGTTGGGCGATCAACGTCTGTTCGAGCAGCGCTTTTTTCTCGCCGATTTCCGTCAGCGTACAGTCGGCCAGCACGCCGGCAAACGGCACGAAATCCGGGATGTCGTCGAAGCGGTTGAGCACCAGCACCAGCGTATAGCCTGCGTCGTGCAGCGTAGCCAGATGATCGGCCAGCTGGCGGCGTGAGCTCACGTCGAGGCCATCGAACGGTTCATCGAGAATCAACAGATCTGGCTGCGCCATCAGCGCCTGGCAAAGTAGGGTTTTGCGGGTTTCACCGGTCGACAGGTATTTGAAACGGCGCTCAAGCAGATGGCTGATGCCAAACTGCGCGGCCAACTGTGCGCAGAGCGCGGGGTTTTTGATTTCATCCTGAATAATCTGCGCGGCGGTGCGCCCGGTGTCGTCTTCGTCCGGGCTGAGCATGTCGGTATTATTGCGCTGCCACTCATCGCTCACCAGCTTTTGTAGCTGCTCAAAGGAGAGACGAGTGATGCGGGTAAACTGGCTCTCGTGGCTACCGGAAAGCAGGGGGAGTTCACCCGCCAGCGCGCGTGCCAGCGCCGATTTACCGCTGCCATTACTGCCGACAAAAGCCCAGCTTTCTCCAGCGCGCAGCGTCAGTTGCTCAATTTTTAACGTTTTTGTATCGCTAAGACGAAACGTGCCTTGCGAAATTTGCAATGATGACATGATGTATCCCGTTTTTTGCAGCAATATGCATCAGGGATACGTCTTCCTCAGCGCAATGTCAATGCCATCAGCATAACGTGGCGATAATGATGCGATCGGCGTTAAAGAATGCTGTGACGTCAGCGCCTTCCTCCAGCGCTTGCGCCTCGTTCAGAGGTAAGGTGGCGCACAGGCTTTGCCCGTCCGGCAGCGTCATCAGCACTTCGCACTGCTCCGTACCGCGCTCGATATGGCTGATGCGACAAGCCAGCTGGTTATCGGCTTCGCCAGCCACCGCCGGGTCGCGAGTGACGTTGACCCACGGCGCCTTCAGCAGCACAAGCACCTCTTTACCTTCATCAAGCCCCAGGCGCTCGCCGCTTTGCGCGGTAATGGCAACCTTCAGGCGAGTGGAACCGTCGGCGAGCAGAATATCAACATGCTGCTGGACCTGCTGGTGGTCGCGGCGAGTGACGGTGCCAAACCATTGGTTGCGGGCGCTGGTTTGCAGCGAGAAGCGGGAGATCGCAGCCAGTAGGCTATCCAGAGGCAGCGCATCATCATCGCTCAGTACGTCAAAGGCTTTCTGCTGAATCTGCGCCAGCAGATCGTAAAGCTGAATCAGGCGCTGGCCATAGCGGGTCAAAACCGCGCCGCCGCCGCCTTTACCGCCGGTTGCACGGTCAACTAACGAGTGCTCGCTAAGTTGATTCATTTCATTAATGGCGTCCCATGCGCTCTTATAGCTGATGCCCGCATTTTTGGCCCCCTGGCTGATGGAGCCGGTCTGTGCTATTTGTTTGAGGAGCGAGATGCGGCGCGGATCGGCGAACAGGCGCTGCTGGAGCTTGAGGGTAAGAAGGATTTCAGCCTGCATAAGAGTATCCTGGCAAGTAAAAGGGCATTTTGACCCAAATGTCTGCGAGCGCAAAGCGCACCGCACAAAAGGGAGTGTATTTCTGCGATATCCGGTTACAATAGCAACATCACATTGTATGGAGTAAACCATGTTAGAGTTGTTGAAAAGTCTGGTATTTGCCGTAATCATGGTACCCGTAGTGATGGCTATCATCCTGGGGTTGATTTACGGTCTGGGTGAAGTGTTCAACATCTTCTCCGGCGTTGGTCATAAAGACAGCAGCCAGCAAAACCACTGATTTCCTCAAAAACGCCCGGCACTCCCGGGCGTTTTGCTATGAAGTTCCCGAAAACCCTGCCGATAATATCCCGTAAATGCGGCAACAATTCGCGAGTCTGTAATGCAATCATCGTGGAAAGTCCTTATACTTATCGTTATATTTTTATTTATATAACGTTGAGTTCAGGAGTGTTAAATGACAGGTTCATGGTTACGTCTTTTTGCCGGAGCAGCATTAACGCTGTCGGTTGCAGGGCAAGCGTCGGCACAGGACGCGAAAATCACCGTTTTCGCCGCTGCTTCGCTGACTAACGCAATGCAGGATATCGCTAAAGAGTATAAAAAAGAGAACAACGTTGACGTGGTTTCCTCTTTTGCTTCTTCTTCTACGCTGGCTCGCCAGATTGAAGCCGGGGCACCAGCCGACTTGTTTATCTCTGCCGATCAGAAATGGATGGACTACGCGGTAGATAAGAAAGCCATCGACACCACCACGCGTGAAACGCTGCTGGGTAACAGTCTGGTCGTTGTCGCGCCGAAGGCCAGCGAGCAGGGAGACATCACCGTGGACGCGAAAACCAACTGGACCAGCCTGCTGAAAGGCGGCCGCCTGGCGGTGGGCGACCCGGATCACGTTCCGGCGGGTATCTACGCGAAAGAAGCGCTGCAAAAACTCGGGGCGTGGGAAACGCTGTCGCCGAAACTGGCGCCGGCGGAAGATGTGCGCGGTGCGCTGGCGCTGGTTGAACGGAGCGAAGCGCCGCTGGGAATCGTCTACGGTTCTGACGCGGTGGCCAGCAAAGGTGTTAAAGTGGTTGGTACGTTCCCGGAAGATTCCCATCAGAAAGTGGAATATCCGATTGCCATTATCGATGGCCATAAAAACGCGACCGTCTCGGCGTTCTATGACTACCTGAAAGGGCCGCAGGCGTCTGAAATCTTTAAACGTTACGGATTCACGACTCGCTAATGATATTGACCGATCCCGAATGGCAGGCGGTAGTGCTGAGCCTGAAAGTATCCTCCCTGGCCGTCCTGTTCAGTTTGCCGTTTGGGATCTTCTTTGCCTGGCTGCTGGTACGCCGCCATTTTCCCGGCAAGGCGCTGCTGGACGGCCTTATCCACCTGCCGCTGGTGCTGCCGCCGGTGGTAGTGGGCTATTTATTGCTAGTGGCGATGGGGCGTCGTGGCTTTATTGGCAGTTGGCTGTATGACTGGTTCGGCCTGACTTTCGCTTTTAGCTGGCGGGGCGCGGTGATCGCCGCGGCGGTGATGTCGTTTCCGCTGATGGTTCGGGCGATTCGTTTGGCGCTGGAAGGCGTCGACGTCAAACTCGAACAGGCGGCGCGTACCCTGGGCGCCGGGCGCTGGCGGGTGTTCTGCACCATTACGCTGCCGCTGATGCTGCCGGGCATTATCGTCGGTACCGTGCTGGCGTTTGCTCGTTCACTCGGCGAGTTCGGCGCGACCATTACCTTTGTCTCCAATATTCCCGGCGAAACCCGCACCATTCCGTCGGCGATGTACACCCTGATTCAGACTCCCGGCGGCGAAAGCGCCGCGGCCCGTCTGTGTCTGATTTCTATCGTTCTGGCGCTGATTTCGCTGATGATTTCCGAATGGCTGGCGGGCGTTAGCCGCCGCAGGATGGGGGCGTAAACCATGCTGGAACTGAACTTTAGCCAGACGCTGGGCACGCACTGCCTGGAAATTAATGAATCACTGCCGGCTTCCGGGATCACCGCCGTATTCGGTGTTTCAGGGGCGGGCAAAACCTCGTTGATTAACGCCATCAGCGGGCTCACCAAACCGCAGCAGGGGCGCATTGCGCTCAACGGCCGCGTGCTGAACGACGTTGAGCAGGGGATCTGCCTGGCGCCGGAGAAACGCCGTATCGGTTATGTGTTCCAGGACGCGCGACTGTTCCCGCACTACAAGGTGCGCGGTAATTTGCGCTACGGTATGGCGAAAAGTATGGCGGAGCAGTTTGATAAACTGGTGGCGCTGCTGGGCATTGAGCCGCTGCTCGATCGCCTGCCGGGCAGTCTGTCCGGCGGTGAAAAACAGCGTGTGGCGATTGGTCGCGCATTGTTGACCGCGCCAGAGCTGTTGCTGCTCGATGAGCCGCTGGCTTCGCTCGATATCCCGCGCAAGCGTGAACTGCTGCCGTATCTGCAGCGTCTGGCGCGGGAGATCAATATACCGATGCTCTACGTCAGCCACTCGCTGGATGAGATTCTGCATCTGGCCGATAAAGTGCTGGTGCTGGAAGGCGGGCAGGTCAAGGCATTCGGTAATCTGGAAGACGTATGGGGCAGCAGCGCGATGCACCCGTGGCTGCCGCAGGATCAGCAGAGCAGCATTCTGCGCGTGACGGTACTGGAACACCATCCGCACTATGCGATGACCGCGCTGGCCCTGGGCGACCAGCATATCTGGGTGAACAAACTCGACAGGCCGCTACAGAGTGCGGTGCGCGTGCGCATTCAGGCCACTGACGTGTCGCTGGTGCTGCAGCCGTCGCCTCACACCAGTATCCGCAACGTGCTGCACGCCAAAGTCCTTCAGTGCTATGACAATAATGGTCAGGTCGAAGTACAGCTGGACGTCAGCGGCCGTACGCTGTGGGCGCGTATCAGCCCGTGGGCGCGGGATGACCTGGCGGTGAAGCCAGGCCAGTGGTTGTACGCCCAGATAAAGAGCGTGTCGATTACCGCCTGATTACAGCAGGTGACGGTTGATATAGTCGGCGATGGCATCGGTGGTGTTATCGCCGATAACCACGTTGGCGCGCGCTTTCACCTCGTCGACCGCATTGCCCATCGCTACGCCGGTACCGGCGGCTTCCAGCATGCTGATATCGTTAAAGTTGTCGCCAAACGCCACCACGTCCTGCATTGACCAGCCCTGCGCGGTGATGAACTGTGTCAGACGTTTGCCTTTGCTGTTGCCCTGACGCGCGATATCCACCTGATCGTGCCACGACCATTCGCACTCCAGTTGCAGCGTCTGCTCAACGTGTTTCGCGAAGTTTTGCAGCTTTTCGCCGTCTTCATCGGTCAGGGCAAATTTCCAGACGTTATTCACCTCACGGGCCGCCTGTGCCAGCGAGTCGACCTGAGTAAAGGACGGGCGCTGTGCTTCCGGCAGGCTCTGCGCCCAGTTGGCGGTGCGAATCACGTGGCCGGTTGGGTACTGGTACATCATGGTATCGTCGACATACATCAGGCCGTGAATCTGGTGCTCATCCAGCAGGGAAATCAGCTGTTGGGCTTTTTCGACCGGCATCGGATCGGCATCCAGTACTTTTTTCGCTTGATAATCATACAAGTAGGTGCCATTACAACAAATTGCAGGTGTATCCAGCGCCAGTGCCTGATAAAAAGGATGGATGGCAACGTGATGACGACCGGTGACGATCATTAATTGATAACCTGCCGCTTTGGCTCGATTTAGCGCTTCCAGGGAAGAGGGCAGGAGGGTTTTCTTTGGCGTCAGGAGCGTTCCGTCCAGATCCAGGGCAATCACACGTGCAGTCATAGTGTTGTCTCGAGTTTAAGAGAAAATTCGCTGTGCAGGATGGTACACCGAGATACCTGTACGGCAAAATGGTGTGATAAATAGCCGCAAATTATGTGTTTTCAGAAAGGAGTATTCATGAAACAGACCGTTTATACCGCCAGCCCGGAAAGCCAGCAGATCCACGTCTGGACGCTGAACCACGATGGCAGCCTGAAGCTGGTCCAGGTGGTGGATGTTCCGGGTCAGGTGCAGCCGATGGTCATCAGCCCTGATAAACGTTATCTGTACGTTGGCGTGCGTCCGGAATTTCGCGTGCTGGCCTACCGTATTGCGCCGGATGACGGTGCGCTGACCTATGAAGCTGAAGCGCCGCTGCCGGGCAGCCCGACGCATATTTCGACCGACCGTAAAGGCAACTTTATCTTCAGCGCTTCGTACAATCAGGCCAACGTGGCGGTCATTCGTCTGGAAGACGGCCTGCCGCGCGACACCGTGACGGTGGTGGATGGCCTGGAAGGTTGCCACTCGGCGAATATCTCCCCGGATAACCGCACCCTGTGGGTGCCGGCGCTGAAACAGGATCGCATCTGCCTGTTCACCCTGAGCGACGACGGTTTCCTGTCCGCGCAGAACCCGGCTGAAGTGACCACGGTAGAAGGCGCTGGTCCGCGTCATATGGTGTTCCATCCGAACGAACAGTACGGCTACTGTGTGAACGAACTTAACAGCTCCATTGACGTGTGGGAGCTGAAGGATCCGCACGGTAAGATTGAATGCGTGCAGACGCTGGATATGATGCCTGCTGATTTCACCGACACGCGCTGGGCGGCCGATATCCACATTACGCCGGACGGTCGTCATCTGTATGCCTGTGACCGCACCTCCAGCCTGATTACCGTGTTCAGCGTATCGGAAGACGGCAGCGTGCTGTCGCTGGAAGGTTTCCAGCCGACGGAAACTCAGCCGCGTGGTTTCAACATTGACCACAGTGGAAAATACCTGATTGCGGCAGGGCAGAAATCGCACCATATCGCGGTGTATGAAATTGCCGGCGAGCAGGGGCTGCTGCAGGAAAAAGGGCGTTATGCCGTGGGTCAGGGCCCAATGTGGGTAGTGGTTTACGCGCACTAAGTTAACGCATAAAACCACCTGCGTGACGCAGGTGGTTTTGTCCCTCAGAAATCCAGATCCAGAACGGCGTATTTCTGCTGTTCATCCTGCCGTTCGCTCTCCTTTTTCAGAATGCTGCGCTCGTACATTTTAAAGAATGGGTAGTACATCAGGAATCCGGCCAGAATTACCAGTATGGCGACGATTGGGCCGCGCCAGTCCATGGTGATGAAATACTGTGCAATCGGCGTGGGGATGCCGCCAACCTGAGCGACCGGCCCGCGGACCCATCCCATCTCGAAGATTAAATAGGTGATTGAAGCCAGAACGGGCGTTCCTAATACGAACGGAAAGAAAAAGTAGGGATTGAAGGCAATAGGAAAACCGTACACCACCGGTTCTGAAATGCCAAACAGCGAAGGCACGATGGCTGCTTTTCCTGCCGCTTTGAGCTGCGGAGCCCGGCTCATCAGACCCAGAATCGCGATAGCGCCGGTAATACCTGATCCGGTACAGGCCGCAAAGGCTCCCCACCATCCTTCCGTAAATACGTGTTCCGTAGGAAGGCCCTGGGCAAAGTTGGCGGCGTTCAATGACAGGTACTGGGTCATAAAGGGCAGCGTAAAGCCAATTAAAATCGCGTAGCCGTTTAAGCCGAAAAACCAGAAGATCATCTCCAGTAAAATAATCGTGAAAACCCCCCACACGGAATCGATGCCGCTGACCGCAGGGGCCAGAGCCGTCGTGAAGAGCTCTGGTACAATCTGTTGATTGAACAGCGCCTGGCTGGCAATGGAGATTGCGCACGCGATCATCACAACAAACAGCAGCGGAAAGATGGACTCGAAGGTTTTGGCTATCATATCGGGCAAGCCATTAATGCGGATGGTGATCTTTTTGCGATAGGCCCAGCTTATAAACTCGACGGTCGCCAGCGACGCGATGATTGCCACAAACAAGCCGCGGGAATCAAGGAAGGCGATGTTGATACTCCCCTCAATCATTTTGCTATTCAGAATCATGGTCACCATCACCGAGCTAATTATCGGGTATAGCGGAGCAACATTAATTTTCTGGGTATGATGATAGCTAATGGTTATCGCGCAATAGATCGACAACAGACCGAAAGTAAAGGTAAATGGAAGCTGTAATAGCGCGCCATAATTCGTAAAAAACTGGCTAACGGCGGTTTCCGGTGAAAACAGGCTACCTAATCCAGAAATGATTAAGCTGATGGAACCCACCATCAGAATCGCCATTAAGCTAATCATTCCATTCTTAATTGATGAAATAAAACGATTCTGCTCGATTTTGGTAGCAACAAAAACCATATTTTTCTCAAATTTATTGAGAAATATCGGAGTACTGGTCATTGAGAACCTTCCTTGCTCGGCCGATTCAGATGATATAAGTAGAGAGCCTGTTTCAGAATAAGCGCGCCATCGGCTAACCCATAGGCTTGACTATCAATAACCTCAATAGGTTTGCCATGTTGCCTGGCAATCGTCGTCAGATCGTCAATTTTATGCTTCATCTGGGGGCCAACCAGCACGAGATCGTAGTCGGCAATATAGGTATGCAGATCCCCAGCGTTTCGGGCATCGATACGAATATGCTGGCCTTTTAATTTTTCACTTTTCTCGATAACGTCGCGCATTTTGCTCACCATCACGCTGGTGGATGCGCCTAAATTGCAGACAAGGAGAATAGCTAAGTTTTCATAGTTCATAGTCATCGTCCTGATAGTTTATTTTTATGTAGCTCGATAAATTCACGATAAATATTCTGTGCCAGCAGGACATTCATTAAATGATCCTGAGCATGAACAAACAGCATGGAAAATGCGATTGGCTGGCCGTTTATTTCGCCTTGTAGTGATTCACTTTGAATATGGTGCGCCTGCTGGAGGATGTTTTCAGATTCGTTAAAGCAACGTTCGGCTTCCGTTATATCGCCACTTTTCGCTGCCTGTAGCGCATCGTTTAACAGTGAGAAGCTTTCACCCGCGCAGGCGATGATGCTGAACCACCTCTGTTCATCGGTCATAGTATGTTCTCCACGTGGAAGACGGCGTCATCCAGCAGCAGCTGCGTATTGTGATGCTGTTTCAGACTGGTGGCAGGGAGCGTCTCGCTTGGCGGCGTCATCAGCAGGCGTTGGATAATGTCCCGCTTATGCGCTCCGTTGGCGACAGCAATAATTTTTTCGCTGGCCAGGATATTGGCGATCCCGAGCGTAATTCCCTGACACAATGTCGTCGACTGAGGGAAATATTTCTGCGCGACGCGGACGGTGGTTTCGCTCAGGTTAGAGACATGCGCCAGCGAGCTAAACGCGACACCGGGTTCGTTGAGCCCCAGATGACCGTTCTGGCCTATACCTACCAGGACCAGACGAAGCGGCTGTTCGGCTAACAGCTGATTCATACGATGGCACTCTTCTTCCAGCGCATCTCCTGTGCGCCTGGCGTCAAACTGCCGTAGTTGACCCGGTCGCAGCGATAGATGCTGATAGAGGTCATGATGCATCGCATACTGGCAGCTACCTTCGTCCTGTGGACCGAAACCGACCCATTCATCCAGTCCGACCAACGTGGCGCGAAGCGGAAAGGGGTGGCGTTGGTATTGCGCCGCCACATAGCGATAAGCCAACTGCGGCGTATCACCAGAAGCCAGGCAGACAGAGCCTTCTTGCTGTAACGCGGCGATGATGGCATCGCCGAGAAGCTGCGGGAATTGGTGTCGAGAACAAATCGCTAGCTCCATTAGCGCCACTCCCCGGTATAGTCCTGATATTCGTTCAGCAATTCGTCGAGAATTTGCGTAGCCACCGCGAAATCGTTGATCAAGGGATGAATCATTAATGCCCGAATCGCGCTCTGTTTGCATCTGTTCTCAATGGCATGGATCGTTAAATTTTCGAAATGTTTGATGGTCTTAATAATATGCATCTGATAATCCGGCATCTCCTCCACGCGGCGCGGAATAATCTGCCCATCACGCATATCACAGGTAATTTCAATGACGTCATCCGGCTGCAAGCCACGAATGCTGTCGTTGTTTTTCACCAGTATGGTCATTGGCCATGCGGTTTTTTTCTGTAGCCCTCGGATAATATTTAACGCAATCCCCGAATAACCACCGGTATCCGGTGCGGCCAGAAACGCTTCCAGATTTAAGGCGTTATAATGATTATCACGTCGGCCATTGCTCTCAATGGCAAAATAGGAATTCTCTCGTTCCAGAAGATATGTGGAAAAAATAGCAAAACGCTCTTCTATACTGGCTGCATGGTGTTGCTTCAGGTCAGCAAGCATTCGCATATTAATATCCTGAATTAATTCACCTCGCGCATAACCATGACGGGAAATTGAGTGAATGATGGCATGGTGATTAAAATAGAAGTAGAGGTATTCATTTGGTAGTTCTTGTTTCAAAAAGTCTATTGTCGCGCGGTCAAAAAGCTTCATCTCCGTCTCTTTAAACAGTTGCTGATGACTGAGCACCTGTTCCGTGACGTCCTGAGCGTCGACGGTGAAATCACGATAGAACGACAGATGGTTCAAACCATAGCAGGTGGCGGAGAAACGCATAACGTCGACGTTGAGCAGATGCGCCATTTCACGCATAAAACTCGCCGGGCCATCACAAATACCGTACACATTATCGTATCCGGCGTTAATCAGCGCCTGGGTAACAAGCCCGGAGGGGTTCGTGAAGTTAAAGAACAGGACATCTTTTGCCGAAACCTGACGCGCCAGTTCGAGATACTGCTTTAATACCGGGATAGAACGTAGCGACATCGCGAAGCCGCCAATGCCTGTCGTCTCTTGTCCCAGAATATTATATTTCTGGGCTAATCTTTCATCAAAAACTCGACCACTATCACCACCTACACGCAATGTGGTAATAACATAGTTGGCATCTTTTAATGCGATGTTGGGATCGGTTGTCAGACAAATAGTGACTCGGGGATTAATTTTTTCCACGATGGCTTGCGCCAGCCCACCGTAGATTGTTAATTTCTCCTCATTGCTGTCCATCAGACATATTTCAGTCAATGCAAGATCGGTTGCCTGCAATGCTAATGTTCTGGCCAGATATGGGGCGCGAACGCCGCCCCCGCCTAATACGGTTAATTTCATTAAGGTCACTCCTTTTCAAGCGGTTAAGATATTCAACCGCAAATAAAACAGGCGCGTGACATCAGGAATCAATCAAACGGCAGTTATTGACGAGTTCATGGTCACGCCTTGAAGTTCGATGGTATATTCAAATTTACTGCCACGGGCTATTTCGATGGTATATTCAATGGGAATGTCATCCGAAAAAGCTATGCGCTCGATTTGTAGGCCGGGAGAGCCCGTTGTTTCATTAAGATGCTTAGCAATATCTTTCTTAATGTTTATGGCTCGGAAAGTATCAACAGCTCGACGAATTGAAAGATGATATTTCTCTTTTAACGCATGATATAAACCATAGTTTTCTATATCTTCTTTCTTTAATTCTGGAAAATTACTGGCAACGAGATAGGTCTCTTCATATAAAATAGGTTCGTTATCTGCAAGACGCAGACGGATGATATGATAGACGGCATCTTCTGTATTTAGCTTTTGCGTTATCCGGGTTGGCGGCGTTGTCAGGCTAAAGTGCAGCAGGGTGCTGCCCGGTGTTTTATGTAGACGTTTCATTTCCTCATGAAAGTTATAAACGGTCATCAGACTTTGTTTAACCGCTTGTCCTTGCACAAACATACCTTTGCCATGGATTTTCTTGATATATCCCTCTTTTTCAAGCTCTGACATAGCCTGACGGACGGTCGTGCGGCTGATCTCATACTGCTGGCATAGCTCTCGCTCAAAGGGTAATTGCTCGCCTTCTTTGAATTCGCCCGCGCTGATTTGTTGCGTAATGAGCTCAAAAAGCTGAGCGTACAAGGGCAATTTGCTTTTTTTGTTGATGCGCATGGCAATCCATCCTCAATAAGAGCTGCGTTTAAGCGTGATAAGGATGTCATGACCTCGCTATGTCGTGATGTTAATTGCGTCACAAAGCGCGACGGTTTTTGTGTTTTTTCTCTTTTAAAACAAAGTGTTACTTGTTTTTGTAAGTTGAGTGGGTATAAAAAAAGGCCCATGACTGTCATGGGCCTTTTCATCACTAACTGAAATTACTGCTTCGGTTCCGCCACAACATGACTTCCCACGCCGCGGTTGTTGTATTCCCACATGCGGTTGAAGTTGCGGTCGTTAAGATCGCGTTTAATCTGGCCTTTCTCGTCCTGCGCGCCGGTATTGCCGCTGAACGGACGTTTGGAAACGGCGGCGTCGGCCCACGGTTTCGCGGAATTAAAGCCTTCGTTGATCACGCTATCACGAATCACAACCTGGCCATTGGTGTTGCTATCCACGTCCAGCGAGCGGCCCAGCTGCGCCACGCCGTCACCGGCGGCGGTGAAGCGACTGTTGGTCGCCAGGAAGCCGTAGAAGATGTTGGCCTGGGTCGCCGGGGCGAAGACGTAACCTTCCTGCTGGGTGCGGGAATTCACTACGCGGAAATCGGTGTTGTCGAACACCACCGCGCCGCGGCCGGAAACGATATCCACATCGCCTTCGAGGTAGCTGTTGCTGACCAGCGTACGGGTCTGGCGGTTATTTTGCAGACGGTTATCAACGCCGCTGTTGGTCACGAAGAAGGTGTTCTGGCGGCCCAGGATATTAACGTTGTTAAGCTGGGTTTTGTCGCCATCGGTGCGCAGGGCCACTGCCTGGTGAGTACCGGCATCCACGCTGTCACCCAGATTGTTTTCAATCGTCAGGTTTTGCAGCTGTAAGCCATTGTTCTGTGACCACACGACCGCGGAGCACATCACGCCGATGGTGGCGCTGCGCTTGCTTTGGCAGCCATCAAACATGTACCACGCCGGTTTACCCGGCATGTATTTGCCGCCTGGGTTAACCAGTTTACGCCAGCTGGTCGGGTCGATTTCGGAATCGATGGCCAGGCCAATTTTTACGTCGATCGCTTTTTCACCGGTACCGTAGAGCGTCAGGCTGCCCGGAGCGGCCGGGATATAGACGGTGCCTTTATATTCACCCGGCAGTACGGCGATGTACAGACGAGAGCTGCTATGACGCGCGATAGCGGCATCAACGGCATCCTGAATACTGGTGTGCGTCACGCCCTCAGTCCCTGCCGGGCCAACCACGAAATCTGCTTTCGCCGGAACGGTGATAGAAGACGGGGACCAGGCGGCAGCGTTAGGATCTAACGAAGAGAAGTAACGCGCGGCAGTAAAGTTCTGCGCTTCGTCCGCCGACAGTACCGGACGGGAAGAGGTACCAGGTGCGGTCTGGTCAGAAGGGCGCTGATCCGCTGGGGTTGAGCTGCAAGCAGTCAGTGTCACGCCAAAAGCCAATGCCAGCGCCAGACGAGAAACCGAAAAAGTGTTCATGTTGCTCCAGGCTAATTAAGTAAAAGGGAATCCTGTAAAAGCAGCCTTTTTATACTAAGTTGAGCGAAACGGGAAGATGTGCTGACAAAAAATCGCCTGTTTTTTTGACAACTTATGTCAGCGAAAAGGAAAGCGGGCGAAAGGGGAAGGAGAGAGCCATTGAAAGGCCTTGTCCATCCGCCCTGGAGTGTTCGCGGCTAGAACGCTTTTTTGTGCGCCAGGCTGGTGACTAAATCGGTGATGCTGAGTACCAGCGTTGAACGTACCATTTGCTGATAGCGCTGTTCCTGCATGGTTCTCAGCGCGTCGTCGACCACGTCTTCCGGCAGGTGCAGCGTTGGCGGAGGCGGCAGCGTCGTCATGCAGTGCAGCATGTTGATCGGCCCCAGAATTTCGTCATCGGTAAAGCTGTAGATTTTGTTCTCGTGCGCCAGTTCGTTATTCAGCGCCAGTAACAGTTCAACGTCTTCATATTCATCGCGACTGATGACGCCCAGAGCATAAATCAGCTTTAGCCGCACCGGTAAATTCGCCAGCGGCCCACTGCCTTCCAGCAGCGGTTCCACCGCGTACTTCACCGCGTAATCGTCTTTCCGGAAGGCCTGCAAAATCAGCTGGTCGACCGCTTCAGACAATAAGCCCACCGCGGTCTGAATAAAACCGGTGAGCGTCTGGCGGGCGTTAAGCCGCTCCAGGATGCGGTTCTCCGCCGCCTGATTTTGGGTTAAGTGCGCGTCGTCCATCATGGCCATCATCTTCGTTGTGCTTTCCGCTAACCGTGGCTTCTCTGGTGCTGTGTCCTTCGGACGCTCATTTTCTGCTGCTGGTTGCGCATTCTTGCGCAGGAGATTCAATTTCATCTTACCCTTCTTCATCGGGCGCGGTGGCCGTTAACCTCCGCGCCCAGCTATGGGTGTTACATCATTCTTTATGTTGCATGGCGTTATACACATTCACTATCTGGGCGACAAGCTCTGGCTGATCCTGCAGGCCACAAACCTCAATGACCGTGCTTGTTACCCCATTTTCCGCCAGCAGGTTTGCCATTTCTTGCGCCTGCGGGTCCTGGTCGCTGCGATAATGCAGGGCGGCGGCAATTCCGATAATCAGGTGGCGATTGGGGAGCCCGTATTCCAGCGTTCCTCGCAGCGGCTTGATTAAGCGATCGTTCTCGCTCAATTTACGCAGCGGCTGACGGCCAACACGCTCCACCTCATCATGCAGATAAGGGTTCTCAAAGCGGGTGAGAATCTTATCGATGTAGGCCGCATGCTGCTGGGGATCGAAGGCGTAACGTTGAATCAGTACTTCGCCACTCTCGCGCATGGCATTTTTCACTGCTTCACGTATCGCCGGGTCGAGGATGGCGTCGCGAATAGTCTGATAGCCTGCCAATTGGCCAAGATAGGCGGTTATCGCATGGCCGGTATTGAGGGTAAACAGCTTACGTTCAATATAGGCCATCAGATTGCTGGTGGGCTCCATCCCGGCGATGTCCGGTAACGTACCTTTAAACTGGGTACGGTCGACAATCCACTCGCTAAAGGTCTCAACGGTGACATCCAGCGGATCGTCGTTCGCTGCGGCCCCCGGCGGCACGATACGGTCGACAGCCGAATCGACAAACCCGACGTGTTCTTCCACCCAGCCGTGCAGCTCGGCGGGTATCGATTGCAGTACGTGCTGCTTAAGCTGGCTGGTGCCGCGCACCATATTTTCGCAGGCGATGATATTCATCGGCTGGTGGTTGCCGCGCTCAAAACGGGCGATTAATCCCTGGGCCAGGGTGCTGGCGATTTTGCTCAGCACCTGCGGGCCAACGGCAGTGGTGATGATATCGGCCTGGGCAATCTGCGCGATGGCGTCCGGGCTGTTGCTGTAGATGGCGCTGACGCGATTGACCTGCTCAACGCGAGCATTTTCCCCCACCACGTTGACCTGATAATGTTGCTGATGCGCCAGCTGATCGACCAGCGGCTGGTTGACATCGGCAAAGGTCAGCTCCGCCTGTGCGTCCGCTAGCAGTTTACCAATAAAGCCGCGACCGATATTCCCTGCGCCAAAATGAATTGCTTTCATGACTGTTACCTCGAAAAAAACGTTCCGTATCAGGGGCTGTACGCCCCGTCGCCTTATGCCGCTTGCTCGCCGGACAGGAGCTGTAAAATCTCCTGCACGCTGGTGGTCTGCGTCAGACGTTCGATCACGTCCTTATCATCCAGCGCGTTGGCTAAGCGGGCGATAACCTGTACGTGCTCGTTATTGCGGGCGGCAATGCCGATCACCAGGCGCGCGATATCGTCCGGCTCGTCGCCGAAACGTACGCCTTGCGGGTACTGGCAAATGACAATCCCGGTGCGCAGCACGCGGTCTTTGGCTTCTACGGTGCCGTGCGGAACGGCGATAGATTCTCCGAGGTAGGTGGTGGTCAGCGCTTCACGCGCCAGCATGGCGTCGATGTAATCCGGCTCTACGTAGCCGCCGGAGACCAGCATTTCACCGGCAAAGCGAATGGCCTGCTCTTTGGTGTCGGCGGTTAAGTTAAGGAAGATGTTATCGGCGCTGAGCTTAAACAGGTTTTCCTCGCGCTCGCCGGGCGTGAACGCATCGTCGTTGGCGGCGATAATCGTCTGGTTAATCAGGCGACTGTCGTTCGCCGCGGGCGGCAGCTTAGCGGCCAGCAGGCGGGTGGTTAAGTCGGTGTACAGGCCGCTGTCGAGGAAGTTGCTCAGCGACATATGCATTGCCTGCGGTGCAAAACGCATGGCGCGTTCGGTAAGGTCCTGATGGGTGATCACCAGATCGACATCGTCCGGCAAACTGTTGATGGCGCAGTTGGTCACTGAAATATGACTCAGACCGGCGTCTTTTACCTTTTTACGCAGCACGCCCGCGCCGAGCGCACTGGAGCCCATCCCGGCATCGCAGGCGACGATGATTTTACGCACGTGGTGCAAATCTTTCGCCAAATCCAGCGCCGGAGCGGGCTGTGGCAGCTCGCCGGACGGTTTAGCGCCGGATTTTGACTGCTGCTTCAGGCTCTGCATGCGACGGGTAGCTTCCGCCAGACCGTTGCTCTCTTCATCACCCACGCGAACGCGTTTGAGCAGCATCGACGCAGTCAGGAAGGAAACCAGCGTGGAGGCCAGAATCGACAGTACGACGCCAATCAGCGACGCTTTCGGCGTCATCAGCAGGACGGCAAAAATAGAACCCGGAGAAGCCGGAGAGACCAGGCCCGCGTTGAACAGCGTCAGGGTAAAGACGCCGGTCATCCCGCCGAGGATCACCGCCAGAATCAGGCGTGGGTTCATCAGGACGTACGGGAAGTAAATTTCGTGAATCCCACCGAAGAAGTGAATAATCGCCGCGCCGCCTGCGGACTGCTTCGCGCTGCCTTTGCCAAAGAACATGTACGCCAGCAGGATCCCCAGACCCGGACCCGGGTTAGCTTCAATCAGGAAGAAGATAGACTTACCGGTTTCCGTCGCCTGCTGAATACCCAGCGGTGAGAAGATACCGTGGTTGATGGCGTTATTGAGGAACAGGATTTTGGCCGGCTCGACAAAAATTGAGGTCAGCGGCAGCAGGTTGTTCTGCACCATGACGTTGACGCCGCTCGCCAGCGCTTTCGACAGCAGCTCCACCATTGGCCCAATCGCCAGGAAGGAGAGCATCGCTAGCAGCATGCCGAGAATCCCGGCAGAGAAGTTGTTTACCAGCATCTCGAAGCCGCTTTTGATCTTCCCATCAACCCAGCGGTCAAAGCGTTTGATGGCCCAGCCGCCCAGCGGACCGGCGATCATCGCGCCCATAAACATCGGCATATCGGCGCCGACAATCACCCCCATGGTGGTGATCGCGCCGACCACGCCACCGCGCTCGCCGCCAACGAGGCGACCCCCGGTATAGCCGATTAACAACGGCAGCAGATAGGTGATCATTGGGCCGACCAGCTTAGCCAGCGTCTCGTTCGGCAACCAGCCGGTAGGAATAAACAGTGCGGTAATCAAACCCCAGGCAATGAATGCGCCAATATTGGGCATCACCATATTGCTGAGGAAGCGGCCAAAATTCTGTACCTTGACCTTGATATCTGGTGATAACATAAAACACCCCTCGTGGTGCGCGTCAGATGTTGCGCGCGTAATAGTTGTGCTGGTTTCGCCAAAAACCAGCCAGTCGTTCTGTATGCAAAATCGACTCTATCACGCCGTTTTCGTCTCGCGTACCCCGAGGGTTTTTTGTGATCTTAGTCACTGTGTTTGGCCGGGTTTTTGGGGGGGTATGGTGATTTAGATCACATAAATGGGCTGTAAGTCTGCTACAACGTTAAATTATCGCCTTTGTCTCGCTATTTTTTGTGATTAAAATCACCTTTTATGTTGGCGTGTTTGTTTTCAAATTGTGATCTCATTCACAAGCTATTTTAGTGCTAACCCCATCAGCCACTTTCGCTTTTCTCTTCAGCCCTTTTTTCGTTAGAAAATTACATCTGCAATAAAAAAAGCCCCGCGCGGTTTCCCGGCAGGGCTGAATACGTTTAACGTACGGTTAGCTGAACAGTGCGGTAATGCTCGCGCTGCCGAGGCTGTGGAAATGGACGTTGAAGCCCACCATTGCGCCGCTGGCGCCTTCGTCAACGTCGATTTTGTCGATATCCAGCGCGTGGACGGTAAAGATATAGCGATGCGTTTCGCCTTTTGGCGGTGCTGCGCCGCCGTAGCCTGCTTTACCGAAATCGGTGCGGGTTTGCAGCGCGCCGGCAGGTAGGCCAACGAGGCCGGAGCCTGCGCCGGTGGGCAGTTCGCGGGTGTCGGCTGGAATGTTGGCGACAATCCAGTGCCACCAGCCGGAGCCAGTTGGGGCATCCGGATCGTAGCAGGTCACAACGAAGCTTTTGGTTCCGGCAGGCACATCGTCCCAGGCCAGATGCGGCGAGATATTCTCACCGTCGTAACCCATCCCATTGAATACCTGGCGCTGGGGTAGTTTCTCGCCGTCACGCAGATCGTGGCTGACTAATTTCATCAACTGCCTCCTTTGTTAATCTACTGATTAACAAAGGAGTGTAGCGTTAACCGCGGCAGATTACCGCTGCTTATTGGATAAAAAATGTTTCCTGTTCGACCGCGAGGCACACCGCGCGGGTCAGACGCGTCAGCTGCTGCGGGGTAATCAGGTACGGCGGCATCAGGTAGATCAGGCGGCCAAATGGTCGAATCCAGACCCCTTGCTCAACAAAGAATCGCTGAAGCAGCGCCATGTTGACCGGGTAGCGCGTTTCGACCACGCCGATCGCGCCCAGAACGCGTACATCGGCGACCAGCGGCGCGTCGGTGGCAGGGGCCAGCTCGCGCTTAAGCTGCTGCTCAATCGCTGCCACCTGAGTCTGCCACTCGCCGCTTTCCAGCAGCGCCAGGCTTTCCGTCGCCACCGCGCAGGCCAGCGGATTGCCCATAAACGTCGGCCCGTGCATAAAGCAGCCCGCTTCGCCGTTGCTGATGGTTTCCGCCACCTCGCGCGTGGTGATCGCGGCAGACAGCGTCAACGTGCCGCCGGTGAGCGCTTTACCGAGGCACAGAATATCGGCGCGGATCCCCGCGTGCTCGCAGGCGAACAGCTTGCCGGTGCGGCCAAATCCTGTGGCAATTTCGTCGGCAATCAGTAGGATCCCCTCACGATCGCACATCTTACGGATGCGCTTTAGCCATTCCGGATGATACATCCGCATGCCGCCCGCCCCCTGGACTACCGGCTCAAGGATCACCGCGGCAATCTCGTGGCGATGAGCGGCCATCAGGCGGGCAAACGCCACCATATCGTACTCGTCGAACTCACCGTCAAAGCGGCTGTGCGGTGCGGGGGCAAACAGATTCTCCGGCAGATAACCCTTCCACAAGCTGTGCATGGAGTTATCCGGATCGCAAACCGACATCGCGCCGAAGGTATCGCCGTGGTAGCCGTTACGGAAGGTGAGAAAACGCTGACGCGACTCGCCTTTGGCCTGCCAGTACTGCAGCGCCATCTTCATCGCCACTTCAACCGCCACCGACCCGGAATCGGCCAGGAAGACGCACTCCAGCGGTTCGGGCGTCATGGCCACCAGCTTGCGGCACAGTGCCACCGCGGCAGGGTGGGTTATCCCACCAAACATCACGTGCGACATCTGGTCAATCTGCGTTTTCATCGCCGCGTTCAGACGCGGGTGATTGTAACCATGAATCGCCGCCCACCAGGAGGACATGCCGTCGACCAGACGCTCGCCGCTGGCAAGCTGCAGCTCGCAGCCCTCGGCGGAAACCACCGGATAAACCGGTAACGGTGCGGTCATGGAGGTGTAGGGATGCCAGATATGGCGGCTATCGAAGGCGAGATCGTCCGTTGTCATAATCGACTTGTAAACCATTTTGAAAAGTTTTAGGTTTACGAGTATAAACCGAACCGAAAATTAACAAAACCCCCGGAGAAGCCAATGGCTCACCCTTTACGCTGGACAATGTCGCAGGTCACCGCTCTTTTCGAAAAACCGTTACTGGAACTGCTGTTTGAAGCGCAGCAGGTCCATCGCCAACATTTTGACCCTCAGCAGGTACAAGTGAGTACGCTGCTGTCGATTAAAACCGGCGCCTGTCCGGAAGACTGCAAGTACTGCCCGCAGAGTTCACGCTACAAAACCGGGCTGGAGAGCGAACGCCTGATGGAAGTGGAACAGGTGCTGGAATCGGCGCGCAAAGCCAAGCTGGCGGGCTCCACCCGTTTCTGTATGGGCGCGGCGTGGAAAAACCCGCACGAGCGCGATATGCCGTATCTCGAGCAGATGGTGCAGGGCGTCAAAGAGATGGGGCTCGAAGCCTGTATGACGCTCGGAACGCTCTCTGACAGCCAGGCGGCGCGTCTGGCCTCGGCGGGGCTGGACTACTATAACCACAACCTCGATACCTCACCGGAGTTCTACGGCAATATCATCACCACCCGCAGCTATCAGGAACGTCTTGATACCCTGGATAAAGTGCGCGAAGCCGGGATTAAAGTGTGTTCCGGCGGGATCGTCGGGCTGGGGGAAACGGTTAATGACCGCGCCGGTCTGCTGCTCCAGTTGGCCAATCTGCCGACCCCGCCGGAAAGCGTGCCGATCAACATGTTGGTGAAGGTCAAAGGCACACCGTTGGCCGATAACGAAGACGTTGATGCCTTTGATTTTATTCGCACGATTGCCGTGGCGCGTATCATGATGCCGACCTCGCACGTGCGCCTGTCCGCGGGGCGCGAGCAGATGAACGAGCAGACCCAGGCAATGTGCTTTATGGCGGGCGCTAACTCCATCTTCTACGGCTGCAAGCTGCTGACGACGCCAAACCCGGAAGAAGATAAAGACTTGCAGCTGTTCCGCAAGCTGGGGCTGAACCCGCAGCAAACCACGGTCACCGCCGGAGACAACGAGCAGCAGCAGCGTCTCGAACAGGCGCTGATGACGCCGGATACCGACGATTATTACAACGCGGCGGCGGTATGAGCTGGCAGCAGCGAATCGACCGCGCTGTCGCTGAACGTCGTGAAGCGCAGGCCTTTCGTCAGCGCCAGCCGCTGGCGCAGGGGGCTGGGCGCTGGTTGATGTGCGAAGGACGCCGTTACCGCAATTTTTCCAGCAACGACTATCTGGGCCTCAGCCAGCATCCGCAGGTGATTCGCGCCTGGCAGGACGGGGCGGAACGTTACGGCGTCGGCAGCGGCGGATCCGCGCATGTCACCGGCTACCACCAGGCGCATCTGCGCCTGGAAGAACAGCTGGCGGACTGGCTCGGCTATGACCGCGCGCTGTTGTTTATCTCCGGTTTTGCCGCCAATCAGGCGGTGATTGCCGCACTGGCTGGACGCGAGGACCGTATCGTCGCCGACCGCCTGAGCCACGCATCGCTACTGGAAGCGGCAACCCTCAGCCCCGCGCAGTTGCGGCGTTTTCAGCATAACGACGGCCAACACCTTGCCCGGCTGCTGGCTGCCCCCGTCGAAGGGCAACAGCTGGTGGTGACGGAAGGGGTGTTCAGTATGGATGGCGACAGCGCGCCGCTGGCCGAGGTTGCCGCCGCAGCGCGTGCCACCGACGCGTGGCTTATGGTCGACGATGCGCACGGTATTGGTGTAGTGGGTGAAAATGGACGCGGCAGCTGCTCTCAGCAGGGCGTTAAGCCGGAGCTACTGGTGGTGACGTTCGGCAAAGCCTTTGGTCTGAGCGGCGCGGCGGTGCTCTGCAGCCAGGCGGTAGCCGACTATTTCATCCAGTTCGCCCGTCACCTGATTTACAGCACCGCGATGCCTCCCGCCCAGGCGCAAGCGTTACAGGCGGCGCTGGCGGTCATTCAGAGCGATGACGGCCAACAGCGCCGCGAAATTTTGGCCCAACACATTGCTGATTTTCGCCGTGGCGCGCAAGGGCTGGCCTACGCGCTGAGCGGCTCGCAGAGCGCCATTCAACCGTTGATCGTCGGTGATAACGCAGACACGCTGCGGTTAGCCGAACGCTTGCGTGCGCAGGGCTGCTGGGTCACGGCTATTCGTCCACCGACGGTGCCCGCAGGCACCGCGCGTTTGCGTCTGACGCTCACTGCCGCGCATGACGCGCAGGACGTTGCTCATCTGCTGGAGGTTTTGCATGGCGAGCGTGGATAAACAGGCGGTCGCCGCGGCGTTTGGCCGCGCGGCGGCGTCTTATCAACAACACGACGAGTTACAGCGCCTCAGCGCCGCGCAGCTGCTGTCCCAGCTGCCGGCGCGGGCGTTTTCCCGCGTACTCGACGCCGGCTGTGGGCCGGGGAGCTACAGTCGCTACTGGCGCGAGCAGGGCAGCCACGTTACCGCACTGGATCTCTCGGCGGAGATGCTGCGACAGGCGCGTCTACAGCAGGCGGCGGATGCGTATCTGCTGGCGGATATCGAGGATATACCGCTACCCGGTGGCGGCTTCGATTTAGCGTGGAGCAATCTGGCTATTCAGTGGTGTAGCGATCTGCATGCCGCGCTGGCTGGCCTTTATCGTCAGCTCGCCCCCGGTGGCACGCTGGCATTTACCACGCTGACGGCGGGTTCTCTGCCGGAGCTTAACCAGGCGTGGCAGGCCCTCGACAGCCATCCGCACGCCAATCGCTTCCTGCCTGAAGCGACGCTGCGCGAGGCGCTGGCGGCCTATTCTGGCCATGGGGTGGCGACCACCATCACCCTTTCTTTTCCCGATGCGCTGAGCGCGATGCGCTCGTTAAAGGGGATTGGCGCAACACACCTGCACCAGGGGCGCAGCCGCCAGCCGCTCACCCGCGGCAGGCTCCAGCAGCTACAGCTGGCCTGGCCGAGGCAGGAGGGGATTTGCCCGCTGACCTACCATCTTTTCACAGGAATCATCACACGTGACTGAACGTTTTTATGTAACCGGAACCGATACGGAAGTCGGGAAAACTGTTGCCAGCACCGCACTATTGCAGGCCGCACGCCTGCTGGGCCGTCACGCCGTGGGCTATAAGCCGGTAGCGTCGGGCAGCGAAATGACTGATGAGGGGTTGCGCAATAGCGACGCGCTGGCGCTCCAGCGTAACAGCGCGCTGCCACTGCGTTATGAAGAGGTGAACCCGTATACCTTTGCGGAACCCACGTCACCGCATATTGTGAGCGCCGATGAGCAACGGCCTATTGAGGCTGGCGTGCTATCGGCGGGTTTGCGTGCTTTAGAAGCGCAGGCCGACTGGGTGCTGGTGGAAGGCGCTGGCGGCTGGTTTACGCCGCTTTCGCCCACGCTGACGCTCGCCGACTGGGTTCGCGACGAGCAACTGCCGGTTATTCTGGTGGTGGGGGTGAAGCTGGGTTGCATCAATCATGCCGTGCTAACCGCTCAGGCAGTACAGCAGGCCGGGCTGCGGCTGGCTGGCTGGATTGCCAATGACGTCGTACCGCCGGGACGCCGCCACACCGAGTATCTGAGTACCCTCCAGAGAATGCTGCCAGCCCCACTGCTGGGCGAAATTCCGTGGCTTGGCGAGTCGGTCGACGATCGACCTCTTGGCGGTTATCTCGATTTGAGTCTGTTATAAACCCCTTTTTTTATTCTGATTTTTCTCTCGTGGGTTATCTTCATTCGTAAGCGATAACCCGCAGAAAACGTAAGGAAAAAGCACGCCGTTATGGATAAAACACGTGCGCCTTTTCGCTGATACATATCAAAATTGGCGAGAAAATATTTTTTTGATTTCACGTTGACAGGAAGTTGCGCAAACCGCCGGGTAGCGAGGGATAGGGGCTAGCGGCAGTTATCCACTATTCCTGTGGATAACCCTGTGTATTAGAGTTAGAAAACTAGCGGTAAACGAGAGAACATGCGGCCTGCGCCTGAATTGATGCGAAAGGCGGCTTTTCTGTCTTTTTATTAATAATCAACAAGATATATAAAAGCAATGGCGTAATAAAAAGTGTTGCGGATTGCCATAAAACTTTCATGACCGATATTGACAAATGTTAAAAGAGAAAAAGTTCTGGGGATAACCCGGTTCAACTGGTGTTTTATGTTGTCAGAGGATAAATTTTCGCCTGTGACGCATGCCGCAACCTGTTTTGCTCAAAATACGATAATAGATTACTGTTTTTATATCCAGTATTTTTTATTGGCAATTTGGCAGGCGGCGAGTAGAATTAATCTCCAGCCCGACCCATCCGTTATCAGGTAGCGTTGCCCATGAGTAAACCCTTTAAATTACATTCCGCGTTCAGCCCTTCCGGCGACCAGCCGGTAGCCATCTCACGTCTGAAAGAGGGGCTGGAGGACGGTCTCGCGCACCAGACGCTGCTGGGCGTTACCGGGTCGGGGAAAACCTTTACTGTGGCCAACGTCATTGCCGATCTCCAGCGTCCGACGATGGTGCTGGCGCCGAACAAAACGCTGGCCGCGCAGCTCTATGGCGAAATGAAGGCATTCTTCCCGGAAAACGCGGTGGAGTATTTTGTCTCCTACTACGATTACTACCAGCCAGAAGCCTACGTTCCCAGCTCCGACACCTTTATCGAAAAAGACGCCTCGGTGAACGAACACATTGAGCAGATGCGTCTGTCCGCCACCAAAGCGCTGCTTGAGCGCCGCGATGTCGTGGTGGTGGCCTCGGTGTCGGCGATTTACGGCCTGGGCGATCCCGATCTCTATTTGAAAATGATGCTGCACCTGACGGTCGGCATGATTATCGACCAGCGTTCAATTCTGCGCCGCCTGGCTGAGCTGCAGTACACCCGCAACGATCAGGCGTTCCAGCGCGCGACCTTCCGCGTACGCGGCGAGGTGATTGATATCTTCCCGGCAGAGTCTGACGATCTGGCGCTGCGCGTTGAGCTGTTTGATGAAGAGGTCGAGCGCCTCTCGCTGTTCGATCCGCTGACCGGGCACGTCGAGTCAACTATTCAGCGCTTCACCATCTACCCGAAATCGCACTACGTCACGCCGCGTGAGCGCATTGTCCAGGCGATGGAAGATATCAAGGTTGAGCTGGCAGAGCGCCGCAAGGTGCTGCTGGAAAATAACAAGCTGCTCGAAGAGCAGCGTCTGAGCCAGCGTACTCAGTTCGACCTTGAAATGATGAACGAGCTTGGCTACTGCTCGGGCATTGAAAACTACTCGCGCTTCCTTTCCGGGCGCGGGCCGGGTGAACCGCCGCCGACGTTGTTCGATTACCTGCCGGCTGACGGCCTGCTGGTGATTGATGAATCGCACGTCACCATTCCGCAAATTGGCGGCATGTACCGCGGCGACCGGGCGCGCAAAGAGACACTGGTCGAGTACGGCTTCCGTCTGCCGTCGGCGCTCGACAACCGCCCGTTGAAGTTCGAAGAATTTGAAGCGCTGGCGCCGCAAACCATCTATGTTTCGGCAACGCCGGGTAACTATGAGCTGGAGAAATCCGGCGGTGAAGTTATCGACCAGGTGGTGCGTCCAACCGGCCTGCTTGATCCGTTGATTGAGGTACGCCCGGTGGCGACTCAGGTGGATGATCTGCTGTCAGAAATTCGCAAGCGCTCGGTTATCAACGAACGCGTGCTGGTGACGACCCTGACCAAACGCATGGCGGAAGACCTGACGGAATATCTTGAAGAACACGGTGAGCGCGTACGTTACCTGCACTCCGATATCGACACCGTTGAACGTATGGAGATCATTCGGGATTTACGTCTGGGCGAGTTTGACGTGCTGGTGGGTATCAACCTGCTGCGTGAGGGCCTGGATATGCCGGAAGTCTCGCTGGTGGCGATTCTCGATGCCGACAAAGAGGGCTTCCTGCGTTCGGAACGTTCGCTGATTCAGACCATTGGCCGTGCCGCGCGTAATATCAACGGTAAGGCCATTCTCTACGGCGACAAGATTACCCCATCAATGGCGAAGGCGATTGGCGAAACGGAACGTCGTCGCGAGAAGCAGGAACGCTACAACGAAGAGCACGGCATCGTGCCTCAGGGGCTGGTGAAAGACGTTGTCGATATTCTGGCGATGGGCGAGGGGCTGGCGAAAACGAAAGCGAAGGGGCGCGGCAAGTCTCGTTCTGCCTCGCCAATCGTTGAGCCAGACGTGAAAGCGCTGACGCCGAAAGCGCTCCAGCAGCAGATTCAAACGCTGGAGGCGCAGATGCTGAAACACGCGCAGAACCTCGAGTTTGAAGAAGCGGCAGAAATTCGCGACCGTTTGCATCAACTGCGTGAACTGTTTATCGCAGCGTCGTGATCCGCAGCGAAAATATCGAGTTGGCCTGATAAACGTTAGCGCTATCGGGCCGTTCGGCTCAGGTGCCGGATGGCGGCGCAAACGCCTTATCCGGCCTACGGGCGGCGTATCAGGCATTATTTATCTAAATTGCGGTAGCCATCACGAGCCAGCAATCTGCCTTAATGTTCACTTAATCTATTCTGCTGATACTATCCATAAAATCATTAGGGGTAGCGTCATGTCGAATCTGAATTTCCAACAGTTATTTACCTTACTCGTCTCCGTTGCCATCGTTGCCGGTTTCCTGAGCCACTGGCTGCTGAGCTACTGACTTCTCTTAGCGCTTTGTCGGCAAAAACTCTACCCACGCCCGCGTCCCGGTTGTGTTTTCGCGGTTTTGCAGGAAGAACGCCGCTTCATGCAGCTGGGCGATGCGCGTCACGATGCTAAGCCCGAGGCCAATGCCGCCATAGCGGCTGTCCATGCGCACAAAAGCCTGGCTCAGCTCGCCTACCTTCGATTCATCAATTCCTGGCCCTTCATCTTCCACAATCAACATTGGTTTGCTGTCGGCCACCAGCGAAAGCGTAATGGTGGTTGATTTTGGGCTGTAGCGATGTGCATTCTCCACCAGATTACGAACCATCAGGCGCAGCAGCGTCGCATCACCGGCAACGGTTACCGTGGGTGTCGGCTCGGCAATGACTAACTTCTGCGCCCGCGCCTCCAACATCGTTTCCAGCTCGTCCTTAAGCGGTTCCAGCACATCACTCAGCAAATTCACCTGCTGATAGCTTCCCGCTGAAAAGGACTGGCCGACCCGCGCCAGCAGTAGCAGTTGCGCAACGCTTTCAGTCATCTGATCTAAACGCTGAATCAGCGGGGCAAGGCTCAGTTTCTGCGTTTTCTCCAGCAGCTCCAGATGCAGCTTTAACCCCGCCAGCGGAGTACGTAGCTCATGGGCCACGTCGGCGGTGAACAGGCGTTCCCGGTCGAGCGTTTGGGTCAGGTTTTCCACCAGTTGGTTGATGGCTTTGGTGACCGCTTCAACCTCAACGGTGGTTTGCTGTAGGTAAATGGGCTGTAAATTCCCCGGGGTTCGGCGATCCAGCTCTTGCTGTAGGTCAGCCAGAGGGCGGGTGATACGTTTGACCGCCTGTAGACACAAAAACAGCGCTAGTCCGATGATTACAACACTTGGCACCAGCAGGCTGGCTATGGCTTCACGAACTTCGTGGCGGATATGTTTCACGTTGTTGTGGTTGTTGAGCAGCATCGCCACTTCCAGCTCAATCTGCTCTTTGCTCTCATGCCACAGCCAGAACACGCTGATAAGCTGGAATACGATCAGAATCAGGCCAATCGCCAGCAGCAACTGGTGGCGCATTGGCCATTGGCGAACGGAGAATAATGCCATGGGTTACTCCGTTGGGCTGGAATTAACCAGCTGGTAGCCAAAGCCGCGCACGGTGCGAATACGGGCCTTACCCACTTTGTCACGCAGGTTGTGGATATGCACCTCCAGCGTGTTGGTTGCCGGTTCATTATCCCAGTTGTAGATATCGTTGTAGAGAATCTCGCGGTGCACCGGGCTGCCGGCCTTGAGCATCAGGCGGGAAAGTAGGGCGTACTCTTTAGGCGTCAGCTCCAGCAGTTCGCCGTCCAGCCATACCTGGCGGCGAGTGACGTTAAGGCGCAGATTTTCGACCGTTACCTCGTTATCGCCCTGATTGAGATTACGGCGCAGCAGCGCGCGAATGCGGGCATTGAGCTCTTCGAGCGCAAAGGGTTTGATCAGATAGTCGTCGGCACCGGTATCCAGGCCGCTGACGCGGTCTTCCAGGGTATCGCGGGCCGTCAGAATCAGCACCGGGGTGCTCATTTTTTCCTGACGCATACGATGCAGGAAATGCAGCCCGTCTTCATCCGGCAGGCCAAGATCCAGCACCACCAGGCTATAGTGGCCATTCGCAAGACTCAGCGCCGCTTGCTGCGCGGTGGCAACACCGTCGCAGGCGTATCCTTCACTCTGCATGGCCAGAATCAGCCCCTGCAGTAACAGCGTGTCATCTTCAACGACTAATATTTTCATCTGTTCGCCTCTATTTGCAGGTCGCTAATATATCATCCGCTGCATGATATTCCTTTGTCTCTACGCCAGTCATACCCAGTACGGTAGAGAACAGATTATCCTGAGAATAGTCATTTTCTTTGGCCTGTTTTTGCAGGCAATCGTAGTTCACGCCATAGCGTTTTTGATAATCGTCAGATAACCATAACAGCATCGGCACATGTTTTTGCGTTTCTGGCGCAATAGAATACGGTAAGCCGTGCAGATAAACGCCATTTTCACCTAACGACTCTCCGTGGTCGGAAAGATAAACCAGGCTGGTGGTAAATTTATCCTGCTTTGATTGCAGCAGTTTAATCGCTTTATCGACAATATAATCGATGTACAGAATGGTGTTGTCGTAGGTATTTTTCAGCTGTTCCTGGGAACAAGACTGAATTTCGCTGGTGTCGCAGGTTGGCGTAAAACGACGGAACTGCGGCGGGTAACGGTTGTAATAGGTCGGGCCGTGGCTGCCGATGGTGTGCAGCACAATCACGCCGTCACCCTGCATGCTGTCGATGGTTTTTTCTAAGTCGTGGAACAGCACGTCGTCATAGCACTCGCCGTCAATGCACTGGCCCGGTAACTTCATGGCCGTCATATCCTGATGCGGTACGCGGTCACAGGCGCCTTTACAACCACCGTCGTTGTCGTTCCACAGCACCTGAATTCCCGCGCGCTGAATAATATCGAGCAGGCCTTCCTGATGATGGGCTAAAGACTCGTCATAGCGGGCTCGCGGCATATTGGAGAACATACAGGGAACAGAAACCGCCGTGGCTGTACCGCAGGAGGTCGTTTTCGGGAAATAGACCACGTTATCTTTCGCTAACAGTGGGTTGGTGTCGCGATCGTAACCGCCCAGCGAGAAGTTTGCGGCGCGCGAGGTCTCTCCGAGAACGATAATGGTCAGGTTCTTACGCGGTCCGTTTTTCATGATGGCTTTTTGCTGCGCGTCTTCACCAATTTTTACCAGCGGCAAATTATCCATCTTGTGGTGAAAATACCAGGAGTTGAGCGCCACAATACTGTTTGATGGGTTCAACGATTTCACCAGCTCTTTATTATTGCGAAACAGCGAGGCGTAATCTTTATAAAACAGGCCCGCGACCAGTACGATTAACAGCGCTGAAACCAGGACAGTACCGACGCGCATTAACACGCCGCGCCACAGGTTTTCCGCCGGTTTAATTTTAATCCACCACGCCAGGGCAATAAACAGCAGGGCGGTTAAACCCAGCACGACAATCATTTGACCAGAGAGCAGCGCGTAGCTCTCGGCGGGTGTGGTATCGAAGATATTGGTGATCATTGAACGGTCAATAATCACACCGTAATTCTTCATAAAATACTGCGCGCTGGCGCTGAGTAGAATAAACAGCGTGACGAGGAGCTTCTCAAGTCGAATAACCGACGCAATCGCCAGACAAATTGCCATCACCGCAAAAGCGACTACCGGCATGCTCAGGAAGACGAGGGTATTGTGCAGGCTGTCTACCGGCAGCAGGCTAAATGCCTGACGATAAAAAACGACGTTCAGCGCCAGAGCAATATAGAGCGCGAACAGAATAATGTAGGTCAGACGGCTGACAACGGGACGTTTACGTAACAGGCGAAGCATAACGGTAACCTATGAAGATTGATGCTCGTTATGCTGCCCGATCTATTTTAAGACAACCTTAAGATTTTAAGGAAACGCGGCCAAAGGCCTGAAGCGCCTCTTCCAGCGCCGCACGTAACAGGGTGCGATCGTGGCGGTAGGGTATGTCGCTAGCCTCCAGCGGCTTTTGGATAACCACTTTGCCCTCTGTGCCACTGATGTCTGCTTTCGGACCTACAATCACGGCATCAATCACCGGCTTGCCAATATAGTGCTCCAGCAGGTGAAGGCGGTCAGCAAGCGTCAGATTGCCCGCAGGGCTGTGCTCGCGACCCAGGTTTTCGATGTAGACCATCGGCGCAGGCGTGCGGCGCATGGCCTGAGCGATATCCGGTAGCAGCAGGATTGGCAGCAGACTGGTGTAGAAACTACCGGGCCCGATGAGAATTAAATCGGCTTCGGCGATGGCCTGTACCGCTTCGCGGGTAGCGGACACTGACGGGGTCAGCATCAGCTCCTGCGGCGGCAGCGTCAGCTGATCGATATTCACTTCGCCGTAGATTTCATGCCCCTCGCTATCGATTGCCATCAAATCGACCGGCTGTTCGGACATCGGGATTAAAGACGCCTCAACTTTCAGAAGGTTTCTGATTAAATTGATCGCCTCTAAAGGGCGTACGCTCAGGTGATCTAACGCCTTTAACATCAGGTTTCCAAGGTTATGCCCGGAAAGCTCGCCGTTGCCGCCAAAACGATACTCAAACATCGTCGACGCTACGCTGGGTTCGGTGATTAATTGATTAAGGCAGTTACGCATATCGCCCCAGGCGATGCCGCCCTCTGAACGACGAATACGTCCCGTAGACCCGCCATTATCCGTGGTCGTGACGATACCGGTAAGGCGAGAGCCCAGCGATGACAGGGATGACATCACGCGTCCAAGGCCGTGGCCGCCGCCGAGCGCCACCACGCGGTCGAGATCGGCAAAAGTGCGATTGCGCATAGAACTTCCTTATGTCCTGAAAACCCGCTTACATTAGCCTAACTACCACTAAAAGACGATGCTCTGTACCGGTCAAAATGACGTATATCAATGCAAAAACGTGATTTTTACGTATTCTGTAGGGAAAGTGCACGATCGTGTCGCTATGTATAAGTTTATATAGCGAAAGCGAAAATGGCGAAACTGTTATTCTCGCGCTACTATTCGGCATAACCTGGTTCAGCACGCTGTGTACAACAGGCTGAACAAAACACTCTAGCCTCTGCGCCTAAGTTGAAAAATAAGGTGCTTTGGCCGCAACGGGTCACGCCGTTGCCAGGGCGAAGGAAGAAATGATCTCGCCTCCCGTATTTGGAAAGGTGTCTATGGCTTTACAACTCACCGATGCGTTTGCGCGTAGGTTTTTCTATCTGCGCCTGTCGATTACCGACGTCTGCAACTTCCGTTGCACCTATTGCCTGCCGAACGGCTATCAGCCGAATGGGGTCACCAACAAAGGATTTCTGTCACTGGACGAAATTCGCCGGGTGACGCGTGCCTTTTCGGCGCTGGGAACGGAAAAAGTGCGTCTCACCGGCGGCGAGCCGTCGTTACGTCGTGACTTTACCGACGTTATCGCCGCCGTAAAAGAAAACGCTTCTATCCGCCAGATTGCCGTGACCACCAATGGCTACCGCATGGCGCGCGATGTCGCCGCCTGGCGTGATGCCGGGTTGACGGCACTCAACGTGAGCGTTGATAGCCTTGATGCGCGTCAGTTCCACGCCATCACGGGTCAGGACAAATTCCGCCAGGTGATGGAGGGCATCGATGCCGCCTTCACCGCCGGCTTTGAAAAAGTGAAGGTCAACACCGTGCTGATGCGCGACGTGAACCATCACCAGCTCGACACCTTTCTGGCGTGGATCAAACCGCGCCGCATTCAACTTCGTTTTATTGAATTGATGGAAACCGGCGAGGGCAGCGAGCTGTTCCGCAAGCACCATATCTCGGGCATGGTGCTGCGCGACGAACTGCTTAAGCGAGGCTGGATCCATCAGATCCGTCAGCGCAGCGACGGCCCGGCGCAGGTCTTCTGCCACCCTGACTATGAAGGGGAAATCGGCTTAATCATGCCGTATGAGAAAGACTTCTGCGCCAGCTGTAACCGTCTGCGCGTATCGTCCGTCGGGAAGCTGCATCTGTGCCTGTTTGGCGACGGCGGCGTTGATCTACGCGAACTGCTGGCCGACGACGCCCAGCAGCAGGCGTTGGAAGAGCGTATTGCCGAAGCACTGACGCATAAAAAACAGACCCACTTCCTGCACCAGGGCAATACCGGCATTACCCAGAATTTATCCTATATCGGCGGATAATTGGCTATCAAGGAGCTATTAAATGAGTCAGGTGAGCGCTGAATTTATCCCGACACGCATTGCTATTCTTACTATTTCCAACCGTCGCGGCGAGGAGGACGACACCTCCGGGCACTTCCTGCGCGATGCAGCCCACGAGGCCGGGCATCAGATTGTCGATAAGGCGATCGTCAAAGAGAACCGCTATCAGATTCGTGCCCAGGTTTCTGCCTGGATTGCCCGCGACGACGTGCAGGTGGTGTTGATCACCGGTGGCACCGGGCTGACCGACGGCGATCAGGCGCCGGAAGCGCTGCTGCCGCTGTTTGACCGCGAAATCGAAGGCTTTGGCGAAGTGTTCCGCATGCTCTCTTTCGAGGAGATTGGTACCGCCACGCTGCAATCGCGCGCCGTTGCCGGGATGGCCAACCGGACGCTGATTTTTGCGATGCCGGGTTCGACCAAAGCCTGCCGCACCGCGTGGGATAACATTATTGCCCCGCAGCTGGATGCTCGTACCCGTCCGTGTAACTTCCACCCTCATCTGAAGAAATAAACGATGTCGCAACTGACCCATATTAACGCAGCGGGTGAAGCCCACATGGTGGATGTCTCCGCCAAGACCGAAACCGTCCGCGAAGCGCGCGCTGAAGCGTTTGTCACCATGCAGCCGGAAACCCTGGCGATGATTATTGAAGGCAGCCACCATAAAGGTGACGTGTTCGCCACTGCGCGTATCGCCGGGATTCAGGCGGCTAAGCGCACCTGGGATCTTATCCCACTTTGTCACCCGCTGATGCTGAGCAAGGTGGAAGTGAACCTGCTGGCGGAGCCGGAACACCACCGCGTGCGCATTGAATCACTCTGTCGCCTCACCGGGAAAACCGGGGTCGAAATGGAAGCGCTGACCGCCGCATCGGTCGCGGCGTTGACCATCTATGACATGTGTAAGGCGGTGCAAAAAGATATGGTTATTGGCCCGGTCCGCTTGCTGGCGAAAAGCGGCGGTAAATCGGGCGATTTCAAGGCGGATACTCATGATTAATGTGCTGTTTTTTGCTCAGGTTCGTGAGCTGGTGGGCGTGGACTCGCTGGCGCTGGCACCTGAGTTTGCCAATGTGGAAGCCGTGCGTCAGCATTTGGCCGCGCAAGAAGGGCGCTGGTCGTTGGCCCTCGAAGAGGGCAAGCTGCTGGCGGCGGTGAACCAGACGCTGGTCAGCTTCGATCATCCGGTTACCGATGGTGATGAAGTGGCGTTTTTCCCGCCGGTGACGGGAGGGTAACATGAGCGAAACCCGTATTATCGTTCGCCATGAACGCTTTAGCGTTGGCGATGAATATCCCTGGCTGGCTGAACGCGATGAAGATGGCGCGGTGGTGACATTTACCGGCAAAGTGCGTAACCATAATCTTGGCGATAGCGTGAAGGCGCTGAGCCTCGAGCACTACCCGGGTATGACCGAAAAAGCGCTGGCGGAAATCGTCGACGCCGCCCGTGAACGCTGGCCGCTGGGCCGCGTCACCGTGATTCACCGCATCGGCGAGATGTGGCCGGGCGAAGAGATTGTCTTTGTCGGCGTCACCAGCGCCCATCGCGGCAGTGCCTTTGACGCCGGTGAATTTATCATGGACTATCTAAAGACCCGCGCGCCGTTCTGGAAGCGCGAAGCGACGCCGGAAGGCGAGCGTTGGGTGGAAGCGCGCGACAGCGATAAACAGGCAGCCGAGCGTTGGTAGCGTTACACTTACTTCAGGCTTTCATTAATTCAGGAGAACGTCATGGATCGATTCCCTCGCTCTGATTCAATCGTGCAGGCCCGTAGCGGTCTGCAAACCTATATGGCTCAGGTTTACGGCTGGATGACCTGCGGGCTGCTGCTGACCGCGTTTATTGCGTGGTACGCGGCGAACACGCCGGCGGTGATGATGTTTGTTTTCTCCAGCAAAATCACCTTTTTTGGCCTGATCATCGCCCAACTGGCGCTGGTATTCGTGCTTTCTGGCATGGTGCAGCGTTTAAGTGCGGGCATGGCGACCACGCTGTTTATGCTCTACTCGGCGCTCACCGGGCTGACGCTATCGAGCATTTTCATCGTCTACACCTACTCATCCATCGCCAGCACCTTCGTGGTAACCGGCGGGATGTTCGGCATCATGAGCCTGTACGGTTACACCACCAAGCGCGATCTCAGCGGCCTGGGCAGCATGCTGTTTATGGGGCTGATTGGTATCGTGCTGGCCTCGCTGGTTAACTTCTGGCTGAAAAGTGAAGCGTTGATGTGGGCGATTACCTATATCGGCGTGATTATCTTTGTTGGGCTGACCGCCTACGACACCCAAAAGCTGAAAAACATCGGCGAGCAGATTGACGTGCGCGATACCTCAAATCTGCGTAAGTACGCCATTCTCGGCGCGCTCACGCTGTATCTCGACTTCATCAACCTGTTCCTGATGCTGCTGCGGATTTTTGGTAATCGCCGCTAGGTAGGTTGAGTGAATTAAACGATCCCGGACTGGTTCCGGGATTTTTTTCGGATTTTATTCTGGTCTCAAACGCACGTTAAAAGCAGCTTACCGATGGGTAACTCAATTGAGCTCCGCCGTGGCGGTTGTTTTTTAGCTGGCATTGATTGCGCTAAAAACAAACAAATTGCTCTCTTCCTGAGCGAAAAAGTGACACCAACGTCACAAAAAGCACCACATTTACGGAATTTTCCGTACACTCGGGTACTCTGAATAAGCAAATAAAATTCTTCAGGAGAGAAGCCATGAAGTGGCAACAACGAGTTCGTGTCGCAACGGGGCTAAGTTGCTGGCAGATTATGTTGCATTTGCTGGTCGTCGCCGTGCTGGTGATGGGCTGGATGAGCGGCGCGCTGGTGCGCGTTGGCCTGGGTCTCTGCGTCGTGTATGCCGTTACCGTTTTACTGATGCTGGCGCTACAGCGTCACCACGAGCAGCGCTGGCGAGACGTCGCCGACGTGCTCGAAGAGTTGACCACCACCTGGTATTTTGGCGCGGCGATGATTGTCGTCTGGCTGCTGTCGCGCGTGCTGCAAAATAACTACCTGCTGGCGGTGGCCGGTCTGGTTATTCTCGCTGGGCCAGCCGTGTTCTCGCTGCTGGTGAAAGAAAAAACCTCAGGCGATCTTGCGGCGAAACATCGCGTACGCCACTGATCCCGTCGTGGCCGCTATAAACAGTAGCGGCCACAGGCTCCCCCAGACAATCGACAGACTCGCATCCTTCAAATAAATCTGCTTGGTAATATCGGTAAAATGCCGAATCGGGTTAATCCACGTTAAATGCTGGAGCCATACCGGCATGTTCTCGACCGGCGACACATAGCCCGACAAGAGAATCGCTGGCATCATAAAGACGAACACGCCGATAAACGCCTGCTGCTGCGTTGAACACAGCGCGGAAATCAGCAGCCCGAACCCGACCAGCGATAGCCCGTAAATCACCATCGTGAAATAAAACAGCGCCAGCGAACCAGCGAAAGGAATCTGATAGGCCCAGATGCCGATGGCCAGCACGATAGTGGCCTGGAACGTGGCGACGATCAGCGCGGGCACCGCTTTACCGACAAAAATTTGCCAGGTGGCGAGCGGGGAGACCAGCAGCTGATCCAGCGTACCCTGTTCGCGCTCGCGAGCGACCGACAGCGAGGTGACGATCATCACGCCGATGGTGGTGATCATGGCGATCAGCGAAGGCACTACAAACCACTTGTAGTCGAGATTCGGGTTGTACCAGTTGCGCACCACCAGTTCACTGTTGTTCGGCTTTGCTTTCCCCTCCATCAGCTCCTGCTGGTAGTTCTTGACGATTTGTTGCAGGTAGTTGGCGGCAATCTGCGCGCTGTTAGAGTTGCGCCCGTCGAGTATCAGCTGCATGGGTGCGGTCTGGAAGGTATCGAGATTGCGCGAAAAATCGGCCGGGAAACGCACCAGCAGCAATGCTTTTTGGGTGTCGAGCGTTGGCTGGATCTCCTGCGGGCTTTTCAGCAGCAGCACGTGGGTGAAGGCTTTGGCGCGGGCGAAGCGCTGGGTCAATTCAACGGCGTGCTTGCCGTTGTCTTCGTTATAGACGGCGATGGTGGCGTTGGTCACTTCCAGCGTGGCGGCAAAGGGAAACAACAGCACCTGGATCAGCACCGGCATAATCAGAATGGCGCGGGTTTGCGGCTCGCGCAGCAGCGACTGTAGCTCTTTGCGGATAAGCGTCCATAAGCGATAAAACATAGTGCTTTCCTCATGTCGGGTGCGCTTCGCTTGCCCGACCTACAAGCCTCGTTGTCCCGGTAAGCGCAGCGCCGTCGGGCAAAATACGAGTGCCAGCGTTAATCCAATCGACGTTTGGTTTTCATCCACGTCAGGCCAATAAACATCACCGCCGAAGCGATTAAAAACAAGGTGTTAATCATCAGCACCACGGGAATATTGCCCGCCAGGAACAGGCTTTGCAGGGTGCTAACAAAATAGCGCGCCGGGATGATATAGGTCACCACGCGAATGGCCGCGGGCATACTGTCTATCTGGAAAATAAACCCGGACAGCATGATCGACGGCAGAAACGCGGCGTTCAGCGCCACCTGGGCGGCGTTAAACTGATTGCGGGTGATGGTGGAAATCAGTAGCCCCATCCCCAGCGTGCTGAGCAAAAACAGGCTGGTGATGAAAAACAGGATCACCAGCGAGCCACGGTATGGCACGCCGAGAATAAACACCGATACCAGCATGCACAGCAGCATCGCCAGCATACCGAGGAAATAGTAGGGAATCAGCTTGCACAGCAGCAGCTCGACGCGGGTGACTTCGGTGGAAAGCAGCGCTTCCATGGTGCCGCGCTCCCATTCGCGGGCAATAACCAGCGAGGTGAGAATCGCGCCAATGACCGTCATAATAATGGTGATCGCGCCGGGAATAATAAAATGCTGGCTGATGGCCGCCGGGTTAAACCAATAGCGGGTCTGCACGTCGATAAGCGGTTCGAACTCCTGACCATTATCCTCAGCGCGCTGCTGCTGCCAGATTTGCCAGATACCCTCAACGTAGCCTTGCACAAAGTTGGCGGTATTCGGTTCACTGCCGTCGGTAATCACCTGAATCGGCGCGTCGTCGCCAACGCGGGTCATCTTCTTATCGAAATCAACCGGCACGACGATCAGGCCGCGAATACGCCCGGCCTGCATCATTTCAATCAGCTGTTGACGGTTGTCGCTGATGGTGGCGTCGATATAGGGGGAGCCGGTCAGAGTGTGGGTGAAATCCAGCGCTTCCTGGCTTTGCTGCTCCAGCAGTACGCCGACGCGCAGTTTGCTGGAGTCGAGGTTAATGCCGTAGCCGAAGATAAACAGCAGCAACAGCGGGATGACCACCGCAATCAGCCAACTGCTGGGGTCGCGGACAATCTGCCGCGTCTCCTTCACGCACAGCGCGCGCACGCGCCGCCACGACAGCATCTTAGCGCTCATCGGCATGCTCCTTATCCCAGTCGTTGATCAGCGTGATAAAGGCTTGTTCCATGGTCGGGTCCGGCTGCTGGTCATCCGCCGCCTGCGCTTTTAAATCGTCCGGCGTGCCGCTGGCAATCAGCTTGCCGCGATAGACCAGGCCGATACGGTCGCAGTATTCCGCCTCATCCATAAAGTGGGTGGTGACCATCACCGTGACCCCTTTCTCCACCATGCTGTTGATATGCAGCCAGAATTCGCGGCGGGTGAGAGGGTCTACGCCCGAGGTGGGTTCATCAAGGAACAGAATATCCGGCTCGTGCATCAGCGAACAGGCCAGCGCCAGGCGCTGCTTAAACCCCAGCGGCAGCGCGTCGGTGGTGTGGCGCGCGATGGCTTTCAGACCGAAAGCGTTGCTCATGCTGTCGATTTTATCGTTCTGCGCGCGGCCGCGCAGGCCGTACACCCCGGAGAAGAAGCGCAGGTTTTGCTCGACGGTGAGGTTGCCGTACAGCGAAAATTTCTGCGCCATATAGCCGAGATGCTGACGCGCCTTACCCGAACTGACCTTCAGGTCCATGTTCAGCACCAGCGCATTGCCGGAGGTGGGCACCAGCAGCCCGCACATCATCTTGAAGGTGGTGGATTTCCCTGCGCCGTTCGGCCCCAGCAGGCCGAAGATCTCGCCGCGTTTGACGGCGAAGTTAACGTGGTCGGTGGCGGCGAAATCGCCGAATTTTTTGGTGAGCTGTTTGGCTTCAATCACCGTTTCATCCGGCGAGCCGTCAACGGTGTGAAGAATGGCGCCCAGCGGCGATTCCGAGGTGCCCGCACCGCCCAGTAGGTCAATAAAAGCATCTTCAAATCGCGGCGCGGTTTCTTCCATCTCCAGTTCAGGCATGCCCGGCGCCTGCTTTAGCGCCTCGGCGGTGGCCGATTTTTTAAGGATCACGCGGACCGAACGGCCCTGAATCATGCCGTCGCTGACCATCTCCTGTTTCAGCGCCCGTTGCAGCAGCTTGCGGTTATTTTCCTTCGGGCTGTGCATTAAGAAACTGCGCCCGGCCATGGTGCGGGTGAGGGCGGTGGGTTCCCCCTGATACAACAGCTCGCCTTCGTTCATCAGCAGCACGTCCTGGCACTGTTCGGCTTCGTCGAGATAGGAGGTGCTCCAGAGGATCAGCATGCCGTCGCCCGCCAGCTCGTGCACCATCTCCCAGAGTTCACGGCGTGAGATGGGGTCGACGCCGACGCCGGGTTCATCTAACAGCAAAACTTTTGGCTCACCAACCAGCGTACAGGCCAGCCCCAGCTTCTGCTTCATGCCGCCGGAGAGCTTCCCCGCCAGCCGTCCGGTAAACGGCCCCAGGGCGGTAAATTCCAACAGCCGGGCAAAGGTTTTTTCGCGGACGTCGCCGGTTACGCTGCGCAGATCGGCATAGAGATTAAGGTTTTCCATCACCGTTAAATCTTCATACAGGCCGAATTTCTGCGGCATATAGCCCAACACCGAATGCAGCGCGCTGTCGTCGGCAATCGGATCCAGCCCGAGCACGGTCGCGCTGCCTTCGTCCGGCTTCAGCAGCCCGGCGAGCATGCGCATCAGCGTGGTTTTTCCCGCGCCGTCCGGGCCGACAAGACCGGTCACATAGCCGCCGTTGATGGTGCAGTCCAGCCGGGCGACCGCCGGTTTATCCATGCCGGCGAACTGTTTGACCAGCCCGCGTAGCTGAATCTGGCCGTCACTCATGGCGCGACTCTTCGTTGAACAGAAGCGTGACAGGCATCCCCTGTCGCAGGCTGTCGTCGGCATCGGTGACGATAATACGCAGACGGTAGACCAGGTCGGTACGGAGATCAGGCGTCTCAACCGTCTTCGGGGTAAATTCCGCGGTCGGGGAGACAAAACCAATTTTGCCGTGATACGGCTTATTTGGGCGGCCGTCGGTATAAAGCAGAATTTCTCGGCCCGGCTGCGCCTGGTTGAGATTTTTCTCGTCCACATAGGCGCGGACCCACACCGGACGGGTGAGGGAAAGAGTCAGTACGGTACTGCCTGCGCTCAGCATGCTGCCGGGTTCAACCGCTCGGGTGAGCAGGGTGCCGTCAGAGGGGGCGGTCAGTACGGTGTCATGCAGATCGAGAGTGGATTGGGCCAGCTGCGCCTGCGCCTGCTCGAGATTGGCTTTCGCCTGGGCAATTTCCTGCGGACGATTCCCCGCACGATACTGGCTGAGTTTATCCTGTGCCGATTTCAGCGTCGCCAGCGCCTGGTCGCGGGACGAGCGGGCGTTTTCCAGATCGTTGGCCGACAGCAGTTTTCGGTTCCACAATCCCTGCTGGCGCTGGAGATAGCTTTGCGCATAGTCGTAGGCTGCTTGCGCTTGTTTCACCGAAGCCGCGGCCTGGGCAATTTCTTCCGCCCGGTAGCCTGCCATCATCAGGTCGTACTGCGCCTGCGCCGTCGCGACGTTGGCCTTGGCCTGCATCAGGGCATTTTCATAAGGCGCCTGGTCCAGTTGACCGAGGGTCTGCCCCTGCTTGATGGCGTCGCCTTCGTCGACCGTCAATGACTGCAAGCGGCCGCCGACGCGGAAGCTCATGTTCACCGTACGAATATCCACGTTGCCATAGAGCGTCAGGCCGTTGTTTTGCCGACTCTGGTACCACCACGTGCCGCCGCCAATCAGCGCGACGATGACCACCACCGCCAGAATCAGAACCACCGGTTTTTTCATGAGTTGAGGCTCCTTTGCGTTAATCCTTGCAAGATCAGATCGATATGGCAGGTCACTACCTGGAAAATTTGCTCGGCTTTGTCGGCATCAAACTGCGTCCAGCCGGTGCGCATCAGGATGGTTTCTCGCCCGAGGCGAAACGCCAGCACTTCGCCCAGCAGGGCGTGGGTGTGGAGGATCATCTGCGTACTGTTAGCATCGCAGCCAGTATAGGCGGCGATCAACCGGGTCAGGTGCGCGTGCAGCGGGGCAATGACCTGATCGTGGATACGCTGGTAGGCGGCAGTCGGCGACAGCTGCTCGCGAGAGATAAATTTGCTGAGGTTAAGGGTATCGTCCTGGGTCAGCAGTAAGATCATGTTCTGGCAGGCGCGGAGGATCAGGGTGCGTATGGCCTCTCTGTCCGGCTGCGGCTGGGCAAACAGTTGCTCGGCGGCTTCGGCATGGGCGCGAAAGTTTTCGCCGATAAAGTCGGCAATCCACTGGGCGCAGGCCTGGTATAAATCTTCTTTTGAGCCAAAATAGTAGGTGATGGCGGCAATATTCTGCCCGGCCTGAGCGGCAATATCGCGGGTGGTGGCGTGCAGGCCATACTCGCCAAACTGGGCGAGCCCGGCGGCGATGAGCTGACTCTTGGCCTGCTCGCCTTTGCTGGTTATCGGTGTCGTATTCATCATGCCACCAGAATTAATCAAACGATTGATTAAGATTATGCCGGGTTTTTGCGCTTGTCCAGTCTGGTGAATAATCTTGTTTTCTACCGCGAAGGGGATAATTTATGCGGTGAATCACAAAAACTGCTACACTCCGCCCCTTCATGACATTGTGGTTTTTGTCATTACCTGTTTTTTTATCCCCTCGAAAACTACACCGCATGCGGTCGGGGTGGGTGTGGAGTATTTATGTCTTTTGATTCCCTCGGACTGAACCCCGATATTTTGCGTGCCGTTGCTGAGCAAGGCTATCGCGAACCCACCCCCATCCAGCAGCAGGCGATTCCTGCGGTACTGCAGGGCCGTGACCTGATGGCCAGCGCGCAAACCGGCACCGGTAAAACCGCAGGCTTTACCCTGCCGTTGCTGCAACTGCTGGTTTCTCGCGAGCCTCACGTGAAGGGCCGTCGCCCGGTGCGCGCGCTGATCCTCACCCCAACCCGTGAGCTGGCGGCGCAGATTGGCGAAAACGTGCGTGAATACAGTAAATACCTGAACATCCGCTCGCTGGTGGTGTTCGGCGGCGTGAGCATCAACCCGCAGATGATGAAGCTGCGCGGTGGCGTTGACGTGCTGGTGGCGACGCCGGGCCGTCTGTTGGATCTGGAACACCAGAATGCCGTCAAGCTCGATCAGGTGGAAATTCTGGTGCTCGATGAAGCGGACCGTATGCTGGACATGGGCTTCATCCACGATATCCGCCGCGTGCTGACTAAGCTGCCGGCGAAGCGTCAGAACCTGCTGTTCTCCGCGACCTTCTCCGATGACATTAAAGGTCTTGCGGAAAAACTGCTGCACAACCCGCTGGAAATTGAAGTGGCGCGCCGTAACACCGCTTCCGAGCAGGTCACCCAGCACGTACATATGGTCGATAAAAAGCGTAAACGCGAGCTGCTGTCGCAGATGATTGGCGAAGGCAACTGGCAGCAGGTGCTGGTGTTCACCCGTACCAAACACGGCGCCAACCATCTGGCGGAGCAGCTGAATAAAGACGGCATCCGCAGCGCCGCGATCCACGGTAACAAATCGCAGGGTGCGCGTACCCGTGCGCTGGCCGACTTTAAATCCGGCGATATTCGCGTGCTGGTGGCAACTGATATCGCCGCGCGCGGCCTGGATATTGAAGAGCTGCCGCACGTGGTGAACTACGAGCTGCCAAACGTGCCGGAAGATTACGTGCACCGTATTGGCCGTACTGGCCGCGCGGCGGCGACCGGCGAAGCGCTGTCGCTGGTTTGTGTTGATGAACACAAACTGCTGCGTGACATTGAGCGCCTGCTGAAGAAAGAAATTCCGCGCATTGCACTGCCGGGTTACGAGCCGGATCCGTCCATTAAGGCCGAGCCGATTCAGAACGGTCGCCAGCAGCGTGGCGGCGGTAACGGCGGCGGTCGTGGTCGCGGTCAGAACCAGGGGCAAGGCCAGGGGGCGGGGCGCAGCCAGCAGCAGCAGCGTCGCAACGACGGTGGTGCACCGAAAGCCAAGCCGCGCAGCGCGGAAGGCAAACCGGCTGGCGATAAGCCACGTCCGCCGCGTCGCCCGCGTAAACCCGCAGCAGCACAGTAAATTGCGAGCCCGGCCGAAAGCCGGGCTTTCTTTTTTGCGACGGCGTACAGAAAATGCCACAATAGTGGCTGTTTATACAGTATCTCAGGTTTTCTCATGGCTTTGACCGCCGCGCTGAAAGCGCAAATCGCCGCCTGGTACAAGGCGCTTCAGGAACAGATCCCCGACTTTATCCCCCGCGCGCCGCAGCGGCAGATGATTGCGGACGTCGCCAAAACGCTGGCTGGGGAAGAGGGGCGCCATCTGGCGATTGAAGCGCCGACCGGCGTCGGGAAAACCTTGTCCTATCTGATTCCCGGTATTGCGATTGCTCGCGAAGAACAAAAGACGTTGGTGGTCAGCACCGCTAACGTGGCGCTGCAGGATCAGATCTACAGTAAAGATCTGCCGCTGCTGCGCAAAATCATCCCCGATCTACGTTTTACCGCCGCCTTTGGTCGTGGCCGCTATGTCTGCCCGCGTAACCTTGCGGCGCTGGCCAGCAGCGAACCGAACCAGCAGGATCTGCTCGCGTTCCTTGATGATGAGCTGACGCCGAGCAACCAGGAAGAACAGAAGCGTTGCGCGAAGCTGAAGGGCGATCTCGACGGCTATAAGTGGGACGGTCTGCGCGATCATACCGATATCGCCATTGACGACGACCTGTGGCGGCGGCTCAGTACGGATAAAGCCAGCTGTCTGAACCGTAACTGTCATTACTACCGCGAATGCCCGTTTTTTGTCGCGCGCCGCGAGATTCAGGAAGCCGAAGTGGTGGTGGCTAACCATGCGCTGGTGATGGCGGCGATGGAGAGCGAAGCGGTACTGCCGGAACCGAAAAACCTGCTGCTGGTGCTTGATGAAGGCCATCACCTGCCGGACGTGGCGCGCGATGCGCTGGAGATGAGCGCCGAAATTACTGCGCCGTGGTATCGGCTCCAGCTCGATCTGTTCAGCAAGCTGGTGGCGACATGCATGGAGCAGTTCCGCCCGAAAACCACGCCGCCGCTGGCGTTGCCGGAACGGCTGACTGCGCACTGCGAAGAGCTGTACGAGCTGATTGCTTCACTGAATAACATTCTTAATCTGTATCTCCCTGCAACTCAGGAAGCCGAACACCGCTTCCCGATGGGCGAGTTGCCCGATGAAGTGATGGAGATATGCCAGCGTCTGGCCAAACTCACCGAAATGCTGCGCGGGCTGGCGGAGCTGTTCTTAAACGATCTCAGCGAGAAAACTGGCAGCCACGATATTGTGCGTCTGCACCGGGTTATCTTGCAGATGAATCGCGCGCTGGGCATGTTTGAGTCCCAGAGCAAACTGTGGCGGCTGGCGTCGCTTTCGCAGGCGTCGGGCGCGCCGGTCACCAAGTGGGCGACCCGCGACGTACGCGATGGGCAGATGCACGTCTGGTTCCACTGCGTCGGCATTCGCGTGAGCGACCAGCTTGAGCGTCTGCTGTGGCGCAGCGTGCCGCATATTGTGGTGACGTCGGCCACATTGCGCTCACTGAACAGTTTCTCGCGGTTACAGGAAATGAGCGGGTTGAAAGAGAAAGCGGGCGACCGCTTTGTGGCGCTGGACTCGCCGTTTAACCACGTCGAACAGGGAAAAATCGTGATCCCGCAGATGCGCTACGAGCCGCTGATGGAAAACGAAGAGCAGCATATTGCCGAAATGGCGGCCTATTTCCGCGAGCAGGTTGAGAGTAAGAAGCATCATGGCATGCTGGTGCTGTTCGCCAGCGGGCGGGCGATGCAGCGCTTCCTTGAGCACGTGACCGACCTGCGGCTAATGCTGCTGGTGCAGGGCGATCAGCCGCGCTATCGGCTGGTGGAGCTACATCGCAAGCGCGTGGAGAGCGGCGAGCGCAGCGTGTTGGTTGGGCTACAATCTTTTGCCGAGGGGCTGGATTTAAAAGGCGAGTTGCTAAGCCAGGTGCACATCCACAAAATCGCGTTTCCGCCCATCGACAGCCCGGTGGTCATCACCGAGGGTGAATGGCTTAAGAGTCTCAATCGCTATCCCTTTGAGGTGCAAAGCCTGCCAAGCGCGTCATTTAACCTGATTCAGCAGGTGGGGCGATTAATTCGTAGCCACGGCTGTTGGGGCGAAGTGATCATCTACGATAAGCGGTTGTTGACCAAAAACTACGGTAAGCGTTTACTGGATGCGTTACCGGTTTTCCCGATTGAACGTCCGGAAGTGCCGGAAGTAAAACAGAAAGCGAAACCCTCACGCCGTAAAAAAGGTAGCCCGGTGTAGGCCGGATGGCGTTGCGCACAACGACGAGCAAAGGAGCAGAAAATGGATTATCGCAAAATCATCAAAGAAATCGGTCGTGGTAAAAATCATGCGCGCGACCTGGATCAGGATACCGCGCGCGGCCTGTACACCCGAATGCTTGATGGTGACGTTGCGGATCTGGAAATGGGCGCCATTCTGCTGTCGATGCGCATTAAGGGGGAAGGTGAGGCGGAGATGCTCGGCTTCTATGAAGCGATGCAGCAGAAAACGATGCGTTTGACCCCGCCAGTGGGTAAACCGATGCCGATTGTGATCCCGAGTTATAACGGCGCGCGCAAGCAGGCCAACCTGACGCCGCTGCTGGCGATGTTGCTGCATAAGCTGGGCTTTCCGGTGGTGGTTCATGGGGTCAGTGAAGATCCTACCCGTGTGATCACCGAAACTATTTTTGAGCTCATGGGCGTTGAACCTACCCGTCACGCCGGCCAGGCGCAGGCGAAGCTTGACGGCCATCAGCCCGTTTATATTCCTGTTGGCGCACTCTGCCCGCCGCTGGAGCGGCAGCTGAACCTGCGCTGGCAGCTCGGCGTGCGTAACAGTGCGCATACGCTGGCCAAGCTGGCAACGCCGTTCGCTGAGGATGCGGCGCTGCGCTTGTCCAGCGTTTCGCATCCGGAATATGTGGGGAAAGTGGCGAAGTTCTTCAGTGATATTGGCGGGCGTAGTCTACTGATGCATGGCACGGAAGGAGAAGTGTACGCGAATCCACTGCGCTGTCCTCAGATTACCCTGATAGACGCCGCGGGCGCGCGGGTGGTGAACGAGCGTCAGAGCGAGCAGGCGGATGCGCCGGTGGCGCTGCCAACGGCAAAAGATCCGCAAACGACCGCGCAGTGGATTGAACGCTGCGTGGCGGGTGTCGAGCCAGTACCGCAATCGCTGAAGATTCAGATGGCCTGCTGCCTGCTGGCGGCCGGTGAAGTGAGCTCCCTCGACGCCGGTTTGGCCCGCGTCGCGCAGGCGTATTAATTCCCCCGAATCTGTCGCACGCTATTAAAAACTGCGCCGCTCGGTCCCCTCTCCCCATTGGGGAGAGGGCTAGGGTGAGGGGCGGGCAGAATATAAAAAGAAGAAATGCATTTCCTTTTAATTACCGTGTATTAACCCTCACCCCAGCCCTCTCCCTTCAAAAGGGAGAGGGGGCATATCGTGCCAATATGCTATTTCTCAGCCCCCAAATCCCGGACAAAAAAAAGCCCGGCGTGGCAGCCGGGCAAAAAAGGGTATCAACAAGTTCAATGAGGGTTGGAGCACCCGCGAGAGGTCAGCTCACGGGGTATAACAGAGGGTGGCGATTATTTGTAGATAACCGCAGTACCGCTAACTTTGTTGTTGGTGTTAGCAGAGGTGATGGCATAACCGGTAGCGCCCGCTGCGGCAGCTTTCTGCGCCAGCTGAGCTTCCATACCATCCAGAGTGGTCGCGCCGTCAACGGACACGGTACCCATTTCATTCATTTTCTGAGCCTGTGCCTGAGTTACTGGTTGGGCAGCGAAAGCACCAAAAGACAGGGCAGACAGGGCGATAGCAGCAACAGCATATTTAACGTTTTTCATAATATTAATCTCTCGCAGGTTGTTCCGTTCGGGGGACGATGTCTTCGTCGATGTGATAAGTATCACGTTTTTATTTGGTGGAATAAATCGAAGAGAATTGATGACCATAATCAAAAAAATTGAATGATTATTAATTTATTGATTATTAATAAAATATTCACGGTATGAATACGTTTGGCGTGAATCAACCGAAAGACAGAGCAACGAAGGCACAATTTGCTACTTTTTTTGCCAAAAAGCGTACTCGTAAAGATAATCGATTGCTCTGTATGTTGCGGTATGGATTTGTAATAAAACCTGTGTATTTAGCGGCTGATTAAGATTATATCCTGATTATTGTTTTCACCGTAAGTTTTTATATTGCCTTTTTGTGGGGCGTTGGCGAAGCGGCAGGCGCTGCCGTTTCGTCAGTTTTTAAGCGCCCATCTTCTTCATATATTTTGAGAAATATTGGCGAGTTTCAGATCTCGGACCATTCGCGCAGCAGGTTGTGGTAGAGATTGAGCAGCGAAAGCGCCTCCTCCGACTCACCGTGCCGACTGTTGAGCGACTGGATATTCCGGTCGAGTTCAAACAGCATTGCGCGACGTTTATCATCGCGGACCATCGACTGAATCCACATAAATGACGCCACCCGAACGCCGCGCGTCACCGGCGTGACGCAATGCAGGCTACTGGAAGGGTAGAGCACCAGGTCGCCCGCCGGGAGTTTGACCGTGTGCTGTCCGTAGGTGTCGTTAATGGTCAGTTCGCCGCCGTCGTAACTTTCCGGGTCAGACAGAAACAAGGTGGCCGACAGGTCGGTACGCATCCAGCCGCTATGGGGATGCTGGCGTACAGCACCATCCACATGAAAGCCATAGGTCTCCTGCTGCTGATAACGGTTGAAAAGCGGGCTGGAAAGGGTTTTTGGCAGCGCGGCGGCAAAAAACAGCGAGTGACGATTCACCGCTTCCAGCACGCGGGCCTGTAGCGCCATGTAGCGTTCGCTGCGTGTATCAACCTGTTGATTGTTCTTCACCTGGGCACCTTGCGCCCCGACGGTGGCTCGGCCGTCGACCCATTGCGCCTGGTTGAGTTCCGCGACCAGATCGCGTACCTCGTCCGCGCTCAGCACGCCGGGAATTCGATACATCATGGCAGTGTCTCCTGAAAAAAGTGGGGCTTTCGCCCCACACAATCACTTAGAAGTGAACGTTTGCCGTTAACACGAAGGTGCGCGGTTCACCCGGATGATAGCGATAGCCGCTCTTGTTAATAGAGGCAACATAATCGGTATCGAACAGGTTATAAACGTTCAGTTGCAGGTCCAGATTGCGATTGACGCGGTAGCCCAGTTTGGCGTCGGCGACCCAGTAGCTGTCGGTGGAGTCTGGTGTACCCACTGCGCCATCTTTGCCGCGATGCATACTGCCGATATAGCGTGCGCCCGCGCCAATGGACAGGGCGTCGGTCGCCTGGTATTGGCTCCACAATGTAAAGGCATGTTCCGGCGTGTAGGGCAGAGAATCGCTTTGATCCTGCGCCACGTCGGCACCGTTACGCACCGTCGCGCGCTGTTGGGTAAAGCCGCCAATGACCTGCCATTCCGGGGTAATGTTGCCCGCAACGGACAGCTCGTAGCCCTCTACACGCTTGGTACCGTACTGGGAGTAAGTGCCGTCATCGTTCGCTTCGACATCGTTTTCAATGTCGGTGCGGAAAACGGCGGCGGACAGCAGCAGACGCTTATCCAGCACTTCCCATTTGGTCCCCGCTTCGCTGGTTTTCGCCTTCTGCGGTTTGAAGTCGGTACGGTTGGCGCTGCTGCCGGAGCCGCCCGCCGCCAGCGCAAAGTTGCTGCCGCCAGGAGGCTGCTGGGAGATGGCATAGTTGACGTAAACGTTGCCGTTCTGCGTCAGGTGGTACAATGCGCCGGCCTTCCAGTTCACCAGGTTGCCCGACTTGGCGGCATCCACGGTGGTGACCGGGGTATTTTTGATGACGCCTGCCGGGCAGGCGATGGCGCCGCGCCCGGTGCCGCCGCACAGCGATGCGCTGTCGTACTCGGTATGATAGCTATCCAGACGAATACCGCCGTTGAGTTCGAAATCGCGGGTAATCTGTAGCGTATCGAAGGCGTAAATCCCGAAGGTATCGGTCTGGCCGTTTGCATTCGCTCCGCTGCGTTGCAGGCTGCCTAACGAAACGCTGCTATCCGGGTGATACAGATTTACCGGCGGCGCGGTAAACGGGTACACGCCGTAGTTGGTTTGCTGCTCGTGGGTAAATTCCACGCCGGTGCTGATATCGTGGCCAACGGCGCCGGTGTAGAACTTCGAGGTCAGGTTGGTCTGGTTAGTGAGGATCTTGTTGCTGACATCTTTGGTATTGATGTTGCGCGTCCAGGTCCAGGTATTAACGTTACTCGGGTCCGGTCGGCCAATATTGCTCGCGCCGCCCATTATCGCCGTCATCATGTAATCTTGCTTGATCTGCGACCAGCGGGTGGTGTTGCGGACAGTGGTGGTGTCGTTAAAATCATGCTCGAAGCGCATCGTCACCGTATCGGTGGTGGAGTCGTCGTAGTCGGACTGGGTGCCGTAGAAATTGTGGGTATCGACTTTTCCGGAGCTGTTCAACGCCGAAGTTGCTGCGTTGGGCGCGGAGTAGCCCGGCAGCCCCACGGTAGGTACGCCACCATCCGGAGTATTATTCTGGGTGACGTGCAGATAGTTGAGGTACAGACGATTCTCGGTACCCAGGCCAAACGCGATGGAGGGGGCAATGCCGTAGCGCTCGTTTTTCACGTTATCACGCCCGGCATCATGCGTTTTTTCACCCATCAGGTTTAAACGCACCGCGCTGGTTTCACCGATCGCTTCGTTGAGATCCAGCGTACCGCGTCGATACCATGCGCTACCTACACTGGCGGAGGCATCAATGCCTGAATCCAGGCGCGGCTGCTTGCTGATCATGTTGATCGATCCCGTTGGCGCGCTGCGACCATAGTCGGATCCCGACGGCCCCTTGATCACCTCGACCTGCTCGGTATTGAACGTATCGCGGGTTACGCTGCCAATATCGCGGATGCCATCGATATAGATGCTATTCGAGGTATCGGCGCCACGCATATAGATGGTGTCGCCCGTCGATGAGCTCCCGTTTTCCCCGGCAAAGAAGGCGCCAACGCCCGGCACGTTTTTCAGTGCGTCGGTCAGGTTGGTGGCCCCCTGATCTTTGAGGACCTGCTCGGAAATGACGGTCACGGTACGCGTGGTATCGGCAATCGGGCGACTAAATTTGGGGTCGGCCGACTGGGTTGGGGCATACAGTGAAGGAGCCTGCGCTTCCACAACCAGCGTATCGCCGGTGCTTTTTTCTTTGCCCTCATCGGCCTGGGCGGCAGGTGTCAGGCCGAGACAAAGACCGGTAAAGAAGGTGAGAGAACTAAAGCTGCTGAACGGGATGGTGCGATTTTTTTCCATATCAATGAGCATCTTATAATTTTTAAAAGCCATTTAAAAATGACAATCGGGCGTGTTTCGTCCCTTTTGCCACTGCAGGTGATTTCTTTTTTATTAAATGATGTTGATAATGATTGTGATAATCATTATCAAATCGGCGTATTTTTTATCACTCATTGGCTTAAAAATAAATACACTGGTTTACAGTTTCTTCATTTTTTATACATAAAGATTACGTTTCTGAGGGAGATTACCGCTCACTCATACAGCGTTGCCGAACCAAAAAGCTTGTTTTTCCCACCGGCAACGTCGACCACAAAGGCTATCGCGCCGGCTTTGTGCGCTTTGCTGGCAAGCTGCTGCTGAAGATCGTCAAGGTTGCTGGCGCCGCTGACCGTCACGGTACCGACCGGGCGAAACGGCACGCCAGGAGGCGGTGTGGGCTGGGCGCAGGCGGTTGTTGTAGCGAGTAGCAGAGCGAGAGAAAAGCGATGAAAGGTGTTCATGGTATCCCCTCCTGATGGCAACAGGGAATACCTTAATTGTAGGTCGTTGATGGAAAAAAACTGCCACCGGGGTGGCTGTTTTTCATCAGGAGCGGCGGGCGTCCGGGCGAATTAAATCAAAACGATGACTCTCGTCAATGGTGTAGTAGGCAGAAGGCCCGCCTGCGCGCAGCACCGGCTGGGCTCGCGCGGTCTGGTAGATGCCGTTTTCCAGCAGCGACTCATCAATATGAATGCCAACCACCTCGCCAAGCACCAGCCAGGTATCCACCGGGGTGCCGTCGGCACCGGTGAGTTGAATACATTGCGACAGCCGACACTCAAAGTTCACCGGGCTTTCCGCGACGCGTGGCGCGTTGACGATCTGGGCTGGAGCAGCGGTGAGCCCTGCACGGGTAAACTCATTATCACCATGGGGCAGGGTGGCAGAGGTTTCATTCATCGCCACCGCCAGGCTGCGGGTCGTCAGGTTCCAGACAAATTCTTTGGTCTCGACGATATTCTGCACGCTATCTTTCCAGCCGCTGCTGGCAAAACCGATGATCGGCGGGTGATAGTTAAAGCAGTTAAAGAAGCTGTAGGGGGCCAGGTTATGTCGCCCTTCGGCATCGACAGATGAAATCCAGCCAATCGGTCGCGGCCCTACGATGGCGTTAAGTGGGTCGTGTGGTAGCCCATGGCCCTGGGAAGGTTGATAAAAATACATAGCGCACCTGTTATCAATAAGCAGTTATTCAGACTCCCTTATTTACCGCATCGTCGTCAACGGGTATCTTACGCCGCATTACGACAGGAGAAAGTCATGAGTACCCAAAAACCGGGGTTGCACCCGCGTAACCGTCATCACAGCCGCTACGACCTGGACGCGCTGCGTCAGGCCTGCCCCGCGCTGAGCGATTTTATTACCCTCAACCCGGTTGGCGAGCAAACCATTAATTTTGCCGATCCGCTGGCGGTGAAGACCCTGAACAAAGCCTTGCTGGCGCATTTTTATGCGGTAAAAGAGTGGGACATTCCGGAAGGCTTCCTCTGCCCACCCGTTCCAGGCCGTGCGGACTATATCCATCATCTGAGCGACCTGTTAAGCGATGAAAACGGCAACGTGGTGAAGGGGGCAAATATTCTGGATATCGGCGTTGGCGCAAACTGTATTTATCCGCTGATTGGCGCGCATGAATATGGCTGGCGCTTTACCGGCAGCGAAACGCACCCGCAGGCGTTTGCCAGCGCGCAGGCCATTCTCAGCGCTAACGCCTCGCTGAACCGGATGATCCGTCTGCGCCGCCAGAAAGACACGTCGGCGATGTTCAACGGCGTGATCCATAAAAACGAACAATACGATGCCACGCTGTGCAACCCGCCGTTCCATGATTCTGCCGCCGCGGCTCGCGCTGGCAGTGAGCGCAAACGCCGTAATCTGGGACAGGATCGCGATGATGCGCTGAACTTTGGCGGCCAGCAGCAGGAGCTGTGGTGTGAAGGCGGGGAAGTGGCCTTTATCAAACAGATGATCGCCGAGAGCAAAGGCTTTGCCCGTCAGGTAATGTGGTTTACGTCGCTGGTGTCGAAAGGGGAAAACCTGCCGCCGCTGTATCGCGCGTTAACCGACGTGGGGGCCGTTAAAGTGGTGAAAAAAGAGATGGCTCAGGGGCAGAAGCAGAGCCGCTTTATCGCCTGGTCGTTTATGGATGATGAGCAGCGTCGTCGTTTCCTGGCGCGCAAACGCTAAGAGAAAACGCCGTTTACCCCGAGGGATAAACGGCGTGCTTATCAGGAGACGTGCTGCAGGAACTCTTGCAGACGCTGGCTTGGTGGGTTCTTCACCAGCTCCTGCGGATTGCCATCTTCGGCAATCCGGCCTTTATCGATAAAGATCAGGCGAGAAGCTACTTTTTCGGCAAAGCCGATTTCGTGGGTGACAATCACCATCGTCATCCCTTCTTCCGCCAGATCCTGCATCACTTTCAGCACTTCGTGGCGCAATTCCGGGTCCAGCGCCGAGGTTGGCTCATCGAACAGCATCATTTTCGGCTTCACCGCCAGCGCTCGGGCAATTGCCACGCGCTGCTGCTGGCCGCCGGAAAGCTCGGAAGGGTAGTGGTGCGCGCGTTCCGCCAGGCCCACTTTGGCCAGCAGATCTTTGGCCAGCTTTTCCGCCGCCTCTTTTTTCAGACCGCGGACGCGGATCGGCCCGAACATCACGTTTTCCAGCGCCGTCAGGTGTGGGAACAGATAGAACTGCTGGAACACCATACCGGCTTCCTGACGGATCAGGCGCTCGTCAACATTCGGGTCGTTTACCTTGAGACCATCGACAATCAGGTCGCCGCTGGTTATCTCTTCGAGTTTATTAATGCAGCGCAGCAGCGTCGATTTACCCGAGCCGGAAGGCCCGATTATCACGACCACTTCGCCCTGTTTGACCTTCAGGTCGATATTGTGCAGCACCTGGGTTTGACCAAAGTGCTTGGAGACGTTTTTAAATTCAATCACAGGATTTTCATCCTTCTTTCAAGAATGCGGAGCACGATATTCAGTACCTGGGTGATGATCAGGTAGATAACGCCAACGGCGGTCCAGATTTCCAGCGCGCGGAAGTTTCCGGCGATAATTTCCTGACCGCTGCGGGTCAGCTCAGCTGCACCGATAACAATAAACAGAGAGGTGTCTTTGATACTGATGATCAACTGGTTACCCAGCGCAGGCAGCATACGGCGAACGGCCAGCGGCATAATCACATGGCGAATGGTTTCGCGGCGCGACAGGCCGAGTGCCAGACCCGCTTCGCTAAAACCTTTGTGGATGGACAACACTGAGCCACGAGTGATTTCTGCAATATAAGCACCGGAGTTGATCATGATGGTGACAACTGCCGCAGTGAAGGTATCGATACGAATGTCCGGGAAAGCCATTGGCAGCGCGAAGTAGATGTACATGACCTGTACAACGATAGGCGTACCGCGGATCACTTCAATAAATACGAGGGCGATATGGTTTGCAATCCAGCCGCCGTAAGTACGGGCTAAGCCAGCCACCAGACCGATAATGATACCGCCCGCGAGGCCGAGGATCGAAATCCACAGAGTCATTTTGGCGCCGTCCAGAAGAATAGGAATGGCAGGCCAGATGACGCTCCAGTCAAACTGCATGATGATAATCCTGTTACCGTGGTTCAAAAATAGCAGGGGCGAAAGGCCGCCCCTGAGTTTGCATCAGATTTTGGAATAATTATTTAGGTTCGGTACCGAACCATTTTTTGTAAATTTCGTTATAAGTGCCGTTTTCACGCAGTGTTTTCAGCGCGCCATTCACTTTTTCACGCAGCTCGTCGTTGCCTTTCGAGAACGCAATACCGTACTGCTGAGCTTCCAGCGATTCGCCTACCGCTTTGAACTGACCGTTACCGGCAGTCTTGATAAAGTAGAGAATATTCGGGGTATCGTGCAGCACCGCGTCGGCGCGGTTGGTGCCCAATTCCATGTATGCATTATCGATGTTCGGGAACTGGCGCAGGTCTTTGGTTTTGATATTCGCTTTTGCATAATCAACGGAGCCTGTTCCGCTCTTCACCGCCACCACTTTGCCATCCAGATCTTTCACGCTCTTGATGTCATTGTTGTTGGTTTTCACCATCACCAGCAGGCCGCTTTTATAGTAGCCGTCGGAGAAGTCGACCGCTTTTTTACGCTCGTCGGTAATGGTAATGCCAGCCAGCGCCAGATCGACGTTTTTGGTCTGCAGTGCCGGGATAATGCCGCTGAAGTCCATCGGCTTCAGGGTGTAATCCAGCTTCAGCTCTTTCGCAATTGCTGCCCACAGGTCGATGTCAAAGCCGACATACTGATTACCCTGCTTGAACTCGAACGGGACGAACGCGGTATCCGTTGCCACAACCAGCTGTTTCTCGGCAGCCTGAGAAGAGACCGCAAACGCCAGGGTGAGTGCAGCCAGTGAAACTTTAAACATTGACTTCATAGCATTTCCTTTTATATCCACGGGGCGATCCCCTGCGATAACAAACGGCTTATGAAAAAAACGTGCCAACTTTACAATCAGTTGTTTCTTAACAAATAATGCGTTTTTCATTGCACAAAAGCGGAAAAATAACGACCGCTTTGCACCAAACAAGGGCACCAAAGTGGTGCGCAAAAATCGTGTTGTTAAGTATGGCGTTTTTTAGCGCAAACGCAGAGGAGAAAACAATCTTTTATTAACGATTGTGTGAGGTGATTATTACAAATGATTTACTTTGGCGGGGTTTCTGTCCGATTGGGTGCACTTTTATGGTGCAAATCCCTCCGGTGGAGGGACCGGAGGGAGATAAGATTTTCCTATGTGTTATTCGATGTTTGCCTCGATGAACCACAGGAATTTATCCAGGTCACGGGACGCGGCGGTGAAGATATCGGCGGTATCTTCATCTTTGGCTTCACTGATTGCTTTACGTACGTCGTTAGCAACAATCGCATAACGCTCAGCCAGCGCTTTCAGGTGATCCTGCACGCTGGTAATATCCAGCGGATAGCTTTTCAGCGGCGTCTGGGCGTTGATGACCTGAGTGGTCCCCAGCGCAATCCCGCCGAGCTGAACGGCGCGCTCAGCCATGGTATCCAGATGGTCGGTGAGCGCAGTGCGGAAGCCATCCAGCATTTCATGCACCGCGATAAAGTTGGCACCGCGCATGTTCCAGTGCGCCTGCTTTGTAATCAGCGACAGATCGATAAACTGAAGAACCTGACGGTTGAGTAACGCAACGGTGGCCTGTTTTTCGCTTTCCGGAACGTCGTTACGCGTATAGAGAAGTTGGGCGTTTTTCGTTTTAACCAGTTTTGCAGTACTCATAATCATATATCCTCTTGATCCGATACACTTATAAAAGCATGTGTATCTGCGTCCTCATGAATTAACGAAAACAAGTATAGCACCGTGAGCGGGACGGTATTTTCTGATTCTGCCTATAGGTTTGATAGAGAGCGTGATTTTGTTTTTTAAATTCAATTAAAACAGGTGGTTATTGGGGGTTTGAGGTGTTGGGTATTTTTATTAAATTATTTTTATTGATGTAAAATAAGAATTTATGCAGTTTGTTTTCGATATTATGCATAGTGGCGTGCACTATGCATAAATAAGAAAAATCAGCCAACGTCGACTTGTTTTATTTTACTTTCCTGACGCATTGTGAGCGTTGAACCCATTGACGCCATAATAATGGCCCCCAGCGCCATAGACTGGCTAAAGGTCAGCGTCTCACCGAGGAAAACCATGCCGGACATGGCTGCCAGAGCAGGCTCCATACTCATTAATGTTCCAAAGGTACGTGTAGGTAAACGCGTCAGAGCAATCATCTCCAACGAGTAGGGCAGTGCGGTAGAGAGCACGGCAATGGCTAAGCCCAGCGGCAACAGCGACCAGTGCAACAGGGTATCGGCGGCCTGCATGGCGCCCAGTGGCACAAAAACGACTGCAGCAATCAAGGACCCCATCGCCACCGTGGCCGGGCCGTGGTCTTCACCGGCACGACGGCCGCTCAGAATATAGACCGCCCAACCCGCGCCGGCACCGAGCGCCAGCAGCGCGCCGGTGAGGTCAACATGAGCAACATCCTGCCCCAGTGGCAGCAGGAACCACAAGCCCATCACCGCCAGAACCACCCAGATAAAGTCTACCGGGCGGCGTGAAGAGAACAGTGCCACCGCCAGCGGCCCGGTGAACTCCAGTGCCACTGCAATACCCAACGGAATACGCTGTAGTGACAGGTAAAAGAGATAGTTCATCGCGCCCAGTGACAGACCATAGAACAGCAACGGTAGACGCTGCTCTTTAGAAAAACGCAGTCGCCAGGGCTTAAACACCACCACCAGAATCAGCGTGCCGAGCGCCAGGCGCAGTGCAGTAACGCCTGGCGCGCCAATCAACGGGAACAACGACTTAGCCAACGATGCGCCACTCTGGATGGAGATCATAGAGATCAAGAGGACGAGGATAGGTAACCATGAGGGTAGCTTGCGGGGCGTGGTGGACATCTTTTTCCTGTCAATATTTGTCAAAAGAGGTAAAAGCGGCAGTGTAATGGAAATAGTCGCCCACGGTTGAGGAATTGTTGAAAAAAAATCGTCCCGGAACGAGTAGAATTTGCTGAGTCGATGAAAATTTCGTCTGTCAAATTAGGAATTATCTGGAAAATTAAACGTTAATTTTACCGTAATGAACATAAGATTTAACGTAGAAAATCGTTTAATATGAATGGCATAGGTCTTGGTGGAAAAGTTTTGTTACATCAAAGATGACCTTAGACATCATCAGTTCCAAAGAGTTTCTTAACAAATTTTGATATATTTAAAACTTACGGACTTATTAGAAGCACATTTGAGGTGGTTATGAAAAAAATTGCATGTCTTTCAGCACTGGCCGCTGTTCTGGCTATTTCCGCAGGTACTGCCGTAGCTGCAACCTCCACTGTTACCGGTGGTTACGCACAGAGTGATATGCAGGGCGTCGCTAACAAAGCTGGCGGCTTCAACCTGAAATATCGCTACGAAGCAGACAACAGCCCGCTGGGTGTGATCAGCTCCTTCACCTACACGTCTAAGAGCGACACTCAGAACGATGTCTACACCAAAGGTCAGTACTACGGCATCACTGCTGGTCCTGCTTACCGCATCAACGACTGGGCTAGCATCTACGGTGTAGTCGGTGTTGGTTACGGTAAAGCACAGTACAACCAGTTCCCGAACAATGACAGCACCAGCGACTACGGTTTCTCCTACGGTGCCGGTCTGCAGTTCAACCCGATCGAAAACGTAGCACTGGACGTATCTTACGAACAGTCTCGTATTCGTAGCGTTGACGTAGGTACCTGGATCGTAGGTGCTGGTTACCGCTTCTAATCACTTCGGTGATACAAAAAAGGGGTCTTTATGGCCCCTTTTTTAATGCCCTTTGTAAACCTATTTCCCGCCAGATTCAACAGCCCGCCGCAATGTAGTCACCGTTAGCGCTGATCGGGATGACCGTCAGATACAACACTATTGCGAAGACGATCAGCATCGCGCCGCCTGCGATTTTGACTGCCGGTATTACCCAGCGTGGTCCCGATACACCACCGAACATGGCTACCGTGCGTTCGCGCGCATAGCGCACCGCCAGTGATAACCCGAGAATCGACAGTGCCGTACCCAACGCCATCGTCATCACGGCGGCAATTCCCCACGTCACAATACCCAGCGCGTTCGCGAACATCAAAATCATGATGGCGCCGCTGCATGGTCGTGCGCCAATGGCCAGAATGACGCCGAGCCGCGTTTTCCAGTCGCTTTCTGCAGGCAATGTACCTACGCCGTGTTGCCCACAGCCGCAGTTTTCGCCGTGTTGATGAAGCGGCTTAAGCGCAGAGATAGCCAACCTTCGTGGACGCAGGCTTCTCAGCGCTTGATAAATAATGAACAGTCCGAAGGCGCCAATCATCACCGCGCTGATTTTTTCGACATACCAGCGGCTGGTACTGAGATCGCCAGAGGCCAGGTTAAAACCTACCGCAAGGATAAAGACAAACAGAATCGCGCTGATGCCCTGCATCAGGCTGCCGATAAACGGCACCACGCGCGCGGCGAGCAGGCTCTCTTTGTTGGTGCTCAGGTAGGTCGTGACGATGAATTTACCGTGCCCCGGGCCAATAGCGTGCAGCACGCCGTAGAAGAAGGCACCCACCAGCAGCCATAGGCCACCGCTGTATTCGTGGTTGTTGAGCTGCAACAGATACATCACCAGGTAACGGTGCAGGGTGATTTGCGTAGCCAGGCACCACTGGATAAAGGTGTTCCAGTGCGCGTGCAGCGTAAGTGCGCCGGCAAGCAGCAAAAGTAGCGTTAACCCAGCGGTGGGAAGGCGCCAGTCGCGCGCGAGACGTTGTGCGATCATCATTGAGCCTGAATCAGAAGGTCGTGAAGCAAGTATAGTAATGCAACGCCGGGGCGATTCGCTATCCGTTTACCGGCGTGAAAGGCAAACGGATAGCGACGGAGGAGGGGCGAAATTAGCTTTTGGGATCAAATAGATCGGTCTTCAGCGTATCGTAATCCACTTTTTGTAACTGGAAGTTGGTGATGTAGACCTTGCCGGCTTTTTGCGAGGAGATGAATCGATACTTCGGCGTAATCTCTTTGGTCTGGATCCCGGTCCACTGCGAGAAGAAGCTCAGGAAATCGTTGGCGGAACGACGCGCCTTGATAATCTTGTGCGCTTTGTCATCGCTGGACAGCACCATAAACGGTACCTGGAAATTCTGCTGATATTTATCATCGTGCGCCAGATACTGTACCGCTTTGCCGCGCTCTTTAAACGCCAGCCCGTGATCGGAGAAGTAAACCAGCGAGAAGCTGTCGGTGTTACGTCGTAGCTGATCGTATAGCTGGTTTAGCAGGCTGTCGGTTTGGGTCATGGTATAGAGATAGCATGACGTTTCCTTTGACTGCACGAACTGCGCATACTTGCCCTGGGTGCGGTCACAGGCCTGCGGATGCGAGCCCATAATATGCAGCACAATCAGCTGCGGCTGGCTTCGCGTCGTCGACAGTACCTGAGCGGTCATTTTCAGCAGATCTTCATCGCGGGTATTTTTATCCGCTTCGAAGTCGCCGCTTTTCAGGAAATGTGCTTCATCGGCGCGTTTGGCGATGCTGGCGATAGCCGTGTCGTACTCGCCAATCTGCCCCTGGTTGGAGAACCACCAGGTCTGGAAACCGGCGCGGTTGGCGAGAGTTACGAAGTTATCCTGATACAGCGGTTTGCCGTCCACGACACGGTTCAACGTCAGCCCCAGCGATTTCTGCGTAGAGCCGCTGGCGGCAATGTAGTTAGTAAACAGATAGCCATTGACCGAGCTGGCGAACGGCGTGTTATCCCAGTGACCGCCGAAGGCCCCCAGCGCGTCGCGTCGCGCGCTTTCACCGATCACCACCACGTAGGTATGATATTTCGGCTTCACGGCCACCACGTTCCAGGTGTCTTTCAGCCCGGAAAGCTGCGCCATGCGCTGCTGTTCGTCAATCACCTCGTTATTATTAACGATGATGTCTTTCACGAAGCGGAAGGCCGGATAGCCGCTATCTTTCAGCTTAAACCCCCAGCCATCAATCTTGTTTTGAATCGGCTGAACGAAGAACACGCCGATGCTGAATAGCAGACACAGCGTCTCTATCACGCCCCAGCGTTTTTTATCTGTGGCTTTACGGCGAACGGCAATCACGCCGAGCACGAAAATAAACAGGCCCACGAGGTAGCTATACCACGGGAAAATAGTGAAGATTTCCGTCGACTCTTCCACATTCGTGGAGTGTAGCGCCAGCAGCGTGTTGAAATTCGGCGCGCCATAGGCCTGACTGAAGGGGAAATAGAGCGCGGCCACGAGCGAATAAACCCCCAGCACCCCCTTCTGCACTTTAGGCAGCGTGCGCCACAGCAGATGCAGCACGCAGGTAAATGCCACCGCGTACAGCAGGCTAAACGGGTAGCCCAGCGCCAGGTTTATCAGGATCGACTGTAAAAAATAAAGTCCCGTCCACGGGCTAACGGCCAGCCCACGTGCAGCAAGGGTTTCTTTCAGGGTTAGATTCATAGATTACAACTATCAAAACGCCATGTGCGTCCCCTGGCGTCAAGGGGTCTTTATTGGCCAGACGATGCGTGAAGAGGGGGATGCAAAGTACAGGGCTGCAAGAAGATAAAGCGAGCTTATTATTGGGTCAACTACTGATAACGAATTGTTTTGGGAGGGCGCTTACAAAACCAGAAAATAAATGCGGTTTTTGGGCGCAAACGGGTAGGTTGCCAGCACATGATGACAGCATGATGAAGCGGCGTCGCGACGCCGCTTAGCGGGACGGAGTGTCCTGTTTGGGTTTGTTGTTGAACAGGTCGCACAACATACCGATCAACATCAAGCGTACTTTAAAAGGAGAGTGGCTAAACACGCTGATACACCTCTTGAATTCGTTCATGGTTCCTCCTGCCTTCTGGCCCGTCATCCGTGATGAGCGTTCGCATTACATACAGATATAGCACAGGCTATGTTTTATAGCTATGGCTAAAACGTTAAATTTTTGTGCTTGGGTCACAATCCATTACAATGAGCGGACTTGATATGACGCGTTCAGGCGTCGCACAGATGAGGAAGCTTTATGGGCCGTCGCGCAGGTACGCCAATCACAAAAAAAGTGACGCAACTGGTTAACGTTGAAGAGCACGTGGAAGGGTTTCGCCAGGTGCGTGAAGCGCATCGCCGCGAGCTGATTGACGACTACGTTGAGCTGATTTCCGATTTGATTCGTGAAGTGGGTGAGGCGCGTCAGGTCGATATGGCAGCGCGTCTGGGCGTTTCTCAGCCAACGGTGGCGAAAATGCTGAAGCGTCTGGCTGGCGTTGGGCTGATCGAACAGATCCCCTGGCGCGGCGTATTTTTGACGCCGGAAGGGGAAAAGCTGGCTCAGGAGAGCCGTGAACGCCATCAGGTGGTCGAAAACTTTCTATTGGTACTTGGCGTCAGCGCGGATACCGCCCGTCGTGACGCTGAAGGTATTGAGCACCATGTTAGCGAAGAGACGCTGGACATGTTCCGTCAGTTTACCCTGAAGCACGGGCAATTCGTGGAATGAACCTTCCTTTTATACGCTCGCTGGCGCGCGACCGTTTTCTCCATTTGCTCATTCTCGTCGGCATCCTGCTGAGCTTTTTTGTTCCTTTCGCCCCCGCAAATTGGCCTGCGGCGATTGACTGGCACACCATCATTACGCTAAGCGGGCTAATGCTGCTAACCAAAGGGGTTGAGCAGAGCGGCTATTTTGATGTTCTGGGACGAAAAATGGCGCGCCGTTTTGTCACCGAGCGTCAGCTGGCCCTCTTTATGGTGCTGGCGGCGGCGTTGCTTTCGACCTTTTTGACCAATGATGTGGCGCTGTTTATCGTCGTGCCGCTCACCCTGACGTTGAAAAAGTGGTGCGCGCTGCCGATTAACCGGCTGATTATCTTCGAGGCGCTGGCGGTTAACGCCGGTTCGCTGCTTACGCCGATCGGTAACCCGCAAAACATTCTGCTGTGGGGGCGTTCGGGGCTGTCTTTCCCTGCGTTTACTCTGCAGATGTTGCCGCTGGCGCTGGCGATGATGGCCACCCTGCTGGTGCTGTGCTGGTGCTGCTTCCCGGCGAAAAAGTTGGTGTTTCAAAGCAGCGATCGCACACCTGAATGGCAGCCGCTGCTGGTGTGGAGTTGCCTGGCGTTTTATCTGATTTTCCTGACCGCGCTGGAGATGAAGCAAGAGTTGTGGGGGCTGGCAATTGTCGCAGCGGGCTTCCTGCTGCTTGCGCGTCGCGTGGTGCTCAGCGTCGATTGGGCGCTGCTGCTGGTCTTTATGGCGATGTTTATCGACGTGCATTTGTTGACTCAACTGCCGGTGTTGCAACATGCCCTCGGCGGCGTCAGTACGCTGTCCGGCGTGCCGCTGTGGTTAACGGCCATTGGCCTGTCGCAGGTGATTAGCAACGTGCCGTCAACTATCCTGCTGATTAACTATGTCCCGCCGTCGATGCTGCTGGCGTGGGCGGTGAACGTCGGCGGATTTGGCTTGCTGCCGGGGTCGTTGGCCAACCTGATTGCCCTGCGTATGGCCGCAGACCGACGTATCTGGTGGCGCTTCCACCTCTACTCGATCCCAATGTTGCTGTGGGCGGCGGCGGTAGGGTATGGGCTCTTCCTGCTCGTCAACCGCGTGTAGGCCTGATAAGCGCAGCGCCATCAGGCAACTGGGTGTGCCTTGCCGGATGGCGGCGCTGCCTTATCCGGCCTACATCACCCATCCTCTGTGCCCACACTCTCACTCATCTCACAAAAAACGATCTTCAGGGTTGCGCACTTTTTCGACTTTGAGGTATATGACTAGTCATGAAATTTAAATGACTAGTCATATAGGAGTCGAATCATGAAACCATCACTGCCCGCCAACTTCCTGTGGGGGAATTCCGTCTCCAGCATGCAGACCGAAGGTGCCTGGAATGAAGGCGGCAAAGGGATGTCGGTATACGATATCCGCGAGCCAAAAGAGTTTGCTTCCGACTGGAAGGTCGCGACTGACTCCTACCATCGCTACGAAGAAGATTTTGATCTGATGAAAGATCTGGGGATGAACTGCTACCGTTTCCAGATCGCCTGGAGCCGCGTGTGCCCAACCGGTGATGGCGAGTTTAACGAAGAGGGCATTGCCTTCTACGATCGCTTTATCGATGCCCTGATTGCACGCGGCATTGAGCCTATGATCTGCCTGTACCACTTTGATATGCCGCTGGCGCTGGCGGAAAAATACAACGGCTTTACCGACCGCCGCGTGATGGAAGCCTTTATCCGCTACGGTAAAAAAGTGATCGACTGCTTCGGCGACAAGGTGACATGGTGGCTGACCTTTAACGAACAGAACCTCTACCATATGCCGGAAACGTTCCTTATTTCCGGCTATATGCGCGGTGAGAAAACCCTACGTGAGCTGTATGAAATTCAGCATCACGTGATGATGGCGCACGCGCATCTGACGAATTATCTGCATGAAACCAAACCGGGTAAATTGATGGGGGGCATGCTGGCGCACGCCCAGGTCTATCCGGCTACCTGCAAGCCGCGCGATGTGTTCTGTGCGCAGCAACTGGACGAATTCTTCAATCAGAATTTGCTGCGCGTCTTTGCGGGTGAGGGCTACAGCCCGGAAGTGATGCACTTCGTTAAGCAGTCCGGCTTTGACGATATTTATCGCGAGGAAGACCTGGCGGTGCTGGCGACCATGAAGAACGACTATATGGCCTTCAGCTACTACGCCAGCCGTACCCTCGACAGCGACCCTATCCCGGAAGGCACGCCGGTGAACAACTATATGCTGTTCGGCGACAAACCAAACCCGCACCTGAAGGCCACCGAATGGAACTGGCAGATAGATCCGCTCGGTTTTCGCAGTATCATTACCCGCTATTACAATGACTGGCGTCTGCCGGTGTTCCCGATTGAGAACGGTATTGGGGTGATAGAACACTGGGATGGAGAAAATCCGATCGCCGACGATTACCGTATCGCCTATCATCGCGATCATATTAACGCTATGAAAGAGGCGATTTTTGAAGATGGCGCGCAGGTCATTGGTTATCTGGGCTGGGGGCTTATTGATATTCTCAGCTCGCAGGGCGACATGCGTAAGCGTTATGGCGTGGTCTACGTCAACCGTGAAAACCACGATTTAAAAGACCTCAAACGTGTGCCGAAGAAAAGCTATGACTGGCTGAAACGGGCCATTCATAGCAATGGCGAAGAGATGTAACAACAGGAGCGGGTGATGGCAGCGAAGTACATCGCGATAGCGCGGGAAATTAAAAAACGGATTATCAGTGGGCAGTATCCCGCCGCTGAGCCATTGCCCGACCAGTTTGCGCTGGCCGCCGAATTTGGTACCAGCCGGATGACCATTCAGCAGGCGATGCGCCAGCTGATTGTTGAAGGGCTGGTTTATACCCGCCAGGGGCAGGGGACGTTTATTCGCAAGAACTTCCTCCAGCTCTCACAGTGGGACATTCACGGCAGCGACTACGCCGGGGCGACGGAAACCTGGGGACATCTGGGCAAGGTCGCAAGCCAGGTGATTCACTTTGAGCTCCGTTTTCCCAGCGAGAAAGAGCAGGCATCGCTGCTGATTGACGCCGATTCACCGGTGTACGATTTTGTGCGCCTGCGTCTGCTGAACGGCGAGCCGCTGTCGCTGGATATTACGGTCATGCCGGTGTCGCTGGTGCCGGGGTTGAGTAAATCACATCTCGAAAACTCGGTCTTTCGCTACGTGCAGGACAATCTTGGTCTGAAGATGATGGGGTCTTATCGCGTGGTGCGCGCGCTGAAGCCCAGCGAGCTGGATCAGCAGCATTTGAACTGTGACGCGAGTGACCCGATTCTGGAAGTGGAACAGGTGATTTATCTGGATGACGGCACGCCGCTGGAGTATGCGCACTGTCACTATCGCTACGATCACGGGGGGATTGTGATCGTCAATAACGGATAAAAAAAGGGCGGGTGATTAACCCGCCCTTTTTGATCGTCTGGTTGACTTAGTTCAGACGAACCGGCATACCGGAACGGTTTTTCACCGCCTGGTCAACGATGCTCTGGTCAACGTCGGACTGGCTGGTCACCGCCTGTACCGCTTTGGTCAGGACAACCGGAACAGTTTCACCACCTTCGAACTGCGCTTCAGTGGTAGACAGCGGGTTGTGCACTTCAATGAAGCGGCTGCCGTCTGGCTCCGTGGTCGCTTTAACCGGTTCATCGATAAACTGCACGCGGGTGCCGACCGGCACGTTCTCGAACAGGAATTTGATGTCTTCGTTACGCAGACGCACGCAACCGTGGCTCACGCGCAGGCCGATACCGAAGTTGGCATTGGTGCCGTGAATGGCATACAGACGACCAATATACAGAGCGTACAGACCCATCGGGTTGTCCGGGCCAGCCGGAACCACTGCCGGCAGCGGGTTGCCTGCTGCGGCATATTCAGCGTGCATTTTCGCCGTCGGCGTCCAGGTCGGGCCGGCTTTCTTACGTTCTACCTTGGTGGTCCAGTTGATTGGGGTATCTTTACCCAGCTGGCCGATACCGATTGGCAGCACGATCACCGTGTTGGTGCCTTTCGGGTAGTAGTATAGACGCATTTCCGCGCTGTTGATGATAATACCTTCATGCACGGTGTCCGGCAGGATCAGCTGCTGAGGAATATTCAGCACGCTGCCGCCTTTCGGCAGGTAGGTGTCGACGCCTGGGTTAGCCTCCAGGAGGTTGGAAAGCCCCATCTGGTACTGGGCGGCGAAGTATTCCAGCGGCTGTTTGTTATCGTCAGGAATCGTGATGACCTGATTCTGTCCGATAATACGGCTACCGTCGGTCGGCAGCGGATACGTCACCGCAGAGGCCGAATTGCAGAAACCTACGACAGCGAGCGCCGCAGCGAAAAGCGTTGTTAATTTCATGTTCATGTTGTGCGAGGTATCAGTGCCATTACGGCGGTTGTTTGAGAATTCAGACTGTTGGTTGCAGCGCATTATATGTGCATTCGATGCGACTGGGAATTCGGATGTGTACGAAATCACATTTTTTTCACTTGCGTTACAGTTTAGCCGTTGGCGAAGGCGGGCGCTTTTTATTCGCAAGTGTGGCATAATAGGGAGTTTGTCACATTCTTCAGGATACTCCCGTGTTAGTTACCAGCAACGTCACCATGCAGTTTGGCAGTAAGCCGCTGTTCGAAAATATCTCCGTCAAATTTGGCGGCGGCAACCGTTACGGCCTGATTGGCGCCAACGGGAGCGGTAAATCCACCTTTATGAAAATCCTCGGCGGCGACTTAGAGCCGACGCTGGGCAACGTGTCTCTCGATCCCAATGAGCGTATCGGTAAGCTGCGTCAGGATCAGTTCGCCTTTGAAGAGTTCACCGTACTTGATACGGTGATCATGGGCCACAGCGAGCTGTGGGAAGTGAAGCAAGAGCGCGACCGTATCTATAGTCTGGCTGAAATGAGCGAAGAAGACGGCTATAAAGTGGCCGATCTCGAAGTGCTCTACGGCGAAATGGACGGCTACTCCGCTGAAGCGCGCGCCGGTGAACTACTGCTGGGTGTTGGCATTCCGCTGGATCAGCACTACGGCCCGATGAGCGAAGTTGCGCCGGGCTGGAAACTGCGTGTGCTGTTGGCGCAGGCGCTGTTCTCTAACCCGGACATCCTGCTGCTCGATGAACCGACGAACAACCTGGACATCGACACCATTCGCTGGCTGGAGCAGACGCTGAACGAACGCGACAGCACCATGATCATCATCTCGCACGACCGTCACTTCCTGAACATGGTTTGTACCCACATGGCGGATCTCGACTATGGCGAGCTGCGCGTCTACGCCGGTAACTACGACGAATACATGACAGCAGCTACCCAGGCTCGTGAACGTCTGCTGGCCGATAACGCCAAGAAGAAAGCGCAAATTGCCGACCTGCAATCCTTCGTCAGCCGCTTTAGCGCCAACGCCTCTAAATCACGCCAGGCGACTTCCCGCGCCCGTCAGATTGACAAGATCAAGCTCGACGAAGTGAAGGCATCCAGCCGTCAGAACCCGTTCATCCGCTTCGAGCAGGACAAGAAACTGTTCCGTAATGCGCTGGAAGTGGAAGCGCTGGCCAAAGGTTTTGAAAACGGCCCGCTGTTTAAAAACTTCAACCTGATGATGGAAGTTGGCGAGAAGATTGCCATCATCGGCGCCAACGGCGTGGGTAAATCCACCATGCTGAAAACCCTGGTCGGTGAACTGACGCCGGATAACGGCACCGTGAAATGGTCCGAAAATGCCAGCATCGGTTACTACGCGCAGGATCACGCCGAAGATTTCGATAACGACCTGAGCGTGTTCGACTGGATGAGCCAGTGGAAGCAGGAAGGCGATGACGAGCAGGTAGTGCGCGGTTTCCTTGGTCGTCTGCTGTTCAGCCAGGACGATATCAAGAAGCCGGCGAAGGTACTTTCCGGTGGTGAGAAGGGCCGTATGCTGTTTGGTAAGCTGATGATGCAGAAACCGAACATTCTGGTGATGGATGAACCTACCAACCACCTGGATATGGAATCGATCGAATCACTGAACATGGCGCTGGAAATGTATCAGGGTACCCTGATCTTCGTTTCTCACGACCGTGAGTTCGTGAGCTCGCTGGCGACTCGCGTGATTGAGATTACGCCGGAACGCGTGGTGGACTTCAGCGGTAACTACGAAGATTACCTGCGTAGCAAAGGGGTGGAGTAATTTCCCTCAGCCTGGCCCTCTCCCAAAGGGAGAGGGAACCGTCAGGTGCAAATTAAAACACCTTGCTCCTGCAAGCCGCACAATGCGGTTTGCTCCCTCTCCCCAGTGGGGAGAGGGTCGGGGTGAGGGGTTATCCTCGTACCCACTCGCTTTTCTCTTCGCCGTTAATCAACAGCTGACGTTTTTCTCCTTCTGGCAGCGTCACTTTTAACGCTTCCCATGCCGGGCGATAATCGCCGCGTGCGTTCACCTTCAGGTCAATCGTCCTGGCGGTGCAGACCATCTCCCACTCCAGCCACAGCGCGTTACCTTCTTTGTAGCCCCACGACTCGCCGTCATCCTCAAACAGCAGGCCCGAAGAGCGGCCGATTCCTTTAACCGGGAACAGCTTCAGCTCACGCGAGGTATCTTCTTCTGCTTTCACGTAGGTAATACGTTCGCTCAGCGGTAGGCCTGCGCCCGCGCGGACCAGCAGCGGCAGTTTCTCCAGCGGCGCATCGACGACAATCGACTGTCCGCCGCTGTACCACGCGCCGGTGTAGAAATCGTACCAGCCGGTTTCGTTGTCCGGCAGCCAGACGCGGCGTTCGCGCTCGCCGGCTTCCACCACGCTGGCGACCAGAATATCGCGGCCCAGCAGGAAGTCATCGCACTCTTCAAACGTCTGCGCATCGTGTTCGTGATCAAGGAAAGTCGGACGCAGCATCGGCTCGTCGTCGGCATGCGCCTGCCATAGCAGCGTGTAGAGATACGGCAGCAGACGGTAGCGCAGCTCAATCGCGCTGCGAATCGCCGGGGTCACGCCAGGATACATCCAGGGTTCGTTCACCGTGTGGTCGTCGTTCCATGAGTGGATGGTAAAGCGCGGATGCATTACACCGTTCTGTACCCAGCGGACAAACAGCTCCGGGTCCGGTTTGTCGCCGGAGAAGCCGCCGACATCATGGCCCAGGTTGTACAGACCGGACAGGCTCATCCCCAGCCCCATGCGGATGTTGTAGCGCAGCGTGTCCCAGTTAGTGCGGTTATCGCCGCTCCAGGTCTGCACGTAGCGCTGCATCCCGGCGCAGCCGGAACGGGAGATCAGATACGGGCGCTTGTTCGGCGCAAAGCGCTCCTGCGCTTCCATTGATGCGCGGATCATCAGCAGCGGCATCACCGGGCGAATATGCTTAATCGCAATCTCATCGCCAAAGCCGTGACAGCGCGCTTCACCGTCCCATACTTCAAACTCGTTGTTATCGTTCCAGGTGGAATCGATACCCATCTCCAGCAGCTGTGTAGTGACGCCCTCCTGCCACCAGGCCACGGTTTGCGGATTGGTAAAATCGAGGTGCGAACCTTCATCGTCCCAGAAGCTGGAACGCTCCGGACCGTCGCTTTCCGAGTCGCGAATAAACAGCGCTTTCTCCGCCACCTCGTTGTAACGCGGGTGATCCTGCAACAAGCATGGCTTGATGTTAGCCGCCAGATGTAGACCTGCATCATGGAACGCCTGGCTCATGACCTTTGGCTGCGGCACTTTGTCGTAGTTCCAGTTGAAGACGTAGCGCTTGCCGTTAATGGAGGTATAGCCGGAAGAGAGCTGGAACGAATCGCACGGGATAGCATGCTCGTCGCACAGACGAATAAAGTTCATCAGCTGATTTTGCGCGTCCGGCGCGTCGGTGTAGTGCATGGTTGAGCCGCTGTAACCCAGGCTCCATTTCGGCCCGAACAGCGTTTTACCGGTCAGGCGTACGAAGGCTTTGGTGACATCCAGCACGCGTTCGCCGGTAAACAGGTAGTAATCGATATCACCGGCTTCTGCCTGCCAGCGGCGATAAGCGGTGTGGTAGTTGTCGATCTCGTTGCCTAAATCCAGCCAGCAGCTGCTGAGGTTGTCGTAAAACAGCCCGAAGCTGATGTCATCACGGCGGGTAATGGTGAACGGAATGTGTTTGTACAGCGGGTCAGTGCTGGCCGCGTTGTAGCCCATCGCATCCAGGTTACGCATCTCGTAGCGCTTGCCGTTACGCTGCAAATCACCGGCTTTATCCCCCAGGCCATAAAAACGCTCGTCCTTACGGCGGCTCTGGTAGTGCGCCACGCCATCGCCGTGGGCATTCACCAGATAGGCGCTGGTCGGACGGTCGTTGACCAGCGGCTGCCACTCGCCTTCGGCGTTGCGGTAGTGCCACTCCAGCCACAGCGGCTGGTGGACGGTGACGCGCAGCGACTGAGTGGCGATAATCACGCTATCGTCCTGTTGGTTTAGCGTCCAGGCAGGCAGGCTAAAACCGCTGAGATCCTCACGGCTGCGGCCCTCCCAGGGGACGTCCTGCTCGGGGGCGATACTCCAGGTGCGGTCCAGCGCCAGTTCGCCTTTGCGTTTCAACAGTACGCGGAACAGATTCTCCTCCAGCACATACAGACACAGCGTGTGCTGGCCGTCGACCAGCAGCTCGACGTGGTGGGAAGACTGTTTTTGTAGGGTCCAGTTTTTCAGCGTTTTCATATTTACATCCACTATCAGGCGCGTTTCGCGCGGCGTTCAGCAATAAATGCGACCAGGAAGACGGCGCCAATCAGGTCGAAGAAACCCATGGCGACAAACAGCGGGTTGAAACCGATTTTGTCGGCAGTCACCCCAATAATCAGTGAGAACAGGAAGCTCGCAATCCATGCGGCGGAACCACGCATGCCGTTAACGGTCGCCATCTGGCCTTTGTCGAACGATTCAACAACCAGTGCGCTCAGCATGCAGGAGATGATCTGGTGGCCAAAGCCGCCAATCGACATCAGCACCACGGCGATGATCGGATCTTTCGTCACCGCCACGACGGCAAGTGACACCATCAGGAATGCCCCGGTGACGGAACTGGCCACGGTCGAGTTGACGCGTGAGCAGCCGAACAGGCGTACATAGAGGCGGGTTAAATAGCCGCTCGCGACGCTGCCGAGGTCGGCGGCCAGGAAGGGCAGCCAGGCGAACAGGGCGATCTGCTTGAGATCCATGTTGTACTGCTTGGCAAAATAGAGCGGCATCCAGAAGCTAAACACGGCCCATGCCGGTTCCGCCATAAAGGCCGGGATAGCGATACCGTAGAAGCGTTTGTTTTTACCCACGGTTTTCAGCGCGGTCAGGAATGGCAGCTTCACCGGCGGCGCTTCGTTATCCTGACGGATATAGTCCAGCTCGGCTTTGCCCAGGTTCGGGTGTTTATCCGGGTTGTGGTAGAACGCCCACCACAGTACGACCCATGCGAGCGCCAGAATACCGGTAAACATGAACGCGCCCTGCCAGCCAAAAGAGGCGTGGGCAAAATAGATGATTGGCGGTGCCAGCATCGCGCCAATCGAGAAACCCACACCAGCCCAACCCGCTGCTACCGGGCGTTCCGATTTCGGGAACCACTCGCCGATGGTTTTGGCGTTGGCTGGGGTAGCCGCTGCTTCCGCGCCGCCCATAAAGAAGCGCAGCAGCGCCAGATGCAGCCAGTTACCGGCACCGGCGTGCAGTAAACAGGCCAGTGCCCACAGGCTGGCGCAGATCATAAAGCCCAGCTTCAGGCCAATAACGTCAATCAGCCAGCCGCACAATGGCTGGAAGAGGGTATAGGCGATCTGGAAAGCGCCGACGATCCAGGAATATTGCTCGGTAGTGATCCCGAGGCTGTCTTTCAGCTCTGGTGCCAGGATCCCCAGCGAGTTACGGGTGATGTAGTTGACGGTGACGCCGAGTAAAAAAAGCACCAGCATCCACCAGCGCAGATTTTTGACAACGCGGCGAGTTTTGCTGGTTGTTATTTCATTATTGATGCCCTGACTCATAGGGATCTCCACAGGATGATGTCAGAAACGGTGGGCAACTACGTGGGGAGTTGTCACACCACTTTTGGTAAGATTTTGATATTTATCAATTTTGTTGTTATTCACTTCCACCGTTCTTGTATGGAAGTTGTTCTACCAATTCACCTTAGAAGACATAAAAGGTTGGGAAAAGCGGGTTTTGTGCACGTTTTTTCATGAATGACTGATATACATTACGTATACGTCTTTCATGCCTTGCCAAATAAGGCATTTTTGCCATGAAAATTCTTTCATTTTCGAATTAGAGACAGATCACAAAATGGAAAAGAAGCTGAAAATCGCCGAGATTGCTGCCCGAACCGGGCTGTCTGCCAGCACCGTTTCGCGCGTGCTGGCGGGTAAAGCGAATACCAGCGCTCGCGCCCGCGAGCAGGTGTTGACCTGCGCGCGTGAGCTTGGGGTGATGGACGGTATGGCGGCAGGAAGGATGTTGCTCAATAGCCTGATTGTCTTTGCGCCGCCGCGGGCGTTCGATGAGCGGTCCGACATCTTTTACTACCGTGTGATCCAGAGCATCAGTAAAGCGCTCTCGCCACACGAGGTGCGTTTGCGCTACTGCGCGCTGGAGGAGAACGACAGCGATCCTACGTTGTTTTTGTCGCGCATGAACGAAGCGGAGACGCAGGCGGCCATTCTGCTGGGCATTGACGATCCGCATATTCACGATCTTGCCGCCGATCTCGCGAAGCCCTGTGTGTTGATTAACTGCCGCGATGAACGCATGCGTCTGCCGGCCATTGCGCCGGATCATCGGATGATTGGCGCTTTCGCCGCGCGTTACCTGTTTGAAATGGGCCATCGGGAGGTCATGAACGTCATGTGTCTGCGCCGTTACACCATGGAACAGCGACTGGCGGGCATTAAAGAGGCGTGGCGTCAGCACAACCTTGAGTTTCAGCACGAGCGCGACCTGCTGAATATCAGCAGCTTTAGCGCCAAAGTTGCTGAGGAAAAGGTTGGCGCGTGGCTGGATGCGCTCGATGGCCGGCCATTGCCGACGGCCTTCCTGGTGGGCGGTGATTTTATGGCGGCAGGGACCGTTAACGCCCTGCGCCAGCGCGGGCTGCGGGTGCCGCAGGATGTTTCGGTCATGAGTATCGACGGCTTCAACCTGGCGGCCATTGAGGACGTGCCGCTCACCGCGGTTCACGTGCCTCGCGATGAACTGGGCATTGAGGCGGTGCAGATGCTGCAACAGCGGCTGATTCGCCCCGACGCGCCGGTAGGATCGTTACTGCTGCACGGGCGATTGGCGGTTCGGGAATCGGTGCGGCGGGTGCGCCCCGGAAAAGGGCACACCGCCGTTGAACGGGAAGGGTTGTACGATAATCAGGCGTCGATGCCCAGCGCACGTTTGCCGTGAATATTGAGGTCGGCGAGCGTAAAGCGGCCCTGCCAGTCGGCTTCGTAGTCTTCACGCGGGAAGTCGCCCGGCGATGCGCCGCGTTCTAATGCCGCTTTCACCTTGTGGGCGTAAGCGAGATTTTTTTCGCACATTGGCGCGGCGGGGATGTACATCACGTTCCCCCAGCCTTGCTGATTCTCCACCGGCGCCACCGAGTGGATCACGTCGCAGTGCCACCACACCGAATCACCGGCCTCCAGCGCCGGAATAGAGGTCAGTGCGCTTATCAGCAACGGGTGCCATTTCTCGGAGATCGGCAGCACTTTCCCTGGCGCTACGCCGCAGAGTTCGTCCTCCGGTACGTCATCGAGCAGCGGGCGCAGCAGCACATAGGCCATCGCTTCCGGAATCGGCACCACGTGCAGCAGCCCCTGATCCGGGATCATGTCCGACAGCGCCGTCCAGCCCTGGAAGGTGCGGAACACCGAGCATTTGGTGGTGTTATCCACGGTGTACTCTTCCACGTCAGTACGGTGCGCGGCGTTCCACGGATCGTACTGCTCAACGTTACCGTTAAAGACGCTGGCGAACACCTGTTGATAAGCCGGAAGTAGCCAGCGTTCCAGCGCGCCAGAATCGGTATGTGCTCCGAGTCCTTTGGAGGTGGTGCCCGGTGGGCGGCGGCGGATACGGTCCGGATAAATGACGCTGATATCCGGGTTAAACCACTGCTTACCCTCGCTTTCCACTTTCCAGAGGCGGTTGAGGAACGATTGGGCCTGCGCCATCTCTTCACTCTGACGCGCCTGCATTTGCGCCTGCGACCAGTAAATCGGGTAGATTTCCGGACGTGAGGCATCAAGTGATCCGAAAAAGCTATCGCCTGGCCCCTTATATACGTCATCGAAATGGTTGCGATCGAGGTAGTCGAGCATTGAACGATCCCAAGCCAGCGCTTGTTCACGCGGGAAGTGACCTTTAATCACCGCACATCCGCGGCGCTTCACCTCGGCGCGGGTGGCTTCGCTAATGTTGCCCGCCGCCAGATCGGCAAAGGGAATGATTGGCCACACCGGCTGTCCCTGCGCCTTCAGGGCGTTAATTTCCGCAACCCGCGCTTCAATGGTGGCGCTCAGACGGTCGAACACCGCCTGGACGTCGCCAATCTGCGCGCGTAGCGTTTGTTTCATCTGGCGAATGGCCGCTTTCGGGTCGGCAGGGAGGGTTTCGTGGGTAAAGGTAATCGTCATATCAACCTCGCAATCTTTCATTCGAAAGTAAAATGCATTACAGGTGATACTTTAAGTTAAAATAAAGTTAATGCAAGTTTAAATTCTTGCGTTAGATCACGAAGAGAAAGGAAGATGAATACGTAGGCCGGATAAGGCAACGCCGCCATCCGGCAATGTACACGGAGGCGCCTGATGGCGCTGCGCTTATCAGGCCTGCAAAGGAAGAGAATTAGAAGGGGGCGGTGCCGTCCAGCACGGACTGAATGACGTTCAGCGCACCGTCGTGGTTGTTGTCGTCGGTCCGGTAGTCCGCAATGGCCTTAATGCTGTCGACCGCGTTGCCCATGGCGAAGGAATATTTCACCAGCTTGAGCATCTCGGCGTCGTTGCCGCTATCGCCAATTGCCACGCACTGTTGCGGTGAAAGCTGCCAGCGCTTCAGCAGACGACTGATGCCGTTGGCTTTGTGCAGGCCGGGAATGATGAGATCGACAAAGCCGAAGCCGCTGGTGACGGGCTTCATAATGCCGTCGAGGGAGACGTGCAGCTTATCAATCAGATCGGGAATATCGCTGTCCGGGAGGTTCAGGGAGAATTTGAACATCTTATCGTCGACGTCGTGGAAGTTCGCCACGCGCTTTAAGCGGTAGTAGTGTTTGGACATCAGTTCGACCAGCGCATCTGGCGCGCTGTCGCTGATATAAGCACTTTCCAGACCGCAGGCGACGAAATACATCTGCGGATCTTTCAGCAGTTCGCCAATCACCGTCTGATACTCATGTTTCGTGAGCTCACCGTGGAAAAGCTGCTGCCCGTGCTCGTACACCAGCGCGCCGTTTTCCGCGACATAAGAGATGCGATCCCGAATTTCAGGAAAGAAGGTAATCAGCTGGTAATACTGGTTGCCGCTGGCGACAACGAACTCAATACCACGTGCTTGAAGCTGTTCAAACTGCGCCAGAAACCGCGAACGGTCGTAGGTCTTGGCGTCATTAAGAAAAGTTCCGTCCATATCGGTGACGATAACTTTAACGGTCATACGGGATGCTCCTGGTGTAACTTCGGCCAGAAACAATTTAATTACAATGTGAGATAAAGCACAAATTTATTTCATTTGAAAGAAAGGCGGTGGGTCGCTGTGCGCGTTGGACCCTCACCCCGGCCCTCTCCCTGGAAGGGAGAGGGGGGATTGACCAACGGCGCCGATCGGTTCCCTCTCCCCTGAGGGGAGAGGGTTAGGGTGAGGGGGAAATGCGCCGACTTACAGCGTATGCTCAGTACGCGCAATAATATCGTCCTGCGCATCCGGCGACAGCGCGGTAAAGAACGCCGAATACCCCGCCACGCGCACCACCAAATCACGGTACTGATCCGGATGTTTTTTCGCTTCCAGCAGCGTTTCGCGCGACACGATGTTGTACTGAATATGCCAGCCTTTGTGCACTTCGAAGAAGGTACGCAGCAGCGCCATCAGCTTTTGCTTGTCGCTTTCGTTTTCCAGCGTCGCCGGGTTCAGCTTCTGGTTCAGCAGCACGCCGCCGAGAATCGCCGAGGTCGGCAGCTTCCCGACGGAGCTAATCACCGCCGTTGGGCCAAGATGGTCGGTACCGGAAGCCGGGCTGGCGCCTTCAGCAAGCGGGGTTTTCGCTTTACGGCCGTCCGGGGTTGCCATGGTCTGCGCGCCAAACGGCACGTTCGCTGAAATGGAAGACGTACCCGCGTAATAGTTGCCGCCGATCGGGCCGCGACCGTAACGTGGGTTGTGATACTGCTTCAGTTCGTCGATATAGGTCTGATAGGCGCGGGCCAACAGGGCGTCGACGCTGTCATCATCGTTGCCGTACTTCGGCGCGCCGTTAATCAAACGCTGACGTAGCTGCTCGTGGGTCAGTCCTTCGTAGTCTTCCGCCAGCGCTTTTGCCAGCTCCTGCTGACCAATCAGCCCCTGATCGAAGACCAGTTTTTTCACTGCCGCCAGACTGTTGCCGAGGTTGGCGATCCCCACCTGCAGGCCGGAAACCCAGTCGTACTTCGCGCCGCCCTGTTTAATGCTTTTCGCCCGCTCAATGCAGTCGTCGACCAGCGCCGAGCACAGAATATCGTGCACGTTCTCTTCCAGCATGGTGTCGACCACGTATTCAATCTCAATGGATTTACGGGTGTAGTAACGAATCTGGCTATCCCAGTCGGCCAGCATCTGCTCGAAGTTGGCGAAGTTACCCTGCGACAGCGCGTGTTCCTGCGGCAGGAACACCTGGCCGCTGGTGGCATCGCGACCGCCTTCCATCGCGGCCAGCATCACGCGGGCAAAGTTGATAAAGCTCATCCCGGTGCAGCGGTAGCCCCATTTACCGCCAACGGCGGTTTCAATACAGCCGATAGCCGCATAATCATAGGCATCCTGAGGTTCAACGCCCAGTTTGATAAATTCTGGAATCACGATCTCATCGTTGTTGAATGCCGGCATGCCAAAGCCGCAGCGAATGACCTGCACGCAGGCGTCGAGGAAGTCGTTGCTCATCCCGGCGTGATAGCGCACGCTCAGGTTTGGCTGCGTGGAACGCAGGCGGCCGCAGGATTCGAGAATCGCGTATGAGAGCGGGTTGACCGCGTCCTGCGCTTCGCCGTTGACCAGCTTCTGGCCGCCGATGGTCACGTTCTGATACAGCGGGCTACCGGCAGAGGCCTTGGAGTGCGAGCCGGAGCGAATTTTGTTCACTTCCAGCAGCTTCAGCCAGCAGCTGTGCAGCAGTTCGATAGCGTGTTCGCGATCCAACGACTGTTCCAGCTCAACGTCGCGGCGGTAGTACGGATACAGATACTGGTCCATACGGGCGAACGACACCGAGTGACCGTTGGACTCAATTTGCAGAATCAGCTGGATGAAGTAGCACAGCTGCAGCGCCTGCCAGAAGGTTTTCGGCGGCTGATGGGCAATCACATCGCAGTTTTCGGCGATCGCCAGCAACTCGTCGCGGCGGTTTTCGCGAGACTCTTCGGCGGCCATTTTGCGCGCCAGCTCGGCGAAACGCACAATGTGCAGGCTCACAGCTTCCAGTACGATATCAATGGCTTTCAGGAACTGCTCACCGTGCAGGTCTTCCAGTACGGTCAGGTTAATGCGGGTACGACGCTCGGCGACTTTGGCGCGCATGCCATCGAGGCCTTTTTCCAGCAGCAGCGGGTAGTTCACCGCCAGGTGGGCGTCGCCGGAGGTCATATTACCTTCGGCTTTAATAATGCCGGTGGCCAGCAGCGCTTTCTGTTCATCGGTAAACATACCGTAGCAGCGGTCTTGCACAGTCTGACCACGCCACCATGGGCACACTTCATGCAGTACGCGTTTGTTCTCTTCGCTCACCGCAAATCCGGCGCCGGGGCGGTCGGCCAGGTCGTCGATCTCTTTTTCAATCCAGCTGACGGTATATTCCGGGAAAATGGGCGCGGCGCGCACTTCGCTTGCCTGGTTACCGACAATCAGTTCGTCATGTTTAATCCAGATGGTGCGTTCCGCCAGATGGTGGGCCAGCGCCAGCGCGCGGCGTACCGGAATCGGTTTATCCAGATGCTGCTGGTACGCTTCGGTATAGTGGCGTGCGCGTTCGGTGCAGACCGGCGGCTTAACAATATGTACCAGCGCGGTTTTGTGAGCTTTGATACGGTCGGTCAGTTTGTCGAGAGTCAGAGTGGTCATGGTTTTTATCCTCGTAGTGTCGCCGTTAACCCTTTTTCGCGGGCGTACTGCTGGGCAAAATCCAGCAGCGCCGGGTCGTTCAGCGGCTTGTCGGGTGCAAAGTAGGGAAGGCCGAGCAGGGTATATTTGTTGATACCCAACGTGTGATACGGCAGAAAATGAATGTCGCGCACGCCCGGCATCTCGTCGGCGGCAAAATCAGCAATCGCTTTGATGGAGTTTTCATCGGCATTAAAGCCCTGAATCAGCGGTACGCGCAGCGTGATCTGTTTTCCTGCGGCGGCCAGTCGCTTCAGATTGTCGAGCACGCGTTTAGCCGAACCGTCGGTCCACTGCTTGAAGCGTGCTTCGTCTACGTGCTTCAGGTCAGCGAGGAACAGGTCGATATAGGGTAGCGCGGGTTCCAGGTAGCGCCATGGCACATGCAGGCAGGTTTCTACCGCCGTGTGGATGCCCTGATCATGGGCGCTTTTCAACAGTTCCAGCGCCAGTTCCGGGTTCATAAACGGTTCGCCGCCGGAGAGCGTCATACCGCCGCCGCTGCGATCGTAAAACGGTTTATCGCGCAGCACGGTGGCCATAATTTCTTCGGCGCTTTTCTTTTCGCCGCAGACGGTCAGCGCCTGAGTCGGGCAGCAGTCGGTCAGCGCATCAAGCTGCGTTTGATCGAGCTTTTCCCGATGAATAACCAGACCGTTAAGCGCACGTTCAATAACCGATGGCGCGGCCTGCTGGCAAAGATCGCAACCGTCGAGGCACAGGCGCGGATCGAACAACAGATCCTGTTTGTGCGCGCGGCTCTCCGGGTTCTGGCACCAGCGACAGCCGAGTGAACAGCCTTTCAGGAAAACCACGGTACGGATACCGGGACCATCGTGGGTGGAATAGCGCTGAATGTTGAAAATCATATGCTGCCCTCATCTTTCGTATAAAGATTAAAATACTTTCGAATGAAAGTTATCTTGATGTGCGTCAACTTAAGAAGAGGTTTTGCTGTGGTAAGGTTATTCCATGCTAAACATCACGGTTTAAGGAATCATCATGGAACTCTATCTCGACACCTCTGACGTGGCGGCAGTTAAAAAGCTGGCGCGTGTTTTCCCGCTGGCGGGCGTGACTACCAACCCAAGCATTGTGGCGGCAGGTAAAAAACCGCTGGATGTGCTGTTGCCGGAACTGCTGGAAGCGATGGGCGGTAAAGGCCGTTTATTTGCCCAGGTGATGGCGACAACCGCCGACGGCATGGTGGCGGACGCGCATAAGCTGCGGGCGATTATTCCGGACCTGGTGGTCAAAGTGCCGGTGACGGCGGAAGGGCTGGCGGCCATTAAATTGCTCAAAGAAGAGGGAATTCCGACGCTGGGCACCGCCGTTTACGGCGCAGCGCAGGGTCTGCTGTCGGCGCTGGCGGGGGCAGAATATGTCGCGCCTTACGTTAACCGCGTCGATGCGCAGGGAGGAAATGGTATTCAGACCGTGTGTGAATTACAGGATCTGCTGACTCTGCATGCGCCACAGTCGAAGGTACTTGCAGCGAGCTTTAAGACTCCGCGTCAGGCGCTGGACTGCCTGCTGGCAGGCTGCCAGTCGATTACCCTGCCGCTGGACGTCGCGCAGCAGCTGATCAGCTATCCGGCGGTGGATGCCGCAGTGGCGAAGTTTGAGCAGGACTGGCAAACGGCGTTTGGTCGTACGTCGCTGTAATACTCTCTCTATTGGCACGATCGGTTCCCTCTCCCCATCGGGGAGAGGGTTAGGGTGAGGGGGTTACGCCGAAGCCTCCCCGCACACCTCGCACGTCGGGCTACGCATCAGCTTCATCTCGCGGAACTGGCAGCGCATCGCGTCATACATCACGATTTTCCCCGCCGCAGGCGTACCGTAGTGGGTCAGCACCTTAATCGCTTCCATCGCCTGCATGGCGCCAATCACCCCAACCAGCGGGGCCATCACGCCCGCTTCCACGCAGGTGAGGGCATTCTCGCCGAACAGACGGCTCAGGCAGCGGTAGCACGGCTCGCCTTCCTGATACGTAAACACCGAAATTTGCCCTTCCATGCGAATCGCCGCGCCGGAAACCAGCGGGACTTTATGCCGGAAGCAGCCCACATTCAGCTGGTTACGAATGGTGACGTTATCGGTACAGTCGAGCACTAAATCATGTTCCGCAATTAGCGCCCATAGCGCCGCTTCTTCCAGCAATGCGTTGTGGGTGACCAGCGTGACGTGTGGGTTAATGCGCGCCAGCGCGTCGCGGGCGGAGTCGACTTTTGGCTGACCGATAGTGGCGTCGCTATGCAGCGTCTGGCGTTGCAGGTTAGAGAGCGCCACGGTGTCAAAATCAAGCAGGGTGAGTTGGCCAACTCCCGCGGCGGCCAGATATTGCGCCGCCGCGCAGCCCAGCCCACCCAAACCGACAACCAGCACACGCGATGCCTTTAACTGCTCCTGGCCGTCAAAATCAAAATCCCGCAGGATGATTTGCCGGTTGTAGCGCAGCATCTCGGCATCGCTGAGTTCGGCGGCCATTACAGGCCTCCCAGCAGATGGTTAAAGGGCTCAACCTCTACCCATTCGCCAGCTTCGACGTGGCCGCGCTCACGCTCCAGCACGATAAAGCAGTTGCCCTGGCTGAAGGAGCTAAAAATGTGCGAGCCCTGATGACCGGTAGTGGACACGGTAAGGTCGCCGTTGGCGTCGCGGGTCAGCAGACCGCGCTGGAAGTCGAGGCGGCCTGGGGATTTTTTCAGCCGATCGGTAGTTCGCACGCGCAGGCGCGGAGCCTGCGTGGCGTTGCTGCCCGCACTCAGTTTGGCCAACAACGGCTGCACCAGTTGATAGAAGGTGAGCGCTGCGGAGACCGGGTTACCCGGCAGACCGCAGAACCAGCTGTGGCTTAACTTACCGAAGGCGAACGGCTTGCCCGGTTTGATGGCGAGCTTCCAGAAGCTGATTTCACCCAGCTCGTCGAGAATCGTTTTGGTGTAGTCCGCTTCGCCCACGGAAACGCCGCCGGAGCTAATGACCACGTCCGCCTGCTGGTCGGCCTGAATAAAGGTCTGGCGCAGCTGTTCCGGGTCATCGCGGATAATCCCGAGGTTAATCACCTCGCAGCCCAACTGTTCGAGCATCAGATGCACCGCCAGGCGGTTGGTGTCGTAGATTTGCCCATCGCCCAACGGCTGGCCCGGTAGCTGGAGTTCGTCACCGGTGGAGAACAGGGCGACGCGCACTTTACGCACCACGTTCACCTCGGCAATGCCGAGAGACGCCAGCACTGGCAGCTCGGCGACGGTGAGGCGGGTACCCGCCGGGAAAACCACCGCGCCGTTGGCGATGTCTTCGCCGCGACGGCGAATATTCTGCCCCGGCTTCACCGGCGCGGTGAAACGGATACCGGCGTCGGTCTGCTCGGTCTCTTCCTGCATCACTACCGCCTCACAGCCTGCGGGAATCGGCGCACCGGTCATAATGCGCACGCAGCTTCCGGCAGGCCATTCTCCGTGGAACGGTTGCCCGGCAAAGGCTTTACCCGCTACTGTCAACGGCGTTTGCGCCGCGAGGTCGGCGAGGCGCACCGCGTAGCCATCCATCGCCGAATTATCAAAACCCGGCACGTCCAATGGAGAGATGACATCGCCTGCGGTAATACGGCCAAAGGCCTGTAACAGCGGCACCGACTCGCTTTCACGAAGCGGGCTAATCTGCTCAAGCATCTGGGCGAGCGCGGTATCAAGCGGTATCAGTCCGGCGGTAAAATCCATGGGTAAACTCCTGCGGGAAACGTTCGAATCCGCACATTATGGCAGAAAACCCCCGCAGACTGTATGCCACCTGTGGTGTACCCTGACATTTCCGGACGCTCTTTCTATATTCAAAATTGATATAGGAACAGAGTCACTATAATGATATTTATAAATAAAATGACGTAAGGGATAACGAATGGGTAAGGCAGTCATTGCGATTCATGGCGGAGCAGGGGCGATAAGCCGCCAGCAGATGTCAGCGGAAAAAGAGCGCGAATATGTCACCGCGCTGTCCGGCATTGTCGAGCATGCGCAGGGGATGCTGGAGTCCGGCGCCAGCGCGCTGGATACGGTGACCGAAGCGGTTCGTCAGTTGGAGGAGTGCCCGCTGTTTAACGCCGGGATCGGCTCGGTGTTTACCGCTGATGAAACGCATGAACTTGACGCCTGCGTGATGGACGGCAATTCGCTGCAGGCGGGCGCCGTCGCTGGGGTAAAGCGCCTGCGTAACCCGGTACTGGCGGCCAGGCTGGTGCTGGAAAATAGCCCGCACGTGATGTTGATTGGCGAAGGGGCAGAGGCTTTTGCTCAGGCGCAGGGCGTCGAGCTGGTCGAGAATTCGCTGTTCTCCACCGACGCGCGTTTTCAGCAGCTTATCGAGGCTCGCAGCAACGGCGAGTTTATTCTCGACCACGACGCGCCGCTTGATGAACGGCAGAAGATGGGCACCGTCGGCGCGGTGGCATTAGATCTCAACGGCAATCTTGCCGCGGCGACGTCGACCGGCGGCATGACCAACAAGTTGCCAGGGCGGGTGGGCGATAGCCCACTGGTCGGCGCGGGATGCTATGCCAACAACGCCAGCGTAGCCGTCTCCTGTACCGGCACCGGCGAGGTATTTATCCGCATGCTGGCGGCTTACGATATTGCCGCGCTAATGGAATACGGCAATCTCAGCCTGCTGGAAGCCTGCGAACGGGTGGTGATGGAAAAACTGCCCGCGCTGGGCGGCAGCGGTGGTCTGATTGCTATCGATCGCGAGGGCAACGTCGTGCTGCCGTTTAACAGCGAGGGGATGTATCGCGCCTGGGCCTATGCCGGGGATACGCCTACGATTGGCATTTATCGCGAATAGAAGGAGTCACCGTGCCGCATTCCGACGAGCTTGATGTCACGCAGGTGCTGAGTATTCAGAATCTGAACGTCGCGTTTCGCCAGGACAAGCAGTCCGTGCGCGCCGTGCATCAACTCTCTTTTCATCTGAACCGGGGAGAGACGCTGGCGATTGTCGGTGAGTCCGGTTCGGGCAAGTCCGTGACGGCGCTGGCGCTGATGCGGCTGCTGGAACAGTCCAACAGCCAGATGCAGTGCGACCAAATGCTGCTGCGGCGGCGCAATCGCGAAGTGATCGAACTGCAGGAACAAACGCCCGCGCAGATGCGCAGCGTGCGCGGCGCCGACATCGCGATGATTTTTCAGGAACCGATGACGTCGCTTAACCCGGTGTTTACCATCGGCGAGCAGATTGCCGAGTCTATCCGCCTGCATCAGGGGCTGGGCCGCGAAGAGGCGCTGATTGAGGCGAAAAAAACGCTCGATAAAGTGCGCATTCCTGAGGCGCAGACCATGCTGTCGCGCTACCCGCACCAGCTTTCCGGCGGTATGCGTCAGCGGGTGATGATCGCGATGGCGCTGTCATGCCGCCCGGCGGTGCTGATTGCCGATGAGCCGACGACCGCGTTGGACGTCACGATTCAGGCGCAAATTCTCCAGCTTATCAACGTGCTGCAACAAGAGATGTCGATGGGGGTGATTTTTATCACCCACGATATGGGCGTCGTCGCGGAAATCGCCGACCGGGTGCTGGTGATGCATCAGGGGGAGGTGGTGGAGACCGGTAGCGTTGAGGCTATCTTTAACGCGCCGCAACATCCGTATACCCGTCGTCTGCTGGCGGCGGTTCCCCGGCTGGGGACGATGCGCGGCAGCGACTATCCGCGCAGTTTCCCTGAACTCAACGCGCCGGAGATTGAGCCTCAGCAGCAAAAAACGGTGGTGGAGGGCAAGCCGATTCTTCAGGTGCGTAACCTGGTGGCGCGCTTTCCGCTACGCGGCGGCGTGCTTAACCGCGTCACCCGTGAAGTGCATGCGGTGGAAAATGTCAGCTTTGACCTGTGGGGCGGCGAAACATTGGCGCTGGTGGGCGAATCTGGCTGTGGCAAATCCACGACCGGGCGTGCGCTGCTGCGGTTAGTAGAATCGCAGAAGGGCACGATTACCTTCAACGGCGAGCGTATCGATCTGCTCTCCGCTCACCAGCTTCAGCCGCTGCGCCGTGATATTCAGATAATCTTCCAGGACCCTTACGCTTCACTCGATCCGCGCCATACGGTTGGCTTTTCGATCATGGAGCCGCTGCGCGTGCACGGGGTGCTGCAAGGCGAAGCGCTCCAGCAGCGAGTTGAATGGCTTTTGCAGCGCGTCGGATTGGAGCCGGAACACGCCTGGCGTTATCCGCACGAGTTTTCTGGCGGCCAGCGCCAGCGTATCTGCATTGCCCGTGCGCTGGCCTTGCAACCGAAGGTGGTGATTGCCGATGAATCGGTGTCGGCGCTCGATGTTTCCATTCGCGCACAGATTATCAACCTGCTGCTGTCGTTGCAGCGGGAGATGGGCATCGCTTTTCTGTTTATTTCCCATGATATGGCGGTGGTGGAACGCATCAGCCATCGCGTGGCGGTGATGTACCGCGGGAGAATTGTGGAGATTGGCCCGCGACGCGCAATTTTTGAAAATCCGCAGCATCCTTATACCCGCAAGCTGCTGGCCGCCGTGCCGGTGGCCGATCCGGCGCACAAACGTCCGCAGCGCGTGCTGTTGTCGGATGAGCTGCCGGGCAATATCTACAGACGGGGCGAAGAGGTAGAACCGATCAGTTTGCAACAGGTGGCGCCGGGGCACTATGTGGCCCGCGAACCGGCAAGCAGTGCGCTGATAAATCGATAATAAAACCATAGGCAGGGGACAACATGACACAACGCGTTTCACGTAAATGGCTGGTTGCACTGGGGGTGGCTTCAGCGCTGGCCTCCGCTTCCTCGTTCGCGGCCAAAGATGTGGTGGTGGCGGTAGGCTCCAACTTCACCACCCTCGATCCGTATGACGCTAACGACACGCTGTCGCAGGCGGTGGCGAAATCCTTCTATCAGGGGCTGTTCGGCCTGGATAAAGAGATGAAGCTGAAGAACGTGCTGGCGGAAAGCTACACGGTGTCGGACGATGGCAAAGTCTATACCGTCAAGCTGCGCCAGGGCGTCAAATTCCAGGATGGCACTGATTTCAACGCCGAGGCGGTGAAGGTCAACCTCGATCGCGCCAGCAACCCAGAAAGCCACCTCAAGCGCTATAACCTGTACAAGAACATTGATAAGACCGAAGTTGTCGATCCGCAGACGGTGAAAATCACCCTCAAGCAGCCGTTCTCGGCGTTTATCAATATTCTCGCCCACCCGGCAACGGCGATGATCTCGCCAGCGGCGCTGAAAAAATACGGTAACGAGATTGGCTTCCATCCGGTAGGGACCGGGCCGTACCAGCTGGATACCTGGAATCAGACCGACTTCGTGAAGGTCAGCAAGTTCGCCAATTACTGGCAAAAAGGGCTGCCGAAGCTGGACTCCATTACCTGGCGTCCGGTGGTCGACAACAATACCCGCGCGGCGATGCTGCAAACCGGTGAAGCGCAGTTTGCCTTCCCGATCCCTTACGAGCAGGCGGCGCTGCTGGCGAAAAACAGCCAGCTTGAGCTGGTGGCCAGCCCGTCAATCATGCAGCGCTACATCAGCATGAACGTGACGCAAAAACCGTTCGACAACCCAAAGGTACGCGAAGCCATCAACTACGCGATTAACCGTCAGGCGCTGGTCAAGGTCGCCTTTGCGGGTTACGCGACACCGGCTACCGGCGTCGTGCCGCCGTCGATTGCCTACGCAACGCAATATCAACCGTGGCCGTACGACCCTGCGAAAGCCCGTGAACTGCTGAAAGAGGCGGGTTACCCGAACGGCTTTAGCACCACGCTGTGGTCATCGCATAATCACAGCACCGCGCAGAAGGTGCTGCAGTTTACCCAGCAGCAGCTGGCGCAAATTGGCATTAAAGCGCAGGTCACCGCGATGGACGCCGGGCAGCGTGCGGCGGAAGTGGAAGGCAAGGGGCAGAAAGAGAGCGGTGTGAGAATGTTCTACACCGGCTGGTCGGCCTCGACCGGTGAAGCCGACTGGGCGCTGTCGCCGCTGTTTGCCTCCTCAAACTGGCCGCCAACGCAGTTTAACACCGCGTTCTACGGCAACCCTCAAGTCGATAAAGACCTCAGCGCGGCGCTGCAAACCACCGACAGCAACGAAAAAGCGCGGCTGTATAAGGCGGTTCAGGATACTATCTGGAAAGAGTCGCCGTGGGTGCCGCTGGTGGTGGAGAAACTGGTATCAGCGCACAGCAAGTCGTTGACCGGATTCTATATTATGCCGGATACCGGGTTTAGCTTTGACGACGCGGATTTGAAGTAAGCGACGTTTCCCTGCCTCATGAAGGGGCAGGGAGTCATCGGCAAGGAGAGTCATGCTCAACTATGTGATTAAACGCCTGCTCGGCCTGATCCCCACGCTGTTTATCGTGGCGGTGCTGGTGTTTTTGTTTGTCCACATGCTGCCCGGTGACCCGGCCCGGCTGATTGCTGGCCCGGAGGCAGACGCGCAGGTGATTGCCATGGTGCGCCAACAGCTGGGGTTGGATCAGCCGCTGTACGTGCAGTTCTGGCATTACATTAGCCATGCCGTGCAGGGCGATTTTGGCACGTCGATGGTTTCCCGTCGTCCGGTATCGGAAGAGATTGCCAGCCGCTTTTTCCCCACGCTGTGGCTGACGCTCGCCAGCATGGGCTGGGCGGTATTGTTCGGCATGGGCGCGGGCATTGCCGCCGCCGTCTGGCGCAACCGCTGGCCGGACCGCCTGGGCATGGCGCTGGCGGTGACCGGTATTTCGTTCCCGGCCTTTGCCCTCGGGATGCTGCTGATGCAGATTTTCTCCGTCGAACTGGGCTGGCTGCCGACCGTGGGCGCCGACAGCTGGCGACACTATATTTTGCCTTCATTAACGCTGGGCGCCGCCGTCGCTTCGGTAATGGCACGCTTCACCCGCGCCTCGTTCGTTGACGTGCTGAATGAGGACTATATGCGTACCGCGCGCGCCAAAGGCGTCAGCGAAAAGGTGGTGGTGCTCAAACACGGGCTGCGTAACGCGATGATCCCGGTGGTCACCATGATGGGGCTGCAGTTTGGCTTTCTGCTCGGCGGCTCGATCGTGGTCGAAAAGGTGTTTAACTGGCCGGGGCTGGGACGCCTGCTGGTCGATTCGGTGGAAATGCGTGACTACCCGGTGATTCAGGCCGAGGTGCTGCTGTTTTCGCTGGAGTTTATTCTTATCAACTTAGTGGTGGACGTGCTTTACGCCGCCATTAACCCGGCTATCAGGTATAAATAACGTGCGATTATTCAACTGGCGTCGACAGGCTGTTCTGAGCGCCATGCCGGTAATGCAGGCAGCCTCGCAGCCCACGCCGTGGCGGGAGTTCTGGCGGCGCTTTCGCCAGCAACCGGTGGCGATGGTTTCGGGCATTTTCGTTCTGCTGCTGATTGCGGTGGCGGTGGTCGCGCCGTGGATTGCGCCTTTCGATGCGGAAAACTATTTTGACTACGACAGGCTAAATCAAGGGCCGTCGCTGATTCACTGGTTCGGCGTGGATTCGCTGGGGCGCGATATTTTCAGTCGCGTGCTGGTTGGTGCGCAGATCTCGCTGACCGCAGGTGTCTTCGCGGTGCTGATGGGTTCGCTTATCGGCACCGTGCTGGGGCTGGTGGCGGGCTACTACGAAGGCTGGTGGGATCGCATCATCATGCGTATCTGCGACGTGCTGTTCGCCTTTCCCGGCATTTTGCTGGCCATCGCGGTGGTGGCGATTATGGGCAGCGGCATGACCAACGTGATTATCGCCGTGGCGATTTTCTCCGTCCCGGCATTTGCCCGTCTGGTGCGCGGCAATACGCTGGTTCTCAAGCAACAGACCTTTATCGAGTCGGCGCGCAGCATTGGCGCCAGCGACAGCGCGATCATTTTCCAGCATATTCTGCCGGGCACCGTATCGTCGATTGTGGTCTATTTTACCATGCGTATTGGCGTGTCGATTATCTCTGCCGCCAGCCTGTCGTTCCTCGGCCTGGGGGCGCAGCCGCCAACGCCGGAATGGGGGGCGATGCTCAATGAAGCGCGTGCTGATATGGTGATTGCGCCGCACGTTGCGGTCTTCCCGGCGCTGGCCATTTTCCTGACGGTGCTGGCGTTTAACCTGCTGGGCGATGGGCTGCGCGACGCGCTGGATCCGAAGCTGAAAGGGTAATCTCTCTATTTCTTCCCGTAGCCCGGCCGAGCATAGCGATGCCGGGCAAACCTGTTTCCCATCACAAATCGCGGCATTTTTTTGACTCCGCTCGCTTTTTTCCCCTCGTGATAAAGAACGCGTTTCCTCCTGCGGGCGGAAAACGGCGCTCAGTTTGCGTGCACCAGAAAGCCTAGTATTGACGCAATCTAATCGGGAATAAACGCATGGAGAGGTAGGTCAATGCTCATTGCTCGGGACAACATTTTTCTCAACCAGACTTTCGCCGATAAGCAGTCTATTTTCCGTTTTTTGGCCCACCATGCCGTGGCGCAGGGCTGGGCCGAAAGCGCAGCGCAAATTGAAGCCGATCTGTGGGAGCGAGAGAAGCAATACTCCACCGGTTTTGAGAACCAGATAGCCATTCCTCACGCCAAAACCGCCAACGTCTCCCGGGCCGGGGTGATTTTTATCCGCCTGCAGCAGCCGATTCCCTGGGAAAGCCTCGACGGTCAGCCGGTACAGATTATTTTCGGCCTGCTGGTGCCGGAATCCGGCGCGCAGTTTTTGCATTTAAAAATCATCAATAGCCTTGCCAGCCAAATTGTTGAAGACGAATTCAGAGCCTATTTATTCGCCGCCAACGATGAAGACGAGTTGTTTCACTTTATGCAGTCACGCATCGAAATAAAGGAGCAGATATGAATATTGTGGGAGTGACTTCCTGTATTGCCGGTCTGGCCCATACGCCGATGGCCGCTAAATCGCTGGAAAAAGAGGGGGCGCGTCTCGGGCATCGGGTCAATATTGAGCAGCAGGGGGCGCTGGGCATTATGGACCGCCTTTCCGAGCAGGATATTGCCGACGCTGATTTTGTGCTGATTGCCGCCGACCGCGCCATTGAAGAAGAAGAACGGTTTGCGGGAAAAACCATTATTCGGGTCAAGATTGGGCAATGCGTCAGCCATGCGGCCGACGTGATTATCAAATGCGTTTCGGCCGTTGAGGCGCGCCGCAATCAATAAAACAGAGATGGTGATGTCATGAAAAAGATAATGATAGACATAAAAAACCATTTAATGACCGGGATTTCCTACGCTTTACCGGTCATTATTGCCGGTTCACTGATGGTGGCCGTGGCCAAGATTATTGGCCTGATTGTCGGCGAACCTAACCTGGACGCTTTTGCCAAAAGCGATGGGTTAATGAACTGGCTGTACCTGACTCAGGATGTGGGCTTCAAAATTATCGGCCTGATGAACTACGTGCTTGGCGCGTATGTGGCCTTTTCGATCGCCGGGAAAAAAGGGCTGGCAGCCGGTTTTACCGCCGGGCTGATTGCATCGATGACCGGCTCCGGCTTCCTTGGCGCGGTGCTGGGCGGGCTGCTGGCGGGCTATTCGTCGGAGTGGATCGGGAGCAAAATTCGTATTACCGGCTCGGCGTCCAGCTCCGTCCCGCTGATTATTCTGCCGTTTATCACCGTGGGGTTACAGGTGGTGATCATGCTGCTGTTGCTTGGCGATGTGCTGAGCTGGATTAATGCCGCCCTGATGGGCTGGGTACAGCAGATGACCGAGGATGGCACCAGCACCGTCATGCTGGCGGCGGTACTCGGGGGAATGATCTGTTTTGATCTTGGGGGGCCGGTCAACAAAGCCGCCTGGGGTACCGCCAACGTGCTGTTCCTGAGCGGCGTCTACCTGCCTGCGATTCTGGTCAACGTGGCCATTATTATCCCGCCGCTCGGCTATGCCGCCGCGCGATTCCTGCGTCCCCATAACTTTAACCAGACGCTGAAAGAAGCCGGTAACGGCGCGGTCATTATGGGCATTCTCGGTATTTCCGAGGGCGCGATCCCTTTCACGCTGCGTAACCCCGCAAGGCTTATCCCGATTAACGTACTGGCCGGTGCGCTGGGCGCAATGACCGTGGCGCTGTTCAAAGCCTATCCGATCATGCCGCCGCTGGGCGGGCTGTACGGTGGTTTCACCGTCGGCCATCCGTGGGCCTATTTTCTTGGCGCGCTGGTAGGAACCGCAGTCATCGCCATCGGCGCCAATCTGCTGGTGAATTTTAACGACGAATCAGCTGAAGAAAACGCCGCTGCGCCAGCGGTCAGAGAAGAGATTGACATTAAGTTTGATTAATCGGCTCAGGCCGCAGAAGGGAGGGTGGGATGAAAGAGAAAGTAGTGCATGTTTACAGCCATACTCACTGGGATCAGGAGTGGTATTTTACCTCGTCACGTTCGCGTATTTATTTGTTAAATCACGTGAAGAATGTGCTGCGCGTGCTGGAGAATAACCCCGATTTCTCCTGTTACCTCCTCGATGCGCAAAGCGCCTTAATTGAGAGCTACCTGCAATGGGCGCCGGAAGATAAGGATCGTCTAGGTGCCCTGATCGCGGCGAAGCGTCTGCTGACCGGGCCGTGGTACACGCAAACCGATCAGCTGGTGATTCACCAGGAATCGGTGGTGCGTAACCTGTGGTATGGAATGAAAATCGCCAAAGAGACGGGCGGCTGCATGGCGCTGGGTTATGTGCCCGACTGCTTTGGCCAGGGCGGCAATATGCCGCAAATATACCGCCAGTTCGGCATTCACCATGCGCTGTTCTGGCGCGGAATTGCCGACAATACGCTGCATGAGACGGAATTCTGCTGGCAGGGCGACAACGGCGATACGGTGTTTGCCGTGCAGATGCCCTGGGGATACCACTACGGCGGCCTGCTGGATGAAACGCCGGATAGCCTGACGACATTTTTGAACGAAAAAATGAGGCCAATTGAAGCGCGCAGCGCCCGTGCCAACCTGCTGTATCCGCATGGTTTTGACCAGGCGCCGATCCGCGAGAATTTGCCGGAACTGGTGCGTCAGTTCAACGCCTGCGACAACCAGCGTCATTACCAAATCAGTAGCCCGCTCGACTTTATTACCGCACTGGAACAGGAGGCGGGCGCAGACGTTCGCGTCCTGAAGGGAGAGTTGACGGAGGGGAAACACTCAAGGGTACATAAAACCATCTTTTCGTGCCGGGCTGACCTGAAGCAGATGAATAACGATATCGAAGCGCTGCTGGTTAATACGCTGGAGCCGGTGCTGGCGATTGGCCGTAGCCTGGGGCATGACTATCCGGCTCGGGTGATGGCCGATATCTGGAAGCTGATGTTTTTCAATGCCGCGCATGACAGCATCGGCGGCTGCAATAGCGACGACACGAACCGGGATATTGCCGCCCGCTATAAGCAGGCGCGCGATCTCGCCAGCAACCTGCTGGAGCTTCATACCCGGCAGATTGCGATGCGTACGCCGCGCGAACACGATTATTGCTTTACGGTATTTAATCCGTTGACCGTGGCGGCGACGCCGCAGATAACCTTTGAAGCCTGGCTGCCGGGCGTGCCTTTTACGCTGCGTGATGCGACAGGGCGCGCGCTGCCGTACGTGATTGAAGAGCAGACGGAACTGACCGATTATGTGCTTAATCAGACCATCCGGCTTAACCCGGGCAAACCGTACCATAAACCGCAGCAGGTTTACCGCAGCAAGGTAACGGTAAACAGCAGCGCGCTGCCTGCCTTGGGTTACACAAGTTGGCATCTGGATTTTAGCGCCGACGGAGAGAGCCAGCGGCAGCGCGATACGCGACCATTTATTGAAAATGAACACTATCGTGTTGATGTTGAAGAAAATGGCCTGCTGACGATCGCTGAGAAAGCCAGCGGTAAGCGCTATGCGCGGCAAATGCTGTTGGTCGAGAACGGTGATGACGGCGACTCCTATAACTATTCGCCGCCGCGTGAAGATCTGGCCGTGACCTCGGAAGGACATCTCACCGCAGTGTCGCGGGAATGCAGCGATGTACGGCAGGCGTTGAGCCTTAACTATCGGATGCCGGTACCCGTCGATCTTGAGGCGCGCGCTCGTGGCGAGCTTGATGGCGTCATGCCTGTGACGGTACAGGTTACGTTGCGACAGGATACGCTCATTCACTTTACCGTCGAGGTGGAAAACCGGGTGCGGAGTCATCGCCTGTGCGTGCATTTTGCCACCGATATTCTGGCTCATATCTCCTGTGCCGATCAGCTGTTTGGCGCGGTCACGCGCCCTGTACAGCTCAGCGACGCGCTGCGGGTATGGGAAGATGAAGGCTGGCACGAGAAGCCTGTCGCTATCGAGCCCATGCAGAGCTACGTTAACCTGCATGATGATAGTCACGGTTTTACTCTGTACACCAACGGCGTGCGCGAGTATGAAATCGTCGGCGATCGTTTTGATACCATTGCCGTCACCCTGTTCCGCTCTTTCGGCTACATGGGAAAAACCAATCTGCTCTATCGTCCGGGGCGAGCATCGGGTGAAACGGTCGTGGCAACGCCGGATGCCCAACTGATGGGAACGCTCCGCTTTAATTTTAGCTGGCGTATTTATCAGGGACGGTTTGATGATGCCCGGCACGCGCAGATCTCAAAAGCGCTACTGACTGCGTTCCCGGTGTATCAGGACAGCGATTTCCTCAACGGTCGCCTGCGTTTTTGCCTGAGTGATGAAAAGCGCACTTATCCATTGGAGCACAGCGTGCTGGCGCTGCCTGATGGCCCGCAGGATGCCCAGTTGAGCGTGGTCAAATGCGCTGAAAACGGCAATGGGCTGGTGTGCCGTTTCTATAACCCAAATCTGGCGGCGTCGGTAGCGATTCCCGCGTTGGAAAACGCGCATTGCGTGCTGCTGGATGAGCAAACGCCAGCGCCGGAGAGACGCATGCTGAAGCCAAACGATGTGCAGACGCTCTATATCGAGATCGGCTGAAGAGGGAAAGATGAGACTGTTCACCAATAAGCGAGTCAGAGATATCTTTATCCAGATAGCCCAGGGGACGGTGACGCAGCAGTCGTTGGCAAACGCGATGCATGTTTCTACCCGCACTATTCGTAGCGATCTGAAGGCGCTGGGCGAAATCATCATGCAAGCCGGTAATCGTCTCATCTACGATCGTAAAGTGGGGTTTTCTATTCAGGTGGATAACCCGGCGGGCCACCGCAGGCTGCTGGAACAGTCGCAAAAACCATGGAAAGAGACGCGCTCTACCCGCGAGCGGCGTAGCGCGTTGCTCACGGCGCTGTTGCGCCAGGATAAAGATGTTTCGCTGGAGCAGTTGGAGTCGACGTGGTTTATCAGCCTCTATACGCTGCGCAACGACATCACGCTGCTCAAACGTCACTTTGCCCTTTACGATATCGCCGTCAACTGCGAGGGCGCCGAGCGCTATAAGCTACAGGGCAGTGAAATCGCGCTGCGTCGTTGTATCTACGATCATTTACTGCGGGCCAGAGAGCCGGAGGAGGAGTTCGCCGCGCTGTTCGACAATCGCGGACAAGTGGCGGATATCAAACAGGCGCTCAGCCGCTATGTCGTGGCGCATGGGCGACAAATTAGCGATGTGAACCTGCGCTTTTTTACGCTGATTTGCGCGATCGCATCCGGACGCATGCAGCGCGGCAGCTGGCTATTGGACTTTACGTTCAACGGCGGCGAACCGACGATAAAAACGGCGGCAGCAGAGATCTTCGCTTTGCTCTGCGGTGAGGGCGCGTCGGGGCTACAAAGTGAAATCGACTATATTGCGATGAACCTTGCTGCGTTTTGTACACATGCGGGGGACGACTTGTCGGAAAACTGCGCCGCCGAGTGCGCGGTGATGAATCATTTTCTCAGCTATGTGAGCGCCTCATGGTTTTGCGATGTGTTCTATGACGAAGCATCGCGTTCCAGCCTGCTCAATCATATTAAAGCGATGCGCATTCGGGTTAACAACGGTATCACCATCGTTAACCCATTGATAGAACAGATTAAACGGCACTATCCGCTGATTTATGAAATGACGCTTGCGGCATTCAGCGAACTGGAACATTTTTTCTCCGGGCGTATCAGCGATGACGAAATTGGCTATCTGGTGATGCATATCGGCGCCATCCTGGAAGAGACGCATCTTAAGGAGGCGACTCTGAGCACGCTGGTGGTCAGCGAACAGGGGGGCGCATCGGCAAGACTGGTGTGCCAGAAAATAACCCGTATGTATCCACAACTGGCGATTGCGCGTTACATCTCGGTTGAGCAATACAATGCCGCAGAAAGCATTGATGAGAATCTGGTTATTAGTTTCGTCACGGTGGCGGAGAAAAACCGGCGGGTGATTCATCTACCGCCGCTGCCCGAGCGCTGGCAACTGGAAAATATGAAGTACTTTCTGCATGCGGAGACCACGCCGACCGCCATGGTGAACTATTTTTCGCCTGAGCATTTTTTTGTTTTTACCGAGCATCAGCATGATAAAGCTTCGTTAATTCACTTTCTGTCCGCTCAACTGGTTCGTCAGGGGCGGGTGGATGAACGCTATCTGGCGTCAGTGCTGGAACGAGAGGAGCGTGCCTCAACGCTGCTGGATGATAAAATCGCCATCCCCCATCCGCTGGGCTTAGTCGCGTTGAGCACTATGGTGACGGTTGCGGTATTCCCCAACGGTATTGAATGGGACGCCGGGAAAATGGTGAAGATGGTCTTTATGCTGGCGATTAGCGAGGATGCGTTTGTCGATAGCATGCTGATTTATGACTATTTAACCAACATTCTTGATGATGACGTGATTGACGTACTGAGTCAGTGCGCCAGCTATCCCGCGTTTATGTCGCGGTCGCAGAAGTATTTTTTGTAGCGCATGAAATATGCCTTTCCCCGTCAGGGGAAAGGCATGCGAGATTAAACCCGGCTACCCCACAGGTCATATTCGTCGGCGTTTTCTACCTTCACACGCACCACGTCGCCCGGTTTCACCTTCGTTTCACCGTTCAGGTAAACCGCGCCGTCGATTTCTGGGGCATCGGCCATGCTGCGGCCAATGGCGCCTTCTTCGTCCACTTCATCGATCATCACCAGAATTTCACGGCCGACTTTTTCCTGCAGGCGTTCGGCGGAAATCTGCTGTTGCAGCTGCATGAAGCGGTTCCAGCGGTCTTCCTTCACGTCGTCTGGCACCTGATCCGGCAGATCGTTCGCGGAGGCGCCGTCAACCGGGCTGTACTGGAAGCAGCCGACGCGATCGAGGCGGGCCTCTTTCAGGAAGTCGAGCAGCATCTGGAAATCTTCTTCCGTTTCGCCCGGGAAACCGACGATAAAGGTCGAGCGCAGAGTCAGGTCCGGGCAGATTTCACGCCACTGTTTAATGCGCGCAAGCTGACGGTCTACCGAGCCTGGACGTTTCATCAGCTTCAGGATACGCGGGCTGGCATGCTGTAGCGGAATATCGAGATACGGCAGAATTTTGCCTTCCGCCATCAGCGGGATCACGTCGTCAACGTGCGGATACGGATACACATAGTGCAGGCGCACCCAGACGCCGAGTTTTGCCAGCTGTTCACACAGGCTTTCCATGCTGGTTTTCACCGGTTCGCCGTTGTGGAAACCGGTACGGTGCTTCACGTCCACCCCGTAGGCTGAGGTGTCCTGAGAGATCACCAGCAGCTCTTTCACGCCAGCGTCGACCAGACGTTTTGCTTCAGCCAGCACTTCGCCAATCGGACGGCTCACCAGATCGCCACGCATCGACGGAATGATGCAGAACGCGCAGCGGTGGTTACAGCCTTCGGATATTTTCAGATAGGCGTAATGGCGCGGCGTCAGCTTAACGCCCTGTTCCGGCACCAGGCTCAGGAACGGGTTGTGCTGTGGTTTTGGCGCGTAGTGGTGTACGTGCTCCAGAACCTGCTCATAGCTGTGTGGGCCAGTGATTTCCAGCACTTTCGGGTGCACTTCGCGAATTTGATCTTCTTTGGCGCCCAGGCAGCCGGTCACGATGACCTTACCGTTTTCTTGTAGCGCTTCACCGATCGCTTCCAGGGATTCCTGGACGGCGCTGTCGATAAAGCCGCAGGTATTGACGATGACCATATCGGCACCCTCATAAGTGGGCACCACCTCATAACCTTCGGTGCGCAGCTCGGTAAGGATGCGCTCGGAATCGACCAGGTTTTTCGGACAGCCTAAAGATACAAAACCAATTTTGCTCATTTTATGTACGAATCATTGCTCAGGAAAACGCGGAGTATACATCATGCCCCAACGCTACAGCTATATCCGATGGTCATCTGATTGTCAGGAAAACGATACGTTAATAATGCGCTTCGTGAGCACGAATGCAGGCCAGAAAAGCGCCTGCATTATGCTTTCCGCCTGGTGACGTATTACTCTTTTTTCGCCACATCGGCCCGGATAAGGAAGGGCACGGAATCGCGCAGCGATGGATTGACGGTACCGCTGTGGTCAAGCCCTTCATAAACATGCACTTCTGCCTGCGTGCCGGCGGCTTTAACGGCATCGGCGAAGCGCAGCTGCATGGCGGTGGGAACGTTGATATCCGCGCTGCCAACACCGATAAATACCGGGTGCTGAATATCCATTGTCGGATACAACATGGTGTTGATCCCATTACTTAACAGGCTTTCTATCGCGGGTTTAAGCGTATTGCCGGCATTGAGACCGGCCTGCATGGTTTTTTGCGTCAGCGGTGTGATACAGAGATTTTTCGCCTGTTCCAACAGTGGCAGCGCGCTGTCCTGGAAATAATCTTCTGGCTTCAGCGAGGGATCGGCGTCTGCTGCGGCGAGGTAGATATAGAAGATATACGGAATCTTAGGATCTCCGGCGTTCTGATTATCCCCTTTTGCTGGCGGCAGAATATCAGCAGCGGTGGTTCCGATCGCAAAATACGGTGTGCCGGTTAATACCGTGGCTCGGATGTTCAGTTCCGGCGCGTACTTAGGCTGGAATCCTGCGCTGGAAAATGCCGCGTGAGCCCCTTGTGATTGACCGACCAGAGTCAGTTCATTCTTCAGCGGAAACTGGCGCAGCGCGGCGCGAACGCCATCCAGTATGCTCCACGCTTCCCCACGGGCATTGAGATAGTGGTGTACGCCTTCCGAACCCAGACCGGCATAGTCCGGCGCCACAATGGCGTAGCCCAGCGAAAGCCAGGTATTAAGGTACTGTTTATCGCGGACGGTACGTTCATTGAGCGATGGTGCGCATTGGCCGGCTACGCCGACGGTGCCGTGCGCCCAGACCACGACGGGCCATCCGCCTTCCGGCGCTTTCCCTTTTGGAATAAACACCGCGGCGGAGTCCACGCGCGGCGAATGCCCGTCAACGCCACTACGGGAAGGGTAATGCATCAGATACTGCTGGGCGGCTTCGCTAAGCCCATGGTCGGCGGCCAGAGTGGCCGTATTTTCATGCTCTTTGGCTTGCGTCGGCGCGGCAATAACCGGGGAGGCGCTTGCGGATAACAGCATTAATGCACAGGCCGTCACCCTTACTCTTTCCTGAAATAACATGCACAACATCCTTTTTTGTCGTCTGAATAGTCACAGTGTAGTCGGCGACGCGTTAACGCGGCATCAATGACAGTCTGATATAGGGGCAGGGCGGTCGAGGCTTTTTCCAGTCCCGACGATGCTCAAGGTTGGTTTGTTGTTAAAAATGTTGCAAATGATGAATTGTTGATATCGCGCAGCATTTTGTACGTTAAGTAATCTCATAATGAGAATGCCAATGGGTGGCAAGGGAGGTAAATGCATGACGGAAAGCAAACTGAAACGCAAGCTGGTGGGGAGGCTCATCAACGCGCGAATTGACCTTGATGCCTATTTGCAACTGAGGAAGGCAAAGGGGTATATGTCAGTCGGTGAAAACGATCATCTGCGTACTAACCTGCTTGAATTGTGCAGCGAGCTGCGTGATAACGCGGTCGCGCTTAAGCGCTGTACATCACTGAACGAATTGGAAATGATGCGGCAGGCGGGCGAGGCGATGGCCTCTGCTGCGGTTTGCCTGATGAGTGGGCGCTATGATTGCCCCTCGTATATCGCGGTTAACGTAGAAACGCTCGATCGCTGTCTGGCGGCGTTGACGAAAAGCATTCGTAAGCTGGATGCAGGGGCTCCCGTGGTGGAAACCTGAAACCAGGGGGACATTCGTCCCCCTGCTCGTCGTGCTAGCGCATAATGCGACGTAAAATGCGGTTAGCCTGCTCTTCAAAGTTGGTCGCGGCCTGGTCGATCGTGGCTTTACCGTAATCGATGCTTTGCAGCGCGGAGCTGAACAAGGCGCCAAACTGCGGATCTTCAAGGTACGGCAGCGCCTTCGACTTATTCGGCAGCGAGGCGGACTGCAGTAGCCCGGAAATCACCGGGTCGTCATCGGTTAACAGGCCCGCGTCGCGCAGGATTTTTTCACCTGACTTGCTTAGCGGCACGCCGCGCTCCAGCGCCACAGGGATAACGCCTTCTTTCTCGCTCATCAGGAAGTTAATCAGCGTTGCCGCTTCCTCCGGGTGGCGCGTGTTTTTGCTGATAGACAGCATCAGCGCCGTTTTATGGAACTGGCCGGCGTCTTTTGCCCCTTCGCGCATCGGATACGGCCCCATCACCAGATCCGCCGGATTGGCCAGATTCTGCGACTCGGCGGTGTACAACACGTTCCAGTTATAGACGCCGCCCCATTCACCGTTGATCCACGGTTTCATCTCATAGGCCACGCCTTTGCCAAACGATGCCATGGTACGGGCGTCCGGCACCGCGTGGGCGTCAACCAGCTTACGATAGAAGGTGAAAGCCTCGACCAGATCGGCATGGTTCCAGCCGAGCTTGCGGGCTTTCTCATCGACCATCGGTTTCTGGTTGCCCTGATAGACATACGAGTTCAGGAGCAGCAGAGAATCCTGCTCCGTGAGAATCAATGGATAGTAGTTATCACCCAGCTTCTCTTTAAATACCGGCCCGGCCTTCAGCAGTTCGTCCCAGGTTTTGGGTAACGCAACGCCGGCTTTTTTCCACGTGGCGGCGTTGTAGTAAAACAGCATCACGTTGGCGGAAACCGGAATGGCGTTGACCTTGCCATTCACTGTGGTGCTGGCCAGCGACTCCGGAGAAAACTGATCGAGTCCAATAGGCTTCGCCAGTTTATTGAGGTCATAAAAACCGTCGCCGGTTTTTGACAGCAGCGTCAGCCAGTTCCAGTTGGTCTGGATAACGTCGGCCTCGGTATTGCTGTTGATCTGCGTGGTCAGACGCGAGTAGAAGCCGTCCCAGCCGGTGTATTCCGCCTTCACTTTGATATTGGGATATTTGGCCTCAAAGGCTTCCAGCGCCTTTAAGGTGGCCTGGTTGCGGGCCTTGCCGCCCCACCAGGCAAAACGGAGTTCCACCTGATCGGCGCTGTGTGCGATGGGCATCGCGCCGAAACTGCAGCAGGCAAGCAGGAACAATATCGACTTTTTCATGGATGAATCCTCCGTGTTATAAGATTAACGCTGCTGCCGACGCCAGGTCGTTAAACCTTTCACCAGCTGCATTTCCTGCTCGCACCACGGCTTACCTTCTGGCGTTAACACATCGTGGAACCAGAGCGACTGCGGATCAGGGTGGTTTTTATTCACGCTGGTCCATGGGATCCAGGTTTGCGTGCGGCCCTGTACCAACCCCCACTGATAGCAGCCGGTATCAAAGGCGCAGAACAGCGGTAGCTGTTCGCTGAAGACGCAGTCCATATGGCGGGCCAGCCACTCGGTACACAGAACGGGACGATTACGGCGAACCAGATTCTCCAGCACGCTCAGCTGGCGGGCGGCGGTGTTGTAGTTGTGGTAGGTGATGATGTCTGACAGATCCATTGCGGCAGCGTCGATCGGATGTTCCAGCGTGCCGTACTTGTCGTGATCGATATGCCATGCGCCAACGGTCAGCGGCTGGGTTGGCCCCACGTCGCGCGCCCAGCCAAAGGTGGCGATCATCAGCTCCAGGGCGTAGCTTTCCAGCGCTTCGTCATACTCGGTTGATTCCGTTGGCGACAGGTTGATGCCGCGGTTTCCCGGTTCGTTGTAGAGATCCCAGATGGTGATGCGCGCGTCGTCTTTAAAACGGGTCAGCACGTCACGTACGTAGGCTTCAACCCGCGGCCACTGCTGTGGATCCATCACGATAGCGCGGCCAGGGCTGGCGGCAGCCTGGCTGTTATGGACGCCTTCGCGCGGTGGTTTTTGCGGGCCGAGGTAAGGCTCGTCGCCGGAGAAGCCGCAGTCGTCCATCAGCGTCAGCATGACCTGGATGTTGTGCTTCGCGGCGAGGCTCAGGAAGGTGTCGATGCGCGCCAGCAAACCGTCGCGATCCGCTTCCCAGACGATAAACGGCAGGTTGGTGCGCAGGGCGTTATAGCCGTAATCATGCGCCCAGCCCAGCTCCTGATCGATCACTGCGGCGTCAAAGGTGTCGGCCTGCCACATTTCGGTCCAGTTCACCGCGCTGCGCGGCAAATAGTTAAACCCACAGGCCCAGCCGTGTTGTTTAAACCACGCTTGCGCCTGAGATTCGGTCCATTGTGAATGCATTTCTGTTTCTCCGTTGCTAATAATTATTAGCTAATATTTATTAACTGACGGTGGATACGCAATCACAAGGCTGTCATTCTGCTGGAGCGTTCACAAAAAAGATGTGGGATAACTGTGCTATAGTCGGCGGCGATAAGGAGTAATCATGCAGAAAAAAAATAAGATAACGATGAGTGATATCGCCAGGGAAGCCGGTGTTTCTCAGGCGACCGTTTCGCTGGTGCTCAACAATAGTCGGGCAATTCGCCTGAGTGATGCCACGCGCGACCGGGTGTATGCCGCGGCGCAGGCGTTGGGCTATCAAAAAATTATCGTGCCGCACCGTAAGGACGGGCAGGAGGAGATTGCGCTGCTGCTCAGCGGGATGCCGAATTACGATCCCTTTGTTGACGCCATTAGCGAGGCCAGCAGCACGGCATGGCAGCGTGATACGTTGCTGACCGTTTACGATTACGGCGACGATATGGAACTGGCCGGGCAGATTCTCCGTCAGCTGGAGCGGCGCAACTGCGCGGGAGTCATTCTCGCCAGCTCGGTAACGCGCGTCTTCGACTTTTCACCCTTTGAACCGTTAATCAATAAGCCGGTGGTGCTGCTGAACCAGTACGATCCCAACCGCCCGCTGTTGCCGACTTTCCTGCCGGATGACCGGGCTAACGCCTGTCAGACCGTCAACCATCTGCTGGCGCAGGGGGTGACGCGCATCGCGCACATCATGGGCGATGAGTGGATGGATGCCAGCGTGCTGCGCCTGGAAGGGTATCGCCAGACGCTTGAGCATGCGGGCATTACGGTGGATGAAGCGTTGATCAAGCAAACGGACTGGTCGCTGGATGCCACGTTTAAAGCCACGCTGGAGCTGATGCGCCTGCCGCAGCCGCCGCAGGCCATCTTCTGCGCCAGCGACTGGATGACGCTTGGCTGCTATCAGGCGCTGGCAACGTTGAATGTGTCGATTCCTGGGGACGTGCTGGTGTGTGGTTATGACGATCAGCGGATTGCCCATCAGTTGACGCCGGCGCTGACCAGCGTGCAGCTCGCTTATAACGAGTTGGGTCGAATGGCGGTGAGCTATCTCTGCGATGGCGACGATACCGCCGCCCATATCCGGCTGGTGGGCAAGTTGCAGGTGCGCGGCAGCAGCCTGCGCACCTGAAAAAATCAGCTGACGGGAATCATCACGACGTCGCGGAATGCCGGGCGTTCGGCTAGCTGCTGATACCAGCGCGCGAGGTGTGGGCGTGGCTGCCAGGTCTTGACGGTTTCCAGCAGGTTATAGACGAACGGCGCGACGGCGATATCGCCCACGCCGAACGCTTCGCCGGAGAGCCAGGTCTGTTTCGCCAGCGTGTTCTCCAGAATGTCCAGCAGCGGCTCGCAGGCTTCAATGGCCGCTTCAATCTCCGCCATATTGCGCTGTTCCGCTGGGGTTCTTACCAGCCCGATGAGGATTTTGCGATGCACCGGGGACAGGGTCTCGTTGGCCCAGTCCATCCATTTTTCGCTTTTGGCGCGCTGAATGGGGCTGGCTTGCCACAGGCTGTCAGTTCCGTACTGCGCCGCCAGGTAGCGGACAATAGTATTGGACTCCCACAACACGTCATCACCGTCTTTCAACATCGGCACCAGACCGTTCGGATTGAGCGCCAGATAGGCCGCGTCGCGGTTCACGCCAAAGCCCTGACCCGCCATAATCTGCTCGTAGGGCAGGTTGAGTTCGGCCAGCGTCCAGCGCACTTTTTTCACGTTCGTTGAATTATTTCGTCCCCACAGCGTAACCATAACCACTCCCGTTTTTTTAGCGAAGGTTCAATGTGCGGCAAAGTTAACGCTTACGCAATCTTGATCAAAAAAAATGTCAGGTTTTAAGCACAAGTTGGGGATCTTGCGTAAACTTAAAAAACTTTACCAACTCACTGTTTCTTTAAGAGAGTTTCTACGTTATTACTCACGGCCTGGTGCAGCACGGCACTGTCGTGGCGTGTTTTGGGAATGGATACTTGGGTGGTTTTTATGATGTGTAACGCTAACGCCTTCAGGAGCCTGATGGCAGGCTCTGCGCTTTTACTTTTGATCGCACCGGCGGTGCAGGCGGCGGAGCAGATGCCCGATGCGCCGGCTATCGACGCGCGCGCGTTTATATTGATGGACTATGCCAGCGGTAAGGTACTGACCGAAGGCAATGCCGATGAGAAGCTGGACCCGGCCAGCCTGACGAAAATCATGACCAGCTACGTGGTTGGCCAGGCGCTGAAGGCGAACAAAATCAAGCTGACCGATATGGTCACGATTGGCCGTGATGCGTGGGCCACCGGCAACCCGGCGCTGCGCGGATCCTCGGTGATGTTCCTCAAGCCGGGAGAGCAGGTCTCCGTCGAGAACCTCAATAAAGGGGTGATCATCCAGTCGGGCAACGATGCCAGCATCGCCATCGCCGACTACGTCGCAGGCAGTCAGGACTCTTTTGTGAGTCTGATGAACGGCTATGCGCAGAAAATTGGCCTGACAAATACCACCTTCAAAACTGTTCACGGCCTGGATGCGCCGGGGCAGTACAGCACCGCGCGCGACATGGCGCTGCTGACCAAAGCCATGATCCACGATGTGCCGGAAGAGTACGCGGTGCACAAAGAGAAAGAGTTTACCTTCAACAATATCCGCCAGCCGAACCGTAACCGCCTGCTGTGGAGCACCAACCTCAACGTCGACGGCGTGAAAACCGGTACGACCGCCGGCGCGGGCTACAACCTGGTGTCATCGGCCACCCAGGGTGATATGCGCCTGATTGCTGTGGTGCTGGGCACCAAGAGCGATCGCGTGCGGTTTAACGAGTCGGAAAAATTGTTGACCTGGGGTTTCCGTTTCTTTGAAACCGTCACCCCGATTAAGCCGGATGCGACCTTTGTCAGCCAGCGAGTGTGGTTTGGCGATAAGAGCGAAGTGAATCTGGGGGCCGGGGAAGCCGGTTCGGTGACGATTCCGAAAGGCCAGCTGAAAAACCTGAAGGCCAGCTACAGCTTAACTCAGCCGCAGCTGACCGCGCCGCTGACCAAAGGGCAGGTGGTGGGGACCATTGATTTTAAACTCAACGACAAAACCATCGAACAGCGCCCGCTGATCGTCATGGAAGCGGTCGAAGAGGGCGGGTTCTTTAGCCGGATGATGGACTTCGTGCTGATGAAGTTCCACGAGTGGTTCGGCAGCTGGTTCTCGTAATGCCTGATTAATACAGCAGCGAGATTTGCTGCTGTTTCGCCAGTGCCACCAGTTCTTCATCCGGACTGGTGTCGCTGGCAATCACATCAAAGCGCGTCAGATCGCCCATGCGGGCGGGGCGCACTTTGCCAAACTTGCTGTGATCCGCTACCAGCACATGATAGCGCGCCTGGCGCATTGCCCAATGCTTCACCGGCAGCTCTTCCAGATTAAAACAGGTTGCGCCCATCTCGATGTCGATACCCGCCGCGGAATAGAAGGCGATGTCCGGGCACAGGTGCGACAACGTATCCTGCTCGCTCAGCGGTTTGAAAATAGCGTTGCTGGCGTGGAACTCGCCGCCGCAAAGAATAGGCCGACAGTTGGGCTTATCCTGTAGCGCGAGGAAAGTGTTGAGGGAGTAGCAGACGGCGGTAAAAGGCAGATCGTTATCAATGGCATCGATAATCCACGGAGTGGTGGTGCCGCAGTCGAAAAACGCCATCTGGTGCGGCTTGAGCAGCTTTGCGGCATGGCGTGCCGCCAGCTTTTTTTCTTCCACCAGGCGGGTTTTTTGGTCGCTCAGTAAATAGTGCGGCACGCTGCGCGGTTCCAGCACCACGTAGCCGCCCAGCAGCACGACCGGCCCGCTTTCGCTGTTGAGATCGCGACGAATCGTCATTTCAGAAACGCCAAGCAGCGCCGCCGCTTCTTTAAGATGCAGCTTATCGCTACGTTTCAGTGCCTGAATCAGTTGGCCAATTCGCTCGTCGCGTCGTGTTTCCATAGTGCCTCTGGTGGACATGCCCCGGCAGGTCGCCGGGGCTCAGCGCGTTATTTTACCTGCGAGCGAAGTGCTAGTCACGCACCCAGCCTTTACGAATCGGAACAGAGAAGATAATGCGGTGCAGCTGCTGAAGGCGCGGGTAAACCAATGCGCCAATGGAGTGCCACAGCATTTGCGCGACCATGCAACCTACGAGGCCGCTGAGGAAACCGCCGAGCATATCCATCGGCCAGTGTACGCCAAGATAGACGCGGGACCAGGCAATCGCCATCCCCACGACCATCAGCACCAGCCCGGACCACAGGCGGTGCCAGAACAGGAACGCCAGCGCGAAGGTGAATATCACCGTGCCGTGGTCGCTCGGGAAGGAGTTATCCGGTGCGTGGTGCAGGAACGTATGGCCGACGTTTTCGACAAACGGACGCTCGTGCGGGAATAGCTGACCAATCGTCCACGACAGCGTAAGGCTAACGGCAATCGCCAGCGCGACTTTAATCACCAGATGACGCTGAGCATGCACCTGCTTACGTTCACCCCATAACCACATGGCGGCGGCCAGCAGAGGGACGATCAGGATCAGATCCTGCGCGATGAATGTCGCCAATGAAATTTCCCACGCCGCCGAGGCAGGGGTGGCATTGATGAGCAAAAACAGCGAATGGTTCAGGTTTTCCAGCATAGCGTTCCGGCTTAATAGATGACGTTTATATGACAGCTACCTTAAAAAGCCGTTTCTGGCGGGTAAAGCGGCATTGTCTGATTCGCTATACTCAATTTAAGGCAGCCTGTCGCATGGCGTAGAGTATAGTGCCAACTACCTTAAGCCAATCTTAACAACGCTTAACAACATCAATTTGTGCGAAATTGTTAAGCTGCGTGATAATTGACTATCACCACTAGCGTGCATTGATTAAACTTGCGCGTTTTTAGAATGCATACGAGTCATATGGACACTTTATCTTCTTCCCGGAAACGCTTAGGGCGCAAGGCGATTCTGTTCCCGCTTTGCCTCGTGCTCTATGAGTTTTCTACCTATATCGGCAACGATATGATCCAGCCCGGCATGCTCGCAGTGGTGAAGGAATTCAACGCTGGCGATGAATGGGTGCCGACCTCGATGACCGCCTACCTTGCCGGCGGTATGTTCCTGCAATGGCTGCTGGGGCCGCTATCGGACCGCATTGGCCGCCGTCCGGTCATGCTCACTGGCGTGGTCTGGTTTATCGTCACCTGTCTGGCGACTCTGCTGGTGCAAAATATTGAGCAGTTCACTTTCCTGCGTTTTTTACAGGGTGTGAGTCTGTGCTTTATTGGCGCGGTGGGTTATGCGGCGATTCAGGAGTCTTACGATGAGGCGACCTGTATCAAGATAACCGCCTTGATGGCCAACGTCGCATTGATTGCGCCATTACTGGGGCCACTGGTGGGGGCCGCGTGGATCCACGTCGCCCGTTGGGAGAGCATGTTTGTGCTCTTCGCGGTGCTGGCAGCCCTGGCTTATATCGGGCTGCATAAGGAGATGCCGGAGACGGCGACGCGCATTGGCGAGAAGCTGTCGTTAAAAGAGCTGGGGCGAGATTATCGCGAAGTGCTGAAAAATGGCCGCTTCGTGGCGGGCGCGCTGGCGACGGGTTTTGTCAGCCTGCCGCTGCTGGCGTGGATCGCGCAGTCGCCGGTGATTATTATTAGCGGTGAGGGCGCGAGCAGCTATGAATACGGCCTGCTGCAGGTGCCGATTTTCGGCGCGCTGATCCTCGGGAACCTTGTGCTGGCACGTCTGACCTCGCGCCGCACGGTGCGCGCGCTGATCGTCGCGGGGGGATATCCCATTATGTTTGGCCTTATTCTGGCCGCTGCGGCGACGGTGGTGTCGTCTCATGCCTATTTGTGGATGACCGCCGGATTAAGCTTCTACGCCTTCGGTATTGGTCTGGCGAACGCCGGGCTGGTGCGTTTGACGCTGTTTGCCAGCGAGATGAGCAAAGGTACGGTCTCCGCGGCGATGGGCATGCTGCAAATGCTGATCTTTACCGTCGGCATTGAGCTGAGTAAACACATGTACCTGTTGGGGGGAATTGGCTTATTCAGCCTGTTCAACCTGGCCGGTGGTTTGCTGTGGCTGGGGCTGATGGTGATGTTCCTGCGGGACAAAACGGTCGGCAGCGGCTTACAGCCGCAATAACGCTACGCAGCTTATCGGGCCTACGATCGATAATCGACCAGTAGGCCCGATAACCGAGCCGGATCTTAATCAGGCAAACGGCGCTTCGCCGTTGAGCACCTTATCAATAATCTCCAGCACGCCTTCTTCGTTATTGTGCGCCGCACGATAATTCGCGACCGCTTTCACCGCTTCAGACGCATTGGCCATCGCAAAACCGTAGCCAGCCTGCTTCAGCATCTCAATATCGTTGCCGCTGTCGCCAAACGCCACCACTTCCTCGTTACGGATGCCCCAGCGCGCCTGCAGTAGACTCAAGCCGTGTGCCTTGTGCACGCCGGGGATGATCAGGTCGATACTGCCGTGACCGGTGGTGACGGCGGTGAGCATATGACCAAGCTTGTCATCAAGCAGTGTCTGCATTTGCGGCACTTTATCGTCCGGAATATTCAGGGCGAATTTGAGAATGGTGTCGTCGAGATTATCGAAATTTTCCACCAGCTCCAGACGGTGATAATAGTGCACCGCAATGTCGTGGAAGCGCGGGTCATAGTGCTTCAGCGTGTAGGCGCTCTGTTTACCGCAGGCGATAATCTCAATTTCCGGGCGCGTTTGCAGGAACGCCACAATCTGCTGGAAATGGTCGCGCGGCATTGAACAGTTGAAAACGTCCTCTCCGGCGTCGCGGACCCAGCCGCCGTTCTCGGCAACGAAGCCAATTTCATCGACAATTTCCGGGAAGAACGACGCCAGTTGGTAGTACTGGTTGCCGCTGGCGACCACAAAGCGAATCTGCTGTTCTTTCATCCGCGCATACTGTTGACGGAAGCGTTCGCGGTTATAGGTTTTCTTGTCGTTTAAAAATGTGCCATCCATGTCGACAGCGATCAGTTTAACGCTCATCAATGACTCTCCATTACAACGCGGGGCTCGGGTTTCGCCACCGCTTTCGCCACCAGAGCGGCAATCAGAACCAGCGCCAGGACGGCCAGCATCGCGCTACGCAGACCGTAATGTTCGCCGAGGAAGCCGAGCAGCGGCGGCCCGACCAGAAACGCCAGATAGCCAGTGGTGGCGACAACGCTGACGCGAGTTGGCGCATCCGGGCCGGTATCGCTGGCGGCGGAAATCGTGAGCGGGAAGCCAAGCGACGCGCCCAGTCCCCATAGAATAACCGACACGCCGGCCACCCAGGCGCTGTCGACAAAAATAATCAGCGCAATACCGAGCGCCCCCATCAACGCGCTGGCGCGCACCACGCTGACGCGGCTGTAGCGGTCGATAAACCAGCCGCCGGTAAAGCGCCCGACGGTCATACCCAGCGTGAAGCCGGCGTAAATGAGCGAGCCGGAGGTGGGACTAAAACCATGACCGTCTACCATCAGCAGCGGTAGCCAGTCGTTGGCTGAGCCTTCGGCGAACGCCATCGCCAGCACCACCACGCCAATCAGCATCAGCTGCATATCACGCCAGAAGGGCACGCCTTTTTCCTGGTGCTGCGCATCTTCCGCGGCGTTTTTGCCGGTGCCGTCGGGAATGGCCTTAATGGCAATGGCGATGGGGGCAATACCCACCAGCGCCGCCAGCAAAATATGCCACATCGCAGGAAGACCAAAGGCAGTGACCGCCATGCCGATGCCGGCGCCAACCAGCGTGCCGAAGCTGTAAAAGCCGTGCATCATTGGCAGTACGGTTTTTTTCATTTCGCGCTCGACCGCTGCGCCTTCAACGTTAATCGCCACTTCCGCTGAGCCAAAGCTGGCGCCAAAGATGGCCAGGCCGATAGCGAAGATCCACGCCGAGCCAAAGTGCAGTGCCAGGCTGAGGATCATCATGCCAAAGATGGCGCACGACATAGTGGTGCGAATCACCGCGCGGGTCCCGAATCGTTTCACTAAAAAAGCCGAACAAAGGATGCCGCTCATCGAACCAATCGACAGGCCAAACAGCACGATGCCCATTTCAGCAGTAGAAACCGATAAAATATCGCGGATCGCAGGCGTACGCGTAGCCCAGGAGGCCATCAATAAACCGGGTAAAAAGAAGAACATAAAGAGCGCCCACATCCGCAGTTGCAGGGCTTTACGGGAAGTTAACGTTGTCATCCATTCGCGTCGGGTCGGAAAGTGTGCAGACAACACTAACAAGACTGTGTACATTTGTACATAATCTGCATGAGGAGAATTATGGCTCGCCGACCGAATGACCCGCAGCGCCGGGAGCGCATCGTTGACGCTACGCTGGAAACGATCGCCACGCACGGCATTAATGCGGTCACGCACCGTAAAATCGCCACCTGCGCTGATGTGCCGTTGGGGTCGATGACCTATTATTTCGACGGCATTGAAGCGCTGCTGGGCGAGGCGTTTCGCACCTTTACCGATCGGATGTCAGAAGAGTATACGGCGTTCTTTGCCGATGTGACCAACACCACGGAAGCCTGTGATGCCGTTGCTGAAATCATCTTCAGCAGCCAGGTGACAACACCGAAGAACATGACGCTGATGTATCAGCTGTACGCGCTGGCGAGCAGTACGCCGTCGATGAAAGCGATTATGCAGAACTGGATGAAGCGCAGCCAGCAGACGCTGGCGCAGTGGTTCGACCCGACGACCGCCCGCGCGCTGGACGCCTTTATCGAAGGCATGACGCTGCATTTTGTCACCGATCGCCAGCCGCTGACGCGCGAGGATATTCGCAGCATGGTAGGGCGCATTGCTGGAGAGAAGCTGCGCTAGCTTAGCGTCGCGCCAGGGGTCACGTTGACGATGGTCGCGGTCATGGCTCCGGCTGCGTCAGCGGCCAAAAATGTTATCACTCCGGCGACCTGCTCGAGCGTAGGCAATTGTTTAAGCAGGGTGCCTTGCGCCGCGCCGCCCAGCCATTCGTCGACGGTGAGTTCCATTGCCTGCGCCTTCTGGCGAAAGATCTCGCCGGTATAGGAGCCCGCTTCTACGGCCCCAATAATCGCGTGTGAACGTACGCCGAGCACGCGGATGTTGCGTGGGCCCAGTTCGCTTGCCAGCGCTTTAATAAACGCCTCCGTTGCCGCACAGCCAACGATATGTCCCAGATGTCCTGGGATTGCCATCGCGGCTGCCGGGGCGACGACGGTCAGCATCACCCCCTGGCGGCGTCCACCCAGATAGGGGGCAGCCGATTTGGCGATAATAAACTGGGCTGCCAGAAACGGATCGATTCCCTGCCTGAACTCGGCAAGGGACAGCCGCTCCAGATGTTTTCCCTGCTCATGCATAAAGCCGGTCGCGTTCACCACCACGTCGATGCCGTGAGACTGATCGGCCAGCTGCGCGACGCGCCGCTGCGTTGCCTGTTCATCGAGTACATCAACGGTAAAGGTGCTGACAGTGCCCCCTTGCGCGCGCACGCTTTCGGCCACCGCGTCGAGCTTATCCTGATGGCGCGCCGCGAGATGCACCAGCGCGCCCTCGCGGGCCATGGCATGCGCTACCGCGCCGCCAATAGCACCGCTGCCGCCGAAGATAATCGCGACTTTGCCTGCTAATAACATAGGTCACCTCATGGTTCGGTGCGTGTTCTATCAGTATGGGATAGGGGGGAGGGGATGCAAGCGAAGCGAGTTTAATGTATTGATTTTGTTTGGTTTAACTGGATTTCAGGCAACAAAAAACCCATCAACCTTGAACCAAAGATGGCGGGGTTGATGGGCTCCACAAAATGGGGACATCAAAGAAAAGCAGTGGCACTAATTAAGACTCGCACCCTGAGGAAAAGTTCTGCGTTGCGCAAAAAAATTTTCTTTTCTTTGTTTTCCCCCTGTCAGGGCTAGCCGCCTAGTCCTGGCCAGATGATGATAATGAGCGTACCGGCGAGGGTTAACAGCACGTTTGCGATCGCATATGTGCCCGCATAACCCAGCGCCGGAATATTGCTACGCGCGGTGTCGCTGATGATTTCCATTGCTGGCGCACAGGTACGCGCTCCCATAATGGCGCCGAACAGCAGCGCGCGGTTCATGCGCAGGACGTAAGCACCGAACAGGAAGCAGATAACCACCGGAACCAGGCTGACAAACAGTCCCGCAACCAGCATCTGGCCGCCAACCACGCCGAGGCTGTTGCCAATGCCGCCGCCAGCGCTTAAGCCGACGCCCGCCATAAACACCATCAGACCAAACTCTTTCACCATGTTCAGCGCGCCCTGCGGGATATAGCCGAAGGTGGGGTGGTTAGCACGCAGGAAGCCAAGCATGATGCCCGCAAACAGCAATCCGGCAGCGTTGCCGACGCCGAAACTAAAGTTGCTGAACTGGAAGGTGATCATGCCAATCATCAGGCCGATGATAAAGAAGGCGCAGAAGGCCAGCAGGTCGGTCACCTGGCTGTGGATGGAGACGAAGCCGATACGATCGGCGACGGTTTTCACGCGGCGCGCGTCGCCGCTCACCTGTAGCACATCACCTTTGTTGAGGACGATGTTATCGTCGATCGGCATTTCAATCTGGCTACGGATGACGCGGTTGAGGAAGCAGCCGTGGTCGGTCAGCTTTAGCTGCGCCAGACGGCGACCCACAACATTGTGATTTTTCACCACGATCTCTTCGGTAACGATGCGCATGTCCAGCAGATCGCGGTCGAACACCTCTTTACCGTTACGGAAGCTCGGGTCCAGACGCGCATGGGCATCCGGGTAGCCAACCAGCGAAATCTCATCACCCATTTGCAGGACAGCGTCGCCGTCCGGGTTCGCCAGAATGCCGTTGCGGCGGATACGTTCGATATAGCAGCCGGTCTGGCGATAGATGCCCAGTTCACGCAGATTTTTGCCGTCGGCCCATGCAACCAGCTCTGGCCCCACGCGGTAGGCGCGGATCACCGGCAGATAGACTTTACGATTGGTGTCGGTGTCCAGACCGCGCTCGCGGGCGATCTGCTGGGCGCTGGTTTGCAGATCCTGATGCTGGAACTTCGGCATATAGCGGGCGGCGACGATCAGGCTCACCAGACCAATCAGGTAGGTCAGGGCATAACCAAGACTCAGATGATCTTGCGCCTGCGCCAGCAGAGCGCTCTCCATGCCGGAGTGGCGCAGGGTATCTCCCGCACCCACCAGAACCGGCGTAGACGTCATGGAACCGGCAAGCAAACCGGCGGTCAGACCGATATCCCAGCCGAAGAGTTTACCGAGGCCCAGCGCAATCAGCAGCGCGCTGCCGACCATCACTAACCCCAGCATGAGATAATTTTTACCGTCGCGGAAGAAAATAGAAAAAAAGTTGGGTCCGGCTTCAACACCAACGCAGAAAATAAACAGCATAAAGCCTAAATTCAGCGCGTCGGTGTTAATACTAAAGTGCTGCTGTCCTAATAAGAGGGAGACGACTAAAACGCCAATGGAATTACCAAGTTGGATGGAGCCCAGACGTAATTTGCCAAGACAAAGCCCCAGCGCTAATACCACGAATAATAACAGGATGTAATTCCCGTTTAACAAATCTGCGACGTTTATATTCACGGAATCTAACTTATTGTTTACCAGTAACGTGTTGAAAGAAAGGGTTATTTGGTCTACTGTTGACCAAGGGCGATGGTTGGCTTAATGCTATCCTGTACCCAAAAAATAACCAGAAAATAGCGGTCAGTAGTTTAATCGTTCCTGAAAGCTACGGCTAGCAACAATCGCTTTTAGCACCGAAGTGTTTTGGCAGGGAAAGCCAAAAACTTTATCTGACTGGGCGCCCGTAAGGGTGATGAATGGGGTTTGATAGAGAATTTTTCAGGAGATGCGTGTGAAAACTGAACGCGGTTGGGTCGGTATAATATGCTGCTTTTTACTTTTTATAGTGGTCTTTTTTTCACTCGTCCTGCACGTCAAGGGCGCATTTCGCGCATCCGGAAATCCTGAACTCGGCCTGCTGTTTTTTATTATTCCAGGCGCCGTGTCCAGCTTTATCTCTCCGCGTCGTCGGGTGATGTTGCCGCTGGTGGGGGCGATTCTTGCCGCACCGCTGTGCCTGCTGCTGACGCGACTGTTTCTCGAGAATCACGGTTCTTTCTGGCAGGAACTGGCGTGGTTGTTCAGCGCTATCTTCTGGTGTGCACTCGGCGCGCTGTGCTATCTGTTCGTCAGTTCGTTGCTGCACGACAAACGCCGGGAAAACAAACGCCCGCTATAGGGCGGGCGTCGTGTCACGTCTCGTTAAGCGAATCAGGCAAACAGGCCCAGGTTCTCTTTCGCCCACGCTTCAAAATCGGTGCAGCCGCCGATGTGTTTCTGATCGACAAAAATCTGCGGCACGGTTTCAACCGGTTTACCCACCGTTTTTTCCAGATCGGCTTTGCTGATGCCTTCTGCGTGAATATCCACGTAACGGTAGTTAAAATCGTCGCGCTCCTGAGTCAGTTTCTCCGCCAGCTCTTTTGCACGAACGCAATAAGGGCAGCCCGGACGACCAAAAATTACGGTAAACATAGTGTCTCTCCTCAAACGAGCGGAATAATCAATGTGCCTGTCGGCGAATGGCGCTTATCATGCCGCGCCGGACGCGCGGGGGAAAGAAGGTTCTGCCTGTTGTTCTGATTCATCAAGGCTATGTTTGGCTAATTATTTTTCCCCCGCTTACCGTTATACTCGAGCTGAATTGGCTATCAAAATACGCGACAGGTTCACAGGAGGAGAGGCATGCGTTCGCTGGGAGCACTACCGAAAAGCGTTTTAATTCTGGAGACCATCGGCATGATTGTGCTGGCGGTGGCATGGCTGTCGCTGAATCAGTACGTCACGCTGCCCGCGCCGTTCGCCAGCCCGCTGGCGGCGGTGGTGATGATCTTCGTGGGAATTGCGCTGATGCTGCCTGCCGCTGGCGTGCTATTTCTCGGCATAGCCCGCGCCGTAGCGCCGCAGCTGATGAATCCTGGCCAGTCGCGAAAAAAGGAAAACAAAGATGACACCGACCATTGAGGTATTGCTTAACCATCGCTCCATTCGTCAATTCACCGACGAACCGATTCGCGACGATCAGCGTCAGGCGATTATCGCCAGCGCCCAGGCAACGTCCAGCTCGAGCTTTTTGCAGTGTACATCGATTATTCGCATTACCGATAAGGCGATGCGCGAGCAGCTGGTCGGCCTGACCGGCGGGCAGCAGCACGTGGCGCAGGCGGCAGAATTCTGGGTATTCTGCGCCGATTTTAACCGTCATCTACAGATTTTTCCTGATGCGCAGCTGGGCCTGGCGGAACAACTGCTGTTGGGCGTGGTGGATACCGCGCTGATGGCGCAAAACGCGCTGACCGCGGCGGAATCGCTGGGTCTGGGAGGCGTGTATATCGGCGGGTTGCGTAATAACATCGAAACCGTGACCGAGCTGCTGGCGCTGCCAAAGCACGTGCTGCCGCTGTTTGGTCTGTGCCTGGGCTGGCCGGCAAGCCATCCGGATCTCAAGCCGCGTCTACCTGCCACGCTGTTGGTGCATGAAAACCACTACCAACCGATGGATCGCGAAGTGCTGGCGCAGTACGACGAACAGCTGGCGCAGTATTATCTGTCGCGCAGCACCAACGCGCGCCGCGATACCTGGAGCGACCATATTCGCCGTACGTTGGTGAAAGAAAGTCGACCGTTTATTCTGGACTATCTCCACAAGCAGGGCTGGGCGACACGCTAAAGCATGCGTTACCCGGAGGCCCGATAAGCGCAACGCTATCGGGCTGAATCTTTGTCAGGGCGCATACATTCGGCCAGGGCAAAGCGGTATGCTACGTCGGCTTTTTTTACGGTCTTTTTGGAGAGGTAAAGGGTGAAAATCGCCATTTTATCCCGGGATGGAACGCTCTACTCGTGCAAACGTCTGCGCGAGGCTGCCCTTCGCCGTGGCCACATCGTCGAGATCCTCGACCCGCTTTCGTGCTACATGAATATCAATCCGTCGGCGTCGTCCATTCATTATAAAGGGCGCCAGCTGCCGCATTATGACGCGGTGATCCCGCGTATCGGCTCGGCTATCACTTACTACGGCATGGCGGCGCTGCGTCAGTTTGAAATGTTGGGCAGCTACCCGCTCAACGAATCGGTAGCGATTACCCGCGCCCGCGATAAGCTGCGTTCGCTCCAGCTGCTGGCGCGCCAGGGCATCGACCTTCCGGTGACCGGTATTGCCCATTCGCCGGACGATACCAGCGATCTTATCGACATGGTCGGCGGCGCGCCCCTGGTGGTCAAGCTGGTGGAAGGGACGCAGGGAATCGGCGTGGTGCTGGCCGAAACGCGACAGGCGGCGGAGAGCGTGATTGACGCCTTTCGCGGGCTGAACGCGCATATCCTGGTGCAGGAATACATCAAAGAGGCCAAAGGGCGCGATATTCGCTGCCTGGTGGTGGGCAATCAGGTAGTGGCGGCGATTGAGCGCCGGGCGAAGGAGGGCGATTTTCGCTCCAACCTGCATCGCGGCGGTGTCGCTACGGTGGCCGACATTACTCACGCCGAGCGCGAGATTGCTATTAAGGCGGCTCAAACCCTGGGCCTCGACGTGGCGGGAGTGGATATCCTGCGCGCAGCGCGCGGACCGCTGGTGATGGAAGTGAACGCCTCGCCGGGGCTGGAAGGGGTGGAAACCACGACCGGTATCGATATTGCCGGAAAAATGATCGCGTGGATCGAGCAACAGGCACACCCTGGATTTTGCCTGAAAATCGGTGGCTAGTGCGGCTTTCATGGTATGTGACGCTTTTTTTGCGTAAGCTATATGGCAATCTGGTACTCAGGCCGGGCCCTGTCCCGGTCGTTTGTGTTTTATGAAATGTTACTTTACCGCATGAGGTCATAGGCAATATGGATTCTCTCGTCGTCCCGAGTCTGGATACGTTACGTCAGTGGCTCGACGAAATAGGCATGAGCTTTTTTGAGTGTGACACCTGTCAGGCGCTGCACCTGCCGCATATGCAAAATTTTGATGGCGTCTTCGATGCCAAAATTGACCTCATTGATAACGTCGTGCTCTTCTCGGCGCTGGCCGAGGTTAAGCCGTCTGCGCTGCTGGCGGTGGGGGCAGATCTGTCTGCGATTAACGCCAGCTCGCTGACCGTGAAAGCGTTTCTCGATATGCAGGATGATAATCTGCCAAAGCTGGTGGTTTGCCAGTCTTTATCCGCTGCGGTTGGGGTCAGCTTCGAACAGTTTGCGGCTTTCGTGCAGCAAAGCGAAGAGCAGGTCTCGATGGTCATCCTCGAGGCGTCCGCCCAGCAGCTGCTGTATAAGCCGGAAGAAGAAGAACAGCCGCCGGAAGATGTTCAATACCATTTTCTTCACTAATCCTCCCCGCTAAATAGCGCAGTCACTGCCATGGTGGCTGCGTATTACACGCTTTTATTCTGCTTTTAACCTTATTTTAAAGATTCTTTCACTACCTGATTGGCGCTTTTGGCTTATCAGATAGAGTGATCTTGCATAAAAAATTGATAAAAGGCGTTTTTTACGCTGACCTATAGCCTCCGGCTCGGGCTACAGTTATTCTTGCGACATATCGGTGCACCCCCTAATTATTGCTGGCAATACTCATTGTTGGCGAGAATTTTGCATCGATAGCGCGAGCAATGACTGCAGGGGAGCCCGGTCTCTTCTCTTTCATGCAGTACGAAAAAATATGCATGATTTCTGCATACTCTAAATTGCGTATATTTAGTCCGTTTGTTAACGGGCGACGAGAAGGATAAGAGATATGGCCGCCTTAAATAAAAAATGGTTAACAGGTCTGGTGACGGGGGCGCTGATGGCTGCCTCGGCAAGCGTGCTCGCTGCAGAACAAAAAACGCTGCATGTCTATAACTGGTCCGACTATATCGCGCCGGATACCGTGGCGAACTTCGAGAAAGAGACCGGGATTAAAGTCGTGTACGACGTATTCGACTCTAACGAAGTGCTGGAAGGGAAACTGATGGCAGGAAGCACCGGTTTTGATCTGGTGGTGCCGTCGGCAAGCTTCCTGGAACGCCAGCTCACTGCGGGGGTGTTCCAGCCGCTCGATAAGAGCAAGCTGCCAAACTGGAAAAATCTCGATCCGGAAGTCCTGAAGCTGGTCGCTAAGCACGATCCGGAGAATAAATACGCCATGCCTTACCTGTGGGCGACCACCGGTATTGGCTATAACGTTGATAAGGTCAAAGCCGTACTGGGTAAAGACGCGCCGCTGAACAGTTGGGATCTGGTGATGAAGCCAGAGAACCTCGAGAAGCTGAAGAGCTGCGGCGTCTCCTTCCTCGATGCGCCGGAAGAGATTTTTGCCACCGTGCTGAACTATCTGGGCAAAGATCCGAACAGCAGCAAGGCGGATGATTACACCGGCCCGGCCACCGACCTGCTGCTGAAGCTGCGCCCGAATATTCGCTACTTCCACTCTTCTCAGTACATTAACGATCTGGCTAACGGCGATATCTGCGTGGCCATCGGCTGGGCAGGCGACGTGTGGCAGGCGGCGAACCGTGCGAAAGAAGCGAAGAACGGCGTGAACGTCTCCTACTTCATTCCGAAAGAGGGGGCGCTGGCATTCTTTGACGTCTTCGCAATGCCTGCCGATGCGAAAAACAAAGACGAAGCCTATCAATTCCTTGATTACCTGATGCGTCCGGACGTGATTGCGCATATTAGCGACCATGTGTTCTACGCCAATGGCAACAAGGCTTCTACGCCGCTGGTGAGCGCGGAGATTCGCGACAATCCGGCGATTTACCCGCCGGCTGATGTCTTCGCCAAGCTGTTTACGCTGAAAGTCCAGGATCCCAAAATCGACCGCGTCAGAACGCGCGCATGGACCAAAGTGAAAAGCGGGAAATAATGCCGTTATGCACCGGGGTAGTGCAACTGCCCCAATCTGGACACCCACCACATGGCGGGTGTCCAGAGGTTGATATGACAACCGGGTCATATCGATATTCGTTTTTTGCCGGAGAGCACCAGATTGAACGACGCTATTCCCCGCCCACAGGCGAAAACCCGCAAAGCGCTCACCCCGCTGCTGGAAATCCGTAATCTGACTAAATCCTTCGACGGCCAGCACGCCGTGGATGACGTTAATCTCACTATCTATAAAGGCGAAATATTTGCGCTGCTGGGCGCTTCCGGCTGTGGGAAATCGACGCTGCTGCGCATGCTGGCGGGCTTTGAACAGCCAACCGCCGGGCAAATCGTGCTGGACGGCGTCGATCTGGCGCAGGTTCCGCCGTATCTGCGTCCGATTAACATGATGTTCCAGTCCTACGCGCTGTTTCCGCACATGACCGTCGAGCAAAACATCGCCTTTGGTCTTAAGCAGGACAAGCTACCGAAGGCGGAAATTAGCGCCCGCGTCGCCGAGATGTTGGCGCTGGTGCACATGCAGGAGTTCGCGAAGCGTAAGCCGCACCAGCTTTCCGGCGGCCAGCGTCAGCGTGTGGCGCTGGCGCGAAGCCTCGCCAAACGTCCGAAACTGTTGCTGCTCGATGAACCGATGGGCGCATTAGATAAAAAGCTGCGTGACCGGATGCAGCTGGAAGTGGTTGATATTCTTGAACGTGTTGGCGCGACCTGCGTGATGGTCACCCACGACCAGGAAGAGGCCATGACCATGGCGGGCCGCATTGCCATTATGAACCGCGGTAAGTTTGTACAGATTGGCGAACCGGAAGAAATTTACGAACACCCGACCACCCGCTACAGCGCCGAGTTTATCGGCTCGGTCAACGTTTTCGAAGGGCTGCTGAAAGCGCGCGACGAAGACGGGCTGGTGATTGAGTCTCCGGGGCTGGTTCATCCGTTGAAGGTGGATGCGGATGCCTCGGTGGTCGATAACGTGCCGGTGTACGTGGCCTTACGCCCGGAAAAAATCATGCTCTGTGAAGATCCTCCAGCGGATGGTTACAACTTCGCCGTGGGGGAGGTTGAGCATATTGCTTACCTTGGCGATCTCTCCATTTATCACGTCCGCCTCAAAAGCGGCCAGATGATCAGCGCACAGCTGCAGAATGCTCACCGTTACCAGAAAGGGTTGCCGACCTGGGGCGATGAGGTCCGTCTGTGCTGGGAAGCCGACAGCTGCGTGGTGTTGACGGTTTAAGGAGGGGGTTATGAGTACGTACGAACCACCGGCCCGCCCGCACAAACCGGGCGGCTTCGCCCTGTGGCTGGCGCGGGTCAACATGAAGCACGGGCGCAAGCTGGTGATCGCGCTGCCGTATGTGTGGCTGATCCTGCTGTTCCTGCTGCCGTTCCTGATTGTGTTTAAAATCAGTCTGGCGGAAATGGCGCGGGCGATCCCGCCGTATACCGACCTGATGGAGTGGGCCGACGGTCAGCTGACGATCGCGCTGAACTTTGGCAATTTCCTGCAATTGACCGACGATCCGCTCTATTTTGAAGCGTATCTCCAGTCGTTACAGGTTGCCGCCATCTCGACGATCTGCTGCCTGCTGCTTGGTTACCCGCTGGCGTGGGCGGTAGCGCACAGCAAGCCGTCAACGCGAAATATTCTGCTGCTGCTGGTGATTCTGCCGTCGTGGACCTCGTTCCTGATCCGCGTGTACGCGTGGATGGGGATCCTGAAAAACAACGGCGTGTTGAATAATTTCCTGATGTGGCTGGGGGTAATCGATCAGCCTCTGACTATTCTGCACACCAATCTCGCGGTCTACATCGGCATTGTCTACGCCTATCTGCCGTTTATGGTGTTGCCTATTTACACCGCGCTGACCCGCATTGACTATTCGTTGGTTGAGGCCTCTCTGGATCTTGGCGCTCGCCCGCTGAAAACCTTCTTCAGCGTGATTGTGCCGCTCACCAAGGGGGGGATTATCGCCGGTTCGATGCTGGTGTTTATTCCGGCGGTAGGGGAGTTTGTGATCCCGGAACTGCTCGGCGGCCCGGACAGCATTATGATTGGCCGCGTGTTGTGGCAGGAGTTCTTCAACAACCGCGACTGGCCGGTGGCCTCGGCGGTGGCGATCGTCATGCTGCTGCTGTTGATCGTGCCGATCATGTGGTTCCATAAATATCAGCAAAAACAGATGGGGGACCACGGATGAACAATCTACCGGTCGTCCGCTCACCGTGGCGGATCCTGATTCTGGTGCTTGGCTTCACCTTCCTGTACGCGCCGATGCTGATGCTGGTGATCTACTCGTTTAACAGCTCGAAGCTGGTCACCGTGTGGGCTGGCTGGTCGACGCGCTGGTACGGCGAGCTGTTCCGTGACGATGCGATGATGAGCGCGGTGGGGCTGAGCCTGACCATTGCCGCAGCGGCCGCCACGGCGGCGGCGGTGCTTGGCACCATTGCCGCGATGGTGATGGTTCGCTTTGGCCGTTTCCGCGGTGCCAATGGTTTTGCCTTTATGATCACCGCACCGCTGGTAATGCCGGACGTCATTACCGGATTGTCGCTGCTGCTGCTGTTCGTCGCCCTGGCGCACGCCATCGGCTGGCCGGCGGATCGTGGCATGCTGACCATCTGGCTGGCGCACGTGACCTTCTGTACCGCCTACGTGGCGGTGGTGATCTCCTCGCGACTGCGCGAGCTGGATCGCTCCATTGAGGAGGCGGCGATGGATCTTGGTGCCACGCCGCTGAAGGTGTTTTTCGTGATTACGCTGCCGATGATTATGCCGGCTGTCGTTTCCGGCTGGCTGCTGGCCTTTACGTTGTCGTTGGACGATCTGGTGATTGCCAGCTTCGTCTCCGGCCCGGGAGCGACGACCTTGCCAATGCTGGTCTTCTCCAGCGTGCGTATGGGGGTGAATCCGGAGATTAACGCTCTGGCGTCGCTGATCCTTGGCGTGGTCGGAATTGTCGGATTTATCGCCTGGTATTTGATGGCGCGCGCGGAAAAACAACGGGTGCGTGATATCCAGCGTGCAAGACGCGGATAATCCACTTAAAATCGATACGGATATGCAGTCGATGCCGCGAACTTTCGCGGCATCGTTTTCATGGAAGGCGATACATTGGAACTGTTTACTCGAAGCCGTCGGTCGCACGCCCGTCTGAATGTTCCTGCTTTAGTGCAGGTGGCCGCGCTCGCCATTATTTTAATCCGCTGTCTCGATCTGTTGATGGTGTTCAACCTGTTGGGGCTAAGTGGGATAGGCGAATTTATTCATCGCAGCGTCCAGACCTGGTCGCTGACGCTGGTGTTTCTCTCCAGTCTGGTGCTGGTGTTTATCGAGATTGCCTGCGCCTTTTCGCTGGTCAAAGGGCGCAACTGGGCGCGCTGGGTTTATCTGCTAACGCAGGTGATTGCCGCCAGCTACCTGTGGGCAGCCTCGCTGGGTTATGGCTACCCGGAGCTGTTCAGCATTGCCGGTGAATCGAAGCGCGAGATCTTCCGCTCGCTGGTGATGCAAAAAATGCCGGATCTGCTGGTTTTATGCCTGCTTTTCATCCCCACCGCCTCCCGGCGATTTTTCCGCTTACAATAACGGTGATACAATCCACGCCCCATTCGTCTCAAGGTTTTTCTATGCAGTGCGCACTTTATGATGCCGACCGCTGTCGTTCCTGCCAGTGGATTGAGCGGCCCATCGCCGAACAGCTTGCCGCTAAAATGGCCGATCTCCAGACGCTGCTGGCGGGTTCTACCGTCGGCGACTGGTGCGCACCCGTCTGCGGGCCGGAGCAGGCTTTTCGCAATAAAGCCAAAATGGTGGTCAGCGGCAGCGTAGAGCGCCCGCTGCTCGGCATGTTGCATCGAGACGGCACGCCGGAAGATTTAACCGATTGTCCTCTTTATCCGCCGTCGTTCGCGCCGGTGTTCGCCGCGCTTAAGCCGTTTATTGCCCGGGCGGGCCTAACGCCGTACAACGTGGCGCGCAAGCGCGGTGAACTGAAGTATTTACTGTTGACGGAAAGCCAGCTCGACGGTGGGATGATGCTGCGCTTCGTACTGCGGTCAGAAACCAAGCTGGAACAGCTGCGCGCCGCGCTGCCGTGGCTACAGGCGCAACTGCCGCAGTTGAAGGTGATCACCGCGAATATCCAGCCGGTGCATATGGCGATTATGGAAGGCGAGCAGGAGATTTTCTTTACCGAACAGCAGGCGCTGGCGGAGCGTTTTAACGGCGTGCCGCTGTGGATCCGCCCGCAAAGCTTTTTCCAGACCAACCCAACGGTGGCCAGCGCGTTATACGCTACCGCGCGTGACTGGGTACGGGCGCTGCCGGTGAATCACATGTGGGACCTGTTCTGCGGTGTGGGCGGCTTTGGCCTGCACTGCGCGACGCCGGAGATGACCCTGACCGGCATTGAGATTGCCCCGGAAGCCATTGCCTGTGCGAAGCAGTCGGCGGCAGAGTTGGGGTTGGACAAGCTGCATTTCCAGGCGCTGGACTCCACGCAATTTGCCACCGCCCAGGCGGATATTCCGCAACTGGTGCTGGTCAACCCGCCGCGCCGGGGCATTGGTAAAGCGTTATGCGACTATCTCAGCGAGATGGCGCCGCAGTATATTATTTACTCCAGCTGCAACGCGCAGACGATGGCAAAAGACATTACCCACCTGCCGGGATACCGGATCGAAAAAGTACAGCTGTTCGATATGTTCCCGCATACCGCGCACTATGAGGTGTTGACGCTGCTGGTTAAGAGCCTATCCCATTAGGCTATTTTATTCGCCATTTTGGGGCCGGGCAGTGCTCGAAATCCTCACGTACTACGTGTACGCTCCGGTTTCTGCGCGCTGTCTGGCCCCAAACTGGCTTCAACAATTACGCCTACTGGGATAGGCTCTAAGCGTTAAGCCTTCACTCCCGGAAGTTTAAATAAAATGTGATAACTCGTGACGCTCGCCTGAGTTAAGCTTGAAAAAAAGCGTAGGTGGAGCGTCATGAATAACGCAAAAAAAATCTTACTGGTGGAAGATGACCAGGATATTGCAACCCTGTTGCGCCTGAATCTGCAGGATGAGGGCTATCAGATTGTGCATGAGGCGGACGGTGCGCGAGCGTTACAGCAGCTTGAGCAATGCGTGTGGGACGCGGTGATTCTTGACTTAATGCTGCCCGGCGTTGACGGGCTGGAGATCTGTCGCCGTATTCGGCAGATGACGCGCTATTTGCCGGTGATTATTATCAGCGCCCGCACCAGCGAAACGCACCGCGTGTTGGGGCTTGAGACGGGGGCTGACGATTACCTGCCGAAACCGTTTTCAGTGCTGGAGCTGGTTGCCCGTGTCAAAGCGCTGTTTCGTCGTCAGGAGGCGATGGGGCAAAGCATCCGTCTGGAAAGCGGGGCGATTGCCAGCCATGGTCTGACTATCGATCCGCTCTCTCGCGAGGTACGACTGCATGGGGAGTCAATCGAGCTTACGCCGCGAGAATTCGACCTGTTGTACTGGTTTGCGCGCCATCCTGGTGAGGTCTTCTCGCGCCTGTCGCTGTTGGAAAACGTCTGGGGCTATCAGCACGAAGGCTATGAACACACCGTCAACACCCATATCAATCGCCTGCGGATCAAAATAGAGAAGGATCCGGCCGAGCCGGAGATCATCCTCACCGTCTGGGGAAAAGGCTATAAGTTCGCCACTGACAAACCGGAGTCTGCGCCATGAATCGACGGCTGAGCCTGAGCCAGCGTCTGACGCTGGTCTTCACCGCCATCCTGCTGCTGTGTGCGATCGCCGCTTGCAGCATACAGCTGTATAACAGCAACCAGTACGGTAATGCGATGGTGCAGCGTCTCTCCTCCGGGCTGGCGCAGCAGATCGTCAACCGCGAGCCGCTGCTGGAAGCGCGCGGCGAGGTGAATGGTCAGACCCTGAAAATGCTGTTCGATCGGCTGATGACCTTCAATCCCAGCGTCGAGCTCTATCTTCTGTCGCCCGAAGGCACGATTATCGCCGACGCGGCGCCGCCCGGACACATTAAGCGCCAGCAGCTCGACATTGAACCGGTAAAAACCTTCCTGAGCGGCGCTGCCTGGCCGGTGTACGGCGACGACCCGCGCAATCTGAATAAACGCAAGGTCTTCAGCGCAGCACCGGTGATGCAAAACGGCAATCTGCGCGGCTATCTTTATATCGTCCTCGAAGGGGAAAATTTCAACGCGCTGGCGGAGAGCGCCTGGCAGAAAACGCTGTGGAGCACCGTGGTCTGGTCGCTGCTGCTGGTGGCGCTGTTTGGCCTGCTGGCGGGGGTGATGATCTGGTACTGGGTCACCCGCCCGGTACGTCAGCTTACCGCAGATGTTGAGGGGCTGGACCGGGACAGTATCAGCGCTATCCGGCAACTCGCTCAGCAACCGCTGGAGGGGGATTCCTCGAACGAGGTGGCGATTCTGCGCAACACCTTTATCGAGCTGGCGCGCAAAATTGCCGGTCAGTGGGACCAGCTTTCTGACAGCGATCGGCAGCGCCGCGAGTTTATCGCCAATATCTCCCACGACCTGCGCACGCCGCTGACTTCGCTGTTGGGGTATCTGGAGACGCTTTCGCTGAAGGCCGATACCCTGACGCCGGAGGATAATCGTCAGTATCTGGCGATTGCGCTGCGCCAGGGGCAAAAGGTACGCCATCTGTCACAGCAATTGTTTGAGCTGGCAAAACTGGAGCACGGCGGCATCAAGCCGCAGCGGGAACCTTTTGCCATTGGTGAGCTACTGCAGGATGTGGCGCAAAAATTCGATCTGGCGATTGAGACGCGTCGACTTACGCTGAAGGTTGAGATCCCGCGCGCGCTGCCGTTACTGAATGCCGACGTTTCGATGATTGAACGAGTCGTCACGAATCTGCTGGATAACGCCGTGCGTCATACGCCGCCGGGTGGCACGGTGATGCTGCGGGTGTGGCAGGAAAATGAACGCCTGCAGGTCGAGGTGGCGGACAGCGGGCCGGGCGTCGAGGCGGCTTTGCGGGAACAGCTCTTCCAGCGTCCTTCCGCGTTAAGCCCGCAGAGTGCGCGTGAAAACCGCGGAGGCTTGGGATTGCTGATCGTTCGCAGGATGCTGGAACTGCATGGCGGCAGTATTCGTCTGGTCGACGCGGCGGCGGGCGCCTGTTTTCGCTTTTTCGTGCCGCTGTAGAGTAATGAACCCGGTAAGCAGGGCGCTTACCGGGATAAAGATGGCTTACTCAGCAAACCACTTATCGTTAATTTTCTGGTAGGTACCGTCGGCTTTAATCGCTTTCAACGCGCCGTTCAGTTTTTCCAGCAGCGCTTTGTTATCCGGACGTACCGCAATGCCGAGACCAATACCGAAGTACTGCGGGTCGGTTACTTTCTCGGTCGCGGTACCCAGCTGCGGGTTGGTTTTCAGCCACTCGTTGACCACCGCGGTGTCGCCAAACACGCCGTCGATACGGCCATTTTTCAGGTCGATAATCGCATTCTGGTAGCTGTCGTAGGCCACGGTTTTGACTTCCGGATGCTTGTCCATCAGGTATTTCTGGTGGGTGGTACCGTTTTCCATACCGATGCGCTTGCCTTTCAGATCGTCAAAGCTTTTGAACTCACCTTTTTTAGCAATGACCAGCGCGGAGTTAGCGTAGTAGGCGTCGGTAAAGGCCACCTGCTTGCTACGTTCCGGCGTGATGTCCATACCGGAAATCACCGCGTCATATTTCTTGAACTTCAGCGCCGGAATCAGGCTGTCGAACGCATGGTTAGTGAAGGTACATTCGGCCTGCATCTGCTTACACAGCGCGTTGGCGAGATCGATATCGAAGCCGACAATCTGGTTGTTGGCATCCATGGATTCAAACGGCGGGTAGGTCGCGGAAACGCCGAAGCTGATTTTTTCTGCGGCCTGAGCGCCGAAGGTTACGGTGGCCAGTAAGGCGGCCAATACTAATTTTTTCATGGATGAGCTCCTGTCTGTCTCGCTTATAGAATGCTGCCCTGCGTGTGGCATGGAGTTACAATGCCATTATGTGAATTTATATGCAATATATTTGATTAAATATTTTATTGGTGGTGAAAAAAAACGGATAGACCAGAGGCTTATCCGTTTTCTGTTTTAATGGTTATGCAAAAATCAGTTGCGACGCTCGAAGGCCAGCGCTTTACGTTCAATCAGACGCATCAACAGCGTCAGCAGGCCGTTGACGACGAGGTAGACCAGCCCGGCGGCACCAAATACCATCACATCGTAGGTGCGGCCATAAAGCAGCTGCCCGTGGCCCATCACTTCCATCAGCGTAATGGTGTAGGCCAGAGAGGTACTCTTGAACACCAGCACCACTTCGTTGGAGTAAGAGGAGAGCGCGCGTTTAAAGGCGTAAGGCAGCAGAATCGCCAGCGTATCTTTCTTACTCATTCCCAGCGCATTACACGACTGCCACTGGCCTTCCGGGATGGCGCGAATGGCGCCGAAGAACAGCTGCGTGGTATAGGCGGCGCTGTTCAGCGACAGGGCAATCAGCGCACATAGCCACGGTTCCGAGAGCAAATGCCACAGCACCGGGTAGTTCTGCAGCGTCGGGAACTGGCCGGGGCCGTAGTAGATCAGGAAGATCTGTACCAGCAGAGGCGTGCCGGTAAACAGCGTAATGTAGCCGCGAACCACCCACACCAGCACCGGCGTCTTCAGTGTCAGAATGATGGTGAAGATCAGCGCCAGCACCAGCGCCACCACGATAGAGGCGACGGTTAGCGTCAGGCTGGTGTGCAGCCCTTTCATCAGTTCCGGTAAATACTCGAGCATCAGCCTGGTCTCCGTTCAAAGCGAGTGGTACGCAGGTCAATGCGTTTGAGAATGTACTGGCTGAGCAGGGTAATCACCAGGTAAATGGCTGCCGCCACGATGTACCAGGTAAACGGCTCCTGGGTACGGGTGGCAATGCTTTTGGTTTGCAGCATCAGGTCGTTCACGCTAATCAGCGAGACCAGCGCGGTATCCTTCAGCAGCACCAGCCACTGGTTACCCAGCCCCGGCAACGCGTGACGCCACATCTGCGGCATCACCAGGCGGAAGAAGATGGCGCTTTTCGACAGCCCCAGCGCCTGGCCGGACTCCCACTGGCCTACCGGCACCGCTTTCAGCGCGCCGCGCAGGGTTTGCGAGGCGTAGGCGGCGTAGAGCAGGGAGAGGGCAATCACACCGCACAGGAACGGGCTGACGTCAAAGTTTTCAATCTGCATCTGCACCGGAATCTGCACGAAACCGAGGTTGATGCTAAACCCATCGGACAGCGTCAGCAGCAGCTGTGAAGAGCCGAAGTAGATAAACAGCACCACCAGAATTTCCGGCAGGCCGCGTAGCACCGTGACCAGCGCGGAGCCGATCCATGCGATCGGGCGCCATTTTACCGACTCCCATACCGCAAAGAACATCGCCAGCGCGAGCCCGATAATCAGTGCACAAATGGCAAGGCCGACGGTCATGCCGGCGGCGCTCGCTAAAGGAAACATTTCGTTCATCAAGTCTTACTTCTGGAACCATTTCGCGTAGATGGTTTGGTAAGTGCCATCTTTCTTCACTTTTTCCAGCGCAGCGTTGAATTTCTGCTGCAGCTCGGTGTTGCCCTGACGCACGGCAATGCCCAGACCGGTACCGAAGTAGCCTTTGTCGGTGACTTTGTCGCCAACGGCCGCCAGCTTATCGTTCGCTTTCAGCCATTCGGTGACCACCGCAGTGTCGCCGAAGACGGCATCAATACGACCGTTTTGCAGATCCAGTTTAGCGTTCTGGTAGCTGTCGTAAGGAACGGTGGTGATTTCCGGATGTTTATCCATGATGAATTTCTGGTGGGTGGTGCCGTTCTGCACGCCCACTTTTTTGCCTTTCAGCTGGTCGACGCCGGTAAATTTACCTTTCACGCCCACGAACAGCGCGGAATTGTCGTAATACGGGGTGGTGAACAGCACCTGCTTTTCACGTTCCGGCGTGATATCCATACCGGCCATGACCGCGTCGATGCGGCGGAACTTCAGGCTTGGGATCAGGCTATCGAAAGACTGGTTGCTGAAGGTACAGGTTGCGTCGATCTCTTTACACAGAGCATTCGCCAGATCCACGTCGAAGCCGACGATCTGGTTGTTAGCGTCCATCGACTCAAACGGAGGATAAGAAGCTTCGGTGGCGAAACGGATGGTTTGAGCAGCACCAGCGGAGAGGCTAACGCTAGCAAGCAGCGCGGCAATCAGTACTTTTTTCATCGTCATTGTCCTGAATCTCAGTGAGAAAGATAACTTCTAAATGCATCAGTCTGTGGGCTGTTAAAGCAGCTTGCATCGCCTTGTTCGACGATATAACCGTTTTCCATGTACACCACGCGGCTGGCCGTTTTACGCGCCACTTCCACTTCGTGGGTGACGATCACCTGGGTAATGTTGGTTTCCGCCAGTTCATGAATGATGCTGACGATCTGGGCGGTAATTTCCGGGTCGAGCGCCGCGGTCGGTTCATCAAACAGCAGCACCTGCGGCTCCATCATCAGCGCACGGGCAATCGCCACGCGCTGCTGCTGGCCGCCGGAGAGGTGCAGGGGGTAACGGTCGCTGAACGGCTTGAGGCGTAAACGCTCAAGCAGTTTTTCGGCACGGGCCATCGCGCTGTCTTTGCTTAAGCCGAGCACGCGGCACGGCGCTTCAATCAGGTTCTGTACCACCGTCAGGTGCGGCCACAGGTTGTACTGCTGGAAGACCATCCCTACGTTTTGACGCAGTTCGCGAATCGCCTTGTCTGACGGGGTTTTAGCAAAATCGAAATGGTTACCCGCAATCGCCAGGGTACCGGATTTCGGCATCTCCAGCAGATTCAGCACGCGCAGCAGTGAGCTTTTGCCCGCGCCGCTAGGGCCAAGCAGTACCAGCGTTTCGCCCTCCGGGCACTGTAGCGTGATGTCGAACAGCGCCTGATGCGCGCCATAAAAGCAGTTAATGCCGTCTAATTTAATGCTCATTGATACCCGTCACGAAAGAGTTGTTCTCGCCCTGGAAACGCCAGGTGCTTACTCTGCTGCCGCTCTTCTATTTCCCCGCTGAAGGCATCAGCCATAGAGGAATTATCAGCAATTGAGGCCGCAAATAGTACCTTTGACAGAATAGTTATGCAATATTTGTGCGTTAAAACTTAAATATAAACCAACTTTTCTTTTAAAGTTAGCACAAAATAACGGTCGGGGTGGGCGAGGGGTATAAATGTCGGCATTCCTGGAGGAATGCCAGACATTTTGCCGGGATAAGCGATTTAGCAGGATTTGTTTACACTTTATTAACGTTTCTCGAGAGATTGACGCAACGTACCGGCTGGCGCATGGCTGTTGTTGCCAAGGTAGCGCACATCGTCCACCGCCCAGCACTGACCTTCCCGAATCATCAGCACTTCATCTTTCCAGCTCTGGGTTCCCTGTTTTAAATCGACGCGCAGCGGAATATTGCGGGCATCGGTATTCGGGATAGTCGAGGCGCTAGCCACGCTTGCCGAATCAGGCGCCGTGGCGCTGCTGGAGAACAGGCCGGACTGCATCAGCGAACGTTTGCTGGCATCCTGGCTGCTCTCGTTCAGCAGTTTGGCCAGGCCGTCGCTGAGGTAAGGGCGCAGGGCGTTAATATCGCTGGTCCGGCGCTGGATCTGGTCGTCGTAAAATTTTTGTGCCACGGTATCCGGGCCGCCTTCTACACATTGCCCGACGCGCGTGCCGGTATCTTTGTAGGCTGGTGTTACGGTGGTGCAGGCGCTCAGCAGCAGCGCGGCGGGAAGAATAAGTGCAAGGTTGGTGTAACGCATAGTGATTCCTTGTTAGCTGTCTCAACATTAGTCGCTTCTACGCCGTCCACGGGCGTATCAACCGCCGCCATGCAGCGGGCGCGATTTACGTATACGATAATGAAGTAATCCCTTTTCAAGCATAGCGTATCGGTCCGATAATGCGTTTAGCGCTGAGAGCTAAGGCATTGAACGTTAAAGAAGGAGCTGTCCATGCAATTTTCAACTACCCCCACCCTTGAAGGGCAAACGATCGTCGAATACTGCGGCGTGGTCACCGGAGAGGCGATTTTAGGCGCCAACATTTTCCGCGATTTCTTCGCCGGTATCCGCGACATCGTCGGCGGTCGCTCGGGGGCATACGAAAAAGAGCTGCGCAAAGCGCGCGAAATTGCTTTTAAAGAGTTGGGCGAGCAGGCCGCGGCGCTGGGTGCCGATGCGGTTGTGGGCATTGATATTGATTATGAAACCGTGGGTAAAGACAGCAGTATGCTGATGGTCAGCGTGAGCGGTACGGCGGTCAAAACGCGCAGATGAAACGTTTTCTGACGATCGTGATGCTGGCGGTGCTGCTGGCGGGGTGTGCGAGTAAAGAAGAGAAAAAAGCGGTTATCGAGAAACCTGACTATGTACTCGATACCAGCCGTTCGGCCCCGGCGGCATATCCGCGCATTAAAATGCTGGTCATCCACTACACGGCGGACGATTTTGACGTCTCGCTCACGGCGCTGACCGGCAAGGATGTCAGCGTCCATTATCTCATTCCCGCCGTGCCGCCGCTGGTACGTGGCAAGCCGCGAATCTGGCAGCTGGTGCCGGAGTCCGAGCTGGCCTGGCATGCAGGCGCGAGTTTCTGGCGCGGGGCAACCCGTATTAACGATACCTCTATCGGTATTGAGCTGGAAAACCGTGGCTGGCAGAAGTCGGAGGGGACGAAGTTCTTCACGCCGTTTGAACCGGCGCAAATCCAGGCGCTGGTGCCGTTGGCGAAGGACATTATCAAACGCTACAACATCGAACCGCAAAATGTGGTCGCGCATTCGGATATCGCGCCGCAGCGTAAGGACGATCCCGGTCCGTTATTCCCATGGCAATCGCTGGCGCAGCAGGGTATCGGCGCGTGGCCGGATGCCAGCCGCGTGGCCTTCTATCTGAACGGTCGATCGCCGAATGCGCCGATTGCCTCGTATACCCTGCTGGATTTGCTGGCGCGCTATGGCTATGAGGTCAAACCGAATATGACGCGGCTCCAGCAGATGCGGGTGATTGCGGCCTTCCAGATGCACTTCCGCCCGGCGCGCTATGACGGCGTCGCGGATATGGAGAGTCTGGCGATTGCCGAGGCGCTGCTGGAGAAATATGGCCAGGGCTAAGTCCTAGCGATGCAGCTTGCCGTGATCTTCGAGCCAGGCGGCGGTACGCACGATGCCGTCGTCCAGCGACACAATCGGCTCGTAGCCCAGCTCTTCGCGGGCGCGGCTGATATCCAGGGTAAAGTCGAAGTTCAGCTTCGACACACCGTAGTGGGTCAGCGACGGCTCTTTGGCTTTTTTATCGCCAAAGCGTTCCATGCTGCGCGCAATCATATCCAGCATCGGATAAGGCACGGAACGAATGCGGCAAGCAATGTCCAGCTCGTCGATTAGCCGCTCAACGATGCTTCGCAGCGTGCGCGGCTCGCCGTTGGTGATGTTGTAAGCACGGCCGGAAGGCAGGCCGTCACAGCGCGGTTGGCTGGCGAGCCACATAGCGTGGGCGGCGTTTTCGTAGTAGGTCATGTCAACCATCGCGTGGCCGCCGCGCGGCAGCAGCACGCTGCCGTAATGGTGCATCATCTGCGCGAGGCGCGGGATAAACACCTTATCGTGCGGGCCAAACACGCTCTGTGGGCGCAGAATAGTAAAGCGCGTGTTCGGGTTGGCCTGCGCCAGCAGCTGGATCACCTCTTCGCTGGCGGCTTTACTGCGGGCGAACTCGTTGGCAAAACGGTGCGGGCGGAAATCTTCTTTGATATCCCGATGGTGGTGATAGTCAAAGTAGAGTGACGGCGAAGAAATATGGATAAAGTTGCGCACCCCCCAGGCGACGGCCCATTCGCCGAGGCGGCGGGTGGCACGGACGTTGGCGAGGTCGAAGGCGGCCTGGGTGCCCCACGGTGAAGTAAAGCTGGAGCAGTGCCACAGCGTGTCAACGCCCGCCAGCATCACTTTGGCCTGAGAGGAGACCAGTTCGGTCAGGTCGGCATGGACGAATTCGGCGCCCATTTTTTCCAGCAGTTTGCCCATCGCTTCATTGCGACCGCTCGCTCTGACGCTAATGCCCTTGCGGCGCAGATACTCAACTGCGTTTCTGCCTAATCCGCTCGTGGCGCCGGTGACCAGTACCTTCATAATCATCCACAGTGTTAAAAAAGAGTTTCGTGCGCATTCTTCCGTTTATTTCACTTGTATGCAATGGGAAACTAAGACGAAAAAGGGTTATTGCGCACTTTTTCCTGTGACTTCTTCTGCCAGACGGGCAATGCGCCGCGCCATTCCGCGAAAGATGAACAGATGTGCTGGAATCATCAACAGCCAGTAGATTAATCCTGGCATACCGTGCGGATGCCACCAGGCGCGCACGTCAAGTTCGCGATGAGTGCCTTTATCGACCAGCGTAAAGCTAAGACGCCCGAGCCCCGGCGCTTTCATGCCAAACAGCAGCGTCAGCGCTTTTTCCGGTTCGACGATAATCACCTTCCAGCTGTCGACCATGTCGCCGGGCTGGAGCAGTGGGTGCGCGGGGCGACCTTTGGCGAGCCGGTGCCCGACCAGCAGATCCATCGCCGCGCGGGTTTTCCACAGCGCGTTGCCAAAGAAATAGCCCTCTTTGCCGCCGAGACGGTTAACCACTTCCCACAGCGCCGACAGGCTTGCCTGAGTGCTGACGGTGAAGCCTGCCTGCTTGGCAAAGAAGCCATACTCCGGACGCCAGCGGGCGAAGGCCTGCGCGTCGTAGCCCCAGTCGCTGGAGTTGGCCAGTTTTTTCTCTTCCTCCAGCGTGCGGCGTACCGCTTCATCGAAGGGGATTAAGGTTTGCGGGATCAGCGTGCGCAGCGCGCGATCGTCGGCCAGCAGATCGTGTTTTAATCCCTGGATCAGCGCTTTGGCGATTGTCGGCGGTACGGAGGTGATCACGTTCAGAAACCAGACCGAGATCCAGCTTGTGGGGAAGGGGATGGGAATGAGCGGCCGATGACGACCGCTGACCGCCATAAAATGTTCGAACTGCTGCTGATAGGTCAGCTCTTCCGGCCCGGCGGCCTCAAACACGCGGTGTTCTGCGGACGGGTGGTTAAGCAGTTCGACCAGGTAAACCAGCAGATTCTCCAGCGCAATCGGCGTGGTGCGCGAACGGACCCAGCGCGGCGGCGTCAGCACCGGCAGGTTGTAGACCATATCGCGCATCACTTCGAAGGCGGCGGAGCCCGCGCCAACGATAATCCCGGCGCGCAGCTCGCTGACCGGCACGCCCGCGTCGCGCAGGATATTGCCGGTAAGCTGCCGGGCGCGCAGGTGCGGCGACTGCTGATGCTCTGGCGCTTGTAGCGAGCTGAGGAAAATCACCTGCTTAACGGGGGTAATCCGCAGCGCGTCGCGGACGTTTTCCGCCACCCGACGTTCATGGCGGATAAAATCCTGGCTTTCACCCATGCCGTGAACGAGGTAATAAACGGTATCCACGCCGTTCAACAGCCGGGCAATATCGCCGTTTTTTTCCAGGTCAACGGAATAGCAAGTCACCCCGGCAAGCTGTAGCTTCTGGAGTCGTTCAATACGACGTGCCACCGCCCGGACGGTATAGCCGCGCAGGCTTAATTCAGTGACCAGATGCTGGCCAATATAGCCACTGGCCCCAAAAACCAAAATAGTCTGTGACACGCCGAACTCCTTATCGCGCTAAAAAGGCTTTCCAGTGGGCAACCACTTCCGTAAGTTGCTCACGATTGACGTCCAGATGCGTGACCAGCCGCACGATGGGCGAGGCGTTGATCAGCACGCCGCGCGCCTGCATAAACTCCCCCAGTGCGGCAGCATTTTCTTCGCCCACGCGGACGAATAACATATTGGTATCGTGACGCATGACGTCGGCGCCAATCTCACGTAGTGCAGCGGCAAGCCAGGCGGCATTGTCGTGATCGTCCTGCAGACGCGCGACGTTGTTTTGCAACGCATACAGTCCTGCCGCCGCCAGAATACCGGCCTGGCGCATACCGCCGCCGGTCATCTTCCGCCAGCGGTTGGCGCGTTTGATGTAGTCATGATTCCCGACCAGCAGCGAGCCGACCGGCGTGCCCAGCCCTTTGGACAGGCAGATGGTGAACGAGTCGCAGTATTGGGCGATATCTTTTAGCTCACAGCCGTAGCTAACCAGCGCGTTGAAGATACGCGCCCCGTCGACATGCAGCGCCAGGCCGCGTTCGCGGGTAAATTCCCAAGCCGATTTAAGATACTCGCGCGGCAGTACCTTGCCGTTGTGGGTATTTTCAATGCTCAGAAGTTTGGTACGCGCGAAGTGGATATCGTCGGCTTTAATTTTTGCCGCCACTTTATCCAGCGGCAGCGTGCCGTCGCCCGCAGCGTCAATCGGCTGCGGCTGAATGCTGCCCAGCACTGCCGCGCCGCCAGCTTCATACAGATAATTATGTGCCCCCTGGCCGACGATGTACTCCTCGCCGCGTTCGCAGTGGCTCAGCAGCGCCACCAGGTTGGCCTGGGTGCCGGTGGGCAGGAACAGGGCTGCCTCTTTGCCTGCCAGTTCGGCAGCGTACTGCTGAAGGGCGTTAACGGTGGGATCGTCGCCATAGACGTCATCGCCGACCGGCGCGGCCATCATCGTTTCGAGCATGGCGCGCGTCGGGCGGGTTACGGTATCACTGCGTAAATCAATCACGGCATTTCCTTTTTAAACTCGGAAGAATGCCACCATTTTTACCTGAGCCAGTTGGTTTTCGCCAGTTCGATCACTTCATCGCCACGACCGCTGATGATGGCGCGCAGCATATACAGGCTGAAACCTTTGGCCTGTTCGAGTTTAACCTGTGGCGGAATCGCCAGCTCCTCTTTGGCCACGACCACGTCGACCAGTACTGGGCCGTCGATACTGAAGGCGCGTTGTAAGGCGTCATCGACGTCGGCGGCTTTCTCGACGCGAATGCCGGTGATCCCGCAGGCCTCGGCAATACGCGCGAAGTTGGTGTCGTGCAGTTCGGTGCCATCGGTCAGGTAACCTCCGGCTTTCATCTCCATCGCCACAAAGCCCAGTACGCTGTTATTAAAGACCACGATTTTGACCGGCAGCTTCATCTGCACCACCGACAGGAAATCGCCCATCAGCATGCTAAAGCCGCCATCGCCGCACATCGCGACAACCTGACGTCCCGGTTCTGTCGCCTGCGCGCCCAGCGCCTGCGGCATGGCGTTGGCCATTGAGCCGTGGTTGAAGGAACCGAGCAGGCGGCGCTTACCGTTCATCTGTAGGTAGCGGGCGGCCCACACCGTTGGCGTGCCGACGTCGCAGGTGAAGATGGCGTCGTCGTCAGCAAAGCGGCTAATCTGCTGCGCCAGATACTGTGGGTGAATGACTTTGTCGCTGGGTTTGGCCAGATCGTCCAGCCCCTTACGCGCGTCGCGATAGTGTTCCAGCGCTTTGTCGAGAAAACGGCGATCGCTTTTCTCTTCCAGTAGCGGCAGCAGCGCGGACAAGGTGGCTTTGACATCACCAACCAGCGCCATATCAACTTTACTGTGCGCGCCAATGCTGGCGGGGTTGATATCTATCTGAATGATGGTGCTTTCGCTGGGGTAGAACGGGCGATACGGGAACTGGGTGCCCAGCAGAATCAGCGTATCGGCGTTCATCATGGCGTGGAAACCGGAGGAGAAGCCAATGAGCCCGGTCATGCCGACATCGTATGGGTTGTCGTACTCGACGTGCTCTTTACCGCGCAGTGCGTGGACGATGGGGGACTTAAGCTTTTCAGCAAATGCGGTCAGTTCGTCATGCGCCCCGGCGCAGCCGCTGCCGCACAGCAGGGTGATGTTGCGTGAGGATTTCAGCGTGTCGGCCAGCTTTTCCAGTTCGCTTTGCGGCGGCGTCACTATTGGGTGCGGGGCCGGATACCAGTGGCTGCTGGCGCTTTCCGGCGCGGCCTTCAGCGCCACGTCGCCCGGCAATACCACCACCGATACGCCGCGGTTAAGCACCGCTTTACGCATCGCAATGGCCAGCACTTGCGGGATCTGCTCGGGGGTGGAGACCAGCTCACAGTAGTGGCTGCATTCACGGAACAGCTCCTGCGGATGCGTCTCCTGAAAGTAGCCGCTACCGATTTCACTCGACGGAATATGCGCCGCAATGGCGAGGACGGGCACGTGATTACGGTGACAGTCAAAAAGGCCGTTGATGAGGTGCAGGTTTCCCGGCCCACACGACCCGGCGCACACCGCGAGCTCGCCGGTCAGCTGTGCTTCGGCGCCTGCCGCGAAGGCGGCAACCTCTTCGTGTCGCGTCGGCATCCAGGCAATGGTGCCCATGCGGTTAAGGCTATCGCTCAGGCCGTTGAGCGAATCGCCCGTGACGCCCCAGATTCTTTTCACGCCAGCCTGTTCGAGCGTTTTGGCAATATAGTTGGCTACGGTTTGTTTCATTGGTTTTCCATCTCCTGAAGTGTGATACCGGTTACAAGTTTAGATGAATCCTGTCGTTTCGCTGAGAAAATACCCTTATTTTCAGCGGGTATATTTTGTAAATGAGAAGCAGTAACGTAGTGTTCAACAGGGATAAAACAGGAAAAATATAAATGATGACAACCATATTAAATTCGCTAAACCGCACACTATCGTGTGATGATTTTGGCAAGCTGTTGCTGCGCCTGGTGGTGGGTGGGCTGATGCTGTTTCATGGGCTGCATAAGCTGTTTGACGGTGTTGACGGTATTAGCGCCATGCTGGTGGCGAAAGGTCTGCCGGGCTTTATCGCCTATGGCGTGTTGGTAGGCGAAGTGGTCGCCCCCATCCTGCTCATTCTTGGCGTGTTGACGCGCCCGGCGGCATTAGTGTTGGCCTTTACCATGGTCGTTGCCTGGTTGATGGTGGGGCTCGATAAAACCACCGCGCTGGATAAAACCGGGGCATGGGCGATTGAGAGCCTGGTCTATTTCTTTGTCGCGGGGCTGGCGATTGCTTTTCTGGGCGCGGGGAAATTTGCGCTGGGCAGCAAATCAGCCTGGCAGTAGTGACTCTCTGACGACATAACGCAGAGGCGAGCTCACTCGCCTCTCTCTAAAAAGAGCGTTAGTCTCTTTCGTCGCTAAACAACCGTTTTTTTCTTCGTTTCACCGCGTGTTGAATTAACGCGTTGCTCATCGCTGCGCCAATCTCGGCGCTGGCCACCAGTCCCTGAATAAAAGGACGATCGTGCATTAACCACGGCAGGCCGCCAAAAGCTATCCGCCCACGGGCGTTATCCGGCGCCAGCAGTGTGTAATCGTCACCGATATCCGGAATATCATCACCGCAGGCCAGCAGTTGAGTGCGTAGTGTCGGGAAGGGAATATCTTTGCTCTTTAACGGTTTTTGTCCTCTTGCATCGATGAAGACATCAAATTCGCTGCGTTGATTATTGTGGTAAATAACCGTCGTGTCGCCTTCGTTCTGTCGTTCATAATCCGCGCCCAGCGCCAGTATTGCGATTAGCCTGGCGTCGTGCAGGGCCAGCAGACGACGAATCGACTCAGACGGAATTGCTGCATAGTTATCGATAAACACGCGCGCCAGCCCGCGCTTGAAGCGTTCCCTGTCACGCTCGTCCAGATGAGGCACAAGCTCTTCGATGATCTCATGCAGACGTAGCAGGGTGTAGCGCCACGCCACGGTGTGCTGCTGTTGCTTGTTACGTTCGACTTCCAGCAGATTGAGCTTTGCCCAGTCAAAAGGGTCATGGCGTATTCTGTCGGCAAAGTAGGCGGTGGAAAAGGTATCGGCGGTGAGATTTTCCAGGCCAATCTGCTGACTCCAGTTTGGTGCGGAGTCCTGTAACTGCTTCACAATGAGCTGAAAGATGCGATCTAATAGCCCATCAGCGCCCGATGCTATGACATGCTCAATCGCCTCTTCGGTGGCAATATTGAGGGGTTCATAGGGAAGAGGGCAGTAAAAATCGGCTTCCGGTAGTACCCCGGTGCGCGACATTAGGGTGATTTTCAGGTTTTGGCTGCCGGGGTTACGTATAAACTGCGGCACATTGTCCCTATCGGTGGTGAAGAAACCATGCTGGCTGACGACAGCTACCGCAGCATCAATCGCGCTTAATGAGGTGCCCAGAATCCCCACGCGGCAGGCGTCAATTTTGGCTTCCATCAGGCCGGACCATGGGCTGGGGAAAAAATCGCGAGGAGAGTCATCATCCTCAGGCCACTGATGGCCCGTGGCTATGACGGCAAAATCAACGTCGACCGGACGTTCCGCGTGGTTGATCCACAGAGAAACCCCGTGCGGATTTGCCCTCAGGTCGGTGACCTGACTTGATTCGTTAAGGGTAATGTCGAAGCCTGAAGATTGCGCTTTGTCGGCGATGGCAAAAAGGCGATCGCGATAATAGTCGCCAAGGATCACGCGTGGTAAAAACTGGCGCTCATGCAGCGTCATACGTTCGATATTAAATTGCGCCAGGTATTCATCACTTTGGTTTTGTAACCATGTCAGATAGGTGATGTAAATGGGCGGGATCTCAATGCTGGCGATGTTTGCCAGCATTGATTCCGTGTTATTTTCGCCGCTATACGGCATACCAACGCCTGCGTGCTCAGCCTGCTCGTAGAGCAAGACGGACAGCGGCTCTCCCCGCTCAATCAGGGCGTGGAAAGTATATATACCGGTAGGGCCGACGCCGACGATGGCCACTTTTTTCATGACAGATCCTTGTTAATCGTTCGCAGACGGGACGGGGAGCTTGAGTAGCCTTGCAAAAGTTATTGTGGTCAATAAATTGATTTTGGCGATATTCATTCCACGCTGTTTACACACCTGTCAGTTGAACGGTGTGCCCAGTGATAAGTTTAGATGAGACTCATCGTTTCGCTGGAAAAGACCGGATCATAGGCGATTGACAGCCCGCTGATGTTGAACCCAGCCAGCCTGTCGGTAACTGTTTTAATCGATATTTATAAGATTGACGGGGTGCGTAGCGGATTGATAAATCGTTTCGCAAGAATATAATATCGAGCTATTATCAAAATAATGGTAGATAAATGTATTACTGCGCAAGTTATGGAACAGAATATCACCATTGGTAAACGAGGCTATCTCATAGCCCTCTGTATTATTTTGCCTGGTGCCCACTTCAAAATTATCTCCCCATTTTTCCTGAACATGACCGTATAGATGAAAAATGACCTCAATGTACCCTCTCTTTTGGCAGTTGAGCGTTAAATGTTTTAATGGGTTGTTAATAGCATAGACCGCCTGAGAGTGAATGAATAAAACAATAATTACTGTGTTTTTAATAATGCTTAGTGTTTCATTAAACATAATGAAAATTAATCCTTAAAGCGAGGTTACGGAGTTAAGGCTTAGCGTGAATGTCCCTGAGCGGTATTAAATTGGGAACAAATTTCCTTAATGTCTTGTTCACATTCGAGAAATGCGTTTACCACCGAGGGATCAAACTGTGTTCCTGCCCCACTAATAATGATGTCGAGGGCTTTACTATGGGACATGCTTTTTTTATACACACGCTTACTGGTTAATGCGTCATAAACGTCCGCAACGGCCATCACACGGGCGCAAAAGGGGATATCGGTGCCTGACAGGCGGTCGGGATAGCCTTTGCCGTCCCAGCGTTCATGATGGCTGCCCGCCATATCAATGGCGCAGTGGAGAAACTCACTGGGTGCTCGCAGTTTATCTGCGGCATCGGCTAGCAGCCGCCGACCGATGGTGGTGTGCGTTTTAATCACGTCAAACTCTTCGTCGGTAAGGGCACCGGGTTTCAGTAAAATTGAGTCAGGAATGGCCACTTTGCCGACGTCATGCAGAGGTGCCGCATGGAATAATGAATCGATAAAAAAAGGATGCTGTGCTTCTGGATGATACTTTTCCAGAACTTCAGCAAGGCGTTTCACGTAGAACTGGGTGCGGCTGGTATGTCCTCCTGTCTCCGGATCTCTGGAATCACATACGGCGGCCATCGCATGCAGCAGAGCATGATTTGAATTCTCGAGGTCTTCTTTCCATATATTCATATTTTTTCGTAATATCAAATATTCTACAAGTTCATGTAGTATGATCAGAATGAATGCCCCTATAACTGCATAGATAACCGGTAACCAAACGTTATAGAAATAAAATGCGCAAAACATGGCGGCATTTAACAGGATAACTAAAGATGTAATAATAATAATGCGACGAGTAAAATTGCTCGATAAAAAATAGAGTATATTAATTACTGACAATAAGCTAATGCAGGTGATGACATCCCATATTTTAAGCCATGATGGATGTATCACGACGTTATTGTTCATGATATTGTTCAGCATCGTCGCATGCGCGCCAACACCAGCAATCGCATGGTGAGCGGGCATGATGACTTTGTCATGGAGCGCTGCAGAAGAGGAGCCAATCAAAACGAGTGGCGCTGATATTTTATCTGATTGTCCGGAGAGTATCATTGAGGATGATATGCTAACGAACTGACTTTCACCTGGCTTTGTGTTTATCCAGGCCTTACCTTCATTGTCTACCGGGATATGATATTGACCGACATTAATTTCCCGTCCCCAGACGGTTTTCTCAATTGAAAAGTGGTCGACTCCCTCTTTTTCCATTAACATGGCCAGAGTAAATGATGGGATATTACCTTCGTCGCTGTTAATTATCATTGGAATATTACGTAGGACACCATCACCTTCATTGATAAAGTTAACAAAACCAGCGCGTGTAAGCGATGATCTGATTTCGGGTGTATTTTTTAATATCATTTCAGCATAGGGTAAGTTCAAGCTGGTGTTAAAAATGTGTTTAAGAGTGTGAGTATCACGAGCACGACTCAGAATAAGTTGTGTCGCCCCAACGATAGGGGCTTCATCCCGCAAAACACTCGCCAGATAATGATCGTTGTCGCGCATACCCTCGGGCACGCCGACAACAAACATATCCATATCAAACTCCATTTTATAACGTTGCTGAATATAATTCAGTGACGTTCTATCGGGTTCTAAAAGAAGAATGTCCATGCCAATAACCTGGCTCTTTTCCTGCCTGGTGGCTTTGATCAAATTGCCAAGAACATAACGCGGCCAGGGCCATTGGCCAACTTTCTGTAAGCTTAAATCATCAATATCCACAATCGCCACGGCGGGAGCTTTCGGCTTGTATGGAGTAAGAATATTAAATATCTCCTGTAGATGATCCTCAAGTGAGATAAAGATATGATTGGATGTGGCGATAAAAATGAGCCAGATAACCATAAAGGTGAGGCCAATGACGCCATGGGTCCGGCGTTTTTTTTTCGTACTTGTGAGAGGCATATTAGTGCACCATGATTTCTACTCGCCTGTTTTTAGGCTGTGAGCGGCCTGATGGCGTTTTAATCAGCGGATCAAAGGGGCCATGATAGCGAATATCCATAGCGGATTGAGGGAATCCCCCATGTAATAACATGTCATGAATAACTTGTGCCCGGCGCAGGGAAAGCTGCATATTATATTGGTTATTACCAATGCCATCGGTATGGCCGATGATGGTTATCTGGCAAGGTTTACGCTGCAGACAATCTTTTCTGACGCGTCGAATGAGGTTGCTTGTCGTCGATAATGGTTCAACTGAATCATTAGGAAACCAGACCGTTTCACTGGCAAGTGGCGCCGGTTCTGCTTTAAACAGTGCAGGACGCTGCTGGCGGGCATCAGCAGGAGATAACTGGCCCTCATGTTCTCCCAAAAGACCATCGACAAGGGTTTGCCCCGAATTGTCTAATGTGACGGGTTGATTATCATTATTTTTTACAATGACACGCCCGACATGCCCGGTGGCATCGGGAAGCAACGTTACTTTGGTGCTCGTACAACCGGCCAATAATAATAATGCAGATAATATAATTTTCTTTCTCACGTGGAATAGGCCTCAATCGGTCGAAACAAGAAATCGTGTGCCCCGAACAGCAATAACTGTTGTTGGCGTTTTAAATTTCACGGCTGCAGGATCTAGTTTTCCTAATCTTCCCGATGAATATAATGCGGCTCCGCGACTTAATAAAACGTCAAAAGAGTAGCTATGCTTTAACGGCGTGTAGTCATATTTATTGATCTGGAATTTGCTATCGGAATCTAACGCGACAGTTGTACCATCGTTAAAACTTAATCCGGCATAGCCATCTTTTCCTGTTTGAATCACATCTCCTTCATGTATTTCATCCCCGGAAGAGATGATCTGGCATGATGAACGCAACATTTTGCAGGCGTGTGCCGTTTCTTTGATCACAGCTACCTTTTCGGCCGCCATAGCATCAGCGGAGACGAAAAGAAGTACTGCTACAATTATTCTCTTTGAAATTGTTTGCATGTTTTCTCCAATCATGAAAATAAACCAATAGTTTCAGTTCGTGAATAGCAAGTACATAAGGCAAAGAGAAGCGCACTAAACCAAGTTATGTATTATGTTGATGAACAGATTTTTCCTGATAAACAAAAGCATCGGCTCTGCTAATCGTTTCTTCAAGCGTCCCTGAATACTCAGCTAACCCGACAGAGAATTCTGGTAACAATATTATATTGTGCTCATCAACCTTTATATATTGACGCGACATAAATCGTAATCGCTTAATCAATTGTTCTGCATCTTCAGGTTTGAAGTCGTAGAGCATAATGATGAATTCATCTCCACCGAAACGAACGATACGATCTGTACTACGTAACGAATGTCGCAAAAGTCTACTAAAGGCCACCAAAATTCGATCGCCAATTAGATGGCCATAGTTATCATTAATTTGCTTGAAATTATCCAGGTCAAGCATGATGAGATGGCTTGGTTTGTTGTTTTTTGTCTCTTCATAAAGATAATGTCGGTTATAAGCTCCGGTGAGAGAATCGATATAAAGGTTTTTACGTTCGCGAACTAAACGTATATAACCTCCCGTGCGCCAAATAGCAAAAGACAGAGGTATAATGAGTAGTAATATAGGATTGAGGTAACTCAGTATAGACAGGTTATGTATTACTGACTTTACTTCCTGTTGTTCCTTTTTACTCACCTCATTAAGTTTAATGTTTATCCTTTTTATTTTTTGGCAATGATTATTGTTTTCTCCGGATTGTACTTCTGACATCGGTTGTGTCGTTGTGTTTTTCCACTCAATTGGTTTTTCTTTCTGTATCTCACGATGAAGATCTTTACGGTTAATGTCCGCCTCAGGGCACATTGCCTGAAGTTGATCTGAGAGCGTTTTTTGTAACATCAAATGCCGAAACGAGACGGTTTTTAAAACATTGCTTACTCTAATGTTTTCCCTGTTATTTAACTGAAAGACACATAACAGTGAGATGGATGAAATAATCAATACAAGATACGATATAAAAATATTTCTTTGTTGCATCATATAATAAGAATTACTATGCTTTTAAAATTCAAGTGCAGGTTTAATTATTGCAATTTAGGTCTTTGTTGAGATATTGCAGTGAGGTAATAAAAAACCTTAAATCACGATAAATCGTACCCCATTTTTGATGGTTTAAGTTTTATTTTTTGGCCCGTGGAAATCGGATTGGGGATATATTACGATTTTATTCTGTTTTTAACAACTGTCAGGTAATTAATGTAACTAATTGAAATGATTTATGAAAATGTATTTGGCATTTTGTTTTTGGTGTTATGTGTCAAATCAGACACTGATATCCGGTTTTTTATTCTGTTTTTTATTGGTTTATTGGTGTTAAATTTTGCAATGTTGAGATTTTTTCTGTTTTTTGTTTGCTTTGGTTTTGATTTGTCAACGGCTTATTTGTAATATAGATGACCAGCCTGCAACTATAATAAGTTAAACGTGATTTATTGTATGGTATTAGAATCGCGCTAGTTTTAAAGAGACTTCCCGGTAAAAAATGGTGGTGAGAAATGATCCAGCAGTCTAACAATATAGCACCAGACGCGAGATTACTCCGGCTGGCACGACAATATAAAAGACTGTTGAACCGCTATCAAAACCAGCGGCGTGAAGTACAGTTACAGGATGTTGCTGATACCCTCGCTTGCTCGCCGCGTTATGCTCGTACGCTATTAAAAGAGATGCAACAAATTGGCTGGATTAGCTGGGCTTCCCTGCCTGGGCGGGGGAAGCAAAGCCTTATACAGTGCCGACATGACATCCAGCACCTTCAGGAAGGTATTGATGCTCCTGTTAACTCCTCAGTGACACCCTTACCGATGATACCCGCGTCTGGCGGGTATCATTTCATCTTTCCTTACTATCGTCCGATTTCCGCGATCGTTCCTAAATTATCGGCACAGCATCTCACCCGGCATTTAATCAGGATGGTTCATGTGGGATTGGCGAGGTATCTTGACGGTAATACGCAGCCAGAATTGGCTCTTGCCCACCATGTAGAGGTTTCTACCGATAGAACGTGCTGGCGCTTTTATCTTCGACAGGGGCTGGTCTGGCATAATAACGATCCGTTCAGTGTTGCTGATTGCGCGCGCACATTGCGCGCTTTTGCAGGAACAGAAGCGTTACCTTATGTTCAGAATATTACCGCTGACCAGCAATGTATTGAGTTCCATCTGACGCAACCTGATGAGATGTTACTGCATCGTTTGGCGAATCCGGTTGTTGCAATACCGCATCCGGTTTTCCCCACTGTTGGCATCGGCCCGTTTTTGATCGCTAAACATACTGATGACGGTATCTCACTTGTCCGCTTTCCCGGCTGGTACGGTGAAATGCCGCTAGCGCGTGCGATTACGCTTGAAACGCGTTTGCGGAAAGTAAAGGACTGGGGCGTGGTTCAACTTGAGACCGAGCGCTCTACGGAGCGGCAGGAGAGGACAGAAACCTTGACCTGTAGCGATACGTTTTCCTTCCTGGCATTTAACAATAGCAGCGCGAGTATTCTCTCTCGTCAGCAGCGCATCACGCTGACAGAAATCGCGAAAACTCTGGCGAGCAGCATGATGAAGAAGCAGTCTGATCTGCTGCCCGTTGAGAGTTGGCTGACGATGTCTGGAAAGGAAATGGACATGTCCGAGCTCCCTCCGCTGCTTTCCATGGCCTATTTCAGTACGCCGGATACGGAAATTTTCGTCAAAATGTTTGCCCGATATTTGCTGCGTGTCGGATGTCGGTTAACGACACGGGCCATTCATAATACCCACTGGCCGGCAAGCGGGGCGGTCTGGGAAAGCATGGATATTGCCCTGGGCTACTTAAGTTCTGTCCAGCAAGCAGCATTTACCTTTGAGGAACGCTGGCGCAGAAGCAGCATGGTAAAGGTGTTCTGGCCAAAAGAGAGTCAAAAACGCGTGATAAGGTTACTGGACAGGTCGGTACACCGAGAACCGGAACGTCATAAACGGCTCCTTATTGCGCTTCAGCGCCATGCTATTCGCCATCATTTGATCGTTCCTCTTTATCAAAAGCAGTACACGTTGCGGTATCCAAAATCAGTGAAGGGGATTCATTGCCATCCTCAGTGTTGGCCAGATTTTGCGAGGATATGGATTGATGATAAAAACAATACGTGGTGACAATCGGCAGCTGTTTATCTTTATGCATGCCCATTAAAAAAGGCCACCCGTTTTACAGGGTAGCCTTTTTGCAGTAGTGGGTGAATTACGCCAGTACCAGGTCACCCTGCGGATGGCAGGAACACGCCAGCACGTACCCGTCGGCAATTTCCGCATCGCTTAACGTCATAGTGCTGGTGACCGTATAGTCACCGGAAACCACCTTGGTTTTGCAGCAGCCGCATACGCCTGCACGGCAGGCCGCCACTACTGGCACCTTGTTGCTTTCCAGCGCGTCCAGCAAGGTGGTACCAACCGGAGAGTAGAACTCTTTCGCTGGCTGCAGTTTGGTGAACTTCAGGCCGCTGGTGGCCGCGTCGGCAACCGGGGTGAAGAACTTCTCTTTAAAGAAGCGGGTCACGCCCAGCGCTTTCACTTCTTTTTCGACAAGCTCCATATACGGTGCCGGGCCACAGGTCATCACGGTGCGAGACGCCAGATCCGGTACGCTTTTCAGCAATTCGGTACTCAGACGACCGGAGACAAAACCGTGGGTGGCGTTGTTTTCCGCCACCAGGGTGACCGGATACTGACGCCATTCGTCGGCGAAGATCACATCTTCCGGCGAACGGACGTTAAAGATCACCTGCACATCGGCCTGCGGACGGTACTTCGCCAACCAGCGACGCATAGACATGATTGGCGTCACGCCACAGCCAGCCGCCAGCATCAGGAATTTGTCATCCGCTTTGTCTTCGCAGATGAAATCGCCCATGGCATCGGACAGCCAGATATAATCGCCGCGTTTCACGTCACGGGTCAGCCACTGTGAACCTGCGCCATCGTCAATGCGGCGAACGGTCAGCGTGATGTACTCGCTGACTCCCGGCGTAGACGAAATGGTGTAAGCACGCAGCGTCTCCGCTGAGTTGCGCACGCTGACCAGTGCGTACTGCCCGGCGCGGTACGGATAATAGTCGTGGCACAGCAACGAAATGGTCCATACATCCGGCGTTTCCTGATGGATGTGGTGAACCTGCATCCGCCATGGGCACTGACTTGTTGGCATTGTCATGCTTAACTCCTTACGCGCTCAACAGCTGCTTCATATCTTCTTCAACAGTGGTCACGGAACGCAGACCAAATTTCTCGTTGAGCACAGCCAGCAGGTCCGGCGTGAAGAAGCCTGGTGCCGTCGGGCCAGTAACGATGTTTTTCACGCCGAGCGACAGCAGGGTCAGCAGAATCACGATCGCTTTCTGTTCGAACCAGGAGAGCACCAGCGACAGCGGCAGATCGTTGACGCCACAGCCCAGTTTCTCTGCCAGAGTGACCGCCAGGATGATGGCAGAGTATGCATCGTTACACTGACCGGCATCCACCAGACGCGGCAGGCCTTCGATATCGCCGAACTCCAGTTTGTTGAAACGGTATTTACCGCAGGCCAGAGTCAGGATCAGGCAGTCGTCCGGCACGCTGGTGGCGAAGTCGGTGAAGTAGTTACGTTCGCCGCGCGCGCCGTCGCAGCCGCCCACCAGGAAGATGTGACGCAGTTTTTCACGGCTCACCAGGTCAATCAGGGTATCAGCTGCGCCCAGTAGGGTCTGACGACCGAAACCTACGGTGATCAGGTGCGGAATTTCGCTGTACGGGAAGCCCGCCATCTGCTGGGCCTGCGCGATAACCGGACCGAAGTTGTCGCCTTCGAGGTGGCTCACACCCGGCCAGCCGACGATGCTACGGGTCCAGATACGGTCGTCGTACGCGCCCACGGTTGGGTCGATGATGCAGTTAGAGGTCATCACGATTGGGCCAGGGAAGCGAGCGAATTCCACCTGCTGGTTCTGCCAGCCGCTGCCGTAGTTACCGATCAGGTGTTTGAACTTACGCAGTTCCGGGTAGCCGTGCGCTGGCAGCATTTCACCGTGGGTATAGACGTTAACGCCGGTGCCTTCGGTTTGTTCCAGCAGGTTGTAGAGATCTTTCAGGTCGTGACCGGAGATCAGGATGCACTTACCTTCAGTGGCTTTCACGTTGACCTGAGTCGGGGTCGGGTGGCCGTATTTGGTGGTTTCACCAGCGTCCAGAATGCTCATCACTTTGAAGTTCATCTGGCCGATTTCCATAGAGCACTCCAGCAGAGCGTTCATATCGGTAGGCCAGGTGCCCAGCCACGCCATGATTTTGTGGTACTGCGCGTAGATGTCGTTGTCGTACTGGCCAAGGACATGCGCGTGTTCCATGTATGCCGCCGCGCCTTTCAGACCGTACAGGCACAGCAGGCGCAGACCGAGAATGTTCTCACCGATGGCGGCTTTGTCTTTGTTCGGGGTAAATTCCGCCGCCTGTTTTTGCAGATCGCCCAGATCGTCACTGACCAGTTGAAGGTCAGCCATCGGGTTATCGACGGTGGCGTTAGCGTCTTTGGTCAGGCACTGCGCCTTCAGCGCTTCACGCAGGGCAATCGCTTCACGGGCGTAGCCCACGATACGCGGAGAGTCGAAGTTAACGTTGGTCAGAGTGGAGAAGAACGCGCGCGGGGCGAAGTTATCAACGTCGTGGTTGATGATGCCGTATTCACGCGCCTTCACCGCCCATGCGGACAGACCTTGCAAAGACGCAATCAGCAGATCCTGCAGATCGGACGTTTCAGCCGTCTTACCACACATACCCTGAGCGTAAGAGCAGCCGTTCCCTGCCGGAGTACGGATGGTTTGTTCACATTGCACACAAAACATGGGTCACACCTTTTTAAAGTTATATTTAATATACATGTTTAAGGGTAAGCCTGAGACTCAGCCTTGAAAAGGCATTTTTAGTGCAACTTAAAGGGAGGTTGATTTAGCGCAATTTTGGCGGCAGCGAAGGCTACCGCCATGGAGGTATCAGGCGGTGAAGAAGGCCATCATCAGCGGTACGAGCAGGCTAAGAATAAAACCGTGGACGATAGCGGGAGGGACCATTTCCACGCCGCCGGAGCGCTGGAGGACCGGTAGGGTGAAGTCCATTGACGTTGCGCCGCACAGGCCAAGCGCGGTGGAGCGACTGCGGCGTACCAGGCCGGGAATGAGCATAATGGCCAGTAGTTCGCGCGCCAGGTCATTAAAGAAGGTGGCGCTACCGATTACCGGGCCGTAGGCGTCGGTCAGCAGAATACCGGACAGCGAGTACCAGCCAAATCCGGAGGCCATCGCCAGACCGGTTTTAATGGGCAAACCAAGCAGAAACGCATTGATGACGCCGGCAACCATCGAACTGGCCACCACGACTAACGCAATCACCATGCCGCGGCGGTTGAGAATAATTTGTCGCAGGGTCATGCCGCTGTTTCTCAGCTGAATACCGACCAGGAACAGCAAGAAAATGAGCGTATATTCGCTGGCATCGGTGGCGTGCTGTAAAAAGGAAAGCCCGCTGAGTCCGAGAACAAAACCGGCAATAACCACAAAGCACAGCTTTAATGATTCCAGCGCCATCGCGAGGCGTGAGGGTAATTTTTCCTGATGATGAGGATGTCCCCACGGCAACACTTTTTCCAGCCACAGCAGTGCCGCAATATTGCAAAGTAAAATAACCACAATGCTAATAGCAGAATAGTGGAAGATAGATAATAGATTCGCTGCCAGATTATCCAGAAATGCCAGGCTGATCCCCATAAAGAAGAGAATCAGATAAACAATCCAACTGAGCAGGCGATTGATCAGCTGCAGCGCACCGCGGTGGGTAAGGGGAATCAGATAGCCGATAACCAACGGCACCAGAATGATGAGCAGTCCCGATAACATAACGAACACGCTTCCTTGTAGTATTTAAATCGCGCACAGACACTACCGAAAACCGCATACCGAGTAAAGCTGCGAAAAAAGAAAGACCCGGCTTTACCGGGTCTTTCTTTGCCGGGTTGGCGCATTCACGCCATGTCCGGTTTACAGAAGGCTTATTTCTTTTCCAGCAGGGTGCGATAAATCACGCCGCCCAGGATACCGCCGATGATCGGCATCACCCAGAACAGCCACAGCTGGTCAAGCGCCCAGCCGCCCTGGAAAATAGCGACCGCGGTACTACGCGCCGGGTTAACGGAGGTGTTAGTTACCGGAATGCTGATGAGGTGAATCAGGGTCAGCGCCAGGCCGATGGCGATTGGTGCGAAGCCTGCCGGGGCATTTTTGTCGGTTGCGCCGTGGATCACCAGCAGGAAGCCGCAGGTCAGTACGATTTCAATCACGATAGCGGAAAGCATTGAGTAGCCGCCCGGTGAATGTTCGCCGTAACCGTTGGAGGCGAAGCCGCTGGCTGCCGCGTCAAAGCCCGCTTTACCGCTGGCGATTAAATACAATACCGCAGCGGCGATAATCCCGCCGACAACCTGTGCGACAATATAGCCAATCACTTCTTTGGCCGGGAAACGACCGCCAGCCCACAGGCCCAGGGTCACTGCCGGGTTAAAATGGCCGCCAGAGATATGGCCAACGGCAAATGCCATGGTGAGAACGGTTAAACCGAACGCCAGCGCAACGCCCGCAAAGCCAATCCCTAATTCCGGGAATGCTGCAGCCAGAACGGCGCTACCGCAACCACCAAATACCAGCCAGAAGGTGCCAAAGCACTCTGCAGCCAATTTTCTAAACATAACCACCTCGAATTAAAAATTATTATCGTCATAAAGGGTGACGACTGAATATATCCCTACCAAAATGGGTGGCAGGCATAGTCCTCATTATTTTAAAAACGAACGTCATCCCTCACCAGTTAAATAAATAGCCGAACTTTGATACAAAACAATGTGGTGTTATTCCTTGAGCAATTTATTCTTTGAAGTAGAGTGTAGTGCATTATTTTCGGAATAATCGTGGAAGGTGATAGAGAACGCACTTTATTACTTTCAGCGGTTAATAAAGCATCACTCCGTACGCAAGCGGCGTGCCAGTCTGGTGTCAAGTGCGACGCATGCCGCTATACTGCCGATAACGAAGGGATGGCAGCTATCGTGTTACGGAGGGGTTATGCTTCTTGAGCGCACCGAAATTGCAGGGTTTCGCGGCATTAATCGATTATCGTTGATGCTGGAGGAGAATAACGTCTTAATCGGCGAAAACGCGTGGGGTAAATCGAGCCTGCTGGACGCGCTGACGCTGCTGCTTTCACCGCACGATGAGCTGTATCACTTTGTCTATAACGATTTCTGGTTTCCGCCCGGCGATGTGCAGGGACGTGAGCACCATCTGCACATCATACTGACTTTTCGCGAAAACGAACCCGGCCGCTACCGGGGCCGACGCTACCGTGGGCTCTCCGACTGCTGGACGCTGTGCGACGACGGTTTTCGACGTATTTTCTACCGCCTGGAGGGGGAACTGGCCGCCGACGGTAGCGTGCTGACGCTCCGTAGCTTTATCGACAGCGATGGTCAGGCGTTGGACATTGACGATATTGACGGCCAGGCGCGCGAGTTGATTCGCCTGATGCCCGTACTACGCCTGCGTGATGCCCGTTTTATGCGCCGCATCCGCAGCGGCACCGTGCCGGATGTGCCTGACGTTGAAATCACCGCGCGCCAGCTCGATTACCTTTCCCGCGAGCTGGTGACGAGCCCGCAGAATCTCAGCGATGGTCAGATACGCCAGGGGCTGGCGGCGATGGGACAACTGCTGGAGCACTACTTCTCTGAGCAGGGCTCTGGCCCGGCGATTCAACGCTTGATGCGCCGTCGCTCGCACGACGAGCAGCGCAGTTGGCGTTATCTGGATTTGATTAACCGTATGATCGACAAGCCCGGCGCGCGCAATCACCGGGTGATCCTGCTGGGCATGTTCGCGACGCTGCTGCAGGCGAAGGGGACGGTCAAACTCGATAGAGACGCGCGTCCGCTGCTGCTCGTGGAGGATCCGGAAACGCGGCTGCATCCGATTATGCTGTCGGTGGCCTGGAATCTGCTGAACTTGCTGCCATTACAGCGCGTGGCGACCACCAACTCCGGTGAGCTGTTGTCGCTCACGCCGATGCAGAACGTTTGCCGTCTGGTCCGTGAGTCCTCCCGCGTATCGGCATGGCGGCTGGGGCCGGAGGGAATGAACGCTGAAGACAGTCGCCGCATTTCGTTCCACATTCGTTTTAATCGCGCCTCATCACTGTTTGCGCGCTGCTGGCTGCTGGTGGAAGGTGAAACCGAAACCTGGGTGATTAACGAGCTGGCGCGCCAGTGCGGGCACCATTTCGATGCTGAAGGGGTCAAAGTGATTGAGTTTGCCCAGTCCGGACTCAAACCGTTGATTAAATTCGCTCGTCGAATGGGGATAGAGTGGCACGTGCTGGTCGATGGGGATGAGGCAGGAAAAAAATATGCGGCCACGGTGCGCAGCCTGCTCAACAACGATCGTGAAGCCGAACATCATCACCTGACGACGTTGCCCGCGCCGGATATGGAACACTTTATGTACCGGCAGGGGTTTTCCAGCGTTTATCACCGCGTGGCGCAATTGCCGGAAAACATCCCGATGAATATGCGCCGGGTGATCACCAAAGCGATTCATCGTTCATCGAAACCCGATCTGGCGATTGAAGTGGCGATGGAAGCCGGGCGGCGCGGTATTGAAGCCGTTCCGCCCCTGCTGAAGAAAATGTTTTCCCGCGTCGTCTGGCTGGCGCGCGGGAAAGCGGATTAACGCTGGACTGTTTCGGTAATTTGCTGCTGGAGCTCGTCCAGCAGCGCATAGCGACGGCGGTACTCCGCGCGCTTCTTGCTGGCAATCTCTTCCATCGTTTTACGCGCCAGCGTCAGCGGTAAAACGTAATCACCTTCCTCGTCGGCCTGTGCTCCCAACGACGCCCAGAAACTGTTGTAGTCGGCATGCAGCTTGCCGCGTTTTTTATGGCGGTAGCGCAGGCTGCGATAAATGTGCGTTTCGTTGCTGACGGCACGCACGTGTGCAACGGACAGCAGTGACCCCAGGGTTAACAGCGCATCCACCACCAGACGTTTCGGGAATAAGCCGTGGCAGGCTTTGGTGGCGGCTTGAATCAGCTGGTGCGGCACGTCCGCTTTCGCCCCTTGCAGGCCGCCGACAAAGAACGTGTCTACCCCGTTGTACTGGCACAGCGTAAACGTCAGTTCCGCCAGCACGGTGTCGTTCTCGTCCTGGAAAACAATCGTCGCTTCGCCTTCTTTATCCAGCATTGCATCCGCGCACAGACGAATGCTGTATTGCTGTCCGTCTTTACCACTAAGCGTGGTCAGCAGCGCGCCGCGTGGGGAAAGATAATGATTGGCGACATTTTCCGGCAGCCTGGCCAGCAACTGCTGGTAGTGCCAGCACAGCGCATCAATGGTTTGCTGGTGGCTCAGGTGTGTACACAGCCAAGGTCGATGCAGTCGGCACGGCAGGCCGGGCTGTACGTTCAGAATTTGCATCAGCTGCGGTTGTTTCGCCAGGCTGCCCAGCAGTTTACCGGTCATTCGCGGCGTGCTCAGCGAGCGCAGCAGGAATTTACGCCGGTACGCAGGGTTTTTCCACGCGCGGCCGGGCGCAAGCGTGCCGGTCGACAGTAGTCGAAAAAGGTGCCAGCTGGATTCAGGTTGTGGATGCGCGGACGCGGAAAAATCGACAAGGCTCGACATAGGAAAAATCTCGTTAAGGAGGTTTTGCCTATTTAATCAACGGAACCTTCAACGTAATTTCAACAAATGCAAAGAATGTGAAGATTACATTTTGTTTATGAATGGTTTAAGTTTGGTTATGATCATTTTTAGCTGTTTTCTACGCGCTGATGGTTCAGCGCGCAGAAATTTACATTAAGGCTGATGGAATAAGCCCGACATTTGGCTTTGAATTGCATCCATCAGTTCATAGCGACGGCGATATTCCGCACGTTTTTTACTTGCGATTTCAGCAATATCCTTGCGGGCGATGGCAACCGGAATATGGAAGTAGCCCTCGTTGTCGCGCTCGCCGCCCACCGCTTCCCAAAACGTGTCGTAATCGGAAAGAATCTTTTTATTCTTATCCTGGTAGCGTTCGCCGCGGAAAATGTGCACATCGTTACTGACGGCCAGGATCTGATCCACGTGCAGGCGTTCAGCAAAGCGGCATACAGCTTCCATGACCAGGCGTTTCGGGAACAGACCGTGGCAGGATTTGGTGGCATTCTGAATGGCTTCATGCGGCAAATCGCGTTTGCCGCCCTGGAGGCCGCCAATAAACAGCGTGCGCTGGTTCTGGTGGTCAAGCAGGGTGAAGGTCATCTCCGCCAGCACATCGCCGTCGGCGTTGCGCATCAGAATAGTGCTATCGCCTTCTTTATCCAGATTAATCTGCATGGTCAGCTCAAGAGTAAAGGTGTCACCATTTTTCCCTTCAATCTGCGCCAGCGTTAAGGCCTGTGTATTCAGGTAGGTGGTTAACTCTTCGGAGGACATCGCCTCTGACAGCAGCGTATAGTGATAACGCAGCGCGTCCAGCACCTGGTGACGGCTAAAATTTACCGCCAGATACGGGCGATGCAGACGCACCGGCAGGCGAGGCTGGCGCGTAAGCAGCGTATCCAGATGGGACCATTGGGACAGTTCGTTCATCCATTCGCGGCTCAGACGTGGCATCAGTAAAGAGCGCAGCATAAACTTCCGACGAAAGCTACGCTTGTTCCAGAATTCACCGGGGCGCCATTGCCCGCTAAACAGGCTAAAAAAGAGGCCGAGGGCGGAAGGGTGGCGGGAAGACTCGAATGAATTTTCGCTGAGCTGTGACATGGTTTACTATCCAGAATTACATATGAATGGCGATTTTAACATCACCATGATGAATCAATTAGCGGGGCAGGGGTATTTGCTCAGACTTTTCTTGGTTTGTTTAGCTTGCATTGAAGTTTGATTTCACATTGTGTCGATATTTTCGGGGATTTCAGGATTTTATGATCATCAAGGGAAAACTAAAAAAACGCTACTGGCTGATGCTTGCCGTGCTTATCGTGGCGCTCATTGCCGTCTGGAAAATGCTCAACGCACCGTTGCCCAATTACCAGACGCTCATTGTGCGCAAAGGCTCGCTTGAGCAGAGCGTGCTGGCCACCGGTAAGCTTGACGCGCTGCGAAAAGTTGACGTCGGCGCGCAGGTGAGCGGGCAGTTGAAAACCCTGTCAGTGAACATCGGTGATAAGGTGGTAAAAGATCAGCTTTTAGGGGTGATTGACCCTGAACAGGCGCAGAACCAGATTAAAGAAGTGGAAGCGACGCTGATGGAGCTTCGCGCGCAGCGCAAACAGGCAGAAGCGGAATGGAAGCTGGCGAGCGTCACCTTCTCACGCCAGCAACAGCTGGCGAAAACTCAGGTCGTTTCGCGCCAGGATCTGGATACCGCCGCCACCGATATGGCGGTAAAACAGGCGCAAATAGGTACCATTGATGCGCAGATTAAACGCAATCAGGCCTCACTCGATACGGCCAAAACCAACCTTGACTACACCCGTATTGTGGCGCCGATGCGTGGCGAAGTGACGCAAATTACCACGCTACAAGGGCAGACTGTGATAGCCGCTCAGCAGGCGCCCAACATTCTGACGCTGGCGGATCTCAGCACCATGCTGGTGAAAGCTCAGGTTTCCGAAGCCGATGTCATTCATCTCAAACCGGGACAGAAAGCCTGGTTTACCGTACTTGGCGACCCGCTGACCCGCTACGAAGGCACCCTGAAGGATATCCTGCCGACGCCGGAAAAAGTCAACGATGCCATCTTCTACTATGCCCGTTTTGAAGTGCCGAATCCTAACGGTGTGCTGCGTCTGGAGATGACCGCGCAGGTGCATATCCAGCTCGGTGGCGTCAACGATGTGTTGACCATTCCGCTGTCGGCGCTAGGCGATAGCGTAGGGGATAACCGTTACAACGTGCGTCTACTGCGCAACGGTGAAGTCAAGACGCGTGAAGTGGTCATCGGTGCGCGCAACGACACCGACGTAGAGATTGCCAAAGGGCTTGAGGCGGGCGATGAGGTGATTATTGGAGAAGGTAAAGCCGGAGCGGAAAAATGACCGCACTGCTTGAGCTAACCCAGATTCGCCGCAGTTACCCGTCGGGAGATGGCAGCGTTGAGGTCCTCAAGGGTATCTCACTGCAAATTAACGCCGGCGAGATGGTGGCGATCGTCGGGGCTTCTGGTTCGGGAAAATCGACGCTGATGAATATTCTCGGCTGCCTCGATAAGCCGACCAGCGGCACCTACCGCGTGGCGGGAACCGATGTGGCGACGCTGGACGGCGATGCGCTGGCCGCGCTGCGCCGCGAGCACTTTGGCTTTATTTTTCAACGTTATCACCTGTTGTCGCACCTGACGGCGGCGCAGAATGTGGAAGTGCCGGCGGTGTACGCGGGCGTGGAGCGCAAGGCGCGGCTGGCGCGGGCAAAGCAGCTGTTGCAACGTCTGGGGCTGGCGGATCGCGTCGATTATGCGCCTTCTCAGCTCTCCGGCGGCCAGCAGCAGCGGGTGAGTATTGCCCGCGCGCTGATGAACGGCGGCCAGGTGATCCTTGCCGATGAACCCACCGGCGCGCTCGACAGTCGCTCTGGTGAAGAGGTGATGGCGATTCTCCATCAGCTTAAAGAGCAAGGGCATACGATTATTATCGTCACCCACGACCCGCAGGTGGCCGCGCAAGCAGAGCGCGTGATTGAGATTCGCGACGGTGAAATTGTCCATAACCCTCCGGCGCGACAGACGACGGTCGCCCCACGTCAGCCAGTGATACAGACGGCTTCCGGCTGGGGGCAGTTCAGCAATAGTTTCCGTGAAGCGCTGTCGATGGCCTGGCTGGCCATGGTGGCGAATAAAATGCGCACGCTGCTGACCATGCTCGGCATTATTATTGGTATCGCCTCGGTGGTATCGATTGTGGTGGTGGGCGATGCGGCCAAACAGATGGTGCTGGCGGATATCCGTTCCATTGGCACCAATACTATCGATGTCTATCCGGGGAAAGATTTCGGCGATGACGATCCGCAGTACCAGCAATCGCTGAAGTATGACGATCTGCTGGCGATCGAAAAGCAGTCGTGGGTCAGCTCGGTGACGCCGTCGGTATCAAAGAATCTACGCATCCGCGCTGGGAATATCGACGTTGCGGCCAGCGTGCAGGGCATTGGTCAGCACTACTTCAACGTTTATGGCATGACCTTCAGCGAGGGCAATACCTTTAATGATGTCCAGGCCGCAGAACGCGCGCAGGTGGTGGTCCTGGACAGCAATACGCGCCGTCAGCTATTCCCCAATAAGGCCAGCGTGGTGGGGGAAGTGATACTGGTGGGTAATACGCCGGCGACGGTGATTGGCGTAGCGGATGAGAAACAGTCGATGTTTGGCAGCAGCAAGATTCTGCGCGTCTGGTTACCGTATTCAACGATGTCCGGGCGGGTGATGGGTCAGGCGTGGCTGAACTCCATTACCGTGAGGGTGAAAGAGGGCTACGACAGCAGTCTCGCCGAACAGCAGTTGACCCGACTGCTCAGTTTGCGTCACGGCAAGAAAGATTTCTTCGTCTGGAATATGGACAGCATCTTGAAAACGGCAGAACGCACCACACATACATTACAGCTGTTCTTAACGCTGGTGGCGGTGATCTCGCTGGTGGTTGGCGGTATTGGCGTGATGAATATCATGCTGGTGTCGGTGACGGAACGGACGCGGGAAATCGGCATTCGTATGGCGGTCGGCGCGCGGGCCAGTAACGTCCTGCAGCAGTTTTTGATTGAGGCGATTCTGGTGTGCCTGGTGGGTGGCGCACTGGGTGTCACGCTGTCGTTGATGATTGCGCTGCTGCTCCAACTGGTGCTGCCGGGCTGGGAGATTGGTTTTTCGCCGCTGGCGCTGTTGACGGCGTTTATCTGCTCAACCCTCACCGGTGTGCTCTTTGGCTGGCTACCGGCGAGGAACGCGGCGCGGCTCGACCCGGTCGATGCGCTGGCGCGGGAATAACGGCGAAAAATAAATGAAAAAATGCCAGTCAGAAGGACTGGCATTTTGACGGCGGGATGTACACAATGGGGCAGTAAACTAGGCGGCTGTTTCTGCTTCCACGGGGATAATCAGGCTAGCATGATTACCTTTCGGCCCCTCGTGGACATCAAACTGGACGGCTTGTCCGGCTTTTAACGTTCTGTACCCATCCATCTGGATGGTGGAGTAATGGGCGAAGATGTCCTCGCCACCGCCTTCCGGGCAAATGAAACCGAACCCTTTGGCATTGTTGAACCACTTAACAGTACCCATTTCCATACTTCGACATCCTTCGTAACTCTATTATACGTTTATAAGTAGATGGAATGAACCGGTGGTGGAGTCAGGAGTTGTTCAAAACCTCACCAACTCTCGCCAGTACAATTTAGATATTTCGCACAGTGCGTCAAGCGTTTGCGGAGGGCTAAAGGGGTAAAATGCATCAAAATTTGAAGCAGTTAACGCTATTGACGGGAATGTGACAGAGTTCGCGAATGGCAGCTATAGGTGATAGTTATCTATGATCTACAGTAAATTGAGAGCCTGTATGTGCAAGAACGAAAGGTAACGTGCTGGCCGGGGAAATGTGTCATTAATCCTGTCAATAATACGGAGCCATACGTGTACGCAGCCTCGTCAGCAGCAATTGATGACACCGACGATGATGACTGACAATGAGTAAGACCAGAGACTGGCTGGACTTCGACCAGCTTGCGGCAGATAAACTTCAGGATGGGCTTAAACCCCCGTCAATGTATAAAGTGATATTGGTCAATGATGATTACACTCCGATGGAGTTTGTTATTGACGTGTTACAAAAATTCTTTTCTTATGATGTAGAACGCGCAACACAGTTGATGCTAACGGTTCACTATCAGGGTAAAGCAATTTGTGGTGTTTTTACGGCAGAAGTCGCCGAAACCAAAGTTGCGATGGTGAATCAGTACGCGAGGGAGAACGAGCATCCGCTACTGTGTACGCTGGAACAAGCCTGATACAGGCATGAAAATTGGGGGGAGGTGCCTATGCTCAATCAAGAACTGGAACTCAGTTTAAACATGGCTTTCGCCAGAGCGCGCGAGCACCGTCACGAGTTTATGACCGTCGAGCATCTGTTGCTGGCTCTGCTTAGCAATCCATCGGCCCGTGAAGCGCTGGAAGCGTGCTCGGTTGATTTGGTGGCGCTGCGTCAGGAACTCGAAGCCTTCATCGAACAAACCACGCCGGTTCTGCCGGTCAGTGAAGAAGAGCGCGAAACACAACCGACGCTCAGCTTCCAGCGTGTTCTGCAACGCGCGGTCTTCCACGTCCAGTCTTCCGGGCGTAGCGAAGTGACCGGCGCTAACGTCCTGGTGGCGATTTTCAGCGAGCAGGAGTCGCAGGCCGCCTATTTGCTGCGCAAACATGAAGTCAGCCGTCTCGACGTGGTGAACTTTATCTCTCACGGCACGCGTAAAGACGAGCCAAGCCAGCCTTCCGATTCCGGAAATCAGCAACCTAATGAAGAGCAAGCAGGCGGGGAGGAACGTATGGAAAACTTCACCACCAACCTTAATCAGCTTGCTCGCGTTGGCGGCATTGACCCGCTGATCGGTCGCGATAAAGAGCTGGAGCGCGCCATTCAGGTGCTGTGCCGCCGTCGCAAAAACAACCCGCTGCTGGTGGGGGAATCCGGCGTCGGGAAAACGGCGATTGCCGAAGGCCTGGCATGGCGCATTGTGCGCGGTGACGTGCCGGAAATCATGGCCGACTGCACTATCTACTCACTGGATATTGGCTCGCTGCTGGCGGGCACCAAATACCGCGGTGATTTCGAAAAACGCTTCAAAGCGCTGCTCAAGCAGTTAGAGCAGGATACCAACAGCATTCTGTTCATCGACGAAATCCACACCATTATCGGTGCGGGTGCCGCGTCGGGTGGCCAGGTGGACGCGGCAAACCTGATTAAACCGCTGCTCTCCAGCGGCAAGATTCGGGTGATGGGCTCGACCACCTACCAGGAATTCAGCAATATCTTTGAGAAGGACAGGGCGCTGGCGCGTCGTTTCCAGAAAATCGATATTACCGAACCGTCGGTAGAAGAGACCGTGCAGATTCTGAACGGCCTGAAGCCGAAATACGAAGCACACCACGACGTACGCTATACCGCCAAAGCGGTGCGCGCGGCGGTGGAACTGGCGGTGAAATACATCAACGATCGTCATCTGCCAGATAAGGCAATCGACGTGATTGATGAGGCTGGCGCCCGCGCTCGCCTGATGCCGGTGAGCAAGCGTAAGAAAACGATTAACGTGGCGGACATTGAATCCGTGGTCGCGCGCATTGCGCGTATCCCGGAGAAAAGCGTCTCCCAGAGCGATCGCGATACGCTGAAAACGCTCGGCAATCGCCTGAAAATGCTGGTATTTGGTCAGGATAACGCCATCGATGCGCTGACGGAAGCGATTAAGATGAGCCGTGCGGGTCTCGGCCACGAGCATCGCCCGGTGGGCTCCTTCCTGTTTGCTGGCCCGACAGGGGTAGGTAAAACGGAAGTGACCGTCCAGCTGGCGAAGGCGATGGGCATTGAGCTGCTGCGGTTCGATATGTCTGAATATATGGAACGCCACACGGTGAGCCGCCTGATCGGCGCGCCTCCGGGATACGTTGGTTTTGATCAGGGCGGCCTGCTGACCGATGCGGTGATTAAGCATCCGCACGCGGTGCTGCTGCTGGACGAAATCGAAAAAGCGCACCCGGACGTCTTCAACCTGCTGTTGCAGGTGATGGACAACGGCACGCTGACGGATAACAACGGTCGTAAAGCCGATTTCCGTAACGTGGTGCTGGTGATGACCACCAACGCCGGCGTACGTGAAACCGAGCGTAAATCGATTGGTCTTATCCAGCAGGACAACAGCACCGACGCGATGGAAGAGATCAAAAAGATCTTTACGCCAGAGTTCCGTAACCGTCTGGACAACATTATCTGGTTCGATCATCTGTCTACCGACGTGATCCATCAGGTGGTGGATAAGTTCATCGTCGAGCTGCAGGTTCAGCTGGATCAGAAAGGCGTCTCGCTGGAAGTGAGCCAGGAAGCCCGCAACTGGCTGGCCGACAAAGGCTACGACCGGGCGATGGGCGCGCGTCCAATGGCGCGTGTGATTCAGGATAACCTGAAGAAACCGCTGGCTAACGAACTGCTGTTTGGTTCGCTGGTGGACGGCGGTCAGGTGACCGTGGCGCTCGATAAAGAGAAAAATGCGCTGACCTACGGCTTCCACAGTGCCCAGAAGCACAAACCGGAAGCGGCGCATTAACGGCGAGCACTCGCATTAAAACGAAAACCGAGCTGATAGTGGCTCGGTTTTTTTTGTCTCTCGTTTCTCGGGCGACGTTGACAGATCATTTTCGCAAATTTGAACTGTTGAATAATAACCCGACGTAAGCCGCGGCATGCTAACGACAGGATTTAGCCGAACGGTGGGATGATGTTGACAAAAGTGTTATCGGTGATGTTGCTGACGTGTGCCTTATTTTCTGGCCAACTGATGGCGGGGCATAAAGGCCACCAATTTTTGTGGGTTAAGAACGTCGGTCACCAGCTACGCCATGAGGCTGATAGCGATGAATTGCGCGTGGTGGCGGAAGAGTCGGCGGAAGGGTTGCGGGATAGCCATAACTGGCGAAAGGCGCATAAACCCGACACTTATGTTTTATGATACGGATGAAAGAAAGCCAAAAAGATGCCCCGCATAAGCAGGGCATCACATTCGGCAAATAGCGCTCGGCGAACTTCGCGCCAGACGCTCATTATCTGCGGTGATTAGCGACTACGGAAGACAATGCGGCCTTTGCTCAGGTCGTACGGGGTCAGCTCAACAGTCACTTTGTCGCCCGTCAGGATGCGGATATAGTTTTTGCGCATTTTACCGGAGATATGTGCAGTAACCACGTGTCCGTTTTCCAGTTCTACGCGGAACATGGTATTAGGTAACGTTTCAAGAACGGTACCCTGCATTTCAATATTGTCTTCTTTGGCCATCTAATCCTCTGGGGTATCACTACCGTAATTTGAACCGGCAAGATAATGCCGAAGTTCATCATGTAAGTAAAGAATTGTCCGTCTTAATCGGCGAAAGTCGTTTTTGCGCATTACCCTTTCACCACACCAAAACAGCGTGTGATGGGCGCGAACCAGACCGGAAATAGCAGGATAAACGTGGGCGTTATCTGACTCGAATGATTCCCAAACGGCGGCGGGGCAAAAGGCAGAAGCGACTCTCGTCGGCAATTATATCATCCTGATGGAAATTGTGCTGAAAACATTTACGCTTCAGGTGAAAAGAGCTGCCCCGGAACCCAGAATTTGTCCTCCAGCGGCTGCATGCGTAGCGTATTGAGATATTCAAGGTAGTCGCGGCGAGGTATCTCTATCGCGCCCAGAGACGCGGTATGGCTGTTTAACACCTGGCAGTCAATCAGTTTGCCGCCCGCACGACTAAACGCCTCACAGAAGACGTACAGCGCGGTTTTAGACGCATTCTCCGCGCGGCTGAACATAGACTCGCCGCAAAACAGCTCGCCCATGGCGACGCCGTACATACCGCCAACCAGCGTTTCTCCCTGCCAGACCTCGATAGAATGCGCGTGACCCAGCTCGTGCAGGCGATGGTAGGCCTGACTGATGCTGGTGGTGATCCAGGTACCTTCGTGGCGATCCTGCGCGCAGCCCTCGATCACCTGACTAAAGGCATAATTGAGCGTGACGCGATAGGGCGACTGGCGATGAAAGCGTTTCATACTGCGGCTGAGGTGGAACTGCTCGGGCCACAGCACGGCACGAGGATCCGGAGACCACCAGAGGATCGGGTCGCCGGGCGAAAACCACGGGAAGATCCCGCGTTGATAGGCCATTAGCAGACGCGCGGGACCAAGATCGCCGCCGAGCGCCAGCAGCCCGTTGGGTTCACGTAATGCGCCCTCCGGGGAGGGAAAAGCAATCGAATGACGAGAAAGCTGCACAAGGCGCATGTCGCGAAAACCCCACGAAACTAAGTTAACTCAATCATAGTCTACAGACGCTGTTTGAACTGGTAGTAACGACCTTGTTTTGCCAGCAGTTCTGTATGATTACCTTGCTCAATAATTTGCCCGTTGTCCATGACAATTATCCGATTAAAGCGCGCCAGGCCACGCAGGCGGTGGGTAACCATCAGCAGCGTTTTTTCGCGCATGACTTCAGCCAGCAGTTCAAGAATCTGGCTTTCGGTGGTGGCGTCCAGTCCTTCGGTCGGTTCGTCCAGCAGCATCAGCGGCGCATCGTGCAATAGCGCACGGGCAATGCCCAGACGGCGCAGTTCGCCGCCAGAAAGCTGGCGGCCGCCTTCGCCAAGCCAGCTGTTGAGACCGGCATCTTCCAGCAATTTCTCCAGCCCCGTGCGACGCAGTACGTCACTAAGCATATCGTCGGTGGCATCTGGCCGGGCCAGCAGCAGGTTGTCACGCAGCGTGGCGCTGAACAGATGCACGCGTTGCGGCACCAGGCTCATAGTTTGACGCAGCGTCTGCTCATCGAACTGATTAAGCGCGATATCGTTGAGCAAAATTCTGCCCTGCTGCGGATCCCATGCGCGGGTTAGCAGTTGCAGGAGCGTTGATTTGCCGCAGCCGGTGCGCCCGAGGATAGCGATATGCTCCCCGGCTGCCACGTGCAGCGAGAGATTTTCCAGCGCGGGTTGCGTCTGCTCTGGATAGGTGAAGGCGACCTCCTTCAGCGTGAGCGCTACCTGCTGTGGACGAACGCTGGCCTGCTGCGGGAAAGTGACTTCCGGCTGTTGCTCGATAATCTGGCTCACGCGCAGCGCTGACGCAATCACCTGTCCCAAATGCTGGAACGCGCCGGTCACCGGGGCCAGAGCTTCAAAGGCCGCCAGCGCGCAGAAAACAAACAGTGCAATCAATGCGCCCGGCTGGGCGATATCGCCCACGCCGCCGGCGGCAAGCCACAACATCGCGACCACGGCTGCGGCGCCAATCAGCAGCATCAGCGCCTGAGACAGCGCGGTCAGTTCAGACTGGCGGCGCTGCGCGTCGTGCCAGTTAAGCTCCGTCTGTTCCATTTGTTTACGATAGCGATCGCTGGCGTTGAAAATGGTCAGCTCCGCCTGTCCTTGCAGCCAGCCGGTGAGCTGCTGGCGATATTGACCACGCAGCGTAGTGAGCTGCTCGCCGGTGGGTTTACCCGCGCGATAAAACAGCGGTGGCAGTATCAGCAGCGTGGCGAGCATAATTCCGCCGAGCGTCAGGGCCAGATTGACGTCCAACAGGCTTAATCCGGCGGTAACGACCAGGATAACCACCAGCGCGCCAACCAGCGGAGAAATCACGCGCAGATAGAGATGATCCAGCGTATCGACATCGGCCACCATGCGGTTGAGCAGCTCGCCCTGACGAAAACGCGCCAGCCCGGCAGGTGAGAGCGGCAGCAGTTTGCTGAAGGTGAAGACGCGCAGATGCTGCAAGACGCGGAAAGTGGCGTCATGGCTGACCAGACGTTCAAAGTAACGCCCGGCGGTACGGATAATCGCCGCGCCGCGCACGCCCGCCGCAGGCAGCATGTAGTTAAAACTGTAAGCGCCGGCAAACCCGACCACCGCCGAAGCGGAGAGGAACCAGCCGGAAAGCGTCAGCAATCCAATGCTGGCGAGCAGCGTCACAATCGCCAGAACCACGCCGAGGCTTAATAGCCATTTATGGCGTTTATAGAGCGCCAGATAAGGCAACAGTGCGCGCATTTAGATCTCCTCCTGACGATTGGCCAGCAGGCTGGCGAAAACGCTGTTGGCTGCAACCAGCTGCGAATACGAGCCTTGCTCGATAATCTGGCCGTTTTCCATAACCCAGATAGCGTCCCACTCGGTAATGCCTTCCAACTGGTGGGTGACCATCAGGGTCGTTTGTTGCGTTGAGGCTTCACCCAGCGCCTGCATGACGCGCTGTTCGCTATGAGCATCAAGGCTGGCGGCAGGTTCATCAAGCAGCAGCAGACGGCAAGGAGCTAGGAGGGCGCGGGCGACGGCGACGCGCTGCGCCTGGCCGACGGAGAGGCGCGCGGACTGCTCGCCAACCGCGGTATCAATGCCGTCAGGAAGCTGCGGCAGAAACTCATTGACCCACGCTTTTCCCAGCGCCTGATGCAGTTGTTCTTCGCTGGCCTCCGGGTTGCCCAGCAGCACGTTCTCGCGCAGCGTGGCGGCCGGCAGCTGTGGATTTTGACCGACCCAGCTCATCAATCGATGCCAGTTTTCCGGTTGCAGGTGACGGAGTTCGATACCGTTGACCTTCAGCGAACCGCTGTAGGGGAGGAAACCGGCCAGTGCGTTCAACAGCGAGCTTTTACCGGAACCACTTTGCCCCACCAGCACCACTCGCTGCCCGGCATTGAGCGTGAAGTTGAGCGGGCCGACGAGCATTTTGCCTTCCGGCGAAGTGATGAAAAGATCTTTCGCGCAAAGCGACACCGGCTCGCTGGTCTCCAGCACCTGCTCACCCTGTTCCGGATGCGCCAGCGGCGCTTCAAGGAAGGTTTTCAGGCTGTCGGCAGCGCCTACCGCCTGGGCTTTGGCGTGGTAAAAGGTCCCCAGATCGCGTAGCGGCTGGAAGAATTCAGGGGCCAGAATCAGCGCCAGGAAGCCGGAGGAGAGCGTGACCGCCGCGCCGTAGCTACCAAAATTCAGCTCACCGAGGTATGAGAAACCGAAATAGACCGCCACCAGTGCAATCGACAGGGAGGTGAAAAACTCCAGTACGCCGGAGGAGAGGAACGCCAGGCGCAGAACTTCCATGGTGCGCTGGCGAAAATCCTGCGAGGCTTCGCGGATATTGTCGGTCTCGGCTTTTCCACGGCCAAATATACGTAAGGTATCCATGCCGCGCAGACGGTCAAGGAAGTGGCCGCTCAAGCGCGCCAGGGCCAGGAAGTTGCGGCGGTTGGCGTCGGCGGCGCCCATACCGACCAGAGCCATAAACAGCGGGATCAGCGGAGCGGTGGCCAGCAGTATCAACGCGGCGACCCAGTTGGACGGGAAAATGGCGACGACGATCAGCAGCGGCACGCAGGCAGCCAGCGCCATCTGTGGCAGGTAGCGGGCGTAGTAGTCGTGCATATCGTCAATTTGCTCAAGAATCAGCGTCGCCCAACTGCCGGCCGGCTTGCCCTGAATCCACGCCGGGCCAGCCTGTTGCAGACGGTCCAGCACCTGACGGCGAATCTCAAAGCGAATCTGTTGCCCGGCATGAAAACCGACCCGCTCGCGCAGCCACACCACCCAGGCGCGGAGGACGAAAACCAGCACCAGCTGAATAAACGGCATCAGCAGCGCCTCGCGCGGAATGTTCTCCATAATCATATGGTGAAGGATGCGGGCCAGCAGCCACGCCTGAGCAATAATCAGTATCCCACTGGCGAAGCCGAGCAGGCGGGAGAGCATCAACCAGCGGCGAGACAGGACGCTTTGCTGTTTGAGCCAGCGGGTGAGTTCTTGTTGGCGACTTTTATTCATTGGGCGCTTAGCAGGTGGCTTATGGATAATGGTTTCAGTTATGGGCGCGGCAATGTTACATCGCAGAAAAAATAAAGGCGACTTATCGTCGCCTTTTTTACTTTTGTTACTGACTTGTAAAGATTATTTGCAGGCGTCGGCCAGACCGTCGAGGTAGCGTTCCGCGTCCAGCGCCGCCATACAGCCGGTGCCCGCAGAGGTGATTGCCTGACGGTAAATGTGGTCCATTACGTCGCCCGCAGCGAACACGCCCGGGATGCTGGTCTGGGTGGCGTTGCCGTGGATACCGGACTGCACTTTGATGTAGCCGTTTTCCAGCGCCAGCTGGCCTTCGAAAATCGCCGTGTTCGGGCTGTGGCCGATAGCCACGAACAGACCTGCGACGTCCAGCGATTCAATATCATCGCTCTCGGTTGAACGCAGACGCAAACCGCTCACGCCCATCTGATCGCCGGTCACTTCTTCCAGCGTACGGTTAGTGTGGAGCACGATATTGCCGCTTTCCACTTTATCCATCAGACGCTTGATGAGGATTTTCTCCGCGCGGAAAGAATCACGACGGTGAATCAGGTGCACTTCTGATGCAATGTTGGACAGATACAGCGCTTCTTCTACTGCGGTGTTGCCGCCGCCGATGACCGCCACTTTCTGATTACGATAGAAGAACCCGTCGCAGGTCGCGCAGGCGGAAACGCCGCGGCCTTTAAACGCTTCTTCCGACGGCAGACCCAGATAACGGGCAGACGCGCCGGTAGCGATGATTAACGCATCGCAGGTGTATTCGCCGCTGTCGCCGGTAAGACGGAACGGACGGTTTTGCAGATCCACGCTGTGAATGTGGTCAAAAATAATTTCGGTTTCAAATTTGGTCGCATGCTCGTGCATACGTTCCATCAGCAGCGGACCGGTCAGATCGTTCGGATCGCCAGGCCAGTTTTCCACCTCGGTGGTGGTGGTCAGTTGACCGCCTTTTTCCAGCCCGGTAATCAAAACCGGTTGCAGGTTTGCGCGTGCAGCATAGACCGCAGCGGTGTATCCCGCAGGTCCAGAACCAAGGATTAGCAGCTTACTGTGTTTGGCCGTGCCCATGAGATCCCCATAATTGTTGGCAGACATTGTTCGGGATTGTAGGGAATTTGTAGACGTAAAAAAAGAGCACAGCGATTTTGTTAACGATATGTGTAATAGAGTGAGCCGATTGATTGTTTATTTTAACATCAAAAAATATAACTATTTCTACTGTTCGCTGCTGGATTATAAGACGATTACATGTGAATCAAGCCCGCGTGATAATGAATATCTGGCATGTTGTACTAAAAAAAGATGTTTTGCTTTGACAATCACCTGTGCTTTTGCGACAACATTCAAGGAAGAAGAAAAGCAGTGTTTCGCGTGTGGTGAATTTTCATGCACGCAAATGCCATTTTTACCCGGATCACTGAAATCTACGTATGGTGTGGACAGACGTCATACGTGATGTCGGAGGGTGGCCGCGAGGCGCCGGGGCTTCTCATACGCAACCCCTGGGATATGCGTCGTTGCAGCAACAACGGCGTGTTGAAAACGGGAGAAGGCTCTGAACAGTGAAGTGCACAGAGTCAAGACAGGAGTAGGGAAGGAATACAGAGAGACAATAATAATGGTAGATAGTAAAAAACGCCCTGGCAAAGATCTCGACCGCATCGACCGCAACATCCTGAATGAGCTGCAAAAAGATGGGCGTATTTCGAACGTCGAGCTTTCCAAAAGAGTAGGACTTTCTCCGACCCCGTGCCTTGAGCGCGTACGTCGTCTGGAACGACAGGGTTTTATTCAGGGCTATACCGCGCTGTTAAACCCGCATTATCTGGATGCATCGCTGCTGGTATTTGTTGAGATTACTCTGAATCGCGGTGCGCCGGACGTGTTTGAACAATTTAACGCCGCTGTGCAAAAACTTGAAGAAATTCAAGAATGTCACCTGGTATCCGGTGATTTCGACTATCTGTTGAAAACCCGCGTACCGGATATGTCGGCTTACCGTAAGCTTCTTGGCGAGACCCTGCTACGCCTGCCAGGCGTTAACGACACCCGTACTTACGTCGTGATGGAAGAGGTCAAGCAGAGTAATCGTCTGGTAATTAAGACCCGCTAAAACGGAACAGGTGCAAAATCAGCGTAGTTTGATTACACTCCTGTTAATCCATACAGCAACAGTGTCGGTGCAATCTGGCACTGTTGTCCGTTTTAGCATTTGGCACCTGGAGAGCCTTTCTTGAGCCAGGAATATACAGAAGACAAAGAAGTCAAACTCACAAAACTCAGCAGCGGACGCCGGCTCCTTGAGGCGTTACTCCTTCTCTGCGCCATTTTTGCCGTCTGGCTAATGGCAGCACTACTGAGCTTCAATCCTTCCGATCCCAGCTGGTCGCAAACGGCCTGGCATGAGCCTATCCACAATTTGTGCGGTGCGCCCGGAGCATGGCTGGCCGATACGCTGTTCTTCATTTTCGGCGTGATGGCTTACACCATTCCGGTGATTATCATTGGCGGCTGTTGGTTCGCCTGGCGACACCGTGCCAGCGAAGACTACATCGACTATTTTGCCGTATCGCTGCGCCTGATTGGCGTGCTGGCGCTGATCCTGACCTCCTGCGGCCTTGCCGCCATTAACGCCGATGATATCTGGTACTTTGCTTCCGGCGGCGTGATTGGCAGCCTGCTCAGCACCGCGTTACAGCCCATGCTGCATAGCAGCGGCGGCACCATTGCCTTATTGTGCATCTGGGCAGCGGGTCTGACGCTGTTTACCGGCTGGTCCTGGGTCAGTATCGCCGAGAAAATGGGCAGTTGGATCCTCAATATCCTGACTTTTGCCAGCAATCGCACCCGTCGCGACGATACCTGGGTCGATGAAGACGAATACGAAGAAGAAGACGAGTACGAAGATGACGTGGCGCAGAGCAATACGCGCGAATCTCGTCGTGCCCGCATCCTGCGTGGCGCACTGGCACGCCGTAAGCGTATTGCTGAAAAATTCGCAAACCCGATGGGCCGCAAAACCGACGAAGCGCTGTTCTCGGGCCGCCGAATGGATGAGCCGGAAGAGACTGCCCGCTACGCGGCCCAGGCCGATCCTGATGATGTACTGTTCTCCGGTGCCAGCGCGACGCGCGCGGCGGAGTATGATGAATATGATCCGCTGCTGAATGGCCACTCGGTTACCGCGCCAGCCGCCGCAGCAACTGCCGTTGCTTCAACCCCAGTATGGGCAGCCGATTCGACCCAGGCGATTGCGCCAGGGGAAGCGCCGGGTGTGGAATGGCAGTCCGTGCCGTCGCCAACTGCCGTTGACCCAACTATCGCACCTGCGCCAGAAGGCTGGCCGCCAGTGCAGCAGCCTGCTTACGAACAGCCGCAGTATGCTCAGCCTCAGCAACAGGCTTACGAGCAGCCGCAGTACGCTCAGCCTCAACAACCGGCTTACGAACAGCCGCAGTACGCTCAGCCTCAACAACCGGCTTACGAACATCCGCAGTACGCTCAGCCTCAGCAACCGGCTTACGAACAGCCGCAGTACGCTCAGCCTCAGCAGCCGGCTTACGAACAACCGCAGTACGCTCAGCCTCAGCAACCGGCTTACGAACAACCGCAGTATGCTCAGCCTCAGCAGCCGGCTTACGAGCAGCCGCAGTATGCTCAGCCTCAACAGCCGGCTTATGAGCAGCCGCAGTATGCTCAGCCTCAGCAGCCGACTTACGAGCAGCCGCAGTACGCTCAGCCTCAGCAGCCGGCTTACGAACAGCCGCAGTATGCTCAGCCTCAGCAGCCGGTTTACGAACAGCCGCAGTATGCTCAGCCTGAACAGCCTGTTCACGAACAGCCATACGTGGCCGAGCCTGCGCCGACTGTTGAACCAGAACCGGTTGTTGAAGAAGAAGTTAAACCGGCCCACCGCCCACCGCTCTACTACTTCGAAGAAGTGGAAGAAAAACGCGCGCGTGAGCGTGAACAGCTGGCAGCATGGTATCAGCCGATCCCTGAACCTTTAGCGCCGGTTGAACAGCGCGCTTCGTCCATGCCTTCTGCATCGGCGTCGGTTGCGGTGCCTGAACCTTCAGCCGCTGTGGATCCGGTTGCGGCCAGCGTTCGTCACGCAGCTACCGCTGCTGGCACCGTCGCTGCCGCAGCAGCGTCAGCGCCGCTGTTTAGCCCAGCTGAAGGGCCGCGTCCGCAGGTGAAAGAGGGCATTGGCCCGAAATTACCGCGTCCGAACCGTGTCCGCGTGCCGACGCGTCGCGAACTGGCGTCCTATGGCATCAAGCTGCCGTCGCAGCGTATGGCCGAAGAACGTGCCGCTCGCGAAGCTGAGCGTTATCAGCATGATGACGATGTTAATCTCAGCGACGATGAAGCCGATGCGCTGGAACAAGATGCGCTGGCGCGTCAATTCGCCGCCTCTCAGCAGCAGCGCTACGGTGAATCGCACGTTGAGGATTACGCCGAGGATGAAAATGACGCCGATGCCGCCGCGGAGGCCGAACTGGCACGCCAGTTTGCCGCCTCTCAGCAGACGCGTTATGCCAGCGAGCAGCCGGAAGGCGCGCATCCCTTCTCGCTCGATGACTTCGAATTCTCGCCGATGAAAGCGCTGGTTGATGATGCGCCCAAAGCGCCGCTGTTTACCCCAAGCGTGATGCCGGAGCCTGAGGTACCGCAGCCGCAGCAATATCAACAGCAGCCGCCACAGCATGCGCAAGGCTATCATCAGCCACAGCAGCCGCAGTATGCTCAACCACAGCAGCAGCCACAACAGCCGCAGTATGCGCAGCAGCAACCGCAGTACGTGCCGCCGCAACAGCCTGCCACGCCGCCGCAGGAGAGCCTGATTCACCCGCTGTTGATGCGTAATGGCGACGACCGTCCGTTGCAAAAACCGACTACGCCGCTGCCGTCGCTGGATCTGTTAACGCCGCCGCCAACGGAAGTTGAGCCGGTCGATACCTTCGCGCTGGAGCAGATGGCGCGCCTGGTGGAAACGCGTCTGGCGGATTACCGTATCAAAGCTGACGTCGTGAACTACTCACCGGGCCCGGTTATCACTCGCTTCGAGCTGAATCTGGCGCCGGGCGTTAAGGCCGCGCGAATCTCTAACCTTTCTCGCGATCTGGCACGTTCTCTGTCGACCGTGGCGGTGCGCGTGGTGGAAGTTATCCCTGGCAAGCCGTACGTGGGTCTGGAACTGCCAAACAAGAAACGTCAGACCGTTTACCTGCGTGAAGTGCTGGACTGCGATAAATTCCGCGATAACCCGTCGCCGCTGACCGTGGTGCTGGGTAAAGATATCGCCGGTGAGCCCGTGGTGGCCGATCTCGGTAAGATGCCGCACCTGCTGGTGGCGGGTACCACCGGCTCTGGTAAATCTGTCGGCGTGAACGCCATGATCCTCAGTATGCTGTACAAAGCGCAGCCGGAAGACGTGCGATTCATCATGATCGACCCGAAAATGCTGGAACTGTCGGTTTACGAAGGGATCCCGCACCTGCTGACGGAAGTGGTTACCGACATGAAAGACGCCGCCAACGCCTTGCGCTGGAGCGTCAACGAAATGGAACGCCGCTACAAGCTGATGTCGGCGCTGGGTGTCCGTAACCTGGCGGGCTATAACGATAAGATCGCCGAAGCCGCGCGCATGGGCCGTCCGATTCCGGATCCTTACTGGAAGCCGGGCGATAGCATGGACGCCACCCATCCGGTGCTGGAGAAACTGCCTTATATCGTCGTGCTGGTGGATGAATTCGCCGACCTGATGATGACCGTTGGTAAAAAGGTCGAAGAGCTGATTGCGCGCCTGGCGCAGAAAGCGCGTGCGGCGGGGATCCACCTGGTGCTGGCGACCCAGCGTCCGTCGGTGGATGTGATTACCGGCCTTATCAAGGCCAACATCCCAACTCGTATTGCGTTTACGGTTTCCAGTAAAATTGACTCCCGTACCATTCTCGATCAGGGCGGCGCGGAATCGCTGCTGGGAATGGGGGATATGCTTTATGCGGCCCCGAACTCGAATACCCCGATACGTGTCCACGGCGCGTTTGTACGCGACCAGGAAGTTCATGCGGTGGTTCAGGACTGGAAAGCGCGCGGTCGCCCGCAGTACATCGACGGCATCACCTCCGATAGCGAAAGCGAAGGCGGCGGCGGTGGCTTCGAGGGTGGCGAAGAGCTGGATCCTTTGTTCGACCAGGCGGTGAATTTTGTGACCCAGAAACGTAAAGCATCTATCTCCGGCGTGCAGCGTCAGTTCCGCATCGGCTACAACCGTGCGGCGCGTATCATCGAACAGATGGAAGCGCAGGGAATCGTCAGTGAACAGGGGCATAACGGCAACCGTGAGGTGCTGGCACCGCCACCGTTCGACTGATTGCAAAGATGGGTAAATAAGTCAAAATTCAGTATTTTCTTCTGTCGCCGCTCGGGATGAAGTCTTAGAGTGAGTGACAGAAGCTCTCCTGGCGGGAGCATGAGGCTATTTAAGGAATAACAATGAAAAAAGCAGCGATCACGTGTGCATTACTTTCCAGCTTTGTTGTCAGCAGCGTATGGGCTGACGCCGCCGGTGACCTGAAAAGTCGTCTTGACAAAGTCAGCAGTTTCCACGCCAGTTTCACCCAGAAGGTGACGGACGGTAGCGGCAACGCGGTACAGGAAGGTCAGGGCGATCTGTGGGTAAAACGTCCGAATCTGTTTAACTGGCATATGACCCAGCCGGATGAAAGTATTCTGGTTTCCGACGGCAAAACCCTGTGGTTCTATAACCCGTTTGTTGAGCAGGCGACCGCGACTTGGCTGAAAGATGCCACCGGCAACACGCCGTTTATGCTGATTGCCCGTAACCAGGCCAGCGACTGGCAGCAGTACAATATCCAGCAAACCGGCGATGATTTTGTGCTGACGCCGCGCGGCAGCAACGGCAACCTGAAGAAATTTACCATTAACGTCGGACGCGATGGCACTATCCATCAGTTCAGCGCCATCGAGCAGGACGATCAGCGCAGCAGCTATCAGCTGAAATCGCAGCAGAACGGTTCGGTGGACGCGTCCAAATTCACCTTTACACCGCCGCAGGGCGTGACGGTGGACGACCAGCGTAAATAAGAGGCATGCGTGGGCAACCTGTCGCTCGATTTTTCAGATAATACCTTTCAACCTCTGGCCGCGCGTATGCGGCCAGAAAACTTAGCGCAGTATATCGGCCAACAGCATCTGCTGGCGGCCGGTAAACCGCTGCCCCGCGCCATCGAGGCCGGTCATCTGCATTCGATGATTCTGTGGGGGCCGCCAGGCACCGGCAAGACCACGCTGGCGGAAGTGATTGCTCGCTATGCCAACGCCGACGTGGAACGAATTTCAGCCGTCACCTCCGGGGTGAAAGAGATTCGCGAGGCCATCGAGCGCGCGCGGCAGAATCGTAATGCCGGGCGGCGCACAATTCTCTTCGTCGATGAAGTTCACCGCTTCAATAAAAGCCAGCAGGATGCTTTCCTGCCGCATATCGAAGACGGCACCATTACCTTCATCGGTGCGACCACCGAAAACCCATCCTTCGAATTAAACTCGGCGCTGCTTTCCCGCGCCCGCGTTTATCTGCTGAAATCGCTCACCACCGAAGATATTGAGCAAGTGCTTACTCAGGCGATGGAAGATAGCGAACGAGGTTACGGCGGTCAGGATATCATCCTGCCAGACGAAACTCGCCGCGCGATTGCCGAACTGGTGAATGGTGATGCGCGTCGGGCGCTCAATACCCTGGAAATGATGGCCGATATGGCCGAGCTTGATGACGCGGGTAAGCGCGTACTACAGCCACAGTTGCTGACTGAAATAGCCGGCGAGCGCAGCGCGCGTTTTGATAACAAAGGCGACCGTTTTTACGATCTGATTTCTGCGCTACATAAATCGGTACGCGGCAGCGCGCCGGATGCCGCGCTGTACTGGTATGCGCGCATCATCAGCGCCGGCGGCGACCCGCTATACGTGGCGCGGCGTTGCCTGGCGATTGCCTCAGAGGATGTGGGCAACGCCGACCCGCGCGCCATGCAGGTGGCTATCTCCGCCTGGGACTGTTTTACGCGCGTCGGCCCGGCCGAAGGGGAACGGGCGATTGCGCAGGCCATCGTTTATCTTGCCTGCGCGCCGAAAAGCAACGCTGTCTACACCGCGTTTAAAGCGGCGATGGCAGACGCCCGTGAACGTCCGGATTACGATGTGCCGGTTCATCTGCGTAATGCGCCGACTAAGCTGATGAAAGAGATGGGCTATGGTCAGGAGTATCGCTACGCCCACGACGAACCTAACGCTTACGCCGCCGGCGAAGAATATTTCCCCAGTGAAATGGCGCAAACTCGCTACTATCACCCGACGAATCGGGGTCTTGAAGGCAAGATTGGCGAAAAGCTCGCCTGGCTCGCTGAACAGGATCAAAATAGCCGCACAAAACGCTACCGCTAGTGCAGTCGTTGCGGTAATGTTGTCAACGTACCTCTGCGACCACGGGCTGTGGTCGCATACTCCACTTTCAATTCGATAAGCATAGGATAAGCATGCTCGATCCCAATCTGCTGCGTACAGAGCCAGACGCAGTCGCAGAAAAACTGGCACGCCGGGGCTTTAAGCTGGATGTAGATAAACTTCGCGCTCTTGAAGAGCGTCGCAAAGTGCTGCAGGTAGAAACTGAAAATCTGCAGGCAGAGCGTAACTCGCGATCGAAATCCATCGGCCAGGCGAAAGCACGCGGGGAAGATATTGAGCCTTTACGCCTGGAAGTGAACAAGCTTGGCGAACAACTTGATGCCGCGAAATCTGAACTGGACGTTCTGCTGGCAGAGATTCGCGATATCGCGCTGACCATCCCGAACATTCCGCACGATGACGCGCCGGTTGGCCGTGACGAAAACGACAACGTTGAAGTCAGCCGCTGGGGCACGCCGCGCGAATTCGATTTCGAAATCCGCGATCACGTCACACTGGGCGAAATGCACAGCGGTCTGGACTTTGCTGCCGCCGTTAAGCTGACCGGTTCACGTTTCGTTGTGATGAAAGGTCAGATCGCGCGTATGCACCGCGCGCTGTCGCAGTTCATGCTGGACCTGCACACCGAACAGCACGGCTATAGCGAAAACTACGTGCCGTACCTGGTAAACCAGGACACCCTGTACGGTACCGGGCAGTTGCCGAAATTTGCCGGCGACCTGTTCCATACTCGTCCGCTGGAAGAAGAAGCCGACAGCAGCAACTACGCGCTGATCCCGACTGCGGAAGTGCCGCTGACCAACCTGGTTCGCGATGAAATCATCGACGAAGACGATCTGCCGATCAAGATGACCGCACACACGCCGTGCTTCCGCTCTGAAGCGGGCTCCTACGGTCGTGATACCCGTGGTTTGATCCGTATGCACCAGTTCGACAAAGTTGAAATGGTGCAGATCGTGCGTCCGGAAGACTCCATGGCGGCGCTGGAAGAGATGACCGGTCACGCGGAAAAAGTCCTGCAACTGCTGGGCCTTCCGTACCGTAAAATCATCCTCTGCACCGGCGATATGGGCTTCGGCGCCTGCAAAACCTACGACCTCGAAGTGTGGGTTCCGGCGCAGAACACCTACCGTGAGATCTCTTCATGCTCGAACGTCTGGGATTTCCAGGCGCGCCGCATGCAGGCTCGCTGCCGCAGTAAGTCCGATAAGAAAACCCGTCTGGTCCATACCCTCAACGGCTCTGGCCTGGCGGTAGGGCGTACGCTGGTTGCGGTGCTGGAAAACTACCAGCAGGCAGATGGTCGTATCGAAGTACCTGAAGTACTGCGTCCTTACATGAACGGTCTGGAATATATCGGTTAATTCCCTGATAGTTTCATCCGAAAAAGCGCCGAAAGGCGCTTTTTTTATATCCTCATTGATACTGAACAATACCTCTCCTGGTAGAACCCTTAATACTCACTTCGAAGTAGCAACAGCATATAACACTATAATAATAGCCATTCGTTGTATATAAAACTATATAACGAGCTTTGTTTCCAATGTAAGCAACGAAGTGAGTGTCCATGAAAACTGAAACCCCCGATGCTTTACTGGCAGCCGAGGTCAGCCGCCGTGGTTTAATGAAAACCACGGCCATAGGTGGCCTGGCGATGGCCAGCAGCGCTTTTACGCTTCCCTTTAGCCGCATCGTGAACGCGGCCGATACGCTGGCCCCGGCTACCGCCGCTGAGCACGTTACCTGGAGTGCGTGTACGGTAAACTGTGGAAGCCGCTGCCCGCTGCGCATGCATGTTGTCGATGGCGAGATTAAATACGTAGAAACCGATAATACCGGTGATGATAACTACGACGGTTTGCACCAGGTGCGTGCCTGTCTGCGCGGCCGCTCGATGCGCCGTCGCGTCTATAACCCGGACCGTCTCAAATACCCGATGAAGCGCGTCGGTAAACGCGGTGAAGGCAAATTCGAGCGTATCAGCTGGGAAGAAGCCTTTGATACCATTGCCGATAATATGAAGCGCCTGATCAAAGATTACGGCAACGAATCTATTTATCTCAACTATGGTACCGGGACGCTCGGCGGCACCTTAACCCGTTCCTGGCCGCCGGGGAAAACCCTGATTGCGCGTCTGATGAACTGCTGCGGCGGTTACCTGAACCATTATGGTGACTACTCTTCAGCACAGATTGCTGCCGGTCTGAATTACACCTACGGCGGTTGGGCCGACGGTAACAGTCCGTCCGATATTGAAAACAGCAAGCTGGTGGTGCTGTTCGGTAACAACCCTGGCGAAACGCGCATGAGCGGCGGCGGGGTGACTTACTATCTGGAGCAAGCGCGGCAGAAATCGAACGCGCGGATGATCATTGTCGATCCACGCTATACCGATACCGGCGCGGGCCGTGAAGATGAATGGATCCCGATTCGTCCGGGTACCGATGCGGCGCTGGTTTCTGCGCTGGCGTGGGTGATGATTACCGAAAATCTGGTCGATCAGCCGTTCCTCGATAAGTACTGCGTCGGCTATGACGAGAAAACGCTGCCGAAGAGTGCTCCGGCCAACGGTCACTACAAAGCTTATATCCTGGGGCAGGGTAATGATGCCACGGCGAAAACGCCGGAGTGGGCATCCACGATCACCGGTATTCCAGCCGATCGTATTGTGAAACTGGCGCGTGAAATCGCCAGCGCTAAACCGGCCTATATCTCCCAGGGCTGGGGGCCGCAGCGTCACGCCAACGGCGAAATCGTCACCCGCGCGATTTCCATGCTGTCGATTTTGACCGGTAACGTCGGTATTCACGGTGGCAACAGCGGCGCGCGTGAAGGTTCCTATGAAGTGCCATTCGAACGTATGCCAACGTTCGATAACCCGGTTGAAACCAGCATCTCCATGTTTATGTGGACCGATGCGATCGTTCGTGGTCCGGAAATGACCGCGCTGCGTGACGGTGTACGCGGTAAGGACAAGCTGGATGTGCCGATCAAAATGATCTGGAACTATGCCGGTAACTGTCTGATTAACCAGCATTCCGAAATTAACCGCACCCATGAAATTCTGCAGGACGATAAGAAATGCGAAATGATTGTGGTGATCGACTGCCACATGACTTCATCGGCGAAATATGCCGATATTCTGCTGCCGGACTGCACCGCTTCCGAGCAGATGGACTTCGCGCTGGATGCCTCCTGCGGCAACATGTCCTACGTTATCTTCACCGATCAGGTCATCAAACCGCGTTTCGAGTGCAAGACGATTTACGACATGACCACCGAGCTGGCGAAACGGATGGGCGTGGAGCAGAAGTTCACCGAAGGGCGCACGCAGGAAGGCTGGATGCGTCATCTGCATGAACTTTCTCGCCAGGCGGTGCCGGAGCTGCCAGATTTCGATACCTTCCGTAAGCAGGGCATCTTTAAACAGCGAGACCCTGAAGGCCACCACGTGGCGTACAAAGCCTTCCGTGAAGACCCACAGGCCAACCCATTGACGACTCCGTCAGGGAAAATCGAGATCTACTCCGAGGAGCTGGCGAAAATCGCCGCCACCTGGGAACTGCCGGAAGGCGATGTGATCGATCCGTTACCGATCTACACCCCGGGCTTTGAAAACTACAACGATCCGCTGGCGGAAAAATTCCCGCTGCAGATGACCGGTTTCCACTATAAGGCGCGCGTGCACTCCACCTACGGTAACGTCGACGTGCTGAAAGCGGCTTGCCGTCAGGAGATGTGGATCAACCCGCTGGATGCGAAGAAACGTGGCATTGCCAATGGCGATCGCGTGCGTATCTTCAACGACCGCGGGGAAGTGCATATTGAAGCGAAGGTGACTCCACGCATGATGCCGGGCATCGTTGCGCTGGGTGAGGGGGCCTGGTATGACCCGGATACAAAACGTATCGACCAGGCGGGCTGCATTAACGTGCTGACCACTCAACGCCCGTCGCCGCTGGCGAAAGGCAACCCATCGCACACGAACCTTGTCCAGGTTGAGAAGGTGTAAGGAGTAACCGATGACCACCCAATATGGCTTTTTTATTGATTCGGCACGCTGCACCGGTTGTAAAACCTGCGAGCTGGCGTGTAAAGATTACAAAGACTTAACCCCGGATGTCAGCTTCCGCCGTATTTACGAATACGCGGGCGGCGACTGGCAGGAGGACAACGGCGTCTGGAACCAGAATGTCTTTGCCTACTACCTGTCGATTGCCTGTAACCACTGCGAAGACCCGGCCTGTACCAAAGTGTGCCCGAGCGGCGCGATGCACAAACGCGAAGACGGCTTTGTGGTCGTTAACGAAGATGTCTGCATCGGCTGCCGTTACTGCCACATGGCTTGTCCGTACGGCGCGCCGCAATACAACGCGGCCAAAGGTCATATGACCAAGTGCGACGGCTGCCATGAGCGCGTAGCGGAAGGCAAAAAACCAATCTGCGTGGAATCCTGCCCGCTGCGCGCGCTGGACTTTGGGCCGATTGAAGAACTGCGCCAGAAGCACGGCCAACTGGCGGCTGTTGCGCCGCTGCCGTCGGCGCACTTCACCAAACCAAGCATTGTGATTAAACCGAACGCCAATGCACGTCCGTGCGGCGATACCACTGGCTACCTGGCCAATCCGAAGGAGGTGTGAGATGGGAAGTGGATGGCATGAATGGCCGCTAATGATCTTCACGGTCTTTGGGCAGTGCGTGGCCGGCGGTTTTATCGTTCTGGCGCTGGCGCTGATGAAAGGGCAGCTATCGCGCGAGCAGCAACAGCGCGTGGTGCTGAGTATGTTTGCGCTGTGGGTGTTGATGGGCATTGGGTTTGTCGCCTCGACGCTACACCTCGGTTCGCCGATGCGTGCCTTTAACTCGCTGAATCGCGTAGGCGCGTCGTCACTGAGTAACGAAATTGCCAGCGGCGCGATTTTCTTCGCCGTCGGCGGTATCGGCTGGCTGCTGGCCGTGACCAACAAGCTCTCCTGCGCACTGCGTAGCCTGTGGCTGGTGGTGACGATGGTGCTGGGCGTGGTCTTCGTGTGGATGATGGTGCGCGTCTATAACACCATCGATACCGTACCGACCTGGTATAGCGTCTGGACACCGCTGAGCTTCTTCCTGACGCTGTTTATCGGCGGCCCGCTGCTGGGTTACCTGCTGCTGTGTTGGGCAGGAGTGGAAGGTTGGGCACTGCGCTTACTGCCGGCGGTGAGCCTCGCGGCGCTGGCGATTAGCGTGGTGGTTTCCCTGATGCAAGGGGTTGAACTGGCCACGATTCACAGCTCGATTCAGCAAGCGTCTGCGCTGGTGCCGGACTACGGTTCGCTGATGGCGTGGCGCGTTGCTGCGATTGTGTTGGCGCTGGTGTGCTGGATAGTTCCGCAGTTGAAGGGCTATCAGCCGGCGCTGCCGCTCCTCAGCCTGGCATTTGTGCTGGTGCTGGTCGGAGAGCTGATTGGTCGTGGCGTGTTCTACGGTCTGCATATGACCGTAGGCATGGCGGTGGCCAGCTAAGCTAATAATCTGCCAGGGCGATCCCTCCCTGGCACTTTTTGTTCATGAATTTTTTCGACTGAACCCTTCCTGCGCATTTACTCCGTTTATCAATAAAAACAATTAAATACATTTTACTTATTCGTTTGCACCGTCACGCTGAATAAGAAACATCAATCGTCGCGTCAGAAAGCGCGTTTTGGGGCAAATCAGGTGGATTGACAATGTTTTTGGCGGTGGCATGATGCGCTCGAAATCATTCTATCCTCACGGTTTTTAGCCCATGTCCACCTATACTCGCCCAGTGCTGTTGCTGCTCTGCGGCTTACTGTTATTGACGCTGGCGATCGCGGTATTAAACACGCTCGTCCCGCTCTGGCTCGCCCATGAAAATCTGCCAACCTGGCAGGTAGGGATGGTCGGTTCGTCCTATTTTACCGGCAACCTGGTCGGTACGATGCTGACTGGTCGACTGATTAAGCGTCTGGGCTTCAACTTCAGCTATTACATCGCATCGCTGATTTTTGCTGCGGGCTGCGTGGGGTTGGGCTTTATGGTGGGCTTCTGGAGCTGGATGTTCTGGCGCTTTGTCGCGGGCGTCGGCTGCGCGATGATCTGGGTGGTGGTGGAGAGCGCGCTGATGTGCAGCGGCACTTCGCGCAACCGCGGACGGCTGCTGGCGGCTTACATGATGATGTACTACATCGGCACCGTGCTCGGCCAGCTCATTGTCAGCAAGCTGCCGACGGACATGGCGACCATTCTGCCGCTAATGACCGGCGTGGTGTTGGCCGGTATTCTGCCGCTGCTGTTTACCCGTATTCTCAATCAGAAGGATGAACAGCAGGACGACAGCGCGCGCGTCTGGCCGATGTTCAAGCTGCGTCAGGCGCGCCTTGGCGTCAACGGCTGCATTATTTCCGGTATCGTGCTGGGTTCGCTGTACGGGCTGATGCCGCTGTATCTGAACCATCGCGGCGTCAGCGATTCCGGCATCGGTTTCTGGATGGCGGTGATGGTCAGCGCCGGAATTCTGGGGCAGTGGCCGATTGGACGGCTGGCGGATCGCTATGGTCGTTTGCTGGTACTGCGCGTCCAGGTGTTTGTCGTCATCATCGGCTGTATGGGGATGTTAAGCCAGGCGATGATGGCGCCCGCGCTGTTTATTCTGGGCGCTGCGGGCTTTACGCTCTATCCGGTCGCGATGGCCTGGGCCTGCGAGAAAGTGGAACACCATCAACTGGTATCGATGAATCAGGCGCTGCTGCTGAGCTATACCATCGGCAGCTTGGTCGGCCCAACGCTAACCGCGATGTTGATGCAAAACTATTCTGATAACCTGCTGTTTATTATGATTGCCGGGGTGTCGTTCGTGTATCTCATGATGCTGCTGCGCAAAGCCGGACACCATCCGACCCCGGTGGCCCACGCCTGATTTTCGGCGCGTTATCGGCCTGATAACGCGCCTTTCCACCATCGGCACTATACTGAACTCACGTCGCGCTATCGTAGCGCGGCGGTTCAGGCGAGCCTATAACCTGCTGACTTCAACGTCATTAACCCTATTAAATGTGCGGGATGTTGGAGTTTTGCACTGTTACGTTATCCTTTTCCGCTTAGTGCTCGCATAATCATCCGTCGAAAAATAACGCATTTGCGAATAATAACATTCAAGGAACGGATTTTATGGCAAGCGAGCAAGAGAAACAGCTGCGATGGTACAACATCGCGCTGATGTCTTTCATTACGGTGTGGGGTTTTGGCAACGTCGTCAATAACTACGCCAACCAGGGGCTGGTGGTTGTTTTCTCCTGGCTGTTTATCTTCGCCCTTTACTTCACGCCGTATGCGCTGATCGTCGGGCAGCTCGGTTCCACCTTTAAAGACGGCAAGGGTGGGGTCAGTACCTGGATTAAAAACACCATGGGGCCGGGGCTGGCGTATCTGGCGGCCTGGACCTACTGGGTGGTGCATATTCCCTATCTGGCGCAGAAGCCGCAGGCGATTCTGATTGCCCTCGGTTGGGCCATTAAAGGCAACGGCTCGCTGATCACCGAGTACGGCGTTGTCGCGCTCCAGGGCTGCACGCTGGCGCTATTTGTCTTCTTTATGTGGGTGGCTTCGCGTGGAATGAAATCGCTGAAGCTGGTGGGGTCTATCGCCGGTATCGCGATGTTTGTGATGTCGCTGCTGTACGTGGTGATGGCGGTGACCGCACCGGCCATCACCGAAGTGACCATCGCCACCACCAATATTACCTGGCGCACTTTCATTCCGCATTTTGACTTCACTTATATCACCACCATTTCGATGCTGGTCTTTGCCGTTGGCGGCGCGGAGAAAATCTCGCCGTACGTCAACAATACCCGTAATCCCGGAAAAGAGTTTCCGCGCGGGATGATCTTCCTCGCGGTAATGGTGGCGGTGTGCGCCATTCTCGGCTCGCTGGCGATGGGGATGATGTTTGACTCTAACAATATTCCCGATGACCTGATGGCCAACGGTCAGTATTACGCCTTCCAGCGCCTCGGCGAGTACTATCATATGGGCAATAGCCTGATGGTCATTTACGCCATTGCCAACACGTTGGGGCAGGTTGCCGCGCTGGTGTTTTCTATCGATGCGCCGCTGAAAGTACTCTTGAGCGATGCCGATAGTCGCTATATCCCGCAGAAACTGTGCCGCACCAATGCGTCAGGCACGCCGGTCAATGGTTACCTGTTGACGCTGGTGCTGGTGGCGCTGCTGATTATGCTGCCGACGCTGGGCATTGGCGATATGAACAACCTCTACAAGTGGCTGCTTAACCTCAACTCGGTGGTCATGCCGCTGCGCTATCTGTGGGTATTCGTGGCGTTTATTGCGGTGATTCGGCTGGGAAAAAAATATCACGCCGAGTACGTGTTTATTCGCAATCGCTCGCTGGCGATGACCGTTGGCGTATGGTGCTTCCTGTTTACCGCTTTTGCCTGCCTGACCGGCATTTTCCCGAAAATGACCGCTTTCACGCCGGAGTGGGCTTTCCAGCTATCGTTGAACGTGGCGACACCGTTTGTGCTAGTGGGGCTGGGGCTGATTTTCCCGCTGTTGGCGCGTAAGAATCGCTAAAGCGAACAAAGGGGGGAAGCCCCCTTTACGATTACAAGCTGGCGATCATCGATGTGAACTGTTGCTGGCTGGTGATGGCGGTGAGATTCGCTAAACGATTTTCCTCATCCAGCCAGCAGACCAAACGCTGAATGGTTTGAATATGCTGCTCACCGTTTGCCGCGGCCAGTACGATAATCAGCCGCACATCCGGGTGGTCGGGAAAAACGACCGATTCGGCGCAACAGAGCAGCGACAAGCGGCTTTGCTGGCTTAATACGCCTTCTTCCGGACGCGCGTGAGGTAGCGCAAACTCGGGACTAAGGATATACCAGGGGCCGTTCTGCTCGGTGGCGCGGATAATGGCTTGTGCGTAGTGAGCACTGATATCTCCTTGTGCTTCAAGCGGTTGACAGGCGAGCTTAACGGCGCTGCGCCAATCGATTTTTTGCGCGGTGAATTGATGGGCAGTAAAAAGCGCATTCTCCATGTCGAACTCCTGCTGATAAGGTCGCCCGATACGCCGGGCGACCGATTCCCTGGTTAACAAAGCGCACGATATAGCGCGTCGCCAGATATGCCGTATTTGGCTTTTAGCTGCCGGCTGTTACCGGATTCGGTAAATGTATCTTGCGTGCCAAGACGGGTAAGACGAGCGGGGTGGGCCACCTGAGCCAGCGTTTCGGCTATCTGCCCGCCCAACCCACCGTTAACCGTGTGATTCTCGAGCGAAGCAATGATCGGGCAGCCTTCAATCAGCGTAAAGAATGCCTGCTGGTTAAACGGCTTCAGCGTCGCGACGTGGATCAGTTTGCCTTTTTTACCGCTGGCGAGGAGCTTTTCATAGCCTTCAGTCGCTTGCTCAAGCACGGTCCCTTCAAAAACGATCGCAAAGTCACTGCCGCTGTTGGCGATGGCGGCAATATCGCTGACGCGTGGAACGACAGATTTATCGCGGACCGGCATCGGTTCGCGCGCCACGCGGATGTAGACCGGCCCGTTGATGTTTACTGCTTGCTCAAATGCCTCCGCCACCTCTTCGGCATCAGCGGGCGTCAGGATAGTCAGGCCAGGTAGAACCCGGGTGAGCGCCAGGTCTTCCAGGGCATGATGCGAAGCGCCATCAGGCCCATCATCCATCCCGGGGTGGCTGCCGACGAGCTTAATATTGGCTTTGGCGTAGCAGGCCTGCCGTAGCTGAGTCCATGCCGTGCCGGTGATGAACATGGCGAAGTTAACGTAAAAGGGAATGTTGCCTTCCAGCGCCTGACCGATGGCGAAGCTCATCGCCGAACCTTCCGCAATCCCCATTTCGAAAAACGCATCCGGGTAGACGGCGGCGAACTGGTCGGTCCGTGTCGAGCTGGCTAAATCGCTATCAATGGCGACGATCGGGTAGCCTTTTTGTTTCAGGGCGATCAGCGCCTGACCGATTTCATCGCGTGGTGCTTTCATCATTGCAACTCCTCCATAGCCTGCTGGTACTGTTCAGTGGTGGGGGTTTTAGAATGCCAGTCGCCGTTATTTTCCATGTAGCTTACGCCGCAGCCTTTCGTGGTATGGGCGATGATCGCGACTGGTTTGCCTTTAAGATGGCGTGACAGTAGCAGCGTGTCGGCGACCTGGTGCATGTCATTACCGTTTTGTAATTCAAGGACGTGCCAGCCAAAATGACGGATCTTATCGGCTAGTGGTTCGAGGTTAATCATCTCGTTAACCGGGTCGTGAGAAGAAAACCCGTTGTAGTCGATAATGGCTACCAGGTTATCCATTTTCATATGCCCCGCCTGCTGCAGCGTTTCCCAGATTTGCCCTTCATGCATTTCACCGTCACCGATAATGGCGAAGACGCGCTGGTTCTCACCGTGCTGTTTTTTGGCCGCGGCCATCCCGAAAGCGATGGATAATCCCTGACCCAACAGCCCGGTGGTGGCATCCACCTCGGGAATCGACTTAATGCTGGGGTGACCCTGCAGGCGTGAGTTAATCTGGCGGAACGAGCTAAATTCACTTCGATTGATAATTCCTTTCTGGTACAGCATGGCATACTGCGCTGCAACGGCGTGGCCCTTGCTCATCACCACGCGGGCCCGCGGCGAAACAGAAAAATCGACCTCTTCATCATAGATCCACGTCAGGATATCGATGATGGAAAGGGCACCTCCCGGGTGGCCGATCCCTGATTCATAAATCATGCTTACAATGTCACGGCGAGCGCTCAGCGCGTGCGACTTCAGTTGTTCAATAGTCATCGTATTTCCCTCTTATGGCAGCATTTTGCCGATGTAGTACACAACCAGCCCCAGGGCGACAAAATCGGTTTCCGGGAAGCTGGTGCCCGACAGTCCGACGGATTCCATGATGGGATAGATCAGTGCAGGGCCTATGCCGATCAGAATTCCGGTGATAAAACTTCCGGCAATAGCGCCTTTCCAGCCCCCTGAGGCGTTCCCAAATACCGCTGCCGTGGCGCCGATAAAGAAGTAGGGAATCGCGACGGGAATAATGACCGTTTGGCCAAGCAGGGCAAGAAACCCCATGACCACAAGTCCGCCGACAAAAGATGAAATAAATCCCAGTACGGTGGCGGTAGGCGCGTAAGGAAAGACGACCGGGCAGTCCAGTGCGGGTTTAGCGTTAGGGATAAATTTCTCTGAGATACCGAGAAAAGCGGGAACAATTTCAGACAACAGCAGCCGGACGCCAGTGATAATAATGTATAGCGATGCCGTGAAGGTGAGCGATTGATACAGCGGATAAACCAGCCAGTGCATACCGCCTGCGGCTGCGGTGACCGCGGCTTTACCTGCAGCCAGCGCGGCAATGTAGTAAAAAATGCTGACCGAGATCGACACTGAAACAATGTAATCCTTGAAGATCCCGAGCCATCCCGGAAGGTTAAGCTTTTCCGTTGATTGTTTGGGATCGCCGACCTTTGAGCCTATCCACCCCGACGCGGCGTAAGCCAGAGTGACATAGTGCCCCATAGCGATCTCATCATTGCCCGTGATTTTGCGCATCCACGGCTGGGCAATAGCCGGATACAGGCAGGCTGCCAGCCCCAGCAAAATAGAACCGACGATAATTGTCGTCATGTCGCTATAGCCTAGCGCTTTCAACGTGACGGTAAGCAGGGCGGAGAGATACAGATTGTGTTGCCCGGTGAGAAAGATGTACTTAAACGGCGTTATACGGGCAAAAAACAGGTTCCAGCCAAAACCCACCACCATAATGAGTGAAACGCACATCGCGAATTTGGTTTGCGCCAGCCCGGTTAGCGCCTCTGCTAAAGGCATGACGCCTTTCAAACCGAACCCATCGCTGAACAAGGTCTGAAAATTACCCAGAGAGGTGACTGCGAGGCCTGCACCGCCCGCAAAAACCAGAAAACCGACGATAGTTTTAAAGGTTCCAGAGAGGACTTTTTCGATAGGCTTGCGTTGGATAAGCAGCCCTATGAGTGCAATAAAACCAACTAAAAGTGGGGTTACGCCCAGAATGTCGAATACAATAAACTTTAGGAGATCCATATTTCCCCCGAGAGGTTAGTTGTTCTGAACGACGCTGATGAGCGCGGATTCCATCTCTTCGCTGTTCATCAAATCGGTGATGCCGATAGCTCGGAACCCGGCCGCTTCAATTTCATCAGTGAGATCGCGCATTGTGATAACAAAATCAATGCCTTGCCATGTAGCAAGGCCGGACAGTACATCGTGTTCAAGATCGATGTCCCAACCGTTTTTATCGATGATTTTCTGGGCTTTTATTTTGAGCATCAACGAGCTGCCCATACCGGTACGACAGACGATAAGACCTTTCATGAGACGTTCTCCTGTTTTGTGAAAATAATTATTTTTATTTAACGTTTTGTGATAAAAATAATTATCGAAAAACAAACCGAAGAATGTGACTGAATTTGCATTTCATGCAAAAAAGGCGAAAAATGAGCCAGATAGATAACAACTTATTGATAAACATAAGAAATGAGGCTTCAGGGTTAAGTCCCATTCTGGAAAAAGTAGGGCGTTTTATCACGGAAAATCCTGATTTCGTGATGAGACACACGATTTCTGAGCTTGCTGATTCGATTGATACCAGCGAAGGCAGCATTACGCGATTTTGTCGGGCTTTTGGCTTTAAAGGGTTCTCAGACTTCAGAACGGCATTGGCGCTGGAGCGCGGCGCGGCGCGTTCAGAAGGTGAGCCAGATGATGAAACTTCCGCAGTGATGGCCAGTATCCGTGACAGCAACGCTATCGTTGATAGCATTGAATTGCAGTCGATTGCGGTGTGGCTAAATCAGCTCACATATATTGCCATTTATGCGGTGGGGAGTGCCGTACCGGTCGCCCAGTTTTTACAGATGAAGTTGGTGCAAATGGGGAAGAGCGCCAACTTTATCGATCGCTCCTATCCTTCGGCCATCTCACCGCTGGCCGACTGCGAGAAGACGGGAATTATCGTTGTCCATACCGAGCAGACATCGACTGATATGATGCAGGCGCTGGCGTTGGCAAAGGAACAGGGGATTAAAATTGCCTCGCTGACTCGGGGATCGTTCGCGCCGTTAAATCGACTGTCGGACTGGAACCTGCAGGCTGCCGTCGCCCTGCAAGGCGAGGGGGAATCTGGCTTTGCCGAAATTGCGGGCGCTATGATGGTCGCCGATCGTATTTTAAGTGCGCTGGAGGGGCAGGATGAACGCTATAGCCAGTGCCGGAAAGCGCATCAGAAGCGTATTTTCTCGATTGAGAGCGTAACCAACAAGCTGTCGGAATATTTTATGTCGTAGGGAAGATATCCCGGCGACGTTTGCGCCGCCGGGTAAGCTATTGGTGTTTAGTACATCACTTTGTGACCATACTGCTCAAGAATGCCCTTCACGCGCTCCATGGTCTCTTTCTTCGGCGGCTTCACGCCGTCGAGCTTGTACTCTTCGCCCATCGCCACCCATTTATGTTTACCCAGCTCGTGGTACGGCAGCAGTTCGATTTTCTCAACGTTGCCCATATCGCGGGTAAATTCACCCAAGCGATGCGCGGAATCGTCATCATCGGACCAGCCCGGCACCACCACGTAGCGGATCCAGACATTGATGTCTTTCTTCGACAGGTATTGTGCGAACTCCAGCGTACGGTGGTTAGATACGCCGACCAGGTTCTGGTGAATGTCGTCGTTCATCTGTTTAAGGTCGAGCATCACCAGATCGGTCACTTCCAGCAGTTCATCAATCACTGGATCGTAGCGGCGCACAAAACCGTTGGTGTCGAGACAGGTGTGAATGCCTTCCTGCTTACAGGCGCGGAACCAGTCGCGCACGAACTCGGCTTGCAGAATGGCCTCGCCGCCGGACGCGGTAACGCCGCCGCCAGACGCGTTCATAAAGTGGCGATAGGTGACCACTTCTTTCATCAGTTCTTCAACGGTGATCTCTTTGCCACCGTGCGTGTCCCATGTATCACGGTTATGGCAGTACAGGCAGCGCATCAGGCAGCCCTGGAAGAAGGTAATAAAGCGGATGCCCGGGCCATCAACGGTGCCACAGGATTCAAAGGAGTGAATGCGACCAGTTACAGACATTGCAGTGTTATCTCCAGTTCTTCCCTGCGTCCGGCAGGGTGACGATCATGATTTCAGGCCGTCTTGAGTTTATTTTGCTTGTTAACCTGATTATAGAAGTTAGCAGGCAAAATAGGCTCGGAGAGCGTAGAGCACTTATAAGAAAGGCCCCACTGACGTGGAGCCTTTATTGTACGCTTTTTAAATCGCGATTTCAGTCAAATCCATTACATGGACTGAGTGAAGGTACGGGTGATAACGTCCTGCTGCTGTTCTTTAGTCAGGGAGTTAAAACGTACTGCGTAGCCAGATACGCGGATGGTCAGCTGCGGATATTTTTCCGGGTTTTCCATCGCGTCGAGCAGCATTTCGCGGTTCATAACGTTAACGTTCAGGTGCTGACCGCCTTCGATAGACGCTTCGTGGTGGAAGTAACCATCCATCAGGCCTGCCAGGTTGGTTTTACGAACGTCGTCGTCTTTACCCAGTGCGTTCGGAACGATAGAGAAGGTGTAAGAGATACCATCTTTAGCGTAAGCAAACGGCAGTTTAGCAACGGAGGTCAGAGAGGCAACAGCACCTTTCTGGTCACGGCCGTGCATCGGGTTAGCACCTGGACCGAACGGCGCGCCAGCGCGACGACCGTCTGGGGTGTTACCGGTTTTCTTACCATAAACCACGTTAGAGGTGATGGTCAGAACAGACTGAGTCGGGATAGCGTTACGGTAAGTAGTCAGTTTCTGAATTTTCTTCATGAAACGTTCTACCAGGTCAACCGCCATGTCATCGACGCGCGGGTCGTTGTTACCAAACTGCGGGTATTCGCCTTCGATTTCGAAGTCGATAGCCAGACCGTCTTCGTCACGAATCGGTTTAACTTTCGCATATTTGATAGCAGACAGGGAGTCAGCCGCTACGGACAGACCCGCGATACCGCAAGCCATGGTGCGGATAACGTCACGGTCGTGCAGCGCCATCAGAGAAGCTTCGTAGCTGTACTTGTCGTGCATGTAGTGGATGACGTTCAGCGCGGTGACGTACTGTTTAGCCAGCCAATCCATGAAGTGATCCATACGGTCGATAACTTCATCGTAGTTCAGGTATTCGCCTTTCATCGGTTCAGATTTCGGGCCAACCTGCATTTTCAGTTTTTCATCAACGCCGCCGTTGATTGCGTACAGCATGGTTTTCGCCAGGTTTGCACGCGCACCGAAGAACTGCATTTGTTTACCAACGATCATTGGGCTTACGCAGCAAGCGATAGCGTAGTCATCGTTGTTGAAGTCCGGACGCATCAGGTCATCGTTCTCGTACTGCAGAGAAGAGGTATCGATGGACACTTTCGCGGCGAATTTTTTGAACGCCAGCGGCAGTTTTTCAGACCACAGGATGGTGATGTTCGGTTCCGGAGACGGACCCATGGTGTACAGGGTGTTCAGGAAACGGAAGCTGTTTTTGGTGACCAGGGTACGGCCGTCAACGCCCATACCACCGACGGATTCAGTTGCCCAAATCGGGTCGCCGGAGAACAGTTCATCATACTCAGGGGTACGCAGGAAGCGAACCATACGCAGTTTCATGACCAGGTGGTCAATCATTTCCTGAGCTTCTTGTTCAGTGATTTTGCCTGCTTTCAGGTCACGTTCGATGTAGATATCCAGGAAGCTGGAAGTACGACCGAAGGACATTGCAGCGCCGTTCTGGGATTTAACCGCGGCCAGGTAGCCGAAGTAAGTCCACTGGATAGCTTCCTGAGCGTTGGTAGCCGGACCAGAGATGTCGTAGCCGTATTTAGCAGCCATCTCTTTGATCTGACCCAGCGCACGGTGCTGTTCAGAGATTTCTTCACGCAGACGAATAGTCGCTTCCAGGTTCACACCGTTTTCCAGATCAGACTGGAGAGAGGAGAACTGAGCGAATTTGTCTTTCATCAGGTAGTCGATACCGTAAACGGCGATACGACGATAGTCACCGATGATACGGCCACGGCCGTATGCGTCTGGCAGACCGGTCAGAACACCGGATTTACGGCAGCGCAGGATGTCCGGAGTATAAACGTCGAACACGCCCTGGTTGTGGGTTTTACGGTATTCGGTGAAGATTTTTTTGATGGTCGGATCCAGCTCGCGGTTGTACGCTTTGCAGGAACCTTCGATCATTTTGATGCCGCCGAACGGGATAAGCGCACGCTTCAGCGGAGCTTCAGTCTGCAGACCAACAATTTTTTCCAGCGCTTTGTTGATGTAACCAGCGTCGTGGGAAGTGATGGTGGAAGCTACGGCGGTGTCAAAGTCAACTGGCGCGTGAGTGCGGTTTTCCAGTTTAACGCCTTCCATAACGTTGTCCCACAGTGCTGTGGTCGCGTCAGTTGCGCCAGCCAGGAAGGACTCGTCACCCTCATACGGAGTGTAGTTTTTCTGGATGAAGTCACGTACGTTTACTTCATTCTGCCAGTCACCTTTCGCAAAACCTTCCCAGGCTGTGGCTAACTTTTCATTAAGTTCGGACATGTAACACCTACCTATCTTAAGTGGACTTTTTATTTACTGCCTGGAGCAACCATCAATTAATGACGGTCGCCGCCACGCAGGTAAATGACCCAGTATGTCAACCCAACCAGCAAACCGCCGCCGATGATGTTCCCGATGGTTACCGGAATCAGGTTATCGGTGATGAAGTGCATCACGGTCAGGTGAGAGAAACTGTCCGGAGTCGAACCGATAGCGGTCCAGAATTCCGGGCTAGCAAAGTTGCGTATTACGATACCCATCGGGATCATAAACATGTTTGCGATACTGTGCTCAAAACCGCTGGCGACGAACATGGCAACCGGTAAAACCATAATCATGGCTTTATCCATCAGGCTGCGGCCAGAGTAGCTCATCCAGACTGCCAGGCAGACCATCAGGTTCGCCAGGATGCCGAGAGCAACGGCTTCGATAAATGTATGGTGCATTTTGTGGTCAGCGGTTTGCAGAACGTTTAGCCCCCATCCGCCGTTGGCTGTCATGTATTCACCGGACAACCACATCAGCAACACGAACAGCAGCGCGCCGATCAGGTTACCAACATAGACGTTAAGCCAGTTTTTTGCCAGTTGACCCCAGGTGATTCGGCCGCTGGCTTTCGCCACAACGATTAGGACGGTCGATGTAAAGAGGTCAGCGCCACAAATTACGCAAAGAATTAAGCCAAGCGAGAAACAGATACCGCCAATCAGCTTAGCAATGCCGAACGGCATGCCCGCTGTACCTGTGGTTGCGGTAATGTAAAAAACAAAAGCAATCGAGATAAAGACGCCCGCAGTAATCGCCAGATAAAAGGTTTTCAGCGGATGCTTGGTTGCTTTATAGACACCTGCTTCTTCGGCAACTTTGGCCATAGCGGCAGGAAGGAGTAGATCAAAAGGGTTGTCAGCTTTCACACTAACTCTCTCTTTTTATTTAATCGGCGACGAGATACTAACAAAGCATTATAGATGAGAATTTGATGTAGATCATATCTCACCTGGCTAATAGGCCTGAAGAACGCGTGGTTTTTCAACAATCCCTTGCTAACGATATGAATAATAAGGTGAAAATAAATTTTAAGATTTGCAAATTCAGTTGAATTTTTTCTTTTACCTTCATTTTATTGGTTAATTAAAATGGAGTAATGATCGTGAAATTTAACAATAAAAGTAAGCTACTAATTATAGTGTTTACTTATGTTTAACTTTATTTTCACAGAATCACGAAGCGAAACGTTGAAATATAAAAAAGGGGCCAGCAAGTGGCCCCGTAATATAGCCCAGGTCGTCGATTAAACCTACTATTTATATGGAGAAACGATCACTTCGCCCAGAAAGCGGCTTTTGCGCGCTGCAGTTTCTCGTAGGCCTGTAACAGCGACTGATGGGCCGGGAAGGCCTCCAGAGAACCGTCAACCGGCTGTAGGCCATAGAATGCCTCTTCGCCGCTCAGCGCTGCGCTGGCGGCTTCCACCGCATCGGCGCCGTACATACGGACAAACGCGTTCAGATACTGCAGCGGTTCGCGCTCTTCTTCCTGAGACAGCAGCAGCAGCGTTTGTAGGCAGCGATAGTAGTTAGCGCGCTCTGCGCTGAACACCGAGGCGTTGAACTCCATGGTCCACTCGGTCCAGATCAGCGCCTGTTCAAGATCGCCGCCCGCCAGTGCCAGCATGGCTTTCAGTTCGCCAATACGCAGGGTGTACCAGCCGTTGTTTGGACCGGTCGCCAGACCCAGCAGTTCGCGCACGCGGGTAAAGTCGTCCAGCCCTTCATCGTCGAGCTGCTCGATCAGATTCAGGTACTCTTCTTTCTCCCACTGGCTGCCCGGCAGGGAGAGGATCGTTTCGCGCAGATGGCTACCCATATTGTTGTTTGCCAGCCACAGATCTTCAGCCGGATAAATATCGGACATGCCCGGTACGATGATGCGGCACGCGTAGACGCCAAGGTGCTCGTAGTCGGCGATGTACACTTCTTTATCTTCTTCTTTGAAGATAGCCATCAGAGTAGCGAACTCTTCTTCGGTTGTGCCGGAGAAGTTCCAGTCGGCGAACGGATAGTCGGCGTCCTGCTTGAACATATCCCAGGAGATCAAACCGCTGGAGTCAATGAAGTGGGTTTCCAGGTTGGTATGCTCAGCCACTTCTTCGTCATCGAAGGTGGGCGGCGTGAACACGTCGAGATCTTTCAGACCACGACCCTGTAGCAGCTCGGTTACCGTACGCTCCAGCGCGACGCCAAAGTCCGGATGAGCGCCGAAGGAGGCAAAGCAGGTTCCGTTGGCTGGGTTGAACAGTACCACGCAGATAACCGGATATTTACCGCCCAATGAACCGTCGTAAGCGAAGATCGGGAAACCTTCCGCTTCCAGCGTTTTGATGGATTCCACCACACCCGGATAGCGCGCCAGCACCTCGGCCGGGATCTCCGGCAGGCTGATACTTTCCGCAATGATGCGGTTTTTCACGTGGCGTTCGAACACCTCCGACAGACCCTGAACGCGGGCTTCGTTACGGGTGTTGCCCGCCGACATGCCGTTGGAAACGTACAGGTTCGCGACGATGTTCATCGGGATATAAATGGTTTCACCGTCGGACTGACGGGTAAACGGCAGGCCGCACACGCCGCGATCGTCGTTGCCGGACTGCAGATCGACCAGCATGCTGGCGGTCAGTTGATCGTCAGGATCGTAGAACGCACGCAGACGCGCGTCGAGCAGGCCTTCCGGTACTTCATCATCATCGGTCAGTGGGAACCATTTTTCGTTCGGGTAGTGAACGAACGGATCGTTGGCGATTTTGTCGCCCAGCCAGAAGTCGGCGAAGAAATAGTTGGTTGACAGACGTTCGAAGTACTCGCCCAGCGCGGAAGCCAGCGCCGCCTTTTTGGTCGCGCCTTTGCCGTTGGTAAAGCACAGAGAGCATGCCTTATCACGAATATGCACCGACCAGACGTTAGGAACCGGGTTCAGCCAGGAGGCTTCTTCAATATCGAAGCCCAGATCGAGCAGCTTTTGCTGGAAGCGAGCGATGGAATCTTCCAGTGCGGCATCTTTGCCGGGAATATAGGTTTGCGTCATAGCAATCTCTTTTGTCGTACGGAAAGCGCGCAATGATACGGGTTTTGCGTGACGGGTGCTATCTTCGGCGAAAATAAAAGGGGCAGCTATGCTTACTGACGATAACCTACTGTTAAGGCGTCGAAAAAAATGAAAGCATTTGATCTTCAACGGATGGCATTTGATAAAGCTCCCCCTGAATTTTTAGGTGAAGTGGCGCTAAGGTGCCTCTTTACTTTCGTATTGGTTTTCTTGTTTCTCAAAATTACCGGGCGCCGCGGCGTTCGCCAGATGTCGCTCTTTGAAGTGCTGATTATCCTGACGTTGGGGTCGGCGGCGGGAGACGTGGCGTTTTATGATGATGTCCCGCTGGTACCGGTATTTGCCGTTTTTGTCACTCTCGCGCTGTTGTATCGGCTGGCGATGTGGCTGATGTCGAAAAGCGAGAAAGTGCAGGATCTACTCGAAGGCAAAGCGATTGTCATCGTGAAAGAAGGCCAACTGGCCTGGGAGAACGTGCGGCGAGCGAATCTGACGGAGCTGGATTTTTTTATGGCGCTGCGTCTTAACAGCATTGAGCAACTTGGGCAGGTCCGCCTGGCGATTATGGAAACCGACGGCCAGATTAGCGTGTTTTTTTATCCCGACGATGAGGTAAAACCTGGCCTGTGTATCTTACCCGATAGCCTGACCCAGCGATTTAAAGCGGTGCCTGAGCCGGGAGAATACGCGTGCGTCCGTTGCAGCTATGTTGTCGGCCTACAGGCGGGGGAACGCCAATTATGTCCGCGCTGCGCAAATCCGGCATGGACGAAGGTGAGCAGGGCGAAACGTATTGCCTGACAGCGATTTTGTCGGTTTTGTACCGGCAAGACGGCAGAATCTATTGTGTGATGAACGGCGCATTTCGGCGGCAGAAAGTTTTAGACATTGCGGCGCGTGTCACTGAATGATAAAACCAATAGCCACAGGAATAACTTATGCCCACGCGTTGATGACGCGCGAGGCATGCGGTCAGACAACATTGCAATGTGGTGAGGGTTATGGCTCAGGTCTTTAATTTCAGTTCAGGTCCGGCGATGCTTCCGGCAGAAGTTCTTAAACTGGCGCAGAAAGAACTTTGCGACTGGAACGGGTTAGGTACGTCGGTAATGGAAGTCAGCCATCGTGGTAAAGAGTTTATCCACGTGGCAGAGGAAGCAGAAAAAGATTTCCGCGACCTGCTTAATATCCCTTCCAACTACAAAGTACTGTTCTGCCACGGCGGCGGACGCGGTCAGTTTGCCGGCGTTCCGCTGAACATTCTGGGTGACAAAACCACTGCCGACTACGTCGATGCAGGTTACTGGGCGGCAAGTGCGGTAAAAGAAGCCAAAAAATACTGCACCCCGAATGTTATCGACGCGAAAATTACCGTCGACGGCAAGCGTGCGGTTAAACCGATGCGCGACTGGCAGCTTTCCGATAACGCGGCCTATCTGCACTACTGCCCGAACGAAACCATCGACGGCATCGCGATTGAAGAGACGCCGAACTTTGGTAAAGACGTGATCGTTGCCGCTGACTTTTCATCGACCATTCTCTCTCGCCCGATTGACGTCAGCCGTTACGGCGTGATTTACGCAGGCGCGCAGAAAAACATTGGCCCGGCGGGCTTAACGCTGGTCATCGTGCGCGAAGATCTGCTGGGCAAAGCGCACGTGGCTTGCCCGTCTATCCTCGACTACACCGTGCTGAACGACAACGACTCCATGTTCAATACGCCGCCGACTTTCGCCTGGTATCTGGCGGGTCTGGTCTTCAAATGGCTGAAAGAGCAGGGCGGCGTTGCGGCCATGGACAGCATCAATCAGCAGAAGGCCGATCTTCTGTATAACACCATTGATAGCAGCGATTTCTATCGCAACGACGTGGCCAGCGCCAACCGTTCACGCATGAACGTGCCGTTCCAGCTAGCCGACAGCGCGCTGGACAAAGTGTTCCTCGAGGAATCCTTTGCCGCCGGCCTGCATGCGCTGAAAGGCCACCGCGTCGTGGGCGGGATGCGCGCATCTATCTATAACGCTATGCCGCTGGCTGGCGTACAGGCGTTAACTGAGTTCATGCAGGACTTCGAACGTCGCCACGGTTAATTTTATTTTTTGTTCATCCCCACAGCACCAGTCTGTGGGGTTTTTACTTCTGCTTTTGAGAGTTGAGTTTCATGGAATCCCTGACGTTACAACCTATCGCGCGCGTAGATGGCACGATTAATCTGCCTGGTTCTAAAAGCGTGTCGAACCGTGCGCTGCTGCTGGCGGCGCTGGCACGTGGCACCACCGTCCTGACAAACCTGCTGGACAGCGATGATGTTCGCCACATGCTGAACGCGTTGAAAGCGCTGGGAATTCACTACACCCTGTCTGCCGATCGTACCCGCTGCGAAGTGACCGGCAACGGCGGCCCGCTGCAGGCGCCCGGCGAGCTGGAACTGTTCCTGGGTAATGCCGGCACCGCCATGCGTCCGCTGGCTGCCGCGCTGTGCCTCGGCGCAAACAATATTGTGCTGACCGGCGAACCGCGCATGAAGGAGCGTCCGATTGGTCACCTGGTCGATGCCCTACGTCAGGGCGGCGCACAGATTGAGTATCTGGAGCAGGAAAACTACCCGCCGCTGCGACTGAAGGGCGGTTTTAACGGCGGTAACGTTGAGGTTGACGGCAGCGTTTCCAGCCAGTTCCTGACCGCGCTGCTGATGACCGCACCGCTGGCGCCGCAGGACACCACCATTAGTATCAAGGGTGACCTGGTCTCCAAACCGTATATTGATATCACCTTGCACCTGATGAAAACCTTCGGTGTTGAAGTTGAAAACCAGAATTACCAGCGCTTCGTCGTGAGCGGTAATCAGCAATATGTGTCTCCTGGACAATATCTGGTAGAAGGCGACGCCTCTTCAGCTTCTTACTTCCTTGCGGCCGGGGCGATTAAAGGTGGCACCGTGAAGGTGACCGGTATCGGCCGCCACAGCGTACAGGGCGATATTCGCTTTGCTGACGTGCTGGAGAAAATGGGCGCAACCATCACCTGGGGCGATGACTACATTGCCTGCACCCACGGCGAGCTGAACGCAATTGACATGGATATGAACCATATCCCTGACGCGGCGATGACGATTGCCACCGCGGCGCTGTTTGCCAAAGGCACGACGACGCTGCGTAACATCTATAACTGGCGTGTGAAAGAGACTGACCGACTGTTCGCGATGGCGACCGAACTGCGTAAAGTGGGCGCTGAAGTTGAAGAAGGTGAAGACTATATTCGTGTGACACCGCCCGCGACGCTAAATTTTGCGGAAATCGGCACCTATAACGATCACCGTATGGCAATGTGTTTCTCGCTGGTGGCGCTGTCGGATACGCCCGTCACTATTCTTGACCCGAAATGCACGGCGAAAACGTTCCCGGACTATTTCGAGCAGTTGGCGCGTATTAGTACCCCGGCCTAATCCTTTGTTATCGTAAAAACGCTGGCATGACGCCGGCGTTTTTTTTCGGACTTTTTTGCCCACACCGAGCAGTGTTACCCTTCTTTCTGAAATAACTAATTGATATTTAATTATAATTAATCAATGGATGATTCATATGAAGAATGCAAAGGTAATGCTGGCGCTGGCGGTTTCCGCGACGCTGCTTGTGGGTTGTAAAAATATGCAGGGTGTCGACACCAATGCGCTGGTAGGATCCGGGATGACGGCCTACAAAGCGGCGACGCTGTCGGACGGTGAGGTTAAAGCCCTTTCCAACGATGCCTGCGAGCAAATGGATGGCGACAACAAGCTGGCGAGTCAGTCCAGCAAATACACCAAGCGCTTGAATAAGATTGCCAAAGCCTTGGGTAATAACATCAACGGCACGGCGGTAAACTACAAGGTATACATGACCTCCGATGTCAACGCATGGGCGATGGCCAACGGCTGCGTTCGCGTTTACAGCGGCTTAATGGACATGATGACCGACAACGAAGTGGAAGGCGTTCTGGGGCATGAACTGGGGCACGTAGCGTTGGGTCACTCACGTAAGGCGATGCAAACTGCCTATGCGACCGTTGCGGCTCGCGATGCTATTTCCGCCACCAGCGGCACGGCGGCTCAGCTGTCGAAATCGCAGCTTGGCGATGTGGCGGAAGGGATGATCAACTCTGCGTTCTCCCGTTCGCAAGAATCAGAAGCCGATGACTTCTCTTACGACCTGATGAAGAAACGCGGCATCAGTACCCAGGGTCTGGTCGGCAGCTTCGATAAGCTGGCGACGCTTGACGCGGGTCACTCGAAATCGTTGTTTGACTCTCACCCGCCTTCAGCCGAACGCGCGCAGCATATTCGCGACCGCATCGCGGCGGACAAAAAGTAAATCACTGTCACTTTCCGGGCCGGCCTCTCGTCGGCCCGCTATACTTGTCTATTCTCCTGCTATTGATAGGGCTAATTCTGGAATTCGCAGACAAAGGTAACCGTCTGGCGCAGAGATGCGTATAATGCGCGGCGTTTACGTTATGTATGCCTTTTATTAAGGAGAGTGAGATGACGGCAATTGCCCCGGTAATTACCATTGACGGTCCGAGCGGCGCAGGTAAAGGCACGCTGTGCAAAGCGATGGCAGAAGCATTGCAATGGCATTTGCTGGACTCTGGCGCTATTTATCGCGTGCTGGCGCTTGCGGCGCTGCATCACCATGTTGATGTGAACTCGGAAGATGCACTGGTCCCGCTCGCGGCGCATCTGGACGTACGTTTTGTCTCTACTGATGGGGCGCTGGAAGTTATCCTCGAAGGGGAAGATGTTAGCGGCGAAATTCGCACTCAGGAAGTGGCTAACGCCGCTTCACAGGTGGCTGCCTTCCCGCGCGTGCGTGAAGCGCTGCTGCGTCGTCAGCGCGCTTTCCGCGAAGCGCCGGGCCTGATTGCCGACGGCCGCGACATGGGCACCGTGGTGTTCCCGGACGCCCCGGTCAAAATCTTCCTCGATGCCTCATCGGAAGAACGTGCGCAACGCCGCATGCTACAGTTGCAGGAAAAGGGCTTTAGTGTTAACTTTGAGCGCCTTTTGGCAGAGATAAAGGAGCGAGACGACCGCGATCGTAATCGTGCCGTTGCGCCGCTGGTTCCTGCCGCCGATGCTTTAGTGTTGGATTCCACCACCTTAAGCATTGAGCAAGTAATTGAAAAAGCGTTAGACTATGCGCGCCAGAAATTGGCAATCGCGTAAGACGCGACCGAATTTGCAGTACCCCCGTTGCAAAGGATTGACAGCGGGTATGTGAAACAACCCCATCCGACAAGGTGTCAGGTGGACGTTAATATTAACCTGAAGATTAAACATGACTGAATCTTTTGCTCAACTGTTTGAAGAATCCTTAAAAGAAATCGAAACCCGCCCGGGTTCCATCGTTCGTGGTGTTGTTGTTGCTATCGACAAAGACGTAGTACTGGTTGACGCCGGTCTGAAATCTGAGTCTGCCATTCCGGCTGAGCAGTTCAAAAACGCCCAGGGCGAACTGGAAATCCAGGTTGGTGACGAAGTTGACGTTGCTCTGGATGCAGTAGAAGACGGCTTCGGTGAAACCCTGCTGTCCCGTGAGAAAGCTAAACGTCACGAAGCTTGGATCACGCTGGAAAAAGCTTACGAAGAAGCTGAAACTGTAGTTGGTGTTATCAACGGCAAAGTTAAAGGTGGCTTCACTGTTGAGCTGAACGGTATTCGTGCGTTCCTGCCGGGTTCCCTGGTAGACGTTCGTCCGGTGCGCGATACTCTGCACCTGGAAGGCAAAGAGCTTGAGTTCAAAGTAATCAAGCTGGACCAGAAGCGTAATAACGTTGTTGTTTCTCGTCGTGCCGTTATCGAATCCGAAAACAGCGCAGAGCGCGATCAGCTGCTGGAAAACCTGCAGGAAGGCATGGAAGTTAAAGGTATCGTTAAGAACCTCACTGACTACGGTGCATTCGTTGATCTGGGCGGCGTTGACGGCCTGCTGCACATCACCGATATGGCCTGGAAACGCGTTAAGCATCCGAGCGAAATCGTGAACGTTGGTGACGAAATCAACGTTAAAGTGCTGAAATTCGACCGCGAGCGTACTCGTGTATCTCTGGGCCTGAAACAGCTGGGCGAAGATCCATGGGTAGCTATCGCTAAGCGTTATCCGGAAGGTACCAAACTGACCGGTCGCGTGACCAACCTGACCGACTACGGCTGCTTCGTTGAAATCGAAGAAGGCGTTGAAGGCCTGGTTCACGTTTCCGAAATGGATTGGACCAACAAAAACATCCACCCGTCCAAAGTTGTTAACGTTGGCGACGTAGTGGAAGTTATGGTTCTGGATATCGACGAAGAACGTCGTCGTATCTCCCTGGGTCTGAAGCAGTGCAAATCTAACCCATGGCAGCAGTTCGCAGAAACCCACAACAAGGGCGACCGCGTTGAAGGTAAAATCAAGTCTATCACTGACTTCGGTATCTTCATCGGCCTGGACGGCGGCATCGACGGCCTGGTTCACCTGTCTGACATCTCCTGGAACGTTGCAGGCGAAGAAGCAGTTCGTGAATACAAAAAAGGCGACGAAATCGCAGCAGTTGTTCTGCAGGTTGACGCAGAGCGTGAGCGTATCTCCCTGGGCGTTAAACAGCTCGCAGAAGATCCGTTCAACAACTGGGTTGCTCTGAACAAGAAAGGCGCAATCGTAAACGGTAAAGTGACTGCAGTTGACGCTAAAGGCGCAACCGTAGAACTGGCTGACGGCGTTGAGGGTTACCTGCGCGCTTCTGAAGCTTCCCGTGACCGCGTTGAAGATGCGACTCTGGTTCTGAGCGTTGGCGACGACGTTGAAGCTAAATTCACCGGCGTTGATCGCAAAAACCGCGCAATTAGCCTGTCTGTTCGTGCGAAAGACGAAGCTGACGAGAAAGATGCAATCGCTACTGTTAACAACAAACAGGAAGACGGCAACTTCTCCAACGCTATGGCTGAAGCATTCAAAGCAGCTAAAGGCGAGTAATCTTGCTCATTCGGGTTTAACAACCTGAATTGTGATGAGTTTACTTGACAGATTGCAGGTTTCGGCCTGTAATCTAGCACAAAGGGCGGCTACGGCCGCCCTTGTTTAATAAGCTGTTAGCTAATTTTCCTTGAAAGGAAACCGGAGGAATCATGACCAAGTCAGAATTGATTGAAAGACTTGCCAGCCAGCAATCTCATATCCCTGCCAAAGCAGTGGAAGATGCGGTAAAAGAGATGCTGGAGCATATGGCCTCAACCCTGGCCCAGGGCGAGCGCATTGAAATCCGCGGTTTCGGCAGCTTCTCTCTGCACTATCGAGCACCACGTACCGGGCGTAACCCGAAAACTGGCGACAAAGTGGAACTGGAAGGCAAATATGTGCCGCACTTCAAGCCGGGTAAAGAACTGCGCGACCGCGCCAATATTTACGATTGAGTTTTGACCGCTAACCGGCGGTAACTTGGTTGAGAGAAAAGCACCTGCGGGTGCTTTTTTCGTTTTGAGATGCTCACTCTGGAATCACTCTCGCGTTTTTTTCGCAATGCCTGCACGCAACGAATATTCATCTGACACCACCACGCAAGTTTGAAAAACCGCTCACGACAATCGTTTTATCCTACGCGACACTCCTGATAACAAGGAGGTGTCAATGCGTTTGCCGCAGCTGGCTGGCTATGTGCTGGCTGGAATCTTACCGCTGAGTGTGCTGCCAGAACTGCCCGCGCTTTGGTGTATTAAGCTTGCCATTGTCGCGCTGATTATTCTCAGCGCGTGTGGACGGTTGGGGCGCTCCGCTTCGTTGGTGGGGCTTATGTTCTGTTGGGGCGTTCTGGCAGCGTGGCAGGTGCAGTGGCCTGCACTGACGCTGCCGGGAAAGAATCGTCAGGTTGAGTTGACGATAACGCAGACTGACGGACAAACGACACATCAGGGCATGATTACCCGGCTGGAAGGTCAGCGCCTGTTCCCCGGCACCGCGATTACCCTCTACGGTAGCTATCTGCCGCAGCCGCCGTGCGTTGGTCAGCGTTGGCGAATGACGATTCGTGCGCGCGCCGTTCACGGGCAGCTAAACTCAGGGGGCTTCGATTCCCAGCGTTACGCGTTTTCACAACACCGTGCTTTGACGGGGCGAGCGATCGCTGCGGAATTGTTGCACAATACCTGTAGCCTCCGCGCTCGCTACCTGACATCGCTGCAAACAACCCTCGCGGCCTATCCCTGGCGTGACGTCATGCTGGCGCTTGGAATGGGGGAGAGGCTCTCGGTGGCGCCGGAGATTAAATCGCTAATGCAGCAAACCGGGACTTCACACCTGATGGCGATTTCCGGGCTTCATATTGCGCTTGGCGCTTCACTGGGCTGGCTGTTGGTGCGCGCCGTGCAGTTTTTCCTTCCCGTCTGGCTGATTAACTGGCGTTTGCCGCTCCTGGTGTCACTGGCGAGTGGATTTGCTTACGCGGCGCTGACGGGAATGCAGCCGCCCGCGATGCGCACGGTGGTGGCAGCCGCCGTCTGCTGTCTGCTCCGTTTACACGCCAGGCGCTGGGCTGGCTGGGAAGTGTGGCTTTGCTGTCTGGCAACCATCCTGTTTCTCGACCCACTGGCGGTGCTGTCCGATAGTCTGTGGTTGTCGGCAGTTGCGGTTGGCGCGCTCATTTTCTGGTATCAGTGGCTACCGTTGCCCGCGTGGGAATATCCACGATGGCTTCGCCCGCTCGCGAGCCTGATCCATCTTCAGCTTGGCTTGATGCTGCTGTTAACACCGCTGCAAATCATGTTGTTTCACGGTATCAGCCTAACCTCGCTGTTGGCGAATCTGGTTGCGGTGCCGGTGGTGACATTTATGGCTGTTCCGCTGATTCTGTTGGCGATGTTCCTGCATCTGTGCGGCCCAATGACGCTGGAAACAATGGCATGGTACGGCGCCGACCGGGTGCTGGCGCTGGTGTTTGCTTACTTGCGCCTGCTGCCAACCGGATGGTGGTACATTGGCAGCGCATGGCTGGGACTTTCCCTGCTGCCGTGGGGAGCGTTGATTCTCTGGCGCTTGCATGGCTGGTTGCGCTTTCCGGCGCTTTGGTTGTCGTTAAGCATACTGCTGGCCTTCCCACTGTGGCGTAAAACGCCTGAAAACCAGTGGCAGGTTACCATGCTTGATGTCGGGCAGGGGTTAGCGATGGTGATTTCGCGAGGGGGCAAAGCGTTGCTCTACGATACCGGGTTAGCCTGGCCGGAGGGTGACAGCGGTGAACAGCTGATTGCGCCATGGTTACGCTGGCACGGACTTACGCCTCAGGGCATTATTCTGAGCCACGATCATCTGGATCATCGCGGCGGTCTGCGTTCGCTACAGCAAACCTGGACGGAAATGTGGGTCAGAAGTCCTCTGGGCTGGGCCGGTCATCAACCCTGCGCGCGCGGGGAATCCTGGCAGTGGCAGGGGTTAACCTTTCGTGCGCTCTGGCCGCTGCCGGGGAAGGCTCCGAAGGGCAATAACGGCTCCTGTGTCGTGAGGGTTGATGATGGCAAAAACAGTATCCTGCTGACGGGAGATATTGAATTATCGGCAGAAATGGCCATGATTAGCCGTTTCTGGCGGCCATTTGCGTCTACAATTATCCAGGTCCCACATCACGGTAGCTCGACGTCCTCGGGGATGGCGCTGATTCAACGGGTGGGCGGTGCAGCCGCACTGGCTTCCGCATCCCGCTATAACGCATGGCACCTGCCTTCAGCAAAGGTCAGGACGCGCTATCTTCAACGACAGTACGCCTGGTTCGATACACCGCATCAGGGGCAAATTACACTCACTTTTAGTGCCAATGGCTGGAAGATTGAAGGCTTACGAGATCAACTTTTACCTCGTTGGTATCATCAGTGGTTTGGCGAGGCTCGCGATAACGGGTAGAATATGCGGCTATTTCAACACAAGCTGGTTTTTTGAATGCAGAACGACAAAGATCTCTCCACGTGGCAGACCTTCCGCCGACTCTGGCCAACTATTGCGCCGTTTAAAGCAGGGCTGATCGTGGCGGGCGTGGCGTTAATCCTTAACGCAGCCAGCGATACTTTTATGCTATCGCTTCTTAAACCGTTACTGGATGATGGTTTTGGTAAAACAGACCGCTCAGTGCTGCTGTGGATGCCGCTGGTCGTGATTGGCCTGATGATCCTGCGTGGGATCACGAGCTATATCTCTAGCTACTGTATTTCCTGGGTTTCCGGCAAGGTCGTGATGACCATGCGTCGTCGGCTGTTCAGCCACATGATGGGGATGCCGGTCTCCTTCTTCGATAAGCAGTCCACCGGGACGCTGCTGTCGCGCATCACCTATGACTCTGAGCAGGTGGCATCGTCCTCTTCCAGCGCGTTGATTACCGTGGTGCGTGAAGGGGCTTCCATCATCGGCCTGTTCATCATGATGTTTTACTACAGCTGGCAGCTGTCGGTGATTCTGATTGTGTTGGCGCCTATCGTGTCGATGGCGATCCGCGTGGTGTCTAAACGCTTCCGTAGCATCAGTAAAAACATGCAGAACACCATGGGGCAGGTGACCACCAGCGCAGAACAGATGCTAAAAGGGCATAAAGAAGTGCTGATGTTCGGTGGCCAGGAAGTGGAAACTAAGCGTTTTGATAAGGTCAGCAACAAGATGCGTCTGCAGGGGATGAAGCTGGTCTCCGCGTCGTCTATCTCTGACCCAATCATCCAGCTGATTGCCTCTCTGGCGCTGGCATTTGTCCTGTATGCCGCCAGCTTCCCAAGCGTCATGGAAACGTTGACTGCCGGTACCATTACCGTGGTCTTCTCGTCCATGATTGCGTTGATGCGTCCGCTGAAATCGTTAACTAACGTCAACGCGCAGTTCCAGCGCGGGATGGCAGCCTGTCAGACACTGTTTGCCATTCTGGATAGCGAGCAGGAAAAAGACGAAGGTAAACTGGATATCGAACGCGCCAAAGGCAGCGTTGAATTCCGTAACGTTACCTTCACCTATCCTGGCCGCGAAACCCCGGCGCTGCAAAACATCAACCTGTCGATTCCGGAAGGGAAAACGGTGGCGTTGGTGGGGCGTTCCGGTTCGGGTAAATCCACTATCGCCAGCCTGCTGACCCGCTTCTACGATATCGATGAAGGTGAAATCCTGCTCGACGGGCATGACCTGCGCGAGTACAAGCTGGCATCGCTGCGTAATCAGGTCGCACTGGTTTCGCAGAACGTGCATCTGTTTAACGACACGGTAGCCAACAACATCGCCTATGCGCGCACCGACGAGTTCAGCCGCGAGCAGGTTGAAGAGGCGGCGCGGATGGCCTACGCGATGGACTTCATCAACAAAATGGATAACGGTCTCGATACGGTAATCGGTGAAAACGGCGTTCTACTTTCCGGCGGCCAGCGCCAGCGTATTGCCATCGCCCGCGCGCTGCTGCGTAACAGCCCAATCCTGATTCTGGATGAAGCCACCTCGGCGCTGGATACCGAATCTGAACGTGCGATTCAGGCGGCGCTGGACGAACTGCAGAAAAACCGCACCTCGCTGGTGATTGCGCACCGTCTGTCCACTATCGAGCAGGCTGACGAAATCATTGTGGTCGAAGACGGACGTATCGTTGAGCGCGGCAGCCATCGCGATCTGCTCGAACAGCGCGGCGTCTACGCACAGCTGCATAAAATGCAGTTTGGCGAATGATAGCGAAGATCTGGTCCGGCGAATCGCCGCTGTGGCGGCTGCTGCTGCCGCTCTCCTGGCTGTACGGCCTGGTGAGCGGCGTGATTCGTCTGTGTTATCAACTCGGCCTGAAGAAGTCCTGGCGTGCGCCATGCCCGGTTGTGGTTGTGGGTAACCTGACGGCGGGCGGCAATGGTAAAACGCCAGTGGTTATCTGGCTGGTGGAACAGCTTCAGCGTCAGGGAGTACGCGTTGGCGTGGTCTCTCGTGGCTACGGTGGCAAAGCGGACAGCTATCCTCTGCTGCTGAATGCCGATACCACTACCGCGCAGGCCGGAGATGAACCGGTGCTGATTTATCAGCGCACCGGCGCGCCCGTGGCGGTTTCGCCGGTGCGGGTTGATGCGGTGAAAGCGCTGCTGGCGGCTCACGATCTGCAAATGATCGTCACCGATGACGGTTTGCAGCACTACCGGCTGGCACGCGATAAAGAGATCGTGGTGATCGACGGTGTGCGCCGCTTTGGTAATGGCTGGTGGTTACCGGCTGGCCCGATGCGTGAACGCGCTTCACGTCTGGATACGGTCGATGCGCGGATCGTCAACGGTGGCGAAGCGCTGCCGGGCGAAATTCCGATGACGTTACGTCCCGGCGATGCCGTCAATCTGCTGACTGGTGAGCGGCAGCCTGTTTCCACACTACAAAACGTGGTGGCGATGGCCGGTATTGGTCACCCGCCGCGCTTTTTTGCCACCCTGAATGATTGCGGCCTGCAACCGGTACGAACGGTGGCGCTGGCCGATCACCAGGCGCTGAGTGAAGCGGATGTGCAGGCGCTGGTCGCGCCAGGACAGATGCTGATCATGACCGAAAAAGATGCGGTGAAATGTCGCCGCTTCGCGCAGAAAAACTGGTGGTATCTGCCGGTGGACGCCGTGCTTTCCGGCGATCGCGCGCAGACGCTGCTACAGGAATTGATTACCCTCGCACGGCGCTAACCGCGTCGGCGAAAGCAGGGGAACGGCATGGCAGAACTGCAACTCACCCTTCGCGCCGCGCGGCATCTGCATCTGGCGGCACAGGGCCTTCTTACCCGTCCACGTCGTCAGCCTCAGACGACGGATATTCTCCGTACCATTCAGCAAATGTCTTTGCTGCAAATTGACACCATTAACGTGGTGGCCCGTAGCCCGTATCTGGTGCTCTTCAGCCGTCTTGGCGCCTATCCTTCGTCGTGGCTCGATGATGCGCTCGCGCGCGGCGAGCTGATGGAGTACTGGGCGCATGAAGCGTGTTTCCTGCCGCGCAGCGATTTTGCGCTGGTGCGCCATCGTATGCTGGCGCCGCATAACATGGGCTGGAAGTATCACCAAAGCTGGATGGATGAGCACGCCGCCGAGATTGCGGCTCTGAAAGCGCATATCGCTGAGAATGGCCCGGTGCGCTCCGCCGATTTTGCACACCCGCGTAGGGGGCAGAGCGGCTGGTGGGAGTGGAAACCGCACAAGCGACACCTTGAGGGGCTGTTTACCGCAGGCGAAGTTATGGTGGTCGAGCGGCGAAACTTCCATCGCGTATACGATCTGACGGAGCGCGTCATGCCGCAGTGGGACGATCGCCGGGACGCGCTTGCGCAACCGCAGGCCGAAGCCCTGATGCTGGAAAACAGCGCTCGCAGCCTGGGCATTTTTCGTCCTCAGTGGCTGGCGGACTATTATCGATTGCGCCAGCCGGATCTCCGCGCGCTGCTGGCGCAGTGGCAGGAGCAGGAACAGGTGGTACCGGTAAACGTTGAACAGCTTGGCGAGATGTGGGTACATCACAGCTTACAAGCCGAGCTGGCGCGGGCGGCGGAAGGTAAACTCAATGCGACCCACAGTGCGGTGTTATCACCTTTCGATCCGGTCGTCTGGGATCGTAAACGCGCCGAACAGTTTTTCAATTTTACCTATCGGCTGGAGTGCTACACGCCCGCGCCGAAACGGAAGTACGGCTATTTTGTCCTGCCGTTGCTGCACCGTGGTGAGTTAGTTGGCCGCATGGACAGCAAAATGCACCGTAGCGACGGCGTGCTGGAAATTTTCGCACTGTATCTGGAAGAGGGCGTGCGGGTCAGCCAGCATCTGGAAAAAGGTCTGATGCAGGCCATCAACGATTTTGCCCGCTGGCAGGGGGCGACGCGCGTGACCCTCGGCGCGGTGGCGGAAAAACTCTTTCTCCATCAACGACACGGTTGGGAGATTGACGCCGACCGGTAGCGCTCTATGATATGCTGCACTGGTTTTCGATACGGCCCATCAGGAGGAACCATGGATCACCGTCTACTAGAAATTATTGCCTGCCCGGTTTGCAACGGCAAACTCTATTACAGCCAGGACAAGCAAGAACTGATTTGCAAACTTGATAATCTGGCGTTTCCCCTGCGTGACGGTATCCCCGTATTGCTGGAAAACGAAGCCCGCGTTTTAGCCGCTGAAGAGAACAGACCATGAGTTTCGTTGTGATTATTCCGGCGCGTTTCGCCTCTACGCGCCTGCCGGGTAAGCCGTTACAGGACATCAACGGTAAACCGATGATTGTGCACGTGCTGGAACGCGCACGTGAATCTGGCGCTGAGCGTATTATTGTTGCGACCGATCATGCCGAAGTCGCGAAAGCCGTTGAAGCGGCGGGCGGCGAAGTGTGCATGACCCGTGCCGATCACCAGTCTGGTACCGAACGTCTGGCGGAAGTGGTGGAAAAATGCGCCTTCAGCGATGACACCGTTATCGTTAATGTGCAGGGCGACGAGCCGATGATCCCGGCGGTCATTATCCGCCAGGTGGCGGAAAACCTGGCCGCGAGCCAATCCGGTATGGCGACCCTCGCGGTACCGATTCACGATGCGGAAGAAGCGTTTAACCCCAATGCGGTAAAAGTGGTTATGGATAAAGACGGCTACGCGCTGTATTTCTCCCGTGCGACCATTCCGTGGGATCGTGACCGCTTCGCCAAAAGCCGCGAAGAAATTGGCGACACCCTGCTGCGCCACATCGGTATCTATGGCTACCGTGCCGGCTTTATTCGCCGCTATGTTAACTGGGCGCCAAGTCCGCTGGAGCATATTGAGATGCTCGAGCAGCTGCGAGTGCTGTGGTACGGCGAAAAAATTCACGTTGCCGTCGCCAAAGAAGTGCCGGGAACGGGGGTTGATACGCCGGAAGATCTGGCCCGCGTCCGCGCCGAACTGAAGTAATTCTACCGCCCCCGCTTTCCGCGGGGGCATCTTCCTGCCGGGTATTTCTGACTTTCTGTTTCAATTTTGATCTTGTCTGGTGAAATTCACTTTTCATATGCTCATTATGAAAGCAATGGCTTTTATGGGGGTAATCGGATATGGAACAGCTACGGGTAGAACTCAGCCATCTTTTGGGTGAATCGCTCAGCCGCGTAGAGTGCATCAACGAGCAAACGGATACCGCGTTGTGGTCGTTGTATGATGCCGAAGGCAATGCCATGCCGCTGCTGGCGCGCAGCTTTACGTCCCCCGGCCTGGCTCGCCAGCTGGCATGGAAAATCTCAACGCTGGCGCGTCACGGCACCGTGCGGATGCCGGTAGTGTATGGCGTGATGACCCACGAAGAGCACCCTGGGCCGGATGTCTTGCTGCTGGAGCGACTGCGGGGAGTTCCTGCTGAAGCGCCCACCCGTAATCAGCAACGCTGGGACGCGTTAAAAGATCAGATTGTCGAAGCGCTGCTGGCGTGGCATCGGGTAGACAGTGCGGGTTGCGTAGGCTTTGTGGATAGCACTCAGGAAAACAGCTGGCCGCAATGGTATCGACAGCGGATCGAAGTGCTGTGGGGCACGCTGAATCTGTATCAGAATACGGGCCTGACCATGCAGGATAGGCGACTGCTGTTCCGCACCCGCGAATGTCTGGAGGCGCTGTTTGAGGGCTTTAGCGATAACTGCGTGTTGGTGCACGGTCATCTTACTTTACGCAGCATGCTGAAAGATTCGCGCAGCGATCAACTGCTGGCGATGGTCGGCCCAGGGCCGATTCTGTGGGCGCCGCGCGAATACGAGCTGTTCCGCCTGCATGAAAGCCCGCAGGCGGAACAGCTGTTATGGCACTACCTCCAGCGCGCGCCGGTCGCCGAAGCGTTTCTCTGGCGGCGCTGGCTGTATCTGTTGTGGGATGAGGTCGAGAAGCTGGTCAACACGGGAAAATTTAACCGCGCCAATTTTGACCTGGCCTCGAAATCACTGCTCCCCTGGCTCTCCTGAATCGCCTTTCAGCCATTGCCAGATGCGCCCCAGCGTTTCATAGCCCACCCGGTCGCTGTGCATCAGCCAGACCGGGGAAGGGATAATACGCTCCCACGGATTCAGCGGCGAGGTGATAGCCAACTGGTTGGCCGGCGCGGGCAGCGGATGCAGGCCAACGTGCTGGAAGAAAATCATCGCGCGCGGCAGATGCGACGCCGACGTCACCAGCAGGAATGGGGCATCACCAATGGCGGCTTTCACCGCGCTCGCCTCTTCTTCCGTATCTTTTGGTGTATCCAGCACGATAATCTCGCTGCGCGGTACGCCAAGGCTTTCCGCGACCCGCGCACCCGCTTCGGCGGTACTGACCGGGTTGGTTAATGCCGGGGCACCGGTGAAGATCATCTTCGACCCTGGATTGGCCTGCCACAGGCGAATCCCTTCCGCCAGCCGCGGCAGGCTATTGCTAATCAGGTTTGAGCTGGGCGCCCACTGTGGGTTCCACGTATAGCCGCCGCCGAGCACCACCACATACTGCGCTGGCTGCTCGCCGCGCCATGTCGGGTACTTATCTTCAATAGGTTTAAGCAGGCCGTCGGCAACAGGTTGCAGGCTCAGCAGCAGTAAAAAAAGCCAGCCAGCGGTGATGGCGCATTTACCCGTTTTCTGGAAGCGGGTAAACCACACCAGGACTATTCCCAAACCGATCAATAAAAGCAGCAAAGGTAGCGGCAGCATCATGCCGCCGATAAACTTTTTCAGCATAAAAAGCATTCTATTGAGTACCTTTTTTAACCATCTGACGCATGAATGCAGGGATATTACACCAGATAGCTTCATTCTCGCTGTGGGTGTGACAAAATAGACCCTTTGTGGCTGGTGATGGAAGGACGTCCCGTGCAGGATCGCAATTTCGATGACATTGCGGAAAAGTTTTCGCGCAATATTTATGGCACCACCAAGGGCCAGCTGCGCCAGGCTATTCTGTGGCAGGATCTTGATGTGCTGCTTGCCGCCATGGGCACGCAGCCGCTGCGCATTCTGGACGCCGGCGGCGGTGAAGGCCAGACGGCGATCAAAATGGCGGAGCGCGGTCATCATGTGACGCTGTGCGATCTTTCTGCCGAGATGATCGCCCGTGCAAGTCAGGCTGCCAGCGACAAAGGTGTGAGCCACAACATGCATTTCATACAATGCGCGGCGCAGGACGTGGCCGGGCATTTGGAAAGCCCGGTTGATCTGATATTGTTTCACGCTGTACTGGAGTGGGTGGCCGAACCGCAGGAGGCGTTAAAAACGCTGTGGTCGGTGCTGCGTCCAGGCGGCGCATTATCATTAATGTTCTACAATGCAAACGGCCTGTTGATGCATAACATGGTGGCGGGCAACTTTGATTATGTTGCTCTTGGCATGCCGAAAAAGAAAAAGCGTACGCTGTCGCCGAACTACCCGCGCGACCCGCAGCAGGTCTATAGCTGGCTGGAAGAGATTGGCTGGCAAATTAACGGGAAAACCGGCGTGCGAGTGTTTCATGACTATCTGCGCGATAAGCATAAGCAACAGGATAGCTATGACATCCTGCTGGAGCTGGAAACGCGCTATTGCCGTCAGGAACCTTATATCAGCCTGGGGCGCTATATTCATGTCACCGCGCTTAAGCCGCAGACAGAAACAAGGATAAACGATGAGTGAATTTTCCCAGACAGTCCCCGAACTGGTTGCCTGGGCCAGAAAAAATGATTTCGCCATTTCGCTACCCGTCGATAGGCTCTCATTTTTGCTGGCTATCGCAACGCTGAACGGCGAGCGGCTGGAAGGTGAAATGACGGAAGGCGAGCTGGTGGATGCGTTCCGTCACGTCAGTGATGCGTTTGAGCAAACCAGTGAAACCATCGGTACGCGCGCCAACAACGCGATTAACGATCTGGTTCGCCAACGTCTGCTGAACCGCTTTACCAGCGAAATCACGGAAGGAAACGCCATCTATCGTCTGACGCCGCTGGGCATTGGCATTACCGACTACTATATTCGCCAGCGTGAATTTTCGACGTTGCGCCTGTCAATGCAGCTGTCGATTGTGGCCAGCGAGCTGAAAAGAGCTGCCGATTCGGCGGAAGAGGGCGGCGATGAGTTTCACTGGCACCGCAATGTTTACGCGCCGCTGAAATATTCGGTGGCGGAGATTTTTGACAGCATCGACCTGACGCAGCGCATCATGGATGAGCAGCAACAGTCGGTCAAAGATGACATCGCGCAGCTGCTGAATAAAGACTGGCGCGCGGCGATCTCCAGCTGTGAGCTTTTGCTGTCCGAAACCTCCGGCACGTTACGCGAATTGCAGGATACGCTGGACGCGGCGGGCGATAAGCTGCAGGCGAACCTGCTGCGCATTCAGGATGCCACGCTGAGTCATAACGATCTGCATTTTGTCGACCGGCTGGTGTTCGACCTGCAAAGCAAGCTCGACCGTATCGTTAGCTGGGGTCAGCAGGCCATTGACCTGTGGATCGGCTACGATCGTCATGTGCATAAGTTTATTCGTACCGCTATCGATATGGATAAAAACCGCGTCTTTGCTCAGCGCTTGCGCCAGTCGGTGCAGTCCTACTTCGACGCGCCGTGGGCGCTCACCTACGCCAGCGCCGACCGTTTGCTGGACATGCGTGATGAAGAGATGACGCTGCGCGACGAAGAGGTCACCGGCGAACTTCCGCCGGACTTAGAGTTCGAAGAATTTAACGAAATCCGCGAACAGCTTGCCGCGCTGATCGAAGAACAGTTGGCTATCTATAAAACCAAACAGCTGCCGCTGGACCTCGGTCTGGTGGTGAAAGAGTATCTGGCTCAGTATCCGCGAGCGCGCCACTTCGACGTGGCGCGTATTGTGGTTGACCAGGCGGTTCGTTTGGGCGTAGCGCAAGCAGATTTCACCGGACTGCCGGCCAAATGGCAGGCAATTAATGATTACGGAGCCAAGGTACAGGCGCATGTCATTGACAAATATTGAACAAGTGATGCCGGTTAAACTGGCACAGGCCCTGGCCAACCCCCTTTTCCCTGCGCTGGATAGCGCGCTGCGTGCTGGCCGCCATATTGGCCTGGACGAGCTCGACAACCACGCTTTTTTGATGGATTTCCAGGAGTACCTGGAAGAGTTTTACGCTCGCTATAATGTTGAACTGATCCGCGCGCCGGAAGGGTTCTTCTATCTGCGCCCGCGTTCTACCACGCTGATTCCGCGTTCGGTTCTCTCCGAACTGGACATGATGGTCGGCAAAATCCTTTGCTACCTCTACCTCAGCCCGGAACGTCTGGCAAATGAAGGCATCTTCACCCAGCAGGAACTGTACGATGAGCTGCTGGCGCTGGCCGATGAAGCCAAACTGTTGAAACTGGTTAACAACCGTTCCACCGGTTCTGACCTTGACCGTCAGAAGTTACAGGAAAAGGTGCGTTCTTCGCTCAACCGCCTGCGCCGTCTGGGCATGGTGTGGTTTATGGGCCATGACAGCAGCAAATTCCGCATCACCGAATCGGTGTTCCGCTTCGGCGCCGATGTGCGTTCCGGCGATGACGCGCGCGAAGCGCAGCTGCGCATGATTCGCGACGGGGAAGCCATGGCGATTGAAAACCATCTGCAGCTCAATGACGAGAACGACGACCATCAGCAGGATAGCGGGGAGGAAGAATAATGATCGAACGTGGTAAATTTCGTTCGCTAACGCTGATTAACTGGAACGGGTTCTTTGCCCGTACTTTCGATCTGGATGAGCTGGTCACCACGTTGTCCGGCGGTAACGGTGCCGGTAAATCGACCACCATGGCGGCCTTCGTCACGGCGCTGATCCCCGACTTAACGCTGCTGCACTTCCGCAATACCACCGAAGCGGGGGCCACCAGTGGTTCACGCGATAAAGGTCTGCACGGTAAGCTGAAAGCGGGCGTCTGCTACTCGGTGCTTGACGTGATGAACTCGCGTCACCAGCGCGTGGTGGTCGGCGTGCGTCTGCAACAGGTGGCGGGGCGCGATCGTAAAGTCGACATTAAACCATTCGCCATTCAGGGACTGCCAACCTCTATTCAGCCGACCCAGTTGCTGACTGAAACGCTGAACGAGCGCCAGGCGCGCGTGCTGACGTTGCAGGAGCTGAAAGATAAGCTTGAGACCATCGAAGGCGTACAGTTCAAGCAGTTCAACTCGATAACCGACTACCACGCGCTGATGTTCGATCTGGGCATCGTCGCGCGTCGTCTGCGCTCTGCCGCTGACCGTAGTAAATTCTATCGCCTGATTGAAGCCTCGCTGTACGGCGGTATTTCCAGCGCGATTACCCGCTCGCTGCGTGACTACCTGCTGCCGGAAAACAGCGGCGTGCGTAAAGCGTTCCAGGATATGGAAGCGGCGCTGCGTGAAAACCGGATGACGCTGGAAGCGATTCGCGTCACCCAGTCTGACCGCGACCTGTTCAAGCATCTGATCTCCGAAGCCACCGACTACGTGGCCGCCGACTATATGCGCCACGCCAACGAGCGCCGTGTGCATCTGGATAAAGCGCTGGAGTACCGTCGCGAACTGTTTACCTCCCGCTCGCAGCTGGCGGCGGAACAGTACAAGCACGTCGACATGGCGCGTGAGCTACAGGAACACAACGGCGCGGAAGGCGATCTCGAAGCCGATCACCAGGCTGCCAGCGACCACCTGAACCTGGTGCAGACCGCGCTGCGTCAGCAGGAAAAAATTGAGCGCTATGAAGCGGATTTAGACGAGCTGCAAATTCGCCTCGAAGAGCAGAACGAAGTGGTGGCGGAAGCCGCCGAACAGCAGGAAGAGAACGAAGCGCGCGCCGAAGCCGCCGAGCTGGAAGTGGATGAGCTGAAAAGCCAGCTCGCCGACTACCAGCAGGCGCTGGACGTGCAGCAAACGCGCGCCATTCAGTACACCCAGGCGCTACAGGCGCTGGAACGCGCGAAAGCGCTGTGCCACCTGCCGGATTTAACCCCGGACAGCGCAGCGGAATGGCTGGAAACCTTCCAGGCCAAAGAGCAGGAAGCGACGGAAAAACTGCTGTCGCTCGAGCAGAAAATGAGCGTTGCCGAGACGGCACACAGCCAGTTTGAGCAAGCCTATCAGCTGGTGGCGTCAATCAACGGCCCGCTGGCGCGTAACGAAGCCTGGGACGTGGCGCGTGAACTGTTGCGCGACGGCGTAAACCAGCGTCACCTGGCGGAACAGGCGCAGCCGCTGCGCAGCCGTCTGAATGAGCTGGAACAACGTCTGCGCGAACAGCAGGAGGCCGAGCGTCTGCTGGCCGATTTCTGCAAGCGTCAGGGCAAACAGTACGACATTGACGATCTTGAAAACCTGCATCGTGAGCTGGAAGCGCGCATCGCCGCTCTGAGCGATAGCGTGACTGACGCTCGCGAGCAGCGTATGCAACTGCGCCAGGAACAGGAACAGCTGCAATCGCGTATCTCCGCGCTGATGCACCGCGCGCCGGTCTGGCTGGCGGCGCAGAACAGCCTGAGCCAGCTGTGCGAGCAGAGCGGCGAGCAGTTCGAGTCGAGTCAGGATGTGACCGAATACCTTCAGCAACTGCTGGAGCGCGAGCGCGAAGCGATCGTGGAACGCGACGAAGTGGGCGCGCGCAAACGTGCCGTCGATGATGAAATCGAGCGCTTAAGCCAGCCGGGCGGTTCCGAAGACCCGCGCCTTAACGCGCTGGCTGAACGTTTTGGCGGCGTACTGCTGTCGGAAATTTATGATGACGTCAGCCTGGACGACGCGCCGTACTTCTCCGCGCTGTATGGTCCGTCGCGTCATGCCATCGTGGTGCCGGATCTGTCGCAGATCGCCGAGTATCTGGAAGGGCTGGAAGATTGCCCGGAAGATCTCTACCTGATTGAAGGGGATCCGCAATCCTTCGATGACAGCGTGTTCAACGTCGACGAGCTGGAAAAAGCGGTAGTGGTGAAGACCGCCGACCGCCAGTGGCGTTATTCGCGCTTCCCGGCGGTGCCGCTGTTTGGCCGCGCCGCGCGCGAAAGCCGCATTGAGAGCCTGCACGCCGAGCGTGAAGTGCTGTCTGAACGTTTTGCGACCCTGTCGTTCGACGTCCAGAAAACCCAGCGTTTGCATCAGGCGTTCAGCCGCTTTATCGGCAGTCACCTGTCGGTGGCGTTTGACGACGATCCGGAAGCGGAAATTCGCAAGCTGAATACCCGTCGCAACGAGCTGGAACGCGCGCTGAGCAGCCACGAAAGTGATAACCAGCAGCAGCAGGCGCAGTACGAACAGGCGAAAGAGGGCGTTGCGCTGCTCAACCGTCTCCTGCCGCGTCTGAACCTGCTGGCCGATGAAACGCTGGCCGATCGCGTGGATGAAATTCAGGAGCGTCTGGATGAAGCGCAGGAAGCGGCGCGCTTTATTCAGCAGCACGGTAACCAGTTGGCGAAACTTGAGCCGATGGTCTCTGTACTGCAGAGCGACCCGGAGCAATTTGAACAGCTGAAAGAAGATTACGCCTGGTCGCAGCAGGTACAGCGCGAAGCGCGTCAGCAGGCGTTTGCCCTGACCGAAGTCGTGCAGCGTCGCGCCCACTTTGGTTACTCTGACTCAGCGGAAATGCTGAGCGGCAACAGCGACCTGAACGAAAAATTACGCGAACGTCTGGCGCAGGCAGAAAGCGAGCGTAGCCGCGCGCGTGAAGCCATGCGCACGCACGCTGCGCAGGTGAGTCAGTACAGCCAGGTGCTGGCGTCGCTGAAGAGCTCCTACGACACCAAGAAAGAGCTGCTTAACGATCTCTACAAAGAGCTGAAAGATATTGGCGTACGTGCTGATGCGGGTGCAGAAGAGCGTGCGCGCATTCGCCGTGACGAGCTGCACGCGCAGCTGAGCAACAACCGTGCGCGCCGTAACCAGCTGGAAAAAGCTCTGACCTTCTGCGAAGCGGAGATGGATAACCTGACCCGTAAGCTGCGCAAGCTGGAGCGTGATTATCTCGAAATGCGTGAGCAAGTCGTCAGCGCGAAAGCGGGATGGTGCGCGGTGATGCGTCTGGTGAAAGACAATAACGTTGAACGTCGCCTGCACCGCCGCGAGCTGGCCTATCTCTCCGCAGACGATCTGCGTTCAATGTCGGATAAAGCATTGGGCGCGCTGCGTCTGGCGGTTGCGGATAACGAACATCTGCGTGACGTGCTGCGTATGTCGGAAGATCCGAAGCGTCCTGAGCGTAAGATTCAGTTCTTCGTGGCGGTATATCAGCATCTGCGCGAACGTATCCGTCAGGATATTATCCGCACCGATGATCCGGTAGAAGCCATCGAACAGATGGAAATCGAACTGAGCCGTCTGACTGAAGAACTGACCAACCGTGAGCAGAAGCTGGCGATCAGCTCCCGCAGCGTGGCGAATATTATTCGCAAAACCATTCAGCGCGAGCAGAACCGTATTCGCCAGCTGAACCAGGGGCTGCAGAGCGTGTCGTTCGGCCAGGTGAACAGCGTGCGTCTGAACGTGAACGTGCGTGAGAGTCACTCAACGCTGCTGGACGTGCTCTCTGAGCAGCACGAACAGCATCAGGATCTGTTCAACAGCAACCGTCTGACCTTCTCGGAAGCGTTGGCGAAGCTGTACCAGCGCCTGAACCCGCAGATCGATATGGGCCAGCGTACGCCGCAGACTATTGGTGAAGAGCTGCTCGACTACCGTAGCTACCTGGAGATGGAAGTTGAGGTTAACCGTGGTTCTGACGGCTGGCTGCGCGCGGAGTCCGGCGCGCTGTCGACCGGTGAGGCGATCGGTACCGGGATGTCGATTCTGGTGATGGTGGTGCAGAGCTGGGAAGATGAAGCACGCCGTCTGCGCGGTAAAGATTTGTCACCGTGCCGTCTGCTGTTCCTCGATGAAGCCGCGCGTCTTGATGCACGTTCCATCGCCACGCTGTTCGAGCTGTGCGAACGCCTCGAGATGCAGCTGATTATCGCGGCGCCGGAAAACATCAGCCCGGAGAAAGGCACAACCTACAAGCTGGTGCGTAAAGTGGTACACAACCACGAACACGTACACGTAGTGGGGCTGCGCGGCTTTGCTGCTCAGTTACCGGAAACCTTACCAGGGACCGCCGACGCGTCATAACCGTCGCCCGGAGGCGCGCAGCGACTCCGGGAAACGGTCCATGTGTCCGAATACAGAATCCAAGGCGACAGCAATGTCGCCTTTTTTGTTATCTGTTTTTCGCCGCCAGCGCGTTATTATCTTTAGACTTCTTTACATTTGAGCGGGCAAAATAGTTTTTGTCTTTATATACTGAAGGTAAGCCCACGTTAGGGGTCTTCGTATAGATAACAGGGGGCAAGGGATGTTGCTGAAAAAAGAAAATGGTCGTCGGTTGTCAGCCATGAGTTTGTGTCTGGCGATGACATTTGCTCCGCTGTTTACTGCCTTTGCGGATGAACCAGAACTGGTTCCTTCTGATAGCACCGCAACGCCAGCAGAACAAGCGCCAGTGCTTCTGAACTCGGGCGCGCAATCGTCGGCAATGGCGAGCCTTGTCGGCACTCAGCCGCTGGCTGAAGGGGCGGCGGCGAAAAGCCGCGCCGATATTCTGGCTACGCTACCTGCCGGATATCAACCTGTCTACCTGAATCCTCTGGCGACATTGTATGCCGCCCGAGAGATGAAACCCATGTGGGAAAACCGTGATGCGGTACGCGCCTTCCAGCAGCAACTGGCGGAAGTGGCGATCGCCGGTTTCCAGCCGCAGTTTACCCGTTGGGTCGAGCTGCTGACCGATCCCGGCATCAATGGGATGGCACGTGATGTCGTACTTTCCGACGCGCTGATGGGCTATCTGCACTTTATCAGCGGTATTCCGGTTCAGGGCAATCGTTGGTTGTATAGCGATAAACCGTACACGCTGGCGACGCCGCCGCTGTCGGTGATTAACCAATGGCAGTTAGCGCTGGAAAACGGCTCGCTGCCGCAGTTTATCGCCGCGCTGGCGCCGCAGCATCCGCAGTATAGCGCAATGCATCAGGCGCTACTGGCGCTGACGGGGGATAACCGCCCGTGGCCAAAACTGACCTCGACGGCCGCATTGCGTCCGGGGCAGTGGAGCAGCGATGTGCCGGCGCTACGTGAAATCCTGCAACGTAATGGCGTGCTGGACAACAGTCCGGCCATTCCGCTGCCGGGTGATAACGTCGGCAAGACGAAAAAGGCAGCGAAAAGCGGGCCCGCCGCCTATGACCGCCAGCTGGTGGATGCGGTGAAACGATTCCAGGCGGCGCAGGGGCTTGGCGCGGACGGCGTCATTGGGGCATCGACGCGCGATTGGCTGAACGTCTCCTCCGCCCAGCGTGCGGGCGTGCTGGCGCTGAACATTCAGCGTCTGCGCCTGTTACCGGGGAAAGTCTCTACCGGGATTATGGTGAATATTCCGGCTTACTCGCTGGTCTACTATCTCAACGGCAACGAAGCGTTGGCCTCGCGGGTTATCGTGGGCCGCCCCGATCGTAAAACGCCGATGATGAGCAGCGCGCTGAATAATGTGGTGGTCAACCCACCGTGGAACGTGCCGCCGACGCTGGCGCGTAACGATATTCTCCCGAAGCTGCGTAATGACCCGGGCTACCTGGAGCGACATAATTACACTGTGTTACGCGGCTGGAACAGTAAAGAGACTATCGATCCGTGGCGGGTCGATTGGTCGACAATCACGCCGTCGAATTTGCCGTTCCGTTTCCAGCAGGCGCCGGGGGAACATAACTCGCTGGGGCGCTATAAGTTTAATATGCCAAGCTCCGATGCCATTTATCTGCATGATACGCCTAACCATAATCTGTTCCAGAAAGATGCGCGGGCATTAAGCTCCGGCTGCGTGCGGGTAAATAAAGCTTCCGATCTGGCGAATATGCTGTTACAGGATGCAGGCTGGAATGACGCCCGAATTTCTGATGCCCTTAAAGAAGGGAATACGCGCTACGTGAATATCCGGCAGAATATTCCGGTTAATCTCTATTATCTGACCGCCTTTGTCGGTGCTGACGGTCAGACACAATATCGAACAGATATTTACAATTACGATGTCACTGCGCGATCGGGTGCACAGATTTTGCCAAAAGCGGAACAATTGATCAGATAAATGAAGTAGTTCAGGTAATGTAGTTGTCGAATAAAAAGCGCAGATACCAGCCCCGCAGGTCCAGGGCTGGTGTCTCTGCGCGGCAGGCCGCCTTGACGCTGGCTTTGATGCCCGGTAAGGTGCTTAACGTGCGCCAGAAGTGCATATTTTTCGATCACATTACTGACTGTAGACCTGATTATCATGGACAAATTTGACGCTAATCGCCGCAAGCTGCTGGCGTTAGGTGGTGTTGCGCTCGGCGCGGCCGCCATCTTGCCCACGCCTGCACTTGCCACCCTCTCGACCCCACGTCCGCGTATTTTAACGCTGAATAACCTGCATACAGGTGAGTTGATAAAAGCCGAGTTTTTTGACGGCCGAGGCTATATTCAGGATGAATTAGCAAAACTAAACCATTTTTTCCGTGACTATCGCGCGAATAAAATAAAAAGCATCGATCCTTCTTTGTTTGATCAGCTTTATCGCCTTCAGGGACTATTAGGAACAAATAAACCTGTGCAATTGATTTCCGGGTATCGTTCTGTTGATACCAATACCGAACTGAGAGCGCACAGTCGTGGGGTGGCTAAAAATAGTTATCACACGAAAGGTCAGGCAATGGATTTTCATATTGAAGGCGTTTCATTAAGTAATATACGCAAAGCTGCGTTATCTATGCGCGCAGGTGGTGTAGGATATTACCCACGTAGCAACTTTGTGCATATTGATACCGGGCCGGTCCGGCACTGGTAGCTCTACGCCAACCGTTCAGGCACACTGAAGTGTCTGAACGGTGACGAGTCCAAACAGGAGCAACATGAATTATCGTATTATTCCGGTGACTGCGTTCGCGCAAAACTGTTCATTGATCTGGTGCGAGCAAACTAAACTGGCGGCGCTGGTCGACCCAGGTGGCGATGCGGAAACTATCAAGCAGCAGGTTGCCGAAGCGGGCGTGACGTTGCAGCAAATTTTGCTGACCCATGGTCATCTTGACCATGTGGGGGCGGCGGCTGAACTGGCGCAGCACTACGGGGTGCCAATTATTGGCCCGGAAAAAGAAGATGAATTCTGGTTGCAGGGGCTGCCTGCGCAAAGCCGGATGTTTGGCCTCGAGGACTGTCAGCCTTTGACGCCGGACCGCTGGCTGAACGAAGGGGATACGGTGAGTGTCGGCAACGTGAAGCTGCAGGTGCTGCACTGCCCGGGACATACGCCGGGGCATGTCGTGTTCTTCGATGACCAGGCGCGTTTGCTGATCTCGGGTGATGTGCTGTTTAAAGGCGGCGTCGGGCGCAGCGACTTCCCGCGTGGCGATCACGCGCAGTTGATTGATGCGATTAAGCGCAAACTGCTGCCGTTAGGCGATGACGTGAAGTTTATTGCCGGCCATGGCCCAATGTCGACGCTGGGTTATGAGCGTCTGCATAATCCATTCCTGCAGGATGAATTGCCGGTGTGGTAATCTCAGAATAATAAAAAGGCCGCGAATGCGGCCTTTTTTGTCCCTGAAGGGAGCGTATTGATTACAGGACCGCGACGATGGCTTCGCACAGCGGCGCCATGTTGTCCGGCGTCATGCCCGCCACGTTGATACGGCCGGAAGCGACGGCATAAATACCGAACTCTTCACGCAGGCGCAGTACCTGCTCTTTGGTCAGACCGCTGAACGAGAACATACCGTTCTGCTTCGTGATGAAGGTGAAATCACGGCTCGCGCCTTTCTCCTGCAACGTATTAACGAACAGCAGACGCATGCGCTGAATGCGCTGACGCATATCGGTCAGCTCTTGTTCCCAGATGGCGCGCAGCGCGTCGTTGCTGAGAATGGTTGCGACCACGGATGCGCCGTGCGCCGGCGGGTTAGAGTAGTTCGCGCGAATCACGGCTTTCAGCTGGCTGAAGGCGCGATCGGCGGTGTCGGCATCGGCTGTGACCAGGGTGCAAGCACCAACGCGTTCGTTGTACAGGCCGAAGTTTTTCGAGTAGGAGCTCGCCACAATCAGCTCTTTGTGCAGCGCGGCAAATGCGCGCAGGCCTTCGGCATCTTCTTCCAGACCGCGAGCAAAGCCCTGGTAGGCGAAGTCGAACAGCGGCAGCCAACCTTTTTCAATCGACAGATTTGCCAGCTGTTGCCACTGCTCCAGCGTCGGGTCGATGCCGGTTGGGTTATGGCAGCAGCCGTGGAACAGCACCACGTCACCCGCCTGGGCTTCATTCAGGCTCGCCAGCAGGCCGTCGAAGTTAAGGGCATGCTTTTCTGCATCGTAGTAGTCATATTCGCGTACTTCCAGGCCAGCAGCGCCAAAGACGCTCTTGTGGTTCGGCCAGCTTGGGTTGCTGACCCAAACGCGCTTCACGTCAGTATTTTTCGCGAGGAAATCCGCCGCCACGCGCAGTGCGCCGGTGCCGCCTGGGGTCTGAGCGGTGCGCGCGCGTTTGTCACTAATGATGCTGTTGCCTTTGCCGAACAGCAGCTCTTGCGTGCAGCGACCAAACTCAGGAATACCATCAATACCGAGATAGTTTTTGGTGGTTTCATTCTCCAGCAGATACTGTTCAGCTTTTTTTACGCTGGTCAGCACCGGCGTCTTGCCGGTTTCATCTTTATAAACACCTATCCCGAGATTGATTTTTCCCGGGCGTTCGTCGGCGCGAAACAGATCGGCCAGGCCCAGAATTGGGTCGGCAGGGGCGGCTGTAATGTTCTCAAACATGACGAGGTTCCATTAATAAGTTCGGGGGAAATCCGCTATCAGGTTAACGGTAGATTTACAAAATGCCAACCGTTAGAGACTAAAAGCGCGAAGCTTTTCAAAAGTTAAGATCTTCCTCTTTAGAACGCAAAAAAGCAGGACCGAAGTCCTGCTCTTGAGGCATATAGCAGTGAGGGTCTGCTGATTAGAACTGGTAAACGATACCAACAGCAGCCTGATCGTCGGTTCCCTGCTTGGTGGCAGCAGAGTACGCGTTGTCGTCCAGCAGGTTGAACTTGTACGCCGCGTAGACGTTCATGTTCTTGTTGAAGTAGTACCAGGTGCCCAGTTCGATGTATTTAACCAGGTCAGCATCGCCGCCTTTGAAGTCGCCACGGCCGATCAGGTCTTTACCTTTGGACTGTACGTAGCCCAGGGACGGACGCAGACCGAAGTCGAACTGATACTGAACAACAGCTTCGAAGTTCTGAGTTTTGTTTGCGAAGTTGTTGTCCGGCTCGCGGGTCATGTTCAGCGTTTCAGCATACATTACCGCAGCGTAGATGTTGTTCGCGTCGTATTTCGCAGCAGTAGACCAAGCTTCTGCTTTGCTGCCGCCAGCGCTCGCCCAAGTGTGAGTGGTGCCATTGAAGGTAGAGCTGCCCGGGTTAACCTGGTCGTTGGTACGGTCTGCAACTTCATAACCTGCTGCCAGCGCGATGCCGTTGCCGAAATCATACTGTACAGAGGTGCTGAAGCCGTCGCCGTTCGCTTTCGCGCCGTTGCCGCCGTAGCCAAGGCTTTCCAGCGCGCCAGTTTTGTCGTTGTAGGTCGCTGCAACCGGGTTGCTACGATCGTTTTTACCCTGGTACTGCAGCGCGAAGCTCAGGCCTTCAACCAGACCGAAGAAATCGCTGTTACGGTAGGTCAGCAGGCCAGAAGAACGACCGTTCATGAAGTTGTCGGTAGCAGCCCAGGAATCGCCGCCCCACTCAACCAGCATATCGGTGTAAGCTGCGACGTCGTAGATAGCGCCGTAGTTACGACCGTAGTCCAGAGAACCCGCGTCGCCAAATTTCAGACCTGCGAACGCCAGACGGGTTTTAGTGCCCTGGGAGCCTTCAGAGTTGGAGGCATCCATGTTGTATTCCCACTGGCCGTAGCCTACCAGCTGATCGTTGATCTGGGTTTCACCCTTGAAGCCGATACGGGCATAGGTGGTGTCTTCGTTGCTGGTGTCGCCGTTGGTGGTCCAAATGTGTTCACCAACTGCTTTACCGTAGAAGTCCAGTTTGTTGGCATTTTTGTTGTAGATTTCTGCAGCATTTGCTGCGCCAGCTACCAGCAGGGCAGGGATTACCACTGCCAGGATATTACGCTTCATCATTATTTATTACCCTCATTAGGTTTTTTTTATAGACACTCGCCACTGCCGCCAATTACTTCCGTCAATAAAAATTTACGGAACTATTGATGATAGTTTGGTGTCTTTATGTGTCTGAGAGGCATCTTTCCATTCAAAACATTCTTTCGCCACCCTGAAAATGCTACAAACATCGAGAATAAGTAAGCAAAAGAAATTATGTGTAACTAAATGTGAATTTTGAGGAACTTTGTGAACTAACTCAAAATTCTGAGATGTACGCGGGTTATTTGACCAGTGCCTTATCTATCAATATGAATTTCTTATCTTTTATTTGTATAACGCTTTTTCTTATCGCACAGAGCGGATGTGTGATAATTTCGTTATGATATTTTTTAGCCGTCCAGATAGCTGTTGTTTTGGATAAAAAATGTGCTATGGCTTAAGTGATTTCCTGACTGCAATAAAAATGTGGATGATTTTTGTTCGAGGTTATTACTGGGAAATGTGATGTAACAAACTGCGCAGGGTGGAGGCTTGAAGTTTAGGTTTGTTAAAATTAATAAAGATTTCTTTACATGCGCAGATAAAAAAAGGCCAGCGCGAGCGGCTGGCCTTGAGGATAAAACAGTTTTAGAAGCTGGCGTTACGTGGCGTTCTTGGGAACGGAATCACGTCGCGAACGTTCTGCACACCAGTGACGTAGGCGATTAGACGTTCAAAGCCCAGACCGAAGCCTGAGTGTGGCACGGTACCGTAGCGACGCAGGTCGCGATACCACCAGTAGTCTTCTTTATTCAGACCCATTTCGGCCATACGCGCATCAAGCACGTCCAGACGCTCTTCACGCTGAGAACCACCGATAATCTCGCCAATGCCCGGCGCCAGTACGTCCATGGCGGCAACGGTTTTGCCATCGTCGTTCAGACGCATATAGAAGGCTTTGATCTCTTTTGGATAGTTTTTCACCACCACCGGCGCTTTGAAGTGCTCTTCAGCCAGATAGCGTTCGTGTTCAGAAGAGAGGTCTACGCCCCAGTACACCGGGTTTTCAAACTGTTTGCCACAGTTTTCCAGAATGGTGACCGCGTCGGTGTAATCAACCTGCGCGAAGTCGGCGGAAACGAAACGTTCCAGACGATCGATAGCATCTTTATCTACACGCTCGGCGAAGAACTTCATGTCGTCCGCACGTTCTTCAAGAACGGCTTTAAAGACGTACTTCAGCATCGCTTCTGCCAGACGGGCGTTATCTTCCAGATCGGCAAACGCCACTTCCGGCTCCAGCATCCAGAATTCCGCCAGGTGACGGCTGGTGTTGGAGTTTTCCGCGCGGAAGGTTGGGCCAAAGGTGTAGATCTTCGACAGCGCGCAGGCATAGGTTTCACCGTTCAACTGACCGGAAACGGTCAGGAAGGCTTCTTTGCCAAAGAAATCTTTGTCGTAATCCACTTTGCCTTGATCGTTACGCGGCAGGTTTTCCATATCCAGCGTAGACACGCGGAACATTTCGCCAGCACCTTCAGTATCGGAAGCGGTAATCAGCGGGGTGGAAACCCAGAAGAAGCCCTGCTCGTCGAAGAAACGGTGCAGCGCCTGGGCCAGCGTGTGGCGAACGCGGGCAACCGCGCCAATCAGGTTGGTACGCGGACGCATATGCGCCACTTCACGCAGATACTCGATGCTGTGGCGTTTTGCCGCCATCGGGTAGGTATCTGGATCTTCAACCCAGCCGGTGACTTCCACGTGAGAGGCCTGGATTTCAAAGCTCTGGCCCTGACCCTGAGACGCCACGACTTTACCGGTGACGATCACCGAGCAGCCGGTGGTCAGACGCAGGACTTCGTCATTGTAATTGGGCAGAGAATTATTAATAACGGCCTGTACAGGATCAAAGCAGGAACCGTCATAGACGGCCAGGAAGGAAAAGCCAGCTTTTGAATCTCGGCGGGTACGTACCCAGCCGCGCACGGTGACTTCGCTGTCAACGGCTACGCGGCCCTGGAGTACGTCGGCTACAGGCACAACGCTCATAATAGTCTCTCTATTCGTAGTCCAATAAAAAAATCGTTTTCCCCGGAACGGCGGGGGGATATCTATGTTACCTGTCATCTTCCATCAGACAAGTAGAATTCGCATAAGGAAGGGGTGTTTTAAGAAATAAATAAAGAAGAAGGGAGCCGCCTGGGCTCCCTCTGGTGATTAACTGGCCTTTTTGATCTGCGGGAGATCAAATGCTTTACGTAATGCGCGAACAAATGCTTTATCGTGGCAAATGGTTTTCCCCGGGCTGTCGGAGAGTTTCGCTACCGGTTTGCCGTTGCACTCAACCAGCTTGATCACGATATTGAGCGGTTTAACCTGTGGGATATCGCAGGTTAAACGCGTGCCAATACCAAAGCTGAGATTGATGCGCGGTGAAAAGTGGCGGTACAGCTCAACGGCTTTCGGCAGATCGAGATTGTCGGAAAACACCAGCACTTTCTCGCGCGGGTCGATACCGAGCTTTTGATAATGTTTGATCGCTTTCTCGCCCCACTCAAACGGGTCGCCGGAGTCGTGGCGCAGACCCTGATAACGGGTGGCGAATTCCGGGCCGAAGTCGCGCAGGAACGCATCCATGGTGATGCAGTCGGTCAGTGCGATGCCGAGTCGGTCCGGGTATTCTTCCAGCCAGGCCGCCAGCGCCGCGCGCTGACTGGTCGCCAGATCCGGGCTGATTTGCTGATGCGCCTGGAACCACTCGTGTGCCTGGGTGCCCATAGGCGTTAGGGTCAGGCGACGCGCCAGATCGTAGTTGCTGGTGCCAACAAACCACGGCTCCTGACGGAGACGACTGACAATGGCTTCCTGAACCTCGCGAGAAAAGCGGCGACGGGTGCCGAAGTCCATCAGTTTGAAAGCGGACATATCCAGGTCAGCCGTCAACTGATTAAAGTCGGATAGCTTCTGTTCCAGCATTTCCAGCGCCTGCGGCACCCCGTTTTCCGGCGAACGGTAGCGGTGAACCAGTTCGCTGATCACCGCCAGCAGCGGCACTTCCCACATGATGACTTCACGCCACGGACCTTCAAGGCGGATATTCAGCTTACCGTTATCGTTTGTTACGGTGACCTGTTGTGGATCGTAGCGGAAATCACGCAGCCAGTTCAGGTAGTCCTGCTTAAAGAAAGGCAGACCGGACAGCCAGTGGTATTCATCATCACGCAGGGTGAGTGAACGCATGGCTTCGACTTGTTCGCGAATGGCGTCAGCATAAATGCCCAGCAGATCGTCACCACGGCAGCGGAATTCCGCCGCGACGTTAACGTCGTAGTAGTGGTGGAAAACGGCCTGCTGCATATGCAGTTTGTAGGCATCTGTATCCAGCAACGAGTGCAGAACAGGAGAAGCGAATTGTGTCATGGTGCGCAGTAGCATCCTCTCACAGGAGCGTTTAGTACAATAAACAACAGGGGAGAATGGCTGGAGTATACCTTGTTTAACGATTTATTGAACCCCGATCACACGTTATGGCACGAAGCGCCACTCCGGCGTTTTGTGCGGCATGTTGCGTAAATGTATCTATTTTCCCTATTTGACTGGAAAAGATGAAGATTCTGCATAGCGCGTTTAACACAACAGGAATAGACTGGAGGTGACATTTACAAAAGATGCTAAAGGTTTTTTATGACACAACAGCCCCAAGCCAAGTACCGCCACGATTACCGTGCGCCGGACTACCTGATTAGTGATATCGACCTGGCCTTTGACCTGGATGCCGCAAAAACCGTTGTGACCGCGGAAAGCCAGGTTTCCCGTCACGCAGCGTCTGATGTGCCGTTACGCCTGAACGGTGAGGACCTCACGCTGGTCTCCATTCATGTGAACGGTGCGCCGTGGGCCGACTATAAAGAAGAAGATAACCAGCTGGTCATCTCTGGCCTGCCCGAGCGTTTTACGCTGAAGATTGTCAATGAAATCAGCCCGGCGGCGAATACTGCGCTGGAAGGGTTGTATCAATCTGGTGAAGCGCTGTGTACTCAATGTGAGGCCGAAGGCTTCCGCCATATTACCTGGTATCTCGACCGCCCGGACGTGCTGGCGCGTTTTACCACTAAAATTACCGCCGATAAGAGCAAATATCCGTTCCTGCTGTCCAACGGCAACCGTATTGCCGAAGGTGAGCTGGATAACGGGCGTCACTGGGTACAGTGGCAGGATCCGTTCCCGAAGCCGTGCTACCTGTTTGCGCTGGTGGCGGGCGATTTCGACGTGCTGCGCGATACCTTCAAAACCCGTTCCGGGCGCGAAGTGGCGCTGGAACTGTTCGTTGACCGTGGCAACCTCGACCGCGCGCCGTGGGCAATGACCTCGCTGAAAAATTCCATGAAGTGGGATGAAGAGCGCTTTGGCCTCGAATACGACCTCGACATCTATATGATCGTTGCCGTCGACTTCTTTAATATGGGGGCGATGGAGAATAAAGGGCTGAACGTCTTTAACTCCAAATATGTGCTGGCGCGTACCGATACCGCGACGGATAAAGATTATCTCGATATTGAACGCGTCATTGGTCACGAGTATTTCCATAACTGGACCGGTAACCGCGTGACCTGCCGCGACTGGTTCCAGCTGAGCCTGAAAGAAGGCCTGACCGTGTTCCGCGATCAGGAATTCAGCTCCGACCTGGGCTCCCGCGCCGTTAACCGCATCAGCAATGTGCGCACCATGCGCGGCTTGCAGTTTGCTGAAGACGCGAGTCCGATGGCGCACCCAATCCGTCCGGACAAAGTTATTGAAATGAATAACTTCTATACCCTGACGGTGTATGAAAAAGGGGCGGAAGTCATTCGTATGCTGCACACGCTGCTGGGCGAAGAGAACTTCCAGAAAGGGATGCAGCTGTACTTTGAGCGCCACGATGGCAGCGCCGCCACCTGTGACGACTTCGTTCAGGCGATGGAAGATGCCTCCAACATCGACCTCTCTCATTTCCGCCGCTGGTACAGCCAGGCCGGGACGCCGATTGTCAGCGTGCACGACGACTACAATCCGGAAACCGAGCAGTACACCTTAACCATCCGCCAGCGTACGCCATCCACGGCCGAGCAGGAGGAGAAATACCCGCTGCACATTCCGTTCGATATCGAACTGTACGATAACGAAGGTAAAGTGATCCCACTGCAGAAAGATGGCCATCCGGTACACCACGTGCTAAACGTGACCCAGGCCGAGCAGACGTTTGTGTTCGATAACGTTTACTTCCAGCCGGTGCCGTCGCTGCTGCGTGAATTCTCCGCGCCGGTGAAGCTGGAATATAAATGGAGCGATCAGCAACTCACCTTCCTGATGCGCCATGCGCGTAATGATTTCTCTCGTTGGGACGCCGCGCAAAGCCTGCTGGCAACCTACATTAAGCTGAACGTGGCTCGTCATCAGCAGGGGCAACCGCTGTCGCTGCCGATTCACGTGGCCGACGCGTTCCGCGCTATTCTGCTGGATGAGAAGATTGATCCGGCGCTGGCCGCGGAAATTCTGACTCTGCCATCCGCCAGCGAAATTGCTGAACTGTTTGAGATCATTGATCCGATCGCCATTGCCGCAGTGCGCGAAGCGCTGACCCGCACGCTGGCTACCGAGCTGGCGGACGAGTGTCTGGCGGTGTACAACGCCAATAAACTCGACAGCTATCGCGTTGAGCATGCGGATATCGGCAAGCGCGCGCTGCGCAATACCTGCCTGCGCTATCTGGCATTTGGCGATCGCGAGCTGGGTAACAAGCTGGTGAGCGAGCAATACCATAACGCCGACAATATGACCGATGCGCTAGCCGCACTGTCTGCAGCCGTCGCGGCGGAGCTACCGTGCCGTGACGCGCTGATGCAGGAGTACGACGACAAGTGGCATCATGATGGTCTGGTGATGGATAAATGGCTGATTCTGCAAGCGACCAGCCCGGCAGATGACGTGCTGGCGACAGTGCGTAAGCTGTTGAACCATCGCTCATTCAGCATGAATAACCCGAACCGCATTCGCTCTCTCATTGGCGCCTTTGCCGGCAGCAACCCGGCGGCGTTCCATGCGGAAGACGGCAGCGGTTACCAGTTCCTGGTTGAAATGTTGACCGAACTGAACAGCAAAAACCCGCAGGTGGCTTCGCGTCTGATTGAGCCGCTGATCCGCCTGAAACGCTATGATGCAAAACGTCAGGCGCTGATGCGTTCTGCGCTGGAGCAGTTGAAGGGGCTGGAGAATCTCTCCGGAGATCTGTACGAGAAGATTGCTAAAGCATTAGCCTGATCGTCGCCCGGACGAGGCGTTTATGCCGACTCCGGGGCTTACGTGGTTTCCCCGCCGTTGTGGGCGGGCTTTATGTAAACAAAAACGCCGCGGGATTTTCCCTGCGGCGTTTTTTTTATCAAACATGCGCGGTCTGTCGTGCTGCGCTTAACGTGGGAACCTGGATGTCTCGCCGGTGTAATGCCTGCCAGAAGGTCTCCAGCGCGCTGTCCAGACGCGTGTGCAGATTTGGGCTGAACTGCGGCTTATGTTGATAATCAGTGACCTGGCTGTCATCGGCAAACACACCCTGCAAAATCTCTTGTGCTTTCAGCGCATTGAGAACCGGCTTAAGGGCATAATCGACCGCCAACATATGGGCGACGGTGCCGCCGGTCGCCAGAGGTAAAACCACTTTTCCTTCCAGCGCACGCTCCGGCAGTAAATCGAGCAGCGCTTTTAATGCACCGGCGAAAGAGGCCTTATACACCGGCGTGGCGATGATTAAACCATCGGCATGAACCAGTTGCTCGGTCAGCGTTTGCAGTGCTGGACTGTCGAAACGCGCGTGGAAAAGATCCTCCGGCGCAAAATTCTGCAAATGCCAATGGAACACTTCCACATCCGCCGTGGAAAGTTTCTCACGAGCATACTCCAGCAGAGCGCTGGAACGAGAGGGGAAACGCGGGCTGCCGGCTAAAGTAATGACGCGCATGTTCACTCCTTATAACTAAAAATACACATTAATTTAAAATTGATAACATTTGCCTCAGTGTCTCAAAGGTCGTCAGGTGCGCGAAATACTTTTTCCGACGTAGGATTACCGGAAAATGCATATGGCGGGGAAGGTATATAAAGGAGAGAAGGAAAACGATTGCGCTTTTTTTGCCGCAGGTCAATTCCCTTTCTGTGCGAGATCGCACATAATACGCCCCCGGTTTGCACACCGGGAATCCAGGAGAGTTCATGTACTATCCCTTCGTTCGTAAAGCACTTTTTCAGCTCGATCCAGAGCGCGCTCATGAATTAACGTTTCAACAATTACGCCGAGTCACCGGTACGCCGCTGGAAGCGCTTGTGCGTCAGAAAGTGCCGGAAAAGCCGGTTACCTGCATGGGGCTGACGTTCAAAAACCCTCTGGGTTTGGCGGCAGGTCTGGATAAAGATGGTGAATGTATTGATGCCTTAGGCGCTATGGGATTTGGTTCGATCGAGATCGGCACCGTGACGCCGCGTCCGCAGCCGGGTAACGATAAGCCGCGTCTGTTCCGCCTCGTTGACGCCGAAGGTCTGATTAACCGTATGGGCTTCAATAACCACGGCGTAGATAACCTGGTAGAAAACGTTAAAAAAGCGCATTTCGACGGTATTCTGGGTATTAATATCGGTAAGAATAAAGATACCCCTGTTGAGCACGGCAAAGATGACTATCTGATTTGTATGGAAAAAATCTATGCCTACGCGGGTTATATTGCGATTAATATTTCATCGCCAAATACCCCAGGCCTGCGCACGCTGCAATATGGCGACGCGCTCGACGATCTGCTTTCCGGTATTAAAAATAAACAATCTGAGTTGCAGGAAAAACATCATAAATATGTTCCTGTGGCGGTGAAGATCGCGCCGGATCTTTCTCATGAAGAGTTGATCCAGGTGGCCGACAGTTTAGTTCGCCATAATATTGATGGGGTAATTGCCACCAATACCACATTGGATCGTTCTCTGGTTCAGGGGATGAAACATTGTGATGAAACCGGTGGTTTAAGCGGTCGTCCATTACAATTAAAAAGCACCGAAATTATTCGTATGCTGTCCGCCGAATTAAAAGGTCAGTTGCCTATTATTGGTGTTGGCGGTATCGACTCGGTGATAGCGGCCCGCGAGAAGATGGCGGCTGGCGCGGCACTGGTGCAGATTTATTCCGGCTTTATTTTTAAAGGCCCACCGCTGATTAAAGAAATCGTCACCCACATCTAGTCTTTTTCCCAGTAATGTGATCCAGGGCTTTATTTCCAGCCCTGGTTGCTTTATATTTCCTTATTGTTGCTTATTTAGACATATTGGTCTTTTATTATTTAGGGCGACAATTAACGCAATGGAAGAACAAACGCTGCACGGGATGCAAAAATGATGGGGGAGAAAAATGCGAATTAAACCTGATGATAACTGGCGCTGGTATTATGATGAAGAGCACGATCGCATGATGCTCGATTTAGCCAACGGCATGTTGTTTCGCTCGCGTTTTGCTCGCCGCATGTTAACTCCCGATGCTTTTGAACCCACCGGATTTTGCGTCGATGACGCCGCACTCTATTTCTCTTTTGAAGAAAAATGTCGCGATCTGCTGTTGTCTAAAGAACATCGCGCCGAGTTGATTCTTAACGCCCTGGTAGCGATTCGTTTCCTGAAACCCCAAATGCCGAAAAGCTGGCACTTCCGCGCCCATGATAATGGCTGGACGCCGGTGACCGGCGATGCGGCCAGCGTCTGGCTGAGCGATGACGACAGTCAGGTTAATCTGCTGGTCGTTGAACCGGGTGAAAACGCTGCGCTCTGTTTGCTGGCGCAGCCTGGACTGGTACTGGCCGGGCGCACGATGCAACTCGGCGACCCGATCAAAATTATGAACGACAGGCTGCAACCGCAGCCGGGGCTGGACGGCTACAGCCTGGAGCAGGCGGTTTAACGGCTCAGTTTTAGCGCCGTTTTGGGGACACAGCTACAGCTCAAAATGGTGCCGTCGGTGCCTAACGCGCTTTTCTTCAATGGATTCACTTCCCCTTCGACCAGCGTCACGCGGCAGCTGCCGCACAGGCCCGCGCGGCAGGAGTAGGGCACGCGAATACCCTGCTGTTCAAGCTGCTCCAGTAAAATTTGCTGATTATTCCCGCTGAAGGTTTTTCCCTCCCACTCAATATCCACCAACGCATTTTGCTGAGCCTGCGGCGCGACGGCATCGTCGGTTTGCCCGGCGGTATAGACTTTTGCGGGCCCGGTGGTGAGGATTTCCACTTCATCCCCCACGCGCACCACGCCGCTGTTGCGGGCAATTAAATTCTGCCCGAAGTCGACGTCGCCGGTGGCTGGATCGGTACGGAACGACTGTAAGGTATTTAGCGGTTCTCCGGCGGGGTGCTTCTGCCCTTTTTCCGGACTGATGGTGGTAAAAATACAGCGGCTGCACGGTTTCACCACGTCAAAAATGACGTCGCCAATGCGGATGGTTTTCCAGCTATCTTCAGCCCAGGCTTCAACGCCGGTCACCACCAGGTTCGGGCGGAACTGTTCCATTTGCACGCTGGCTTTGCAGCGTTGTTGCAGGTCGCGTAGCGAAGCTTCGTTAACCAACAGGAACGGAAAACCATCGGCGAAGGAGAGCGGCACCGCATCGTGACGTTTAACGCGACGCGTGAGGTCAGCACCGAGCCAGCGCAGTTGAACGTCGCGTTTAAAGAACGGCGACAGCCACTGATTAATGGCATCCGGCGCGATACGCGAGGTAAAATGGTTGCCCCATACTTCGGTCGGCGAAGGCTGGCCGCTGAAATCAGCGAAGCGCACCAGCGCGCTGCTGCCATCGGGCGCGGTAAGATGTAACCCATCGTGCAGCACCGCCGGGGTAAAGCGCACCATTGCCGGGAATTGTCGGGCGGTAATAAAGGTGCCATCGGGTTCGGTGATCATAAAAATGCGGTCAAATGCCAGCCCGCTAATATCGGCAAAGGCATGCGTGAGCCCGATTCCCCGCATGGATTTCACCGGATGTATAAAAAGCCGCGATAATGTAGCCACAACGCTGTCCCTGAGTCGAAAATAAGCCTTTAACTTTATGACATGGGGCGCAGATTGGCTATAATGCGCAACAATTTTCTGCGAGTAAAAGTGACGATATGAATTCTCTGTTTGCCAGTACGGCCCGTGGGCTGGAAGAGCTGTTAAAAACTGAACTGGAAGGCCTGGGCGCCCAAGAGTGCCAGATTGCCCAGGGCGGCGTCCATTTCCAGGGCGACACGCAGCTTCTGTACAAAAGCCTGATGTGGAGCCGTCTGGCGTCGCGCATCATGATGCCACTGGGAGAATGTAGCGTCTGGAGCGATCTCGATCTGTATCTTGGCGTACAGGCTATTGACTGGACCTCTATCTTCACCCCGGATGCCACCTTCGCGGTCAGCTTCGGCGGCCTGAACGATAGCATTCGTAACAGTCAGTACGGTGCGTTGAAGGTAAAAGATGCAATCGTCGATGCCTTTACGCGCAAAAATTTACCGCGTCCGAACGTCGATCGCGACAATCCGGATCTGCGTATTAACGTGCGCCTCAACAAAGAGACCGCCTATATTTCTCTCGACCTGAGCGGCGAAGGTCTGCACCTTCGCGGCTACCGCGATCGCACCGGTATGGCGCCAATCAAAGAAAACCTCGCGGCGGCTATCGTGATGCGCTCTGGCTGGGTGCCGGGCACGCCGCTGCTCGATCCAATGTGTGGTTCCGGTACGCTGCTGATCGAAGCGGCGATGTGGGCCACCGATCGCGCGCCGGGGCTGCATCGCGGCCACTGGGGCTTTAGCGGCTGGGCACAGCACGACGACGCCGTCTGGAAAGAAGTGAAGGCTGACGCGCAGACCCGCGCACGTGCCGGGCTCGCCGCCTACGAATCCCGTTTCTTTGGTTCTGACGTGGATAGCCGTGTGGTTGAACTGGCGCGCAGTAACGCCCGTCGCGCCGGAATTGGCGAGCTGATCACCTTTGAAGTGAAAGACGTGGCGCAGCTGAGCAACCCGCTGCCGAAAGGCCCGTACGGCACCGTTATCAGCAACCCGCCATACGGCGAACGTCTGGAAAGCGAACCGGCGTTGATTGCCATGCACAGCCTGCTGGGTCGCAATATGAAAAACCAGTTTGGCGGCTGGAACCTGTCGCTGTTCAGCGCCTCTCCGGAATTGCTGAGCTGCCTGCAATTGCGTGCCGAACGCCAGTTTAAGGCGAAAAACGGCCCGCTGGACTGCGTGCAGAAAAACTATCATCTGACCGAATCGACGGGTGAGAAACCGGCATCGCTGGCGGAAGACTATGCCAACCGTCTGCGTAAAAACCTGAAGAAATTTGAAAAGTGGGCCAAACAGGAGGGCATCGAATGCTATCGCCTGTACGATGCCGACCTGCCGGAATATAACGTGGCCGTTGACCGCTACGCCGACTGGGTAGTGGTGCAGGAATATGCGCCGCCGAAAACCGTAGATGCTAACAAAGCGCGTCAGCGTCTGTTCGATATCATCGCCGCCACCATCGCGGTGCTGGGGATCGCGCCGAACAAGCTGGTACTGAAAACCCGTGAGCGCCAGAAAGGCAAAAACCAGTATCAGAAGATGAACGAGAAGGGCGACTTCATGCAGGTGAGCGAATATAACGCGCGTCTGTGGGTCAACCTGACTGATTATCTGGATACCGGCCTGTTCCTTGATCACCGTATTGCTCGCCGCATGCTCGGCGAGATGAGTAAAGGCAAAGACTTCCTCAACCTGTTCTCCTACACCGGTAGCGCCAGCGTGCACGCCGGTCTTGGCGGCGCGCGCTCGACCACCACCGTGGATATGTCGCGTACCTACCTCGAGTGGGCGGAACGCAACCTGCGTCTGAACGGCCTGACCGGTCGCGCGCATCGCCTGATGCAGGCGGACGTGCTGGCATGGCTGCGCGATACCGACGAACAGTTTGATGTGATCTTTATCGATCCGCCGACTTTCTCTAACTCCAAGCGCATGGAAGATGCGTTTGACGTCCAGCGCGATCACCTGCGTTTGATGAAGGATCTGAAACGTCTGCTGCGTAAAGGCGGCACTATCATGTTCTCCAACAACAAACGCGGCTTCCGTATGGACCACGACGGCCTGGCAGAACTGGGACTGAAAGCACAAGACATTACCCAGAAAACACAGTCGCAGGATTTTGCCCGTAACCGTCAGATCCACAACTGCTGGCTGATTACCGCAGCCTGAAAGGAATAAAGAATGTCATTAATTAGTATGCATGGCGCCTGGCTGTCGTTCAGCGACGCGCCGCTTCTCGACAACGCCGAGCTGCACATTGAGGATAACGAGCGCGTCTGTCTGGTTGGCCGTAACGGCGCGGGCAAATCGACGCTGATGAAGATCCTTAACCGTGAGCAGGGTCTTGACGATGGGCGTATTGTCTACGAACAGGACCTGGTCGTGGCGCGTCTGCAGCAGGATCCGCCGCGTAACGTGCAGGGTAGCGTGTATGATTTCGTTGCCGAAGGTATCGAAGAACAAGCGGAATACCTCAAGCGCTATCACGATATCTCGCACCTGGTGATCACCGATCCGAGCGATAAAAATTTGCAGGAGCTGGCGAAGGTTCAGGAGCAGCTGGATCACCACGGCCTGTGGCAGCTTGAAAACCGCATCAACGAAGTGCTGGCGCAGCTTGGGCTGGAGCCCGATATGGAGCTGGCGTCACTGTCGGGCGGCTGGCTGCGTAAAGCGGCGCTGGGCCGCGCGCTGGTGAGCGCGCCGCGCGTGCTGCTGCTTGATGAACCGACGAACCACCTGGATATCGAAACCATCGACTGGCTGGAAGGTTTCCTGAAAACCTTTAAAGGCACAATTATCTTCATTTCGCACGACCGTTCGTTTATCCGGAATATGGCGACCCGTATTGTCGATCTCGATCGCGGCAAGCTGGTGACCTATCCGGGTAACTACGATCAGTATCTGATCGAAAAAGAAGAAGCGCTGCGCGTTGAAGAGCTGCAAAATGCCGAGTTCGATCGCAAGCTGGCGCAGGAAGAAGTGTGGATCCGTCAGGGCATTAAGGCGCGTCGTACCCGTAACGAGGGGCGCGTTCGCGCCCTGAAAGCGATGCGTAATGAACGCAGCGCCCGCCGCGAAGTAATGGGCAGCGCGAAGATGCAGGTGGAAGAGGCTTCCCGCTCCGGCAAAATCGTCTTTGAAATGGAAGACGTCAACTATCAGGTTGACGGCAAAGTGCTGGTGAAAGATTTCTCCGCCCAGGTCCAGCGCGGCGATAAAATTGCGCTAATTGGCGCGAACGGTTGCGGTAAAACCACGCTGCTGAAGCTGATGCTGGGTCAACTGCAGGCCGATAGCGGGCGTATTCACGTTGGTACCAAGCTGGAAGTCGCCTACTTCGATCAGCACCGCGCTGAGCTGGATCCGGACCGGACGGTGATGGACAACCTGGCGGAAGGTAAACAGGAAGTGATGGTGAACGGTAAGCCGCGCCACGTGCTGGGCTACCTGCAGGACTTCCTGTTCCATCCGAAGCGGGCGATGACGCCGGTGCGCGCGCTGTCCGGCGGCGAGCGTAACCGTCTGTTGCTGGCACGTCTGTTCCTCAAGCCAAGTAACCTGTTGATTCTCGATGAACCGACCAACGACCTGGACGTCGAAACCCTCGAGCTGCTGGAAGAGCTGATCGACGGCTACCAGGGCACCGTGCTGCTGGTGAGCCACGATCGTCAGTTTGTCGACAATACCGTTACCGAGTGCTGGATCTTCGAAGGTGAAGGGCGCATTGGTCAGTATGTCGGCGGCTATCACGATGCGCGTGGGCAGCAGTCGCAGTCACAGGCGCAAAAACAGGCGAATATTAAGAAAACGCCGGAAGTGGTTCAAGCTAAAGCAGAAACTGTCAAACGCACCAGTAACAAACTAAGCTATAACCTGCAGCGCGAGCTGGAGCAACTGCCGCAGAAACTGGAAACGCTGGAAGCGGAATTAGAGGCGTTACAGGCGCAGGTTGCTGACGCAAACTTCTTCAGCCAACCGCATGACCACACCCAAAAGGTGCTGGCCGATCTGTCGCAGGCGGAACAGGCGCTGGAAGAAGCGTTTGAACGATGGGAATATCTGGAAGCGTTGAAAAACGGCGCCTGATTGAGGACTTTTCATGTGCGAACAACATCATGCTGCGCAGCATATTCTGTGCTCACAGTGCGACATGCTGGTGGCGTTGCCGCACCTCGAGCACCGACATAAAGCGACCTGTCCGCGTTGCGGCACGACGCTGACAACCGTGTGGGACGAGCCGAGACGCCGTCCCACCGCCTACGTGCTGGTGGCGCTATTCATGCTGCTGCTGGCCAACCTTTTCCCTTTTATCAGCATGAACGTCGCGGGAGTGACCAGCCAGATTGAACTGCTGGAAATTCCCAGCGTCATGTTTTCGGAAGACTATGCCAGCCTCGGGACGTTCTTCTTGCTGTTTGTGCAACTGGTGCCGGCATTCTGTCTGATTACCATCCTGATACTGGTAAACCGGGTACCAATGCCTCATCGCCTGAAAGCGTTTCTGGCGCGCGTTCTGTTCACGCTGAAAACGTGGGGGATGGCGGAAATCTTTCTCGCCGGGGTATTGGTGAGTTTTGTGAAATTGATGGCTTACGGCGATATTGGCGTAGGCAGCAGCTTCCTGCCCTGGTGTCTGTTCTGTTTGCTCCAGCTTCGTACCTTCCAGTGCGTCGACCGCCGCTGGCTGTGGGACGATATTGCCCCGATGCCTGCGCTGGCGCAGCCGCTGAAGCCGGGCATCACCGGTATGCGGCAGGGGTTGCGTTCCTGCGCCTGCTGTACGGCCATTTTACCGGTCGACCAACTGGAATGTCCGCGTTGCCACAGCAAAGGCCATGCTCGTCGTAAAAATAGCTTACAGTGGACCATGGCGCTGCTGGTGACGTCGATTATCCTGTATCTTCCCGCCAATATCCTGCCGATCATGATTACCGATCTGCTGGGTGACAAAATGCCGTCGACGATTATTGCCGGGGTGATTTTGTTGTGGAGCGAAGGTTCATATCCGGTCGCAATGGTGATTTTTATCGCCAGTATTATGGTCCCGACGCTGAAGATGATTGCCATTGCCTGGCTGTGTCTGGACGCGAACGGCCTGAAACGCCGTCACCGTGACAGCGAACGCATGCACTTAATCTATGAAGTGGTTGAGTTTGTTGGCCGCTGGTCAATGATTGATGTGTTCGTCATTGCAGTGCTCTCCGCGCTGGTGCGTATTGGGGGGCTAATGAATATTTATCCGGCGATTGGCGCGCTGATGTTTGCGCTGGTTGTCATCATGACCATGTTCTCGGCAATGACGTTTGATCCTCGGCTGTCGTGGGATCGGGAACCTGAATCAAGCCATGAGGAGTCGTAAAAGCATGGAAACCAAGAGTGGGGAGGCAAAAGTGCAGAAAGTGAAAAACTGGTCTCCCGTTTGGATCTTCCCGATTGTGACCGCGCTGATTGGCGCCTGGATCCTGTTCTATCACTATAGTCATCAGGGGCCAGAGGTGACGTTGATCACCACCAACGCGGAAGGGATCGAGGGCGGTAAAACCCGCATTAAAAGCCGAAGCGTGGACGTTGGCGTGGTAGAAAGCACCACGCTGACCGACGATCTGACCCACGTAGAAATTAAGGCGCGTCTGAATTCCGGAATGGAGAAGCTACTGCATAAAGACTCCGTTTTCTGGGTCGTGAAGCCGCAGGTGGGGCGTGAAGGCATTAGCGGCCTAGGCACCTTGCTCTCGGGCGCCTATGTGGAGCTGCAGCCGGGCAAAAAAGGCTCGGTGCTAAATCAGTATCAACTGCTGGACTCGCCGCCGCTGGCGCCGCCGGATGCGAAGGGCATTCGCGTGCTGCTCGACAGCAAAAAGGCCGGGCAGCTTAGCCCCGGCGATCCGGTCCTGTTCCGTGGCTATCGCGTGGGGTCGGTGGAAACCAGTACTTTCGATCCGCAGACCCGTAGCATCAGCTATCAGCTGTTTATCAGCGCGCCGAACGATCGCCTGGTGACCAGTAACGTTCGTTTCTGGAAAGACAGCGGCGTGGCGGTGGATCTGACTTCCGCCGGGATGCGCGTTGAGATGGGGTCGCTGGCGACGCTGTTCAGCGGCGGGGTGAGCTTTGACGTGCCGGAAGGCGTCGATCTGGGCCAGCCGATTGCGGAAAAGACGGCGTTTAAGCTCTACGACGATCAAAAAAGCATTCAGGATTCGCTCTATACCCAGCATATCGACTACCTGATGTTCTTTAAGGATTCTATTCGTGGTCTGCAACCCGGCGCGCCGGTTGAGTTCCGTGGGATTCGCCTCGGTACCGTCGCTAAAGTGCCTTACTTTGTGCCGGGCCTGCGCCAGTCGATTACCGATGATTACCGTATCCCGGTGTTGATCCAAATTGAGCCGGAACGTCTCGCGGCCCAGTTTGGTGATAGCCCGGACGTGCGCGGTCATCTGCCGATGCTGATTGAACGTGGGCTGCGTGCGGCGCTGAAAACCGGTAACCTCGTGACCGGCGCGCTGTACGTCGATCTGGATTTCTATCCAAAAGAGCCGGCGATTGCGAAAATGAAAGAGTTTAGCGGTATGGGGATCATCCCAACCGTCAGCGGCGGTCTGGCGCAGATCCAGCAGCGTCTGATGGAGACGCTGGATAAGATCAACAATCTGCCGTTAACGCCAATGGTGCAACAGGCCACCAATACGCTGTCTGAGAGCCAGAATACGATGCGCCGCCTGCAAACGACGCTGGATAATCTGAACAAGATTACCGCCAGCCAGTCCGCGCAGCAGCTGCCGGGTGACATGCAGAAAACGTTGCGTGAATTGAATCGCAGCATGCAGGGCTTCCAGCCGGGTTCCGCGGCCTATAACAAGATGGTGGCCGATATGCAGCGTCTGGATCAGGTATTGCGTGAACTGCAGCCGGTGCTGAAGACGCTCAATGAGAAGAGCAACGCGCTGGTGTTCGAAGCGAAGGATAAAAAAGATCCAGAGCCTAAGAGGGCAAAATAATGAAAAAGTGGTTAGTCCTGGTTGCGGCCTGCCTGTTGGCGGCCTGCAGCACCACGGAAAATAAAACGTATTATCAGCTGCCGATAGCGACCGGAACGGTACAAAACGGTGCCAGCACCAGCCAACGCATGCTGTGGATAGAGCAGGTCAGTATTCCTGACTTCCTTGCGGGCAGCGGGGTGGTCTACCAGACCAGCGACGTTCAGTACGTGATTGCCAGCAATAATCTGTGGGCCAGCCCGCTGGATCAGCAGCTGCGTACTGCTCTGGTCTCTAACCTGAGCAATCAGCTGCCGGGCTGGGTGGTTTCATCGCAGCCGTTGGGCAGCGACCAGGATACGTTGAACGTGTCGGTAAGTGGATTCCACGGCCGCTATGATGGCAAAGTGGTGGTGAGCGGTGAATGGCTGCTCAATCATCAGGGGCAGTTAACCAAGCGTCCATTCCACATCGAACTGGCGCAGCAGCAGGATGGTTATGATGCGATGGTGAAAACTCTGGCCCAGGCCTGGAGTCAGGAAGCCGCGTCTATTGCGCGTACCATCAATCGTTAATCATAAGTAGAATTAATTGTTCTAAGGGCCGCTGTCGGTGCAAAACCGACGGCGGTTTTTTTATGTCTGAGGTCAGCGCCTTACCTGTGCCGCCTCACATTTTTTGTACAAATGTTCTTCTGATTAGCTCACAAATATGACATTGGTGTGAATTCTACGCATTGACGGGGCCATTTTTTAGCGGTATTCGTATTACGTGGCCTGCATATTTTGTAGCCACTGTTTTCTTTTCCACCAGACCAAGATATGAGGGAAACGAGGCATGAAGAGACAAAAACGAGATCGCCTGGAGCGGGCACATCAGCGTGGATATCAGGCCGGCATTACCGGGCGTCCGAAAGAAATGTGTCCTTACCAGACTATAAACCAAAGGTCTTACTGGCTGGGAGGCTGGCGAGAAGCCATGGAGGACAGGGCAGTTATTGCCTGACACTGTCTCTTTAAAAAGAAACCTCCGCACTGCGGAGGTTTCGCCTTTAGATTCATAACACCGATTTATCGCCAGCGTATCGCGGCGTTAAATGGCATCAGAATGCAGAAGTGTCCTGGAACAGACCGACTTTCAGGTCGGTCGCGGAGTAGATCAGGCGACCATCAACCAGCACTTCGCCATCCGCCAGACCCATAATCAGACGACGGTTAACGACGCGCTTGAAGTGAATACGGTAGGTGACTTTTTTCGCGGTCGGCAGAACCTGACCAGTGAATTTCACTTCGCCTACGCCGAGGGCGCGGCCTTTGCCTTCACCGCCCAGCCAACCGAGGTAGAAGCCGACTAACTGCCACATTGCATCCAGGCCCAGGCAGCCAGGCATTACCGGATCGCCGATAAAGTGGCAACCGAAGAACCACAGGTCCGGGTTGATATCCAGCTCGGCTTCAACGTAACCTTTGTCAAAGTTGCCGCCGGTTTCGGTCATTTTCACGACACGATCCATCATCAGCATGCTAGGCGCCGGTAACTGCGGGCCTTTCGCGCCGAACAGTTCACCGCGACCAGAGGCAAGAAGGTCTTCTTTTGTATAAGATTCGCGTTTATCTACCATGTTTTCAGTAAGCCTTATTTTAAGTTCGGGACGCAGGATAGCTAACACGTGTACGCTGAACAAGTCCGATCAGTTGGAATTCGACCGGTTTAACCAGCGTAACGGCCACGGATAGCGGTAGCGAGGCTCCTGCTGCGTGGCTTGTGCGATGCGTTCCTGAATAGTTTGCAACAGCGTCTGACCTTCGCAGTCCCAGTTGAGCTGCGTCAGAAGCGGCAGCGCATCGGTGACGTCATCAATGGCCCAGATAGAGAACTCGCCGGCTTCGACGGCTTCCTGCACCTCGGTGGCAAGGCTCAGATGGCGCACGTTGGCAGAAGGGATAATCACTCCCTGTTTGCCGGTCAGGCCACGTTGGGCGCAGATAGCGAAGAAACCTTCAATTTTTTCGTTCAGCCCGCCGACCGGCTGAGCGCGGCCAAACTGGTCAACGGAACCGGTCATGGCAATGCTCTGATTGATTGGCACGTTAGCCAATGCGCTAATCAGCGCGCACAGCTCGGCCATTGAGGCGCTATCGCCATCGACCTCGCTGTATGACTGCTCAAAGGTGAGTGAAGCGGAGAAGGGGATCTGCTGATCCAGATCGAGCTCGGCCATCAGGAATGCCTGCATCAGCATCATGCCTTTGGCATGGATGTTACCGCCAAGCTCGGCCTTACGTTCAACGTCGGTAAATTCGCCATCACCAATATGCACGACGCAGCTAATGCGTGAAGGCTCGCCAAACGGGCGTGGGTGACCCGGGAAATCGATCACCGACAGGGCATTTATCTGCCCAATGCATTCGCCTTCGGTTTCAATCAGAATTTGTTCAAGTAGGATTTCATCCTGCATACGCTCGGCGAGGAAACCTTCGCGCCACTGACGCTGGGTAAGCATGGTTTTCAGCTGCTCGGCGTTGATAACGGCGTCAGAGGTAAACGGCGCGGCTTCACGTAGCTGGCGGCTAATCCACAGCGGACAGAGCGGCATAATCTCCTGATCGCCGGTATAGCGTGCGCCTTCCTGCATCAGCAGCGGCCAGGCATCGGCGGCCAGGCCTGGCAGGGATTTCTCACGTGCCACTTGCCACACCCACTGGCACCACTGGCGCAGGGTCTCTTCGTCGGCGAGCTGCAGACTGTCTTCGAACTCACTGTACAGCGAGGACTCAGTCAATTCGGGCTCCATCTCCTGGAATTCGGCCAGTGATTCTCGTTCGCCCACCAGGATGACTTTCAGGTTGATTGGCATGGAAGGAATGCTGACCGGCAGCGGACGGGCGTCATCGAAGGTCAGCCAGTCAAAGCGCTGCTGAAGGACCTGATTCTTTAAACGCATCCACAGCAGCGGCTGCGACATCAGCGTGCGCAACGGCAGCACGAGGATGCCGCCGTTGGCTTGATGCACCAGGCCAGGCTGTAAACTGATTTCGCCGTTAAACTGGCGTACGCAGCCAAAGAGCTGTTCAGCTTCAACCCAGTCGGCGAAAATAACAGGCCCCTGGCTGGCAAACGTATCATCGGCGCTGCGCGCAGGCGTCATCGTGACCTTGCCGCCGGTGACCTGATAATCGACGCCCGTCAGGGGCGATTCATCGCTATCGCGCAGAGAGCGTGTTGTTTGCGTCAGCAGGTGCAGATACTCTTTTTCTTCTGGCGCTTTGACCAGCAAGAAAGGGGAGACGCCCTGAGGGTGCAGAAACTGCTCAAGTGCGTAATGTAAACGAGCCTGCAGCTCGCTGAATAAAGAGTCGTTTTCTGAGGCTAAATCAGGCTGGGCAAATAGCGCCTGGAATGCTTCAGTCGCGGGGGCGAGAAAGCGCCGGGAAAGAGTATTTATAGTCAATGTCGCTATTTTTAGTCAGATGTAAAGTGCGTGATTATACCTGATGCCGCGGGGAAGCTCACGGAGAATACAGAAGTATCTTCTGCGATGGCTTTTATCCCTATCACAGTTGCAGATTTCTTCTCAGCACATTGAGAAAAAACTGTTATCCTGAAAAGAGTTACACGGTCACACTGAGATCGCCATGAAATATCAACAACTGGAAAATCTTGAAAGCGGCTGGAAGTGGAAATACCTGGTGAAAAAACACCGGGAAGGTGAGCCTGTCACCCGCTACATTGAAGCCAGCGCCGCGCAAGAGGCCGTCGATGTTTTGCTGACACTGGAACATGAACCGGTTCAGGTTAATAGCTGGATTGCTCAGCATATTAATCCGCAACTGGTGAACCGTATGAAGCAGACGATACGTGCGCGCCGTAAGCGTCATTTTAACGCCGAGCATCAGCATACCCGTAAGAAATCTATCGACCTGGAATTTGCCGTCTGGCAGAGGCTGGCAGGGCTGGCGCAGCGTCGCGGTAAGACGCTGTCGGAGACGATCGTTCAGCTGATTGAAGATGCGGAAAATAAAGAGAAATACGCGAGTAAGATGTCCAGCCTGAAGCAGGATCTCGAGGCCATGCTAGGGAAAGACAAATAGCCCTGGCTGCGGTCGGGCTCCTCTTTGCTGACAGCAGTAAATGGCCGAAAAAAAACCCCGCAGCGCGGGGTTTTTTTATGAGACGAGAACTTAAGCCGCTGGCTGAGTTACAACGTCTTTAACGCCTTTAACTTCGATCTCTACGCGACGATCCGGTGCCAGGCAGTCGATCAGTGCAGCGCGAGCTTTCACGTTGTCACAGGTGTTGCCGGTAACCGGGTTGGATTCGCCCATGCCACGTGCAGAGATTTTGTCAGACGGGATACCTTTGGAGATCAGGTAATCAACAACGGACTGAGCACGTTTCTCGGACAGACCCTGGTTGTAAGCGTCAGAACCGATGCGGTCAGTGAAGCCCAGAACAACTACGGAACCGTCTTTCGGATCCAGGTTGCTCAGCTGGGAGTACATCTGATCCAGAGCCTGTTTACCTTCCGGTTTCAGGGTTGCTTTGTTGAAGTTGAACAGAACGTCAGACTTCAGAGTGAAGTGTTTGGTCTGTACTTCTGGAGCCGGAGCCGGAGCCGGTGCAACTACCGGAGCAGCAGCATCCTGCTGGCCGAAGCGGTAGGAAACGCCTACGCTCAGCATGCCGTTATCAGGACGTACACCTACAGTGTTTGCGTCGCCGATGTTGTTAACCCACTGGTATTCCAGACGGGTAGCGATGTCACGAGTGACAGCCCACTCAACGCCGCCAGCGAATACTGGGGAAACGCCGGTGTCGTGGTTTTTACCAATCTGGTTGTTGTTGGAGTCTGCACGCCAAACCATACCACCCAGACGAGTGTAGATGTCCAGATCGTCAGTAACTGGGTAGCCCAGTTTAGCAGTCAGCTGAACGCCTTGAGCTTTCAGAGCGCCATTGGTCTGGCTGCCGGTGTATTCCATACGGCCCAGCCAGTCGTAACCCATTTCGAAACCAACGTACGGGTTAACCTGGTAACCACCGAACGCGCCTGCGCCCAGCTGGCTGTTGTGGGTAGAACCGTTGTTGTTCAGGTCACTCTGGTACCAACCGGTGTCATGGAACTGGGACCAACCCAGTTTACCACCAGCATACCAGGTGTTGTCTTGCGGAGCGGCCTGCGCTACGGAAGCGAAGCCTGCCAGTGCCACTGCAATCGCGATAGCTGTCTTTTTCATTTTTTGCGCCTCGTTATCATCCAAAATTTGCCATGAAGTTCTAAATAGACTCACGGTTAAATCCTTCCACCGGGGGCGGGGCTTAGTTAAATACTTAGCAGAACTCTGCGGTGTTAAGCTGAGCACCCCTGGCGATGTAAAGTCTACAACGTCGTTGGAAACTTACAAGTGTGAACTCCGTCAGGCTTATGAAAAAAAAAGACTTGTATACGCAATATTTAACAAATGTGTCGAAAAAATAATCGACATAAAATTCGGGAAACCGCATCAGACCAGCATTCTGCCTGTAATCATCCATAAAAACGGACAGATAAAAAAAATGCAAAAAAAATCCCAGGAAAATTCTTAATTTCGCTTAATGGTACAAATTCGAGTGAATTTTTAGCCCATTAAATTGTCCTGTTGGATGTAATGCGGTCTGAACTGGTCGCATAATGAACACCATTGCGTTACCTTCTTCCGCCGCGTTTTGTAAACGCGCATGTTCTTCTACGGACAATTCTTCGCTCAGCCAACCAATAACGACACTATAATTACCGGTACGTGATGCGCGAACCATCGAGTCGAGCATATCGCAGGGTGACATCTGGCGAAGCTGCATGACTTTTGTGAGCGGCAGACCAGAGGCCTGTACCCACTGACGGCTTAACTTCTGCTGCGGCGTGAGCCACAGCTGCCAGCGAGACTGCTGACCTAACTGCTGTAACAATGGCAGCAGTAACAGCTGTGCCATCATCGGTTGATCTTCGCGATAGAGCACTTCACTAATTAAAGCGGCAGGGGTGCTGTTTACCGGAGTAAAAGCATGGGAAGCCGTTGTGGCGGCTGTGACAGAAGAACGATTTACGACACCAGAAGTATACATAGCTAATCCAACCTTGTGGGTTACTGTATGAATATACAGTACTACCCCAAAGTCTAAAGATCAACCTCATTTTCTGAAAGCATCTCGCAAAATTGCACAAGAAATACCCATGATGACAAATTCATCTTGCCGTACCGGTAGAACTTCCCTATGTTGCTTGTTATATGAACGATTAATAAATTTAATGTATTCATGTGCATGATTATTAAGGATTAATCATGAAGATTATCTCTTATAAACGGATTTACCAATCCCAGGAATATTTCTCGGTGTTGGGGAAAGTAAAGTCTCGGGCACTGTTTGGCGGCTATAGTCTGGCCGTTGACAATACCGTCTTTGCTATGGTCGCAGAAGGTGAGCTGTATCTGAGGGCGTGCGAAAAAAACGCCAACTATCAGGCCCAGCACTCACCGCCACTGTTAACGGTACGTAAACGAGGGCATGCGCAGCAGCTTAACTATTTTCGCGTCGATGAATGGCTGTGGTCGAATAGAGCAGAGCTGCTTTTGCTTGGACAGTTCGCACTTGAAGATGCGCAAAGTGAGAAGCGTCGACGGCGGCATTTACGGCTCAAAGATCTTCCCAATCTCTCTTTTCATATGGAACTGCTGTTGCATGAAGCAGGTATTAAGGACGTCCGTACGCTCCGGCAAATGGGTTCTAAAACGGCGTGGATGCGGCTTCGGCAGTTACGTAAACAGCTGAGTGTGAATGTGTTGTATTCGCTGGAGGGGGCTATCATCGGCGTTCATGCCGCGGCGCTCCCGGCGAAAACGCGCCAGGAGCTGGAAACGTGGGTGCAAAATTACACCCAGAAAAGGTGATTAGCGCATCACCTGCTTCTGCAGACGGCAGATTTCAGGCAGCAGAGAAATCATCAGGCCGATTTGTTGCAGAACCAGTGGCTCTTTGCTGTCCGGACGAGGATCGAGATGATGGATCCTCGCCGCGAGCCCACTTAACGCCTGCTGAACCCGCTGTTCATCTGCGGGCTGATGATGCAGCGCATCGTCGACGTAGCAGACGGCGTCGTCCAGAAGCGCCAGAATCTCTGCGGTGGTCAGTTTTTCGCGATGGGCACCCAGCGCCGAGATGTAGCTGGTGAGCGTGTGGTTCAGGCACAGTAAGCGGAACGCGGTTTCCCGCATTTCGGCTGTGACCTTCGGTTCGGTAGACATGTTGGATACCACCGAGGCCAGCTCAGCATCCCGATTATGCGCATCGCGGCGCGCAATACGGTAGGCCAGACGGTTATCGCGGCCCTGATGATACTGCTCGAGAATTGCATCCAGATAGCGACAGTTAGCGTCCACGGCTCGCTCCAGAACGCGCGGCAGGTTACGGAATTTCCAGTCTGGCCAGATAAAACTCACCGCCAGCCAGGCAATACCGCAGCCAATCAACGTATCCACCACGCGCGGCAACGCCACTTCGAACCCTTCGCCCAGCAGGTTAAAGCACAGGAGCACGAGCAGGGTAATAAACATCGTCGCGTGAGCGTATTGTACGTTGCGAAAAGCGAAGAACAGCACGCCTGTGACCACAATCAGTATCAGTTGCCCTTCCAGCGAGGGCACCAGCCAGAGAATCGGCAGGCCCAACGCTACGCCGACTAGCGTGCCGATAATACGTAGCGCCAGGCGATGGCGAGTGGCGTTGTAGTTCGGCTGGCAGACGAACAGGCTGGTGAGCAAAATCCAGTAGCCGTGCTGTAATCCGGTCAACTGGATAAAGGCATAGCCAACGCACAGTACCACCGACATGCGCACCGCGTGGCGGAACAGCGCGGACTCCGGCGACATATTACGACTCAGGCGTGAAAGAATATCGTCGAAACCGTGCAGGCTATCATCGGCAAGCACATTCTCCGTTTCGCTGTTCGTCTGCGACGGCGACTGTTCAGACTCAATGGTGGCGAGTTGGGCGTCGATGGCTCGCAGGTTGTTGAGCAGAAAACCCAGCGCTTTCATCTGCTCCGGCGCGGTACCGCTGGCGCGCACGCGATCCAGCGCGGCGTCCAGATGGGTGAAGGCGCGCTCAAAACGGGCGTCATGCTGATAAGGCGTGCGCAGCAAAATGGCCTTAGCCAGATCCTGACAGGCGATAGACTGCATTGAAAGTAGGCGCTGGAAGCGGAACATCACATCGCTATAGCGGAACTGGTCGCGTAGCGCCTGATATTGTATATGCGATGAGCTGGCCCGTTCGTGGATATCCTGGGCGACAAAATAATAGTGCAGGGTACGACGGGTGCTACGTTGGCCGCGGTCGCCGCGCAGACGCGTTAATAAAGACGCTTTCGTCTGATTGAGCGTCGACACCAGTTGCCCGTTTGCCAGCGCCAGCTCATACAGCGGCGCCTGATTATCGTCATCAAGATCGGGATCGAACAGGCGCGACTTCAGCTCCAGATAGCGGGCAAGCTGCTCGTAGCTGCGGGCGAGGTTATCCTGCAATGGGCGAATAGGAAATATCAGGTGCCCGGTCAGCGTCAGGACGTTATACCATACGGCCCCTGCAATCAGCAGCAGCGGCTGCTGATACCAGTGGGCGTAGAGCGATACGCCGAGCATCGTGTAAATGGCAATTAGCAGCGCGCCAAAGGCGATGGTGGCATAGCGCTGCCCCAGCCCGCCCAGCAGAATAAACCCGATGGTCGACACGGTGAGCCCCAGCGCAAACAACCAAGGCCAGGGAAACAGCACTTCAACCGATGCTGAAGCGATAAAAAAGCAAATCAGGGTAATAACCAGGTTACGTAGCCGCCCGGTCAGACGGTCGTCGAGATCCGTTAGCGCAGCGGCGACCACCCCAAGGGTGAGCGGGATGGTCAGCTTTGCATCGCCCAGCCACCAGGGCAGGGCGGTTGTGCCAATGAGCGCAATAAATATTCTGGCGTTGTACAGCCAGGTACTGTTCCATGTATAGCGGCGAAGCAGCGGGCTTAGCATAGCGGTTAAGAGTCCTGATTACTGAAAACGGCGACGGGCATTTGCTTCGCGCGCAGCGCGCGCCACTTCGACGGACACCACCCGACGCCCAACTGGCCACAGGGCAATAGCGGCTATTTTAAAGTTCGCAATCCCGACCGGGATACCGATAATGCTGATGCATTGGGCGATGCCGGCCATAATGTGCGTCAGGCACAGCCACCAGCCAAATAGCACAAGCCACAGAATATTGAGCAGGGTGCCGCCCGCATTCATTACGCTACTTTTGGCCCCTGGTTCAAGTTCATCGACGTGCACCGCTTCGTTGCCGTACGGCACCAGCGACAGCTTAGTGATCTCCCAGCATGAGCGAGTCAGCGGCAGCGTAATAATCAGAACGATGCTGACGAGCGTTGCCAGCAGCCAGCCGAGAGTTGTCAGAAAACCACCTAATACAAAATTCAAAATATTCAGAACAGTACGCATAAATCCTCACTGCAGCGCTGTGAATAATAAGACCTGCTGATTGTAACGTTTTTTTAGGCTGGAGCACCTATTCTCTGGCGGTTACACTGTGAGATATCGAAAAAGTCAGGATTCGGCACGACATGGAATTAAAAGCAACGACGCTGGGTAAGCGCATGGCGCAGCATCCTTATGACCGGGTGGAGATCCTCAACGCGGGCGTACGGGTGTCCGGCCCTCAGCATGAATATCTCATTCCTTTTAATCAGTTACTGGCGATTAACTGCAAGCGTGGCCTGGTGTGGGGAGAGCTGGAGTTCGTGCTGCCCGAGAATAAAGTTGTGCGCCTGCACGGGACAGAATGGGGCGAGACGCAGCGCTTTCACCGTCATCTGTTGGGGCTGTGGCAGCAGTGGAGCGCGGAGATGAGTGACATCGCCGCCGGGCTGTTGGATGAACAGCTGGCGGTTATTGCCGGGAGCCGCGAAGAGAATCGCTGGTTGACTCGCCAGCAGGCGCAGGACATTCGTCAGCGGATCGTTAAGGCGCTGGAGGGTCTGCCGCTGCCGACAAACCGACTGGCAGAATTTGATAACTGCCGCGAGGCCTGGCGGCAGTGTCAGGCGTGGCTGGCAGATAAAGAAAGCGGGCGCGCGCTACATAATCAGCGTTACACCGAAGCAATGCTGGAACAGTACAGCGACTTCTTTGCGCGTATAGAATCGTCACCGCTGAACCCGTCCCAGGCGCGTGCAGTGGTCAACGGCGAGCGTTCGTTACTGGTGCTGGCGGGAGCCGGTAGTGGTAAAACGTCGGTGCTGGTGGCGCGTGCAGGCTGGTTGCTTGAGCGCGGCGAAGCCTCGGCGGAACAGATTTTGCTGCTGGCCTTTGGCCGTAAGGCGGCTGAAGAGATGGACGAGCGCCTGCAAACGCGCCTGCATACCGATGCCATCACCGCGCGTACTTTCCATGCGCTGGCGCTGTCAATCATTCAGCAAGGCAGTAAGAAGGTGCCGGTCGTCAGTAAGTTGGAGAACGATGCTGCTGCTCGCGCTAAATTGTTTATCGCGTGTTGGCAGCAGCAGTGCCGGGAGAAAAAAGCGCAGGCCAAAGGTTGGCGCCTGTGGTTACAGGAAGAGCTGGGCTGGGATGTAGAGGAAGACAGCTTCTGGGAAGATGAAAAAATCATCAAGCGAATGGGCAGCCGTCTTGATCGCTGGGTCAGCCTGATGCGTATGCATGGCGGTTCCCAGGCTGAGATGATTGCCGGTGCGCCGGAGGAGATTCAGGATCTGTTCGGCAAGCGGATTAAGCTGATGGCGCCGATGTTGAAGGCGTGGAAAGCCGCGCTGAAAGCCGAAAATGCCGTCGATTTCTCCGGTCTGATTCACCAGGCGATTATCATCCTCGACAAGGGGCGCTTCGTCAGCCCGTGGAAGCATATTCTGGTCGACGAATTTCAGGATATCTCCCCGCAGCGTGCGGCGCTGCTGGCGGCGCTACGTAAACAAAACTCGCAGACTTCACTGTATGCCGTTGGCGATGACTGGCAGGCGATTTACCGCTTTAGCGGCGCGCAGCTGTCGTTGACCACCGCCTTCAATCACTATTTTGGTGAAGGGGATAACTGCGCGCTGGATACCACCTATCGCTTCAACAACCGCATCGGTGAAATTGCTAACCGCTTTATTCAGCAAAACCCGCACCAGCTGAATAAACCGCTGAACAGTCTGACCACGGGCGACAAAAATGCCGTCACTCTGCTGGAGGACGATAAGCTTGATGCACTGTTTGATAAGCTCAGCGGCTACGTGACGCCGGACCAGCGTATACTGGTGCTGGCTCGCTATCACCACCTCAAGCCTGCCGCCCTCGAGAAAGCGGTCACGCGCTGGCCGAAGCTGAATATTGATTTCATGACCGTGCACGCCAGTAAGGGCCAGCAGGCGGATTATGTGATTGTACTCGGGCTACAGGAAGGTTTTGACGGTTTTCCGGCCCCTGCGCGTGAGTCGATTATGGAGCAGGCGTTGCTGCCTGAGCCGGAAGATTTCCCCGATGCTGAAGAGCGGCGCTTGTTGTACGTGGCGATGACTCGCGCACGACTGCGCGTCTGGCTGCTGTTCAATAAGGCGCAGCCGTCGCCGTTCGTGGAGGTGTTAAAACAACTGTCGGTGCCGGTGGCGAGAAAACCGTAATCGAAGAACGGAGCCGACACCGCGTCGGCTCCGGGAACGTGAGGAATTATTTCAGGCGTTCTGCCAGATAGCGCTGATAGTCTGGGATCAGAATATCCACGGGTTCGCTGAAGTTAGGCGACTGAATAATAAAGTCGGCGGTGGCGGCGTTGGTGGCGACCGGAATATTCCAGACGGTTGCCAGACGCAACAGAGCCTTCACATCCGGGTCATGGGGTACGGCGTTGAGCGGATCCCAGAAGAAGATCAGCACGTCGATTTTCCCTTCGGAGATCAGCGCGCCAACCTGCTGGTCGCCGCCCATCGGGCCGCTGAGCATCGCCTGGACTTCCAGGCCTGTTGCGCGTTGTACCAGGTTACCAGTGGTGCCGGTCGCTGACAGCGTGTGGTTTGCCAGGCAGGCCTGATGGCGCTGTACCCATTTCATCAGCATATCTTTGCAGTGATCATGCGCGACCAGCGCGATGTGTTTACGCGCCGGTAAGGTGCGTGTTGTCAGTTCCATGTGTCTTTCCCTGAGTGTTGAATCCAGACAGATTACTGCATGCGAATCAGGCTGCAAGCCCTGATTGGCAAAAATTTGACGCCCGACATTAGCGGACTAGCGTACACTTAAGTGATTGGCCAGGAGGATAATGATGACTGAAAACGAGATTGCCAGCATTTTGACGACCACGCGAACCATCGCGCTGGTGGGCGCCAGCGACAAGCCGGACCGTCCAAGCTACCGGGTGATGAAATACCTGTTGGATCAGGGCTATCACGTGATTCCTGTTTCGCCGAAGGTTGGCGGCAAAACGCTGCTCGGGCAGCAAGGCTATGCCACCCTTGCCGAAGTGCCAGAGAAGGTCGATATGGTTGACGTATTCCGCAATTCGGAAGCCGCGTGGGGCGTGGCGCAAGAGGCGATAGCCATCGGGGCGAAGACGCTGTGGCTGCAGCTTGGCGTGATTAACGAACAGGCGGCTGTGCTGGCGCGCAATGCGGGGATGCAGGTGGTGATGGATCGGTGCCCGGCGATTGAGATCCCTCGTCTGGGCCTCGCGAAATAAACGCGCGTGCTGAGAATACAAAAAAACCCGCATAGCGGGTTTTTTATTAACGCGGCAATCAGTTACGCAGCCGCGGTGCCTGTAGCTGTCGGCGGATGGTACGCGCCAGTTCATCCATCGTCGGTTGTTCGGGATGATCCTCGCTCGGCTCACTGCTCAACTGGGCTTCGGCCAGATAGGTATGCACCGGCTGACCTTCGTCATCTTCCATCACCACGTGATACCACGGCAACGCGCGTAGTTCGTCGTTAGCCGCCAGATCGTCGGGATCAGGATCGTCAAGCGAGTAAACCGGGTCGATATCTACCACCACGCCCAGATAGCCCAGCAGGGAGTGACGCACCTGCTGGCCGATACCGAATTTGCTGGTAATCATCATACTCACCTCCCGGGAAATGGCCTCTCTCTACTTCTACTATATATATAGACACCATTTCGCTTTTCAAGTTACATGACGCGGCAGGCAAATCCTTTCAAGTACAGTCCTTCCGGGTACGTCGCAATCACCGGGTGATCGGCTGCCTGACGGAACTGCTCTATAAATTGTACATCACGACCGGCATCTACAGCGGCGTCGGCAATGATTTTCTGGAATAAATCTGCGGTCATCAGGCCAGAACAGGAGAAAGTCAGCAACACGCCGCCCGGATTCAGTAACTGAATAGCCAGCATGTTGATGTCTTTATAGCCGCGGCAGGCGCCCATCAGCTGGCTTTTGTTTTCGACGAATTTCGGCGGGTCCATCACGATAACATCGAATTTCTCGCCCTGATCGCGATATTTACGCAGCAGTTTAAACACGTCGTCGCGCACGAACTCCGCTTTGCTCAGGTCGAGTTTGTTCAGCTCAACGTTCTGGCGCGCAACGTCCAGCGCTTCCTGAGACGTATCGACGCTGGTGACCTGGCGGCAGCCGCCCATCAGCGCCGAAACGGCAAAACCGCCGGTGTAAGAGAAGCAGTTCAGGACGCGTTTGTCTTCAACATAGCGGCGGGTCGCCAGGCGGCTATCGCGCTGATCGAGGTAATAACCAGTTTTATGGCCACCCTGAATATCGACCAGCAGCTTCATGCCGTGTTCTTCAATCGGCAGCAGCGCTGGCGGCAATTCACCGGTCACCGGCCCTTGGGTCAGCTCCATGCCTTCTTTTTTACGCACCGCAACATCGCTACGATCGTAGATGGCGCATTCCGGGTAGAGGGTTTGCAGGGCGCTAATCAGCGCGGCGCGCTGGTATTCGGCACCGGCACTCAGCAGTTGCAGCACCAGGAAGTTGCCGAAACGGTCAATGGTGACGCCCGGCAGACCGTCAGATTCACCGGCGATCAGACGGTAGCTATCCAGCCCATCTTTTTTCGCCAGCCAGTCGCGCCAGCTTTGCGCCTGCTGAAGGCGGCGGACGAAGAAATCGATATCGATGCTTTCATTAGCGTCAAACGTCCAGACGCGAGCGCGGATCTGTGAGGCGGGGGAATACGCGCCGCGGGCTAACCATTTACCCTGATGGTCGACAATATCAATGGTCTCTCCGAGGCTGGCTTTGCCTTCCATGCGGGCAACCGCGCCGGAAAAGACCCAGGGATGACGGCGCAGCAATGATTTTTCGCGCCCTTTGGCTAACACTAAACGTACACTCATAGTTAATTTTCTGGCTGTTTGATGGAATCAGGCTGCATTTTCCCGACTTCCCTGCACAATTGCAACGCGTGAGGGCAGAATGTCGGGAGAAATGGCGCTACAGTTGAGACAGACTGAGGAGGAATAAAGATGGATAAGTGTGTGATTTGTTGGGTTTACGGTAAGGTGCAGGGGGTCGGCTTCCGCTTCTTTACTCAACAGGAAGCGCAGCGCCTTGGCCTACGCGGCTATGCGCTCAATCTTGATGATGGCAGCGTCGAAGTGGTTGCCTGCGGTAACGATGAACAGGTCGAAAAGCTGCTGGCATGGCTCAAGGCAGGCGGGCCGCGTAGCGCGCGGGTTGATAAAGTTCTGGCGGAACCACATCAACCCGAAAAAGCGTGGAGCAACTTCAGTATTCGCTATTAAATGCACTTCACCGGTTTTGGCAGGCCGGCGATTTTCGTCGCCTGTTTAGCCGGGCCTTTCGGGAACAGGCGATATAAATAGCGGCTATTGCCTTTCTCTTCGCCAAAGGTATTGGCCATGGCTTTCACCAGCATGCGGATTGCCGGCGAGGTGTTGAATTCCAGGTAAAATTCGCGCACAAAGCGCACCACTTCCCAATGTTCAGGGCTGAGTTCAATGCCTTCGTTCGCGGCAATGGCCTCGGCCAATCCTTCGCTCCACAGGGTGGTGTCTTTCAGATAGCCTTCGCTATCGGTCTCAATTTCGGTGTTCTGGTAGATAAGCATAATATTTCACACAACAAACAGATGGCGGGAAGTGTAGCAAATAAAAAGGCCCCGCATAAGCGAGGCCCTGATGTTGATGAGCAGGTAGGTTAATCGCGGCTGGCGAAACCGAGGATGCTCAGCAGGCTGACAAAGATGTTGTACAGCGAGACGTACAGGCTAACGGTCGCGCGGATATAGTTGGTTTCCCCGCCGCGAATGATGTTGCTGGTCTCAAACAGGATGGCGCCGGAAGAGATCAGGATAAACACCGCGCTAATGGCCAGGTGCAGCGCCGGCAGTTGCAGGAAGATATTAGCCACCATGCCAATCAGCACCACGACGATACCGGCCATCAGCATTCCGCCGAGGAACGACATATCTTTGCGAGTGGTCAGCACATAGGCAGAACAGCTGAAGAACACCAGCGCGGTGCCGCCCAGCGCCATACCAATCACATCGCCCATACCCGCGGACAGGTAGGCGTTAAGAATCGGCCCGAGGATATAGCCCAGGAAGCCGGTAAAGGCGAAGGCAGACAGAATACCAACCGGTTTATCCGCCGTTTTATAGGTCAGGAACATCAGGCCGTACATGCCGACCAGCGTCAGAATTAAGCCCGGAGACGGCAGCCCCAGCACGGTGCTGGCGGTCGCGGTGATGGCGGAAAACGCCAGCGTCAGGCTCAGCAGGAAATAGGTGTTACGCAGGACTTTATGTGTGCTCAGCAGCGATGAGCGGTCACGCGATGAAGTAATTATGCGATCCATGAGTCACTCTCTTATGACAGATGTTATTAGTGGCACAGCATAAGAAATCTCTCTTTTATTCCCAAATCTTTTTACCCATCTTTACTCAGACTTCTGGCTCGTCACAGAAACACAATATAAAGCACGAAAGAGCGAGATCAATCTCTTATAGGTTATTGAAAGCACTTGCGTTATCAACCGTCTGTGCCAAGAGTGAACAGGGTTCTAACAACAAGGCAATGGAAATGAAATTATACAAACATAACAACATCACGATGGTTCTACTGGCAATGGGTCTGGCAGGGGCGGCGCAGGCCGCGACCGTGCCGGAAGGAACGCAGCTTGCCGATAAACAGGAGCTGGTGCGCAGCAACGGCAATGAGCCTGCTTCGCTCGACCCACATAAGGTTGAAAGCGACGTTGAGTTTAATATCATCAGCGACCTGTTCGACGGGCTGGTGGCGGTGAAACCGGACGGCAGCATTGAGCCGCGGCTGGCGGAATCCTGGGAGAATAAGGACAACACCGTCTGGACTTTCCATTTACGCCCGGGCATTACGTGGTCTGACGGTTCGCCCATCACCGCGCAGGATGTCGTCTGGAGCTGGCAGCGTCTGGTGACGCCAGCCACCGCGTCGCCGTACGCCAGCTATCCGGGCAACATGCATATTATGAACGCTGCCGATATTGCGTTGGGTAAGAAAACGCCGGATACGCTTGGCGTGAAGGCGATTAACGACACCACGTTGGAAGTGACGCTGACGCAGCCCACTTCCGCGTTTCTTGCCATGCTGGCGCACCCATCCATGGTGCCGCTTGATAAAGTGCTGATTGCTCGCTACGGCGATAAATGGGTGAAGCCGGAACACTTTGTTGGCAGCGGCGCGTATCATTTATCTCAGTGGGTGGTGAACGAGCGGATCGTAGCCGAGCGTAATCCGCGCTACTGGAATGATAAGCAGACGGTGATTAATAAGGTGACCTATCTGCCTATCCGCTCCGAAGCGGCCGACGTTAACCGCTACAAGGCGGGAGAGGTCGATATTGTGTATACGCTGCCGATCAACCAGTTTAGCCAGTTGAAAAAAACCTTAGGCAGCGAGGTGGACGTGTCGCCGCAGCTGGCAACCTATTACTACGAGTTCAATACCACCAAAGCGCCGTTTAACGATGCCCGCGTACGCCGTGCGTTGAACATGGCGCTGGATAAAGACATCATCGCCGATAAGGTTATGGGGCAGGGGCAGCGGCCGGCGTGGGTAATCAGCCAGCCGGAGATTGGCGGCGTGAAGCTGAACGGCCCGGATTACGCATCATGGCCGCGCGATAAGCGAATTGCTGAAGCGAAAAAACTGTTGGCGGAGGCCGGGTTTAACGACGCGCATCCATTATCATTCAATTTGCTCTACAACACCTCTGAATCACACCAGCGGGTGGCGATTGCGGCTTCTTCAATGTGGAAGAAAAATCTCGGCGTCGAAGCTAAGCTGCAAAACCAGGAGTGGAAAACCATGCTGGATGCGATGCATACGGGTAACTTTGACGTTGTGCGCTACGCGTGGATCGCCGACTACGATGACGCTTCCACTTTCCTGAACACCTTCCGTACCAGCGACAGTGAGAATACCGCAAAGTACAGCAACCCGGATTATGACGCCGCGCTGCTCGATGCAGCGAAAACACAGGACGCTGCCCAGCGCGCCCGTGACTACCAGAAAGCAGAAGATCTACTGGCGCGGGATGTGCCGGCCATTCCGGTCTATCACTATGTGCGCACGCATCTGGTGAAACCGTGGGTAGGCGGTTTTACCCCTGACCGCCTGGGGTATTACTACACCAAAGATATGTTTATCAAAAAACATTAAGCAGGATGAGGGCGGGAAAAGCGTTTTAAAACTAGCCATTTTGTTGTTTTTTCAGACGAATAACAACTTTTTGGCTGTTTTTCAGGCAAACGAACGTTTTGGTGCTTTACAGGTCCGTTCGGGATGTTTATAGTGCGCCTCATTGGAAGCGTGGCCGAGCGGTTGAAGGCACCGGTCTTGAAAACCGGCGACCCGAAAGGGTTCTAGAGTTCGAATCTCTACGCTTCCGCCAAATACTAGCCCCGAGCAACTTTGTTGCTCGGGGCTTTTTCGTTCCTGCGATTTTCTCTTCAGTTTTTCCTGTTCCCGCCATCGGCCTTGAGCAATAAGGCGTCGACCTACCACCAATAAATGCGGTGTCTTTTATCGTCGGGAAGCGCAATGCGCTCGAAGTGGAGCGTCATTCACAGGGGCAAGGAGTAAATTTCAGTTAAGTCTTTCGGTTGAGGAGTAGGAATAGTCTGTATTTTGCTATTTTTTTTAGCATTAAAATCAAAGTATTAATTTTTTACCTGTCGATTTCATGCCATTTATGTGGCGTATTAATTGATGCCATTACTACAACGGAAGTATTAGTGTCTACACTCGTATTAACCGATGCGTTGCGTCCTCTGTATTTAATTGCAGCGATGAATGACGGGTTGGTGAATATCATCGAGAGTAAAACATGATGTTAATCACGGAAGTAGTTAATGATAAAAAAGAGGTGTAAGGAAATACAGGATATATTCTTCTTGATAAGGCTATTTAATTATAAATAAAAAACAATTCACGCAACATTCAATGATTACTGTGCTACCAGCCTGAGACCCTTGTGGTGCGCGGTTGTTGAGATTGCATTAACTATTCATCAAGGGAATATATTTTTAAGTATATCCTGTTAATAATTTCCATGGTAAATCATTAAATACTTAAGCTGATATTAACCATGGTGGTTTTACTGTTTTTTAAACTCAGCGAAAGATTTTCATCGTGCTTTGTTTTTTTAGGTGTTTGTGTGCCGGGATATATTTATGTGATTGCTAACAATAACCAGTTCATAATTGTTTGTGACGAGGTTCTAATCATATGGCTAATATCTCTATTATTGCCCGGAGTGGCGCAACCACCTCTACCGTATCAGGTGAAACCGTAAGCCTCATTTCACCCAGCATTGTCAAAATCAACATTAGCCCTCGTGACGTTGCCGGGCTGGAGCGCAGTGGCAACGACCTCGTTATCTCGCTGAGAAATGGCGAAAAAATCACCATCGAGAACTATTTCGTGCTCGATACTGAAGGGCACCGCAGTGAACTGGTGCTTGAGGATCAGAATGGCGCGCTGTGGTGGGTCGAAGAACCGACTGACGGTCTGCATTTTGCGCCACTGGCCGATATTGATGCTCTGCTGATTACCCAAAGTAGCACCGAAGGCGCCATGCCGTGGATCCTGGGCGCGCTGGGTATTGGCGCTGGGATGGCTGCTGCGGCTGCCAGTATTGGTAGCTCAGGTAACCATCACCACAACGCAGATGATGACCCGGCAGACAATCAGAACGGCGGCCCGGAGGGCAGTAAGGATAATGACCCGGATGACAATACCCTTCCTGGCATTCCCACTCTCCCCACCGAGAATAACCAGACTCAGGTTGACAACGTCACAGAGCTGACAATCACTGATAATGTCGAACAATATACGGGAACGATCGCGAAAGGCGGGTTCACGAACGACAATACGCCAACCCTAAGCGGTAAGGCGCTGGCAAATTCAACGGTCACGATTTATGACGGCGAAACCCGGTTAGGTTCCGTGACAGCAGATGCCAAAGGACTGTGGAGTTTTACCCCTGCCGCGCTAGACGATGGGGTGCACAGTTTCACGACTACGGTGAGCAAGGGAGATATCAGCAGCGGGAAGAGTGGAGCCTACGTGGTGACGATTGATACTCACGCGCCGGGAGAGGTCACGCTATTCATTGCCACCGATAATCAGACCCCGGTGCTGGGCACCATCTCGGCTAACGAAACGACGAACGATAATACGCCGGTCATCAGCGGCAAAGCCGAGCCGGGCAGCACCGTTAATATTTATGATTTTGGCAAACTGGTTGGCAGTGCGCAGGCTGACGTGCATGGCAACTGGGGGCTTGAGTTAAGCACGGTATTGGGCGAAGGCAAGCACAGCCTGAGCGCAAATGCCACCGATCTTGCCGGAAACATCGGGCCCTCCACCGCGCCGCTGGTGTTCGATGTGGATACCGAAAAACCGGTCACGATGGGCGCTTTTACGGTGAGTGATGATACGGGGGGGACCGTCGTTACGTTGCCAGAAAAAGGGACGACGACAGACACTACGCCCACCTTTAGCGGCGCGGCGGGGAGTGTAGAAGACGGGACAACGGTGAGCGTCTATCAGGGAACAACGCTTCTGGGAACGGCCACCGTCGCACCTGACGGCAGCTGGCATTTTACTCCTGATGCGCCGTTGCCTGCGGGTAATTACAGTTTCCACACCGTTGTCACCGACGCCGCAGGGAATAACAGCGGAGATTCCCCTTCCTTCAACCTGACTATCGCCCCGCCGGCAAGTAGCGTTACCGTGACGTCGGTCGATGATGACGTTAATCCTGGAACCGGCGCGCTGGCTAACGGCGCGTCAACCAACGATACAACGCCAGCCTTCACCGGCACTGGCCCCGCGTCTGGCACGATAACGGTTTATATCAATGGCATCGACAGCGGCACGGTGACCGCTGATGCTCAGGGTATTTGGCATTTTACCCCGCCTGCGCTGGCGGACGATCATTATCGCTTTACGTTCTCTTCCGATGGCGGCGCGACGCTGTCAGAACCGTTTGTGCTGACTGTAGATACGCAGGCCCCTGATGGGGTTAGCGACTTGACGATCGTTGACGATCTCAACCCTGGTATTGGCCAACTGCATAGCGGGGATTCAACCAACGACGGTACGCCTGTTATCAGCGGGAGCGCTGAACCGGGATCGACAGTCAGCATTTATGACGGTGGCAAGCTGATTGGTACCGCGTTAGTCGGCGCAGACGGGCAATGGGGCTTTACACCGGCCCCCGCGCTCAGCGAAGGCACGCACGCGATTTCCACTGTCGTGACTGATGCGGCCGGCAATGCCAGCGCCGCATCGCCTGATTTTGTGCTGGTAGTTGATACTACAGCGCCAGCTTCGGTCACAGATCTGCTGGTGACTGATAATCAAGCGCCAGTCGTGGGAACTGTAACGGCTGGTGAGGTGACGAATGACGCGACGCCTGTCATCAGTGGTAAGGCCGATCCAGGTAGCGACATCATTATTTATGACAAGGGTATTGAGATTGCGCATACCGTCGCAGATGCCAGCGGCCAGTGGGGACTGGAGCTGACGACACCGCTGAGCGATGGCCTTCACGGACTGATCGTTATCGCCGTCGATGCCGCCGGGAACGCGAGTCAACCGACGGCTGAACTGGTGTTTAGCGTCGATACCTCAGCGCCGCTGGCGGCCATGAACATCACGGTGACGGATGACATGGGGCCGGTACAGGGCAAGCTGACCAGCGGCAGTACAACTGACGATACGTCGCCCACTTTCTCGGGGCGCGCTGAGCCGGATAGCACCGTCAGCGTTTATGATGGCGCGAACCTGCTAGGCCTGGTATCCGTCGATAGCAGCGGAAGCTGGAGTTTTACCCCTGATACCCCGTTGAGCAGCGGCTTGCATCAGTTCACCACTGTTGTCACCGATGCCGCAGGTAACGCAAGCCCGCCATCGTCGGCTTTTGATTTGATGATTAAGCCTGTGGCGGATCCGATTAGTGGACTGGTGGTAACGGATAACGTAGATCCCGTTCAGGGGACGCTGGCGAACGGCGCGTTGACCAATGATATGACGCCGACCTTCAGCGGGAACGCGGCGACCAACAGCACGATAGCGGTTTATGACAATGGCGTACTGTTGGCCAGCGTCAACGCGGACGGAGACGGCAAGTGGAGCTTTACCCCGTCACCTGCGCTGGGCGAAGGTGAGCACAACGTGACCTTTACGGTCGACAGCGGCAGCGGCCCGTCCGCGCCCTCACTGCCGTTTGTGCTGACGGTCGACACAACGGTGCCCGAACCGGTGACGAATCTGGTCATTGTTGATGACAAAGCACCGGTCATTGGCCAACTGACAAGCGGCAGTGTTACCAACGACAGTACGCCGATTATCAGCGGTCAGGCGGAACCTGGCGCTACCGTAACGCTGTACGATGGCACCAGGGTACTGGGTAGCGTGTCAGTAGGCAGCGATGGACAGTGGGGCTTTATTCCTTCTACACCGTTAAGTGAAGGCGTACACACAATAACGGCTACCGTCACCGATGCGGCGGGTAATGTCAGCGCTCCGTCTCCGGAATTTGTCCTGGGCGTTGATACCGTCGCCCCAGGGCCGGTGACGCTGTTTATTGCCACCGATAATCAAATGCCGAACGTGGGAACCATCGTCTCCGGCGAAGCCACCAACGATAATACGCCGATTCTGAGCGGTAAGGCCGACCCGGGCGTACAGGTGATTGTTTATGATGGGGGCCGCGAGATTGCGCGCGTGACCGCCGATCTTAACGGTAACTGGGGCGTGGAACTGGCGACGCCGTTGACCGATGGCCCGCACAGCCTGAGCGCGGTGGCTGTGGATGCGGCGGGAAATACCGGCCAGCCTACGGCAGCGGTGGAGATCATTGTTGATACTCTGGCACCGAATCCAGTTGCCGGGATGACGGTGATGGATAACGTGGGCGTGCAGCAGGGGCCGTTAGTCAGTGGGGGTCAGACTGACGATACCCAGCCGACGTTCAGCGGCACCGCTGAGGCGGGTACCACGGTGAGCATCTACAACAACGGGATATTACTGGGTACCGCGCCGGTAGACAGTAACAACATCTGGACCTTTACCCCCGATGCGCCGCTGAGCGGCGGTCTCCACAACATCACGACTCAGGTGACTGATGCGGCTGGTAACTTCAGCACTGTTACGCCGCCTTTTGCTATCACGGTCGTGCCAACGGTGGTGGCGATCGATGGCGTCATCGCCTCTGATAATGTGCTACCGCACACCGGGCTGATAGCCAACGGCGGCTCGACTAACGATAGCCAGGCGATTTTTAGCGGAACACTATCGGCGGCGGCGACCGGGACGATCCGGGTTTATGATCAGGGCCAACTGGTGGGGACGGTCACGTTGCACGGCCAAACGGCCTGGTCCTGGTCACCCACATCGGCCCTCGATGATGGCATGCATAGCATGACTTTCGTGTTGGTGGTGAACAACGTGGAGTCTGCCCCCTCGCAGCCGTATGTGATTTATGTTGATACCGTAGCACCCGATCCGGTCGGCGATCTGAGCATCGTTGATGATGCCTCACCGGGAATTGGCCAACTGCAGAGCGGTGGAGCGACCAACGACCCAACACCGATTATTAGCGGGACAGCCGAGCCTGGCACGACGGTCACGATCAAAGATAACGGTAATATTATTGGCATCGTCACGGTCGGCGCTGATGGGCAATGGGGCTTTATCCCCGCTATCGCGTTAGGCGAAGGGGCGCACGCGATTACGACGATAGTCAGCGATGCGGCGGGGAACGTAAGCGTAGAGTCTCCACCTTTTAACCTGGAAGTGGATACCGGTATCCCCGCCGAGATTATGAATCTGGTGGTGTATGACGACAGGGAGCCCGGAATCGGCGCGCTCAAAGACGGAGACCGGACCAACGACAATACGCCAACGCTGACGGGCAAGGCGGAGAACAACGCCACGGTAACCATTTATGATGGCAATACCGTGCTGGGGAGTGTACAGGCTAACAGCACAGGCGACTGGAGTTTTACCCCGACGCTGCCGCTGGACGATGGCTCGCACAGCCTGAGCGCAATTGTCACCGATGCCGCGGGCAACAACAGTATCAAATCCCCGGCGTTTAATCTGACTATCGATACGACGCCGCCAGTACCGGTGACTGGGATCGAGATTGTGGCAGACAGCGGCGTCGTCGCGCTAGGTGGCAGCACCAATGACACCACTCTGACGGTGCGTGGCAAGAGCGAACCACTCAGTTTCGTGACCGTTTATGATACTAACGGCACGATAGCGTTGGGTACCGTTCAGGCCGACCAGAACGGCGACTGGTCGTTGGCGATTTCACCCCTTGCGGAAGGCCCGCACAATCTTACCGCGAAAGCGAGCGACGCGATGGGCAACGTTAGCGCCGCTTCTCAGCCCGCTGTCGTGGTTATCGATCTGACGCCACCCGCGACCATTACCGCAATTACTGTCACCGATAATCGTTTACCGACGTTGGGGACGGTCGGCGCCAACGGCATCACCAACGATACGTTACCCACCTTCAGCGGTCGCGCAGAGCCGAACAGTATCGTCAACATTTATAACACGGATGCCAATGGCACCATGCTGATTGCGACCGTTAAGACCGGGGCTGACGGTCACTGGGAAGTGACGCCGACGACCGCGTTAAGCGATAAGTACTATAGCCTGACCGCAACCGCGACGGATGAGGCCGGTAACGTCAGTCTCGTCTCTCCGCCAACCTCTTTTACCGTGGATACCACCGCGCCGTCGGCGATGAGCGGACTTATTCTGCAAAATGACGGGGTGACGCTGGCGGATGGCGCGAAGATTAATAACGCTTCACCCACCCTCAGTGGTGTCGGTGAAGAGGGTGCCACCATCGTGGTATACGACACCGATGGCACCACGGTACTGGGCACGACGGTTGCGGGAGCGGGCGGCGCGTGGTCGATTCACCTGCCAATCCTTGCCGAAGGCCCACACAGTATTACAGCGAAAGCGATCGACGTGGCAGGTAATAGCAGCCTGAGTTCGACTCCGGTGACGGTCTCTATCGATACTGTCCCGCCGGCAAAAATTAGCGGCATTATCGTTACCGATACCCACGGTGTGGTGACCAGCGGTATGGATATTAACGATACGATACCGATTTTCAGCGGCAAAGCGGATCCGAACACCATTATCAAGATCTACAACGGCACCACGCTGATTGCCACTGGGCAGGCCGACGGTAACGGTGACTGGCATTTCCCGCCTAACGTGCCGCCGACGACATCATTGAAGGACGGCAATTACAGTCTCACGGCTACGGCTACTGATGACGCGGGCAATGTCAGCCAGCCATCCCCCTCTTTTGTATTTACCGTTGATACCATCGCGCCAGATCTGACTACCGCACTGGTTGTCACCGATAATGTCGCGCCGGTGATTGGTAATGTCCCCAACGGCGGCAGCACCAATGACACCACGCCAACCTTCAGCGGCAAGGTAGAACCGGGGGCGAAGGTGGAGCTGTATAGCGGTACCGCTCCTAATCTGGCGCTGTTGATAACGACCACCGCGGGCGATGATGGCAGCTGGAGCTACACACCTGCTCCCCTTGAGCAGGGGGACTATCATATTACCGTGACGGTGACCGATGCGGCAGGCAACTCGAGCACAACCGCCGTCGATTTTGTCATTGAAGTGGATACGACTGCGCCGACCAACGCGCCGACCTTTACGGTGATTAACGATCTGCTGACAGCGGTCGTTCTAAATGGGCAAAGTATCAATGATGCTACCCCGACGCTTAATGGTTTTGCAGAGCCGGGAAGCACCGTCACCATTTATAACGGGAAGGCGGTGCTGGGGGTTGCGCAAGCGTCAAAAACTGACGGCAGCTGGACCTTCACACCAACCAGCGCGCTTAACGACGGCGATTATCATCTGACCGCGACGGCGACTGACGCCGCCGGAAACATCGGCCCGGCGTCTCCCATTTTCGATCTGACGATTGATACCCATGCGCCAGATGTCGTCACGAATATGACCGTCATCGATGATATCCTACCGGTGAAAGGCCCACTGACCAGCGGCGACAGTACCAACGACAAAAACCCAACCTTTAGCGGCAATGCGGAAGCGCAAAGCACGGTGATTATTTACAACAATGGAACCACCGAACTGGGACGGGTGACAGCAGACATTCACGGCGTCTGGGCTTTCACTCCGACGTTTGTGGATGGCGACTACCGCATCACGACCGTCGTCGTGGACAAAGCCGGTAATGCCAGCACGGCTTCATCTCCTTTTGAGCTGACGGTCGATACCTCGAAGCCCGCGAAGGTCACTGACCTGGCGGTATCCGATAATACGCAATCGGTGGCCGTTAACGTCTCCTACGGTAGCTCAACGAGTGACTCGACGCCCGTCATCAGCGGCACCGCCGAAGCTGATAGCAAAGTACTGCTGTTTGATAATGGGAAGTGGGTGGCCACCGTGACGGCGGATCACGTTAATGGTAACTGGAGCTACCCGCTCACGACGCCGCTGACCGAAGGTACCCATAGCTATACCACCATTGTTGAGGATGCCGCAGGTAACCAGAGCGATGTTTCCGATCCGTTTGTCTTTATTGTGGATACCATCGCGCCTGCTGCGCCGGGCGCGATCATCGCGACCGATAATAACCCGCTTCCTGAAAGCGCTATTCCCGCCAGCGGACTCACTAATGACAAGACGCCAACCCTGAGCGGCGTGGTGGAGGGTAATGCACTGGTAACCATTTACCGGGATGGCGCACCGATTGATAGCGTGAGAGCGGGGACGGACGGTAAATGGAGCTACACCTCCGGAGACCTGGCGGACGCACAGTATATTTTCAAGGTTACGGCGACCGATGCCGCAGGCAACGTGAGCGGCTTTTCACCGGAACTCGTGCTGAATATCGATACGAAAGCGCCACCGGTAATGGGAACGGTCACCGTGACCGAGGATCTCGTGGTTGGATCCGGAACGATTTTGGCAGAAGGTTATACCAAAGACACGACGCCCACCTTTAGCGGGACGGCGGAAAAAGGCAGCACGGTGATCATTTATGATAACAAACAACAGATAGGCACGACGACGGCGTCGACGATCGACGGGAGCTGGAGTTTTACGCCCTCGTCCTCGATTGGGCAGGGCCCTCACTCTATCATCACCACGGCTACCGATGCGGCGGGCAACCAAAGCGCAGACTCACCGGAATTTGTCTTTACGGTTGATTCCGTTGCCCCGGATCCGGTGACAAACCTGACGATTAGCGACAGCGTGACCGGCGGCATCGTCGGCGATTTAAAATCTGGCGATCTCACTAATGACAATATGCCAACGCTAAGCGGCAAGGCGGAAGTGGGGAGTACAGTCACCTTCTACAACGACACGACCTATCTGGGCGAAGTTACCGTTACTGACCCCAATGGCAACTGGTCCTTCACGACGGGCAAACTCAATGATGGCATCGTCAGTCTGACGACGACGGTGACCGATAAAGCCGGTAACGTGAGCGAGCCGTCGCCAGCCGTTGTCCTGCATATTGATGCTACGGCGCCTGATAAGCCAGTCCCCATTACTGCAACCGATAACGTGGCGTGGTATCAGGGGACCATTGGCAGTTTGACTAACGATGCGACACCGACCCTGAGCGGGGTGGTGGAAGCCTTCTCTAAGGTAACTATCTATCAGGGCACTGGAGGGGCGACGCCGACGGCAGTGGCGACGGTTAACGCTGATGCTGAAGGGCGGTGGAGCTATACGCCCACGCTTGCCGATAACACATACACCTTCAACATCACGGCAACCGATGCTGCCGGTAACACCAGCAGCCATTCTGCGGATCTGGTGTTTGAAGTGGATACGATTGCGCCAACCGCTGTCATTGCGCTACTGGTAACTGATGGTCTTGGTATTCCTCTCGGGGCTCTGGCGGATAATAATCGCCCAACGTTCACCAGCCTGGCTGTGAGCGGCGAGCCAAATGCGACGGTCAATATTTACGACAATGGCGTACTTATTGGTAGTGCGTCTGTTAATGGACTGGGAGCCTGGAGCTTTACGCCAGTTGCGCCGCTTGCCGATGGCGACCATAAATTTACCGCCAAAGTTGTGGATGCTGCGGGTAACGAGGGCGGCATTTCGGTGGCCGTTGATTTAAAAATCAATACAGCGACGTTAAGCGGCGGTATCTCTGAACTGGTTGTGACCGATGATCACGACCCGGTGCAGGGGACAATCGCCAACGGCGGTTATACCAACGACCCGACGCCCACTTTTAGCGGGAAAGCGCAGGCCGGGACTGTCATTAACTTCTACGACAATAACATCCTTAACTTTATTGGTTCGACCACGGTGAATGGCGACGGCACATGGTCGTTCACACCGACTGGATTAAGCGATGACTCGCACCTGATCATCACTACGGTGACAAACGGCATCAACACCACACCGCCTAACTCGCTGTTCCAGTTTACCGTGGACACCGTTGCGCCGGGTGATGTGACTTCGCTGGTGGTGACTGACGATGTCCTGCCGGGAACCGGCAGCATTGATGACGGTGGTTCAACCAATGATACGAAACCGACCTTTAGCGGAAGCGTTGTCCTGGCGTCTCAGGAAATTGGCAGTACGGTCATCCTGCTGGAAGGCACGACCGAAATAGGTCGGGCGACACTGGACCTTTCCGGTCTATGGTCGATTACGCCAACGAAAGATCTGGCGGAAGGATCGCACAATTTCACGATTAAGGTTGTCGATCAGGCGGGTAACCCCAGCAGTGGAGTGGACTTCAGCCTGACGGTGGACACCGCGCCGCCGGCAGTGGTGAAGAACATCACGCTCTCCGATGATAAGGATCCGGTGCAGGGAACCATCGCCCCGAATGGTTATACTAACGACGCCACGCCGACGCTGACCGGCGGGGTGGGCAGTGCGGAAGCGGGAGCCCGGGTTTCCGTCTATGATGGCAGCGTGTTTCTCGGCTCGGTTGTGGCGAACGCTGATGGCTCCTGGAGCTTCACCACGCCGACGCTGCTGAACGGCAGCCATAGTCTGACGGTGACCGCCACTGATGCGGCGGGGAACGTGAGTACGGCGACCACGCCAATCCTCTTCAACGTGGATACCATTGCACCGCTGCCTATTCTGACGTTAAGCGTCTCGAACGACGTGGGGACGACGGCGCTGTTGACCGGCTCGACCACTAAAGACAGCACGCCAGTTATCAGCGGTCGCGCCGAAGCCGGCACGACTATTAATGTCTACAGCGGTTCGACGTTTATCGGTACTGCGACTGCAGGCAGTGACGGCACATGGCGCGTCTCACCCTCTTCGTTACCTGATGCCACCTATACCTTCACCGCAACTGCCACCGATGCGGCGGGCAACGTTAGTCCGGCTTCGCCGCCGTTCGTCCTGACGATTGATACTCTGGCGCCGAAAGCGCCGTTGGCCTTTACCGTGACCGACAACATTGCGCCCGTGATCGGCGATGTGACCAATGGCAATACCATTAACGACCCCCGCCCGGTACTGACCGGTGCCGTCGGCAGCGTAGAAGCCAATGCGCTGGTGACGATTTACAACGGCAACACAGTAATAGCGACCACCCGCGCGCTGGCCGATGGTTCATGGAGCTATGCCTCACTCACCGGATGGAGCAATGCCGCGTACGCGCTGTCGGTGACCGCCACCGATGCGGCGGGGAATGAGAGCGTCAAGTCGCCGGTCTTTAACCTGACTATCGACACCGTTGCGCCTGCTGCGCCTGGCAGCATTACGGTCTATGACGACTACGGTACGATCGTGGGGAATGTGACTAACGGCGGTGTGACCGACGATACTAAGCCTGCGTTGAGCGGCACAGCGGAGTTGGGCAGTACGGTTAAGATATACGATAACGGCATACTGGTGGATAGCGTCATAGCCTCCGGTCCTGGAGGCGCATGGAGCTACCAGATAGTGAACCCATTGTTGCCGGGGCCGCACAGTTTCACTGTCACGGCGACCGATGCGGCTGGTAATGTCAGTCTATCGTCGCCAATCTTTGCCATGAATGTTATCACCGCCGTCCCAGCGGCTATCGCCAATTATACCGTCACCGACGATGTTGCTCCGGGTGTGGGGACATTGAGCAGCGGGGCATCGACCAATGATAAGCTGCCCACGATTTCGGGGATTGGCGCCACGCCAAATACCACCGTCATTGTGTTTGATGGCGGTATTGAGATTGGCCGTACCACGGTCAACGGATTGGGTATCTGGTCTTTGACGCCCGGGAAGGCGCTGGATGACGGCTCGCACAGTCTGACGCTTAAGGTAGCTGACGCAGCGGGTAACACCAGCCCGGCAACCGCCCCCTTTATCCTGAATGTCGATACCGGCACACCGCAGCCGGGTGCGCTACCGCTGGTCAATGATGACGTCGGCAGCGTGCGGGGCGATCTGGTGAGCGGCGCGCTGTCTGACGATAATATGCCGACGCTGCGTGGTACTGTGGAGCCAGGGACCTGGGTTAACGTGTATGACGGCAGTAAGCTGCTGGCGACCGTGCCAGCCGATAACACCGGTGCCTGGTCCTATACCCCGGCGGCACTGAGTGATGGGGAACACCGCTTCAGCACCACGGTAAGCGACGCCGCGGGTAACGTCAGCGTATCGTCACCGGTATTTATCCTCAATATCGACGCAACGGCACCCTCAATAGCAACCAACATCACCATTACTGACGACGTTTCCCCGGTGACGGGATTGCTGTCCAAAGAAGGTTTCACCAACGACAACACGCCAACCCTGAATGGTACCGCGGAAGCTAACGCGTTTGTCACTATCTACAACGGCGCAAACGCGCTGGGCATCGTACAGGCCGACGGTAATGGCCTGTGGAATTTCACCCCATCAGCACTTGCCGATGACACCTATACGTTCTCAACGACTGTCAGCGATGCGGCGGGTAACGTGAGCGGACGTTCGCCGGACTTCAAGCTCACTATCGACACCAAAGCGCCCGCGGCGATTGGCACGTTGACGGTGACGCATACGGTTGATCCCGTATCCGGAACGCTGAACACCAACGACAGTCGGCCAATCATCAGCGGTACGGCGGAGAAAAACACCACCATTACCGTGTATGACGGCGGCAAGGTGCTGGGTTCAACGACTGCGGATGGCAACGGGGTATGGTCATTCCAGCCATCAGCGGTGCTGGCCGATGGCGATCATGCCTTTACGGCCACGGCAACCGACGCGGCGGGTAATATTGGTGGTACGTCGCCGACGTTTAATCTGAAGGTTGATACCGTTGCGCCTGGCGTGATTACCGGCCTGACGGTATATGATGACATTGCGCCCGATATCGGTAACCTCACTTCGGGCAGCATTACCAACGATACGAAGCCCAGTTTTAGCGGTATCGCGGAAGCCAACAGTAAGGTGAATATCTATGATGGCGCCACTCTGGTCACCACGGTAACCGCAGGGCCCAATGGTCAGTGGACATGGACGCCAACGACCGCGCTGACCACCGGCTCGCATAACTTTACCTTCAACGCCGTCGATGCTGCAGGCAATATCGGCGTGAAAACACCGCCGTTTGTCCTCAACATCGATCCCACCATTGGCACGCAAATCCTCAACGCAGTGAACGATGAGGCAGGTCTGACCCTGACCACCTCTATCCAACAAGTGACCGCGACGCCGAGTTCCGCCTCGCAAAGCCTGAACGTGTTGAAGCTTGGGGCGGGCGATCTGCTGTCGTTGAACGTCATTCAAAGCAGCCAACTGCCGACGTTCCACGTTGATGAAGGTGCCTCGCGCGCATTAACACTTCAGGGCAGCGCGGTGGGCGTTACGCTGCTGTCGACGTTCGATTTGTACATCTACAAGTCCAACGGCGACGGTACCTATAGCATGTACCAGAGAGTCGATAACTTCCTTCAGGTACTGCTGTTGAGCGGTACTTCTGGCACCGCGAAGCTGAATCTGCCAGCTGGCGACTATGCGTTGCTGCTACAGGCCGATGATGGTTTGTCGTTATTGACCAGCAGCCAACTGAAAGTGACATCGGACGTCACGACTGGCGTCTTTGTTGATACGGCAGGGGCGACCACGACCGGTAACGTGATCACCGGCGTGGGCGGCGGCGGGGTTGATAGCGCCCCGAACGGTACGGTGGTGAGTGGAGCCAGCGCCGCGTCGTCCAGCGGGTTATCCGCCGTTGCGGCGAGTGGGTCGACTTCCATTGTGGGTACCTACGGCACGCTGACCATCAACGCCCAGGGCGGCTATACCTATACGTTGAAAGCGGGTGTTTCGCCGTCCAGCGTAACCGGACCGGATGTCTTTACCTACCAGTTGAAAGCGCCAAATGGCTCAACCAGCAACGCGACGCTGACTATCGACCTGAATTTGCCTAACCTTCATGCAAACCCTGATCGGGTGACGATGGAGGTCGATCCAACGCCAGCAGATGTCACCACCAAAGAAGTGAGCAACTCTTCGGTGATTGTGGCGAACGTCGGGCTCGGGGCGGTGCTGGATGTGGGGGTGAGCTTAAGCGGGCAGCTGCAAATTGACGTTCCCACGAACGCCACCCGCACCTTTACGCTAAACGGCAGCGTCATTGGAGTGGCCCTGTTGTCGACTTTTGACCTCTATATTTACAAGCTTAATCCAACGACCGGCAGGTATGAACAGAGCAAAGTCTATGATGACTGGATCAAGGTTACATTACTGGGGGGCGCGACATCTGAGTCGATTACGCTGGCTGCGGGGCACTATGTGTTCCTGCTGAAAGCCGATACGGGCGTGGCGGTAGGCAGCATCGCGACATTAGCCACCAGCAATGACGTTACCCATACCTATCAGGCCGCCGTCGAATCCGTTTCCGGTAATGTCATCAGCGGGGCAAATGGCGGCAGCGGCGGCGCGGACGTCGCCCCTGCGGGTACCGTGGTGAGCTATGTGAACGGCCAGGCGATAGCCGCCACAGGCAACACCACCATTGTGGGTAACTACGGTAATTTAGTCATCAACGCGCAGGGCGGGTACACCTATACCCTGCGTACCGGTCAACCGGCCAGCGGGCTGGGCCAGGAGAGCTTCACGTATGTCATCCGCAATGGCGCGTCGGTCAGCACCTCAACGTTGACCATTTCCCTGCCCGCCGTGGGGACGACGGTGGCCGCGCAGTCGCTGATGACTACGATGGCGCTGGTGGCGGACGAAAGCGTGGTGCAAGAGTCGACGGCGCTACAAACCAGCGCGCGAGCGGCAACGCTATTGGCCACGACGGAGGCCGACACGGCTCAGGGCGCTACATTGCAGGTCGATAACGCGGATGCCTTGACGCACGCCACGCTGTCCCTGGCGTTCTCAACCTTACCGACACCCAACGGCCAGGCGGTGTATCAGATTCTCGACGCGCAGGGCAATTTGCTGACCACCGGCACGTTGAACGCGGATGCTTCGACCTTGACGGCGAACATCAACCTTAATAACACCACGCTGCATGACGGACATTACAGCGTGGTGCTGCTGGATACGGCAGGCAACACCCTGAACAGCGAATTCAGCACGATTCTGACCAGCGTCGCCGTAACGCCGGAAGCCGCCGCCGCGGGCGTTACCGCCGAAGGGCAGATCGCCGAGATTGCGTCCGGCGCGCTGTGGGCCAGCATTACCCTCAGCAACGAGAGCGGCCAGCAGATTAGCGAAGTCGCAGGCAGTACGCAGTCGCAAACCCTGGAAGGAGTGTACGGTACGCTGACGCTGCACGCGGACGGCAGCTACAGCTATACCCTGCGTGAAGGGGTTAGCGTGGCCGACCTGAGCCAACGCGAGCAGTTCGACTACACCCTCAAGGCCCCGGACGGCACACTCAGTCACGGCAGCCTGACGATTGATCTGCATCCGCATGTCGAAGGCAGCGACAAGAACGATGCCGCCACAAGTAGCGCATATGACGATACCTATACGCTTGGCGGCGGGGGGGATACGGTGATCTTTAATCTGCTCGATAGCCACGATGCCACCGGCGGTAACGGTCATAACAATCACTGGACAGATTTCTCAGTTAGTGACGGCGATCATATAGATATCAGCAAGCTACTGACGGACTGGAGTGGTAAATCTGAAGATCTCGGCCAATATTTATCTATAGAGCACACGGCATCGGGAGACACGGTGGTGTCCATTGACCGTGACGGTGCCGGGACACAGTATCAATCGACACAACTTATCACTCTGGAGGGCGTGCAGCCGACGCTCGAAGAGCTGTTACATCAGGATTCATCGGCAAGCCACGGATAGCCTTCTGCAAGGCGACAGGCACGAAAGAGTACCTCGCGAGCCGTTAGCCCGTCGCCAGGCGGGTTAACGGTCTTCGCATCAGGACGGCATCACCTCAGGAGCTGTACCCTCCGACCCGCTTATTTCCCTATGGAAGGGACATCGCTGCGGGGCGGATATTCATCAATAGTCATCAAAAAATATAAACGGCCACTTAGGTCAACATATTGATTATATTGGGGATGTTGTATGGGGAAACGCAGCGGTAAAGGTAAGATATTTTTTTGGTTAACGGTGTGCATCCAGCCGCTGCTGCTGCCCGATGCCGGGGCGGCGTGGGGGCGTTCAGATAGTGACATCGCCAGGCAGATCAATCCGCAAAACATTGCCGCTGACGATGAATTGCCCAATCTCAGGGGGCGCGACCCGGGCCTTGCCGCCAGCGCAAAGCCGCCCGCCAATTTAACCATCAACCAGGCGGTACAGCGCGCCGTACAGTGGTATCCCGATATTGGTACTGAGGCCGGCAAACTGTTCAGCACCGCGCAAAAGATTGATGTCGCCCGCGCCAAATACTACCCGCAAATCAGCGGTGGCCTGAATAATGGCGTGACCAACAGCTATTCCAACCACGGCAACGTTCCCTCGGTCGTGCTGTCGCTGTCCCAGATGCTCTACGACTTTGGTCTGACCGACAGCGCGGTGCGGGAAGCCAACGCGGCGGTGGCCGCTCAGCAGGCTGTCGTACTGCTGAGCATTGATAAAGTCGCCCACGATACCGCCGCGGCGTTGGTTCAGGTGCAGGGCTATCAGGAGCTGGTGGCGATCGCCGAAGAACAGCTGCGCTCGTTACAACAGCTAGGCAAGCTCGCCAACGAACGCAACAGCGAAGGGGCCAGCTCGCTTTCTGACGTGGTGCAAACCGATGCGCGTATTGAAGGCGCACGGGCGACGCTTGCGCAGTATCAGGCCAATCTCGAACGCTGGCGCGCCACGCTGTCGACCTATCTGGGCTGGAATAAGATTGATGTGGTGAGTAACGAATTTCCGCAAACGCTGGGTAAATCCTGCGGCGTGGCGACAGTGGACGACCAGCTCGTACCGTCGGTGCTGGAAGCGCGCGCGCGGGTAAACCAGGCGGCGGCCCAACTGGCGGGGGCGGAAGCGCAGATGAAGCCGACCATCTCGCTGGAGTCAGACGTGACCCGCTATCTTAACGATCGCTACGCCAACAGCGAACAGCTGGATCGTACCCAATATTCGGCCTATGTGCGGGTGAAAATGCCGATTTATCAGGGCGGCGGGCTGACCGCCAATCGCGATGCCGCGCAGTACAGTCTTGATGCCGCGACCACGGCGGTACGTAGCGCCCAGTTGCAGGTTCGACAGCAGCTTAGCGCCGCGCAGAACGCGTCGGTCAGCCTCCAGCAGGCGCTGCAAATCCAGGCTCGCCAACAGATTCTGACGCAAAAGACCCGTGAACTGTATCAGCAGCAGTACCTCGACCTCGGATCGCGCCCGTTTCTGGATGTGCTGAACGCTGAGCAGGAAGTTTATCAGGCGCGCTTTACACAGCAGGAAACCGAAAGCCAGCTGCGTACCCTCCAGCTTGATTGTCTGTACAACACCGGGCGAACCCGCCAGCAGTTTACGCTCAATAATCAGTCCATTCAGGGCGTGGAGATTCAACCATGACGGGAAAAGCCCGGATTGCCGAACAGGAAACGCTGGAAGCCCACGCGCTCAACGACTGGATTACCGTTATCAGTCAGGTGGCGACGCACTATCGCTTGCCGTTTTCACCCGGTGGGCTGCAGGCGATGGCTCGTTGGCAGTTGGCTAAACCGTTGAGCGTGGCGCTCAATAATATGGCGCGCCACGTTGGGTTGACGGCACGGCGGCTGCACGAAAAAAAGGACGATGTTTCCGGCTGGCGTTTACCGCTGGTGGTACAGCTTAAAACGGGGCAAATAGGCATCATTCACAGCTTTGACGGTAACGCCAGCGTCGGCATTAGCTTTCCCCGTGACGCCAGCCTGATAGCCAGCCAGCCGCTGCCCGAACTGCTTGAGATGATACAGGTCGTGGTGGCGTTTCGTCCGGCGGCGATGGCACGCGATAGCCGGACTGAGGAGTATCTGGCTAATTTTAACCCCGGCTGGTTACGCCAGCTGGCAATGACCAAAATGAAACCCTACTGGCACGTGATGCTGGCTTCGCTGGTTATCAACGTCCTTTCGATGGCCGGGATCCTTTTTTCGATGCAGGTCTACGACCGGGTTATTCCCGCCCAGTCTTACCCAACGCTATACGTGCTGTTTATTGGCGTGCTGATTGCCGCGTTTTTTGGTCTGGCGATGCGGCTGATGCGCAGCCACGTGAGCGACATTCTCGGTAAACAGGCCGACATGCGCATCTCAGACCGGGTGTTTGGCCATGCGCTGCGGCTGCGCACGCACGTGGTACCGCGATCCACCGGCAGCTTTATCTCCCAACTGCGAGAGCTGGAATTGATTCGTGAAATGGTCACCTCGACCACGGTTTCGGTGATCGCCGATCTGCCGTTCTTTTTTCTGTTTTTACTGGTCATGGCGATCATCGCGCCGCAGCTGGCATGGATCCCGCCGGTGGCGGCGCTGATCATGATCGCGCCAGGTATTCTGCTACAGAAGAAACTGGCCGACCTGGCGCAGGAGAACGTGAAAGAGTCGACCCTGCGTAATGCCGTGCTGGTTGAAAGCGTGCAGGGGCTGGAGGATATCAAGCTGATGCAGGCTGAAAATCGCTTCCTGCAACAGTGGAACAGCTATATCCGCATTACCGCCCAAACCGGGATGAAAAGCCGACGGCTCACGCAAGGGCTCCTGGCCTGGGGTAACACAATCCAGGGGCTGGTGTACGCGGTGGTAATCGTCGTGGGCGCGCCGCTGGTCATCGATGGCGACATTACCACCGGGGCGATTGTTGCTGCCTCACAGCTGTCGTCACGCATGATTGCCCCAATGGCGGCATTGTGCGGGGTGCTGGCCCGTTGGCAGCAGGCCAAAGCGGCAAAGGGCGGCATCGACAGCATTATGCAGTTGCCGGTGGAAAACGGGGGGGATTCGCAGCGGCTGCATCGTGAAGTGCTGCACGGCAATTACCACTTTGCCGATACTGCGTTTCGCTATCGCCAGGACTCGCCCATCGTCCCGCTGCGGGTCGCAAAATTAGATATTAGCGCCGGGGAACGCATCGCCGTGCTGGGACGCAACGGTGCCGGGAAATCGACCTTTCTACAGGCGCTCATCGGCGGCGTGCCGTTGGAACAGGGCGAGCTGCGGCTCGACTCCCTGAGCCTACCGCATATCGATGTGGCCGATCTACGGCGTAATACCGGGCTGATGACGCAAAATGCCAGGCTATTTCACGGTTCGCTGCGCGACAACCTGACGCTGGGCGCGCCGCAGGCACGCGATGATGAAATCTATGCCGCGCTGGAGATGTGCGGCGCGGATGTGTTAGTCAGCAAATTGCCCCACGGGCTGGATCATGTGGTCATGGAGGGCGGGCTCGGTCTGTCCGGCGGCCAGCGGCAATCGATCCTGCTGGCGCGCCTGATGTTACGCGATCCCAATATCGTACTGCTGGACGAACCGACCGCCTCGCTGGATGAACACACCGAGCGTGACTTTCTTGACCGTCTCAGCCACTGGCTGGCGGGCCGGACCTTGATTATTGCCACTCATCGCAGCGCGGTGCTCTCCGTGGTCGACCGCGTGCTGGTACTCAAGGACGGCGCGCTGGTGATGGATATGCCGAAAGAGAAGGCGATGGCGCGCAGAAACGCCGAGGCAGCGGAGGTGAACGATGAAAGACGACCAGCCTGAGACCGACATTGCGCTTGCAGAACAGGCTCCGATACCGACACCGGCGAATGCCCAGCCGCTGAACTGGAACGGCGATCATGGTGAAAACGATCTGGATAACGAGAGCCTGGCGCGTTCCGGGCGAATCGTGACCTTATGCGGCGCGCTATTACTGGTGGCCTGGGGATGGGCGTCATTTAGCACGTTGGATGAGGTTTCAACCGGGACCGGCAAAGTGATCCCCAGCTCGCGCGAGCAGGTGCTGCAATCGCTGGACGGCGGCATTCTGGTGGCGCTGAATGTTCGCGAAGGGCAGCGAGTTGAAGCGGGGGAAGTGGTTGCTCGTCTTGATCCAACGCGTTCACAGTCTAACGTCGGTGAGAGCGTGGCGCGCTATCAGGCAGCGCTCGCGGCCAGCGCGCGTCTGTCTGCCGAAGTGAACGAGTTACCGCTGACTTTCCCGCCTGCGCTCAACGATGCGCCGCAACTAGTGGCCTCCGAAACCCGGTTGTACAACCTGCGCCGGAGCCAATTCTCCGACTCAAAGGCAAGGGTGGCTGATTCACTGTCGGCGGTGGACCGTGAACTGGCGATAACCCGTCGCCTGGCGAAAACCGGTGCGGCCAGCAACGTGGAAGTGCTCCGTCTTGAGCGCCAGCGTTCCGATCTTCAGCTCAAAATTCTCGACCTGCGTTCGCAGTACCTGGTTCAGGCTCGCGAAGAACTGGCTAAAGCCACCGCCGAGGCGGCTTCGCTGGCCGAGATTATTCGTGGCCGTACCGACAGCGTCACGCGTATGACGGTGCGATCGCCGGTGAAAGGTATTGTCAAAAAAATCAAGGTCAATACTTTGGGTGGCGTGATCCCACCCAACGGCGAATTGATGGAAATTGTGCCGCGCGATGACCATCTGCTGATTGAAACGCGCCTGTCGCCCCGCGATATTGCCTTTATCCATCCGGACCAGTCGGCGCTGGTGAAGATAACGGCCTATGATTATGCCATTTACGGCAGTCTGAAAGGGGTGGTAGACAGTATTTCGCCCGATACCATTCAGGATGAGGCTAAGCCTGAAGTCTATTATTATCGCGTGTTTATCCGTACTGAGAATGATTATCTGCAAAATAAAGCCGGGAAACGCTTCAATATTGTCCCAGGGATGATTGCTAACGTTGATATTAAAACTGGCGAGAAGACGGTTATGGATTATCTGGTGAAGCCGTTTAACAAGGTGAAAGAGGCACTCCGAGAGCGGTAAGCTATTACAGCGATGGCCGATGGCTATCCAAAAATAAACAAAAAAACGATTATCAGCGTCGAGTAAAAAACCTATTGTAGCGCCACTTTGCATCCAACCCGTCGATTGATGGGACGCTAATAATAGGAAAATTATGAAGAAGACGCTGATCACTTTAATTATTGCGAATGCGCTGACCGCCACCACCGCTTTTGCGGCGGCAGATGCTGGCACCTGGTATACCGGCGGGAAACTGGGTTGGTCGCATTATTTTGACACCAGCACCACGCCACGCGCTAATGTCGGTTATGACAGCGATAACGTTGGCGGCGGTGTATTCACCGGCTACCAGATTAATCCATGGCTGGCGGTTGAAGGCGGCTACGATTATTTAGGTAATATGCAGATCAACGGTAAAAACGGTGCCTCAGGTTCACAGATGAAGAGCCAGGGTTTGCAGCTGTCGCTGAAAGCCAGCTACGGTTTAACCGACAGCTGGGATCTGTATGGCCGCGCTGGGGCAATGGGCTATCGTGCGGAGTCGGATATTCAGGGTCATAACCGCTTTGAAACCGGCGTTCGTCCGTTGGTCGCCGTGGGCACCGAGTATGCCTTTAATAAAAACTGGGCAGGCCGCCTGGAGTATCAGTGGGTTAGCAACGTGGGTAACGAAAATCAGATTGGCGTCAGCAGCGACATCAGTTCCGTTACCGCAGGCATCTCTTATCGTTTCGGCCAGCACGACGATACGCCAGCCGTGGCGCCGATTGCCGCCCCGGCGCCACAGCCAGCGCCGCAGCGTTTTAATCTGAAATCTGACGTGATGTTTGGCTATGACTCCGCCGCGTTAACCCCCGAGGGGAAAGCGGCCATCGCGCAGCTGTATCAAAATCCGGGCCTACAGCCAGCCTCTGCGAAGGCTACCGTGGTAATTGGCTATAGCGATCGCCTTGGTGCAGCGGACTATAACCAGCAGCTGTCAGCGCAGCGCGCGCAGGCGGTGGCGGATGAACTGGTGGCGTTAGGTATGCCCGCGGCCAACATTCGCGCGGAGGGTCGTGGCGCCAGTGACTCGGTGACCGGTTCTCAGTGTGACAGCCAGTCGGGAGCGCAGTTGATTAGCTGCCTGGCGCCGGACCGTCATGTTGTGATTGAGATAACCGATAAGCACTAATAACAACAGCCAAAAAGCCTCCTCATATCGCTATGAGGAGGCTTTTTTTATTCATAGATGATGGTATTTAACGAGTCTCTCAACTGTCTTAAACCTGAAATATTGCGCTCTTCCAGGTAGTAGTTATTAATCAGTTTAATTTTATCCAGTTTGCTCAGGGAAGTATAAACCCGATATGTCTGGCTACTGCTGTCAAACATATCTTGAATATTAACATCCTGTAAAAACGTTTGTTTCAAATAGAAAGAAAGGTCGTCGAGAGTACATCTGTTGTCATAATGTAAATAGCCAAAGCTGATTTTGTTTGCCGGAAGTTCTTGCGGTTGATTTTGAACGATGGGCACCTGGAGTAAATCAATCGTTCGCAACAGGCTATGGCCTGACTTCTTTCGTGGGATAAGCGCGCCGGAGAGTATGAGTTTGTGGAGTTTTCGCATCGTATTACCTTTATTGCTACAATGCGCTATTTATTATCATTGATGCGTAATGGCTTCGAGTCTTTTATTGTTTATAAAAAAATAACGTCGCAATTTTATACTTTTTGGAATAGGCATGAATTTCTTCTGAAATAAGAAGAAATGTGGGAAGCATTTCCCATGATTATCTTGCCTGGTGCGTCTGGTGTATCAACTGATTTAACGAGCGAACGACACGCGGTTTCTCCCGGCCTTTTTGGCTTTGTAGAGTTCCTTATCGGCATGTTCCGTTAATGTCTCCAGAGAATCTTGCGCAGACCATTGCGCGACACCAAAGCTGGCGGTCAGATACGCCGAAATTTGTGATCCCTTATGCGGGATTTTTGCTGCGGAAATAGCGTTGCGGATACGTTCTGCAATATTGACGGCATCGTCTGCATGATGGCAACGGGCCAGGATAACAAACTCCTCGCCGCCAAAACGAAATGCGGTATCTGAAGATTGACGTAAGGACTGGCTAATGCATTTCGCCGTCTTGATTAAGCAGGCATCACCCGCAATATGGCCGTACAGATCGTTGTACTGTTTGAAAAAATCAATATCCATAATGATCATGAACAGCTTCTCATCGGATAAAGAGAGCCGTTTCGCGTGGTCGGCGAAATGAACAGCCAGGCTGCCTTTATTAAACAACCCTGTTAATGCGTCACGATGTGCCAGGCGGGTGAGCTTCTTGATTAACAGATTTTTTGCGTACTCGCTTCTTTGGGTACGCAGATACCATTCCAGCAGAATGTAGCGTGCGGTGATCACGACGATAAAAATAATAATGGAGCCTGCAATTTGCAGCATATTGAATTTCTCAAATGTCGCAAGCTCGCTCAACAACATGGAAGTGGCGATAGGAATACTGAATAACAACAGTATCTTACCAGAAATGTAAAATGATATGGTCGCCGGGAGCAGTATGATGATCAGCAGTGAGAGCGACAGCGCCGGCGTGTTGTTCTGCTTCACCATCAGGTAAAACATACCGGCCCACAACAGGCCTAAAATCAACACATGGAGCGGCAGTATCGTCGCCAGTTGCTCGCGGTGAATGACCTGCCTGAGTACTAGCCCGATGACGGAGAAAAAAATCGTCGCCATACACAGAGAGTTGAGCGTATCGCTGGCGATAAAATGAATATTGTTGAGCAAATTGCTGGCGAGCAGCCACAGACAGAACACGACGTTCAGCGTAAGAAACCAGATATAGCCCCACGAGTTAACGATGTCGAGGTTTTGCTTATCCCCTGAAAGGGTTTTCGTCATGTTCCGTTCTCTACCTGGATAAGGGGACTTATTGAATTATAGAAATATAAACATCTTACTGCGTAATCGCTACCTTTTGATTTTATTATGAATCCAATAATAAACATAAAATAGCGTGTCAACAGTTCGGGCGATGAACCTTCTACATATAAGATGAACGCTATATTCCCCCTGGGTTCATCTCTTCTGTTGGCCTGCTTGAATTAAACAAAGTCTGGTCTAAGCTCAGAAGAGCAGAGGGCTCAGGCAGTCTTCTGCGCTGAAAAATAACAATAATTATTTCTTCTGGGTGATGGCTATGGCGCAATTGCGGCGATGGATAATATTGCTATTGTCTTTGGCGCTTTGCCCGGCTGAAGCCAGCACTCTTTTCGATCCCGAAGATGGCATGCTCGATATGAGCCGCTATTTGCAGGATAACCCCTATGGTTTTCTTCCGGTCCCCGTGGTGATTACTGAACCGGCCGTCGGTTACGGCGGCGGACTATTCGGCCTGTTTTTACACGGGAAAGGCAAGGTGAATAATGGCCGCTATACGCCACCGGCGATAAGCGCCTTTGGCGGCGGCGGAACGCAAAACGGCAGCTGGTTTGTCGGCGGTGGGCACCGACGCACCTGGCAGGATGACCATATTCGCTACCTTGTTGCCGGTGGGTACGCTGATATCAATCTTGATATTTATACTGGCGACGTTGCGGGTTTTGACTCGCATCGCGCGATCAACACCGCCACTCAAGGCTACGGTGGTATGCAGAAACTGCTGTTTCGACTCGGCGATACGCCGATGTTTCTCGGCGCATCGCAATTTTGGGCCAGAATGGACATTTCCGCCAAAAATAATCCCCTGATTGATCGTGCCTGGCAGCGCGTGTTGGGTGACAGCAGTATCTCATCGAGCCTTGGCGTGGTCGCGGAATATGATACCACCGACAACTTCTTCTGGCCGTCAGAGGGCGTCTCGCTGAACGGCGAGTATCAATTTTACGGTAGCGCGCTCGGCGGCGATTATCGTTACGACTTATTGACTCTGGATGGCAAGTTTTTTATTCCGCTTAACCCGGAATGGATGCTCTCTCTGGCGGGAAACTATCAAACACTCTCACCTCAGGATAACCACCTGCCGCCGATGGCGCGACCCTACATCGCGCTGCGCGGCATTTCCCGCTATCGCTATCAGGGCAATGACGTCAGCACTGTACAGACGCAGCTTGCCTGGCGGGTTACGCCGCGCTGGATAGTGCAGGGTTTTATCGGCGCGGGCAGCGCCGCCAGTAGCAGCGCTGACCTGTACCGCAGCGCCGAGGTGGCGTGGGGCACCGGGTTCCGCTATCTGATTGCGCGTGAATATGGTTTGCACACCGGTATTGATGTGGCCTTTAGCGATAGCGAGCAGGCCGTCTATTTCAACGTGGGCTCGGGTCTGTAAATGAGGGGCCTTTGAACAAATGGGAAGAAGACCGATGAGATGGATAAACACCGTAGTGCCGCTAATCTTGTTCTCCGGCCTGGCCGCCGCAGCCGAAAGCGAGGAGCGAACTTTTCCTATCTGGGGCGACGAGGCGCGGGCGCGAGGCTATGCGATTCCGTTGCCGTTTGGCGTCAACCTCAACTATATGAATATGCGGCAGAATATTGATGTCCAGAGCATCAGTTTTTCGGGACTGGCGTTAGGCGATCACCCCATTCCCGTCGACATGTTCGATATTGATGCCGGGCACACGCGTGAGCAAAGTAAAACGGAAACGCTGCGTCTGGATATGTGGGTATTCCCATTCCTCAACGTTTATGGGCTGGTGGGGCACTCACGCGGCTCGTCGGTCTCGAACGTTTCCGTCAATGCGGATCCCTCGCGTTACCGCGGACTGGATCGCCTTATCGCCGGGTCTGTGCATCAGCTTTACGAGAGCGGTCAGTTGCAAAATATTGATTTCACCCTCGATTTCAAAGGCACCACCTGGGGAACCGGAATTACCCTGGCCGGTGGCTACCAGAACTGGTTCGCGCTGGTGGATACCAACTATACGCGCACCGATTTCGATATTCTGGACGGTAAGATCTCTGCCCTGACGGTTTCTCCGCGCGTAGGTTATCGCTTTAGTTTCGAAGGTCCGGTGGGGCCATCACATCTGAGTCTCTGGTTGGGCAGCATGTATCAGGATGTCCAGCAGGAGTTTAAAGGCAGCCTGGAAGACCTGAAGATGCCCGCCACGCTTCAGCCGCTGATTAACGCGGTGAACCAGAACGGGGAGGGACGATTTCGCGTCAAGCAGCGCCTCACTTCGCCATGGAATATGCTGGTCGGCACGCAGTATGAAATGACGCCGCACTTCAATCTCCTGACCGAGATTGGCTTTAACGAGCGCAATAGTTTTTTCATTGCCGGTGAATATCGCTTCTGATGAACAGCTGCCGCTTGTTGCTGACCAGCACGCTGATGCTGATGGCCCTGCCAGCAGGCGCGGTATGGCTCGACCAAAAATCAGTGGATGAATTGCTTTCATCGCTTGGCGCGGATAACCAATACGATCCTGCCAAAGGCATTAACTGGAGCGTGCTACCCGGCCCCTTTTATACGCCTGAACTGAAACTGGGCGTGGGAATGGCCGTCGCGGGGCTTTACCGCGTGGATCCCCACGATAGCCGCACGCAGAACTCCTCGCTTTCCTTCACCGGTTTTATCAGCGCCAGCGGCGCACTGGGTATGGGTGTCAACAATTATACCTTTTTTACCGATGATCGCTGGCGGCTGTTTGTCGATGGGGCGATAACCAAAGTTCCGACGGGGTTCTGGGGCATTGGCTACGACGCGGCGCAGGGGAGCGCTCAGGTTTACACCAATAATTCGGTACGTTTGCGTCCGGTACTGATGCGCGAAGTGATCGACAATTTCTATATTGGCGCCGGGTGGGATTTTTCTTCGATGCAGGCCAGCGTTGACTCGCCGCACGAAGGCGACCGATTTTCTCATTACGATGCATCAACCTCGCCGCTCTCTTCGGGGGCTACCGTCAGCGTTAACTACGACTCGCGGGATGTGGTGACGCGCCCGGAGCACGGGCAGTTTTTTAAAGCCGAGTATACCTGGTTCGATCCTTCCGTTGGCTCAGACAGCCACTTTACCGCCACCGAGCTGCAATATAACGTCTATCACCTGTTGAATGAAAAAGCGGTGCTGGCATTTGACGTTTGGGGGCGCTTTACTCGCGGTGATGTTCCCTGGGACATGCTGTCGATGGCCGGCGATGACCGCCGACTGCGCGGCTATTATCAGGGGCGTTATCGCGACAATGATGTCGTGAGCGGGCAGGTAGAATACCGACGAAAGCTGAACTGGCGTCACGGGTACGTGGTGTGGCTGGGCGCTGGCGCGCTGGGCAGCGATATTGGTGATTTAAGCCATCATCCGCTGCTGCCGACCGCGGGCGTGGGCTATCGTTTTGAGGTGAAACCCGCCATGAACATTCGGCTGGATCTCGGTTTTGGCAAAGAGAGCGCCGGATTTTATTTCCAGGTGGCGGAGGCATTCTGATGATGAAATGGCTACTTCTTCTTACGCTTGCGGTCACGGGCGCGCAGGCGAATGACATGCTTTTTCCTGTCCAGCAGGCGAGGAAAATCGCCCCGGTTGCCGCAAGCCTTTCGCCGCCGGAGTCACTGCGCCCGTGCTGCGCTTTTGGTCATGACCTGCACGTCAGAGCCGTTGGTGTACCGGTGCCGTTTTATCAGATTGGCAACGTGCTGACGTTAGACACGCTGGGCGAGCACCGTTACAACGACAGCGCGCTGGGGGCGGTGAAAAATCTGGTCGGGCTGAGCGATGAGCAGAATGGGCTTATCTATACTCATCGCGGTGGGTTTATTGATATTGCCCACGTGCGCGATACGGCGGATAACACTTTCTTCATCTTCAGCCAGCTCTACCCCAAGCTAGGCCAGCGCTGGCGCTATTTTTATAGCAACGAACTGGGAGTTCGCCGGTTGCAGTTGAACGCGTTCACCCCTCCGGCCTCAATGATCTCGCGGTATACCCTGGCGGCGTGGCTATCCGCTCATCTGGCCTTCGAGCTGGCACAGTGGCATGAGATCGCCCAGTGGTACGGTTTTGAGTCTGTCCCCGGGTTTCCGGAAGAAATTTCGGCATTCTCGCCGGAGGATCTCTACTCGAATCTCCTGGGCGCGCGAATGGCGATCACGGTGATATTACAGGGCAAGGGCCATTCCGTGGAGGCGTTCAACGCCGCCATGACCGATGAGCTGCATCGCGTCCTGTTGGCGTTAGATGTGGCGACGCAAAGCGAAACGGAGCAGAAATTCCGTGAACTCGATGGTTACTGGTGGAACAGTAAACGGCGGGTACCGGATAAATTCCTGGTGCTGAAGCGCAACTACAACCTGGAGAACAACCGATTACCCATGCCTGTGCCAGCTGAGAAAACCGCGCCGTACCAGCTAACGATGCCGAAAGTGGTTGAGGGGTATCAGCTGTCGCGTCTGGGGGCGCTGCAAATCTACCCCGGTGATGATATGCAGCAACTTCCGGCCCCCGCCTCCTACTACGATCCGTCTCAGTTCCAGGGGCTGGCCGATAAGGCGCAGGCGGCGGATAAAGTGCAACTTGAGCGCATTCAGAAGTAATCCGGCGATAAACACCGCGCATTACCGTCAGAATGTGTAAATTTTCTTTATTTATCAATTGCTCACATTATTCTTTCTGCAACGTTGCCACTGCCATCCGTGACAAAGGTAAGAATGCAGATGAAAACCCTGTTTCGGGCTTCGGCCCTTATCTCGTTGTTATCGCCGCTCGTCGTTTATGCCGCGCCTGAAGCGCAGACGGATTATTTTCAGCGTATCAGCTTTCATGCCCCCAGCACGCCAGGTTTTCGCACGGCCAGCATACTGAGCGCCGGATTTACCGGTGCGATCGTGACCATGAGCAGCAACCACGAGGCGTTGAATCTTAATGACGTGGTCTTCAGCTTTAATCACAGTTGGCTGAAAATCGATGCCCATCATGAAGGGCGGGTTACGCTGCGGATGGTACGACAGCCGCTGGCGCATGAAAGGGCGGGGACGTTGACGCTGCATAACCGTAAGAGCGGCAATTCCCAGCGCTACGACTTTACGGTCTCCACCTGGCTTATGGGCGACGGCGCGGTGGATGATAACTTTGTGCAGGCTCGTGAGCGCTGCGCGCGCCAGGGCGGGCGGCTGCTTACCACTCGCGAACTGAGGGACGTGTCCCGTAAATGGTTTGGTTTCAGTAAAGGCAATTTGCGTACGATGTATCCGCAGGCAACGCTGTTTAACGCGCAGGCGCGAGCCGGCGGCAGCTTCTGGGTACACGAAGCAAAAGCGCTGTACCTGCACACGGGGGTCAAAAGCCCCGAACGTGGGATTAACACCATCTGCCGCTACGAGTACGAAAATAGCGCAATATAATGCCGGGCCGCGCATCGACTATTATTTAACAAGGTCGGGAAATAAACGTTTGCCGGCAATAGCGCAATAATTGTTAAATATCACGGCTATGTGGCACAGATGGACAAGTTGTCAGATAAACCTCACTGTAAAATAAAGTTTTGGTAAGATGCAGTGACTTTTATGATTTTAGTTAGCTTACTTTTTCGTGTTGTATTTTTAGCCCTGGCGGTAGTCGTTGTCGTACTGTGCCTGCATGTTGATGTGAATATAATCAAAAATGGTCTGACCGAAGACTCATTCACTGAAATTGTTCAGGAAAGTATTCTCTTTATCATTATCATGGTGCACCTTGTACGCGGGTGGAAACACAGCGCAATGCGCCAGTGCAATATTCTGATCGCCGGTTTTTTCCTTGCCATGCTGATCCGTGAGCTTGACGCGGTGTTTGACCTCATCCGGCATGGGAGCTGGCTGTGGTTCGCGCTGGCGGTAAGCCTGGCGACCCTCTACTACGCATTTCGTCAGCCGCAACGGGTGCTGGCACAGCTGGCTGAATATACCACGACGCCGTCATATGGATTAATGATTGCCGGTCTACTGGCGATTCTCGTCTTTTCCCGTTTGTTCGGTATGTCGATACTCTGGCAGTCTATTTTGCAGGATGGCTACGTCCGTATTGTCAAAAATATGGTGGAAGAGGGGAGCGAGCTGTTTGGTTATATTATCTGTCTGATGGCATCGGTAAATATTCTTCCTGAACGTCGCAAATCCTGATGCGGAATATTTCTTTCCGTAAAAATTACCTGTCACGAAATTAACTCAATGATGTGATTCATCTCTTTTATGCAACGGTCTCGATGACGAGGCCGTTTCGCCTTACCGACAGGCGAAAGCAGGCGGAATCAATATTTCCCTTCATTGTTAAGCACGAAGTGTTTACCTTCCCGATATTTTCCTGTTTTTCTCTATCGCACAGTTAAAACCGCTGTCATGACCGCTGATGACGACGCTTTGTTCGTTCCGGAGCGCTCTGACGACCGCGTATGTTTTGCACCGCTTATTAATTGCAGGTAGGATGCTTCGCGGCGATTTTATCTCTACACAGAATGACGGGAAAAATCGCATTGATCGTCGTGGCTCGCGTTCCGTTCGCGACGACCTGAAATCTCCTTAAATCAGACAGGTAACAGGGAAAATGGAAACACAAAACACTCAAGCCGCGGAGCAACACGCGGCGAAAAGACGCTGGCTGAATGCCCACGAAGAGGGGTACCACAAAGCCATGGGAAACCGTCAGGTGCAGATGATTGCGATCGGCGGGGCCATTGGTACCGGCCTGTTTCTCGGGGCTGGCGCGCGCCTGCAAATGGCTGGCCCGGCGTTGGCGCTGGTGTATCTGGTATGCGGTATTTTTTCATTCTTTATTCTTCGCGCCCTTGGTGAACTGGTGCTGCATCGTCCTTCCAGCGGCAGCTTCGTCTCCTATGCCCGTGAATTTCTCGGCGAAAAAGCCGCCTACGTGGCGGGCTGGATGTATTTCGTCAACTGGGCGATGACCGGCATCGTTGATATCACCGCCGTGGCGCTCTATATGCACTACTGGGGCGCATTTGGCGACGTTCCGCAGTGGGTCTTCGCGCTTGGCGCGCTGGCGGTGGTGGGCACCATGAACATGATTGGCGTTAAGTGGTTCGCCGAAATGGAGTTCTGGTTTGCGCTCATCAAAGTGCTGGCCATTGTTGTCTTCCTCGTGGTGGGTACCGTCTATCTGGGCAGCGGCAAGCCGCTGGACGGCAATGCGACCGGTTTCCATCTGATTACCGACAACGGCGGTTTCTTCCCGCATGGCCTGCTGCCCGCGTTGGTGTTGGTACAGGGCGTGGTTTTCGCCTTTGCCTCGATTGAACTGGTCGGTACCGCGGCCGGCGAGTGTAAAGATCCGCAGACCATGGTGCCGCGCGCCATCAACAGCGTGATCTGGCGTATTGGTCTGTTCTACGTCGGCTCCGTGGTGCTGCTGGTCCTGCTGTTGCCGTGGACCGCCTACCAGGCGGGGCAAAGCCCGTTCGTCACCTTCTTCTCGAAGCTGGGCGTGCCGTACATCGGCAGCATTATGAACATCGTGGTCCTGACCGCCGCGCTCTCCAGCCTGAACTCGGGCCTGTACTGCACCGGGCGTATTCTGCGCTCGATGGCGATGGGCGGATCCGCGCCGAAGTTTATGAGCAAAATGAGCCGTCAGCAGGTGCCGTATGCCGGGATTATGGCCACGCTGGTGGTTTACGTGGTGGGCGTATTCCTCAACTATCTGGTGCCGTCTCAGGTGTTTGAAATCGTCCTGAACTTCGCGTCGCTGGGGATTATTGCTTCATGGGGCTTTATCATGGTCTGCCAGCTGCGTCTGCGTAAAGCCATTAAAGAGGGCAAAGCCGCTGACGTCAGCTTTAAGCTGCCGGGGGCGCCGTTTACCTCCTGGCTGACGCTGCTGTTCCTGCTGAGCGTGCTGGTGCTGATGGCGTTTGACTACCCGAACGGTACCTACACCATCGCTGCGCTGCCGCTGATTGCTATTCTGCTGGTCGCCGGTTGGTTTGGCGTTCGCAAGCGCGTGGCGGAAATTCACCGCACCGCGCCGTAATCTCTCCTGCAGGCCTGATAGTGAACCTATCAGGCCTGCTTTTCTCAGAACATCCGAAAACGGTATTCAATAATGGCTTCAGAGGACAGCGTCTGCGTGCGCGTATAGTGGCCGTTAGTGAGCACCGGCGTTTTACCGCTGGTTTTATACGACCAGCCGGGGCCAAACATCAGCCAAACCGTTAAATTCTTCAGCGGCGGCGCGGAAGGCGTCCAGCGGGTAAAGGCGCTAATTTCGCCGGTACGTACGTGGTTATTCTTGTAGTTAAACTGCGCGATATTTCCCGCCAGCCCGACAGCTAAATCCGGCGTCAGTTTATAGTCGGAAATATTTGCCAGCACCAGTTCGCCATCGCGCATATAGTCATCGCCGGCATAGGCCATTGAGATAAATGTGCCGCGTGAGTTTTTACTCATATGGCGGGGATAGAAGCCGACTTCATTCTCTTTTTTGGCACTGGTATAGCCCACACCCCATTTCGTACTCCAGCGGTCGGCCTGCCAGCTGGCGTCGATGGCGAAATGCCAGGCGTTATGATCGAAGTCGCGTTTGCTGGCGGGCATCGCCAGATAGTTATCCAGCGCTTCGGTTGCATAGATTTGCGTGCCGATATTCAAACGCTCGACGGGCCGCAGTTGGGTAAACAACAGATGCCGGCGCAGATAATTTTCGCTCTCACCGTAGCCATATTGCGCGCTGAACAACTGGCTGTTCCACAACAGTTCGCCGCTCGCCAGATGGTTAATTTTCTCTCCGGTATTGGTCTGCAACTGTTTTTTATCCGGCGAGTTACGGTCCATTGAATTCTCGATATAGGCGCCGCGTAGCGTCAAATGCTCATTGCTGATGCCGCCGCTAATTCCCGAATAGGTGGTAGGCGAGAGGCGATTGGAGGTGGAGATAACGCCGTAATTTTTCAGTACCTGCCAGCCCCAGCGGGCGTTCAACTGGGTATCCGCAACGTTATATTTCAGCTTAATATTACGTTGGCCGAATTTTGAATATCCCTCGGCGTTGCTTTTTTTATTACCCTCGCCGTTATTATACAGTACGCCTCGGGAGTTAAAATAATCACTGGCGCCTAATTTCACTGCGCCATAATAAACGGCGTCAACGCCAATGAAATCGGCAAAATAGCCCGATTGGTAATCCACCGCCACGCCCTGGCCCCAGGCATTGTGCACGTGTGTGGGGTTTGCATTCTCCTCCTTCAGATATTTCCAGTAATTCTTTAATGACAGGGTCATCGACGAATCACGAAAAAAAGCGTTATCCAGATACGCGTATTCATTTTGATTGTCGGCGGCCCATGCTGACATGGCGCAGCCTTGCATCAGCATAAGCAATGCTGTTGCTAATGGTGTTATTTTCATGTGTGATCCCAGAATAGATTCGCGGGGGCAAGAATCCCCGCGGTATTATCAATGTAGATATTATTTTTGATTATTCAGACGCTGTTTACCGGTTTCGACGTAGTGCAATGAGCCAATTTCCGGCACGCTGTAGTGACCGTTTTTATAGATAATTTTGACCACGGCGGCGTTAGCCAGCGGCTTATTTTTGTCTGGCGAATCGGTGAGATCGGAGATCATAATTTGCATCGATGTGCCCGACGAGATAGCCAGCACGGTTTTATCGCCGTTCGCCTGCGCCTGCTTGACGATAGTCGCCAGCGCGGCCTGGGTGCGGGCTTTTACCTGCGCATAGTTTTCTGCCAGCCCTTTCGGGTCGGCTTTCGCCAGCGCGTCCTGTGAATCCTTCACGGGCAGGGTTCCCGCCTTCATCGCCTGGAACAACGCGGCGCTATCGGCTAATCCGAGCGCGTGTGCGCCGGCTTCCGCCATATCTTTATTGAAGCCGCCCTCAAAACCGCCAAAGAAGGCTTCACGCAGGCCGGGAAGCTCATTGAGCTGGTAGTTTGCGACCCCCATTTGCTTGAGAATGACCGCCATGGTTTCGCGCTGGCGTCCCGCGTCGCTGGAGTAATAGCGGTCAAATGCGATCCCTTTTAACCCTTCGCCAAGATAACGGGCGACCCGGACGCCATCTTCGGTCAGCGGCGTATCGGCCCAGCCCTGAACGCGATCGAAGGTATTAAACAGCGTTTTACCATGACGGGCAAAATAGAGGGTGACGGTATCATCGTGGGCAGAGGGGGCAATATCTGCCGCAGAACAGGTCGCCGCGCTGGCAAGCGCCATTAAAGCAATCAGCCATTTTTTCATTGGGTATCCTTTTTATATTTTTAATTAAAAACAAAAAACCCGCGCCCCTTCTCAATCATCAAAATAGCATGCTTGAGAAATGACGCAGGTTTTGCCTGTTGCAAACAGTAACAATCCAGTTTTGCCGGACAATAGCACCATCAATTTTAAATGGCAGTAATTATTTTATCTCGGGCTTATATTTGTGATCGCCTTCAAGTCTTTTTTTTGGATGATTTAGTCAGGTGATTTTTTCTCTGCTTAACCAAAGAATGGCTTATGCGTGAAATTAAAACAGGGAGGATGTCAGCTTAATCTGGCATGATATTATGATGCTGGTCACAGAAAAGGAATAGCCCCTCTGGATCTTGAGCGGCTTAGACGGTACTTTCTCAGCCATCTCAGGATTGTTACTGAAATAAGGCAAAACCTAAGACACTTGTTGCTCTGCATGGGCGGCGGGTGTCTTAGGTTTTTTTTTGCTTGTCATAAGCACCTGTTCCCCTTATCCGAGGAGTTACGATGAATCTACTGAAAGTTATTGCCCCGTTGTTCGCTATATGCGCTTTTTCTGCTCAGGCCGGAGCGGCACCGCTGAAAATATTGGTCGTCAACGATGATGGCTGTGAATCGCCGGGCAGTACATCGCTTCAGGATAAACTTAAGGCAAAAGGCTATGATGTCTGGATGGTCGCTCCGGCCACGAATCAAAGCGGTATTGGCTCGGCCATTACCTTCAAAACGGGAAAAATCTTTGATGTGAAAAAGGTCGCCGAGCAGCGCTATTGCTTCCCGGGCACGCCAGCGGACTCGGTCGATTTTGGACTCCATGGCCTGCTGAAAGAGGCCGCGCCTGATTTAGTGATTTCCGGCGTCAACGACGGCCCGAATACCGGGATGGCACAGGTGAATTCCGGAACCGTCAGCGCCGCCGCTCGCGCAGTTCGCTACGGCGTCCCGGCCATTGCCGCCAGTATTGGCTATCGGTTTACCGACGAAGAGATGAAAAATAAATGGCCAAGTACGCATAAATACTGGCCCGACTCCGTCGATTATGTCGTTGGCGTTGTGGATAAACTGAATAGTCAGCGTGTGAAAGGGCAGCCGTTATTACCTGCGGGTACCGGGTTAAGTATTAACTATCCGGCGCTGGCGTCGGCGGATATTAAAGGCGTGCGCTATGTCGATAATCAGCGTTTCCCGGTCGCCCAAATTGGCTACGATATTCTGCCCGACGGTACGGCGAAACAGACGATGAATCCGCAGTCGCTAAAACCGGTACTCGACGACAGTGATTCTGGTTGGCTGAATAAAGGCTATATCACCTACACCATTTTCGATGGTTCATGGAATGCGCCGCAGTATGAAGCCCAATATAAGGCATTGCTGAATCCCTGAAACGTGGCGGGTGGCGATGGTCATTAAAAGCTCATTGCCAGCCCTACGCCATAGCCGCTGGTGCCGTTGCCGAACATATAGCGCGCCACCAGCCGCGTTCGGGTAATAAAGACCGGGTACTTGCTGCTGTCCATTTCAATGCCCAGTCCCACCGAGCTCAGGCTATCGAAGCCGAGCTTGCCGCGCTGCTCGCCGAGGTATTCGGTGTGCGCGCCCTCCAGCACATAGCGCACCGGGCTTTTCAGCAGCGTCCAGTCGAACAATGGCGCACGGCGGCGCAGATACAGCCCCAGATTTTGCGCCGTGGCGCTTCCTTCCACGGCACGAGAGGTGCTGCCGAAGGTTTGCAGATTCATTCCCGTGTAGCGCAACTCCACATCGATATCCTGCGCAGGGGAGAGAAGCTCATAGTCGAGCATCAACGAACCGCCCAGCCCGTAGGCATTGAGTCGGCCGCCGTCGAGGAAATCGTAATCGGCGTTTTTATGCCGCTCCAGCGCCCAGGCACCCACGCGCAGATCGCTGGCCATGGTGCCGAGCATGACGTTGGCGATGGGACGCAGCACCAGATTGCCGCCCCAGCGGTCGCGGTGCAGGTTGAAATCCCAGCCGATACCGCCGGTGGTGGTCAGGCTGTTCCATTTGGTAGGAATACGTCGGCTCTGGTCGCCGTCGCTGATCACAAACTGCGGATCATAACGGCTGTAGCCCAATGCGCCTTCCAGATACAACGGAAAGGACTCCCCCATGGTGGCGCCGCCGCCGAACTGGGTAATGGAGAGCTCGGTTTTATCATCGGAACCGGAGCCAATATTGAGATCGCTGGCGGTGATATCCGGCACGATCATAAAGCTCATTAAGGTCAGCACCGCGTCGGCGCGCTGCTTGATCCGCTGGCCCTCCGCCGCTACGGCATCCGGGCTGAATGCCAGCGACGCGAGCAGGAGTAGGGTGATGCCGGGATATGCTGCAATCATGGCGCGAGCAGCCTCAACCAGAGAAGATAGATTAACTATAGAGCAGGATTTCTTGCTCAGCGCAGCGGTGGAGCAGACAAAACCTTACACTCACCCCCTTGCGGATCATTGAGTATTGTTTATGATTCGTCGGTCCTGATTGATTGGGTGAATAATGCATAATCGTCCGCTGGTAGCAAAATGGCTGTTGATGATGACCTGTCTGGCGATGGCTATCTGCCTGGTCCAACGGGCTGTCTATCTGCACCATTTTCTTGCGCAGGCCAGCAACCCGGTTCAGGTCTTCTCCAGCCCGGCGACGCCGGAAGCGGAACTTGGCCCGTCGCCGTGTCAGCTGAGCGCCAGCTCGCTACTGTGCGCCCAGCCGATGTTCTTTGACGGCGCGCTCCCCGCCGTTATCCTCTTCCTGGCCCTGATGCCGCTGTTTGTCGAAGTGCGCGCGTTTGTCTTTCGCGACGTGCCACGGCGACCGCCAACCTTACGAATACACCTCAAAAACTGCGTTTTCCGTGAATAAAACATCGCCGTCTTAGCGATTAAATTTTTCATTTACGGAGAAAACACATGTTGAATATCTTCAGGGGATTCCTCCTCCTGTTGCTCAACTGCGCGGGCATTGCCCACGCAGCGGATAGCGGGTGGTTAACTTCCCCGCAAAACGATCACGCCCGCATTCGTTTCCAGGCCGAAAGAGGTGAGGGCCGAGTGTACGGTCTGCTGACCGTTGAACTTCAGTCCGGCTGGAAAACCTACTGGCGCTCGCCGGGGGAAGGGGGCGTTGCGCCCGAGATAGTCTGGCAGAACGGCGAGAAGGCGCAGTGGTACTGGCCGGTACCGTCGCGCTTTGACATTTCCGGGCTCACCACGCAAGGCTACCACCGGCGGGTGGCGATTCCGATGATCATCACCGGGAACCTCGGGGATACGCTGGCTGGAACGCTCACGCTGTCCACCTGTAGCAACGTCTGCTTGTTAACAGACTACCCGCTGCAACTTAATCTTAATCATCCCACCGACGAAACCTTCCAGGACGACTTCGAACAGGCGATGCGGACGGTTCCGGCCAGCAGCGGCGTTTCCGCCGATCTCAGCGCACATCTGGCAGGGAAGCAACTGGTGATTAGCGGAACAACGCCAGACGAATGGCGCTCGCCGGAAATCTATTTCGATCCGCTGGACGGGGGCATTCTGCCCGGAGAGCCTCAGGTGCAAACGCGCGGCAAGGCGTTGACCGTGACCGTACCGGTCACCGACGAATGGGGTGAAGTCCCCGCGACGCTGGCGGGGAAAACGCTCTCCTTTGTGCTCACCAATCATGACCGGGCGCAGCAAACAACCCTCACGGTCGGCCCTGATAGCGCTGCATTGCACGATGACACGGCGACCGGCCTGAGCCAGATGCTGCTGTTTGCGCTGCTCGGTGGTCTGCTCCTCAATCTGATGCCCTGCGTGCTGCCGGTGCTGGGGATGAAGCTCAGCGCGGTGCTGCATGCCGGTACGGACAGGCGCAAGATCCGGCTGCGCTTTCTGGCGACCAGCGCGGGGATCCTGTTCTCCTTTGCGCTGCTGGCGGCGATGGTCTCCGCGCTGAAGCTGACGGGGGCGGCACTCGGCTGGGGCATTCAGTTCCAGAACCCGTGGTTTATCGGCCTGATGGTGGCCGTCACCTTTGTGTTTGCGCTCAATCTGTTCGGCGTTTTCAACGTGCTGCTGCCATCGACGATGACGGGCAGAATGGCGACGGCAGGGGGCAACGGTACGCTGGGCAGCTTCTTTGAAGGGGTCTTTGCCACGCTGCTGGCGACGCCTTGTTCGGCACCGTTTCTCGGTACCGCTGTCGCCTTTGCGCTGGGCGCACCGCTGACGACGCTGTGGCTTATTTTTATCGCGCTCGGTATCGGCATGGCCCTCCCGTGGCTGCTGGTGGCAATGGTGCCGAAAATCGCCTTGCTGCTGCCGCGCCCAGGACGCTGGATGAACGGGGTGAAAACGCTGCTCGCATTGATGATGCTGGCCTCCAGTCTTTGGCTGGCGACGCTGCTTGCCCAGCATATCGGCGACAGAATCAGCGGGGTTATGGTGCTGACGCTCACGCTGCTGGCGCTGTTCGCTTTTATCTTCGTAACCAAACGTCGGGGAGCGAGTTTCTTTGTGGTTCTGGTTTTGCTGGCGGCCTTAAGCGGTTACCAACTGCATGGGATCCTCCTGGCTTCGCCTGCGCCCAGGGCTGAAACGGCGATCCGCTGGCAACCCTTGAGTGAAGCGGCAATTGCACAGGCCGTCGCGGACGGGAAGCGGGTCTTTGTCGATATCTCGGCAGACTGGTGCGTGACCTGCAAAGTGAATGAAATACGGGTATTGAATCAGCCGGAGATTATCGCCGCGCTGAATGCGCCTGATGTGGTAGCCCTACGCGGTGACTGGAGCCAACCCTCAGATGCCATCGCTGCTTTCCTGCAAAAACGTAACCGCTTCGCCATCCCCTTCAATGAAGTCTACAGGCCGGGGCAAACCACCGGCGAGATCCTCCCGCCGCTGCTGGACAAAAAGATCCTGCTGAGCGCCCTGAACCCTGTTAAAGGTGAATAACCCATGAAAAACACGCTGATTTTTGGCTTACTGCTCCTTGCTTCGTTGCGCGCCTTCGCCGCGCCGCCGCTGACGCCCGCGCAGGAAGCGCGCGTCCAGGAACTGGTGCAGGAGACCTTGCTTAACCATCCGGAAATCCTCGCCGCGGCGGCGGAAAAGCTCGACCAGCAGAGTGCACAGGCCGATCGCGAGCAGTTGCAGACGGCCCTTAAGCAACACCAGGACTTTCTCTTCAATGACCCGAACTCTCCGCGCTTCGGGACGGCGCATCCCCGGTTGACGCTGGTCGTGTTTACCGATTACAACTGCCCTTACTGCAAGAAATTTGACCCGTATCTGGCAAAGATCGTGGCGAAATACCCCGACGTGGCGGTGGTGTTTAAGTTTCTGCCTTACCGCGCAGAAAGTTCGGTCACCTCGGCACGCGATGCGCTGACCGTGTGGCGTACGCATCCTGAGCAGTTCCTTCGCTTCAACGATATCCTGATGGCGAGAAAGGGCTATCACGATGATGCCAGTATTGCTGAAGCGAAAAAGAAAGCCGCAGTGGTGGTGGATAAGCCCGATGAACAAAGCCTGGAAACGCTGAAGAAAAGCCTGGCGGTCGCGCAGCAGCTTGGGATTCAGGGCACGCCCGCCACGCTGATTGGCGGCGAACTGCTGTCGGGCTGGATCCCGTATGAACAATTTGACGCAATGGTCAGCGAAGCGCTGAAAAAACAGTAAATTGACTCGCGGGGGGACTCCCCCGCGTTAAGGAGAGACGAGTATGAAACCGATCGCGCTGATGGCGTTATCCTTAATCCCGACGCTGGCCTTTGCCAGCGCGCCGCTGCCCGACATTGTAAAACGCTTTAGCGAGCAGCAGAACATCACGATAGTCAAAGAGATAGACGCTCCCGGCGGCATGAAAAGCTGGGTCGGTCAGTATCAGGATATGGGCGTGACGCTGTTTCTGACGCCGGATGGCAAGCACGTGGTGTCCGGTTATCTTTATGACGATAAAGGTAAAAACCTGAGTGAAGACTATTTCAAAAGCGAAATTTATATCCCGATGGGCCGGGAGATGTGGCAAAAGCTCAACAGCGCCCACGCGCTGAAAGAGGGGGCCGATACGGCGGAACGCAAGGTGGTGGTCTTCGCCGATCCGTTCTGTCCGTATTGCAAAACGTTCTGGTCGGCGGCCCAGCCCTGGGTGGCGGCGGGTAAAGTGCAGCTTAATACGCTGTTGGTGGCGTTCCTCAACCCACAAAGCGGGCGTAACGCCACGGCCATTCTGAACGCCGATGACCCGGTGGCGGCCTGGCGGGAGTATGAGCTCTCTGGCGGCAAAAAACTGCCGCCGTTTACGGGCACCACGCCGCGTGAAACCTTCAATTTGCTCCAGCAGCACCAGAAGCTGATGGACGATCTGGGGGCGAGCGCGACACCGGCCATTTATTATATGAATGATAAAAATGAGCTGCAGCAGGTGGTCGGCATGCCGGATGAAAAGCAGCTGATTGACATGTTCGGCCCACGCCCCTAAGTCATAGCAACGTGCGCGCTGGGGCGGGGGTGACCCCTCCGGCGCCCGTTTAGCCCCAGACGTGGATAAAATTCAGTAACACGGTCACGATGACCCAGGCTAACAAAAAATAGCGCCGCTTGTCGTTGCGAGATTCCAGCGCGGAGAAATAGTTGGCGCTGTAAAAGGTGGAGACAATAATCGCCAGCGTGACGACGATATGCCATACCGATTCCCGGATGCCAACACAGGCGCTGACGGCGCTAAAACAGAGCACGATAGCAATGCCGTTAAGCGCGTTGCACATCAGCCAACCCCACAGGCTGGCGGGCCGGACAAACATTTGTTCGAGTCGTAATACCAATGAACTATTCACCCTGTAAATATAAAGTGCGCATAAAATGCAGCTTATGCGTAGGCGTGTAGTTGACCAAAATCAACGTTGTGGGCTGATGTCGACAATTATGTCCTGAATGTTGAGCGGTGTTGGCGTACAGACGGCCAGACTGAGCGCATTTTGCTGGCAATGAGCAATAAAATGCGTCGCAGGCTGCGTGCTGTCGATGTCGGCCATCTGCCACACGCCGCCGCCGCGTTGTTTCACGATAGCCTCTTTTTGCGTCCAGATGCGCCAGAAGGCGGCAAGCTGGTGTTCCGGGCGTTCGGCGGCAATTTCCGCCTGTTCGCCGTCGCTGTAAAACGCACTCACCAGCGATGGCCAGCGCGGGCGCGGGCGGATAACCTCAATATCGCAGCCCACTTCCCCTTCATCGCTGAGTAGCAGGGCGATGTTGTCGCCGCTGTGGCTCAGGTTGAACCACAGCGCCTGCTCCCCCCCAAACGCCGGTTTCCCCTGTTCGCCATAGATAATCTCCGGCAGCGGCGAGCAGACGTGGCAAAGTAACGCCCGACCCGCCAGCCAGGCGGAGCGTCTTGCGCCCGGCGGTGCCGCCGCCATAATTTCTGCGGCGAGCGGAATGGCGCTTAAGGCCGGAATGTTCCCCAGATAAAGCCGGTACATTTCAGGGCCAGCGTTGAATAATCATCGAGGTGTTGATGCCGCCGAAGGCAAAGTTATTACTCTGCAGGAACTCACAATCCACCCGGCGGGCCTTCGCCATGATGTAGTCCAGCGCACCGCAGTTTTCATCCGGATGCCGCAGGTTGAGCGTGGGCGCAAACCAGCCTTCGCGCATCATCTGCAGACTCATCCAGGCCTCCAGCGCGCCACAGGCGCCGAGGGTGTGACCAAAATAACCTTTCAACGAGGAAAAGGGGACGCGGTCGCCGAACAGCGCGGCGGTTGCCTGGCTTTCGGCAAGATCGCCGCGGTCCGTTGCGGTGCCGTGGGCCGAAATATAGCCGATATCCTGCGGACTTAAGCCTGCCACTTTCAGCGACTGCGCCATACAGATTTGCATGGTTTCGCGCTGTGGCTGGGTGATATGGGCGGCATCGCAGTTGGTGGCAAAGCCGACGATCTCGCCGAAGATGGTCGCGCCGCGCGCTTTTGCGTGCTCCAGTTCTTCAAGAATGAGCGTTCCGGCGCCTTCACCCACCACTAGACCGTCGCGTTTCTCGTCGAACGGGGAGGGCGTTGTTTTCGGTTGGTCATTGCGCTGGCTGGTGGCGAACAACGTATCAAAGACCGCCGCTTCTGAGGGGCACAGTTCCTCTGCGCCGCCCGCGACCATCACGGTCTGGTAACCGTGGCGGATGGCTTCCCACGCGTAGCCAATCGCCTGGCTGCCCGAGGTACAGGCGCTGGAGGTGGGGATAACCCGCCCGCGCAGGCCAAAGAACAGGCCGGTATTCACGGCGGTGGTGTGCGGCATCATCTGCACGTAGGTGGTGGCGGTAATGTTATTGGTGTGCTTCTCGGTGAGCATGGTGGCGAATTCGCTCATCGGGCCGGTGCTGCCGGTTGAAGAACCATAGGCAATCCCGGTTTCACCATTAGTCAGCACCTTATCGTCGAGCAAACCCGCCTGCTCCAACGCCAGCTCGGTGGCCCGCGTCGACAGCAGTGACACGCGGCCCATCGCGCGGATGCGTTTACGGGTGTAATGGTCCGGCAGCCTGAAGTCTTCTATCGGCGCGCCCAGCAGCGTTTGCAGCCCGTCGAATTCCTGCCATTCCGGCATATACCGTACGGCGTTTTCGTAGGCCAGCAGCCGGGTGGAAACGTCCTGCCAGTTATCGCCAAAGGCGGTGACGCCGCCCATCCCGGTAATCACCACGCGGCGCGTCATAGCATCCCTCCATTAATGGAAATAACCTGGCGAGTCACGTAACCGGCAATATCTGACATCAGATAAGCGGCCAGCCCGGCCACTTCGTCCGCCTGGCCCATGCGTTTCATCGGGATAGCGGCCATGGCCTCTTTCAGTGCCGTCTCTTCCATCTGCAGCATGCCGGTATCGATAAGCCCCGGCGCAATGCAGTTGACGGTGATTTTGCGTTTTGCCAGCTCTATCGCCAGCGCTTTGGTGGCGCCAATAATGCCCGCTTTGGCGGCGCTGTAGTTCACCTGGCCCCGGTTACCCATCACGCCAGAGACGGAAGAGAGCGTGATAATGCGTCCTCCCTGGCGCGCGCTAATCATCGGCATAATACAGGGCTGAATGACGTTGTAGAAACTGTCGAGATTGGTGTGGATCACCGCATCCCAGTCGTCATCGCCGAGCGCCGGGAAGGCGGCGTCGCGCGTTATGCCAGCATTGCTCACCACGCCGTACCATGCGCCATGCGCCGCAATATCCTGCTCCAGCACCGTGCGGCACTGCGCGCGGTTTGCGACGTCAAATTGCAGCAGACGAGCCGCGCCGCCAAGGGTATGAATCGCTTCCAGCGTCTCCTGCGCACCAGCCTCGTCCTGATGATAATGAACGCCGACCACAAAACCTTCCGTCGCCAGCTTTTGGGCGATGGCGCGCCCGATCCCCTTGCTGGCACCGGTCACTAAAACTGAACGACTCATGCGCACGCTCCTTGTTGAAAGAGAGAATGAAGTTCTTCCGCCGTCGGCTGGAATGTATTCACACGACCCGATGCCAGCGGCTCCGCGCCGACATGAATTGTGCATTCAAAGCTGCCGAAACGTTCGTCCTGCATCAGGCGGCTGATGGCGACAGAAAGCGTTTTTCCGCCCGGCAACGCGCCCGCGGCGCAAACCAGCTCACGGGCGCCGAGCACCATCCCCAGCGCCATCGCCTCCAGCCCTTTCTGCTGACGATGCCAGCCGGACCACACGCCGACGGTCTGCGCCATCAGCTCCAGCGCGAACCAGCCGGGGAGGTTTCCTTGCGGATCGAGATACGGCCCCAGCACGCCGTCGGAAGTCACGGCGACGCGGCAAATGGCGGTTTCCTCGGTCAAGCTCACCACCTCTTCCAGCAGCAGCATGGGGGCGTCGTGCGGCAGATAGCTGCCGGGTGATAAATAGCGGCTCATGAAACCCTCCCGAGCAGGATGCTGGCGTTGTTGCCGCCAAACGCGAACGAATTTGACAGGATAACCGGGCGCTTCAGCGTCTGCGGCTGCGTAATAATCCCGCAGGGTGCCAGTGCCGGGTCGCGCGGCGACAGGCTAAAGTCCTGGGCAGGAAGCGGTAGATTTCGTTGTAATATTAACATGCTGAGCGCCGCCTCGGTGATGCCTGCCGCGCCCAACGTGTGGCCGGTCAGGTGCTTGGTGGAACTACAGGGCACCGCTTCGCCAAAAAGCGCGTTCACCACGCGAGATTCGATCCGATCGTTCAGCGGCGTTGCGGTGCCGTGCAGATTAATGTAGCCGATATCGGCAGCGGCCATCTCCGCGTCGTTGAGCGCTTGCTGAATGGCGCGAATCGCGCCCTCTCCCTGCGGATGCGGCGCGGAAATATGGTAAGCATCGCTCGACTCGCCGACGCCCAGCAGCGCGATAGGCTGCGGCTCACGCGTCAGCAGCATCAACGCCGCGCCTTCACCGATGGTGATGCCGCAACGATCCTGAGCAAACGGCTGGCACCGCGTGGTGGAGAGCGACTCCAGGCTGTGGAAACCATTAATCGGCATCCGGCTCAGGGTGTCCGCGCCGCCGACGATCGCCACGTCCGCCAGTCCGGCCTCAATCAGGCGACGACCGCTGATGATCGCGCGGGCGCTGGAGGAACAGGCGGTTGAAAGGGTAAACGCCGGGCCGTCGAGCGCTAACCAGTGGCTGAGAAAGCGCGACGGGTCGCCCAGCTCCTGCTGCGGATAGCGCCACGCGGTGCTGGCTTCGCCGTTCAGGGTCAGGTTGACGTGCGCGTCGCCCTCATCCAGGCCGGAGGTGCTGGTTCCGAGCACCACGGCAACCCGCTCATGGCCATACCGCGTGATGGCGGCATCCACCTGCGGCTGAATCTGCGCCAGCGCGGCCAGCAGCAGCTGGTTGTTGCGCGAGCGGTGGTCGCGAAAGGTATCAGCAATGACGGGCAGCTCGCCGTCGACGCCGCCCAGCACTGCCTCGGGATGTCCCTGAAGCCAGCCGGTTCTTGGGCGCATGCCGGGGGCCACGCCGCGCGTCAGGTTCGTGGCGATCTCATCGAGCGTGTTGCCCAGCGCATTGATCATGCCGACTGCCGAAATATAGATCATCTCAGTCACCCAGATATTGAATGGTGATGTGGTATTTAAAAACGTGCTGCGCAATGCTGATTGGCTCACGTTTGCCGTGGCGGTTGAGGTAGGTGATTTCGGTCACCAGCTTACCACGGGCGTTGCGCAGCTCGCGCTTATCGCCGCTGTCGGTCAACGTCCAGCCGGCGGGCAACTGCGGCTGCCAGGCGCTGATGGGCCAGTGGCTGAGCATCACGTCGGCCAGTACCTGGCTGGCGGGCGGCAGCTGTGGCGCAACGATCGACTGTTCGGTGTGCAGCCCGTGTTCGTCGTAGGTGGCGAGAAACAGACGAATACCGACCGACGACAGGCCCGCGAGGGTGAGTTTTTTATCATCGGCGTTCAGCATGACCAGCAGCGACTGGGTCTGACCGTTGAAGTTGCCGGTCAGCAGCTGCTGAGAACTGAGTGCCGGAGAGATGCCCGGCACCGGTAGGGTCACGCGGGTTCCCGGCTCCAGCCACGCCTGCGGGCGAGCGGATGGCGCCGGTGGCGTGTGGCTGCAAGCGGTCAGCAGCAGAGTGCCGATCAGAAAAAGGGCGCGGATTGCCGGATGGCGACACGCGTCGCGGTACGCTGTAGGCCGGATAAGGCGACGCCGCCATCCGGCAAAAAAGGTCGCTGTCATCATCGTTATTTCTTCTCTCTTTTCGTCGGCATCGCCAGCGGCGATAGCAGAAAGGCGGTGAAAATGCCGCTCACCAGTACGATACCGAAACTGCTGATGGCCTGCGTGGCGCTAAAGACCAGCATGCCAAGCGTCAGCAGTGTCGTCAGCATCGCCAGCGTAATTGCCAGCAGCGACGTCAGCGGCGTGCCGCGCGGGTTGCTGAAAAATAGGGTGTAGTTAATACCGATCCCCAACACCAGCACCAGCGCCAGCAGCGAGAACAGGTTCAGCGGATGTCCACTGAACGCCAGCACCGCCAGCCCACAGCCTAATGACAGCAATGAGGGGACAAGACTGATGACCCCTTTCCGCCAGCCGAGGCGGGCGATTGCGCCGCAGGCAATCACCGCCAGCGCCACGCCCAGCAGGCCGGTCAGAATATGGCGATAGAGCGCGAACAGCGCATCGAAAGTGTGTTTACGATCCACCCACGCCACGCCAGGCTGTTTTTTACTCAGCGCATCCAGCGCCGCGCTTTCTTTGACCCCTTCAGCGGGTACCAGCACGCCGCTTTCACCGTTGGGCAGCGTCAGCCACAGCAGACGCCAGCCTTCACTGGCCGGGCTGCTCAGCCAGCTATCGACCGTCACCGGCATGGGCTTAAGGTCCGGATTCACCATGGAGATCCCGGCACGGCCTAGCGCCTGAGCGATGGCGGGCGCGGCGGTTTGCAACGCCTTGAGGTCCTGCTGCTGCCGGGCGAGGGAATTCAGTGGAAGAGTGCGATAGCCGCTGATCCAGCCGCGTTGTTTCGCCTGCTCCAGCGCGGGAATAAACCCTTCCAGCCGCTCCAGCGTTTGCTGTGCAGAACTGCCATAAACCACAAACCATTTTTGATCGACGCGCTGCCCGGTTAGCGCGGTAATCGCTTTTTCCTGCGCCAGAATGTGCTGCGGCAGCGCCTGAAGCTGCGAGATATCGTCATCGACGCGCAACGCGGCGAGGCCCGCCAGCGAGAAAATCGCCAGCGCCACCGGCAGGCCGACGGACAGTTTTCGATTGCGTCGCCATGCGGCCAACCAGCGCAGCATCAGCCCTCGCGCCGGAACCGGGCGCACCGGCAGACCACGACACAGCCACGGATGCCAGAAAATCACCGTCAGACAGGAGGCGGAGAGGCCGACGGCGGCAAATACCGACATCTGCCGAATAGCGGGGAAGGGGGCGAGCATCATGATTAGATACGCCGCCACGGTGGTCAGCAGCGCCAACAGCAGCGCGTTACGCACTTTGGCGAGGCTTTGCCACGGCGAGGCTTCGGCGCCATGCACCATGCGCTCGGTCAGATAGTAGAGCGTGTAGTCGGCGGAAATACCGATAATGCTCATGCTCATCACCAGCGTCATCAGGTGCAGCTCGCCGAACGCCAACAGCGTGACGACGGTGCCCGCCAGCGCGCCGATGGCGATGGAGGTCAGACACAGCAGCAGCGGGCGCAGCGAACGGAAAGTGAGAAGGATCAACAGCACTACGCCGAGTATCGTTGCTGTGCCGAGCGTTGAGATATCCTGCTTCGCCTGCTGGCTGGCGTAGTCGCTGTAAAACACCGTCCCGCGCGACAGCAGCTGTGCCTGCGGATGGCGGGCCTTCAGCTCGCTTTCCAGTGTGCTCAGCGTGGTTACCAGCCGGTGCGTTTGCTGCATGTCGAACGACGAGCCGGACAGCTCGCCGTGCAGCAGATACCAGTAGCGTCCGTCGCCATCCTGCGTCACCAGCCAGCCGTCCATCAGCCTTAGCCGCTGGCCATTTTTCGCCATCGCCAGCTGCGCGCCGCGCATCAGCATCAGCGGGTCGTTTTGCAGCTCTTTGCCGCTCACGCCGGAGAAGGCCGAATAGAGCTGGGAGAGGATCCACTGCGCCTGCGCTGCGCCGCCGTTTTGCAGCCGCGCGCGGGTCTCCGGGTCAACCAGGCCGTTACGGTGCTGCCAGAAAAAGTCGCCCCAGGCTTGCTGGCTGTCGGCATCCATCGGGCCTTTGACTTCCGCCAGCGCCTGCGATTTTTCCAATAGCGCCAGCCAGTCGCGGGCGACCTGCGGGTCGGCCTGTTTGCCGGGGCTGACCAGCCAGACCAGCTGACGGTCGAGGCGCTGCATAAACCCGTCGTTAAGGCTCGGCGGAATCGCGCCCATTGCCTGTTTCGGCAGCATGGCCAGCACGCTGCTGTTCAGCCGCGCTTTCGGCAGCAGCGTCAGCAGCGCCGCCAGCATCAGCAGACAGCAGAAAGCCCACAGCAGCGCCGGGCGTTTACTGGGCGGCAAAGCGTTGGCGTTCGTCATCGGTCAGTTGGGCGGGCGTCAGCTGGTGTTGAGAGAGGACAATATCGGTGCGATCGCCCTGTTTATCGTTGAGCACAATGCGCTCCAGATAGTCTTTACCGGCCAAATCAATGGTGGCGAAGATTTTATCCAGCGGCGTCGTGGTTGGCGTCAGGCTCAGCGTCCAGCGGCCTGCGCCCTGGTCTTTAAAATCGACGCGGAAGTTTTGCTCAAGCACGGCGCGATCGGCCTGGAACAGCGCGCGCAGCAGGTGGTTAAACTGGAACATCTGCGGGTTGTTTTCCGCGGTGATGGTCTGCGGCGGCTGGCCGTTAACGGCCTGCACCATACGTTTGTCATCGAGCAGGAGCTGCATCGGGAACGGGCTGGTTTGATCCCACAGCAGCCCCCGATCGCGGGCAATCAGCATCGTCCCCTGAGAACGCAGCGGCTGCGGCAGATCCTTGATGGTCCGGGTCTGGTCGAAGTGTGCGCGAATCACTGGCTGTTCGGTAAAGCGTTGTTGCAGCGCGTCGAGCGTCAGTGCGCTGACAAACGGGCTTATCAATAGCGCCAGCAGCGGCAGCCATCTCATGGCGTGACCCCCATACGTTCAAACAGAATATCCGGGCTGACGAAGCACATCTCGCCGCTGGCGTCGTCCACCGCCACCTGGATGGTGTAGCCGCTGGTGGCGCGCTGGCCGCTTTCGGCATCGAAAATGTCGTAGTTGATGCGCAGGCGGTTCTCAAACTCGTTGATGCGCGCGCGGACGCGAATGCGCTGCTCGAAAGTCAGCGGGTGACGGTACTTCACGCGGGTATCGACCACCGGCCACAGGTAGCCGGAGGCTTTCATCTGCCGATAGCCGTAGTTGAACTGGTTCAGCAGCGCTTCGCGGGCGATTTCGAAATAGCGGAAGTAGTTGCCGTGCCAGACGACGCCCATCATGTCGACGTCGTGAAAAGGAATGGTCAGCTCAACTTCAGCCGTAAAACGGGGATCGTTTAGCACCCTTTACTCCTTGTGTTGCGGATCCGGCAACTGCCAGAAATCAAAAAAGTTAAACCAGTCGAGCGGTGACTGCAGCGCATAGTGCTCGAGGCGTTCGGCATAGCGGTCGATGGCGTGCTGTAGCGCCTGCTGGCGGTTGGCGCGCGGTAGCGGCAGCGGGTCGGCAAACGGTTCACAGTGAATGTGCAACAGCCCCTGCTGGCGCAGCGCGAACAGCAGTTCGACCGGGCAGCGCAGCAGGGCGGCGAGAATAAACGGCCCCTGCGGGAACGGCGCGAGCTGGCCCATAAAACGGCTCCAGCACACGCGCCATTGGCCACCGCGCTGCGGACTGACCGCAATACGGTCACCGACGATAGCAATCCACTCGCCACGGTCCAGTTTTTCCTGCAGCAGCATGGCGGTATCCGGGCCAATGTCGGTCACCGGCAGCAGGTTAATCCCGGCCTGCGGGGCCATCTCCTGCATAATCTGTTTAAAGCGCAGGGCGTTATCGCTGAACACCAGCGCGTTGATAACCGTGCTGCCCTCCCGCTGCGCCAGCGCGCGACACACTTCAACATCGCCCAGATGCGAGACCAGCAGCAGCTTGCCGCGGCCCCCGCCGCCGTTTAAGGTCGCTTGTGCGCCGGGCGCGAAGACCACGTCGCGGCCGGGTTGCAGCTCGCCGCGCCAGCTGGCGATTTTATCGAGCATCGCGTTGCCAAAACGCAGGAAGTGCTGATAGCTGGTGAGGTTTTTCGGCACCGGCATGCCGCGCTCGGTGAGCTGTTCACGCACGCGCGTTATCCAGCGCTGTGAAGCGTGGCGAGCGCGGCGGGCCGTCAGCCAGTAGACGCCCACCACCGGGTAGAGCAGCAGCGTGAAGGCTTTTCGTCCCAGTAAGCGCCACACTTGCAGCATCAGGCGCATCCCCCATAAGCCTTTGACCTCCTGCTGGCGCGCCCAGTGCGGCGAGGCGCGGCGAAATAGCAGCGTTGGGAGGCGCGGCAGCATGCCAAGGAACAGCCGTGTGTGCATCCATGAAATGCGCAGGTTGTCTTTGAAGGCATCGAAATGGGAAAGCCCGTCCGACGGATAGGTCACGCGGGTCGGGACAAAATAGCTGGTGTTGCCCTGCCAGTAGAGTCGCACCATCACTTCGGTATCAAAATCCATCCGCTGACCAAGCCTCACCCGTTGAGCGAGCTGGAGCGTGGGGGCAAGCGGGTAGACACGAAAACCGCACATGCTGTCTTTCAGCTGCAGCGACAGCGTTTCAATCCATACCCAGACGTGGGTCACCCAGCGGCCATACAGGCGCGAACGGGGAATCGAGTCGTCGTAAATCGGCTGCCCGGAAATCAGCGCCGTTGGGTGTGCTTTCGCCAGCGTCAGCAGTTTGGGAATATCTTCAATCGCATGCTGGCCGTCGGCATCCAGCTGGACGGCATGGCTATAGCCCGCTTCTGCCGCCGCCTGTAGCCCACGGATCACCGCCGCGCCTTTACCGGCGTTTTCCGCCTGGCGAATCAGCGTCAGGTTCTCGGTTTGCGCGGCCAGCTGTTGCAGCGCTTCGCGGGTGGCGGCATCGCTGCCGTCGTCGACCACGATGCAGGGCAGGCCAAACGGCTGCAGGCGTGCGAGCACGTTCGCCATCATCGGGCCGTGGTTGTAGCAGGGAATGACCACGCAGGGGGAAAAGGTCAACGACATAACCGAATCTTCCCGCTGCTGGCCGTGTGGCGCGCGTCGCCATCGTGGCGCAGGTAGCTGAACGTCAGCAGCCCGCGCGCTTCCTGCCAGTTCAGGGTCAACGTGACCACCATCGATGGCAGGAGCGGAGCCTGAAATTTCACGTTCTGCAGGCTGTGAAAACGCCAGCCGGGGGCCAGCTCTGTGGCGGCGTAATGCATCACCCAGTCCAGCTGGGCCACGCCGGGCAGCAGGGGCTGAATGGCAAAGTGCCCCTGGAACCAGCAAAGATCGGGATCGAGAGTAAGCACAATCTCAAGCTGCTGCGGCGGTGCCTGATGGCGCTCAATTTCACGGGGTTTCATGCAATAACTCCTGCAATTGCGCATAGACACGCTTATTCATACTGTTAACCGGAATTTCATCGATAACGCGCCAGTAGCGCGGCACGGCGACCGGCTCCAGCCAGGGACGCAGCGCGCGTCGCCACGCCCGCTCCAGGGCTTTCCCCCCGCCGTTTTGCCAGCGCTGACGGGCGTCATCCTCCAGCACCAGCAGCACGCCCACGCACTGGCGACCGTGGCGAGTGACGGCCAGCGCCACGGCCTCGCGAATGCCATCCAGTGCCAGCAGGCGTTGCTCTATTTCGCTGAGCGAAACGCGTTTCTCTTCAATTTTAACCACCCGGCCATGGCGGCCAAGCAGATGGAAATGACCGCTCGCGGAAAGCTGTAAAACATCCTCGAGCATAAACCCGTTAACGTCGGCGATCAGCGGCGAATACACGCGAAACGCCGCGCCTTGCCGGGCGAAATGGATACCCGGGAAAGGCTGCCAGCGGGGATTTTCCCGTTCACGGTAGCGCCAGGCGATCACGCCGGTTTCGGTGCTGCCGTAAATTTCATCCGGCCAGACCTTCAGCCAGGCGGCGCTGCGCTGCGCATCCTGCCAGTCCAGCACGCCGCCAGCGGAGAGGGCCAGCGCCAACGGCGGCGGCACCAGCTGCGGATCGAGGCGTTTGAGAAAGGCCGGGCTGCTGATAAACGCGTAGCGATGCGCGTGGCTCAGCGCAGCCAGCTGCTCGGGGAACGCGAGCATCGTGGCATGCAACGGCAGACCGAGCGCCATCGGCAGGAAAATGCGAAACGTCAGGCCATAAAGATGCTGCGGTGTGACGGACGCGACGATACGGCAGCCGGAAAGACGTTCGGCAAACTGCGCGGACAGCAATCCTGCCTCACGGTCGAGGCAGACAATCGGCTTGACGATACGCTTGGGCTGCCCGGTGGAGCCGGAGGTGAACAACTCGATCATGGCATCGTCGCGCAAGGGCGGAAAGTGAACGACGTCGTTGAGCGTTGGCGTGGTGTCCACTACCAGCTGCGTTCCCGGCCACTCCAGCGGGGCATCGCTCAGTACGCCGTCGAACAGCGCGCGCTGTTCATCGAGCAGCGCGGGGCGGCTATGGCCGGGGAGCACCGGGATTTTGCCCGCGTGCAGGGTCGCCAGCAGGGCGACGATAAACCGATAACCGTCTTCACAGCACAGCGCCCAGCGGTCACCCTGCTGGTGCTGCAAACGCGCCATCAAGCGCGCAACGTCGCTGCGTAAATGCGCCAGCGTCCACAGGCGATCGTGCTGCCAGACGATGGGCGTCGTCGAAGGGCGGGGTGCGGTAAGCCATTCGGCAAGCGTCAGCGGCGGCTTCACTGAGACCCCCGCTTTCTCAGGCGACGGCGAATCAGCCATTCTCCCGCCATGAGCCCGCCCATCAACAGATAGGCGATCATGCCGTTCCACAGCGTCCATAGCGTCATGTCGCCGTACACCACGGTAAAGAGGGCCACGCTGCCGTTAACGATAAAGAAACCGCTCCAGATTTGCGTCACCCGCCGGGTATAGCGCACTGCCTGCGGGGGCAGATTGGGCTCTTGCAGTCGCGCCAGTCGTTCAATAATCGGCATGGTCGACCACAGCGAACCGCCAAATACCGCCAGCATCACGGCGTTGACCACCACCGGGTAAAGCAGCAATAGCTGATGGGTTTTCAGCAGGTAGCTGGCCACGCACAGCGTAACGCCAGCCGCGGCGACGATCTGCGTAACCACGCGCAGCGGCCCGGCCTGCCGACCGGTCTGGCAAAAACGCAGGAGAAACAGCAGCGCCATGAGCGGCAACAGCCATTGCAGGCGATGATGCGCCAGCGCGTAGCCAATCAGCAGAGGCCAGGCGAGCAGGAGTGCGCCCGTTATCAGGGCAACAAACGGCAGCGAGCGCGCGCTCGACACGGCGGTTACGCTTCTTTCAGCAGGCCAGCGACCGCATCGACCACATCCTGCACGGTACGAACGGCTTTGAACTCTTCCGGCTTAATTTTTTTACCGACCTTCTTTTGCAGTTGCACGACCATATCGATAGCGTCAATGCTGTCCAGCTCAAGGTCTTCGTACAGACGGGCTTCCGGCTTAATATCCTGCGGATCTATCTCAAACAGCGTCTCCAGCAGCGCGGAGACTTCGGCGTAAATTGCGTGTTGTTCGTTCATAGCCTGGCTCCTTATGCGCGCTGTGATTGAATGAAAGACGCCAGGGTGGCGACCGAGAAAAAGTGCTGGCGCATCTCGTCGCTTTCCGCGGAGAGCACCACGCCGTACTGATTTTTTACCGCCAGACCCAGCTCAAGGGCGTCAATCGAGTCCAGACCGAGTCCGTCGCCAAACAGCGCCGCCTCGCTATCGATATCCTCAACGGTAAGCTCATCCAGATTTAATGTGTTGATGATGAGATGCTTAATTTCGAGATGAAGCGCTTGCATCATTAATTCCTATGCCAGTCTCAGTATTTGTTTGTAATTTCAGCAAAAGGTGCCGATTTAATCGTCTTGCAGCCAGCGCCAGTTCTTGTTCTTCTGTTGGATAAAACGCCTCGACGCTGACCCGTTCACCCACCGTAACGGTAAACCGGGGTCGGGTGGGGGGCGCATCGTACCATTTACGCTGTTTACTTAGCATAGATTCGGTACAGCGAATCACCACGATGCGAATGTCGCAGCCGCAGCGGACGGCAATATTCGCCGCGCCGCGCTGGAGCGTCATTTTTTCGCCCGGCACGGTACGCGTTCCTTCGGGAAAAATCAAAATTGTGTCGCCCTGCTGCACGCGTTGGCAGCTGGCCGGCAGCAGGATATCGGCCCGATCGTTAATCAGGTAATCCGCTGCGCGAATCACGCCGCTAACGAAGGGATTTCGCAGCAGCGCGCTTTTTACCAGACAATCGGTTTCCGGCATGATAGAGGCCAGCATGACGTAGTCAATCAGACTAGGATGGTTCGCCACCACCAGACAGCCGCGATCCTCACGCAATGCGTCGGCGTTTTCAATGCGGTAGTCCAGCACGCCAACGGCTTTCACCACCGCTAAGAACAGGCGAAAGCTGGCCGAGATACTGCGCCGCGCCAGCCGTTTGCGGCGCGTTTTGTCGCGCACGACCAGCAGTAATAAATTAAACCAAATCAACGAGAGCAGCAGACCGCCCGCGCCAAACAGGGCGAAACAGACGCCGGTCATCGCGGCGCGCCAGAGGCGGTTCAGACGACCACTTTTCCCGCTCATGCCCGGCTCCAGCACCACTGCATACGCTCGCCGTCGACGGTAAAGGCTCGGGCGTCCTGAAGGTAGTGCCTGAGGAACTGCAGGCTTTGCGGCAGCGCGGGCTCATCCTGCGTGGTACCCGGCTGCGTCTGGCAGCGCCATGTGTCCCCGGCTTCCAGCACCAGCCCGACGGCATAGGGCCAGGTCGGCATCGTCGGCGGCAAATGCGGATGATAAAACGCGGGCAACTCACCATCAAAATCGACCAGCAAAACGCGGCGGTATCCCGCGTGAATCAGGGCGATGGCTTCACATAACCCTTGCTGAAACGTATCTCTTCCCGCCGAAAGCGAGGAAGAGACCAGCGGCTGTTGGGCGGCGATGGTCAGATTGCCGACCGACGAGTTGTGCACCGAAAGGGCGAAATCGGTCGGCGAAAGCGGTTGTTCCGTCGCCAGCGCCTGCAGGAGACGGAAGTTGCGTTCCAGTTCGCCGTGGCGGCTGGTGAACAACACGGCATCGACCGGCTGGCGACGCAAAAGCGTCAGACCGCACTCAACGGCCAGCTTGCTGCCCGAACTGAGGCGGCGCGCGGTCATCATCGGTAGCGCCGTGGGTTTGGCCAGCGGCGCCGATGGGTCGATAGCCTGTGCGTGCAGCGACCAGTCTCGCCACTGCTCATCGCTGGCGAGCCCTGGGGCAGCGGCCTGCCAGTCAATGATGTTGAGTGATAATTTCATGCATTCGCGCCCAATTTATGAGTCAACCAGCCTTTGGGTGAACGTCAAAATACCATACCACGCCGTCTTAACGCGATTTCTTATGACATCCCGGCCGCTCACAAATGTGACCGCGCGCGCTAACCGGCCAGGATGCCGGTTTTGTCCTGTTTAATGTCATCTCTGTCCGTTGATTCAAAACGGCATCCAGCATTTGATGAGGCATCGGATTTTCCGACCGCAACTGCCTGGAGGATGAGAAGAGATGACCCATCAGATTACCCTTCGTTTTGAGGATGGCGCGACGCAGATGATTGACTGTCGCGCCGGTGAGTCCGTCGCCGATGCGGCGCTGCGCGCCCGCGTCAGCATCCCGCTGGACTGTCGTGACGGCGTCTGTGGTACCTGCAAGGCCACCTGCGCTGCCGGTGACTATCAGCACGGCGACTACGTTGATGAAGCGCTTTCAGCGCAAGAAGCGCAGGCGGGGAGGGTGCTGACCTGCCAGATGCGTCCGTCCAGCGACTGCGTGATTGAGATTGCCGCCGCGTCGGACGCCGCTGGCGTGGGAACCTTCCACGGGCGCCTCACCGCCAGTCGCGCGCTGTCGCCGTCGACCCTGACTTTCTCGATTGCCCTCGATGACCGTCAGGCGCTGAGCTTCCTGCCGGGGCAGTATGTCAATGTGCAGGTACCCGGCAGCGACCTGACGCGCTCCTACTCCTTCAGTTCCGGCCCCTCAGAAAACGAGGTGTCGTTCGTGGTCCGCAACGTGCCGCAGGGGCTGATGTCGACCTGGTTGAGCGAGCATGCCCGCGTCGGCGAGGCGATGACTTTTCGCGGGCCGATGGGCAGCTTCTACCTGCGCCCTCTCGAGCGCCCGGCGCTGTTTCTGGCGGGAGGGACCGGGCTGGCTCCGTTCCTGTCGATGCTGGCTAAGCTGGCGGACGACGGCGAGACCACCCAGCCGGTACATCTGATTTTTGGCGTGACCCGTGACGAAGATTTGGTGGCACTGGAGACTCTCGACGCTTATGCCGCGCGTTTACCGAACTTCAGCTACCGCTGCACCGTTGCCGATCCTGAAAGCCGCCACCCGCATAAAGGTTATGTCACTGAGCACATTGATGCCCGCCTGCTTAACGCCGGTGAGGTGGATGTCTATCTCTGCGGCCCGCCGCCGATGGTGGACGCGGTGCGCAGCTATCTGGACAACGCCGGGGTGATGCCGCGTAACTTCTACTATGAAAAATTTGCCGGGGCGACGCAGGCCGTGCAGAGCGGCGAGCTGCACCTGGCGGCGGCGGACGTGGATGACGCGTTCGACCTGCGTCTTGCGCTGGAGCTTGGCGCGGTGCAGCTAACCATGGGGCGTCTCTCCGGCGAACAGCTGACCACTTTCCGGCATCTGGCTGACGCTACCGCGGCGTTTGTTTCCGGGCGGCGTTTCCTCGACGTGGCGGGCTATGTGGCGGCCAACCAGGCTTTCCATCAGTTCCTGATTGAGGCGACCCGCAACGCGCAGTTGATTGCGCTCTACGCCCAGCTGACGGTGCGTGACTACATTGACCGCGCGCTGACCGCCAGCGTCGAAATCGTCGGCGATATTGTGCAGCAGCACCGGGATTTAGTCTCGGCCTTTGAATATGGCGACCTCAACGCCGCTCGCGACGTGCTGGCGCAGCACGCGCACCATTCCCGCACCACCATGAGCCGGGCGCTGGCACTGAAGACGGCGCCTGTTGCCGTCGTGCCGCCCGTTCCGGAACCCGAAGCGCCGCGCTGTCCGTTCCACGACCTGCAGCCATCGCTGCCGCCTTACTCACACGAGCTGGCGTGGCCGGAAGGGCTGGCGCCGTTTAAGGTGGTGGACGACGGCTCGCAGGGCGACCCCTACGAGCACTACCGCTGGATGCGCGAACACGCGCCGGTGCTGCGCTGCCAGTCGGCGACCACCGACGTCTGGTTCCTGTCACGTTATGACGACGTGTATCAGGCCATTCGTAACCCGAAATTGTTTTCGTCCGAAGTGGTCAGCCCGCCGCCGCTAACCTTCCTGACCCTGTTCGACGCGCCGGGGCATACTCGTCTGCGCAAAGTGGCGCAGCCGTCGTTTATGCCGCTCGCCCTGGAGCCGTTTATTCCCGAAATTGAACGCCGCGCCGAAGAGCTGATTGACCAGATGCTGGCGAACGGCGGTGGCGATGTGGTGGAAGATTTTGCCATTCCACTCAGTATCGCCACCATTTCGACGATGATCGACGTGCCGAATGAAGACGAAGAGAAGATGAAGTTCTGGTCGGATGAAACCTTCAGCTACTTTGGCCGTCTGGCGCGTAACGCCCCCGGTACCGGCACCGATGAACAGAGCGCGATGGCCTTCTTCGCCTACCTGAAAGAGGCGATGGAACGGCTGTATCTCAGCAACAGCCAGTCGATTGGCGGCCACATTGCCCGAATGTGGAAAGAGGGGCTGCTGTCGGAGAAAGAGGCCAAAGAGCTGTGTGCCTTTGTCTTTATCGCCGGGCATGACACCACCACCATTCTGGTGGCCAACGCCTTCCGTATGTTTGCCGAGCAGCCGCAGCTGGTGGCGCGTATTCACGACAACCTGGACGATGCCGATCGCTTCGTGGAAGAAGTGGCGCGCTATCGCGGCACCGTCCAGCGGGTGAGCCGCATCACCACGGAGGCCACGACGGTGGCGGGCGTTGAGATCCCGAAAGGGGCGGTGGTACGTCTGCTGCTGTCGGCGGCGAACCGCGATAGCCGCAAATTCGTCAACGGCGAAACGTTTGATATCGATCGCGATACCAGCGGGCATCTCGGCTTTGGCAACGGCATCCACAAGTGCCTTGGGCAGCCGCTGGCCAAGCTCGAAACGCTGATCGCCACCCGGCTTATCGCCCGCAAAGTGGGTGATATTCGCCTCGACCCGGCGCGGCCTATCCAGTACGTACGCGGCAATAACCTCACCAACTCCGGCCCTGAACACCTGTATGTGCAGATGACCGCGCGGGCGGATTAAGCGGAGTGCGACAGGCGGCCCTGCTCCTGATGCCGGTATTCCGTGGGCCGCAGCCCGGTTTGCTTGCGGAAAAAACGGCCAAAGTAGGCCTCGTCGCGAAACCCCAGCTCGCGGGCGATCTGCTTGACGCTGAGCGTCGAGTAAACCAGCAGCCGACGGGCTTCGTGTACGGCGCGCCGGTCAATGGCTTCGATGGTCGAAATGCCAAACGCCTCGCGGCAAATGCGGGTGAGTTGACCGGCGGAAATGCCCATCGCATCGGCATAGCTGGCCACCGGCTGGCGGGTACGGCAGCGTTCATCAAGTAGCAGCCGGAAACGCTCAATCCGCGCCACCAGAGCGGCGCGGGCAGGGTTGCCCGCCAGCCGCGCCTGCTCGCACTGGCGCGCAATCTGCACAAACAGGGCGATAGTGAGCGCCAGCCCGGCGGTGTACTGCCAGCGTTCCGGATGCTCCGCTTCGCGACCGATGGCATCGAACAGCGCCTCCAGCGGCGCGCCGCGGCGACTCTGTGGGTCGACCGTCAGTACCGCTGGCGTGCGGACAAACGCCAGCAGTTCGGGCGCGGCGGTCATGGCGATCGACTCGATCGCCGACTGCGCGGTGGTGATGACGTGGCCGTCCACCGCTTCGTGAAAACGAAAGCCGTGCACCGAGCGGGCGGGAATCACCACCAGACACGGCGCTTCCAGCTGCCAGAGCTGGCCGTCTATCGAGGTTTCGCCGCCGCCGTCAGTCAGGTAAAGCACCTGAATCAGCGCCTCGTGAAAGTGCGGCTCGATCTCAAAACCAAAGCGGCTGGCGCGTGCGGGAATGCGCTCGTGATGGACGCTATCGACGGCGGCCTGCGCGCCATACAGCGCGTAGTTGGGCAGCGTTTTACGCGCGGCGTTAGCGGGCATGATGCCGGTTTTGTCCTGTTTTTATGTGCCGCATGTGGCAATGCTCCGATAAGGGGATGAGATTAAATTCGGCGATAAAATGCGCGATCGCGCAAGTGCGGAATCTTCATCTTGTGATGTGGAACGGGTGGCAACGCGGGCGCTTCTCTATAGCGGCGCAGGCAAAAATTTGCGCTGGCACACAGTTCTTCGCAATTGTCGAAAAGTGCAGGTTTTGGTGTGAAAGTGGCCTTCTGTTTCCCCTGCGGGCTGTGAAAAATGCATATGTAACGTTTTTATAACATAAGCAAAACAATAAAAATTATTCATCTGCGAGGTACCCTATGGCTGTAGAACTTCCCGCTCGCGAATGCGACGTGCTGGTGATTGGCAGCGGCGTCGGCGGGCTATCCGCCGCGGTGACCGCGGGCCTGAATGGGTTAGATGTCCAGGTTATCGAAAAAGATCGGGTCTTTGGCGGCACCACCGCGTTTTCCGGCGGCGTGCTGTGGATCCCCGATAACCATCTGGCGCGCCAGCAGGGCATCGACGACAGCCAGGCCGCCGCGCGCACCTATCTGCAAAGCGAAGCCGGGGAAAATTTCCGCCCGGAAGTGGTGGATGCCTTCCTGAAAAACGGGCCGGAAATGCTGCGCTTTTTCGAAGAAAAAACCCGCTTTCGCTGCAATTTGTACCAGTACCCTGACTACCATCCGGACGCCCCCGGCGGGGTGATGCGCGGCCGTTCGGTAGTGCCTGAAGCGTTTGATATCCGCGAACTGGGCGACGCGATGCCGCGCCTGCGTAAACCGCTGCGTACCATCACCTTTATGGGCATGATGTTCAGCTCATCAAACAACGATCTGAAGCACTTTTTCAACGCCACCCGTTCGCTGACATCATTCGCCTACGTGGTGAAGCGCCTGAGTCGGCATCTGCTGGAGGTGGCGCGCTACGGGCGCGGCATCACCGCCAACGGCGGCAACGCGGTGGTGGCACGGCTTGCCTGCTCGGCGCGGGATCTCGGCATTCCGATCCATACCAGCGTCGCGGCGAAAGATCTGATCGTTGAACGCGGCGTCGTGCGCGGCGTGGAGGTTGAACTCAACGGCGAGCGGGTCAGACTGTTTGCCCGACGCGGCGTGGTGCTGGCGTCCGGCGGTTTTGCCCGCGATGAATCGCGGCTGAAAAAGCTCTACCCGCACGTTCGACGCGGCGGTATTCAGCTGTCGCCAACGCCGCCCGGCGTGGATACCGGCGACGGCATCGCCATGGCCGAGCGCATTGGCGCGCGCTTTGACGACAGCTACGCCAACGGCGCGGCGTGGATCCCGGCATCAAAAGTGCAGATTGGCCGTCAGTCGTACGTCTTCCCGCATCTTGTCGACCGCTACAAGCCGGGCTTTATCATGATTAACCGCCACGGCGTGCGCTTTTGCAACGAAGCGGACTCTTACCATGACGTCGGTATCGCGATGATTGAAACCTGCCGTGACGACACTGAAACCTTCGCCTGGCAAATTTGCGACCGCCGCGCGCTGCGCAAATACGGCATGGGGTTTGCCAAGCCCGCGCCGATTCCCGTCTCGCTCTACCTGAAAAACGGCTATCTGGTCGAAGGAAAAACGCTGGCTGAGCTGGCGCAAAAAATGGGCGTCCCGACGGCGGCGTTTGAAGAGACGGTGAGTCGCTACAACGCCGATGCCCGTCTTGGCAAAGACCCGCAGTTTGGCCGCGGCGAGTCGGCGTATAACCGCTATCTCGGCGACGCCACCCATCAGCCTAACCCTTGCGTCGCCCCCATTGAGCAGGGGCCGTTTTACGCCGTGAAGCTGTACATGGGCGACCTTGGCACCTTCCACGGTCTGAAAACCGACGGCGAAGCGCGGGTGCTGGATAACCAGGGGCTGCCGATTCCGGGCCTGTACGCCGCCGGTAACGAAATGGCCAGCATGATGGGCGGCAGCTACCCCGGCGCGGGGATTACCCTCGGCCCGGCGGCCACCTTTGGCTATATCGCCGCCCGCAGCATGGCGGCGCGCGGTGAAACCGCGATGCAGCTCGACCGCGAAGCTTCATAAATCAGGAGAACACTATGTCGACACTTTTTAGCCCTCTACAGGTTGGCCCGCTGACGCTGGCGAACCGCATCGTCGTCCCGCCGATGTCGCAATACTCGGCGCAGGCGGACGGTATCGCCACGCCCTGGCACGCGCAGCACATTGGCGGCCTGGCGATTTCTGGCGCGGGGATGGTGATTTGCGAGGCCCACGGCGTGACCGCGGACGGGCGGATTACGCCGCACTGCCTGGGGCTGTGGAACCGCGAACAGGCGCTGGCGCTGCAAAAACTGCTGGCCGATATTCGTACCTACAGCAACACGCCCATCGGCGTTCAGCTTAACCACGCCGGCCGTAAAGCGGGCACCAATGCGCCGTGGCGCAATCAGGGCGCATCGCTCGGCGATGAGGAAGGCGGCTGGCCGACGGTCGCTCCTTCGGCTATGCCTTACAAACCCGGCTGGCGCGTACCACAGGTGCTGGATGAAGCGGGAATGGCGCGTATTACCCAGGGCTTCGTCGACGCCGCGCAGCGCGCATTAAACGCCGGGGTCGATTTTATCGAACTGCACGCGGCCAACGGCTATCTGCTGAACCAGTTTTTGTCGCCGCTCAGCAATCAGCGTGAGGATGAATACGGCGGTAGCCCGGAAAATCGCATGCGTTTCCCGTTGCAGGTGGCCCGCGCGCTGCGCGAAGTATGGCCGAAAAGCCGCCCTCTGGGCGTGCGCTTTAACGGCGGTGAATTCGCTGACGGTGGGCTGTCGCTGGATGAAGCGGTGCAGTTTGCCCGCGAGCTGCACGCGCTGGGCTACGACTATCTCCACGTTTCCGGCGGCTATAACATCTATCATCAGACGCCCAACGCCGACCAACCGGGCTATATGGTGCCGTTTGCCGAAGCGGTGAAAAAGGCGCTGCCCGAGGCGGTAGTCATTACCGTGGGGCTGATTTACGAAGCGCCGCAGGCCGAGGCTATCGTGCGCGAGGGGCGGGCCGATCTGGTGGCGATTGGCCGCGGGATGCTTGATGACCCCAACTGGCCGATTCATGCGGCGATTGCGCTGGGCGAGAACGCGCCGTGGCCGAAACCGTACGACCGCTTTGGGCCGCTGGGCTGGCCAACGCACCGTGCTCAGGAGGCCAAATGATGACGTTGCCGATTATCGATCACCGTATTTACACCATTCGCCTGCGTAAAATGAATGAATTTATCGAGGTGTTTGACCGCCTGGCGATGCCGGTCCTGCGCGAGACACTGGGCAATCCGCTGGGGTTTTACACCAGCTTTGTCGGGCCGCAGAACCAGTTCGTGCATCTGTGGGGCTATGAAAGCCTGGCGGAGTACGAACGCCGTAGCCGTTTACGCGACGCGCATCCGGATTTTGCCGCCTACCTTAAAGCGTCGGAGCCGTATATTGTGGCGCAGGAGACGCGGCTGATTCGCGCCACGGCGATGCCGTCGTTGGCGGGGTAGTTTTGTGCGGCGATAACCCTCACCCCGGCCCTCTCCCTGGAAGGGAGAGGGAGAAAACCCGCGCCGCTCTGTTTTCCTGGATGTTGGGTGGCAGGGTGACAAACCGCGCCGATCGGTCCCCTCGCCCCTTCGGGGAGAGGGTTAGGGTGAGGGGAAAACCGCTCACCACACTCAAGGAGGCATCATGAACCTGGCAAACAGCATCCCGGTCTTCAAACTGTACGGCGAAAGCTGGCACTGGCCGACGCCGGATCTCCTGCATTGTGAATCGATCCAAAGCCGCAGCAGCCTCTACGACTGGAGCATTCGCGCCCATCAGCACACCGATCTGGTGCAGATCCTCTACGTTCAACAAGGGCAGGGCGAGATTGAAATCGAAGGCCTTCGCCAGCCGTTCGAGGGCGCCTGTGTGCAGATTATCCCCGCGCTCTGCGTTCACGGTTTTCGCTTTTCGCCGGGAACTCAGGGGTTTTCACTGTCGCTGGCCGCGCCGCTGGTGGCGCAGTTTGAACAGCAGTTTGGCCGCTCGTTGCAGGTGTTGAACCGGGCTTTCCGCGTGCCGGTGGGCGAGGCGGGCGAGCAAATTCATACCCTGTTTCAAACGTTACAACAGGAGTATCAGGCGGAGAACGAAGCGCGCGATATGATGCTGCATTCGCTGCTCAGCGCGCTGATGGTCTGGCTGAATCGCCAGGCCGCCGCGCCGGTCGCGGTGAGCGACAAAGTGGAGCGCAAGCGCGCCGCGATACGCCGGTTTAATCAGCTGGTGGAAAATCACTATCGCGAACACTTCCCGCTGGCGCATTACGCCAGCCAGATTGGCATGTCCGGGGTGCATCTCAATACCCTGTGTCGCGAGTTTCACGGCTGTAGCGCCCTGAGCGTACTGCATCAGCGTCTGCTGCTGGAAGCCAAGCGAAGCCTGCTGTACACCAGCATGACCGTCAGCCAGATTTCCGATTATCTCGGTTTCAGCGACGCCACCTATTTCTCGCGTTTTTTCCGTCGCAGCACCGGCTTTTCACCGCGTGATTTTCGCGATAAACCGACGCAAACCTGCGCTGAGCCTGCCCACGCGCTGTAGCCGGGCAGGCCCGTCATTAGCGGGTGAAACCGGGACGCGGCAGTTTGCCCATCAGCATGGTCGGCAGGCCGCCGTCGACGCCAATCTCCGCACCGTTGATATAGCTCGATTTTTCACTCAGCAGGAACAGCACCGCGTTGGCGATATCTTCCGGCTTGCCAATGCGCTGGCTGGCGGTAAACGCTTCGCGGCTTTCGCGCACGCCCGGCTGGGCGTAGTAGTCGGCGGTCAGCGCGGTTTCAATCATCCCCGGCGCCACCAGATTGCTGCGAATGCCATCCTGCCCCCATTCGACGGCAATCTGCTGCGACAGCAGGCCAACGGCGGCTTTGCCGGGACTATAGGCGCCGCTCCACGGCTGGGGAATGCGTCCGGAAATTGAACCAATATGCACAATGCTGCCGCGTTTTGCCGCGCGCATATCGTGGGCGAACTCGCGCGCGCACAGCAGATAGCCGGTCAGGTTGACGTTAAGCTGCGTTTGCCACTGCTCAAGGCTGATGTCCGCCAGCCCCGCCGGGCGTAAAATACCCGCCGCGTTGACCAGCCCATGGCATGGCCCGAGCAGCGCGCGCACGCTTTGCGCCGCCTCTTTGACCTGTTCTTCTCGGCTAACATCGCAGGCCAGCGCCACCCGTTTTCCCGGCAGATGTTCAAGCTTCAGGCGTACCGCGTCGGCGCGCTGCGGCTGCGCGTCGAGCAGGGCGACGTTGGCCCCTTGTTGCGCCAGCGCCGTGGCGATGGCTTCGCCAATGCCGCTTGCCGCGCCGGTGACGGCAAACACCTGGCCGCGCAGGCCCAGCCAGTCCGGGGATACGTGTAATTCAGTCATGGTTTTCTCCACGTTTTTATTGTGTACAGATGCCCTGACATTGTTTGGCGTGGAGCGGGGAAAGAGAAGGCACGAACGAAAAGCAGACCGGGACTTTTGGATGCGATTTCGCTAACCTCGACGTTCGTCAATCATCGCCATGAGGTTCATGATGGAGCATCCTGCCGCGCAGCAAATTCTCAACCTTTATCAGCGTCACGCCGATGCCTTCGTGCGCCTGCGTTCGCGCGCGCTGTTTGAAAAAAGCTGGCTGGATAAATTCCTCGCCACCGTTGGCAAACCGGGGCGCATTCTGGATATGGGCTGTGGTACCGGCGATCCGATCGCGGCCTATTTTATTGCCGGGGGATATGCCCTGACCGGCGTCGACGGTAGTGAGGCGATGCTGGCTTATGCCCGCGCGCAGTTTCCTGCGCAGCGTTGGCTACAGCAGGATATGCGCGGTCTGGCGCTGGGCGAAACCTTCGACGGCCTGATTGCCTGGGACAGTTTTTTCCATCTTACCCAGGCGGATCAGCGCGCCATGTTTGCGGTCTTTGCCCGCCACAGCCATCCCGGCAGCGCGCTGATGTTCACCAGCGGCCCCGGCGACGGCATTGCGATGGGCGAGTTTGAAGGCGAACCGCTGTTCCACGCCAGCCTTGCGCCCGAGGCCTATCGGGCGCTGCTGGCAGAGCACGGTTTTACGGTGCTTGAGATGTGCGCGGAAGATCCGCAATGCGGTGGTCATACCGTGTGGCTGGCGCAGAAAACTGCATGATGATGCCTCGTTAATGGCTGCGCAAAAACAGTCGGTGAAGCACATCGGTTAACAGATTACAGACGATGAACACACAGGCGGCGAAAATGGTGGTGCCGATCACCACCGGGAAATCGCCGTCCAGCGCCGCGTCAATCGCCAGCCGCCCAACGCCGTCGAGACCAAACATTTTCTCCGTGACAATCGCCCCGCCCATAATCGCCGCCAGCTCCAGCCCGGTGAGCATCAGCACCGGGCTGAGCGCCGGCTTCAGCGCATGGTCGAAGTAAACTCGCCACTCGCTGACGCCCTTAGCCCGCGCGGTGCGGATATAGTCCCGGTGCAGCACGTCCAGCATACTGCTGCGCAGCACGCGCTGGAAAATCCCCATCTCTGCCAGCGCCAGCGTCAACCACGGCAGCGCCAGATGACGCGCCCACTGCCACGGGTCTTCGCGCAGGGCGACATAGCCACCCGCCGGAAACCAGTTAAGGTTGTGCAGCGATAGCTGATAAAACAGGAAAAAGATAATCAGCATGCCGCTCAGGAAGGTGGGCAGCGACAGCGCGATATAGGCAAAGAATGCCAGCAGACGGTCAACAAAACGATCGCGATAGCGCGCCGCCAGCACGCCGGTGAGCAGCGATATCGCCGTCCAGATGACCAGCGCGCCCAGCGCCAGCGACAGCGTCACCGGCACTTTTTGCAAAATGAGCTGGGTGACCGGCGTCTGGAAACGGAACGAGTAACCCAGCGCGGGTGGCCAGTGCAGCATGCCTACCGGCGCTCCCTGAATCTCCGGTCCGCGCAGCAGGAAATAGCGCAACTGCTGGTACCAGGGATCGTTAAGGTGTAGCGCCCGGGCGATAGCGGCGATGGCCTCCGGCGTGGCGTTGCGCGGCGCCAGCATTACCGCCGGATCCTGATAGGCGATGCGGGTCAGCGCAAAGGCGACAATGAGCATCAGCAGCAGCGTCAGGGCGCTACGCAACAGCGTGTTCACTAACGTAGAAAAAGTCATGACTATCGGCGCTCCAGATGAGGGTCCAGGACGTTACGCAGGCCGCTGCTCAGGCAGTTAAAGCCCAGGACGGTAATAAACAGCGCCAGCGCGGGAGCGGCTAAAAACCACGGCTGCACCTGATACATCGCCGAGCGCTGCACGTCGGCAATCATATTGCCCAGGCTGGCGGCGGGGGCCGGAATACCGACGCCGAGAAACGAAAGGGTGGCCTCGGCGATAATATTGGTCGGTAGCTGGATGGCCCAGTAAATGCCCATCGTCGGCAGCACGCCGGGAATGATATCGCGCCACAGAATGCGCCACTGGCTTTCTCCCATCAGCGTGGCGGCGGCGACGAACTCCTGCTGGCGAATATCCAGCACCAGCCCCCGGCTCAGGCGCGCGAAATAGCCCCAGGAGAAGAAGGTGATGACGAAAATCACTACCCACAGCGGATCGACGCGCGGCCCGCTCTCGCCGCCCTGGTTGAGCGCCAGCAGACTCAGCGCCGTTACCACGAAGGGGAAGGAGAGTACCAGGTTGATCAACTGCTGGCACAGCGCGTCGATGCGTCCGCCGCGATAGCCGCCAATCAGCCCGACGAACAGACCAATCACCATTGCCAGCGTGGTGGCGGGCACGGCGATCAGCAGCGAAATGCGGGTGCCGTACAGCGTGCGCACCAGCACATCGCGGCCATTATCGTCCGCGCCCAGCGGGAACGCCGCCGTTGGCCCCAGCGGAATCCCCATATCCGACAGGGCGCTGTCGCGAAACTGCTCGGTTTCACCGTGACCGAGCCATGCCGCAACCAGCGGCGCGGCCAGCGCGGCTAAAACCATCAGCGCGACAATCACCAGCCCGCGGCGGGCGCTCGGTTCTCGCCATAACCGCTGCCAGAACGACGACGGTACGAGGGCGAATGGCTCAGAGAGCAACGGCTGGCTCATAGCCGACCTCCTCACTAAAACGGTAGGCGGCGCCGGGAATGGCCGCCAGCAGCTGCCGGGTCCACGCCTGCTGCGGCCGCTGGAAGATCTGTTCGGTACTGCCTTGCTCGATGATTTGCCCCGCCTGGTGCACCAGTACGCGGTCGCACAGCGCCGCCACCGCGTCGAGATCGTGGGAAATAAACAGCAGCGACAGCCCATAGCGGCTGCGCAGACGGGTGAACAGCTGGATGATGCGGTGCTGGGTAGTGATGTCCAGCGCCGACACCGCCTCGTCGGCGACGATCAGTTTCGGTTTCATCGCCAGCGCGCGGGCAATCACCACCCGTTGACGTTGGCCGCCGGAGAGCTGCGATGGATAACGGAAGGCGGTGGCCGCGGGGAGTTCCACCTGCGCCAGCAGATCGTCAATCGCCGCCCGTAGCGCCGTCGGCGACAGCGTTTGGCCGCGTTCGCGCAGGGCGGTGAGCTGTAGCGGCTGCGCCAGCGTGTCGTCGATGCGTCGCCGTGGATTCAGGCTGCTGTAGGGATCCTGAAATACCATCTGCACCGCATGGCGATCCGGATGATGGTTTCCCGGCTCCCGCCACGGCTGGCCTGACAGCGTCAGCGTACCGCTGTCCGGAGCGTCCAGCCCGACGACAATGCGCCCCAGCGTGCTTTTCCCCGATCCGGACTCGCCGACCAGCCCCAGGATCTCTCCCTCGTGCAGACGGAAGTTCACGTCATTCAGCACCGGCGCGGCGGCTTTCCCCGACAAGAACAGCGAGGGTTTAACGAAGCGGCGCGAAACCTGACGCACCTCGAGTAGCGGCGTCGCCTCGCCGTGGCTAAACGGCGAGGGCGCGCGCGGATGCCATCCCGCCTGCAGCAGCGAGCGGGTGTAGTCGTGCTGCGGCATATCGAACAGCGCGCGCGTGGCCCCCTGTTCAACCACGCGACCGTGCTGCATGACCACGATCCGGTCGGCAATATCGGCAACCACCCGCAGGTTATGGCTGATAAACACCAGCGCGCAGCCGTGCTGCTGCTGAAGCCGTTTTAACAGGCGCAGAATCGACGCCTGAACGGTGGCGTCCAGCGCGGTAGTGGGCTCATCGGCGATAATCAGCGCGGGATTGAGCGCAATGGCGATGGCGATCATCACCCGCTGGCGCTGGCCGCCGGAGAACTTTGCCGGACGCTCGTGATAGCGGCGGGCGGCATCGGCAATGCCCACCTCCGTCAGCAGCGCCAGCACCTGCTCGCGCAGGGCTTTACGCCCCACGCGGCGGTGAGCGAGAATCGCCTCTTCGATCTGTCGCCCCACGCTTTTCAGCGGGTGCAGGTTGCTGAGCGGATCCTGCGACACATAGCCAATTTGCGCGCCGCGCAGCTGACGCTTCTGTTCCGGGGTAAAGGCGTGCAGCGGCTGGTCGTTAAAGACAATCTCTCCCTGCACGCGCATCGGCGTCGGCAGCAGGCCCAGCACCGCCAGTAAGCTGAGGCTTTTCCCGGACCCGGATTCACCCACTACCGCCAGCGTTTCACCCGGTTCGACGTGAAAACTGACGCCGTTGACCAGCGTGCTGTGCGGGTCAAGGCTAATCGTTAAGCCGCGTACATTGAGTAATGGCATCACGCCCCCTTAAGGCTTCAAGGCAATATTGGTGATATCGGCCTGCGTGGCGAGAGAGGACCACGTCCAGTGGGTCACGCGCTCGGAGGTCACCGCGATGCGCCGTTTCTCAAACAGCGGGATCCACGGCAGGTCGGCGGAGACCAGACGGTCGGCTTCTTGCCAGATAGGGCCGGGGTTATCCGAGCTGTAGGCCTGTTTCGCCAGCTGGTTCAGTTTGGGGTTGCTATAGCAGATGGCATACACGTTGCCGCGCCCGCACGGTGAGGCGTCTGAGTTCAGCCAGCCGCCGAGCAGCATGCGCGTCGCCGGGCCCTGCCAATCCGGCGAGGTCTGGCCGAGCGCCAGATCCCAACGGTTTTCCGGGCTTTGCAGATAGGCCATAAACTGCGGCGGCGGCACCGGGATCAGGTTCAGGCGAATGCCCGCGCGCGCCAGATCTTCTTTGAGGATCACCGCCAGCGTGCTGAACTGGTTATTGGCGCGATAGACCAGATCCAACGCCAGCCCATCAGTCAGCCCGGCCTCTTTTAACAGCGCTTTGGCTTTTTCCGGGTCGCCTTTGCTATCAGGGGTGGCGTAGGGGTCGAACGGTTCATGGCCGAGCAGGGTGCTGGTGATAATCTGCCCCAGCGGCAGGGCGGCAATTTTCCCGCCCTGCGCCTGTACCAGGTGCGCCTTGTTCACCGCGTAGGCTAACGCCTGGCGGACGCGCAGGTCGCGCAGCGCGGTGGCACCCGCGCTTTTGGCCTGCGGCTGGGCGTTGATGGCGATAAAGTTTGCCGCGCCGCTGTTGGCGGCATGCAGATACGGGCTTTTCTGCACCAGATACTGGCGTACCGCGGCCTGCGGCGGGACGTCGAGGTACAGCGACAGGTCGGCATCGCCGGCCTGAATACGCTGCATCACGCTGTCTTCGTTATTGCCGGTGAAGCTCACTTCGATGGCGTCAACCCACGCTTTACGCGTCGGGTCTTCCGCGTGGTTGTAGTCTTTGACCTTCGTCAGCAGCAGCTTCTGGCCGCTCACATAGCTGGCGACTTCGTACGGCCCGCTGGACGGGAAGTTTTTACGGAACTCCTGCGAGTCCGGGAAGTAGCGCGAGGCCACTTCTTCCGGCAGCGGAGTGACGAAGTTCATCGACAGAATATTGAGGAAATCATAGTTCTTGCTGTCAGACCGCAGGACCAGGGTTTTATCGTCCGGCGCGCTGACGCCTGCAATCTCATGGCTGTCGATAAAGGCCTTGCTGGCGGCCAGATCGCCTGTTGCCACCTTGCTGAACGCCTGGCAATAGTCGGCAAATCCGGAGAACGCGAGGTTGAAGTAGTTGACCGCCGCCACCTGTTTGTTGGGGTCGCAGAAACGCTTAATGGCGTAGACGAAGTCCTTCGCCACAATGGGCCGCGTGGTTGGCCCCGCGTAGCGAATGCCGTCGCGCAGGTGGAAGGTATAGGTTTTACCATCGTCGCTGACGTCCCATGATTTTGCCAGATCGCCCACCAGCGTGGTGTCGTCCTTCAGGCTCTGTGGCGAGCCGGGGTAGGTGACCAGCTGGCGGGTGACCGCGCGCAGAATCTCCCACGAATCTACCGAATAGCCGGTCAGCGGATCGAAGGCGTCGAGGTCCGGCTGCAATGAGGCGATTTTTAAGGTGCCGCCCGGCTGTGGGGCGGCCTCTTCGGCGAATGCCGGAACCATCGCGCCGGTGACCAGCGCGACGAAAAGTGCCTGGCCCGCCAGGGGCCAACGAATGCTGTGCATCAAAAAATCTCCCGAAAAAGTTAGAAGAAGATCCCCGACCAGGGATGTTCATGACAGGCCAGCAGGCGCGTTAAACGCGCGGCGGCCTGTGAATGGTGCGGTTGAAGGCGACGAGCGGCGGCGAGCTGCTGCGCGGTGTATTCGCCAAGCAGCAGCATGGCGAGCGCGTCGATTCCCAGCGTGATATCCGGTCGGCTCGCGCTGCGCTGAATGCCGTCCGACGAGAGCCGCCAGACGCCGTGGTTTTCCGCCAGCAGCGGATCGTCAATCGCCAGGGTTACCGCTTCGCCGCTCGCGTAGCGTCGGGCGTTAAGCGTCTGCTCGACGTTGATGATCCGCAGCCAGCTCTCGTCGATGCGCCCCGTTTGCTGGATCGCGCGCGGGTTGGCCAGCAGTAGCGGGAGCGGGTCATCCACCGGACGGTGCGGCAGTTCGATATAGCGCGCGATATCCAGCTGAAGCAGGTAGCCGAGCAGCTGCGCGGCAAGCTGTGGATCGGCGGCGTGCAGATCGTCAACCACCAGCGTGCGCTCGGTGCTGTAGAGCCAGTTGTCGTCGGGCTTCGCGTGATAACGGACAAAACCCTGCGCCTCACCGTCCTTGCAGGCCAGCGCGACATAATGGTTCAGGCTGCTGTGCGCCAGACGATGCTGCTGGAGCGCCCACCACTGCGGCCAGCGGGTTAACGTGCCGGCGTGAGGGTGTGGAAAGCGAGCGACGATGGCTTGTTGCGCCTCCCAGGCATTCGCGGCGGGCAGCAGACGAATGTCGCCCTCCGCCGCAGGCAGCGACGGCAGTTCACGTTTATCGATACGCAGATCCTGAATCGCGGTGGCGATACCGAAGCCGAAACGCCCATAAATCGTGCCCTGTGAAGCGCGCAGCGTGGCGACGGCGACGCCCTGCCGATAGAGATCCGCCAACTGTTGGCTGAAGAGCGCCCGCAGCACGCCGCGACGGCTGAAGTGCGGCAGTACGCCAACGTGAGTGACGGCGGCATGTGGCACGCGCTGGCCGCCCGGCAGCGTCAGTTCGCCGGGAAAGCTATTGCAGGTGCCCGCCAGTTGCCCCTCGAGCGACGCGGCGTAAACGCGCCCCGGCACCACGTAGCGCTCAGCCCAGCCATCGACCGGCGTAACGCCTCCCGGCAGGCCGAACATCGCCTGGCGAAACAGCGTCGCGGCGGCAAGCAGCTCGGCGGGGTCATGAAGAGTCCGAATCTCCGGCATCGTGACGTCCTTAGCGTTTCGGCGGCGCGTAGACGCGCGGCGTCGGCAGCTTGCCGCTCAGCACGTAGTCGCCCACTTCGCGCGTCCGGTAGGCCACCGGGTCGTGCAGCGTATGGGTACGCACGTTGCGCCAGAACACGTCCAGTCCGTATTGATTGCTGGTGGAACGCCCGCCGGTCAGTTCGTAGATTTCATTGCTGATTTTCAGCGCCACGTTGTTGGCAATCACCTTGGCCTGGTCGGTTAACAGCGCCAGCTCGCCCCACTGGGTTTCGCTGAGATCGTCGCCCGCGTGGAAAGCGTCCTGGAAGGCGTGGGCGGTTTTTTCCGCCAGCGCGATCCCGGCGGCGAGGTCGGAAGCGAGTTCCCCCGCCTTCAGCCGGTGATAGGGATCCTGCTGCGCGCTCTCCACGCCGGACTCCGGCCACGGGCGGACGGTGTCGCGGAAGTAGGCGGCGGCTTGTTTCAGCGCGCCTTCGGCAATGCCGAGGTAGAAGTGAACGAAGATCAGCTGGCTGAACTGGTTACGCAGGGCGTTGCGCAGCAGCGCGCTGTGTGGCTTCTCCTCCAGTCCGGTGAGGCGATCTTTCTCCTGCAGGCGCAGGCGGTTGAACTCCAGCGTGCCGCTGGCGGTAAGGCGCTGGCCGAGGTTGTCCCAGTCATCGTTAAAGGTAATGCCCGGCTGGTCGGCGGTGACCTGATACTGCACCAGTTCATCGCCCACCCATACGGCGATGGTCATCACCTGCGAAACGGCGGCACCGGTGGCGAAGGTACGGCGTCCGGTGACGTACAGGTCGCTGCCATCCCATTCCAGTTGCAGGCGCGGGTCACGCGGGTTGCTGATGCTCGACTGGAACCAGCCTTTTTCCGCCACGCCGCGGGCGATAAATTCCCACTGCTCGCGGTTGCCGAGAATGTAGCTCCAGACGCCGTTGGAGTAGTGATAGGTAATCAACTGGCCGAGGGAGCCGTCGGCCGCGGAGATAATGCGGCCAATCTCCAGCGCCTGAACCAGATTCGCGCCGCCGCCGCCCAATGACTTCGGCACCGCTAATTTGAGCAGGCCGCTCTGGCGTAACCAGTCGATCTCTTCAAACGGATGCTGGTTGGCACGATCGCGCTCCAGCAAGGTGGCGTACAGGCGGTCAGCGACTTGCTGCGCCACCGCTTTCCAGTGGGCGAATTCCTGGTGGTTAAGTCCGGCATAAATGTCCTGAGCGTGGCTCATAGTTCCTCTCTTAGGTGCGATGTTTTTTTATGGTTGATGTGATGAATGCAGCAGTCCGCTGCGGCGGAGCAGGGCGCCTGCGCCCTCGGCGAACCAGTAAGCCTCTTCAAGATGCGGCTGGCCGGATAAAATAAAGTGCTCGATGCCCAGCGCGTGGAAGGCCTGGATTTTCTCCGCCACCTGCTGGTGGCTGCCGACGATGGCGGTTCCCACGCCGCCGCGCACCAGCGCATAGCCGCTCCAGATATTAGGGGCGACCTCCAGCAGACGGACGTTTTCTGGATTGACCTGCTCGGCCTGAATATCCTCCAGCAGCGCGCTCATGCGTTTTTGCCCAACCGATTCGGTGCGCCCCAACAGCGACTGGGCGCTGTGAATACGCTCCGGGGTAATGCCGTTGAGCAGGCGTGCGGCTTCGCGCCAGGCCTCCTCCTCGGTATCGCGGCTGATAACGTGAAAGCGAATGCCAAAGCTCGGCGTGCGCCCCTGGGCTGCGGCCAGCGCGCGCACGGTTTCCAGCTGCGGCGCGACCTGCTCCGGCGGCTCGCCCCAGCTAATCCAGGTGTCGGCCTGGGCGGCGGCGACCTGCTGGGCCGCCGGGCTGGAACCGCCAAAGAACACCGGCGGCACGGGCCACGGTGACGGCAGCAGGGTGGCTTGCTCCAGCTGATAGTGCTCGCCGTGAAAATCGAACGGCTGGCCGCTATTTCTGGCATGGCTGACGCCTTTAAACGCAGCAATAAACTCGCCGCTGCGGGCGTAGCGTTGATCGTGATCCAGTCGGTCGCCGTAGCGACGTTGCTCAACCGGATCGCCGCCGGTGACGATATTGATCATCAATCGCCCTTCGGTCAGCCGCTGGAAGCTGGCGGCCTGATGGGCCGCCAACGTCGGTGAAATAAAGCCCGGGCGGAAGGCGACGATAAATTTCAGCCGTTCGGTGTGCTGGCTGATGGCCATGGTGCTGAGCCACGCGTCTTCGCACCAGCTGCCCGTCGGCGTCAGCACGCCCTCAAAGCCCAGACGTTCGGCGCTGCGGGCGATATCCACCAGATAATCGAGCGTTGCGGGGCGGAACTGCCCGCCGATGCCGCTGATATGCTGGGAGTCGTCGCCCGCGCCGACGATCCCCCGGCTGTCGCCGTTGGTCGGCAGATACCAGTGCAGATGAATGCTCATGGCGCCTCCTGGATATAGCTCTCGCTCAGCTGGCGGAAACGCGTGCCGGGGTGATCGTCACGCAGCCGCCGTTGCCCGTTGCCCTGCAGGCGTTCGCGCAGGGTCAGGGATGAACCATCGGCACGGCGCATGCGGCCTCGCGCCTGCAGCTCCGGCACCACCCAGCGGACAAAATCTTCAAAGCTGCCGGGGCTGATGGCGTAGGCGAGGTTAAATCCGTCCACGCCGGAAGCGTCGGCGAAGGCTTCCAGCTGGTCGGCGACGCTCTGCGGGCTGCCCACCAGCGTTGGGTGAATGCCGCCGATGCCGATATAGTTGCTGATATCCCCCACCGTCCACTGACGCTCGGCGTCGATGCGCGTCAGCCCGGCCAGCGCGGAACGGCTGGCGTTGGTTTCGATATATTTGAGCGGCGCGTCCAGCGACCAGCCGGACCAGTCCACCCCGGTCCACGCGGAGAACAGCGCCAGCGCCGCCTCCTGGCTGGCGTAGCTGAGGTAGTCCTGGAATTTGGCGTGGGCTTTGGCGTCGTCTTCATCCACCACCACGCTGATGGCGGTGATAAAACGAATGGCGTCGGCGGCACGGCCCTGCTCGTGCGCCTGGGTACGAATTTTGTCGATATTCTGTGCAATGGACTGCGGCGTGGTGCCGCCAAGGAACACCACTTCGGCGTTCTGCGCGGCGAACAGCCGTCCGCGATCCGAAGTGCCAGCCTGGAACAGCACCGGCGTGCGCTGCGGGCTGGGCTCGGCCAGATGGGCATCCGGCACGGTAAACCAGCGTCCCTGATGGCGAATCGGGTGAACTTTGGCCGGGTCGGTATACACGCCTGCCTCGCGGTCGCGTCGTACCGCATCGTCTTCCCATGAGCCTTCCCACAGTTTGTAGGTGACCTCCAGAAACTCCTGCGCCCGCTCGTAGCGTTCATCGTGGTCCATCTGTTTTTCCAGCCCGAGGTTCCGCGCGGCGGACTCCAGCACCGAGGTCACAATGTTCCACGCCACCCGGCCTTTGGTCAGGTGATCGAGCGTGGTGAACTTGCGCGCCAGCAGGTAGGGATGTTCGTAGGTGGTGGAGACGGTAATGCCAAAACCGAGCTGACGGGTGGCGGCGGCCATCGCCGAGACCAGCAGCAGCGGGTCGTTGACCGGCGACTGCGCGGCGGTTCGCAGCGCGGCGTCCGGTTTGCCCTGGTAGACGTCAATCTGCCCCAGCGCGTCGGCAATAAACATCGCATCGAATCCGGCGTCATCCAGCAGGCGCGCAATGTGCAGCCAGTAGTCGAGCGTGGTGTACTCGCTGGCGCGGTCGTCGGGGTGTCGCCACAGCCCGGCGGAGACGTGGCCGACGACGTTCATCATAAAGCCATTGAATAACAGTTGTTTTTTCGCGGTTGTCATGGTGTGTCCTTATTAAACTGGTCAGGCAAATCGTTTTAAGGCCGTCTCTGTCTCGCCCGGTGGCAGCAGATAATTGGCGGCCAGCAGCTGCCGGGTGAGCGGATGGCGCTCGGTGGCATACAGCGCGTGGCGGGGGAAATCGTCGACGACTTCGCCGTGGGCCATCACCACAATGCGCTGGCAAAACTGGGCCACCAGCGCCAGGTTGTGGCTGATAAACAGGCAGGTCAGGGCGTGCTGTTGATGCATACGGGTGAGCAGGGTCATCACCTGCGCCTGCACCGTGAGATCCAGCGCCGAGGTGGGTTCGTCGAGCAGCAGAAAACGCGGATTCACCACCAGCGCGCGGGCGATATTGGCGCGCTGGCGTTGGCCGCCGGAGAGCTGGTGCGGGTAGCGTTGCAGCAGCCCGACGTCCAGCCCCACTTCGCTAAACAGCGACTGGGCGCGGGCCACCGCCTGCGAGCGCTGTGTGGCGGTGCCGAGACGAAACTGCGGGCGCACCAGCTGTTCTTCCAGCGTCAGGCGCGGGTTGAACGACGCCAGGCTGTCCTGGAACACGCATTGCAGCTGACGGCGCAGGGCGGCGACACTTTGCGGATCTGCCGTTCGCACCGGCTCGCCAGCAAACTGCATCTCGCCGCGATCGGCGGGGATCAGCTGCGCCAGCAGCCGCGCGAGGGTTGATTTTCCGGAGCCGGACTCGCCGATAATGCCGACAATCTCACCGCGCTGAACGCGCAGATTGACGTTGTTTACCGCCGTCACCGGCACCTTTTTCGGCCACCACCCGTGCGGCTCGCGTCGCCAGAAATCTTTACCCAGCGCGCGGGTTTGCAGCAGCGGTGCACCGTCAACGAGTCGCGCGGCGACCGGTGAGATATTCGGCCACGGCACCGCTGCCAGCAGCGATTGGGTATAGGGATGCTGCGGTGCGGCAATAAGTTCTGCTGTGGCGGCCTGCTCAACGATGCGCCCATACTGCATCACCGCAACGCGATCGCTTAAGGCTGCCACCACGCCGAAATCGTGGGTGATGATCAACAGCGCCATTTGCTGCTGCTGGCACAGCTCTTTGAGCAACTGGAGGACCTCGCGCTGTACGGTCGCGTCGAGGGCGGTGGTGGGCTCATCGGCAATCAGCAGGCGCGGGCGGCACATGGCGGCGAGCGCAATCAGAATACGCTGGCGCATCCCGCCGGAGAGCTGGTGCGGATAGAGCGCCATCACCTGCTCAGGCTGGCGGATTTTCATGCGCACCAGCCAGGCGATCGCCTCTTCGCGCAGGGCGCGTCGCCCCAGCGCCGGGTGCAGACGACGCAGATTGTGCTGAAGCTGTTTGCCCACTCGCCACGAGGGATCGAGGGTGGAGAGCGAGTTCTGAAACACCATCGCAATATCGTGGCCGCGCAGGCGGTTAAGCTGTGCCGTCGACTGGTGCAGCAGCGGCTGGCCGTCGAAGGTGATGCTGCCGCCCAGTGTCACCTGGTCGGCGGGCAGCAGGCCGAGAATGGCGGCGGCGGTGACGCTTTTACCGGAACCGGATTCTCCCGCCAGCGCCAGCACTTCGCCGGGGGCAATGGTCAGGGAGACGTCGTTTACCGCCTGGACGTTCTGGCGGTGGAAAAGCACGTTAAGGTGGGCAATTTGCAGCAGGCTCATGGTTGCCGCTCCTTATTGGTAAGGGTCAAGGAGATCGCGCAAGCCGTCCCCCAGCCAATTAAACGCCAGCGAAAGCAGTACGATCGCCACGGCAGGCGCGGTAGCCACGTGCGGCGCGCCGAGGATCATCATTTGTGCGCCTTCGCCGACCATGCGCCCCCAATCGGCCTGCGGTGGCTGTACGCCAAGGCCAAGAAAACTCAGGCCGGCGAGGAACACCACCATGCCGCCGAGCAGCGAGGTGGTGTACACCAGCAGCGGCGTGGCGACGTTGGGCATAATTTCACGGAACAGAATGTCGGCAGTCGACGCCCCCTGAGCGCGTAGCGCTTCGACGTACTCTTTCGCCACTTCGGCGCGGGTATCGCGATAGACCACGCGGGTGAGGTAGGGAATAACGCTGCAAATCAGGGTAATGATGAGCGTGGGATAACCGCTGCCCAGCACCGCCGACAGGCCGATGGCGAGCAGTACCATCGGGAAGGCGAACAGCATGTCCATGCTGCGCATAATCAGTTCGGAAAAGGCCGACGCGCGAAAGCCCGCCAGCATGCCGAGCGCCAGGCTCACCATCGCGGCGAAGATAATCGGCAGCACCGAGGCGGCGAGCAGGCTGCGCCCGCCCCAGATGATACGGCTTAAGACATCGCGCCCCTGATTATCCAGCCCCAGTAGATGGCCCGGCGTACCCGGCGGCGCCAGACGCAGGCCGTCGAAGGCCGCGAGCGGGTCATAGGGCGATAGCCACGGCGCGAACAGCGACACCAGCAGCGCGCAGAGCAGAATTAACAGGCCGAGCAGCGCCAGCCCGTGTCGTGAAAGCCGACGCAGGAAGAGGGTAGGGGTCATGGTTAACGGGCTCCTTCGTGGCGGGGATCCAGCCAGTCCTGCAGGATGTCGCTCAGCAGGTTGACGGCGAGGAAGCAGACGGCGATCAGCATCACCCCGGTCTGGATAGTGGGGTAGTCCTGGCCCGCAGCGGCGTTGTACAGCTGAGTGCCAATGCCGGGCCAGGCGAAAATCTTCTCAATAAAGATGACGCCGCTGAGCAGGTAGCCAATTTGCAGCCCGGTGATGCTGACAATCGGCGCCAGCAGGTTTCGCCCCAGGTGTCGCCACAGCAACAGCGCTGTGGGATAGCCCAGTGCCCGGTAGGTACGGATGTAGTCAGCATTCATGATGTCGATGACGCTGTGACGCACCTGACGGGCGAGAATCAGCATCGAGATCAGCGCCGTGGAGAGCGCCGGTAAAAACAGATGGTGCAACAGGTCGCCCAGCCCGCGGTCGCCGCGCATGTCGTACATCCCCGAGACCGGGAACCAGCGCAGCTTCACGGCAAACAGCCAGATGAAAAACACCGCCAGCCAGAAGATGGGAATGTTATGGCCGAGCTGGACCAGCAGCATCACCAGGCGGTCACGGCGGGTGCCCTGCCACAGGCCGCACGTTACGCCTACCGCGACGCCGGGTATCAGGCATAACAGCACCGCCGCGCCGGTCAGAATCGCGGTATTGGCGAAAGCGCTGCTCAGCACTTCGATCACCGGTGCGCGCAGGGTCAGCGAGGTGCCCCAGTCGCCGCTGAACAGGTTCTTCAGCCACAGCAGGTACTGCACCGCCGCAGGCTTATCCAGCCCATAGACGTGACGGATTTGTTCGATGGCCTCGCTGGAGAGCTGCCCGGCCAGCGCGTTGGCGATCGGGTCGCCGGGCACCAGCTTGGCAATCAGGAACACCAGCAGCGAGATCAGAAACAGCAGCGGCACGGCCTGCGCCAGGCGAAGCAGTACGATGCGAATCATGGTTTCAACCACACGCGGGTCAGGTCGTAGAAATTCTGCGCCGGGACGTTAAAGCCCTGGACGGCGGGCGACGAGGTAAACACGCGGTTCAGCTCAAGCAGCGGGACAAACGCCGCCTGCTGCTGGAACTGCTGGTTAACCTGATGCCACAACGTCAACGCTTTTTGCCGATCGGTGGTGACGCTGGCCTCGGCGATCAGCGGCTCGACGCCGGTAATGACCTTTTCGCCTTTGCCGCGGGAAACTACGTAGTTTTTCCATGCCACGTTCAGCCACTGCGGGGTAATCAGCCCCCATTCCATGGTGAATAGCCCGGTGTCGTCGGCGAGGTTGGCCAAGTGCGAGCTGTAGGTAATCCACTCCTGTGACACCACCTTCACGGTAATGCCAACCTTGCTCAGATCGCGTTGGATCCACTCAATCACCGGCTGGTTTTGATCGTAAGTGATGATGGTGAAGCTCACTTCACCGGGCTGATACCCGGCGTCGGCCAGCAGTTTTTTCGCCCCTTCCGGGTCGTAGGTATAGTCTTTCTGCTCGGCGAGGAAGGCTTCGTTTGAGCGGTTAAGAATGCTGTAGCTTGCCACCGCGTGGCCGTTCAGCAGCGACTTCACCAGCTCTTCACGGTTGATGGCTTTGATCACCGCCTGGCGCACGGCCAGCTGGCGGGTATATTTATTGGCAAAGTTCCAGCCGAGGAACAGCTGGTTAGCTTCGGTGCTGTTATGTACCGTGTAGCCGCTCTGCGAGAGCAAATCGACCGCGTCGGTCGGGGTTCGTGACAGGATATCCACCTGGCCGGACTGTAACGCGCTGACGCCGGTGCTGCCGTCGAGAATCGGGCGGAAGATCAGCCGTTCCATATACGGTTTTTTGCCCCACCAGTCGTCGTTGCGCACCAGTTCGGTACGATCGTTGCGAACCCGCAGCACAAAGCGGTACGGCCCGGTCCCGGTTGGGTGTTCCGCCAGACCATCCTGGCCCCATTTTTTCAGCGCCGCCGGGCTGAAAATGCCGGAAACCCAGTTGCCCTGCGGCAAGAAACGCAGGAAGTCAGGGAAGGGCTGGTTGAAGGTGTAACGCACGGTAAGCGGGTCGATAACCTCAATCGCTTTCAGGTCGCGATAAACCTGAGCCATGGTGGCCTGTGAGCGGGCATCGAAGAATTCAAACTGCGGGTCGGTAAAGCGGCGCACGTTGAAGCGTACCGCTTCGGCGTCAAACGGCGTACCGTCGTGGAACTTAACCCCTTCACGCAGGTGAAAGGTGTAGACGGTCGCGTTGTCGTTAACGTCCCAATGGGTCGCCAGGCCGGGAACGATCGGCGGGGTGCCCTTTGCCGCCGGAACCGAGAGATCTTCGGCCACCAGCGACTCATAAATATGTTTGTCTACCCGGTAAGTTTCATAAGAATACTGGCGGTTGGGATCGTAAATGGTCGGTTCCAGCGCCTGGCCAATAATTAACGTTTTGCCATAACGCGATTTCTCATCACCGTCTTCAGCAAAGGACAAACCGGGTAATCCTAATCCCATAAATAATGTGGTGGAAATGGCGGTGAGCTGTAATAGCTTACGGCGAGATAATGATATCCCGGATGAAAATTGATTGTTTTTCATAACGATGTCCGATTTGCGAATGCAGGTGTTTTTAATATTTGCCTGATTTTTTTATGGGGATCAGGTCAGACGGCGATACTAGCACCGGATAAAAAAGAGAATAAATACGCATTTGTGATTTTGTTTTCTGCTTTTCTTATTTGCGGTTTTTGGCTTTAGTTTGCCGGATTTATTCATTGTCGATAAAAATTGTTTTATTTAAGGTCAGTTCTTTTTATTTCGGTAAATAACATGCGCAATAACATTATTCTCAGTGGGTTTACGATGGCGGCGGTTTCCCACATTAACTACGGCATGTGGCGTGACCCACAGGACCAAAGTTATCGCTATACCGATATTGAATACTGGGTGGCGCTGGCAAAGCTGCTGGAAGATAACGGCTTTGACTGCCTGTTTATTGCCGATGCGCTGGGGCTGATTGATAGCTGGCAAGGCAGCCCGGCGGCATCACTGGTGCAGGGGATTCAGTCGCCGCTGATTGACCCGCTGCTGCTGGTTTCCGCCATGGCGGCGCAGACGCAGCGGCTGGGATTTGGGATCACGGTCTCCACCACCTATGAACAGCCTTATCTGCTGGCACGCAAATTTACCACCCTCGATCACCTGACCGGCGGGCGTATTGCCTGGAATGTGGTGACGTCACAGCTGGAGAGCGCGGCGCGCAATCTGGGGCTGGAAAAACAGATGGACCACGACGAACGCTACGATCGCGCCGATGAGTTTCTGACCGTGAGCTATAAATTGTGGCAACACTCCTGGGAGCGTGCGGCGCTGAGGCGCGATAAGGCGGCGGGCATCTACAGCGACCCGCAGAAAGTCCATGCGGTCAACCATCGCGGGCGCTGGTTTTCGGTGCCGGATGCCCATCTTTCTGAGCCCAGCCCGCAGCGCACGCCGGTGATTTTCCAGGCCGGCGGCTCGCCGCGCGGCATTGATTTTGCCGCGAAGCATGCCGAAGTGGTGTTTGTCGCCGGGCTGGACGCCAGCGGCGTGCGCCGACAGGTGGCGGCAATTAAGGCGCGGGCGGCGGCGTTGGGACGCGCGCCGGGGGCGATTAAGTTTATCAGCGCGGTGACGGTGATTACCGGGGAAAGCGAACATGACGCGCAGGCGCGCTATGCTGAACGGCGCGCCCGCTACGATTTGCAAGGGGCGCTGATTCACTACGGGGCCAGCACCGGGGTCGATCTCGCTGGTCATTCGCTGGATGCGCCTCTGGCCTGGCAGCAGACGAACTCTAACCGTTCGCTGCTGAAAATGGTCACTGGCGAAGACGGGCAACCGAGCCGCACGCTGCGTGAAGTGTTTCATCCTGAACAGGGTCTGGGGCGGCAAAAAACGTTTGTCGGCAGCGGCGACAGCGTGGCCGCACAGCTGGAACAGTGGCTGGAGGAGAGCGACACCGACGGCATTAACCTGGCGCAATGGCTGTCGCCGGGCTGCTTTGAAGATTTTGCTCGCTGGGTGATACCCGCGCTAAAACAGCGGGGGCTGTTGGGCAATGCTGGCGAAGCCGCCACGTTGCGTCAGCGCTTATTCCCGGATGGCAGCGCCGAGCCCGCAGCCGATCATCCCGCGCAGATTAAATAGCGGAAATAAAGTTTCTTTATTTGAGTAATAAGCGGAAATGTTATTTCCGCTTATTGCTTATGAGAATGTGAAGTCTATTTTATTTCGTAATATCCATTTCTGTTTCTTCGTTTTTATTGCGTCAGAACAAAAACGTTATATTCATCAGGCCTGTATGGTAGCGCCTCATATTGAGTCTGTTTACCTATAAAATGATGAAGAATCTGCTGTTATTATTATCGTTTATTTTAATTTCCCCCTCATCTCTGGCGCTGAATTTTAACTCGACGGCGCTGCAGCTTCATTGCCCGTCGCGCGGCCTGGTGGAGGTTACTCTCCATGTCTATGGTCATGTATCGGAACTGTGGCAGGGGCATTATGAAGTCGGCGCTGGCCACCGTCAGGATAACGGTGTCGAGGTGGTCAGCTTTAGCAATGGCGACAGGCTTATCCACCGCAGCCGTAGCGGCGAGTTTTTATATCGCTATGCGGGGAAGGGGACACTACAGCGCTGCCAGAAGCTTTCCGAAAGCCCGCTCCATGCGCAGACGCTGGCCTATCACCATTAACGTTCGCCTGCCTGTAGGTTATCGTTCGCCCAGTGGATAAACGCTTTTTTCGCCAGCGCCGGGCTGAATAGCCAACCCTGTCCGGTCTGCACGCCGTGGGCGAGCAGCCAGTCGCGTTGCGCGGGAGTTTCAATCCCTTCGGCCACCATCGTCAGGTTGAGCGATTTTGCCATATCGATGATATGGCCGGTCACGCGATTGTGTTCCAGGCTTTCGACGAAGGATTTATCGATCTTCAGCGTGTCGATGTCCAGATCCTGCAAGTAGCTGAGGCTTGAATAGCCGACGCCAAAATCATCAATACAAATGGTATGGCCCATTTCCCGGTAGGCCTGAATCACCGGGCACGCGGTTTTGGGGGTGATGAGTTCGCGCTCGGTAATTTCAATCGCAATCTGATTGGCGGCAACCTGCCACTGCGTGAGCAGTTGTTTGACGAGCGTCGGCAGGGGAGGCGAACTGAGGTCGGCGGCGGAGAAATTAATCGCAATATGTTGTTGTGGATGCGCGGCCAGCCAGTTCCCGAGATCGTCAAATACCGTACGCACGATATATTCGGTCAGTTGATTAATAACGCCGGTTTGCTCGGCCAGCGGGATGAAAATATCCGGCGGTAGCCAGTGGCCGTCCGGCTGCTGCCAGCGGGCCAGCGCTTCGGCGCCGACGATGCGTCCGCTCTTCAGGTCGACCACCGGCTGATAGTGCACGCTGATTTCCTTCGTCCGTATGGCATCGAGAATGCGGTAATGTGATGAACGCAGGCGGCGCAGAAGACGCAGCATCAAAAATGCCGTGATGAGACTCAGGAGTATGCCCAACGGCACCCAAATCATCAGCTGGTGGCGCAAGCTGGATTCCATCGGCTGCAGGGAAGACCATGTCAGTAAAATCGCCCCCACCGTTGGCAGAAGCTGCTGGTGGTAAACGATGCCGTCTTTTTCGATTGTCGGCTGAAAGACATGCAGATTTTTTTGCCAGAAGTCCGCGTCGACAGGCGCATTGCTGGTGATCACCTGATACCCTTTCGTACTGATCAACGCGGCATGAATGGGGTAGTGAGGGTGCGGCAAGACGTCGATCAGTGAATCGGGATCCACAATGGCAACGTACCTGCCGTTGCTGACGGCGACCATTTTGTCGTCGGTTTGCAGGTCGTGACGCGACACCAGCCACACCTGATAACCGCCGGGGGCGGTAAATTCGGAGTCAGGGACCTTTTCGCCCAGACTATTGCCCAACAGGGCGCAGGGGTGGACCGCGTTTTCAAGGAAAAACACGCTCTGCACGTATTGATGAATATAGGACATCTTTTGCAATTGACGCAGATGCGCCAGGCTACAGGTCTCGCCCCGGAAGCGGCTGACCTCTTCCAGCGCGGTACGCGTTTGTTGCTTGACGCGCTCTGAACGCGCCATGACCCGTGCGGCGTAGTTGTTTAACTCCTGGTCAAAGAGTTCGTGGGCCTGGCGGTGGGCCAGCCACAGGCTGAGCGTAATGGGCAGAATGATTAGGATAATCAGCACGCCCGTGATTATGCTCACCAGACGCTGCGTGGTCATCATAAATTCCTGGTGCTCGAGCGGAGGTTATTAAGCGATTTATTCGCTGCTGATTATATCGTTGGCAGGGGGCTCCGGACTATAACAATATAAAGATTATGCCTATCATTCTGCTGGATACCGATTTTGGCTCGAAGCGAAATACCCCTTCAGGATGAACTGAAGGGGCGTTTTTTATCCATTATGGCGCCATTTGTCCGCCGTTGACGTCCAGAATCTGCCCGGTGATATAGCCGCTGCAGGCGTGCGATGCGAAGAACAAGAACGCTGGCGCAACCTCCTCAGCGGTGCCAAAGCGGCCCATCGGAATACTGGCGGCGATTTTGGCCCGCAGTTCGTCGCTTTTCCCGTCATGAAACGCGGTATCGATGGTGCCCGGTGAGACGATATTGAAGCGGATACCGTCGACGGTAAATTCTTTCACCCAGTTACGGTGAATATCGTGCAACCATGCCTTCGACGCCGCGTAGACGCCCGCCCCCACGCCGCCGCCCTCGCGCCCGGCGATGGAACCGGTGCTGATAACGCAGGTGGTTTCGCCTCGGGCTTTCGCCGCCGCACGTAAATGCGGAATGGCAAAGCGGGTCATCATCAGCGCCGAGCGGGCGTTGAGATCCATCACCCGGTCGTAAAATTCATCGTCAATGGCTTCCAGGTTGGCTCGCCCTCCGAGACCGCCGGCGTTGTTAATCAACACGTCCAGGCCGCCGAAGCGTTCAACAAACGCGGCGACCAGGTGAGCGCATTCGTCCGAGCGGGTGACATCAGCCTGCAAGAATTCGACCTCGCCGCCATATTGACGCAGCAGACTCAACGTCTCCTCCAGCTCCGGCGGTACGTTATGGCTGTTGATGCCGACTTTGGCTCCCTGGCGGGCAAACGCCAGCGCGGCGGCCAGCCCCATCCCTGCGCTGGACCCGGTGATTAATACGCGCTTATTTTTCAGGTCGGTAAACATAGTTGCTCCCTTGTGTTGAAGAATCAGAAGAGGCACTGCGCCAAAGAACGTAGCCGAACAAAATGATGGCGGCAGCGCTGAGCAGGAACAGCAGGCGTCCCCACAATGGATTAGGAATCAGGATCATCAGCAGCATGCACAGACCCATGGCGAGCGATATCTTGCCGATTTTGCTGCGCTGCAGGCGGTCGAAGCCATCCTGCTCGTGGTCGGCGTAGACCGGTGTTTCCATATTGCTGAAGAAGGTAGCGAGCACCGAAGCGCGCGCTTTACCCGGCTCGCGGTAAAACAGCGTCGACAGGCAGAAGAAGCCGCCGGTAAACACCAGGTGGCAGAAAATATTCCACACGGCGGAGAGATCTTTCAGTTCACGGTTGGTCAGCGTCAGCCCCAGCGTGTCGCTCACGTCTTTCACCGTGAGCCAGTGGGTAATGACGTAAGAAACAATCAGCCCAAAGACCACCGTCCCCCATGCGGACCAGTCCGGTGTTTTGCGGATAAACATGCCGAAGAACAGCGGCACGATAATCGGCGCGGAAGCCAGGGTCCCAACCTGAATCATCAGGTCAAACAGGCTCAGCTCTTGCAGCGATTGCATATACTGCGCGACCAGAATCACCAGCACGCCGTTGACGATGCACGCCGTCTGGCCGACGCGCAGCAGGTAGTGCTCGCTTTTGGGTTCATTGCGATTCACCACCGGCGTCCAGAAACTGCGCACGAAAATGCCCGAGTTGCGGTTAAGCGCGGTATCCATCGACGACATGGTGGCGGCAAACAGGCCGGCCATCAGCAGCCCGACGGTTCCCTCCGGCATGGCGCGTTCGGAGAACACCAGATAGGCCGCGTCGGTGGCGTTTTTCCCCAGTTCCGGGTGCGACTGCGCCATATCCGGGTAGAGAATGGCGGTGGCCCACGGCGGAATAAACCAAATCAGGGTGCCGAACAGCATCAGGAACAGGGCAAACAGCGCGGCTTTTTTGGCGTTGGCGCTGTCCTTGGCGTTCAGGTAGCGATAGGAATCCTGCAGGTTGTTGAAGCTTTGCAGTTGCTTCACAAAGAAGAAGGCGAAGCAGACTATCAGGATCAGAATATAGTGCGGGCCGGTGTCCGGGCCGGTAAAGAAGCCGGACGGGAAGTCGTTGACCATTTTGACCGGGCCGCCGACTTTAAACAGCGCCACCGCCGCGCACACCACCGAAATAATCGCCACAATCAGCGTTTGTACGAAGTCGCTGGCCACCACGCCCCAGGAGCCGCTCAACAGGGAGATCAGCAGCACCACCAGACCGGTGATCCACAGCGTCAGCGTTAAGTCATACTTAAAGACCGCGCTGGCAAACACCGCCAAGCTGTTAAGCCACACGCCCGCGTTAAGGATGCTGAGCGGAATCAGGATCCAGGTAAAGAACTGCTCGTTTTTCGGGCCAAAGCGCTGGCTGATGGCCTGAGTGGGCGTATCGACCCGCAGCTGGCGGAAACGGGTGGCGAACCACCACCAGCCGACGATGTAACCAATGACGTTACCGGCAAAGACGCCGATGGCCGTAAAGCCGTAGCGATAGGCCTGACCGGCGGCGCCGGTGAAGGTCCAGGCGCTGAACTGCGCCATGAACGCCGTCGCGCCCACCATCCACCACAGCATCCTGCCGCCGCCGCGGAAGTAGTGGCTTGCCGACCCGGTACCCATTTTTTTGAACGCGTAGCTGATAGCAATCATCAGCACGAAGTACACCACCATCACAATAATGTTGATATCCATTATGTCCACACTCGCGAGTTGTATCAGGAGATGAAGTATTATTTGTCATTTAGTATGACTAATAAAATTGGCGTGAGCTGATTTGCGATCCACTTCAATGTTTGGCGTTTTATCGAGTGTGACTTGTGATCTGTGTTGAGTAATTGAACAATTTGGCGTAAAAACGATCCTTATTAGTATGACTAAATGCGATATCAGGCTGTCGAGTGATGGTTAAATGTACGGAAAAAGCCGAGAAAATTGCGCTGGATGCGCTAATCGATCCCCCTGGCTATGTTACACTGAGACATAATTCTTGTTCAGGTATGACAAAAGCATGAACTTCACGACGATTACGACGACACAGCGCGGCCTGGATGGCCTGATTGCCAGCGACATTGCCCGCAAGATTTTCTCCGGTCAGCTGCAGCCTGGCACCGTATTACCGGCCGAAGTTGAGCTGTGTGAACAGCTGGGAGTCAGCCGCACGGCGCTGCGCGAGGCGCTGAAACTAGTATCGTCTAAAGGCTTGCTGGAGTCGCGGCCGAAAACCGGTACCCGCGTTCGCGCCCGCACCGACTGGAATATTCTCGACGTACAGCTGCTGGAATGGCTGAGCGGCATGGAAGGCACGCTGGAAATGTACCAGCAGTTTCTTGAGTTCCGGCGGGTGATTGAGCCGCACGCGACCCGTCTGGCGGCGATAAATGCCACGCGCGAGCAGTGCATCGCGTTGTCACAGACCTGGGAAGAAATGTGCCGCATTGCGCAAAATTTTGACGCTGAACGGTGGGTGGATGCCGATACGCGCTTTCACCGCATCATTTTTATGTCGTCCGGTAACTGCTTCTATCAGCCGTTTGGCAACGTGCTGACCACGGTGTTCAAATGGTTTATCAGCCACTCCTCAAAAGAGGGCGGCATGTGTCTCGACGACCATGAGCGCATCTATAAAGCGATTATGGCGGGCGATGCGGAGGCGGCGTTCCAGGCGTCCCTCGGCATGATGGACGCCAGCAAACACCGCCTCTGATTACGCCACGCTGAACCCGCCGTGTCCGCGGCGGTTATCTACCGCTATCCGGCAGGGCTCGCCCTGGTGGAAGGCGATTAACACTACCGTCTGCGCCGCGCTGTGTTCCTCAATCATCACTTCCCGTACGTTCCCCCGCGCCTGTCGCGAAACTTCCCGCGACTCGTCAAACTCGCCGTGGCACTCCAGCACGTTGGCAAACAGCGTGTTTTGCGCATGCGTTCGTAACAGCCACGCGGGCTCCTCGCGCAGGTTAAACGCCGGATCGCTGGCACCTGTCCGGGCGATTATCAGCTCGCCGGGCTGTGGCATTGTGCTGGTCAGCGTGTAGAAGCTGTCGCCGTATAGCCAGCTCAACTGCGCCGCCTCTGCGGCGGGCACCGGGCCACAGGCGCAGCGCCAAAGGTGCTCATAGCCTTGCGAGGTGCCGAGCGGCGAGCGGGTAGGTTCCGCCTTCAGTTCACGGTTGCAGTGGATGATTTGCCCCAGAGTGTGCAGGCAATAGTCATACTGATGACGGTTGTCGCTGTACAGCGCAAACAGATCGACCAGTAGCGGGCGCTCGCACTGCGGCAGCGTGAGCAACAGGACCGTGCGCTGTTGGTTAACCCCCGGCCAGTAGTCGTCGGCAAAGGCGCTCATGCCCTGATATGGGCCGCTGCCGGTAAAGAAATGGGTATTTCCGTAACGCGCCGCCGCCCGTTCTTTGTCGCCCTGATTCTGGCAGCCTTCATCCACCACCACGGTGTTGTGGGCCACGGTTTTCTTGGCGTAGCCGTTATTTTCCGCCACGTAGCGACCGCCGAATTTAGGTTCGACGTTAACCCAGCGGGCGAAGCCGTAGTCCTGGAGGATTTCGTGCCCACGGGTAAAGTAGCTGAGGTGCAGTCCGTCAAAATGGCCGTGGTTCAGGGCGCTGTGCATACCGGCGATATTGCCATGCCCGCCCCACCAAAGCAGCGCCATACTCTCCGATTCTCCGTCAGGCTGAGCGCGCAGAATACCGCCTGCGCCGCGATCGCCTGCCACGCCGTCGCGCACCAACTGCGAACGGCGGACCGTGACTTCACCCGGTGCTTGCGCATCTTCGCTGAGTAATAGCGTTCCCCGGCACGGCCAGCATGCCTGTTGATAGTGGGCGATAGCCGAAAGCTGAGACGATGGGCCGTAGTGCTGGCGACACAGGCTGACCGCCATCAGCGCGCCTTCGTCGCGCAGATTCATGGTTTTCGAGGCATCGTTCAGTGCTGGCAGAGTGCCGTCCGGGAACGCCATATCGAACAGCGTGACGCAGGCGCGCTGGATTAAACGATCGCCGTAGGACCAGATTTCCCGTTCCGGCTGGCAGCGGTCAAGCGCCGCGGCAAATAGCAGCATGGGGCGCAGCGCGAAACGCTGGTAGTAAAGCCCTTCGATATAGTAGCCGTCGACAGAAAACAGCTGGTTAAGCTGGGCGTAAAATCCGCCGCTGACGTCATCGCGCAGCTTACCGTGCAGGGCGATCTCCACCCACTCGGGATGGTCGGTAGCCAGGCCGCACAGCGCGATGGCGGCCACCGACCACATGCCATGGTTGTGGACGATATCGAAGGTGTCCCGGTGGACGGTAATGGCCTCACGCACCATCAGGCACAGCAAGTTTTCTTCAATATGCGCGCGGTCTGCCTCGCTGGCCGAGCCTTTCACGCAGGCCCACGCTCCGGCGGCGTAAAGTAAAAACATATCTTCGTTGAGCGTCTGGTGGAATAGCCTGCCCGGCGGATTGCTGTCGCGGCTGGTGGCGCTGCCCAGCGTCGGGTAGACGTCGGCATAGCCGCGCAGCAGCGCGAGCAGGGCGTCGCGGTAGCGGACGTCGCCGCTCAGCAGCCAGTGGAGCCCGGCGAGATCCATCATCTGATAATTGTATTTATGCCGGGCATGTTCCGGGCCGCCGCCTTCGCCGTGACCGGGGATCCACTGCGGGCGAGCCAGCCAGGCTTCCAGCTGCTGGCGTTGGTGGCGCAGCGTGATGCCGGGCTGCGTATCGTGCGTGAAACACGCCCGCAGCGCCGTAATATCAGAAGGGGAGAGGAAAAGGGAGCGGTCGAGGATCATCAAGCATCTCCAGGTCATGTTTATTAGTATGACTATTTGATGCAAAAAATAAACCTATCACCTCATTAACAGCCAGCGCTATGGCTTTAAGTTGCATGTGAGGTCACAAAATAAACATTATTTGTCATACTATAGATGCTATCAGCCCTGAGCCGCAGAATGCTCAAGCGGAGGTCAGCGACTCGCCGATAATGCGGTTTTTACCATTTCGCTTGGCTTCGTAAAGCCGCTTATCCGCCAGCACCAGCGCCTCTTCTACGCGCATATCGTCTTTGGTGGCGATGCCGCCGCTGAAGGTGACGCGCAGGTTCGTCTCGCGAAAGTGTCGCTGCTCGCAGGTTTCACGCCAGCGTTCCAGAAACGCCAACGCGTCGTGCTGCGTCATCCCGTGAAACAGGACGACAATCTCCTCGCCGCCGTAGCGGTAGAGGGTGATGTTATCCATTCCGCGCAGACGCAGCCCGATATCCGCTACCGTCCTGAGGACCATATCGCCAACCGCGTGGCCGTAAGTATCGTTGATGGTCTTAAAGTTATCGATATCGATCATGGCGATGCACAGATCGTTGGTCTGTTGAAGAAATTCAATATCGTTATCAAAAGCCCGGCGGTTCTTGAGCTCGGTGAGACCATCGGTCAGCGCTTCGTTTTTAATCATTTCTTGCTGCACGGTGGTATTGTGGATCTCTTCATACAGCATCTCTTCCGCAGCTTTAAGTTCGATGGCGCCGTTGCGAATACCGTTCGCGATGCTGATATAGAGGCCGTTGAGAGAAGAGCGCACCATCCACCAACAGACAAACAGCGCCAGCAGGCCGAAGGCCAGACAGTAGATAACGTTCAGGCTGTGGGTGAAGACCTGCGAGATTAAATCGCTATTGCGCACTTCATGAACCAGAAACCACGTGGTGTCGCCCACCGCGCTGCAGAAATACCACCTTTCGCTGTCAGGCAGATAGAAAAAGGGCGTCTGTTTATTGAGTCGGGGGGCGACGTTGGCCAGCGTCTGGGGATTCACCGCCTCTCTTTCATTGGTTATCTGCTGGCCTTCGTTATCCATGATCCACTTGCGCCCCGGCAGGGTGGAGTAGGCGGCGTTCAAGATATCCATGCTGGGTTCCTGATTAAGCCGGATGGCCAGCACGCCAAGCTTTTCGCCGTCTACGTTGTTGATCAGCGATTTGGAGAGCGTGAGAGTGCTGACGGCATCATCAAAAATATCCCGACTGCGGGTATAGTGCGTATTGCCTCCGTCATCGCGAATGGCCGCCATATACCAGATCTTGTGGCGCGGGTCGGTGTCTTCCTCGGTTTTGTCGTTGAGCTCAACGTTGGGCAGACGGATAAAACCCCCTTGCTGGTCGGCGTACACCAAGGTACGGGCGTCGGGCATGGTGCTAAAGCGCTCAAACAGCCAGTGACGGAGTTCGCCGTCGTCATTCTTCTTATCTTGTTTGATGCTGATAAACTGCTCGATGGTTTCATCGAGCATGATGTCGTAGTCGTGAAGGTACTTTGCGGTGTAAGCGGCCAGATTCTGCACGTCGCGCATGTTTTGCCGTTGATAGCTGCTTTTGACGTCGTGCCACTGCACCGCCAGCACTGCGATGCAGGCGAGGGTGAAAATAATGGCCGTTTTCAGGAAACAGATATTTAACGGGCGGCGGAAATTCAGGTTCCGAATCACAGCTTTCTCCAGAAGCAAAAAATCAATAAATCCATTCACGCAAGAACGATTTTTTGGGTATGACGGTAGTAAATAACCACTGAAAATTATTATTTTCCCGATGTAAATACGCTACGCACACTCACTCGATTTACTGCCTTTAATTAAAGGCTGCGAATGTTACAACCTGTAAATACCATTGTCAAAGGCGATTGAACTAATTCATATTGATCGTTGAAACCGATCGTCACGGGTATTAGCAATAAGCCAGATGACAACGATCGATATCCCTTTATTGATTGGCGAAAACGATCTGTCGTTATCATTTCATATGGATTAATTTCCTTTTAAAACAATGTGATTGTGGTCATTTACTCTAATAAAAATATGATCGTAAGTGATGGCTTAGGCTATGTGTAATAACTTTTTGGGGAACGTTAATGCTATTGTGTAATAATGTTTCGGATATTTACATTTGTTTGATGGAGAATAATTTTCGGAGAGGTATTTTTTCGCGGCGATGGGAAATAAATCTTCTTTCCTTGCGGAAATAATATTTCCTGAAAGGTGGATGCAGATTTCTGATGCTGAAGGGTGAGAGGGCTAAATATAACGGGGAAAAATTATTTCTCATCCTGAGGGATATTAAGCGCTCGCCGTGCAGAGACCTTCCCGACCAGGGAAGGTCTCTATTGTCTATTACATTCCGGAGAAGACGTTCATGATCACGCCGCCGCTGATAATCAACAGCATGGCGAAAATCGCGGGTAGATCGGGCTTCTGCTTATAGAGAATCATCGAGAAGATGGTGACGCCCACGATGCCAAAACCGCACCACAGTGAGTAGGCCACGCCAACGGGGATGGTGCTCATGGCGCGGGTCAGGGCGAAATAGCACAGCGCGTAAGCGCAAACCACCAGCACTGATGGCCCCAGTTTACTAAAGCCGTTGGTTTTTTTGATCATCGAGGTGCCGGTGATTTCGGAGCCGATAGACAGCGCCAGCCATAAAAATCCGAGATTAAACATGAGCGATTCCTTCTGCGTTAGTTGGCGATTTTGTTATCAAGGGTGGAAACCGGCGTCGGCGGCGTCTCTTCCGCCTCCTCATGACCCATTTTCGAGAACAGGTTCATGATGACGATGCCGCTGGCAATCACCGCCATGCCGATGATGGCGGCGGTATCCGGATGCTGACCATAGAACGCCATGCCCAGCGTTGAGACCACCAGGATGCCGGTTCCCGACCAGGTGGCGTAGGCCAGACCGACCGGAATATCTTTCACCGCGCGGGAGAGCGAGTAGTAGCAGATGCAGTAAAGCACCACGATCAGCGCCAGCAGCAGGGTTTTGGTCATCCCTTCGCTGGAGTCGAACATTTTAAGCGTTGAGGTGGCCGAGGTTTCCGACAAGATAACCAACAGCATCCATAGCCAGCATTTTGTTTTCGAAGACATATCTACACTCCAGGGTGTGTTATCGAGGTAAGGTTATTTTTTTCTGTGCTTTTAAAAAATCGACGGCGGCATCGGTCAACACGGCGTCGGGTGACTCGGCCAGCGCCGGATTATTGACGATATCTGTGACAGTCAGATAACGCCGTGGGCTTTCACTGACGGCTGGCGGCCTGGCGTTCGCGGTCAGCCTGTCCAGTAGTTCGTTCAGCGTACCCAGGGTGATGCCACTGGCCGTCAGGCGTTCCAGCGTTGCGCTCATTTGCGCCGCGTAGCCGGGCTGCGCGACGCCGCGTAGCGCGTTGAGCTCGCTGTGCGGGTCGCAAAGATAACGCAGCGCCAGCACCGGAATGCCTGCCAGTAGCGCATCGTGTACCCTTTGCGCTACCGGGCTTTGCAGCGTGCCGTTCAGCAGATCCGCCGCCAGCGGATAATCGAGAAACGGTAGCAGCAGCGCCTTGTAGGGGGCGGGCGGTAACGCACGGTGCCAGATCTCCGCGGGTTGCACATCGCCAAGCGCCTGCCAGCGCTCAGCATCCGTCAGCTCGGCGCTTAACGCCAGATGCAGCCGCTCGCCGCAGCACGCCAGGCGTTGGCAAATCTCGTGGCGATACCCCTCCGCCGCGGTCACCATCACCAGCACGGGAGGCTGCAGGCGCTGGAGGATTTGCGTCACCAGACGGTCGATCTGTTGCTCGGTCATCATGGCCTCCGTTAGCCTATCAGCGCCACCTGCTCGCCGTTTTTCAGCCCGGCGGCGTTGGCCTCTTCGGTATCGATGTGGAATTCGAGGGCGAAATCTTCGCGCACCCGCACCACCACTTCATCAAACGTTAGCCGACGCTCGCCGTGGCTGCACACGCTCACCTTCTGGCCATTGCTGACGTTTAGCTGACGGGCATCCTGCGGCGACATATGAATGTGCCGCCAGGCGCAGATCACCTGCGAGTGCAGTTCAACGTGGCCTTTTGGGCCGATCAGCAGCGCGCTGCCGGCATTCTCCAGCTGGCCGGATTCGCGTACCGGCGCTTTGATGCCTAGCGCGAAACAGTCGGCGCGCGACACTTCCAGCTGCGTGGTAGGCCGGGTTGGGCCGAGCACGCGCACGTTGCTGAGCGAGCCTTTCGGGCCGACGATGGTCACGCACTCTTCGGCGGCAAACTGTCCCGGCTGGCGCAGCGCCTTAAACGGCGTCAAGGTATAGCCCTTGCCGAACAGCGCTTCGACGTCCTGCTGCGACAGATGCACGTGGCGGTTAGAGATGCCGACCGGAATGACGGGCGTAGACTCGGTCAGCCGGGCGGCGATTTTTTCCTGTAGCAGGGCGTCAATCATGCCTTCTTCCCTTTTTTATTGGCAGCGTGTTTCTCATCGGCGTTCGGCGCGGGCACCAGCGGCTGCGGCTCAACGGCGGGAGCCTCGATTGCCGGTTCAGCGACCACGGTGGTTGGCGCGGCGGCGCGCGGCGGGTGGCCCTTCAGGTTGCTGAGCGCCTCTACCACGCAGCGTTCCGGACGGGCAATCACCAGCGATGTGACCTGCGGATCGCTGATTTTTGCCACCGCAACGCCGCGCTCGACGGCGGTATGAATCGCGCTGATTTCGCCTTCAAAGCAGACGCTCACCAGCCCTGAACCCACCTTGCGATAGCCAATACAGGCCACGCCCGCGGCTTTACAGGCGGCGTCGACGGCCTGAACGGCGGCGACTAATCCTCGTGTTTCAATGACGCCTAAACTTTTCATTATCGGCTCCTTTAATGACGAACTAAGCGAATATCAAACTCAAACTGGGCGAAAAACGCTTCAAGCTTGTTCAGCTCTTCCACGCTGTAGGTCGGGTCCTCAAGAATCGGGTAGGGCATCTCCAGGCGCTCGTACTTTTTGCGCCCCAGCTGGTGGTACGGCAGCATATCGATACGGCGAATATTGCCGCGCTTCGCCAGCTTCTGGACGTAATCAATCGCCCCGGTAATGGCTTCCCACGAATCGTTGTAGCCGCGCACCAACGGCATGCGCACAATCACATTCGCGCCGGAATCAACCAGCCACTCCAGGTTGCGGCGTACGCCTTCGTTACCGATGCCGAACAGCGTTTTGTGGTGATCGCTGTCGATCTGTTTGATGTCGAACAAGAAGGTATCGGTGACCGGCGCCAGCTTCTGGTAGTTGGCCAGCGGCGTAGTGCCCTGCGTCTCGACGGCGGTGTTGATCATCATCTTCTTGCATTCACTGAACAGGGCCACGGCAAAGTCGGTTTGCAGGCTCATTTCGCCGCCGCCGATGGTGACGCCGCCGCCGGAAGAGACGTAAAAGTCATAGTCCTGCATGATGATGTCCATCAGCTCGCTGACGGTGACGTCTTTGCCCATAATATCCAGCGCGTTCTGGGTACAGATTTCTTCACACTTACGGCAGCCAATGCAGTCTTTATTGCGGTTGACGAAGTGTTTCATCGCGCCGTTTTCTTCGGCCCGGTAGTGAATGCCCGCCGGGCAGACGTTGACGCAGTCGCCGCAGTTAATGCATTTATCCTGCGAGAACATCACCTGGAACTGGCTGCTTAACCCTTCCGGGTTGGCGCACCACGGGCAGCGAATATTGCAGCCTTTAAAAAACACCAGCGTGCGGATGCCGTCGCCGTCGTAGATCGAGTATTTCTGAATGTTGAAAATACGCCCGGTTAATTCTGTCTTTGCTATCACGCTTGCCTCCTGAAACATCGGACTTCCTTGTCCACAGCGGTCCGTCTTATCAGAACTTCTCAATCACCGTACGGCTGATGATCTCGTCCTGAACTTCCTTACATAATTCAACAAAATAGGCGCTGTAACCCGCGACGCGGACGATCAGGTCGCGGTATTTCTCCGGCTCCTGCTGGGCCTTTTTCAACACCTCGTTATCGACGTAGCTGAACTGCATCTGGCCGTTGCCAAGAATCGACGCGGTGCGCAGCAGCGTAATCAAGCCGTGGCGACCTTCCGGGGTATCCAGCAGCCCTTTGAGGAACTTGAAGTTGTGCACCATGCCGATGTTCATGGTTTCCACGTTCATCTTGCTCACCGACTTGATGATCGCCGTCGGACCTTGCTTATCCGCGCCCTGGGTTGGGCTGATGCCATCGGAGAGCGGCATCCACGCCAGACGTCCGTTCGGCGTGGCGTTGGTCAGCTCACCGATTGGCGTGTTGTTGGAGATAGACAGGGTGCCGTGGCTCAGGGTGGAGTAGAGCATTTTGTACTTGCGGCACTCGCGCTCGGTCCATTCGGTGATATCCAGCGCGTACTGGTCAACGTAGTTGTCATCGTTGCCGTATTTCGGCGCGTTCAGGCAGTCGCGGCGCAGCGCTTCAAAGCCTTCAAAGTTCGCCAGCATCGCATCGCGCATCTGCTCGAGGGTATATTTTTTATCCTCGTACACCAGTTTGCGAATCGCGGCCATGGAGTCGACGTAGGTGGCCAGACCGGAGAAAATCAGCCCCGGACCGTGGTTGATCATCGCGCCGCCAGCGGAGACGTCTTTGCCTTTTTCCATGCAGCCTTCCACCAGCAGCGACATCAGCGGTTTTGGCGCTACGTCGCGGTGGACGCGCTGGCTGATCACCGTACCGATGGCCGACAGGCGGACGATATGGGCGATCTGTTTTTTCACTGCCGCGTCAAATTCTTCGAAGGTGTGCAGGTCACGCAGATCGCCGGTATCCAGCCCCTGATAGCTATCGAACAGCACCATACGGCCACGGTTGAGCACGAACTCGATGGCAATCGGCCACTGGGTGTAGCCGGTGGAGGTCCACTGGTAGATGCGGCCGGATTTCTGCGGTTCCACGCAGCCCATCAGGCAGTAGTCGCGGGCGTCTTCGAAATCGAAGCCTTTACGCAGCATCATCTTGATGTGCGAATCATCGAAGTGACAGGCCGGGAAGCCCATGCCCGCTTTCACCACGTCGACGATTTTTTCCATGTACTTCTGCGGCGACTGGTTGTGAATACGGCAGGCCAGCGACGGCTGGTACACCTTCACGAAGCGCACGGCATCCATAATCAGGTAGGTCAGATCGTTACAGGCATCGCCGCCGGAACGCTTCTGGCCGCCGACGGTCAGGTTGATAAACGGCTGGTAGCCAGCGAAATATTTCGCACCCAGCTCACTGGACATCCACATCAGTTCGGCGCACTTGATGATAAACGCCTGCATCAGCTCCAGTGCGGTTTCGTGGGTCAGGCGGCCTTCACGGATATCGGCTTCAAACATCGGGTAGCAGTACTGGTCAACGCGACCCAGCGACAGGCCGGTCTGGTTTTCTTCAATCTCAAACAACGATTCCACCGTCCAGATGCTTTGCAGCGCTTCCTGCAAGGTTTTCGGCGGATTGGCCGGGACGTTCTGGTTCACTTCGGCGATGGTCAGCAGCTCGGCGCGACGCTGAGGATTTTGCTCCAGCGCGGCCAGTTCGCGAGCGCGGGCGGCGATACGGTGGGCGTAGTTAATCACCCCTTCGCAGGTTTCAATCGCCGCTTTGTAGTAGTAAATACGGTCGATATCTTCCGGGTTTTCCATGCTCAGGCTGGCGAGCTGTGCCTCGGCATCCGCTTTAATGCCGTTCATGCCTTTGGTGAACAGCAGCACGTCATAGCCCGGACAGGTGTCGCCGCCGCCGTTGATCTGGTGGTAGGAGAGGTCGCTGACGAAGGTCTCGCCGCTGAACGCCCAGACGCCTGCTTCGCGGTACTGTGCTTCGCAGATCTCATCCAGCGAGCGGCCTTCCCAGAACGGGACGATCTCTTCGCGGATGGTTTTCTTGTCTTCTTCGCTGATCTCAAATGGATCCTGCGGGCGGGTGCTCATGGTATCGAGTTCGTCGCGCACCCAGCGCCAGGCGATATCCGGGGAGAAGGCGCCCGCGCGCGGCTTGCCGCACGGATGGCCGACGATCAGCTCGTCGTCCTGAATCAGAATCGGCGCGGTTTCGCAGGCGTGGCGGAAGGCTTTGGCGCGCAGCAGAATGGTCGGCATGCCTGGATTGGCTTTCACCACTTCGGTAAAGGCCAGCGCGCGGTAGATAGAGACGCTCGGACGCACGGTCAGGTAGTGGTTACGCAGACGCTGCATGCGCGGAGTCAGGCCTTCCGTGGTGGGAGTTTCGCTTGCGGCGGCGAACGGCACGGCGGCGACTTTCTGCTCGCCGCTGAACAGACGCACCGGAAGGCGCAGGGCGCTGAGGTTTTGCTGCGCGCTGAGGAACATGGTGGAAAGTTCGTTGATACCCGCGTTTTCAAGGCTCGCGCCGTGGAGCAGGGCATCGAACATCGGGTAGCCGTCGATAGCGCTGGCGGCGCGGACTTCGCTCAGCTCTGCCAGTTTAAACCACAGGCATTCGACGATCTCATAGGCTTGCGCTTCATTCAGCGTGCCGTTGGCGATGTCGTGCTGGTAGTACGGCAGCAGCGCTTTGTCTGCGCCTTCCGGGTTGACCGCGTAGCTGCCGTTATCCAGCTGGAGCGCCAGCTGGAACAGGTAAAATGCCTGGCAGGCTTCTTTGAAGCTGCGCGCCGGGTGGGCTGGAACATGGTGCAAAATAGCGGCGCTGTCGAGCAGTTCGGCCTTACGGTAGGCGTTGGTCTCTGCGGCGGCGAGCTGTTCCGCGCTGTTAGCCAGGTTCTGCGCCAGCGCCATCAGCGCGTCGCAGGCGTAAATGGCCGCGCGACAGCCGTTCACTTCATCCATGCCGCTGCGGCTGACCGCGCTGCCGAGCGTACGGGTCTTTTCTTCCAACTGGTGTTTAATCGCCAGCACGCCTTTCTCTACCACCAGCTTGTAATCCGGGGAGTCGAGATCGCTGTTCAGATTCAGAAACTGGAAGACGGATGGGCGGCGCGCGGCGTTTTCGTCGTGGAAAATCGCCCCGTGCGGCTTGCGGGTCTGGTTGCCGACGATCAGCTCATCGGCGCTGATGGTCAGCGGCAGCTGGCGCATCAGTTCATAGAAACGGCGCGCCGGTTTAACGGCAGCGGGAACGCCGGCAATATCGCCGTCCAGGCCGCTCAGAATGGCGGCGTGCTCGGTGCACAGGGTGCTGGCGTGTGCCTGTAAACGTTCAGCCAGCACTTTGACGCGCGGCGTTAAGCTATAGTGTGCCATAGGTAAGATTCTCCAGTTCTTGTTCTCAGCGGCAGTGGGCGGCGCTGCCGCTCCATGCCTGGCGATAGAGTTCGGTTAAAGCCTGGGCGTCCGGCGCGCGTGGGTTGGTCGGGGTGCAGCTATCGCGCAGCGCCTGGCCGACCATTTCCGCCAGTCGGCGCTCAAAATCGGCGGCATCAATGCCGGTTTGCTGTATTCCCGTCGGCATCGTCATTTCTTCTTTCAGCGCCGCAATAGCGACCAGCAGGCTGTTGACCCCCTGGCGAGTCGTGGCTGCGGGCAGATCCAGCAGGTGAGCCAGCCGGGCATATTTATGGGCGGCGGCGGTGTCGCACTGACCCTGATAGTCCGCATTCCATGCCACTACGCTCCCCATCAGCAGGGCGTTGGCGCGGCCATGCGGTACGCGGAATACGCCGCCGAGCGCATGCGCCAGGCTGTGGGTGATGCCCAGCGAGGCATTGGTAAACGCGATGCCAGCCATGCAGGAGGCGTTGTGCATTTTTTCTCGCGCCAGCAGATCGTGTCCGTTGCGCCAACAGGTGGGCAGATAACGGAACACCTGCTGCACCACTTTCTCGGCCAGCGCGTCGGAAAAGTCGCTGGCGGCGGTGGAGACGTAGGCCTCCAGCGCATGGCACAGGACATCCATACCGGTATCGGCGGTGATGGCGGGCGGTACCGAGGCGACCAGCGATGGGTCAAGAATGGCGATATCCGGCAGCAGCGACGGGTCAACCAGCACCAGCTTTTCGGCATGGGCTTTGACCACTGAAAAACTGGTCACTTCCGAGCCGGTGCCGCTGGTGGTGGGGATCGCCACAAACTGCGGGCGTTCACGTCCTGCCTCCGGACGGGTCTGCGCCAGAGCGAAAATAACCGCCTTGGCGGCGTCAATCACGGAGCCGCCGCCCAACGCGATGACCAGATCCGGCGCACAGCTGTCCATGCGCTTCATCCCGCGCACCACGGTGGCGATATCCGGGTCGGCCACCACATCGTCCCAGACCTGCATCTCGATACCGCGCTGGCGCAGGATGTCGGTCACCCGGGAGGCGAGGCCAAATTTCACCATCGCCTGGTCGGTGACCAGCAGCGCACGCTGAGCGGGCACGTCGTTCAGGGCGGCAAGCGCGTCCTGACCAAAACGGATCCGGGGTTTCAGCAAAAATTCACTCATTGGGTTATTCACTCCTTACGCGTCCCGAAAGACGTTCTCGACAATGGCAACCACCGACATCGCCTTGTAACGGTCCTTGTTAAGCGCGAAATACTCTTCCGCCAGCACAATGTCGTGCATGCCTGCGCCGACGCTGTCGACGGCAACCCAGGTGCGGTTCTTCATCGGCTGCTGATCGTCGTCCAGTTGGGTTATCAGCAGCAGGTTGCTGCCGCGTAGCTCATCGCATTTCTGCGTGGCGACGACATGTCCGGTTACCTTTGCGAGAATCATCGTTTTTATCGCCTTATATCAATGCGTTACTTGCCTAAGCGCTCAAGCACCTGGCGGATGACGCGTTCCACGTTTTGCTCGCTTATCTCGCCTTCCTGCTCTGTCGTCGCGCTGGCGAAGCGGTTATCGCTTGCGCTAGTGGCGGCTGGGGAAGGGGAGGTGAAGCGCGCGTCGTCGAGGATGCTGCGGCGCGGGTCGACCGACTGGCTGACGATAGTCGGCTGTGGCTCGACGCGGCTACCCGGTGCGCGCAACTCGTCAATGGAGCGCACGCCGTAGCCGACTTTGCGGATGTTCAGCAGGTTCATCGGCCCGACGTTATCGGAGCTGGAACCGCCGCCGACCGCACCGCAGCCCAGCGTCAACGCGGGAGAGATGTTGGTGGTCGCGCCAATGCCGCCGAGGGCCGCGGGGGTGTTGATCAGAATGCGGTTAACCGGTTTTTCGAGGCAGAACTGGCGAATCACGTCCTGGTTACGGGTGTGGATCACCAGCGTGTGGCCGAGGCCTTCGTTGGTCAGCAGTTCCATCACGCGGTTGCAGGCCGCTTTCCAGTCCTCTTCCACGTACAGGCCGAGTACCGGACACAGTTTTTCTCGGGAGTAGGGGTTGGTGTGCGAAACGGTAGTCTGCTCGGCGATCAGCACGCGGGTGCTGGCCGGGACGCAGAAGCCCGCCATCTGGCTTAAATAGAGTGCCGTTTTGCCGACCACTTTCGGGTTGATCGTGCCGTTCGGACGCAGCAGCAGGGCTGCCATTTTCGCCGCTTCGCCTTCGTTCATAAAGTACGCGCCCTGGGCTTCCAGCTCGCGATGAACTTCGTCGTAAATGCAACGTTCGACGATGATCGACTGTTCGGAGGCGCAAATGACGCCGTTATCGAAGGTTTTGCTGGTGATGATGTCTTTCACCGCGTGGTGGATATCGGCGCTGCGCTCGATAAACGCCGGGCCGTTACCCGGGCCGCCGCTGATGGTTGGCGTGCCGGAGGCGTAGGCGGCGCGCACCATCCCTTCACCGCCGGTCGCCAGAATCAGCGACACCTCTTTGCTGTGCATCAGCTCGGAGGTGGCTTCCAGCGTCAGTTCAGTGATGCCGTCGACGATCCCCGCCGGTGCGCCCGCCGCTTCGGCTGCGCGTTTGACAATCTCGATGGCCTTCCAGCTGCACTGACGCGCACCCGGATGCGGCGAGAAAATAATCGCATTACCGGCTTTCAGGGCAATCAGCGTCTTGTAGATAACCGTCGAGGTAGGGTTGGTGGAAGGCACCAGCGCGCAAATAACGCCGAGCGGCACGCCCACGTCCATCACTTTTTTCTGTTGATCGTCATGAATGATGCCGACGGTCTTCATATCTTTGATGGCGTCGTAAACGCGCAGCGAGGCAAAACGGTTCTTCAGGACTTTATCCTGCCAGTTGCCGAAGCCGGTCTCTTCCGCGGCCATTTTCGCCAGCGCTTCGGCATGGTGCGCCGCTTCCTGGGCCACGTTTTTCACGATGGCGTCGATTTGCTGCTGTGAAAAGGTGGCCATCACGGCTTGTGCCTTTTTGGCGTTGCGCACCAGTTCTCGCGCGTTCTGGCGAGAGAGCAAATCGGTATCCAGTTCAATCATGAGTCTATCCTTCATCAGACTAAAAGAGTGCAGACGGGGCGTGCCCTGTCAGGTCATGCTTTATGCTGCGACGCGATTTTTTCGATATCGTTATGCGGACGCGCAATCACGCGGGAAGTGACCACTTCACCGATGCGTTTTGCCGCTTCCACGCCGGAATCCACCGCCGCGTTGACCGCGCCGACGTCGCCTTTCACCATCGCGGTGACCAGCCCGGAGCCGACGTTTTCATAGCCAATCAGCTCAACGTTGGCGGCTTTACACATCGCATCTGCCGCTTCAATGCAGGCCACCAGCCCTTTGGTTTCAATTAAGCCAAGCGCTTCTTTCATCATGTTCTCTCCGGTTATTCGGCAATTTTGTAGTGAGCGACAATCTTGTTGATGTCGTTATGCGGACGCGCGATAACCAGTGAAGTCACCACTTCGCCAATGCGCTGTGCGGACTCAACGCCGGAATCTACCGCCGCTTTCACCGCGCCGACGTCGCCTTTCACCATCGCGGTGACGAGGCCGGAGCCGACGTTTTCGTAGCCAATCAGTTCAACGTTGGCGGCTTTACACATGGCATCAGCCGCTTCAATGCAGGCCACCAGCCCTTTGGTTTCAATCAGACCTAATGCATCACCCATTTGCGTTCTCCTGGCCTTAAGCCTTGTGTTTAATGACAATTTTGTTGATGTCGTTATGCGGACGCGCAATCACCAGCGACGTCACCACTTCCCCGATGCGCTGCGCGGACTCGACGCCGGAATCCACCGCCGCTTTCACCGCGCCGACGTCGCCTTTCACCATCGCGGTGACCAGGCCGGAGCCGACGTTTTCATAGCCAATCAGCTCGACGTTCGCGGCTTTACACATCGCATCCGCGGCTTCAATGCAGGCCACCAGACCTTTGGTTTCGATAAGCCCCAATGCATCACCCATGGCTCTCTCCTCAGAACAGGTTGTGATTTAAGGAAAACCGGCCGTGTCACGGCGTTAACCCACGGCTGCGGCGTTCGAATGTCACTATAGGGGGGGAGAATCTGGATGGAACTTAAATCCGATAGATGTAATTATTTAGGATATAACTCTGTGATTTAGTCTTATCAGGCCGTGTATTTATGTCTTTATGCTGTAATGTCGGTGCTGATTTGGTCTTCAATAAGGCGATTTTTAGCCCGCTTTTTCCGGGAGTATGAAATGTTATTGGATTGCTAAATGATTTCAAAAAAGGGGTAACATAGCGCGGGGATTAGTGTGGCGAGGCGCAGGTTTCCGGCGGTAGCCTAAACGCAAAAAATGCGCTTTTTAGCCGGTGATGTGGTGAGGCCTGGAGGGGATGCGTCGCCGATCACAGTTTACAACAGGGTTTGATAACGGGAGGAAAAGTCATGCTGCAGGGATTGAATCATCTGACGCTGGCGGTCAGCGATCTGGCGTTAAGCCTGGCGTTTTACCAGCGGTTACCTGGGATGCGTCTGCACGCCCGCTGGGATAGCGGAGCCTATCTCTCCTGTGGGGCGCTGTGGCTGTGCTTGTCGCTGGATGCGCAGCGACGTAAAACCCCCCCTCAGGAAAGCGACTATACCCACTACGCCTTCAGCGTGGCGGAAGAAGAGTTTGCCGGGGTGGTGGCTCTGCTGGCGCACGCGGGGGCTGAGGTATGGAAAGATAACCGCAGTGAAGGGGCGTCTTACTATTTTCTCGACCCTGACGGCCATAAGCTGGAGCTGCATGTGGGGAATCTGGCGCAGCGGCTGGCCGCCTGTCGCGAACGCCCCTACAAGGGGATGGTCTTTTTTGATTGACGGGTTAGTTCAGCTTACTGCCGGATTTCAACGTGCAGATCCACAGCGGTGAATTGATAGAGCTGAGCAAGATAGCCTTTTCGTTGAGCTTCTGAGCGTTGAGAAACAGCCCGTCGTGGCTGTCGGACATCTCGCGCATAAAGTAGTCGAAAATCACGTTCGGCGATTCATCAATCGAGGAGGCGCTCGATTCCCACTGATTGATGCGGTAATGACGCTCGGTGGCCGAGATGCGTTTGCTGCTGTAGGTAAACTTCACGTAGCGTTGCAGGTAGAGCCAGCCGGCGGCGGAGTCGGTGTAACCTTCGACCACCATCGAGCCTTTACCCTGCGCGCCAAAATTGAAGTGAATATTGCCGTTAACGTTCTCTTTGTCCATGTTCTCAAAGCGCATGATGCCCTTAGTGGAACAGCTCATGACACCCGCGTTGTCGGCAGGCAGCAGCCGCCAGGCGCTAAACGCGGCGGCGGCAATAAATACCAGAACGCAGAGGGCAAAGAACGGACGCGGCGCGAGTCTCATTACGGCTTCCAGGAGTAGTAAAAGTAGTTATCGCAATAGCTGAACGGGTTATCTTCATGCATGGCGCAGTGGGCAAGGAACACGCGCCCCAGCCCGTTGGTTTCGAGCCGGTCGCCGTAGAAGAAAAGAAAACGTTCACCGGGTTTACAGGCAATATTCAGCCGCTGGCGCACCTCATCGAAGTTTTTGCCGTAGGACTCTTCGCTGACCGAACGTCGCATTTCATCGCTGGCCAGCAGTTCGCACTGGCTATGGCTGAGGCGGGTCAGCGCGATAGGCTGGGATTCACTGATGCCGACCAGACTGAAGGTAACCAGAAGCAGGGCAATGGTGAGCAAGCAGGCTCCGGCCATGTACCAGCACATCCCGCGGGCATGTGCGGAGCGCGGTGCGTCTGGCGTTGTCGCAACGGGCGGCGGTTCGGCTGGCGTCTGTTGTGGCGAATCCGGCGGCGCGTCGTCCATCGCTTCGATAATGACCTCGGGGTTAAGCTGCAAATAGCCGCGCGAGACGGTGACGATGATGTTATCGACGCCGTAATGGCGAAAGGTCTTCCGCAGCATGCTGAGATACTGGTTCAGATTGCTGTTGGATGAGGTTAATCCATTGTCATCCCAGACTTTTTTCAGAACATCTTCCCGGCTGACAATCTCGGTATGGCGCAGAAAATAGTTAAACAGGGCGCTGGCGGTGAGGGATAGCTGGCTGTCCGGTTCATCGCTTTGCGGCAGCGTCAGGGTTCCGTCGGTGGCGTCGTAGATAAAACGGGCATTGATGTTGTAGCGCATCGCGGCCTCAGTCTGTGCTTCACGCGGGAAGCGTCATTTTATTCAGGGAGTCAACCAGCGCGCGACGGTGGTCGGCGCTCATGGTGATCCCTTCCGTCAACTCCGAAAGCCAGATACCGTCAGCGGCGTAGCGCACCAGCGTGCCGGTTGGGCTGTTATCCAGCTCATCGCCCTGCGCCAGTTTCTCCAGCATCCAGTCGCGCCAGCATTTGCGCAGCACCGGTTCATCGGGCATCGCCAGCGACAAAACCATAAGCTGGCGGCTTTCATGGGTGTCCGTGAGATCCGCCAGATAGTTCAGATAGGCGCGGGTAAACCGACCGTAGCTCACGCCATCCTGTTGCATCAGCGCGGTAATCGCTTCTTCCATGATCGCCAGCAGACGCGCGAACAGGGCGAATATCAGCGCCTGCTTGTTCGGGAAATGGTGGATAAGACCGCCTTTACTGACACCTGCCTCGCGGGCAACGGCGTTCAGCGACAGGGCGGCAATGCCATCCCGACCAGCAATCATTGCCGCGGATTCCAGCAATTGTTGGTGCAGACGGACCGGATCTTTCTTGCGGTGTTGGGCTTCCATATTCATGGCCCGAATCATACCGACCAGACGGTATGATTATTTTTGACGACGATCAAGGCGTACGGGATGTCAGTAGATTGAATGTGGTTAATGCGTGAGAGGTCACAATTCGTAGTATGAATCAGGCAGTTATCACCCAGGTGCCGTTTTGGCAAAAAAACGCGGTGAGGGGGCTCACCGCGTTCGAACGTTTATGACGATAACGACTTACTTCTGCGCGGCGCCTTTGGCCTTCGCTTTGGCGTTGTCACAGGCGGTCTGGTTTTTCGCACAGGCGTCTTTTGCGGCTTTCGCCTCTTTCTGTGCGTTAGCTTTCGCCGTGCTTTTGGCCTGAGCGCACTGCGTAGGGTTATCCTGGCAGGCGGTTTTCGCTTTGCTGACAGCCTGGCCGTTAGCCGCCGTTGCTGCGCCGCAAATCAACATAGCGCATGCGCCCAGCATCAGAGTGATTTTTTTCATGGACTTACTCCGCTGCCGCCTGGGCCAGATCGTTCTGTACCTGCTTACGCTGCTCTGCGGTCAGCACCTGGCTTAAGTCGAAGTAGTATTTCACTTTGTAGTAGCGTACCTGCTGGTCAACTTTGCTGAATGCCGCCAGCTGCTGCTTCACGCCCGCTTCGTTCCATTTACCGGACTGGATCATATCGATGATCATGCCGTCTTTAACATCTTTCATCGAGATAGACTGAACGTTTTTCTCCAGCTGTTGGTGCAGTGTTTTGATTTTAGAAACCTGAGCATCGGTCAGCTTCAGGTGCTGAACAATCGGGTCCTGAGCCGGAGCCGGGGCGGCTGCGACATCAGCGGCCTGAGCGGTGAAGGTTGCGCCAGCGAGCGTTGCGACCAGTAAAGCCGTGCGGGTAAATTTTTTCATTGTAGTCATCCATAAAGCATTTGAATTGACGCCGAAGCATCAGACGGGGGAGTCCCCATTTATTGTCGGGCTAATAATAGGTTGCCTGATGCTGACGATGCTTGCGGATTGTTGTGTCTGTTGGTAACGATGGGAAACAATGACTCTGTGAAATCATCCTTTTTTACGTATTAAGACCGTCTTAATCTTTCGCGCTCTCCCTGCTATTTCAGCAGCAAACCCGGTGTCTGTGGAAATGCGAAATATCGCTAAGCATTTGCGGTTTTTGTCGCAGTTAAGCCACGCTAATCAATTTTTTACCTTTATATAACAATCACTTTCGTTAAAGGATATTTCGTTATAAGCCATAGCGAATCGTTATTTGTGCCGATGAAGACGGTGTGGGAGCGTAAAAAGACAATACAAAAACAGGGGTATCCAGAAAGATTATGGCAAAGACAAAACAGACAGTAGCACAGCTCGCGATCGTGACCGGCCTGGTGGCGGCCAGCTTCACGACCTTTACCGCTCAGGCGGATCAGCTGGCGGATATTAAGGCCAAAGGGGTGGTGAAAGTCGCCACCTTTGACGCGAACCCGCCGTTTGGCTCGGTGGATGCCAAAACCCATGAACTGGTGGGCTACGACGTTGATTTCGCCAAAGCGCTGGCAAAATCGCTGGGCGTGAAGCTGGAGCTGGTGGCGACCAACCCGGCCAACCGTATTCCGCTGTTGCAGTCTGGCAAAGCGGATCTGATCGTGGCCGATATCACCATCACGCCGGAGCGCGCGCAGGTGATTGATTTCTCCACGCCGTACTTCGTCACCGGTCAGCAGTTCCTGGTGCCAGCGAGCAGCGGCGATAAGCTCGACGATTACAGCAAATCGCGTATTGGCGCGGTGAAAGGCACCACCGGCGAGCAGACGCTGCACCAGCGCTTCCCGCAGGCGCGCGTGCTTTCCTATGATGATATCCCGCTGGCGCTGACCGCGCTGCGCAACGGCAACGTGCAGGCGATTACCCAGGACAGCACCATTCTGGCGGGCCTGTTGGGCGAAGCGCCGGATAAAGCGAAATTCAAAATCCTGCCGGATCTGCTGAGTAAAGAAGAGATCGGCGTGGGCGTGAAAAAAGGGGAGCCGGCGCTGTTGAAGGCGGTGAACGATGAGCTGGTGGCGCTGGAGAAATCCGGCGAGGCAGCCAAAATTTATGATGTCTGGTTTGGTCCTTCCACGAAAGCGCCGCAGCCGCGTTCCTTTACCATAGAAGCAAAATAATATGTTGTCGGCTTTACTCTCTCGTTCCGCGGCGAAGGCCGCGGATTTTTCACATCTGCAGAACGCCAGCGTGGAGTTCCGTCAGGTGGTGAAGGAATACGGCAGTCATCGCGTGCTGAACGGCATCGATTTGACGATTAATCCCGGCGAAGTGGTGGCGATCCTTGGGCCTTCCGGCTCGGGAAAGTCGACGCTGATTCGCCTCATCAACCAGCTTGAAAGCCTGAGCGGCGGCGAGATTCTGGTGGACGGTAAAGCCACCCGCCAGCTCAACGGCCGGGCGCTGCGCCAGCTGCGTAGCCGGATTGGCTTTGTCTTTCAGCAGTTCAATCTCTATGCCCACCTGACGGCGGCGCAAAACATTATGCTGGCGCTGGAGTCGGTTCACGGCTGGACGCGCAGCGATGCGCATCAGCGGGCGCTGGCGCTATTACAGCAGGTGGGGCTGGCGGAAAAAGCGGACGCTATGCCTTCGCAATTGTCGGGCGGGCAGCAGCAGCGGGTGGCGATCGCCCGGGCGCTGGCTTCGTCGCCGCAGATTATTCTGTTTGATGAACCGACCTCGGCGCTGGATCCGGAAATGATTGGCGAAGTGCTGCACGTGATGCAATCTTTGGCCCACAGCGGTATCACCATGATCGTGGTGACGCACGAAATGCAGTTTGCCCGCGAAATCGCCGACAGAGTGGTGTTTATCGACGGCGGCGACGTGCTGGAAGTGGCGCCGCCGGCGGCGTTTTTCGCCCGGCCGCAGCATCCTCGTGCGGTACGTTTTCTACAGAAGGTGCTGGATCCGCTGCATCAGGAGCGGACGGCGTGATGAGCAATTTCGACTGGCACGGGGTGCTCAGCGGGCAGCCTCTGCAATGGATTATTTCGGGCTTTCTCACCACGCTGTGGGTTTCCCTTGCGGGAATTGTGCTGGCAAGCGTACTGGCGACGCTGTTTTTGCTGCTGCGGCTGGCGGGTGGTCGGCTGGGGCAGGGCATTACCGGCTGCTGGGTGTCGCTGTTTCGTAATACGCCGCTGCTGGTACAGCTGCTGTTCTGGTACTTCGCGGCCTGGAACTTTTTGCCGCAGGGGATGCGTGATTTTGTGAACGATCCGCATGACTGGTCGATTCTGCCCGGCGACGTCTGGTGGTTGACGCCGGAATTTCTCTGCTCGGCATGGGGGCTTGGCGTTTTTACCTCGGCATTTCTGATTGAGGAGGTGGCGGCGGGGCTGCAAAGTGTGCCGAACGGGCAGCGGGAAGCGGCGCTGGCGCAGGGCTTTTCCACCGCCGGGTTGCTGCGCCACATCCTGTTGCCGCAGGGGCTGGCGAATGCCTGGCAGCCGGTGGTCGGCCAGTATCTTAACCTGATGAAGCTCTCGTCGCTGGCCAGCGGCATTGGTTTTGCCGAGCTGACCTATCAGGTGCGGCAGATAGAGAGCTACAACGCGCATGCGCTGGAAGCCTTTGCCGTGGGCACCGTGCTGTACCTGTTTACCGGCGTCGTGCTGGGGCTGCTATTGAGCCGCCTGGGGCCAAAGCCAGTAGGGCAGGCGAAGCGGCGACGTCAGGTTAGGGATGTGCAGGGAGGAATTCAGCATGAACGCTAATCTGGCGGTCATTGTCGATAACCTCGACTATCTGCTGTGGGGGCGACTGGCGGACGGCGAACCGGGCGGCGTCGCGCTGACCCTGATGATGGCGCTGGGGGCGAGCGCATTAGCGCTGCCGGGTGGCGTGTTGCTGGCCTGTGCGGCATGGCGATTCCCCGGCATCACGCGGCGTTTACTGTACCTGTGGGCGGAGATTATTCGCGGTATTCCGCTGATATTCGTTATCTTTTGGCTGTGGTACCTGTTGCCAATGCTGACCGGCAGCGATTTACCCGGCGCGGTCACGGTGACCTTAGCGCTGGCCTGGTTTACCGCGGCATCAGTGATGCACTCGGTGCTGGCAGGGCTGCAGGCGTTGCCGAAGGGGCAGTATGAAGCGGCACTCACTCAGGGATTTAGCGCCGGACAGAGTCTGCGGTTAATTCTGTTGCCACAAACGCTGCGCAACGTGCTGCCGTCGCTGGTGGGGATTTTCATCAGCCTGCTGAAAGACACCTCGCTGGCGTTTATCGTCAACGTCCCGGAGCTGACGACCGTGGCCGGGCAGGTGAATAACCGCGTACAAATCTACCCGACGGCCATTTTTGTCTTTATTGGCGTGGTCTACTATCTGCTCTGTTTTGGGCTGGAAAGGGTGGCGAAGCGCTGGCAGCGTCGAGTGACGGTATAAAAAAACAGCCCGGCGTCGCGTCATGCTCAGCCGGGCTGGGATGTTATTTGGTCAGGTCCGAATTAAACGTTCTTACGTTCAATGGTTTGCTCGCCCCAGAACAGCGCATCTTTGTCTGTTTTACGGAAGGCCAGCTCAAGAACGGCATCGCTGCCTTCTTCCCAGATTTTTTCCGCGACTTTTTCGTCATACTTTGCGAGTTCAAAAATCGCTTCGGCAATTTCCGGCGAGGTATTACGTAAGCTCGCCCATTCACCTATATGATGTGCTTTGCCTTCTTGTGTGGGCATCTCTCTTCTCCCTTAATTAGCCTTTGAGTTTAACGGCCAGGCCAGCGACATATTCACCCTGATAACGGGCAATCGACAACTCTTCCTGGCTTGGCTGACGTGAGCCGTCGCCGCCGGCAATGGTTGTAGCGCCATACGGCGTGCCGCCGCGAACCTGCGAGATATCAAACAGTTCTTGCGCCGCATAACCGATCGGTACAATCACCATACCGTGGTGGGCGAGCGTAGTCCAGGTGGAGGTGATGGTTTGTTCCTGACCGCCGCCGGTGCCGGTTGAGCTAAACACGCTGGCCAGTTTGCCGTACAGCGCGCCGGACGCCCACAGGCCGCCGGTCTGATCGAGGAAGGTGCGCATTTGTCCGGCCATATTGCCGAATCGGGTTGGCGTACCAAAAATAATGGCGTCGTAATCGGCTAACTCCTGCGGCGTAGCGACCGGGACGGCCTGCGCTTTGCCGCCCGCTTTGGCGAACGCTTCTGCTTGCATGGTTTCCGGTACGCGCTTGACGACGACATCAACACCGTCCACTTTATTTGCGCCTTCCGCGACGGCTTTAGCCATCGTCTCAATGTGTCCGTACATGGAATAATAGAGCACCAGAACACTTGCTTTTCCACTCATCTTAACTCTCCTGTGTCAAATTCGTTGGTTACGTAACAAGCTTCATTAAGCATAGCCCGTGCTGACGGATTCGCTGCATCACGCCAGTAAATTCTCGCTTAAACAACGCGATTGCCTGTTTTTTAAACGAAGGCCGGCTCTGCGGTGCATCAAAACAGTAACTCATTAATAACTATGATAAATAATATTGGCGATTAACTATTTATTTGGTTGATTGTTATCAACAACTTTTGCGCCTCATTCCCGGAGAATATGCGCTGGTGGGTCACACACAACGGTAGGTGCATGAAGAAACAAATAGCGGCGGCTGTCATGATGGGCGCGAGCCTGCTGGCGATTTCGCTGGTATCAGCCCCGGCGATCGCGCAGGACGCGCAGATGGCCACTCAGCAAATTTATCAAGGCTTCGGCGTGACGGTCACCCGGCAGGGCGATAGGGTGACGGTGAACGGCGCGGCGGCAGAGAAGGCGGAATATAACGCCGATGCAGACGTCTATATTCAGGGGCCGTACCGGTTGGTATTTCACAAGCGCACCGGCAAAGTCCGGCTGATGAAAGACGGCAGCTATGTGGGCGTGCTGAAGTAACCTCGCGATGTGCGGCTGACGCATAATGTCACATTTTTCTGTCGCCGATTTTCCCCCATGATAAGAGTTGATTAGGGGAACACCCCGGCGTCAGCGGGTAAAACCTGACGGCAGATATGTCAAAATATGACCAGCTGCCGTTTCACATCCCTACGGCGACTATGCTTATCACTACCGCGTTATATCGCGGGTGATTACGCTTTTCATCTACGTAATGCACGATGTCGTTCTCTCAACTGGAGGTCAGTAATGGCAAACCATCGCGGCGGTTCAGGTAACTTCGCTGAAGACCGGGAAAGAGCATCAGAAGCAGGTCGTAAGGGGGGCCAGCATAGCGGCGGGAACTTTAAAAACGATCCCCAGCGCGCCTCAGAAGCGGGCAAAAAAGGCGGGAAAAATAGCCATGGTAGTCATCGCGGCACCTAACGGCGCATGACGTAATGGTTTCTCACCTAACCGCCGGTTTTACCGGCGGTTTCTTTTTCCGGTTGAAGCCGGCCCTCGCTAGCCGCAAAATAGGAGAAAATCACAAGGAGAGGGCGTATGGCTCTGAATGCAGTAAAGAAAAGCGGCAAACGTTCTCAGGCGGTTAGCGCCAAAAAGCAGGCTATTCTCACCGCCGCGCTGAACACCTTTTCCCAGTATGGGATCCATGGCACGCGCCTCGATCAGGTTGCCGAGCTGGCCGGGGTGTCAAAAACCAACCTGCTCTACTATTTCCCGTCTAAAGAAGCGCTGTACGTTGCCGTGATGCAGCAGATCCTCGATATCTGGCTGGCGCCGCTGCGTGCTTTTCGCGAAGATCTGGCACCGCTGGTTGCCATTAGCGAATACATTCGTCTCAAACTTGAGGTATCGCGTGATTACCCGCAGGCGTCGAAGCTGTTCTGTCTGGAGATGCTGCAGGGCGCGCCGTTGGTGATGGATGAACTGACCGGCGATTTAAAAACGCTGGTGGCCGATAAATCGGCGATTATCGCGGCGTGGGTGAAGAGCGGAAAATTGGCGCCCATCGACCCGCATCATCTGATTTTTATGATTTGGGCGACCACCCAGCACTATGCCGATTTTGCCACTCAGGTGGAGGCGGTCACCGGGAAAACGCTGCGCGACGAGGCGTTCTTCCAGCAGACCGTCGAAAACGTCCAGCGGATTATCATCGACGGCATTCGCGTACGCTAGCTGGCCGGCGGCAGCGGGCAGCTCAGGTCGCCCTCTTCACATTGCAGCAGCGAGGCGAGAAAGGCTTCACGTTCGTTGGTTTTATCCGTCAGGCACTGATTGTTGACCATCGGTTGCACGCTGCCGCCGTGGCTGCTGGAGCTCATAAACGCGCAGTCCGCGTCGCGTAGGGCAATCCACGCGCTCTGGGCCTTCTTGAGTAAATCGCGCTGCGCGGGCTCGGCGCGCTTGAGCACGTCCTGCCAGGTTTGATTCAGCTTCTTATCTGCCGCCTGATATTGTTCAGCGCTGCAGCTGTTCAGCTCGGCCTGCGTGTTGGCGTTGTCGCACGCGTCTGCCAGTGCGTAACTGCTGGTGAGCAGCAGGGCGAGAGCCGATAATGCACGTTTCATTCGATAACTCCCCAAAGTATTGCTACAGAGTCCAGGCTCTGGATATAACACGATTTTACCCCGGAATCTCCTCCTACCACCGTGTGTTTTTCTGATTTTGAAAGCCAGCGCAATGTTCGGATAGACGCCTTGGGTGTAGAAGGTTGATCATCCCGCGTTGGGTGCGTGTGTAGACTGAAAAAGGGAGAGCGTCAGCGATGACGGGCATGGAAAGTCAGGTTCGGCTGGGGCTGTTTACTCTGGCATGGCCAATATTTGTCGAACAGCTGCTGCGATTAATGCTCGGCTACGTCAGCGTCTTCATGTTAGGGCACTATTCGGATGAAGCGGTCGCCGCCACCGGGGTCGCTAATCAGATCCTCGCCATTTCGGTGATCTTCTACGGTTTTCTCACCGTCGGTGTACAAATCGTGGTGGCGCAGCTATTGGGCGCGAAGCGTTTTCGGCGCGTTGAGCGGGTGATTACCAACGGTTTGGTGGTGGCGTTTCTGATCGGCGTCGCGATGAGCCTGTGTTTGTGCTGTTTGGCGATGCCTTCCTGCGGATGCTCGGGCTAAGTGATGAGCTGGTGGTGGTTGGTTCGCCGTTTATCCGCATCATCGGCGGTATTTCGGTAATTATCGCGCTATATTCGTCAATCTTACCTATTCTGCGTACCCACGGCTTTGTGCGTCAGGCGATGCTGGTGCCGATCACCGTCAGCGTGGTAAACGTGGTATTTAACTACCTGTTTCTTTACGGCCAGCTCAGCTTTCTTGGGCTGGGCGTCACCGGCGTTGGGATCGCGGTATGCATTGCCAACGTCATCGGTATGCTGATGTCGGCGTGGATGCTGAAAAAATACATCGGCTACGTGTTTCGCTGGCAGAAGCTGCGGCAGTGCTCGCGCAAAATGCTGGGGGCGATTCTGCGTTTTGGTCTGCCGTCAGCCGGGGAGAACCTCTCCTACGCCGGGTCGCAACTGGTGGTGACCGCCATTATCGCTTTTCTCGGCACCGAGGCGCTAACCACCAAAGTGTATGCGTCAACCATCAGCCAGTTCGTGGCGCTGTTTGCGATGTCGATAGGCCAGGCTTCGCAGATTATTATTGGCCGCGCGGTGGGGGCGAGGGAAATAGAATCCGCCTACCGGCAGGGCGTTAAAAGCTGGCGGCTGGGGCTGCTGGTGGCTTTTTCTCTCAGCCTGATTATCTTTTTGCTGGCCGAGCCGATTATGCAACTCTTTACGCCTAACCCACAGGTTATCGCCCTGACCAAAAAGCTGTTTATGTTGTCTATTTTGCTCGAGCTTGGGCGCGCGACCAATATCATCGTGATCAGCAGCCTCAACGCCACCGGCGATGTCCGCTTCCCGTTTATTTGCGGCATTATTGTGATGTGGATTGTCAGCCTGCCGTTCTCATATCTGCTGGGTGTTTATATTGGCCTGGGGCTGGTAGGGGTATGGCTGGCCTACATTATTGATGAAGGGCTGCGGGCGATGCTGATGTATCGTCGCTGGCGCAGCCGGGTGTGGACGACGAAGTCAATGTTTTAAGGGGCATAAAAAACCCGGCTTTCGCCGGGTTTGAGGGGTTAACCAATCGTCATCAGGCTGGCGTTACCGCCTGCTGCCGCGGTGTTCACGCTGAGCGAGCGTTCATGATACAGACGCTCCAGCAGCAGGTTGGTTTCTCCACGCGCGAAGCCCTGTACCGAAACAATCGCGCCATCGCGCGCCGCAATCTGCTCGCACAGTTTGCGCAGCTGGTCGGAGTCGCCGTGGTAGATTGCCGCGTCGAAGAAGCTGTTCATCAGCGTTTCCGGTTTGGCAAAGTGCAGACGTTCAGTGACCGCTTTCGGCAGCGTTTTCGCCAGCTCGCGCTGCAACGGCGCGTCCGGCCACAGTACTTCGCTACCCACCGCCATCACCGCCGCCAGTTGGGTCAGCAGATCCGATTCGTTATCCGCGACGCACAGCACGCGCTCGCGCGGCACCAGCGTCCAGGTGTTGCGTTCGCCGGTCGGCCCAGGCAGCACGCGCTGGGTTCCGGCCTGCGCCAGCTCGCCGTACTGCTTGCTCAGCGCCAGCAGTTCCGGGCGATCCGCCATCCATTCCTGCAATGCGAGCAACGGTTTTTCCAGCAGGGTTTTTAACTGACTATCGACAACCTGACCGGCGTCCTGACGCGCCAGCGTGGTGGCGAGCGCCGTTTCCGGACGACTTGCCAGCAGGCGGTACAGATACATCGGGCCGCCCGCTTTCGGGCCGGTGCCGGAGAGCCCTTCGCCGCCGAACGGCTGCACGCCGACCACTGCGCCCACCATATTCCGGTTGACGTACAGGTTGCCGACTTTGGCGCTGCCGGTCACCTGGGCGATGGTTTCATCAATACGGGTATGCACGCCCAGCGTCAGGCCATAGCCGGAAGCGTTAATCTGTTCGATCAGCGTATCGAGCTGGTTACGGCTGTAGCGCACGACGTGCAGCACCGGGCCGAAGACCTCTTTTTTCAGCTCGTCGAAGCTTTCCAGCTCGATAAGCGTCGGTGGAATAAAGGTTCCGCTCTTCCATTCGCGGCTGTCTTCGGCGTTCTCACGGGCGGCCTGGAATACCGTACGTCCCTTAGCGCGCATGGCCTGAATGTGCTGCTCGATGCCCGCTTTTGCTTCAGCGTCGATAACCGGCCCAATGTCGGTGGTCAGACGGCCTGGGTTGCCCATCCGGCACTCGGCCATCGCGCCGCGCAGCATGGTCAGGGTGTGGTCCGCGACATCGTCCTGTAAGCACAGAATACGCAGCGCCGAGCAGCGCTGCCCGGCGCTGTCGAACGCCGAGGCGACCACGTCAACCACCACCTGTTCGGTGAGGGCGGAGGAGTCGACGATCATCGCGTTCATCCCGCCCGTTTCAGCGATAAGCGGCGTCGGGCGGCCCTGTGTGTCGAGGCGGGTGGCGATATTGCGTTGCAGCAGGCTGGCCACGTCGGTGGAGCCGGTGAACATCACGCCGCGTACGCGGGCATCGGCGGTCAGCTGCGCGCCGACCGTTTCACCGCGCCCCGGCAGCAGTTGGACGACGCCAGCCGGCACGCCGGCTTCCAGCAGCAGCGCGATACCTTGTGCGGCGATCAGCGGCGTTTGCTCGGCGGGTTTCGCCAGCACGCTGTTACCCGCGGCCAGCGCGGCGGCAACCTGGCCCATAAAGATGGCCAGCGGGAAATTCCACGGGCTGATGCAGACCACCGGGCCTAACGGACGGTGGGTTTCATTATCAAAATCGTCACGCACCTGACCGGCATAGTAGTGCAGGAAGTCCACGGCCTCGCGCACTTCAGCGATAGCGTTGCTGAAGGTTTTTCCGGCTTCACGCACCAGGATGCCCATCAACGGCTGCATCTGATCTTCCATCAGCACGGCGGCGCGTTCCAGAATGGCTGCGCGCTCCTGCGGCGGCGTCGCGAACCAGATTGGCGCGTTGTTGACCGCGCTTTCCAGCGCCTGCTCCACTTCCTGCTCGCTGGCTTCACGTACGTAACCGACAATGTCTTTCGGTTCCGCCGGGTTAATTACCGGCGTCATATCCCCATCGGCAACCGGGTGCTCCAGCATCGGTTTGGCCGTCCACTTGTGCAGCGCACTGTTGAGCAGCGAGGAGGAGAGCGACGCCAGGCGATGTTCGTTGGCGATATCCAGACCGGCCGAGTTAATGCGGCCTTTACCGTAGAGATCGCGCGGTAGCGGGATTTTCGGATGCGGCAGACCGGGTGTACCTTCCTGCAGCGCCATTTTCTCCACGGCCAGCACCGGGTCGGCGACCAGTTCGTCCAGCGGCAGGTTGTGGTCGGCGATGCGGTTAACGAAGGAGGTATTGGCGCCGTTTTCCAGCAGACGGCGGACCAGATAGGCCAGCAGCGTTTCGTGCGTGCCGACCGGCGCGTAAATACGGCACGGGCGGTTCAGCTTGCCATCGGCCACTTTCCCGACCACCTGTTCGTACAGCGGTTCGCCCATACCGTGCAGGCACTGGAACTCGTACTGACCAGGATAATAGTTGTTGCCGGCAAGCTGATAAATCGCCGCCAGAGTGTGGGCGTTATGGGTGGCAAACTGCGGGTAGATCAGGTTTGGTACGCCGAGCAGCTTTTTGGCGCAGGCCAGATAGGAGACGTCGGTGTAAACCTTGCGGGTGTAAACCGGGTAGCCTTCAAGGCCGTCCATCTGCGCGCGTTTGATTTCGCTATCCCAGTAGGCGCCTTTCACCAGACGGATCATCAGGCGGCGACGGCTGCGGGTGGCGAGGTCTATCAGATAATCAATAACGAACGGGCAGCGCTTCTGGTAAGCCTGGATAACGAAGCCAATGCCGTTCCAGCCCGCCAGTTCCGGTTCGAAGCACAGTTTTTCCAGCAGATCGAGGGAGATCTCCAGACGATCGGCCTCTTCGGCGTCGATGTTAATGCCGATATCGTACTGACGCGCCAGCAGCGTCAGCGACTTCAGGCGCGGGTAGAGTTCATCCATCACGCGGTCATACTGCGCGCGGCTGTAGCGAGGATGCAGGGCGGAGAGCTTGATGGAAATCCCCGGGCCTTCATAGATGCCGCGGCCGTTAGAGGCTTTGCCAATGGCATGAATCGCCTGCTGATAAGAGACCATATAGGCCTGTGCATCGGCGGCGGTCAGCGCGGCTTCGCCGAGCATATCGTAGGAGTAGCGGAAGCCTTTCTCTTCCAGCTTGCGGGCGTTAGCCAGCGCTTCGGCGATGGTTTCACCGGTAACGAACTGCTCGCCCATCAGGCGCATCGCCATATCCACGCCTTTGCGCACCAGCGGTTCACCGCTCTTACCGATAATGCGGTTCAGCGAGCGCGACAGACTGGTTTCGTTATGGGTGGAGACCAGCTTGCCGGTAAACAGCAGACCCCAGGTCGCGGCGTTGACGAACAGCGACGGGCTGCGGCCAATGTGTGACTGCCAGTTGCCGTTGCTGATTTTGTCGCGAATCAGCGCATCGCGGGTGGCTTTGTCCGGAATACGCAGCAGCGCTTCCGCCAGACACATCAGCGCCACGCCTTCCTGAGAGGAGAGGGAGAACTCTTGCAGCAGGCTTTGCACCATGCCCGCACGACCGCTGGCGGTTTTCTGGTTGCGCAGTTTTTCCGCTAGCTTCCACGCCAGCTGATGCGCCTGTTCGGCGATCGGTTGCGGCAGACGGGCTTGCTCCAGCAGCATCGGCACGGCGTCGGTTTCGCTGCGACGCCAGGCGGCGGTGATCGCGGCGCGGGTCACCGACTGGGGCAGGATTTGCTCGGCAAATTCGAGGAACGGCTGATGGTTTTCTTCCGCCGGATGGCCAGCTTCATCACTTTCATTGGCAGCGCCGGACAGCAGAGCAGGTAGCTCCGGCAGGACCTCATCGTTTTCCAGCTTTTCCAGATAATTGAAAATTGCCTGCTTGATCAGCCAGTGAGGGGTACGGTCGATTCGGGTCGCCGCACTCTTAATTCGCTCACGCGTTGCGTCATCCAGCTTAACCCCCATGGTGGTGGTGCCCATGCCATCTACTCCTGTTGCTCGGTTGTCATATTATTTTGCGTAACAGGAATATCCACCATGTTGCAACTTTGTGCAACCGTGTTAAATGTGACGCCCGTTGCAGGCTTAAAAATGAATTAATTGTTAATGGCAAAACTTATGATAGAGGCGGTGAACAATACGCGGTAAGACGTGATTTTATGCGCTACTTAACAGATATTTCCGGTGCAACCCGAAAAAGCGTGAGGGAGTGCAACCTATAGAAAAATGCTATCGCTGCCCTGGTGCATTCAATGTAAATGCGGTGTTAAATCGTTTGTGAAAAAATTCGGCTTCCGTCAGGATACGGTCGCTTCAAATTATTGCCCCGTTCCGGCAATGATAAAAACGGCAAATGGGAATGTTGCCGACGCATAATTCTGGAGAGTTGAATGACTATAAGCACACCGATGCTGGTGACCTTTCTTGTCTATATTTTTGGCATGATCCTCATTGGCTTTTTTGCATGGCGCAACACCAAAAACTTTGACGACTATATTCTCGGCGGCCGCAGTCTCGGTCCCTTCGTGACCGCGCTTTCGGCGGGGGCCTCTGATATGAGCGGCTGGCTGCTGATGGGCCTGCCGGGGGCGATTTTTATCGCCGGGATTTCAGAGAGCTGGATCGCCATCGGCCTGACGTTAGGCGCGTGGATCAACTGGAAACTGGTGGCCGGGCGTCTGCGCGTGCACACCGAAGCCAACAACAACGCCTTAACCCTGCCGGACTATTTCACCGGTCGCTTCGAAGATAACAGCCGCGTGCTGCGGATTATCTCCGCGCTGGTGATTCTGCTGTTCTTCACCATTTACTGTGCCTCCGGGATTGTGGCCGGCGCTCGCCTGTTTGAGAGCACCTTCGGGATGAGCTATGAAACCGCACTGTGGGCCGGCGCGGCGGCGACGATTCTCTACACCTTTATCGGCGGTTTCCTCGCGGTGAGCTGGACCGATACCGTACAGGCGAGCCTGATGATTTTTGCCCTGATCCTGACGCCGGTTATCGTGATCTTTGCCGTTGGCGGGCTGGGTGATTCGCTGGAAGTGATTAAGCAAAAGAGCATTGAGAACGTGGATATGCTCAAAGGGCTGAATTTCGTGGCGATTGTTTCGCTGATGGGCTGGGGGCTGGGTTACTTTGGTCAGCCGCATATTCTGGCGCGCTTTATGGCTGCGGATTCCCACCATAGTATCGTGCATGCCCGTCGTATCAGTATGACCTGGATGATCCTGTGCCTCGCTGGCGCGGTGGCGGTCGGTTTCTTCGGCATTGCTTACTTCCAGAACAACCCGTCTGTTGCGGGCCCGGTCAGTCAGAACGCCGAGCGCGTGTTCATTGAGCTGGCGCAGATTCTGTTTAACCCGTGGATTGCCGGTATCCTGCTGTCAGCCATTCTGGCGGCGGTGATGTCAACGCTGAGCTGCCAGCTGCTGGTCTGTTCAAGCGCCATTACCGAAGATCTGTACAAGGCATTCCTGCGTAAAAACGCCAGCCAGAAAGAGCTGGTGTGGGTAGGGCGTCTGATGGTGCTGGTTGTCGCGCTGATAGCGATTGCGCTGGCGGCTAACCCGGAAAACCGCGTACTGGGCCTGGTGAGCTACGCATGGGCTGGTTTTGGCGCGGCATTCGGGCCAGTGGTGCTGTTCTCGGTCATGTGGTCACGCATGACGCGCAACGGCGCGTTGGCGGGGATGATCATTGGCGCCGTCACCGTGATCGTCTGGAAACAGTTCGGTTGGCTGGGTCTGTACGAAATTATCCCGGGCTTTATCTTCGGCAGCGTTGGCATCGTGCTGTTCAGCCTGCTGGGTAAAGCGCCGTCGGCCAGTATGCAGGAGCGCTTCGCCAAAGCGGACGCGCATTATCACTCTGCGCCGCCGTCGCGTTTACAGGAAGAGTAAGGTTGCAGGGATAATCTGCACCGAATGGCCTGATCGCGCTACGCTTATCAGGCCTACATAAACCCGCGGCTCCGCGGGTTTTTTTACGCGTATTGCTATAGCGGGCTAGTGATAATTAACGCAACTATATCCCCGCTATTCTTTTACATCTCGTCATCATTTCCATCATATTTCGCTTGTGTTTCCTTTTTGCTTAATGATAATCACTATCACTCACATTTACCTGTCTTTGCAAAAGTTGACGGCGTTTCACATTTAAGGGTGTTTGCATGTTTGTTCCTTTTCTCATCATGTTGCGCGAAGGGCTGGAAGCGGCGCTGATTGTCAGCCTGATTGCCAGCTATCTGAAACGTACCCAGCGCGGTCGCTGGATTGGGGTAATGTGGATTGGCGTGATTCTGGCCGCCGCGTTGTGCTTAGGTTTAGGCATCTTTATTAACGAAACCACCGGCGAGTTCCCGCAAAAAGAGCAGGAGCTGTTTGAAGGGCTGGTGGCCGTGGTGGCGGTCGTGATTCTGACGTGGATGGTGTTCTGGATGCGCAAAGTGTCGCGCAACGTCAAACAGCAGCTCGAAAAAGCGGTGGATAACGCGTTGCAGAAGGGCAACAACCACGGTTGGGCGCTGATTATGATGGTCTTTTTCGCCGTGGCGCGCGAAGGGCTGGAATCGGTCTTCTTCCTGCTGGCGGCTTTCCAGCAGGATCTCGGCATTTGGCCGCCCTTAGGCGCGATGCTGGGGCTGGCGACAGCGATAGTGCTGGGCTTTCTGCTCTACTGGGGCGGCATTCGCCTTAACCTTGGCGTCTTCTTCCGCTGGACCAGCCTCTTTATTCTGCTGGTGGCCGCCGGGCTGGCCGCGGGAGCCATTCGCGCTTTCCACGAGGCTGGCCTGTGGAACGCCTTCCAGGACGTTGCCTTCGATCTTAGCGGCACCCTGACCACGCATTCGCTTTTTGGCACCCTGCTGGAAGGCATCTTTGGTTATCAGGAAGCGCCGAGCGTTAGCGAAGTGGCGGTCTATTTCCTGTATCTGATTCCGGCGCTGGCGCTGTTCTTCTGGCCGCCGCGCGTAACGACTTCAACATCACGTATCGCCCCATAAGGCTGATAACGGTTGCTTAGTGACAACATACTTTTGAAAGGGATGGACCATGACCAAGAACTTCCGCCTCAGCGCGTTGCAGTTGGGTATTGCCGCGCTTTTCTCATCCGCTTTTATGGCGCAGGCTGCGGATATTCCGCAGGTTAAAGTCACCGTCAATGACAAGCAGTGCGAACCGATGTCCATCACCGTGAACGCCGGTAAAACTCAGTTTATCATTCAGAACCACAGCCAGAAGGCGCTGGAGTGGGAGATTCTCAAAGGGGTGATGGTGGTGGAAGAGCGCGAAAATATCGCGCCGGGCTTCACCCAGAAGATGACCGCCAACCTGCAGCCGGGCGAATATGACATGACCTGCGGCCTGCTGACGAACCCGAAAGGCAAGCTGATCGTTAAAGGCGAAGCCACCAAAGACGCGGCGAAGGCCAACGCGCTGTTGAGCCTCAACGACGCCATCACCGCCTATAAAACCTATGTGACGGCGGAAACCGCCGCGCTGGTGCAGGGCACCAAAGCCTTTACCGATGCGGTGAAAGCGGGCGATATCGAAAAAGCGAAATCCCTGTATGCGCCGACGCGTCAGCACTACGAGCGTATTGAGCCGATCGCTGAACTGTTCTCCGACCTTGACGGCAGCATTGATGCCCGTGAAGACGATTACGAGCAGAAAGCGGCGGATCCGAAATTCACCGGTTTCCACCGCCTGGAAAAAGCGCTGTTTGGCGATAACAGCACCAAAGGGATGGAGCACTACGCCGACCAACTGAACAGCGATGTGCTGGAGCTGCAAAAACGCATCGACGAGCTGGCCTTCCCGCCGTCAAAAGTGGTGGGCGGCGCGGCTGGTCTGATCGAGGAAGTGGCGGCGAGCAAAATCAGCGGTGAAGAAGATCGCTACAGCCACACCGATCTGTGGGACTTCCAGGCCAATATCGATGGCGCGCAGAAGATTGTCGACCTGCTGCGTCCGCAGCTGCAAAAAGAAAACAGTGCGCTGCTGGCAAAAGTTGACGCTAACTTCAAGAAAGTGGACGGTATCCTCGGCAAATATCGCAAAAAAGATGGTTTTGAAACCTACGATAAGCTGACCGATGCGGACCGTAATGCGCTGAAAGGGCCGATCACCACGCTGGCGGAAGATCTGGCGCAGTTGCGTGGGATTCTGGGACTGGACTAAGTACGATGGCAAAGCACTCCGCAGACGAACTGAATGAACCTTCACGTCGTCGTTTATTAAAAGGGATCGGCGCGCTGGGTGGCGCGCTGGCGATTTCCGGCGGCTGCCCGATGGCGCATGCGGCGAAGGCCAGCGACGCGCCAGTGGCTAATAGCCGCATGGAGACGCAGCCGTTTTACGGCGAGCATCAGGCGGGCGTGCTAACGCCACAGCAGGCGTCGATGATGCTGGTGGCGTTTGATGTGCTGGCGGCGGATAAGGCCGATCTTGAGCGCCTGTTCCGTCTGCTGACCGACCGTATTGCCTTTCTCACGAAGGGCGGCCCCGCGCCGGATACGCCGAACCCGCGACTGCCGCCGATGGATTCTGGCATTCTTGGGGCATTTATCGCCCCGGATAACCTGACCATGACGGTGTCGGTCGGACATTCACTGTTTGATAGCCGTTTTGGCCTGGCCGATAAAGCGCCGAAGAAGCTGCAAAAAATGGTCCGCTTCCCCAACGATTCGCTGGATGCGGCGCTGTGCCATGGCGATCTGTTGCTGCAGATTTGTGCCAACACGCAGGACACGGTGATCCATGCGTTGCGCGATATTATCAAGCACACGCCGGATCTGCTGAGCGTGCGCTGGAAGCGGGAAGGGTTTATCTCTGACCACGCCGCGCGCAGCAAGGGTAAAGAGACGCCGGTGAACCTGCTGGGCTTTAAGGACGGTACCGCTAACCCGGACAGCCACGATAAGCCGCTGATGGATGAGGTGGTGTGGGTGACCGACGATCAGGATGAGCCCGCGTGGGCAAAGGGCGGCTCGTATCAGGCGGTGCGTATCATCCAGTTCCACGTTGAGTTCTGGGATCGCACGCCGCTCAAAGAGCAGCAGACGATCTTTGGCCGCGACAAGCACAGCGGCGCGCCGCTGGGGATGCGCAACGAACACGATGTGCCGGACTACAGCCGCGATCCGAACGGTGAGGTGATTGCGCTGGACAGCCATATTCGTCTCGCTAACCCGCGTACGAAAGAGACGCAGTCGAGCCTGATGATGCGCCGTGGCTACAGCTATTCACTGGGGGTCACGAACTCGGGTCAGCTGGATATGGGGCTGCTGTTTGTCTGCTATCAGCACGATCTGGAGAAAGGCTTCCTGACGGTGCAGAAGCGTTTGAACGGTGAAGCGCTGGAGGAGTACGTGAAGCCGATTGGCGGCGGGTATTTCTTTGTGCTGCCGGGCGTGGCGTCGGAGCAGAGCTATCTGGGGAGTACGTTGCTCGGTGCGTGATATTGCTTTGTAGGCTTTGATGTCTGAGGTATCCCCCAGATACAGTATTAGCACAATGTGCCCCCTCTCCCTTTTTAAGGGAGAGGGTTGGGGTGAGGGTTAATACACTGTAATTAGACTAGTTTTATTTCTTTTATTTCCTGGCAGCCCCCTCACCCTAGCCCTCTCCCCACAGGGGAGAGGGGACAGTGCGGTCTGTGCGTTTGCCCTTTTCTTTCTCTGCAGTACAAAAATATCGCCAAAAATCAGTCCTTTTTTTCCATTTTCTCCCTGATTGATATAAAACTGTCATATAAGTGTCAGATGCTATCTCTGTCATCTATCGTTGAGTTTATGTAAATATTATGTTGCATCTTTGGTTGGTTTAGATGTAATAATAAATAAAGCGGTAGTTTCCGTTTCACTATGGAGATCGCGAATGGTAGCGTCCTTGACTGGACTCAACAGACCAACAGCCCGTACCATCCAGCGCGGAGGCCCCATCTCCGGCAGCGATTTCGTCACCTCAAATTTTCTCCTGTATCAAATTCAACTCGCAGTTCCCGACCTGATGCGCGGTGCGCGTAGCCGTGCGTTGGCGTCATTTCGACAGGCAGTTGCTATGGCTTACAAGGAAGCCAAACCTCAGACGTTCGTGCGCATAATCGCGCTGCTGTTAGCGCGTGTGATGTAAACTAACAACTCAAGGTGCTATCCATGGGAAGACAAAAAGCAGTGATCAAAGCTCGTCGCGAAGCAAAACGTGTGCTGAGACGGGATTCACGCAGTCATAAACAACGTGAAGAAGAATCGGTCACCTCGCTTGTGCAGATGAGTGGTGTGGAAGCGATAGGCATGGCGCGGGATACCCGTGACCACTCGCCGATTGCGGCCCGCAATGACGCTCAGGCCCACTACCTGAATGCTATCGAGAGTAAGCAGCTGATCTTCGCCACCGGCGAAGCGGGCTGCGGCAAGACCTGGATCAGCGCGGCGAAAGCCGCGGAGGCGCTCATCCACAAGGACGTCGAGAAGATTATCGTGACGCGCCCCGTTCTTCAGGCCGATGAAGACCTGGGGTTCCTGCCCGGCGACATCTCGGAGAAATTCGCCCCGTATTTCCGCCCCGTCTACGACGTGCTGGTGAAACGACTGGGTGCCTCCTTTATGCAGTATTGCCTGCGCCCGGAAATTGGTAAGGTAGAGATCGCGCCGTTCGCCTATATGCGCGGACGAACATTTGAAAATGCGGTGGTGATTCTGGACGAGGCCCAGAACGTCACGGCGGCACAAATGAAGATGTTTTTAACCCGCCTCGGGGAGAACGTTACGGTTATCGTCAACGGGGATATCACCCAGTGTGACCTGCCGCGCGGCGTGCAGTCTGGTCTTAGCGATGCGCTGGAGCGTTTTGAAGAAGATGAGATGATTGGGATCGTTCGATTCACCAAAGAGGATTGCGTACGTTCGGCGCTATGCCAGCGTACGCTGAAAGCCTACTACTAACCGTTGTCACGTCTGCAAAGCCCGGGAAACCGGGCTTTGTTGTTTGTGGCTGTTGCAAATGCGACAGCCGTGGCGCCAGCCAGTTGCATTTCACACCGCGCATCGCACCCCATACTCTCTAATTCATTGAAATATATGACCATCGTGGCTGGCACAAAGCTTGCTATCAACAGATATAACTTAACAGCGTAAAGACACAACAATTCATTCCATAAAGGGATATGTAAAAATATCAAGCGGATAATTGTGTTGGCACGCGCAAATAATATCGAAGAGAAGATGCTATGCCAGTAACCCAGGATACCCCAGACTATATTCAACTCCCTCCTCATGCTTATCGCATTACCAGCGATGAGGAAGCCATCAGTATTGCCCATGAAATTGCCGCGTATTTGCAGCCTGGCGCCGCAGATCGCGATCTCAGCGGCGTCGTGCCGCCAGAGGTGGTAAACACTTTTTCCAACAGTGGGCTGTGGGGCATCACCATACCGCGTGAATATGGCGGTGCGGAGGTGTCGGCGGCCACGCTGGCGACGGTCATCGCTATTATCTCCGCGGCGGATCCGGCACTGGGGCAAATCCCGCAAAACCATTACTGCCTGCTGGAAGATATTCGGCTACAGGGCAGCGACGAACAGCGGCGCTATTTCTTTGAACTGGCGCTCAGCGGCCACCGCTTTGCCAACGCGCTGTCGGAAACCGGCGGCAAGACGGTGCAGGACATTCAGACCCGCTTGACCCGTACGGCAGATGGGCTGCGTATCAACGGACGTAAAGGTTACTGCACGGGTTCTTTGTATGCGCACTGGCTGGGCGTGCTGGCACTGGACGAAGAGGGGCGAGCGCAGCTGGCGTTTGTGCCGCGGCGCACGCCGGGGTTGACGGTGGTTAACGACTGGGCATGTCTGGGGCAACGCACAACCTCGAGCGGCACGGTGCTGGTCGACAATCTGCCGGTTGAGCCGTTCAATCTGATTGCGAGCTGGAAGTCGTACGACACGCCAACCCTGGCCGGGCCGTTTGCGCAGCTGACGACGGCGGCGATTGACGCCGGAATCGCCCGTGCGGCGCTGAACGACACCGTCAGTTTTGTGAATCAATTTGCGCGTCCGTGGATTGATGCCGGCGTGGAACGCGCGGGCGACGATCCGTTGACGATTTACCAGATTGGCGTGCTCGACAGCCGCATTGCCGCCGCGGAAGCGCTGCTGGAGCAGGCCGGGAAGGTACTGGATCGCTATAAACATCATTTGAGCGAAGAGACGGTGGCGCTGGCTTCGCTCGCCGTGGCGCGCGCCAAAATCTTTACCACCGAAGCCGCGCTGGAGGCCGCCTCAAGGCTGTTTGAGCTAGGGGGAACGCGCTCAACCCATCCCCGCTACAACTTCGACCGCCACTGGCGTAATGGTCGCGTACATACGCTGCACGACCCGGTGCGCTGGAAATACCACCTGCTTGGCAACTGGGTGCTCAACGGCAAGGCTCCGGCGCGTCACGACTGGAACTAGGAGAGAGCATGCTCGCTTTTCTTGCTGAGATTGACTGGCGGGATGTGGCCGAAGCCGGAATCGATACGTTAACCATGCTGGGCTGGGCGCTCGGCTTCACGATTCTGATAGGTTTGCCGTTAGGCATCCTGCTGTATCTGACCGGACAGCCGCGCCTGCTGTATGCGCCCTTGCTGCACCGCGTGCTGTCGTTGCTGGTGAACATAATGCGGTCGCTGCCATTCATTATTTTGCTGATTGTGATGATCCCGTTCACCACGCTGATTACCGGCACGTCGCTGGGCGTTCAGGGCACGATACCGCCGCTGGTGGCGGGCTGCGCACCGTTCTTTGCGCGGCTGGTTGAGACCTCGCTACGCGAGGTCGATCACGGGCTGGTGGAAGCCAACTGGGCGATGGGCGGCAATACCTGGCAGCTCATTTGGCACACGCTGTTGCCGGAGTCACGCTCGGGTTTGATTGCCGCAGTAACCGTCACGGCGATTGTGCTGGTGGATTACACCTCCATGGCGGGGGTGATTGGCGGCGGCGGGCTGGGGGACCTCGCCATTCGCTTTGGCTATCAGCGTTTTCAGACAGATGTCATGGCGGTCACGGTCGTGCTGCTGATTGCGCTGGTGCAGATATTACAAATGAGCGGCGACCGTCTGGTGCGCCGCATGAGCCGAAAATAACGATACCGACAGGGTGAAACGATGAAAAAAACTGTGATTGCCGGTCTGCTGGCGCTGTTTTCCTTTTCTGCCGCCGCAAATGAAACGCTGGTGGTCGGCGCGACGCCGGTGCCGCACGCCGAAATTCTGGAGTTTGTGAAGCCGACGCTGGCAAAAGAGGGCGTTGATTTGCAGGTGAAAGTCTTTAACGACTTTATCCAGCCGAATCAGCAGCTGGCGGAAAAAAATCTGGATGCCAACTACTACCAGTACCGCCCGTTCCTCGATGATTACAACAAGAACCGCCACACCAATCTGGTCCCGGTGGTCGGCGTGCATATCGAGCCGTTTGGCGCTTATTCCACCAAATACAAAAGCCTGAGTGAACTGCCGGAGGGGGCGACGATCGCCATCCCTAATGACCCGGTCAATACCGGGCGAGCGCTGGTGCTGCTGAGCGAGGCGGGGCTGATCACGTTAAAGCATCCGGAGGATCCGCAATCGACCCAGAAGGATATCACCGCCAACCCGCACCACTTCAAGATTCGCCCGCTGGAAGGCGCTATGCTGGCCCGGGCGGTGAGTCAGGTGGATCTGGCGTTTATTTTCGCTAATTACGCGCTGGAAGCCGGTATTGATACTGATAAAGCGCTGATCGTCGAAAAGGGCAAAAGCCTGTATATCGAATACCTCGTCGCGCGCCCGGATAACATTAACGATCCCGGTATTCAGAAACTGGCCAAAGCGCTGAACTCCGATGCGGTTCGCCAGTTCATTCTGACGAAGTATCAGGGAAAAATTGCCCCCGGTTTTTAGGAGAGTGGCTATGACGCAACATCCGCATATTCGCCTGCAGGGCATCAGTAAAGCCTACGCCAACGGCGTGCAGGCGCTGGACGATATTCATCTGGATATCCATGCCGGAGAGGTGTTCGGCATTATCGGACGCAGCGGCGCGGGGAAATCGACGCTGTTGCGCTTGTTTAACCGTCTGGAAACCGCCGATTGCGGCGAGATTGCCATTCATGGGGTGCCGATGAGCGGCGGTGGGCGGGGACAACTGCGGGATCTGCGCCGTCGTGTGGCGATGATCTTTCAGCATTTCAATCTGATGTCGACGAAGACGGTGGCGGAGAACGTCGAGCTGCCGCTGAGAATGGCCGGGGTTCCTGCCGCCGAGCGTCGCCGCAGGGTGGACGATATGTTGCGCCTGGTCGGGCTGGAGGCCCTGCGTGACAGCTGGCCCGCGCGGTTGTCGGGCGGGCAAAAGCAGCGCACCGGTATAGCCCGCGCGCTGGTTACTCAGCCGGAGATCCTGCTATGCGACGAGGCAACTTCAGCACTTGACCCGGAGAACACGCTGGCGGTGCTGAGTTTACTCAAAGAGATTAACCAGCGGCTGGGGCTGACCATTATCCTCATCACCCATGAAATGGATGTGATTCGCACGCTCTGCGATCGCGTCGCGGTGCTGGAAAAGGGGCGTGTAATCGAACAAGGCGAGGTATGGCGCGTCTTTGGCGACCCGCAGCACGAGGTGACCCGTGGGATGCTGCAAACGTTGCATCATGGGCGGGAGGAGAATCGCGAATTATTAACCACAGGGCAGCAGCTGGTGACGCTGCATTTTAACGGCGTGAATGGGCGGGAACCGGATTTACAGCAAATTGCGAGCGTATTGGGCGGTCGCTCACAGCTGGTGTACAGCAGTTGTGAAGCGATACAGGGACGGATCGTCGGGCAGCTGCGCATCCGCGTTGATACTCCGCTTACGGCGGAATCGCTGCGCCTGGCGGCACAGGTCGCGGATAGCGTGGCGGTGGGATAGCCTGGTTACAGGAGGCATCCTCCCGTAGGCATGCAACATGCGAAAAAAAAAGCCCGTACTTGCGTACGAGCTCTTTCTCGAATATGGCGGTGAGGGGGGGATTCGAACCCCCGATACGTTGCCGTATACACACTTTCCAGGCGTGCTCCTTCAGCCACTCGGACACCTCACCATATTGTCTTCCCAGCATCGCTGGGACGAGCGCTAATGTAGGGAAAAGGGCCGTCAGCGTCAATAAACTTTTTCGAAAAATCGTGCGTTTAGACAAACTTCAAGCAAATTGCTTCTTAAACATTCATAAATCGTCTTTTTTGCGATCACCCCTGCATTTTTCCGGACGGGTATCCGAAATTTGTTATTCTGTGAAACCACAAAAATAATCGAAAACCGCGCCTGGTTGACGCGAATACGGGCGCTCTGAGCAGGAGTCACTATGGAGATCATCTTTTATCACCCGACGTTTGATACCCCTTACTGGATTGCTGAGCTAAGCAAAAAGCTACCCGGCGCGCGTATTCGCGGCTGGGAGCGCGGGGACAATGCGCCGGCAGATTACGCGTTGGTTTGGCATCCACCGGTCGAGATGCTACAAGGTCGTGCGCTGAAGGCGGTGTTTGCGCTGGGGGCGGGAGTGGATTCCATCCTCAGCAAACTGAAGGCCAATCCGGAAATGCTGCCCCTGTCGATTCCGTTATTCCGCCTGGAAGACACTGGCATGGGTATCCAGATGCAGGAATATGCGGTAAGCCAGGTGCTGCACTGGTTCCGCCGCTTTGATGATTATCAGGCATTGCAGCGGGAGTCTACGTGGCAACCGTTGGCCGACTATACCCATGACGAATTTACCATTGGGATCATGGGGGCAGGCGTTCTGGGGTCGAAAGTAGCGGAGAGCCTGCTGGCGTGGGGCTTCCCGGTGCGGGTCTGGAGCCGTAGCCGCAAAAGCTGGCCACAGGTGACCAGTTTCGCCGGAGATGCTGAACTGGGCGAGTTTTTACGCGGTACGCGGGTGCTGATTAATCTGCTGCCAAACACGGCGGAAACCGTGGGTATTATCAATGCCTCCTTACTGGAACAGCTGCAAGACAACAGCTATGTTCTGAACCTCGCCCGTGGCGTCCACGTGGTGGAGAATGACCTGCTGGCGGCTCTCGATAGCGGTAAACTCAAAGCCGCCATGCTCGACGTGTTCAGCCGTGAACCGCTACCGAAAGAGAGCCCGCTATGGCTTCATCCACGCGTCACCATGACGCCGCACGTGGCTGCTGTAACGCGTCCACAGGAGGCGATTGCCTATATTGCTCAGACCATTACCCAGCTTGAACGTGGCGAAACGCCGAGCGGGCAGGTCGATCGGGTACGTGGCTATTGATGCGTCAGGCTAATAAACGCAAGGCTTTCCTGCTATCCTTGGCTTATCACGAGAGAGGAGAAAGTGATGTATCCTGTTGACTTACATATGCACACCGTTGCCAGCACGCACGCATACAGTACGCTGCATGACTATATTGCAGAGGCGAAACGTAAAGGGATTAAACTCTTCGCCATTACCGACCATGGCCCGGACATGGCTGATGCGCCGCACTACTGGCACTTTGTGAATATGCGTATCTGGCCGCGAATTGTAGAGGGCGTCGGTATCCTGCGCGGTATCGAGGCCAATATCAAAAATATTGCGGGAGAAATCGACTGTACCGGGCCGATGTTAACCTCGCTCGACTTTATCATCGCCGGTTTCCACGAGCCGGTCTTTGCTCCGCAGGACAAAGAGACGCATACCCAGGCGATGATCGCCGCGATGGCGAGCGGTAATGTGCACATGATCTCCCATCCTGGTAATCCGAAGTTCCCGGTGGATATTCCGGCAATTGCCGCCGCCGCCGCGAAATATCAGGTGGCGCTGGAGATCAACAACTCCTCGTTTGTCAGCTCGCGCGTTGGCAGCGAACAAAACTGCCAGGCGATAGCCGCGGCGGTTCGCGATGCGGGCGGCTGGCTGGCTCTGGGCTCAGACTCGCACACCGCGTTTACGCTGGGCGAGTTTACCGAATGCCAGAAGATCCTTGATGCCGTTGATTTCCCACAGGATCGGATCCTTAACGTCACCCCACGACGTTTCCTGAATTTCCTTGAATCGCGCGGGATGCCGTCGATTCCTGAATTTGCTGATTTTTAATGACTAACTGGAATAACTGAATGAACGAGTTTTCAATCCTCTGCCGCGCGCTGGGTTCCCTGTATTATCGTCAGCCGCAGGATCCTCTGCTGGTGCCGCTGTTTACCCTGATCCGGGAAGGCAAGCTGGCGGCACACTGGCCGCTGGAGCAGGATGAACTGCTGGCTCGTCTGCAAAAGAGCTGCGATATTCAGCAGATTGCTGCCGACTACAACGCGCTGTTCGTGGGTGAAGAGTGTCGCGTTCCGCCAGTGCGCAGCGCATGGGTGGAAGGGGCGAGCGAAGCAGAAGTGCGCACCTTCCTGACCAGCAACGGTATGCCGCTGGGCGAGGGTCCGGCGGATCAGATGGGGACGCTGTTGCTGGCGGCTTCCTGGCTGGAAGATAACGTTGAAGAGGATAGCGACGCGCTCGAAACGCTGTTTGCTGAGTATCTGCTGCCGTGGTTTGAAACGTTTCTCGGTAAAGTGGAAGCCCATGCGACGACCGCCTTCTGGCGTACTATGGCGCAGATGACGCGCGAAGCGATAGCGGCGATGTGGGATGAACTGCAGGAAGAAGATGAAGAGTGATTTAAGTCACATCTTTAGTGCAAATGAAATGTACATGATGAGAATAACGTGCTCGTGATCTCATCATAAAGCCGAGCATCTGCTAAGATGCTCGCTATGAACGTTATTTTAGCTATCGCAATCACGACAGGCATTCTCTCCGGTATCTGGGGATGGGTAGCCGTATCGCTGGGTTTATTAAGCTGGGCCGGTTTTCTTGGCTGTACGGCCTATTTCGCCTGTCCGCAGGGCGGGTTGAAAGGGCTGGTTATTTCAGCCTGTACCACCATGAGCGGTGTTATCTGGGCGCTGGTGATTATCTATGGCAGCGCGCTGGCGCCGCATCTGGAGATCGTCAGCTACGTGATGACCGGGGTGGTGGCCTTTTTGATGTGCATACAGTCAAAACAGCTGCTGCTGTCTTTCGTTCCCGGCACCTTTATCGGCGCTTGTGCGACGTTTGCAGGGCAGGGGGACTGGCGAGCGGTTGTCCCTTCGCTATTGGTCGGTCTGTTGTTTGGCTATGCCATGAAAAACAGCGGCCTGTGGCTGGCGAGCCGTAAAGCAGAGAGTAAACAGACAAAAGAATCGGCGCTGTAATGGCGTTGAGAGGACAAAACGGCGGGGGGATTCATCCTCCCGCCGTTTTTTTGTGCCCGTAGCTAATGTTTAAAATTGTCGTTGGCCCAGGAAACGGCCTGCGTGCGATTCTTGACGTCAATTTTCTTAAACAGATGATACAGATGCGTTTTTACCGTACTTTCGCTGATAAATAGCGCGCGGGCTATCTCAATATTGGACGCGCCGATCCTCAACTTATTCAGGATCTCTTTTTCCCGATAGGTAAGGATTGTGCTTTCTAAGTTGTCATAGCGATAGTTGCCGGCATGCATGATCAGGTAGCTGGCGAGCTTGCGCGAAAAATAACACTCACCCTCCATAACCTTCTGCAAACCTTTCACCAGAAAAGGTTCTTCATCATGCGCATAGAAAATACCGCTAATGTGCGGCCACACCTCGATATCCGGGTAAGAGTACTCTTCGGGTGTGTTGAACAGGAGTAGCTTTACGCCATTGCTGAGTTTGCACAGCTCTTCCTGCCAGGCTTTTATAAGACGTTTATCCGTTTCCATCATATCGAAAAGGATAATGTCTGAGCTTAAGTTCTCAATGCTAACGAGATGAATGTTGATGATTTTAACATCCATCTTAAGTAGTTTCCTTAAGTTCTGGGACAACGCGCATGACTGCAGCGACGGTCTGGTGATTAAGGAAAGCGTCTGGTTAGTAAAGGTGAGCTCTTTTGCCATGATGAGTCCCCAATATCGTTTTCACAGCAGGCAAGTATTATAAATCATCAATTTAAGTGCTGCTGAAATGTGATTGCTGTGTGGTTGGTATGCTTAAAATAATAAAATAAGAATCAACACTGCTTAATTTAAAATTTAGACGCTGGTAATCCTAAAGCAAGAAATAATCATGAAACATAATGTAAAAGTAAATTTCAAAATGTAAATATGGTATTTTTATTAAGTTTTTAACATGAAATCTTAATGATCATACATATGTGATTTTTTACCATTAACTTATTAAATATCATTATGATAGATAAAGTGGTGAGGGTGATGATAAGAACTCAATGACACATTTGTATGATGAATTTATGTGGCCTTTATCTCTTTTCAAACTTTAGTCGAATCGGCTTTTTTATAACGTACTGTTTTGCGTAAACCTTATTCATAGCGAGTGTTGATAGCGGGTGTAATACTAAAGGTTGACTTATTCAAAAATAAATCAACCTTTGAACTGAGATCGTCATACCAAGCTGATATGCATACTCATCCGTATAGCATCGAGTCACTCAGTATTTCGGTGCAGTGAACATTACGTCTCTTTCTCTCGGTATCACTGACGCGGCAAGGCGGTTAATCTTCAAAAATCATGATGAAATAGAATTATCCAGATAAATGGTAAATATCAGCCACTATGGTTTTATCTGAAACCGGTAGGGAAGATATTTTTTGACCATGAAAACAATTCGCAATTTTCTTTATAGATTGCGCTGGATCTCTGTCGACTCATTTTATATCGCCGCATATCAATATTCCAGTTATCCGCCATAACTGATTGAAGTAAATGGCATTATCTATTTTTAATTATCACTCATACCGCCAGAACGTTATGTAATTTAATTAACGGGTGTCGTGATTATCACCAGTTCTATTTTGTTTTTATTACAAAATAATCGATTTTTACGGCAATAGCACACAGCACTTTATAACGCGTGAAAGGGTTAATCATGAAAATGAAGCAACTCGCCATCATTGTGGCGCTCACCGTTTTATACCCTGCAACGACTATATATGCCGTAGCTGCAGGTGGTAATGACAATAGCGGTGGAAATGGCAATAGCGGCCAAAACGCAAATAACCAAGGCAATGGCAATGGTAACAACGGGAATGGTAACGGCAATGGAGGCGGCGGCAACGGAAGCGGCAATAACGGCAACGGCAATGCCAACGGTAATGGCGGCGGCGGTGATAACGGTGGCGGTCAGGGTGGCGGCGACGGTGGTGGCGGTGGTAACGGCGGCGGCCAGGGTGGCGGTAATGGCGGTGGCCAGGGAGGCGGTAATGGCGGTGGCCAGGGAGGCGGTAACGGCGGC
>NZ_CP050321.1:2030503-3138612 GCF_011765685.1 Kluyvera genomosp. 3 | reverse complement strand
GTTGCCGGATGAGGGCCGGCGAATTGGCGGTCAGGGCGGCGGCAACGGAGGCGGCCAGGGTGGCGGCAATGGCGGCGGTCAGGGAGGCGGCAACGGCGGCGGTCAGGGCGGCGGCAACGGCGGCGGTCAGGGCGGCGGCAACGGTGGTGGCCAGGGTGGCGGTCACGGTGGCGGCTGGGGTGATGGCCATGGAGGTGGTCAGGGCCATAACCCGTTTGGTGGTCATGGCAACCATGGCGGTAATGGTGGCGGTCATGGCGGCGGCTGGGGTGATGGTAACGGAGGCGGCCAGGGCCATAACCCGTTTGGCGGTCATGGAAATCATGGCGGTGGCGGTAACCATGGCGGTGGCGGCAACCACGGCGGTGGCGACAATCACGGCGGTGGCGGTAACCATGGCGGTGGCGACAACCACGGAGGTGGCGGTAACCATGGCGGTGGCGGTAATCACGGCGGTGGCGGTAACAACGGCGGTGGCGGCAACAACGGCGGTGGCGGCAACAACATCGGTGGCGGCAACAACATCGGTGGCGGTAGCAACAACGTCAGTGGTCGTAGCAACGGCGGTGGTTCAGGCGTAACCGCGACAACCGTTCGCGGCGGACAAGCGGGTAATAACAACTCGGATAACAACAGTTCTCGATCGTCTAAGTGCAATCAGCCTGGGGCGATTGGCTGTAACTTCCGCTAATCAGGTCAAATGTTAGTCGGGAGATACCGATATACGTTTCATCTCCAGAAGGCCGTAGCCGGTGTGCTGCGGCCTTTTTATGTTTGAGAGTCGTTATAAAGAATGCACTGACACTGCCGATAATGAAGCTAACTATATAAATTTTCTATGTAAAACGGAGTTGCAAAAGTCTTAATGTAAGCATAATGTGAGAAAAATGTTTACATTTAGAGTGCTCGCTTCGAATTGCAGATCCTGGACGCAACGTCTTCATGGAAGATCTCAAATTATCGGAGAGTTACCATGCAAACATTCCCGCGATTTTTCACTGCTATCATCTCCTCGCTTGCCTTTTTCTGTTTCAGCGCGCTGGCCGCAAACAGTGGTGTGATCCACTTTCGTGGGCAGATCGTCGAGCCGCCCTGTGATTACCAACCTTCGCCGACCAAAATGAGCGTGAACTGTTATCAGGACGGTAAGAATCATGTTCAGACAGTATCAATGAAATCCCTGCTACAGGGGCAGCAGTTCGTCAATGACAAGAGCACCGCCACGCTGCACTGGCTAAATACGGATAAAAATGCAGCGATCCTCACCGTACAGTACAAATAGCCCGAAACGAAATGACGGGGCGTGTTGTTTATGGTAGGCAGTTTTAGTTGGCCACTTCATTTTCGATCTGGTTGATAGCAAGAGAGCTAACCCTGTTCACAACATAACTGAGCTATGTCGTGAAAGCTGGAGATGGGTGATAACAGCATAACAACTAAGGCCAGCCTCAGGGCTGGCTTTCTCTTCATCTAACCTGTCCACAATCACTGTAAGTTAAATTCATCATTGCATGTAGATGGCTTGCTACTTCAAACGGGAGAGTAAAAAGGATGATTTTGGACTCCGATAAAGAAACGTTGACATTTTCTCATCATCAATATGAGCAATTACAGCAAGGGTATGAAGTAACATCAAATTATCTTATTCATCATTGGGTTCATCTCGGACTATAGGTGGTGAATCGAGTACAAATACATTTCTCAAAAAATCATCCCGTCACTTTTTAATCTCATGGCATGTAGCATCTGAGACAGAATTAGTTACCCTCTGAACCCATCCCCATCCAGACATTTTATTCCCATCAAAATCTAGCTCAAAATCAGTAGCATTACCATCAGTGAAATGCGTCGCAGTTGTTTTATTCGATGAGAAATAACATTCTGCATCAGGTTTTACTTCTGGCTTATCATCACACCCAATCAAGGCAAATAGGCATAGTATCGCAAAGATCTTTTTCATTTTATTCACTATCCACTACACAATCAACGCCCATCAATGAACGCTGTTTACCACTGACTTTTATGACCATCTGAATTCCAGAATATGTCTCACCATCTTTGATGTAGATTAATTGATTACTGGCTTCACTTGTTTCAATCAATCCTGTTCTCATTTGCATCTTATCCCCTTCCTTCCACTTGTCATTACGTACAGGGCTAGTTTGAAAATCAAAATTCACTCCATGCATTTTAATCATCATTAAATTTCCATTTTCAAGGAATTCTAATGGATACTTAGAAACACCCTGAGAGGTAATTTCACCAGTGTTAAGAATTGAATCTTCGACAATTACTTTGTCACAATGACCTATAGCCATTACATTAAATGCAGATGCTAATAAAGTTAAACCTAACACAATCTTTTTCATTTAAACCACCATCAATATTGAAAAATAAAAATAAGGATATTTCATTGTATTTTTTTTTCTGAACATAATTTACCGTGTAGTACAGGATCTATGCAATAACCCTGCACATTAAACCTTTTCATTAACATGAAAGGAAATAGATTTCTTACTTATAAGTTGACTATCCATGATTGCAAATGTATTCACAGATAGCCACTAATGTTAAAGAGTGGTTATCTATCTTTTGTTAGACAGGCATAGTAAATCAATTCCTTTATAGTAGAACGTGAGATAGATAAGTAAATCAAGATTGTTCATTAGTTCATCAAGTTTGCAATGAAAGTGCTTACCCTCCAGATTTGATGTAGTAGCACCGTTATACTTTTGCTCACGCTCAGCAGCATCTATAGCGATGAACGATCTTGAGAAAGCCTTGTCTACGCCTTTACTACGTAACTGAACCTGAAACGAGATAGTGCCTTATGCACTGGCTCTTTCTTTGATATTGGTACTCGCTATATGAGTTATTCCTAAGAGGTACTTTACACAAGTAGTAGTGTTGTTTCTAAGGAAAACCTATTTCAATCAGATTCTTATAGGTTTAAAACTACGGCTATGGTAGATAATCGATTCGTCTTAGTAAGAGGATAGTGAGCATGACCGAACGAATTCAGGTGCAGCAGGGGGATATCACCCGCCTTGAGGTGGATGTTATCGTCAATGCCGCCAATCCTTCACTGATGGGGGGCGGTGGCGTGGATGGCGCAATCCATCGCGCCGCCGGGCCGTCACTACAGGAGGCTTGCGCCGTTGTTCGCCAGCAGCAGGGCACCTGTCCGACCGGACATGCGGTGATCACCCACGCGGGAAACCTGAAAGCAAAAGCTGTCATTCATACTGTCGGGCCGGTCTGGCAGGGCGGGGGAGAACAGGAAGCCTCACTCTTGGAGCAGGCGTACCACAACAGTTTGCAGTTGGCGCTGGATAATGGCTATCGCACGCTGGCCTTTCCGGCGATTTCAACCGGGGCCTACGGCTATCCTCATCGCGAGGCAGCGGAAATTGCCATCAGTACGGTGGCGGCGTTTCTGACTCGCCGTAGCCTGCCGGAAATCGTCTTTTTCGTCTGCTTCGATGACGAAACCACGCGTTTATATCAGGAAATACTTGGCCAGACGCGGATCCCCGCGCTGGCCAACGACGCCAACACCTAGTGGCCGGCCGTCTGCGGTTTAGGTGCTTTTTGCTGTGGTTTGCCGGAAAACAGGAAACGCAGCAGGGGAATACGCAGATGAATTTCGTACAACACCAACGCACAGCCCACGACAAAAACCAACCCGGTCAGGAAGCCGAGCGTATTTGAGCTAATGCTCGGCATAATCCAGGCGCCGAAGAACAGCGTCAGCGGGTGGTGCACCAGATAGATAAATAAGGAAGCATTGACGAAATAGGTGACGCGTGCGGACTGGAAGTTCAGCATACGGTGGCCGAATGAGAACACCACGTTCACCATCCACACGCCTAATACCATCGTAATCACATATTCCGTTTCATACATCCATGCATCGCCAGAACCGTAGTGCTGATTCAGTCGATAGGCGATAAACCCGAACAGGGCCGCCACGATGCACCACGGTGAAGGGGTGGTGAACAGCGTTTTTAACTTCGGATGAATAAAGGCCAGCGCGCCGAGAATAAAGAAGGGCACGTAAAACAGCGTCTGCATGACCACGAAGTTAAACAGGCCATCACTCAGTATCGGCGGGTAGATAAGGAATAGCGTCCGACGGATAGCGGCGTAAACCACCCCGAGCAGCAGGAACATGAGCGTAAGTTTGCCCATGGTCATGTTGTCGAAGAGATCGGCCCGACGACGCATCTGGCGGCGGCGCATCTGGTGAAAGACCAGAATGCCGAGAGTCGTCAGCACCACCAGAACGAGCAGGAACCACAGGTGCGACACCAGTTCCCAGGCCAGCGTATTATATTTTTCGTAAAACGACAGCGTATGCCAGGTTTCCGTCTTACCCTTAACGTATTGCAGCATCAGGAATTGCGGCAGCGTGAGCAGCGGAATGGCGGTTAGCATCGGAATACCCACGCGCTCAACGCGAACCTTCCACCATTTTTTGATGGGATAGCGCAAAAAGAGCATGTAGGAAAAGTAGCCGGAGATAACAAAGAACACCTGCATGCGAAATGCGTGCACAAAATCGTTAAAAAGCGTCAGCCACCATGACGGCGTCGGGCTATTCATATGCCAGGTGTGGGTAGAATACAGGAGCGAAATGTGAAAAGGGATCCCCAGCAACATTAGCCAGGCCCGAATCGAGTCGAGAAAATATTCACGCTGTGCGGGTTTGTTATTCATAGGGTTAGGTACGATTCTCAGACTAATCGCCTTACAGACTAAGACGAGAAAGTTTACATTCGTTGGCAACCCTACACGAACTCTGGTTACCTGTCTCCAGGATAAGCACGCAAAGTGCAAAGCACAGTCGACGGTTGCTTAATACCTAAGCCACCGGGCTGAACAATATGGGGATTATGTTGTCGGATTGCTTGAATTTCCAGTAAAATGGATCGGATCGATTTAAGCACACAAAGGGGGAAGTGCTTAGTTATATGAAACAGAAACCACAGATGATGAAACTGCGTTGGTTAGGCGCAGCCGTAATGTTGTCCCTGTGTACTTCATCTGCATGGGCATTCACTATTGATGACGTTGCAAAGCAGGCTAAGTCGCTGGCGGATAAAAGCTATGAAGCGCCGAAAAGCAACCTGCCTTCCGTCTTCCGCGATATGAAATATGCGGACTACCAGCAAATCCAGTTCAACCACGATAAGGCATACTGGAGCAACATTAAGACCCCGTTTAAGCTCGAATTCTACCACCAGGGTATGTATTTCGACACGCCGGTGACCATTAATGAAGTCACGGCGACCTCCGTGCGGAAAATTAAGTACAGCCCGGACTACTTCACGTTCGGTGACGTTAAGCATGACAAAGACACCGTGAAGGATCTTGGCTTTGCAGGCTTCAAAGTGCTGTATCCGATCAACAGCAAAGATAAGAACGACGAGATCGTCAGCATGTTGGGCGCCAGCTACTTCCGCGTGCTCGGTCAGGGGCAGGTGTATGGCCTGTCTGCCCGCGGTCTGGCGATTGACACGGCGCTGCCGTCCGGTGAGGAGTTCCCTCGCTTCCGTGAATACTGGATCGAGCGTCCAAAAGCGACCGATAAGCGTCTGACTATCTATGCGCTGCTGGATTCCCCGCGTGCAACTGGCGCTTACCGCTTTGTGGTGATGCCGGGTCGCGATACCGTCGTCGACGTGCAGAGCAAAATTTATCTGCGTGACAAAGTGGGTAAGCTGGGCGTTGCGCCGTTGACCAGTATGTTCCTGTTCGGGCCGACCCAGCCTTCCGCCGCGACCAACTATCGCCCGGAACTGCACGATTCTAACGGTTTGTCTATCCACGCCGGCAACGACGAATGGATCTGGCGTCCGCTGAACAACCCGAAACATCTGGCCGTCAGCAGCTTCGCGACCGAAAACCCGCAGGGCTTTGGTCTGCTGCAGCGTGGCCGTCAGTTCTCTCGTTTTGAAGATCTGGATGACCGCTACGATCTGCGCCCAAGCGCCTGGATCACGCCGAAAGGCGATTGGGGCAAAGGCACCATTGAGTTGGTCGAGATCCCAACCAACGACGAAACCAACGATAACATCGTGGCTTACTGGACGCCGGATAAACTGCCGGAAGCCGGTAAAGAGATGAACTACAAGTACACCATCACCTTTACCCGTGACGAAGACAAACTGCATGCCACGGACAACGCGTACGTGATGCAGACTCGCCGTTCTACCGGCGATGTCAAACAGTCGAACCTGATTCGTCAGCCTGACGGTACCCTGGCGTTCATCGTCGACTTTACCGGTGCCGATATGCGTAAAATGCCGCAGGATACGCCGGTAACGGCGCAGACGAGCATTGGTGATAACGGTGAAATCGTTGAAAATAGCGTTCGCTATAACCCGGTGACCAAAGGTTGGCGCTTAACGCTGCGCGTGAAGGTGAAAGATCCGAAGAAAACCACTGAAATGCGCGCTGCGCTGGTCAACGCGGACCAAGCGCTGAGTGAAACCTGGAGCTATCAGCTGCCTGCAAATGAATAAGACAACGAAGTATATCGACGCACTGTCGCTTACGGATGCAGAAAAAGCGGCGCTCCCGGACACGACGCTGCGCGCCGTGCACGAAGCGCTGGATGACGAGCATCAGACAATTGCACGCGATGACGACACGCCGTTGGCGTCTGTCAAAGCGCGTCTGAAAGAGAGCTGGCCAGATTCTCTGGGCGGCGATCAACTGATGAAAGACGAGGAAGGGCGCACGCAGCTGCAGGCGATGCCGAAAGCTACGCGTTCTTCTATGTTCCCGGACCCATGGCGTACCAACCCGGTTGGTCGCTTCTGGGATCGTCTGCGTGGCCGCGATGTCACTCCGCGCTACCTGTCTCGTCTGACCAAAGAAGAGCAGGAGCGTGAAGCGAAATGGCGTACGGTGGGTTCCTTACGCCGTTACACGCTGCTGATTCTGACGCTGGCGCAGACCGTGGTCGCGACCTGGTATATGAAGACCATCCTGCCGTATCAGGGTTGGGCGCTGATCAACCCGGCCGATATGGTCGGGCAGAATCTGTGGGTCTCCTTTATGCAGCTGCTGCCGTATCTGCTGCAAACCGGGATCCTGATCCTCTTTGCCGTCCTGTTCTGCTGGGTCTCCGCCGGTTTCTGGACCGCATTGATGGGCTTCCTGCAACTGCTAATTGGCCGCGACAAGTACAGCATTTCTGCGTCTACCGTGGGCGATGAGCCGCTGAATCCGGAACACCGGACGGCGCTGATTATGCCTATCTGTAACGAAGACGTGTCCCGCGTATTCGCCGGTTTGCGTGCGACGTGGGAGTCAGTGAAAGCCACTGGCCAGCAGAAGCACTTTGACGTTTACATCCTCAGCGACAGCTACAATCCGGACATCTGCGTAGCAGAGCAAAAAGCCTGGATGGAGCTGATTGCCGAGGTGCAGGGTGAAGGGCAGATCTTCTATCGTCGTCGTCGTCGTCGCGTGAAGCGTAAAAGCGGCAACATCGATGACTTCTGCCGCCGCTGGGGTAATCAGTACAGCTATATGGTTGTGCTGGATGCCGACTCGGTGATGTCCGGCGACTGCCTGACCAACCTGGTGCGCCTGATGGAAGCGAACCCGAATGCCGGGATCATCCAGTCTTCGCCGCGCGCCTCCGGTATGGACACGCTGTACGCCCGCTGCCAGCAGTTTGCAACCCGCGTTTACGGCCCGCTGTTTACCGCCGGTTTGCATTTCTGGCAGTTAGGTGAATCGCACTACTGGGGCCACAACGCCATCATCCGCGTGAAGCCGTTTATCGAGCACTGCGCGCTGGCGCCGCTGCCGGGTGACGGTAACTTCGCCGGATCGATTCTGTCGCACGACTTCGTTGAAGCCGCGCTGATGCGTCGTGCCGGGTGGGGCGTGTGGATTGCCTACGATCTGCCGGGCTCGTATGAAGAGCTGCCGCCGAACCTGCTGGATGAACTGAAGCGTGACCGTCGCTGGTGTCAGGGTAACCTGATGAACTTCCGACTGTTCCTGGTAAAAGGGATGCACCCGGTTCACCGTGCGGTGTTCCTCACCGGTGTGATGTCCTACCTCTCCGCGCCGCTGTGGTTTATGTTCCTGGCCCTGTCGACCGCGCTGCAGGTAGTGCATGCGCTAACCGAGCCACAGTACTTCCTGCAGCCGCGTCAGCTGTTCCCGGTCTGGCCGCAGTGGCGTCCTGAGCTGGCGATCGCGCTGTTTGCCTCGACCATGGTGCTGCTGTTCCTGCCGAAACTGCTGAGTATCATTCTCGTGTGGTGCAAAGGCTCGAAAGAGTATGGCGGCTTTGTACGTGTGACGATCTCCCTGCTGTTGGAGGTGCTGTTCTCCGTGCTGCTGGCACCGGTGCGTATGCTGTTCCACACCGTATTCGTGGTCAGCGCGTTCCTGGGCTGGGAAGTGGTCTGGAACTCGCCGCAGCGTGATGATGACTCCACGCCGTGGAGTGAAGCCTTTATGCGTCACGGTTCTCAGCTGCTGCTGGGCCTGGTGTGGGCTGTCGGCATGGCGTGGCTGGATCTGCGCTTCCTGTTCTGGCTGGCGCCGATTGTGTTCTCGCTGATTCTGTCGCCTTTCGTGTCGGTGATCTCCAGCCGCTCGACCGTGGGTCTGCGCACCAAACGCTGGAAGCTGTTCCTGATTCCGGAAGAGTACAGCACGCCGAAGGTGCTGGCTGATACCGAAGCGTATCTGGAACAGAACCGCGCACGCGTGCTGGACGACGGCTTTATGCATGCGGTGTTTAATCCGTCATTTAACGCCCTGGCAACGGCGATGGCAACCGCGCGTCACCGTGCGAGCCATGTGCTGGAGATCGCCCGCGATCGCCACGTTGAACAGGCGCTGAACGAAACGCCGGATAAGCTGAACCGCGATCGTCGTCTGGTGCTGCTGAGCGACCCGGTCACCCTGTCGCGTCTGCACTACCGCGTCTGGGCCGCGCCGGAGAGATATTCCTCCTGGGTGGCTGAGTACGATAAGCTGACGCTGAATCCGCAGGCGTTAAAAGCCAAATAACCCGGAGCGTCCCCGGTCGAGGTAGAACCCCGCCGGGGAAGGTCAGGGGAGATATTTGCCGTAAGGAAATACCGGCCATCCAGCCGGTATTTTTTTGTCTGTAACAATGAGGAAGAACAACGTGATACGAATGTTACTGGTTGTCGTCATGACGATAGTGCTGAGCGGATGCGGCAGCATTATCAGTAGAACGATTCCCGGACAGGGCCATGGAAACCAGTATTATCCGGGCGTAAAGTGGGATTTGCGCGATTCCGCCTGGCGCTATGTCACCATTATCGATCTACCGTTTTCGCTGGTGTTCGACACCCTGTTGCTGCCGATTGACGCCAGCCACGGCCCTTATGAGTAGCTAGCGCTCATCCCATTCATCGGCAGCGGTCTGGCCCTCTTCGGTATCGAGAGAGGGCTCCAGCTGATACTCGCCTTCATCCCACTCGTGCAGCGTATTCTCTTCTACCCATTCCTGACGAAGCTCAATCTCGTCAAAGTCACCGTCAAACACGCTCTGCGCGGCTTCGCCGCTGAGCATTGGCAGACATTCGCCTTCTTCATCCTCATCGGCGAAGAACTCGGCCTGCCACATGATGTCACCGTCCTGTAAAACGTACTTTTGCATATTGAATTGCTGTACGTCCGCTTCGCTCTCCTCCAGACCGGGATTATCGGCGAGAAAAGTTTCACGTGCCGCATCAATAGCTTCTTCGAGCGTGGCGTATAAGGTCATCTCTTTCTCCCTGCAATTTGACGTGGTATTCAGGGAAATAATAGCTGAAGTTTTCGGTTGTACACGCCCTGCGCGATGTTTTCACGCAAACCGCAGGGCGAGAGGGCTAGGGGCGAGAGGGTTCCGGGTTACGGCGTAGGCTGAAACCGGTATAAACGGCGTTAAACAGCACCACGACGGCGGTCACGCAGAACACCGCGCGGAAGCCATAGTTGGCCGATACGGCGGCGCCAATCAGCGGCCCGGTCACGTTGCCGATATCGCGGAACGACTGGTTGTAGCTGAAAATACGCCCGGCAATCTGGTTGCTGGAGTTATAGACCAACAGCGTTTGTACCGCCGGAAGGAGCGCGCCGTCGGCGGCCCCCAACAGGAAGCGCAGAATACCCAGCTGTAGCGGGTTTTGCACAAATGACATCGGAATCAGCAGCAGCACCGAAACAATCAGCGCGACGATAAGAATTTTCTCCGGGCCGATGCGGTCACCAAGTTTCCCCAGGCGCGGTGCGCAAATCAGCGCCGCCACGCCAGGGACTGAGGCTATCATGCCGCTGATAAAGGCGATGTTGCTGATATTTCCCGCCAGATCGCGCACGTAGAGCGTGAGGATTGGCGCAATTGAACCGGTGGCGACTTGAATGATTAAGGTGGTGACGAACAGGCTAAGCACCAGCTCGCGGTTTTTCAGCGAGCCGAATACCTCTTTAACGTGCAGCATCTCCTTTTTGGAGACCGGCGTGAACTGCTCGCGGATAAAGAACAGGGTCAGGACGAAGCAGATAAACAGTACCGTTGCGGTCATAAAGAAGACCGGACGCAGCCCGTAGTTATCGGCCAGGAAACCACCGGCGAGCGGCCCAAGCAGCGCGCCGCTGACCGCGCCTGTCGAGAGCGTCCCCAGCGCCCAGCCGCTTTTATGGCGTGGGATCTGAGTGGCAATCAGCGCGTTGGCGTTAGGAATAAAACCGCCCAGCAGCCCCAGCAGCGCGCGCAGGATTAAAAATTGCCAGATATTCTGCGCCAGCCCCATCAGCAGCATGACGATGGCCATGCCCAGTGCCGAACGCAGCAGCATGATTTTGCGGCCTTTACGGTCGGCTAAACCGCCCCACAGCGGGGAGGCGATGGCGGAAAACAGAAAGGTGATACTGAAGACCAGGCCAGACCACATATTCAGCGCGCTGTGGCCAGTCACGCCAAGTTGCTCAACGTACAGGGGAAGGAACGGCATCACCAGGCTGAATGCAGCGCCGGTTAAAAAACAGCCGAGCCAGACGACAGCGAGGTTACGCTTCCAGTTTATGGGGGCATCTGAGGGTAGCATAGGGTTCCGCAGGCAATATCGCCAAAAGAGAGTGTATTTATAAGCCTGCTAATTATGCGCCCGTGTTCATATCACCGCAATGTGGGTAGCTTTTAAAGCTAAAACAAAACGCGCAGCCTGGGCTGCGCGTTGCTATCAGTAGCGGGAGGGGACACCTTCCGGACGCGTCTTAAAGCGCCGATGCAGCCACATATACTGCTCGGGCGCCATCAGGATGCATTTCTCGACGATGGTGTTCATCCATGCGGCGGTCGTTTCTGCGTCGTCCAGCGGCGGGTCGCACTCCGGCTCGAGGATAATCAACTCATAGCCTTTACCATCCGGTTTGCGGCGTGGCACAAACGGCACAACGCAGGCTTTTGACATTTTCGCCAGCATCCAGGTACCGGAAGTTGTCGCCGCGTCTTTCACCGCAAATAGCGGCGCGAACACGCTGGCGCGCGGGCCGTAGTCGTGATCCGGCGCGTACCAGATGATCTCGCCGTTTTTCAACGCCCTGACCATCCCTTTGAGGTCTTTACGATCGAGCATGCTTTTATTCGAACGCATGCGACCCCAGGTTTGCAGCCAGTCGAGAACCGGGTTGTCGTTTGGACGATAGACGCCGATGCCGGGGTTGTGGATACCAAACATACGGGCGCCCATTTCGAGCGTCAGGAAGTGAATACCGATCAGCAAAACGCCGCGGCCAGAATCCTGCACGGCACGGATGTGCTCAAGGCCGCTGGCGTCCATCCAGCGGTTAATACGCTTCGTCGGCCAGAACCAGGCGATGCCGGTCTCCATCACGCCCATGCCCACGGACTCAAAATTCTTCACCACCATCCGATGACGTTCTTCTTCGCTCATCTCCGGGAAGCAAAGCTCCAGATTACGGTAGGCAATTTTTGCGCGGCGCTTCATCAGCCGCAATGCCAGTCTACCCATCGCGTTGCCGAGACGGTAGATAACCGGATAGGGCAGTTGAACGACCAGCCAGAGCAGACCAATGCCCAGCCATGATGGCCAGTAGCGAGGATGCAGCAGCGCAGCGGTGAACTTGGGTAACTGGGTCATGTGTTTCCTGTTTTTACGAGCAACTGGTTCTATTGTCGCACTATTTTTCCGTCAACCAAAATGCCGGGGCCACGACCGACGATAATTTAGCCAGAGATTTTGCGCGGTATTATTATTGGTGATGAAAATGTAGCGCAAAATGTGGGGATGTAAATTAACGATGATTGCTATATCATGCGCCCCGATTAAGACCATCCATTCTATTTTGCAGGATAAGAACACCATGCCAGTGTTGCATAACCGCATTTCGAATGAGACGCTGAAAGCGCAGATGCTGGCAGAAACCGAGCCACGCACCACTATCTCATTCTATAAATACTTCACCATCGTCGATCCCAGGGCCACCCGGGATGCGCTGTATGTTGCGCTAACGGAGCTCAAGGTCTTTGGCCGTATCTATCTCGCCCACGAGGGCATTAACGCCCAGATCAGCGTCCCGGCCAGCCTCGTGGAAAAGCTGCGCGAACGGCTGTATAGCTTTGATCCGGCGCTTAAAGACCTGCGTCTGAATATCGCCCTTGATGACGATGGTAAATCCTTCTGGGTGCTGCGCATGAAGGTCCGCGATCGTATCGTCGCGGACGGGATTGACGATCCTACCTTCGATGCCAGCGACGTCGGCGACTACCTGAAAGCGGCAGAAGTTAACGCCATGCTGGACGATCCGGACGCGGTATTTATCGATATGCGCAACCACTACGAATATGAAGTGGGCCATTTTGAGCAGGCGCTGGAAATTCCGGCAGATACTTTCCGCGAGCAGTTGCCGAAGGCCGTGGAAATGATGCAGGAACATAAAGATAAAAAAATCGTCATGTACTGCACCGGTGGTATTCGCTGCGAGAAAGCCAGCGCCTGGATGAAGCACAACGGCTTCAAGCAGGTGTGGCATATTGAAGGCGGTATTATTGAATACGCGCGTCGCGCCCGCGAGCAAGGCTTACCGGTACGCTTTATCGGCAAAAACTTCGTCTTCGACGAGCGCATGGGCGAGCGTATCTCCGATGAGGTGATTGCCCACTGCCACCAGTGCGGCACGCTGTGCGACAGCCACACCAACTGCCTGAACGACGGCTGCCACCTGCTGTTTATTCAGTGCCCGGCCTGCGCCGAGAAGTTTGAAGGCTGCTGCAGCGAAGCCTGCCAGCAGGAACACAAGCTGCCGGAAGAGGAACAACGTCAGCGACGTGCGGGCCGCGAAAACGGCAATAAGATTTTTAATAAGTCGCGCGGTCGTTTGAATACGCGTTTAGGCATTCCTGACCCGGAAGGGCAAAACAACTAGCTGAAATAGAGATAGGCGATATCGGCGAGGGCCAGCAGCAGCCAGAGCATCAGATAAAGCATCAGGTGCTCGCGAATGTTGTTGATCAGGTAGTAAAACAGACGACGCATATCATTCTCTGTAGAACGGCCCCGCATTGTCGGGGCCGTTCATTTTTAGTGGTTAAAACGGGCCAGCGCGAAGGGGCTTAAATCGAACGCTGGCGTCTGCTGCTGCGCAAATTGGGCGGCAATTTCGCCCAGTACGGTAGCGAACTTAAAGCCATGGCCGCTCAGACCGCCGATAAACAGCACGTCGGGCTGGCCGGGCAGGGTGTCGATAATAAAGTCTTCATCCGGCGAGTTATCGTAGGTACAGGCTGCGCCGTACAGACAGCCGCCGATGCCGGGCAAAATCTGGCGCAGGAAGCCGAACGCTTCTGAGCCGTCGCTGGCGACCGAACCGAACGCTTTGCGCTCTTCCGGGCTGTTGATTAGCTGCCCGCCGTTGTGTTTGCCAATTTTCAATTCGTTTTCAACCGCCGGGAAACCGTAGAACTGATCGCCGTCAGGCAACTCGCCGGTAAACGCCGGGAAGTTATTCTTACGGCTATAGCGGCCATCGGCCTGGAACCAGGCAAAAACCTTACGTACCGGCTGAATCGGCAGTTCAGGGTAGAACTGTTTCACCCAGGTACCGGCGGTCAGCAGCAGTTTTTTACCTTGCCAGCGGCCTTCAGACGTTTCAATCGTTACGCCATCGGCATCGCTGTGGATGGCGGTGACCGGGCAGTTAAACAGCTGGGCGCAACCCGCGTCTTTCGCCATCGCGATCAGCGTTTTTACCGCCAGTTCGCTTTTCAGTACGCCGGAGCCGGGTTCAAAAATGGCCTGATAGTCGGCGGGCACGGTGATTTCTGGCCAGCGGGCCATCAGCGCGCTGGCGTCCAGCCGCTCTACCGGCAGGTTAAACTGCTCGGCGCTCTGGGCGACGGTCTGCAGGAAGGTGGAGTTGGCAGGGCCAAGATTCACCACGCCGCTACGTTCGAACAGCTCTTCGCCGCTGATGGCGGACAGCTCGTCCCAAAGCGCTTGCGCACGCAGTACCAGCGGCACATATTTCTCACCCTCGCCGTAGGCGTGGCGCATCAGACGCGTGTCGCCGTGGTGGCTACCCTGCTGGTGGGGCGGCATATGGGCGTCGGTCATCAGGACGTTTAAACCCGCTTTACGGGCGTAATAACCGGCAGCGGCACCGACGGAGCCGCTGCCAACAATAATGAGATCGTATTGCATAGTCTTTCCTGACTCGATAATGAGGCGCGAAATCTGTGTCTGGTAGAGTAAATTAAGCTGCAGTTGTTATACAAGCGTGAAAATAATTAAGGCACCCGAGGGTGCCTGTTTGCCATTACGACGAGAAAAGTATCGGCGTTAATGCCGGCGATACTCGTTGACCTGGTAATCGCCAGACTCAATTTTGGCAATCCCGGCTTCCAGTATGGAAATAAACTGACGTGCGACATCGGTCGTCAGCCATAGCGTTTGGCCAACTTCTGCTTCTTTATTGCTCGATTGATTGGGGTCTTGGTAGTGCAGGCGCAACATCAGCGCATCATAGCTATCTACGGTGCTGATGTCCCATCCGACGAGGGGATGGGTCTGGATGACTTCATTATTCTTTTCCATCATAACCCCTTATTTACGTGTTAAAAGGCAACAACTCTCGAGGTCTAATGCAATTTTTTGTGAAGCTTTATCAGTATACAACACTTCAATAAATACTCGAGAATTGAAATCAAAAGCAACACAAATTCCTGAGTTAGTCGGCTATTTGCGCAATAAACAACCATGTCGCGCAATTTTTTACCGCTAATGTAAAAAGTGGGGATTGATCACAGAAAAACAAGCGCGGGAATAAAAAAAGCCGGGGCGACCCGGCAAAAAAAACACAATGAGGGAAAATTTAGTCGGTGATGAACCAGTCGTCGGCGCTTTCCCAGGTTTCCTGGAGGATTTCGCTGATGCGGTCTTTATCTTCTTTAATGCCACCGATCACGGAAAGGTTATTGCTGGCAGCATAGCGCACGCTAACGGCGCCACCGCTGTCTGGAAATTGGTTGTTGATACGGCGGGAAAGTTCGTCTGCCAGCGCGTCTAAGGCGCCTGCCGGCAGCGCGGTGGTTTTTGCAATAGTGACTTCAATACGCATAATTGCCCCCTGTGTAATATACTGTATATTTATACAGTCATATTCAGGCGTTTACAACAGGGGGCGCGATTTTATTTTTTCACCGTCCAGCGCAGCGTTTCTCCGGCGAGGAACGGCACTAAGGTATCATCACTCAGGGCGATGCTTTCCGCGACCTGACTCTCTTCACGCACCAGCTCAACGTAGCTGTCGTTAACCGGCAGGCCGTAGAAGCGCGGGCCGTTCAGCGAGCAGAACGCTTCGAAATGCTCAAGCGTGTTCATCTCTTCAAACACGGTGGCGTAGCTGCCCAGCGCGCCAGGCGCATTAAAGCAACCCGCACAGCCGCAACTGGCTTCTTTACGGTGACGGGCGTGCGGCGCGGAATCAGTGCCGAGGAAGGCGCGGGTAAAGCCGCTGGCAACCAGTTCGCGCAGCGCCTGCTGGTGAACGTTGCGTTTCAGAATCGGCAGGCAGTACAGATGCGGACGCACGCCGCCGACCAGCATATGGTTGCGGTTGAACATCAGATGCTGTGGCGTGATGGTGGCGGCCAGCAGGTCATTGCCGTCGCGCACATACTCGGCGGCATCTTTGGTGGTGATGTGTTCGAACACCACTTTCAGGCCCTGAAGACGCTGGCGTAGCGGCTCCATCACGCTGTCGATAAAGCGCGCCTCGCGGTCGAAAATATCGATTTCTGCATGGGTCACTTCGCCGTGCACCAGCAGCGGCATGCCCAGCTTCTCCATGCGCTCCAGCACGGGCATAATCGCATCGGTGCTGGTGACGCCGTGGCTGGAGTTGGTGGTAGCGTTAGCCGGATACAGCTTCGCGGCGGTGAATACGCCTTCGTTAAAACCGCGCTCCAGTTCGTTTGGATCCAGCGTATCGGTCAAATAGCAGGTCATCAGCGGAGTGAAGTCGTGCCCGGCAGGCACCGCGTCGAGGATGCGCTGGCGATAGGCGATAGCCGCATCGACGGTGGTAATTGGCGGAACCAGGTTCGGCATAATAATCGCGCGGCCATACAGCTCGCTGGTATACGGAACAACCGTTTTCAACATCTCGCCGTCGCGAAGATGGATATGCCAGTCGTCTGGGCGGCGAATTTTCAGAACTTGCGGTAATGCGGTCATGTAAGGCTCCGGCTGGTGGGATATCAGTCATTTTTGCCGGGCACTAAGGATAAGCGGAAACGTTTTCCTTTGCATCCTTTTCCGTAAAAAATAATGCCCGATGACATGGCGCCATCGGGCATGAACAATAAGGGATTAGTTGGTGAACGGGATAATGATTTCGCCTGGCTTCACTTCAATGCCTTTCGCGAATTTCTTCGCCAGCGCTTCACCCTTGCTGGCATCTTCTTTCAGCACGTAGGCCGGCTGCTTGTTGAAGTAGGTGCGCAGCGACTGATTAAGATACGGAATCAACGTTTGTACGACCGACTGCATTTTCTCCGGCGTGACTTTTGCATCCACCACTTCCATCTCCTGCAGGTAGATGGCACCTTGCTCCTGATTAAACACCGGTAAGGCCTTCAGCTTGAGGGCTATGTTGGCTTTCTGGCTGCCGAACAGGGAGTTCAGATCCAGCTTCGCGTCACCGCTCAGGCTCACTTTATTCGGCTCTTCACGGCCAATGGCGCTGGTCAAATTGTTGAGGACGATATGGGCGTCTGCCACGCCCGGGACCCCGATATCTTTGGAGAAATTATTGCGTTTTTGCAACGCCTGATTAATCTCCTGCTCGCTGACCGAATATTGCGTAAGCTGATTACAGCCAACAACCAGGCCGCTAACGATCAGGGCGGCAATGACTAACAATTTTTTCATGGGGTTCCTCAACGTAAAGCGTTGTATGCATCCTGACAATAAGCAGCATACGCTGTCAGTAACAATCTGACAGCGGAAAATACTGAAAGTGCCGCAGATGGGGCAAAATGGTGAACGCTACTCGCTGATTTTGCGGGCTTCAGGCTTGGTCGTGCGGCTTATTCTCTGCCGTTTTCTTCTCTGCGGTAAAGTCGGCATCCGTGTCGGCGTGCACGTCGTTCATCGCTTTTTTAAAGCCCTTTAGCGCCGTGCCCAGGTCCGCCCCGAGGGAACCGAGTTTTTTGGTGCCGAACACCAGAACAAAAAGCACGACGACCACTAAGAGTTTGGTAACGCTAATTTCACCCATGATACAAACCTATTGAGAAAATAATGACCAATTCTCGCAAACCGCGCGGGGAAATATTTGTCTGTTAATGGCATAAATTCACCTGCTGGAACCGATAAAAAATAACCTCTACGTTTTATCTCATTTCTCAACTGCTTAGCGTCTGTCGTCCGTTAAGACAAAACATCTTCATTTTCCGCGCGATCTCACCTTTTCTCGTATTGCCAGCGGTGGTCCTTTTTTATCACAATGCAAAAAGACAGCGTGTTGTTTTCATTGGCTGCCGTCGGGCAGGTATAGTTAAACGATCAGGGTATAGATTGGGTACAGGAGTAGTGAGATGTTTGGCTATCGCAGTAACGTGCCGAAAGTTCGGTTGACCACGGATCGGTTGGTTGTGCGGTTGATTCACGACCGGGATGCGTGGCGTCTGGCGGATTATTACGCCGAGAATCGACAGTTTTTAAAACCCTGGGAACCCATTCGCGATGACAGCCACTGCTATCCCTCAGGATGGCAGGCGCGCCTGTCGATGATTAACGAGTTCCACAAGCAGGGAACCGCCTTTTATTTCGCGCTGCTTGACCCTGAGGAAAAAGAGATCATCGGCGTCGCCAACTTCTCCAACGTGGTGCGCGGGTCGTTCCATGCGTGTTATCTCGGCTACTCCATCGGCCAGAAGTGGCAGGGGCAGGGGATGATGTACGAAGCGCTGACCGCCGCCATTCGTTATATGCAGCGCACGCAGCATATTCACCGTATTATGGCGAACTATATGCCGCATAATCAGCGCAGTGGGAATCTGCTGGCGCGTCTCGGCTTCGAAAAAGAGGGTTATGCGAAGGACTATTTACTGATTGACGGTGAATGGCGCGATCACGTACTGACCGCCTTAACCACCCCACAATGGACGCCTGGCCGCTAAGGAATCACCATGAAATACCAATTAACGCCTCTGGAAGCTCGCGTGATCGGCTGCCTGCTGGAAAAGCAGGTGACGACGCCGGAGCAGTATCCGCTGTCGATCAACGCCGTAGCGACGGCCTGTAACCAGAAAACCAATCGCGAGCCGGTGATGACGCTCAGCGAAGCGGAAGTTCAGGATCAGCTCGATACCCTGGTCAAGCGCCACTATTTGCGTACGGTCAGTGGGTTTGGTAACCGCGTTACCAAGTACGAACAGCGTTTTTGCAACTCGGAGTTTGGCGATCTGAAACTCTCTTCTGCCGAAGTCGCGCTGGTGACGACACTGCTGCTGCGCGGCGCGCAGACGCCAGGTGAATTGCGTGGTCGCGCGCAGCGCATGCATGAATTTGCCGACATGGCCGAGGTGGAGAGTACCCTGGAACGTCTGGCGAACCGCGAAGACGGCCCGTTTGTTGTGCGTCTGCCGCGTGAACCAGGCAAGCGGGAAAGCCGCTATATGCATCTGTTTAGCGGTGAAGTTGATTTACAGTCGGTAGCGGCTCAGAGCAGTGCGCCAGCGGCTGATGGCGATCTGCGCGACCGGGTTGAAGCGCTGGAAGGCGAAGTTGCGGAACTGAAACAGCGTCTGGATTCACTGCTGGCGCACCTTGGGGAGTAATCAGCATGGCTAAAATTCGCATTGGTGTGGTCGGCCTGGGCGGTATTGCGCAGAAGGCGTGGTTGCCGGTGGTGAGCGCGGCAACAGACTGGACGCTACAGGCCGCCTGGTCGCCGGGTAAAGAAAAGGCGCTGAAGGTGTGCGAAACCTACCGCATGCCTTACGCCGATTCGCTGGCGGCGCTGGCCGCCCAGTGCGACGCGGTATTTGTGCACAGTTCCACGGCGTCTCACTATGCGGTGGTCAGCGAGTTGCTGAACGCAGGGGTGCACGTCTGCGTGGACAAACCGTTGGCCGATAAGCTTGATGATGCGGAACGGCTGGTGGCGCTGGCGGCGCGCAAAAAATTGACCCTGATGGTGGGTTTCAATCGCCGCTTTTCGCCACTGTACCGTGAGCTGAAAAAACAGGCGGGTGAAATGGCCTCGCTGCGCATGGATAAACATCGTAGCGACAGCGTCGGCCCGCACGATCTGCGATTTACCCTGCTGGATGACTATCTGCACGTGGTGGATACCGCGCTGTGGCTGGCGGGCGGTAAGGCCAAACTCAGCGATGGCGTGCTGCAAACCACCGATGAAGGCTGCATGTTCTATGCCGAGCACCACTTCAGCCAGCCAGGCCTACAGATTACCACCAGTATGCATCGCCGCGCAGGCAGCCAGCGTGAGTCGGTGCAGGCGGTGGCGGACGGCGGGCTCTATGAGGTCACCGATATGCGCGAATGGCGTGAAGAGCGTGGCGCTGGCGTCGTGACGCGGCCGATTCCCGGCTGGCAAACGACCCTCGAACAGCGTGGGTTTGTCGGCTGTGCGCATCATTTTATTGAATGCGTGCAAAATCAGACGGTTCCGGAAACGGCGGGGGAGCAGGCGATTATGGCCCAGCGTATCGTGGAAGGGCTGTGGCATGAGGCAATCCGCGAATAACCAGCTGTAACAACTGGCAGTAGCAATTCATCCCGAACCCGGTAGACTAACGCCACTTTTTCGCGCCCGTCTACCGGGCGTTTTGTTTGCGGGTTGTGGAATCACAAAGTCATGAACCTATTAAAATCGCTGGCAGCCGTCAGCTCGATGACCATGTTTTCGCGCGTGCTGGGATTTGCGCGCGACGCGATTGTGGCGAGGGTGTTTGGGGCAGGAATGGCCACCGACGCCTTTTTCGTGGCGTTTAAGCTACCGAACCTGCTGCGTCGAATTTTTGCCGAAGGGGCGTTTTCCCAGGCGTTTGTGCCGATTCTGGCCGAATACAAAAGCAAGCAGGGTGAAGAGGCCACGCGGGTATTTGTCGCTTACGTTTCCGGGCTGCTCACGCTGGCGCTGGCGATTGTTACCGTGCTGGGGATGCTGGCCGCGCCGTGGGTGATCACCATTACCGCGCCGGGCTTTGCCGACACCGCTGACAAGTTCACGCTGACCACCCAGCTACTGCGTATTACCTTCCCGTATATTCTGTTGATTTCACTCGCCTCGCTGGTCGGGGCGATCCTGAATACCTGGAACCGCTTCTCGGTGCCAGCCTTTGCGCCAACCTTCCTTAATATCAGCATGATTGGCTTCGCGCTGTTCGCCGCGCCGCATTTCCATCCGCCGGTGCTGGCGCTGGCGTGGGCGGTGACCGTCGGCGGCGTGCTGCAACTGGCCTATCAGCTTCCGCATCTGAAAAAAATCGGCATGCTGGTGCTGCCGCGCATCAACTTTAAAGACGCGGGCGCGGTGCGGGTGGTGAAACAGATGGGGCCGGCAATTCTCGGCGTCTCGGTGAGCCAGATCTCGCTGATCATCAACACCATTTTTGCCTCGTTTCTCGTTTCCGGCTCCGTCTCGTGGATGTATTACGCCGACCGTCTGATGGAGTTCCCGTCAGGCGTGCTGGGCGTGGCGCTGGGGACTATCCTGCTGCCGTCGCTGTCGAAAAGCTTTGCCAGCGGCAATCACGACGAATACTGCCGCCTGATGGACTGGGGCCTGCGCCTGTGCTTCCTGCTGGCGCTGCCGAGCGCGGTGGCGTTGGGTATTCTGGCCAAGCCGCTAACCGTGGCGCTGTTCCAGTACGGTAAATTTACCGCCTTTGATGCCGCGATGACCCAGCGCGCGCTGGTGGCTTACTCCGTTGGCCTGATGGGGCTCATCGTCGTTAAAGTTCTGGCGCCGGGCTTCTATTCGCGTCAGGACATTAAAACACCGGTGAAAATTGCTATCGTCACGCTGATTATGACCCAGCTGATGAACCTGGCGTTTATTGGCCCGCTGAAGCACGCCGGGCTGTCGCTGTCGATTGGTCTGGCGGCCTGTCTGAACGCCGCGCTGCTGTACTGGCAGCTGCGTAAGCAGAAAATCTTCACCCCGCAGCCGGGCTGGCGCATGTTCTTAGTGCGTCTGGTGGTGTCGGTGCTGGTGATGGCGGCGGCGCTGCTCGGTATGATGCACGTCATGCCGGAGTGGTCGCAGGGTACGATGCCTTTCCGTCTGTTGCGTCTGATGGGCGTGGTGGTGGTGGGCGTGGTGGCTTATTTTGCCGCGCTGGCCATTCTGGGCTTCAGAATTAAAGAGTTTGTACGCCGGACGGCGTAAACGAAATACACTTCGCGGGGCACGTTCTGTGGCCCCGCCCGTGTTTAGACAGAGAACTTCTTGGCGCTACGGGTAAGGCTGCTGCCTGCTGCCTGCCCATCCTTTCCGTACAGTCCCGTCTCCTGAAAAGGCTTCAGCACATCGAGCGCCTGCTGGTTGCGGACAATCTGTCCTTCAAGCAGCCAGCCATTATGCTGATTTAACCGACGCAGCTGCTGCGTGGTTTCCGTAATGGTCTGCCAGCGACTGTCGATATCTTCATTATCGGTGCTTTGTCGGGCGTCCTGTTCGACGCGACGCTGTTTTTCCAGGTAGTCTAAGGTCGCCAGCAGAGAGCTTTTCTCTTCGGTAATGCTGGCAAGCCGCAGGCCGTTAACGCTGCCTGCAGAGAGCTGCTGTTGCTCAGCATCCATCACTTCTTTAAGAGAGTGAAGGATGCTGGTCATTTGGTCCAGAATGGCTGACAAACTGCTCATGCGCTTATTTACTCTGTAGATAATCTTGCGTGTCTTGAATCAGCGCGTCGGCAATCTTACCGGTATCCATTTTTAACTCGCCGTTACGAATGGCGGTTTTCAGTTCCTCGACGCGCGCCATATTAATATCGCCGCTGCTTGAACGGGTCAGTGCGGTCTGCGCATTGCTTAACGTCACACTGGCGCTGGTGGCGGTTTCGGTTTTCTCGGCACGTACTTTTTGTGCACTGGTCTCCGGCGTTTCGCGATGTTGTACCGGCGTTACCGCTTTCAGAGATGATGTACGATCGATGCTCATAATGCTTTCCTCATTGGAGGCTTTGGTATGGCGCAGGCGCCGACTCTCATTAATTGTTAATTATCTATCGGCAAGCGACACATATTCTTTAAGAAGTTTATAGATTAATCAGAATATTCCCATCAGCGCTCACCTGACCGCTCACCACCTGACCAGAAGGCATTCTCACGCGGGCGTTCTGGGCCACCGCGGCGTTGTTTAACGCCTGCCCCTCGCTGTTGATGCTAAAGCCTTCCCCCTGGGCGACGACCATCACTTTCTGTCCTGCTTTCACCCGCCACGACTGGCGCACCATCGATAGCTGAATCGGCTGGCCGATGGCAACGTCGCGCAGACTGATGGCATCCTCGGCCTGCGACAAATTCAACATGGTACGCGGCGGTAGCTGATCGAGCCGCCCACGCATTAACGTGACGCTCTGCGACTCAATCGGCGATCCGCGCACGATGGGCGCCGCGGCGACAACGTAATCGCCTACCGCCTGCACGGTCACCTGTAAATACTGTTTCGCATTTCCGCACTGGGCCACCACCGTCAGATTTCCCCATAGCCGCGAGTTACCCGGCGTGCTGAACGTGGGAGCGTCACAGCTAAGCTGCTGATTCTGCGTATTGCGCAGCCTGACGCTGACCTCATCGCTAAAGCCAGTCAGCCGTTCGCGAAAGAACGCGGTCAGCTGCGACTGAATATCAGCCGCCTGAGCAAGCGGGCTAAAGGCCAGTATCGCAGCGGTGAATGGGACAATGAGCTGACGCATTGAACGCTCCTGTGGATGGCGAATGCACGCATTTTACTCAACTTGCGATGACATCAACGCAACAAATAGCGACGCATATTGCGCTTATTCCGTCGATGACGCGCGCATAAGGAGAATTAAGCTGTCGGCTGAAACTTTGTCATTAGCGGAGGAGACATGCTCGATAAACTCGACGCCGCATTACGTTTTCAGCAAGAGGCATTAAACCTGCGCGCAGAGCGCCAGGAGATTCTCGCTGCCAATATCGCTAACGCCGATACCCCGGGGTATCAGGCGCGCGATATGGATTTTTCCAGTGAACTGAAAAAGGTGATGTCACGCGGGCGCGCGGAAGGCAGCGGCGTTGCGCTGACGCTGACCTCCGAACGTCATATTCCTGCCCAGGCGCTTTCCGCGCCGAATACCGATCTGCTGTACCGCATTCCCGATCAGCCCGCGATGGATGGCAACACCGTCGATATGGACCGGGAGCGTACGCAGTTCGCCGATAACAGCCTCCAGTACCAGACCGGCCTCACGGTTCTGGGCGGACAGATTAAGGGCATGCTGAGTGTCCTGCAGGGGAACTAATCCATGGCACTACTCAATATCTTCGATGTTGCAGGTTCCGCGCTGACCGCGCAGTCCAAGCGATTGAACGTGGCCGCGAGTAACCTCGCCAACGCCGACAGCGTCGCCGGGCCGGATGGCCAGCCGTATCGTGCTAAGCAGGTTGTTTTTCAGGTGGATGCGCCGATGGGCGCGGCGACCGGCGGCGTGAAAGTGGCTGATGTCGTTGAAAGCCAGGAGCCGGACAAGCTGGTCTACCAGCCGGGGAATCCGCTGGCGGATGCGAAAGGCTATGTGCGCATGCCTAACGTCGACGTCGTGGGCGAGATGGTGAACACCATGTCGGCGTCGCGCAGCTATCAGGCAAACGTCGAGGTACTGAATACCGTGAAGAGCATGATGCTCAAAACGCTCACGCTTGGGCAATAAGGGAGGTAACCGATGTCTGTCGTAGCCAATATCAATGATACCAGCAGTAGCAGTTCGGCCTCATCGTCGATCAGTAGCTCCGGCACTAACAGTTCGTCCGACCTGCAGAGCAGTTTTCTGACGCTGTTGGTTGCGCAGCTGAAAAACCAGGATCCGACTAACCCGTTACAAAACAACGAACTGACTTCGCAACTGGCGCAGATCAGCACCCTCAGCGGCATTGAGAAGCTCAACACCACGCTGGGTTCCATCTCCGGACAGATTAATAGCGGCCAGTCGCTGCAGGCCAGCGCCCTGGTGGGCCACGGCGTGATGATTCCCGGCAGCACCATTCTGGCTGGCAAAAACAGCAGCGATGAGACCAGCGTGGATACCACGCCGTTTGGCATTGAGCTGACGCAGTCCGCCGAGAAGGTTACCGCCACCATCGTCGACGGGACCGGCAAAGTGGTCCGGACGTTAAATCTGGGGGCGCAAACCGCCGGCGTTCATACCTATACCTGGGACGGCAAGATGGATGACGGCACGGCGGCACCGGACGGCGCTTACAACATCAACTTCGCCGCCAGCCAGGGCACCACGCAGCTGGTGGTTCAGCCGCTGCAGTTCGCCCTGGTGCAGGGCGTTACGCTGGGCAGCGATGGCAACAAACTGGATTTGGGTACCTATGGCACCACCACGCTGGATCAGGTTCGCCAGATTATTTAAGCCTCTAACTATTTCAGGAGAGACGTTATGGCCTTTTCACAAGCGGTAAGCGGATTAAACGCTGCTGCCACCAACCTCGATGTTATCGGCAACAACATCGCCAACTCCGCGACCTACGGGTTTAAATCCGGGACCGCATCGTTTGCCGATATGTTTGCCGGTTCCAAAGTGGGGCTGGGGGTAAAAGTTGCGGGGATTACCCAGGACTTTACCGACGGCACCACCACCGGTACCGGACGCGCGCTGGACGTGGCGATTAGCCAGAACGGTTTTTTCCGTCTGGTCGACAGCAACGGTTCCGTTTACTACAGCCGTAACGGCCAGTTCAAGCTTGATGAGAACCGCAATCTGGTCAACATGCAGGGGCTGAGCGTCACCGGCTACCCGGCGACCGGTAACCCGGCGACCATCCAGCAGGGGGCGAACCCGGTGGCGCTGACGATCCCGAATACGCTGATGTCGGCGAAAACGACCACCACCGCGGCGATGCAGATGAACCTGAACTCCACGGATGACAAAATTGATCAGACGACGAAGCCTTTCAATCCGACCGATCCGGATACCTATAACAAAAAGGGTACCGTGACCGTGTACGACAGTCTGGGTAACTCCCATGACATGAACGTCTACTACGTGAAGACGGATAACAACAAATGGGACGTCTGGACGCTGGACTCCAGCGTCAGCGGTGCCAATCCGGTGAAAGCGGCTCAGATGGAGTTTTCTTCAAGCGGTACGCTGACAGGTGTGACCAACTATACAGAAGATACGACCACTACGCCGAGCACCTGGACGCTGAATGGCACGGCCAACGCAACGCCGCAAATTGACGTCGCCCTGGCGGGACTGAACGGTTCCGCGGGTAGCACCTTCTCCCTGAGCTTCCTCAACTCCATGCAGCAGAACACCGGCTCGAACGATATCGTCGCCACCACCCAGAACGGCTTCGCGCCGGGCAACCTGGTGAGCTACCAGATCAACGAAGACGGCACGGTGGTGGGTAACTACTCCAACCAGCAGAGCCAACTGCTGGGGCAGATTGTGCTGGCGAATTTCGCCAACAACGAAGGTCTGCAGTCAGAGGGCGATAACGTCTGGTCGGCAACGCAGTCCTCGGGCGTCGCGCTGCTGGGCACTGCGGGCACCGGTAACTTCGGTACGCTGACCAACGGCGCGCTGGAAGCCTCCAACGTCGACCTCAGCAAAGAGCTGGTGAACATGATCGTCGCGCAGCGTAACTACCAGTCGAACGCGCAGACCATCAAGACCCAGGATCAGATCCTCAACACGCTGGTTAACCTGCGTTAATCGTAACAGGGTGACGTTATGGATCACGCCATATATACGGCAATGGGCGCCGCCAGCCAGACCATGCAGCAGCAGTCGGTCACGGCGAGCAACCTTGCCAATACCTCCACGCCAGGCTTTCGCGCGCAGCTGACGGCAATGCGCGCGGTGCCGGTGGTCGGCCCGAGCGTCGAGACCCGTACGCTGGTCGCCGCCACCACGCCGGGCGCGGATATGACCCCCGGCCAGCTGGACTATACCGCGCGTCCGCTGGACGTGGCGGTTCAGCAGGATGGCTGGCTGGCGGTGCGGTCGGCAGACGGTACCGAAGGATATACCCGTAACGGCAATATTCAGGTGAGCGCCACCGGGCAGTTGACTATTCAGGGTAACCCGGTGATTGGCGAGGCCGGTCCGCTGAACGTGCCGGAAGGCTCGCAGGTAACGATTGCCGCCGACGGGACCATTTCGGCGCTGACGCCGGGCGACCCGCCGAACACGGTGTCGCCGGTCGGCAAGCTGAAGATGGTGAAGGCCAATGGCACCGAAGTCGCGCGTGGCGATGACGGCCTGTTTCACCTGACGCCGCAGACCGTGGCAACGCGTGGGCCGGCCCTCCAGGCGGACCCAACGCTGCGCCTGCAGTCCGGTGTGCTGGAAGGCAGTAACGTTAAACCCGTGGCGGCGATGGCGGACATGATCGCCAGTTCACGCCGCTTTGAAATGCAGATGAAGGTTATCAGCAGCGTGGATGAAAACACGCAGAAAGCTAACCAGTTGCTGTCAATGAGCTAAGGAAAATTATGATCAGTTCATTATGGATCGCCAAAACCGGTCTGGACGCGCAGCAAACCAATATGGACGTTATCGCCAACAACCTGGCGAACGTCAGTACCAATGGTTTTAAGCGCCAGCGCGCGGTGTTTGAAGACTTGCTCTATCAAACCGTTCGCCAGCCGGGTGCGCAATCATCCGAACAAACGACACTGCCTTCCGGCCTGCAGATTGGTACCGGGGTACGTCCCGTGGCGACCGAGCGTCTGCATAGCCAGGGCAACCTGTCGCAGACCAACAACAGTAAAGACGTGGCGATCAAAGGCGACGGGTTCTTCCAGATCCTGCTGCCGGACGGTTCCTCCGCCTACACCCGCGACGGTTCGTTCCAGGTTGACCAGAACGGCCAACTGGTGACCGCCAGCGGCTATCAGGTACAGCCCGCCATCACCATTCCGGCCAACGCCATCAGCATCACCATTGGCCGTGACGGGATCGTCAGTGTTACCCAGCAGGGCCAGGCAAACCCGGTTCAGGTGGGACAACTGAACCTGTCGACCTTTATGAATGACACCGGTCTCGAGAGTATCGGGGAAAACCTGTACATCGAAACCCAGGCATCAGGCGCGCCGAACGACACTACGCCGGGTCTGAACGGCGCGGGTCTGCTGTACCAGGGTTATGTTGAAACCTCTAACGTCAACGTGGCGGAAGAGCTGGTCAACATGATTCAGGTGCAGCGCGCGTACGAGATCAACAGTAAAGCGGTATCGACGACTGACCAGATGCTGCAAAAACTGACGCAGCTGTAAAGGCAAGGCCTCGGCGTCGCGTCGCCTGGCGAGGCGATGCGACGTCGGGATGTTCCCGAGATTCAGAAGAAGAAAGCAATGCAAAAATCTGCAGCGTTTCGCTATCCGCTTTTAACCCTCGTCGCGCTCAGCGTGGTGGGGTGCGCATGGGTCCCCTCTAAACCGTTGGTTGAAGGGGCGACGACCGCACAACCGATTCCCGGCCCGGTGCCGGTGGCGAACGGTTCGATATTCCAGACCGCTCAGCCGATTAACTACGGCTATCAGCCGCTGTTTGAAGACCGTCGTCCGCGCAATATCGGCGATACGCTGACCATCGTGCTGCAGGAAAACGTCAGCGCGAGCAAAAGCTCCTCGGCAAATGCGAGTCGTGATGGCAAAACCAACTTCGGCTTCGACACCGTGCCGCGCTACCTCCAGGGGCTGTTTGGTAATGAGCGCGCGGATGTGGAAGCGTCTGGCGGCAACTCCTTCAACGGCAAGGGCGGCGCTAATGCCAGCAATACCTTTAGCGGCACGCTGACCGTGACCGTCGATCAGGTTCTGGCCAACGGCAACCTGCACGTGGTGGGCGAGAAGCAAATCGCGATTAATCAGGGCACCGAATTTATCCGTTTCTCCGGGGTCGTTAACCCGCGCACCATCAGCGGCAGCAACACCGTGCCGTCGACGCAGGTGGCGGATGCGCGTATCGAATACGTGGGCAACGGCTATATCAATGAAGCGCAGAATATGGGCTGGCTGCAGCGTTTCTTCCTTAATTTATCGCCGATGTAATGAGGTGAACCATGTTTAAAACTCTGCTTACTCTGGCGCTGGTGCTGGTCACCGGGCTGGCGAACGCCGAACGCATCCGCGATCTGACCAGCGTGCAAGGGGTCAGGGAAAACTCGCTGATCGGTTACGGCCTGGTCGTAGGCCTTGATGGCACGGGCGACCAGACCACGCAGACGCCGTTCACCACCCAGAGCCTGAACAACATGCTGTCCCAACTGGGGATTACCGTTCCGGCGGGGACCAACATGCAGTTGAAAAACGTGGCGGCGGTAATGGTGACCGCGCAGCTGCCGGCTTTTGGGCGTCAGGGACAGACCATCGATGTGGTGGTGTCTTCCATGGGGAACGCCAAAAGCCTGCGCGGCGGTACGCTGCTGATGACGCCGCTGAAAGGCGTCGACAGCCAGATCTACGCGCTGGCTCAGGGTAACATTCTGGTCGGCGGCGCGGGCGCGTCGGCGGGCGGCAGCAGCGTGCAGGTGAACCAGCTTAACGGCGGGCGAATCACCGGTGGCGCGACCATTGAGCGCGAACTGCCGAGCCAGTTTGGCGCGGGCAACACCATTAATCTGCAATTGAACGACGATGATTTCACCATGGCGCAGCAGATCGCCGACACCATTAACCGTCGCAGCAGCCTGGGCAACGCCACCGCGCTGGATGCCCGTACCGTGCAGGTGCGCGCGCCGGTTGGCGGCAGCGGGCAGGTACGTCTGCTGGCGGATATCCAGAATCTGGAAGTAGGCATGCCGCCGCAGGATGCGAAGATCATTATCAACTCGCGTACCGGCTCGGTGGTCATGAACCGGGAAGTAACGCTCGATACCTGCGCGGTAGCTCAGGGCAACCTCTCCGTTTCCGTCAACCGTTCGGCGCAGGTCAGCCAGCCGGATACGCCGTTTGCCGGTGGGCAAACCGTGGTGACGCCGCAAACCCAAATCGATCTGCGCCAGAGCGGTGGCTCGCTGCAAAGCGTTCGCGCCAGCGCCAATCTGAATAACGTGGTACGCGCACTGAACGCCTTAGGCGCGACGCCGATGGAGCTGATGTCGATTATCCAGGCGATGCAGAGTGCGGGTTGTCTGCGCGCTAAGGTGGAGATTGTCTGATGCTAACCGACAGCAAATTACTGGCGAGCGCCGCGTGGGACGCGCAGTCACTGAATGAACTGAAGACCAAAGCGGGGCAGGATCCGCAGGCGAATCTGCGTCCCGTTGCCCGGCAGGTGGAGGGCATGTTCGTGCAGATGATGCTGAAAAGCATGCGCGAAACGCTGCCGAAGGACGGATTGTTCAGCAGTGACCAGACGCGGCTTTACACCAGTATGTATGACCAGCAAATCGCCCAGCAGATGACGGCCGGGAAAGGCCTTGGCCTGGCAGAGGAGATGGTCAAACAGCTGTCGGCGCAGCAGCAGGAACCGGCGGATAACGTCGGTCAGGTACCGATGAAGTTTGATATGCAGACGGTGACCAGCTACCAGAATGCCGCTCTGACGCAGATGGTGCGTAAGGCGTTGCCGAAAGCGCCGGACAACAGCGATACGCCGTTGTCCGGCGACAGCAAAGATTTCCTTGCCCAGCTGTCGCTGCCCGCGCGGCTGGCGAGCGAACAGAGCGGTATCCCACACCACCTGATTCTGGCGCAGGCGGCGCTGGAGTCCGGCTGGGGTCAGCGGCAGATCCGCCGTGAAAACGGCGAACCGAGCTTTAACCTGTTTGGGGTGAAAGCATCCGGTGACTGGAAGGGGAAGGTGACGGAAATCACCACTACCGAATTTGAGAATGGCGAGGCGAAGAAGGTGAAGGCGAAGTTCCGCGTCTACGGCTCGTATCTGGAGGCGCTGTCGGACTACGTCGGCCTGCTGACCCGCAACCCACGCTATGCGGCGGTAACGTCGGCGGCCACGGCGGAGCAGGGCGCACAGGCGTTGCAGAATGCTGGATACGCTACCGATCCGCAGTATGCGCGCAAGCTGACCAGCATGATTCAACAGCTGAAATCAATGAGCGATAAGGTCAGCAACGCGTACCGAAATGATATCGAAAATCTGTTCTGATTTATCTCAAGTTTGCCATCCGCCATCCGATAAGTAATACCATGGCCTTAAGAAGGAGCGTTCATGTCCAGTTTAATTAACAGTGCGATGAGCGGGCTGAGCGCAGCCCAGTCGGCGCTGAATACGACCAGTAACAACATCGCGAGCTACAACGTTACCGGCTACACCCGTCAGACCACGGTGCTGGCTTCTGCCAACAGCACGCTGGGCGCGGGCGGCTGGGTAGGCAATGGCGTTTACGTGTCTGGCGTACAGCGCGAATACAACGCCTTCATTACCAATCAGCTGCGCGCGGCGCAGAACCAGAGCAGCGGCTTGACCACTCGCTATGAGCAGGTGTCGAAAATTGACAATATGCTCTCCAGCTCAACCAACAATATCTCAACCACGGTGCAGGATTTCTTCAGCAGTCTGCAAACGCTGGTGAGCAACGCCGAAGACCCGGCGGCGCGTCAGACCGTACTCGGCAAAGCCGCGGGTGTGGTGAACCAGTTCAAGGTGGCGGATCAGTATCTGCGCGATCAGGATAAGCAGGTTAACCTGTCGATTACCTCGACCGTCGATCAGATCAATAACTACACCTCACAGATTGCCAGTCTCAACGATAAGATTTCTCGCCTGACCGGCGTAGGCGCGGGCGCATCGCCAAACGACCTGCTGGATCAGCGCGACCAACTGGTGAGTGAGCTTAACAAGCTGGTTGGCGTTGAGGTCAACGTACAGGACGGCAGCACCTATAACATCACCATGGCCAACGGGTATACCCTGGTGGCGGGGACCAAATCGAACCAGCTGGCCGCGGTGCCGAGCAAGGCCGATCCGACGCGCACCACCGTGGCCTATGTGGATAACGTTGCCGGCAACGTGGAGATCCCAGAAAAGCTGCTGACCACCGGTTCGCTGGGCGGCCTGCTGACCTTCCGTTCGCAGGACCTTGACCAGACCCGCAATAGCCTGAACCAAATGGCGCTGGCGTTTGCCGATGCCTTTAACCAGGTGCATCGTGGGGGCATTGATGCCGATGGTAATACCAACGTCGACTTCTTCGACTTCGGCGATCCCTCTGTTGTTGCCAACGGCAAAAACGGGGGCAAAGCCGAGCTGACGGCAACGATGACCGATTCATCTGCTGTGCAGGCTACCGATTATCGCATCACCAAAACCGACAGCGGCTGGCAGGTAACGCGCCTTTCCGATAACACGAACGTGAACTTCCAGACCGCTACCGATGGTTCACTGCAGTTCGATGGCCTGTCGGTCAGCGTTGATAACAGCAACGGCGCGGCCAACACGGGCGACAGCTTTACCGTGAAACCGGTGAGCAACACAATTGTGAACATGAAAGTGGCGATCACCAGCGAGTCACAAATTGCGATGGGCCTCGCCGATACCACCACCGGCACGAGCGTGGGTGAAAGCGATAACCGTAACGGGCAGAAGCTGCTGGATCTGCAAAACAGCAAGGTGGTCGGCGGCTCAAAGACCTTTAACGATGCCTATGCCGCGATGGTCAGTAATATCGGCACCCAAACCGCGACCCTGAAGAGCAGCAGTACCACCCAGGCGAACGTGGTGACGCAGCTGAGCAACCAGCAGCAGTCTATCTCCGGGGTTAACCTTGATGAAGAGTACGGCAACCTGCAGCTTTTTCAGCAGTACTATCTGGCTAATGCGCAGGTGCTGCAGACGGCAAGCACGCTCTTCGACGCATTAATTAATATCCGTTAAGGAAGGGGAGAGCTATGCGCGTTAGTACCATCATGATGTACCAGCAGAATATGAGAGGCATTACCGACTCTCAGTCTGCATGGTTGAAGTACGGTGAACAGATGTCTACCGGCAAGCGGGTTAACCGCGCTTCGGACGACCCGGTTGCTGCCTCACAGGCCGTGGTGCTGTCTCAGGCGCAGGCGCAGAATAGCCAGTACGCCACCGCGCGGACTTTCGCGACTCAGCGCGTGTCGATTGAAGAAAGCACGTTGTCGCAGGTGACAACCGCGATCCAGTCGGCGCAGGAGAAGATCGTTTATGCCGGTAACGGCACGTTGAGCGACGATGACCGCAATTCACTGGCCACCGACCTGCAGGGTATTCGCGACCAGCTTCTGAACCTGGCGAACAGCACCGACGGTAACGGGCGTTATATATTCGCCGGTTATAAAACGGATACGCCGCCTTTTGATGATACCGGCAAGTACGTTGGCGGCACGCTCAACGTGGAACAGCAGGTCGATTCTTCACGCACCATGGTTATTGGCCACACAGGCAACCTGATCTTTGATAATGCGACCAGCAACGCCAAACCGGATGCCGATACCAACGTTTTCACAGCGTTAGATTCGGCAATTGCCGCGCTGAAAACCCCGGTTGAAGGTGATGAAACGGCCCAGGACACGGCGCTGGCGGCGATTGATAAAACCAACCGTAGCCTGAGTAATTCGCTTAATAACGTGCTGACCGTACGTGCTGAACTGGGCACCCAGCTCAATGAGCTGGATAAGCTGGATTCGTTGGGGGATGACCGGGCGCTGGCGCAGACGCAGCAGATGAGCAATCTGGTGGACGTCGACTGGAACTCGACCATCTCGAACTACACGATGCAGCAAACGGCCCTGCAGGCCGCCTATAAAGCATTTACCGACATGCAGGGTATGTCTTTGTTCCAACTGAATAAATAACAACATGTAGTTTTAAACATATCTGTAGAAACTGGGTATGTTTTTATCGCCCGCGTCATTACCCCGTCGCGGGCTTTTTTTATTGCCTTACTGTACGTTTAGCGCAGCGCTACGTAAGCGGTAGGTTTCGCTGACGCGAATCGCCAGTGCGACCAGACCAGCTACTGTGGCTAACGCCACTACGCCTTCCCAACCAGCCAGCGAATAAACCTGCGTCCCGAGGACTGAACCCAGCGCCATGCCGATAAATACGCCGGTAAACAGCAGGGCGTTGAGGCGACCGCGCGCTTGCGGTTCCAGGCTGTACACCAGATTCTGGTGCGCGACCAGGCTTGATTGCAGACCCAGGTCGAAGCCAACGGCGGACAGTGCAATCAGCGCCATCTGCGCCATCGGCGGCAGAACCGGCAGCAGGAACATCAGCGCAAACGAGATGCTGACCAGCAGCGCACCCAGCTGGGTTACTTTCTCCGCGCCAACTTTATCCGCCAGACCGCCCGCCAGCGGCGCCGCCAGCGCACCTGCCGCACCAGCGATACCAAAGCCACCCGCCACCGCACTGCCCATGTGATAGTGCTCGGCCAGCATGACCGCCAGCGTTGACCAAAAGGCGCTGAAGGCGATGGAGAGAAAGCCCTGAGCCATGGCGGCGCGACGCAGCGTCGGGTAGCGACGCCAGAGGTGCACCATCGACACCATGAGTGCCGGATAACGCAGTTCGGAGTGAGCGGCGAAGTGCGGCAGCACGCGCCACAGCAGCAGGCCAATCAGCGCAATGCTGACGGCTGCGGCCTGGTACATTACGCGCCAGCCAAACAGTTCACCGACCACGCCGCTTACGGTACGCGACAGCAGGATCCCCAGCAGCAGGCCGGTCATCACCGTGCCAACCATTTTCCCCTGTTTCCCCGCCGGGGCAAGAATGGCGGCGGCGGGAACGATGTCCTGCGCCATGGTGGCGGCCATACCGATCAGCAAACTGATCGCCAGCAGGGAAGGAAATTGCTGAGTCAGGCTATAAAGCAGTAATAAAACCGCCAGCGTCAGGCTTTTCAGCAGAATCAGCGTGCGGCGGTCGTAACGGTCGCCTAACGGCAGTAAAAACAGGATCCCCAGCGCATAGCCAGCCTGAGTCAGTGTGGGAATCAGCCCCATACCTTCCACGCTCAGATTCAGGGTTGAACCCATCAGCGGCAGCAGCGGCTGGGCGTAATAAATGGCGGCAACGCTGAACCCGGCGCCGAGCGCCAGGACAAAAATCAGCAGGCTGGTGGCCCGGGAAGAAAGGTTATCAGTGTTCATGGTTTCATCCTCAACGGTGTATGCCGCTATTCTCTGCGTCTTCGCGGTGGCGCGGTAGCCGCCGCGGTGGTAAAACAGTTATACGTTTCACGTATAGGCAATGAGTTGATGAAAAGAACAGAGCGTATAGACCGCGTTGAACTGATGCGCACGTTTATCCGTATCGTTGAGGCAGGCTCGTTGTCTGCCGCAGCGCGCCAGCTTGAGACCACCCAGGCAACCATTAGCCGCCGATTGCAGTCCCTTGAGGAGATGCTGGGGGCCAAGCTGCTGCTGCGTTCAACGCACGCAATGAAGCTGACCGACGACGGCGAGCGCTGCTACCAGCATGCGCGTCAGGTGGTGGATAGCTGGCTGGCGCTGGAGGATGCCTTACAGTTGACCGACGAACAGCCGGTGGGCACGTTACGTGTACGTGCTCCGCATGCTTTCGGCCAGCAGCAATTACTGATGCCGTTGGTGGGCTTCCTCGCGCGCTACCCGCAGCTCTCCGTCGAGTGGATGCTGCACGACAGGGCGGTGGACTTTATCAGCGACAACGTTGATTGCGCGATTCGCGTTGGCGCGGAGGTGGATCCGGCGACGGTGTCGGTGCTTCTGGCGGAGGTGCCGCGCTGTATTGTCGCTTCACCGCAGGTTGTGGCGCGCTATCCTCAGGTGACGACACCTGAACAGCTCTCGGCACTTCCATGGATTGCAATCAGTACCTTCTATCAGCACGAAGTGGTGCTACATCATCCGACTCTCGGCCAGACAGAGAGCGTGAGTATTGCCGCGCGGCTGAGCACCGACAGCCTGTATGTGGCAAAAAATGCCGCGCTCGCGAACGTGGGGGCCGCGGTGGTTTCAAGCTGGACGGTGGAGGAGGAGTTGGCCAATGGCACGTTAGTGGAGCTGCTACCGGAGTGGCAGACGACGCCGCTGCCGGTTCATCTGGTTTATCCATGGGCGCGTTATTATCCGACCCGGCTGCGTAAGTTTCTCGATCTGATGCGCGAGGTCATGCCGCAAATCGCCGGGATGCGGCAGCCCGAGCAGAATGGATAAACGCATCGCGTCAGGTAAAAAAAAAATCGGCCACTTGGGCCGATTTTTTACTTCACGCTGGCGGTTTACTCAACCGACTGCGGGCGGGTAGGTTCAGCGGTAGCCGTGTGCGTCGCACTATGGCCGCCAGCGGAACCTTTACCGTCGAAGTTAAAGGACGGACGAACCCAGTCGCTGTGGCGCGGTGATTCTGGCACGTATGCCGGTGCCGGCGCTCGGGTCATCGGCGCTGAGGCACGGTTGGTATCAGAAGATTTCGCAGCCGGTGCCGGTGCGGTCACAACTGGTTCAGCAACAACTGGCGCGGCAACCACTGGCGTTTCCTCGACCGGAGCCTCTTCAACAACCGGTTCTTCTGCCACAGGCGCACTGTCAATCACCGGCGCGGCCTCAACCACTGGTGCAGCTTCAACAACCGGCGTTTCGGCCTCGGCTTTCACTTCTTCAGCGACAACCGGTGCTTCATCGACAACCACCTCTTGTGCAACGGTTTCTTCAACCACTGCGGTAGGCGCTTCTTCCACTGCCGACACCGGAGCTTCTTCCTGCGCTGGCGCCGTTTCCTGCGCCACGGTAACCGGTTCGGCGACGGCTGCCGGGGCGGCAACTTCAGGCGCTTCAACGACGGTTTCAACAACTGCTGGCTCGGCAACGACCGCCTGTTCAGCAGCTTGCGCTACGATTGGCTGTTCTGTTACGTCCTGCTCTACCGGTGCTTCCGCTTCGGTCTGAACCTGAGCGATCGGATAGGTAATCCATACTTTACCGGAAGCCAGTTCTGGCGACGCACAGGCGACGGTCAGCGGCATCGGTGACTGGGTCGGGTAACGCTCGTCACGGTAACGACGACGACGCTGACCGCTCACGCGCAGATGACGCGGAGAACGGCGGGAACGACGCGGCATGCCGTTGTTATCACGACCTTCCGTATTTTCATCCTGCTCGCCCTGTACTGGCGCATCAACGACCGCCGGCAGATCGACTTTCGCCAGCGCGGTACGCGGCGCTTCCTGCTGCTGCGGTTCATCCGCAATCAGTTCACGAGCGGCAGTCTGCTCAGGGGTTTCGATGCGGACTTTCTGTGCCAGCTGGCGCGGTTTGCGGCGCGGCATAGTCTGTACGCGTTCTTCCTGTGTGGCTTCCGGTGCGGCAACGGCCTGTTCTTCACGAGCCTGCGGTTTCGCTTCCTGCGGCTGCTGACGTTTATCGTCGCTACGGCGGCGGTTACGTTCACGGCGTGGCTGCTGCTGTTCGTCACGTGAGCGGGATTTCTCCGCGTCATCCACGACGTTCTGCTGGCGGTTTTCGCGTGCTTCAGACTGCTGCGGTTTCTCGCGACGGTTACGACGGTTATCGTCGCGACCTTCACGGCTTTCACGCGGTTCGCGGCCTTCGGCGTTTTCGTTACGGTCATTGCGCTCGTTGCGGTCATTACGACGATCGCTACGCTCGTTACGGTCGCGACGGTTATTCTGACGCGGCTTGCGGCGTTCCTGCTGACGCTCAGGTTTTGCTTCTTGTTTCTCCGGCTGTGCTTCAACCGCTTTCTCCGGGCTACCGGCAAACAGGCTTTTCAGCGCAGCAAAGAAACGAGAGAGCAGGCCTGGAGCCGCCGGCGCGGCAACTGCAGCGGCTTTCGGCTGAGCGGCGGCTGGCGCGGCTTTCTCTGCGGTAGGCTCAGGCACTTCCGGCATCACGAAGGTCGCCAGCGCCGGCTGCTCAGGCAGCTTACGCTCAACAAACTCTTCTTCAACCGGCAGCGCCATGGCTTCTTCGTGCAGCTTCGGCAGCAGGTAGCTCAGCGTGGTGGTTTCTTCGCCTTTACGCACGCGCAGCACGGAGTAGTGCGGGGTTTCCATCTCGTCGTTCGGGACGATGATGCAACGCACGCCGCCCTGGCGGGATTCAATGGCGCTTACCGCAGCACGTTTTTCGTTCAGCAGGTAAGAGGCAATCGGCACCGGAACAATGGCGTGGACTTCTTTGGTGTTCTCTTTCAGCGCTTCTTCTTCAATCAGACGCAGAATGGAGAGCGACAGTGATTCGTTGTCACGCACGGTGCCGGTGCCGGAGCAGCGCGGGCAGACGTGGTGGCTGGATTCGCCAAGCGACGGGCTCAGACGCTGGCGAGACATCTCCAGCAGGCCAAAGCGGGAAATGTGGCTAATCTGGATACGCGCACGGTCCTGACGGACGGCCTCGCGCAGACGATTTTCTACAGCGCGCTGGTGGCGAACCGGGGTCATATCGATAAAGTCGATAACGATCAGGCCACCAAGGTCGCGCAGACGCAGCTGGCGAGCAATTTCATCAGCCGCTTCGAGGTTGGTGTTGAACGCGGTTTCTTCGATATCGCCGCCGCGGGTTGCACGCGCGGAGTTGATGTCGATAGCGGTCAGCGCTTCGGTGCTATCGATAACGATAGAACCGCCGGAAGGCAGACGTACTTCACGCTGGAACGCGGACTCGATCTGCGATTCAATCTGGTAGTGGCTGAACAGCGGGATTTCACCGGTGTACAGTTTGATTTTGCTGCTGAAATCCGGACGCCCCAGTGCAGAAATGTGCTGACGCGCCATTTCCATCACTTTCGGGTTGTCGATCAGGATTTCGCCGATATCCTGGCGCAGATAGTCGCGGAAGGCACGCACGATCACGTTGCTTTCCTGGTGAATCAGGAACGGAGCAGGGCGGCTTTCAGCGGCTTTCTGAATAGCTTCCCAGTGCTTCAGACGGAAGCTTAAGTCCCACTGCAGCGCTTCGGCTGATTTGCCGACGCCCGCGGTACGCACGATTAAGCCCATGCCGTCCGGCAGCTCGAGGCTAGCCAGCGCTTCTTTCAGTTCGGTGCGATCGTCGCCTTCGATACGGCGAGAGATACCGCCCGCGCGCGGGTTGTTCGGCATCAGCACCAGGTAGCTACCTGCGAGGCTGATAAAGGTCGTCAGCGCAGCGCCTTTATTGCCGCGTTCTTCTTTATCAATCTGGACGATGACTTCCTGGCCTTCACGCAGCACATCTTTGATGTTCGGACGACCGTGAGAGCTGTAGTTGGCTGGGAAATATTCGCGAGCGATTTCTTTGAGGGGGAGGAAACCATGACGCTCGGCGCCGTAATCAACAAATGCGGCTTCGAGACTCGGTTCAATACGGGTAATTTTGCCTTTGTAGATGTTCGCTTTTTTCTGTTCGTGTCCTGGGCTTTCAATATCCAGATCGTACAGACGCTGCCCATCAACGAGGGCGACACGCAACTCTTCCTGCTGAGTTGCGTTGATTAACATTCTTTTCATCGTAACTTACTCATTATTCTTACATTGACGACTAAGCTGCGAGCAGAGTGTTGCCTTTCCGGGGTAAACCGATGGCCTCGTGACTATTCACGTCGCCAACCTCACGGTTGTCGCTCGCTTAAGAGGCGCAGAGTGTCGGTAGCCTGTGTTTCAAACGGAAACACAGCGCAATTATTAGGGGAACAGCCTGGGATAACTCTCCAGAGAAGATTCCATTTATACTCGTCATCTTTCAGAAGGTAGAGATTGGCACGGATGTTTCCCGTTGCGTTATTTTTCTGCCATCTAAAATTCGTACAGTATATGTACCGGTAAGGACTGCAACTCGCAGCCCGCTAACTGTCTGAGGGATCAATACGTCTTACGCCATTGCTGCGTGGATGATCGAACAGACAAAACTGGTCATTCCGTCATACACTTCATCTTTCAGGCTGCCTCGGCGTTGGCTGAACGCGCTCACCTTAGTTACGTACTCGGGTACGTTCCTGCGGGCTCACTCGCTTGCCGCCTTGATGCCGCTTGAATGATTTGGTGTATATATCCTTGTTATTCCAGGTTCACCACGGAAAACAGTTTCATTATTCCTTGGTAACCCGGTTATAGCAAGTTGACTTTCACCTTTTATCACCCGGTTACTCACAGTTTCTTCACCAGTCCGTTGAGATTGTTCTAATAACAAACAGCTCGCTGGGAAAAGCAACAGCGGTAAACGGGGTATGATAAATATAAGCATAGAAAAATGAGTGGCGCTAATGAGCCGGGATATTTAGAATCGCGCACCATGAAAACTGAGACTCCGACTGTAAAAATGGTTGCCATCAGCGCTGACGAAGCCGGGCAACGAATCGATAACTTTTTGCGTACCCAGCTAAAAGGGGTACCGAAGAGTATGATTTATCGCATCTTGCGTAAGGGCGAGGTGCGGGTAAATAAAAAGCGCATTAAGCCTGAATACAAGCTGGAAGCCGGCGATGAGGTGCGTATCCCGCCGGTGCGCGTCGCCGAGCGTGAAGAGGACGCGGTTTCGCCGCATCTGCAAAAAGTGGCTGCGCTGAGCGACGTGATCCTGTACGAAGACGATCACATCCTCGTGCTGAACAAGCCTTCCGGCACGGCGGTACATGGCGGTAGCGGCTTAAGTTTCGGCGTGATTGAAGGGCTGCGCGCCCTGCGCCCGGAAGCTCGCTTCCTGGAGCTGGTCCACCGTCTTGACCGCGATACCTCCGGCGTGCTGCTGGTGGCGAAGAAGCGTTCGGCGCTGCGTTCGCTGCATGAGCAGTTGCGCGAGAAGGGGATGCAGAAAGACTACCTGGCGCTGGTGCGCGGGCAGTGGCAGTCCCACGTGAAGGCTGTACAGGCCCCGCTGCTGAAAAATATTCTGCAGAGCGGTGAGCGTATCGTACGCGTCAGCCAGGAAGGCAAGCCATCGGAAACCCGCTTTAAAATAGAAGAACGTTACGCGTTCGCCACGCTGGTGCGCTGTAGCCCGGTGACCGGACGTACGCACCAGATCCGCGTGCATACCCAGCATGCGGGGCACCCGATCGCTTTTGACGATCGCTACGGCGACCGCGAGTTTGATAAGCAACTGGCGGGCACCGGGCTGAATCGTCTGTTTTTACACGCGGCGGCGCTGAAGTTCACCCACCCGGGGACCGGCGAAGTGATGCGCGTGGAAGCGCCGATGGATGACCAGCTCAAGCGCTGTCTCCAGGTGCTACGCAACCAGAAGTAAGCAAAAACGGGCCATGCGGCCCGTTTTTTTATGCCGCTTCGCGAAGGCGAACGGCAACGCTTTTCTCTTTAATCGGCAGATTCACCAGTGCCGCCAGCAGCGCCAGCGCGATATCTGCATACCACACCCACGTCAGGCTGCCTTCATATTGCATCGCTACGCCACCCAGCCACGCACCGAAGAAAGCGCCGATCTGATGGCTAAACAGCGTAAAGCCAAACAGCGTGGCCAGGTAGCGCGTGCCAAACAGCTTGCCGATGATACCGGCGGTGGGCGGTACGGTGGCCAGCCAGGTAAAGCCGATGGCGCAGGCAAATAGATAGAAAGCCGTCTCGGATTTTGACGACAGCAGGAAGAGGGCGATCATCACCGCGCGCGAGGCGTAAAGTACCGCCAGAATGTACTTCATCCGATAGCGCTTGCCGAGAAACCCAGCCACGATGCTGCCGACAATATTGCACAGACCAATCAACGACAGGCTGATGGCGGGCACCGTGGCGTCGTGGCCGCACAGGGCCGCTTCTGTAGGCAGGTGGGTCGTCAGAAACGCCACGTGAAAACCGCAGGTTAAAAAGCCTGCGTGCAGCAGCAAGTAGCTGGGATTGCGAAAGGCGAGGGCGATCTGCTGCTTTAATCCCGTATCGGCGGCAACATGGACGGTGGGCGCTGCCGCCTGACGCTTTGCGCCGCGGCACAACAGCCATGACGGAAAAATGGTGGCCAGCGCGGCCATTGCCAGAAAGACCAGCCCGGAAGCCATCCCACGCAGGCCAATAATCAATTGTACCAGCGGCGCGAAGATAAACTGGCCAACGGAGCCGCCGGCGTTAATCAGTCCGCTGGCCATTGAGCCTTTATCCGTGGGCAGCCGGCTGGCCACGACGCCAATCAGGACGGAAAAGCTGCCCGCCGCTGCGCCTGCCGGGCTGAGAAGCCCCTGGGCTAGCGTTAACGGCAGGAACGAGGCGGCCCACAGCGTACCCAACTGCCCCAGCGCAATCATCACGGCCCCGAGTACCAGCACGCTGAATGCGCCGCGTTTATCCGCCCATGCGCCAAACAGCGGCTGGAAAGCGCCCCACATTAGCTGGCCGATAGCCAGAGCCATGCTGATTTCGGCAATGCTCATCGAGGTTTGCATGACGATCGGGTGGACGAACAGACCCACGGTCTGGCGGATGCCCATGGTGATCATCAGGATCACGCTGGCGAGCGTTATCGGCAGCCATAGAGAAGAAGCGGATTGCGATGGGGTGCGCACGGTGCGCTCCTGTTGTCATTGTTATCAATGACAAGAGAGTACTGAGGGCGACGTTAAAAAGCTACGTCCCCTCAGCCCGCCGACGCGGTGAGCTGAGGGAAAAAGGTTAAGGTTTTAACCATTTATCCAGCCAGGGGAAGACTTCCTCCTGCTGTTGCTGGTAAAAGACGTGTCCAAGCTCTGGCCAGCTCTTCGTCACCAGCATATCGTCGGCTTTTTGCGAGGCCCACACTTTGTGGACTTTGGCAAAGGCGTCGCTCACCGCTTTCGCCGGGAACAGTTTGTCCTGTCCGCCGCTGAAAATCAGCATCGGTTTTGGTGCGGCAATGCTGGCAATATCGGGGATATCCATTTTCGCGGGCATTCCCGGATGCAGCATATAAAAGGCCGATTGCCCGCGCAGCACGTTGTTCCCCGGCGTCATCAGGCCGTCATAGGTGCCAAACCAGGAAATCACCGCCGTGGCGGCCACCTTCTCGGAAAGCGCCGCTAACTGCCAGGCGCGGAAACCGCCCATTGAGAAGCCCAGCACGCCGATGCGTTTGCTATCAACGCCTTTCAACGAGGCGACAAAGTCGACGGTACGCATATCCTCATAGGCGACTTCACCGGCCAGTGAACGGCCGAGATTGAAATAGTTGCTGGCCAGCGCCTGCTGCTGCTCATAAACCATCGGACCACGATCGCCCCAGCCGGGGCTGTCGATGGCGATCACCACGTAGCCGCGCTTCGCCAGCTCGTCACCGATAAAACGTCCGGTAAAGAACTTATCGGCCCACGCCTGGGCGCTGGCGAGCTGCTCCGGATTGCCCCACGGACGAATTAGCTTCTCCTTACCGATATCAAACTTTGAACCATGGTCATGAAGCAGGACGATAGCCGGGTGTGGACCGGGCGTTTTTGGCGTGAGCATCAGGGCGGAGATGCGGTTATCGTCGGTAATGTTGAGCGCGAGTTTTTCAGCGGTGTAGCTGCCACGGTCTTCGCTGGCGATAATCTGCTCATCGAACGGTTTGGTGGCGTCCGGCGTCAGCAACGCCTGGCGGAATTCCTGGCGCGCGTGCTGCTGCCAGCTCTTAAAATCAGAATAGTGCCCGGAAAGCCATGAGTCCGGATATTGCATCTGGGTTTTCATTTGTTGCCAGCTGGCAGGAAGGTTGCCTTCAACCACCCCTTGTTTCTGCCAGTCATCAGCGGCAGTGGCCTGAATTGCGGTTAGCATTGCCAGAATAAATAATATCTTACGGTTGCCACGCATCCTTACTCCTTAAATCAAAACAATGTTTCAATATGGAGTGGGGATTGTAACGGTGCCGGGAAAATAAACTGTGATCGCAGAAGGAATAAGCAACAATAGGGGGAAAGGCCGGCGTCGCGTAATCCGATAGAACGTCGCGACGCCAGATGTGACGCTAATCTAACAGCGGATTATGATTTTCCCGCCGTAACATTTTGCACAAGGCTATTAGCGGTAAACCGACCAGGGTATTCGGGTCGCGCCCTTCAAGACGGTCAAAGAGGGCAATGCCCAGTCCTTCACTTTTAAAACTGCCGGCGCAGTTAAGCGGATTTTCTTTGCGAATATAGGTGAGGATTTCTTGTTCACTCAGATGGCGAAAATGCACATCGAACGGTTCACATTCCGTCTGCAGATGACCATTTGCTGAATTATACAGCGCCAACCCGGTATAAAAAGTCACCACATTACCGCTGGCCTTTTTTAATTGTAAGCGCGCATTTTCCTCGGTATGCGGTTTGCCGGTAATTTCGCCTTCCAGCATACAGACCTGATCGGAACCAATAATGAGATGGTTCGGAAAGCGTTCCGCCAGCGCCTGCGCTTTTAACTGCGCCAGCCGCAGCACCAGGCTGCGCGGGGTTTCGCCAGGCAGCGGCAGTTCATCAACCTCCGGTGCGGCACATTCGAAGGTGATACCGAGCTTCTCAAGCAGCTGTTTGCGATAGGGGGAGGTGGAGGCAAGAATCAAATCAGGCATAATTTTTCAAATAGACTGTAGCGAATTAGATTCCGACATTTTAAACTATAGGCCGCAATGTGTGCGAATTATTGGCAAAAGGCAACCTGAGGCTGCCTTTTTCTTTGACTCTATGACGTTACAAAGTTAATATGCGCGCCCTATGCAAAAGGTAAAATTACCCCTGACTCTCGATCCGGTTCGTACGGCTCAAAAACGCCTTGATTACCAGGGTATCTATACCCCCGATCAGGCGGAGCGCGTCGCCGCGTCCGTAGTCAGTGTAGACAGTGATGTGGAATGCGAAATGTCCTTCGCTATCGATAACCAACGCCTCGCGGTCATTACCGGTGATGCGAAGGTCACGGTATCGTTGGAATGTCAGCGTTGCGGGAAACCGTTTACTCATCATGTTTACACAAAGTATTGTTTCAGCCCGGTCAAGAATGACGATCAGGTTGAGGCACTCCCGGAAGCGTATGAGCCGATTGAGGTTAACGAATTCGGTGAAATCGATCTGCTGGCGTTGGTTGAAGATGAAATCATCCTCTCCTTGCCGGTAGTTCCGGTGCATGATTCTGAACACTGTGAAGTGTCCGAGGCGGACATGGTCTTTGGCGAACTGCCTGAAGAGGCGAAGAAACCAAACCCATTTGCCGTATTAGCCAGCTTAAAGCAAAAGTAATTGAGGAGTAAGGTCCATGGCCGTACAACAGAATAAACCAACCCGTTCCAAACGTGGCATGCGTCGTTCTCATGACGCTCTGACCGCAGTCACCAGCCTGTCTGTAGACAAAACCTCTGGTGAACAACACCTGCGTCACCACATCACTGCCGACGGTTACTACCGTGGCCGTAAGGTAATCGCTAAGTAATCACGCGCAAGCGTGATTATGCTTAGTGAGGAATTTCCCCGTTCACGCGGGGAAACACCGAACCAGGCGGCGAAGATACCTTGACACGTCTAACCCTGGCGTTAGATGTCATGGGGGGCGATTTTGGCCCTTCCGTGACGGTGCCTGCAGCATTGCAGGCACTGAGTTCTAATCCGCAACTCTCACTTCTATTAGTCGGTAATCCCGACGACATTACGCCATTACTTGCCAGAGCTGACTTCGAACAACGTTCGCGTTTGCAGATTATTCCTGCCCAGTCGGTTATTGCCAGTGATGAGCGGCCATCGCATGCTATCCGCCACAGTCGCGGTAGTTCAATGCGTGTGGCGCTGGAGATGGTGAAAGAAGGGCGGGCTGAAGCCTGTGTCAGTGCAGGAAATACCGGCGCGCTGATGGGGCTCGCTAAATTGCTGCTCAAGCCCATTCAGGGAATTGAGCGCCCGGCGCTGGTGACGGTGTTACCGCATCAGCAGAAGGGCAAGACGGTAGTGCTGGATCTCGGCGCTAACGTCGACTGTGACAGTACCATGCTGGTGCAGTTTGCCGTCATGGGGTCGGTGATGGCGGAGGAAGTGCTGGGGATTGCTAACCCGCGCGTGGCCTTGCTTAACATCGGCGAAGAAGAGATTAAGGGTCATGATAGTATTCGTGACGCCTCATTAGTGCTAAAAACAATCTCTTCTCTGAACTATATCGGCTATCTTGAAGCCAATGAGCTGTTAACGGGCAAAACCGACGTTCTGGTTTGCGACGGCTTTACAGGAAACGTCACCTTAAAGACGATGGAAGGGGTAGTGCGTATGTTCCTTTCGCTGCTGAAATCGCAGAGCGAGGGGAAAAAACGGTCGTGGTGGCTGATTTTATTAAAGCGTTGGTTACAAAAAAGCCTGACAAGGCGATTCAGTCACCTCAACCCCGACCAGTATAATGGCGCCTGTCTGTTAGGATTGCGCGGCACGGTGATTAAGAGCCACGGCGCTGCTAATCAGCGTGCCTTTGCGATCGCCATTGAACAGGCAGTGCAGGCGGTGCAGCGACAAGTTCCTCAGCGAATTGCCGCTCGCCTGGAATCCGTATACCCCGCAGGGTTTGACAGAGCGGAATCTGGCAGGTAATCAAGCCAGCAGCGCCGTGAGTCAAATTGGGCGGCTATATTAGCGAAAAGTGACTGAGCGTACATGTATACGAAGATTATTGGTACCGGCAGCTATCTGCCTGAGCAAGTGCGGACTAACGCCGATCTGGAAAAAATGGTTGATACGTCTGACGAGTGGATTGTCACCCGTACAGGTATCCGTGAGCGCCGTATTGCTGGCCCTGATGAAAACGTGTCTACGCTGGGTTACGAAGCGGCCAAACGCGCGCTGGATATGGCGGGCATCGAGGCAAGCGAACTGGGGCTGATTGTGGTTGCGACCACTTCCGCTACCCATGCGTTCCCGAGCGCGGCCTGCCAGATTCAGGACATGCTGGGTGTGAAAGGCGCGCCGGCATTTGATATCGCTGCGGCATGCGCAGGCTTTACCTATGCGCTGAGCGTGGCCGATCAGTACGTGAAGTCCGGCGCGGTGAAATACGCGCTGGTTGTCGGTGCGGATACGCTGGCGCGTACTTGCGATCCAACCGATCGCGGCACGATCATTATCTTCGGTGACGGCGCGGGCGCCGTCGTGCTGGGCGCATCCGAAGAACCGGGGATTATCTCTACCCATCTGCATGCAGACGGTAGCTACGGTAAGCTGCTGACGCTGCCGAACGCCGATCGCGTCCACCCGGAAAACTCCATCCATCTGACGATGGCCGGTAACGAAGTCTTTAAAGTCGCGGTGACCGAGCTGGCGCACATCGTTGATGAAACGCTGGAAGCTAACAACCTCGACCGTTCTGAGCTGGATTGGCTGGTGCCGCACCAGGCGAACTTACGTATTATCAGCGCGACGGCGAAAAAGCTCGGCATGTCCATGGACAACGTCGTAGTGACCCTTGACCGTCACGGTAATACCTCGGCCGCTTCCGTGCCGTGCGCGTTTGACGAAGCTGTCCGCGACGGCCGCATTAAGCGCGGTCAACTGGTGCTGCTGGAGGCCTTCGGCGGCGGTTTCACCTGGGGCTCTGCGCTGGTTCGTTTCTAAGTATAAGGATAAAAAACATGACGCAATTCGCTTTCGTGTTCCCGGGGCAGGGTTCACAGGCGGTAGGCATGCTGTCTGAACTGGCAGCGACCTACCCGGTTATCGAAGAAACTTTTCATGAAGCTTCCGCAGCTCTGGGCTATGATCTGTGGGCGCTGACCCAGCAGGGGCCTGCTGAAGAGCTGAACAAAACCTGGCAGACTCAGCCTGCGCTGCTGACTGCTTCCGTTGCGCTGTACCGTTTATGGCAGCAGCAGGGCGGTAAAGCACCGGCGCTGATGGCCGGTCACAGCCTGGGCGAATACTCCGCGCTGGTTTGCGCGGGCGTAATTGCTTTCGCTGACGCGGTACGTCTGGTTGAGATGCGCGGCAAATTCATGCAGGAAGCGGTTCCGGAAGGCACCGGCGGCATGTCGGCGATCATCGGCCTCGACGATGCCTCTATTGCTAAAGCGTGTGAAGAATCTGCTGAAGGGCAGGTTGTTTCTCCGGTTAACTTCAACTCGCCGGGCCAGGTGGTTATCGCCGGTCATAAAGAAGCGGTTGAACGTGCAGGTGCCGCCTGTAAAGCCGCTGGCGCTAAGCGTGCGCTGCCGCTGCCGGTCAGCGTGCCGTCTCACTGCGCGCTGATGAAGCCAGCTGCGGAGAAACTGGCTGTTGAGCTGCAGAAAATCACCTTTAACGCGCCGACCGTTCCGGTAGTGAACAACGTCGACGTGAAGTGCGAAACCGACGGCGACGCGATTCGCGACGCGCTGGTTCGCCAGCTGTACAGCCCGGTTCAGTGGACCAAAACCGTTGAGTTTATGGCATCCCAGGGCGTAGAGCACCTGTATGAAGTTGGCCCGGGTAAAGTTCTCACCGGCCTGACCAAACGTATTGTAGATACCCTGACTGCATCGGCCATCAATGAGCCGGCTGCCCTGTCAGCGGCACTTGCGCAATAAAAGAGGAAAGCATGAGCTTTGAAGGAAAAATTGCCCTGGTAACAGGTGCAAGCCGCGGTATTGGCCGCGCAATCGCTGAAACTCTCGTCGCTCGCGGCGCAAAAGTTATCGGCACTGCGACCAGCGAAAGCGGCGCGCAGGCGATCAGCGACTATCTGGGTGCCAATGGTAAAGGTCTGATGTTGAATGTGACCGACCCGGCATCTATTGAATCTGTTCTGGGAAATATCCGCGCGGAATTTGGCGAAGTCGACATTCTGGTCAATAATGCCGGGATTACTCGTGATAACCTGTTAATGCGCATGAAAGATGACGAGTGGAACGATATCCTCGAAACCAACCTGTCATCTGTTTTCCGTCTGTCAAAAGCGGTAATGCGCGCTATGATGAAAAAGCGTCATGGGCGTATCATCACTATCGGTTCTGTGGTTGGTACCATGGGAAATGCGGGTCAGGCTAACTACGCTGCGGCGAAAGCAGGTCTGATCGGCTTCAGTAAATCACTGGCGCGTGAAGTTGCGTCACGCGGAATTACTGTGAACGTTGTTGCTCCGGGCTTTATTGAAACGGACATGACGCGTGCGCTGACCGATGAGCAGCGTGCGGGTACACTGGCGGCAGTTCCTGCGGGGCGCCTCGGCTCTCCAAATGAAATCGCCAGTGCGGTTGCATTTTTGGCCTCCGACGAAGCAAGTTACATCACTGGTGAAACGTTGCACGTAAACGGCGGGATGTACATGGTCTGATCGTGTTTTGCACAAAGTGCTCAGACAACGGGCAATCTACGTATGTCTGAGTATGATTAGTGCAAAATCATTTGCGTTATGAGGGCAAAAACCCGCAAAATAGCGTAAAATCGTGGTATGACCTGCCGGGATTTAGTTGCAAATTTTTCAACATTTTATACACTACGAAAACCATCGCGAAAGCGAGTTTTGATAGGAAATTTAAGAGTATGAGCACTATCGAAGAACGCGTTAAGAAAATCATCGGCGAACAGCTGGGCGTTAAGCAGGAAGAAGTGACCAACAATGCTTCCTTCGTTGAAGACCTGGGCGCAGATTCTCTTGACACCGTTGAGCTGGTAATGGCTCTGGAAGAAGAGTTTGATACTGAGATTCCGGACGAAGAAGCTGAGAAAATCACCACCGTTCAGGCTGCCATTGATTACATCAACGGTCACCAGGCGTAAGTGAACATCTCCAGGCGGTCATTCGACCGCCTGAGTTTTATCCTTTTGTCCCACAAGTATCTATTTAATCCCTCCCTGGAGGACAAACGTGTCTAAGCGTCGTGTAGTTGTGACCGGACTGGGCATGTTGTCTCCTGTCGGCAATACCGTAGAGTCTACCTGGAAAGCTCTCCTTGCCGGTCAGAGTGGCATCAGCCTGATCGACCATTTCGATACTAGCGCCTATGCAACCAAATTTGCTGGCTTAGTAAAGGATTTTAACTGTGATGACATTATCTCGCGCAAAGAACAGCGCAAGATGGATGCCTTCATTCAATATGGAATTGTCGCTGGCGTTCAGGCCATGCAGGATTCTGGCCTTGAAGTGACGGAAGAGAACGCTCACCGTATTGGCGCCGCTATCGGCTCCGGTATTGGCGGCCTCGGCTTGATCGAAGAAAACCACAGTTCGCTGGTAAACGGCGGGCCGCGTAAGATCAGCCCCTTCTTCGTTCCGTCCACGATTGTTAACATGGTGGCGGGTCACCTGACCATCATGTTCGGTCTGCGTGGGCCAAGCATCTCTATCGCGACCGCCTGTACTTCTGGTGTGCATAACATCGGTCAGGCAGCACGTATTATCGCTTATGGCGATGCGGATGCGATGGTTGCCGGCGGCGCAGAAAAAGCCAGTACCCCGCTGGGTGTCGGTGGCTTTGGTGCCGCGCGTGCGCTGTCTACGCGTAACGATAACCCGCAGGCGGCAAGCCGTCCGTGGGATAAAGATCGTGATGGCTTCGTGCTGGGTGACGGCGCGGGCATGGTGGTACTCGAAGAGTACGAGCACGCGAAAAAACGCGGTGCGAAAATCTATGCTGAAATCGTTGGTTTTGGTATGAGCAGCGATGCGTACCACATGACGTCACCGCCGGAAAACGGCGCGGGCGCAGCGTTGGCGATGGTTAACGCTATTCGTGACGCGGGTATTGAAGCGGGCCAGATTGGCTACGTTAACGCCCACGGTACCTCTACGCCAGCGGGCGATAAAGCAGAAGCGCAGGCCGTGAAGTCTGTCTTCGGCGACGCCGCCAGCCGCGTACTGGTCAGCTCCACCAAATCCATGACCGGCCATCTGCTGGGCGCGGCGGGTGCAGTAGAATCTATCTACTCTATCCTCGCGCTGCGCGATCAGGCCGTTCCGCCAACCATCAACCTGGATAACCCGGATGAAGGTTGCGACCTGGACTTCGTACCGCACGAAGCACGCCAGGTAAGCGGGATGGAGTACACGCTGTGTAACTCCTTCGGCTTCGGTGGCACCAACGGCTCGCTGATTTTCAAACGCGTGTAGTTGGTCGCAAAGCCAATAAAAACGGAGCGCTAAGCGCTCCGTTTTTTTATGCCATGAATACGGCTACTGGTAAGTAAAGGTGAGCTGAACGGTGGCCTTAAACTCACCGGCGGTGACCGCGCCCGTCGGGGTGTACATCCGCGCCGAGAGCGGGAAGACCGCCCGGCGGCTGGTGCTATCGACGGGCGTTACCAGTCTTCCTGCCGGTGATATCTCGCTGAGATGGTCGCGGGTCATAATTTGCAGCGCCATGCCGCTGGCGCTGCCCTGGGCGTTGGCGAACTTGGTCGTGTCAACGGAATCGGCATCGCCGCTGAACAGCGCCGTGACCTGGGTGGTTGACGGCGGGCAAGCGGAGAGCGTCAGCGTGAAATCCTGCCATTCGCTGGTATCGCCAACGTTTGGGTAGTCAACGGCGCGCGCCTGTTCAAAGGTGACCGTCTGTTCTTTGGTTCCCGTATCCACCGTACAGGCGGAAGCCACTACGGTGCCGCTCAGATTAATATCGGTAGCCTGCACAGCATGAAGGCCGCTCACCGCCCACAGGCAGGCCAGGGCAGGCAGCAGTTTGCTTATCCGGTGCGCCATTGTCTCTCCTGAATTACTGATAGGTAAAGGTGGCTTGTACCTGACCGACAATGGTCCCTGGCATTACGCTACCGTTCGATACCGCACGGGCGCGCATCACCAGGTCATAGGCATGAGTGGCGGTGGGAATCGCGACGTTTTCTAGTTTTGCGCCATTCTTATAGGCGCTGTTGCTGCTGCTGTCCGTCAGTTCCAGCTTCAGATTGGTGGCAGTGCCGGTATTTTTGTAGTAGTTGGTGTCGGTGTCGGCGGTCCCGGCGAACGCCACGCTAAACGAGGTCGTAGAGGCCGGGCAACTGGTGAGCCTGAGCGTCACGTCAGCCCACGTGGTGGCGCTGCCGCTAGTCGCCAGCGAATCCGCCTGAATATTATCGCCTAAGCTGACGGCCAGAGAGTCGTTATTGCCGTTGACGATGCAAGGGGAAGCGACAACCTTACCTGTAATATCGATATTCACTGCCTGACTGGCCGCTGAGAACAATCCCGTGCAGACCAGCAGACTCAGCGCCATTTTGTTTCCGTTTACGATATGCATAAATTGTCCTTATTAGTTGTAGGTCACTTTGAGTTCAATGGCTGATTTGACGTTGCCAGGCCTGACGTTATTGGCATCGTCAACGAAATAGGCCACTTTAAAATTGGGTAGGGTATAGTCACCGGAGCCATCGTAATTGCTCACTGGGATGGCGGTATTTATCTGATGAGGCGTGCCGTCGGCGTTTTGTACCTGGATATACACATTTTGCGCATAACCATCGCCACTCACCGTATTGATCACACCATTGGCAGCGTTATGAGTACCGTACACAGCTGAAAAATTGTAAGAGATACGGTCAACAGCACCGGGGCAATTGGTCAACGTTACGACAGGCGCTTCTGTTACATTCAGGGCTCCATTTTGGATCGTATTACCATAAAGCGTGGGCAGCGTGATTTCAGTGGGGGCGTCAATACCACACGCAGTTACCTTGATATCACTGGTAATTTTTGAAAGGATAACCCCTGATATCAGACTGGTGCCTTCCCCCTCAGGGTTATGCGCCATTAACGTGACTTGCGGCAGGCTGGTTATTTTTCCCGCGGGGATTTTTTCCAGTAATCTGACGAGCCGATAGCGTAAATGAAAGTACGAATATGTAACGCCAGGACTGTGGGGCATATTCAAACGATAAGTTGGTGCGGTCTCGCTTTCTGGTGGCTCAAAGTCAGCAACCCCCTCGAAACGATACTGGATCCCGATACCGGGATTGCTGGTAGCCCAGGTTTTGTTGTCGCTTAGCAGCGTACCGTTGATCGACAGTTCAACATAGGCCGTGGTGCCACTGCTAGCTGCTACGCTATAACTAATGGAACTATTATCATGAAATCCCCCAGTATTTTCACCAACGTTGGCTGGGATGGTAAAGTTATCAAGATCATAGCCCATGTCACGGATGTTGATATTGCTAAAGTAATGCGCATTTGCATTATTGACTATTAAATGGGTAATGATGAGACTTAATAAAAGTGCTCTCATAAATTTAATATCCTTATTTTTATGTTATCGGCACACTGAATTCAGCTCAATAATTCCGCTTTCCGAAACGGTGCTCTGAAGTTGTAAATTAGCCATGCAATGTTGGCCATCCTGCTGGCCCCATCGCACCTGCAGCGCCGTTTTATCAGCCATCCCTGTCAAATAAACTTGTCCACCGTCGCCGACAATGGCACTACCTGCGGTACTATCAGAGACTATCGCCCCAAATGGTACGGGTTCGCCGTTACTGCGCGTTAACGTCATCAGCACCCGTTTGCCCACGCGAGTATCAAAATGCGCGCGCACAATCGCACCGCGGGTTGGCGTAATGATTTTGCTGGTCAGTTCGACGTCGGCACCGTCGGGCAGGGTGGCGGTGTCCAGCGATACCGTTGATTCACGATAGGGCGTGACGTACGGCACTACGGTGTAGCCGCGAAAATCGGTTCTGACCCCGGTTTGGTTACTGATGGTCACGCCGCCGGCACCGGGCGCTTCCACCAATGCAGCGGTTTCACCCAGCGCCTGGCTTAACGTTACGCCGTGCGCATGCGCCACGACGCCGCCTTCAATGCCGTAGTTGACGCGCTTTTGATCGTGGTCATAGCTGTAGGCGGTGTTGAGCCGCGCGTAAGTGCCCTGATAATCCAGGCTGGCGTAGCCGCCACTGCCTTCGCCGTGGTTGGTTTCGCTCTGCTGCACGTTCCAGTTGAGGTTACGGTCTTCCAGTAGCGAACCATTTAAACCCACGTTATGGCTGGTGTCGCCGCGCTTGCTGGCATTCAGGCTGTAGGAGGCGTAGCTGTTGCTGAGCCAGCGGTCGAGCGGCACGTTAATGCTTAATGAGAAGATCTGATCTTCGGCGTAGACCTTATCGCTGTCGGTATCGGTGGTATTGCGGTTATAGCTGTAGTTCAGGTTATAGGTTACGCCTGCCCAGCTATTGCTGTAACCCACGCCGATAGAGCGCATCTGGCGGTCACTGTTCCAGTAGTCTTCGCTCATGGCGGTCAATGACAGCGAGCCAAAGTGCTCGCCGATATTCTGGTTGAGCTGAAATTCAGCGCGGTTGCGACGACGGTCATCGTTGGTGCGCCATTCATCTTCGCGCCAGGTGTCCAGTACTTCTGACAGCGTGTAGTAGCCGGAAGTGGAGTAACGATAGCCCGCGATAGAGACGTTGGTCCCGGTTTCAAGGATGTTTTTGCTGTAGCGCACGCGCCAGGATTGACCGCCTTCTTTATCCCGGTCTTTCTGCGTCGACCACGCCTGCGTGCCGTCAATCGACACCGCGCCCAGCTCGCCAAAGTTTTTCCCCACGCCGCCGAGCAAAGCCTGATAATGTTGAGAGAATTGTCCGCCGCCATAGATAGTGAAACCTGCGGGCAGGCCGTAAATCGCGGTGGCCTGGGTAAACATTTCTTTGTCGATATCGCCGTCATAGGGGCGATACTGGCCGCTGGTCAGGCTGTATTTGAACCGTCCTTCACGCTGCAACACCGGCAAGGACGCGAAGGCCACCGTCTGATGCTGCTCGCTGCCGTCGGCCTCTTTAATGATTACGTCGAGGTCGCCGGAGCTGCCGGTTGGGTACATATCGGTAATTTCAAAAGCGCCAGGCGAGACATAGCTCTGGTAAATGGTGTAGCCGTTTTGCTTGACGATCACCTGCGCGTTGGTTCGGGCGATGCCGCGCACTACCGGGGCATAGCCGCGCAGGCTGTCCGGTAGCATATCGTCGTCGGAGGCCAACTGCGCGCCGCGAAACGGCACGCTGTCGAACATATCCGACGGCGCGGTGCTGTCGCCCAGCGTCAATTGGCTTTTAAGCGCGATAATGTTGCGCTGCGCGTAGGTATAGAGAGAATCCCAGCTCTCCTGCGCATTGCCGCCGTTGTCGCTACGGTTCCAGGTGCTGTAGTTACGAATACGCCACGGGCCCACGTTCAATCCTGGACGCAGGCTCAAATAGTAACTGTCGGAGTCCGACATGCCGCTATGGCGGGCTTCAGTGTTATCGCCGCTGAAGCTGTAGTTGAGCAGCAGAGCGTTGATGCCTTCATCCAGCCGTTCCGGCGCGACGTAGCCGCGAGCGTGATTGCTGACAGCGGCCTGTGGCACCGAAAGCTGCAGCAATTGACGCTCAAAGATAAATTCCGCGCTCGCCTGTGGGATGACGCTTAGATCGGCGCAGTTACCCGCAAGGCGGGGAAACTGGTCGGTGCGAACGCCAAATTCCTTCAGCGTGGCGACGCTCAGACACGGTTGCAGCGTGGTATTTCCTGCGGCGTCTTTTTGCGTGACAAACTCAACGTTATACACGCCGAGGGCGGTTTTGTTGAGCATGACGTTAACCCGGTAGGTGCCGGGCATCTGGCCGACGCCTTCTTCAAAGGCGGAGAGGTCGGTCAGATCTTTCCCCGGCCCGTCAATCCCCAGCAGCGCCGGGTTAAAGTATTCGCGGGCCAGCGCGCTGCTGCACAGCGGTAAGGCGCACTGTAAGGCAATAAAGCAGGCGATCTGACTCAGCGTCATTCTTTTTTTGTATGCGTCTGCATTCATCCCGATTTCCTTTCGGTGCTGGTGTTAAAGGCGCGCGCGGTGCTCGTCGCCGATGGAGCCAAAGTCGTTAATCAGCGTCCAGCTCACATCGCCGCTGGCGCCGTTGGGGATGCTAAAACTGGCGGAGCTCATGGGCGCCACGTAGGTAGCATCCTTCACCGTACTGGCGCCGACCTTTAACGTGCTGAAGTTCATGTAATAGGCTGTGGGGTTGCTGACGGTGAGCTTGTTGCCACTGCGCTGCCAGCTGAGTTTCCCGGTAAGATCTTCCGGTTGTTGCGTCAGAGACTGCGGGCGATAAATTAATTTGATGCGCGTTTTCACTGCTATTTGCAGGGTGTTGACGTTATCTTTCTTTTCGGTCGCCGGGATCGACTTAATATTCAGCCAGTAAAGCGATTCACGGTCTTCGGCAAGATTGCCGCCGGTGCGAATAATCCGCAGGGTATTTTCTTGCCCGCCGCCAAGGCGAAATAGCGGTGGCGTGACCATAAACGGTGATTTATCCGCGCTGGATTCTCCGGCATCGCTCCATGACTGAATTAAAAAGGATGACTTGTCGGGATTTTTGACGCTAATCGAGGTTTCTTTTTTTTCACCGTTATAAATGACACGGGTCCCCCCGACAATAACGCCTGCCTGCACGGATGCTGATAGCAACGAGACGACAACGATTGGAATATATTTATTCATTGCTTATACCTCGAAAAATAAAGCCGGAAATACCCGGCTTTATTCATTATTAATAACGCGTCATGCCGTACTCAGAGGCTTAGTTGTAGGTCAGCGTAAAGTTAACGGAACCATTCGCGTCACCACCGTTAATGGTGGCTTCGGTCGCAATATAGCGAGCGAAGAAGTCGAGGCTGGTGTCAGCCGGTGCCTCGGCCGTTCCTTTGATGGTGACTTCATTGGATTTGGCGCCCAGCGGCAGCGCGGAGCTGTCTGCGTTCAGCAACTGAATGGCGACGCCTTTGGCGACGCTCGCGGTGCCATAGCCGGTCAACTGCAGGTAGTCGTTATTGATGGTATCTGGCTTACCGTCGTATTTAACGGAAACCGGTTTGCCCAGCAGATCAGCTGGGCAGCCGCTTAACACCAGGGTGAATTCGGTCGTGGCTGCCGTATCGCCTGGCGCAGCAAAAGCGGTTTTTGCCACTTCGCCCAGCTCAACGGTCTGCGGGTTGGCGACGGTGCTGTTAACCTGGCAACCGGCTTCGATGATTTTCCCGGTAAAATTAACGGTACCATCCTGAGCCATGACTGAAGAAGCAATGCCCATAGAGGTGAAAAATGCGACTGCGGCCAATTTTCCTTTCATTACATATTCCCTATTACATGAGGTAGCATACTTCCACTCTTAATATATTTAATAAGAGTGATAACATTTTTGACGTATTAATTGTGAATGAGATTAATCGTTGTTGATAAACGAATGAACCCGGCAGGAATATTTAATGAATATGTTATTGACAACAATTAATTTAATCTAAAAGGTATATTAAATTAGGGTTAATAAATCCATGCTAATAATTATATTGATGTGTTAATTATGTGGAGGGTGGCGTCAATGGTTGGTAACTTAATGATTAAATTGAATGGATGAAATCATGTCTTTAATTTAAAATTATTTAATTCGATTCTGAAGCATTCGGGAGAATATGTCTATAGGGAACGAATAGAGTAAAATATTTTTTTGTAAAATTGTTTGTTTTGTAATCAGTGGCTGAAATATTTCTCGGCAATGACCTAATCCTGTTATGACTGTGTGTAGGATGCGCCGAACGCAGAACGGGCGGTTCTGTGCCGTAAAGGTCCGGACGGGCTGTGAATTATTCACCCCGCCTGATACCCTTATATTAAAAATCAGGAGCGCAAATGTATTTGATCAACGGTAAAGCCTCTGACCTTTTACCCGTCGCCGACCGTGGGCTACAGTTTGGCGATGGCTGTTTTACAACGGCGAGGGTGAGGGAAGGGCGCATCGCTTTGCTGGCCGCACATCTCGCGCGGCTACAGCAGGCCTGCGCTCGGCTGGCAATTCCGTTCGACGCGTGGGAGATGCTTGATGAAGAGATGCGGCGCATGGCGTTGCCGCATGCGGACGGGGTGCTGAAGGTGACGATCACCCGCGGCGCGGGTGGTCGCGGCTATAGCTCGGCAGACTGCCAGCAGCCGACACGAATTCTCAGCATTTCTGCCGCTCCTGCCCACTATGCCCGCTGGAAGGAGACAGGGGCGACGCTGGCGTTGAGCCCGGTTCCGCTCGGGCGTAATCCTTACCTGGCCGGGCTTAAACACCTCAATCGCCTTGAACAGGTGCTGATTCGTTCTCATCTTGAGCAGACAAACGCCGATGAGGCCCTTGTCCTTGACAGCGACGGGTGGCTTACGGAATGCTGTGCCGCCAATCTGTTCTGGCGCTGCGGCCGCGATGTGTATACCCCGCGCCTCGATCAGGCGGGGGTGAACGGTATTATGCGGCAATTTATTATCGCCCAACTGGCACCGACGGCCTATCGCGTGGTCGAAGTGAATGCGCCGCTGTCGGCGCTGGAACAGGCGGATGAAGTGCTGATATGCAACGCGCTGATGCCGGTAGTCCCTGTTCAACGCTATGCGGATTTGCACTGGTCAGCCCGCGAGCTTTACCAATTTTTAGCCCCAATTTGTGAGTCGTCTGATTAGCATGATGAAACTGTTACGCTTTGTTCTGTTGGTATTGATTGTTCTCGGCATTGCCGCTGGCGTCGGTATGTGGAAGGTGCGTCAGATGGCGGATAGCGCGCTGCTGATTAAAGAAGATACCGTCTTTACCCTGAAAGCGGGGACCGGTCGCCTGGCGCTGGGCGACCAGCTGTATGCCGACAAGGTGATAAACCGTCCGCGCGTTTTCCAGTGGCTGCTGCGCCTGGAGCCAGAACTCTCGCATTTTAAGGCTGGTACCTATCGCTTTACCCCACAGATGACCGTCCGTGAGATGCTGCAACTGCTGGCAAGCGGCAAAGAAGCCCAGTTCCCGCTGCGCTTCGTGGAAGGGATGCGCCTGAGCGATTACCTGAAGCAGCTGCGTGAGGCGCCTTATATCAAGCACACGCTCAGCGATGACAGCTACGCCACCGTCGCTAAAGCGTTGGCGCTGGATAACCCTGAGTGGATTGAAGGCTGGTTCTGGCCGGATACCTGGATGTATACCGCCAATACCACCGACGTGGCCATCCTCAAACGCGCGCATCAGAAGATGGTGACCCAGGTCGATAAAGTCTGGGAAGGCCGCATGGACAACCTGCCGTATCAGGATAAAAACCAGCTGGTGACCATGGCGTCGATCATAGAAAAAGAGACGGCGGTGCCGGAGGAGCGCGATCGCGTGGCGTCGGTGTTTATCAATCGATTACGCCTCGGCATGCGCCTGCAGACTGACCCAACGGTCATCTACGGGATGGGGGAGAGCTACGACGGCAAGATTTCGCGTAAAGATCTTGAGACCCCAACCGCGTATAATACCTACACCATTTCCGGTCTGCCGCCGGGCGCGATTGCCAGCCCGGGCGAAGCGTCGCTGAATGCGGCCGCGCATCCGGCTAAAACGCCATATCTGTATTTTGTGGCCGATGGTAAAGGCGGGCATACGTTTAATACCAATCTTGCAGACCATAACCGGTCGGTGCAGGGTTACCTGAAAGTGCTAAAGGATAAAAATGCGCAGTAATTACATCGTCATTGAAGGACTGGAAGGGGCGGGCAAAACCACCGCGCGGGATGTGGTTGTGGAAACACTGCGCGACCTCGGCGTGAACGACCTGCTGTTTACCCGCGAGCCGGGCGGCACCGTGCTGGCGGAAAAGCTGCGCAGCCTGGTGCTGGACATTAAATCGGTCGGCGACGAAGTGATTACCGATAAAGCGGAAGTGCTGATGTTCTACGCCGCCCGCGTGCAGCTGGTTGAAACGGTGATCAAACCGGCGCTGGCAAGCGGGCAGTGGGTGATTGGCGATCGTCATGACCTTTCCACCCAGGCCTACCAGGGCGGCGGCCGCGGTATCGATCGCACGATGCTGGCGACCCTGCGCGACGCGGTGCTGGGGGATTTTCGCCCGAATCTGACCATTTATCTCGACGTGACGCCGGAAGTGGGCCTCAAGCGCGCCCGCGCTCGTGGCGATCTCGATCGCATCGAGCAAGAGTCGCTGAACTTCTTTAACCGCACCCGCGCGCGCTATCTTGAACTGGCGGCGGCGGATGACAGCATTATCACCGTTGACGCGACCCAACCGCTGGAGAAAGTGATGAGCGATATTCGCGCCGCGGTCACCGGGTGGGTAGCGGAGCAGCAGGCATGAAATGGTATCCGTGGTTACGCCCGCCGTTTGAACAGCTCGTCACGAGCTATCAGGCCGGACGTGGTCACCATGCGCTGCTGGTTCAGGCGCGCAGCGGAATGGGGGCTGACTCGCTGGTCTACGCCATCACCCGTTTTCTGATGTGCCAGAACCCGGACGGCCATAAAAGCTGCGGCCAGTGCCATAGCTGTCAGCTGATGCAGGCGGGAACGCACCCTGACTACTACGCGCTGCAGCCCGAGAAGGGCAAAAGTACGTTAGGCATCGACGCGGTACGTGAGGTGAGCGAAAAGCTGTACGAGCATTCTCGCCTGGGCGGGGCAAAGGTGGTGTGGATAGCGGATGCTACGCTGCTGACCGAAGCTGCCGCCAACGCGCTTCTGAAAACGCTGGAAGAACCGCCGAAAAATACCTGGTTTTTCCTTGCTTGTCAGGAGCCTGCGCGGCTGCTGGCAACGCTGCGTAGCCGCTGTCGTTTTTTCCATCTGGCGCCGCCGAGCGAACAGTACGCGCTGGCGTGGCTGGAGAGAGAAAACAGCGCCTCGCGCGATGCGCTGCTGACGGCGTTGCGTTTGTCCGATCATGCGCCCGCCGCGGCGCTGGAGCTGTTGGCCCCAGAGACCTGGGCCACGCGCGAAAAATTTTGTCAGGCGCTGGGCGTGACGCTCAACAGCGGCGACTGGCTGGCGTTTTTGCCCTCGCTGAACCATGATTCAGTCGTGCAGCGTTTACACTGGCTGTCGTCATTACTGCTCGATGCCCTCAAATATCAGCAGCGCATTACGCGGCTGACCAATGCCGATAGCCTGCCGCTGGTCGCCCAGCTGGCGCAAACGCTGTCCGCCGCGCGCCTGCAGGCGATTGTCGCCGATGCTTGCGCCTGTCGTGAACAGCTGCAAAGCGTCACGGGTCTGAACCGCGAACTTATTCTCACCGAGCGCCTTCTGCGCTGGGAACAATATCTGCAACCTGGTGCGGTGCTGCCGGTATCCCACCTCTAAGAGAGACATTATGTTTTTAGTCGACTCGCACTGCCATCTCGATGGCCTTGATTATCAATCCCTACATAAAGACGTGGATGACGTGATGGCGAAAGCCGCCGCGCGTGACGTCCGTTTTGCCCTGGCGGTGGCGACGACGCTGCCTGGCTATCATCGTATGCGTGAGCTGGTAGGCAATCGCCCGGAAGTGGTCTTCTCCTGCGGTGTGCATCCGCTCAATCAGGATGAACCGTACGATGTTGAAGAGCTGCGCCGTCTGGCGGCAGAAGAGGGCGTGGTGGCGATGGGCGAAACCGGCCTTGATTACTTCTATACGCCGGAAACCAAACCGCAGCAGCAGCTGTCGTTCCGCCACCATATTCAGATTGGCCGTGAGCTGAATAAGCCGGTAATCGTCCATACCCGCGATGCCCGCGCTGATACGCTGGCAATCCTGCGGGAAGAAAAAGTGACGGATTGCGGCGGTGTACTACACTGTTTCACTGAAGACGTGGAGACGGCAGGAAAGCTGTTGGATATGGGTTTCTATATCTCGTTTTCCGGGATTGTGACCTTCCGTAACGCGGAGCAACTGCGCGAAGCCGCACGCTATGTCCCGCTGGACAGGCTGCTGGTTGAGACCGATTCGCCTTATCTGGCGCCGGTGCCGCATCGCGGTAAAGAGAACCAGCCGGCGATGGTGCGTGACGTCGCTGAATACATGGCGGTACTGAAAGGCGTTAGCGTTGAACAGCTGGCGCAGCAGACCACCGAGAACTTCTCGACGCTCTTCCATATTGATCCCGCCCGTCTGCAATCCGCCTGATTTCAGAGCTTATTTTAATGCTCGTAATTAATGGTTAAAGCGAGTACAGTTCACCGCCGTAAAAGTGGCGGTGAATGTTAATCTTGCAACATGCGGACATGTTTTATGTAAAGATTATTCAGTTTTTGCGCCATAGCTCTTTGAAACGTGATAGCCGTCAAACAAAATCACAGGGAATTATTTTACTCTGTGTAATAAATAAAAAGGGCACTTAGATGTCCTGTCCCTGGTGAGTTCCTCCCCTCTCACCGATGCGTGAAAACGTAGATAAAAGTACAAAAAACTCAGGAGCACTCCTTATTATGTTTAAGAATGCATTTGCTAACCTGCAGAAGGTCGGTAAATCGCTGATGCTGCCGGTTTCCGTGCTGCCTATCGCAGGTATCCTGCTGGGCGTCGGTTCCGCAAACTTCAGCTGGCTGCCAGCCGTCGTTTCTCATGTTATGGCAGAAGCAGGCGGTTCTGTTTTTGCTAACATGCCGCTTATCTTCGCTATCGGTGTGGCGTTAGGCTTCACCAATAACGATGGCGTATCCGCACTGGCCTCAGTCGTCGCTTATGGCATCATGGTGAAAACCATGGCTGTGGTTGCGCCGCTGGTACTGCACTTACCGGCTGAAGAAATTGCTGCTAAACACCTGGCTGATACCGGTGTTCTCGGCGGTATCATCTCCGGTGCCATCGCTGCGTACATGTTCAACCGCTTCTACCGCATCAAGCTGCCAGAATACCTGGGCTTCTTCGCGGGCAAGCGCTTTGTACCGATTATCTCCGGTCTGGCCGCTATCTTCACTGGCGTGATCCTGTCCTTCATCTGGCCGCCAATCGGTACTGCTATCCAGACCTTCTCTCAGTGGGCTGCTTACCAGAACCCGGTTGTCGCGTTCGGTATCTACGGCTTCATCGAGCGTTGCCTGGTGCCGTTCGGTCTGCACCATATCTGGAACGTTCCTTTCCAGATGCAGATTGGCGAATACACCAACGCAGCAGGTCAGGTCTTCCACGGCGATATCCCGCGTTACATGGCGGGCGACCCGACTGCGGGCAAACTGTCCGGTGGCTTCCTGTTCAAAATGTACGGTCTGCCGGCAGCCGCTATCGCTATCTGGCACTCTGCTAAACCAGAAAACCGCGCCAAAGTGGGCGGTATCATGATCTCCGCAGCGCTGACCTCGTTCCTGACCGGTATCACCGAGCCGATCGAGTTCTCCTTCATGTTCGTTGCGCCGATCCTGTACGTTATCCACGCGATTCTGGCTGGCCTGGCGTTCCCGATCTGTATCCTGCTGGGTATGCGTGACGGTACTTCCTTCTCTCACGGTCTGATCGACTTTATCGTTCTGTCCGGTAACAGCAGCAAGCTGTGGCTGTTCCCGATTGTCGGTATCTGCTATGCGATCGTGTACTACGTTATCTTCCGCGTGCTGATTAAAGCACTGGATCTGAAAACGCCGGGTCGTGAAGACACCACTGAAGAATCCAAAGCGGGCGCAACCAGTGAAATGGCTCCGGCGCTGATTGCAGCCTTCGGCGGTAAAGAAAACATCACCAACCTCGACGCTTGTATCACCCGTCTGCGCGTGAGCGTAGCCGACGTCGCCAAAGTGGATCAGGCTGGCCTGAAGAAACTGGGCGCTGCGGGTGTGGTTGTCGCAGGTTCCGGCGTTCAGGCGATTTTCGGGACCAAATCCGATAACCTGAAAACCGAGATGGACGACTATATTCGCAATAACTAAGTTATTTCGAAGTCGAAAATTTGGGGAGACTAAGGCAGCCGAATGGCTGCCTTTTTTACGTCTGACGGATGGGGACTGGTCCCGGCGGCGCTTCGCCTGGACGGGCTACCTGGAACCTGTAGCTCAGGCGCCGGGGAGCGCGATGCTCAGGCAGACAAAAAAGGGAGCCTTATGGCTCCCTTGGTTTTGTCTGGCAATTAAATCAGAACTGATAGCTTGCGGTAATGCTTACGTTGCGAGGTTCACCGTAAACGATAGAACCGTCGATATTGGTATCGTAGGTTTTATCAAACAGGTTGTTGATATTGCCCTGTAGGGCAAAGTTTTTCGTCACTTGGTAGCGGGTGAACAAATCCACCAGCGCATAGCTGCCTTGCTCGGCACGGAAAGTGCCGTACGATGTTACCGTGTCTTTATACACGCGGTTCTGCCAGTTCACGCCGCCGCCGACGGTCAGCTCCGGCATCACCGGCAGACGATAGCGGGTAAACAGCTTCACGGATGTGCGTGGCAGGTTCGGGTTTACCGCCTTGCCATCACTGTCTTCTGCGACGTAGCGGGTCGCCCCGAAGGTCATCTGCCAGTTATCGGTGAGCGCGCCGTTAATTTCAAACTCTACGCCTTTGCTGACGGTGCCGTCGACGGTGGTGTAGGCGATTTCGCCGTTGCTGCCGGCAATCGGCACGCCGGTAGACTGTCCCAGGTTATCCTGCTCGATACGGAACACGGACAGGGTGGTGGTCAGGCGGCTGTCCATCCAGTCGGATTTCAGGCCCACCTCGTAGTTGTTGCCGGTAATCGGCTTCAGGTATTTACCGGAACTGTCTTTGTCGTTTTGCGGCTGGAAGATAGAGGTATAGCTGGCGTAGGTAGACCAGTTTTCGTTGATGTCATACACCAGGCCCGCATACGGCGTAGTGTGGTTCTGCTCCATGGTGTAGGACAGCGTGTTAACGCTCCAGTTGGTGTAACGCGCGCCGACGATCAGGTGCAGCGGGTCGGCCAGCGAGATACGCGTCGCGGCGTACAGCGACTTCATGCGCGTGGTGTCGTCCTGCGCCAGGCTTTGCGGATCCCAGCTGGTTTGCGGGAAGCTGGCGCTGTTGAAGTTATAGAAGCTGCCAATCTCATCCGGGAAGACGTTGGCCCACGAACTGTAGTAGCGGTTATTCTGTTTGCTATAGCTGCCGCCGAGCATCAGGTTGTGCTGGCGCCCGAACAGGTCATAGCTGCCGTCGGCGTACAAATCCAGCGCGTCTACTTTACGCTTGCCGCTGTTCCAGCCCGTACCCCCTACATAGTCATAGCCCGGGCCGTAGCTGCCGTACGGGCCGACTAACGTACCGTCGGCTTTATTGACGTAAGCATCGATGTACATCATTTTACTGTCGAACTTCACCTCGGAGTGGGTGGCGTTCAGCGTTGCCTGCCAGGTATCGGCGAAACGCTGCGTCAGGGTCATAAAGACCTTATTGATGTCTTTATCGTTGTAGGCCCAATCCGGTGAAGTGCTGTGCGCGCGATCGTAATGGTTGGTGCTGCCGTCGGTATTCCAGCGCGGCAGGCCGCCCCAGGTTGGGCTATTGATATCGATACGTTGATATTCATAGCCAACGGAGAGCGCGGTGGTGTCGCCCAGATCGGCATCGAGAATGCCGGAGAAGAAGGTTTTGTCGTTATTGTAGCGGTCAAGCCAGGAGTCGTTGTTCTGATAGCCGGCCACGATACGCGCACGCACTTTACCGTCCTCGGTCAGTGGGCTTTGCAGGTCGGCAACGTAGCGCTGCTTATTCCAGCTACCATATTCGGCAGAGAGATTGCCTTTAAACGTCTGGCTGGTGGCGTGTTTGCGAACCATGTTGATCGAGGCGGAAGGGTTACCGGTGCCGGTCATCAGGCCGTTCGCGCCGCGGACCACTTCCACGCGTTCAAACAGCGCGGTATCGGAAAGGGCATCGCCCAGATTCCAGCGGGATTCAAAATAGGTCGGAATGCCATCGACCATATAGTTGTCAATTTCAAAACCGCGAGAGAAGTAGCTGGTACGGTCGGAATCGGCCTGGCTGCTGGTAATGCCCATGGTGTTGTTCATCACGTCGCCCAGCGTTTGCAACTGCTGATCCTGCATACGTTGCTCGCTGACGATGGTGACCGACTGCGGAATATCGCGCTGGACCATCTGCATCTTCGTGCCAGCAGTGGTGGTTTTCACGCTGTAGTCCTGCGTTTCGCTATCGTTGCCAGTATTGCTGGTGCCATCAACGATAATCGTATCTTCACTGGCGGCAAAGCTTAAGCCTGGGGACAACGCGAGCGCGATGCCCATCGCCAGCATTGACGGCGCCAGACGGACGTTGCGGATATTGGAAGTGTGAGACATATAAACCCTTAATCAATCGTCATTATTTTTGTCCGCCGCTCTGTGGTGACGGTCGTGTTATAGGCCAACGCGCATGCATATAATGAATGCAAATGAGAAATATACGCATTTTTATTACAATGTAAACAAAAGTAAGAATGCGATTGGGAAAGAATGAAACGGGATTTCAGGAGTGGAGAGAAAACAATACGGCCGCATCAGCGGCCGTATAAGGATGAAAAAATAAAAAAATAATCAGTCTGTTATTTCGTTCAGGCGAGGGCGTTTTCTTCCAGTTGACGCATAAACTGACGAACCCAATCCATGCGCGTCTTACGCTCGCCGAGCTCCTGGAAGAATTTCAACCGTGTCGGACCGTCGAGGCGGAAGTGCTGCGGCTGTTTTTGCAGCAGGCCAATCAGCCACGTTGGGTTGACGTGATTCTTCTCGGCAAATTCAATCACGCCGCCTTTCTCGTTGCCTTCCAGCTTACGGATCCCCAGCTTTTGCGCCTGCTGACGCAGACGGGCGATATCCAGCAGATTACGCGCTGCATCCGGTAGCAGGCCGAAGCGATCGATCAGCTCAACTTTGATCTCTTCCAGCTCGTTTTCGTTCTTCGCGCTGGCAATACGCTTGTAGAAGGAGAGGCGCGTGTTAACGTCCGGGATAAAATCATCCGGCAACAGCGACGGCATACGCAGCTCAACTTCGGTTTGCTGGCTGGTTAAATCCTCCAGCGACGGTTCGCGACCCTCTTTTAGCGCATCGACGGCGTTTTCCAGCATCTCCATGTACAGCGAGAAGCCGATGGATTCCATCTGCCCGCTTTGCCCTTCGCCCAGCAGTTCGCCCGCACCGCGAATTTCGAGGTCGTGGGTGGCCAGCGCAAAACCTGCGCCCAAATCTTCCAGCGAGGCGATGGCTTCCAGACGTTTCTGGGCGTCCGGGGTCATGGCTTTAGGATGCGGCGTCAGCAGCCAGGCATAGGCCTGGTGGTGCGAACGCCCCACGCGGCCGCGCAGCTGATGCAGCTGCGCCAGACCAAAGTGGTCGGCGCGCTCGATGATGATGGTATTGGCGGTCGGAATGTCGATACCGGTCTCGATGATGGTGGTGCACACCAGCACGTTGAAGCGCTGGTGGTGGAAATCGTTCATCACCCGTTCCAGCTCGCGCTCGCGCATCTGGCCGTGGCCGATGGCGATACGCGCTTCCGGCACCAGTTCCGCCAGTCTATCGGCGGCTTTCTGAATATTCTCGACATCGTTGTACAGGTAGTACACCTGGCCGCCGCGCAGCGTTTCACGCAGGATCGCTTCGCGCACCACCAGACTATCGTACTCACGCACAAAGGTTTTGACCGCCAGACGGCGGGCAGGTGGGGTAGCGATAATCGACAGATCGCGCATACCGCTCATCGCCATATTCAGGGTTCGCGGAATAGGCGTGGCGGTGAGCGTCAGAATGTCGACGTCGGCGCGCATCGCTTTAATGCGCTCTTTGTGGCGCACGCCGAAGCGATGCTCTTCATCGACGATCAGCAGCCCCAGATCGCGCAGCTTCACGTCGCTTTGCAGCAGCTTGTGGGTACCGATCAGAATATCGATTTTGCCCTCGGCGGCTTCCGCCAGGATCTGCGTCTGCTCTTTGGCGCTGCGGAAGCGGGAAAGCATCTCAATACGCACTGGCCAGTTGGCGAAACGGTCGCGGAAGTTATCATAGTGCTGCTGCGCCAGCAGGGTCGTCGGCACCAGAACCGCAACCTGCTTATGGTTCTCGACCGCGAGGAAGGCGGCGCGCATAGCAACTTCGGTTTTACCAAAGCCAACATCGCCGCACACCAGACGATCCATCGCCAGCGGCTGGCACATGTCGCTGAGCACCGCGTTGATCGCCTGGGCCTGATCCGGCGTGGTTTCAAACGGGAAGCTGTCGCAGAACAGCTGATACTGTTCACGATCGTGCTTGAAGGCGAAGCCCTCTTTCGCTGCCCGCTGGGCGTAGATATCCAGCAGCTCCGCGGCCACATCGCGCACTTTTTCCGCCGCTTTTTGTCGCGCGCGGCTCCAGGCATCGCCGCCCAGTTTGTGCAGCGGCGCGTTCTCTTCCGCGCCGCCGGCGTAGCGGCTAATCAGGTGCAATGAGGAGACCGGTACGTACAGCTTGGCGTCGTTGGCGTAGGTGAGGATCAGATACTCGGCGGTGATGCCGCCTGCTTCCAGGGTCGTCATGCCGCCGTAGCGTCCTACGCCGTGCTCGAGATGCACCACCGGCTGGCCGATGTGCAACTCCGCCAGGTTACGAATCAGGGTATCCGGGTTAATGGTCCGACGGGCATCCTGACGGCGACGCGCCACGCGCTCACCCAGCAGATCGCTTTCGCAAATCAGCGCCAGGTTATGTTGCGTATCGATAAAGCCATGCTCGGCGGCGCCGATCATCAGATAGTGACCTTTAGCGCTTGCTTCATCGAGCCGCTGAATCCGTTTTGGCGACAGCTTGATCCGCGCCAACAGTTCGCCTAACGCTTCGCGGCGGCCCTCGCTCTCTACCGAGAAGACCACCGGCCCGCTAAAGGACTCGATAAACTTACGCAGGTTATCCAGCGGCGATTTATTTTGCGCCTGGACGGAAAGGTCCGGCAGCGGCTGGAAGCCGAGGTTGGTATTCGCCGCTTTGTCTGCCAGATGCTCGGTTTTAAGCTGGATACGCGGCCATTTTTTCAGCTCGCTGTTCAGCTCTTCGGTACGCAGCCACAGCTGGGCGGGAGGCAGCAGCGGACGCATCGGATCCACGCCGCGGTTTTCAAAACGTGCCTGTGCATCAGCCTGGAAACGGTTGGCGCTGGCCTCGACGTCGCCGGTATTCACCAGCAGAGTGTTGGCCGGGAAATAGCTGAACAGCGCGGGCAGCGGCTCGCTGAAGAACAGCGGCTGCCAGTATTCGATCCCGGCAGGCAGCGTGCCTTTACTGACCTGCTGGTAGATATGTTCGGCGTCACGTTTGACCTCAAACTTATCGCGCCACTGGCTGCGGAACAGTTCGATAGCGGTTTTATCGGTCGGGAATTCGTGCGCGGGCAGCAGGTTAATGGCTTCCACCTCTTCCAGCGTACGCTGGCTGTCGACGTCAAAGACGCGCAGGCTGTCGATTTCATCGTCGAAGAAGTCAAGGCGATAGGGCTGCTCGCTGCCCATTGGATAGAGATCCAGCAGCGCGCCGCGGGTGGCGTATTCACCGTGCTCCATCACCTGATCGACATGACGATAACCCGCGCTGTCGAGCTGGCTGCGCAGGGCGTCGCGCGACAGGCGCTGGCCTTTTTTCATCACCAGCGCGTGGCCGTGCAGGAAACTGTGCGGGCAGACGCGCTGCATCAGCGTGCTAACCGGCACGATCAGCACGCCGCGCTGCATGGTGGGTAACTGGTAGAGCGTCGACAGGCGCGAGGAGATAATATCCTGATGCGGCGAGAAGCTGTCATAGGGCAGCGTCTCCCAGTCGGCGAGGTTCATCACCAGGCTGTCGGTAAACTGAGCAATTTCATCGTGTAGGCGCAGGGCGTTCTGCATATCCGGGGCGATTAACACCACCGGCCCCGCATGACGCTCGGCGATATCCGCCACCAATGTCGCGCAGGCCGCGCCGGTCAGTTCGCCAAGCAGGCGCTGGTCGCCGGGTTTTGTCGGTAGGGCATAACGGGCAAGTTCAGGCATAGTCAGCGCACGTTCTCCAGAAGGCCGTATTTCCACGGTAATAATATAAATTTGCTGTACTTATTATCCGTGATGGTGGCCGGAGTGCAACCGCTGAAAATGCGGGGAAGGCGCGTTTCAGATCATTTGCCGCTTCTGCTGGCTGAGCTTGCGGTACTGCTGTGGCGACATGCCGACCAATTTGCTGAAGGTGCTGTAAAAACGGCTGCTGGAGCGAAAACCCGCGGTCATGGCAACGTCAATGATGGTTTTATCCGTATCGCTCAACAGCGCGCGGACGTGGTTGATGCGCATCGCCGTAATGTACTGCTTTAAGGTGAGCTGCATGACGCGCTGGAAAATGCCCATCGCGTAGTTGGCATTCAGCTTCACATGTTCCGCGACGTCATTGATGGTTAACGCCTGATCATAGTTATCGGCAATAAAACCAAGCATCTGGCTGACGTAAAACTGCGCGTGGCGCGAGACGCTGTTTTTGTGCGTGCGTGAGGTTTTATTCAGCAGGATAGGCTGCCAGCCGGAGAGGCTAAAACGCTTAAGCATCAGGGCTATCTCATCGATGGCCAACTGACGAATCTGTTCATTCGGGCTGGCAAGCTCCTGCTGCCAGCGGGTCACTTCAAAGGCGCTCAGCTGCTGAGTGGCGAGCGACTTTATCACCATGCCATGGGTGACGTAGTTGACCAGTTCGCGGTCCAGCGGCCAGGAGAGGAACAAATGCATAGGGAGGCTGAAAATCGCCATCTGCTGACAATGTCCCGGACGGGTGAGCTGGTGCGGCGTACAGGCCCAGAAGAGGGTGATATGCCCTTGTTTTATCTGCACGACTTCATTGTTGATCAGGTATTCGACGTCACCATCAAATGGCACGTTCACCTCGACCTGTCCGTGCCAGTGGCTGGCGGGCATGGCGTGCGGTGGACGGAGTTCAACATCAAGACGCTGGTATTCCGAATAGAGTGAGAGTGGGCTACGGGTCTGTTTTTCATCGCCATTGCACATGTGCGGGTCGGGCGGAAGAAGTGGGATTGGCTCGTTGCTCATGGCGGCTCCATTTCCTGATTTATCAGAATGACGTCAGAGCGGGGAGTTAACAACCGGGAAGTCGGCTGTAAAACCCATCGCTTAGTCTAATAGTAACCGCTAATTCAGGCCGTATACTCTGCTTTTGCGCTCATTTATTCCCAAAAGCTCAGATCACCCGCTGCCCGGTCGCCGATCTGAGTTTATGGGAATGCTCATCGCGGAAGGTGGAAGTTTTCCCGAGTACCGCATGCCACCATGTTCTTGTCCACTTATTGTTCTGGAGAGTCATGATGACAGCACCAAAAATTACTTTTATCGGCGCCGGGTCGACGATTTTTGTCAAAAATATCCTCGGCGATGTTTTTCATCGTGAAGCATTGAAGTCGGCGCATATTGCGCTGATGGATATCGATGCCACGCGGCTGGAAGAGTCGCACATTGTGGTGCGCAAGCTGATGGATTCGGCCGGAGCATCTGGCCATATTACCTGTCATACCGACCAGCGCGCGGCATTGCAGGGCGCGGACTTTGTGGTCGTCGCCTTCCAGATTGGCGGCTATGAACCCTGTACCGTGACCGACTTCGAGGTGTGTAAACGCCACGGGCTGGAACAAACCATCGCCGATACGCTTGGGCCTGGCGGCATTATGCGCGCGCTGCGGACCATCCCGCATCTCTGGCAAATTTGTGAGGACATGAGCGAACTCTGCCCGAATGCCACCATGCTTAACTACGTTAACCCGATGGCGATGAACACCTGGGCAATGTACGCTCGCTACCCGCACATCAAACAGGTGGGGCTGTGCCATTCGGTACAAGGAACGGCGGAAGAACTGGCTCGCGATCTCGGTATTGATCCCGCTTCGTTGCGTTATCGCTGCGCCGGTATTAACCACATGGCGTTCTATCTTGAACTGGAACGCAAAAACGCCGACGGCGAGTACGTCAATCTCTACCCGGAACTGCTGGCTGCCTATGCCGCAGGCGAGGCCCCGAAGCCAAATATTCATGGCAATACGCGCTGCCAGAACATCGTGCGCTATGAAATGTTCAAAAAGCTGGGCTACTTCGTCACCGAATCGTCCGAGCATTTCGCCGAATATACACCGTGGTTTATTAAGCCCGGACGCGAAGATCTGATCGAACGCTACAAGGTACCGCTGGACGAATACCCGAAACGTTGCGTTGAACAGCTGGCAAACTGGCATAAGGAGCTGGAAGAGTACAAAACCGCTGAACGTATTGATATTAAACCGTCGAGAGAGTATGCCAGCACCATCATGAACGCGCTGTGGACCGGCGAGCCGAGCGTTATTTATGGCAACGTACGTAACGACGGTCTGATTGATAACCTGCCGCAGGGCAGCTGCGTGGAGGTTGCTTGCCTGGTCGATGCGAACGGCATTCAGCCGACAAAAGTGGGGGCGATTCCCGCGCACCTTGCGGCGATGATGCAGACCAATATTAACGTGCAGACGCTGCTGACGGAGGCCATTCTGACGGAAAATCGCGATCGTGTTTATCACGCGGCGATGATGGATCCGCATACCGCAGCCGTACTGGGCATCGACGAAATCTATGCGCTGGTGGATGACCTGATTACCGCCCACGGCGACTGGTTGCCAGCCTGGTTGCACCGCTAAAAAAAATGACGGCGCCGGGCAAAGTATCCGGCGCTTTACCTCTCGCTAATAACAGAAGGCGGGCACTGGTAACAGTGACCCGGTACCCTATGAGCATCTCTCTGACAACAAAACTCAGTTACGGATTCGGTGCGTTTGGTAAAGATTTCGCCATCGGCATTGTTTATATGTATCTGATGTATTACTACACCGACGTCGTCGGGCTGTCGGTTGGCCTGGTGGGCACGCTGTTCCTTGTGGCGCGTATCTGGGATGCGATTAACGACCCCATCATGGGATGGATAGTGAACGCCACGCGAACGCGATGGGGCAAATTCAAACCGTGGATCCTTATCGGTACGCTTGCGAACTCGCTGATTCTATTTTTACTGTTCAGCGCTCATCTGTTTGAAGGCACCGCGCAGGTCGTTTTTGTCTGCGTCACCTATATCCTGTGGGGAATGACCTACACCATTATGGATATTCCTTTCTGGTCGCTGGTGCCGACGATTACCCTTGATAAGCGCGAACGCGAACAACTGGTTCCGTATCCGCGTTTCTTCGCCAGCCTGGCCGGATTTGTCACGGCAGGCATTACGCTACCGTTTGTGGACGCCGTCGGCGGCGCGGATCGTGGGTTTGGTTTCCAGATGTTTACGCTGGTGCTGATTGCTTTCTTTATCGTCTCGACCGTTGTCACGCTGCGCAACGTGCACGAAGTTTTCTCCTCCGACAGCGACGCGGCTTCCGATAGTGCTCGTCTGACGTTAAAAGGGATTGTGGCGCTGATTTACAAAAACGATCAGCTCTCCTGCCTGTTGGGGATGGCGCTGGCTTACAACATTGCCTCTAACATCATTACTGGCTTTGCGATTTACTACTTCACCTACGTGATTGGTGATGCGGCACTGTTCCCGTACTACCTTTCCTACGCGGGCGCGGCGAATTTACTCACTCTGATTCTCTTCCCGAGGCTGGTGAACGCGCTGTCGAGACGCGTACTGTGGGCCGGGGCGTCAATTCTGCCGGTGATCAGCTGCATCGGGCTGTTTGCGATGGCGCTGGCGGGATATCACAACGCGCCGCTGATTATCGTGGCCGGAGTGTTCCTTAACGTGGGAACCGCGCTGTTCTGGGTTCTGCAGGTCATCATGGTGGCGGATACCGTCGACTATGGCGAGTACAAGCTCAACGTTCGCTGCGAAAGTATTGCTTACTCGGTGCAGACGATGGTGGTGAAGGGCGGTTCGGCATTTGCGGCTTTCTTTATCGCCGTGGTGTTGGGCATCATCGGCTATACCCCAAATGTGGTGCAGTCGGCGCAAACCGTTCAGGGCATGCAGTTTATTATGATTGCGTTACCAGCACTGTTTTTCATCATGACGCTGGTGCTCTATTTCCGTTATTACCGCCTGAATGGCGATGCCTTGCGGAAAATTCAGATTCACCTGTTGGATAAGTATCGCAAAACGCCATCGCCTGCCGTGGCGCTGGACAATCCAGCCCCAGTGGCGAGCGTTGTACGGGATGTAAAGGCGTAATCATGGAATGGACATCATGGATTGGCTATCTGGCAGCCTGTCTCACCACGCTCTCTTTTTTGCCGCAGGCCATTAAGGTTATTGTCACTCGCAACACCCAGGGTATTTCGGGTCTGATGTACGTGATGTTTGTCTGCGGGCTGGTGATGTGGCTGGTTTACGGTTTGATGATTGAAGACAAGGCCGTGAGCATGGCGAATTTTCTGACGCTGGTGTTCGCGATGCCAATCCTTGTCATTAAGCTGCGTCGAGGGTAGGGAAAACCGGCCTGCAGGAGCCATCCTGTAGGCCGGATCGGCATTGGTGTCATCTGTCCGCGTTTAACTGTCGGTTATGCCAGCGAGCAAGCAGCAGCACCGTGGTCAGCGCGCCCAGCAGGGCGCAGAACATATCCGATTGTGTATCCCACGGGTCGCCTTGAGTACCGAGGAAATCATCCGCGCCTTGCCCCATCGCCAAGGCGGCCCACCATTCAATCAGCTCGTAGGTGGCGCTAATGGCCAGCGCCACGCAGCACACCAGAAATGCCAGCATTTTAGGACCTTTGACGATACTCCCGCGCAGCAGAATTTCGCGTGCCGCCAGCGCAGGTACCAGGCCCTGGAAAAAGTGGCCGAGCTTGTCATAAGGGTTGCGGCTCAGGTTAAACCATTGCTGGACATCAAAGCCGATGGGCACCTTAGCGTAGGTATACTGACCGCCGACCATCAAAATAATGGCGTGACAGAAAATCAGCGCGTAAAGCAGCGGGGTGAGTGGATAACGGTGGGCGGTGAAAAGCAGCAACGGGACGATGATAATCACCGGCGTGACCTCCATCAGCCAGGTCACTTTTTCAGCGGCGTTAACGCCGGTGTAAACCAGAAAGAGGGCTAGCAGCAGCGCCCCCGTGCGCAATATCAGAGGGTTAACGGTGCGGTTCATCAGGCTTTCGCGAAGAGTTATGGAAAACATCACTATTGACCGTGTCGCTGAAAATTTCAACATTCGTATTCCCTTGTGATGAATTGTCAGCCTTGCGCTTACGGTTCAGTCATTTACCCATCCTGCTTTCGCTTATATACTCGTGCTTCTGCTATCAGCAACCAGACGGATTACATGTATCAACCTGTCGCACTATTTATCGGCCTGCGCTACATGCGTGGGCGAGCAGCGGACCGCTTCGGTCGCTTTGTTTCCTGGCTGTCGACAATCGGCATTACGCTTGGCGTGATGGCGCTGGTCACCGTCCTTTCGGTGATGAACGGCTTTGAACGCGAGCTGCAAAACAACATTCTGGGGCTGATGCCGCAGGCCATTCTGAGCGCTGAACAGGGTTCCCTGAATCCGCAAAAAATCCCGGAAGCGAGCGTGAAGCTCCAGGGCGTGGCCCGTATTGCACCGCTGACCACCGGCGATGTGGTGCTGCAAAGCGCGCGTAGCGTCTCGGTGGGCGTCATGCTGGGTATTGACCCGGCGCAAAAAGATCCGCTGACGCCGTATCTGGTGAACGTCAAGCAAACCGATCTCACCGCCGGGAAATACAACGTGATTCTTGGCGAGCAACTGGCGGGCCAGTTAGGCGTCAATCGCGGCGATCAAATCCGCGTGATGGTGCCGTCTGCCAGCCAGTTCACCCCGATGGGGCGTCTGCCGAGCCAGCGCTTGTTCACGGTGATTGGCACCTTCGCCGCCAACAGCGAAGTCGATGGCTATCAGATGCTGGTCAATATTCAGGATGCCTCGCGTCTGATGCTCTATCCGCAGGGCAACATTACCGGCTGGCGTCTGTGGCTGGATAAACCGCTGCAGGTCGACACCCTCAGCCAGCAAACGCTGCCGGAAGGCACCAAATGGCAGGACTGGCGCGAGCGTAAAGGCGAGCTATTCCAGGCCGTGCGCATGGAAAAAAACATGATGGGGCTGCTGTTGAGCCTGATCGTCGCGGTCGCCGCGTTTAACATCATCACCTCGCTGGGGCTGATGGTGATGGAGAAGCAGGGCGAAGTGGCGATTCTGCAAACGCAGGGGCTGACGCCGCGGCAAATCCTCACCGTCTTTATGGTGCAGGGGGCCAGTGCGGGCATCATCGGCGCGGTGCTTGGCGCGCTGCTGGGCGTGCTGCTCGCCAGCCAGCTCAATAATTTAATGCCGATTATCGGCGCGTTCCTCGACGGTGCGGCGTTGCCGGTTGCCATCGAGCCGCTGCAGGTTATCGTGATTGCGCTGGTGGCGATGGCCCTGGCGCTGCTGTCAACGCTGTACCCTTCCTGGCGCGCTGCCGCCACTCAACCCGCTGAGGCTTTACGTTATGAATAAGATCCTGTTGCAATGCGACAACCTGTGCAAACGCTATCAGGAAGGCTCGGTGCAGACTGACGTGCTGCACAACGTTAGCTTCAGCGTGGGCGAGGGTGAAATGATGGCTATCGTCGGTACCTCGGGTTCCGGGAAAAGTACGCTGCTGCACCTGCTGGGCGGGCTGGATACGCCAACCAGCGGCGACGTCATTTTCAGCGGCCAGCCGATGAGCAAGCTCTCTTCGGCAGCGAAGGCCGAGCTGCGTAACCAGAAGCTTGGATTTATCTACCAGTTCCACCACCTGCTGCCGGACTTTACCGCGCTGGAAAACGTGGCGATGCCGCTGCTGATTGGCAAAAAGAAAGCCGCTGAGATCAACTCGCGCGCGCTGGAGATGCTGAAAGCGGTCGGGCTGGCCCACCGTGCGAATCACCGTCCGTCGGAGCTGTCCGGCGGCGAGCGCCAGCGCGTGGCGATTGCCCGTGCGCTGGTCAATAACCCGCGCCTGGTGCTGGCGGATGAACCCACCGGTAACCTCGATGCCAAAAACGCCGACAGCATTTTTAAACTGCTCGGCGAGCTGAACCAGTCGCAGGGAACGGCCTTCCTGGTGGTTACTCACGATCTGCAGCTGGCGAAACGCATGGGGCGTCAGTTGGAAATGCGCGACGGTCACCTGAGCGACCAACTTACCCTGATGGGAGCACATTAATGGCTCCTTCGCTGTCGTTACTGATTGGCCTGCGCTTTAGCCGCGGGCGTCGGCGCAGCGGCATGGTGTCGCTGATTTCGGTTATCTCCACCGTGGGGATTGCGCTGGGCGTGGCGGTGCTGATCGTCGGCCTGAGCGCGATGAACGGCTTCGAGCGCGAGCTGAACAACCGCATTCTTGCGGTGGTGCCGCACGGCGAAATCGAAGCGGTCAACCCGCCGTGGAACCACTGGCAAAACGTACTGCCGAAAGTTGAAGCCGTGAAAGGCATTGAGGCCGCGGCACCGTACATCAACTTTACCGGCCTGGTGGAGAGCGGTAGCAATCTGCGCGCCATTCAGGTCAAAGGCGTCGATCCGCAGCAAGAGAGTAAACTGAGCGCTCTGCCGCGCTTTGTTCAGGCGAATGCCTGGGCGAATTTTAAGGCCGGAGAGCAGCAAATTATCCTCGGCAAAGGCGTCGCCGATGCGCTGAAGGTGAAAGCCGGAGACTGGGTGTCGATCATGATCCCCAACTCGAACCCCGAGCATAAGCTGCTGCAACCGAAACGCGTGCGCCTGCACGTCATCGGTATTCTTCAGTTGAGCGGTCAGCTTGACCACAGCTTCGCCATGATTCCGATGCAGGATGCCCAGCAGTATCTGGATATGGGAGAAAGCATCACCGGTATCGCCATTAAAGTGAACGACGTGTTCAACGCCAACAAGCTGGTGCGCGACGCGGGCGAGGTCACCAATAACTACGTCTATATCAAGAGCTGGATTGGCACCTACGGCTATATGTATCGCGACATTCAGATGATCCGCGCGATTATGTATCTGGCGATGGTGCTGGTGATCGGCGTGGCCTGTTTTAACATCGTGTCGACGTTAGTGATGGCGGTGAAAGATAAAAGTAGCGATATTGCGGTCCTGCGCACATTGGGTGCCAAAGACGGGCTGATTCGCGCAATTTTCGTGTGGTATGGTTTATTGGCTGGCCTGTTGGGCAGTCTTTGTGGTGTGGTTATCGGCGTGTTCGCTTCGCTGTACCTCACCGACATTATTAAGGTGATTGAAAAGATTATTGGTCATCAATTCTTATCGGGTGACATCTATTTTATCGACTTCCTGCCGTCTGAACTGCACTGGCTGGATGTCGTTTATGTGCTGGTCACGGCACTGTTGCTGAGTCTGCTGGCAAGCTGGTATCCCGCCCGCCGCGCCAGCCGTATCGACCCTGCGAGGGTGCTGAGTGGCCAGTAATTTGACGTCCTGACCGCGCGGCGTTGCTGCTGCGTGCGTCAGTTAGAGGAATGAACAATGATGCATTATGGATTTGACATTGGCGGCAGCAAAATCGCGCTGGGCGTATTTGATTCATCGCGCCAGCTTCAATGGGAAAAACGTATCCCGACGCCGAAAGAGAGCTATGAAAGCTTCCTTGAAGCGGTAACCGGGCTGGTGGCGGAAGCCGACGCACGTTTTAACTGCCGTGGCACTGTGGGTATCGGCATTCCCGGTATGCCGGAAACCGAAGACGGCACGCTGTATGCGGCGAACGTCCCGGCGGCGACCGGTCGACCGCTCCGTGCGGATCTTAGCCGTTTGCTCGACCGCGACGTGCGTCTGGATAACGACGCTAACTGTTTTGCCATCTCCGAGGCCTGGGACGATGAGTTTACCCAGTACCCGCTGGTGATGGGCTTGATTCTTGGCACCGGCGTCGGTGGCGGTATCGTGCTGAACGGTAAATCGATTACCGGTCACAGTTATATTACCGGCGAGTTTGGTCATATTCGCCTGCCGGTCGACGCGCTGGAAGTGGTGGGGCGTGATTTCCCGCTGGTGCGCTGCGGCTGCGGCCAGCTCGGCTGTATCGAAAACTATTTATCCGGTCGTGGGTTTGCGTGGCTGTACAACCATGTCTACCAGCAGCCGCTGACCTCGCCGGAAATTGTTGCCCTCTGGCAGCAGGGAGACGAAAGGGCGCGCGAGCACGTTGAGCTTTATCTGGATCTGCTTGCCGTGTGCCTGGGGAATATACTGACCATTGTCGACCCGGATCTGCTGGTGCTCGGCGGTGGGTTATCAAATTTTTCAGCGATCGCCGATGGACTTGCGCACCGCTTACCGCGTCATTTACTGCCTGTAGCCCGCACGCCGCGCATTGAACGCGCACGCCACGGTGATGCAGGGGGGATGCGCGGCGCTGCGTTCCTTCATCTGACCAACTAACATGGAGTAGATATGCAGTCGCGCCGCTTACATCGATTGAGCCGTTTTCGTCGGAATAAACGTCAGCTGCGCCAGCGTCTGCGCCAGCGGATTTTTTTCACGGACAGGGTGATGCCAGAAGAGATGGATAAACCAAGAGTGTTGGTGTTAACCGGCGCGGGGATTTCGGCAGAGTCGGGGATTCGGACTTTCCGGGCGGCCGATGGGCTATGGGAAGAGCATAAGGTTGAGGACGTGGCGACGCCGGAAGGCTTCGCGCGTAATCCTGAGCTGGTGCAGAGCTTTTACAACGCTCGTCGCCGTCAGCTCCAGCAGCCGGAGATTGCGCCTAACGCGGCGCACCTGGCGCTGGCCCGGCTGGAAGAGGCGCTCGGCGAGAACTTTATGCTGGTCACGCAGAACATCGACAATCTGCACGAGCGCGCGGGCAACAAAAACGTGCTGCACATGCATGGTGAGCTGCTAAAGGTGCGCTGCACCCAAAGCGGCCAGGTGTTCGACTGGCCGGGCGATTTGCCGGTAGACGAACGCTGCCACTGCTGCCAGTTCCCGGCGCCGCTGCGTCCGCATATCGTCTGGTTTGGCGAGATGCCGTTTGAGATGGACCATATCTATCTCGCGCTGTCGATGGCCGACATCTTTATCGCCATTGGTACGTCAGGCCACGTTTACCCGGCTGCTGGCTTCGTCCACGAGGCTAAGCTACACGGCGCTCATACCGTGGAACTCAACCTCGAACCCAGCCAGGTTGGCAGTGAGTTTGAAGAGAAGCACTACGGGTTGGCGAGCGAAGTGGTGCCAGCGTATGTGGCGAAACTGCTGAAAGAACTGTAATCTCGCGGTGTCGATAATGAAAAAGCGGAGCCTGGGCTCCGCTTTTTTGTGGCCGTTATCCCGGTGTCGCTTCGCTCAACCGGGTGGCGGGATTAACGTCCGGCCTTCAGCTTCTGATAATACTCTTCGTACAGCGTGCTGGCAGCGCCCACATCGTTCTGCCACTCGCCTTTCTGCACGGTTTCTGCGTCCGGGTAGAGCGACTTGTCGTTGGCCACTTCCGGGCTCAGCAGCTTGCGCGCCGCCAGGTTTGGCGTCGGGTAGCCGATGGTTTCTGCAACCTGTTTGGCCACGTCCGGGCGCAGCAGGAAGTTAATCAGCTTCAGCGCGCCCGCTTTGTTTTTGGCGTTGGCCGGAATCGCCAGACTGTCCATCCAGAAGATACCGCCTTCTTTCGGCCAGACGATTTCCAGCGGCGTACCTGCCTGACGGGCGACGAATGCCGAGCCGTTCCACACCATGCCGAGATTCACTTCGCCTTCCATATACGGGTTGGCCGGGTTGTCAGAGTTGAAGGCGGCCACGTTTGGCATCAGTTTTTTCAGCTCGTTATAGGCCGCTTCAATCTCTTTCGGGTCGGTGGTGTTGCCGGAATAGCCCAGCTTGCGCAGCGCAATCTGGAACACTTCGCGAGCATCGTCGGTCAGCAGCAGGCTGCTTTTGTATTCCGGTTTCCACAGATCGGCCCAGCTGGTGACGGTTTTCGGGTCAATCGCGTCGCTGTTGACGCCAATGGCGGTGGCACCCCAGATGTACGGAATGGAATAGTCGTTATTCGGGTCGAACGGCTTATTGAGCATCTCCGGATCGAGATTTTTGAAGTTGCTCAGCTGCGTTTTATCGATCTTCTGAATCATCCCTTCTTTGCGCATTTTATCGACAAAGTAGGTGGACGGTACCACCAGGTCATAGGCGCCGTCTTTATAGGTCTTGAGCTTGGCGTACATGGTTTCATTCGATTCGTATGTCGAATAGATAACCTTAATGCCGGTCTCTTTGGTGAACTGTTCCAGCAGTCCGGGCGGAACATATTCCGTCCAGTTATAGAAGTACAGCGTTTTGCTATCGTCCGCGTGGGCTGCGCTCATACCGAGCGCTAAAGCACCTGCCGCGAGCAGGTGGCGTGACCATTTCATCATTTTACGTCCCCTGAGTTAGTGCCTGACCTTCAGGCCCTTCGTTTTATCACGTGCAATCAGCTGGCTGGCAATCACCATCACCAGCGACAGAACCAGCAGAATGGTAGCCAGCGCGTTCACTTCCGGCGATACGCCAACCTTCACCATCGAGTAGATCTTCAGCGGCAGAATCTCGTAGCCTGGCCCGGTGACGAACGACGAAACCACCACGTCATCCATCGACAGGGTGAAGCTCAGCAGCCAGCCCGCGGCGACCGCCGGCATGGCCAGCGGCAGGATAATTTTGCGCAGAATGGTCAACTCGCTGGCCCCCAGATCTTTCGCCGCCTCCAGCATCCGTACGTCAAAGCCTTTAAGGCGCGAGAAGACGGTGACCACCACGAATGGCAGGCAGAAAGTGATGTGTGAAAACAGCAGCGACCAGAAGCCGAGCTGGATCCCTAACAGCATAAACAGCACCAGCAGGGAGATAGCCATGACGATATCCGGCGACATCATCACCACAAACAGCATCCCGCTGACAAACGGTTTACCGCGGAAACGGTAGCGATAGAGCGCCACAGCGGTCAGCGAACCAATAAGCGTCGCGGCGGTGGCGGAGAAAATCGCCATCGTCAGCGAGTGCTGGGCCGCCTGCAGCAGGCTGTCGTTGTTCATCAGCAGGCTGTACCACTGGGTGGTAAAACCCTGCCAGTTGATCCCGAAACGAGAACTGTTAAACGAGTTCACGATCAAAATGATAATCGGAATATAGAGATAAGCATAAATGGCGGCCATAAAGCCACCGCGCAGCAGTCGACCGATCATTCCAGTTCCACCTTCTTGTTCAGCAAACGCGAAGCGCGCCAGTAGACCAGCAGCATCAGCCCCATCACTACCGTTAACGTAATGCTGGTGGCGGCGCCGAACGGCCAGTCGCGAATGTTGAGGAACTGGCTCTTAATGACGTTGCCGATCAGCAGGTTTTTCGCGCCGCCCATCAGATCTGAGACGTAGAACAGGCCCATCGCCGGTAACATCACCAGCAGACAACCGGCGATAATCCCCGGCATAGTCAGTGGAATGATGATACGAATAAAGGTTTGCAGCTTGTTGGCGCCAAGATCTTTCGCCGCTTCCAGTAGCGGTTTATCGAGCTTTTCGATGCTGGAGTACAGCGGCATGACCATAAATGGCAGCAGAATATACACCAGGCCGATGATCACCGCGCTGGGGGTGAACATGATGCGGATGGGCGTATCAATGATGCCGAGCCACAGCAGGAACTCGTTGAGGTAGCCTTTGGTGCTGAGGAAAATCTTTAATCCGTAGATGCGGATCAACGAGTTGGTCCAGAAGGGGACGATCAGCAAAAACAGCAGCAGCGGGCGCACCTTCCGCGGCAGGCGGGCGAGGAACCAGGCGAAGGGATAGCCCAGCACCAGACACGCCAGCGTGGCGATAGCGGCCATATTCAGCGAGTGCAGCAGCACTTGCGCATACAGCGGGTCGAGCAGGCGCGCATAGTTGTCCAGCGTGAAGATCATCTGGACAAAGTTGGCATCGTCACGCGTCAGGAAGCTGGTGACGATAATCATCAGGTTGGGCAGGAACACAAACAGCACAAGCCAACCGACGATGGTGGCAATCACCACGTTCTGGAACTTACTTGTGCTCTTCATCAGCCAGTACGACCTCCCAGCTTTCGACCCAGTTGATCGCCATTTTCTGGTCCAGCGAGTGGTCGAAATCAGGGTCGTCTTCGTTGAAGAATTCGCTGACCATCACCATCTTGCCGTTTTCCAGTTCGACGACCGATTCCAGAGTCATGCCCTTGTAGTTGCGTTCGCGGATATAGCCGATAAGCCCTTCCAGCTCATTTCCGTCGTGGATCTCCTCGACGCGCAGATCTTCCGGACGCAGCAGAACGTGAAGCTTTTGTCCCGCGGTGACCGGGAAATTGACGTAGATATTGCACTCGCGACCTTCAACGTTGGCGCGCACGCGCTGCTCGTCAAGGCGTTCAATGACGGTCGCGTCGAAGAGGTTAATCTCGCCGATAAAGCCAGCCACAAACAGGTTTTTCGGCTCCTCGTAGATTTCACGCGGGGTGCCGTCCTGCTCAATTTTACCGTCGCGCATCACCACGATGCGGTCTGACATGGTCAGCGCTTCTTCCTGATCGTGGGTGACGAAGACAAAGGTGATGCCGAGCTTACGCTGCAGGGCCTTCAGCTCGTTCTGCATCTGCTTACGCAGCTTGTAGTCGAGTGCGGAGAGAGACTCATCCAGCAGCAGTAGGCTAGGCTTATTGACCACCGCGCGGGCGATGGCGACGCGCTGCTGCTGGCCACCGGAAAGCTGATGCGGTTTACGTTGTGCGAACTCTTCCAGTTGGACCATGCGCAGGGCCTCATTCACCCGCGGCGCAATTTCGCTGGCCGGCGTTTTTTGCATGCGCAGGCCAAAGGCGACATTGTCGAAAACGGTCATATGTGGGAAAAGCGCGTAGCTCTGAAAGACGGTATTGACGTGGCGATCTTCAGCCGGAACGTGGGTGATATCCTGGTTTTCCAGGTGGATCTGCCCGGCATCGACGCTCTCCAGCCCGGCAATCAGGCGCAGGACGGTCGTTTTGCCGCAGCCAGAGGGGCCAAGCAGCGTGAGAAACTCGCCGTTATTGATGGTCAAATCGAGATCCGAAATGACCGTTTTACCATCGAAGTCCTTGCGAATCCCCACCAGTTCCACCAGCGGTGACAGCGAACGCGATTTTGTATTCAATTTATTACTCTGTCCCATGTAAACGCATCGAAAAAAATCTGGCGATGCGGGGTTTGTGGTTAACCACCTTTAGACGTTTAGAGGTCTGATACGTATTAATAAGGGCTGGCATTCTACGGCAAACGTGCTCAATCGCCAATCCTTGTTAAACTTACTATAGGAATATCTGACGATTAGATGCCGTTCGGGGAAAAAAAGTTGCCTTTGCCGGGCTAAAAGTGACCTGACGCAATATTTGTCTTTTATGGCTTATTGATAATGTTGTCACAAAAAGTGAGGGTGGCTACATGGATAAATTGCTTGAGCGTTTTTTGCAGTACGTTTCTCTGGACACGCAATCGAAGCCCGGCGTGCGTCAGGTGCCGAGTACCGAAGGGCAGTGGAAACTGTTACATCTGCTCAAAGAGCAATTAGAAACGATGGGGCTGGTGAACGTTACGCTGAGCGAGAAGGGCACGGTCATGGGGACCCTGCCTGCGAACGTCAGCGGCGACATTCCGGCGATTGGTTTTATCTCCCATGTGGATACCGCACCGGATTTTAGTGGTAAGAACGTTAACCCGCAGATCGTTGAAAACTATCGCGGTGGCGATATCGCGCTGGGCATCGGCGATGAAGTGCTTTCGCCGGTGATGTTCCCGGTGTTGCATCAACTGTTGGGCCAGACGCTGATTACCACCGACGGCAAAACGCTGCTTGGCGCTGATGATAAAGCCGGCATCGCCGAAATCATGACCGCGCTGGCGGTGCTGAAAGGCCAGAACATCCCGCACGGGGATATCCGTGTGGCCTTTACGCCGGATGAAGAAGTGGGCAAAGGGGCGAAACACTTCGACGTTGAAGCGTTTAACGCTCAGTGGGCCTATACCATTGACGGCGGCGGCGTGGGGGAACTGGAGTATGAAAACTTCAACGCAGCGTCGGTCACTATCAAAATTGTCGGCAACAACGTCCACCCGGGCACGGCGAAAGGGGTAATGGTGAATGCGCTGTCGCTGGCGGCGCGTATTCATGCGGAAGTGCCGGCGGATGAAAGCCCGGAAAAAACCGAAGGCTATGAAGGTTTCTATCATCTCACCAGCATTAAGGGCACGGTTGACCGCGCGGAAATGCACTACATTGTGCGCGATTTTGACCGCAAGCAGTTTGAAGCCCGCAAGCGCAAGATGATGGAGATCGCCAAGAAGGTGGGCAAAGGGCTGCACCCGGACTGCTATATTGAGCTGATTATCGAAGACAGCTACTACAATATGCGTGAGAAGGTGGCGGAACATCCGCACATTGTCGATATCGCCCAACAGGCGATGCGCGATTGCGATATTGAGCCCGATCTCAAGCCGATCCGCGGCGGCACCGACGGCGCACAGCTGTCGTTTATGGGACTACCGTGCCCGAATATTTTCACTGGCGGCTATAACTACCATGGCAAGCACGAGTTCGTGACCCTGGAAGGAATGGAGAAAGCGGTGAAGGTGATTGTGCGTATCGCTGAGCTGACGGCCCAGCGCGGCTAACCGGCAAAGAAAACCCGGCGTAGATTTGAGCCGGGTTTTTTATGTAGGCCGGATGGTGGCTTCGCCTTATCCGGCCTACCATCGGCGTTGGTCCGGTCGTTTATTCTGCGAAGAACCAGTATCCGCTGTTGACCAGCGCGGTCAACATCACCAGGAACGACGGGTCGTCCAGCGCCTCACCGAAGTGCTGACTTTCCAGCATAATACTGCCCGCCATCGCATCCAGCGCATGCTGGTGCGGCGAATCTACTTTCTCGCCGTTAACGAAGAAGTCATCGCCAATGCGGATGACCCGCAGCCCGCCCAGGCGCTGTAACATATCGCCTTGCTGCAGCGCGTCGTAAATCTCATCCGGCTGATACGGCGGCTCCGGCGGCGCAACGTCAAGCTCGTGGCGCGACTGGCTGATAAATTCCCCCAGCCACTGCTGGAAATGCTCTGGTTGCTGTATCAACCCCAGCATCATATCGCGCAGACGATCGACCTCTTGCGGCAGCAGATCTGCCGGGTGGTCGCGTGCCGGAACGTCCGGGTCGCTGTAGTGCTGGTTGCCCAGATCGCGTTGCAGAATATAGTCGGCAAAGCCGCTAATCAGCTCGCGGCTGTTTGGCGAGCGGAAGCCCACGGAATAGTTGAGCGAGTTTTCCAGTGCGTAGCCTTCGTGCGGGAATCCCGGTGGAATATAGAGGATATCGCCGGGCTCCATCTCTTCATCAATGATGGCGTCAAACGGCTGCACCTGGAGCAGATCCGGATGTGGGCAGTGTTGCTTGAGCGTGGTTTTCTCGCCCACGCGCCAGCGGCGACGGCCAGTGCCCTGGATAATAAACACGTCATACTGGTCGACGTGCGGGCCAACGCCGCCGCCGGGGACGGAGAAGGAGATCATCAGATCGTCGATACGCCAGTCGGGGAGGGCGCGGAACGGGCGCATCAGCGCGCTGGAAGGTTCGTGCCAGTGATCAACGGCCTGGACCAGCAACGACCAGTTGCTCTCGCCCAGATGATCGTAGCTTTCAAACGGACCGTGGCTGACCTGCCAGTCACCGTCAAGATGACTCACCAGTCGGCTATCAACCTCATTTTCCATCGCCAGACCTGCCAGTTCATCCGGTGAAATGGGGTCAATAAAATTGGCGAAGCCGCGTTTAAGCACGACCGGTCGTTTTTGCCAGTAGCGCGCCAGAAAATCGGGCCAGTTTAACGTTAAGTGGTATTCCATATGACTTTTTCCGCAGCAGATGTATGTCCGGATTATACATCTTATTCACAAAACTACCCTGCTGCGGAAACAGAATTTACCCTTCGTGACCGTCCAGATTCTGATGACCGAAGATCACTTCCATTTTCGCGCCGCCAAGGAGGCTATCGCGGGTCACAATCTGGCCGTCATACTGCTCGACGATATCACGGACAACGGCAAGGCCAACGCCCTGTCCTGGGCGCATGGTATCGGCGCGCTGACCGCGGTCGAACACGATATCGCGTTTGCTCTGCGGAATGCCTGGGCCATCATCCTCAACGATAATATGCAGGTAATCATCGGTCTGGCGGGCGGAAACCTCGACAAATTCAAGGCAGTATTTACAGGCGTTATCCAGCAGGTTACCCATGACTTCCATAAAGTCGTTTTTCTCACCGGCAAAGGTGATTTCCGGTGAAATATCCAGCGTGATATTTACCCCTTTGCGCTGATAGACCTTATTGAGCGCGGAAGTCAGGCTATCGAGCAGCGGCGCCACCGGGTGCAGTTCACGGCTGACCAGCGTACTGTCGGTGCGCATACTGGCGCGATGCAGGTAATAGCCGATTTGCTGCGAGATACGGCTAATTTGTTCCAGCATCACCGGCTCTGCCTCGCTGACGGTGATTTTTTCACTGCGCAGCGAACGCAGCGAGCTTTGCAGCACCGCCAGCGGCGTTTTCAGGCTGTGCGTCAGGTCGGTGAGGGTGGTGCGGTACTTATCATAGCGTTCGCGCTCGCTTTTCAGCAGCCGGTTGAGGTTGCGTACCAGGCTGGTCAGCTCGCGGGTGGTGTCCGGGTTGAGGTGTTCACGGTGATGATCTTCTAGCTCACGCACTTCACGGGTGAGGTCGGCGATGGGGCGCAGGCTCCAGTGAGCGGCAATCCACAGCAGCGGAATCACCAGCAGCAGGTTGGCGGCCAGCACGTAGGAGAACCAGCTCCAGACCATGTAGGAGCGTTTAAGCTCAATGGGCACGGTGTCCACCACCACGATGGTGAGAGCGGGCATCGTACTGGTCGCCGGGTAGCTATTGACGGCCACCGAGTGCGTCATCTCCGAATCATCGCCGGCTTGCTGCATTTCACTGAGTTCTTTTTGAATCTCGTGATTGCCGTGAAGGAGCGTACTGGAGGAGGTTGCATTGGCCTCGATTTCATAAAACCCATTGCCTTTCAGCCACTCGGGTTGAATGCTTTGGGTCAGCCACGGCAGATTTTTTTGCTGCCACAGCAAATTTCCCTTGTCGCCGTAAATCAGCGCCACCGTCGGGCCCTGCATATTCAGATTATCGGGGATCTCTACGTCCAGCTTATTGTTTTCCCATCTGGCGAGGGTATAGAACAGGTTGCTCTCGCCGCGTAGCAGACGAAAAGTTGTTTTATCAAAGCTGACGCTGTAGCCCACCAGCGCCACCATGCCGTAGGCCAGCGACAGAACGATAACCACGGCGGCTGTCGCCAGCAGAAAGCGCATCCGCAGCGACAGCGGCAGAATATGCCGTCGGATATTTTTCATTCGCGAAGTTCGAACAGATAGCCCTGGCCGCGTACGGTAATAATGACGTCCTGCGGGTACTGAGCCTGAATTTTTTTACGCAGGCGGCCCATCAGCACATCGATAGTGTGACTTTCGCGCAGCTCGGCGTCCGGATAGAGCTGAAGCATTAAAGAATCTTTACTGACCACTTTGCCATTATTGCGGATCAGCGTTTCCATAATGGTGTATTCGAAGGCGGTGAGTTTGATCACTTCTTCATTAATGGACAGTTCGCGACGTGAAAGGTCCACCTGGAACGGGGGTAAAGAGATCACCTGCGAGGCGTGGCCGCTGTTACGACGCATCAGCGCCTGCATGCGGGCGGCAACTTCTTCAATATGGAACGGCTTGGTGACGTAGTCGTCAGCACCAGCGCTCAGTACCTCCACTTTGTCCTGCCAGCTTTCACGCGCGGTCAGCACCAGAATCGGTAGTGAAATATCATGGCTGCGCCAGCGGCGAATCAGCGACAGGCCGTCTTCATCCGGCAACCCAAGGTCGACAATGGCAATATCGGGAATATGCTCGCCTAAAAAATAGTCTGCTTCCTTCGCATCTTCTGCGGCATCCACCTGATGACCCATTTCCTGGAGCTGAACTTTCAGGTGATGACGTAACAGAGCGTTGTCCTCTACGACGAGTACGCGCATGCTGTTTCTCCATTAAATTAACGACGTGAATAGTTTAGCGCTAAATATTGCTACAAACCACATGATGTTGAAATCACATGATTTTTATCTCTACGGTTATGCCGGAGCCCCACATCATAAACCATACGTGCATTTTCGCGTTCCTGCTGACGATCTCATTGATTGACAACGCTCTGGCTCACTTTTGCTCATTTAATCTGGTGCCCTTTCCAGGGTGTGTGAACTATAAACTGACTCCCATTCGTAAGCTTAAGCATTTCTGATAAAACCGACGTTTGTTTATTCACTGTTAAAGGTATCCGGACCCGGTATCACGGCTCTGAAGCGGTGTTGGTAAACGATTTATAGACTATGGTTATTTTTGTGGTTGCTAAGCAGACGAAGCATTAGTGCTAATGCATAATAATGAGAAGTTAACGCATGGCAACTATCAGATCTCGCAACTAAATTTGTTAAAATCGTGATTATTATGTTGAGGAACCACCTTGAAGAAGAAAACCAGTTGTTTAGTGATGAGTAGCATCCTTGGAGGTGCTGGCATGCTGGCTTCTCCATTGGCATTGGCGGATTGTACCGATCCATCGGGTGCGACGGTAACCTGTAGTAACAGTGTTACGACGCCACAATATTTTCGCACTGACGGACAAAGTGTCACTGTTGCCCAGGGAACGCAATTTACAACCACTGGGAGTGATACTGCTATCCATTTTGGCAGCCATAAAGCAAGTTTGCTGAATAATGGGGACATCACTTCCGATGGTGATGGGATTCGTTTTTTCTCGACAAATAATTCCAAAGTTGAAAATAAGGGGACCGTGACAACTTCAGGTGCCCGCACTAATGCTATCAATGTGGCAGAAGTGGCAGATAGTGAAGTTTTAAATACCGGTAAATTGGTGACAACGGCCGATGAGGCTAATGGGATTTTTTTAAACGTTGTTTCAGGTAGCTCTATAACCAATAACGGCAATATTACAACGTCAGGGGCGAATGCTGATGGTATTAATGCGCACGCCTTCCAAAGTAGCCTGATTGCAAATAACGGTAATATCACGGTTAATGGCGCAGGAAGCAACGGTATTTATGTCGGGAGTAACGTAACGGATACGACCCTGCAAAACCTGGGGAATGGTGTTATTTATGCCCCGAATGGGACGGGTATTACGGTGACTGAGAGTGTCGCAATAAATACCCTTCTCAATGCCGGTATTATTGATGGTGGCGTGACAGGGGTATCGTTAGGAGGGACCTCTCAGACCGGAACATTAGTCAATACAGGCACTATCATTGGTGGTGGTAGCGGCAACGCTGTGGTGTTAACGGATACTGCGAAGGTGAACCAGTTCGAGAACAAGGGGTTAATTGGCGCACTAACGGGTGATGCTATTCAGGTTGCCAGCACAAGTACAATTGCCGGGGGCATTAATAACCAGGGGATTATTATTGGGCGAGTCAATGCTCCGAACAGCGCGATGAGTAACAGCGGTATTTTTGAGTTGCTCAGCAGCCAGCAGCCCTCAACGGTTAATACTTACGTTCAAAATAGCAATGGTGTGCTGGCGTTGCAGGCAGACAGCACCAGTAGCTATGGACAGTTAAATGTCGCCGGGAATGCTTCACTGAATGGACGGACAGTGGTGATCACCCGAGGTAGCACAAGTTTTGCTGATGGTGATGAACTGGTTGATGTCGTAACGGCGAGTAATATCACGGGTTCACCATCGGCGGTACTGGATGACTCGCTTCGTTATCAGTTTATTCAGGTGCAAACCGGAAGTAGCTACTCCCTGAAAATTGCCGAGACCAAACTCACTACCGTCAATAACGCCATTACTAATACCAGCCAGAACACGTCATTGGTTGGTGTTGGGGCCGTGGTGGATAACATTATCAACAACAATAATACCGGCTCTCAGAACTGTACCGGCGCTCTGGCGAGTACGGTATGTGCCATCACCTCGTCATTTAATGCCAGCCAGGTTCACAAAAATGTGGTTCAACTTGCTCCGTTGATGGATGGCAGCATGACATACATTGAAATGAATAATCTGCGCGCATTTGGCGATATCGTAAACAGCCGTCAGGAGTCTGTTCGCGGTCAGGGTTATACCAACGAATTTAATCCTGAAAAATACCTGTGGATCCGCCCGGTTGGACGCTGGGATAACCAGTCCAACCGTGGCGATTACGCAGGTTATAACGCCGATACCCGTGGGATCGCCATCGGTGCGGATGGCCTGATATTAGACAAAACCCGTCTTGGCCTGGCGCTGGGCATGAGTCGAACAGACGTTAACGATACCTCGGATGACATCCGCCATGATGCGCGTGTGGATAGCTGGAATATTCTTGCTTATGGCGGCTATGATTTTACGCCTGACACGGCTGTAACCTGGCAAACTGGCTTCGGGCGAAATAATACGACCGGCAATCGTTATTTGAATATTGAAAACCCTACCGATGGAAGCACTGCCTACAATGGCGTCGCACACTCAGATTACGACAGTGATACGTTCCAGGCTGGGATAGGGCTGCAAAGCACTTTCCACCCCATGGATGACGTTATGCTGACTCCTGAACTGCGTACTGATTACTATCGCGTGAAGGATAAAGGTTACCAGGAGACTGGCGCCGACGATGTCGGCCTGAAGGTGGGAGGGGTCACAACCGAGGCCCTGGTGGTTTCCAGTAAGTTGAAAGCGGGCATCAAGCTTTCGGAGATTGTTGATGTACATGGTTATGTCGGGGCGGGTTACGATACAAAGAACGATCGTAGCAAAACCACGGCGGCATTTATTGGCGCAGCGGACACGCCGTTTACCTATCATGGTATGAGTGAAAGCCCGTGGATTGCGATGGCCGGTGTTGGTGTGACGGCCAGATTCACAGATGTGCTTGATGGCACCGTACAGTATGATGCGAATCAACGAACACAATTCACCAGCCAGAGCATTAGCCTGAAGGTGCGTTACGCTTTCTAAAAACTGTTGAAATAGCTGATTAGCCAGTGACGATTGTTGCTGGCTTTTTATTGCAATAAGGAACGCCCTGGGACATCAGCCCCAACGGGCTAGCGGCGAGTTTCCAGCGCTGACAGTGAAATGAGGGAAAATCCCCTTCTCCAGAACGAAGAAGGGGAGAGCCGCGATTATTTCAGCTCGTCGACCATGGTGATGGCGCGGCCGATGTAGTTCGCCGGGGTCATCGCCTTCAGGCGGGTCTTCTCTTCTTCCGGCAGCGCAAGGCCGTCGATGAACTGCTTCATGCCTTCGGCATCAACGCGTTTGCCGCGGGTCAGCTCTTTCAGCTTCTCGTACGGCTTCTCGATACCGTAGCGACGCATTACCGTCTGGATCGGCTCAGCCAGAACTTCCCAGTTATGGTCCAGTTCATCCAGCAGACGATCGCGGTTCACTTCCAGTTTGCTCACCCCTTTCAGCGTGGACTGATAGGCAATCAGTGCATAACCGATACCCACACCAAGGTTACGCAGTACGGTAGAGTCGGTCAGGTCACGCTGCCAGCGGGAAACCGGCAGTTTACTGGCCAGGTGTTGCAGTACGGCGTTGGACAGCCCCAGGTTGCCTTCGGAGTTTTCGAAGTCGATCGGGTTGACCTTGTGCGGCATGGTGGACGAGCCAATCTCGCCGGCGATGGTTTTCTGTTTGAAGTGGTTCAGCGCAATGTAGCCCCACACGTCACGATCGAAGTCGATAAGGATCGTGTTAAAGCGAGCGACGCAGTCAAACAGTTCGGCGATATAGTCGTGCGGTTCGATCTGGGTGGTGTACGGGTTCCACTGAATGCCCAAAGAGGTAACAAACTCTTCGCTAAACTGATGCCAGTCAACCTCTGGATAGGCGACAATGTGGGCGTTGTAGTTACCCACCGCGCCGTTGATTTTACCCAGAATTTCAACCTGGCTGAGCTGACGATACTGACGCTCCATACGGTAAGCAACGTTCGCCATCTCTTTACCGATGGTGGACGGCGTGGCAGGCTGACCGTGAGTACGGGAGAGCAGCGGGATATCGCGATACTGCACCGCCAGATCTTTGATGGCGTCGATAATCTTACGCCAGTACGGCAGCACCACGTCTTCACGGGCGGTTTTCAGCATCAGCGCATGGGACAGGTTGTTAATGTCCTCGGAGGTGCAGGCAAAGTGGATAAACTCAGACACGGCGTGCAGTTCAGGCACGGACGCGACTTTTTCTTTCAGGAAATACTCAACTGCCTTCACGTCATGGTTGGTGGTACGCTCGATAGTTTTAATGCGCGCGGCGTCTTCTTCGCTGAAGTTAGCCACGATGCTATCAAGGTAACCGTTTGCGTCGGCAGCAAAAGCAGGAACTTCCTTGACGGCTGCGTGTGCGGCCAGCTTTTGCAGCCAGCGTACTTCGACTTGTACACGGAATTTCAGCAAACCATATTCGCTGAAAATCCCGCGCAGCGCGCTGACTTTATCGCCGTAGCGTCCATCGACAGGGGAAACGGCGGTCAGTGAGGATAATTCCATAGATCACAACTCCGGGGTTAAATGAGCAAGAATTTGTTTTGCCTGAGCGGTCAGGCGATTACGAGAAAACATCAGCTGCAGACGTCCGCCACCGACCTGGTGCCACAGCACCGCAGAGCGGATCCCAGCCAGCAACGAGGCGCGGACTTTGGCCTGAACCTGTGGGCTTTGCAGCACAGCAGGGGAGCCGGTGACCTGAATACGCGGGCCAAGTGGGCTGATGACGTCAACATAGATACCCGCCATGGCGCTTAGCAGGGTATCGGACTGCAAATCAAAATGGTCGAGCTGGCGCTGTAACCCATTGATGCGGTTACCCAGCGTCTCCATAGCGCCTTTAGCGGCGGCGAGCTTGCGCTCAAGCACCATCAGGCTAAGAGTATAGCGGGTTAACTCGGCGTTCAGACCCTGACGGCTGCTGGCATTGAGCACGCCGAGTAAGGTTTCCAGGCCGAGACGAAGATTCGCTTCGCTGCCACCGAACACGCCCAGCGCGGAGTCTGGGTTGAGGTCGATAACGCTGTTCAGCGAGACGTGTAACGCCTCGCCGTCGCAGTGCCCCTGATGGGCCAGCTGCTGCACCAGACGGGCTGACTGGCAAATTCCCGCCAGCGCCAGGGTGATGTCATAGTAATTCTTCGCCACGCTAACTCCTTGTTGGCGCCTGGCCCGGCGGCGCGACGCCAGGCAGGCTACGTTATGCCCTGTTCAGACGAGGGCTTTATTCCACCGGCAGCGGCAGGCGCTGCTCAATCACGCCGCCGCCCAGGCAGACTTCACCGCGATAGAACACGGCGGACTGGCCCGGAGTGACTGCGGCAACAGGTTCATCAAAACGAACCTCAATACGTTCTGCATCCAGTGCGGTGACGGTGCACGGGATATCCGTCTGACGGTAGCGGGTCTTCACGGTGCAGCGGAAGGTGCCGGTGACCGGTTCGCGATCCACCCAGTGCAGCTGTTGGGCAATCAGACCCACCGACATCAGACGCGGGTGATCGTGACCCTGAGCGACAACCAGAATGTTGTTCTCAACGTCTTTATCAACGACATACCACGGATCTTCGCTGCCTTCTTTGGTGCCACCGATGCCCAGACCTTTACGTTGACCCAGCGTGTGGTACATCAGCCCCTGATGGATGCCAATCTCATCGCCATCAACGGTGATGATTTTGCCCGGCTGTGCGGGCAGGTAGCGGCCAAGGAACTCGCGGAATTTGCGCTCGCCGATAAAGCAGATACCGGTAGAGTCCTTTTTCTTCGCGGTGATGAGATCCAGCTCTTCGGCGATTTTACGCACCTGCGGTTTTTCCAGTTCGCCAACCGGGAACAGGCTTTGCGCGATCTGTTCGTGGCCCAGCGTATAAAGGAAGTAGCTCTGGTCTTTGTTGCCATCAAGGCCACGCAGCAGTTGGCTTTTACCGTCGACGTCAGCACGGCGCACGTAGTGGCCGGTGGCGATGTAGTCGGCGCCGAGGTCTTCTGCAGCGAATTCCAGGAAGGCTTTAAACTTGATCTCTTTGTTGCACAGGATGTCCGGGTTCGGCGTACGACCCGCTTTGTACTCCTGCAGGAACAGTTCAAAGACGTTGTCCCAGTATTCGGCAGCAAAGTTCACGGTGTGCAGCTCAATGCCGAGCTTATCGCACACCGCCTGCGCATCGGCAAGGTCGGCGGCGGCAGTACAGTATTCCTCGCCGTCGTCTTCCTCCCAGTTCTTCATGAACAGGCCTTCCACCTTATAGCCCTGTTGTTGTAACAGGTAGGCGGAAACAGAGGAATCAACACCGCCGGACATGCCGACGATCACTTTTTTCTGGCTTTCTGACATTGGAATACTCACGACATTGGACTTCAAGGCGGCATATTCTAGCACGCAGCCCGTTACTTGGCACCCTCGGTAAACGGCCAGTTAAACGCGCCAATTAATGACAGCGGATAGCGCTCGTTCTGGTGATAGCAACGAATGCTTTCTGCCACCAACGCAGAGCGCAGATTTTTCGCCTGGAGGACCTCTTCCGCGCTGACCCACAGGCAGCGATCGATATCACTATCGTGCGGCTGGGTAGGGCACAGATCGTTAAGTTCAATCGCAAAAAGGAAACGCAGAAACGGCGTACGGTCCGGGGCAATCCACTGGTGCAGACGGATAAAGTGCTGCGGCGTTGCGCGAATGCCGGTCTCCTCCCATAGCTCGCGTTCGGCGGCTTGTACCAGCGTTTCATCGGCTTCCAGATGACCGGCTGGCTGGTTCCATAGCGCTTTACCGTTGATGGTTTCTTCAACCACGAGAAATTTGCCTTTGGCGTGAACCACGCAGGCGACGGTAACGTGAGGTTTAAACATGCGGCATCCTTATCGGGGGAGAGTGACGATAAGGATATAAAGAAGAGGCGGGGGAAATCAAACCTTCGCCGGTGAACTCCAGCTCTGTTGCAAAAGAATGCCTTTATTATCGCTTAAGGTGACGGTGATTTGCGTCCATTCGCCGTGGGGGATATCCAGCATCATGCTGGCTAGCGGCTGCGGGTGCTGCCCTTTTATGACCACATTGCCGCTCTGGCTGCTGTTGCTCTGCCCCGATTGCCCCTGATGAATCACGTTAATGGTCATCTGGCAGTTGCAGTCATCCGTCAGCGTAGCCATGGGGGTAACCACCAGCGCATCGTCCTGCTGCTGGGTTTCAAACCACAGCTGGTTGCTGAGCGCGGCGGCAATAAGCAGTAGATGCATAGTCGGCCTCGTGATTAAGAGAAAAAAGCCGGATGAACATTCATCCGGCTGTGTGGGTCAGTTCTGATTCACGTAAGAGGTGTTGCCGAGACCGGATTGTTGAACGTAGGTCACAGCGGTGTTGTGTGTCTGGTTGACGTTACTGAAGTTACCGGCATTCGTCTGAGCGACTAAGATAGCTGAATCATTAGCGCTTTGAGTGACGTAAGATTTGTTCGAGCCCACAGTCTGCTGTACATCCACAATACTGTTTTTACCCGCCTGAACAATATCAGACAAATTGAGGTTGCCTGTCTGTAGCACCGAACTTGAATTACCGGTACCGGATTGTTTAACGCCGGAGCTGTTGGCGATGCCGTCTTGTGACACCACAATCGCATTACCCGCGCCGCCCAACTGCTGTGTTGCCGAAGAGGTATTATTCGTACCTTTCTGAGTCACACTGATTGAACTGGTTGTACCGTTCTGTGTGGCCAAAGATTGGTTACCCGTACCATATTGGTTGACGAATACCGCGCTTTTGGTCGCCGTCTGGTTTACCGTGGAGCTACCATAATTGCCGTACTGATGGACATCAATGACGGATCCTGATGAGCTTGCCTGGTTAGCCTGGGAGAAGTTGCCGGTGCCCGGTTGGTAAATATGGATGGCCTGATCCCACTTGCCGTTTTGCGGCACGATAGGTGCTTTGCCCGTAATCAGCGGGATGTCTGGAAGCGTAACGCCAGAGCTGCCGGAGCTACCCCCTCCTGGAGGCCAACTACCACCGCCTTTATCCTCATTCCCGGCGACTGCGACTCCAGAGACTAACAGCGATGACAAAATAACAATTTTCCACGTTTTCATTGAGATACCCCATAGGTTTAGAGATTGGTCAATCAGTTAAAACACTAATTTTGGGTAATACGAATTGCCATTCCTGCCGAATTTTGCACAACGGCCGCGCCGCGGCTTGTGCCTGTTTGATTAATCTGCGTAATATTGCCAACGCCTTTGCTGACAATCTTCGCAGAGTTATCAAAACCGGTTTGTGTAACATCCGCCTGATTTGCCGATCCTACCTGGACCAATACAGCAGAATTATTCGTCCCTGATTGACTTACCGTCGCGTTGTTACCGTTACCGTATTGAGCTATTGCCGCGCGATTATTAAAACCATTTTGGTTTAATATCGCGTTGTTATATCCACCAACCTGGGAAATAGAACCGTAAATATGCGAGCCTGACTGATTAATAGCCGCGTTATTACCGCTGCCATGTTGACCAGTAATCGCTACCATATCGTAGTTCTGACGATATTTATTCAGCCCCGAAAACTCAGAGCTGGCAAGATCGCCTCCCGCGGTCGCCAGATATGAACAGCCCAATAAGGGTATTATTAATAACCACTGTTTCATAATGGCACCTTGATTTAACCAACGGTTAAAGTCAGGAGTTAAACCAGCGATACCTTAATCCGTGACGGAGTGCGGTAGCGCTGATTTATGGATTGAGTATGTCCAGGAGATATATTCCCTGTTTTCGCCTGGATTACGTATTTTGAAAAGACACGTCAGTCAATAGTATGAGGAACAATGGATGAGATAGCAGGCGCGGTGTGGTAGTCAGCCCATGTTAATTAGCCCGGCGAGGGTGACTGGGTAAACGTATTTGTTGTAGGTCCTAAGCTAAATTATTCCACGCTAAGCCCCATCGTGGAAAATAATGTTTACAGCGAGCGCCATTTTCGGCAGCAGACGGCATATCTTGAATCGTCTGGAGTGTAAATACGCATACTAATACAGTCCTTATGGGAAAGGATAAAACGCATTTTTTTATATAAATCATAATGAATAACGCATTTTTCTGAAATAAAATGACATCTTCTTGTTACATTTTGAAACACAAATAGTTCTTGCGATAAAAATTCGAATGTCTAGATTGAACTGTATTGCAGCATTTTGGGAAGAAGCACGCCTTCTGTGCTTTACACCCTTTATTGTCATACTTATTAATTCAGCAACTACACAGAACCGCGACTCTTTCTGCATATGCATATTACCTGCATAGCAGAAAGAGTCCGCGTTCAGGGCAGCAATCGGGATGGGATTTCATAATGCCGAAAGAAACTGAACAGGTGCATAACGATATTTTGCTGTTAATAACAAGACCGTCATTGCAGGCAACTGCTTTGGTTCATCAACTCAAAACATCGTTACCAATAAATGTCAAAATACAGAATGTTCAAAGAATGCTTGAGCAACCTGACGCCGAGCGCATTCTGGTTCTGTTTGATCTGAGTGAGTCAGATAAAAAAAGAACGCTACTCTGGCAAAGCGAACTCCGGCGATTGCGAGAAAAAGTCAAAGTATTGTTGATTAATATGCCAGAGGACTATCACTTTCATGAGGTTGAGTCCTGGTTTGGAATCAGCGCCGTTTTCCATCTTTCCGTAGATGAACAAACTTTAGTGAATGGCATTCGCAATGTCATGAACGGTGGTTGCCATTTCCCTCACGATCTTACCAGCTATCTTATTAATCAGTCAGGCAGTTATCGATACCATGACGATACCAGCGGCCTGACACAACGCGAGAAAGATATTCTTAATAAACTGCGCATGGGCGCTTCTAATATTGAAATTGCCCGTCTGCTATTTATTAGTGAGAATACTGTGAAAACACATTTATATAATCTTTTTCGCAAGATATCTGTAAAAAACAGAACGCAGGCGGTTACCTGGGCAAACGAAAACCTTAGACGCTAATCATGAAAAAATTGATAGTGGTAATGGTGGCATTAATGATGCTACTGGTAATCCGCGCCAGCGCTGCAGCAGAAATAGAAGTGCCGGGGCTGGTGACGGATAATACTATCACTCGTGTGGGGCACGATTTTTATAGAGCATTCACCGAACACTGGGAGGAAGAATACCCCGGCGCCATTACGATTAATGAACGGCCCAGCGCCCGATGGGGCAGTTGGATAACCATTAAAGTCGATCAAGATTTATTGTATCAGACGTTCTTATTTCCTGGTCACAATGACTTTGATAAACAAGTTAATGTCGCACTAGCCTCCGTGTATGAGGCTTTGCAGAAACGCGCCATTAATAAAGCGTTATTAAATACCGGCGACTTAACCAAAGATGAGTTCTAGGAGCATACTATGAAAGTGCTTTCTCTGATTCTTGGCATTGGTTTTTTATCTACAACCGCCCAGGCTGGGAACCTGACCTTCCAGTTTATTAACCCTAATTTTGGCGGCAACCCCAATAATGGTTCTTTTTTGCTTTCGGAGGCTAACGCGCAAAACTCCTATAAAGATCCAAATGCTTACGACTGGAGCAGCGCAACATCAAGCTCATCGCTTGATAATTTCACCTCTGCTGTTCAATCACAACTCCTTGGCAGCCTGATGGGCAACCTTTCTAGCGGTAAACCCGGACGGCTGGTGACGAAAGACTTTATTGTTGATATCACCAATACCGATGGTCAATTAATGATGAATATTCTTGATCGCTCTTCCGGAAAAACTTCCTCTATTCAGGTCAGCGGCCTGAGCAGTGTTTCAACATATTAATCAGTGGCGAGATGCTGAGATGAAAAATATAACCGGCGTTGTGGTCATTTTAATTAGCCTTTTGATGTTGACGGGCTGCATTACCTCTCCACCTAAACAGGCGGCAAAACCCACGCTGTTGCCGCGCTCGCAGAGTTACCAGGATCTAACGCATCTGCCGCCACCGCAGGGGAAACTGTTTGTCTCAGTTTACAATATCCAGGATGAAACCGGGCAGTTCAAACCCTACCCGGCGAGTAACTTTTCAACCTCGGTCCCGCAGAGCGCCACCGCCATGCTGGTTTCGGCGCTGAAAGACTCCAACTGGTTTACTCCGCTGGAGCGTCAGGGACTACAGAACTTGCTCAATGAGCGCAAAATTATCCGCGCGGCTCAAGAAAATGGCACTGTCGCGGAGAATAATCGCAGTCAGCTGCCATCGCTGGTGGCGGCAAATATCCTGATTGAAGGCTCGATCATCGGTTACGAAAGTAATGTGAAATCGGGCGGGGCAGGGGCGCGATACTTTGGCATTGGCGCCAGCACGCAGTATCAGCTCGATCAGATCGCCGTTAACCTGAGGGTGGTTAATGTTAGCACGGGCGAAGTCCTTTCTTCCGTGAATACCAGTAAAACCATTCTCTCCTATGAGTTCCAGGCCGGCGTATTCCGCTATATCGACTTCCAGCGTCTGCTGGAGGGGGAAGTGGGGTATACGGTGAATGAACCGGTGATGCTGTGCCTGATGTCGGCCATTGAAACCGGCGTCATCTATCTGGTCAATGACGGGATTAGCCGCAACCTGTGGCAACTGAAGAATGCCTCAGATATCAATTCGCCGGTACTTGAAAAATACAAAAGTATCATCGTTCCCGATATTTCCTGATATCTAAGGCCTGGCGAGCACTATTCGTGCTCGCCGCTGGCATCCCGCCATTCGCCGTTGCCGAGGTTGTCGAGCGTGTAGCCACCCATTGCATAACGAATTAATCGCAGCGTCGGGTAGCCTACGTGAGCGGTCATCCGCCGTACCTGGCGATTGCGGCCTTCATACAGCGTCACTTTCAGCCATGCCGTCGGGATGGATTTACGCTCGCGTATCGGCGGGTTACGTGGCCACAGCCAGTCGGGTGCGTCCACGCGTTCGATACCGGCCGGTAGCGTTGGCCCATCGTTCAGAGTGACGCCATGACGCAATGCGTCTATCGCCTCGTCCGTCGGTTCTCCTTCGACCTGAACGTAATAAATTTTCCCCGTCCGCTTACCTGGCTGCGTGAGCCTGGCCTGTAAGGCACCATCATTTGTTAACACCAGCAGACCTTCACTGTCGCGGTCAAGACGTCCGGCAGCGTACACATTTTGCACGGGAATAAAATCTTTCAGCGTGCTGCGGCCTGCTTCGTCGGTAAACTGCGGCAAAACATCATAGGGTTTATTAAACAGAATGACGCGTTTTGGTTGGTTATCCCGGCGCGGCTTAGCGCCTTGTTTCGAGCTGAATCGCTCAACCCGGTGTTTTCTAAAAGAAGTTTTAATCATAGTATTTTCAGGCTTTATAGATTCGCGCATTATAGCCTAAGAACGAGAGTCTTTCATGGCGCCAAACAATCAGGTAGTATTGACAGGCTTATTACAAAACATTAACAAAAATGCTCTAACTCTTTGTGTTGCAGGAAGACGGTAAGACAGTGCATCTCCAGACTCGGTGGAGTGGGTGTAGTAGCGGCAAGAACCTGTGGCGTAAAGGATGACGAGCACACCAGTAGCGCTCGAAGGAGAGGTGAATGGAAAGCAAAGTAGTTGTTCCGGCGGAAGGTCAAAAAATCACCCTGAAAGACGGCAAGCTGAATGTGCCACACAATCCGATTATCCCATTTATTGAAGGCGACGGTATCGGCATTGACGTGACTCCGGCAATGCTGAAAGTGGTTGATGCCGCTGTTGAGAAAGCCTACAAAGGCGAGCGTAAAATTTCCTGGATGGAAATTTACACCGGGGAAAAATCCACTCAGATCTACGGCCAGGACGTATGGCTGCCAGCAGAAACGCTGGATCTCATCCGTGATTACCGCGTTGCTATCAAAGGCCCACTGACCACGCCAGTTGGCGGCGGCATTCGTTCTCTGAACGTTGCGCTGCGTCAGGAACTCGACCTGTACGTTTGTCTGCGCCCGGTTCGTTACTACCAGGGTACCCCGAGCCCGGTTAAACACCCAGAACTGACCGATATGGTTATCTTCCGTGAAAACTCCGAAGACATTTACGCGGGTATCGAATGGAAAGCGGACTCTGCTGACGCTGAGAAAGTGATCAAATTCCTGCGCGAAGAGATGGGCGTGAAGAAAATTCGCTTCCCGGAACATTGCGGTATCGGCATCAAGCCGTGCTCCGAAGAAGGGACCAAGCGTCTGGTGCGTGCGGCGATCGAATACGCGATCACCAACGACCGTGACTCTCTGACCCTGGTGCACAAAGGCAACATCATGAAGTTCACCGAAGGCGCGTTCAAAGACTGGGGCTACCAGCTGATTCGCGACGAATTCGGCGGCGAACTGATCGACGGCGGTCCGTGGCAGAAAATTAAGAACCCGAACACCGGCAAAGAGATCATCATTAAAGATGTGATCGCCGATGCGTTCCTGCAGCAGATCCTGCTGCGTCCGGCTGAATACGACGTTATCGCCTGTATGAACCTCAACGGTGACTACATTTCTGACGCCCTGGCGGCGCAGGTTGGCGGTATCGGTATCGCACCGGGCGCCAACATCGGTGACGAGTGCGCACTGTTCGAAGCGACTCACGGCACCGCACCGAAGTACGCAGGCCAGGACAAAGTGAACCCAGGTTCTATCATCCTGTCCGCAGAAATGATGCTGCGTCATATGGAATGGTTCGAAGCGGCTGACCTGATTGTTAAAGGTATGGAAGGCGCGATCAACAACAAGACCGTGACCTATGACTTCGAACGTCTGATGGAAGGCGCTAAGCTGCTGAAATGTTCAGAGTTTGGTGACGCGATTATCGCGAACATGTAATCCATTTGCTGGGTTAGTGATAAACGGGAGCCGGTTGGTTCCCGTTTTTATTATCAGGATTCGAACGGCTATCCATCGTTTATCAAAACAAGTCATCTCATTACCCTCTAAACTTTTTTCTGGATGGTGGCATCTTCGGCCTGTCCCACTTTGGCGTAAACGTTCAGGAAATGATTTCTGACCGGGTCGGGTATGACAAGCCTTGAAGTAAAGCTCGGGGTGAAAGACGTTTACTGAGGTAGAAACCCAACACAGGGTTACGCACGCTCTTGATGTATCTATGAGAGCTTGGTCTTCTGAGCATAATGTCCGCTGTGAGCGAGGTGCGGAAGTTCTCAATCGCTCTCATTGTTGATGACGGCCGTACCCGTGGCAGGATAGGAGATGTTGTTATTCAATCTATCCATGGTACAGGTTCACCAATATAAGTGTGTGTGCAGCAGCGGCAAGTCACCTTAACGTCCTTTCTAGTAATTGAAGGGTTCACCTGTTGCAGAATTCCATTCTCATCAACAAACAGACCCGGATAAAAACTGCTTTCGCCAATGCAGACTAAATCTCTTCGCTGATGCTCATGTAGCGCGACCAACCAGAAAACAGGCTCGGTGGTATCAAGACGTCCACATACTTCGCTGAATATTTCATCCCACGGTTTGCCAATCTGCTTGATCAGAAAATAAAACAATGGTGTGTAGTCTCGGCCACGCTTCTGTCTGCCATGCATTGTCTCGCGCTTTACCAGTAGCTCATCTCCGACTTTTTTACGATTTCGTTCCCAGCAATACTCTGCTCCTGGATTATTAGAATGGTGCCGCGTAGTTGTGTTGACGCTGCGATACAGTTTACGGGACTTATTCAGTTGATGAGTACGCATAGCTCGATCTCGTGCATCCTTTATTCTGTGAGTCAGTAACCCCTGCCGGAGCTAGATTCAATAGTTTGTGACTACATAAAAATGGTCATGCGTAAAGGCAGTCTCATTCTGCTGAAATACCTTCCTACTAACAACTACCAAAAGTCCCCTCCTGGCACAAAGCGGAACTGAAGTGCTTACGGAGGAGCAAAAACACAGTCGACCCAGTAATCACCCGCCACAAACGCGGCAAGTAAGGCTGATGTTTGGCGCTCCCCCCGAGAGGTCAACGCGCCATCACTCTGTCCCTGAATAATACCTCTCACATTCCACCCTGTTTCCGCGTGTCGCACAAATATCACTTGCATCATTAAAGGACCATGTATGTTATTGATTTAAATGCCACAGTCCAAACATACCCCGTTAATATGATGGCATGTTCTCTGTTCTGGACGAAAACAGGAACAAGTGTAGATGAACATTGTTATGTTCAGCCTCAGAAATGTCAGGCGAGCACGCTCCCCTTGCCGGACTACCATACTTTATTTATGAAAAATGATTCTCATTAACATTTGTGCTGGTGTGATGTTTAATAGCGTTTTTCCTATTCAAAGGATGTGAAATGAGTCTTCGATTTTCGACATTGCGTCGCATTCCCGGTGGCGTCTGGATTATTGGTTTCGTCAGCCTTTTGATGGATATTTCATCTGAAATGATCCACAGCCTCCTTCCACTTTTCATGGCAACGGCTTTAGGGGCTCCGGTAGTCATCATTGGACTCATAGAAGGAGTGGCTGAAGCGACGGCATTATGTGTCAAAGTTTTTTCGGGCGTTATCAGCGATTACATTGGCAAGCGTAAAGGGCTGGCTGTCCTTGGATATGGCCTTGGCGCGCTTAGCAAGCCGCTGTTCGCACTGGCCTCCACATCTGGAATGATATTCAGCGCGAGGATGATTGACCGTGTAGGAAAAGGAATAAGAGGGGCACCCCGAGATGCGCTCGTTGCTGACGTTACTCCGCCCGAGATCAGAGGGGCGGCTTATGGTCTGCGCCAGACACTGGACACGATGGGAGGGTTCCTCGGACCGCTGCTGGCAGTGGGCCTGATGCTGTTATGGAGTAATGATTTTCGCGCCGTTTACTGGGTGGCGGTCGTGCCAGCCTTTCTGGCCGTGGCCCTGTTATTCTGCGGATTGCATGAACCACGCACGCCTGTCGTGACCGCCAGGACGAACCCGATAAAAACAGAGAACCTGAAAAGGCTGGGCGTAGATTGTTGGTGGGTGATAGGGCTCGGCGGGGTGTTTACTCTCGCCAGGTTTAGTGAGGCGTTCCTGGTTCTCAGAGCACATGAGGTCAATATTCCACTGGCTTTGATCCCTCTCGTTATGGTCGCCATGAATATTGTATTTTCATTTACAGCCTATCCGTTCGGACGCTTATCAGACATCACCAGTCACCGGCGATTGCTCCAGATGGGGCTGGTGGTGCTGATCGTGGCAGATTTAGTACTTGCTCTGAGTCATTCCTGGGTGGGGATTATTGTTGGCGTAGCATTGTGGGGTGTACATATGGGAATGACACAGGGGTTGCTGAACACGATGATTGCTCACGCCGCACCAGCCGACCTTCGTGGAACGGCGTTCGGATTATTCAGTTTATTGAGTGGCCTGGGACTACTGATAGCCAGTCTGGGGGCAGGATTGTTGTGGGACATCTGGGGTTCAGCTTCTACATTTTTTGCTGGCGCGATGATCTGTGTACTGACGTTGATTCTGACTCGGTTTGTTCCTGAGAAGTCCGAGTAATCAATCTGTGCCGATAAAATTCTGAGATATGCTGCTCAATAACTGCTGGCTGGGTAATGAGTCCATTCAGGCGATGAGTTGACCTGCCCCTCCCGGCTTGCGGCTAAACCGGGAGGGGCAGGATAGTGTGCCATAATCGCCTGCACCACCCGAAAGGCAGGTCGTTTCCGAAGACGTTATTTTCCTCAGATACAGGGCCCAGTGGCACATCCGTACATCATGTATAGCGGAAACAGAGGTACTAAAGGGATCATGGCGACTTGGCCAAGCTCGCTAATCGTCTTGGTCTTATCATTGATGGAAACCACAATCGGGTGTTCTAACTGGTAGGCGGCAGCCAGATCGGGCGGGTACGATGAAGACCAAAATCCTGCTGCTTTAAACGAAACACCGAGGTGATCGTTATCAATTTGCACCGCATGATACTCATTGCGCAATTGGGTCAACTGCCCGGCATCCAGCTTGCGCTTATCCATCACAACCAGGTATTCCGCCGTCACCTCATGTTGTTCTACCTCGAAGCTAACCCGTACTCCGGCAGCCTGTTGGTGAAAGCGTTCATAAAAGGTCTTATAACGCTGATACTCCTGAGGTACACCGTTACGGTTAAAACGGTAACCATATTTAGCTGAGCTGGCGATAATGCCGGAGTCTGTGGGTTTTACAGCCACAATGGTATCCGTAGGCGGCAAGTTTGGTGCACTTGTACATCCTACAAGCATCACCACGGCCAGCAGCGATAAATATTTCATCATTTTGAGCGGTTCCTGTTCGCTATTTTCTCTGAGATATCAGGAGGTTTTTTAACACACGGAGACAAATATTTATCCTTGTGTATCATCATTTCCGAACCTGCTTTTAACCCTACATTTTCTTGTTCATACGCAGCGCATCAACAACGAGTGAAAAAGCCGGTGAAGGCTGTTTACGGCTAGGGTAATAAAGATAGTAGCCTGGAAAAGGATGACACCAGGACTCAAGTACGTGTACGAGACGACCTTCGCGAATGTGTGAGCCGAACTCTTCTTCGGGCAAAAAGGCGATGCCTAACCCAGCCAGCGCAGCGTCGACAACATGTTCCGACGTATTAAACGTCAACTGTCCATTAACCCGGACGTTCAGTTCTCCTCCTTCCCGATCGAATTCCCAAACATAAATCCCCCCGGATCGAACCATACGCAGATTAATACACTGATGCTGCGTTAGATCATGGGGAGTTTGGGGAACCGGATATCGTGCGAAATAATCGGGCGAGGCTGCCGCGGCCATACGCAGTTTCGGGCCGATTGGCATCGCTATCATGTCCTTATCGATCGTATCACCAAGCCGTACGCCCGCATCAAAACGATCTGCCACGATATCCCGGAATCCGTGGTTTGCGTCGAACTCGATGTGAATATCCGGATACTCGCGCAGCAGTGGCGTCAGTTTGGGCAGAAGGGTCGTTTTCAACACGTTCGGCCCGCATGTAATTCGGACGGTACCCGCAGGCTTGTCCCGCAGTTCGGTCAGCATGTCCAGCTCAGCCTCAATCTCGTCAATGCGATGGCCCACTGATTGCAGCAGGCGCTCCCCGGCGGCCGTCGGGGACACGCTGCGGGTTGTCCGCGTTAGCAGGCGGATCTGCATCCGTTCTTCCAGCCCGGAAATCGCCTGGCTCAGCGCTGGCTGGGTCACGCCAAGCAGCGCGGCGGCACGTGTAAAACTGCCTTCCCGCGCTACGGTGACGAAAGAGAGTAAATCGTTGAGGTTGCGTCTGGCCATGTTCGTTTCCGATCTATTTATAAGTTTTGCTTATAAGGCTATTAAGCATTCATTAGCTAGTTTTGCCGCTGCCTATTGGTAACAATAATGCGATGAATAAGTCAACGCTAAACAACACGCAAAATGCTCACGGCAAAACGTCGCTATTGCTGCTGCTCTTTATCGGGCTGCTGTGCGTCACGCAGTCCGTGATCGCGGATGACAACGAACGGGTAGCTGTACAGGAGACGCTGATGAAAGTTGAGATTGTTGTGAACGGTGAGATCGCGACTGCCACCCTCTATGACTCGCCGACAGGTCGGGATTTTGCATCATTACTTCCCCTCAGTCTGACGCTGCAGGATTACGCCGATATTGAACGCATTAGCGATCTACCGCGCAGGCTTTCCACGGCACAGGCTCCGGAAGGAATGACGCCGGAAGCGGGTGATATAGCTTTTTACGCGCCCTGGGGCAACCTGGCGATTTTTGTCCAGGGTAGACCTTACGCCCGTTCACTGATCCCGGTAGGGAAAATCGATTCAGGACTGCCGGCCCTGCAGCGCCAGGGACCGCTTAGGGTGCAGATCAGGGCCGTAGACTAAGCGGTCACGCGCTCCCAAAACCGCGCTCCCTTTAATTACCAGACTATCCCTCACGTCGTCGTTTCGGTGTCTCTTGCAGGCCTGAAGGCGCAAGGGGAGGGCATCGTATTACCTACAGAAAAGAAAGGCTTAATGCGTAATCAGAAAATTGAAACCAGAAACCAAAACGAAGCAAGTGAAAAACAGCGGGCGCACTGGGGCGGCGTTTTTGCCATGACGCTGTGCGTCTTCGCCCTGATCGCCTCCGAATTTATGCCGGTCAGCCTTCTGACGCCGATGGCGTACTCCCTGAATGTTACCGAAGGCATGGCCGGACAGGGGATCGCCATTTCCGGCGCGTTTGCGGTGATGACTAGCCTGTTTATTTCCAGACTGGCAGGCACGCTTGACCGGAAAATTCTGCTGCTCGGCCTGACGAGCATGATGGCGCTTTCCGGTGCTGTCATCGCGATGGCGCCCAACTACCTGATCTATATGGCAGGTCGCGCCCTGATTGGCATCGTCGTCGGCGGGTTCTGGTCGATGTCGGCGGCGACAGCAATGCGGCTGGTACCGGTGCACCGTGTTCCGTTGGCGCTGGCTATTTTCAATAGCGGTAATGCGCTGGCAACCGTCGTGGCTGCCCCCTTGGGCAGTTGGCTGGGAGCGGTCATCGGCTGGCGGGGAGCCTTCTTCTGCCTGTTACCTGTCGCCATCCTCGCGTTTATCTGGCAACTGCTCAGCCTACCGTCCATGCCGGTTACCCGCCAGCCAGCTGGGGCCAGCAATATTTTCACGCTGTTTCGCCGCCGGGTGGTGACGCTGGGCATGCTGGGTGTTGGGATTTTCTTTATGGGGCAGTTCACGCTCTTTACCTACATCCGGCCTTTCCTTGAGGCGGTCACGAAGGTCGATGCCTCAGCGGTGACCCTCATCCTGCTGGTCATCGGTATGGCCGGTTTCATCGGCACCACGCTAATTGGCCGGGTATTGAAGCGTGGATTCTACCCAACCCTGATGGCGATTCCCGTGCTGATGGCGATTGTCGCGCTAGCCCTGATCGCGTTTGGCAGTCAGGCGGCCATCGTGACGGCGTTGCTCGGACTGTGGGGGTTGATTTCAACCGCCGCGCCCGTGGGATGGTGGGCATGGGTTCCACGCACGTTTCCTCAGAATGCTGAAGCGGGCGGCGGGCTGATGGTGGCGATGGTGCAACTGTCTATTGCGCTGGGATCCACCGTGGGGGGCCTGCTGTTCGACCATCATGGCTACCAGAGCACCTTCCTGGCCAGCGCCGCGATGTTGATCATTGCAACCGTACTGATTTTTCTGACCTCACGTGCAGATGCATCTGCCGGTGACCATTCATAACACTAATCCTGATAAGGAAACCATCATGAATAAATTTACGTTAGCGCTGGGGCTGTTCATCAGTGCATTTGCCACCTCTGCGGCAGATATGTCCAGAGGCGCTGACAACTTTTATAAAAGCGATAAGGTGACGCAGCAAAAAGTGACCTTTAAAAATCAGTATCAGATGAACGTGGTCGGCAATATGTTTATCCCGAAAACGATGAATCAGAACGCTAAAAACCCAGCGATTGTCGTTGGCCATCCAATGGGCGCGGTCAAGGAACAAAGCGCAAACCTGTATGCGCAGAAGCTGGCGGAGCAGGGGTTTGTCACGCTGGCGATTGATCTCTCGTTCTGGGGAGAAAGCGAAGGTAAACCGGGGCACCTGATTTCACCGGAAATCTACACGGATGACTTCAGTGCGGCGGTTGATTATCTCAGTACACAGCCGTTTGTCGATCCAGAAAACATCGGCGTGCTGGGGATCTGCGGCAGCGGAAGCTTTGTTATCAGCGCCGCGAAAATAGACCCGCGGATGAAAGCCATCGCCACCGTCAGCATGTATGACATGGGAGCCGCGTTCCGTAACGGCCTTAACCATTCCCAGACGCTGGAACAACGCAAGGCGTTTATCCAGTCTGCCATTGAGCAGCGTTTTGCCGAGTTCAAAGGGGGAGATACCGCGTATATTCCGGGCACCGTGAATAAACTGGATGCTTCCACGCCGGAAATTCAGCGCGAGTTCTTTGATTTCTACCGCACCGAACGCGGCGGCTACACTCCGCAGGGCGAGAAAGAAGAACTGACGACAAAACCAATGCTGAGCAGTATCGGTAAGTTTATGAACTTCTACCCGTTCAACGATATTGAAACCATTTCACCGCGTCCGATGCTCTTTATTACCGGCGAACGGGCCCATTCAAAAGAGTTCAGCGAGGACGCCTTCAAACGTGCCGGTCAGCCTAAAGAGCTGTATGTCGTTCCGGATGCGGGACACGTCGATTTGTATGACCGCACGGACGTGATCCCCTTCGACAAACTGGCCGACTTTTTCCGTAGCAACCTGAAATAACGCACTCGGTCAAGAACCAGGCGAGTTGAGGGAACCGATGGGTTCCCTTTTTTGCGTGTACTGCCGTCTTACTCGTTGACCAGCCAGAATTCCGCCTCATCAAACATTTCTGTGACGACTCTGCTTATCTGCTCTTTCTCATGTTTGCTGGCATCAGTGTTGATGGCGGGCAGCGTCATCATGGGTTTGACGCGGACTTCCGCGTCAGGAAATACGCTGTGCACTCTTTTGCTCAACTCTGCCAGGATTATCTCTTTCGCGCCGGGCAAACCTTCAAAATTCCGTTTGTCGTAGACGAGTTCCACAAACATGCTTTTACTCCAGTTAACTGTATATAAAAACAGTATATAAACCGTCTGCGTTAGCAGTGTCAATTTTATTTCGCAATAAAAAACCCCGGCAGGCGGGGTTTCAATCACGAGGAGTATGCCAGGGCAGGCTACAATGCTTTACCGCTGATCTTTTCCAGAATGGCGTCAGGCTTTGCGCTACCCAGAATCACTTTCGGTGGGTTATCCAGCACGATCATCGTAGGCGTTAGCTGGATGCCCAGTCGTTCAGCCAGTGCAGACTGTTTGACGACTTCATCCGAACAGCTGGCGCTGGTGTCATTATTGGGCAGAAACCCTGCCATGGCCCCTTGCAGGCTTTTTTGACGATCGTCTGAGCACCAGACGCGACCCATATCTTCAATCACGGAATCGCGAATAGAAGGGGGAGCAACGGTCAGAAACGACATGGTTAGCCCGGCATCGTTGTAACTCTTAATGTTCTTGACGACCTGAGAACAGAAAGAGCATTGGTTGTCGATGAACACCAGAACCTTGTGTTTTTCATCGGCGGCGGTGAATGTCACCGGGGTTAATTCAGGCAGAGTACGGTCGAGATCCTTTAATGCTTCTGCGGTACTGTCATCGGCGCTGGCCGGGGCATCAGCGGAAAAAACGTTAAAACTCATCGCCCAGACAACTGGCAGGGCAATCAGCGGAATCACTTTCACGGTATACCTCATTGGATAATGCTTAGGATCGTCAACGGCATCTACGGATGATGTTTTTAGCATCAACTGTAAAACGCTGTGACTGTAGCCGATCGTCACGGACGCGATCAATGTTTATTTTTTGTACAAAATGCATCGCAAGGGGAAGGCGTTCTGCAATCTGGAATCGACGCGAACATTACGGGTATAATCTTGCAAAATTTATCAATGAGTTTAGAGCGAAGATGACAAAACTGACCTTACAAGAGCAGATGCTAAAAGCGGGGCTGGTCACCAGTAAAAAAATGGCTAAGGTCCAGCGCACGGCGAAAAAGTCGCGCGTTCAGGCCCGCGAAGCGCGAGAAGCGGTAGAGGAAAATAAAAAAGCACAGCTTGAGCGCGATAAGCAACTGAGTGAGCAGCAGAAACAGGCGACGCTGTCGAAAGAGTACAAAGCGCAGGTCAAACAGCTGATCGAGATGAACCGCATCACCGTTGCCCGAGGCGATATCAACTTTAACTTTACCGACAATAACGTGATCAAAAAGATGGCGGTGGATAAGCCGACGCAGACACAGCTGATCAACGGTCGTCTGGCCATTGCGCGGCTGGCGACTAACGCCGCGGGTGAAAGTGAATACGCCATTATTCCGGCGGTTGTGGCGGAGAAAATTGCGCAGCGTGATGCCACCAGCATCGTTCTGCACAGTGCGCTCAGTCAGGAAGTACAGGACGAAGACGATCCGTACGCTGATTTCAAAATCCCTGACGATTTGATGTGGTAATCCACTTCAGATTAGAACGGGCTGGCGCTGTGGGCGTTGATCTTCTCCTGGCTAACGGGATGAACAAAACAGAGTGCGCTGGCATGTAGCATAAAACGTGGCGTTTGTTCGGTTCCAGGCTGTTCGCGGCCACCATACAGGTCGCAACCCAGAATCGGGTAGCCCAACTGCTCGCAGTGAATGCGTAGCTGATGAGTGCGCCCGGTTTCAGGAACAAGTTGAACGCGAGTCAGCGCCAGGCGGTGGTGATAAAAACGGCTCACAACCTGATAGCGAGAACGTGCCGGTTTGCCGTTAAGGGCGGAAATGGACATCCGCGGAAAACGCGCGGGGTCTTTAGCAATTGGCGCATCAATCACCCCTTCATCCTCGCTCAGGTGCCCGCACAGTAGGGCGCTGTAGGTTTTTGTCACTGAACGCTGGCTGAACTGCTGGCAAAGGGCGGCATTGATGGCCTTATTGCGAGCGATGACCATCAGCCCGGAAGTGCCGAAATCCAGGCGATGGACCAGCGTGCAGCCGGGAAATTGCTGAACCAGACGATAGTGTACGGAATCGAGGTTCTGCGGATTTTTCCCCGAGAGGCTGAGCAACCCGCTGGGCTTATTGATAATCAGCAGATGCGCGTCCTGATGGAGTATCTCTATTTGCTCATGGCAAGGTGGGGCAATAAAGGTATCGAGAATGGTAGACATCTGGCTGCACGGCTGGAGAGTGGGTGCGGATGATACCCAATTTTTCGCCAACAGGCGAATCCGACGAGGTCGCACGGTGGAAATTTATCATCCACACTTAAGCCAAAGACATAGTCTGCGCGGGCATTGTGCATTACACTGCGCGCTGCAAAAATTGAGTTGATAAACGATTAACCAGGCGGTAACGGCAATGAATGGAACAATCACAACGTGGTTTAAAGATAAAGGTTTTGGATTTATCAAAGATGAAAATGGCGACAATCGCTATTTTCATGTGATTAAGGTTGCCAACCCTGAGCTGATTAAAAAAGATGCGGCGGTAACTTTTGAACCCACGACCAATAACAAAGGGCTGTCAGCCTATGCGGTGAAGGTGATCCCGGATAGCAAGTACATCTATATCGCGGGCGAGAAGATCAAGCTGACGTCAATCAAGTCTTTCCTGGTCTACAGCGAGGAAGTTCCCGCTGAGACCCGCATTGATAAAGAAAATGCGGTGTTGTCGGTGGGGCTGCTGATGAACAGCATCAAGCCAAAATCCGACGCGAAGCCGGGTGAAATGCGTACGTTGAAAAAGCTGGCTATCACCACCTTCCAGGGCACTACGTTGATCTTCTCGGAAGATGAGATTGATATAGAAGATACGGTAAAAATGTTGAAAGTCTGATCGCGCTACGCGATAAAAGAGGGAGATAGCCTTAATGGTGAATCTCCCTTTTTTATTGGCGCTTAATTACGTAGGGCTAATGATATTTTCAGTATGTAATAGCTGATTATCTTTAGACCAGTAATAACGACTCACTTCTTCAACGTCGACGACCCATTTAAATACGCCCGCTCTGGCTAACTCGCGACAGTATTGATCGAAATGAGTGAGGCCAGTGAAATGACGCCTGGCGGCAATTTTTGTCAAACAGCTACTGCCACCAGCGCTTACCTTAATTAAGCTACGGTGACTCTTCATGGCCACATAGGAATCAGTTGTTGTTACAATTTTGACATTGCCGGTGGCGACGAAATAAATGTAATACGAGATGTTGTTTTGTTTTAACTCTGTTAAAAATTGCAGAAAATCTGACTTGCATCTGACCTGCTCAAATAAGTCGCAGAGCATTTCACTAAATTCCATTTCTGTCCTCTATATATGCCTTTTATAACATTCATGTTACTTATTATTTTGTGTGTGTTGTGATGGCGGTTAGTTTAAACCATTAATCAATTAGAAATCGAATAATTAACCACGGACATTTTAGGGGCTACGAATGAAATGGAGTAGTGTTTCAATTGTTACCAGGTGTTGCGTGGTCACGCCGATTTTGATGGCGTGTACCGGGCTATCCCCCTACACTAAGACAGAAACTAAAAGGAGAGAACAATGTTAGAAGGGTACTTTGATCTTGATGGCGCAACCGGCGCTGATGTGGTTGAAAACAGGAAGCGTTTGCTGGCCGTTCAGGCGGCGCTGGAGATAGCAAAAGCCGCGGTTTCCGCCACGACGGCCAACTCCGGGATTCGTTCACAGATGGACTTGCGTAATGTCTCTCAAGAAGTAGCGACACTGGCTGACGCTATCCAGGATGCGCTGGAGTCTGAGGCATAATACATCGATACCGCCTTCGGGCGGTTTTTAGTAATACCGATTGCTAAGTTTTATTAATATATAGTTATATATATTTTTGAGTATTTATTTCAGACTGTGTTTGATGTTATGGTATCTACATCCGTCCTGGATGATGGTTAATGCGTCTACTTGCAACGAACATTTTATAATATTGTGATAAATCACAGGGATATAAAAGGCAAGTCAATAATTAATTATTTTTAAATTCAAGGCTTGACTAAAGGTACTATTTTTTAGGATCTCAGTAGGCTATAACATATAGAGCTGTCATGGAGGACTCGAAATGAGCCTAAGCTGTTCCAGAATAAATAGTAGAATGAGCTTTTGTCTCATTGCCGCGTGCTTACTGCTTGCGGCGATGTTTATGTTAGCCGACTATCTCACAACCTTTAATATAGCTATCGCTGATATTTATTACCTGGTCTTTTCCGGGCTGTTGTTATTACTCGATGCAATTATCTTCTTCTTCATGTTTTTCCAGTTTCTCTGCAATAGAAAACTACTCTATGTTGCCATTCTGGGGCTCGGTTTTCTGGTTGCCGATATTTATTGGGTCGAGGCGCTAACGCTTATCCAACAACTCATTGCGTTATGCATCCCGTTGAAATCAATTACCAATGATTTAGCTATTTTCTATCTGTTCCGCCAGCTCACCATGATGTCGGCCATTCTGGTCGCACTCTTTTATGCGTTTCGCATGAATCGGAACATCGCGCCTTCACGTAAAGACGAACTATGGGTACTCGTACTGGCTGGCATCTTCCTGCTGATGGCCATTCTGGCGCATAATTTATCCAGCTATAACCCGCAGATATCACTCAACCTGATTGGTACAACATCACTTAATGGTCGTAACGCGTGGAATAGCTATTATGGTGTCGCGATCGTCGCCGCCTGGTTTATCACGCTGTTGCTGGCTATCGTCATTACGCAACTGCGAAGCCTGTTATGGGTGAGTATCGCGGTCTTCTGCGTTTCAAGCCTGTTTAGCAACCTTCTTCTGCTGAATCTCAGCGATTATAATTTCCCCGTCTGGTACCTCAGCCGCGGCATCGAAGTGGTTTGTACCTTTTTTGTGATTAATGTCCTGCTCTACGATATTTTCGTGATGCATAAAGAATCGACGATGCTGTCGAACCACGATCCGCTGACCGGCATCTATAATCGCGCCTATTTCTATAGGGAGCTACAGCTACTGCTGGCATCGCGGGAAGATATCAGTTTGATGATTTTGGATATTGATCACTTCAAACGTATCAACGACCGTTATGGGCATCCGGTAGGCGATGCGGTCATCAAAACCGTGGTGGACCTGGCGAAACGTTCCATCCGCGAATGCGATATTATTGCGCGCGTAGGTGGGGAAGAATTTGCCGTGCTGATGCGCAACGCGTCATCAGAAGTCGCCATGCAGGTGGCTGAGCGGATTCGCAGCAAGGTTGAGGAGGAGACGGCGAAACGTGCGCCTTACCGTACGCCGGAGCCCATGACCATCAGTATCGGTGTCTTTACCTCGTCAGATAAGCACTTCACCGCGGATGAATGCATCTCGTTTGCCGACAGGGCGCTGTATGCGGCCAAAAATAGCGGTCGTAACAAGGTGATGACCAGTGCTTAACATGCGCATTAGCGTGAGAAGGGGCTTTTCCTTCTGCGTTCAAGTGGTAAACTGAAAATGTGATGTTAATCATGACCTGCGTAAAAACGAAAAAGAGATACTGCTATGCAACATATCATCGAAGGGTTCCTCAACTTTCAGAAAGAAGTTTTTCCTCAACGTAAGGAACTCTTCCGCAGCCTGGCATCCAGCCAGAACCCAAAAGCGCTGTTCATCTCCTGTTCAGACAGCCGCTTAGTTCCCGAATTGGTCACGCAACAAGAGCCGGGGCAGCTGTTTGTCATCCGTAACGCCGGTAATATCGTGCCTTCTTTTGGTCCGGAACCGGGCGGTGTATCCGCGACTATTGAGTACGCGGTCGTTGCTTTGGGCGTGACGGATATTGTTATCTGCGGTCACTCTAACTGCGGCGCGATGAAAGCTATCGCCACCTGCCAGTGCCTGGAGCCGATGCCGGCTGTCTCTCACTGGCTGCGCTATTCCGATGCCGCCAAAGCGGTCGTCGAGAAGAAAACCTACGATAACGAGACTGACAAAGTTAACGCCATGGTCGAAGAAAACGTTATTGCTCAGTTGAATAATATCAAAACGCACCCGTCGGTGGCTGTGGGGCTGCGTGACCACGCGATCCGCCTGCACGGCTGGGTGTATGATATTGAAAGCGGCGAAATCCGCGCGCTGGACAAAAACAGCAAGACTTTCGTGTCGCTGGCCGATAACCCAGAGGTCTTTTTCGAGTAATCGGCAATAAGCGCCGCGTAATGCGGCGCTACGCGTTGCTGACCAGCTTCAGTTTTCCGCGTCTCGCTGAACGACGCGGAGCAGGGTTGGAAATCAGAAACAGAAAAGGGCGCCAGGCCATTGCATTATCCTCCCGCTATGACTGTTTTAACCATGGCAAAGTGGGAAGAAAGGGCGTTAAAACGAAAGTATGAATCCGTCGCTTGCGCTTGATTCATTCGGGTGAGAGCGAAAAAGGGAGCCTGAAGTGGCTCCCTTTTTGTATCGACACGGCGTTACCAGCCGCAAACGTCATGCTCGTTTTCGGTATCGTACGCACGGACGGTATTGATCAGATCTTTCACCACATCCGCGGCAACATCCGGGACCAACAGCTCCATCGGCGTCTCGGTTTCATAATCGACGGAAATACCGTTGCTATTGTTGGTGACGGTTACCGTATAAGTTGCCTTACTCATTGTTGTTACCCCTTATGCGAATTAACCACTTTGCCCAGACCGGTGCCTTCAAGCGTCGCCTCAGGATCGGCAAAGAAGTCGATATTAAACCAGGTGTCGTCAGTCAGTAGCTCGATGCGATGCCACTTCTGCGGCGGGGAAATGCCAAAGGATCCGGCTTCAATCACCACGTCGACGTCCGGTTCGCTGGCGTCGGCGTCAGGGAAGCCAAAGTAGCGCACGGCGCCTTGCATAACGGACAAGCGGCCATAGACGTGGGCTTTGGTATTGTGGTGAGTGAACAGGGCTTTCGGCGCGGTGTCTTTATTCCAGAACGGGGTCGAACGCGAATGAACAAAGTTCTCAGGAATACGTAACATGAATAATTCCTTACTCCAGTGGCCTGGAGTTCTATAGGGATTTCAGCACTTCAGCTTCAACAAAAAAGTCGATTTGAAAGACGGTATCGTCGGTCATTGTTTCGATGTAATGCCATTTTTCCGGTGGGAACACGCCAAAGTGACCGGTGTTGATGATCAGCTCGCTGTCGGCCTCTGGGGACGTTTCACTGGCAAAACCGAGATAGCGGACGGCCCCCTGGTGTACCGACAGGCGGGGATAGACGCCCGGGCGGGTGCCTTTATCAAGATGGCGCTGAAAAATACCGGCAGGTGCGGTGTCTTTGTTCCAGAACGGTGTGGAACGGGTATGAATACAAGTGTGCGGAATACGTAGCATGTTTTCCCCCTCTGTGTTGAGAGTATTAAAACACAAATTTGGACCGCTGTTGATTAGAAAGTGCATTTTAAATGCATCTTATTGTGGGTGTTAAATAGTTGTTCTTTGTGCAAGGCACAACATCCAAATGACGCAACAATAAACATTCAATTTATGCTTCATTAATGTTACAAATACAGCAAAATATCGTGAGAACAGCGTCGGGAGGATGCGATGATTCTGGAGAAACTGCGGACGCCAAACGGCAAAAAATTCCTGCTGTCCGCTTTTGTGGTGTTTGTGATTGCCGCGGTGGTGGTTGGCCGTGCGACCTTTGGCGGCGTGGTGCGTGAATACAATCTGCCGTATGCCGACTGGACCACCAGCATGTTTGTGCTGCAAGGGGCGATGGTGTTTGTTTACAGCTGCATTTTCACGTTGTTGTTTGCGATTCCACTGGGCTTCTTCTTCTTAGGTTCGGATAACCAGCGTTAATCCTTTCGTGCGGGCATCCCGCCTGCACGCGTATTTTCTTATTGTCTTTCCGGCAAGGAGCTGACACGATCAAAATTCACGCTTGCGGAAGATTTCATCCATACTGATCCAGATGCGTAATGAAGACGTACCGTGACGCTTAGGTTGATTGCGTGGGTGGCGTTTCAGGGATTAACCCATCGGTACGGAGTAGCAGTGAGAATTATTCAGGATAGTTTGCGTAAGAAGCAGTCGCTGCTGGCATCGGCAGCGATAACTTGTCTGCTGGTCTGTATTGCCCTCTTTTTTCTGTATCAACGTGCGCTTTCGCAGGTCAGTGAAGGCGTCAACACGTTACAAAACCAGATGATGACCATATTTAATGATAACGAGCTGATGGCTGAGGCTGCTGGCGTGCGTTATCAGCAGATCAGTCGTCATGAATTGTGCGGCGATGCTGATATTTTTCATCCTCGCGACACGGCCTGGGGGATTAATGCCGACCCTGACACGTTAGCTCCTGACCGCGGCGCTCTGGTGACCAGAACACCGGAGTACAGTGCTCGCTGTATCTATGTCGCCGCGGAATACATTCGCGCAAAAGTGAAGGCGCTGAATCCGGATCTGCACGATATTCATCGTTATATTATCGCCAATGATGGTCGCTGGTTTTACTGGTTTAACCCCGCCGACTCGATACCTTTTAGTTTCTCGACCTCGCAAATGGCGCGCGACCCTCAGCGTTTTTTCAGCGAACCGGAAATGTTCTATGACCGCGTGCTGCAAAAAGGTATGCGAAAGAAGTCGCTGAGTTCGACCCGCTTATACGCTGATAAAATCACCGGCGACCGGGCCTACAGCGTGGTGAGCTACATCTACGATCTCTCCGAGGGGGAGCCGAGCAACCATATTATTGGTTATCTGGCCTACGATCTCTCACGCCCGGAGCTGGAGTACATGCTGCGTGAGGCATTTAATGGCAAGGTGCCTGAAGGGCTGATTCTGGGGTATGAAAGTCGACAGAGCGGCGAAGTGCTGTGCATCGTCAATAACTGCCGCTGGCTGGACGATGCGCACTCTCATCCGGTTTCTCGGCGTTATGAGATTAAATACGCATTACCCAGCTGGTTGTTTATCTCCCAGGACCGCAACGCGTTGGGCGTGCTCGCGCTGGCGCCGGTGCTGCTCATCCTGCTGTTTATGTTAATACGTTATCATCTTAATCAAGCCGACCTGCGCTTTTACCGCGATCCGCTGACCGGGTGCTTCACGCGCAATATTTTCACCCTGATTCAGCAGCGGTCGTTACCCTTTATGACGGTCATTTTGTTCGATTGTAATAAGTTTAAGGCGATTAACGACAGCTACGGCCATCAGGCAGGCGATCGCGCGCTGCAGGCGATTGCCGACTGTATGCTCAATGATGTGCGCGCCAACGATGACTGGGTCATTCGTAGCGGCGGCGATGAATTTGTCGTATTACTCAGTGACACCGATATTGCGCACGCGCATATGGTGGCACAACGTATTGCCGCCAGCATCGCCGTGTACCCGTTCAGTCCGCAGGGACACCCGGTACCGCTCTCGGTATCCTGGGGCGTGGCACCGTGCCTGGATTCGCTGGATGCGGCTATTCAGCAGGCAGATGCCCAGATGTATCAGATGAAGAAACGCCGGGGCGAGAGACGATAAGCCGACGCATGCGCGGCTTATCTAAGACTTACCACCAACCGAGCTGGACGCCGATGACGGTCACGATGGCGATGATTAGCATGATGATTGTGGTCTTTCTCATTGTGCTCCTCCCGGCAGCGCATAGCCGCCGATAAAAAACCAACCCAGAAAGATCACGGCAATAAAAAAGATAACGATGGGGAAGGCGATACCCAATCTCATGGTGATATCCTGATTCCTGTTATAGATAGCGCGTATGATACTGTAATTAGCTCACCCGCTGGGTGCTAATTTCCGGGCGATGGCGAAATTTTTTGTCGCGATACATCGCGCTATCGGCTGCCCGTAGCGCGCTATCCGGGTCCATTTGGCTCGGGTCAACGCTGATGACGCCAATGCTGGCGCCGGGATAGTGAATCAATACATCGCTCAGCAGGTAATCACCCACCAGCAGCTGCCGCAGCGTCTCAGTAAACTGCGCGAGCTGCGCCGTCGAGCGTTCAAGGGTGGCGACCATAAACTCATCCCCGCCCAATCGCCCAAGTTGGTCATCGGCCGAGATGCCTGACTTCAGGCGCTGGGCCACCTGCTGTAAGAACTCGTCGCCCGCCTGATGGCCATAGCTATCGTTGATCTTCTTGAAGTGATCGAGGTCAATAAACGCCAGAATCACCGAATGGTTGAGGTGCCTGGCCAGAGAAAAGAGGGTCTCGAGATTTTCAAACACCGCGCGACGGTTTGGCAGCCCGGTGAGCGCATCGGTGTAGGAGTGATAAATCAGCGCGGCATTCGCCTCCTGCAACTGAGACACCAGCGATTCTTTCTCAATATAACGGGCAATGATGCTGGCAAACAGCTGAAGTACGTGCTCGCTGTTAAAGCTGAGCGGCTTCTGTTGCTTGCTGGCGGCGCACAGCGTGCCGTACAGCGAACCATCGGTCAGATGAATAGGCGTACTGAGGAAGGTGGTGATCCCCAGCGCTTTTGCCGCGTCGCAATCGCTCCAGCGGCCCGGTACGTTATCACTGTAAAAACAGTTGTCGTCCATGGCGCGTTTGCACAGCGTATCGCCCCACGGGACGGAGAGATTTTCGGGGATATCCATGTCACCGCTATTGCGCGAGTAGACAATGTGCTGCAGGTCTGCCTGGGTATCAATTTTCGTCAGATAGGTCGATTCCATGTTGGTGACCAACTCAAGCATCTCAAGCAGTTGACGGACAAGGTTCTCTAGCGATTGTTCCGTGGCAAGTGTTTGCGATACTTTGGCAAGGATAATATCTGACATGGAAACGAGGGTCCCCTGGATTGGCAAAAGCAGTTATGGTGTGTGATCCTAAAACGAAATTGGACCTCCTGAATTTTATACATTATGTATCCAGAAGGTAAGCGCTGCGTTATGAAAACGGACAAAACTGAGGGTATGCGCTTCTAATTACAGGTAAAAAAAAGCCCCATCGGGGGAGATGGGGCAAAGTAACTCATTGATTATGGAATGTTCTGTTCTCTGGTCAGTTGAGAACGAGACGTACTTTACGTCTCAAAAGTGTAGTTAAAATGAAGAAATTATGGAGTTTAAAGCTAAACTTCAGCGTAATACTAAGGAGAATTTATGCGTTCCCGCTATCTTTTACTGCTGCCTCTGCTCCTTGCCGGCTGTGCAAAGCAGGCTGAACCTGAGGCACCAAAACCGCCGCAGGTGGGTATGGCAAATCCTGCTGCGGTTTACTGCCAGCAGAAGGGCGGAGAAAGTATTCCGCAGGTTAATTCACAGGGGCAATACAGCCTGTGTAAATTGCCAAACGGTGAAACTATTGAGGAATGGGCGCTGTGGCGTCGCGAACACCCGCAGAAACAATGACAGCAAGGCGCATATCCAGTACACTTCGTGACCAGGATTATTCTGATTAACGAGAGATGTATGTTTTCGCTTAAACCGGGCACCACCGCCATTATCATCGGTGCTCGTACGACTGCTGGTCGCGCCAATATCGGTAAAAGCGTTGAGCTTTTTGCCCTGATTAACCCAGGTGAGCGTTGCCTGAATCCGGTCAACGGGGTGATGACCGAGCTGGCCGCCGACGCGCCGCGCGCGCTGTGGCTGGTGACCGGGGAAGTCAGTGCCGGTGAAGGTCAGCACGGTTTTGCGTTTGTCCGTTCCGAGTATTTGCTGCCGTTGACGCCGGATGCGCTGCCCGCGCACGAACGCGAAGCGCTGGTGGAATAAACGCGACGCCGTCAGACGCCGCGCGAGGGGTGAGTTAGAGGTTTTTCAACCAGTCGGCGAGCACGCGCGCATGGTTTTGCGCCGTGTTCGCGGCGGCGTAAACCAGCGTCACTCCCTGCTTCTGTGCAATGTCCGCCAGGCGACGTCCATCCTCCAGATGATGGGATAGTTCATCGCGGTAGTGTTGGCAGAAGCAGGCAAAATCGATCACCTCGCCGTGAAACGCTTTGCGCAGTTCGGCAGACGGGGCAAGGGTTTTACACCACTCATCGTAGATGAGATCTTCCTTTTTGATGCCGCGTGGCCACAGTCTATCAACCAGAACACGGTAGCCGTCATCGGGTGCGGCGTCTTCATATACGCGTTTACACTGGATCATATCCTTCCTCCCTTTATCCTCTTTGACCATACCACAAACTTTGGTTGGGTACGCTAGCCGGGTATTGCTATTGCGCGCGGACATCGCTAATCTGAGGCTCCTTATGCCGTACGTCACGTCTGCCCATAAGGACCCATCATGGAAAACTCTGCTGTAACTCCCACTCTTCGTATTGCACTGGTTGGCGACTATAACGCCGATGTTATCGCGCATCAGGCTATTCCGCTGGCGATTGATGACGCCGCTGCGGTGCTGGAACTGCCCGTTGAATACCGCTGGCTGGCAACGCGTGATGTGAAAAGCTCCGACGATCTCGCCGAATTTGACGCTATCTGGCTGGTTCCTGCCAGCCCCTATGAGAATACTGAAGGCGCGTTGACCGCCGTGCGCTATGCGCGTGAAAACAGCGTGCCATTCCTCGGCACCTGCGGCGGTTTTCAGCACGCCATACTGGAATACGCGCGTAACGTGATGGGCTGGGAAGATGCGGCTCATGCGGAAACCGACAGCGAAGGACGGATGGTGATAGCGCCGCTTGCCTGCTCGCTGGTGGAAAAAAGCGATACCATCGAGCTGCGCGCCAATACGTTAATTGCCCGTGCCTATGGGCGTGACAGTATTGAAGAGGGGTATCACTGCAACTACGGGATTGCCGACGACTTCGCCGCCGAACTGGAAGCGCAGCCGCTGCGAGTGACGGGCTGGGATGATAACGGTGATATTCGCGCGGTGGAGCTGGTGACGCATCCGTTCTTCGTGGCGACGTTATTCCAGCACGAGCGCAATGCGCTGGCGGGGCGTCCGGCACCGCTGGTGCAGGCGTTCCTGCACGCCGCCGCGCAGTAAAATAGACTCCAGTAGGCCGGATGGCGGCTACGCCTTATCCGGCCTACCTATCAGCGACTACCGATGTTAATTTCTCTATCGCGTCCGGCCAGCCCGCCGAACACCGCCATCACCAGCGCAATGGCTGCCACTGCCATCAGCGAAAGATGCCATGCCCCGGTAGCATCATGCATTTTCCCCATCAGCGGCGGCCCGCAAGCCGCCAGCAGATAGCCAACGGTCTGCGCCATGCCCGAGAGCGCCGCGGCCTGGTGCGCCGAGCTGGCGCGCAGCCCGATAAAGGTCAGCCCCAGAATCATCGTCGCACCGGAGCCGAAACCGAAAATCACCGTCCACAGCGCCGCCTGTGATGGGAATATCCAGTAACCCAGAGCGCTCACCGCGCACATCAGCGCGACGGTAATGGCGATCCCTCGCTGATCCTTGAGGCGATGCAGGATCAGCGGAATAGCAAAACCAGGCGCGGCGGTTGCCAGCTGGAGCAGTCCGTGCAGAGAGCCAGCCTGCGCCTCGCTGTAGCCCTGACTCATTAAAATGGTTGGCAGCCAGCCGATAATCACGTAGTAAACCAGCGAGTTCAGCCCGAGGAAGAGAGTGACCTGCCAGGCTAATGCTGAACGCCAGATCCCACGGTTGTGCATCGCGCCGCTGCTGGAAAGTGCAGTCGCTTTCGAGGCTCGCCATTGTGGCAGCCAGAACAGCAGCGCCAGTAACGGGAAGGCGATGAGCATCAACAGTGCGCCGCGCCAGCCGAAGCCGCTCAGCGCAATTGGTACCACCAGCGCTGAACCCAGCGCGGCAGCGGCCCCCATGGTGACGGAATAGGCCCCGGTCATTTTGGCTACCTGACTGGCGAAATCCCGTTTAATCAGCCCTGGCAGCAGGACGTTGCCTAGCGCAATCCCGCAGCCAATAATGGCGGTACCGATAAACATCAGCGTGATAGAGGGCAGGGAGCGTACGACGATCCCGGCGCATATCAACAGCATGGCGATAAACAGGCTGCGTTCCATGCCAAAGCGGCGGGCAATTCCCGCCGCCAGCGGCGACACCAGGCCAAAGGCCAGCAGCGGAAGGGTGGTTAATAGCCCGGTCTGCGCGGTGGTCAGGCCATATTCAGCGCGAATGGCGTCGAGCAGCGGTGCCGCGCCGGTGAAGGTGACGCGTAGCGTTGAGGCAATCAGTAAAATACCAACAATCAACAGCCAGCGGCGTTGTGAAGAAGCAACAGCGTCAGACATAGTGTTCTCAAGCAGAAAATTGAGAGACTACGATACCCGGTTTAGCTTGCGTTGAAATCAAGCTAAAATGACAGATTATCGCTAAATTCGGACAAAATAATGCTCGGACTCGGTTTAGGCGGCTATCACCCGGACAGTCACGATGACGCGGCGGTGGCGTTTGGCATACAGGTTGTTGAGGGGGAGCAGTACATCCCCGTTCATCAGCACCGTAAGGGACAGTTGATTCTGGCGCTGCGCGGAGCGATTACCTGCGAGGTGGAGAACGCTATGTGGATGGTACCGCCGCAGTTTGCGGTGTGGATCCCAGGCGAAGTGCCGCACAGCAACCGCGCCACACCGCAGGCGGAGCTGTGCTTTTTGTTTATCGAGCCTGGCGCCGCGCGAATGCCGGCCCACAGCTGTACGTTGAAAATTTCGCCATTGGTGCGTGAGCTGATTCTGACACTGGCCGAGCGCAATGAAGCCGTACGTCAGACGCCGGAAACTCAGCGTCTGATACAGGTGCTTTTTGACGAGTTGCCGCAGCAGCCGGAACAGCAGCTACAGCTGCCGGTATCGGCGCATCCGAAAATTCGCCTGATGGTCGAGACCATGGAAGCGGAACCGGCACAGTGGCAGACGCTGGCGCAGTGGGCCAGCCGTTTTGCCATGAGCGAGCGTAACCTGGCGCGGCTGGTGGTAAAGGAGACCGGGCTTAACTTTCGTCGCTGGCGGCATCAGTTGCAGTTAATCCTCGCGCTACAGATGCTGGTGCGTGGTCTTAGTGTCCAGCAGGTCGCGCTGTCGCTCGGCTACGATTCGACCACGGCGTTTATCACCATGTTCCGCAAAGGGTTAGGGCAAACGCCAGGTCGTTATCTGGCGGCGCTGACTACGACTTCCCAATAAGCAGCGACACCAGCCCGGCAGCAATCAGCGGCCCCACCGGCACGCCGCGAAACAGCGCCACGCCAAGTACGGTGCCGATCAACAAACCCGCCACCAGATGCGGTTGACTGCCCATCAGCGTCACGCCGCGCCCGCCAAGCCAGGAGACAAATATACCGACGGCGATAGCGACCAATGATTTCCAGTTGCCGAATGAATGGATTAGCGTGCTGGCGGGCAGAGCGCCGCTGGCGATCGGCGCCATGACGCTAATGGTGAGGATGATAATACCGATACTCAGCCCCTGTTTTTCCACCCATGGGAAAAAGGCACTGAGTGGCGTAACGCGGATAATGATCAGAACCAGAATAGAGACAGCGACGGTGGTGTTATGGCTGACGAAGCCGAGCGCAGCCAGACCCAGGAGGATCAGCAGGGTGGTATCGAGCATAGAGCGGTAATCCTTGCCAAAAAGAGAAAAAGACAGCATTTCGTAGCCACGGCGTTGCGACGCTTAACCGGGCTACGTATTTTCGTTCATCTACTTTACGCAAGAAGCAGCGCGTAAACAGGTCTTTTTCAATCTTAGTAATGGATTTCAGGCATTTGCCTGATTATTTGACCAATACCGTGATTAACGGGCTGCCTTCGCGAATAAACAGAGGAATCGTCTCCAGCCCAGCCGCGACGGCGATCCGCTGCCCCCCCTGATAGCGCTCGCCATCAAGGCCAACCCAGGCGTTGCCGCTCGGTAACCAGACGTCGCGCTGACGCTGTCCTGCGTGCATCACCGGCGCGACCAGCAGGTCTTCGCCGAACAGATACTGATCCTCCGTCTGCCAGCTCTGTGGCTCGTCCGGGTAGTGCCAGAACAGCGGACGCATCAGGGGGTCGCCGTGGCGGTGCGCATTGTCATATAGCGCATCAATGTATGGACGCAGGCTTTCCCGCACTTCAAGCCAGCGTTGCATGATGGCGTAGTTTTCCTCGCCGTAGCTCCACAGCTCGTTTGGCGAGCCGCTGTCGCACTGCGGAATGCCGTTACGGTAGCTTTCCGGCGGCTGCACGCGCGGTTCACGATAGCCATGCATACGCAGCACCGGGCAAAATACGGCCCACTGGAACCAGCGAATCAGCAGTTCATGGAACGCCGGATCGTGAATATTGCCGCCCTGGAAACCGCCGATATCGGTAGTCCACCAGGGGATGCCCGCCAGCCCCATATTCAGCCCGGCCGCCAGCTGATTGCGGAAGGCGTGGAATGAAGGGTGCACATCGCCTGACCACGCCAGCACGCCGTAGCGTTGACTGCCTGCCCAGCTACAGCGCACCAGGTTGACGATATCGCGCTCGCCCGCCTCGCGCAGGCCATCATAGAAACCCTGGGCAAAATCGCGGGGATAACGGTTGCCAACCTCGAGCACCGGGCCCGCGTGATAGCGGTAGTTGTCAAAATCATAAGCACGGTATTCCGGCTCTGCTTCATCCAGCCAGAACAGCTTAATGCCGAGATCGTAGTAGTTTTTCTTCACTGTCTCCCAGACAAACTGGCGCGCCTGCGGGTGGGTAGCATCGAAGAAGGTGGTATTGCCCATAAAGTCGAGATTGACCTGTACGCCCCGGTCACTGGTGACCAGCCAGCCTTTGGCCTTCATTTGTGGGAACAGCGGACTGCGCGCTTCAACCGTCGGCCAGACTGAGACCATCAGCTTGATGCCCAGCGATTCCAGTTCGTCGACCATCGCCTGCGGGTCCGGCCAGTCAACCGGGTCAAAACACCAGGTTCCCTGGTTCGGCCAGTGGAAAAAGTCGATAACCATGACCGACAGCGGCAGGTTGCGTCGACGATATTCACGGGCAACCTCCAGCACTTCTTGCTGATTGCGGTAGCGCAGCTTGCACTGCCACAGCCCGCTGATAAATGCCGGGGCAGGCGGCGGCGTGCCGGTTGCGCGTGCGTACTGGCGAGTAACCTGAGCGACGCTATCGCCCGCGGTGATCCAGTAGTCCATCTCTTCGGTGACGCGCGCCGTCCACTCGGTGTGGTTTTTTGCAAGCCGCACTTCCCCGATGGCCGGGTTGTTCCACAGCAGGCCATAGCCGAAGCTGGACTGTAAAAAGGGCACGCTGGCCTGAGAGTTGCGCTGGGCAAGCTCCAGCGAGCAGCCTTTGAGATCCAGCCACGGCTGCTGGTACTGGCCCATACCGTACAGCCGCTCACCGTCGCGGGACTCAAAGCGTACCGTGAGTTGGTATTTGCCGCCGGGCAGCGGTTTAAATTCGCGGCCGTCCAGCTTCAGGGCGCTGACGTATTTGTCCTGGCTCTTCTCACTGGCGCCAATCCCAACGGTTGAACGCTGACGCCACATCTCTTCCAGCAGCAGCTCGCCGCGCTGGTTATAAAACGCCAGTTGTCCTTTGAGGTTCAACACCGCGCGAATGTTGCCGTGAGTTAAGGTCAGCGTTTCCGCATCCTGCGCAATGACGGCCTGGTCGCTGGCCAGAGGTAACAGTGCATGAAGTTCGTCGTTAAACGCCGGAGCGCAGGTGGCACGTACGCGCAGGCTGTTTTCTCCCCACGGCTCAATGCGCAGGATCTGTCGTTCAAAACGCCATTCAATAGCGTTAGCGTGCTGGATTAATTCGCTCATGGTTGGCTCATCCTTTAACGAGAGATTGGGTTTTCGCGAGATTGATTTCCTGCATGGTGTGGTCGTCGAGCTTGTACCAGCGCAGGGTGATGAATGCGCCGAGCGACAGTAGCCCCGGCACCACGGTAAAGAGCGCGACGATGCAGTGCATCGCCAGCGGCGTTTGCTCCGCCGCGTTGGCGACGTAGCCGCTGAAGCCGAGCGTCCAGCCGACGATAGCCCCGCTTAGCGCCATACCCAACTTAAGTACGGCCAGGAAGGTCGAGAAAATAATACCGTCCATGCGCTTGCCCTGACGCCATTCGCCGTAGTCGGCGACGTCGGCCATCATGACCCACATCAGGGTAGTCGTAGACTGATAAAGGGTGGAGACGATAAAGGTGAGCGGAACCAGCACCAGGACCGCTTTCGGCGCGAAGAACAGACCGATGCTCAACAGCCCTGCCAGTACGGAACAGTAGCCAAACATCTGTACCTTATTGGCGTTGCGGGTCAATCGTTTCGCCAGCAGGCTGCCGGCGGCCTTGCCGATGATATGCGCGGCCAGCATCCACATAAAGTAGGCGGCGTTACCGAGGTAGTAGGTGACGAAATACATCATCGCGCCCAGGCGGATAACGCCGAAGCCAATGTTGGTCATCACCAGCACGGCGACAACGCGCCACTGGTCATTGCGCAGCAAATCGCGCAGTTCCGCGAGGTAGTTATTGTGGGTGGCGGGGGCTTTAATGCGCTCGCGGGTGTTGGCAAAGCAGAACCAGAACATGATGACCGCGGCGCTGGCCATAATCGCCATTGCCCAGCGATAGCCAGCCAGTTTATCCGCGCCACCGAGATATTCGGCCAGCGGCATCATAAAGAACGTCGACATCGCGCCGCCGAGGGTCGCCAGGAAAAAGCGCCAGGACTGCAGCGAGATACGTTCGTCGTTATCCGGGGTGATCACCGCGCCCATCGAACAGTAGGGAATGTTGATGGCGGTATACATCAGCATCATAAAGGTGTAGCTGACGCTGGCAAAAATCATTTTGCCGGACATATCCAGCGACTGCGGTACGGCGTAAGTCAGCAGGCAGCTAACACCAAACGGCAGGGCCAGCCACAGCATCCACGGGCGAAATTTACCCCAGCGGGAACGCGTGCGGTCAGCCATGTAGCCCATTGCCGGGTCGATGATGGCGTCGGCGGTGCGGGCCAGTAAGAACATGGTGCCGACAAAGGCGGCCGGTAGGCCCACCACGTCGGTATAGTAGAAGGTTAAGAAGATAATGACGTTATCCAGCCCGATGTGACTGGCCATGTCGCCCAATCCATAGCTGATCTTTTCTTTACGGGTAACTTTAGTATTCATCATGTCACCTGGTGTCGTTAAAGTACGATTGTGGGGAAAGACGCCATATAGTGTGGATGGGAGCGGGGAGTTAACAATTGCGATATTCCGTATTACGTTTACGTAAACTGCTTTACGTGATACCGGTAACAAAAAGTGCGTAACACGAACGCAACGATTCATTCACCGGATTAATATCCGGCAAATGAAGGGTTAAGTCAGATTGAAGAGAGGGCGTCAGGACTGACGGCGGAAGGCAACCAGCTCCGGCTGGGCAATACGCAGGTAGTCGGCGGTGTTGAGAATGACCGATTTCTCCAGGCTACCGGCGTTAAAGGCTATCTCATTAAAGCGCTCAAACAGCAGCGGGTCGGCAATGAGTCGCAGCGCGCGATGAAAGCTAAAGGGTGGGATAGCGCCAAAAACGCAGGCGGTCAGCGCGTCCACTTCGGCGGGGCTCGCCAGCGAGGCCTTCAGGCCGCCAACATACTGCGCGAGGCGCGAAAGATCGGCCTGCTGGTCAGCGGCGAGAATCGCCAGTATGTGCTGGTTCACGCCGTTGCCCTTCACCTTGCACACCAGCGCTTTGGCCCCCTGGCCCAACACGGTGCCGCGTACTTCTGACACAGCTTCACATTTTCCAACCGCTTCATGCTCCATGACCCGATAACGCGCCTGCTGCTCATCGAGCAGGGCCAACAACCGCTGGTGGATATTGGGTGATACTGGCTCAATCATGTTTTTCTCCCCTAATGCTGTCAGTTGTGGTGATGGCGCTGCTTCTTTTGCTGGTACAGACGTTGGTCGGCAATTTCCATCGCGCCGTCGAGATTGTCCCCGACGCACATTTTATAGGCGCCCCACGAGAAGCTGACGCGGTTATCGTCGTCGATAAGCGCCAGTTGTTCCTTGATTCGCTGTGGAATTAACTGCGCGTCCTTCTCGTCGTAGTCCACCAGAATAATGCAGAACTCGTCGCCGCCAAGACGCACGGCATAGTCGCTTTTGCGTACCGTCGCGGAGATAGCTTGAGCCAGCATGATAATCGCCCGGTCGCCTTCGTTGTGTCCCCAGGTGTCATTAATATGCTTCAGTTTGTCGAGATCCAGCGCGATGATCACGATGCTCGCGCCCTGTTCGGTCAGCCGCTGAAGGCGCATGCTTTGCACCGGTGAGAGGATTTTACGGTTATACAACCCGGTGAGCGAATCGCTGATGTTCTCTTTGCTGACCATCCGATAAAGGCGGAAATGGGTGCGTACCAGGTGCAGCAGTACTGCTGTCGTTAGCAGGTAGAAGAGGAACAATTTCCAGGAGCTGAGCAGGAAATACATCACGTCCAGCGACAGCACCACGTGCATGTTTTCCGCCAGCGGGCGCGAGTAGTTGACGTAGCTCAGCAAATGCGCCGCGCTGCGATGAACCTCGATGTTGGCGTTGTTGTCGGAATCGGTAAACGAAATATCGAGGTAACGCCAGACCAGCGGGCGATCGCGGGTGTAGAAAATTTCTCGCATATCCTGATGCGACAGGTCGACCATAACAATACCTTTCAACTGTTCCTGGCGATAAACCGGCGTCAGAAAAGTTAAGATATTCTTACGAGTGAAGGTGTCGACATAAATACTGGAGACCACCGTACGGCCAAGAAATAAATTCTCCAGACTGGCCGATGAAATTCCCAGGCGAGCGCCATAAAGAAAATTCCAGCTGGTTAAAGTTGGGTCTTTAATTACGACTGGTGAATTAAAATAAATATATTGATTCACCAAATCAATATAATAGCGAAAACGCTTTTCCGGTCTGAGATCGTCAGGCAGTAGGGGATTCCAGACAATATCGTTGCTAATTGCGCTATCAAACGCCTCAAGCATGGGGAGGTCCTGGACCCACTGCGAGCAGGGCGTTTTGCCCGCAGTTAATGAACCCTTGAGCGGTGAGTAGCTGTGGCCGTCAATGTTCAGACCGACAACATCGCCCAGGCGCTGCACGCTGTCACAAGCTCTCGTGGCCGCATCAACGGTAGGGGCTTCATCCATCTTTCGCGAGAGTTGCGATATAATCAGCTGGTTCTGATATTTATCATAGAGAAAGGCCGATTCTCCTTTGTCTATGATATATCGCATATAATCCGTCATATCCCGATGACTTGAGATCAACTCATAGATCAGAAATGAGGATGTCAGTATTACCACGCCGGATGAAATCACGAAGCGGAGTATTTTGTTTTGCAGTTTCATGGCGAAATTATATGTTCTTCCGTGTAATGGGAAATTTTACCATGTGCGGGGCGCTATCACTAGTGAAGCATTAGCTATGAGAATGTATTACAAATATTGGATGAGGACGACCTGTGACGAGGCTGCTGATTTATCTCCTTTTATTCCCCATTCCTCGTCACGTTTTGCACGAGAGGTCAGAAAAACATCCTGATGGCACAATACACCAGCAGCAGCGCCAGGATGATATTCACACTCCGACCATGCCGGCGAAACAATGACTGGAATAGATGACCAGCCAGCGCCCAGATCAGATTCCCCAGACTGCCAATCACTGCCAGCAGCACGCTGACAGCGATGACCCAGAACATATCCTGCGTGTAGGGTAATACGAACGCAGACAGCGCCGTAATGCCATATAGAATAATCTTCACGTTGGCAAACTGCAGGCCAAAACTGAGCCAAAAGCCCAAAGGCTGCGTATTGGCTTCTGCTGTGGATGAGCTGGTCGCTATTTTCCATGCCAGCCAGAGTATATACGCCGCGCCTATCCACACCAGCCATCGTGTGATGGATGGAATCACGCTGATCAGCGCATAGGTAAACAGACCGCAAAGGAGCATCAGCACCAGAAAGCCAGCGCTCATGCCGGCCAGGATGCGAGCACTTCGGCGTAAACCATGCTGATTAACTGAACTTAACGCGAGGATATTGTTAGGCCCGGGCGTCAGTGCGGTAATGAGGGTATAGGTTAAGAAGCTGCTGATAATGAGAGTGGTCAATTGTATTCTCCTTGTTTTTGCCGCATATTAGCCGCGTAAAAGCATTCAAAAAAGCGAATGTTTTAAATTTCAGGCTTTCATTTTTTCGATGTATTTGCGTGAGAGGAATCTATGGATTTGCGTCGTTTCATCACCTTTAAAACGGTTGTTGAAGAAGGGTCGTTTGCTCAGGCCGCGCGCAAGCTCTGCTGCACGCAATCTACCGTCACTTTTCAGATCCAACAGCTGGAACAGGAGCTGTCATACTCGGTGTTTGAGAAAGTGGGGCGTCGAATGGTTCTCACGCCTGCGGGGAAATTACTGCTGCCGAAGGTAAGAGAACTGACGCGTGTGCTGGAGGGGATTCGGCAGATCGCCGATCGCGAGGAAGAGATCGCCGGAGACCTTCGGGTGATGGTTGGGGAAACCTTACTCGCCTACAAAATGCCTGAGGTTCTGAAACTGCTGAGGATTAAAGCGCCAAAAGTGCGTCTTTCTCTCCAGTCGGTAAACTGTTATGCCATTCGGGACGCGCTGCTCAACGATAATACGGATCTGGGCGTCTTTTACCGCGTGGGTCATGATGAAGCGCTGCATAAGGAATATTTTGGCCAACAGGAATTGGTACTGGTGGCATCTCCTGAGCTACAGGATGTTGATTTCACTAGAGTAAATCAGCATATTCCGCTCAGCTTCATTATCAATGAACCGCAGTGCGTTTTCAGGCAACTCTTCGAATCGACGCTCCGCGAAAGAAAGATTACGTTAGACAACACGATTGAGCTGTGGAGCATTGAGAGCATTAAACGCTGCGTGGCCAGCAATCTGGGCATCTCATTTCTGCCACTTTTCAGCGTATTGCGGGAACTGGAATCCGGTGAATTGATCACGCTTCCTTTTTCCGCCACCCCAATGACGATAACGGCGCTTTGCGCCTATCACGCCGACAGAACCCTGAGTCCCGCGATGGAGATATTCATTGACTGCATGCGACAGAGTTTAGGGGAGGTGCATTCTGAATGCCTGGGGGAATTATCTTCCCATCTTGACGTCAAGTCGTAGGTAAATAAATCAGCCAGAAAACAAGTTAACTGGCTGATTTTTTTTGATTAATCCTTGACTGTACTACCCTGTTTATGGAACAGCTCGCGGAACACCGGGTAAATATCCTCCTGATCGCGGATGTGCTGAATGGCAAAGTTATCAAACGTCTGCTGCAGGTGCTCGTACTCACGCCATAAGGTCTGATGGGCCCGACGGGTGATTTCGATATAGCTGTAGTAGCGCACTACCGGCAGAATTTTCTTCGCCAGAATTTCGTGGCACAGCGGTGAGTCATCTGCCCAGTTATCGCCATCCGACGCCTGCGCCGCGTAGATATTCCACTGCGCCGGGTCGTAGCGCGCTTTCACCACCTCATCCATCAGCTTCAGCGCGCTGGAGACGATGGTGCCGCCCGTTTCCTGAGAGTAGAAGAACTCATGCTCATCCACCTCTTTGGCCTGGGTGTGGTGACGAATGTAAACCACTTCGACGTTTTTATAGGTTCTGCTCAGGAACAGATAGAGCAGGATATAAAAGCGTTTCGCCATGTCTTTGGTGGACTGATCCATCGAACCGGAGACGTCCATCAGGCAGAACATCACGGCCTGGCTGGAAGGCTCTGGCCGTTTCTCGTAGTTTTTGTAGCGTAAGTCAAAGGTGTCGATAAACGGCACGCGGTCAATCTTCGCCCGCAGGTCAGCAATTTCTTTGCGTAACCGCTCTTCTTCCAGCAGCTGCGCTGGCTCGCTTTTTGCCACTTCATCCAGGGTGGCTTCCAGCGCGTGCAGCTCGCGGCGCTTGCCGGCCGTCATGGCGGTACGGCGGGCAAGGGAGTTTTGCAGCGATCGCACGACGCTGATATTGGCGGGCACGCCGTTAGAGGTGAAGCCCGCGCGGTGGGTTTTAAACTCGGTCAACTGGCGCTGCTGATTCCGTTTGAGATTGGGCAACGCCAGATCCTCAAACAGCAGATCCAGATACTCATCTTTGGAAATCTGAAACACAAATTCGTCCTGACCTTCGCCGTCGGCGCTGGCCTGGCCCTGTCCGCTACCGCCACCTCCGCCGCCGCCCTGAGGGCGCTCGATGCGATCGTTTTGTACAAAGTGGTCGTTACCGGGATGCACCCGATGGCGTAATCCTCCGCGTCCCTGATGGAACATAGGTTCGCTAATATCATCCGTCGGAATAGAAACGGATTCGCCGCTATCGATGTCGGTCACCGAACGCTTGTTGATGGCCTCGGAGATCGACTGTTTTATTTGCGCTTTATAACGGCGCAAGAAGCGCTGGCGGTTAACCGCGCTCTTGTTTTTGCCGTTCAGACGCCGGTCAATAAACCAGGTCATATATCCCTCCCGTACTGCATGTGCCAACTTGCAGCGCCTGTAAGTGCCGGAAACGCCGGCCTACGGGACATTGTTGTAGGCCCGGTAAGCGCACGCGCCACCGGGCAGATTATTAAGACGACTTACGCACCCGCAGGTACCATTCGCACAGCAGGCGAACCTGCTTGCGGGTATAGCCTTTTTCCATCATCCGATCGACAAAATCGTCGTGTTTTTTCTGCTCATCGGTTGAGGTTTTCGCATTGAAAGAAATGACCGGCAGCAGCTCTTCGGTATTGGAGAACATTTTCTTCTCAATCACCGTGCGCAGCTTCTCATAGCTCGTCCAGTTCGGGTTGCGGCCGTTGTTGTTGGCGCGGGCGCGCAGCACAAAGTTGACAATTTCGTTACGGAAGTCTTTCGGGTTGCTGATCCCGGCAGGCTTCTCAATTTTTTCCAGTTCAGCGTTCAGCGACTCGCGGTCGAACAGCTGGCCGGTATCCGGGTCGCGATATTCCTGATCCTGAATCCAGAAGTCCGCATAGGTGACATAACGATCAAAAATGTTCTGCCCGTATTCGGAATAGGATTCGAGGTACGCGGTCTGGATCTCTTTGCCGATAAACTCAGCGTATTTCGGGATCAGATAGCCTTTCAGGAATTCCAGATAGCGTTCCGACTGCTCCTGCGGGAACTGCTCGCGCTCGATCTGCTGCTCCAGCACGTAGAACAGATGCACCGGGTTGGCCGCCACTTCAGCGTGGTCGAAGTTAAACACCCGCGAGAGGATTTTAAAGGCGAAACGCGTCGACAGACCGTTCATCCCTTCGTCCACGCCCGCGTAATCACGATACTCCTGATACGACTTGGCTTTCGGGTCGGTATCTTTCAGGCTTTCACCGTCATAGACGCGCATTTTCGAGTAGATGCTGGAGTTTTCCGGCTCTTTCAGACGCGAAAGAATCGAGAAGCGCGACAGCGTTTCCAGCGTGCCCGGCGCGCATGGCGCATGGGTCAGCTCACTGTGATTAAGCAGTTTCTCGTAAATCTTGATCTCTTCGGAGATCCGCAGGCAGTAAGGCACCTTGACGATATAAACACGGTCGAGGAACGCCTCGTTGTTTTTGTTGTTGCGGAAGGTCACCCACTCAGATTCGTTCGAGTGCGCGAGGATAATGCCGTTGAACGGCAGGGCGGAGATCCCTTCGGTGCCGTTATAGTTACCTTCCTGAGTCGCGGTCAGCAGCGGATGCAGCACCTTAATGGGCGCTTTAAACATCTCGACGAATTCCATGATCCCCTGGTTAGCGCGGCACAGCGCGCCGGAGTAGCCGTAGGCGTCCGGGTCGTTCTGCGCATAGTGTTCCAGTTTACGAATATCGACCTTACCGACCAGCGCCGAGATATCCTGGTTGTTCTCGTCGCCCGGTTCGGTTTTGGCAATCGCAATCTGCTCGAGAATTGACGGCCACACTTTAACCACACGGAATTTGGTGATGTCGCCACCAAACTCGTGCAGGCGTTTCGCCGCCCACGGCGACATGATGGTGCCGAGATAGCGGGTAGGCACGCCGTACTCTTTTTCCAGAATCTGCGCGTCTTCCTGCGGGTTGAACAGACACAGCGGATGGTCGTTTACCGGGCTGCGTTCGCCGTTGGCGCTCAGCACGTAGATAGGCACCCGCTGCATCAGCGATTTCAGACGTTCAGCCAGCGATGATTTACCGCCGCCGACCGGGCCCAATAAGTAGAGGATTTGTTTTTTCTCTTCCAGTCCCTGGGCGGCGTGTTTCAGATAGGAAACAATCTGCTCAATGGCTTCTTCCATGCCGTAAAACTCTTCGAACGCCGGGTAGCGCCCGATGACTCGGTTCGAAAAGAGACGGGAAAGCCGCGGTTCCTGGGCGGTATCAACCATTATCGGCTCGCCAATAGCCGTTAATAGCCGTTCTGCCGCGTTAGCATAGGCACTGCGATCCTGCTTACATACAGCAAGAAACTCCTGCAGTGTGAACTCTTCGTCCTTGGCAGCTTCATAGCGCTGGCGATAGTGATCGAATATATTCATGGCATGCCGTCCTTTCGTTTTTTAGCACAGGTTAAGAGCCGTTGGTATGAATAATGGGGGCTCCCGGAAGAGGTAAGCCGAACGACGCTCAACCTTGACCCAGCAACCTGTGTGCCAGGTTGTTGGACAATAAGCAATGACGCTCGCGGCAATTACACCTTCTAAAAATAAGCGTAGATGGCATTTGCAAAACTTGCATGGCGATAAAATCGATTTTCAATGACATATCAATAACTCATCAAAAAATACGGGCATTAAATCTTTTCATCTTTTTTCTTCTTTCATATAGCTGTCACGTATTTGCAAGCCGGTTGCCATCTTTGGCAGAGATAATGGCAAGTCATAATGTGTAATTACAGGTAAAAAATTTGTCGTAGGGCCATGTGGAAGGTAAACTTTCGCCGCTGATACGTTGAATAAAAAGGAATTACAGATTGTGAATCGAATCAAACTTCTAACGCTAGGGGTCCTGATTGCCACTTCGGCTACTGCGGTACAGGCTGAAAGTAAGTTCACGCTGGGCGCGGGCGTGGGGATCGTTGAGCATCCTTACAAGCAGTACGACCATGATGTGTATCCCGTTCCGGTTATTAGTTACGAAGGGGACAACTTCTGGTTCCGTGGCTTAGGCGGCGGTTATTACCTGTGGAATGACGGTACCGACCAACTGTCCCTGACGGCTTACTGGTCGCCGATGTACTTCAAACCTGGCGACAGCGACAACAGCCAGTTGCGTAAACTGGATCGCCGTCAGTCGACGATGATGGCCGGTGTTTCATGGTTCCATCACACGCAGTACGGCTCCCTGCGCACAACGCTTGCGGGCGATACGCTGGATAAAAGCAACGGTCTGGTCTGGGACCTGGGCTGGGTTTACCGCTATACCAACGGTGGTCTGACCCTGACGCCGGGCATCGGCGTTGAGTGGAATAGCGATAACCAGAACGAATACTACTACGGTGTATCCCATCGTGAATCGGCGCGTAGCGGCCTGCGCAGCTATAGCCCGGATAGCAGCTGGAACCCGTATCTGGAACTGACCGCGAACTATCGCTTCGCCGGCAGCTGGAGCGTGTACGGTACTGCGCGTTATACTCGTCTGTCTGACGAAATTACCGATAGCCCGATGATTGATAAGAGCTGGACCGGCCTGCTGTCTACCGGTATCACCTACACCTTCTAATCGTCAGTGTTGATGATCGACAAAGGCTCGCCTTCTGGCGGGCTTTTTTTATGCACTGAAATCGGGCGGCGCTGACCGGGCGCACAATGATGGTGCATCCAATTGGGGCAAACCTGGGAGAGGTCTTGCTGGACGAGGTGACGGTGTTGACGAAAACCCGGCGTCGCATGGCGACGACGGGTGTTCCGGTCATTAGCGTTTCGCGACTTTGATCGTCTGCGACAAACGCGCCGGTTTGTCTTCGGTCGCTTTCTGAGGTGCGCTGGCGCACGCGGTTTCGACGCACACGAAGGTTTTGTAACCGTCATCCGGCATGTCGGTCATGCTGACGGAAAGCGCCGGGCCTGGGTTCCAGCCCACCACGTTGACGTGGTGATGGTGGATAACGTCGATCGCACGCTTCAGCGAGGCGTCGTGGATGACGCTGCAGGCTTCCGGATTCAGGTAGACGCGGTCGGTGCGGTCCGGGAAGGTCTGCACGCCGTCGCTCAGCTCGCCGATTTCGGCATTCTGCACTTTATCGATGTAACGATCGCCCAGGCCGCTCACTTTAACGGCGTGAATATCACCGACGTTAAAGTAAGTGTGCAGCGCCGTGGTGGTTTCAAATTCGCCGTGCGCTTCCAGCTCCATCTCGCAGGTGTGACCCAGCTTGAATCGGGCCAGCAGGCTGAACTCATGCGGCCAGTACTGGCGGGTGGCATCACTGCTTTTCAGTTCGAAGGTTAACACCACGCCGTTATCGTCTTCATTGTGCGCTTTCAGCTCCCACGGCAGATTACGGGCAAAACCGTGAGCCGGGAAACCTTGCTGCGCCGCCGGGCCGAACCAAGGCCAGCAGATCGGTACGCCACCGCGAATGGCAACGCCGTTTTTGAACGGTGTGTTACCGCTCAGCCACAGCACTTCTTCTTCACCTTCCGGTTTCCAGGAGAGCAGGTGAGCGCCCTGGAAGGCCACGGAGGCTTTCACTTTTGGGTGGTTGACAACGATAACGTCCAGCTCATCCAGCTGGCGACGAGAGAGCACAGGGGTAAGCTGTTCGATAACCGGGAGAGCGAAAATTGTCTTAATCATAATGCAATCCTTGGTGTTGAAAACGTAACCATAAAAAAAGGCGACCGAAGTCGCCTTTTTGGATCAGGTTCTCATCTCAACTTATTTGGAGATGTGAGCGATCAGGTCCAGAACTTTGTTGGAGTAACCAGTTTCGTTATCGTACCAGGAAACCAGTTTCACGAAGTTGTCGTTCAGAGCGATACCTGCTTTAGCATCGAATACGGAAGTGCAAACTTCACCGTTGAAATCAGTAGATACAACGTCGTCTTCGGTGTAACCCAGAACGCCTTTCATCGGGCCTTCGGAAGCAGCTTTGATTGCTTTCTTAATTTCTTCGTAAGAAGCAGCTTTTTCCAGACGAACGGTCAGGTCAACTACGGATACGTTCGGGGTAGGAACGCGGAACGCCATGCCGGTCAGTTTGCCGTTCAGTTCTGGCAGTACTTTACCTACAGCTTTAGCAGCACCGGTAGAGGACGGGATGATGTTCTGAGCTGCGCCGCGGCCGCCGCGCCAGTCTTTGTGAGACGGGCCATCAACGGTTTTCTGAGTTGCGGTGGTCGCGTGAACAGTAGTCATCAGACCTTCGATGATGCCGAAGTTGTCGTTGATAACTTTTGCCAGCGGAGCCAGGCAGTTGGTGGTGCAGGATGCGTTGGAAACGATGTCCTGGCCTTCGTATTTGTCAAAGTTAGCGCCTTTAACAAACATCGGAGTGTTGTCTTTAGACGGACCAGTCAGAACCACTTTTTTCGCGCCAGCAGTGATGTGCTTACGAGCGGTTTCGTCGGTCAGGAAGATACCGGTTGCTTCAGCAACTACGTCAACACCAACTTCGTCCCATTTCAGGTTAGCCGGATCACGTTCAGCGGTAACACGGATTTTTTTACCGTTTACGATCAGATGACCGTCTTTCACTTCAACGGTACCGTTGAAACGGCCGTGAGTGGAGTCATATTTCAGCATGTAAGCCATGTAGTCTGCGTCTAACAGATCGTTGATTGCAACGATCTCGATGTCAGAACGTTCCTGAGCAGCACGGAAAACAATGCGACCGATACGGCCAAAACCGTTGATACCTACTTTGATAGTCATATATTCCACCAGCTATTTGTTAGTGAATAAAAGGTTGCCTGTAAAATTACAAAAACCTTACGCAGCGTCAAGCGGAATCGTGTCAATCATTGCGACAAATCAATCTGCTGCCTAAGCTTTGCACGACTAACCTGTCTCACTCTTCCTATGAGCTAGAAACCACATGAGGGCGGCGCCGGGAATTTTAAAGGGCACGCGAGATAAAAATGTGATGAGTGTCACAATTACCCCGCTGCCTTTTCACGCCGATTAAGTTTAGAACAAAAGTTCACGCTTCATTGTTAATGTTTTGTTAGAATCGCCTGGCAAATGTATTTTTCATAGCGAGATGTGAGCAAAATGGTGAACAAACCTTCCCCGGATGACCTGAAAAATACCCTGAGTGAAATGCAGTTCTATGTCACGCAGAAACATGGCACAGAGCCGCCGTTTACCGGGCGTTTACTGCACAACAAGCGCGATGGTATTTACCACTGTCTGGTGTGCGACGCGCCGCTTTTTCACTCCCAAAGCAAGTATGATTCCGGATGCGGCTGGCCGAGTTTTTATGAGCCGGTGAGCGAAACCGCCATTCGGTATCTCAATGATTACTCCCACGGCATGCAACGTACTGAAATTCGTTGCGGAAATTGTGATGCGCATCTGGGGCACGTCTTTCCCGATGGCCCACAGCCAACCGGTGAGCGTTTTTGCGTCAACTCTGCGTCGCTCAGCTTCACGGATGACGAAAATGGTGACTCCACCAAAGGCTGAAGAAACGATTCAGCAAATTATTCCACAGGAGAGGGGGCTGAGCATGAATATTGAGCAAATGATCGACAACATGACGCCGGAGATTTATCAGCGTTTAGCCACCGCGGTGGAGCTGGGAAAATGGCCGGATGGCGTGGCGCTGACCGACGAACAAAAAGAGAACTGCCTGCAGCTGGTGATGCTCTGGCAATCGCGCAATAACCGCGACGCGCAGCATATGACCATTGATACCAACGGCCAGATGGTGATGAAGAGCAAGCAGCAGTTGAAGGAAGACTTCGGTATTGCACCGAAGCCGATTGCGACGTTTAAGCAGCACTAAGCGGCTGCCCACGGCTCGATAAGTCGTTCTCTGGCGTACCACATCGCTTCTCTGACCGCGACGGGCCTGCTCAGCAGGCCCAGCGCATAAAAGCGGTCGGCGATGGTCTGCTGTGCGCGGATGGCCTGCATATCCATTTCTCGTGTCTGATGGCTGCGACGCGCCAGTGCACAGGCCAGCGATGCGGTGTCCAGCCCCAGTTCTCCCGCCAGCAGTTGCGCCGCCTCGAGGCGATGCCGGTCAATAAATTTCCCCGTTTTCACCAGTGCCGCCACGACACCGGCGATAATTTCCTCGTTCTGCTGCGCATACTGGCGGCGGGTGAGATAGAACTGATGGTTGCTGACGCGGCCCTCGCCGGTCGCCAGCACGCGCAGCGTCCCGCTGCGTTCAGCGGCGCTCAGTACCGGGTCCCACATCATCCAGGCATCGGCGGACAGATAGTCGCTGGCGGTAAGCGGGTATTTTGGCGGCGCGTAGACGATCTTAACGTCATCCAGACCCAGCCCCGCTTCTTCCAGCAACTGCACCAGCAGCCAGTGCACGTTCGAACCTTTGTTCAGCGCAATACGCTTTCCCCGTAGTTGGGCGAGTGAGCGTATATCGCTGGCGTTGGGCACGACCATGGCCACACTCCGCGGCGCCGGTGGCTCCCAGGCCACATACAGAAGCGCGTTGTCTTTCGCCTGCGCGAAAATAGGTGGCGCTTCGCCGGTGGTGCCAAAGTCAATTTCGTTGTGACTGAGCGCCTGTAGCAGCTGCGGGCCGGCCGGATATTCGCTCCACATCACGTTAATCCCCAGTTCGGCGAAATTCTGCTCCAGCAGCTGACGCGCCTTCAGCACGCCCAGATTGCCAAACCGCTGGTAGCCAATCCGCAGTTCGCGCTCACGCGGCGTGGTCGCTGGCAACTCTCCAGGCTTACGCCGTTGCTTGATGACGCCCAGATGCGCCAGCTGTGTGCGCAACGTATGGCGGCTGACGCCAAGCAGCTGTGCGGCCTGGCTCTGATTATTTTGGCTTTGACTCATTGCCGCCTGAATCATGGCGCGCAGCATACGGTCGTACAGCGCGCCGCTGTGGGCTAATAGCTGACGGCGCATAAACTCTCCCAGTTCATCGTGTTGCGCAGGCGATGAGGAGGGCACCGAGGTTGCAGAGGTGAGCCGAAGATGCTCAGGGCCCAGTTCCACATCCGGATTTAACAGCACCGCATTGTGCAGGGTGTTTTCCAGTTCGCGAATGTTCCCCGGCCACGGATAGTCCTGCAGCAGCGCAAGCGCCAGCCCGGAAAGCCGCTGCGCCGGACGTCCGAGTCGGCGCGCGTAAAGCTGCACGAAATGGTGCGCCAGAACCGGGATATCCTGTTGGCGCTGGCGTAATGGCGGCAGGGTCACGGCGGCGATATTCAGGCGATAGAAGAGATCTTCGCGAAAACGACGCTCCTGAATGGCGCGTGCCAGATCAACGTGTGTCGCCGCCACGACCCGCACGTTAATGCGAATGGGTTTGTGGGATCCGACGCGGGTGATCTCCCGCTCCTGGAGGACGCGCAGCAGCTTCACCTGCAACGACAGACTCAGCTCGCCAATTTCATCCAGTAGTAACGTTCCGCCTTCCGCGGCCTCAAACCAACCCTGGTGAGTATGCGTTGCGCCGCTGAACGCGCCTTTCTCATGGCCAAACAGCTCTGACTCGGCCAACGACTCGGTCAACGCGCCGCAGTTAACGGCGAGGAAAGGCCCGTTTGCCCGTGGACTATGACGGTGCAGATAACGGGCGACCACCTCTTTGCCGGTCCCCGTTTCCCCGACGATCAGCACCGTGGCGTCGGTGGGGGCGAGGCGCGCCAGCACTTTCTGAAAGGCCTGTGAGGCCGGGTCGACCAGCGCCGGCCCGGATAATGTGAGTTCTGCGTTGAGCATCGGAATTCTCCAGCAAGTTCATGTCTGGACGGTATCTGTTGGCGGCGTAAGTTTCCAGAGGGGGGAGGCGCGTGGTTGTCGCCATTGCGGCAGCGGATGCCGTCAGGGTGTTGCATTTGCAACAGTTTCTGAAAATCAATATTTCAGTTAATTCTTTGATAAGTAACGATATTTTTTCTTCTGAAAATTGGCATGTATTTCGCTAACTCCTTTATAACTGACGAAGATAACCGCTTCGATAAATACCAAATATAGTTATAAAGGAAATGGATAATGACAGTACAAGCCGCTGAACAAATCAATGTCTTCTGGTTCTTACCCACCCACGGCGACGGGCGGTATCTGGGTACCACCGAAGGCGGTCGTCCGGTGGATCTCCCTTATCTGCAACAGGTGGCGCTGGCGGCGGATAGCCTCGGCTATTACGGCGTACTGATCCCCACGGGCAAAAGCTGTGAAGACTCCTGGCTGGTGGCCGCCGCGCTGGCGCCGATTACCCGTCATTTGCGCTACCTGGTGGCCGTACGTCCCGGACTTCAGCCGCCCACGCTGGCGGCGCGAATGGCCGCCACGCTGGACCGCCTCTCCGAAGGGCGTCTGCTGATCAACGTGGTGACCGGTGGCGATCCGGTGGAGAACAAAGGCGACGGTATTTTCCTCAGCCACAGCGAACGCTATGAAGTGACCCATGAATTTCTGGAGGTGTACCGTCGCCTGCTGGCCGGTGAAAAGGTGGACTATCACGGTACGCATATTCAGGTTGAGGGGGCGGAAGTGCTGTTCCCGACGGTACAGCGCAATGGCCCGCCGCTGTACTTTGGCGGTTCCTCGGCAGAGGCGATTGACGTTGCCGCCGACCATATCGATGCCTATCTGACCTGGGGGGAGCCGCCGGCGCAGGTGGCGGAAAAGCTGGCGGTCGTGAAAGCCCGGGCGGAAGAGAAGGGGCGTCAGCTGGAGTACGGTATTCGTCTGCATGTGATTGTGCGCGAGACGGAGGAAGAGGCGTGGGCCGCCGCCGATAAGCTGATCGCACACCTGGATGATGACACTATCGCTCAGGCGCAGCAGATTTTTGCCCGCATGGACTCCACCGGACAGGCGCGTATGAGCGCGCTGCACAACGGAAATCGCGACAAGCTGCGGATTGCACCCAACCTGTGGGCGGGCGTCGGTCTGGTTCGCGGCGGCGCAGGGACCGCGCTGGTGGGAAATCCTCAGCAGGTTGCCGAACGTATCCGCGAATATCAGGCGCTGGGAATCACCAACTTTATCTTCTCCGGCTATCCGCATCTGGAAGAAGCGCACCGCTTCGCCGAGCTGGTCATGCCGCTGCTGCCAACCAGCACCCAGCCGCGTTCCGCGAAGGGGCAAGTTAACACCGGGCCGTTTGGCGAGACCATCGGTGGGGCGAAACGGCCTGTCCCGCAGGCGAGCGCCAGCTGAGGAGTTTGCGATGTCACGACCAGAAAGCGAACCGCATATTGTGATTGTCGGGGGCGGATTCAGCGGCGCGGCCGTTGCCCTTCATTTGCTGCGCGAGTCGCGCCGCGCCCTGCGCATTAGCGTGGTGGAGCCGCGTCCCGCGCTTGGGTTTGGGGTGGCCTACTCGGCGACCGATCCCGCGCATCGAATCAACGTTCCCGCCGCGCGCATGCAACTGGCGGGTGACGACGACGGCGCATTTGACCGTTGGTATCGCCGGCACGGCGATTTTCCGCAGGACCCTCAGGCACAGCTGGCTGACGGGAGCGTCTACCCGCAGCGTGGCGCATTTGGTCGCTACGTCCAGGAAAATCTGGCACAGGCGATAAAAGCGTACAGCGGCAGCCTGACCCATATACGGGATCGCGCGGCGGGCTGGCATGACGGGTGCGTGATCACCGCCGAGGGGCAGCGGCTGCGCGCCGATGGTCTGGTGCTGGCGGTGAGTCACCCGCCGCCACGCTTGCCGAAGGTGGTCCAGCACGTCGCTCAGCACCCACGGCTGATTGCGAACCCCTGGCGGGCTGGTGCGCTGGCGGCCATTTCGCTGAACGCGCGGGTCGCCATTATGGGCACGGCGCTGAGCATGGCAGATGTCGTGGCGACGCTGCATCGTCAGGGGCATCAGGGAACAACGCTTGCTTTCTCACGCCATGGATTACTCTCCCGAGCCAACGCGCCGCTCGCCGCATCGGCGTGGCAGGCCAGCTATCAGACGGGCACATTACGCCAGCGCCTACGGCAGATTCGCGCGGATATCCCGCGGGCGGCGGCGCAGGGGTTGCCCTGGCAGGCCGTTCTGGATGCCGTACGCAGTCAGGGCCAGACGATCTGGCAGCAGCTTACTGAGGCTGAAAAGCGACAGTTTTTACGTCACCTGCGTCGCTTCTGGGATGTGCATCGCTACCGTATTGCGCCGCAGGTGGCGCAAGCCATCGCGGAAAAACGAGCGGACGGCACTTTTCGCTCGCTGGCGGCGCGGCTGCAGGCGCTGACGGTTGAAGGCGAGGCATTTCGCCTTCAGTTGGCGCAGCGCAGCGGCGGCACCGTGTGGCAAGAGGTTGACTATCTGGTGCTCACCACCGGGCCAGACCATGCCGATTTAGTGGCGAGCCAGCCGTTTCTGACGGCACTGCATCAGGATGGGCAGATTCGCCCGGATGCGCTGGGCATGGGCATTGAGGTTAACGCGCATTCGCAGGCGGTTGGCGCTTCTTCGCGCATATGGGTTGCCGGCCCGGCGGCGCGCGGGCGATTCGGCGAACTGATGGGACTCCCGCAGGTGGCGGAGCATGCCCGGCAGGTCGCACAAACGGTGCTGCAAACCCTGACGAGCCGTCAGAACGTGACGGCCTGAACCCCGAGATAAACGCATTATTGTGCCGGGAATAACCGGGCGCAGGAGAGATTGTTATGTCATCACAACGTGAAATTCGTCTGAATGCTTTTGATATGAACTGTGTCGGCCACCAGTCGCCGGGGCTGTGGGCGCACCCGCGCGATCGCTCATGGCAGTATAAAGATCTGGATTATTGGGTCGATCTGGCGCGTCTGCTGGAGCGCGGAAAGTTTGACGGTCTGTTTATTGCCGACGTGCTGGGCGTCTATGATGTCTATAACGGCAACGGTGACGCGGCGATTCGTCAGGCGGCGCAGGTGCCGGTAAACGATCCGCTGGCGCTGGTCACCCCGATGGCGCTGGTGACGGAGCATCTGGGCTTTGGCTTGACCGCCTCGCTGTCATTTGAACACCCCTATCCGTTTGCTCGCCGTCTCTCGACGCTGGATCACCTGACCAAAGGCCGCGTAGGCTGGAATATCGTCACCTCGTATCTGGAAAGCGGCGCGCGCAATATCGGCCAACAGGCGCAGACGGCGCACGATGCTCGCTACGACTATGCCGATGAGTATCTGGAGGTTATCTACAAACTGCTGGAAGGCAGCTGGGAAGAGGGGGCGATTCTGCGCGATCGTGAACGGCGCATTTTCAGCGATCCGAGTAAAATTCACGCCATTAATCATCATGGCAAATTCTTTGATGTGCCGGGCTATCACCTGTGTGAGCCGTCGCCGCAGCGCACGCCGGTGCTGTATCAGGCGGGCGCGTCCAGCCGCGGCAAGCAGTTTGCCGCCAGCCATGCCGAGTGCGTGTTTGTGGCTTCGCCGTCAAAAAGCGCGCTGAAAAAGACCGTGGCGGATATTCGCCGCCGCGCGGCGGAGGCCGGGCGCGATCCGCACAGTATTCTCATTTTCAATATGCAAACGGCGATCGTCGGCGAGACGGATAAGGCCGCGCAGGCGAAGTGGCAGGAGTATAAAAACTGGACCAGCTACGAAGGCGCGTTGGCGCTGATCTCCGGCTGGACGGGCATCGATTTCGGGCAGTATCAGCCGGATGAAGTGTTTACCTATGCCAAAACCAATGCGATTCAGTCGGTGGTCGATACCTTCTCCACCGCCGACCCGGATAAACAGTGGTCGGTTAAAGCCATGGCCGAGTGGGTCGGTATCGGCGGTTTTGGTCCGCTGATTGTTGGCAGCGCCGAAACGGTCGCCGATGAGCTGCAGTCGTGGGTGGAGGAGACGGACGTGGATGGCTTCAATCTCGCCTATGCGGTAACGCACGAGACCTTTACCGATGTGGTCGAGCTGTTGATTCCGGAGCTGCAAAAACGCGGCGTCTATAAGCGCGAGTACAGCCAGGGGACGTTACGTGAAAAGCTGTTTGGCGGTAGCGCCAGACTTCAGGCTCCGCACCCGGGCGCGGGGTACCGTATTCATGAGCAAAGCGGGATTTTAACGCCGGTGTAATGCTGGCCAATTAACGGTAACCCGGCCAGGTCGCCGGGTTACCGTCTCGGGTTGACCTTAGTGTTTAATCCCCAGCGACTCCGCCAGCTGCTTCGCCAACTGGTTATTGTCGTCCGCGCCGTACTCCCAGAACATCGCGCCCGCTAGCCCTTTGCTCTTGATATAGTCCGCTTTAATGCTGACTGAACGCGGATTCTCGTAGGAGAGCGCGAACAGCGGTTTGCCCTCCGCCGATTGCACCGACAGCCACGGAACCTTCGCCTGGTCATCCCAGTGCTCGGTAAAGCGCTTCTGCGGGTCGTTCAGCAGCTTGCTGACAATGTCGTTGTATTTCACGTAGGTGTCTTTGCTGAGGTCGACGCCGAGTGATTTAAACAGCGCCACTTCCTGTGCGCCGAAGTAAGGTTGGGTGACCGGATTTTTCTGCGCGTCCGGCTTGCTCCAGTCGATACCCGGTTCCACGCTGCGTTTTGGCACGCGGCCATAGAAGCCAATCCCCAGGTTCATCTGGCTGGGTTTTAAACCGGCGGCGAGATAGTTATTGACCACGAAATCGGCGCTGTATTTATCGGCCTGCGCCACCGTTGGCCACTGCGTTGAGTCGTACAGGTTCGAGTTAAAGTACTGGGTGCCGTACGCCATGTCGTAGGTCATCAGGTTGATGTAATCCAGCAATGGCGCGATGGCTTTAACGTCAACCCAGCTTTTCGGACTTTCGGCGTTAGCGCCGACGGCAATGGTCACCAGCTTTTTATTGCCAAACGCCGCGCGCAGCTCTTTGAGCAGGGTGGTGAAGTTATCGCGGTCCGCCGGCTGGCTTGCCACCAGACCCCACGCGCCGTTGACCGGATATTCCCAGTCGAGATCGATGCCATCGAGGCCGTATTTTTCGACCACTTCCTGCGCCGAGCGGATGAATACCGCCCGAGCTTCCGGCGTGGCCGCCGCGCCGGAGAAGCCGCGCGCACCCCAGCCGCCGACCGACAGCAGCACTTTCAGATTCGGGTTTTGCTTACGCAGTGTCGGTATTTTGGCTAAATCGGACTGTACCTTCGGCGATAACCAGATTTGATGCAGCTTCGCGGGGTCTTTTAACGCGTCGTTGGTTTCGTCTTTCTCGTCGTTGTAGATAAGGCCAAACGAATAATTGAGGTGGGTAATTTGTCGGACGTCCAGCTTATCGATATCACCGCCCGGGCCGGCGGTGACGTCTCCGCCGCCGTTGAAGTAGCCAACGGACATCAGGGAATTCGCGGAAACAACCGAGGCGCAGAGCAGGGGTAATGCTGCCAGCAAAGGCAAAAGTTTCATACACGGTCCTCTTTGACATTAAAAAATCAAACACGCCACGGAAATGGCGTGGCGAAAAAACAACCGATTAAACATAGCATTGCCGTTGAGGCAAATCTGAGAGGTGGTTCACGAGGGGGAGGGAATTGTAGGCCGGATGGCGCTCATCCGGCACTACGGGGCTAGCGCTGAATTTCCAGCCAGTCATCCAGCGTATACAGCGTCGCGCCTTCTGCCGCCATTTCCATAAAGGCGTGAGCGCTATCCTGCGGCTGAATGTTGACGCCGCGACAGCCGTCGGTAATCACGTTGACCGCATAGCCAAGCTGGAGAGCGTCCAGCACGGTGAACTTCACGCAGTAGTCGGTAGCCAGCCCGAGAACGGTCAGTTCGTCAATCGCCTGTTCGCGCAGCCAGGCGTCCAGCCCGGTCTTCTGCCGATGACCGTTGTCGAAAAAGGCGCTGTAGCTGTCGATGTTGACGCTCTCGCCCTTGTGGAACACCGCGTCGATCGCGTTGTGCGCCAGCAGCGGATGAAACGCCGCGCCATCGCTGTTTTGCATACAGTGATCCGGCCAGAAGGTCTGCGCCAGGCCGTCGAGCGTCCCCTGGCTGTAAGGTTCCACACCGTGCTGGCTGGCAAAGCTGCCATGGTTAGCGGGATGCCAGTCCTGGCTGGCGACCACCGGTTCACCGCGGGTTTTTGCTTCAGCGATCAGCACATTGGCGACATCAATCGTGCTGTCGCCATCGGCCACGGCAAGGGCACCGCCCGCACAGAAATCGTTCTGTAAGTCGACTAATAACAGCGCGCGTTTGCTCATCACTCTCTCCTTAATCGTCTGGCGTCAGTTCGCCGCGCAGGTTCTGCTGCATCGCCGCGCGAATGGCGTCGGCGTCCAGCCCCTGACTCAACAGATAATGTAACTTGGTCAGCGTCGCTTCCACCGTCATATCGGCACCGCCGATGACGCCCGCCTGCGCCAGCGCGTTGCCGGTGGCGTAGCCGCCCATATTCACCTTGCCGGACATACATTGGGTGAGGTTAACCACCACAATACCGCGGTTGCTGGCTTCTGCCAGCTCTTTCAGGAATACAGCGTTTTGCGGGGCGTTACCCACGCCGTAAGAACGCAGGATAAGCGCTTTGACCGGCTGAAGCAGGAAGTTGCGTACCACATCGGCGGAGATGCCCGGATAAATCGTCACCACGCCAATCGGCTGCGGGGTAATCGGATGTACGATCAGCGCACCGTCGCCGTGGGGGGCGGGCGGGGTACCCAGTTTACGAATATGGATACCCGCTTCCAGCAGTGGGGTGAGGTTTGGCGAAGCAAACGCGTCAAAGCCATCCGCATGGGCTTTGGTCGTCCGGTTACCGCGATACAGACGGTTGTTGAAGAACAGCGTCACTTCGTTAATCGGGTAGTTAGCGGCGACGTACAGCGAATTCAGCAGGTTAATCTGCCCGTCGGAGCGCAGCTCCGCCAGCGGGATCTGCGAGCCGGTCACGATAACCGGCTTGCCGAGGTTTTCCAGCATAAACGACAGCGCTGAGGCGGTGAACGCCATGGTGTCGGTGCCGTGCAGGATCACAAAACCATCGTACTCGTCGTAGTGCGCTTTAATATCGTCGGCGATGTGCTGCCAGTCTTCCGGCGTCATGTCGGAAGAGTCCATCAGCGGGTCGTATTCGTGGATAGTAAAGTCCGGCATCTCGGGGCGATGGAACTCAGGCATCAGCGCCAGCTGGCGCTGCAAATGCCCGGAGACCGGGATATAGCCGTGGTCAGAGCGCTGCATCCCGATGGTCCCGCCGGTATAGGCGACGTAAATGGATTTTTTTGGCATGGTTCGTCTATCGATTGAGCAAAAGAAAATCCCCTCCGGCAAGGAGGGGATTGCGATTAGCGAATATTGGCGCAGGTCAGGCAAATTGCATAGCGATTTTGCGGATCGTTGAACACCGCCAGCTTATCGCTTTCGGCCTTCACTGCGTTGGCGGCGTTCGCCAGCGGAGCCGGGAGATACGCCTGCAGCGCCTGCGGCAGAGAGGCGCGTACCGAGCCGGAGAGGTTGTCCATCACCATATCGAAGAACGTCGGTTCGCTCTGATAGTAGTCGATATGCCACGTCTTCACTTTCGCCAGCTCGGCGGCTTTCGCTACCGCATCGTCAAAGTCGCCAAGGCTATCCACCAGGCCATTGGCTTTGGCGTCCTCGCCGGTCCAGACATGGCCCTGAGCGATTTTATCAATCGCTTCCGGCGTGCTCTTACGCGACTGCGCCACAAGGGTAATAAAACGTTTGTAGCCGTTTTCGATGCTGAGCTGCATCATCTGCTGCACTTCCGGCGTCAACGCTTTGGTCATCGCCATATCCGCCAGCGGCGAGGTGGCGACGCCGTCGGTGTGCACGCCGATTGAATCCAGCGTGTTCTCCACGGTGTTGATGACGCCAAAGATACCGATCGAGCCGGTTAGCGTACTCGGGCTGGCTACGATGTAGTCAGCAGGGGTAGAAATCCAGTAGCCGCCGGAGGCCGCCATGCCGCCCATGGAGACCACCACCGGTTTGCCCGCCGCTTTCGCCGCCGCCAGCTCTTCACGAATGACCTCAGAAGCGCTTACGCTGCCGCCAGGGCTGTTCACGCGCAGCACGATGGCTTTCACCTTCGGATCCAGACGCGCGTCGCGAATCTGCGCTGCAGTGGTATCGCCGCCGACGTTACCCGGGGTTTCTTCACCGTCCATGATGGCGCCGTTGGCAAACACCACCGCGATACTCGAACCGGTATCCGCCGGGGTTTTCACCGCATAGTCATACATGCTGATGGCGCTGTAGTTATTGTCGGCTTTACTCCAGCCGAACGCTTTGGTCATCGCTTTTTCGATATCCGCGCTGGAACCTAAGTTATCAACCAGCTTGTTATCCAGCGCATACTGCGCCGTGTCGCCATCGACTTTGCGCAGACCATCCAGCACACCTTGTGCGCCCGGGAAGATCTGCTGCGCCGTCACCTGGCGGTTTGCCGCGACGGTGTTGAGATAGTTCTGCCACAGTTCGCCAATCCAGCGGCTGTCCGCTTCGCGCGCAGCAGGGGACATATCGTCGCGAATAAACGGTTCGACGGCTGACTTATAGGTGCCGACGCGGAACACGTGGGTTGAAACCTTCAGCTTGTCGAGCAGGGTTTTGTAGTACAGCCCGTTGGTGGCAAAACCGTGCAGATCGACCACGCCCTGCGGCGACAGCCAGATTTTATTGGCGAAGCTGGCCAGGTAGTATTGCGCCTGGCTATAGCTATCGCCCACCGCGTAGACCGGCTTACCGCTGTCGCGGAATTCGCGCAGCGCTTTGCCGATATACTGCATAGAAGGCTGATCGCCGCCAGCAAAGTTTTTCAGATCCAGCACAATGCCGGTGATATTGCGGTCATCTTTCGCCTGGCGAATGGTTTGCACAATATCAAACAGGGAGTTTTCCTGCAGACGGTCAGAGCTGGCGCCAAAGAACTGGCGGCCAATCACGCTAAGCTTGCTGCTCGGTGACGGCTTGTCGACCACCACGCCGCTGATGTCCATCAGCAGCGCGCCGCGGGTACTGTGTTCCGTGGTGCTGCTAAGCTGCATCCAGATGCCGACGCCGACCAGCACCAGCAAAATAAAGAACAGATTCAGCACCAGCTCACGGACGAAATTGAGTAATCGCCACGTCCATTTAAAGAATCCGGCAATGAAGCGCCATACAGTTCGCATGTATTCTCCCTGCAAAAACGAAAAAAGGTTTACCGAAACGGTAAAACGTGTGGCTATCCTAAATAGACCGTCGCCGCTTGTCAGCAGGAATCGCCTTCTGCGCTGTAACAAAATCCTTGCGCATGTTAATTTTATGAAAAATAACGTGAGAGGAGTGATTCAATGGACGCACTGGAACTATTGGTGAATCGCCGCAGCGCTTCCCGCCTGACGGAACCGGCCCCGGCGGGGGACGCGCTACAAAATATTCTCCGCGCCGCGCTGCGTGCGCCGGACCATGGCACGCTGCAACCGTGGCAGTTTGTGATTGTGGAAGGCGAAGGCCGCGAACGTTTCAGCCAGTTGCTGGAACAGGGAGCGATCGCCGCAAACGGTGACGAGAAGGCCATCGAGAAAGCGCGTAACGCGCCGTTCCGCGCGCCGATGATTATTGTGGCGATCGCCAAATGTCAGGATCACCCAAAGGTGCCGAAGTGGGAGCAGGAGATGTCGGCGGGCTGTGCGGTGATGGCGATGCAAATGGCGGCGGTCGCGCAGGGCTTTAACGGTATCTGGCGCAGCGGCGCGCTGACCGATAGCCCGGTAGTGCGCGCGCGCTTTAACTGCGGCGAACAGGATAAGATCGTCGGCTTCCTCTATCTGGGCACTCCGCAACTGAAGGCTTCGACCACCATTACGCCACCGGATACGGCTCCATTCGTCCGTTATCTCTGAAAAATCACCACGATTGTCTGGATTTCAGGCAAATGCCCGCGAATTCAGACAGTCGTACTTATCACCGCTGTGTTCTGGCGTTAACATACACCTTCTATGCAAATGCCAAAGCAATGACAGGAGTTGTCCATGAGCGAGCAGGCCATTCGTTTAACGCAGTACAGCCACGGAGCGGGTTGCGGTTGTAAAATTTCGCCCAAAGTGCTGGAGACCATCCTGCACAGCGAGCAAACGAAGTTTATCGACCCCAACCTGCTTGTTGGCAATGAAACTCGCGACGATGCTGCCGTTTACGACCTGGGTAACGGTACCTCGGTCATCAGCACCACCGATTTCTTTATGCCGATTGTCGACAATCCGTTCGACTTTGGCCGTATTGCGGCAACCAACGCCATCAGCGACATTTTCGCCATGGGCGGTAAGCCGATTATGGCGATTGCCATCCTTGGCTGGCCGATCAACAAACTGGCGCCGGAAATTGCGCGCGAAGTGACCGAGGGCGGGCGCTTTGCCTGCAAACAGGCCGGGATCGCGCTGGCGGGCGGCCACTCTATCGACGCGCCGGAGCCGATTTTCGGCCTTGCGGTTACCGGGATTGTGCCTACCGAACGCGTGAAGAAAAACAGCACCGCGCAGGCAGGCTGCAAGCTGTTCCTGACCAAGCCGCTGGGCATTGGCGTGCTGACCACCGCCGAGAAAAAATCCCTGCTCAAGCCTGAACATCAGGGACTGGCGACGGAAGTGATGTGCCAGATGAACCTCGTGGGCTCGGCGTTTGCCAATATCGACGGCGTGAAGGCGATGACCGACGTCACCGGCTTTGGCCTGTTGGGCCACCTGAGCGAAATGTGCCAGGGCGCTGGCGTACAGGCGCAGATTGATTTTGCCGCCGTGCCGAAACTGCCGGGCGTGGAAGAGTATATTGCCCAGGGCGCCGTGCCGGGCGGTACCGAGCGTAACTTTGCCAGCTACGGCCATCTGATGGGCGCGATGAGCGAGGCTCAGCGTGCGCTGCTGTGCGACCCGCAAACCTCCGGCGGCCTGCTGCTGGCGGTGACGCCTGACGCCGAAGCCGCCGTACAGGAGGCTGCCGCCGAGTTTGGTATCACGCTAACCGCTATCGGTGAACTGGTCACCGCGCGCGGTGGCCGTCCGATGGTCGAGCTGCGCTGACCCCATGCGGTTGTTCATTGCGGAAAAACCGAGTCTGGCCCGCGCCATTGCGGATGTACTGCCGAAGCCCCACCGCAAGGGCGACGGCTTTATCGAATGTGGCAACGGCCAGGTGGTGACCTGGTGTATTGGTCACCTGCTGGAGCAGGCGCAGCCGGACGTCTATGACAGCCGCTATGCGCGCTGGAATCTCCAGGATCTGCCGATCGTGCCGGAAAAATGGCAGCTCCAGCCACGCCCATCGGTCACCAAACAGCTGAACGTCATTAAGCGTTTTCTTCATGAAGCCAGCGAAGTTATTCACGCCGGAGACCCCGATCGCGAAGGACAGCTGCTGGTGGATGAAGTGCTGGACTACCTGCAACTGTCGGCGGAAAAACGCCAGCAGGTGCAGCGCTGTTTGATAAACGACCTCAACCCGCAGGCGGTGGAGCGAGCGATTACCCGTCTGCGTGCCAACAGCGAATTTATTCCGCTGTGCGTCTCGGCGCTGGCACGTGCACGCGCTGACTGGTTGTATGGGATCAATATGACCCGTGCCTATACCATTCTGGGGCGCAACGCCGGCTATCAGGGCGTGCTTTCCGTGGGGCGCGTGCAGACCCCGGTATTGGGGCTGGTGGTGCGCCGCGATGAAGAGATTGAAAACTTCGTCTCAAAAGACTTCTTTGAGGTGAAGGCCCACATCGTCACGCCGAAAGACGAGCGCTTCACCGCCGTCTGGCAGCCAAGCGAAGCCTGTGAACCGCATCAGGATGAAGAAGGTCGTCTGCTCAACCGCGCGCTTGCGGAACACGTGGTGAAACGCATTACCGGGCAGCCCGCGCTGGTCACGGCCTATAACGACAAGCGTGACTCGGAACCCGCGCCGCTGCCGTTTTCGCTGTCGGCTTTACAGATTGAGGCGGCGAAACGTTTTGGCCTTAGCGCGCAGAACGTGCTGGATATCTGTCAGAAACTGTACGAAACCCACAAGGTGATCACCTATCCGCGTTCCGACAGCCGCTATCTGCCGGAAGAACATTTCGCGGGCCGTCACGCGGTGATCAACGCTATTGGCGTTCACGCTCCGGACCTGTTACCGCAGCCGGTGGTCAACACTGACACCCGTAACCGCTGCTGGGACGACAAAAAGGTTGATGCCCACCACGCGATTATCCCAACCGCGCGCGCCAGCCACGTCAATCTCAACGACAACGAAGCGAAGGTCTATAACCTGATCGCGCGTCAGTATCTGATGCAGTTCTGCCCGGATGCGGTCTACCGTAAATGTCAGATCGATCTGGATATCGCTAACGGTAAGTTTGTCGCCAAAGCGCGTTTCCTGGCGGAAGCGGGCTGGCGTACGCTGCTGGGGGCGAAAGAGCGTGACGAAGAGAACGACGGCACGCCGCTGCCGGTGGTGGCAAAAGCGGACGAACTGCTGTGCGAGAATGGCGAAGTTGTTGAGCGACAAACCCAGCCGCCGCGCCACTTTACCGACGCCACGCTGCTGTCAGCGATGACCGGTATCGCCCGCTTTGTGCAGGATAAAGATCTGAAAAAAATCCTCCGCGCGACCGACGGTTTAGGCACCGAAGCGACGCGAGCCGGTATTATCGAGCTGCTGTTTAAGCGCGGTTTCCTGACCAAAAAAGGGCGCTATATTCACTCTACCGACGCCGGTAAAGCGCTGTTCCACTCGTTGCCCGAAATGGCGACGCGTCCGGATATGACCGCGCACTGGGAGTCCACGTTGACGCAAATCAGCGAAAAGCAGTGCCGCTATCAGGACTTTATGCAGCCGCTAGTGGGAACTTTATTCCAGCTGATTGACCAGGCTAAGAGCACGCCGGTGCGGCAGTTCCGCGGGCTGGCAGCGCCGGGTGGGGCGAAGAAGTCATTCAGTAAAGGAAAGGGGAAGAGTAAGAAGGCCGCGGCAAGCCCTGAGCCAGACGTATAGTCGGGGATGTCTATTTGTAGGCCGGATAAGGCGTTTACGCCGCCATCCGGCAATATACTCAGGCTGCCTGATGGCGCTGCGCTTATCAGGCCTACGGTTCAAAACGATAGCCCGGCATCGCTTTCGCGTCCGGGCTATTTGTTTTAAATCACGCCCTGCGCCAGCATCGCGTCGGCCACTTTCACAAAGCCAGCGATGTTCGCGCCGCGAACGTAGTTGGTTTGCTTCGCTTCGCCGCCGTGCTCAACGCAGGCATGGTGAATATCCAGCATGATGTGGTGCAGACGCGCGTCCACTTTCTCCGCTTTCCAGCTCATACGTGCGGCGTTCTGCGCCATTTCCAGACCAGAAGTGGCCACGCCGCCGGCGTTCGCCGCTTTACCCGGCGCGAACAGGACACCCGCTTCGAGGAACAGATCGGTTGCTTCAATCGTGGTCGGCATGTTAGCACCTTCCGCTACTGCCTTGACGCCGTTGGCGATCAGTACACGCGCCGCGTCGGCATCGAGCTCGTTCTGCGTGGCGCACGGCAGGGCGATATCCACCGCCACGTTCCACGGCTGCTGGCCTTCCAGATACACCAGACCAAACTCACGCGCGTAGTCGGCAACACGGCCGTCGCGGCTGGCCTTAATTTCACACAGGCGTGCCAGCTTCTCTTTGGTGAAGCCAGACTCATCAACAACGGTGCCGCTGGAATCGGAGGCAGTGATCACGCGCGCGCCCAGCTCCATAGCCTTCTCAATGGCATATTGCGCCACGTTACCGGAACCTGACACCGCCACGCGCATACCTTCGAAGCCCAGACCGTGACGTTTGAGCATCGCTTCGGTGAAGTACACCAGGCCATAGCCGGTGGCTTCCGGGCGAATCAGGCTGCCGCCGAAGGAGAGCCCTTTACCGGTGAAGACGCAGGAGGTGTCGTTAGACAGTTTTTTCATCATCCCGGCCATAAAGCCGACTTCACGACCACCCACGCCGATATCGCCCGCCGGGACGTCGGTATCAGAGCCCAGATGACGATAGAGTTCGGTCATCAGCGCCTGGCAGAAACGCATCACTTCGCCTTCACTTTTGCCTTTCGGATCGAAGTCAGAGCCGCCTTTACCACCGCCCATTGGCAGGGTCGTCAGGGCGTTTTTGAAGGTCTGCTCAAAGCCGAGGAATTTCAGGATAGACAGGTTTACGGACGGGTGGAAACGCATCCCGCCTTTGAACGGCCCGATGGCCGAGCTGAACTGTACGCGCCAGGCGCGGTTAACTTGTACCTGATTACGGTCGTCCACCCACACCACGCGGAACTGAATCACTCGCTCAGGTTCAACTAATCTTTCCAGCAGGGAGAGCTGGCGATAGCGCGGGTTTTGTTCGAGGAACGGCCAGAGTGTTGTCATGACTTCGCGTACGGCCTGAGCAAACTCGGTCTGGTGTGGGTCGCGCTGTTGAACATGAGCCAGGAAGGTATCCAGGGAGCAAACCTTGTCCATAAGTATAAGTACCTCTTATGATTGTGGATGTATGTAGTTGTTATGGTTGTGTTTAATAGCGTGCGTTATTTCGACTATATCACTACCCTGCTAACGGATGACAAGGATTTTCCGGAAGCAGAATAAAATTAATACTCAATGCCGGGTCATAACCAAAAGCGATGACGTAAAAAAGTTAAGTTGCGCGCCCATTTGGTCGATAGTAATACGAGGTGCTTTTTTAAGGAGATAGACGATGAAATGCTTCTGGATTGCTGGCGCGTTAGCGCTGTTTTGTAGCGCCGCGCAGGCGCGTCCTCAGGTGGAAGTTAACGTTCCCCCTGAGGTGTTCAGCAACAACAACAGCAGCCAACGCGTGCAGCAATGTACCCAGTGCTGCATTTATGAAAATCAGAACTACTCGGAAGGGGCGGTGGTGAAAGTTGAGGGTGTGTTGCTCCAGTGCCAGCGTGATGAACGCGCGATTAGCACCAACCCGCTCGTTTGGCGTCGGGTAAAGCCATAAACGCCGCTAATAATGGCACGTCGGCGGGGGCCAGATCGTAGCCTTGCGCTTCCTGAGGCGTGCACCACACCAGCGCGCTATGCTCGCGCGCGATGAGCTCGCCCTCAAAGCGCGGCACGTACCAGGCGTGCAGATGAATGATACGTCCGGAGACTTCACGACGATGGCTGGCGACATAGCAGGCGGGCCAGGCGGTGATCGCCAGCTCTTCCTGCAACTCGCGGATCAGCGCTTCCTGCTGGCTCTCTCCGGCCTCCACTTTGCCCCCGGCAAATTCCCACAGCCCGGCCTGATCGGCATGAGGTGGACGTTGGGCGAGAAGAATTTTGCCATTTTGTTCGATAATAGCGGCAACAACATCAATGGTTTTCAGCATAACGGTCAAAGACGAGATAAAGGAGTTGCCATATTATCCTTGCTTTGCCGTTAGCTAAAGTTTTGCAGGAGTCTCCGGGTGAAAAACCGCCAACCCTGGGTGCAGCCGCTCAGCCAATTACCGCTCAGTTTAAAACCGATTGCCGCCATGCAGCGCAAGCATTATGGCGAGGTCCTCAATCCTACGCGCTGGTGGGGGCGCATGCCGCGCCTGTTCTGGCTGGTGGCGCTGTTTGTCGGCTATCTGGAGCGCAAAAAAGCGCGACTCGACCCGACGCTGCGCGCGCTGCTGATGACCCGCGTATCCCAGCAGTGCGACTGCGCGTTCTGCATTGACGCCAACAGTCTGCGCCTGGCGCAGCGCTGCGGGGCGATGGATAAAGTGCTGGCGTTGGAGGCGTGGCGTACTTCGGCGCTGTTTACCCCGGCTGAATGCGCCGCGCTGGATTACGCCGAGGCGATGACCGCCACGCCGCCGCGGATCTCCGAGGCTCAAAAGCATGAGTTACACTGTCACTTTAACGATGCGCAAATTACGGAAATGACCGCGCTGGTGGCGTTCCAGAATTTATCCGCGCGCTTCAATGCCGCGCTGGAAATCCCGTCACAAGGGCTGTGTTCGATGAGAGAAAAAACCGATGCTTGATAAACACCTGCACCCACGCCTGAAACCCTGGCTTAACCGTGCCGCGCAGGCTCTGGATAAGCCCGGTGTGTCGGCGGATGGCATTACGCTGGTCGGTTTTGCTATCGGCATACTGGCGTTGCCGTTTCTGGCGCAGGGATGGTATGGCGCGGCGCTGGTCGCCATTATTGTTAATCGTCTGCTGGATGGTCTGGACGGCGCGATGGCCCGTCGTCGCGGGCTGACCGACGCGGGCGGTTTCCTCGATATCGCGCTGGATTTCTTATTCTACGCGCTGGTGCCGTTCGGTTTTATGCTCGCCGACCCGGCGGCTAACGCGCTGGCTGGCGGCTGGCTGCTGTTCGCTTTTATGGGCACCGGTAGCAGTTTTCTGGCCTTCGCCGCGCTGGCGGCGAAACATCAGATTGATAACCCCGGCTATGCCCATAAGTCATTGTACTATCTTGGCGGCTTAACCGAAGGGACTGAGACTATCCTGCTGTTTGTGCTGGGCTGCCTGTTTCCGGCGTGGTTTGCGTGGATGGCGTGGATCTTTGGCGCGCTGTGCTGGCTGACAACGTTCAATCGCGTGTGGGGAGGGTACATGACGCTGAAAAATCTTCAGCGCCATGAAAACGTGGATTAACGTGAACTACCCGGGCCGCGATCGCCGGTGGCAACCGGGTTTTTCGGATCGCCGCTCCACTCATACCAGCCGCCGTCGTAGACGCTGACGTTTTTCCAGCCCATTGCGCGGGCGTACATGAAGGTTTCCGAGGCGCGCCAGCCGGTACCGCAGTAGAAGGACACCTGCTGGTCTGGCGTGATATTCCAGGATTTCCACATCGCCGCGATATCATCCGCGCTGCGCATTGTGCCATCCGGGTTATGGAAGTCTTCCATATGGGTGGAGTCGCTCCCCGCGTGGCCCCAGCGTGCGCCAGCAATGTCACCTTTTGGCTTGATATAGCTATAGCCGCTGGTGGTGCCGATAAATTCCGGCCACGAACGAATACTCACCAGCGATGCGTCCTGACGATGCAGCAGACCGCGCGCCTGTTCCATATCCAGCATCAACTGCGGTTGTGCCGGGATAGTCACGCCGAAATCTGGCTCAGGCTTCACCTCTTTTGCTAAGCCGCGCTCGACCGGCAGACCGGCATCCGACCAGGTTTTCCACCCGCCATCGAGCAGACGAACGTCTTTCACACCGGCATACAGCATAATCTGCGCCACGCGCGCTGCGGCATAAACGTCGCGCCCATAAAGGATCACGGTTGTATCATGACGAATGCCGTGTTTCGCCAGCATCGCTTTCAGCTGCGCGTCGGAGACTTTATTCCACAGCGGCTCGCTTTCCACCTCGTTGGTGTCGATATAGCCTGCATTCGGAATATGGCTGACCAGATACAGCTTCGGCGCGCCCCAGGCGGCTTCAATCACCTTATAGTCGCCCGCCGGTTTCGCCGGAACGTCTTTCCCCTGTTGCAGGTCATGCAGCCACTGTGGATAAACCAACTGTTCGAAGTGCGGCAGCTTTTGCAGACGCTCGGGCTGTTGCAGCGCGTCGCTCAGGGTGGAAATGTTGGTGTAGCCCGCTTCTTTCAGGCGTTTAGCCACCGCGTCGTTATCTTTGCTGTCGCCGTAGAGGGCAATGTCAGTTTCTTTTTTCAGCTGGTGCTGCTGCGCCCAGGCGATCAACTGTTCATTGCTCATCGCGGAAAGCCAGCTGGCGGAGAGGTTTAGCGCCCCCGGTTCATGCCCCTGCGGGCCGTTCGCCTGCTGCGGCCAGCCGTTGTAGAACGCGCTCAGACGCGTATCGATGGCGGTGCCTTTTTGCTGGAGCAGATGGGTGAAGGTCAAAGTTTTTGCCGTTTCAGCGGCGAAGACAGAGGAGGCGAGGCCGAGTGCAAGGGCCAGCGCGGTCAGTTGAGAAACACGTTTCATCAAATCGTCCGACGAGGATAAAAGGAGCGTCATTTTGAACCTCTGGTGAAAGAAAAACCTTGCGTTAACGCAGTTTTTCCCGCGTCAACGCCAGTTTGCAAGCTGCAGACAGCGGCCGCCAGCCGGTACGTCATCCGGGTCGTGGGTGACCTGTACCACCGGAATGTGCTGCTGCCGGAGTTCGCTAAACACCCACTGGCGAAAACTGCCGCGTAGCTGTTGGTCAAGGCGGCTGAACGGTTCATCCAGCAGCAGCGCATCAGGTTGTGCCAGCAGGGCGCGCAGCAGGGCAACGCGGGCGCGCTGGCCACCGGAAAGCGTGGCCGGGTCGCGGGCGTAAAAGCCAGACAGTTCGGCATGTTCCAGCGCCTGCTCAACCCGCATTTGGCGGGTATCCCGGGCAACGTTTGCCGGCAGTGCGAGCCGCAAATTCTGCCCTACGCTCAGGTGGTCGAACAGCAGCGCGTCCTGAAACAAAATGCCGATACGTCGTTTTTCGGTTGGCAGCGTGTCGGTACGCTTATCGTTAAGCCACAGTTCGCCTTGTGCGCGAAACGCGCCATCCAGCGCACCCACCATCCAGGCAAATAACGTGGATTTTCCGCAGCCGGAAGGGCCCATTAGCGTCACAATTTCGCCGGGGGGAACGACAAAGTTAACCGCACGCAGCAGCGGCTGACCGGCGAGGGTGAGGGTCAGATTTCGCACCTGTAACATTACCGTAGACCTCGTCGAAAATGGCTGATGCGCCGTGCCAGCAGCGCGGTCAGCAGGAAAAAGATCATCGGCAGCAGCAGTTGCCACAACGCCTGGGCGGCTAATGTGTCGGTCGCGCCGCCGCTGCTCAAGGCGACCGCCTCGGTCGTAAGCGTAGGGATTCGTCCGCCGCCTAGCCACTGAGTGGGCAGATACTGGGCGATGCTGACGGAAAAGCCCACCGCCAGCGCAGAGAGCAAAGGACGGATAATCAGCGGGCATTTCAGCTGGCAGAATCGGCGTAGACGGCTCCATCCCAACGTTTGCGCCAGCAATGTCTGACGCGGGTCAATCTGTCGCCACGCCGGACGCAGCACGAACAGCATCCACGGCACGACCCACAGCAGATGTCCCCATAGCACGGTGGTGAACTGGCCATCCAACCAGCCGTACAGCGCTAGCTGATACTGCCCGGCGGCCAACGGCAGCGCCGGCAGTATCAGGGGAAGATCCAGCCAAGGGTGATGCCGTCTGGGGCCCCATTCCAACCAGAACAGGCAGACTGCGCCGCCGGTGAACGCCGACAGCAGCGCCAGCCACAGGCTGTTGCCGAGGGTTTCGGGAGCAGGCAAGGTGTTGTTCGCTAACCCCAACAAAAACATAACGCACAGCAGCCCGCACAGCGGCAACACCAGGCCGATGAGTCTGCCGGGTAACATCGGGAAATGTGGCTGGCGAGTGCCGTTCAGACGCGGCGTATATCCCCGCCAGACGTGCCAGCACAGGCTGGCCGCAGCGGCCAATGCTGTGAGGATCGCCAGCAGCAAAAGACAGGCCAGCCCCCCTTTAGCCTGAATATACGGGTCAGCGTCATTCAACCATTGCCAGGCCAGCACCGCCAGCGTCGGCGGGTTTCCGGGGCCAATGATCGTCGCCACATCTACCACCGAGAGTGTCCAGGCAGTGGTGGCCAGCAGCGCGACGCTCAGCGATGGCATCAGCGCAGGGAGGATCACCCTGGTCAGGCATTGACCGCGTCCGTAGCCAAGGCTCTTAAACATCACCACTTGTTCCGCCAACCGCCGTTCACCGAGCAGCGCCCAGCACACCCACAGCAAAAAGCCGCTCTCTTTAACCGCCATCACCAGGCCGAGCCCAATACCGTAACGATCCTGTACTGGCGTCAGCGTCGGCAGCAGGCGGTACAGCGCGCCGCCCTCGGCAAACAGCAGCAGCGCGCAGGTGGCGAAAGCGACGTGCGGCAGCGCCAGCAGCCATGGCAGGCGCGATGACAGCCGCTGCCAGGCAGGTGAAGGCCAGAGGGTGGTGATAAGCAGCAGCGTCAACAGCAGCGCGCCGCCGACGGCGATAAGCGTTGAAACCAACGTTGCCGCCACGGCCTGCGGCAGCTGCGGGTCGGACAGTAACGATTGCCAGTGCGTCAGCGACAGTGCGGGGGCGAGGAGGATACCCGCAGCTGGCAGCAGGGGCAGATAGATGATCAGCATCATGCCCCAGCACAGCAGTATTAATGCGTACCGTAACGGCGCAGCCATTCCTGCTCCAGCGCGTTAACCCATGCCGCATGCGGTTCAGCCAGCACCGGCGGAGTATTTTCCGGCATCAGGTCCTGCAACGTTTTTTGCTGCCCGGCGTCGAGCTTTGCCGGATCCAGCACGCTGGGGTCGCCCCACACCGCCGGGTCGGCTTTACGCAGTTGCGCCGCAGGCGACAGCAGGAAGTTTGCCACCACCTGCGCCCCGGCGCTGGCGGAGGCGTTGGCCGGGATGGTGACAAAGTGGACGTTGCCGAGCATACCGTTGCTAAAGCCGAAGCTGTAGCTATCTTTCGGCAACTGGCCTTTCGCCACCTTTTGCTTTGCGTGCATCGGGTTAAAGGTCAGCGACAGGCGCAGCGTGCCGTTGGCCAGCATGGTGTCCATCCGCGCGGGCGACGGCGGGAAATCTTTGCCGTTGCGCCACAGCAGCGGGTGGAGCTGGTCCAGATAGGCCCACAGCGGCGCGGTGACGGCGGCGAACGTTTTCTCCTCCGGCGGCTGTTTCAGCGCATCGGGCTGGCCGGTGAGGTTAATCAACAGTTGCTCCAGCAGCGCGGTGCCGGTGAAATCCGGCGGGCGTGGGTAGGTGACGGTACCGGGATGCGCTTTGGCGAACTCAAGCAGCGCCTGCGCGGAGCGGGGCGGCTGCGGCGTTTGCTGCTGACGAGCGATAAAGGTCAACTGTGCGCTGCCCCACGGCGACTCGGCGCCTTCGACCGGCACGGAGAAATCTTCGCGAACGGGTTTTGTCACGTCGACATAGCGCCAGTTCGGCAGTTGCTCCGCCCAACCGGTACGCAGCAAATTGGCCTCTTTCAACGTGCGGAAATTCTCGCCGTTGACCCATAACAGATCCACTGAACCGTTAGTTTTGCGCCCGGCGCGAGATTCGGTCTGAATGCGTTTTACCGTATCTGCCGCGTCGGCGATGTGCACAATGCGCAGGTCAATTGCGTAATCACGTTTCACTTCGCCGCTGACCCAGTCCAGGTAGTGGTTGACCGCTTCGTCGCCGCCCCAGGCGTTAAACCACACGGTCTGACCTTTGGCTTCCTGTTCAATCTGTGGCCAGTCGGCGGCACCCGCAGTGAGTGAGCAGAGTGAAAGCAGCCCCAGCAGGCCATAACGCAGGCGACGACGGGTTTCTCCGTGATAACGCATCAGGATTTCCTCTTTTGGCGTTCGTGATAAAACGTCTTAGCGACAAAAATAACGATAGTCAGTGCAAACAGAATAAACAGCCCGGTCACCAACCAGAACGTGCCGCCGGTGAGTAAGCTACCGACCCACGAGTAGACAATCGTCGCGGGCAGTTGGCCAAGGCCGGTCGCCAACAAAAAATGGCGAAAGCGGATCGAGGTCAAACCCGCGGCGTAGCTCACTGGATCGAACGGCACGAACGGCAGCAGGCGGCAGATAAGGATCGTGTGTTTGCCGTAGCGATCGAAAAACCCGTCGACGCTCTTGAGCACCGTTTTCCCGGTCAGTTTTTCAACCACGCCGCGCCCCATCAGGCGGGCGATATAAAAACAGAGCGCCGCCCCGACCATTGCGCTGCTCCAGGAGAGCACGCCGCCCCAGAAAGCGCCAAACAGCGAGGCGTTAGCGAAGGTGATCAAAAACGCCGGCAACGGCGCGGCAATGGCCTGGAAAATCATCAGCAGGAACGACACCACCGCGGCCTGCGAGCCATAAGAGTGAATAAAGCGCTCGATGCCCTGCTGATCCAGCGCCAGAAATGCGCCCAGGCTATTGTGGATAAAAAGGTTAACGCTCGGTATCCACCACCAGGCCAGCAGCAAAGCGATAAAAGCCGCGACGACCAGCGCGCGGGCGTACCAGATAGGTTTCATTCGCCATCCTCAACGGGCAGCGCCACGCGTTTATGGCGCGCATAGCCTTTCGCCGCCTGGACCAGCGCAAACAGTGCCAGCCCCGCGAGGCTCAGCTTGAGGATGAAGGCGAGGGTGATGCCGTCCGTCGCCAGCTCGCTGGCCATCAGGGTATAAATAAAGATCCCCGGTAGGGTGGTGAGCGCGGAGATCAGCGTATACGGCCAGAAGCGAATAGCGGTTAAGCCGTAGGCGTAGTTCTGAATATTGTACGGAAACAGCGGGATCAGGCGGGTGAGAATCAGAAAATCGATACCGGAGCGCGCGATCCCACGTTCAATAGTCTGAAAGGTGTGCGTATGCCCGACATATTTCAGCAGCAGCGCGCGTCCCAGCCAGCGCGCCAGTAAAAACGACAGCGCCGAGGCGACGGTGGCGGCAATCAGAGACAGGAGGGTGCCGAGCCACGGGCCAAACACGATACCGCCTGCCAGCACCAGCACGCTCCCTGGCAGCAGACAGACCGTGGCGAGAATAAACAGCGCGATGTAGAGCGCATAGCCGAGCGTACCGCTGGCCTGCACGGTATCCTGCAGACGGCGCAAATGGGTTATCAGGTCAATGAGACCGAAGCGGTGAATCAAAGAGAAAAGCAGGCTGATAACAACAGCCATGAGCAGGAGCTTAGAGGCTGTGCGGTACCGACTTCTTTTGCATGGGGTCCTCCTGCCGGGAAGAAAAGGTGCGCGCGACGTTATTATACAATCGAGAGTCCAGCAAGAGTTTAGCGCCTGTTTATTGATTTTGCTCAGAATTATTTGGGTAGCCCTGCGCGGACTACCCAGGATAACGCTTACTTAAAGGTTGCCCACACCGGCGCGTGATCCGACGGTTTTTCCATCGCGCGAATTTCATAGTCGATGCCGGTTTCCACGCAGTGCGCCGCCAGCGGGGTGCTTGCCAGCAGCAGATCGATACGCAGACCGCGGTTGTCATCAAACCCTTTGGAACGATAGTCAAACCATGAGAAGCGGTCGTGGGTTTCCGGGTTAGCGTTACGGAAGGTATCCACCAGGCCCCAGCCCAGCAGGCGCTGCATCCACTCGCGCTCTTCCGGCAGGAACGAACACTTACCGGTGCGCAGCCAGCGCTTGCGGTTCTCTTCGCCAATACCGATGTCGAGGTCGGTCGGGCTGATGTTCATGTCACCCATGATCAGCACCGGGTTCTCTTTACTCAGGCGGGTTTCCAGGTAGTCCTGCAGATCCTGGTAGAATTTGGTTTTCGCCGGGAATTTGGTCTCGTGATCGCGGCTTTCCCCCTGCGGGAAATAGCCGTTAATCACCGTGACGTTACCAAACGGCGACGGCACTTCGGCAATGATAATGCGGCGCTGGGCGTCCTCATCATCGGTCGGGAAGCCGCGATAAACGGCAACCGGCTCGGCTTTTGTCAGCATTGCGACGCCGTAGTGGCCCTTCTGACCATGGTAGAAAATGTGGTAACCGAGCTTTGCGACCTCTTCCAGCGGAAACATGTCGTCGTGAACCTTTGTCTCCTGCAGGCCAATCACATCGGGCTGATGCTTTTCGACGATGGCTTCCAGTTGATGAGGACGGGCGCGCAGGCCGTTGATATTAAAAGAGACAAATTTCATAGTCGTCGCCACTTTGCAGAATGAATTGTGACGGGATAGTAGCAGAATTTAACGTTGCCCGCTGCCTTCGCCCAGCGGTATCACCGATTTCTTTTATTGCCGCTGCCATCCGGGCGAGCAAAATTTGCACCAGGTTGAGGCAATCTGCGCCGTTATGAGGCGTAAATCTACGATAAATTTCGCAGTCGATCACAAATCCAGAATGATATTTTGCTGATGCATAATATTTCTTAATTTCCCCCTGCAACATCGCTGTATGACATTAATATTCACTTTATATGCAATTATGATGAATAAGATGACCTTGTAACCTATTGATATTTCGTATTCGCTCTCCGTTTATGCACTTTTTCTCCTCGCTGGCACGAACCGTGCAATCTACATTTACAGTGAAATGCACTCAATTAATTAACAAAAAATAAACTATTTATTTACCTGTCGAGGTCGCTATGTCTCAGTCAATCAGCCGTCAAGATTTTGATCAGTGGATGATGCCGGTTTACGCACCGGCACCGTTTATTCCGGTACGCGGTGAGGGCGCCTGGCTGTGGGATCAACAGGGTAAGGGCTATATCGATTTTGCGGGGGGGATTGCCGTGAATGCGCTGGGGCACGCCCATCCAGCGATGATCCGCGCGCTGACCGAGCAGGCGGGGAAATTCTGGCATACCGGTAACGGTTATACCAACGAACCGGCGCTGCGGCTGGCGAAACAGTTGATTGACGCCACCTTTGCCGATCGTATCTTTTTCTGTAACTCAGGCGCTGAGGCCAACGAAGCGGCGCTGAAGACGGCGCGTAAATATGCTCATGACCGCTTTGGCAGCCACAAAAGCGGCATCGTGGCGTTTAAAAACGCATTTCATGGCCGCACGCTGTTTACCGTCACCGCCGGGGGACAGCCCGCATACTCACAGGATTTCGCGCCGCTGCCGCCGGATATTCGCCACGGCGTCTATAACGACATCGACTCCGCCCGCGTACTGATTGACGACGATACCTGCGCGGTGATTGTGGAACCTATCCAGGGTGAAGGCGGCGTGATCCCGGCCGCGCTTGAGTTTCTGCAAGAGCTGCGCGCGTTGTGCGATCGCCACCACGCGGCGCTGATTTTTGACGAGGTGCAGACCGGCGTAGGGCGCACCGGCGAGCTCTATGCCTATATGCACTACGGCGTCACGCCGGACCTGCTCACCACGGCGAAAGCGCTGGGCGGCGGATTCCCGATAGGCGCGCTGCTGGCGAGCGAAGCCTTTGCCAGCGTGATGACGGTGGGCACCCACGGTACAACCTACGGCGGCAATCCGTTAGCCTGTGCGGTCGCCGGCGAGGTGCTGTCGATTATCAACACCCCACAGGTGCTCAACGGCGTGAAGCAACGCGAGCAGTGGTTTAAAGAGCGCTTGCAGGCCATTAACGCGCAGTTTGGGCTGTTTAAAGAGATTCGCGGCGTCGGTTTGCTGATTGGCTGCGCGCTACGCGATGAATATGCCGGTAAGGCCAAACAGATAAGCCTGTTGGCCGCCGAAGAAGGGCTGATGGTGCTGATTGCCGGGGCCAACGTGGTCCGCTTTGCCCCGGCGCTTATCGTCAAAGAAGAGGATGTGACCCTCGGTCTCAACCGCTTCGCTGCCACCTGTGAACGTTTTGTCGCGGGAGAATCATCATGATGATTATCCGTCCGGTTGGGGCCGGCGATCTGCCTGGCCTCTTAACCCTCGCAGGGGAAACGGGCGGCGGGCTGACCTCGCTGCCCGCCGATGAACAGACGCTGGCGGCGCGTATCGCCCGCTCGCAGGCGACCTGGCAGGGAACGTTGCCGCGCGGTGATCAGGGGTACGTTTTCGTGCTGGAAGATACCCGCAGCGGCGCGGTGGTGGGGGTGTGCGCCATCGAAGTGGCGGTGGGGATCAACGACCCCTGGTACAACTATCGGGTCGGAACGCTGGTGCATGCCTCGAAAGAGTTAAACGTCTACAACGCGCTGCCGACGCTGTTTTTGACCAACGATCATACCGGCAGCAGCGAGCTGTGCACGTTGTTCCTTGACCCGGCGTGGCGCAAAGAGAGCAACGGTCATTTGCTGTCATCCTCGCGCTTCTTATTTATGGCTGCCTTTCGCGATCGCTTCAACCATAAGGTGGTGGCGGAAATGCGCGGCGTGATTGACGAACACGGCTACTCGCCGTTCTGGGAAAGCCTGGGAAAACGCTTCTTCTCGATGGAGTTCGCCCGCGCTGACTACCTGTGCGGTACCGGTCAGAAGGCGTTTATCGCCGAGCTGATGCCGAAACATCCGATCTACACCGATTTTCTCAGTGAAGAAGCCCGCGCGGTGATCGGGCAAGTTCATCCGCAAACCGCGCCTGCGCGAGCCGTGCTGGAGAAAGAAGGTTTCCGCTATCGCGATTATGTCGACATTTTTGACGGCGGCCCGACGCTGGAGTGTGAAATCGACCGGGTGCGCGCGGTGCGCAAAAGTCGCCTGGTGACGGTGACGGAAGGGGAAACCGGCGGCAGCGACCTGCCGCTGTGCGTGGTTGCGAATGAACAGTATCAGCACTATCGCGCCATGCTGGTGCACGCCGACCCGGCGGGCGAAACCCTGACGTTAAACGCTGAGCAGCTGGACGCCCTGAACTGCCATCCGGGCGATGCGGTTCGCTTGGTCCGCCTGTGCCCTGAGGAGAAGAAGATATGAGCCTATGGATTAATGGAAAATGGCTGATCGGCGAGGGGCCGCGCCGTCAGCGCGCCAATCCGGTCAGCGGTGAAACGGTATGGCAGGGTCACGATGCCAGCGCTCTGCAGGTAGAGTCCGCCGTGGACGCTGCCCGGCACGCCTTTCCTGCCTGGGCGAAGCGTGCGTTCAGCGAACGTCAGCAAATTGTTGAAACGTTTGCCAGTCTGCTGGAGGCAAACAAAGCCGCGCTAACGGAGACCATCGCCCGCGAGACGGCGAAACCGCGTTGGGAAGCGGCGACCGAAGTGGCGGCGATGATCAATAAAATCGCCATTTCCGTGAAGGCTTATCACAGCCGGACCGGCGAAAGCCATGCCGATATGGCCGATGGCGCGGCGACGCTACGCCACCGGCCACACGGCGTGCTGGCGGTGTTCGGCCCCTATAATTTCCCCGGACATTTGCCGAACGGCCACATTGTTCCCGCGCTGCTGGCAGGAAATACGCTGGTGTTTAAGCCCAGCGAACTGGCGCCGGACTGCGCCCAGGCCGTAGTGAAGCTCTGGGAACAGGCGGGGCTGCCGCCGGGGGTACTCAATCTTGTGCAGGGCGGTCGTGAGACCGGCGAAGCGCTAAGCGTTCAGCCGGGTATTGACGGCGTGTTGTTTACCGGCAGTTCGGCAACCGGCTTCCATCTGCATCGTCAACTTGCCGGGCAGCCGCAAAAAATGCTGGCGTTGGAGATGGGCGGTAACAATCCGCTGATCGTTGATGAACCCACGGATATCGATGCCGCCGTACACCTGACCATTCAATCGGCGTTTATTACCGCCGGGCAGCGCTGTACCTGCGCGCGTCGGCTGCTGGTCAAGCGCGGCGCGCTGGGTGATGCCTTTCTACAGCGGCTGGTGGAGGTAAGCGGGCGTATTATTCCCGCGGCCTGGGATGCCGAGCCGCAGCCGTTTATTGGCGGGCTGATCTCGGCGCAGGCGGCAGAGCGCGTGCACCAGGCCTGGCAGATGCAGGTAGAACATGGCGGCGTGACGCTGCTGGCGCCGCGTTTGTTGCAGCCGGGTACCTCGCTGCTGACGCCGGGTATTGTTGAGCTGAGCGAAGCACATGATATCGCCGATGAAGAGGTGTTCGGGCCGCTGCTGGGCGTCTGGCGCTATGATGATTTCGACCAGGCTATCGCGCTTGCCAACGCGACGCGCTATGGGCTGTCCTGCGGGCTGATTTCACCGGAACGGGATAAATTTGAGCGTCTGCTGTTGGAAGCGCGGGCCGGTATCGTGAACTGGAATAAACCGCTCACCGGGGCGGCCAGCACCGCGCCGTTTGGTGGCGTCGGCGCGTCCGGCAACCATCGTCCGGGAGCCTGGTATGCCGCCGATTATTGTGCGTGGCCGATGGCCAGCCTTGAAGCGCCGACGGCGACCTTGCCGGCGACGCTCAACCCAGGGCTGGATTTCCAGCGCGAGGTGCCATCATGAACGCCTGGGAGGTGAATTTTGACGGTCTGCCGGGGCTAACGCACCACTACGCTGGGCTGTCGTTTGGTAATGAGGCTTCAACCCGCAACCAGTACCACATTTCAAATCCGCAGCGGGCGGCGAAGCAGGGGCTGCTGAAAATGAAGGCGCTGGCGGATGCCGGTTTCCCGCAAGGCGTGATCCCACCGCAGGAGCGGCCGAACGTGGCGCTTCTGCGCCAGCTTGGTTTTAGCGGCCGCGATGATCAGGTCGTCGCGAAGGCTGCCGCACAGGCACCGGAACTGTTGAGCGCGGCCAGTTCGGCGTCGGCAATGTGGGTCGCGAACGCGGCGACGGTATGCCCCTCGGCGGATGCTTTAGATGGCAAGGTGCACCTGACGGTCGCCAACCTCAGTAGCCTGCTGCACCGCGCCAGCGAAGCGCCGACCACTCAGGCCGTGCTGCAGGCCATTTTTGCGCATCCGGCGCACTTTGCCGTACATGGCCCGCTGCCATCGGTGGCGGCGCTGGGCGATGAAGGGGCGGCGAACCATAACCGGCTAGGGCGTGACTATGGGCAGCCGGGGACGCAGCTGTTTATCTACGGTCGTGATTCGCTGAACGCCAGTCAGCCGCAGCGTTATCCGGCGCGACAAACGCGAGCCGCCAGTGAGGCGGTGGCGCGTCTCAATCAGCTTAACCCTAACCAGGTGATTTTTGCCCAGCAAAATCCGCAGGTGATTGATCAGGGCGTGTTCCACAACGATGTGATCGCGGTCAGTAACCGGCAGGTGCTGTTTTGCCACGAGCAGGCATTTGTCGATCAGCCCGCGTTGCTGCGCCAGCTGGCACTGAAAGTACCGAACTTCATGCCGATTGAGGTTCCCTCCTCGAAAGTGACGGTTGCCGAAGCGGTGGCAACGTATCTGTTTAACAGCCAACTGCTCAGCAAACCCGACGGCAGCATGCTGCTGGTGCTGCCCGGCGAAGCGCAGGAGCATCCGCGCGTCTGGCGTTATCTCAACGCGCTGCTGGCGCAGGATAATCCGATTGATGAACTGAGGGTGTTCGACCTGCGCGAAAGCATGGCCAATGGCGGTGGGCCTGCGTGCCTGCGTCTGCGGGTAGTGCTGACCGACGATGAGCGCAGGGCGGTGAACCCGGCGGTGATGATGAACGATACGCTATTTGCCACGCTCAATGACTGGGTTGACTGTTATTACCGCGATCGGCTGACGCAGGCCGATCTCGCCGACCCGCAGTTACTGGTGGAAGGGCGCGAAGCGCTGGACAGATTAACCCAGATTTTACAGTTGGGATCGATCTACCCTTTTCAGCGCTAAGGAGGCGGCATGAAACAATTTCTGGCGTTAACGCTGGCGGGGAGGCTGCCGCCGCAGCCGGAGGGCGAAACGGCCAACTTTCGCTGGGAGTGGCGTGAAGCCGGAGTGCTACAGCTGACGCCGCATCAAAGTTGCTCGCAGGCGATGGTGCTGTCGGCGGGGATCCACGGCAATGAGACCGCGCCGGTTGAAATCCTCGATAATCTACTGACCGCATTAATCAGCGGCAAACAGGCCTTGCGTTGGCATTTGCTGGTGGTATTGGGTAACCCGCCAGCGCTGCGTGATAACAAACGCTACCTGCACAGCGATCTCAACCGGATGTTTGGCGCCCGCTGGCGGCATTTCCCGGTGAGTGATGAAACCGTACGCGCCGCCAGCCTCGAGCAAACCGTAGCGGCGTTTTACCAGCGCTGCCCGGCTGAGACGCGCTGGCATCTTGATATGCATACCGCCATTCGTGGTTCTCATCACCCGCGTTTTGGCGTATTGCCGATGCGAGAGACCCCGTGGGACGCGGATTTTTTACGCTGGCTGGGCTCGGCGGGGCTGCAGGCGCTGGTGTTTCATCAGGCGCCGGGGGGAACATTTACCCATTTTACCTGCGAAACGTTTGACGCGCTGTCCTGCACGCTGGAACTGGGTAAGGCACGACCTTTCGGACAAAACGATCTTAGCCAGTTCGCGCTGGTTGAACGACAGCTGGCGAACTTGCTGGCGGGGGAATCTGGCGGTGGCGCAGCGGCAACGCCGCTTTACTACCGGGTGGTGCAGCAGATTACCCGCCGCAGCGCGGACTTCCGGCTGCATATGTCCATGCAGACGCTGAACTTCACGCCTTTCGCCAAGGGGACACTGTTGGCGGAAGACGGTGATACGCGCTACGTGGTGGAATCGGCCTGTGAGTATGTCTTGTTCCCCAACCCGGACGTGGCGTTGGGGTTGCGTGCTGGCCTGATGTTAGAACGTTGCCCGCCTGCTATATAGCGAACAAAGCCGCACAGCATTGTGTTGCGGCTTTTTATTTTGGCGTTCTGATGGTATTACGGATTATTCCTGGAATATTGCTTTATTAATAATCGATGCTGCTTTATACTTTTAAGAAAATCTCTTATTAATCATCGTATTGAATATTTTCGTTGCAACTCTCCACACTTTATCCTTAATTTCATCATAATTGGCGAAAAATTGTTTTTTACACTTTCATTGTTTTACTCTCGCTCTGATTAATTGACGATAAACCCCGTAAAGTTAATCTCGTCAACACGGCAATGCGCCGTCAGAATAACTGAAAGTAAGGACTTAATGATGAAAAAATTAACTGCTCTGTTTGTTGCTTCTACTCTGGCTCTGGGCGCGGCTAATCTGGCTCATGCGGCAGATACGACTTCTACCACCACCACCGACGCCACGCAGCCGGCTGGTAAAATGATGCATCATCACAAAGGTAAGATGGGCCCGCGTCACGATATGATGTTCCAGGGACTGAACCTGACCGATGCACAGAAACAGCAGATTCGCGACATCATGAAAGACAACCGCGAACATATGAAACGTCCGCCGCAGGAAGAGATGCGTGCGATGCATAACCTGATTGCCAGCGACAGCTTCGATAAAGCGAAAGCGGAAGCGCAGATTACGAAGATGGAAGAGCAGCATAAAGCCATGATGCTGTCTCGTCTGGAAACCCAGAACAAGATTTACAACATCTTAACCCCGGAACAGAAAAAGCAGTTTAATGCTAATTTTGAGAAGCGTCTGACAGAACACAAAGCGCCAGAAGGTAAAATGCCTGCTGCGCCTGCCGAATAATCCACTCGGCACACTGTCTTAAGACCGCCGAAGTTGCCCATAAATGCCAAAAGGCTATGGGCAGCTCCGGCGGTTTTCTTCTTTATTTCTTCCAGAAATCATCAAACACGGTAATCGGCGGACGGCGCTTATGCTCGGTCTTCAGATACCAACCTTCGATGGTCTTCGCCAGCTCTGGCGCCAGCGTTTTGCCTTCCAGATAATCGTCAATATTGTCGTAGGTGACGCCCAGCGCCACTTCGTCTGGCAGAGAAGGGCGGTCATCTTCGAGGTCGGCGGTGGGGGCTTTCTTATAAAGATGCTCCGGACAGCCGAGGGCGGCCAGCAGCTGTTTGCCCTGGCGTTTATTGAGACGGAAGATCGGGTTAATATCGGTGCCGCCGTCGCCGTACTTCGTAAAGAAGCCGGTGATAGCTTCCGCGGCGTGATCGGTCCCGACCACTACGCCGTGAGTCATACCTGCAATACTGTACTGGGCTTTCATACGTTCGCGAGCTTTTTCATTACCGCGAACAAAGTCGCTCAGCTCGATACCCGCTTCACGCAGTGCCTGCTCGCTGGCCAATACAGCACCTTTAATATTAACGGTCAGCACGCGATCCGGCTGGATGAAAGCAATCGCGTCCTGGCAGTCCTGTTCGTCGGCCTGAACGCCGTAGGGCAGGCGTACGGCGATAAACTGCAGCGCGCTATCGCCGCTTTCCGCCCGCAGTTCATTAATAGCCTGCTGGCACAGTTTACCGGTCAGGGTAGAGTCCTGGCCGCCGCTGATGCCCAGCACCAGTGATTTGATAAACGGATAGGTCTTCAGGTATGACTTAAGAAAATCCACGCTGCGACGGATCTCTTCTTGTACCTCAATCTGTGGTTTTGCGCCGAGCGCCTGAATAATTTCTTGTTGTAATGCCATTTACCCCTCCGGAATGTAGTGTGCCAGCCTTGCCGTTAGCCCATCAGAACAAAGTGTTAAAGCTACCTCTTTGACGGTAAAACGACAAGGATCACAGTTTTGACTGCGGTAAATTAATCCGATTTTTCGGTCCTGATGAGATTGATTTCGGCGTATTGGTTGATAAATAGCAATATTTATCCCACGCTTATTACACATTGAACGAAAGGAGAGGGAACATGAATAAAAAAGTCGTAGGGCTTCTGGGCGCCGGCGCTGTGCTGGCGATGCTGGCGGGTTGTACTGCATACGATCGTACTAAAGATCAGTTTACTCAGCCGGTGGTCAAAGATGTTAAAAAAGGGATGAGCCGTTCACAGGTAATGCAAATTGCCGGTAAACCGTCTTCTGAAGTCACCATGATTCACGCTCGCGGCACCTGCCAGACCTATATCCTGGGTCAACGAGATGGTAAAGCTGAAACCTATTTTGTGGCTCTCGATGAGACTGGCCACGTGATCAACTCCGGCTACCAGACGTGTGCTGAGTACGATACGGACCCGGCTGCTGCTAAGTCATAATCGTGTGTTTATAGGATGCCTACGAAAACCCGACCTCTGTGTCGGGTTTTTTTATCAGATCTGATGCTTATTTCTTGTCGCGAATTATTTTGAGCAAAGTGTGAAGACAGTCAAAACCGAAGGTCAATGAGAGACAATTTTTGCCTGTTAAGAATTATCAGTAGGCAAATTGTTGCCGTATACTCAATGCATAAACAGAAGATAACTCATCTGTTACATACGAGGGTAGTGGGCACATGGAACATCGCCCGGTGATGACAGATTTCACAAGTTGAGGAAGCGTGAATGGAAAAGAAACATATCTATCTTTTTTGCTCTGCGGGGATGTCCACTTCATTGTTGGTATCTAAAATGCGAGCGCAGGCTGAGAAGTACGAAGTACCGGTAGTGATCGAAGCATTCTCAGAAGCTTTTGCCGCAGAAAAAGGCCCGCAGGCAGATGTTATTCTGCTCGGCCCGCAAATCGGCTATATGCTGAACGATATTAAAAAGATTTTACCGAACAAGCCGATCGAAATTATCGATTCAACGTTGTACGGTAAGGTAGATGGTTTAGGCGTGCTTAAGGCAGCGGTTGCTGCAATTAAAAAAGCCGCTGCGCAATAATTTTATAATTTTCCCGTCAAAGAGTTATTTCATATTTCAATCGCCGCAATATTAATTGCGGCCTTTTAAGGGTATTTTTCTATGAGTAAAGTGATCGATTCGCTTGAAAAGGTACTCCTTCCTTTTGCCGTTAAAATAGGAAAACAGCCACACATTAATGCGATTAAAAACGGTTTTATTAAATTAATGCCGCTGACCCTTGCAGGGGCCATGTTTGTATTAATTAACAACGTTTTTCTGAGCTTTGGTGAGGGATCATTCTTTTATTCAATGGGTGTTCGCCTGGACGCGTCAACCATTGACACGTTAAACAGCTTTAAAGCTATTGGCGGTAACGTTTATAACGGTACTTTAGGTATTATGTCGCTGATGGCGCCTTTCTTTATCGGTTCCGCCTTAGCGGAAGAGCGTAAAGTTGACCCGATGGCGGCTGGCCTGTTAGCGGTAGCGGCATTTATGACCGTCACCCCATACAGCGTTGGCGATGCCTATGCGGTTGGCGCGAACTGGCTGGGTGGTCAGAACATCATTTCCGGTATGATTATCGGTCTGGTGGTGGCTGAACTGTTCACCTTCGTTATCCGTCGCAACTGGGTTATCACTCTGCCAGACAGCGTACCGTCCTCGGTGTCGCGTTCCTTCTCGGCGTTAATTCCAGGCTTCCTGATCCTGTCCATCTTCGGCATCATCTCGTGGATTCTGTCTTCTTACGGCAGCAACTTCCACCAGATCATCATGGACTCCATCTCCAAACCGCTGGCGGCAATGGGTGGCGTGGTTGGATGGGCATACGTACTGTTCAACTCCCTGCTGTGGTTCTTCGGTGTGCATGGTTCACTGGCGCTCACCGCGTTGGACAACGGCATCATGACCCCATGGGCGCTGGAAAACATCGCGCTGTACAACCAGTACGGCTCTGTTGATGCGGCTATCGCTGCGGGTCAGCAGTTCCACTTCTGGGCGAAACCGATGCTGGATTCCTACATCCTGCTGGGTGGTTCCGGTGCGACTTTAGGCCTGATTATCGCTATCTTCATCGCCTCTCGCCGCGCTGACCATCGTCAGGTTGCGAAACTGGCTCTGCCGTCGGGTATCTTCCAGATTAACGAACCGATTCTGTTTGGTCTGCCAATCATCATGAACCCGGTTATGTTTATCCCGTTCGTGCTGGTACAACCGATTCTGGCTGCCATCACCCTGGCTGCTTACTCGATGGGTATCATCCCTCCGGTAACCAACCTGGCACCGTGGACCATGCCAACCGGCCTGGGCGCCTTCTTCAACAGTAACGGAAGCGTCGCGGCGCTGCTGGTCGCACTGTTCAACCTCTGTGTCGCAACGATGGTGTACATGCCGTTCGTGATTATCTCGAACAAAGCGCAGGCCACCATTGAAGAAGAAGAAAGCGAAGAAGACATCGCTGCCGCTCTGAAATTCTAATGCCAATGCGGTATGGAGCCGGTCTCCATACCGCCCTCAACAAAAGGAATAAATATGTTTGATCTGGATAATGTCGTTGCTGAGGACGTGCAGGAAAACGATCTCGAAGAAGTGGTGATGGGCCTGATTATCAACTCCGGACAGGCGCGCAGCCTGGCATACGCCGCGCTGAAGCAGGCGAAGCAGGGTGATTTTGTTGGCGCGAAAGCGACCATGGAACAGTCCCGCGTTGCCCTGAGCGAAGCGCACCGTGTGCAAACGCAGCTGATTGAAAGCGATGAAGGCGAAGGCCGTATGAAGGTAAGCCTGGTGCTGGTTCATGCGCAGGATCATCTTATGACGTCAATGTTAGCGCGTGAGCTGGTTGCTGAATTGATCGAACTTCACGAGAAGGTACAATAGGCTTTTCCCTATGAGGCAACCGAAGATGATCACCATGGAAATCAACACCGCCCGAGAACAACAGCTCTTTAACGGTAAGAATTTTCATGTATTCATCTACAACAAAACGGAAAGCATCAGCGGGCTGCACCAGCATGACTATTACGAGTTCACTATCGTACTGACCGGGCGCTACTATCAGGAGATAAACGGCAAACGGGTTATGCTGGAGCGCGGAGACTTTGTGTTTATCCCAATGGGTTCACATCACCAGAGCTTCTATGAGTTTGGCGCGACGCGAATCCTCAACGTTGGGATCAGCAAAGATTTCTTCGATACCCACTATCAGTCGCTGGTTCCGTTTGCGCTGGTTGCATCACAAGTCTATTCGATTAAAAGCACGTTTCTTAGTTACATTGAGTCGGTTATTTCGTCACTGCACTTTCGTGAAACGGAATTTGACGAATTTATTGAACTGGTTTCCTTCTACGTGATTAATCGCTTACGCCATTATCGCGAAGAACAAGCGCAGGATGTGACGCCGCAGTGGTTAAAATCTACTGTCGAAGCCATGCACGATAAATTAAAGTTTGGTGAAGGCGCATTGGAGAATATGGTCGAGTTATCCGGGAAAACCCAGGAATATTTAACCCGAGCCACCCAGCGCTATTACGGTAAAACGCCGATGCAGATTATTAATGACATCCGCATCAACTTTGCCAAGAAACAGCTGGAAATAACGAATTACTCGGTGACCGATATTGCGTATGAGTCAGGTTATAGTAGCCCAAGTTTGTTTATTAAAACTTTCAAGAAGCTAACCTCATTCACACCGAGCAATTATCGCAAACAGCTGACGATTATCAAATAACGCGCTGCGGAATCACTCCGCAGCTCTGAATTAAAGACTTTAACTATCCACGTATAATGTGGAGGGTAACCCACGTTTACTTGTGGATCACGAGGGAGAAAGAGATGAGCCAGAAATTAAAAGTCGTCACAATTGGTGGTGGTAGCAGCTATACGCCGGAATTACTGGAAGGTTTTCTCAAGCGTTATCACGAACTGCCGGTCAGCGAACTGTGGCTGGTTGACGTTGAAGATGGCCAGGAGAAGCTGGATATCATTCATGCCCTTTGCCAGCGCATGGTGGAAAAAGCCGGCGTACCGATGAAGGTCTATAAGACGCTGAATCGCCGCGAAGCGCTCGAAGGTGCCGACTTTGTGACTACGCAGCTGCGCGTTGGTCAGCTCAAAGCCCGTGAGAAAGATGAACGTATTCCGCTGAGCCATGGTTACCTGGGGCAGGAAACCAACGGCGCTGGCGGCCTGTTTAAAGGTCTGCGTACCATTCCGGTGATTTTCGACATCATTAAAGATGTGGAAGAAGTATGCCCGAACGCGTGGGTGATTAACTTTACCAACCCGGCGGGAATGGTGACCGAAGCGGTCTATCGCCACACCAATTTCAAACGTTTTATCGGCGTGTGCAACATTCCAATCGGCATGAAGATGTTCTTCACCGACGTATTGCGCCTGAGTGAGAAAGACGATCTTTCCATCGACCTGTTCGGCCTGAACCACATGGTTTTCGTACGCGATGTGCTGGTCAACGGCGAGTCTCGTTTTGCTGAACTGCTGGACGGCGTGGCCTCCGGTACGCTGTCGGCGAACACCGTGAAAAACATTTTCGATATGCCGTTTAGCGAAGGACTGCTGCGTTCTCTGAACCTGCTGCCGTGCTCTTATCTGCTGTACTACTTCAAGCAGAAAGAGATGCTGGCTATCGAAATGGGCGAGTATTACAAAGGCGGCGCGCGCGCGCAGGTGGTGCAGAAGGTTGAGAAGCAGCTGTTTGAGCTGTACAAAAATCCGGACCTGAACGTCAAGCCGAAAGAGCTGGAACAGCGCGGCGGGGCCTATTACTCCGATGCGGCGTGTGAGGTGATCAACGCTATCTACAACGATAAGCAGACTGAACACTACGTGAATATTCCGCACCACGGTCATATCGACAACATCCCGGCGGATTGGGCGATTGAAGTCACCTCCATCCTGGGCCGCGACGGCGCGAAACCGCACCCGCGCGTCACGCATTTTGACGAGAAAGTGCTGGGTCTGATCCATACCATCAAAGGTTTTGAAATCGCGGCCAGTAAGGCAGCGATCAGCGGTGAATTTAACGATGTGCTGTTGGCACTGAACTTAAGCCCGCTGATCCACTCTGATAAAGATGCAGAGATTCTGGCGCGCGAACTGATTCTGGCCCATGAAAAATGGTTGCCGAACTTCGCTGCCACCGTGGAGAAACTGAAACAGTGACAGGAGGCATGATGGAACGTTTGTTAATCGTGAACGCCGACGATTTTGGCCTGAGTAAAGGGCAGAACTACGGCATCCTCGACGCCTGTAAGAACGGACTGGTCACGTCCACCACCGCGCTGGTTAACGGCGCGGCTATTGACCACGCGGCTCAACTGAGCCGCCGTACGCCAGAGCTGGCGGTGGGCATGCACTTTGTGCTCACGCTGGGCGAACCGTTGACGCCGATGCCGGGCCTGGCCCGCGAAGGCAAACTCGGTAAGTGGATCTGGCAGGTGGCCGAGGAAGATGCGCTGCCGTTGGACGAGATTGAGCGTGAACTGGCGTGTCAGTATCAGCGTTTTGTCGACCTGTTCGACGCTGAGCCGACACATTTTGACAGCCACCACCATGTGCATATGATCCCGCAGATCTTTCCGCTGGTGGCCGAGTTTGCGAAATCCAAAGGCATCGCGCTGCGTATAGATCGCTCCATCCCGTACCCGTTTGCCCTCCCGGAAGGGTTGCGCAGCAGCGAGGGATTCAGCAGCGAATTTTACGGCGATGCGATTTCCGATGAGCTGTTCCTGAAGGTGCTGGACGACTCAACCGCACGCGGGGAAGGCTCGCTGGAGGTCATGTGTCATCCGGCGTTTGTCGACAATACCATTATGGGCAGCGCCTATTGCTACCCGCGCCTGGCTGAGCTGGACGTCCTGACCTCCGCATCGCTGAAATATGCCATTGCGGAACGAGGCTATCGTCTCGGTACTTACCGCGACGTGTGATCGACCGTTTTACCCCCTCAACCCTTTGCCCGGCAGCGACCCTGCCGGGCTTTTTTGTATTCATATGCCTTTAGTGACGGCTGACTGAGTCGTGTATAGTGCGGATAGCTATCACTATTTATTATTGTTTGCAGGGAAACTGATGTCACTTAAAGCTATCGCAAAAGAACTGGGGATTTCTGTGACGACGGTCAGCCGCGCCTTGAACGGTTATGACGATGTGTCGAAGGAAACGCGAGCTCGGGTGGAAGCGGAAGCACGGCGTCGTGGCTATCGGCCGAATACTTTTGCCCGTCGGTTGAAGATGGGAAAGATTGGCGCTGTTGGCCTGGTCTTTCCTACCCAGTCGGCGCCTCTGAGCAACAATGTGTTCCTTGAGATGGTAGGGGAGGTTAGCCGTGAACTGGCGCGTGATGAAATTGATCTGCTATTGATCGCTGATGATGATAAGTCAAACCAGCACGGTTATATGCGACTGGTGCAAAGCGGGCGGGTTGATGCTCTGATTGTCTCGCACACGCTGGATAACGATCCGCGCCTGATGCTGTTGCAGGAGGCTGGTTTCCCCTTTTTGGCTCTGGGTCGCAGCAACCTTGCCAATCCGTACGCCTGGTTTGATTTTGACAACTATGCGGGGACCTACCAGGCGACGCGCTTTCTGATAGCCCAGGGTCATCAACGTATTACGATGTTTAGTGAAGACACCGAGCGTGCATTCCTGCTGTTGCGCCGTCGGGGATATGTTGATGCGATGAACGAGTCTGGCTTACCCGTTCGCTTGTTGCTTTGCCCGCCTCCGACTCGCCGCATGGGATATCAGGTCATGCTGGAGCAATTGCGTGGCAGTGAACCTGGGCCGACGGCGGTGATCACGGATGGCAACGTAGCCGGTGATGGTGTGGCGATGGCGCTTAATCAGCAAGGGCTGCTGACCGGCGATAATCGCGTGTCGCTCGTGGTCTACGATGGATTATCGGAAGATAGCATTATTGATGTTCCCGTCGGGGCCATTATTGAGTCAACACGCCGCAGCGTAGGGCGGCAGATTGCCTCGATGGTCAGGCAACTGATTGCGGGTGAAGATATCGCATCGCTACAGGTACTCTGGCAGCCGGAGTTTCTCCCTCCACAATAACCGCTGATATTTTCTTTTCGGCGAATTTATTCATCAGATCACAAAACCGAAACGTTTTGGATTGAATCCGAAACGTTTCGGATCAACGATAAGGCCACTATCGCAGGAGAGGGTCTTATGTCTGAATCAATCATCCGTTTACACAATGACGCGACCGATATCATTATTCGAACGCATCCATTTGCTGAAATTATTTATTGGGGGCCACATATTCACCATTACTCGCCACTGGATGCTATAACGCTGGATCGTCCTTTGGTGAATACCGGTCTTGATGTGGATGCGCCGTTGACGCTGATGGCGGAATTGAGCCACGGCCTGTTTGGTGCGCCAGGGATCGAAGGGCATCGTCAAGGGCTTGATGGTTCGCCGAAGTTTACTACCGCAGAAGTGGTGCAGAATGGAAATCAACTGACCTTAATCAGCGAGGACCCGCATGCCGGGTTGCGTTTGAGCAGTGAAATCGCGCTGGATAAGAGCGGCGTTTTAAGCCTTCGCCACGGTATTACTAACCTGCGAGAGGACCTGTGGCAGGTTGACCGTCTGGCGGTGACGTTGCCGGTGGCAGAACATGCGCGCGAAGTACTGGCATTTCATGGTCGCTGGGTGCACGAGTTTCAGCCGCACCGCCTGATGCTCGACCACGACAGCTATGTGCTAGAAAACCGCCGCGGACGCACATCGCACGAACATTTTCCGGCGCTGATTATCGGCAGCCCAGCCTTTAGTGAAATGCAGGGCGAAGTGTGGGGCGTGCATTTAGGCTGGAGTGGCAACCATCGCCTACGGGCGGCAGTGAAAACTGACGGCCGCCGCTATCTTCAGGCTGAGGCTATCTATCTGCCCGGCGAAGTTGCGCTAGCCGAAGGCGAAACGCTATGGACGCCTCAACTTTTTGCCAGCTATTCCGCGCAGGGGCTGAATGGCATGAGCCAGCAGTTCCACCGTTATCTACGCGAGCAGATCATTCGTTTCCCCGGTAATAAGCCGCGCCCCGTGCACCTGAATACCTGGGAAGGCATCTATTTTGATCACGACCCGCAGTACATCATGCGGATGGCCGATGAAGCAGCTGCGCTTGGCGTTGAACGTTTTATCATCGACGATGGCTGGTTTAAAGGACGCAATGATGACCGGGCGGCGCTCGGCGACTGGTATGTCGATGGAAAAAAATATCCTGACGGCCTGATGCCGGTTATTAACCACGTCCAGACGTTGGGTATGGAGTTTGGTATTTGGGTTGAACCTGAGATGGTCAGCCCGGATTCCGATCTGTACCGCGCTCATCCCGAGTGGGTGTTGAAATTGCCTGGCTATACGCCGCTGGCGGGTCGCCATCAGTATGTCCTGGATCTGAATATTCCAGAGGTCTTTGATTTTCTGCTTGAACGAATGAAGTGGCTGTTGGGCGAACATCCCATTGATTACATAAAGTGGGACATGAACCGTGTGCTGGTGCAGCCTGGCCACAACGGTAAAGCCGCCGCCCACACACAAACGCATCAATACTACCGTCTGTTGGACGCCCTGGTCGCACGCTTCCCTCACGTTGAATTTGAAGCCTGCTCCTCCGGCGGCGGTCGTATCGATTATGAAGTGCTTAAACGTAGCCATCGTTTTTGGGCCTCGGACTGTAACGATGCTCTGGAGCGCAACACTATCCAGCGCGGGATGAGCTATTTCTTCCCTCCGGAGGTCATGGGGGCACATATTGGCAGCGCCAATTGCCATTCGACGTCTCGTCAGCACAGCATTGCATTTCGTGGGTTGACGGCACTGTTTGGCCATATGGGGTTAGAGCTGGATCCGGTGAAGGTGGATGACCTGGAACGGGAAGGTTATCGGAAATATGCCGCGCTTTATAAACAGTGGCGCGAACTTATTCATCACGGTGTGTACTGGCGAGCCGATATGTCGGATAACACGACGCTGGCTCAGGGTGTTGTTAGCGAAGATAAAAGTCAGGCGTTGTATCTGGTCAGCCAACTGGCGATGCCGGGCTACTCGCTCACTTCACCGCTACATTTTGCCGGCCTGGAGGCCGGGGCGCGCTATCAAATAACGCTATTGGACCCGTCAACTTTTCCGCTAATGGGCAAAGGCGGGCATACGATGCATAAATTACCCGAGTGGTTAAAAACACCACAAACCGCTACTGGTGAGTGGTTACAAAAGGTTGGGCTTATATTACCGGTATCGGATCCTGAAAGTGCAATTTTAATTGGTTTACAGCGCGTGTAATTACCATGGGCTGCATATGAGCGGCCCTTAGCCTCTTAATGGAGAATTGACGATGAATGCTAATGCTACAGCATCGGGTTGTTACATCCGTAACCCCAATTTCTGGATATTTGGTTTTTTCTTTTTTATCTATTTCTTTATTATGGCCACCTGTTTTCCTTTTTTGCCTATTTGGCTTTCTGATAATATAGGATTAAGTAAAACTGACGTTGGAATTGTATTTTCTAGTTTGTCTTTGGCGGCTATTTGTTTTCAGCCAGTATTAGGGTTTATTTCTGATAAGCTGGGGATGAAGAAAAATCTTGTCTGGGTCGTGACTATTTTGTTGGTCTTTATTGCCCCATTTTTTCTATATGTCTTTGCGCCGTTAATACGGTTTAATATCTGGTTGGGGGCATTAAGCGCCGGGTTATATATTGGTTTTGTTTTCTCCGCTGGCGCAGGAGTGATGGAGGCCTATGTCGAGCGTGTTAGTCGCCATACCGGGTTTGAATATGGTCGCGCACGTACTTTTGGTTGTCTGGGCTGGGGGTTATGCGCCACGATCTCAGGGATGTTGTTTGGTATTAATCCGGACTGGGTATTCTGGATGGGGTCGGCAGCCGCTGTCGTCCTGCTTGTGCTGGTGGCGATCGCCAGACCACAGTACAGCTCAAGCGCGCAGGTGATGGGGGCGTTAGGGGCTAACCGCCCGATGGTCGATTTAAAAACGGTTATGAATCTGTTTGGTCAGCGCAAGCTGTGGATGATGATGCTGTATGTTATAGGGGTATCCTGTATTTATGATACCTATGACCAGCAGTTTGCCACCTTCTTTAAATCGTTCTTTGCCACTCCGGAAGCGGGTAATCAGGCATTTGGAATGGTCACTACGGCAGGTGAAGTGTGTAACGCTATCGTGATGTTCTGTTCTCCGTGGATAATCAATCGTATCGGCGCGAAGAATACGCTGCTGTTGGCCGGGTTGGTGATGGCGACGCGAATGATCGGATCTTCGCTGGCAACAACTACGGTCGAAATTATTGCATTAAAAATGTTGCATGCGCTGGAAGTGCCATTCCTGCTGATCGGTATCTTTAAATATATTACCGGCGTATTTAATCCATTGTTATCGGCTACCATCTATTTGGTGGGTAATCAGGTTGTGTCGAAAGTCGCTTCAGTATTCATGTCGTCCTTTGCGGGGAAAATGTACGATAGCATCGGTTTTCAGCATACTTATATGATCTTTGGCTGTATTGCTCTCACGTTTACGATCATATCAGTCTTTACGCTAACGAAAACTGAGAACGCTGCATTGGCGCTTCAGACGGAAACAGCATCTTAAATTGTAGCTACCGCCAGATGTTGTCGCGGTCGGCGTTCCGTGCCGGGTATTGCGTGTGATTACGCCAGAGGATGGTCGGGAACGGGAATGATGACCTGTGGGAGAAAAGTGTATTATTTGCACGGGTAATGCGCATTAATCATTCCGTTGATGTGTCCGGTTTCTATCAACGGAATGTGACATTTTAATATTATTGCCATTATTAATTCAGGCTGTGTATAGGATTGTTTTTTCCAAAAATACGGTAGCTTTTCATTAATATTCTGAACGTTTATTTATTCTTAGAGAGTGTGACTAATATCTCAGGCCAATTTTTACATAAGATTTACAAATTGTTTTTGTTCACACAATGAAAAAACGTAATTATAAAATCAAAAATAATAATGGATCTTCACTACTATGAGGGCGAATATGGATATTGTTATTAAGGGAGGTCGGGTTTTTATTTTTTTAAAAAGATAGGGGATGTGTTCTTATGAAACGGAATCAACTTATTCTGTGTTTGTTAATGTTTTTCTTTTTTTTCTCATGGTCATCATTTCAATCCTTGCTTTCCGTATGGCTTCATCAAACTATTGGTTTGCAGGCCACACAAACAGGGTTGATATTTTCTGCGTTATCGGTCTCGGCACTTTGTGCGCAGGTGTGTTATGGCTTTATTCAGGATAAACTCGGTTTGCGTAAAAACTTACTGTGGTACCTGGCTGTGTTATTAACGCTATCTGGTCCTGTTTTTATTTTGTTTGGTCATTTGTTGCATATGAGCCTTATTGTGGGCAGTCTTTTCGGCGGTTTTTATATTGGCATGGCCTATAACGGTGGAATTGGTGTGCTGGAGTCATTTACTGAACGAGTTGGGCGGCGCGATAACTTCGAGTTTGGACGCGCGCGGTTTGGCGGTTCGCTAGGCTGGGCAGTAGCGAGTTTTTTTACTGGCATTTTATTTAATATCGATCCACGACTTAATTTCTTGCTAGCCTCGGTTGGCGGCGCACTCTTTTTTATGGTACTCACCGCGCTGCGACTGGGCGATGGTGCGTCGCAGGCGCAGTTGGCGAGTGATAAGAATAGTAACGTTTCTCTGAGCGATGCGCTACGTCTGTTAACGCTGCCACGTTTTTGGGCGCTGATTTTCTTTGTGGTCGGTTCCTGCATTTATAATGTTTACGATCAGCAGTTCTCTGTCTATTTTGTGGCGCAGTTTGAAACGCCGCAACAGGGGGCTGCCATGTTCGGTTACCTCAATTCTGCACAGGTATTTTTGGAAGCCGCAGGATTATTCTGTGCACCATGGCTGGTGAATAAAATTGGCGCGAAGAATGGACTGATCTTTGCAGGCATGGTTATGTCAATGAGAATGATCAGTTCAGGTTTGGTGGTGGGACCCTTACCTATTTTTATAACAAAACTTTTGCATGTAGCTGAATTACCGGTGCTCTTGGTTTCGATGTTCAAATATATCACGTTAAATTTTGATCAGCGCCTCTCTTCGACGTTATATCTGGTTGGTTTTGCCTGCACAAGCTCTATTATTGGCACGGTGATTTCACCGCTAGCTGGATTTAGCTATGACACAATCGGCTTTGCTCATTCCTATTTGATTATGGGGGGCGCCGTATTTATTACGTCATTCTGCTCGATTTTTTTCTTGTGTGGTAACCGTCAGCCTGAGACTGCTGTTATTTCCTCGGCATCACCCGTAACAAAGGGAAGTGAATTATGAAAAAGTACATTTTTAACAACAAAATGAATACCGTTATGCACGGCGCAGATTATAACCCGGAACAGTGGGATAGCGTTCCCGGTATTATTGATAAAGATATCGCAATGATGCGTCAGGCACAGTGTAATGTGATGTCGGTAGGTATTTTTAGCTGGGCGAAGCTTGAACCAGAAGAGGGAATATATACTTTCGACTGGCTGGATGCTGTGCTGGATAAACTCACTGCCGCTGGAATTCGCGTCTTTCTGGCGACGCCAACTGGCGCTCGCCCGGCGTGGATGTCGCAAAAATATCCGGAGGTGCTGCGTGTGGGGGCAGACCGCGTGAAGGCGTTGCACGGAGGGCGACATAACCATTGCTCATCCTCATTGGTGTATCGCGAAAAAATGCGCCTCATTAACACGCAATTAGCGGAACGCTATGCGCACCATCCAGCAGTACTTGGCTGGCATATTTCTAATGAGTATTGTGGCGAGTGCCATTGTGAACGCTGTCAGTCTAATTTCCGCCGCTGGCTGCAAGAACGATATCAGACGCTGGAAAACCTCAATCAGGCCTGGTGGAGCGATTTCTGGAGCCATACCTACAGCGACTGGCAGCAAATTACCTCGCCATCGCCACATGGGGAGCATGAAGTTCATGGGCTTAATCTTGACTGGCATCGTTTTAATACCGCTCAGGCGATGGATTTCTGCCGTCAGGAGATTCTGACGTTAAAACGGGTGAACCCCAATATACCGGCCACGACCAACTTTATGGGGTACTTTAACGATTATGACTACTGGCAGTTTGCCCGTGAGCTGGATTTTATCTCCTGGGATAGCTACCCGCAGTGGCACTGCGATGGTGATGACACCGCGGTGGCGTGTGCGACGGCGATGTATCATGACATGATGCGTAGCCTGAAAGGCGGTCAACCATTTGTACTGATGGAATCAACGCCCAGCGCCACCAACTGGCAGCCGATCAGTAAGCTGAAAAAACCTGGAATGCATATTCTCGCTTCGTTACAGGCGGTTGCCCATGGCGCGGACTCTGTCCAGTATTTTCAGTGGCGTAAAAGTCGTGGTTCTACCGAGAAATTTCATGGCGCTGTTGTCGATCATGTTGGTCACCTGGACACGCGGGTGGGGCGCGAAGTGTGTCAGTTAGGCGATATACTGAGTCGGCTGGAAGGCGTTACGGGGTGTTTCACAGAGGCAAAAGTGGCGGTCATTTTTGATCAGCAGAGTCGTTGGGCGATGGACGACGCTATGGGGCCGCGTAATCAGGGCATGGAATATGAAAAAACCGTTAATGAACACTACCGCGCATTTTGGGAGCAGGGAGTGGCTGTCGATGTCATTGATGCGGATGTCGATTTTAGCGGCTATGCCCTTGTGGTTGCGCCAATGCTCTATATGGTCAGGGCGGGGTTTGCCGAGCGGGCAGAAGCGTTCGTGGCTCAGGGAGGGCACTTTGTCGCGTCCTACTGGACAGGGATCGTCAATGAAAGCGATCTCTGCTATTTAGGCGGTTTCCCCGGACCGTTGCGCAAACTGCTGGGGATCTGGGCGGAAGAAATTGATAGCTTACCGGAAGGTGAATACCATCCTGTTCAGGGTCTCCAGGGGAATATGCTTGGTTTGCAAGGCCCTTATCCGGCGCGTCATTTATGTGAGCTAATCCATGCGGAAACGGCTCTTCCGCTTGCTACCTATACTGATGACTTCTATGCAGGAAATCCGGCGGTAACGGTAAACGTGTTTGGTAAAGGCAAAGCATGGTATGTGGCTTCGCGTAATTCGCTGGAATTCCAGCGTGATTTCTTTGGCGGCATTATCAAGATGCTCGCGCTGCCGTGTGCGTTGGCATGTGATCTTCCCTCGGGGGTTGTGGCGACGGCAAGAACGGACGGGAAGACAACATATGTCTTTGTACAGAACTACACTGTGCAGACTCACTGCTTGATCTTGCCAGTAGGGTATATTGATGCGCTCACGGGGAAAGCGTTAAGTGAAATAACTCTACAGGCATGGGGTTGTCGGGTGCTTTACCGGCAGGTGTAGTAAAAATAAAGACCTGGTCCAGTCTATTGGCAAAGTTCTGGCTGAAAAGCCAGGACTTTGAGTGAACAAGCTCAGCGCGAAAAAGCGGGCTGTTGTGCTCAGCGAATTTACCCGGCCACGACTTAAAGCAGGTACAACATCAACTCGTATGAGTGAAAAGCGCACGCACAGAAGAGGACGAAGGGGCGCAAGATCGGCTAAAATAACATTTTTCTATTTTTTAAATTTGTCTTTAGTGAAACAGCCCATTATGAAACCTCTTCGCCAACAAAATCGCCAGGTGATCAGCTATGTCCCGCGTGTGGAACCCGCGCCACCCGAACATGCGCTAAAAATGGATGCATTTCGTGATGTATGGATACTGCGAGGTAAATATGTCGCTTTTGTCCTGGTTGGGGAGTCGTTTCAACGGTCGCCAGCGTTTACTGTACCTGAGTCAGCGCAACGCTGGGCCAATCAGGTACGTCAGGAAGGTGAAATAGCGCAGTAAAGCGTATAAACCCTCACTGGCGGCCATCAGGATAAATGGCCGTTAGAATTAACCGGATGAAAGAAAAAACGCGCAGATTGAGCTGCGCGTTTTTATGATGAGATGTTCTACTACCTTAGCGATGCGCCAGTTCGGCATCCTCTTCGCTGTTTAACACGTCTTTATCGGTCTGACGCAGCCACTGGCTGGTCAGGGTGCCGGCAGTCATGGAACCGCTGACGTTCAGCGCGGTACGGCCCATGTCGATCAGCGGCTCAACGGAGATCAGCAGCGCAACCAGGGTAACCGGCAGCCCCATCGCGGGCAGCACGATCAGCGCAGCGAAGGTTGCACCGCCGCCCACGCCGGCAACGCCTGCAGAGCTGACGGTCACCATACCAACCAGCGTGGCAATCCACAGCGGATCCAGCGGGTTAATGCCCACGGTTGGAGCAACCATCACCGCCAGCATGGCCGGGTAGAGACCTGCACAGCCGTTCTGACCAATGGTCGCACCAAAGGAAGCAGAGAAGCTGGCAATGGATTCTGGTACGCCCAGGCGGCGAGTCTGCGCTTCAACGTTCAGCGGGATAGACGCGGCGCTGGAGCGGCTGGTGAAGGCAAAGGTCAGCACCGGCCACACTTTGCGGAAGTACTTCAGCGGACTCACGCCGTTGACGCCCAGCAGAATGCCGTGCACCACAAACATAATCAGCAGGCCAAGGTAGGACGCAACCACAAAGCTACCCAGCTTGATGATGTCCTGCAGGTTAGAACCGGCGACCACTTTGGTCATCAGCGCCAGCACGCCGTACGGCGTCAGCTGCATCACCAGGCGCACCAGCTTCATCACCCAGCCTTGCAGGGTATCGATAGCGGTCAGTACGCGCTGGCCTTTCGGTTCATCATCTTTCAGCAGCTTCAGCGCAGCCACACCCAGGAATGCCGCGAAGATAACGACGCTGATGATAGAGGTTGGGTTAGCGCCGGTGAGATCCGCAAACGGGTTTTTCGGCACGAACGACAGCAGCAGCTGCGGTACGCTCAGGTCAGCAACTTTGCCGACATAGTTGCTCTGAATGGCGTTCAGACGTGCAGTCTCGGCGGTGCCCTGAACCAGACCTTCAGCGGTCAGGCCGAACAGGTTAGTCACCAGCACGCCGACCAGCGCGGCAATAAGCGTGGTAAACAGCAGGGTACCGATGGTCAGCACGCTGATTTTACCCAGCTGAGAGGCATTATGCAGACGGGCTACCGCGCTCAGAATTGAGGCGAAGACCAGCGGCATGACGATCATTTGCAGTAGTTGCACATAGCCGTTACCGACCACGTTAAACCACTGGATAGAGTCCTTCAGCACCTGGCTGTCAGAACCGTAGATCAGCTGCAGCGCCAGGCCAAAGACCACACCGATAACCAGGCCGACCAGCACTTTTTTGGCCAGGCTCCACTGCTTGTGACGCGTTTGCGCCAGCGCCAGCAGCAATACGGCGAACACAACGACGTTCGCGATTAGTGGAAAGTTCATCCCCGTTCTCCTGAAGTTTTTTTCACGCCGTTCGCGGTGATTTTGTGTTGCCGCGGCGGGTGTCTTTTTATGACAAACCCGTAAAGATTTGTCTGGATGTGAGAAGGTTAACAGAACTGAAATGGTACGCTTATATCCAAATGGAATGGATTATGCCAAAAATGCGATCTTCGCCGAATTATTGCTCAGCCCGGCGATGAATGAAGCGATTAAAGTCGGTTTGCAGCGAATTTATCATCGATGATGACCAGCGTATGGCGCTGTTTTCCGGTAGCGACTGCGGCATGAACACGGCGTAGGCAAACAGCGCCATACACAAAACGCGCTCCAGCTGATTCCCTTTACGCGGTGCGAGAATCGGCAGGCGAAAACGCCAGCGGCAGGGCCACAGCAAGGGGACGCCCGCTGGCGTGAGCATGTCGGCGAGAATGTGGCTCAGATAGCCCAGCACCATCCCCTGTAGGGCATCGGCGGGGACTATCCAGCTGTCCGGTACTTTCAGATAGAAAAGGGTGAGCGCGGCAAAAACGGCGAGCAGGCTGTGGGTAAAACCGCGATGGCCACACATCCGCGCAATGGGCTTCGATAACCAACTTAGCCGCTGCCCCAGGAAGGAGCGTGGGTGGTCAATGTCCGGAAGCAGACAGGTCAATATCGCCGACGGCACGATGTGCCACCAGTCTCCTTGTGCCAGGACCGGCGTCAGTTCGGCATTTTTAGCAAATACCGCGCAGGCGATTGAAAAAAGGAGATGACCTTCCGCCGTCATGATGAAACCCATTAATCTGTGAATTCATACAGTATAGGGTTTTTATACAGTAGGCGGAAGAGGTTACAGTGTAACTCTTTGTCAAAAAATTAACGTGCCAGCCAGCCGCCGTCTACGGCCACCGTATAGCCATTAATGTAGTCCGAGGCAGACGAGGCGAGGAATACCACCGGGCCTTTGAGATCGTCTGGCGTCCCCCAGCGTCCGGCCGGAATACGGTCGAGGATTTCCTTGCTGCGTTCAGCGTCGTCACGCAGCTGCTGGGTGTTGTTGGTGGCCATATACCCCGGCGCGATGGCGTTGACGTTGATGCCGTGCTGAGCCCATTCGTTGGCCAGCAGGCGGGTGATGCCTAATACCCCGCTTTTTGAAGCGGTGTAGGATGGCACACGAATGCCGCCCTGGAAAGAGAGCATCGACGCAATATTGATAATTTTCCCGCCGTTACCTTGTTGCAGAAACTGTTTCGCCACCGCCTGTGACAGGAAGAACACCGACTTCAGGTTCAGGTTCATCACATCGTCCCAGTTCTTTTCGCTGAAGGTCAGCGCATCTTCACGTCGAATGGTCCCGGCGTTGTTGACCAGAATGTCGATACGGCCCGCGGCGGCCACGGCGGCGGGGACGATATCAGCAATGGCCTCAGGCTGGCTCAGATCGGCCTGAATCGCAAACATCCGACGGCCCAGCGCCGCCACTTTTTCTGCGGTTTCTTGCGGAATGCTTCGGCTGACGCTGACGATATCGCATCCGGCTTCCGCCAGCCCCAGCGCCATACCCTGACCGAGACCTTTATCGCAGCCGGTAACGAGTGCGACTTTACCTTGCAGATTGAAAGCATGAAGAATCATTTCGACCCCTGTATACGGTTTTTATCATTATGAGATGACCTACAGGGCTAAAGCATAGGAGGGCGTAGCGGAAAATTCAAATAAAAATAAAACAGCGTTTCATTTTTATGATTGGGTTGGCATTTGCGGGCACAATCCGTGCCCGCATCATGATTAGCCGCACAAATTTTCGCGGGTGAGGAATTCCAGAGACGGCAGCTTCACATCGGCCAGAGCGAAGCGCGGGTCGAGTTGGCTTTCCGGAGCCGGGACAACAATGGAGCGCATGCGCGCCGCTTTGCTGGCAATCATGCCATTCACCGAGTCTTCCAGCGCCACGCAGCACAGCGGATCGACATCCAGCGCGGCCGCGCAGTTCAGATAGACCTGTGGGTGCGGTTTGCTATAGGCCAACGTGTCGGCGGAGGCCAGCGCGTCGAACTGCTCGCGCAGGTCAAACATGGTCAGCACTTTTTCCAGCATGTATAGCGGAGAGGCGGAAGCCAGGCCGACTTTCAACCCTTGCGCTTTGCATAGCGCGACGGCTTCACGCACGCCTGGCAGCAACGGGCGCGTCTGCTCAACCAGCGAAATGACGCGGGCAATCATCCGTTCAACTACGGCGGCACGGTCCGGGCCGCTCCATGGCTGTTGGCCGTACCACAGGTCGACCACCAGATCGATACGTAAACCGCGAGTATCGGGAAGCTCGTGACGACGGGTAAAATCGACGCCCAGCTCGCTCAGCACTTCGTGCTCGGCACGGTCCCACAGCGGCTCGGAATCGATCAGTAATCCATCCATATCGAATATTGCGGCGCGTATTTGACGCTCGGTGGACATAACTACCTCTCCTTTAGGGTAACGAATGCCGGTTAATGGTATATCATATCGGGCGTAAAGTCGGGCGAAAGTCACCTTCAGCAGGTAGACTTAATAAGCACTTAGCCCGAGAGTCTGCGTCTTAACAAGGGGAACCCATGACGTATCAACAAGCTGGACGCATTGCCATCCTCAAGCGTATTGCCGGGTGGGTTATTTTTATTCCTGCCCTGATCTCTACGCTGATTTCCGTGCTGAAATTCATGTATGAACACAGCGCTAAGCAGCCGGGAATCGATGCCGTCATGATGGATTTTGTCCACGTGATGGTCGACATGATGCGTTTCAATACGCCATTCCTGAATCTCTTCTGGTACAACTCGCCGCAACCGGACTTTCATAACGGCCTGAATATTATGTTCTGGGTTATTTTTGCGCTGATTTTCGTTGCGCTGGCGCTACAGGACTCCGGCGCGCGCATGGCGCGTCAGGCGAAGTTTTTGCGTGAAGGTGTGAACGATCAGCTGATTCTGGAGAAAGCGAAAGGGGCGGAAGGGATGAGCCGTGAAGCGCTGGAGGCCCGCGTTGAGGTGCCGCGTCATACCATTTTCGTGCAATTCTTCCCGCTCTATATTCTGCCGATCATTGTGATTGTCGTCGGCTACTTTGTCCTGAAAGTGTTAGGTTTCCTCTAAAAGCAGCAAGCCCGGCGGTGGCCGGGCTTGTGATTATGCAGCAGGGATAGCGCGCGGTTTCCCCTGAGGGTCGACCGCGACGTAGATAAACAGCGCTTCGGTCGCTTTATAGCGCTGACCAATCGGCTCTGATGACACCTTTTTTACCCACACTTCAATATTAATCGTCACCGACGTATTGCCGCGTTTGACGCAGCGCGCATAGCAGCACACTACGTCGCCGACCGCTACCGGGCGCAGGAACGTCATACCGTCTACCCGCACGGTCACCACGCGGCCATGGGCCACTTCTTTCGCCATAATGGCGCCACCAATATCCATTTGCGACATCAGCCAACCGCCGAAGATATCGCCGTTGGCATTGGTATCCGCAGGCATGGCTAAAGTGCGTAATACCAGCTCTCCCTGTGGAGCGTCATTCTGTAGTGTCATTATTATTCTCTGTGCTTACTTATGGTCATCTTGTGGCATATGACGATAGATATACACGCCGCTCAGCACGGTGAATACCAGCGTCAATGCCGTCAGGCCAAACACCTTAAAGTTTACCCAAATGTTTTGCGGTAACCAAAAGGCGATATAAATATTTGCCAGCCCGCAGAGGATAAAGAACACCGCCCAGGCGAGGTTCAGCTTCGACCACACCGCCTCCGGCAGGGTGATCTCTTTGCCCAGCATGCGTTGAATCAGCGGCTTTTTCATCACCCACTGGCTAATCAGCAGCGCACCGGCGAACAGCGCGTAGATCACGGTGACTTTCCACTTAATAAACTCATCGTTATGGAAGAAAATGGTCAGGCCGCCAAACACAGCCACCAGAATAAAGGTGATCAGCGCCATTTTTTCGACTTTACGATAGCGTACCCAGCTATAAATCAGCACCACCGCAGTGGCGACAATCAGCGCGCTGGTGGCCGCATAGATGTCATAGATTTTATAGAAGGCGAAAAAGACAACCAGTGGTAAGAAATCAAGAAACTGCTTCATACTTCGATTCCGTAGTTCATGCCGCCCGCTATGGGCGGCATCAGATTATTGACGAATAAGCATATACACGCGGAATAAATAGATCAGCAACAAGGCGGAAATCAGGTTGCTGAGCGTGTTAGCCACCACGGCACCAAGGTATGGCGTCAGGAAGGCAAAGCTTGATGCAAACAACAGCAGCAGCGTTTTCGCCAGCATCCAGCCAACCACCGCGGGGGCAATCAGACGAATATTGGCCCAGCCGAGACGAGTGCTGTGACGAATGGCGGAAAAAACGCCCAGTTTATCCTGCACCATCATCACCGGGGCGAACGCCAGCACGATGGCCAGCAGGATGCCGGGAATCACGATCAGCATGACGCCCATTTGAATCAGGAACGTACTGATAAAAATGAGCACCAACAGCTTCGGCAGCACCGGCGCGCTGGCGCCAATCGCTCGCAGCGCACTGACCGGCTGACCCGCGGAGATGAGCTGAATCATCAGCAGAATACCGCCCGCCAGAATCGCATTACCGATAAGCCCGGCAAAGGTGGAAGCCGCAGAGGATTGCAGCAGAATTTGCTGCTGCTCCGGCGTCATGTTCTGCACCAAATCAAACAGCCCTGTGCTACCTGCCAGATGCTCTCCGGTAGTCAGCGTCGCGAGCTGTTCATCGCTGGGGGAAAAGGCATGGCCAAGCACCACCGTGATAAATGAACAGAGCAAAGCAATCAGCAAAATGGTCACGAACTGATTACGGAAAAAATTACCCGTGTCACGGTATACAGACTGCGCCGTGATAGACATGCACTCTCCTTGAGTATTGCAGGTGTTAATTAGCCGGCAATTGTACCGCAAATCTCCCCTGCGTAGCAGCCTCTGCGCCGGCTCCGCTAAGTATATCTTTGTAAATAGGATTCAGCGGCGGCAGGCCGTATCGCGCGCGGGCGCGATTGCAGGCTTCATTGGGCTCGCCATTTTCACCGGACATGGCGAATTCGCGGCACGGAGAAGGGCGATTGGCATAGATGGTGCAACTGACCGAACCGCCGATGTCCCCCGAGAGGGCCGCACAGCGAACCTGGCGCTGGTTGGTGCCGGTCATACAGCGTAACAAGGGGGTAACGGGCTCGGTGAGCTGCGCGGGAACAGGGCCACCGGCATCATCGGCTTCAGCCCAGTAAAAAGAGACTCGAAAATACGCACAACAGGCACCGCACGTCATGCACGGGTTGATTTCACTCATGATTACACCTGATAAAAACGCATCAACAAAATTGTCACGCTCTAAATTATCCAGCCGCTTTGATGCCGACAAGAGGGGGCAAAAAATTTTTTCCGACAAAACCAATGAAATTGATGTGGGTGATAATTTCCCGTCTGACATAGGTTGTGAAAATTGATCTGGATTAATAAATGTTAAATCTAATGACTTTGTGTGATCTGTGATGGTTCAAAAGTAACTCATTGTGGGTATATTTGCCGCGCTTGAAAAACCATAATGAGGAAGTGGATATGAAAAAGTTAGCAGTGGTTGCATTGATGTTGAGTACCGTTTCCGGCGGTGCCTGGGCGCATGAGGCAGGGGAGTTTTTCATTCGTGCCGGTTCTGCAACGGTGAGGCCTACCGAGGGTTCCGATAATGTTCTCGGCAGTCTGGGGAGCTTTAACGTCAGCAACAATACGCAGCTTGGCTTAACCTTTACCTATATGGCGACGGATAACATCGGTATTGAACTGCTGGCCGCCACGCCGTTCCGCCACAAAGTCGGCACCGGCCCAACCGGTAATATCGCGACGGTTCACCAGTTACCCCCTACGCTGATGGCCCAGTGGTATTTCGGTGATGCGCAGAGTAAGTTTCGCCCGTACGTTGGCGCGGGCATCAACTACACCACCTTCTTTGATAATGATTTCAACAAAACCGGCAAAGAGGCAGGACTTTCCGATCTGAGCCTGGACGACTCCTGGGGCGCAGCCGGGCAGGTGGGGCTGGATTATCTGATTAACCGTGATTGGCTGATTAACATGTCGGTCTGGTACATGGATATCGACACCAACGTGAAGTTTAAACACAATGGTGTGAACCAGAATGTCAGTACCAGACTGGATCCGTGGGTGTTTATGTTCTCGGCTGGCTACCGCTTCTGATTTCTTCTGCAAAACTCCTGCAAAACCTTTCTGCAAAACTGGTCATCAAATGACCAGTTTTTTCCATTCTTTTCCCCGTGAATCGTTGTAACGATCTGTCATAGTTTTGCTCGAATGACCGAGGAGAACCTGGGTATCAATTCCTTGCGTTCTGTAAAGTCGCTCTGAGAGTGATCTCTGTTCGTGGAAGCTTGGCGGCGTGCCGTTTTCTCCCCAGTTATAATCCACTTCATCTCTTGCCTTGCTAAAGGCTACAGTTAGCGTTGCTGGCATGACTTTCCCTCCGCGCTTTGCCTTTCCTTTCGCGTGGTGGTGATGTAGAAGAAAAGGACTCAATACCTTATCTCTGCACATCGATACTATCTCCCCGAGGCTAATATTTAACTGCTGATTCCTGAGAGCCAGTGGTATTGCGATCTTTGCACCTGTTTTACCCTGCTCAACAAGCAAATAGTTGTCCTCGATGTCGTTGAATTTCATGTTGCATATATCAGCAAGGCGCTGGCCGGTTACAAGCGCCAGCAGCATCGCGCGCTGTAAAAAATAATTATCCTTTTCTGCTGCTTTGTAGATCAACTCCCACTCGGCAAAGGTTAATCGTTGGCGAGATATTTTTACATGTGGTTTTTTCGCAACTTCCGCCGGATTAAATCCCACGGGAACTTCCCCCACTTGCTGAGCCTCTTTGAACACATCAATCACAATCTTCCTGAATATTTGCCCCATTCTGTTATGACCCTTATCTTTGTATTCATCGAGGATGGCAACGATATCTTTAACTGTTATTTGATCCATCTGAGACATGCCGAGATGTTGCTCAAGAACCTTTAGGGGGGAATCTTTCTGTTTCAGGGTGGACATTTTTATCTCTCCCCGAACCAGTCTTTCCTCCTGAATTTTCTTATATCTCGGTATAAAATCAGAAATAGTCGATGAGCCGCCGAGGCGCGAATTAACTTCGTTTTTTATTTTGAGTATATGCCTCATTTTTTGCTCAGCTAACCGGCTGTTAGCTTCGACTGCAATTTCTTTGGCAATCTTTTCGTCGGTGCCCAGTCCGTGAAATTTCCCTGTAACAGGGTGTTTGTAACGCCAATACACTTTATTTGTTCTTGAGTCTAAATAGGGGGAAAGGCCCGGGATCGTGACATTATGTTTCCGTGGTCTGCCCATCTTCTAAGATTCTCCTCAACAGCGGATGATCCTGCTTTTTCATTTCGGGTTGGGATGAGAAGCCAACGAACCGAGCTGTCAGCTCAACGCGCCAGCTCTTTCCGACCTTACAGGCTGGTGGTGAGATCATCCCATTCTTTGCGTATTTATTTAATGTTGAGGGGCCGGGAATCGGGTTACCAAATTCATGCTCAGCCCATTCCGAGAGCAGTACAAGTCTCGCCATTTTTCCTCCAGAGTATGGCCCATTGCTGGGCCACATGCTGATAATGAAAAATCAGTTCTTAATCAATTTCTGCCAGATAGCGGAAACGTATTTGACCTGATGACGGGCATCAGAAAGGGCGTTGTGCATATCCCCTTCAAATGGAATGTCGTAGCGAGGTTTTATCCCAACTGCCTCGCCCATTTCTGTAATGGTTCGCACGTCACGATCATTCCAGAACTTCCACGGGCATTCGATATTTGCTCGCTCATACGATGAACGTAGGATGACATTGTCAAATGATGCGCCATTACCCCAGACCTGCACGTTAGAACCTGCATCGGAATTTTCACTGATAAAGTCAGAAAATAACTCCAGTGCATCCCCGAGCTGCATTGTGTCACTCATTGTGATTTCAGAACGCGCTTCTGGAGACTGCTTTAACCACCATAAAATTGTCCCTGCATCCGGCAACCCACCCAAAAGCATGGATGATTCCAGAGAAACGACGGCATAAAACTCTGCGCCAGTTCTGCCGCTATCTGGATTAAAAAATACGGCGCCGATCGCGACTATAGGAGCGCTGGATTTTTTACCCATGGTTTCGAGGTCTACCATCACGTGACGGAAATCATCATTATGATGAACGGTATCGGTATTTGGGGTATCTGCTTGATCGCTATCTTCAGCATGGCCTGTAGCTGTGTCAGTTGCTGATTCGCTAACTGGCATTTCAGGTTCAGCCGGGTTTTCATCATTGAGAGCTTTTTCAATCTGCACATCGCTGGTGGTTTCCTCGCTATTGGGTTGATGCCGTTTTTCTTCAGCGGCGCGCTGGCGCACCTGGTCAACGACAGAAAGCGCTGGTTCCGGCTGCTCCCCAATCAGGCCATCGATGGAGAAAACGCCGTTGCCCATGTTGGCGATTTCTGGCTGTGGCTTGGTCAAGTCTTCATGCACCCACTTTGGATCCGTAGGGTCGCTGATACCCGGAACGAATTCCCCGCGTTCGGCTGCCAGTCGGTGGTTTATCTCGTTTTCCCAGCTTTTTTCTGGAACGTGACCAGCTGCCGCCAGCATTTCTTCTGATGGGTGCTGGTGGTCTGTTTCCGTCAGGTTCTTGTTGATGTAACGGCTCAACAGTTCCGGGAAATGGTGAGTGTTTTCTTCGGCTCCGCGAATAAGTGCGAAAATAGCGGCGCGGGAATAATCCAGAATGCCAGCTCGTTTTCGCAGGGCGGCGGACCACTCTTTGAACGGGCTTTCGTTTTTAGTGATGATCTCTTTTGCTCGGCGGTAAACTCCGCCAGGGATATCGTAGATATTGAAATCCATGGGCAGCGTGGCCAGCGCAATATCAACGTCCAGAGTGTCCAGCGTATGAGTCAGAGTCGGGTTGCGGTCTGTCTTGCCGCCGCCGGCGTTTGTATTGACGTCGGTGCGCTGAACCTGCGCCACACGGTTACCACTCAACCACTCTTTGACCAGTAGCCCACGTTCGATGTGTTCGGTGCCTACCCACGCTTTGACGAACTGGATCAGCAGGTTCAGTTCGCTTCGCTTATCCTGCGGGAATACCTTTTTCACCGCGTCGGTAAGCTTCCAGAGCGTCGGCATGTCGAATGCTTTAACTTCCGGACAGTTCTCAATGGCCAGCAGCAGGTTTTGAACGTAGGTGTTATCCGTGTCCAGTTCGAGGCTGGCAAGGTATGCGCGGGTTTTTTTGTTGATGCAGTAGACGTGCAGATCTTCAGCATTGAATTGTGCCAGCAGCTGGATGCGAAAGGGCATAGGCGCGATATTGTCGAGAGTATCGATGATTTTACTTTTTGCGTTGCTGCTGTTGTCATCCTCGCCAGCATCAGCATCAGCATCAGCATCAGCATCAGCATCAGCATCAGCATCAGCATCAGCAGGCTGAGTAGCTTCAATCTTTTGCCAGCAGTTCTTGTCATCGAGTTGATAGCGGTCGCACCAGGTGCTGTCTAAAACACTTTCTTCTGGCAGATCGTCCAGAACAGGGAAGTTAGTACGAATAGGCAGCTGGTGGTCAGCCGCGCGACCGACGGTGATCCCTTCATCTTCAAGGATGTTGAGAATTTCACGCTCAGCACGGGAATCGGACTTTGCGGAAAACCAGCAGAAAAGGCTTTTTGCTTCTGTGGCTTTTGCTTTTGCTTTTATCAGGTACGCATAGTTGTTCATTGCGTTCGGGCTCCTTCAGGTTGTAAGATACCCGGCAGCTGATGGCAGCCGCCTTGGTGGTGGTCATTGGTCAAAACTCGAAACCGGAACGCTTTGGTCGGCTTTCCGGGGGCTTAACCCGCCTCGCGCGGGTTTTGTGCTTTATGGGGCTGGCGAATCGCCCCGCAGCAACTGAGAAACGCGAACGCCATCAAGCGCTCGCAGGATAGGCTCAAAGGTTTTATGGGCTGGCAGTTTAGATACCGCGGTGATCACGTCTGTAACGGTTATGTCATCGCTTCGAGGGCTGTATCCGCCACCGGGACCGCGCTGTGAAATAACCAGGTTACCCGTACGCAGCTTTTTGAAGATCTGCTCAAGGTATGAAGTCGACAGCTTTGACTCTTTGCTGATAGCCGTCAGAGAAACGGGCGAGCCGTTATAGAGCTTATTCAAAGTGGCTGCGGCCTGGACGGATGCCAGAACGCGTTTCATTCCAAATTCCATGATCACTTCTCCGGCCATAACGGCCATTGGTCAAAACTCGATTAGTAACTTTTTACAGGCTGTTGGTCGGCAGCCGGGTCGCCTTTCTGGGCTAGGAAGTAGCAGAGGCGGCGGATCCATGCCTCAATAAAATTCAACTTTACGGCCTGCTGCCGTGCTGGTTCGCGTGCAAAATCAATCATGATTTCTCCTGTGTGCCCTTAACGTCTGGCTGACGGAACGGTACTGCCTGCTGCGCGTTGATTATTGTCATCTCATCCGGTGTTTCGTATGCCGCCGGCAGCTACTTCGTGGGCTTCCTGCCTAGATGACGCGTTGCGATAAAATGATTAAAGCATTGATTTATGTTTTGTGTCAATCTTGTATTTATATCATCATAAACTTTTGCTTTAACAGGAGCGAGAGAGGGGCTTGAGTGGTGCTGTATGAGGGGCGTAAAAAAACCGGCTAAGAGCCGGTTTGCATGTTTTAACGTATTGTGTGGCTAGTTGTTATCATCAGCCTTATAGCGACTACGGAGATATCTCTCAACATAATCATCGATTTCCTTTAAACGTAACTCAAAGGTATCGATCATTCTTTCCTGCTCAGCCTCTGGCAACTGCCTAAAAAGCCGCAGCATTTTATTCTCATTGGGCTTAAGCCCTGAGTCTTCTGAAACCTCTTCACCCAACAGCCAAGTAACAGAAACATTGGCAGCGTCCGCAATTGCTATCGCAGACTTCTTGCTGATCACTCCTTTCTTAAACCACCCATTCACTGCTTGGGGCGTGACGGCTGCAATACGGGCCATATCAGCTTTGCTGATTCCCCTGTGGGTAATTTCTTCTAAACGAGCAACCAGTTGGTTGTTGAGTTGTTCAGTCTTTTTCATACACCCATTGTAAATGTTTGGTTTATAGTCACAATAAATTTATAATTTGCATAATGTATAAACCTATGCTTTATTATGCCTAACTTAACTAGGAGATAGACATGACTGCCCTTGATAACGCAATTCGAGCTGCTGGCTCAGCCAATAAACTTGCTTCCACGATTGGTGTAAGTGGGATGGCTGTAAGTCAGTGGAAAGCAAAAGGCACAGTCCCTTCATCACGGGTTCTACAGGTATTTAACGCTACAGGGGTTACTCCTCATGAGCTGCGGCCTGATTTATACCCAAACCCGACTGATGGGATACCGAAGGGGTGATTATGCAAAGCATCTCTTATCAAAATCATACCGCAGTGAAAGGTATGGAACTGAAAACAAAAAATCAGTCTTCGCTACGTCGCCGGGATGGCATGCAGTGCCAAAAAATCTATGCCGCGGTACAGGAGTGGGAATCTACGATTCCAGGAAAAGCTCAGGAGGTGGTGGCTCAGCTGGTGGCCGAACAATGGGAAAAACAAAACGGTCGAGGAATCAGCGTTAACAAACAAAACCTGTACCGCTATCTGAAGAACGAAGCCGGTTCCGAAAAGTACACCAGTTACGTGATCCAGCTTTCCTCAGCAATTGCTGATGCGATGCCGATCGAAGTCGCCCGTAAATATGGGTTGAAGCACGGGTTAACGGAAACAGAGCTGGTGGCCAGTGCGATCAAAGAATGCAGCGAAGCTCACCAGGCGAAGTTGTTAGGCGCTCCAGTTCAGAAGCTTGAACGCGAGATAAGGGAGGCCGCAATTGCTTTGTTTAACCTGCTACCTGCAGATCTGGCGGGACCACTACTGGCGAGCGTAGCCGCCGTAGCGCCACAGTGTTTTTAATCGAGTTTTTACCAATGACCACCAGCACCAGCTGGTTAATAAGAGGTTTCAGATGGCCCGCATCAGAACAGTTAAACCTGAATTCTGGACAGATGAGAAGGTGGTGGAATGTTCAATTCCGGCGCGTCTCCTGTTTATCGGGTTGTTCAACTTCGCCAACGATATGGGATGCCTTGAGCGTTCGCCAAAACGGTTGAAGATGCAAATCTTCCCGGCTGACTCTCTTGATTGCGAACCATTGATCCATGAATTGATTTCTCATGGATTACTCACTGAATACTCAGTGAGTGATGTCTGCTATCTGCAGATTAAAGGTTTCCTTAAGCACCAAAAAATTAACAGGCCTTCGGCTACAAAAATACCCCTGCCGCCAGAATTCACTGAACCTAAGGCAAAAAAAGAAGAAAAGAGAGTGACTAATCAAGGAGGACTCAATGAGGACTCAATGAATCCTCAAGGAGAGCTCACTGACGGAAAAGGAAGGGAAGGGAAGGGAAAAGGATCAAACCCCTCTCTCTACGCGCACGAGGGAAATGTTTTTCAGGAACCTCAGTATTTGCCAGGTCTGGATATTCCGATCGGGAAATTCACGATGCACGACCTGTGGCTACCGTCACAGGACTGGCCGCGGCTGGCTGCTACCTGGGGAATAGCGCTTCCCGAACCGGCATACATGCCGGCAGAGCTGGCAGAGTTCACGGCGTACTGGAAGTCCGAGGGAAAAGTGTTTACGCAGGTTCAGTGGGAGCAGAAATTTGCTCGCAGCGTGATAAATGCCAGAGCCCAATCCAAACCACAACAAGCAACCAGAGGTAACGGTAATGCAAGAATTCAACCAGTTAACACCGCATCCCGGGCAGTCCAGCAAATTCAGGAAGCCAGAGAACTCTGGGAGAAACAACGCGGACTTGCTGGCGGCGGATACGGCGTGGCGGCTATGGACGGTCATGGGAGAGATATTCTCGAACCGGTGGACCCAGAAGAACGGGGCGGCGCCCTCGGATATGTGGATTGCCCAGATTGGGTCGATGAGTGAAGCCCAGATTACGCTGGTGTGTCGTCAGTGCATGGAGCGGTGTGCTTTGGGCCACACATGGCCGCCAGATCTCGCCGAGTTTGTTTCGTTGGTTTCCGCCAGTGGAGCTAACCCGTTCAATCTGACCTCTGACGCCGTTCTTGCAGAGTACCGACTCTGGCGAAACGAATCATACCGTTATTCAGGGAGCGACAAATACCCCTGGAAACAGGACGTGCTCTATCACATCTGCATTGAAATGCGTAGAACCGGGGTGGAAAGAAACCTGACAGAAGGAGAGCTAAAAAAGCTGGCCGAGAATTTACTGACGAAGTGGACGAAGCATCTGGCAAACGGCTTTTCAATCCCGCCGATACGTCGCCAGTTAGCCGCGCCTCATCACCCTTCGGGAGCGACGCCGGCACAGATTCTGATGGATGAGTACAAGCGCCGCAAAGCGGCAGGTTTAACTAAGTAAGCGAGTTTTGACCAATGACCAAAAAAAACAAAAACCGAGTAACACAGGCGCAGCTGGTGCTAGCCATTGTGGACAGAACGCCAGATTGCGTCATGCAGGATATTTGCGAAGCGCTGGATCTTCCGTCAAGCAGTGCTGGAAATCACCTGCGCCAGCTGTACTACGCAGGAAAGCTGGGACGTATTAACAACGGCACTCAGTACGTTTACCAGGTACGTACAGGCGTTGAGATCCCCGATGTTGAATTGCCAGAGATAGCGCTACGCTCTGTACCAGAAAACCTGCAGGAAGTTCAGGAGGCGATGGCAAAGGCCAAAGCGCTGGAGAGCAAAGGGCTCTGGCGGAGAGCTGCGACGGCCTACACCTCGATGATGGGGATGGTCAGTACTTCAGGCGAACTATGGGACATCGCTAGGCAGAGGAAACGTTGCCTCAGAAATGCCCAGATGTATGGGACGTCAATGAGATAGAACTAGTATAGGAATAACACTGCAACACTATGAGCATTCATTAGTGTTGCAGGTATCAGAGCATAGAAAATAACGGGGTCGAAATTAGTGTACCGCACAGATTAGGTAGGGGCCCGCATTGTTCGAAATGACCATATCACCGGTCGGCAGCTGGCGAATGCCGAAGATCCGGCTCACTCCTTCCAGTACAGGCATCAGATACTGATTATCGAGATCGGCGGGTACCCTGTCATTGCCGGAGCGTACTTCCCCAGTTACTTGCAGGCGGTAGTCGCTGGTTCCGATCCGCACGTAGCGATAAAAAACACTGCGGTTCATTGGATATTTCTGACCATCCTGAGTATGCAAATCTCCGGATAAATATACTGAGGCTTTACCAAAATGGTTAAAAGAGATGTTCTGAGTAAAATTCACAAATGGCTGTTCCCCTTCATTAGAATAAAAAGATGCTGTCGATGACGAACAGGTGAAACTCAGATTATGCTGGGAATACCAGTAACCCAGAGCCATAAAAATAATGAGTACGCCTGTGCCGGCACTATAAGCAAGCAGATGTTTTTTTTTCATCAGCGTATCCAAGTGTAGTAATAAATATTCTGGCAGGTATCCCGGGAATCCTCCCATTCAATGCAGCGACTGAATAAGACTTTTGCCGGCTTATGTAAATGTAGCGCTTCCTGGGCATACATATAAAACGAAGTCGTTTCGGTACAAATCTGATTATTGCGTTCAAGGGCTTCTCTCGCCACCGCAAAACTCGACGCATCGGCGACATCACTTTTCACCCCAGAAATATCGTACACTGGACAACCTTTCAGCTCGCCGATTTTTCGCGGCGTGATCGTCTCCGGCTGGGTTGTATATAAAAATGTTCCCGATACGATAATCGCCAGCGTTACTATTGCCGCGATGTACTTCGGGATATGGGGTATCCGCCGCCGCAGATGAATATGCGACTCGACGCTGACTTCCTTACTGAGGTAATAACCGGCCCGCGGTACGGTGACAATAATATCTTTCTCACCGATATATCCGGCCAGTGTTTTTCGCAGCAGGCTAATGTACTGGTTCAGGGTATTGGAGGAGGGGGCGATCCCCGCCTTTTCCCAGATTTCATTAAATAGCGTATTGCGAGTAACTAGCGCCCCGTGATGCAGCACCAGATGGTGCAGAATTTTTCCGGCTATCTCTGTCAGATGAATAGCGTCGGTTACATTTTCATCGGTGCGGCGCAAGGTGCCGTTTACGGGATCATAGATCACCGCACCATCAAGGACATATAACATCGCTCGTCTCCTCGTACTGAGCATGTCTACATGATAGTCCTTTCTTTTTTACTCGTGCCGACAATTCATGTGAACATCAATAATCAGAATTTAAATCTGTATTGTTGCTATATTACGATATTGAATCTTATAAATTAACGCGACAATGAATTATAATGTTGTTTGGAGGCGGAATTATCCGAATACTGAGCCCATCAAAACGGACGGCATCCTGTCGCTCCGGACCGTAACAGGATAAGGCACAGACATGAAAAACCTCTTTACCCGCCGGAAATACACCTGGCATCCCAACATTGAACACTTCCGCCTAGAGCCGTTTATGGATCTCACTGCAAACTGTGCCATCGGTTATGAGGTGTTAAGTCAGTTACGTGATGGAATCGACCCGGAGCGTTGGTTTACCGGACTGTCAGGGCGCCAGCAGATTGATATTCTGCTGCAGCAAATCCACTGTGTCAGTGCACAGGTAAAAGACACCTGTTTTTATAATCTGACGGTAGAAGGATTTCTGAATTTAAACCATTGCGATATTGGGTGTATTGCCAACTATGCAGGTGTTTGTCTGGAAGTTTCCGATGCATCGGCGCTGAAATGCCTGAATGATAAAGAACAGTATCTTTTTTTTAAAAACATAGGTCGCCTGCGTTGCACCGGTATAAATATCTGGGTTGACGATTTTTCTATTGACGATTTGATCACGCTGCCCGCGTATAAAAATAATATTGATGGAATCAAAATCGACAAGGGTGAAATTAATTCAACACACCTTAAAAATATTATCCAGTTAGTGAGGCAAGTGCTGGGTAATCTACCGATTCTTATTGAGGGTGTAGAAACGGAAGGCGTGAAAAATAAAAGTATGAAATATGGCGCCGATATTGGTCAGGGCTATCTGTGGAATCGACAGAACCTGATTGTTGTCTGAGGTTAATAATTGGAGCTATGGCTCCTGCTTTTCATCGAATTAAATAAACCAAGGTGTTTTAAATGTCACAGTATAAAATCAAGCCTCTTTCTTTGCTGATTGCCTCTGCACTCGCTTTTACGCCACTGGCGCAGGCTATCGTTACCGATGTCGGGAATGGTGAGGTTGTCAATAATACGGAGGTGGATTACGGCGATGAGTTAAATATCAATTCCGGCGGAGAGTCTAACGACACGGTGGTCAACAATGGCGGGCTGGAAACGGTGCTGGTCGGCGGGAATGCAAACAACACAATAATCCAGAGTGGTGGCACTCAATTGGTGGATGGAACGGCAACGGGAAGTGTATTGAACGGTGCTGCAAAGCAGGTGATATCTGACGGAGGGGTTAGTCACGGGACTCAAGTGGGAAGTTATGGTATGCAAACCGTTCATAACGGAGGGAGCGCGAACGGCACGGTTCTGAACGGCGGCTTCCAGACGGTTAACAGTGGTGGCGTTGCAAACAACACTGTGGTGAATTCGGGCTCTCAGACTGTTGATGCTGGTGGATTGGCGGAGAATTCCACGCTGAACATTACCGGGGGGCAGGTTGTCTACGGCACGGCAAATAATACCGTGATTAACGGTGGTGGCATGACAATTAATATGAATGGCGTAGCTAATGACGCCATGCATTATTCGGGTGCAGTGGTCATCAATGCCGGTGGCACAGCGAACAGCACCTTTTCCCAGGGTGACACAGTTTATGTTTCTGGTGGGACCAATAACGACAACAAGTTATCGGGTTATGCATATGAAAATATTTCAGATGATGGTGTATCCAATGGCTCTGTGCTCACCGACTCGGCAATCCAAACAATTGTTTCCGGTACTTCCCGTAATGCCGAACTGAACGGCAGTTCGACCCTGCAGAATATCATGAATGGCTCTTCTGCCATTGGCACAAAAGTGAATGATGGCTTGCAGCGCATTTACAGCGGTGGGCATGCCACCGGAACCATTGTTAACGGTGGTCAGCAGCATGTCTATGGCACGATCACAGATACCACCCTGAATGCTGGAAAATCCCTGCTTTTTAGCGGTTCCCGGGCTGAAGGGTATACAGAAGTGAACAGCGATGCCGCATTGGTTATCTATACCAACGCTGTGGCCGAAGACATCACCCTTAACGGAGGCACGCTGCAAGTGGCGGCCTTATCTGGTAGTTCGTCTGGGCAGCCAAGTGCCCAAGTGGAAAAGCTCACGATGGACGGTGGGCTTGTGCAGTTTAATACCGGATACACGTACGGTTACGCGCAGCTGAACATTGGGGAACTGAATGGTAATGGCAATATCTGGTTTGAAACCTCGCTGGCCGATAAAGCTGGCAGCTTCGTCACCATTGGCCACGGCAGTGGCAGCTTCGGCGTTATTGTTCAGGACTCCGGGAAAGAAATCGCTGATCACACCGATCTGACGCTGAACCTCATTAACGACCAGGGCGGCGACATTGACTTCGCCCTGCAGTCCGCCCGTGGCGGCAGCACCCGTGCGGTCGATGGCGGGGCCTACATGTACGTGCTGAAACAGGAAACCGGCAAGAATGGCATGGACGGCAACGTCTGGTACCTCGGCGCTATGACCGATGAGGAAGGCGGTGATAGTGGCAACGGCGGCGGTGACGGTGACAACGGTAGCAATGGTGGCAGCAACGGCGGTGGCAACCTGGTCACCACCCCGTCCACCGATGCCATCCTGAGTCTGGCCAATGCCGGCCTCAACATCATGCGCGGTGAAATGGACGGCCTGCGCGCGGCACGTCAGAGCCAGAGTCGCGACCGTCAGCACGGTGAGGGCAGCGTCTGGGGTCACTATCTGGGCAAGAAAAGCGCCGCTGAAACCAGTAACGGCGCAGCCTATAAGCTTTATCAGAATGGCATGGAGCTTGGCGGTGACGTGGTCACGGACCTGGGCAACAGCCAACTGGTCACCGGTGGCTTTGTCTCCCTGACCGGCAACAACGTGAAGCACGCCCGCGGCGGCACCAGCTCCGTCGACAGCTACGGCCTTGGCGCGTATGCCACCTGGTATGACAACAGCGGCTTCTACCTCGATGGCACCCTGAAGGCCAACCGTCTGGAAAGCCAGCTCAGCGCCCGCATGACCAACGGTGACATGACTAGCGGCAAATGGCACCAGTACGGTCTGAGTACGGCACTGGAAGCCGGCTACACCTTCACCCCGATGAACAACTTGAGCGTGACGCCGTTTGCCCGTATGACTGGTACCACCATCAACGATGCAAACGTGAAGCTGAATAACGGTATGACCGCGAAAACCGGGAAAGCCCGTTCCCTGACCGCCGAAGCCGGCGGCCGTGTGGCCAGCAATTTCTCATTGGGTAACACTGCGCTGCGTCCGTACCTGAGCATTAGCGTCGAGCAGGAGTTGGCCCACTCGAATGAAGCAGTCATTAACGACGTGAACCGCTTCAAGAACCACCAGAATGGCACATCCGGCAAGTACGGCGCTGGTATCACCGTGAGCCCAGCGAAAGACGTCACCCTGTACGGTGAGCTGAACTACCGCCAGGGCAGCTATGTGGAAGATCCGGTGCAGGGCATGGCCGGTATTCGCATCAGTTTTTAAACCTGCCCAAACAATGAAGAGGCCAGAGTGCCTCTTCTTTTCTGATGGAATACGACCGTGACCTACCGTATTGAGACTCGAAATTACTATCTACGTTATGCCTTGGAAGTCCTTTCTCCTCATGAACAAAATAGGCAAGACACATGCATTATTGATTTAAGTTCTTATAAATCCCTACAAGCGATCCTGCATTGCGTCAGGCATCACAATGATGTTACCCGGTTTATTTTTATTGGTAACGATGGCGCGCTATCTCGTGCGCTGCAATCTCTTATCTCAGTGGAAAGCAGTGAGCCTCTGATAAGATTTCATGAAAAAATTTGTCATTGCCCGGGGGTTAGCTACGATGCTGCGATGGATCTGCTTTTGGAGCATCAGAGTATGGATGGGTATTCACACCGGGATAAAACTACGGTGTACAGTTTACTGCAAAGGGAGTCCATGCAACAGGCCGCTCAATTAATCGGGATTTCTAACAGGATGCTCTACCAGCGTGTAGAAAGGCTGACAAAGAAACTCAACTTACGTAATGGGTTGCAGGCTCATCATTTCTTTCGGTATGAGTACCATCCTGATTTCGTGAGAGCAAAGATTAATGAGCATGTCAGAATAACTATACTTCGACAGCTAAAAAACTAAGTCGAAACATATTGGACTATCCGTGGCGATTCACAGTAACTACTAATGAGGTATTTTACTTATTGTCTTCTATGCGAGAAATATTGTTTATTTCAATATTTGGTAACATCTATATGTCCTTTCATTTCTTGCTTTATTTGTTTTTAATTGGAATTATACTGTAACTAAAAGTGGGTGAATGTACCGGTATTGTTTTGTTTTTGTTGCGCAGCATGCTTTTTTTAGCATTTTGTTATCAATTATGCCTAGGTATTATAGTTCATTTGTATTACAAAATGTTGGTTGCCATAATAGGATAATTTCTAAAGTACGTATTTAATGCGAGGAACAAAATAAATAGGGTGTTGATAAATTTCCTTATAATCAAGGGTGTTAAGGGTTGAATTACTGTTAGCATGCTAAGATTGTGATTTGAAATATAAGATAATTCCTATTAATCATTTGAAATATTTTGAAATATTTGTTGAGTAAGGACTGATTACTTGTTCCCCGTAAAAAATTTAAAATAAATTTGTATCATAAATGGCATGTTTTCCCTCATATGCTTTAGATGTTGAGCCGTACCCAGTAAGTGTTCAGGTCTGATGCATAATAAACTCGTAGGGAAAACGTTATTAGTATTGCTTAGCCTGCGAAGGTTAATGGACTAAGTTTTTTAAGCTAGGCTTGATAGTGAGCCAACACAAAATCAGGATTAAAATTAATGAATCACATTTATAATGTCGTCTGGAATCATTCTCTTTTGGCATGGACTGTCGTGTCTGAATTGGGAAGAGGAAGAACAAAAAGCTCAACTCCAAAAGCAAACTCAAAATCCACTAGAAATGCGAGTCTGGTTGCTTCAGCACTACTTGTTGCGAGCGGTAATGTGTATGCGTATGACGTTAATGGATATACTAATTTTAATTCTTCGACATCGATTTCTGATGGCTTACAGTGGAATGGTACTGCAGTAGTCCAGGTAGATCAGGGGGCTGATGTTACTGTTTCAAATACATCAGGTAGCTCAGCATTGAATATGAATCCTGCCGCTGGGGGTTATACTTCTCTATGGATGAATGGTGGTTCGCTGACCGCTAGTAATAACGGCACTCTATTGATGGGTACCAATAGCATGTTGCAAATAGGGGGAGCTCAGATAGGTGGGTTGACCTCAGCGCAGTCTGGTGGTTCTGCAGGAACGTTGTCTGTTGGTGAGTTAAAAACGGTATCAGGGGCAACGAATGCGACATTATGGATGTTCGGTTCTGCCTCATCGACAGCAAAATTATATGCAGACAGTATTGATCTGGAAGCTGACAAGAATGATTTGTACATTTCTAACCCTAGCAGCTCGGAGTTGGGGGCAGAGATCAACGTAGTCAACGATATGACAGTCATTAATAAGGTTGGAGGAAGCTTCCTAATAGTTGGCAATTCGCAGCTAAATGTTGGTGGGAATCTGTATCTTGATACAACCAATGGTTCATTTCTTGCGACTAATAATAGTAACAGCAGTGGGATCAATGTTGGCGGCGATCTTACATTGACAAACAATACTCAGTTATCTTCTGATATAAATTCGGTAAGTTCAGAGGCTGGGATATATTCTACTGTTGTAAACGTTGATGGCGATATCAATGTGATAGGGAAAAATGTCGGCGGTACTGGGCTGCAGATTATTAATGGTGCTGGTACAGGCATAACATCTCTTGGCGACTTTAATATATCGTCAACAGTGAGTGGAAACACAACCGATGTGATTTTTGGTCACGCGGCCAAAGTGACAAGTTACCAGGATATTACACTTAACAGCGTAGCTGGTGGTGCAACAAATCTTTACATAGGTGATTCTATGTACGGAGCTCCAACCGACATTTCAGCAAAAAGCATTGATATGACAGGAGATGGTGACAATAAAGTTATATTTAACAATAATATAAACACTCAAACTGGTACCGGTTATTTATTTGATGTTGCAATTAACGGTAATGGTTCTGTTGAGCAACAATCTGGCCATACAACCCTCAGTGCGGCTTCCAGCTTCAATGGGGGAACGGTCATCAGCGGCGGTTTGCTTTCCATTGCCAACAGCCAGGCTCTGGGTAGTGCCGGAGTCGCCATTAACACCGCTAACAACGATAATACAAAAGGGCTCGATATTGCCTATGCAGACGGCGCATCGTTTGGAAATCAACTATCAGGTTCGGGATATACAACAGTTTCTGGGAAAGCGCGCATTGTTGGTTCTAACCAGGCTTATGCAGGTAACTGGAATATCACTGGTACTGCAATGACTGATGAGAACGTGTCTTCAACCCTCACTAATTTTGGTACTGGTGAAATTCAAATTGACAATAGTGGTACCCTGATAGCGCAAACCGCTGGTGCGTTTGATTTCGTTAACCTGTTAGTCGGGGATGGCACTCTCATTGCTGACAATAACAATGCCGAGTTTAATTTTACCGCGGGTGCTGGCAATCAGTTTGCCGGGGATGTTGTTTTAAAAAATAATACGTTCGATCTGGAAAACATTAATACCACAGCACTTACTAATGCTACTTTGCATGTCGGTACTGGAAACGCAACTACGGTAGGAATTGGAACCCAGAATATCGGGGGGCTGGCCTTTAATGGCGGCAAACTCATTTTTGGTGATGTTAATCCTGGCGACGCGACCAGCGATCGTTATATCGAAACCAGCAAAGAACTTGATTTGACTGGCTCCGGTCAAGTCCAGATTAATAATGGTGCGCCATTTGAAAACCTCCCGCAAACGCCAAACACTAGCTTACCTCTGCTCCAGCAAGATAGCGCCGGAGTAATGGTAAAATTGGCAGGGGCCAGTGGTACAGTAACCGGTGATGGCGGGAATCTGTCTTTCATCGATCAAAATGGTGATGTTATTTCCCAACCGGTGATTTCTGATATTACTCAAAATGGCGAAACGGTCGCGAAAGGCACCTATGATTATCGTCTCACTAGTGGTGATAATGCCGATGGTCTATATGTTAACTATGGATTAACAGAGGTCGAATTACTGGCACAGGGTAGCAATGCTTTGACTCTGAATGCCGAGGGCAATACTGGAAATGCAGCCGATCTTAGTGCCAAAGTAACTGGGACAGGGGACTTGCGCATTGATACTGATACCGATGTGAGTCTATCCAATAGTGAAAATAGCTACAGCGGTCTTACAGATGTGGTCGCTGGCACGTTGAAAATGGGGAACAACAATGTTCTGGGGCTGACCCAGTTGCTGAATCTCCGGAGTGGTAGCGGATTCAATATGAACGGCTACGCTCAGACATTGCAGAATATTCAGACGGAAGTTGGAAGTTTACTGGACTTTAACCAGGGTAGCTTGACTTTAAGCAACGGAACAATTGCTGGCGATATGACCGGTGCAGGTGATCTGACCGTTACTGGTGGCACTGTCACGGTTAGTGGCAGCGGCACCGGAATGACAGCTAAAACAACGATTGCTTCCGATGGCACAATCAATATGTTGTCTACCGATGCACTTGGTAGCGGTGATGTAGATAACCAGGGATTACTTGTACTTGGGGAAAACACCACCGGTACCACACCTACCGGTTACCAAACCGGCTCTTTGAGCAATAGCGGCACGGTTATGATTGGTCATAATGATGCTGCAGGTAATGCAGTCGCGGGGACTACACTGACGGTCAACGGTAATTATGCAGGAGATAATGGGCACCTGTTATTTAATACTGTGTTAGGAAATGATAGCTCGGTCACCGACAAACTAGTGGTCACGGGAGATACGTCAGGGGATACTTTCGTTAGCGTAACAAATGCTGGAGGTACAGGTGACAGCACGTTGAATGGTATTGAGCTTATCAGTGTTGGTGGACAATCTGACGGCACCTTCACTCAGAATGGTCGAATTGTTGCTGGTGCATATGACTATTCTTTGGTTCGTGGTACGGGCGCTAACAGCAGTAACTGGTATTTAACCAGCAGTCTGACACCGGTTGATCCTCCGGATGAGCATGTAAATCGCCCGGAGGCAGGTAGTTATATTGCCAACATGGCAGCAGCTAACACCTTATTCAACACTCGCCTACATGACCGCTTGGGTGAAACACAGTATGTTGATGCTCTGACTGGTGAGAAGAAAGTCACCAGCCTATGGCTACGTCAGGTTGGTAACCATAATAGTTGGCGTGATGGTAGTGGCCAGTTGAAAACACAGAGCAACAGCTATGTCGCGCAACTAGGAGGGGATGTAGCTCAGTGGTCCACAAACGGTCTGAACAGAGGGCACATTGGCCTGATGGCAGGTTACGGTAATAACCACAACACGACCCGTTCTTCAGTTACGGATTACAATTCAAAGGGCTCACTTAACGGTTACAGTGTTGGTACTTACGGTACCTGGTTTGCAAACGATGCGGATAAAACCGGGTTGTATGTTGACAGTTGGTTGCAGTATAGCTGGTTTAACAACCAGATTAATGGACAACAACTTGCCAGCGAGAGTTACAAGTCAAAAGGTTTGACGGCTTCTGTTGAGACTGGTTATACCATTAAGATGGGCGAATTTGCTGGTAGTCAAGGTACGCTCAATGAATGGTTTATCCAACCACAAGCTCAGGCAATATGGATGGGCGTGAAGGCGGACGATCATCGTGAAGAGAATGGTACACGTGTCAGCAGTGATGGAGACGGTAACGTTCAGACCCGTCTTGGCATGCGGGCCTATCTTAAAAGCCACCATGCAATGGATGAAGGCAAAGGTCGTACTTTTGAACCGTTCATAGAGGCGAACTGGTTGCATAATACTCGTACTTACAGCACGACTATGGATGGTGAGCGCATTTCCCAGGCTGGGGCCCGCAATATTGGTGAGGTTAAAGTGGGTGTTGAAGGGCAGATTAACTCTCGTGTGAATCTATGGGGGAATATCGGTACACAGGTAGGTGATAAAGGGTACAGTGATTCTAGCGCTATGGTGGGTATCAAGTATAACTTCTGATGCCATAGAGACCGGAGGATACTCCGTAGTCTCTATCTTCCATATTCATTTTACTTCGGCTAATCATTAAAACCCGCTTCGGCGGGTTTTTTGTTAGCTGCAGAAAAACTCATTAGAAACAACATAGTAAGCCTCGCAAAAAATGCCTTTATAGGATTGATAATTTATCCTCATAAGTATACTGTACATGCATACAGTATTTGCGTGGCAGAGCTCTGATTTGTTTTATTATTAGACTCTTCGACGTGCCGTAGCTAGGGGGTTGTAGTGGATCTAAAACAGAATATGCCTGATCAGGGCTATGTCGTAATTCGATGTGATGATGGCGTTATTGTTGCCAGGCTTCCATCATTTCCTGCCAGCGAACGTTCGCTGATGTACCGCCGTGGAGATCTGGTTTCTTTCATGCCTTTGCAACCAGACGAGATTGTCGGCACACCGTCGTTATTCGCACAAATGCTTGAAATGGCAAAGTCCCGACCTGGTTACCTGATTCCATCCGGTTCTGTTAAACTCCCGTCATAGGCCTGAACAACCTATACCTGCTGCGCCACGGAGACACCATGGCGCAAAAAATACACACTACGAATTACTCCCTGATGTGCAGTCACGTCAGCGGTTTCTTTTTGTCTTTTTTCTGCCGGGGTACGGTATGAAAAGAGACTGGTTTTACCAGGACAACCTGACTGAAGAACAGGCCGAAGAGCTGGTGGCCCGTTATCGTGCGAATAACATCACCGTAGAAAAAAGCCTCGATGTGGATCCCCGCTTTTGGGTTGTATCAGCGTATCTGCCTGTATCAAACGACCACCAGCGTACACAGCGCTCTATGTGCTCGCGAGGGTGGAAATGAACGAGAAGGTTTTCAGCATTACCCCACTGGGCAAACCACGTATGACCCGCGCCGATAAATGGAAAAAGCGCCCGGAGGTTCTCCGGTACCGTGCTTTCTGTGATGAGGTGAGGTTAAACAATGTTTCACTCCCGGAAAGCGGGTATCACGTTATTTTTGTGCTGCCGATGCCACCGAGCTGGAGCAAAAAGAAACGGTCCCTGATGGACGGGAAGCCCCACCAGCAAAAGCCCGATAAAGACAATTTAGAGAAGGCGCTGCTGGATGCCATTTTTGGCGAGGATAGCCATATCTGGGATGGCCGTGTAACCAAAATCTGGGGCGAGACCGGAAAGATGATCATCCGGGAGGGGGAACCGTGCGAGCTCTCCTGATGCCTGAGATTGCCCGTCATATGGGAATTGTTCTGCTGAAGCCCGGCAAGGAGCTGATGGGCTTATTCAGCGTCGGCCGCGTTCTAATTGAACAGCAACCGGACTCCATGAAGGATTTACCGTCGGGAAAAATAGCGGATGCCCGGCAGTTGCTGGCGGAAGACCCGACATTAACCCCTTTCTTTCTGGATGAGCGTGTTGTTCGCGCTGCTGGTGGCGTTTCGGCGCTTGAAGACTGGCTGGGACGGCATGTTTCAAAATGCCAGTGGCCACACAGCAACTACCACCACCGCGAACTGGTTATGTTCCGGCATGAACCGGGGACGATAGTTGCCTGCTGGCATTGTGACAACGAATTACGTAACCAGAGCGACAAAGTTCTGGATGATTTGATTGCCAGAAACCTCACTGATTGGGTGATTGAATGTGTGCGGATCAAAACCGGCTGCGCGGCGGACAGAATGCTTTCGCTGGCTGAATTGTGCTGGTGGGCTGTATCTGAGGGGATAGGCGATGCAATAACCGAAAATATGGCGAGCCGCTCCCTTGGACTCAAAGATGACCCTATCCAGTCAGTCTACAAAGAAAGCGAGATAGTTCCGTCACGTCCTGCAGCGGACATACTCGCCGAACGAGCTAGTCTTGTTCCCGCTCGACCAGTCGCTGCTGAACCACAAACGCAACCTAAAGCCGTAAAACCAGTTGTTCAGGTTCAGGTGGACGCTGAAGCCCCGGCCACATTATTCGCGCGGCCCAAGCGTATTCGCTGGATCTCTCCGCGCTTTATTGAGTGGGTTAAAACCCAGCCGTGTGTGTGTTGCGGGCAGCGGGCCGGTGATGCCCACCATCTTATCGGTTGGGGACAGGGTGGCATGGCAACCAAAGCCCACGACATTTTCACCATACCGCTATGCCGGGTCCATCATCGGCAGTTACATGACAATCCCGCCGCATTCGAGCGCGAGTATGCGCCGCAGCCAGTATTAATCATTCAATTGCTGGACCGGGCCTATGCGCTCGGCGTTCTGGCGTAAAGGAGAATCATCATGACACCACGTCAACGCCGTAATCATATTGAAGCGCTTGGGAAAGCAGCTGCAGCACCACGCAAAAGCTGGCTGGGTAAAAGTATGCTCCTAACCTGCATTCAGTCCGCATGGATCAAATCATTGCTTTCAACATGGGGGGAAGGGGTTCGAGGCGGAGCCGCTCCGCGTATGCCGCGCGAGCATGCATGCTGGAACGTAATCAGAAGAGGCCGATGGTCAGACAAAGCTCTGGAGCGATTTACAGTTGCTCTTGACCAGGCAAGGCACGAGGGTTTCAAGGGGGAGCAGGCTTTAAAGAGGGCGCATTGCATACTCTGGCCTCAAGCTCCACACAGTATCATTGATGAGGCAATGACTAATGATGATGTGGATTTTATAGAAGAGTCTGTACTGTCGGCCTTTGATATCAACGATCCCGTCTACATTATCGGCCTTCAGTATTACACCACGCGAAAGAAAATAGCGGATATTACCAGGGAACTACAATCGATAGCCCCATGGCTGACTGATGGAGAGGCCCGGAAGCGGGTTCGCTGGTGTCTTGAGATTTTCCGGGCAAAGGTATTTCTCTCATCCCGTAAGCTGATGGAAAAATAAAGTTGTTTTGGCTATTTGTGCTCTGAATTGGTTTTTCTGTTGAAAACTGACCAGAAAATAAGATAATCCATTCATGCTTGGCAGAGCTGCGCCACGATGGCAGCGACGTTAAGCGACAATTTGAATATAGCGAAAGCCCCGCCAGTCGGGGTTTTTGTTTTTCGGCGATACGACAGGGGTATTCGCGAAGGTGCATTGCATCAGTACCCCTGTCACATCGTCGGCTTTATTCTGCTTAAATCAGATTGTAGTTTTTCTAACGCCATATGGATCCAATGCTGCTTATACTTCGCTTATCAAGTGAAGGAGAAGCTATGAAAGAAGGCTATTACTGGATCCAGCACGGCGGGATTGTGCAGGTAGCGTACTTTACTCCGGAAGAGTTTGAAGATATTGAAACCGGAGAAACGGTAATCGGGGTTTGGCATCTGGCCATGAATGACGATATCTGCCACAACGGTGAAGCCGAGGTTCTTGAAGGGCCGCTGCAGCCGCCGAAATAAAAAAACACTATACATTCAATCCCTGGCACCCGCCGGGGATTTTTCATTTCAGGCTCCAGGAATCACTTCTTACATCCCCCTTTACCTATGAGCCCGCGAGCCTGATCCCTTCCACCACACACAGCACCCGCCACGCAGCGAGGTGAGAGCATGTATCGAATGGATAAACTGACAACGGGCATTGCCTACGGTGCGTCAGCCGGTAACGCCGGATTCTGGGTGCTTCAGTTGCTGGACAGAGTCAGCCCGTCGCAATGGGCTGCCATCGGCGTACTCGGAAGTCTGATGTTTGGCCTGATGACGTACCTGACAAACCTCTATTTCAAAATTAAAGACGACAGGCGAAAGGCTGCGCGGGGTGAGTAATGTCAAACAAAGTGAAGTTCAGCGCCGCCATGCTGGCACTTCTCGCTGCCGGGGCAACTGCTCCTGAATTGTTTGATCAGTTCGTTGGTGAGAAAGAAGGCAATGCGCTGGTGGCTGTTGTCGATCCCGGTGGTGTCTGGTCCTTATGCCATGGCGTGACGGTTATCGATGGTAAGCCCGTTGTGAAAGGTCAAACTGCAACCGAGGCCCAATGCAAAAAGGTTAACGCCATTGAGCGCGACAAGTCACTGGCGTGGGTTGACCGCAATATCAAGGTTCCGCTTACTGAGCCGCAAAAAGTCGGTATCGCGTCTTTCTGCCCCTATAACATCGGGCCGGGCAAATGTTACCCGTCAACATTCTATAAGCGTATGAACGCCGGTGATACGAAAGGCGCCTGTGAAGCGATCCGCTGGTGGATTAAAGACGGTGGCCGCGATTGCCGCCTGACCAAAGGCCAGAAGAATGGATGCTATGGTCAGGTGGAACGGCGGGACCAGGAAAGCGCGCTGACGTGCTGGGGGATAGACTAGTGAAAGCGGGCACGGTATGCATTTTCGTGATTGTCTCTATGGTTGGTGCGTTTCTCGCTGGCAGCCAGTGGACGAGTCACAGCTGGAAAACAAGGTGGGCCGAACGGGATAGCGCTAATTTATCAAAGGTGGCGAACGCGCAGACGGCAGCCCGAATGATTGAACAAGGGCGGACTATCGCCCGTGATGAGGCCGTTAAAGATGCTCAAGCTAAAGCAGCGAAAGCTGCCGTTACTTCTGCTAGCCTGGCTACCACTGTTAGCCAGCTGCGCGCCGAAGCAACAAAACTCGCTGCCCGCCTGGACGCCGCAAAGCACACCGCAGATCTTGCCGCTGCCGTCAGAAGCAAAACAACCGGAGCCGATGCCGCAATGCTCGCCGACATGCTCGGAAGTCTTGCAGAAGAAGCTAAATATTATGCTGGAATCGCTGACGAACGCTACCGCGCTGGAATGACGTGTGAGCGTATTTACGAATCAGTAAGGGACTCGAATAACAATCCGTGAACTATGAATTAAGCATTACAAATGCTCACATGGAAGTGGGGTTAATAATGGTTATTGAATGTAAAAATGCGTCAGACATAATGGTACCTCCTTATTACTGACGGAAGAATGTAAATGACTGACAACTTTGGCTGGGATGACGAGCGCAAACAGCTTGAACACTTGAGTGATGAAGAGTTGGAGCAGCTGGCTAGGGAGTACGATCTCCTTCCTGAAGGTGTATCTCTTGAAGATAAGTCCGAAGAGTTTGTTGATGGTCTTATAGGGGAAATTATAGAGGCTAAGGCTTACCATGATTCACAAGATGAAGAACGGAATGAGCAGCAAGACATCATCGAGCAGCAAAGACGTGATGCAAATTACTGATTACACATAATGTAGAAGAAGGTCGCGAAGGCGGCCTTTTTTATTACATTTGTTGATAATTACTATCATTTTCGCGGGTCCTCCTGACAATTCTGAACACCGAGGGGGCGAGGACACGCGGAAAACGGCTAGTTTTTTGCATTTTATGGGTTTCATCATCATCCGTTTAACCTCTTGATATTTCAGTCCTGAGCATTTGCAGGATGTCGAAATGACTATTTTTTGTTCACCATCATGGATAACGAACTGAAAAATCTCCGGCTGAATATCACTCAGCTGGCAGCCATTACCGATCTGCACCGCCAGACGGTCGCAGGCAAGCTGGCAAATGTGCAACCCGCACACGGCAGCAATCCGAAACTCAAGCTTTATGCCGTCACCGATATTTTGCGGGAGCTGCTGACAAGCACTACACCATCCGAGCGGGTGGACGTCGACAAAATGATCCCCCCGGATCGTAAAGCCTGGTTTCAGTCAGAGCGCGAAAGGCTCAAGTTTCAGCAGGAAACCGGGGAGCTGATCCCAGCTTCTGAAGTCACCAGGGAGTTTTCCTCCATGGCGAAAGCGATGGTTCAGGTGCTGGAAACGTTACCCGATGTTCTTGAGCGGGATTGCGCCATGACCCCTGCAGCGGTTGTCAGGGTGCAGCAGGTTATTGACGATCTGCGCGATCAGATAGCCCTCAAAGTTGAGCAGGCCGACTCACCGGAACAGGAGGATACGCCAGAAGAGGAGTAAGTCATGCGACAGGCCACGGCAGCGGAAGTCAGGCGTAATGCTTCCGCCATTCTCAAAGCCCCGCGCCGTATGCCTGTGGCTGAGGCGGTTCAGAAATTTATGCGCGTACCCATGGGGGCTGGTAACTCGGTACCGTGGGACCCTGCCGTTGCCCCGTATGTGATTGAGCCGATGAACTGCCTCGCGATGCGTGAATACGATGCGGTGGTGTTTGTTGGGCCGGCACGAACGGGGAAAACTATTGGCCTGGTGGATGGCTGGGTGGTTTACAACATCGTCTGCGACCCGTCCGATATGCTCGTCGTTCAGATGACCGAAGAGAAAGCCCGGGAGCACTCAAAAAAGCGACTGGCCCGAACCTTCCGAGTCAGTCCTGAGGTGGCAAAACGCTTGAGCCCGTTGCGAAATGACAACAACGTGCATGATCGTACTTTTCTGGCGGGCAACTATCTCAAGATTGGCTGGCCTTCAATCAACATCATGTCCTCGTCAGATTTCAAATGTGTGGCGCTCACGGATTATGACCGCTTCCCTGAGGACATCGACGGCGAGGGTGACGGCTTTACCCTGGCCTCCAAACGTACCACGACGTTTATGTCCGCCGGGATGACGCTGGTGGAGTGTTCTCCAGGTCGTGATATTCGTGACAGCAAATGGCGCCGTAAGTCTCCTCATGAAGCGCCACCGACGACAGGTGCGCTTTCTCTGTACAATCGCGGCGATCGCCGTCGGTGGTACTGGCCGTGCCCGCACTGTGGTGAATATTTTCAGCCAGCGATGGAGGCGATGACTGGCTACCGGGATGAACCGGATCCGGTGAAAGCCAGCGAAGCGGCGCATATTTTATGCCCGCATTGTGGCAACGTCATCACAGCTGACTTGAAACGAGAGCTTAACGGGCGCGGCGTCTGGCTGCGTGAAGGGGAGCACATTGATCGTGATGGCGCCGTCTCTGGTGAAGCGCGCCGCTCCCGCATCGCGTCGTTCTGGATGGAAGGCCCGGCGGCTGCCTATCAGACCTGGGCGCAGCTGGTGTACAAGCTGCTGACAGCTGAGCAGGAATATGAGGCCACCGGCAGTGAAGAAACCCTCAAGGCGGTAATCAATACCGACTGGGGGCTACCGTATCTGCCGCGATCGGCAAGCGAACAACGCCGCGCTGATGCGCTGATGCTGCGTGCGGAGGATTACGGTAAACGCCAGGTGCCGCCAAAAGTACGTTTCCTGCTGGCCGCCGTGGACGTCCAGGGCGGCAAAAAGCGGCGTTTCGTCGTGCAGATTATCGGTTACGGCGAAAACGGTGAACGCTGGCTGGTGGATCGCTACAACATCCGCCAGTCGCTGCGCTGCAATGAGCACGGCGAGGCGGAGCCGATCCACCCAGGCGCGTATCCGGAGGACTGGCAACTGCTGGTCTCCGATGTGCTGGAAAAAACGTATGCCCTTCAGGCTGAACCGACGCGGCGTATGTCGGTGCTGGCCATGGCAGTCGACAGCGGCGGTGAAGAGGGCGTAACCGACAACGCCTATAAATTCTGGCGACAGTGTCGTCGTGACGGCCTGGGTAAACGTGTTTACCTGGTCAAAGGCGACAGCACAAAGCGTCAGAAAATCATCACCAAAACCCACCCGAACAATACCGAACGCAGCGACCGTCGCGCCGATGCGCGTGGCGAGGTGCCGGTGTATCTGCTGCAGACCGACCTGCTTAAAGATCAGCTCAGCAACAATCTGGACCGTGAGACCCCCGGCGCGGGGTATATCCATTTCCCTGACTGGCTGGGGGAGTGGTTCTACGAGGAACTGACCTATGAAGAACGCGGTGTTGATGGCAAATGGCGAAAACCCGGCAAGGGCGCCAACGAAGCCTTTGACCTCTTCTGCTATGCGCACGCCGTGGCGGTTCTGCGCGGATACGAAAAAATAAGAGACTGGGAAAAACCTCCTGCCTGGGCTGAGCCGCAGGATCTCAATCCAAATATTCATGAAGGGGAACGCCCCCGGGAGATAACCGTGAAAAAAACAAAACCTGTTCAGTCGCCTGTCCAGGCTGAACCTGAAAAGGACACAGCCCTCTCCGGCAACTGGCTCGGGTCTTCCGGTAAGGGAGGCTGGCTGTGACGAAAGACGATATCTGGAAAACACTGCTGATGGTGCGCCAGTCCTACCAGGACTCGCTGGACGGCAAGAGTATCTCCTTTACCGGCGTAAATGGTCGCGCCATTACCAACCACGATCCGAAAGCGCTGCGCGACGAGCTTGAATACTGGGAGCGACGTTGGCGCACAGTTAACAGCCGTGGTGGTTCGTACAAACTCGCTAACTTTCTGTAAGGCGTCTTATGGGCATTCTTGAAAGAACACTGGGGGCTATTTCCCCCGGGTGGGCAGCAGCGCGTGCGCGGGACCGTCTCCGGCTCAATGCATATGAAGCGGCCAACCCGTCACGGCTGCACAAGGCCAAAAAGCAAAGCCAGTCTGCGGACACCTCGGTATTTGCAGCAGGCCAGTCCCTGCGGGAACAGGCCCGCTGGCTTGATGAAAACCATGACCTCGTGATCGGCCTGTTCGACAAAATGGAAGACCGGGTAATCGGTGCCCACGGCATCCATGTTGAGCCTCAGCCACTCGATCTGGAAGGCAATCTCCATTCCGATTTTGCCGGGCAGCTTTCGGCACTCTGGGCGGAATGGTCGGTGCGTCCGGAAGTAACCGGCATGTTTACCCGACCGGAAGCCGAGCGCCTGCTGTTGCGTTCTGCACTGCGTGACGGGGAAGTGTTCACGCAGCTGGTCAGGGGCAATGTGCCGGGCCTACAGCATGCCACCTCCGTACCGTTCTCGCTGGAAATGCTGGAGGCGGATTTTGTACCTTTCAACCTGAACAGCACCGCCGGCCAGCAGGTTCGGCAGGGCATCATCGTGAACGACTGGGGCCGCCCTATCGGGTACCGGGTCTACAAATACCACCCGGCGAACATGACGCGGTTCAGCGCTGAACTCAAAACCGTCTCAGCTGACAACATGCTTCACCTGGCGCAGCGCAAGCGACTGCACCAGCTGCGGGGTATCAGCCTGATCCACGGGGTCATTACCCGTCTGTCAGACATTAAGGATTATGAAGAGAGCGAGCGCGTGGCTGCCCGTATTGCCGCTGCGCTGGGGTTTTATATCAAGCGTGGCGATGCACAGTCTCTTGGCGATGAAAGTGAGTTTTCACCGCCCGGTGGTCAGCGTCACTACGATATCGCGCCGGGCATGATTTACGACGAACTCCGGCCCGGCGAAGACCTGGGCATGGTGGAATCAAACCGCCCGAACGTTCATCTCTACGAATTCCGAAACGGGCAGATGCGGGCCGTGGCCGCCGGTACGCGCGGCAGCTATTCCAGCATTGCCCGGGACTATAACGGTACCTACAGCTCCCAGCGTCAGGAGCTGGTGGAGAGCTTCGAAGGGTACAACGTCCTGCAACAGTGGTTTGTCGGCCAGCACAGCCGGCCCGTTTACCGCGCATGGCTGGCGATGGCGTTGCTGAGCGGCGTTGAAGTCCCGCCGGATGTGGATCCGAATTCTCTCTATAACGCGCTTTATCTCGGGCCGGTGATGCCGTGGATTGATCCGGGCAAAGAGGCGAACGCCTGGAAAGCCATTGTGCGTGGCGGCGCGGGTACCGAAGCGGAATGGGCGCGGGCCAGGGGAAAAAATCCTCAGGAGGTTAAGCGCCAGCGACTGCGTGAAACAGAATTTAACCGTAAACACGGGCTGGTGTTTGATTCCGACGCCGCCAATGACAAAGGAGCGATGCCAGATGCAACGGCAAAACCAGACGATAAACGGCGTGAGCCGGACGATGATGATTGACCCCCGCGCCAGCCTGGCGGGTGTCGATGCGGCAAACGGTCAGTGCTGGTACGAAATCCGCGCGCTGGCTGCCGGACGGGTCGAAATATTCCTTTATGACGTGATCGGCGACTGGGGCATTACTGCCCAGCAGTTCGTCACTGACTGTAAAGAGGCGGGAGTGTTTGAGGCCAGCGCGTTGGATTTGCATATCCATAGCCCCGGCGGCGATGTCATGCAGGGCTTTGCCATCTACAACACCCTGTCTCGGTTGAAAGCGAAGATCGATATCTGGGTGGACGGTGTGGCGGCCAGCATGGCCTCAATGATTGTCTGCCTGCCGGGCGCCACGGTGCACATGCCGGAAAACGCCTGGATTATGGTTCACAAACCATGGGGCGGTATCGCCGGGGATTCTGACGACATGCGCGATTACGCCGCATGGCTTGATCGTAACGAAGCCCTGATGCTCAGCGCCTACATGAACAAAACCGGACTGGGGCGGGAGGAACTGGAAGCGATGCTGAAAGCGGAAACCTGGCTTAACGGTGCCGAGGCGGTGGAAAAAGGTTTCGCCGACACGCTTGAACCTGAACTGCAGGCCGCGGCCTGTGTGAATGAAAATAAACTGAAGGACTATCAGAATATGCCAGAACAGATTAAACATCTTTTTACGCCGCGCGCAGAAGCCCCGGTTAACCAGCCGCCAGCGCCACAGGCTCAGGCACCGCAACCCGCCCAGCAGCAAATGGGCAACATTGATATTACTGCCCTGGCGGCGCAACTTCAGCAGCAGATGCAGGCTGCGAATACGGAGCGCACCACCGCTGTTTCCGCGGTGTTTGAGGCATTCCCGGCTTTTGCCACGCTGAAAGCGGAGTGTATCGGTGATATTTCCTGCTCGGCTGAACAGGCCCGCACTAAGCTGTTAAATGCACTGGCGGCCGGAACGACGCCGAGCGCTGGTCCGGGCGCGATTCATCTTTATGCCGGTAACGGCAATCTGGTTGGTGATTCCATTCGTGCTGCAGTAATGACCCGTGCGGGCTATGCGCAGGCCGAGAAGGATAACGCATACAACGGTTACACCCTGCGCGAACTGGCACGTGCCTCCCTCGTCGATCGCGGTATCGGTATCTCCGGCGCAGGCACGGCACAGGCGATGGTCGGCCTGGCGTTCACCCACAGCAGCAGCGATTTCGGCAATATCCTGATGGATGTGGCACACAAAGCGGCTCTGATGGGCTGGGATGAAGCCACCGAAACCTTTGAACAGTGGACCCGTAAAGGCACGCTGACCGATTTCAAAACCGCGCACCGCGTCGGTCTGGAATCGCTGGCATCGCTTCGTAAGGTCCGCGCCGGGGCAGAATATAAGTATGTCACCATCAAGGATCGCGGCGAGCCAATTGCCCTGGCGACCTACGGAGAACTTTTCAGCATTGACCGCCAGACAATCATCAACGATGACCTGGACATGCTGACCCGTATCCCGCAGGCAATGGGTCTTGCTGCGCGAGCTACCGTGGGCGATCTGGTGTGGGCGGTGCTGACCAGCAACCCGAAAATGTCCGATGGTAAACCGCTGTTCCACGCCGATCACGGCAACCTTGTATCCGCCGATCTGAGTATCGAAGGCCTGGATACGGCGCGTAAAGCGATGCTGCTACAAAGGTCGGGCGATCGCCGTCTGAACATTCGCCCGGCCTTTATGCTCACGCCAGTGGCAATTGAGTCACGGGCAAACCAGTTGATCAAATCTGCAAGCGTACCGGGCGCAGATGCCAACAGCGGTATCGTGAACCCAATCCAGAACTTTGTGACGGTGGCCTCCGAGGCTCGCCTGGATGACAGCAGCCCGACGGATTACTACCTGACCGCTGCACAGGGACGCGACACCATTGAAGTGGCGTATCTGGACGGTATTGATACGCCTTATCTGGAACAGCAGCAGGGCTTCACCGTTGATGGAGCGGCCTTTAAGGTGCGCATTGATGCCGGTGTGGCACCGCTTGACTGGCGTGGGCTGGTTAAAGTCACCAAAAAATAATGACCGCCGCCTGGCGGTTTTTTTCTATCTGAAGGCAGCCAGGCTGCCTTTTATCGGAGAATTACAATGGCTACAAATTATCAGCAGGATGGTCACACTCTCGACTTTCTTAACGCGGGTGCGACGACGATTCTGTCGGGTGAATCGGTTGCCGCTGGCACACTGGTTGGCGTGGCGCACGGGGATATCTCTCCGGGTGAATGGGGAGTACTGCACACGACCGGAGTGTTTACTTTGCCAAAAGCAGCTGAGGCTGTGGCTGTCGGCCAGAAGTTGTATCTGGTTGACGGCAAGCTGAGCATCGAAGCCGGCACGCCTGAAGCACCGAATTCCCTTGCAGGTACCGCCTGGGCGGATGCTGCTGCCGATGTGGATCAGGTTCCCGTTCGACTGGGTTACTGATGAATCGCTTTCGCGAACGTCTGATGAAAGCGGATGCCCGGATAAGCCGGGCATTTGCCGAAGAGGTTCCAGCCATGTTGTCTATCGGCGATGAACAGCGCGCGGTGACGGTGATTTTTGAATCGCCGGATGCGCCTGTCAGCGTGCCGGGTGGCGGTGAAATTCAGGACCACTCACCGGCATTCAGCGCCATGACAGCGGATATTGTCGGATTATCAAAGCACGATAGCGTGGTGATGAACCAGGTGGCGTACCGTGTTACGCACGTTGGTACCGACGAAGAGGGGCGGACACGCGTCACGCTGGCGTATGGTGAGCCTGGTAAACCTCAACCGGCTATTGATAAATGGAGCTGATATGGCACGAGAGTCCAGACTGCGCCGCGATCTGCCGGTCGATATCGATGTGGACGCCATCTGGCGTATAGCCGAAAACATTGGCGCCACGCAGAAGCAATTCCGGGCGGCATACTCCCGTGCCCTGACAAGAACGGCGGCGACGCTTCGCAAACAGGCGGTAGCTGATCTCAAAAGCGGGCTGGCGCCCCGCAGCCTGGATATGGTACGCCGGCGCCTGCTCTCTTTTCGGCTGGATCGCGCATCACAGTCCAGACTCGATAATTTTCGCCTCTGGTTCGGCCTTAACGCCATCAAAGTGAAGGATCTGAAAGGGCGAATTTCCGGGCGGCTGCGGCCACACCATACCCGCAGGGATAAAAAAACCGGACGGTTTATCAGGGCCCGACGACAGGCAGAAGTTGCTGGTTTTATGCCAAAGGGCAGTTTGCTGTTACCCCGCCCGTTTGAAAACGGGGAGATGGCACGCTCCCGATATGGTGGCCAGCGGACGGTGGTCATCCGGGATCCGGATACGCGGCGCACGCGTGAGGCGGAGATCGATATTTATGAACCGATGCTGAACTACATCGAAGATAACGCTTTTGCTGACGCGATGGAGATTTTCATGCATCACTTTGAAACCGATTTGCGCGGGCGTGTTAAGGCCCGCATCTTCGTGTAAGGAAGGTGGCTATGGCCGAGCCATTACTGCTGGGGCAGTATCACGACGCCGTGACCGGCGCGCTGAAGAAAATCGACTGGATCCGCGACGCTGACGCGTATCCCGAAAAAAACGTTCCGCGTTTCAACGGGCTGGTGACGCCGGCGGTGTATTTCACGATTAACAGCTGGGAGCAGGGCGGCGGCAACGAAGGGCAACTTAACGTGTCACTTTCCTGCGATCTGTTTGTGGTGGTGGATGCCGCTGGCGCCGGCGTCAGCAGACCCGAAATTTTTGTGCGCACCGCGGCAGCTGATATCACCCAGTGGCTTGACGGCCAGCAGTTTGGCCTGCCGCAGCTGGCGCCCGCGGTATTTATCGATGCTGCCCGTGATGAGTTTGATCCACGTATGGATGATTACCTTGTGTGGCGTATTTCGTTTACACAGACCGCCGCGTTCGGCGTGGATCCGTTTGCTCAGTTCAACTCTCCGCTTAAGCAGGCGTGGCTTGGCAGGGCGCCGGATACCGGCAGTGACCATGTTGACGACTATCGTCTGATTTATGAGGCGAAACCGGATGACTGAACTCGCTGGCGATCTCCAGCGCCGACTGGCGAACATTGTGCGTCGCGGCGTTATTCATTCCGTTAAGCACGAAAAGATCCCCAAATGTCGGGTCGACCTCGGGGATATCGTCACGACATGGCTTCCTCTTTGCCAGGGGTTCTCCGGGACGAACCGTGCGGATTCTAATCCTTATGCGGTGGGTGATGCGGTCACGGTTTTGTCTGAAGCCGGTGAACTGAATAATGGTCGCGTTTTTCCTGGCTGGAATACCGGCGGTCAGCCCGTACCTGAAGGCAGCGACAGCGAACACATTACCCGATACGGGGACGGTACCGAAATCCGTTATGACCGTGCGGCACATGCGCTCACCATCACTCTGGTGGACGGTGGCACATACAAAATTACCGGCAAAGGTACGCTGGATGGCCCGGTGGAAATTACCGACACCCTGACCGTACAGGGTGAAACGAAAATTAACGCCAACGCGAATGTAGCCGGCAGTATCGGTGCAACGCAGGAAATTTCCGACGGTACCGGAAAAATGAGCGCGATTCGGGAGAAATTCAACGATCACGATCATAACGGAGACAACGGCGGCAAAACCGGGAAACCCAATCAGAAAATGTAACCTGCTCCGGCAGGTTTTTTTACGCCTGGAGAAAAAATATGGCGAATTTACATGGTGTGGAAACAATCGAGTTGACGTCGGGAACGGTTGCTGTCTCGACAATCCAGACGGCAATTATTGGCCTGGTGGGCACGGCGCCTGATGCGTCTGTCGGAACGCCGGCCAGCGCCAGCACGGGCACGCCGATTATGGATAACGTGGTGGATTTTACCGCAACCGTTGCCGGCAGACCGGGGAATGTTATTACTGTAAATGCCGTGGCAGGTATACCGGAGAAAGAATCTCCGTCCATGGTGGACACCACCGCAGTTTGGGATGCAGCAACCCTGACCCTGAATATCACGCTGGGCTGTGATGAAGCTGGCAAACTGACTGCAACACCGGCAGACGTGGTCAATATTGTCGGTGCGCTCGCCGATGCGAAAGTGACCGCCGCGGGTACCGGCAGCGGTATCGTCACGCCTTTCAGTCAGCAACTGGCAGGCGGGGAGGACGATCCCTTTCCGCTGAATACGCCAGTAGCCATCGTCGGGACGACGATGCTCTCCCGCCTGGGCAGTGAAGGCACCCTCAGCCAGGCGCTGAATGAAATCAACGATCAGCGAAATGCGCTGACCATTGTTGTTCGTGTGGAGGAACTGACCAGTGAAACAGAGCAGCGCGCCGCGGTGCTGGCGGGTATCGCTCGCCTGACTGCGGCAAGGTCCGTTACAACCTACCAGCCGCGGATTGTGCTGGCGACCGGATTCAGCGAGGACGATGCGGTAGGCAAGGCGCTGGAAACGGTGGCGGGTAAACTGCGCGCGGTAGCGTACGTGGACTGTGCGGCGGGGGCCACGTTGCAGGAAGTGGTACAGCGCCGCCAGTCGTATGGCGCCCGCGTTGAACTGCTGCGCCCGCGCGTGCAGGTCAGCAATGCGGATGGCCAGCTGGTTTATCGTCCGTATTCAGCCTTTGCTGCCGGGCTGCGCGCACGTATCGATTATGAAAAGGGATGGTGGTGGAGCAAATCGAATCAGGACATCAATAATATTCTCGGCGTTGAACAGGTCGACGAATTTATCCTGGGTGAAGAAAACTGTGATGCGAACCTGCTCAACATGCAGAACGTCTCCACCATTATCCGCCGCGCCGGCTTTAAACACTGGGGAAATCGTCTTTGCGCCACCGATCCGCAATGGCGCTTTGAGTCGGTGCGGCGCACTGCCGACGTCATTGAGGACAGCATTCAGGAGACGATGCTGGAATACAACGATCGCCCGCTAGACAGGGAAATCGCTGATGATGTGATCGGAACCATCAACGCTTATCTGCGCCAGCTGGTCAAACTGGGCGCGATTTTTGGCGGCCGTGCCTGGCTGGACGAGGAGCTCAATACCGCTGAGAGCCTGGCGGCCGGTGTGCTGTATATCAACTATGACTTTGGTCCGAAATCACCGACTGAACTTATCAGCCTGCGTGTCCGGGTGAACAACAACTACGCGCTTGAGGAGATGCTGGCAGCATGAGCGAAAAAAACACACTACGTGTCTGGACGTTTTTCCGGCAGGGCATTCGTATTCAGGGGGCGCATGAGTTTACGCCGCCCACGCTGTCAATTGTCAAAACTGACCTGCGCACCGGCGCACAGGATGCGCCTTCTCCGGTTGATGACGGGATGGAGGCTTTGACGTGCCAGGTCAAGTTTTACGGCATCGATACGGACATGCTGACCGCGTTCGGCTTTGTCAGCGGCAGCCGTCCGCGCTTTACGGCCTACCAGGGTTATCTGGCTGACGGTACGGCGCTGGGTACCATCGAGGAGATTGAAGGATTTGTCCAGACGGTCACGCCGGATGCGCGCGGTAAGGACAGCCTCTCTGAAAATGCCGTCACGGTCGATATTGCCGTGAGTTACTACCGTCAGATGAAAGATGGTCGTGAACTCTTCGCCATCGATACAGAGCGTTTTGCGCGCCGGGTGAACGGCGTGGACGTGCTCTCCGGCCTTGCGGCAAAAGTTCGCCTCTGATTCATCCCCTACAATACTAACGGCCTCCGGGCCGTTTTTTCTTTCAGGAGTTTTTTATGAGTTTTCCCGGTGAAGCCCGTGTGATCAAACTGTATTCCCCCGTTGTACTTGAAAACGGCGGTTTTCTTGAACAGGTCACGCTCCGTGAACCGCTGGTGCGCGACCGCATTGCGTTTTCCAAAGATCGCGGCAGTGAAGAAGAAAAAGAAGCACGCATGATTGCGTTGCTGTGCAATCTCAGCGAGCAGGATATCTGGCAACTTACCGCGGCGGATTATGCGCAGCTACTGGATGCATTTAATGTTTTTATGCTCCCGCCCGGGGAGCGACCGAAAGAGTGATCCTTTGCTCGCTGAGGTTCCTCGGTCGGCGACTGCATTTTTCGATGACGGAATATCTCGATATGCCGTTCAGCACCTTTTCAGACTTCCTCACTGACGAACTGGAGGCGGTAAACCGTGGCCGGACTAAGCCAGAACCTTAAGGCCGTCATTACGTTTGGCGGGAATATCGACAGCTCCTGGAACCGCTCAGCTAACGGGTTGCAGAAAAGCCTGAAGGATGTCGGCAGGCAGTCAGAAAAGCTGACAAAAGACCAGGCTAAGCTGGCGGCAGAAATCAAGCGTGCAAAGCTGGCAGGCCAGAGTCTTGATGGCCTTAAGCGCCACTATAGCGAAGTGTCGCGTGAAATCCGCAAAACGGAAACGGAGCAGCAGAAGCTAAACCAGCAGATGGAGAAAAGCCGCCGGCTTGCCGCCTTTAAGGGGGCAGGAAAGGGACTGTTTCGCCGCGGCCTTGGGATTGCAGGCCAACTGGGTGGCCTGATGGCACCGGGTCTGGCGATTGGAGGCGGAGGCGTTGTTGCTTCCGCGCTCGGTACTCTGATAGCCCCGGCGGCGGCTAACGCGGAAACAGCCCGGCGCGCCGGCGCGGCGAAAAGTTATGGCGTCGACGTGACGACGTTTGATGCGTGGGACACGCTGGCAAAACAGTACGACATGAACGCAGAGAACTTTGGCGATCTCTTCGAAGAATATCTGCATAAATCCGGGGAATATAAACAGAACGGTAAGCAGGGGGCTATTCAGGACGCCTTCGAAACGCTGGGTTTCAAAGCCGGCGACTTTGCCGGTCTGTCGGATATGGCGCAGTTCGAAAAAATCGTTGAGCGCGCCCTAAGTCTTCAGGATGAATCAAAAGCCTCGTTTGCCCTCGATTCGCTGTTTGGCGGTGAAGCCAGCAAGCTGCTTATGTTATTGAAGCAGTCAGGCCGAAGTTACCGTGAGCTGATGGATGAACAGCGTCGGTATAATCTCGTGACCAAAGAAGGTGCCGAAGGCGCGATGGAAGGTAACCGGGCTATTACCAACCTGCGCACCGTTTTCTCTTCCGCCGTGGCCGAAATATCTGGTCAGTTGGGCAACGAACTGGCCCCAGACATCCGTCGTCTGACTGACGATCTCGCTGACTGGTTCAGGGGTGGCGGCATCAAACGTATCGCGACATTTCTGCGTAACGATCTTTATCCCGGCGTGCTGACGTTCGGGCAGGGCATAGTTTTCGTCGGGAAAGTGGCCTACGCACTGGCGAAAAAACTCTCCTGGTTGCTACCTGATGAGCGAAGCGATCAGCGGGATGTGCTCAAATCACTGGCCATGACTGGCTCGGTCGATATAGCCCGTATGACAGCGCAGCGAAACGGACAGGGGGAATGGTTTGAACAACAGCTGAGAGAAAAACCGAATCTGCCCGGGGATGTGAAAAAATCCTACACAGATACGCGGGGGTTCTTTCGGGATGATAATGAAAGTTTCAACAAATCATTGGATAAATATCTGTCGCCGGAACCCGGCGGTTTGTCTGGCCTGGGCGATGCACTGAAAAACACCCCAGCCGCGTCCGGCGACGGTTACTGGGATACATTGTTGCATCGCCTCGATACCGCCTCTCAGCAGTCGCAGGCCGCACAGCTTAGCGACAACCGAAAATTTGAATATCACTTCGAAATCAAAGGTGCCCCCGGGCAAAGTGAGCAGGGTATCGCTGATGCAGTTGCAGGCGTGACGAAAACCAGCCCGGCGTTTAACGGTAATAACAGCATGATGGATTCAGGAGATATCTGGTGAGTGAAATTATTCCCCTTATTGAAGACTCCGGACGGGCGCAGTCATCGGCGGCGCGCGGTGCGCAGGAAGCCAGGGTCATGATGATGCTGGGCGACTTTGCGTTTTCCATCGATACCACGGCTTATAACCAGCTAACCCGCGAAGCCAGTTGGCGCTGGAGTGAGCAGGAGCGTATCGGCAAACAGGATTTGCTGCAGTACACAGGAAAATCCGGGCGAACTGTCAGATTAGAGGGAGAGACACACGCTTTTTTCCGCAAGGGCGTGGATGCCGTTAACGATCTCTATGATCTTGCCGACCAGCGCAAACCCCAGCAACTGGTCAGCGGAGAAGGAGATGTGCTGGGCTGGTGGGTGGTGGTCGACTTCTCGGACTCAACGAGCCGGTTTTTGCCCGGTGGTGGCCATCGTAATAAAAACTGGACAATGACGCTTAAACACTATGCCGACGACATATCAAACCCGTGACGGGGATGTACTGGATGCTATCTGCGCCTGGCACTATGGAACCGCAAACCTGTCTTCCACCGTGACGCAGGTTCTTGAAGCCAATCGCAACCTGGCAGCACTGGGCGCTGTTTATCCAGCTGGCATTACAATTTTACTGCCTGACCTCGCGGCGCCGGTTGCCGATTCACCTTTCAGTTTATGGGATTAGCATGGCTGAGCAGCTTTTTAAACCTGAATACGCGCCGGTGTTCAGCGTCAGCGCGGAAGGGAAGGATATAACCCGTGCGCTGCAGGAAAGCCTGCAGGGGCTGACGCTGACTGATTATGGCGGCGCCACCGCAAAAGCAGACGAAGTAAAAATCACGCTGCTTTCCGAAACGCTGGCGCTCCCCTCCAAAGGTGCCCGGCTACGGGTGGGGCTAGGGCTGAATGATCAGCTCACCGATAAGGGCTGGTTTGTGGTGTCGGGCGTCGGTAGCAGCGGGCCGCCCCGGCGCATCGAAATATACGCGACGGCAGCCCCGATGAACGCCCAGAAACAGCCCGGCGACGTGACGAGCCAGAAAACCAGGAGCTGGGATGAAATCCGGCTGGCAGACCTGGTTAAAACCGTGGCCACGGATAACGGCCTGGTGGCAAAAGTGGCTGATGCGCTGGCGGATATTCATATTGACCATATTGATCAGGTTGCAGAATCGGATGCAAATCTGCTCTCCCGACTCGCCAGAACCTATAACGCGGTCAGCAAACCGTCTGGCGGATACTGGCTTTTTCTCCAGCAGGGCGCAGCCATGAATGCATCTGGCGGGCAGACGGGGGCGGTGACGGTTACGCCGGAGGATGTGTCCAGCTGGTCTTACAGCGAAGGCGAGCGCGGCAGCTCCACGGGTAAAGCGTCAGGCAGCCAGGAGAAACCAACCGGGAAAATTGGCGTACGCTATTACGACGAGGTGGACGGTCGCACGAAAACCACCACGGTCGATCATGATGGTCCTTCGCTTTCCAGCCCTTACACCCATCCGGCAAAGGCCACCGCTGACGAACAGGCAAAATCGAAAAAGACTCACGCCAGACGTAATGGGCAAAAAATGACCCTGACGGGACCCTGCAGGCCGAAACATATCCCCTTGACAGCAGAATCGCGCGTCACGACTTCCGGTTTCGGCACCCGTGAGGATCGGGCTTGGGTAGCTGAGTCTCTTATCTACTCCTTGACCCCATCAGGCCTCAGTTTTACCTGGAACCTGGTTGTTGATATCAGGGCCGCAGATGCTGCCAAAAAATCGGCCAAACAGGACAAAACCGGGCCGGATTACTTCGGCTGAAGCTTGCCCCTTCGTAGTAACTTTCTAACGGAATAATCTTTATGAACGGTGTCAACTGCCGAACCGGCAAACGTCTGTCCGGCGCGGCGCATCTGCGACAGTCAATCACTGACATACTTACCACGCCTGTCGGCAGCCGGATCCTGGTTCGGGACTACGGCAGCGACCTTTTTTCACTTGTGGATAATCCCCGCGACGATCTGACCAGACTGAGGATTATTGCGGCCACGGCCTCCGCCCTGGCGCGATGGGAGCCGCGTCTGAGCGTTACCCGCGTTGCGGTTTCCTTCCCTGAAGACTCATCCGGTTGTGTGTTGAATATTGAAGGCATCAACACGGAAACAAATATCCTATACAGCACCGGAGGCATTTCTGTTTATGGCAAGCAGCTATGACGTTATCAACCTGTCAGAACTGGCCGTACCGGACGCCATTGTGGTACCGGAAGCCAGCGATATTTTTATCCGTTGGCTGGCGCGCCTGCAGGAATTGGATCCTGAATTCGACGCACTGGTTGAATCCGACCCGACTTACAAACAGGGGGAAGTTAACGCCTATCAGCTCACGCTTGCGTTTCAGCGGGTCAATGATGCCGTCAGGGCGGTTCTGCTTGCCAGCGCTCAGGGGGATGACCTTGACCAGATCGGTGCTGCGTTCAACGTTCCGCGGCAAGTGATTTCGCCCGCCGAACCGGAATCTATTCCGCCCGTTGAAGCAGTGATGGAGGATGACGACGCGTTTCGGGAACGGATCCAACTGTCATGGGCGCAGCTTAATACAGCCGGTGCCAGAAATGCTTACCGCTTCCATGCCAAATCGGCAGATAAGGACGTGCTGGACGCTGACGCTTACGGCCCGGAGACACATAACTGTCCCGGTGAAGTCGATGTGTATGTTCTGTCCCGTACGGGGGACGGCACCGCCAGCGAAGCACTGTTGTCCACCGTCGCTGGCACGTTAAATGCCGATGAGATCCGCCCCCTGACCGACCTGGTCAACGTGAAAAGCGCGGTGATAGCTGATTACGCGATTACCGCCGAACTCGAGATCCCCGACGGGCCTGACGCCCAGACCGTGCTGGAGAATGCGCGGACGGTTGTTACGCGGTATGCCGAGCTATCGCACCGTATAAAGGCGCTGGTGCCGCTTTCTGCGCTGTATGCAGCTCTTCAGCAGCCCGGAGTCGTAAGGGTGAGACTAACCAGCCCTGCGGAAGATATTGAACAAGAAGCCGGACAGGCACCGTGGTGCTCAGCGATCACGATTACCCGAAAAACGGAGGCCTGATGGAAAACGCATTTCGCTCCCTGTTACCGCCTGGCGCGTTTAAGCCGGAACGGGTCATCGAGCAGGCAGGCAGTGAGCAGATCATGGCACTTGATACCGACATGGTCAGGAAAGTTAAAAATCCTGATACCTGTCCGGCTCATCTGCTGCCCTGGCTTGCCTGGGAATTTGCGGTTGATTTCTGGGATGACAGCTGGACGGAAGCGGAAAAAAGGCAGGTTATCCGCGACGCCGCGTATGTGCATCAGCACAAGGGTACCGCGGGCGCTGTCCGGCGTTCGCTGGGCGCGGTCAGCCTGCCGACGACGGTCGTGGAGTGGTGGGAGGAAACGCCACGGCGTGCGCCGTACACGTTCAGGGTTGAAGTCTACAGTACACAGGAAATTGATGATGCACTCTATGCACGAATCCGACGGCAGGTGGATAAAGCCAAGAATCTGCGCAGCCAACTCAGCAGCATTGATGTGATTGCTGATCTTGGCGCTGAAGGGGCATTTTATACGGGCGGTGCGCTCACCGCCTGGATTGATGTAATTATTGAAGCCGGAGAATAAGCATGGCGGACACCAGGTATTACAGTACACTCACCAGCCGGGGAAAGGAACTTGAAGCAGAGTCATCTGCAAAAGGGAGCCCGGTTATCATTCAGAATTTTGTCATTGGTGATGGTAATGGTGAGCCAACCATTCCGGATCCAGTCAGAACGTCGCTTATTAATGAAGTTTACCGGGGCACCATTTCCTCGCTTGAGGTATCGCCGGAACAGGCTAACCAGTTCATTGCGCACCTTGTTATTCCGGCCAGTAGCGGCGGATTTACAGTACGGGAAGCCGGATTACTGACGGATGCCGGAGAACTGTATGCCGTGGCGAACTGCGCGGCGATTGAAAAACCACAAAAAGGGGTCAGTATCAGCCTTCAGTTCCGTCTTGCTGTTTCTGATACAGCAGAAATTGAACTGAACGTTGCTACTGGGGAGGGATTATTCCTGCGCCAGGATGCCAATCTTTCAGATTTAAAGGACGTGGTTCAGGCGCGTAAAAATATGGATCTAAAGGGGGCGGCCCTGCTGGATGTGGGGGATAAATCCAACACTGTGGCGGCCGGGGACGATCCGCGGATAACTAATGCAGTGCAACGCACCGGCGACGTCATGAGCGGCGATTTAGTGCTGCAAAATCTTTACATAGACGGTGCCGATTTTATTGGCAAACGTAAAGTCATTACCAATGCTGACGGCACTAATGGCACCAATGGTATGCGCCTGTATGGACTAGGTGATATGTATGCCGATATTTATCATTATGAACAACCGGGAATTCGGCACTCTTTGTCTATTCATGTTGTAGGTGGTGGTGGCGATGCATATTTTGAATTCTGGCAAAACGGCGAGTTTCGTTATGGAGGTAATATCTTAGCTACTGACGGAAATATCTATGGTTCTGCGTGGGGCGGGTGGTTGCGTGACTATTTAGGAAATTTCGCCACAGGCGTGCGACTCGGCGCGGAGACATCAGTAGTGATGAATGATGGTAATACGTATAGAGCTCCCTGGGGGAGTGTTGTGACAGGGATTACAAAAGGCGGTGGCGGGAACCCTACAAATCTATTTTTCAAGCCGATTCAGGTATTTTTAAACGGGGCATGGATAACGATTGGCGGTTAAAGGAGGCATGAACATGCAGAATATTAATAATTTTACCCAGGGCGCACCACGTACACCTGAAGACGTTAAAAAGGCAGGAAATGGTGTCTTATTTCTTTTTTCGGAATCCGGACAGAGTTGGTACGACTGCCAGCAATTATTTTCCGCTGATACGATTAAATTTACCTATGACGCGAACGGAGTAATTCGTAGCATCGATAAGGATGTATCCATGCTCTGGCCAGCCAATCTTAGTGTCGCAGAAATAAATTGCGATGCTGCACCTGAAAATTTCAACATTGACGGTAAATGGGTTTATGCCGATGGTGCAATCCAGCCCCGCACCTATACAGATGAAGAACTGAAGAAACAAGCGGATGAGAAAAAAGCAATACTGATGACGCAGGTCAGCGCGGAAATAGCACCACTTGAGCGTGCAGTAAAGCTGGGTATCGCCACACCAGAAGAAACGGCGCGGCTTGAGGAACTGGAGCGCTACAGCGTTTTATTGAATCGTGTCGATACTTCAGATCCAGTATGGCCGGTAATACCAGCTTGATTTAAAGATGCCGTAGTCTGTGGTAGCTAACAAAGACTACGGCTGGGCCAGGTGTTCATGCCGGGGCGCTGGCGCAAGTATAGGGTAAATCTATCATTCATGTTGGTATACTACCTGATTAAAAGTGGATAACTTATTGAATGTAATAGATATAAAAATCAATGGATATACCACTTATTAAAGATAACTTATTGATTTACAGTGAATTGCCTCCGGTCTCGAAAATCGGTGTGATGAAGGGGGCAGCGCCAGCCCATTAGCTGCATTAGCATGGACTCGCTCAACTGCTACTGCAGACAGAATGCGAACAGGTCAGAATGTCGGCCATGAGCGAAAAGCGGAGATTAAAAATTCACCATAAACCAGCCGGCTAATAGAGAAGGCTGACTGGTTTCAGCGTTATTGGACAGATACAGGTTTTAACTCTAGCGCTGAACGTCTTTCTCACCAATAGCTCTAATGATTCCGGCTGAATTTCTGGCGACAAGTAAGCCGTTAGGCACATCTTCAAGCACTACTGCACCTGCATCGAGCACGTTGTTTTGTGCTATACTTGCTATTATTTTCAGGTGGTACAACAGGGAATTAACCATCTTGTCCAGTCAAAAATATATCAGTGCGATTATCCTGATCGTGATTTGCACAACCTCAGTGTTTACCGTGCTGGCTGTTCGTGAAGCACACGATTTACAGAACTATATGGGGTATGTCGCTGAAAATGGGAAATCAGCGCTTTTTCATGAAGAGTCTATTAACCAGAATATAGCCACCCGGCTTTCACGGGAATTTTATCACCGAATAGCCGATGCGCCCTCCGACGATAGCGAACAGGCAGCAATATGTCAGCATCTTGAAACCGAGGGCGATATTTACGGATTCAATCTGTTGAAGAAAAACAGGAATAACCTCGACGGCACCCTGCAAACCCGCAATAGTTCGTGTAATGAGTGGGTGGAGGATATTGGCGCGCTATCTGTTATTCACGCTGCTGAACGCGCAGTTCAGTCGAAGTACAGCTTTTCAAATTATACCGGCTATACGTTCAGGAATATCAGATACTATATCGATCTTGCTCACAGCTATATTTATATTAATCAGCTAGTTGATACTCGAAACTATACCTTCAGTAACTGGCTGGAGGGGAGTAATGGCAATATCAATATCGCTCGCAGCGCACACACGATTTCGATTGATGATAATGCCCTAAAAGATCTGCTAAAGGGGGAAACCACGCTGTCACATATTTATCAGGATGGCTATACCCGCAATAATATAATTAGCATGCTTACCCCTGTATTTTTGGGGGATAAAGTAAAAGGCATTCTGATCACAGACATCAATATTGACGATCTAGTGGTGTCGTTTAAGACTGTCGACCGTCCGTTGTTGTGGCGGTTCCTTTCTTTGTATGTCACCGATAATGGAGCCGGCAGTCATATTGCTTTCCATAAGCCATATGTCAAATCTTATGCTTTGATCAGTTATGAAGATGCGCTCACTCAGTATTACACCCTGCATGTGAAACTAGATGCTATCTACGTCATTATTGCGAATTTATGGTTGTTACTGCTTTATTTCCTTGTAACCTGGGCATTATGCCGGTATGCCCATAAACAATTAATCAGACAAACGTTGCTTTCCAGGGATAATGTGACGGACGCTATGACTGGGTTGTATAACAGAAAAGTGATTACGCCTGATCTGGAACAGAAAATTAGCTCACTCGTCCACAGATCTATCCCCGTCACGGTCATCGCCATTGACAGTGATGGACTCAAAAGAATCAATGACTCTCTCGGTCACCATATGGGCGATAAAGCGATACAGATGCTGGGTATGGCGCTGGGTAATGCCATTCGTAAAAGTGACTATGGTATCCGACTTGGGGGCGATGAGTTCTGTCTGGTTCTTATCGATTATTCTCTGAATAAATCGCGTGATGTTATTACACGTGCACAGGAACAATTACACGCGATTGACACGGATAAACTGGTGGCATTTTCCTGGGGGGCATATCAGTTACTGCCAGGAGACACACTGGAAGTGGCAATGCTGAAAGCCGATGAGTTGCTTTATCAGCATAAACGCAGCAAATATGAGGAACGCCGATAAACCCGTTAGCATATGTCTTCATTTCTTGCACGATATAGCGCAGTGTAATCTGATTAAAGGACGATATCAGACCGAACTGTATGGGCACCATGCTGTTGAATGTGTGATGCATTTTTATGCAGGGCTTTTAATGCAGTCCTGTCAGACTCTGCTCTTAATTGGCTCAGAGATCTCCAACATGTCATCGACTTCAATACCCAAATGACGAACAGTGCTTTCCAGTTTCTTATGGCCCATCAGAAGTTGGATCCCCCGAAGATTTATAGATTAGGTAATGTTTTGCTCTTCTCATGGAATGCGTATGATTTGCTCCCCGTCGATCAGTACTTCATGAAGTTAGCAGTGCCCGCTTGGCACAAAGCTGACGTCGTCGCACGAAAATCGTTCTGCAAAACTATTTTTATCTCTATGAAAATCAGATAGTTAAAATAACAAGAAATGAACCTATTTTGAGAGTGAAAATGGACGATTTAGTTTTACAAAACAGATAGATAGAAAGTTCATTTGGTAGTGTCGGTCTGGTATATGGATATCGACACCAACGTGAAGTTTAAAGCTAACGGCGTGAACCAGAGCGTCAGTACCAGACTGGATCCGTGGGTGTTTATGTTCTCGGCTGGTTATCGCTTCTGATTTCTCCCGCAAAACTGGCCATTATATGGCCAGTTTTTTCCCATCCTTTCCCGCGTGAATCGTGGTGACGATCTGTCATGGCTACGCCCGAAAACCGGGTTCGTGCAGGCGCTGAGATCCCCGAAGTTGAATTGCCTGATAGTCGCCGTGTTCTGCACCAGAAAACCAGAAGCGCTGGCAAAGGCCACCGCTGCCTGCATAGCCCAAAGGTGCTAATGCACAGCACAGACAATGTAAGGCCCTGAGGTATTGGAAATGACCATGTCCCCTGAGGGGAGCTGCCGAATGTTTACAACTCGATATGAACCAGGCTGTATTTGACCCAGATATTTCCGGGTGAGTTCGGCAGGAACATCATCGGTACCGGTTGGGGTAACACTTATAGCATGTAACTTATAGTCAGCACTGCCAATGCGTACATAGTCATAAATGATGGTTCGGTTGATCGTATATATATTATCTTCATTATGGATTTCACCCGATATATTGACTAATGCCTCTCCCTTCAGGGAGAACGTTACATTTTGAGTGAAATTTAAAAAAGGACTATTTCCTTCATTCGTTGAAAAAGACGCAGTTGAAGACGAACAAGTAAAACTGAGGTTATGTTGAAAATGCCAATATCCGAGAACTAAAAATATTGCCAGTAACGCGCCCGCGGAAATAAATAAAATAGTGAACTTTTTCATTAACGTATCCAGGAAAAATAGTAAATATTTTGACAAGTGTTTCGGCTGTCGCTCCATTCAATACACCGACTGAATAATATCTTAGCTGGTTTATGTAAGTGTAGCGTTTCCTGGGCGTAAATATAGAAAGCAGTTGTTGCAGTACAAATTTGATTGTTTTTTTCCAGCGCTTCTTTCGCAACAGCAAAAATGGATGCATCTGTAACATCACTCTTTACCCCGGAAATATCATAAACAGGACATCCCTTCAACTCACCAATTTTTCGTGGAGTGATTTTTTTGGGTTGATCTGTATATAAAAACGAACCCAGGAAAATAACAACCAGAGTCATCACAACCATAACGTATTTTAACATATGAGGCAGGAGGTTTCGCTGATGGCGAATCTGCGTCGATACATCGATGTCTTTGCTGAGATAATATCCTGCCCGCGGTACAGTGACAATAATGTCCCCTTCACCGAGATACCCGGCTAAGGTTTTTCGCAGCTGACTGATGTACTGATTTAAAGTATTGGAAGAGGATACGATCCCTGCTTTTTCCCACACTTCAGTGAACAACGTATCTCGGGTTACCAATTCGCCGTGGTGTAGCACCAGGTGGTGCAGAATTTTACTGGCGATAATCGTCAGTTGTGTCGTCTCGTCCGCTTTTCTATTGGTATGGCGCAATGTGCCGTTCACGGAATCATAGATCACCCTTTCATCAAAGGTATACAACATCGCTCGTCTCCTTTAATTGAGCATCTTTACATGATAGATCTTTCTTTTCTTCCTGTTCAGGTATGTCATACCGATTCAATTGTATAGTATATAAATCTATATTTCATGTTTTACGCAATATTCCTTCCAATAAATTAGCGTGACAGTGGATTATAATATTGTTTGGCTAGAGAGTATTCTGAATACTGAGTCCATCAAGGGGGAGGTATCTTGTTGCCCGGGATTACGTTGCCGAGCTATGTGGAAGAGCCGGTGCAGAGCGTGGCGGGTATTCACGTTAGTTCTAGTCAGGAATGGAAAACAGGAAGAGGCGGTCGTATCTTCCTGTTTAAGTGGGGCATGATAGTGACTTATAGCATTGAGACCAGCAATAACTACATGCGGTTCGCCCTGGAATCTTTGTATCTGCAAAACAGATATTCTCATCGAACCTGCATTATTGATGTTACTTCGTTTTATTCTATAAAGGATATTATTCACTGCGTCAGGCGGAATGTTTATAGCACACGATTTATGTTTATTGGCGATGCCGGCGTGCATTCTCGGGCATTGTCGCCTCTCATCACAATAGAAAGTAAATGGCCATTGTCCAGATATTATGAAGCAATTCGCCACTGTCCTGGTGTTGACTACGAAACGGTTATGGATCTTCTGTTAGCGCATAGGAATATGGAGCATTTCTCACACAGAGAAAAAACGACGGTTTACGGACTGTTGCTTAAAGAATCTATGATTGATGCAGCAAATGAAATTGGTGTACGCCCCAAGTTGTTTTATCAACGAGTCGATCGATTGGCTAAGATGCTAAATATGCGCAGTCGTCTTCAGGTACTTCAGTTTTTTAAGTACGAGTATCATCCCAGTTTTGTGCTTGCGAAGATCAACAATCAGGTCAGGGTGTCCGTGAGGAAGCAGTTAAGTACCTGGTAAAGCAATATCAGATCGATACAAACCCACTTCGGTGGGTTTTCACTTCAAAAATGCATTTATTTAATTGATCATTTTCCCCTGTAGATTATTTGTGTCTTTACACGGCCTTTTGTAAGGAAGCTTAGTTAAGTGCTTTTGTTAATTCGACGCTAATTATGGCTGTTGCTGGGGATAGCTGTGGAAAAAGAACATAATATGCCCGATCGTGGGTATGTCATCATTAGGTGTGATAATAGTGTTATTGTCGCCAGACTTGCATCATTTGCCAGCGCCATTATATACCGAAGCGGCGATATGATATCCTTCATGCCATTACAACCGGATGAAATTGTTGGTACACCATCGTTATTCGCATAAACGATTTAAATGGCGAAATCCTGACCTGGTCAGCTGATTCCATCGGGTTCTGTGAAACTCCAGTTATAGACCTGAACAACCTATACCTGCTGCGCAGCGGAGACACCATGGGGCAAAACATACAAGCCCCGATTTACTCTATGATGTGTAGCCAGGTCAGCGATTTCTTTTAGTCTTTTTTCTACCGAGGTGAGGAATGAAAAAGGGTTGGTTCTACCAGGATGAACTGATCGCCTAAGAAGCCGATGAACTGCCTGGCGCCCCGGGAGTACGACGTGGTGGTTTTTGTTGGCCCGGCACGTACTGGTAAGACAATTGACCTGATTGATGGCTGGGTGGGTTACAACATCGTATGCGATCCGTCTGTATGCTCATTGTGCAGATGACGGAAGAAAAAGCACGTGAACACTAGAAAAAAACGCCTGGCAAGAACTTTCCATGCCAGCCCGTAGGTTGCGCCGTCCTCTGATTTCAAATGTGTCGCGTTGACGGATTATCATTCAGGATTTTGTTGTTGGTAATGATCAGCCGACCTTTCCGGATCCTGCCAGAATGCCGCTTATTAATGAAGTTTATCAGGGCACCATTTCTTCGCTTGAGGTTCCGCCGGAACAGCCTGACCAATTCATCGCACACTTGGTGATCCCGGCCAGCAGGGGCGATTTAACGCTGCAAAACCTTGTATAGATGGTCCCGGTTTCATTGAGAAACGTACGGAAGTTAGCAAACAGCGACAGTGATCAGAACAACAAAACGGTGAGCTACGATTACGCATAACAAAGCCCGGCATAACCGGGCATTGGTAAACGTGAAATAACTGCTGAAAGTCAAATAATTACCATGCTTATTATTTAAGCCCTGACTTTAAATCGTTCGTGATGTCTATCGCAGGGTCATTCACTTTGTACGCCTGTTTACTTAAACCATAATCTTGTGTACTGGATATACCATCAAACAAGTTATAGGGGCTAATTGAATCGCCAGTGATGCCCATCCAGTTAGCCAGACCATTAACAAACATCAGACCTGATTTCTGCGATGTAACGACAGTTCTCTTATCATCGTCAGATGATATTTTAACCAAGGGGATGTCGTGATGGTATTTACTGGTATAGTTATTATTGAGCTTAATCTCACCATTTATTTCACGATGGACCAGTCCATGATCTGAAAAATAAATCATAGAAAATGACCGGCCTTTGTTATTACTCTTCAATATATTATAAGTTTCTTTTAAAAAATCGTCTGTTTGCCTGATGCTAGAAATATAACAAGCAATATAATTATTTATCCTGGAGCGGGATTTGTACTGAACATCCATGTCTTTGATTCTGTCACAGACATTAGGATGAGAACCCATTGTATGCAACACAATAAATCTTTTTTTATTCGTACTCCGGGATAAGATGTTAGTTAACTTTCGTAATAGCACTGAATCCTGGATGTTAGATTCGTCGTATCCCTGAAATTTAGTAAAGTAGGAGTATCCGGCATTTTTGGCAATGGCCGATACGGGAGAGTCCCATTCACCAAACTGGCCCTGATTGGATAACCAGTAGGACTCAATACCAGCCTGGTTTACCATCCCCATGATATTCTTGTTGTAGTGTGGTTGCCTGCTGTAAGGGTCTCCTTGAGTCAGCATCATGCGTAAAGAACCTATGGTGTAGGTATCTCCGGATGTCAGGCCATTAACGATGACACCATTCACACTGTCCAGAAATGGTGTGTTTTCTACAGGATAGCCATATACATGAAAATAATCTCTCCTGGCACTTTCCCCAATAATCAGAATATAGTCATCATATTTTGATTCATTTGTCAGATTAACATCATTCCAGTCATTTTTGTATACATATTTAGATAGTTCAGCCTGATCAGCATTAAAGTTCTTAATAGAATTTTCAGCTTTTTTTATGAAAATAAGTGCGCCGGACGAGATTGTCAGGATAATTGCGACTAGCATAACGTAAGTTCTGTTTTTAATAGGTCGTATTTTAAATTTATATGATAGCAAGTGTAATGCATAAAAAAGAATAGGGATCGAAATTGCATATATATATGATTTGTAAGGTATCAATGTAAGAAACTCAAAACTTTCCTGACCGTCAGTAGCAAATAAAGAGGATACGTACTGATATGATGGATATCCGTAAGTAAATCCTATAGGGGCATACAGAGCAACAATTATCGATGCCGGGAGGGTAATGAGGTAATATGATTTTTTTGATCCCAAAGTAAAACTTGTTAACAACAGAAGAACAATGACGTTGAAGACTTCCGGGTGAGAATCACCCGTCGCCCTTAAGGTAAATTTTGACAATAAAAAAAGAGAAAAAAGAAAGCATGTTATCAATATGCACTGCTTGAATTGTTTTATCATGATCTCTGGTTATTTCAATGCTGGATGTATGGTTTTTGATTATTTTACATAGAGTATGACGAATAATCACCTTGTTTTTACAGGTCTGATATTTTTACTTAGCTTGCTATCATATCGGAAATAAAACTATATCGAACATTTCTACGATAGAGTGAGTCAGGAAAAGGAAAATAGTGCACGAGTCGCCCGTTATTTGGGCATCATTAACTGTTCGCAGTAGTACACTTACACTCAGACACCCGGGCTACGTGTTTCGGGCGGTTGGGGAAAATAGCTCAATAGCATAAGCGTTGGGGAAGTTGAATGGAGAGGACGCTTACGTTAGTGAAATAACTGGGTATGAAGAAGATATCGGTACTGCCTGCCAAACGCTGTGGTCGTAGGCTGTATAAAATGTCCTGGTATCTTGTGTTGGTCATTATTCAGGATGATGCACGCATGTGTAGATGCATCAACAGGCGACGTTATACAGTAAGTATCCTTGGTGTGCTCTTTGGTAAAACTGGCCAGTATATGGCCAGTTTTTTTCACGCTAAAACTTCATCGCGGCAGTCACCGCTATTTATTGAACAGATCAGGTGCCCAGGGTGTGGGATCAACATCCATAAACGGTGCGCGTTCAAACCGGGACTTCAGCGCCCATGGAACGGTGCAGTCAAATATGGTCTTACAGGTGATGCCGTTGGCGCGGATGGAGTGACTGTAATCCGGCGCTTGAGACGGATCCAACTGATGACCGCGAAGTCCCGGCAGATTGGTGATGCTGACGTCACCCTGCATTCGGGTGGTCATGGCCCAGAGAATGTCATCACTGTCGAAAATATCGACGTCTTCATCGACGAGAATAATGTTCTTAAGCTCGGAATAGGTGGCTAACGCAATGAGTGCCGCCTGGCCCTGACGTCCTTCATCTGACGGTTGACGCTTTTTCACCTGCAAAATACCGAGGAATTTACCGCCACCGGCGGTATGCGCGTACACGTTTTGCAGAAAGCCGGGAATTGCCTCTTCAACGGCGTTGCGAATGCTGGCTTCCGTTGGCAGCCCGGCAAGCGTGGTGTGCTCTTCACCCGGCCCCACTAGCGTTTGTAAAATCGCCTGGTGACGCATGGTGACCGCTTTCACTTTAATAACGGGTAACGAGGGGTTGGCTTCGCCACAGTAGCCGGGGAACTCCGGCATAGCGTGTCCGCTATCGGTATGCTGATCTTCTCTGACGCGAACGCCGGGCAGCAGCTCGCCTTCAATAATGATCTCCGCGCGGGCAATCGCCTTTTCCTGGACCGCCAGGCCTTGTACCAGCTCCACCGGCTGCTGGCGTAATGCGCCAGCGACGCCCAGCTCGTTGTAACCAAAGGGCGTGGTAGGGGCTTCAAAACAGGCGCCAATATAGATAGCCGGATCCAGACCCATATTGATGGTCACTGGCAGCGGTTTGCCTGCTGCTTCTGCTTTTTGACGGAACACTTCAATATGGCGACCGGCAGCAAGAAACATCGATAGCTCGTCGCGTTCCTGTACGCAGAGACGATGGATGGTCACGTCGGTCAGTGAAGCATCTTCAGGATCGCTTGCCAGCACCAGCCCAAGACAGAAGAACGGGCCTGCATCAATGGGGGTGTTGGTCGGGGCCGGGAGAAGTTTACGCAGATCGAAGTCAGGATCGTCTGCGTAAAACACCTGTTCCTGGCAGGGTGCCTGCGAGGCCGGAACGACGATGGGGGCAATCGGCGCTTTGACCGCCTGGCCGACGTGCTGCGCGAGCTTTGCGGGTTCACAGCCTAACAGTAGCGCGGCTCTTTCCCGGCTGGCATGCATACCGACAAGAATGCGGGAGCTTGGGTAGCCTTTAATGTTATTGAACATCATGGCAGGGCCAATGCGGGTCGGTCGTTTTACCGTACCGCCTGCGCCAATATGACGGTAAACACCTGCCAGTTCTGCATTGGGATCAACGGGATGATCGGTTTCAATATACTGGCTCTCGTGGCGCTGGAGTAATGCGATAGCGCTTCTGAGATCGTTAATCTGGTTTTTCATGTTTTGCTCCTGCTAATCAATACCTCCATTTTTATTCGAACGAGACAGATCATCAATTGCATCATTTATGCTATTTTGATATGAATTTTATTATCAACTTTCTGGTGTGAGTGATGCAATTTCGACTGATGCGCAATTTCATTGTGGTGGCTGAAGAACTCCACATGCATCGAGCCGCAGAGCGGTTAAATATGGCGCAACCGGCACTGAGTCAGCAGATTAAAACCCTCGAGGAGCGTTTAGGGGTCACGCTGTTTAGTCGCGCAAACCGCCGTTTGACGTTGACGCCTGCCGGCACCGCATTTCTCAAGAAAGCCAGAATTGCCATCGCCATGGCCGAGCAGGCCGCTGTTGATGCCAGACAGACGGCCAGAGGTGAGCAGGGGGTACTGAATCTGGGCTGCGTGTCGAGTGTGATGCTCGATAGCAAGCTGCCAGCCTGTCTGCGCCAACTGCACGCGCAGTGGCCAGCCATATCAATTTCAATGATGACGGGCAATGTGCAAAATCTCTACACCGCCGTGCAGAGCAACCAGCTGGATGTGGCCATCATCCGCGCACCGATTCCGGTTCTGCCGGAAGACCTGCAAAGCCGCGCTTTTACGACAGAAAAAACGGTGTTGGCGATCGGCAAGCAGCATCCTCTGGCGGGCTCATCGGCGCTGACGCTGGCTTCCGTTAAAGACGATAAGTGGATTTCCTTGCGGGATCCCGAAGGGGTAGGCCTGGAGCAATATCTCTATGATGCCTGTCATAGTGCGGGTTTTCAGCCGCATGTTATCCAGAATGTGAGCGACGTACTCACTGTGCTTAGCCTGGTTTCCGCCGGCTTCGGCATCGCGTTGCTGCCCGTTTCCGCGAGGGCGGTCAGCCTGGAGAATGTCGTCTATGTCGATATCATCGACAGGCTGGAGGAGAGCGAACTCACCCTGGTGTGTCATCGAATCATTCGCTCAGAGGTCCTGAATAAATTTCTACGAACGCTTGAACGTCCATGAGGGCGTGGAGTGATGCTGCTCCACCGGGCGTTATGATGGCCCGCGCTCGGAGGCAATCTTTACCGCGAGCCCGGTCAAAACGCCCCCCATTAGCCAGCGCTGGATGATGCCAAACGACGGACGCGCACCAGAAATAACGCGATGGTCCCTGCCGAGATTGCCACCATGGCGTTTATCGAAACGCTGATCACAATCTGCGTCATGCCGAGCAACAACGATTGCCCCAGTACGCTGCCGTGCGCCGGGTTGATAAACTGGGGTAGCAGCGACAGATAGACGATGGCAATTTTAGGATTGAGCAGGTTGGTCAGAAACCCCATCAGGAACAGCTTGCGAGGGCTGTGTCGGGGTAATTCCTTCAATTGAAACGGCGAGCGCCCGCCGGGGCGCACGGACTGCCATGCCATCCACAGCAGATAAAGCACGCCAGCAATGCGCAGCGCGTCGTAGGCATAGGGAACGGCCATCATCAGCGCGGTCAGGCCGAAAGCGGCACAGACCATATAGAAGATAAAGCCAAGCGCCACGCCACCAAGAGATACCAGCCCGGCCGCTCGCCCCTGAGAGATGGAACGAGAGATGAGATAGATCATATTGGGCCCTGGCGTGAGTGCCATACCAAGCGAGACGAGCGCGAAAGCGAGAATGTTATGGGACTCTGACATGACGGACTCCTGCGAGGCGATGTTTTTTTATCCTATGCGATTCTGTTTTTTTCCGCGAGGCAATTGTTAGTAGGGGATTCATTCAGGTCGCAGGTACGTTTATATCTGTATGGCACGGCGGTCGGACTAAAAAAAAGCCCGCATTGGATGCGGGCAAAAATACTGGAAGCAATGTGAGCAATGTCGTACCGAATATCCGAGTGTTTAACTCAACTATTCGGTAATGAGAAAGGTAATGCTTCTCATTTAATATATCAACCCTGTTTTTTGTGTGCAGACAGAATGGCGTCGGCCAGCATGGAAAGGGGGAAGCTGGAAGGCCGCCCAGAGGATGCCGGGCGGCCTGAGAGGTTACGCTGCTTTTGTCGCTGCTTTCATGCTTTGGACAAAGCTTTTCAGTTCATTGAGCATCGCCTGCGGATTCTCGACGTTGCGTTCGATGATCTTCACAATTGCCGAACCGGAAATGGCCCCGGCGGCTCCGGCATCAATGGATGCCGCAACCTGATCCGGCGCAGAAATCCCAAAGCCCTGCAGCGGCGGTGCGGCGTTGTACTCTGCCAGCTTCGCGACCAGATGGTGCAGCGGCAGGGCGGCGCGGGTTTCGGTGCCCGTTACGCCTGCACGGGAAAGCAGATAAGTGTAACCACGTCCATGTTCGGCAATCTGGCGCAGCAGTTCATCATCGGCATTTGGCGGGCAGATGAAAATTGGCGCGACGTTGTGACGCAGGGCCGCCTGACGGAACGGTGCAGATTCTTCCACCGGCACATCAGCAACCAGTACTGAATCCACGCCGACGCGAGCGCATTCCGCGTAGAACTCATCGATACCACGGTTAAATACCAGGTTTGCATACATCAGCAAGCCGATTGGGATAGCCGGGTGTTTCTGGCGAATCGCCGCCAGCATTTCGAAACACTGGGTTGGGGTTACCCCTGAAGCAAATGCGCGCAGGGTCGCGTTCTGGATGGTCGGACCGTCAGCCAGCGGATCGGAGAACGGAATGCCCAGTTCCAGGGCGTCGGCACCACCTTCGATCAGCGCATCAATGATTTTTAGCGACTGCTCCGGGTTCGGGTCACCTAAGGTCACGAAGGGGACAAAGGCGCCTTCCTTGCGGGCCTTCAGTTGGGCAAACAGGTTGTCGTAGCGTTCCATCAGATTTCCCCTCGCGCTTTCAGAATATCGTGTACGGTAAAGATGTCTTTGTCGCCGCGGCCGGACAGGTTCACTACCAGCAGCTGCTCTTTTTCCGGGTTTTCGCGCATCATTTTCAGCGCGTGGGCCAGGGCGTGGGATGACTCCAGCGCCGGGATAATCCCTTCGTGACGGCTCAGCTCTTTGAAGGCGTCGAGCGCTTCATTATCGGTAATCGACACGTACTCGGCGCGACCAATGCTGTTGAGGAAGGCGTGCTGCGGGCCGACGGACGGGAAGTCGAGACCGGCAGAGATCGAGTAAGATTCTTCAATCTGGCCTTCATCGGTCTGCATCATCGGTGATTTCATGCCGAAGTAGATGCCCACGCGGCCATGCTTCAGCGGTGCGCCGTGTTCGCCGGTTTCGATACCGTGACCGGCCGGTTCTACGCCAATCAGGCCGACGCTGGTCTCGTCAATAAAGTCGGCGAACATGCCGATGGCGTTGGAGCCGCCGCCGACGCAGGCAATCACCGCATCCGGCAGACGACCTTCTTTTTCACGCACCTGCACTTTGGTCTCTTCACCAATCATGCGCTGGAACTCACGCACGATGGTTGGGAATGGGTGTGGGCCCGCGGCGGTACCGAGCATATAGTGCGCGGTTTCGTAGCTGCCAGACCAGTCGCGCAGCGCTTCGTTACAGGCATCTTTCAGGGTCGCGGAGCCACTGTGTACCGCGATAACCTCCGCGCCCATCAGGCGCATACGGAACACGTTCGGTGACTGACGCTCGATATCTTTAGCGCCCATATAGATGCGGCACTTCAGGCCGAGCAGGGCACAGGCAAGCGCAGAAGCCACGCCGTGCTGACCGGCGCCGGTTTCGGCGATGATTTCGGTTTTGCCCATCCGCTTTGCCAGCAGCGCCTGGCCCAACACCTGGTTGGTTTTGTGCGCGCCGCCGTGGAGCAGGTCTTCACGCTTGAGGTACAGCGTGGTTTTGGTGCCCGCCGTCAGGTTGCGGCACTTAGTGAGCGCCGTTGGGCGGCCAGCATAGTTTTTCAGCAGGTCGGTAAATTCGGCCTGGAAGTCAGGATCTTTCTGCGCGCTAACAAACGCTTCTTCCAGCTGGCGCAGGGCCGGCATCAGAATCTGCGGAACGTACATACCGCCAAATTCGCCGAAATAGGGGTTCAGTAAAGTACTCATTATTGCTCCTTAATATGCGCGCAGCGTCTGAAATACCGAGGCCAGTTTGCTGGCGTCTTTAATACCCGGTTTTGACTCGACACCTGAATTGAAATCCAGCCCGGCGCAGCCGCTTTTGGCTGCGTCTACGCAGTTGTCTGCGCTTAACCCACCGGCCAGCATCACGTTGCTGAGATCCTGACCTTGTAACAGAGACCAATCAAAACGCTGACCGGTGCCGCCCTGACCATTGTCGAAGAGATATTTGTCGACATGATTCAGATTGCGCGGCGGCAGTGTGTCGGCCACGCTCAGCGCTTTCCAGATTTGCACGCCATCCGGCAATTCCGCACGCAGAGCGTCAATATAGGTCTGGTCTTCATCACCGTGCAGTTGCACCGCGCTCAGCGATAGCGTGGTGGCAAGCGCGATCACCTCGGCTTGCGGCGTATTGCGAAACACGCCGACGTAGCTCAGCGGCGCGGCGGCCATCACCTCACGGGCCTGCTCCACGCTGACCGCACGCGGTGACGCGGGAACGAAAATCAGCCCGCCGTAAATCGCGCCGGCCTCATAGGCCGCCTGGGCATCCTGAGCGCGGGTCAGCCCACAGACTTTATTTTCCCCCAGCAGCACGCGGCGGACGGCGGCATTGAGGTCATCATGAGACATCATCGCCGAACCAATCAGAAAGCCGTTGGCGAAGTGCGCCAGCTCGCGAACCTGCGCGTTGGTGTTAATCCCGGACTCGCTGATAACCGTCACATCGTGCCCCAGACGCGGCGCCAGCTGGCGGGTACGGTTGAGGTCGATAGAGAGGTCACGCAGATCGCGGTTATTAATGCCGACGACTTTGGCCTTCAGCGCAATGGCGCGTTCCAGCTCTTCCTCGTTGCTCACTTCAGTCAGCACGCCCATATTCAGACTGTGCGCCACGGCGGCAAGCTGGCGATACTGCTCGTCGTCCAGCACCGAGAGCATCAGCAGGCAGGCATCCGCCTGATGGAAGCGCGCCAGGTAGATCTGGTAAGCGTCGATGATAAAGTCTTTGCACAGAATCGGCTGCGGCGCGATTTGGCTGACGATTGGCAGGAAATCGAAGCTGCCCTGGAAATACTTCTCGTCAGTTAAAACCGAAATCGCCGAAGCGTAGTGTTTGTACACGTTGGCAATACGCGCCGGGTCGAAATCATCACGGATCACCCCTTTCGACGGCGAGGCTTTTTTACATTCCAGAATAAATGCGGTGCGGGTGCCGCGCAGCGCGTCATAGAAACTACGCTGGCTTGGCTGCACGTCGTTCTGGAACGAGGCTAACGGTTGTTGTTGTTTGCGGGCTGCTACCCAAATCGCTTTATCGGCCACGATTTTTGCTAATACGGTCTGCATTTTTTATCCTCTTGCCGCTAATGCGGTGACGCGGTCGTAGGCTGCGCCGCTGTGCAGCACATCCAGCACTTGCTTGACGTTGGCCTTCAGGTCTTCATGACCGTAAAGACGCATCAACATGGCGACGTTTACCGCCACAGCGGATTCATGCGCAGCTTCACCTTTACCTTGTAGTAAGCGCGTCAGAATGTCACGGTTTTCTTCCGGGGTGCCGCCTGCCAGCTCGGCCTGATGGTAAGGCTTGAGGCCGAAGTCATCCGCAGTAAGCTGGTAGCTCTTAATTTCCCCGTTATTCAGCTCGGCAACCACCGTTGGCGCATGGAGCGAGACCTCATCCATCCCGCCGCTGTGGACTACTGCCGCACGTTCATAACCCAGTACACGCAGGGTTTCGGCGATCGGCAGTACCAGTTCCGGACTGTAAACGCCAATCAGCGCCAGCGGCGGGTGCGCCGGGTTAATCAACGGACCCAGCACGTTGAACAGGGTGCGGGTTTTCAGCTGTTGGCGAACCGGCATCGCATGGCGGAAACCGGTGTGGTATTTCGGTGCGAACAGGAAGCACACGCCGAGTTCATCCAGCGCCTGACGCGATTTGTCGGCGTTCATATCCAGATTGATGCCGAAGGCGGCCAGCAGATCGGAAGAGCCCGATTTGCTGGAGACGCTGCGGTTGCCGTGCTTGGCGACTTTTAGCCCACATGCGGCGGCGACAAAAGCGCTGGCAGTGGAGATATTGATGCTGTTGCTGCCGTCGCCGCCGGTGCCGACGATATCGGCAAACGGGTAGTCCGGACGCGGGAACGGCGCGGCGTTTTCCAGCAGCGCGGTGGCGGCACCGGCGATTTCGTTCGGGCTTTCGCCACGAATTTTCATGCTCACCAGCGCGGCGGCCAGCTGCTCTGGCTTCACTTCACCGCGCACTACGGCGGAAAACAGCACGTGACTTTCCTGCTGGCTCAGCGTTTGTGCCTGATACAGTTTTTCCAGAATTGGCTGGAGTGTGTTGCTCTGCTCCAGCTTCTGCAGCGCCCATGCCAGGGTTTGTTCCAGCAGGCGTGCGCCCTGAGTGGTGAGGATCGATTCCGGATGGAACTGGAAACCGCAAACGCGATCGGCATCGTGCCGGACCGCCATCACCATTCCGTTAAAGTGGGCGTTGATGGTTAAGCCTGCCGGAATATTGCTGCCTACCAGCGAGTGGTAGCGGGCGACCGGCAGCGGGTTGCTTAAGCCGTCGAACATCGCCTGACCGTCGTGTTCAATGCTGGAGGCTTTACCATGCAGAATTTCGCCAGCCTGGCCGACATAGCCGCCGTAGGCTTCAACAATTGCCTGATGGCCAAGACAGATGCCGATAATGGGCAGCTTGCCGCGCATGCGCGTCAGCAGCTCCGGCATGCAGCCCGCTTCAGAGGGGGCTCCCGGGCCGGGAGAGAGCATCAGCACCGGGTTGTCCATGGTGCCGAGGCGGTCGATTAAGGTTTGTGCCGGAACGTGGTTACGGTAAATCACCACGTTGTGCCCATTTGCGCGCAGCTGATCTGCCAGGTTGTACGTAAAGGAGTCGATATTATCGAGCAGCAGAATGTCAGCCATCAGAAAATCTCCTGTGCATGATGGGCGGTGGCGATGGCGCGCAGAACTGCACGCGCTTTATTACGGGTTTCATCGGCTTCAGACTGCGGGACAGAATCCAGCACCACGCCTGCTCCGGCCTGTACGGTGGCGATCCCGTTTTCAACAAACGCTGAACGAATAACGATGCAGGTGTCGAGGTCACCGTGGGCGGTAAAGTAACCCACCGCGCCGCCGTAGCTGCCGCGGCGTTTACCTTCGGCGGCAGCAATCAGCTGCATCGCACGGACTTTCGGCGCGCCGCTGAGGGTGCCCATATTCATGCAGGCACGGTAGGCGTGCAGCACATCGAGGTCCTGACGCAGCTCGCCAACTACGCGTGAGACGAGGTGCATCACGAAAGAGTAGCGGTCCACTTTTGTCAGATCGGCCACGTAGCGGCTGCCCGGCGTACAGATGCGGGCCAGATCGTTACGCGCGAGGTCAACCAGCATCAGATGCTCGGACAGCTCTTTGTGGTCGGTACGCATCTCCAGCTCAATGCGGCTGTCGAGGTCACGATCCAGCGAGCCGTCGGCGCGGCGGCCGCGCGGTCGGGTGCCGGCAATCGGGTAGATCTCAATCTGACGATTAGTGGCATCGTACTTCAGCGAACTTTCCGGCGACGCGCCGAACAGAGTGAAGTCGTTATCCTGCATAAAGAACATGTACGGGCTTGGGTTGCTCTTTTTCAGCACATCATAGGCTGCCAGCGGGGAAGGGCACGGCAGCGAGAAGCGGCGAGACGGCACCACCTGGAAAATTTCTCCGGCGCGAATGGCTTTTTGCATTTTGCGCACCACGTCGCCGTACTCTTCATCGCTTTGATTGGTTTCGCAGCGCATCTCTTTAATGGTGTGTACCGGCAGAGCTGTCGGCGGTTCATTCAGTTGCTGGCGTACCTGCGCGATACGCTGAAGCAAACGATCTTTTTCCGACTCAGACGGGGTAAACAGGCTCGCCTGAATGCGCGTGTTTTTAGTCTGATGGTCGATTACCAGCAGCGTTTCGGCCAGATAGAAGCAGTAGTCCGGGCAGGCTGTGTCGCTTTCAAGCTGCGGTAAATCCTCAAAACCGGCGACCAGGTCGTAAGCGAACAGGCCGCCGAAGAACATCGCTTCACGCTCGTCCTGCGGAACGTCGACCAGCTCTTGCAGCAGGCGGAAGGCGTCAAACACCGACAGCGAGCACAGGCGGGCATCTTCATCCAGCAGCGTGCTGACCGACGGGAAACGCAGCACGCGGCTGTTCGGCTGGCGAGTGTTCTCAACGCCTGCAGGCAGCGCGGCATCGAGCAGCGGCAGCAGGGAGGCACCGTTATCGGAAAGCGCCTGCAGCGTGACGGTATCGCCCAGTGCGGTGATGCGCAGCGCGCTATCGACCAGCAGCAGGCTTTTTAAGTCGTTTTTACTGTCAATATCAGCTGATTCCAGCAGCAGCGTCGCCGGACGTGCGCCGCACAGCTGGTGGAACAGTGCGGTGGGGTTTTCACGGTAAATCGCGTCGCTGGTCAGAAGCTCGAGCATAGGTTTTTGTGTTTGCATCGTTGTTCTCGCCTGTTCTGTCTCTTTTTTGCTTAATAAAAAGCCCGCTCATTGGCGGGCTGGGTATCTGTATGCTTAACGCAGACGTGATGACTCCGCCCTATCGGGAAGTACGCCACCAACCGCCGTGCAGAGCAATCATTTTACGTGTCATTTGCAGATACCTTACTAAGTGAACTTGCGTACTAGTTAACTAGTTCGAAGGGGCAAAGTCAACCCCTGATTTCAGAATTTCCCGTAATCCCGCTATGATAGGCCGCTAACAACGCTGAGTCGTATTAAGGAAGCCGTTTTGAGCGATACCAATTACGCAGTGATTTACGATCTGCACAGCCACACCATCGCCTCGGATGGCCGCCTGACACCGGAAGAACTGGTGCACCGCGCCGGGGAGATGCGGGTGGGGACGCTCGCTATCACCGATCACGACACCGTGGATGGCATCCCTCGCGCGCAGGCGGAAATTGCCCGCGCCGGGCTGCCGCTCACGCTGATTACCGGGGTGGAAATTTCTACGCTGTGGGAAAATCATGAAATTCATATCGTTGGGCTGAATATCGATATTGCCAACCCGACGCTCACCGCCTTTTTAAACGCACAGATCGATCGCCGCCAGCAGCGCGGAAAAATGATCGCCGAGCGCCTGGAGAAAGCGCATATTCCCGGCGCCTGGGAAGCCGCGCTGAAAATGGCTGAAGGCGGCGCGGTGACCCGCGGCCACTTTGCCCGTTTCCTGGTCGAGCAGGGTAAAGCCAGCAATATCGGCGATGTCTTCAAAAAATATCTCGCGCGTGGGAAAACCGGTTACGTTCCGCCGCAGTGGTGTACAATAAAGGAAGCTATTGATGTCATTCATCATTCGGGTGGGGTAGCGGTTATTGCTCACCCGGGGCGGTACAATCTGTCCGCCAAGTGGCTGAAAAGATTGCTGGCACACTTTAGTGAACACGGCGGCGACGCGATGGAAGTTGCCCAGTGCCAGCAGGCGCCGCACGAGCGCGCTCAGCTTGCCACCTATGCCCGCGAATACGGTTTACTGGCGTCACAAGGGTCGGATTTCCATCAACCCTGCCCGTGGATTGAGCTGGGCCGCAAACTGTGGCTACCCGCAGGCGTCGAGGGAGTCTGGCAGCGCTGGGAGCAGCCGCAGAATACAACTGAGAGGGAAGCATGAGTCAGTTTTTTTATATCCATCCGGATAACCCGCAGCCGCGTCTGATTAATCAGGCGGTTGATATTGTGCGTAAGGGGGGCGTCATCGTCTACCCAACCGATTCCGGCTACGCGCTGGGCTGCAAAATTGAAGACAAAGGCGCGATGGAGCGGATTTGCCGCATCCGTCATCTGCCGGACGGTCACAACTTCACGCTGATGTGCCGCGATTTGTCCGAGTTGTCGACTTACTCCTACGTCGACAACGTGGCGTTTCGTCTGATGAAAAACAACACGCCGGGCAACTACACCTTTATCCTGAAAGGGACCAAAGAAGTGCCGCGTCGCCTGCTGCAAGAGAAACGTAAAACGATTGGCATGCGCGTGCCGTCTAACCCGATAGCCCAGGCGCTGCTTGAGACCTTAGGCGAGCCGATGCTCTCCACCTCATTGATGCTGCCGGGCAGTGAATTTACCGAGTCTGATCCGGAAGAGATTAAAGACCGTCTGGAAAAGCAGGTGGATTTGATCATCCACGGTGGTTATCTGGGCCAGCAGCCGACCACGGTGATTGACCTGACCGAAGACTCGCCGGTTGTGCTGCGTGAAGGCGTCGGTGACGTGAAGCCGTTCCTGTGATGTCCTGAACCCGGCAGTTGCCGGGTTATTCCCATGTCATGCGCCGATTTGCCCCTTCCTCAATAAAAGGCCAGGAACAAGCTGCCCATTTCTTCTAAAATTCGTGTAGTATGTGCGGTCACCATTTTGGGTGGGTAGCCTCGTTGCCATTAAAGCGCCGCTGCCCGCCTGCTTATGCGACCCGGTGCATACTCCCGCGTTGCTAATGAAGTCTCAAGACGCCTGTGAAGGCGACACCTGAAGGAAGCTCTATGAGCGATAAAAGCGAAAAACTGCAAAAAGTGCTGGCTCGTGCTGGCCATGGCTCCCGTCGTGAAATTGAAACGATTATTGAAGCGGGCCGCGTGAGCGTCGATGGCAAAATTGCCAAGCTGGGCGATCGCGTTGAAGTGATCCCGGGCCTCAAAATTCGTATCGACGGCCATCTGATCTCCGTGAAAGAATCTGTCGAACAGATTTGCCGTGTTCTGGCCTATTACAAACCGGAAGGCGAACTCTGTACTCGCAACGACCCGGAAGGGCGTCCGACCGTGTTTGATCGTCTGCCGAAACTGCGCGGCGCGCGCTGGATTGCCGTAGGCCGTCTGGACGTGAATACCTGCGGTCTGCTGCTGTTTACCACCGACGGTGAACTGGCGAACCGCCTGATGCACCCAAGTCGTGAAGTTGAGCGTGAGTACGCGGTGCGTGTCTTTGGCGAAGTGGACGACAACAAAGTGCGTCAGCTTTCTCGTGGCGTGCAGTTGGAAGATGGCCCGGCAGCGTTCAAAACCATTAAATTCAGCGGTGGCGAAGGCATCAACCAGTGGTACAATGTAACCCTGACTGAAGGCCGTAACCGCGAAGTCCGTCGTCTGTGGGAAGCGGTGGGTGTGCAGGTCAGCCGCCTGATCCGCGTTCGCTATGGCGATATTCCGCTGCCGAAAGGCCTGCCGCGCGGCGGCTGGACCGAGCTGGACCTGGCGCAAACCAACTACCTGCGTGAGCTGGTTGAGCTGCCGCCGGAAACCTCGTCAAAAGTGGCGGTGGAAAAAGACAGACGTCGCATGAAGGCGAATCAGATTCGTCGCGCCGTGAAGCGTCACACGACCACCGGCAATAATGCGAATAACGGCAACCGCCGTTCCAGCACGCGTAATAACCCGAAAGGGTAAGCACCAGTGTTCCGGCGGGCCTCCGCCGGAACTTTATTCCCGCATTTCTCTTCTCCTGTGATTCTATTCACACTTCTGTATAAAGACAAAAAACAGGAATTCCCCAGACAAAGAACGCAAAGTGATAAAATAGCGCCCGCCATATACTGACGCCACAGATTACTCAAACAGGTAGCCCGAAATGGAAACAACGAAAAAACTCTCGGCAAGCTATGTGGTTATCGGCGTTAAAGAAAAAATAGGCTATGGCTTTGGCGATTTTGCCTCTAATTTATCCTTCGGTTTCGTTTCGCTTTTTTTATTATTTTTTTATACCAATATCTTCGGCATCAGCGCGGTCCAGGCAAGCCTGATCTTTGTTATTGCACGGGTGGTGGATGCCATCTTTAATATTCTGATTGGCTTTGCTATTGATAAAACCCACAGTCGTTACGGCAAACTCCGTCCGTGGTTATTATACGGTTCGATTCCGCTTGGGTTGCTGACGGTACTGTGCTTCCTGCCGTTGGGCAGCGAAGCGAAATTCTGGTTTGCACTGTGTTCTTATACTATTTATTGTCTGGCCTACACGGCGGTCAATACCCCGTATTCGGCGATGACCAACCGCTTAACCCAGCATGAGGCTTCGCGTTCGTCGCTGTCGGTGTATCGCTTTGTGCTGGCTATCGTCGGCTATCTGATTGTTTCGACCACCGCGGATATCCTGATTTCACCGTTCGATGACAAACAGATGGGCTATGTTTTTGCCGTCTCCTGTTTTGCGTTGCTGGCGACCTTCTTGTTCCTCGCCTGTTTTGGCATGACTAAAGAGCGCGTGGGAGAAGAGGAAGATTCGCCTGCGCCGACCCTAAAAGAAATGTTCCGCGCGGTGATGGGCAATGGCCCTTTGATTAACCTGTCGCTGTTTACCGTCTTCTTTTATATTGCCTATACCGTGTGGATGGCGATCGCCATTTACTTTATTAAATATATTATTGGCAATGAAGGATTTACCTCTTCGTTCTTTATGATTCAGTCGGCCGCTTATATTTTAGGGACGGTCGTTTCTGAGAAAATCATCGCCATGATGGGGAAAAAGAAAATGACCCTGCTGGCGCTATTGATTGGCGTGCTGGGCGTCCTGATGCAGTATTTCGTAGCCGGGGATAATATCTGGTTAATTATGACCGGGGTGTGCCTGTTCAGTATTACCTTAGGCATGGGATTCGTCGCCATGTGGTCAATGATTGCGGATACCGTGGAATATGCGGAATGGCATCATGGCGTGCGTACCGAAGGCGCGATATACGGCTTCTTCAACTTTATCACCAAAATTGCAATGGCGATCGGCGGCGGTTGTGCCGGGTGGATGCTGGATTATTACCACTATGATGCCGCCAGCATTAGCGCCAGCGCGCTAAGCGGTATCAATATCCTGATGACGCTGTTCCCCGGCGCCATGTTCGCGATAAGCGCTATTTTTGTCGCCAGCTACTCGCTCGATGAAAAAACCTACCGCGATATCGTTCAGAAAATCAGTCTGCGCAAGCAGAACGCGCTTTAACCTCAGGGAGTCGAGACATGAATCGTGATTTTAAAACCCTTATCGCCGCGATGAGCGCCGAAGAAAAAGTGGCGCTACTTACCGGCAGCGGCCTGTGGCGCACGGCCAGCCTGCCGCAGCACGGTATTGACGATATCGTCATGACCGACGGTACCTACGGCGTGCGTTACAGCAGCGCGCAGATAGACGGTGGCGAAAAATGGAGCATGGACGATTTTATCTCCGTGATCACCCAAACCGCAGACCAGGCTAACGCTGAAGAGTCGGCGGCGAAAGGGGGCAGTGAAGCTTTGTTCAGCACCTCGCTGCCAGCCACCTGTTTCCCGAACGGCTCGAGTCTCGCCTGTAGCTGGGATATCGATCTGGTTTATCAAATGGGTCATGCGCTGGGGCGCGAGTGCCAGCATATGGGCGTTGGGATATTGTTGGGGCCGGGTATCAACATTCGCCGCACGCCGCTGGCCGGGCGTGGTTATGAATACTACGCCGAAGATCCGGTCGTCAGCGGCGATATCGCGGCGGCGTTAATTAACGGCCTGCAGGATGAAGGCGTAGGTGCTAGTTTGAAGCACTTCGCCGCCAACAACTCGGAGTACCGTCGTACGGAAATGGACTCCATTATCGAAGAGCGCGCGCTGCGCGAAATCTATCTTGCAGGGTTCCAACGGGCGATCGCGAAGTCGCAGCCGTGGACGGTAATGTCCTCCTACAACCGCCTGAATGGGGTGCAAACGTCGCAGGACCCGTTCCTGTTGACTCAGGTGCTGCGCGAAGAGTGGGGCTACCAGGGGCTGGTGATGTCCGACTGGTACGGAGTGAAGGATCGTCCCGCATCGCTGCTGGCGGGTAACGATCTGGCGATGCCGGAGACCCGACGCGATAAACAGACGCTGCTGGCGGCGATTGAATCCGGCGAAGTGCCAATGCCGGTGGTGGATCGTGCCTGCCTGAGAATGCTGGAACTGCTGGATAAAGTGCAGTGCCACCGCCGCCCGAATGCACAGGCCGATTTCCCGGCGCATCATGCGCTTTCGCAGCAGTTGGCGGCGGAATCCATTGTATTATTGAAAAATGACGACAGGTTACTGCCGCTGCGTCCGGAGAAAACGCCGCGTATTGCGGTGTTGGGTAAGCCGGCGCAGGAGCCGGTGATTCAGGGCTCCGGCTGTGCAACCACGGTACCGTATCTGCTTGACCGTCCGTTGGATGAAATTTTCGACCTTGCGGGTGATGATTTCAGCGTGCGCTGGGCGATTGGCGCGCCTGACGATCTACGCGATGACGAGGCGGCGCTGACGCAGGCGAAAGCGGTGGCGCAGGAAGCCGACGTGGCGGTGATCTTCGTCAGTACCGCGGTGGGCGAGGATGGCGAAAACGGTGACCGTCAGGATCTCAATATTCTGGCCGTCCATGAGCGTCTGATTCGCGAGGTGGCCTCAGTGCAGCCAAATGTCGTGGTGGTACTGGCTAACAGCGATGCGGTCGTGATGCCGTGGCTGGGCGGCTGTAAAGCGCTGCTGGAGACCTTCTTTGCCGGGCAGGGCATGGGACGCGCGGTGGCGGAAATCTTGTTCGGGCTGCGCAACCCCAGCGGCAAGCTGACGGTGACGGTACCTAATACGCTGGAAGAGACCCCGGCCTGGCTACAATATCCGGGGGAAAACCTGCGTCACCATTATGGTGAGGGATTGTTTGTCGGCTATCGTTACTACGATAAACGTCGCCTGAACCCGCTGTTCCCGTTCGGTTTTGGCTTAAGCTATACGCAATTCGCCTATGATAACCTGTCGCTTTCGACGACGCATGCCGGGGCAGACGATACGCTTACCGTCACCTTTGATTTACGCAACGTAGGGGCGTATGACGGTAAAGAGGTCGTTCAGCTGTACGTTTCTGCACCAAAAGGCGAGCTGATTCGTGAAGTGCGTGCCTTAAAGGGCTTTACTAAAGTCGCATTGGCCGCCGGGGAAACACGCCGTGTCAGCCTGCAACTGCCGATCGCCGAGCTTGCCTGCTATCATCCGGGGCTGGCCGATTGGGTTATTACGCCGGGGGAATGGCAGCTTCATGTGGGGGCGTCATCCCGCGATCTGCCGTTGAGCGCGACGTTTGAGGTTGATTGCCCGCCACGCTACGTGCCGCTCCGCGATGATAACTCGTTGCAACAGCTGATTCAGCAGCCGGAAGCTTTTGCCCGGGTCGTACAGTTGATTGCCGGAAAAAGCCAGATGCCTGCGGAACAGGTACGAGAAAAGCTGATTCGCCTGGCGCCCGATCTGTTCTGCGGTCTGCTGATTGCGCTGACCGAGTTTCTGGCGCTGGACATCGAGCGTGATGAACTGAACGCGGTGTTGGCCGGAACAGACTAACCGCTAATAACAGGAGAAGGCGCGTGTTTCCTTTTTCAGTAACGCATCCTCGCCCGGCCGCCCATGCCGGGCGGCAGACGGCCAGCGGCTACGAGCTGATAGCCTTTGACGCGGAGAAACTCAACGTTTTTGCGGCGGAGGTTCGCTACTGCGAGCCGCACTGGCACCCGGCACCGGAGCTTATCACCGTGCTGCACGGGCGTTTTTCGCTGGCGGTGGGGCAGCAAAGCGTAGCGCTTCACGCGGGGGAGATGCTGTATATCAATGCCGAAGAGGTACACGCGCTCAGCGCGGAAGAAGACGGCAGCCAACTGGTGACCGTGCAGTTTTCACCGGGACTGTTTGATGAACTGCACCCGGCGCCGTTGCTGAACTGGCGAACGCATCGCCACGCTATGACGCTAGCCGACAGCGCCGTTTTCCCCCGGCTACAGTCGTTGCTGGCGCGGATTATCGACAACGATGCGCCGTTTCAGCGCTTTGCGGCTATCTATCTGCTGCTGGACGCGCTGGTGGCAGCCGGGCAACCGACTCAGCGGGCTGAAAGTACGCTGCGGGAAGACGCGATGATTAAAGAGGGGATTGATTACATTAATCAGCACTTCGACCAGCCGCTGACCTTGAGCGATGTTGCCGAGCATAGCGGCATGAGTTACTCGTACTTTTCCCGGCTGTTTAAAAAGGTCAGTCGACACAATTTCAAAGAATATCTGACGCTGGTGCGGCTGAACAAAGCCCGCACCTTGCTACGTGACACCCGCACGCCGATCACCGACATCAGCCACAGCTGTGGTTTTCAGGAACATAAGGCGCTGATTGCCGCCTTTAATAAGTACTGTGGGCTGACGCCAACCGAGTACCGTAAACGCTTTATTTCGCGACAGAATTTAGCGGAAAGTACGCTGGCACAGGGCGAAGATTGCCTGTGCCTGCCGCTCAACGCCGCGCTGCTCGACAGGCTAACGCAGCTTAGTAATCAATCCCAATCTGCGCCTTAATCCCGGCTTCAAACGCATGCTTGACGGGCCGCAGTTCACTGACGGTATCGGCGTAGTCGAGGATATCGCGGTGACAACCGCGGCCAGTGATGATCACCGTTTGATGCTGCGGTCGCGCTTTCAGCGCCGTTAAGACTTCTTCCAGCGGCAGATAGTCATAGGCCACCATGTAGGTCAACTCGTCGAGTACGACCATATCCAGCGTCTCGTCGGCCAGCATCCGTTTGGCGTGCTGCCATACGGCGAGGCAGGCTTCCGTGTCGCTTTCGCGGTTCTGAGTGTCCCAGGTAAACCCGGTGGCCATCACCTGAAACTCAACGCCCAGCGGTTCGAGCAGGTTACGTTCACCGTTCGGCCAGGTGCCTTTAATAAACTGAATCACCCCGACGTTATGGCCGTGGCCGACCGCACGGGTGGCGGTACCAAAGGCGGCGGTCGTTTTGCCTTTCCCGTTGCCGGTAAACACAATCACGATCCCTCGTGTGTCCTGGGCGGCGGCGACACGGGCGGCGACGCGCTCTTTCACGCGTTGCTGGCGTTCGCGGTAACGTTCATCACTCATTGGGCAATTCCTGGTTTACGCCCGGGTTGGGCATCAAAAGTCATACCGGTTTTCCGGCGGCTATCATCGCCCATCAGCCACAGATAAAGCGGCATGATATCGGCAGGGGTTTTGAGCTTCAGCGCATCTTCCGTCGGGAAGGCGCTGGCGCGCATTTTGGTTCGCGTGCCGCCGGGGTTAATACAGTTGACGCGCAACTGCCCCTGATACTCTTCGGCCAGCACCTGCATCATGCCTTCGGTGGCAAATTTCGACACCGCATAGGCCCCCCAGTTTGCACGCCCCTGACGGCCCACGCTGGAGGAGGTGAAAACCAGCGAACCGGCATCCGATTGCAGCAGCAATGGCAGCAGCGCTTGGGTCAACATAAAGGTGCCGTTGACGTTAACCTGCATCACCTGCTGCCAGACCTGCGGATCCTGCTCGCTCATGGGGACCACGTCCCCCAACAGTCCGGCGTTATGCAACACGCCATCAAGACGCGGGTAGTGCAGGCTGATTTGCTGCGCGACCTGCTGGCAGGCTTGTGGGGTACAGGTTAACAGATCCAGCGTATACCAACGGACCGGTAATTCACTGATATTGCTGATTTCTTGCGCAACTGAACGTAATTTTTCGTCACTACGACCTAATAAAATGACGCTGGCGCCATAGCGCGCGTAGGTGATAGCGGCTTCTCGCCCGATACCGTCGCTGGCGCCGGTGACCTGGATGATACGATTCTGCAACAAGTCGAGCTGGGGTTGATAGTGCACGGTAGCTCCTCTATGGCCTTTAGCGGCCATATTTTATGTACTTTTCATCGCTTTTGGGCTTTATGCCTGAATCTCTTCGCTATTTCAATCGGCGCACCGGAGAGACAACGTCTAATTAACAATTTGCAATGATTTCATTTGCAAAAAAATCATCTGGAAGCGGCCTCGAGGGCTGATACTCCAGTCGAGACGTACCGGACGCGGTGTTGTACACTGAGCGACAGATTATGTGATTTTTGTACAAGGTGGATGTGTGGAATTACTTTTTCAATATGGTCTATTTCTCGCGAAGATCGTGACGGTTGTCGTCGCTATTGCCGTCATTGCCGTGCTGATTGTCAATCTGACGTCGCGCAAGCGGCAGCGCGGTGAACTGCGGATCACCAACTTAAGCGAGCAGCACAAGGACATGCAGGAAGATTTAGCCGTGGCGCTGCTCGACGGGCCGCAGCAGAAGCTTTGGCATAAAGCGCAAAAGAAAAAACTGAAGCAAGAAGCAAAGGCGGCAAAGGCCAAAGCGAAGCAGGGCGAAAGCGCCGTCTCCGGCAAACCGCGCGCGTGGGTGCTGGATTTTAAAGGCAGCATGGATGCCCACGAAGTTGCCTCGTTGCGTGAAGAGATTACCGCCGTGCTCACGGTCGCCACACCGCAGGATCAGGTGGTGCTGCGTCTTGAGAGCCCTGGCGGCGTGGTGCACGGTTACGGGCTGGCGGCCTCCCAGCTGCAGCGTATTCGCGATAAGCAGATCCCGCTGACGGTCGCAGTCGATAAAGTCGCGGCCAGCGGCGGCTACATGATGGCCTGCGTGGCGAATAAAATCGTCGCGGCGCCGTTCGCTATTCTCGGTTCGATTGGCGTGGTCGCGCAGATCCCAAACCTCAACCGTTTCCTGAAAAATAAAGATATCGACGTTGAGCTGCACACTGCGGGTCAGTACAAGCGTACGTTGACGTTGCTGGGCGAAAACACCGACGAAGGGCGACAGAAATTCCGCGAAGAGCTGAACGAAACCCATCATCTGTTTAAAGATTTTGTGAAGACGATGCGTCCGACGCTGGATATCGAACAGGTCGCGACCGGTGAGCACTGGTATGGCTCGCAAGCGCAGGAAAAAGGTCTGGTTGATGAAGTGGGTACCAGCGATGAACTGCTGCTGGGGCTGATGGCCGATCACGAAGTGGTCAACGTTCGTTACACGCAACGTAAGAAAATGATGGACCGCTTTACCGGCAGCGCCGCGGAAAGCGCGGATCGTCTGATGATGCGCTGGTGGCAGCGCGGGCAAAAACCGATGCTTTAAGCCATCAGGCCTCAAAATAATCACGCCCGGTAAACGTTGTTTACCGGGCGTGATTATTTTGGCTCAGGCGACAGCCTTACGCTCAGTCAACCAGGTGATATTTTTCAGACAGCTCGTGGGCGAGATACTTGAACATATTAAACACCGCCGTGCTTTTCGGCGTAGGCAGGCCCTGTTCATCCAGGAAGTACTCGCCGCTGAAGACCAGCACGCCGTTGCGTTGCTCAACGCCGGTAGCTTCAATGCCGGCTAAAGTATCTTCATGTTCGCGAATAAGGCGGTTGGCTTCAATCAGCAGCGTCTGGCGATCGATAGGTTGGCTATTATTTGACATATTCAACTCCTCAAAATTCTCGCGCTAGTTTACGCCGGGCGCCCGTCGTGGGCAAATATTCCCGACGTTTACCAGGGGTAACGATTTTACCGCAGAGTTGGCATGATTGGTGTTTGCATGCTAATAAAGTTGCGTAACGAATTTTATCAGGTACAGTGTGACGCTTTCGGCAATCTGGCAACAGATTTGCTTGACATTCGACCGAATATTCTTCGTGCTATAGCTCCTGACGAAAAAAAGTCTGTGAACTCAGCCATCTGCGTGCTTACATCAAAAGCCGGTCAGTAAAGGGTTGATATCCATTGGCGTTGCCGCAACATACAAGGCTTGTCGCCAGTGGAACGTGGAACATGTGCGATGTATTCCTGGAAGAATCAAATTAGGTAAAGGTGAATATGGGTAAAGCTCTCGTTATCGTTGAGTCCCCGGCAAAAGCCAAAACGATCAATAAGTATCTGGGTAATGACTACGTGGTTAAGTCCAGCGTGGGTCACATCCGCGATTTGCCGACAAGTGGCTCAGCCGCCAAAAAGAGCGCTGACTCTACCTCCACCAAAACGGCCAAAAAGCCTAAAAAGGATGAACGAGGCGCGCTGGTTAACCGCATGGGCGTCGACCCATGGCATGACTGGGCGGCACACTATGAAGTGCTGCCAGGCAAAGAAAAGGTAGTTTCGGAACTCAAACAGCTGGCGGAAAAAGCCGACCACATCTATCTCGCAACCGACCTTGACCGCGAAGGGGAGGCCATTGCATGGCACCTGCGGGAAGTGATCGGTGGTGATGAAACGCGCTATAGCCGCGTGGTGTTTAACGAAATTACCAAGAATGCGATTCGCCAGGCGTTTGAAAAGCCGGGCGAACTGAATATTGATCGTGTTAACGCTCAGCAGGCGCGTCGCTTTATGGACCGCGTCGTGGGGTACATGGTTTCGCCGCTGCTGTGGAAAAAAATCGCTCGCGGTTTGTCTGCGGGTCGCGTGCAGTCCGTTGCCGTGCGTCTGGTGGTTGAGCGTGAGCGTGAAATCAAAGCCTTCGTTCCAGAAGAATTCTGGGAAGTTGACGCGAACACCACCACCCCTGGCGGCGATGCTCTGGCGCTGGAAGTCACCCATCAGGGCGACAAGCCGTTCCGTCCGGTTAACCGCGACGAAACCATGGCGGCGGTCAGCCTGTTGGAAAAAGCCAGCTACAGCGTGCTGGAGCGTGAAGATAAGCCGACCAGCAGCAAGCCGGGCGCGCCGTTCATTACTTCAACGTTGCAGCAGGCTGCCAGCACGCGTCTGGGCTTCGGTGTGAAGAAAACCATGATGATGGCGCAGCGTCTGTATGAGGCGGGCTACATCACCTATATGCGTACCGACTCCACCAACCTGAGTCAGGACGCAGTGAACATGGTTCGCGGCTATATTAGCGATAATTTTGGCAAGAAATACCTGCCGGAAAATCCGAATCAGTACGCCAGCAAAGAGAACTCGCAGGAAGCGCACGAAGCGATTCGTCCTTCCGACGTTGCCGTGCAGGCGGAAGCGTTAAAAGATATGGAAGCGGACGCACAGAAGCTGTACCAGCTGATCTGGCGCCAGTTCGTAGCCTGTCAGATGACGCCGGCGCAGTATGACTCCACCACGTTGACCGTGAAAGCGGGCGACTTCAAGCTCAAAGCGCGCGGTCGTACCCTGCGCTTTGACGGCTGGACTAAAGTGATGCCAGCGCTGCGCAAAGGCGATGAAGACCGCACGCTGCCGATGGTCAACCAGGGCGACAAGCTCAGCCTGGTTGAACTGACGCCAGCCCAGCACTTCACCAAGCCGCCTGCGCGCTTTAGCGAAGCGTCTCTGGTGAAAGAGCTGGAAAAACGCGGTATTGGCCGTCCGTCGACCTATGCGTCGATTATTTCGACCATTCAGGATCGCGGCTACGTACGCACTGAAAACCGTCGTTTCTATGCCGAAAAAATGGGCGAAATCGTCACCGACCGTCTGGAAGAGAACTTCCGCGATCTGATGAATTACGATTTCACCGCGCAGATGGAAGACCACCTCGACCGCGTGGCGAATCACGAAGCCGAGTGGAAGCAGGTTCTGGACCTGTTCTTTGGTGATTTCACCAAGCAGCTGGAAACCGCTGAGAAAGCGCCGGAAGAGGGCGGCATGCAGCCGAACCAGATGGTGCTGACCAGTATCGATTGCCCAACCTGCGGACGTAAAATGGGTATCCGTACCGCCAGCACCGGCGTATTCCTTGGCTGCTCCGGCTACGCGCTGTCGCCGAAAGAACGCTGCAAGACCACCATTAACCTGGTGCCGGAAAACGAAGTGCTGAACGTGCTGGAAGGCGACGATGCCGAAACCAACGCGCTGCGCGCCAAACGTCGTTGCCAGAAATGCGGCACGGCGATGGATAGCTACCTGATCGATCCGAAGCGCAAACTGCACGTCTGCGGTAACAACCCGACCTGCGACGGCTACGAGATTGAAGAGGGCGAGTTCCGCATCAAAGGCTATGACGGCCCGATCGTTGAGTGTGAGAAATGTGGCTCCGAAATGCACCTGAAAATGGGACGTTTCGGCAAGTACATGGCCTGCACCAACGACGAGTGTAAGAACACGCGTAAAATTCTGCGTAACGGTGAAGTCGCGCCGCCGAAGGAAGATCCGGTGCCGCTGCCGGAGCTGCCGTGCGAGAAGTCTGACGCTTATTTCGTGCTGCGTGACGGCGCTGCCGGGGTGTTCCTGGCCGCTAACACTTTCCCGAAATCGCGTGAAACGCGTGCGCCGCTGGTGGAAGAGCTGTACCGCTTCCGCGACCGTCTGCCGGAGAAACTGCGTTATCTGGCCGATGCGCCGCAGCAGGATCCTGCCGGTAATAAAACGATGGTACGTTTCAGCCGTAAGACCAAACAGCAGTACGTCGCCTCTGAAAAAGACGGTAAAGCGACAGGCTGGTCAGCGTTCTTCGTTGACGGTAAATGGGTCGAAGCGAAAAAGTAACGTTCCACGCAAAAACTTCACAAAGGGCCGCATAGCGGCCCTTTTTTATAACCTCGTTATTATTTTTTGTTTCCATCTATACACACTTGCTATAAATGATATAGTGGTTATAGCAGATGCATTTCTTATGATTAAATCGTCTTTATGAGCGCTTTCTGAGTACAGACTGGATACAACCGCATGAAATTACAGCAGCTCCGCTATATCGTTGAGGTGGTCAATCACAACCTTAATGTCTCCTCTACCGCTGAAGGACTTTACACCTCGCAGCCGGGCATCAGTAAGCAGGTCAGAATGCTGGAGGATGAGCTGGGTATTCAGATTTTCGCCCGCAGCGGCAAGCATCTGACGCAGGTCACTCCGGCAGGTCAGGAAATTATCCGTATTGCGCGGGAAGTGCTGTCGAAAGTCGACGCCATCAAATCTGTGGCGGGCGAACATACCTGGCCGGATAAAGGCTCGCTATACGTCGCCACGACTCACACGCAGGCGCGTTACGCCTTACCGGGCGTGATTAAAGGCTTTATTGAACGTTATCCGCGCGTGTCGCTGCATATGCATCAGGGCTCGCCAACCCAGATTGCCGAGGCGGTCTCCAAAGGCAACGCCGACTTCGCCATTGCCACTGAAGCGCTGCACCTGTATGACGATCTGGTGATGCTGCCTTGCTACCACTGGAACCGCTCGATTGTGGTGACGCCGGAGCATCCGCTGGCATCCAAAACGTCGGTAACGATTGAAGAGTTGGCGCAGTATCCGCTGGTAACCTACACCTTTGGCTTTACCGGTCGCTCCGAACTGGACACCGCGTTTAATCGCGCAGGCCTGACGCCGCGTATTGTTTTTACCGCCACCGATGCCGATGTCATTAAAACTTACGTGCGTCTGGGGCTTGGGGTAGGGGTGATTGCCAGCATGGCCGTCGATCCTATCTCCGATCCGGATCTGGTTAAGCTCGACGCAGACGGTATTTTCAGCCACAGCACCACGAAGATTGGTTTCCGCCGCAGCACCTTCTTACGTAGCTACATGTATGATTTCATTCAGCGCTTCGCCCCACATTTGACCCGCGACGTGGTCGACACCGCGGTAGCGCTACGCTCTAATGAAGACATTGAAGCTATGTTCAAAGATATTAAGCTACCGGAAAAGTAATCTTCCATGATTATCCGCCCCCGGGCATCGGGGGCGAAAAGGGTTATATTACCCACCCCAATCCCCTGATTTTTATCCCCTCATCCGTTCATCGCCGTGATTAAGAATTGTTTCTATTGGCAACATTGCAGCAAAAGTAGAAATAAATTTAACGTTAAGCAAACTTCTCTACTCAAATATTCCTTCACCGTCAAAAGAATAAATAAATCTCCCCTCAGCATTCGTAAAATCGCTGGATTTTTGCTTAAAATTTACTTAGGATTTATCTCAATGATGATTAGTTGTAACAATTAATTGGTGTGAAAATGATAAGTAATATCGATTGTGAGAGGCATGTAATGGCGTCAGAAAATAAAGAACCGGGCGTGAAACGCAAAGCATGGCTGAGCGTATTCCTGGGTTCCGCGCTGTTCTGGATTGCTGTCGCACTGCTGATCTGGAAGTTCTGGGGCTAAACATGCTGACGTCTGAACGTGTTAAACCGGCGAAGCCCCGCGCGCCGGCGGTAAAGAAACCCGTTGAGAATAATAATAAGGTCAATGTCCCGGACGAGTGGAAATTGACGCCTGAGCAAAAAGAGTTTATCGAACTGTTCAATCAGGATGAGAATAAGAAACAGTAACTCCAGGGTTATTGTCCATCTTTCTTCCCCTACCGATATATCCCGAAAATCCTTCTCCTGCTATTTATTTCCCTTCGTCTCTTTTTTAATAAAGCGTTGATGCATTTATCAATCTGAGCCCTTTTCCGGCGTGTTCGGGTCGTTGTGTTATCTTTAATAGAGGCTCTGAGGAGTGTCAGAGTGCTGCAATTCCCGTCATTTAAGGAGGAGCTATGTCGTCAACCCTACGAGAGGCCTGCAAGGAAACGCTACAGGTCGACAATAAAACCTACCGCTACTACAGCTTAGCGCTGGCCGCAAAGACCCTTGGCGATATTGACCGCCTGCCGAAATCACTCAAAGTTTTACTGGAAAATCTTCTGCGCTGGCAGGATGGCGACTCGGTGACTGCCGACGACATCCAGGCGTTGGCCGGTTGGCTGAAAAACGCCCATGCCGACCGGGAGATAGCCTATCGTCCCGCTCGTGTGCTGATGCAGGATTTTACCGGTGTACCGGCAGTGGTGGACCTGGCTGCCATGCGCGAGGCGGTGAAGCGCCTCGGTGGCGATACCCATAAGGTGAACCCCCTGTCGCCGGTGGATTTGGTGATTGACCACTCGGTCACCGTAGATCGCTTTGGCGATGATGATGCCTTCGAGGAAAATGTGCGCCTTGAAATGTCGCGCAACCATGAACGTTACACCTTCTTACGCTGGGGGCAGCAGGCGTTCAGCCGCTTCCGCGTAGTGCCACCTGGCACCGGTATTTGCCATCAGGTCAACCTTGAATACCTGGGGCAAGCGGTGTGGAGCGAATTGCAGGGCAATGAATGGGTGGCCTATCCAGACACCCTGGTCGGTACCGATTCCCATACCACTATGATTAACGGTCTGGGCGTACTGGGGTGGGGCGTTGGCGGTATCGAAGCGGAAGCGGCAATGCTTGGACAGCCGGTCTCTATGCTGATTCCCGATGTCGTTGGTTTTAAGCTGACCGGCAAGCTGCGTGAAGGGATTACCGCCACCGACCTCGTGCTCACCGTCACCCAAATGTTGCGCCAGCTTGGCGTGGTGGGGAAATTTGTTGAATTCTACGGCGACGGTCTGGATTCGCTGCCGTTGGCTGACCGCGCCACTATCGCCAATATGGCTCCGGAATACGGGGCAACCTGCGGTTTCTTCCCTATTGATGACGTCACGCTCTCTTACATGCGCCTGAGCGGACGCAGCGATGAACAGGTCGCGCTGGTGGAGGCCTACGCCAAAGCGCAGGGCATGTGGCGGCACACTGGCGATGAGCCGGTATTCAGCCAAACGCTGGCGTTGGACATGGGCGATGTAGAGGCGAGCCTCGCCGGGCCGAAACGCCCGCAGGACCGCGTCGCGCTGGGCAACGTGCCGAAAGCGTTTAACGCCACCACTGAACTGGAAGTGAATGGCGCGGGTAAAGCAAAGCCGGCCGTCGCCTTTAGCCTCAACGGCGAGCAGTATGCCTTACCGGAAGGGGCGGTGGTGATTGCTGCGATTACCTCGTGTACCAACACGTCAAACCCGAGTGTGCTGATGGCCGCCGGGCTGCTGGCAAAAAATGCCGTTGCGCGTGGGTTGAAGCCGAAGCCATGGGTGAAAGCGTCGCTGGCACCGGGGTCGAAGGTGGTGTCGGAATACCTGGCCTATGCCGGGCTAACGCCGTACCTTGACCAGTTGGGCTTTAACCTGGTTGGTTATGGCTGTACCACCTGTATTGGTAACTCGGGACCCTTGCCTGATCCGATTGAAAGCGCGATTAAACAAGGCGATCTGACCGTTGGCGCGGTGCTGTCCGGTAACCGTAACTTTGAAGGGCGTATTCATCCGCTGGTTAAAACGAACTGGCTGGCTTCGCCGCCGCTGGTGGTTGCCTACGCGCTGGCGGGTAATATGACGGTCGATCTGACGCAGGATCCCCTGGGAGAAGATAGTCAGGGGAGACCGGTGTACCTGAAGGATATTTGGCCGGGCAGCGATGAAATTGCGCGCGCGGTGCAGCAGGTATCGACCGATATGTTCCACAAAGAGTACGCGGCAGTGTTTGCCGGCACACCTGAGTGGCAGGCGATTAGCGTGCCAGCCTCGGACACCTACAGCTGGCAGAATGATTCCACCTACATTCGTCAGTCACCGTTTTTTGACCAGATGGGCGTTGTGCCGGAACCGGTGAAAGATATCCAGGGCGCGCGCGTGCTGGCGATGCTTGGCGATTCGGTCACCACCGACCATATTTCCCCGGCAGGGAGCATCAAGGCGGACAGCCCGGCAGGGCGCTATTTACAGGAAAATGGCGTCGCCACCCGCGACTTTAACTCCTACGGTTCCCGTCGCGGCAACCATCTGGTGATGATGCGCGGCACCTTCGCCAATATTCGTATCCGTAACGAGATGGTGCCCGGCGTGGAAGGGGGCATGACCCGCCTGCTGCCTGGAGATGAGGTGATGTCCATCTACGATGCGGCGATGCACTATCAGGCGCAGGGAACGCCGCTGGCGGTGATTGCGGGTAAAGAGTATGGCTCGGGTTCCAGCCGCGACTGGGCGGCGAAAGGCCCGCGTCTGCTCGGCGTACGGGTGGTGATTGCCGAGTCGTTTGAACGTATCCACCGTTCCAACCTCATCGGTATGGGCATTCTGCCGCTGGAATTCCCACAGGGCCAAAGCCGCAAAACGCTGCAGCTCACCGGCGAGGAACGGATCGATATCGCCGGGCTACAGCAGATGAAGCCGGGGGCAACGATCCCTGTCGTGCTAACTCGTGCAGATGGTCAGCAGCAAACCGTGCTGTGCCGCTGCCGTATCGATACGGCGACCGAGCTCACTTACTACCAGAACGACGGTATTTTGCATTACGTGATTCGTAATATGCTGAATTAAAAAAACGGGGCCGATGGCTGGCCCCAAAACAGACGATTGCAAAAGTAAACGCTAACGTGGCATGTAGAACGGAAGCAGTGCGATAGCGCCGCCTGGCGCTATCGCGAAAACGGATTATTTAAAGGTGTAGACCACCCCCATACGCAGACGGAACTGGCGTTCGGTGGACTTCGACGAGCGCCCTATATCGCCGAAAGTGACGTACGGTTTCCACTCTTTTTTATCACCCAGCAAGTAGTCGAATTGCCACTCCTGCTCATAGTCATAGTGCTGATTGCCCCATAATATTTCATCGCCGTGCTTATAGATAAATTTATAAGTGGTGGAGAATCGGTCCCAGGTGTAGCGCAAATAGATATCGCCACGGTTGACCGTACGGTGTTTGTTGGTGCTACAGGATTTATCACCATTATAGCCGCAGTCGGGATCGTTGGCGTAATCGGTCATTTCAAAACGGTACATCCCGCCGATGGCCCAGTTTTCATTAAAAGTATACCAGGGCACGAAACCAAATTTCCATTCGGTACGTTCGTTATTGAATTCTGGTTGAATTAACGGTGATATCTTGAAGTTGTCAAATATAAAAGCGCGGGAAAGAGTAAGCTCGACCGCATTGATCACCGGATCAGAAAACATCTTGTCTTTGGTGTCTTTGCCACCTGTTTTATATTTTGTTTCTATTGAGAAGTTAAAGTTATTCGGCAGGGCCGCTGACATGTTCAACTTGTCATAATGCGTCCGGTCGCGCGTTCGATATTCGTGTCGATAATCCAGACTTAGTGCTTTAATCGGTGATGAACCTTCCTCTGCCAGTGCAACCTGGCTAACTAATAAGACGCATCCTGCCATAAGGTATTTACGAGATAACATATTTTTCCTCTTATTTTTTAGACCACGAGATAAAGTCGTACATAAATGCTCCGCCCTGGAGTCGGAAGGTGACGGTATTATTGCCATTAACCATCTTGTCCGCAGGCAGTTCTATTTTTTCGTTATGGTATTTACCGCTACGGGTTGCGCCACGGTAAATAGCCTTATCGTTTTCGTATGCCAGCGTTTTAATGACTTTATTATTTAACAACACCTGCATGACGGGTTTGGTTGGGTGGTCCATACCGAAGTTACTGACGGCGGCGAACGCGACGGTTAAATAACGGGGCTGACGATCGGCGGTATCGCTAAAGCGAATCGACCAATCGCCAGGCTGGGTCTGCGCGTAATACCAGTCCTGATGCGGGTCGCTGCGTCCGATATCGAACGTCAGACTGGCGGGGACGCGATGCTGCCACTGCCAGCCTCGCGGAGCATTGCCGAAGCGGAACTCGCTGGCTGAACGGTCGGACTGGCCGATGGACCACAGCGGCGCGACGAAGGGCGGCAGCGTAATGTCCGCCAGCACCGTGGCATCATCCTGAATGTTGACCGTAGTGCTGTACAGCAGCCCGGGGCGCTGGCCTTCGCTGGCATAAACATCAAGCCGATACTGGCCTTTTACCACGTTGTTGAAGGCGATTCGGCCCTGCGCGTCGCTGGTGCTGCTCCAGGCATATCCCAGGGTCTGGACATCGGTCGGCTCGGTGAGCGAGGAACTGAGGGTGACATTGACCTTTGTCGGTGAGAGCACTCGGCCAAGCACTTCAGCGCGTTGGGTGCTATAGCGGTCGTCTTTCACCCACGTGTAGGGCCAGGCGCGCTGTTCGGCTAGCGCCTGACGCTGGACGTCCTGTTTCAGCGTTTCGGCATCGCCCTGATTGAAGTACATAAACCACGGACCGTATAGCTTCTGCCAGCCCGGCGGCGCAATCATATCGGGAGAGCCAAGGTGCGCGCCGGTCAGGTAGTTGAGGACGATGGCATCCTGATGAACCAGCAACTCTTGCTTGTTGCTGTCGCCGGAAAAGTACTCCGGTGAGGCGGGAATCAGCCATGCGCCGAGCCCATCGCCATAGACTCCCCAGAAAGGCAGCTGTCGCTGATAGCCGGCGAAATCATACTTGCTATAGACATCACCAGAGGGTAAATGCCAGGTTTCATCCTGGATTTTGGGTAACTTTTCTAATGCGCTATACAGCAAAGGAATACCATCGCGCTGGCCGTTAAACAGATGATTCAGGCGCAGAGGGTCAAAGCGATATACCACCCTAAGCTCACTGATTAATACCGGTTTGGGTGTTTTATTTTCCGCCACGACGTAGCTATAAAATCCGTTACTGCCTTGCGGAATAATATAGTGGTATTCCAGCGCTAGCTTTTCTGGGTTTTCTCCCTGAAACATGATGTGCAGCCGCTGCGGAGTATTTTCAATGAGCGTGAATTTGTCGGCAATAAATGGCGTAACGCGCCCTGAGTGATAATCAAGGTAACCGCTGCGAATTTTGTCAGGGTCGCGCTGGGTGGCGGATAAATGTGCCAGCAGGTTATTACTGCCCATCTCCAGGCGGGTGATATTTCCCGATGCTGCAAGGGTGATTTTTAATTTGCCATTATCAATAAGATATTTATCTTGCTGTTGTTCAAACTTAACGGCCCATGCCGGTGATATTGCCGTGGAGAGCAATATCGCCAGAATAGATGCAGTAGACGTTAGCCTCATATTATTCACTCTTGTGGATAGCTGTGTCGGAACAGTTAATCATCTATGACGTCATTAAAACCTTTATAAAATAACCAGCCACAACCCTGTTTTTGTCGGAAATACAAAGAATGGGATTTAATCGGTTAAGAATGTGAGCATTCCTGTGATTATTAATGATAACGCTGCAACCTTGATTAATGCGTCACTCGTCGCCGTATTTTGTCCTTATTTCAAAGGTTATTTCCTGACGCCGTTGGCATGCTGATGCCTGCGTCTGGGAGGACTGCTTCACAGACGCGCTGACATTCTGAGCTGTCAGCCCATCGTCCACGCCTGATATTGAGGAAACTATGGCCAAGGGTGATATCACTCCGCTTACTTTTACCACCGAAATCGATCCGGTGACCGGCGTTCGCGTTATGCGCTTAACGCCACTGGGGCGCATTTTTCATCGCAACTATTTCTATCAAAAGTGCTTTTTACAGGGAGGAACACAGCTGCTGATTGGCGGCGTTGAACAGGGCAACTGGAACTACTGGCTGCTCGATCTTGAGCAGAGCACGCTGCGCCAGCTCACCGATGGGGCTGGCGATAATAGCTTTGACGGGTTTATCACTGATGACGATAGCGCGCTGATCTTTATGCGCCACAACCGGCAAATCGTGCGTGTAGAGCTGGATACCTTGCAGGAACAGGTACTGTACCGACTGCCTGCCCAGTGGGTAAGCACCAGTGCCTGGGCGCCCGACAGCAGTGGCCGCAAAATGATCGGCATGTCGCTGTCGGCAGAAAGTTACCTGCCGTTGCACGACTGGAGCGATTTCCAGCGGCAATATCATATGAACCCGACCACCCGCTGTGAAGTGATCGACCTTGCTTCCGGTCGCAGCGAACAACTGTTTGAAGAGCCGCGCTGGTTAGGACACCCCGGCTTTCGCCCCGGCGATATCGATACCATCATGTACTGTCATGAAGGACCGCACGATCTGATTCGCAACCGTATCTGGTTGCATCAGCGCCAGACGGGGCTTTCCGCGCCGGTGAGCCAGGACGAAGAGGAAACCTTTACCCATGAGTTCTGGGTGCCGGACGGTTCGCGCATTATTTTCGTCTCCCTGCATAAAGAGACGCATCAGCGCCATATCTGCCAGACGTTGGCGGGCAGCACGCAGAGCGAAAAAGTCATGCCGATGCCCGCTTGTTCACATCTGATGAGCAATTTTGATGGCTCGCTGCTGGTGGGCGACGGCTGCGGAACGCCGGTGGATCTCACCGACGAGGGCGGTTATGCGGCGTTGACAGACCCCTGGCTCTATCTGTTTGCGCCGGGCGAGAAGCAAACGCGGCGGATTGTTCGCCACGATACCTCATGGCGAGTGATTGACGGCCAGTGTCAGGCAAGTCATCCACACCCGTCGTTTAGCCCGGATCTGCGCCACGTACTTTATACCTCCGATCGCGAGGGATTACCTGCCGTTTACCTGGCGGATGTCTCCGCACTGCTGACAGGACATTTATGATGAAAAAAATAGCACTCTCGTTGCTGCTGGCCTGCGGCGGCATATTTTGCATTGCGCCGGCAATGGCGGAAGATAGCGACAGCGTAACCCTGCGCGTCTCCTGGTGGGGGGCGAACTCGCGTCACCAGAACACCCTGAAAACCATTCGCGCCTTTGAGCAGGCGCATCCCAACATTAAGGTGAAGGCTGAATATACCGGCTGGGATGGTTTCGTTTCACGCCTCTCCACCCAGATAGCAGGGAAAAATGAACCGGATGTCATGCAGCTTGACTGGAGCTGGATACAGGTGTTCTCACGATCCGGTGATGGCTTTTACGATCTCAATCAGCTCAGCAAAGAGGTCGGGCTGGAAAACTACGCGGGCAAGCTGGGGACCGTGACGGTGAACGGCAAAGTGCAGGGGCTGCCCGTTTCGTTGGTGGCGCCCATTCTCTATTACAATACCGAAACCTGGAAAAAGGTCGGACTTGCCTACCCGAAAACCTGGGATGAGCTGTACGCCGCCGGAAAGATCTTTAAAGAGAAGCTTGGCGACAATTACTATCCGGCTATCGTCACCACTTCAATGGAACTCATTAATTCGTGGATGGTGCAGAAATACAACCAGCCGATGCTCAACGAAAAAGGGGAGTTTACCTACAACGAGGCGCAGTGGCTGGAATTTGTCAACGTCTATCAGAAACTGGTGAACGAACACGTCCTGCCAAGTCAGAAGTATATTCAGTCGTTTGGTAAAGCGCAGCCGTTTGAAATGAAGCCGTGGATCAACGGTGAATTCGGCGGCTCTAACCTGATGAGTTCGGCAGTTGCAAAGTATGAAGATACCCTGGCGCCACCGGCAAAACTGGAAGTGGGTCCATATCCGCTGCTGCCGGGGGCGAAGGATGCAGGGTTATTTATCAAACCGTCGATGATATTCGCCATTAGCCGCAACACGAAGCATCCCAAAGAGGCGGCGATGCTGATGGATTACATGTTTAATCAGCCGGAAGGCGTCGCGCTGATGGGGCTGGAGAGAGGCTTCCCGGTGAGTAAAGCGGCGGCGGACTACGTGATGAAAAACACGATGGCGCAGCCGGACGATCCGGTGATTACCGGCCTTAAGCTGGTGGAGAGCATGCCGTCCGATAACGTCTACGTCTCGCCGTACTTTAAAAACCCGGAAATCGAACAGTACTGGCTGGATCTGACCCAGCGGATTGACTACGGCAAAATCAGCGCTGAAGACGCCGCCAAAGAGTTCGAGCGCACCGCCAAACGCGCGCTGCGCAAACATACACCGATGAAATAAGAGGTTTTCATGGACAGAGAGCAACTGCAGTTTAGCGCGGAACAGACGGTGCAGATGACGGAAAAGCTGATTGACGCGCTGGTGAATATTCGTGATGAGAACGGCGCATTTCTCATGACGCTGGCGGATGGACGGGTGGTCGATACCAAAGGGTGGGGCGGCTGGGAATGGACTCACGGCATCGGTCTGTATGGCCTGTGGCAATACTGGCTGCAGACGCGTAACCCGCGCTGGATGGCAATCATCGAACAGTGGTTTACCGACCGTTTTCGCGAAGGCACGCCGACCAAAAACGTCAATACTATGGCGCCAATGCTGACGCTCGCCGCGTTGTATGAAGAGACGGGCCACTCGCCATGGCGGCGTTACATCGACATCTGGGCCAACTGGGTAATGCATGACATGCCGCGTACCGAGCTGGGTGGCCTGCAGCATATGACCTTCAATTTCGCGCATCATCAGCAACTATGGGACGATACGCTGATGATGAGCGTGATGCCGTTGGCGAAGGCTGGGCTGGTGTTCAATCGTCCACAGTGGGTGGACGAGGCTAAGCGTCAGTTCCTGCTGCATTCGCAGTACCTGTGCGATGCGCCGACCGGGCTGTGGTATCACGGCTGGAACTTTGAGGGGTGCCATCACTATGCTAAGGCGCTCTGGGGGCGCGGCAACAGCTGGGTGACGGTGGCCATCCCGGACTTTATCGAGATGCTCGACCTGCCGGAAGGCGACCCGGTGCGCGAGTTCTTGCTGGGCCAGCTAACGCGGCAGGTAGCGGCTCTGGCGCAGCGGCAGGATAGAGAAAGTGGGTTATGGCACACGCTGCTGGATGACCCGAACTCTTATCTGGAATCGTCGGCTTCGGCGGGTTTTGCGTATGGCATTCTGAAAGCGGTACGTCTGCGCTATATCGATAAACATTTTCTCGCGACGGGGATTGCCGCAGCGGAAGGCGTGATGCGGCAGATTAACCCGCAGGGTGAACTGGCAAATGTTTCTTTCGGTACAGGGATGGGCAAAGATCTTGACTACTATCGCAATATTGAACGTACCACCATGCCTTATGGGCAGGCGATGGCGATGCTGGCGTTGATCGAGTATCAGAACCTGTTTATCTGAACCATGAACGGCGCTCCGGTCTATGACTGGAGCGCGCTGCGGTGGCTGATCAGCGGGAAGAGACCATATTTGCGCACCGTGCGCGGCGGTATGCCGAAGAAAAGCTTAAAGCGATGGGAAAAGTAGTTACTGTCGTTAAAACCGCACAGATAGGCGATATCGGTAATAGATTGCTCGGAGGTAACCAACAAATTCATCGCATGACACAAACGCACGTGAGTAATGTAGTCATTTGGCGTCAGGGCGGTAATCGATTGGACTTTACGTTCCAGCATGCGTTTCTGAATATTAAATTTTTGTGCCAGATAATCGATGCTTAATTTGTCATTTGCATAATTGTGATGTAAGTAATTCAATAAATATATGATTGAATCTTCTTTTACGCAATTATCAGCCGCCTGGCTAATATGGCCGCGCTGCAAAAATATCGCCAGCTGAGTAAACAATGTTTCCAGCATGAGTGGTTGATGCGCCAAATTATGGCTTAATTCTTCATTTAATAGGTTGGTGTAAAATGTACTGTGCACAATGGTCTGGTGGGTGGCCATAAACTGTTTTTCAGGCGCAAAGTCAGCAAGCAGCGTCAGCAGCGTGTCAGTGAGAAAGGCGGGGCGGATCAAAATATTGAGCAGGGAAAGTTTTTCTACTTTCTCAAAATAGTGCTCTTCATGAGGCGCCACCACGAACACCGAACCACGACTGATGGGCCAGGAGATACCGTCAATGACGTGCATGCCGCTTCCTGAGGAGACGCAGACCATTTCGTAAAAGTCATGGGCGTGCAGCGGGCAGATGTCCTGGTCAGCGATGTGCTTGATCATCAATGACGCGTTATCCGGTGAATAGGTTGCGTGCCGACGTAGTGCCATGGCAATAGCCTTCATGGAAGTTGAGATTATTTCTCGACTATAGGATTTTATTACAAAGAAATGAAATGTTTTTTCATTAATTTGCGAGAGTTCACAGCTAATTTTTATTAGCTAATATTGAATGTGATAAAGATCACTGCCTCGTCCATCGCGACGATGCGCGATACAGTACGTCTTTATTATATTAGAGGAATCTATGAACGAGAATAAGTTATTAGGTCTGGCATGGATATCACCCTACATAATCGGGTTGCTGGTGTTTACCGCTTTCCCGTTTATATCGTCATTTTTATTAAGTTTTACCCAGTATGATTTGATGAGTCCTCCGCAATTTACCGGCATCGAAAACTATCGGTATATGCTGACGGAAGACTCACTGTTCTGGAAATCGATGGCGGTGACCTTTGTCTACGTTTTTTTGACCATTCCGGTAAAACTGGCGTTTGCGCTGGGTATTGCCTTTGTGCTCAATTTTAAACTGCGGGGCATTGGTTTTTTCCGCACCGCGTACTACATCCCGTCGATTCTCGGCAGTTCGGTGGCTATCGCGGTACTGTGGCGCGCGCTGTTCGCCATCGACGGCCTGTTTAACAGCATGCTGGGCGTGATTGGCGTCGATCCGATCAACTGGCTGGGCGAACCGTCGCTGGCGCTGATTTCGGTCACGCTGCTGCGCGTGTGGCAGTTTGGCTCGGCGATGGTTATCTTCCTCGCGGCGCTGCAAAACGTACCGCAATCGCAGTACGAAGCGGCGATGATCGACGGCGCGACGAAGTGGCAAATGTTCCTCAAGGTGACCGTACCGTTGATTACGCCCGTCATTTTCTTCAACTTTATCATGCAGACCAGCGGGACCTTCCAGGAGTTCACTGGCCCCTATGTGATCACCGGCGGCGGCCCAACCTACTACACCTACTTGTTCTCGCTCTACATCTACGATACCGCTTTCAAATACTTTGATATGGGCTACGGCGCAGCGCTGGCGTGGGTGCTGTTCCTGGTGGTAGCCGTCTTTGCGGCGATTGCCTTTAAGTCTTCGAAATACTGGGTGTTCTACTCTGCCGATAAGGGAGGCAAAAATGGCTGAGTTGCAATCCGTTTTATCTACCAAAGAGGAAGCTGCGCGCGAAGTAGCCCGTACGCTGCGCCGTGAAAAAATCAGCCGGACCGTGCGTTACGTTATCTTGCTGGTCGTGGGGCTGATGATGCTTTACCCGCTGGCGTGGATGTTCTCGGCATCGTTCAAACCGAACCACGAAATCTTCACCACGCTGAATCTTTGGCCGTCGCACGCCACCTGGGACGGCTTTATTAACGGCTGGAAAACCGGTACCGAGTACAATTTCGGTCACTACATGATCAATACCTTTAAGTATGTGATCCCGAAAGTCATTCTGACCATCATTTCCTCCACCGTCGTCGCCTATGGTTTTGCCCGCTTCGAGATCCCGTGGAAGAAGTTTTGGTTTGCTACGTTGATTGCCACCATGCTACTGCCGAGCACCGTACTGCTGATCCCGCAGTATCTGATGTTCCGCGAAATGGGCATGCTGAACAGCTATCTGCCGCTGTACCTACCAACCGCTTTTGCCACGCAAGGGTTCTTCGTCTTTATGCTGATTCAGTTTCTGCGCGGCGTACCGCGCGATATGGAAGAGGCGGCGCAGATCGACGGCTGCAACTCGTGGCAGGTGCTGTGGTACGTGGTGGTGCCAATTCTGAAACCGGCGATTATCTCCGTCGCCCTGTTCCAGTTCATGTGGTCGATGAACGACTTTATCGGCCCGCTGATCTACGTCTATAGCGTTGATAAGTACCCGATTGCACTGGCACTGAAAATGTCCATCGACGTCACCGAAGGGGCGCCGTGGAACGAAATTCTGGCAATGGCGAGCATCTCCATTCTGCCCTCCATCATTGTGTTCTTCCTGGCGCAGCGCTACTTCGTCCAGGGCGTGTCCAGCAGCGGAATTAAAGGCTAAGAGGAAATATCATGGCTGAAGTGATTTTTAACAAACTGGAAAAAGTGTACTCCAACGGCTTCAAAGCGGTACATGGTATCGACCTTTCAATCGCAGAAGGGGAGTTTATGGTTATCGTCGGTCCGTCCGGCTGCGCCAAATCCACCACTCTGCGTATGCTGGCTGGCCTGGAAACCATCAGCGGCGGCGAAGTGCGCATCGGTGAGAAGATCGTCAACAACCTCGCGCCGAAAGAGCGTGGGATTGCAATGGTGTTCCAGAACTACGCGCTGTACCCGCACATGACCGTGCGTGAGAACCTGGCGTTTGGCCTGAAGCTGAGCAAAATGCCGAAAGATCAGATCGACGCCCAGGTGAACGAAGCGGCGAAAATCCTCGAGCTGGAAGAACTGCTGGACCGTCTGCCGCGTCAGCTCTCCGGTGGTCAGGCACAGCGTGTGGCCGTAGGCCGCGCGATTGTGAAAAAGCCGGACGTGTTCCTGTTCGATGAACCGCTGTCTAACCTCGATGCCAAGCTGCGTGCCTCCATGCGTATCCGTATTTCCGACCTGCACAAGCAGCTGAAGAAATCCGGCAAGCCGGCCACCACCGTTTACGTTACCCACGATCAGACCGAAGCGATGACCATGGGCGACCGTATCTGCGTGATGAAGCTTGGCCACATCATGCAGGTAGATACCCCGGACAACCTATACCATTATCCGCAAAATATGTTTGTGGCTGGCTTTATCGGCGCGCCGGAAATGAACATCAAACCGGCGAAAATCGTCATAAAAGACGACGGCCTGCATATTACTGTGGGCCATGACACACTGCCTCTGAGCGCCCAGCAGCAGAGTAAAGTGGCAAACTACGTTGATAAAGACGTCTTTTTCGGCATTCGTCCGGAATATGTTACCGTCTCCACTCAGCCGTTTGCTCAGGGCTGTGGACGCGGGACGCTGATTCGCGCGGAAAATATGGGGCACGAATTCTTCCTCTATCTACAGGTCGGCGAATTTGAGATGACGGCGCGGATGCCCTCGGACGAGGCTAAAGGGATTCTCGACGCTGGCCTGCATAGCCAGGTCTGGTTCCGTTTTGAGATGGAGAAGTGTCACATCTTTGATGCGCAGAGCGAGCAGAATATCTCGCTGTAAGGCAGGAAAAGGTTGCCGTTTTAAAGCAAAACGGCAACCACGGCATTACTTACTCAGCAGATGCCCCATTTTCGCCGCTTTGGTGTCGAGATAGTGGGCATTTTTCGGGTTACGCCCAACAATCAGCGGCACACGTTCCACAATATTGATGCCCGCCTCGGTCAGAATTTCGACTTTTTTCGGGTTGTTGGTCAGCAGACGCACCGCGTCGACGCCCAGCAGTTTGAACATATCGGCACACAGGGTGAAGTCGCGTTCGTCGGCGGCAAAACCGAGCTGGTGGTTGGCCTCCACGGTATCGTAGCCCTGATCCTGCAGTGCGTAGGCGCGAATTTTATTCAGCAAGCCAATGTTACGGCCTTCCTGACGATGATAAAGCAGAATCCCACGACCTTCTTCCGCAATGTGCGACAGCGCGGCCTCAAGCTGGAAACCACAATCACAGCGCAGGCTAAACAGCGCGTCGCCGGTTAAACATTCCGAGTGTACCCGCGACAGCACCGGCGTTTGCCCGGTAATATCACCAAAAACCAGTGCGACGTGATCGTGCCCGGTTGCCAGTTCTTCAAAGCCCACCATCAGGAAATCGCCCCAGGGGGTTGGCAGTTTGGCTTCTGCCACACGTTTAAGCTGCATGTGATTCTCCAGATTATGTTAGCGTCAGCGACGCCTTCTGTTTTCCTTATTTTGCCACAACGTGCTTTACTTCACCTAATCGTGCGCGGGTGACCGCCGTTAAAGCGCACAAAATTGAACATTTATGAGGTTTTCGCGCGGTAACCTCGTTGAAAAAAGGAAGAAAAATGTCGACCATCGCCCGACGAACGCTTATTGGCGCCATCCTGCTTTTACTGATGCCATTGACGGTCTGGCTCTCCGGCTGGCAGTGGCTGCCGGGGCCGAGCGGCTGGTGGCTTCAGGCGCTGTATGCGGTGACGGAAACGGTCACCCAGCCGTGGGGAATTATCACTCATCTGCTGCTGTGTGCGTTGTTTCTCTGGGCGCTAAGGCCACGCCTTCGTGGGGCAATCATCCTGGCGATCATTCTCAGCGCGGCGGTGCTTCTGGGGCAGGGCGCAAAATCGCTGGTTAAAGGGGTGGTACAAGAGCCGCGACCGTTTGTTATCTGGCTGGAAAAAACACAGCAAATTCCGGTCGAGCAGTTCTACACTTTAAAGCGGGGCGAACGTTCGGCGCTGGTGAAAGAACAGCTGGCACAACAGCATGATATACCGGGTTTTTTGCGTCATCACTGGCAAAAAGAGACCGGTTTTGCCTTTCCGTCCGGGCACACCATGTTTGCCGCAACCTGGGCACTGCTGGCGGTTGGGTTGCTGTGGTCGCGTCGTCGGGCGTTGGCGGTGGCATTCCTGATGGCCTGGGCGGTCACGGTGATGGGCAGTCGCCTGCTGTTGGGAATGCACTGGCCGCTGGACCTGATGATGGCAACGGTCATGTCGTGGCTGCTGGCGACGCTCGCCAGCTGGCTGGCGGTGCGGTACTGTGGACCGTGGAAAAAAGAGACATAAAAACAGGGCGCGATACGATGAAAAGGGGAAAAGGGTTGATTTCCCGCACGCTAACCCACAGATCTAAGGCTTGCGGAACGCTTTTCCATTTCGTCGTCGCGGTGAAGATGTTATTTTATAAGGCTAGGTGCTGTGTCGACACTGCAGAAGCCGCATAACGGGAAGTAATGTGAAATACCTACTCATTTTTTTATTGGTGTTAGCGATTTTCGTCATCTCAGTGACGCTGGGTGCGCAAAACGATCAGCTTGTGACCTTCAATTATCTGTTGGCACAGGGTGAATTCCGAATTTCAACGCTGCTGGCGGTGCTGTTTGCCGTGGGCTTCGCCATTGGCTGGCTGGTCTGCGGCCTGTTCTGGCTGCGCGTGCGCGTTTCGCTGCTGCGTGCCGAACGTAAAATCAAACGTCTGGAACATCAACTTGCCCCTGAGACGGCCACTACGGTAGCGCCGGAAGTTCCGGCGGCGAAGGAATAATCATCTATGCTGGAGTTGTTGTTTCTGCTTTTACCCGTCGCCGCCGCCTACGGTTGGTATATGGGCCGCAGAAGTGCGCAACAGTCCAAACAGGACGAAGCGAACCGCTTGTCACGTGATTACGTGGCAGGGGTGAACTTTCTTTTAAGCAACCAGCAGGATAAAGCGGTTGACCTGTTCCTCGATATGCTCAAAGAGGACACCGGTACCGTGGAAGCGCACCTGACCCTGGGCAATTTGTTCCGCTCGCGCGGCGAGGTTGACCGGGCTATCCGCATTCACCAGACGCTGATGGAAAGCGCCTCTCTCACTTACGACCAGCGCCTGTTGGCGGTACAACAGCTTGGCCGCGACTATATGGCCGCCGGGCTGTACGATCGGGCGGAAGACATGTTCAACCAACTGGTCGACGAAACCGATTTTCGTATCAGCGCGCTTCAGCAGCTTCTGCAAATCTATCAGGCGACCAGCGACTGGCAGAAGGCGATTGATACCGCCGAACGCCTGGTGAAGCTGGGTAAAGATAAGCATCGTGGCGAAATCGCGCATTTCTGGTGCGAACTGGCGCTTCAGCAGATGGGTAACGACGAGCTGGATAAAGCCATGTCGCTGCTCAAACGCGGTGCGGCGGCGGACCCTTCCAGCGCTCGCGTCTCTATTATGATGGGGCGAGCGTGGATGGCGAAAGGTGATTACGCCAAAGCGATGGACAGCCTGCTACGGGTGATTGACCAGGATAAAGAGCTGGTCAGCGAAACGCTGGAAATGCTGCAAACCTGCTATCAACAGTTGGGTAAAGAGAAGGAGTGGGAACATTTCCTTCAGCGCTGTGTGGAAGAAAACACCGGTGCGACGGCAGAACTGATGCTGGCGCAGGTGGTTGAGCAGAGCAAAGGCGGTGACGCGGCGCAAACCTACGTCACCCGCCAGCTCCAGCGTCATCCCACGATGCGCGTGTTCCACAAACTGATGGACTACCATCTTAACGAAGCGGAAGAAGGGCGCGCGAAAGAGAGCCTGATGGTGCTACGCGATATGGTTGGTGAACAGGTGCGCAGCAAACCGCGCTACCGCTGTCAGAAATGTGGTTTTACGGCCTATACGCTGTACTGGCACTGCCCGTCGTGCCGCGCGTGGTCGACCATTAAACCGATTCGCGGACTTGATGGTCAGTAATTTATAAAAAACTATCCACTTAGTTACAACATCCTTTAATTTCCCCAACCGTTGCCGCCTCTGCCATTGTGCCTGCGGGGTCACGCAGGTAGAATGCTGCCCGTTTACCTTTTCTGCACCGCGCGTGCCCATCAACAAGAAGGTCCAGTCATGTCCGTTGCTTCATCTTCTTCTCGTGTTACCACATCTTCTCCCGTTGTTGTCGCCCTCGACTATGATAATCGCGACAAGGCGTTGGCCTTCGTTGACCGTATCGACCCGCGCGATTGCCGCCTGAAAGTCGGCAAAGAGATGTTTACGCTGTTTGGCCCGCAGCTGGTGCGTGATTTACAGCAGCGCGGTTTTGATATCTTCCTGGACCTGAAATTCCACGATATTCCAAACACAACGGCGCACGCGGTTGCGGCAGCGGCCGATCTCGGCGTGTGGATGGTAAACGTGCATGCCTCCGGCGGCGCGCGGATGATGACCGCCGCGCGTGAAGCGCTGGTGCCCTTTGGTAACGACGCGCCGCTGCTGATTGCGGTCACCGTGCTGACCAGCATGGAATCCAGCGATTTGCAGGATCTGGGCATTACCCTGGCGCCGGCGGATTACGCGGCGAAGCTGGCGGCATTGACCAAAAACTGCGGCCTGGATGGCGTGGTTTGCTCGGCACAGGAAGCGGTTCGCTTCAAGCAGGAGCTGGGGCAGGCGTTCAAACTGGTGACGCCGGGGATTCGTCCGGCGGGCAGCGCGGCGGGCGATCAGCGCCGTATCATGACGCCGGAGCAGGCACTGGCGGCGGGCGTTGACTATATGGTTATTGGTCGTCCGGTGACTCAGTCTGCCGATCCGGCGCAGACGCTGCGCGACATTAACGCATCATTAAATCTGGGGGCGTAATGAGCGATTCTAACAGCCGTCTGGTTTATTCCACGGAAACCGGGCGTATTGACGAACCTAAAGCCGTTGCGGAGCGCCCCAGGGGGGATGGCATCGTACGCATTCAACGTCAAACCAGCGGGCGTAAAGGAAAGGGCGTATGCCTGATTACCGGGATTGATCTGGATGACGACGCGCTGGCGAAACTAGCGGCTGAGCTGAAGAAAAAATGCGGCTGCGGCGGCGCGTTGAAAGATGGCGTGATTGAAATTCAGGGTGACAAACGCGACCTGCTGAAAACGCTGCTGGAAGCAAAAGGTATGAAGGTGAAGCTGGCAGGCGGTTAAGGCGTCCTCCTGGTCAGATTGCCAAACGACCAATGAAAAGGGCCCCGAACATTGTCGGGGCCCTGATAATCTTTCTGAATTAGCTTATTTACCAACCTGGTGGCCGATGATCCCACCGACCGCCGCACCGCCCAGAGTACCCAGCGCGCTACCGTCGGTTAACACAGCGCCACCGATGGCACCTGCACCGGCGCCCAGCGCGGTATTACGATCGCGTTTGGACCAGTTAGAACATGCGCTCAGCGACATGACCAGCGTTACTGCTACCATCGCGGCAGCCATTTTCTTGCTCATTGAAGTCATTTTATTTCTCCTGAATATTCTATTCACGGAAGAGCACCTTAAGTATAGCCATTGCCAGAGGTTTCTCCTGTGAAGCTTGTTGCGCAGGTTGTAAATTTTATTGCTAAAAGTCACGTAAGTGATAGTTACTTCCTGTTATATCGCTAACATTAATTTTACGATTTTGTGATGTCGCTGACAGGTAAAAAGTCTTAATTCCGGGGTCGGAAAACTCTCATAGCGAGGCGGGAAGGGGAAACAAGAAACCCGATGCGGCGACACACCGGGTTGAGTCAATCAGGGACGTGGCACAATATTCACAGTCAAACCGGACTGCTCAAGCTGTAGCTGCTTTTCCGTTGCCAGATTATCGTCAGTAATCACCCGGCTGAACTGGTTCATCGGCCCCAGTGCATACGGATGAATGGCGCCGAATTTCGAACTGTCGCTCAGGACAATCGCTTCGCTACCTTTCTCCAGTACCGCGTTGACGATATCTGCGCGCATCATGTCGCGGCCGGTAAACCCGGTTTCCGGCTGCCAGCCGTCGATACCGATAAATGCTTTGCTGAAGTGTACCTGCTGAATGTACTGACGCGTCAGCGGGCCAACCATGCTTTCACTTTTCTTCTGATAAATGCCGCCCAGCAGAATCACTTCTCCCGGCGTCTCTTTCAGCAGATGGGCGATATAGCTGCTGACGGTGATAATGGTGATGTCTGGTTGCGTCGCCAGCGCACGCGCCAGCAGGGCATTGCTGCTGCCGTTTTCGATAAACACCGTTTCGCCGGGCTGCACCAACGAAGCGGCAAACTCGGCCAGCTCGCGCTTGAGAGCGAAGTTGTTCATCATGCGCGTTTCAACGTCTTCGCTATCCAGCGGGACCGCGTAACCATGAGTACGCCGCAAATAGCTCTGTTTCTCCAGCAGATTCAGATCCTGACGAATTGTCACTTCCGAAACGCCGGTCATTTTTGCCAGGTCGGCAACGCTCATGCGGCCTTTATCGATGACCAGTTGTAAAATTGTTTGCTGTCGGGCATTCATAATAAATCGATCAATTTCTCTACGCGAAGGCGGCTGTCAGGCTGAGCACCGCTGTTCGCTGGGCAAAGGACGTCAGATTTCCCACGGGGATTTAGGCTGACCTGTTCTGTTGTCGCGTTCGTCCGCGGCGTGAGCCAGCAGTTCTGCTTTTAATATTTCCAGATTGTTGATGGCGGAGTGGGTGTCACCGCCGACCAGAATATCCAATACGGTATCAATACGTTGGGCTACCTGACGCGCATCGAGCTCGGACATGGTGGGATCCTGTTGATAAATTCGATTGAAATCAATGATGCAAAATTTACAGACAAAAGAGAAGTGAAAAAAAGGCTTACCTTATAACCCCTGACGCGCCTCCAGCCAGCGTTCCAGTTCGGCAGCGGGCATAGGGCGGGCAAAATAGTAGCCTTGCCGCTCGTCAACGCCATTTTGCACCAGGAATGCGTCGTCGTCAGCATCCTCCACCCCTTCGGCAATAATGCGCAGATTAAGCGCACGGGCGACGGCAATAATCGCCAGCGCCAGCGACTGGGAAACCGACTGTTTATGCACATGATGCACAAAACTATGGTCCAGCTTGATAGTATCGATGGGGAAACGGGCCAACTGCGACAGCGACGAATAGCCGGTACCGAAATCGTCGAGGTGAATCTGCGCGCCGAGCGAGCGAAACTGTTGAATGACCTCCAGAGCCTGGTCAGCATTATCAATCAGGCAGCTTTCGGTCAGCTCAATATCTATCGGGCATTCAGAAAAGTGTTGAGCCTTTAGCGCCTGTTTAAGGTCGCTAAAAATGGATTGATCGACCAACTGCCGCGCCGAAACGTTGACGGCCACGCGCAGATGAATACCGCGGTCTCGCCAGTAAGCCAACTGACGGATGGCTTCAAGCATGACCCAGCGCCCCAGCGGCACAATCAGCCCGGATTCTTCGGCGTAAGAGATAAAGTCGAGCGGCGGAATTAACCCGCGCTCCGGCGAATTCCACCGTACCAGCGCTTCCAGACTCTGAATTTCGCCGTTTAGCGCCACTTTGGGCTGATAATGGACGACCAGTTGATCGCTTTGCAGTGCTTTGCGCAGGTTAGTATCCAGCCACAGATATTCGAACACCCGCTGATTCATTTCGGGGGAAAAGACGCTGAAGCGTCCGCGGCCTTTTTCTTTCGCGGTGTACATCGCGGTGTCGGCATTGCGAATCAGGCTCTCACGGTCTTCCCCGTGCTGCGGTGCGAGCGAAATGCCGAGTGAACAGCCGCTGTAGACCTCAATCAGGCCGATACGAAACGGATCGCGTAGGCGGGTCAGCACCCGTGACGCCATCGCCTCCAGCGCGCATTGCGAGGTATTCACCGCCAGGACGATAAACTCGTCGCCACCGAGCCGCGCCAGCGTCTGGCCGTCTTCCAGACAGCTTAAAATCGACAGCGCGACAGACTGCAACAGCTGGTCGCCAAAGACGTGGCCGTAGGCATCATTCACCTTCTTGAAGTTGTCGAGGTCGAAATAGACAAGACCCACCTGATGGTCGCCCTGACGGTTATCCATCGCGCGGCCAATCAGTTCATTGATCGCGTGCCGATTGGGCAGGCCAGTAATGGTGTCAGTATTGGCCAGCACCCGCAGGCGTTCCTGGGCTTTGCGTTCCTCGGTAATATCGGTTCCGGAACAGATGAGAAAGATCTCGTTTTTGCCGCTGCCGCTGTGCACAAAGCGGTTGCGAAATAAAAACAGGCGTGAGCCTTTACGCGTTTTGATCCAGCGTTCAACTTCATACGGCCCGCCGTTGGTAAAAAAACGGCTGACGTTTTCCCGCGCCGCTGCGGCTTCCGGGGCCGACATAAACAATTCGAACGCCGTTTTGCCGATGACGTCCTGTTCTTTGAGGCCGGTATACTCTTCGCATAAGCGGTTGAAGCGCTGAATTTTGCCTTCTCTGTCGAGAATGACGATCACGGCGTTGGCTTCCGATACCACCTGTTCGGCAAACAGCAGGCCTTGTAACAGATCGCGAGCGACGGAAGAGGTATCAAACCACGAAGACGCGGTACCGGCCCATTCGGTACCACTGACCTTGCGGCCAATTAAATGCAGAGGGACGTCGTAGCCGTTAAGCTGAATATTCAGGGCGATGCTGGACGTGGTGACGCTCATGGCGCGAATACGGCTGGCGTTTTCGTCACTTAACGGAACGGCAAAGTCGGCATTCGCATCGGGATCCGTCCCTAAAAGCAGCGTCGGTTCGGCACGCGACAAACGCCAGTAGAGGCTGGTTTCGCTGGAGTTTGGGTCGAGCAGATTTTGTGCCAGAGACTTGACCATACCTTCCTCTCGTCCATCTGCGTGCGGATGCCATGGTATTCAGTGTGAACGTTTTTCGGCTTTTTCGCTGAGAAAAAAGAGAGTCGGTGAGCAGTAGATAAAAAAAACGGCCCCGAAAGGGGCCGTTTGGCGAAGATTACGCGGCTGGGCGGGCAATCACGCTGCGCGTCTCCATGCGGACTTCCGCGATGGTGACATCAATGACGTCGGTGACCTTATAGACCACTTCGCCTTTGATCTGCACGGTGCCGCTCTCCTGGCTGCAGACCAGCTCGTCGCGCACGGCGTGCAGGAACGGCGCTGGAATAAAGGCGACCGCGCCGTTATCGACCAGGCGCACGCGCATACCGCCGCGGCTGATATCGATAATCTCAGCGGCAAAGCGCGTCTCTGTACCTGCCATTGGGCTCAGGTAGCGCGCATACAGCCAGTCAGCGACGTCGCGTTCTGCCATGCGGTTCAGGCGACGGCGTTCGGCCATCTGCACGGTTATGTCATCCTGCGGACGTGAGGCGCTTTCACCTTTGATCACCGCCTTCAGCAGACGATGGTTAATCATATCGCCATACTTACGAATCGGTGAGGTCCAGGTGGCGTAGGCCTCAAGACCTAAACCAAAGTGCGGACCCGGCTCGGTGCTGATTTCAGCGAATGACTGGAAGCGACGGATACGGCTGTCGAGGAAGCCAGATGGCTGTGCGTCCAGCTCGCGGCGTAGCTTGCAGAAACCGGCCAGCGTCAGCACCTCTTGCGGATCGACGTGCACATCATGCGTTTTCAGCAGGGCCGCCAACGCTTCAGTGTTATCCGGCGCGAACCCGGTGTGGACGTTATAAACGCCGAAACCGAGTTTATCGCGCAGCACGCGAGCAGCGCAGATGTTCGCCGCAATCATTGACTCTTCAACGATGCGATTAGCAATGCGGCGCGGCTCGGCGACGATATTCAGCACTTCGCCTTTCTCACCCAGCACAAAACGGTAGTCAGGACGGTCTTTAAACACCAGCGCGTGGGTTTGACGCCATTCGCTACGTGCCTGGCATACGCGCTGCAGCAGGGTAATTTGGCGTGCGATTGCTTCGCTCTGCGGCTGCCAGCTACCGGTGTTCTCCAGCCAGTTGGAGACGTCGTCGTACACCAGCTTGGCTTTCGACTCGATACTGGCGGCAAAGAACTCAATGTTGTCTTCGATGGTGCCATCGGCGGCCAGCGTCATGCGGCAGGCAAGCACCGGGCGCACCACGTTAGCGCGCAGCGAACAGAGGTCGTCAGACAGCTCGCGCGGCAGCATCGGAATGTTGAAGCCCGGCAAATAGTTGGTAAACGCGCGAATTTTCGCGGCGTTGTCCAGCTTGCTGCCTTCCACGATCCAGGCGGTAGGATCGGCGATGGCGACGGTCAGCAGCAGCTTGCCATCGGCGGCTTCTTCCACGTACAGCGCATCGTCCATATCTTCGGTGCTGGCGCTGTCGATGGTGACAAAGTCCAGCGCGGTGAGATCGCGGCGCTCAAGGCCTTCGTCCTGCATCTCGGTGGCGACGCCGTTCGGCGCTTCTTTTTCCAGGTTGTGACGGGCGAGGGTAACCCACCATGGCACAAAGTGGTCGTCACCAAAGGTGATGAATTGGGTCAGCTCGGCGTAGAAGCTGCGATCGCCTTTCAGCGGATGACGGCGCATTTCAGCAACGGCCCAGTCACCCTCTTTAAAATCATGCGTTACGCCGCGTTCGGCGCGGCAAGGAATGGCGTCTTTCAACAGCGGATGGTCAGGCACGATAGACAGACGATCGTCCTTACGATGCACCTTGCCCACAAAGCGGGTCAGGAACGGCTCGACCAGTTCTTCCGGCTCTGCACTCTCTTTTTCGCGTTCAGAGTGGATCACCGCAATAATACGGTCGCCGTGCATCACTTTTTTCATCTGCGGCGGCGGAATAAAGTAGCTTTTCTGTGCGTCGACTTCGAGGAAACCGAAACCTTTTTCCGTGGCTTTGACGACCCCTTCCGCGCGGGGCGTTTGGGAATGGAGTTGCTGTTTTAGCTGCGCAAGCAGCGGGTTGTCCTGAAGCATATTGATCTATTTTCGTGGCCAAAAGAGCGGCTGTCATTTTTACGCGAATAGCACTTGGTTAGCAAGTGGTGTTTGGACGCAGCAAGCCAGTAATGACAAGGCTTACGGTGGTTTTTACAAATAGTTACGGTTTCAAGAGAAAATTGTGATGACCACTATTTCTACAAATTTTCCTACACAGATCCTTCACACTTCCTACATGGAGAAGAACGGCTTTACATGGCGTAAACGTTACTCTGGAACAACCCTATCAATCTCTCTACTAACCCATGACTATCAAGTGGGAAGGAGTAGAGCAGCCTCAATAACTATCAAATTCCTTGAATGCCAACCTATAGGTATGGTTCCTAACGAGCTACAGCAACATCTAAAACACTATCGGGATTTTCTTATCAGGGAAGAAAAAATAGATGCTTGCAGAAAGATGTTCAATCCAACTGTTACCACACCCCAAGAAGAATTGCTCCCTTCTGTAGCCTCATTTGAGGCTGTTAAACATTCATTTGAAGAGGCTAAATGAATCGCCACGGGTTTAACAGACACCCCAGAGTCATTTAAGATGACTTAAAGAGAGGTGCCCATGAGCGGTAAGCGTTATCCTGAAGAGTTTAAAATTGAAGCAGTCAAACAGGTTGTTGATCGTGGTCATTCTGTTTCCAGCGTTGCAACTCATCTCGATATCACCACCCACAGCCTTTACGCCTGGATAAAGAAGTACGGTCCGGATTCTTCCACTAATAATGAACAGTCAGATGCTCAGGCCGAGATCCGCCGACTCCAGAAGGAGTTAAAGCGGGTTACTGACGAACGGGATATATTAAAAAAAGCCGCGGCGTACTTCGCAAAGCTGTCCGACTGAGGTATGCCTTTATCCGTGACAACAATCGTTGCTGGCCTGTCCGCCTGCTCTGCCAGGTGCTGGATGTGCATCCGAGTGGGTTTTACGCCTGGCTTAAGCAGCCACATTCACGACGGTTTCATGCTGACCTGAAGCTGACGGGACATATTAAGCAGTTCTGGCTGGAGTCGGGCTGTGTTTATGGCTATCGCAAGATCTATCTCGATCTGCGGGATTCCGGGCAACAATGCGGTGTAAACAAAGTCTGGCGGTTGATGCAACGTGTGGGGATAAAGGCTCAGGTCGGATACCGAAGTCCACGGGCGCGTAAAGGTGAAGCCAGTATTGTGACGCCCAACAAGCTCCAGCGGCAGTTCAACCCGGAAGCACCTGATGAACGTTGGGTTACGGACATAACCTACATACGAACCCACGAAGGCTGGTTGTATCTGGCCGTGGTGGTTGACCTGTTCTCCCGAAAAGTTATCGGCTGGTCAATGCAACCCCGAATGACAAAAGAGATTGTCCTGAACGCATTACTTATGGCGGTGTGGAGGCGTAATCCTCAAAAGCAGGTACTGGTTCACTCTGATCAGGGCAGTCAGTACACGAGCCATGAGTGGCAGTCGTTCCTGAAATCACACGGTCTGGAAGGCAGCATGAGCCGTCGCGGAAACTGCCACGACAATGCGATTGCGGAAAGCTTTTTCCAGCTACTGAAGCGCGAACGGATTAAGAAAAAGATCTACGGAACTAGAGACGAAGCCAGAAGCGATATTTTTGATTACATCGAAATATTTTATAACAGTAAGCGTCGGCATGGTTCGAGCGAGCAGATGCCACCAGTTGAATATGAAAACCTATATTATCAACGACTCAGAAGTGTCTAGGTTATCCGTGGCGATTCACTTTCTTTCTGTGGGAGATACGAACATCAACTGCCATTTTATATCCCTCCTTTAGTTTGTTAGCTCACAAGTACTACAGAAGGTGACCGCTAAGATTGACAGCTATAGATGACAACTTATTTTGAGATTTTTAAAATTTTGCTTGAGGGTGTGGAGCGTAACTCTTAATTTTCCCAAAAAGGGGGGATAGGGGTACATTAAGTATCCCATTCATATATTCTGTTTGAAATATTATCTATATGTCTCTCGTAGAAGCCCTGTAACGAGCTAGAACGAACGATCTCTCTTGCCTAATACAAATGCACCCCATGTTATTTATAACGTCTCAGAAGAGCCTGAGAGAATCCGTACATACATTGTGTGTAGAAAGAATGGATAGGTGTTTTGGTAAATGTTTTGATAGGTAAAACAGAGAAAGTTATTAATATCAGTGGGATATGCATAACAGTGTAGTAGTGTGTGTAGGAAACGTGTAGGAATAGTTTGATAGTTAACATAGCTTGACGGGAATGTTTGTGGGAGGTAACTGAGACTTCAATTATAAATACAGCTATAAATACAATTCATTTATGACGAACAAGATGTATAACATTGATTGACACATATGATGGACATCATAGGTTATGTGGCATGTTAGCCGCTGTAATGTGAACGCTTGAGAGTAGATTGACTGGTAATAATCATTACGACGACATACTTCTATATGTTTCTATTCGTCGTAAGATCAAAGAAAATGTTTCTGTAAGAAGTGGATAACACTATGAGCTAAGAAGATAATCAGGCCATGTGACAAAGTGTTCTTTTATGGAGGATACAATGTACATTAGTTATTTCATTTTAGCTGTGATAATAGTTCTGTTAATTTACTCCATTCATCGTAGTGAATCTTTAGCACAATCTTTAAATGAAGTAAGTCACTCTCGGTATGTTAATTTGAGCAACAAGATTCATTACGTAACAGAAGATCTTGAGCAGTGCAATGATAAATTACGAGAGATGGAAGAGAAGCTAGATAAATTAGATTTGGATGTTTTTGATGGTAATTTTGAAAGCAAGTTTAATGCATTGCTTTATCATGTTATTCAAACCCATCAGAAAATGTCTGGTATCTACACTGATGTGGCTAAGATAGAACACAACGTAAGAAGCCTAGCATATAACATTGCCAATGAAATAGAAGATGCTGGGAAAACACATACAATTGATCCTTTAGGAGATGAGGAGGCTTGGAACTATAATCGATTTAGAGAAAGAGAAGGAGCTTTGAATTATATCTCTATTAGGGATAAGGGATGGGATGATACAGATAAATTAAATGAAATCTTAGAGAAAGATTACAAACAATAGTTAATAATATAATATTTTTATTTTTTAAGAGGATGGGATGAAAAAATTAGTTATTGCTTTAACAGCATGTGCTTCATTCAGCGCTATGGCTTCAAATGTAGGCACGTATGATTCAAACACTATGCGCGGGAATGTGAATCTAGAATGCAGCACTAGCAATGGAGATATATTAGAGGTTAGCGGCTATGACTTCCCGCAAAATATAGAGATTCAATCTGATTACTATAGCCTTAATCAGGTGAAAAAGATCGACGGGCAAAAGGTTTACTTCTACAAAGAAATTAAATATCCGTCTCCTAGAGTGTATGCGCTAATCGTTGGCAACAATGGAAGCACAAGCATTCAAGATCAACATAAGCATGTTTACACTTGCGAGTGAGTGAATAAATGAAACGATTAATCATCATAGCGTGTGTCCTCTCCACGCTCACAGGGTGTGCTACTGAATTACAGGATGAAGCGGCTGAATCATCAAATGAAAAGATAATGCAATTCGTGACTGAATGGCAGCCTGCCTGCGGTGATTCAAACATGCTTTATGAACCTAACCACAAAGAAATGATCTACCGTGAAAACATGGGGCGCATGAACGCACAGGAGGACGCACAGCAGATTCAGCAAGCTGCATATGTATGTGGACAACAAAAGATAGCTAAAGCACAGCAGGAAGCAGCAGAGAGCGCTTATAAGTCACAGCAGATTGATCAGAACAATCAGCTAGAGCGTGAATGTGAAGCTATGCATCCTCTGATGGTTAGCCAATGTGCGCAGAATGCCGCCGTGAACAATTTAATAGACTCTCTTTAAAATGAAAAAACTAATCTTAACTTGTGCTTTACTGGCTTCATTTGGGGCAATGGCTACTAGTCACACTGTCTATTCATGTGGGAAACAATACGCTGTAGTTGCAGCTAGTGACTTTATTGAAGATGGTGTTCATAAAAACATTATCGGAGTGGTAGAGAACGGGAAAACTATTGGAGGTAGTAGTGAAGTGATTAATGGCAACGATGGCCTTACTTTAAATCACTATGCCTTTGGGTATGACGGAAGCATTTTAGATAATGAAGGCTTCCACAATGTTAACAATGCAGACAAACGAGAATTTGTTTTCGTAACGAGAATCAAGAAAAGCGGGAAAGGTGTTGATATGAACTATCGACTTTTAGAGACACACGGTGATCAGGTGTATGACTGCACAGAGGTGCAAGGTAAATGAAAACATTACTAGCTGTTCTTCTTCTCTGCGTCGCCTGTGGTGTCTCTGCTTGCCCTAGAGGGGAACATCCACATGGGGGAACAGGCAGTCATCATAAAGGTGGTTGGTGTTCATTTGATAATGGTAATTATTAAAATCATTTCATTATAAGGCGGCCTTGTGTCGCCTTTGTTCTATCCATCATAGACACACTCCACATACTATTCATAGTACCTAAGCGTTGACTAATACACTAAGGAGAACAGTCTATGAATTTAGAAGAGCAATGTAGTAATTTATATAATCTGGTATATCAACGTTATGGTTCAGCCTATCGATTTCAGAAAGAAACTGGAATTCATCGTCAATATATTAGCAGATTAAAAAACAATCCTTCACTAGCTAATTTATGGATGGTAGCTAAGGTGATGAATATGAAAGTTATCCTTAAACCAGTTATCAAGGAAGGGGAAGAGTAATGCATAACAAGATAGAGAACTTAAAATCATATCTGCGAACAATTCAGAAAGCACGTAAAGAGCTTGGTATTAGAGATAATGATCAATTGGTTCTTGAAGTTGAAATAGTTAAAGAGATTGTTAGGCTTAACAGTTTAAATAGTGCGTTTGATAAAGAGGATATGTAATTGGTACATTTGAAGATTTGGATTATTGGTTTTCAGAACAATTACGCAAGAAAGGAATGTGGCCTATTAGAAAGGAGGGTAATAAAGAATGATTGAACTCAGTGTCTCATTAAGTTTGGTAGCTATCTGGTTTATTGGTGTTCTTTTTATTCTAAACAATCATGGAGATGATAATGTCCTTTTATAATAAACCTTATTCAACTATTTTCTCTGATAAACGACTAAGTGCTTTTGATAAGTTAATCTTTCTAAATACTGAAAGTTGGTTCTCATACTATTCTAAAACAAAACCACAAAGTGTTTGTTGTATTTACTTTTCACAGTTGTGCAAACAGCTAGCTTGTGAGTTTAATGAAATAATGGATGCTTATTGTAAGCTTAAAAAATATGGCTATGTAAATAGCCATCCAAACGGTGCTCATGGTTCTCAATCTGTTTGGATTTATGGAATGGATAATGAAGGTAAGGTGGTTATTGAATAATGATTCAAATGTCTTTTACTTTAAATGATAAAGAGTACCGTCGCTTAGGCCGTGTAGCTAAACATCTAGACTACATCGGGGAAGATGGGAAAGGTGATATTCCTGCAATGCTATCTGAACTAACTAAACGTTTAGTTAATGCTCGTTTGTCTAGGGACGGGCATCTTTACGAAGCTAAAGCAGAATATTAATACGCTCAGTTTTGAGCTCATTAAACAAGGATGGTGATATATGGTTGCTAAAAAGAAAAATAGTCATGGAAGCTACATAGACGAATGGCCTGTTATTCATTCAGGTGAGTGGTTTACCCAGAACGGGAACATATTCAAATGGCGTGAAGATCACTGGCAAAAGGTGGAAGCTTATCTTGCATCTGTTCCTACTCAATACGGATGTTCTACCTATGAAGAACAGTTTGAAAGACTTCAGCGCATACTAGGAGACAGGCTTCATCCTTTACGGTGGCATACAAACACTAAACCGTGGTTTTTGGTAAATGGTGAGTTAGTCGATGAATGCCCCTCAGAAGCCCTCTAGCCTTTTAGGTGGCGCTTAATTAGTTAGGCAATGTATTTGTATCAATTCAGCTAAGGAGAGCTTAGAAATGGCTAAACAAGGCTTATGGCTAGAGATGCACGAAAGGATAGAAAAGAAAATTAAACCTGAAACACTCATTCTTTCAGAAAAGATCAAACAGAGGAATAACTATCTTCTGAACAGAGAGTTTAAATCAAGGGCTGAACCTATTTTTCTAACTAAAGAGGAAGAAATGAAATGGTTGGAAGATGTTATAGAATACAATGAAGATGTTCTTAACTACAATCTATCTCGTCAAGCAAAACAGAAAGAAAAGAAAGTAAGGCTTAAACGGTGTTCATACCAACCTAGATTAGATTCAAATGGTAACTACATCCCGAAAGGTATTTATTATAAAGATGGTACTTATGAAATATCTATTCAATATAAAAGGGAAAAGAATAGAGTGTATGGTCATGGAAGTTTAGAGGAAGCAGAACAAGCTTTAATTTAATTACAGCGTATGATTTATGGAATGGAATCAGATTATTTTAATAAGAAAGAATGTGAATAATAGTAATAAGTATAAGGGGAAAGGTATCCCCTTTTCACTATTAGCAACTCCAAGGGTGTTCTTGACAAACTAGACTAGAACCAATGATATATTGTCTTACTGCATTTGCTCTATCTCTGGTTTCTGCTGATTGCTCTGATTGCCTTTGTAAATCTTGCATTTCTTCAAATTGCTGTTGTTGTTGGATGGATTGCAAATCAAGTTGAGTAATTTCACCAGACTTTATTTTTTCATTTAAAGTGGGCTTACAGCTATGTGTACCGTCATTGTAGAAAACAGTTGTGCCTAACCAATACCCATTACTGGATGCACATTCTAATAAATATCCAGTGCTTAATTCACTAACATCTTCTTTTGTCAGTTCTATCTGAGTGACTCTATGTGGACCATTTTCTTCGTGCGTACAACCTCCTAACAATATAGTTACAAATGTTAGGGTAAGTATTCTCTTGATTTTCACCAATTCTTCTCCCATCAATATTCACGGAGAAGTATAAGGATGTAAGAGCTAAAAGATGTTACCTATCATGCTCTGTAATTGCAGGTTCGATTTGAGAAGATCCTCTATTGGGTAGTTTAGCGCCTTTCGGCGCTTAGCTGCTCTTGAATAACTTAAGCAAACCTGCATACTACTCCTACACGGTTCCTACACAGAACCTACACACTCCACTGTAAGTTGCTGTTTTTGTTGTCCAATATATTTTCGTGGCCAAAAGAGCGGCTGTCATTTTTACGCGAATCCATAGGACGCAGCAAGCGCTGTTTCACCTTTTACGTAACTTGTTGTGCGGCTCCGAGCGCGATGTGCAGGCGATTTAACCAACCGCTCAATGCGCTCCAGGTAAGCAGGGTAATAGCGTCAGGCGTCGATAGCCCATGCTCAATAAGCGGGTTCAGCTGCGCGGCGCTAAAGCGGTCCGGCGCGCGGGTCAGTAACTGTGTGGCCTGAGCGAGCGCGCGTTCGCAGGGGAAATGGTGGCTCCACGCCAGAATCGCCCGTTCACCGTTGCGTACCGCCTCGGGTAGGCCGCTGGCGCCCTGCCATAATCCGCTGTTGTAGTTGAAACAGCTCACGCTGCCGTTGATGCGCGCGGGAATGAGCGCCGACAGCGGCAGCAGCGGATGCGTAAACGTCAGGGCATCCAGGAGTTCGCCGAACCCGGCCAACAGCGTCTCCTCGTGCGCCAGCACCGGCGCCAGCGCGTTCAGTTCTGGCAGATTTTGCCAGCGGGAGAGCGCTTCACCCTGCGGGGTGTTGGCCTGGTGGGCTTCGATAACCTCCAGATCGGTGTGCCACTGCGCGCTTTCATTATTAAAGCGATCGGCGTCTGAATCCTCCTGCACCGGCATGCCGGGGATCCAGCGCACCGGAAAGCCCAGATGCGCCTGGAAGAGGGCGACGACACGGGCCTGGAAGCCGACAAAGCCCACAATCTGATTAATCAGAATGATGTCGTGCAGCGTGAGCCCTACGCCGTCCAGTTGCTGGCGCGCACGCGGGGTGATGATGGACGGCGAGCTGGCAAGCTGACGTGCGTATTCGGTCATTTGCGCCAGCCGACGGTTACTTTCTCGCGATGAGTCAGGCCCCTGTAGAGGGGCGAGACGCGCGGCATAGTGGTTACACAGCCGCTGAACGCCGGAAACCTGCGCCACGGTCAGGGCGGTACTCAGGCGGTCGTAATCGCTGAACGTGCGCAGACGATTCACCGGAACGGCATCCGGGAACAGTAAATTAGCCAGCTTACGGCCAGCGTTCAGCCAGCACTGATTGGCATTAAGCAGCGCATCAGGCAGGACGAGGTCGAGTAAAAAACGGTCGTCAACGTGCGCAGCTTCAGGAACCAGCGGCATCACGTCGCTGTGTTGGGTTCTCGACTGGGTCTCGTGATACCAGTGGTTTTTGCCGGAAACGCGGCGTGGCTCCATGGGAGTTCCTTGATCTGAAGGTGGCGAGCCAGCAGCGTCGAAGGAGATGTTGCCGGATCGTTATGGATAAATATCCTGGCGCATGCGTGACGAGGGAGAAAATATTGTTCGGCGATAATTAATAACTGACTGGAATAACAAAGGCGGGAGGGGGCTCCAGGCCGGATAAGGCGTTTACGCCGCCATCCGGCAATATGCGCCAATTTGCCTGATGGCGCTGCGCTTATCTGGCCTGGAATCGGGGCTACAGCTCCAGCTCGTTCATGGCGGCAATGCTGAAGCCGCCGTCAACGTGCAGTACTTCACCGGAAACACCGGCGGCCAGGTTTGAGCACAGGAACGCGGCGGAATTACCAACATCTTCAATGGTCACGGTGCGACGAATCGGCGTAACCGCTTCGCAATGGGCGAGCATTTTTCGGAAATCCTTTATACCGGAGGCGGCCAGCGTACGAATCGGGCCTGCGGAGATAGCATTGACGCGAACCCCCTCCGGCCCCATGGCGTTAGCCATATAGCGGACGTTAGCTTCCAGCGACGCTTTCGCCAGGCCCATCACGTTGTAGTTGGGGATGGCGCGCTCTGCGCCGAGGTAGGAAAGCGTCAGCAGGGCTGAACCGGGGTTCAGCATCCCACGGCAGGCTTTCGCCATCGCCACGAAGCTGTATGAGCTGATGTCGTGGGCGATTTTAAAGCCTTCACGGGTGACCGCGTTGACGTAGTCGCCGTCGAGCTGGTCGGCGGGAGCAAAGCCAATCGAGTGAACGAAACCGTCAAACTGTGGCCATGTTTTTACCAGCTCGCTGAACAGCGCTTCAATGCTCACGTCTTCCGCCACGTCGCACGGCAGCACAATGTGCGAGTCCAGCGAGGCGGCGAAATCTTCCACGCGGCCTTTCAGTTTGTCGTTCTGATACGTGAACGCCAGTTCGGCCCCTTCGCGGTGCATCGCCTGGGCAATGCCGTAGGCGATGGACAGTTTGCTGGCGACACCGGTAATCAGGATACGTTTGCCAGTAAGAAAACCCATAGCGTAATCATCCTTCTCTTGATGGTGATTGCGGCGATCAGCGGTCTTTACGCCAGGCATCGGCGGTCAGCGCCTCGCCAAAGTGACCGGCAATCAGCCGTTTGGTTAAGTCGTGCAGCGGGGAGGCCAGCACGTCGGCGGTGCTGCCGCGCTCGACCACTTCCCCCTGGTGCATCACCAGCACCTGGTCGCTGATGTGCTTCATCATGCCCAAATGCTGAGTCACGTAAATATACGAGATACCCTGTTTTTCCTGCAGTTCGAGCATCAGGTTTACCAGTTGCGAACGCATCGACATATCGAGCGAGGCCAACGCTTCATCGCAGATAATGACCTTCGGGCGCAAAATCAGCGCACGCGCCAGGCCCAGACGCTGTTTCTGCCCCGGCGCCAGCATGTGCGGATAATAGCTGACGTGGTCGGGCAACAGGCCGACCAGGCGCAGGGTATCGATAATCTGCTGACGTCGCGCCTCGGGTTCAAGGTCGGTGTTCAGACGCAGCGGGAAATCAAGGATCTGCGAAATACGCTGACGTGGGTTCAGCGAGGTGCTCGGGTCCTGGAAAATCATGCGAATGCGCTGGCTACGGAATGAGTAGTCGCCGAACTCCAGCGGATGATCGTCAATCAGCAGTTCGCCGGTGGTCGGTTCCACCATCCCGGCCAGCATTTTGGCCAGCGTCGACTTGCCCGAACCGTTCTCGCCGATAATCGCCAGCGTTTGCTTTTCACGCAGGGTAAAGCTCAGCGGCTTCACCGCCTGTAGCGTCTGGCGATGGAACCAGCCGGTGCGGTAGCGGAAGGTTTTGCTCAGGTTGCGCACTTCAAGCAGCGTTTCGACCATGTCACTCTTTCTCCATATTCAGCGGGAAATGACAGGCGAACAGGTGGTTCTTCGCTCCCGTCAGACGCGGGGTTTCAATACATTTGCGCTGCGCGTACGGGCAACGCGGCCCCAGACGGCAGCCCATCGGCAGCTGTTCCAGCAGGGGAATGGCGCCGGAAAGAGTATTCAAGCGACTTTTATGCGGCATTGAGCGGCCAAAGTCCGGAATCGCGCGGATCAGCGCCTGGGTATACGGGTGATGAGGGATGGTCACCAGCTCTTCGCTCGGCGCGGTCTCTACCGTTTGCCCGCAGTACATCACGTTGATCTTATCCGCCCAGTGGGTCAGCATCTGCAAATCATGAGAAATCAGCAGGATGGTGGTGTTGTTATTCTGATTGAGGCCGGTTAACAAACGGAAGATCTGCGCCTGGGTGGTCGGTTCCATGGCGTTGGTTGGCTCATCGGCAATCAGCAGGCGCGGCTGGTTAGCCAACGCGATGGCAATCATAACCTTCTGGCATTCGCCTTCGGTCAGCTCATACGGGAAGCTGCGCATCGCGTCTTTGTGATCCTTGATGCCGACGCGGTGCAGCAGCTCGATCGCGCGACGTTTGCGCCAGCCGAAACGCTGCCACCAGTGGCCTTTGAAGGTCCAGCCGGGAATGTTCTGCATCAGCTGCAGGCCCACGCGTTCAGAAGGATCCAGACAAGACTGCGGTTCCTGGAAAATCATGGAGACGTTGTGGCCGACCAGTTTTCGCCGCTCGCGGTTGGACAGGCGCAGCAGGTCGATATCGTCAAAACGCATACGGTCGGCGGTGACGCGCCAGTTATCTTTGGTGACGCCGCAAATCGCTTTGGCGATCAGGCTTTTGCCTGAACCGGATTCCCCCACCAGGCCGCGAATTTCGCCTTCGGCCAGCGTCATGCTGACGCGGTCAACGGCCTTCACCCAGCCTTCGTTGGTTTTAAATTCGATGGTTAAATTGCGTATATCAAGTAACGGCATTACTCCACCCCCGCGTTAATGGCGCGGCGAATACCGTCGCCCAGCAGGTTGACCAGCAGCACGCTAATCATGATTGCCGCGCCCGGCAGCATCACCGTCCACGGCGCCACATAGATAAGCTCCAGCGCATCGCCGAGCATCGCGCCCCATTCCGGTGACGGCAGCTGCGCGCCAAGATCGAGGAAACCCAGCGCGGCGATATCAAGGATCGCCATCGATAGCGCGCGGGTAATTTCGGTGACCAGCCCGGCGGCAATGTTCGGCAGAATGGCAAACCACAGAATATTGAGTGTGGTCGCCCCGTCGAGGCGGGCGGCGATGACGTAATCACGCTCCAGCTCGTCGTGTACCATGCTGTAGATTGAACGCACCATGCGCGGCAGCAGGGCCAGCCAGACGGCAAACATCGCGTGGCTGAGATGCGGCCCGGCAAAGGCGACGACGATAATCGCCAGCAGCAGCGACGGAATTGACAGCAGCGTGTCGAGAATATGGTTCAGCACCGCCGAACGCAGGCCACGGGTTGAGCCCGCAAATGCGCCCAGTACCAGCCCGAAGGCGGTGGCGGCGAGGGTGACAACAAACGCGCCGCCGACGGTGGGCGCGGCACCGCTAAGCAGGCGGCTCAGCACATCACGCCCCAGATCGTCGGTACCGAGAAAGAAAGAGACTTCGCCGTAGCGCGACCATGACGGCGGCAGAAGCTGATAGCCGAGGAACTGCTGATCGATACCGTAGGGCGCAAACCAGCCGCCCAGAATGCACACGACCGCCAGCCCGGCGCAGCCGTACAGGCCAATCATCGCCGTGGTGTCGCCATAGAACTTGCGCCACACGGTGCGCAGCGCACCCGGCGGGCGTTTCTCGAGGTAGACGCTATCGTAAGGCATACCATTCCTTATGTTTCAACGGGTTAGCCATAGCACCCAAAATATCGGATATCACGTTCACAATGATCACCAGCGCGCCAATCACCATCACTCCGGCGGAGATCGCCGCATAGTCCTGCTGGCGAATGGCATTAATCATCCAGCGCCCCAGCCCCGGCCAGCTAAAGACCATTTCGGTGATCATCGCCAGGGTCAGCATGGTGGAGAACTGCAGCCCCAGACGTGGGATCACCGGCGGCAGCGCGTTGTGCAGCACATGGCGACGCAGAATGGTCAGACGCGAAACGCCGCGCGTGGCCGCTGCCTTCACGTAGTTGGTATCGTAGACCGCAATGGTGCTGATACGCATCAGGCGCACCACTTCGGTGGTGGGCGCGACGGCCAGCGTCAACACCGGCAGCACCATATGGCGCACAGCGCTCATAATCATTTCATGCCGCCACGGCGAGTCGGAGAGCCAGGCATCAATCAGCGCGAAGCCGGTGACGCTTTTCACCTCATACAGCAGATCGAAACGCCCGGAAACCGGCAGCCAGCCCAGGGTCAGCGAGAAGAAAAGGGTCAGTAACAGCGCCAGCCAGAAAATCGGAATCGAGAAGCCGAGCAGGGCGAAGAAGCTGATCACTTTATCTTGCCATTTATTGCGGGTGATGCCCGCCAGCATGCCAACGGGAATGCCTATCAGCAGCGCAAAGCCAAACGCCAGAATGCACAGCTCCATGGTTGCCGGAAACACTTCGCGCAGCTGTTCGGAAATCGGCTGGCCGTTAATGCTCGATACGCCGAAATCCCAGTGCATGACGCCGTCAAACCAGAAGGCCCAGGCGTTCCACAGCGACGCGCCCTGCAACGGCGCGTGCGGCGTAAAATAGCTCAGGCTGAAGCCGACAAAGGTCAGGAAAAAGAGGGTAACCAGCAGCAATAACAGGCGACGAAGGGTGAAAATAATCATGGTTTTTGCACCTTCTCTTCTTTTTCCCGCGACACGCCGGCGAATGAGGTGTTGCCAAACGGACTCAGCACCAGCCCTTTAATATCGTAACGATAGGCCTGCAGGCGTAGCGAAGACGCCAGCGGCAGCACCGGCAGCTCGCGCGCCAGAATTTGCTGGGCTTCATCGTAGGCGTCAATGCGTGAGGCCAGCTGCTGCGAGTCCAGCGCTTTGCGCAGCACATTATCAAACTCACGGTTACACCAGTGGGCGAAGTTGGTCTGCGAGGTAATGGCCGCGCAGCTCAGCAGTGGACGGAAGAAGCTGTCCGGATCGTTACTGTCTGTGGCCCAGCCGGAGAGCGTCAGGTCATGGTTCATGTCCATCAGCCGTGCTTCCTGGAAGCGGCCTTCTACCGGTACGATAATCACCTTCACCCCAATCTGCGCCATGTCCGCCTGAATGAGCTCGGCGGTTTTCAGCGGGCTCGGGTTCCACGCCTGAGAGCTGGTTGGCACCCACAGGCGCAGCGTCAACTTATCCAGCCCCAATGCCTGTAAACGTCGACGCGCTTCTTTCGGGTTGTATTCGGTAATTTTAGCCTCGTTATCGTAAGCCCAGGAGGCGCGAGGCAAAATAGAGGCCGCGGTTTCTGCGGTGCCGTAATAAATGGACTGCATTAAACGCTGATTATTAATCGCCAGCGACAGCGCGTGGCGCACTTCCGGATTATTTAGCGGCGGCTTGTCGGTGTTGAAGGCCAGATAGGCGATGTTCATCCCCGGGCGCAGCGTCAGGCGCAGGCGCGGGTCGTCGCGCAGAATGGTGAGCTGGCTGGCGGCAGGCCAGGCCAGCACGTCACACTCGCCGGTCAGCAGCTTGGACAGCCTGCCGGTGCCACCGGAACCCAAATCGACCACCACCTGCGGCATCAGCGGCGTGCCGCGCCAGAAGGCGGAATGGCGTTGCAGGCGAATATACTGCCCCGCGCGGTACTCGTCGAGCTGGAACGGCCCGGTTCCCACCGGCTGGCGGTCGAGCTGTTCCTGACGATCCTGTTTAGTGAGCTGATTAGCGTATTCCGCCGACATCACCGATGCGTAGTGGGTCGCCAGATGCCAGAGGAACGAGGCGTCCGGACGATTGAGGCGAAACTCTACCGTGTGGCTATCAAGTTTGCGCACGCTCTTCACGCTGTCGGCGAACTGCAGGCTGTCAAAATAGGGGAACGCGCCGCCGTTGACGTTATGCCACGGATGCTGGCGATCGAAAATGCGCTCGAAGGTAAATACCACGTCGTCGGCGTTCAGCGCGCGCGACGGCTTAAACCAGCGGGTGGTTTGAAACTGTACGTTAGGGCGCAGGTGGAAGCGGTAGGTTGCGCCGTTATCCAGAACTTCCCAGCTTTCCGCCAGCTCAGGCACCAGACGATAGGTGTACGGGTCGACGTCCAGCAGGCGGTCATAGAGCTGGGCGGCGAGAGTATCGACAATCAGCCCGCTACCGGCTTTTTGCGGGTTAAACGTGTTGACCTGCCCGCTGACGCAGTAGACAAAGCCGCTGTCGCGAATGTCGGCATGGGGTGGGGCGAGCGGCTGCGGCGCGGCCATCGCCTGGCTGCAGATTAACCCCAACGCTGCCAGGAAAGGTGACAAATTCAGGCGCATAGTTTCATTGTTTTTTCGATTGATCTGCAAAGTGTATCGCACTTACGGCTACCAGGTACAAATGTCTGCGTGCAACTGCTTTAAAAGTCATCAACTCAGTGGGGTTAACTCGTATAACACCAGCGCGTTGCTCTCCAGCGCCTCAACCACCTGCCAGCTTTCCTCCAGCGTTTCTTCGCGCACGCTGAGCGCGGGCCGGGTTGTGTGCGCCAGCCATGTCCAGCTCTCCTCGTCCGGGCCGCTGCTGCTTTCTATCGCCTCCAGCCGCGGGAAAAGCGCGCCATTGTGCTGGTCGAACAGGTGGCGTTTGATTTTCCACTTACCGCTCAGCCCCTGAAGCTGTACCGGGTACTGCTGACGAAACCGCTGAATAAAAGCCTCTTCGCTGGACAGCCACGGATTAAACACCACCGGGTTGCGCAACAGCAGCTGGTAGCGGCCGCGTTGATGCAGCAGTAGCACGTTTTTATCGTTGACCAACACCTCGCCCTGTAAACGTCGCCATAGCCACAGCACCCAATAGATGGGGCGCGTCAGCCCGTGATGGTAGAAGAGCGCCAGGCTGGAGGTATCGAAGGTGCCGTTGCTACGCGCCTCACCCTGCTGGCTGGAGTTAAGCCAGAAGCCGGTGAGCTGTACCTGATCGGCCAGCCCCAGCAGGTTATTCATCAGCAGCGCGCCGCGGAAGAACTCGCCGTTGGTACGCCGGGTTGAGCCGGTTAGCGTGTTCCACGACAGCAGCCAGAGGGGTAACGCGAGCTGGCGCTGGCGTAGAGCGCGCTGGATCTGGCGCACCTTCTGTACCGGGTCGTTTTCGGCGGCGGCCAGTCGGGTGCGGTCGAATGGCTGCTGGTGGAAACGTTCGTTGGCATTGGCCGAGCAGGCGAGAAAATCGGCCTCTCTCAGCAGCGGGGAGGTGAGGATTGCGTCGTCTACGGTATCGTCATCGGTAACGGTAAAGCGGTGGCAGATGCCCAGCTGCGAGTCCGGCGAGCATTGCCGGATCGCCGCTTTTTGCTGTGCCCAGACCTCGGCGCTCGCCTGTGGCGACCAGTGCCAGACGAACTGCCAGCTTGCCAGCGTTGACGGAGGGAAGTGCTGCGCGGCAAGGCGTAAAAACTGGCGCAGTAGATCGGGACGCGTGGTCAGGCTGGTGTGGAGCAGTACCTGCCATCCCATACGGGCAAGGAAAGTAAAAACCTGCTGTAAATGGTACCAGCAGGCGTAGCCGACCATTTGCGGATCGTCCCAGCCGTCGCTGAACAAACGGCTGCTCAGGAAAGGTTCATGGATATCGATCCCGTGGATTGGTATCTGTGCATGGAGCGTCATCAGCGACTGGCGGACATCTTCACGCAACAAATCATCAAGTTCGCGCAGCGTAATAATGAGCTGGCTATGACGCAGCGGCACGCGACGCGACGGCAGCGTGTCGAGGGCAATCCGCCGCGCCTGGAGCGGCGGCTGGAGCGGTGGCGGGCTTTCCCAGTCCTGTTTGCCCGTGTGATTGAGCAGGGCATAGAGCGTCTCGGCGGCCACCGGCAGCGTGCGGTCGGGCGGGTTCTCGCGCGTGCGGTTACGGGCCACCGTGGTCGACTGCTGACGATACTGGCGCGGCGTCATGCCGTGGCGGCGCTTAAACAGATCGCTCATTACGCGCGCGCTGGCAAACCCCTGCTGCTGGGCAATTCGCTGTATCGGTAAAGTGCTTGTCAACAACTGTTCGGCGGCTTTCTCCAGACGCAGCGCGGTGATGTACTGCATAAAACTGACGCCGACTTCTTTGTGAAACAAACGTGAAAGCCAGGCTTCCGACACCCGCTCGCCGCGGGCGATTTCAGCAAGCGACAGGCGCTGGCTGTATTGTGACTCAATCCGCGTCACCACCTGGCGGATACGGTGGCTCCATGTGGACTCATTATTGTGTGATGCGCCCGTTTTGCGTGGCTGCTGAAAATGGGTTGCCAACAGCAGGGCAATTTCGCTGAGCCAGCGGTTTGCCTCCAGCCGGGAGGTGTTTTCAGGGTTGATCACATGGCTAACCAGTAGCTGGCGCATCAGGCTGCGCAGCCGTCCTTCGTGCTCCATCGTGGGGTGTGGAACTTGATAATCAAAGGCAAAAAAATGCGCGTCCAGCCGGGTTAGCCAACTGCTGGCTATCATCAGCGTCATCACCGCATTGGCCTGTTCGCCGCGCAAACGCCAGCGCTGGTTGGGATTGATGATGGCCAGCGCGTTGGTTTGCAGCGTACGCGTGTCGTCGGCACTTTCCAGCACGACCTCCCCATGCAGTAGCCACATCAGCGTTAACGTCTGCTGTTCGTTGTATGCCTGCTGACGAATATCCTGCACCACCACAGAAAAATCACTGATTTGCTGCGCCACCTTTCCGCCCTCCAGTGAAGACAAAAAATAACGGTCTGTTTTTTGTCATAACTAAACCGTATGAAAAATAGTCATTACATTTTCCGTCAATATAAAACAAAAAATCGCCTTTTGTGACCGCTCCGACGTCATAAACTCGACGTTATCACTGTGGAGCAATAAAGGGATAACAAAAATGACACATCCTATCGTTGAAGCATTGCAGAGTCAGGAAGCCGAATTTATCGCGCTACGCCACCGCTTTCATCAGCAGCCGGAGATTGGTTTTCAGGAGCACAAAACCAGCGCCGAAGTGGCGAAGCTGCTAAGCAGTTGGGGCTATGAAGTGGACTATGGGCTGGCGGGGACCGGCGTGGTGGGGACGCTTAAAGTGGGTAACGGCGGCAAAACGCTGGGGCTGCGCGCCGACATGGATGCGCTGCCGATGCAGGAACGCAGCGGCAAAGCGTGGGCCAGCGAAACGGATGGCTGTTTCCACGGCTGCGGACACGACGGTCACACCACTACGCTGCTGTATGCCGCGGAGTACCTGGCGCGCACCCGTCAGTTTAACGGCACATTGCACCTGATTTTCCAGCCGGCGGAAGAGTTGTTGTACGGTGGCCGGGTGATGCTGGAAGACGGTCTGTTTAACAAATTCCCCTGCGACCACATTTTTGGTTTACACAATATGCCGGGGCAGAAGCTGGGCAAAATTGGCCTGCGCGATGGCGCAATGATGGCCTCCTCGGACACGTTGCACATCGAAGTGCAGGGCGTGGGCGGCCACGGCGCGGTGCCGGAGCATACCGTCGATGCCACCGTTGTTGCCTGCCATATCACTCTGGCGCTGCAAACCATCGTCTCACGCAATATCAGCCCGTTTGATCCGGTAGTGGTGACCGTTGGCAGTATTCAGGCGGGACATGCGCCAAATATCATCAACGATAAAGTCCTGATGAAGCTGACGGTGCGTACGCTCAACGAACAGGTCCGCGAAACCGTACTGCAACGTATTCACGACATCGCCGTGGCGCAGGCGGAAAGCTTCAACGCCACCGCCACGCTCACCCACGTCAACGGCAGTCCGGTCCTCAAAAACGATCCCCAGGCAAACCAGATGGTGCGCGATGTGGCGACGTCGCTGTTCGGCGCGGAGTCTATCGGCACGGTGAATCCGTTTATGGGCAGCGAAGACTTCGCGTTTATGCTCGAGCAGAACCCTAACGGCGCCTATTTCACCATCGGCGCGGGCGATGAACCAGACCGCTGCATGGTTCACAACCCGGGCTACGACTTTAACGACAACATCCTGCTGACGGGGGCGGCGCTGTGGTGCGGCCTGACGGAACACTACCTGCGTGGATAAATGACGCGCGCAACATGAGGGCGAGCCATGAGTACCGTGACGTTGAGTGAAACGCAGTATGTCGGCACCGACCGGCTGCTGGCGGGGATTGTGTTGAGCGTATTGACCTTCTGGCTGTTTGCTCAGTCGGTGATTAACGTAGTCCCGGTAGTGAAAAACAGTATCGATATTTCGCTGGAGACGCTCACCCTCGCGGTGAGCCTCAGCGCACTCTTCAGCGGCTGCTTTGTGGTGGCCAGCGGTGGGCTGGCCGACAAATTTGGCCGGGTACGTTTGACGCTGATTGGCCTGGCGTTAAGCATGGTGGGTAGCGCGCTGCTGGTGGTATCTCAGGGGCCGCTGTTGTTCCTGACCGGGCGGGTAATTCAGGGACTGTCTGCTGCCTGCATCATGCCGGCGACATTGGCGCTGATCAAAACGTGGTATGAAGGGCGCGCGCGACAGCGGGCGATCAGCTTCTGGGTGATCGGTTCGTGGGGCGGCAGCGGCCTGTGCTCGTTTGTGGGGGGCGCGATCGCTACTGGCCTGGGTTGGCGCTGGATCTTTGTCTTTTCCATTGCGGCGGCGTTTGCAGCATTTTGGCTGATTCGCGGCACCCCGGAGAGTCGCAGCGCCACCGCGGTGCAGCATAAAATGGATCTCAGCGGCCTGTTGAGCCTCGTGGCGGCGCTGGTGCTGTTCAATCTGTTTATCTCCAAAGGTCACCACTGGGGATGGACCAGCGGCCTGTCGCTGGCGATGCTGACAGGCGCTATTGTGGCGATGACCTTTTTTGTGCGTAGCGGAATGCGTAAAAAAGAGGCGGCGCTGATCGATTTCGCGCTGTTTAAAAATCGCGCTTATAGTGCGGCGGTGCTGTCGAACCTGATGTTGAACGGCGCGATTGGCACGATGATGATCACCAGCATCTGGCTCCAGCAGGGGCGGCACCTGAGCCCGTTCCAGACGGGCATGATGACGCTCGGCTATCTGGTGACCGTGCTGCTGATGATTCGGGTGGGGGAGAAACTGCTGCAACGCTACGGCGCAAGGCTGCCAATGATGGGCGGCCCGGCGATTGCGATGGCGGGGATTTTCCTGATCTCCTGTACTTTCCTCGACACCTGGACCTATATCGTGACCGTCTTTTTCAGTAACGTCCTGTTTGGCCTGGGGCTGGGCTGCTATGCCACGCCTTCCACCGACACCGCCGTCACCAGCGCGCCGGAAAATAAGGTGGGCGTCGCCTCCGGGATTTACAAAATGGGCAGCTCGCTGGGCGGCGCGTTTGGCCTGGCGATGACGGCGTCGCTCTACGCGCTGTTTTTACCCTACGGCATGGCAAAGGCGGCACAATACGCGCTGTGGTTTAACTGTTTGCTGTGCCTGGGGGCCATTGTGGTTAGCGCGCTGATGCTGCCGCGTCGCCGTAAAAACTGATGCTTCCGGCTTTCTGTCACTGATTTTAAAAACAATTAAGGCTCCAAATGGAGCCTTAATTGTTTTTAAAAAACGAGTGAGCTATCCGTAATTGACGAATTTAACTTTCTTTGTCGGTCCGATGATATCCATCTCTTTTTCGCGATGGCCGAGCGTAGCAAGTTTGCTACCATCAATTGCCGTCCAGAAATCCAGCGATTTTTTGGCGGCGGTCATCGCTTTGTTTTTATCGATTTTCTTATGTTGTTTGGTCATATCGCCTCCTCGCTGGCAAGTTGCCGCTGCCTATAATTTTACACCAATGCTGATTACATAACAAACAGTGCCGGGAGCCAGCATTATTCATCAAAGGTGTTCTCCATAGCCTGAACCTTGCTTTTTATTCGCTGTTTGACGTCCACTACGGTGGAGGACATTCGATTTAACCGGGTAAAGTCTTCGGCAAAGCCATATGAGCGGTAGCGCGGTTTTGCTTCATCTGATGGGTCTTGAATCCCGACATCTTCTATCTCTCTCATGTCACAAAAGGTTGTTGCGTACACGAGAGCGATAGTTAATACGTTGCCCGTCAATACTGTCGTCTGGTCGTTGATGAGGTTTTCTAACATGCAGATAGCAAACTCGTCGCGGCGCGGGTCAAATCTACAAATGATTACAGCATGCAAACCGTCGGGTTCGGCGTGGTCAGAAACTTTTAACGTGATATCTAAAATCCCCTCATCGGCACTTCCGCCATAATGTGCCATTGCCCAAGGCCAGTTCAGTACGCTCGTTTCAATACCATTTTGCAGTCTTCTTTTTTCCGCATCACTTAGCACGCCAACAGAAATCCCGAACCATCCAAAAGACTGTAGAACTTGCCGTGTAACCTCAAGGCTCTGTTCATGTGTTTCCTGAATTGATAATTCGCTCACTCCATTTGCCTTTCTTTGCGATTTACGGGGATAAAATGGTAAGGCAGTTATCGCGAAAGGTTAATGAATACCGTGTGTCTGAAATCAGACAATGGATTAGCCAGGAGTGGTGCTCTCAGAATGAAAGCACCAGACGGTCGTGCAAGTTTACAGCGCGTGTTTTTTTAATAACGCCCGCAGTTGGTGATAGGTTAACCCCAGCAGTTCGGCGGCGTTTTTCTGGTTAAACCGGGCCTGTTGCAGACTCTGCTGCAACAGGTCTTTTTCTTGTTCAAGCTGGAACTGACGCAGGTTCAACGGCAGCGTCGGGCCGGTGATTTCCGTTGCGGGTTCGTCGGCGATGGCGGGCTGGCGGCGGAACGGGTCGATAATAATGTCATCCAACGGTTCGTCGATGGATCCGTGGCGATAAACCGAACGCTCGACCACGTTTTTCAGCTCGCGAATATTACCCGGCCAGCGGTAGTGCAGCAGCGTGTCGCGGGCGCGGTCGGTAAAACCGGGGAACAGCGGTAGCTTCAGCTCGCGACACATCTGAATAGCGAAATGTTCGGCCATCAACATGATGTCGCTCTGGCGTTCGCGCAGCGGCGGTAGCAGCACCACATCAAAGGCCAGCCGGTCGAGCAGGTCGGCGCGGAAAGCGCCTTCTTCCACTAATTGAGGCAGATCGGCATTGGTGGCGCACACCAGGCGGACGTTAACCTGCAGCGGCTGGCTGCCGCCGACGCGCTCCAGCTCGCCGTATTCAATCACCCGCAGCAGCTTTTCCTGCACCAGCATCGGCGCGGTGGCCAGCTCATCAAGAAACAGCGTGCCGCCATCTGCACGTTCAAAGCGACCCGGATGACGCTTTTGCGCGCCGGTAAAGGCCCCGGCTTCGTGGCCGAACAGTTCAGAGTCGAGCAGATTTTCGTTCAATGCCGCGCAGTTCAGCGAGATAAACGGCCCCTGCCAGCAGGAGGAGAGGTAGTGCAGACGGTTGGCGATAAGCTCCTTACCCGTGCCGCGCTCGCCGATAATCAATACCGGCTTATTGAGCGGCGCGAGGCGGGAAACCTGTTCCAGCACTTCAATATAACGGTTGGCCTCGCCGAGAAGGGTGTCTTTGTAATCTGCCATGATGAAATTCGCCACTTGTTGGTGTAATTCGCCATTTCACTGTAGGCGTTTGCGGCACAAAATTCAATCACATCGTTTATAATCAATAAGATAAAAAGTTGGCACGGAAGTTGTAATAGTCTTTGCGCAGGGCTAAGCCCGAAACACAGAACTATGAGGATTGAACAATGGGTATTTTTTCTCGTTTTGCCGACATCGTGAACGCCAACATCAACTCGCTGCTGGAAAAAGCGGAAGACCCGCAGAAGCTGGTCCGTTTGATGATCCAGGAAATGGAAGACACCCTGGTGGAAGTGCGCTCCACTTCCGCCCGTGCGCTGGCGGAAAAGAAAGATCTGACTCGCCGCGTCGAACGCGCGCTGGCGCAGCAGGAAGAGTGGCAGGAGAAAGCCGAGCTGGCGCTGCGTAAAGATAAAGAAGATCTGGCACGCGCAGCGCTGATTGAAAAACAGAAGCTGACCGATGTTATCGATACGCTGGAACATGAAGTCACGCTGGTGGATGAAACCCTGGCGCGGATGAAAAAAGAGATTGGCGAGCTGGAGAATAAGCTCAGCGAAACTCGCGCCCGTCAGCAGTCTCTCGCGCTGCGTCATCAGGCGGCGAATTCGTCCCGCGATGTGCGCCGTCAGCTGGACAGCGGTAAACTGGATGAAGCGATGGCTCGCTTTGAATCTTTTGAACGCCGCATCGACCATATGGAAGCTGAAGCGGAAAGCCATCGTTTTGGCAAACAACCGTCGCTGGACCAGCAGTTCGCCGAACTGAAGGCCGATGACGAAATCAGCGAGCAGCTGGCCGCGCTGAAAGCCAAAATGAAGCAGGACAACCAATAATGATTCCGGCGGCACCAACCGTGCCGCTGCTCATAATATATAAGGAGTTTCTATGAGCGCGCTTTTCCTCGGCATTCCCCTGACGTTATTTGTCCTGTTTGTATTGCCGATTTGGCTGTGGCTGCACTACAGCAATCGCTCCCGCTCTGGCGAGTTGTCACAGGGCGAGCAGCAGCGGTTGATGCAGTTAACCGATGACGCAAAGCGGATGCGCGAGCGTATTCAGGCGCTGGAAGCCATTCTGGATGCCGAACATCCGAACTGGAGGGACAAATAATGGCGCTGGATTTTAACAAAAAGCTGTGGCGAATCCCGCAGCGGGGCATGGTGAAAGGGGTCTGCGCGGGTATTGCCGAGTACCTCGACGTGCCGGTGAAGCTGATTCGTATTATTACCGTGCTGGCGATGCTGTTTGGACTCTTTTTCTTTGTCGTTGTCGCCTATGTCATTTTAACCTTCGCCCTCGACCCGATGCCGGAAGGGGTGATGAACAACCCGCATCAGCCCTCCAGCCGCGATTTGCTGGATGCGGTGGATGCGGAACTGGCCGCCGGTGAACAGCGGTTACGCGAGATGGAACGCTATGTGACGTCCGATACCTTTACGTTGCGCAGCCGTTTCCGTCAGCTCTGATACAGAGGTGAATAATGAGCAATAAATGGCAGCGGGCAGGGCAGAAGGTGAAACCCGGTTTGAAAATCGTCGGCAAGCTTGTCCTGCTGACCGCACTGCGCTATGGCCCGGCAGGCGTTGCCGGGTGGGCGGTGAAGTCCGTCGCCCGTCGACCACTGAAGATGTTTCTGGCGGTGGCGCTGGAACCGCTGCTGTCGCGCCTCGCCAAACGCTATTTCCCCATGGCAAAATAGCGCTATCGGCGTTGACAGGAGTGTCTGATAAGCAATGAAGCGACTCAAAAATGAATTCAATGCGCTGGTCAACCGTGGCGTTGACCGGCATCTTCGTCTTGCCGTGACCGGCCTGAGCCGTAGCGGCAAGACCGCGTTTATCACCGGCCTGGTGAATCAACTGCTGAACGTGCATACCGGCGCGCGGCTGCCGCTGTTGAGCGCGGTGCGCGAAGAACGTCTGCTGGGGGTGAAACGTATACCCCAGCGTGACCTCGGCATTCCCCGCTTTACCTACGATGAAGGGCTGGCTCAGCTGTACGGCCAGCCGCCGTCATGGCCAACGCCGACGCGCGGTGTGAGCGAAATTCGCCTGGCGTTGCGCTATAAATCGCATGACTCGCTGCTGCGCCACTTTAAAGAGACGTCCACGCTGTACCTGGAGATTGTCGATTATCCCGGCGAGTGGCTGCTGGACCTGCCGATGCTCAATCAGGATTACCTGACCTGGTCGCGGCAGATGACGGGGCTGCTGAATGGCCAGCGTGGCGAATGGTCGGCCAAATGGCGCGAGCTGTGCGCCGGGCTGGATCCGCTGGCACCGGCCGATGAAAATCGGCTGGCGGAAATCGCCCAAGCCTGGACCGACTATCTGCACCGTTGCAAACAGGAAGGGCTGCATTTTATTCAGCCGGGGCGCTTTGTGCTGCCCGGCGATATGGCCGGCGCGCCGGCGCTGCAATTTTTCCCGTGGCCGGACGTTGACGGCGTGGGAGAGGCGAAACTGGCGCAGGCCGATAAACACAGCAACGCCGGGATGCTTCGCGAACGCTTTAACTACTATTGCGAAAAGGTCGTGAAAGGCTTCTATAAAGATCACTTCCTGCGTTTTGACCGCCAGATTGTGCTGGTGGACTGCCTGCAGCCGCTGAACAGCGGGCCGCAGGCATTTAACGACATGCGCCTGGCGCTAACGCAACTGATGCACAGTTTCCACTACGGTCAGCGCACGCTGTTCCGCCGCCTGTTCTCGCCGGTGATTGATAAGCTGCTGTTTGCCGCCACCAAAGCGGATCACGTTACCGTCGATCAGCACGGCAACATGGTGTCGCTGCTGCAACAGCTGATTCAGGACGCCTGGCAGAACGCTGCCTTTGAAGGCATCACCATGGACTGCCTGGGGCTGGCGTCGGTACAGGCGACGCAAAGCGGGTTGATTGAGGTGAACGGCGAGAAGATCCCCGCGCTGCGCGGACACCGGCTGAGCGACGGTCAGCCGCTGACCGTCTATCCAGGCGAAGTGCCAGCGCGTCTGCCGGGGCAGGCGTTCTGGGATAAACAGGGCTTCCAGTTTGAGGCTTTCCGCCCGCAGACGATGGATGTTGACCAGCCGCTGCCGCATATCCGCCTGGATGCCGCGCTGGAGTTTTTAATTGGAGATAAGCTGCGATGATCGACTCATTTAAACCGCGAATCGATTTCGACGGGCCGCTCGACGAAGTCAAGCCGGAACAGTTTAAAACCGCACAGGCGTTTGAGGGGGATGCGGCGGAAAAATTTGCTCCCGTCGCGCTCGATGCCGACGGTGAGCAGGAAGGGCAGGCCGAAGCCACCGTGGAAGCGGCGCTGCGGCCAAAACGTAGCCTGTGGCGCAAAATGGTGACCGCTGGGTTGACGCTGTTTGGCGCCAGCGTCGTGGCGCAGGGCGTGCAGTGGACGGTCAACGCCTGGCAAACCCAGGACTGGGCCGCGCTGGGCGGCTGCGTTGCTGGCGCGCTTATCGTGGGGGCGGGTGTCGGTTCGGTCGCCACCGAATGGCGCAGGCTGTGGCGGTTACGCCAGCGCGCGCAGGAACGCGATGAAGCGCGGACCTTGATGCACAGCCACGGTGTGGGGAAGGCGCGCGCGTTCTGCGAAGGGTTGGCGCGTCAGGCCGGATTGGATCAGTCGCATCCGGCGCTTCAACGCTGGTACGCAGCTATCCATGAAACCCAGAGCGATCGCGAGGTGGTGAGCCTCTACGCGCATCTGGTGCAGCCGGTTCTGGATGCTCAGGCGCGTCGTGAAATCAGCCGTTCGGCGGCGGAATCGACGCTGATGATTGCCGTCAGCCCGCTGGCGCTGGTGGACATGGGCTTTATCGCCTGGCGCAACCTGCGCCTGATCAACCGCATCGCCAACCTGTACGGCATTGAGCTGGGCTACTACAGCCGCTTGCGCCTGTTCCGTCTGGTGCTGATTAATATCGCCTTTGCCGGGGCCAGCGAACTGGTGCGTGAGATTGGCATGGACTGGATGTCGCAGGATCTGGCGGCGCGTCTGTCCACGCGCGCGGCGCAGGGCATTGGGGCCGGGTTGTTGACCGCGCGTCTAGGCATCAAGGCGATGGAGCTTTGCCGCCCGCTGCCGTGGATCGATAACGACAAACCGCGTCTTGGCGATTTCCGTCGTGAGCTGGTGGGGCAGTTGAAGACCACGGTGCAGAAAGGCAAGACAGCAGCGACGCCGGATCAATAAGCGAAGATAAATAACCTTATTCCAAAATGGCATAAGGTATATCTATACTTAACTTTACTGAAAGTGACATGCGGGGCTAACTTAGCGGATACCGTCAACTGCATGATCACTCTCAGGAAGTCCGATGACCAGAAAACTGCTGCCGTTATTTGTGCTGACCGCGCTGTCAGCCTCCGCGTATGCTGCCACCCCACCGAACACGTTGGTAGTGGCTCAGGGGCTGGACGATATTGTCAGCCTCGACCCGGCGGAGGCCAACGAGCTCTCCAGCATCCAGACGGTGCCGAGCCTTTATCAGCGTCTGGTGCAGCCAGACCGCAACGATCCGGCAAAAATTACGCCGATTCTGGCGGAAAGCTGGCAGGCCGATGCGGCAGCGAAAACGCTGACCATCAAGCTGAAAAGCGACGCGAAATTTGCTTCCGGCAACCCGCTGCGTCCGGAAGATGTCATCTTCTCTTACACCCGTGCCGTGACGCTGAACAAATCACCGGCATTCATTCTCAACGTCCTCGGCTGGCAGCCGGACAACATCGCCAGCCAGCTGAAGAAAGTGGATGACCATACCCTGCAGCTCAGCTGGACCGCCGACGTCAGCCCGGCGGTGGCGCTGAATATTCTGTCCACGCCGATTGCCTCGATTGTGGATGAGAAGCTGGTGGCCGCCAACGTCAAAGGCAGCGACTTCGGCAACGAGTGGCTGAAAATGCACTCTGCGGGCAGCGGTGCCTTCAAAATGCGCGTCTATCAACCGCATCAGGCGATCGTGCTGGAAGCGAACGAAACCTCGCCGACCGGCGCGCCGAAGCTGAAAAGCGTGATCATCAAAAACGTGCCCGATCCGGCCTCCCGTCGTCTGCTGATTCAGCAGGGCGACGCCGACGTGGCGCGCGATCTGGGAGCTGACCAGATTGACGCTCTGCAGGGCAAACCGGGCCTGCAGGTGCTGAGTATTCCTTCCGCCGAGCAAAACTACCTGGTGTTCAACACCGGCAACAGCGCCAACCCGCTGCTGGCCAACCCGGCGTTCTGGGAAGCGGCCCGCTGGCTGGTGGACTATAACGGCATCACTAAAGATCTGCTGAAAGGCCAGTACTTCGTGCATCAGAGCTTCCTGCCGGTCGGTTTCCCGGGCGCGCTGGATAACACGCCGTTCAAATTTGACCCGGCGAAAGCGAAAGAGATTCTGGCTAAAGCGGGCATCAAAGACGCGCACTTTACCCTCGATGTGGAAAATAAACCGCCGTTTATCACCATCGCGCAGTCGATGCAGGCGAGCTTTGCGCAGGGCGGGGTGAAGGTCGATCTGTTGCCTGCCGCCGGCAGCCAGGTTTACGCTCGGGTGCGGGCGAAACAGCATCAGGCGGCGATTCGCCTGTGGATCCCGGATTACTTCGATGCCCACTCTAACGCCAGCGCCTTCGCCTATAACGATGGTAAGTCCAGCACCGTGGCCGGGTTGAACAGCTGGAAAATCCCTGAACTGAACAAAGCGACGCTGGCGGCGGTGGCTGAGCCGGATACCGCGAAACGCCTCGACCTGTACAAAAAAATGCAGGAAGAACTCCAGCGTCAATCGCCGTACGTCTTTATCGATCAGGGAAAAACCCAGATTGTGGTTCGCGATAACGTGAAAGGCTATCAGCAGGGGCTTAACGCCGATATGGTCTGGTACGACCGCGTCACTAAGTAACGCCATCGCTTCAGCGGCCCGACGGCCTCAATCGTCGGGCCGCTGTCGTTCGTTTTATCGTTGATATACGGAATACTCATGCCCGCCGCTTTACCGAATCCCACCGCGCAACGCACCCGGCGTTTACTGTCGGCGCTATTGCAAAGCCTGCTCACGCTGGCGCTCACCCTGCTGGGGCTGCTGCTGGTCACTTTCGCGCTCTCCGCGCTCTCTCCTGTTGACAGGGTGCTGCAAATTGTTGGCGATCACGCCAGTCAATCGACCTACGATCAGGTGCGTCACCAGCTTGGTCTTGACCGCTCACTGCCCGTACAGTTCTGGCGCTATCTTGTCAATCTGGCCCATGGCGATCTCGGCACCGCCAGCGCGACCGGGCAGCCAGTGCTGCACGATCTGCTGGCAGCGTTTCCGGCAACGCTGGAACTGGCGACGCTGGCGCTGATTATCGGCGCGGTTTTCGGCGTGGTAGCCGGGGTACTCTGCGCCCGCTATGCCGGTTCACCATGGGATTTCGCCGTGCGCACGCTGACGCTGCTGGGCAACTCGGTGCCGATTTTCTGGCTTGGGCTGCTGATGCTGGCGCTGTTTTACGCGAAGCTGCAGTGGAGCCCTGGCCCCGGTCGGCTGGACGATATTTATCAGTTCACTATCGAGCCGAAAACCGGTTTCGCGCTGATTGATACCTGGCTTTCCGGCGACAAAGAGGCGTTCCGCAACGCCTTCAGCCATCTGGTGCTGCCGGTGCTGCTGCTGGCCTACTATTCGCTCGCGAGCATCACGCGCCTCACGCGTTCCGCCTGCCTGAGCGAGATGAACAAAGAGTACATTCTGCTGGCGCGCGCGAAGGGCGCCGGGGAGATGAGCATTCTGCTTCGCCACGTGCTGCCGAACATCCGCGGTACGCTGCTGACGGTGATTGCGCTGGCCTATACCTCGATGCTGGAAGGCGCCGTGCTGACCGAGACGGTGTTCTCCTGGCCGGGCATTGGGCGCTATCTGACGACGGCGCTGTTTGCTGGCGATACGGCGGCGATTATGGGAGGAACGCTGCTGATCGGCGTTTGTTTTGTGTTGATTAATAACCTCACCGATGTTCTGGTGCGGCTAACCGACCCGAGGGTTCGCTGATGCCAGCTTCGCTATTTTTACGCCGTCTGTTGCGTTCCCCTGCGGCCTTCTGCGGGCTGATGGTTATCGCTTTACTGCTGCTGATTGCGCTTTTCGCGCCGTGGCTCGCGCCAATGGATCCGAACTGGCAGGACGCCGCGATGCGCCTGCAAATGCCTTCGGCCCAGCATTGGCTGGGCACCGACAGCTACGGGCGCGACCTGCTCTCAAGGCTGATTTACGGCACCCGTCCGGCGCTGGGGCTGGTTGCGCTGGTGACGGTAATTACGCTGCCGGTAGGGCTGCTGATAGGGATTCTTTCCGGCTATTACGGCGGCTGGCTGGAGCGCATTCTGATGCGCTTTACCGATGTCGTCATGTCGATGCCGCGATTGATTCTGGCCTTTGCCTTTGTGGCGATGCTTGGCCCCGGGCTGGTCAACGGCGCATTGGCGCTGGCGCTAACTACCTGGCCCGCCTACGCGCGTCAGGCACGCAGCGAGATTCAGCGCCTGCGGCACAGCGATTATCTGGCCGCCGCTGAGATGATGGGCATTCGTGGTCTGCGGTTGCTGGTGGGCCATATTCTGCCGCTGTGTCTGCCATCGGCGATCGTGCGGCTGGCGCTGGATCTGGCGGGGATCATTCTGGCCGCCGCCGGGCTTGGTTTCCTCGGTCTGGGCGCGCGTCCGCCGATGGCGGAGTGGGGCGCGATGATAGCCGACGGCATGCAGGTGATATTTGACCAGTGGTGGATTGCCGCTGCGCCAGGGGCCGCGATTCTGATCGCCAGCCTGGCGTTTAACCTGCTGGGTGATGGTTTACGTGACGTACTGGAGCCGCAACATGACTGAGCCACGACTCTCCGTAGAAGGGCTGAATATTGATTATCCCGGCGCACGGGTCGTCAACCAGATGCGCTTTACCCTCGGCAACGAGCGGCTGGCGCTGGTGGGAGAATCCGGCTCCGGCAAATCCATGACCGCACGTGCGCTGATGGGGCTGGTGCGCAAACCCGGCATCGTTAGCGCTAAGCGTCTCAACGTGTTGGGGCGCGATGTGCTGTCGCTGGACGCTAAAGGCTGGCGCGCGCTGCGCGGTAACGATATTGCGATGGTGTTGCAGGATCCTCGCTACGCGCTGAATCCGGTGAAAACGATTTATGCACAGCTGGAAGAAGCGTTAACGCTGCATCAGAGACTGAGCCGCCGTGAACGACAGGAGACAATTGAAGCCGCGGTGCTGGCGATGGGGCTGGACGTACGCGTGCTGAGCCGCTATCCGGGCGAACTGTCCGGCGGCATGGGGCAGCGGGTGATGATCGCCATTGCGTTGATCAACGACCCGCAGGTACTGATTGCCGATGAACCGACCTCGGCGCTGGACGCGCGGTTGCGTAACCAGATCCTTGAGCTGCTGGTGACGCAGTGCGAGCAGCGGCATATGGCGATGTTGCTGATTAGCCACGATCTTCCGCTGGTGGCCCAGCACTGCGATCGGGTGCTGGTGATGTATCAGGGCAACGGCGTTGATGAGATGGCGGCCCGCGAGCTGCCACAGGCGACGCATCCTTATACCCGCACGCTATGGACCTGTCGCCCGAACGCGCAAACTTACGGGCAGATGCTGCCGACGCTGGACCGCACGCAGAATTTTACGGAGGCAGCACATGGCGATCGTTAATCTTGAGGCGCTACAGGTGACCTTTGGTGAAAAAACGGCGGTGTCTGCCGCCAGTTTTCACGTCGATGAGGGAGAGACCTTTAGCCTGATTGGTGAATCAGGCTGCGGCAAATCGACGATTTTACGCGTCATTGCCGGGCTTCAGCGCGAGTGGCGCGGCAACGTCGCGCTGTTTGGTCAGCGCATTACGCCGGGATCACGTTTCCAGGGAGAACGACGCCGTAACGTGCAGATGGTTTTCCAGGATCCGTACGCGTCGTTGCACCCGAACCATACGCTGTGGCGCACGCTGGCCGAACCGCTGAAAATTCACGGCGAAACGGATATTGCAGCGCGGGTGCAGACGGCGCTGGAGCAGGTGGGTTTGCCCGCAGATGCCGCCAGCCGCTATCCACATCAGCTTTCCGGCGGCCAGCGCCAGCGCGTGGCGATTGCCCGAGCGCTGCTGCTGCGGCCCAAAATTCTGCTGCTCGATGAACCTACATCGGCGCTGGATATGTCGGTGCAGGCAGAGATCCTCAATTTACTCAATCGCCTGAAGCGGGAACACAGCATGACCTATCTGCTGGTGAGCCACGATGCAGATGTGATTGCACACATGTCCGACCGTGCGGCGTTTATGGCCAGCGGGGTGATTCAGCGCTTCTTTGATCGTACGGCGCTGGAGCGCGGCGAACACCGGATGGGGTAACTCTTTCCCCCTGGCGCAATTGGCCCCTTCTACCCGAAGGGGCGCTGTCTCTCATACACAAATCCCCGATGATAGTGAGCAGCCAGAGGGATATGTTTTGGGATTTATCACTCCGTTGCGCTCCTTATTCTGCTCTCGCCATATAAATTGCACGGGCGCAGGGAGCGCGCAAGGGGCGGGCAGTCGCCGCCGCCCCCTGCACCCCCGGGCTCTGGCGGCAAAATCGCCGCTACGCGGTTCCCTCAGCTTATCCCTTACGGCTTTCGGGTCGGGCGCGAGGTAACGTCCCTGTAAAGCCGCGCCCTCAGCCCACATCCCTGTGGGCTGCCCCGGCCTTCAGGGAACGCTTCGGCGATTTAGACGCCACCAACACCAGTGCGGTCTTTTAGTTAACAGCAAAAACCAGAGCTACTGAAACCGATGAGTCCCCGCTGGAAATCGGCGAGCCGAAGAATGGAAGACAAGGTCAGGACGCCATGGATGGCGGACTGAGGCGAACCGAGACAGGACAAAATTGCCGGGAGCAATTTTGAACAACGCTTGCGTTGGCCCGAAGGGCGAGTCCCAGGGATGGGACGAGTAATCTCGAGTTTCGCCGTGCCGCAGGCTGGAGTTCGTAGGTGAGTGTAGTGCGAAGCACCGATTTCCCCGCGGGGCCGCGGGGATTGTCAAGGGGGGCGCGGCCGCCCCCCTTGGCCCGTTCACCGGTGAAAAGATCTCATGTTCCGCCTGACGTAAAGTGAACGGAACCCTTCACCTTACTGACAGATATTAGGCCTGTCCCACGAATTTGTGTATAAGAGACAGGAAGGGGCGAGGGGACCGTTGGGTACGGTTTATTAATTGAACGCATAACTTTACGGCGCAACGGCTATTTTTCCGCCATACTGTCAATAATTGTTGACAGTCATCTTCACGCCAGCGAATAAGTGTCTTATGATTCATACGTCTTTGGCTTATAAGGGTGAACCCCCACATGCGTCTTGAAGTCTTTTGTGAAGACCGTCTCGGTCTGACACGTGAACTGCTCGATTTATTGGTCCTGCGCGGCATTGACCTGCGCGGCATCGATATCGACCCTGTTGGCCGAATCTACCTGAATTTCGCGGAGCTGGATTTCGCCAGCTTCAGCAGCCTGATGGCGGAGATCCGCCGTATTGCTGGCGTCACCGACGTCCGCACCGTGCCGTGGATGCCCTCAGAGCGCGAACATCTGGCGTTGAGCGCGCTGCTGGAAGCGATGCCGGAGCCGGTGCTCTCATTGGACACGCGCAGCAAAATTGAACGCGCTAACCCGGCAAGCTGCCAGCTGTTTGGTCTTAGCCAGGAGCGCATGCGCAACCATAACGTGGCGCAACTGATTAGCGGCTTCAACTTCCAGCGCTGGCTGGAGAGCGATACGGTGGAGTCACATGCTGAACATGTCGTGATCCACGGGCAAAACTTCCTGCTGGAGGCCACGCCGGTGTATCTCAACGGTGAGAATGACGCGCGTATTCTGGCTGGCGCTGTCGTGATGTTACGCTCCACGCTGCGCATGGGCCGTCAGCTGCAAACCATGACCACGCAGGACGTCAGCGCGTTCAGTCAGATTGTCGCCGTAAGCCCGCGGATGCGTCAGGTGGTGGATCAGGCGCGCAAGCTGGCGCTGCTCACCGCGCCGCTGCTGATCGTCGGCGAAACCGGCACCGGCAAAGACCTGCTGGCGCATGCCTGCCATCTGGCCAGCCCGCGTGCGGCGAAGCCGTATCTGGCACTGAACTGCGGCTCCATTCCGGAAGACGCGGTGGAAAGCGAGCTGTTTGGCGACGCTGCCGACGGCAAAAAAGGGTTCTTTGAGCAGGCCAACGGTGGGTCGGTGCTGCTGGATGAAATTGGTGAAATGTCGCCGCGTATGCAGACCAAACTGCTGCGCTTCCTTAACGACGGCACTTTCCGCCGTGTTGGTGAAGATCATGAAGTGCACGTTGACGTGCGCGTTATCTGCGCGACGCAGAAAAATCTGGTGGAACTGGTGCAAAAAGGACTGTTCCGTGAAGATCTCTACTACCGCCTTAACGTGCTGACTCTCAACTTGCCGCCGCTGCGCGATCGTCCGCAGGACATCATGCCGCTGACTGAACTGTTTGTCGCGCGCTTTGCCGATGAACAAGGGATTTCGCGGCCGAAGCTGTCTACCGACCTTAACACCGTGCTGACCCGCTACGGCTGGCCGGGTAACGTTCGCCAACTGAAGAATGCGGTCTACCGTGCGCTGACCCAACTGGAAGGCTACGAGCTGCGTCCGCAGGACGTGCTGCTGCCGGACCATGACGTTTCAAGCGCCGCGGTCGGCGAAGAGGCGATGGAAGGTTCGCTGGACGATATTACCCGCCGCTTTGAACGCTCGGTGCTGACTCAGCTTTACCGCAGCTATCCAAGTACCCGTAAACTCGCCAAGCGTCTGGGCGTATCGCACACGGCGATTGCGAACAAATTGCGGGAATATGGCCTGAGCAATAAGAAGGGCGAAGAGTAACACTTTTCCCACACTGACCCGGCAGCGCCGTGCTGTCGGTCAGAGAAGTGGGGGAGCAATCGGGATTTACGGAGTATGCCTGGTTTATCACCAGTTTTCGAAAATATATGGCAAAAACCCCCCTCCAGTACCGCAAATCATATAGTCTAAGAGGCTGAGGGATAAGAAATTGTCCTGGCCACGCTGTGGTCAGGACAACGGTATTACGCTTTCAGTGCCGCCAGTGCAGCATCGTAATCCGGCTCGTTGGTGATTTCGTTCACCAGCTCGCTGTATACGACGTTGTCGTTTTCATCAATCACCACCACGGCACGTGCCGCCAGGCCTTTCAGCGCGCCATCGGCAATGCCGACGCCATAGGTCTGCAGGAATTCCGGCGCACGCAGGGTGGACAGGGTGACGACGTTGCTCAGGCCTTCCGCGCCGCAGAAGCGTGACTGGGCGAACGGCAGGTCAGCGGATACGCACAGCACCACGGTGTTAGACAGTTCACCCGCTAACTGGTTGAATTTACGCACAGATGCCGCGCAAACGCCGGTATCGATGCTCGGGAAAATGTTAAGAACTTTACGTTTGCCAGCGAACTGGCCGAGGGTGACGTCCGACAGATCTTTTGCCACCAGCGTAAACGGTTGAGCTTTATCGCCCGCCTGTGGGATAGAACCTTGAACAGCAACGGGATTGCCCTGGAAATGTACGGTTTGCGACATGATTATCTTCCTGTTTACATATAGTTAACGTCGACCCTAGTGTATGACAACAGGCGTTAACACGGCAAACCCTATTTGTGCCTGAATGAAAGGAGCCAAGATGAGAAAGCTGCGAGTGTTCGAAGAGGCCTGGCCGCTGCATACGCCGTTTGTCATTGCGCGCGGTAGCCGCAGCGAAGCAAAGGTCGTGGTGGTCGAGCTTGAGCAAGATGGCGTAAAAGGCGTTGGCGAGTGCACGCCGTATCCGCGCTACGGCGAGAGCATCGCTTCGGTGATGGCGCAGATTATGGCAATCGGCGAGCAGCTCGAGCACGGCATCACGCGCGAGCAGCTCAATCATTTGCTGCCGGCAGGGGCCGCACGTAATGCGGTGGACTGCGCGTTATGGAGTCTGGAAACTGCGCTTAATAGAAGTGACGTTGTCACACAATTGGGCGTTATCTTGCCAGCGACGGTCACGACGGCGCAAACGGTCGTCATCGGCACGCCAGAACAGATGGCTGCCAGTGCGCGGGCGCTGTTTGCAAGCGGTGCCCGGCTGCTAAAGGTAAAACTGGATAATCACTTTATTTGCGAGCGGATGGTGGCGATTCGTGAAGCGGCGCCGGAGGCCACGCTGATTGTTGACGCCAACGAATCCTGGCATAGCGACGGACTGGCCGCGCGCTGCCAACTGTTGGCCGATCTTAACGTGGCGATGCTGGAGCAGCCGCTCCCGGTTGGTGAGGATGAGGCGCTGGATAACTTTATCCACCCGTTGCCGATCTGCGCTGATGAGAGCTGCCATACCCGCGAAGACCTGCCGGTGCTGCGCGGGCGCTATGACATGGTCAATATCAAGCTGGATAAAACCGGCGGCCTTACCGAGGCGCTGGCGCTGGCCGCGGAGGCCAAAGCGCAGGGCTTCGCGCTGATGCTCGGCTGCATGCTGTGCACCTCGCGCGCTATCGCCGCCGCGCTGCCGTTGGCGCCGCTGGTGCGCTTTGCCGACCTCGACGGTCCGACGTGGCTGGCCGCCGACGCGCAGCCGGCCTTACGTTTTACCTGCGGTGAGCTTCATTTGTGATCCCTTTCGGCAATAAACCGCATCCCTAATCACAAAATATCCGCCAAACCCGTGCATGATGCGCGGGTTTTTATTGTTTAAGAATATGCTTATATTAAATTGTGTATTCAAGCGGCGCAATTTCATGGCAAGAGGCGGGTATGGTTACATCCAGACAGAAAACAAAAAAAGAACTCTATGCGGAAATGAAGTCGCTGTTACGTGACGATGTTTTGAAGGGGCGCAAGCCATTTACCTGGCGTAGGATCCTGCTGCGCTGCTGGAGACAACCCGGGAAACGCTTCATTGTCTGGTGGCGCATTGCTAATTGTCTGTTTCTGCAAGGCGGTACATTCCGACGCTGGGCCGCGTTCAGGATTAACCGCAAGTTAGAATCACAATACAATACTGAAATTATGTTAGGCGCTGACATTGGTGGCGGCTTTCGCATCACGCATTTTCATGGCGTGGTTATCACCCATAATGTGGTTATTGGTAAGAATTTACTGATTAGACAAAATACAACCATTGGGACGAAGAATAATTACGGTGATAGGCTTATCACCATTGGCGATAATGTGAATATCGGCGCTAATTCCTGCATTATCGGCGACCAAATAACGATCGGCGACAATGTGACCATTGGCGCAATGTCGTTTATCAATAAAGATATTCCCTCGAATTGCACCGTCTATACGGAAAAGGTCCTGTCGATTAAGGTCGCAGCGGCTAAATAACGTTCAATTTGCCGAACAATCCGCGAACCGTATTCTCTTTCCCTGCGTGGATCCTTGATGGCATCAGCCTCAGGCGCGTTCCTGACCGCAATACGTCCCCGGCGTGCTGCGGCCAGACCAGCGACGGGTTATTTCGTCGGTTTTGTTGTCTGCCAGTGCAGCAGCCCCGTCATCGCCGCCAGATATTTCTCGCTGGCTTCGTCTGAGGAGATTGCCGGAAACTCGGCGGTGATGCAGTGTAGCCCGATATCGTTGCACCAACTGCCGAACGAGCCGGGCGTTTCGTAGCCTACGCTGCTGACCAGCGGCAGCGCGAATGCGTCCGCCAACCATTGTCCCAGCTCGCTATTGCGGGCGTCTTCAATACAGGCCAGCGGGTCATGGAACGACACCACCCATGCCGGGTTTATCTGATGAATCAACTGACACAACGCGCGGCTTTCCGGTTCAGAGCCAGGGCGGCTGCCGGTGAGCAATACCACATCACGCTGCTCGGCCGCGCTGTTCCAGCGATAGACCGTTTCACCGGTTTTCCAGTTGGCTGACGGAAAGTTGCGATTGAGATCCACGCCGTTGGCGTTGGCGCGTAGCCCCAGTTGGCAGCCGTCCGGGTTAACGGCCAGTACCACGTGATGACGCCGTAGCTCCGGTGCCAGCGTGCGCAGCGCGCAGGAGAGGGTGACCACCGAGGCGTTTTCATCGCCGTGCGTACCGGCAATGATTAAGCCGCTTTGCGGACCGGCCAGCGGCGCGGGAAACCAGATAAGCGGTGCGCCTAACAGTGAACGACCATAGTGTTGTGTCCCTGGTGGGAACGCGCCGCGCTGAGCGCGAGGGCGAGTGGCTGACATACGCTGCATCCTGATACGCAATGGGGATATTGAGCAGTGTTGTGCAAAATCATCCGCGAATCAAATAGTTTCCCTTATGGATATTGCTGGGGATATATCAAGTTTATGTGACATGCTGTTTGCAATTCGCGTAAGTGAAACAAATAATATTTTCATCAAGTTGTGTGGGTTTACCTATTTAAAGGGGATGACATGAAGTTACCGTTCACCTTGACCTGTTGCGCCGTCTTGCTTTCAGGTCTGAGTTCTATCGCCGTCGCGGCCGACGTTCCCGCCGGAACGGTGCTGGCGAAGCAGCAAGAGCTGGTTCGTCACATTAAAGATGAACCCGCTTCATTAGATCCCGCGAAGGCGGTGGGGCTACCGGAGATTCAGGTCATTCGCGATCTGTATGAAGGTCTGGTGAATCAGGATGCTCACGGCAATATCATTCCTGGCGTTGCTACCCGCTGGCAAACCAACGATCAGAAAATCTGGACGTTTACCCTTCGCAACGACGCTAAATGGTCGGACGGCACGCCGGTGACGGCGCAGGATTTCGTCTACAGCTGGCAGCGTCTGGTTGACCCAAAAACCACCTCGCCGTTTGCCTGGTTTGCGGCGTTAGCGGGCATCACGAATGCGCAGGATATTATTGATGGCAAAGCCAAGCCCGAAACCCTGGGCGTAACCGCCGTGGACGCGCATACGCTGCGGGTCCAGCTCGATAAGCCGCTGCCGTGGTTTGTGAATCTGACGGCTAACTTCTCGCTCTATCCGGTGAATAAAACCGTTGTCGAAAGCGATAAAAACTGGACGCGTCCGGGCAAACTGGTGGGGAACGGCGCCTATGTTCTGGCCGACCGTGTCGTGAATGAAAAGCTGGTGGCGGTGCCGAATAAGTACTACTGGGATAACGCCAAAACGGTGATTCAGAAAGTCACCTTTATGCCGATTAACCAGGAATCTGCGGCCACCAAACGCTATCAGGCCGGGGATATCGATATCACGGAGTCGTTCGCGAAAAACCAGTATCAGAAGCTCAAAAAAGAGCTACCGGGTCAGGTCTTTACGCCTGCGCAACTGGGCACCTATTACTACGCCTTTAACACCCAAAAGGGGCCTACCGCTGATGCGCGTGTACGTCTGGCGCTCAGCATGAGCATCGATCGTCGTATCATCGCGGAGAAGGTGTTGGGGACCGGCGAAAAACCCGCGTGGCGCTTTACGCCAGACGTGACGGCAGGTTTTAAACCTCAGACGTCGGCGCTGGAAGAGAGCAGCCAGGCAGAGCTGAACGCGCAGGCGAAAATGTTGCTGCAAGCGGCAGGCTATGGCCCGAATCGTCCGCTGAAGCTGACCCTGCTGTACAACACCCAGGAAGTACATCAGAAGATTGCTATCGCCGTGGCGTCAATGTGGAAGAAAAATCTGGGCGTCGACGTTAAGCTGCAAAACCAGGAGTGGAAAACCTACATCGATAGCCGCAATACCGGCAACTTCGATGTGATTCGCGCTTCGTGGGTGGGCGATTACAACGAACCGTCTACTTTCCTGTCGCTGCTGACCTCGACAAACAGCGGCAACATTGCGCGCTTTAACGATCCTGCCTATGACAAAGTGATCCGTCAGGCGAGCCTGGAAAACACCGCCGAGGCGCGTAACGCCGACTACAACGCCGCGGAAAAAATCCTCGCCGAAAAAGCGCCGATTGCACCCATCTACCAGTATACCAACGGCCGCTTAATTAAGCCGTGGGTGAAAGGATACCCGATCACCAATCCGGAAGATGTGGCGTATACGCATACGATGTATATCATTAAGCACTGATAAAACCATCGCTGCAAAACTCAGAACGGGCGCCGCTTACCGCGCCCGTTTTTTTACGCCTTATTTCCCCCTGAAGGGGACCGATCTTATTAAAACACCAGATTCATGAATCTATTGCATAGGTCAAATCAGTTTTAACAGTCTAATTGTGGCGAGCGTTGTATCTTAAAATCATGTTTTAACCTGATAGAGGCATTACCGTGGAATATTCAGTATTAAGTAACAGCCTAAAAATGCCGATGGTGGGGTTTGGCGTTTTTAAGGTTACCGATAAAGAAGAATGTAAGCAGTCGGTGTTAAGCGCTATTCGCACGGGTTATCGCCTTATCGATACCGCTGCCGTCTATGGCAACGAAGACGCCGTAGGGGAGGCCGTTCGTGAAGCCATCGCTGATGGGCTGTGTACCCGCGAGGAACTATTCATTACCTCCAAGCTGTGGGTGCAGGACATGGCCAGCTTCGACGCGGCGAAAGCCGGTATTGACGCGTCGCTGAAAAAGTCAGGGCTAGCCTATTTTGACCTCTATTTACTGCATCAGGCGATGGGGGATTATTTCACCGCGTGGCGCGCGCTGGAAGAGGCTTATGATGCCGGTAAACTGAAAGCCATCGGCGTGTCGAATTTCTATGCGCATGTATTAACCAACTTCTGTGAAACCGTCAGAATCAAGCCGATGGTCAATCAGGTGGAATTGCATCCTTACTTCGCGCAGCCTGACGCTCTGGAAACCATGAAGCGTTATAACGTTCAGCCCGAAGCCTGGGCGCCGTTAGGCGGTGGCAGACATAAGCCTTATGAAGATGAAATGCTGCAAGGCATCGCCGATGCCCATCAAAAAACCATTGCGCAGATTGTCTTGCGCTGGAACGTGCAGCGTGGCGTCACGGTGATCCCGAAATCTACCCAACAAAAACGTATTGCAGAGAACTTTGCGATCTGGGATTTTTCCCTGACCGATGCTGAAATGGCAAAAATCAGCGCGCTGGATGCGGGCTATGTGGGGGAGGCGGTGAAACATTTTAACCCGGAATTTGTTCGCGGCTGTCTTGGCGTTAAAATCCATGACTGAACCGGGTTTATCCAATGAAAACAGGCGCTAAAAAGCGCCTGTTTTGGAACCCTATCGCAACAGCTCGGCAAACTTAGCCAGCCATTGTGGATGTGCAGGCCATGCCGGCGCGGTCACGAGGTTGCCGTCCACATACGCTTCATCGATACCAATATCAGCATATTCGCCGCCGCTCAGCCGCACTTCCGGCGCACAGGCCGGGTAGGCGCTGCAGGTCCGGCCTTGCAAAACCCCCGCGGCGGCCAGCAGCTGCGGGCCATGGCAAACCGCGGCAATGGGTTTGTTCGCCACATCGAAGTCCTGAACCAGCTTAATGACCGCTTCGTATAAACGCAGGTATTCTGGCGCGCGTCCGCCGGGGATCAGCAGCGCGTCGTAATCCGCTTCATTGACGCTGGCAAAATCGGCGTTGAGCACGAAGCGGTGGCCGGGTTTCTCGCTATAGGTCTGGGCGCCGTCAAAGTCATGAATTGCCGTCATGATATAGTCACCCTTTGGCTTGTCAGGACAAACGGCATCGACCTGATGACCAATCATCTGTAGCGCCTGAAAGGGCACCATAGTTTCGTAATCTTCCGCGTAATCGCCAACCAGCATCAGTATCTTTTTGCCTGCCATAGCCCATCCTCTTTGAGTAAAGATGTCTAAGATATAGCCTGGCCACAAAGGGATAGCGAACCGCAAACCGCGCGCTACATCACGGATATCAGCAATGGTTAAAAGCGGGGCTGCCGCACCGGCAAGATCGGGGCAGCAGCTCTGCCAACATGGAGTATCGTTCTGCTGAGACACTTGCAGAGATAACGGGAGTGCTATAATTGGCGGACGATATCATGCGTGCGATATCCTCTGCGGATAAGCCGCTTTTCACCTTCTTATGCCCGGGCAAACAGCGATGATTTATATGTCTGATGTCATGATATTTGGCAAAGTGCTGCTCGGCATCTTTCTGCTTTTGCTGCTGGCAAGTTATCTGTTTTCAAAGCTCAACGTGCCGATTGCCGTGCTGTTTACAACATGGCTTTCCGCTGCGGCGGCGTTTGCGCTGCTGGTGGTGTTGGTGTTAATGCCGGGGATCAAGAACGATGAGGTTGCCCTGGGAAAACGCTGGCTTGAAGAGTGCACGCTCGTCGAAAAGTTTGAGCGTCATACGTTACGTGAACCGACCAACCGCCTGCAATGCCATGGCGTAGAAGAGCAGGTGGACGCCAGCGACTATCAGACCTTCACGGTCGCCTATCTCGAACGTGGGGAAGGTGATCCCCGCTGATGCTCCGGCCAGGGGGATCACCGATTTTCACGCCTGCCTTTTTTTCCCCGTGGCTGATGAAATGTCGCGGCGCAGCGCGGCTGGCGCGTTAGGATCGCCGCTGAGCGGCAGATTACTCAGCATCACTTCAATATCCTCCGCTGGTACCGGGTCGGAGAACCAGAACCCCTGTAGTGCGTCGCAGCCCAGCCCGGTGAGGATACGCTGCTGCTCCTGGGTTTCTACGCCCTCTGCCACCACATCCATATTCATGGAATGGGCGATGGTGATAATCGTCGAGACGATTTTGATGTGTTTGCTGTTCTCCCGCATATCTTTCATAAAGCTTTTATCAATCTTCAATTCACCGGCGGGGAGATCCTGCAGCGCCAGCATATTGGAGTAACCGACGCCAAAGTTATCAATGGAAATAGTGATACCAATGCGGCAGAAATCATTAAAGATTTGCACGCTGCGATCGAAACCGTGTAACGCCGTGGTTTCGGCAAGCTCGATGGTTAAACGCGTCGGCGAAATACGATGGCGTACCAGCGCGTCGCAAACCTGCTCGTAGAAGTTTTGCTGCTCAAACTGGACCGGTGAAATATTCAGCGAAAGCGTCCAGTCATCGTGCCCGGAAAGGCTCCACTTATGCATCTGAATGCAAGCCTGTTCCAGCACCCAGTTACCGACTGAGACAATCAGCCCCGTATTCTGTAGCGTAGAGAGGAAGACTTCCGGCAGCAAAATGCCTTTTTTCGGATGCCGCCAGCGCAGCAATGCTTCAAAGCCGTAAATCCGTTTTTCTTTGACGTGGTATTTCGGCTGGTACCACAGTTCAAACTGATTGCGCTCCAGCGCCTGGGTCAGGTCCTGTAAGAAATGCGCGCCCTGCCAGGTGCTATCGAGCATCGACTCGTTGTAGAACACCCATCCATTTCGCCCGCTATGTTTCACGTGATACATCGCGGTATCGGCGGCGAGCTTCAGATCCTGCGGCGTTTCGCCGTGACCGGGGTAGAGGCTGATGCCAACGCTCAGCGAGATTTGCAGAATTTGCCCGGAATGGTAAAACGGCCGCCGGATGCTTTCGACCATCCGCGTACAGATATCGGCGATTTCCGCCTCGGTGCAGTCGGGCGCCAGCAGGATAAACTCGTCGCCGCCGATGCGGGCGAGGGTCATTTTCGGCATCAGGCAGGCGCTCATACGGTTAGCGACGGAGACCAGCAGATTATCGCCGACGTGATGGCCCCAGGCGTCGTTGACCAGCTTAAAGCGGTCGAGATCCATCAGCACCAGCGCGAAAGTGCTGCCAGCCAGTCGAGCCTGATGCAGGCAAGCCAGCAGGCGCATATCAATCTGGCTACGGTTAGCGAGGCCGGTAAGCCCGTCGTAGCGTGCCTGCTGCTCAAGCTGCTGGTTCAGGCGCTGGAGGTTTTCAGTGAGTCGCGTCGTGCGTACCTGGGAGTCCACCATTGAGATCATGAGCATCAGCCCCAGCAGCAGTAGCGTGGTGGCGGAAACCCATATCGAAAGGCCTTCTTCGCTCACCATGGCCGCATGATTGGCCATGATATGCCCGCTGCCGGTGAAGGTGGCGGCGCTCATGCCGGTATAGTGCATCGCGGCAATCGCAATTCCCATCGCAAACGCCGCGCCAACGCGCGTCAGCAATACCCCTTTACTGTTCAGGCGCAGGCTGAAGGCTAACCACAAGCCGACGCAGGAGGCAACGATGGCGATCACCACGGAGGCGATAATCAGCGGCACGCTCCAGATGATATCGTCATGCGACATCAGCGCAGCCATGCCGACATAGTGCATGATGACGACACCGCTGCTGAGTAGGGCGGTGGCAATGCACAAGCGTTTAAGCGACAGCGTATTTCCCGCGACGGCGATATTAATCGCCAGTGAAGACGCGATAATCGCCGCCAGCAGTGAAATGACCGTCAGCGCCAGGTGATAACTCATTGGCATAGGCATCTTCATGGCCAGCATGCCGATAAAATGCATCGACCAGATACCAATACCCAGCGTAGCGCCGCCGGTAATACGCCAGAAGATAGCCGCCTTCTTATTTGAAGCGGCAATTTTTGCAGCACTATCAAGCGCAACGAAAGATGCGATGAATGCCACCAGGAATGAAATACCGACCAGTATCGGGTCCCACGAAGCGTGTAGCGTCATGCAAACCATACCTTTTCATAGAGTGGGTTCTATTTAATCTATCAGTAAATTCCGAATTTAAACCAGTGAAATAGCGAAAGAGTTATCTTTTTTTTATAAGATTAGATGCTGCGCTCGGTTTATTTAGCATGGCTTAATTATCGTGAAACGCCAGTTAATAAATAAGTGGGGCGCATTATATTATGCTTTATTTCTATAGAGTTAAGCCATGCTTAAGTAGGCTGGTGTGGAAAATTTGTCTTTAGTTGTTGTTATATTCTGCATTAAGGCAAACTGACACCGCGAACGGTTAAAGTGATGAAAATAGTTAAAATGGTCTGGAAAATACATCTTCTGGTGATATAACAAAATTATACAACCAGCGTTGAGGGTAGGTTATGTTTAAAAACATTAGCGTCCGAACGTTTATCCTGGTCTTTATTTTGGCGGTTTTTGTTATTGCCGATGTGATCTGTCTAATACTATCAAAAAATATATTCTTGCTATTAACAATTAATATTGTATGGGTAGCGGCGTTGGGACTTCTGTGGCTCTACATGACCAAATACCTGGTGACGCCGATTAATGCGGTTAAGCGCAGCATCGATGAAGTTAATGATGGCAATCTGTCGGTGCGAATTCCTGTTTTCGGCAATAACTGTGCCGGGCGCTTAATTCCGGGGATCAATAACTTATCGAATAATATCTCGACGCTGGTGGCGGAAATTCGCGCCTCTTCGGACACCGCAATGTCGCTATCCGATCAGTTGGCAACCCGCAGCGGCGAGCTGTCGGTGAAAACCGAGCAACAGTCGGCCACCCTGATGGAGACCGCGGCGAGCATGGAGCAGATCGCCGCCAGCACCAAAAATAACGCGGAACATACGCGTCTGGCGAGCGAACGCGCCGGTGAGGCGACGCAGTGTGCCCGTAAAGGCGGCGCGCTGATGGGAGAAGTGGCGACCAATATGCAGTCGATTACCGACTGTGCCCGGCAGATGACGGAAATTATCGCCATGATTGACGGGATTGCCTTCCAGACGAATATTCTGGCGCTGAATGCGGCGGTGGAAGCGGCGAGGGCAGGCGATCACGGCAAAGGGTTCTCGGTGGTCGCCGGTGAAGTGCGTAATCTGGCTCATCGTAGCGCGGAAGCGGCCAAGAATATTAAGACCTTAATTAGCGTCACCAGTGAAAACGTCACGCAGGGCGCGAGTATCGTCGCCGAAGCGGAGAAAAACATGCAGGAGATCGTCGCCGGTTCGGGCGAGTTAAACGGTCTGATGGAGCAGATTGCTGTTTCGACCTCTGAGCAGGAAAAAGGGATCGATCAGATTACGCTGGCGTTGAATGAGCTGGAGACGGTGACGCAAAGCAATATCACGGTTGTTGAGGAGCTGGCGAGATCGTCCGATATTCTTAAGCGTCAGGTGATTGAACTGCAGTCGCGCACGCAGAATTTCCGCGTGGGGGACGAGCAAAATACCGCATCGCCACGGCAGGCTGCCGGTGGCCTGCCGCTACAGCCTGTCGTCGCGACCGGCAGCAACGAGCAGAATTTCTGGCAATCGTTTTAACCCTGTCGCTTTTCCCTCAACCCGGTAGCGATACCGGGTTTTTTTATGCCTGAAATTTACGTGTAGCTGTTTTTGTGAACAATTTCAGCGTCATGGCACCAGCGTATGTTGCTTAACAAAAGGAGATGGCTAGACTATCAGGATAAAGAGCGCTAAGCGGAGGCGATGTGGAAGCCATAAAAGGATCGGACCTAAACGTACCAGACGCGGTATTTGCGTGGCTACTGGATGGCCAGGGCGGCGTGAAGCCATTAACCGACGCGGACAGCGTCAGTAAAGAGAATCCGTGCTGGCTACACCTGAACTATACCCACCCCGACAGCGCCCAGTGGCTGGCGACGACGCCGCTGTTGCCCAATCTGGTGCGCGATGCGCTTGCCGGTGAAAGCCTGCGTCCGCGGGTCAGTCGCCTGGGCGAGGGGACGCTGATCACCCTGCGTTGCATTAACGGTAGCACCGATGAACGCCCGGACCAACTGGTGGCGATGCGCCTCTATATTGATGAACGCATGATCGTTTCGACCCGGCAGCGGAAAGTGCTGGCGCTGGATGATGTGGTGAGCGACCTCCAGGAGGGCAGCGGCCCGACGGATTGCGGCTCGTGGCTGGTGGATATTTGTGATGCGCTAACCGATCACGCCAGCGAGTTTATCGAGCAGTTGCACGACAAAATTATTGACCTCGAAGATAATCTGCTGGAGCAGGAGGTGCCGCCGCGAGGTTTTCTGGCGCTGTTGCGTAAGCAGCTTATCGTCATGCGCCGCTATATGGCGCCGCAGCGCGATGTCTACGCCCGTCTGGCCAGCGAGCGTCTGTCGTGGATGACCGACGACCAGCGTCGTCGTATGCAGGATATTGCCGACCGTCTGGGACGTGGGCTGGATGAAATTGACGGCTGTATCGCGCGCACGGCGGTGATGACGGATGAAATTGCGCAGATGATGCAGGAGTCGCTTTCCCGGCGAACCTATACCATGTCGTTGATGGCGATGGTCTTTTTACCCAGCACCTTCCTGACAGGGCTATTTGGCGTCAACCTTGGCGGTATCCCCGGCGGCGGCTCGCATCTGGGTTTTTCCCTTTTCTGTATTATGCTGGTACTGCTTATCGGTGGTGTTACGTGGTGGTTACACCGTAGTAACTGGTTGTAAAAAATCACCTTTTTTACCTCTTTTGGAGAGGGTAACGCCACTTAATTTGAGCAAGGTCAATAAAACGGCATGCCAATCGAGGCAATATCGATCCCGCAGGTGAATGCAACGTCAAGCGATGGGCGTTGCGCTCCATATTGTCTTACTTCCTTTTTTTGAATTACTGCATAGCACAATTGATTCGTACGACGCCGGCTTAGAATAGTCGGCTTTTTTTTGTCTTTTTTCCGCTACCCTGATGGTACCCACCGATTAATTTGTCGCATCCCGCGTCGAGATCTGCGAGGATACGCGCCTGCTGAACCTTAGCCCCTTATTCGCGAGAAAATACTGTGACCGCTTTTGCCACCCTGAATGCCCTTCCTGCCGCCCAGCTCGATAATCTGAACGATCTGGGCTATCTCTCTATGACGCCGGTTCAGGCCGCGTCGCTGCCGGCGATTCTGGCCGGAAAGGACGTGCGCGTGCAGGCGAAAACCGGCAGCGGCAAAACGGCAGCGTTCGGTCTTGGCCTGCTTCAGCATGTCGATGCCAGCCTGTTCCAGACCCAGTCGCTGGTGCTGTGTCCGACGCGCGAACTGGCCGATCAGGTCGCCGGTGAGATTCGCCGCCTGGCGCGCTATCTGCCGAATATTAAGGTGCTGACCCTCTGCGGCGGTCAGCCGTTCGGTGCGCAGCGCGACTCGTTGCAGCATGCGCCGCATATTATCGTCGCGACGCCGGGCCGCCTGCTGGATCACCTGCAAAAGGGCACCGTATCGCTGGATGCACTGCAAACGCTGGTGATGGATGAAGCGGACCGCATGCTGGATATGGGCTTTAGCGATGCTATCGACGAAGTGATTCGCTTTGCGCCAGCGTCTCGCCAGACGCTGCTGTTCTCCGCGACCTGGCCGGAAGCGATTGCCGCCATCAGCGGCCGTGTGCAACGTTCGCCGGAAACGATCGAAATTGATAGCGTTGACGCGCTCCCCTCGGTTGAGCAGCAGTTTTTTGACGTACCACGTCACGGCAAAATCGCGCTGTTACAGCAGCTGCTGAGCCTGCATCAGCCATCTTCTTGCGTCGTGTTCTGTAATACCAAAAAAGATTGTCAGGCGGTGTTTGAAGAGCTGAACGCGGCGGGGCAAAGCACCATTGCGCTGCACGGCGACCTCGAACAGCGCGACCGCGATCAGACCCTGATACGTTTTGCCAACGGCAGCGCGCGTATTCTGGTGGCGACCGACGTGGCGGCGCGCGGGCTGGATATTAAATCGCTGGCGATGGTGGTGAACTACGAGCTGGCGTGGGATCCGGAGGTGCACGTACACCGTATTGGCCGTACCGCGCGTGCGGGCAACAGTGGGCTGGCGGTGAGCTTCTGCGCGCCGGAAGAGGCGCAGCGCGCCAATATTCTGGCCGAAATGCTGCAACTGAAGCTGAACTGGATGCCAGAGCCGGCTAAAACGCGTATTACGCCGCTGGCGCCGGAAATGATGACCCTGTGTATCGACGGGGGTAAAAAGGCCAAAATGCGTGCGGGCGATGTGCTGGGCGCGTTAACCGGCGATATGGGACTGGTTGGCGCGGATATCGGTAAAATCGATGTCCACCCGGCGCATGTCTACGTAGCCGTACGTGAAGGCGTGGCGCATCAGGCCTGGAAATTGCTGCAGAAAGGGAAGATCAAAGGCAAGGCGTGCCGTGTACGTCTGCTGAAATAGCATCCTGAAAAGCGTCTCAGGCCGCAGCCTGAGACGCCAAATGACTTACTTCACTTCAACCACATTCAGACGCAGCTCATCCAACTGACCGTCTTCTTCTTCCGGCTGCCAGCCCACTGGCTGTAGCGGAAGCTCTTCCCGGTCAAATGCCAGGTCGCCACCTTCAATCACTTCGCTGTCGTGGTTCAACCCTTTGAAATCAAAAAGGTTGGTATCACACAGGTGTGAAGGCACCACGTTCTGCATGGCGCTAAACATGGTCTCGATACGGCCCGGATAGCGTTTATCCCAGTCGCGCAGCATATCGCCAATGACCTGGCGCTGCAGGTTCGGCTGAGAACCGCACAGATTACACGGAATGATCGGGAACGCTTTGGCTTCGGAGAAACGCTCGATGTCTTTTTCGCGGCAGTAGGCCAGCGGACGGATAACGATGTGCTTGCCGTCGTCACTCATCAGCTTCGGCGGCATACCTTTCATTTTACCGCCGTAGAACATGTTCAGGAACAGCGTTTGCAGAATGTCGTCACGGTGGTGGCCGAGGGCGATTTTTGTCGCGCCCAATTCGGTGGCCGTGCGGTAGAGGATCCCGCGACGCAGACGAGAGCAGAGTGAGCAGGTGGTTTTCCCTTCCGGGATCTTCTCTTTGACGATACCGTAGGTGTTCTCTTCGACGATTTTGTACTCAACGCCCAGCTTTTCCAGATATTCCGGCAGAATATGCTCGGGGAAGCCCGGTTGTTTCTGGTCGAGGTTGACCGCCACCAGGCTGAAGCTGATTGGCGCGCTCTGTTGCAGATTGCGCAGAATTTCCAGCATGGTGTAGCTATCTTTACCGCCGGAGAGGCAGACCATAATGCGGTCACCGTCTTCAATCATGTTGAAGTCAGCGATGGCTTCGCCCACGTTACGACGCAGACGCTTCTGTAATTTGTTCAGATTGTATTGTTCTTTTTTGCTAATTTCTTGATTTTGTTGCATTTAATAGTTACTCAAAAATCTAAATGGATACCCAGGCCACTACAGCGTCTTCCAGTCCATTTGATTTACGATAAAAGAGCTGTCCCGCGCTGACGGCGAATCAGCGAATGTGTGGCGTGTATGGTACGGATTACGGCGACGAATACCAGCATGTTTTGCAGGACTGGCCCGACTTACCCGCTGACATGAATAACCCTGTATTAAATCTATCGCGTCTTCAACGGGTTGACCGCGAGGGACGACAAGCCGCTTGATCTCTACGCCTGTTGCATAATACTGTATATATAAACAGTATTTATGGTGTATAAAGATGTTCGCCACTTATCTATATAAAGCAGAACAGTCCCTCGAACTGCCATTGTTCCTGGAGCGGATTCCCTGCGGTTTTCCCAGCCCGGCTCAGGACTATGTCGAAGAGAGCCTGGACTTGAATCGGCTGGTGGTCAAGCACCCCAGCGCCACCTATTTTGTGCGTGTTAGCGGTGACTCGATGATTGGCGCGGGTATCGGTGATGGCGATCTGTTGGTTGTTGATCGCTCGTTAAAAGCCGATCACGGCGATATCGTCGTTGCGGCAGTAGCGGGGGAGTTTACGGTTAAAGAGTTGCGAACCCGGCCCTCGCTCCTGCTGGTGCCGCATAACCCGCAGTACAAACCGATTGCTTTTCATGCCGAGGAAGAGTTGCAAATCTTCGGCGTGGTGACGTTCAGTTTAAAAGCGCATAAATATGTTCGCATTGGTTGATGTTAACAATTTCTATGCCTCCTGTGAGACGGTATTTCGCCCCGATTTGGTGGGTAAACCGGTGGTGGTGGTATCCAATAACGATGGCTGCATTATCTCTCGTTCCGCGGAGGCTAAAGCGCTCGGCATTAGCATGGGGGCACCGTATTTTAAAATTAAAAATGAATTGTCTCGCCAGCGGGTAACCGTTTTTAGTTCTAACTACGCACTGTATGCCGATCTCAGCCATCGGGTGATGCAGACATTGATGGATCTTGCTCCCCGTGTGGAGATCTATTCGATTGATGAAGCCTTTATTGAATTGCCCGATGAGGGCTCGTTTGAGGTGTTGGGTCATCAGATACGTGATGCGGTACGAAGAAATACCGGGCTGACGGTTGGGGTGGGTATTGGGCCAACCAAAACGCTGGCGAAGCTGGCGAATCTGGCGGCCAAAACCTGGCGAAAAACCAACGGTGTCGTCGATCTCTGTGCAACGGAGCGCCAGCGTAAATTGCTCTCCTTAATTCCAGCGCATGAAGTCTGGGGCGTTGGAAGACGTACCCGTAAGAAGCTGGAGCAGATGGGAATAGAGAGCGCGTTACAGCTTGCGGATAGTTCAACCTGGGTTATTCGCCAGCATTTTAACGTGGTGCTGGAACGCACGGTACGCGAACTGCGCGGGGAGTCCTGCCTGGCGTTAGAGGAGTTTGCCCCCACCAAACAGCAGATCATCTTTAGCCGCTCGTTTAGCCATCGCATCACGACATATGACGAGATGCACCAGGTCGTTTGCGCCTATGCCGAACGCGCGGCAGAAAAACTGCGTGCGGAAAGGCAGTACTGCTGTGTGGTCAGCCTGTTTATGCGCACCAGCCCGCATGCGGAGAATGAGACATTTTATGCCCCGCAGGCTAGCGGCAGGTTCATTGTTCCAACCTGTGATACCCGGGATATTATCCGCCTTGCCGTCAGTTCGCTGCAGAGTATCTGGCGCGACGGCTTTCGCTATATGAAAGCCGGGATAATGCTGAGTGATTTTTTCAGCCAGGGCGTTGCGCAGCTCAACCTGTTTGACGCTTTGCCTCCGCGAGCCAATAGCCAGGCGCTGATGCAGGTCATTGACAGTATTAATCACTCCGGTCTGGGCAGTATCGGTTTTGCCGGAAAAGGAATAGAACAGACATGGAGGATGAAGCGAGAAATGCTGTCCCCCAGTTATACGACACGCTACGCGGATCTGCCGGTTGCCCGATGACCAACGCTGCGCTCAGGCAGCGTTGGTGGGCACTCAGCCGAAGGTAGGGTAGACCGGGCGTTCATCCAGCTTGAGACAATGTCTTACCCGTTCTTCACCGTAATAAACATAACCGAATGCATCGGTTGAGATACGGTGCAGCAGCGTATCGCCGTTGGCGAAGGGGATTATCTCAATGTCACCCACGCGCTTATGGCCTGCACCGGTTTCAAAATGGCCTTTCCAGGACTGCTGGGTATGTTCATAGACGTGCAGAATGACTTCTACCAGCCCGCGTTCCGGGCAGTTTAATTTCAATATTGTCGATGAGAAATTGAGCGCATAGCTTTGACAGGGAATAATAACGAGGATGAAAAATAACTTCAGGAAATTCATTGGATTAAATACTTTTATTACAACAAAGCGTGATTATTGCCTGATTTGGCTGCGCGGGTTTTGTGATTGATCAATATAAGTTTTTTGTTTTTCACTCGGGTGGCTTAAAACAAATAAGGCCACCGGGGTGGCCTCAAACGGTTGCCGTATCAGTTAAGACCCAGGCGGATCAAATCAACCGGGCAGAACGTCCCGTCACAGCCGTCAATCTCTACACAGCTCTCACGACGCAGCTGCTCAGCGGTTTTACCTTCACCATGGATAGCGGTAATCACGCCGGTTGCGCCTTTATTGGCAATCATCACACGGGTGCCGAGCGTGATAGCGTTACGGTTACGATCGTAGGTTTTCATCGTCTCCTCCTTTCACATGTCAAGACGGTATAGATTGGCGGTGTGAATTAATAGCGCGATCGAAAACGTGATGTTTTGCGCTTCGTCAAAGTAGCGTTTTTTTTCATGATGTTTATGGATAAAACGACTATCTCGTTGTTAGTTTATTGACAGTTCTCATTGTGAATAGAGCCTGAATTAAGCCTTGCGCGGGTTCTTGCACGTCATGGGATATGTCAAATATGCGTGCATCATGCGTAGTGAGAACGTCATGTCTGGTAAGGAGACCATATGGCCAGATTCTCGCAACCTGTGGATTTCCCTCTTATAGTTTTTGTGTCGCCTTCAACGGAGAACAGGTATGCGCAACCCCACCTTATTACAATGCTTTCACTGGTATTACCCCGCTGGCGGTGAATTGTGGCCAGAGGTCGCGGCCCTTGCCCCGAACTTGCATGAGATTGGCATTAATATGATCTGGTTGCCGCCCGCCAGCAAAGGGGCCTCCGGTGGTTATTCCGTTGGCTATGACAGCTATGATCTTTTTGACCTGGGGGAGTTTGAGCAGAAAGGTTCGGTTGCCACAAAATATGGGGATAAAGCCCAGTTACTCCAGGCGATTGATGCACTGCAACAGCATAATATTGCGGTGCTGATGGACGTGGTGTTGAACCATAAGATGGGGGCGGATGAGAAGGAGCATATTCGCGTACAGCGTGTTAACGCCGACGATCGAACCCAAATTGATGAAGAGATCATCGAGTGCGAGGCATGGACCCGCTATTCATTCCCCGCGCGCGAAGGAAAGTACTCGCAGTTTATCTGGGATTTCAAATGCTTTAGCGGCATCGACCATATCGAGAATCCTGACGAGGACGGCATTTTCAAAATCGTTAACGACTATACCGGTGAAGGCTGGAATGACCAGGTCGATGACGAAATGGGCAACTTTGATTATCTGATGGGCGAGAACGTTGATTTCCGTAATCAGGCCGTTACCGAAGAGCTCAAATACTGGGCGCGCTGGATGCTCGAACAAACGCATTGCGACGGCTTTCGTCTTGATGCGGTTAAACATATTCCCGCCTGGTTCTATAAGCAATGGATTGAGCATATACAGGAAGTGGCGTCTGAACCTTTGTTCATTGTGGCGGAATACTGGTCTCACGATGTGGATAAATTGCAGCAGTATATCGCTCAGGTTGAGGGAAAAACGATGCTGTTTGACGCCCCGTTGCAGATGAACTTCCACGAGGCTTCCCGCATGGGTCGCGACTATGACATGAGCCAGATTTTCACCGCGACGCTGGTTGAGGCCGATCCGTTCCATGCGGTGACGCTGGTCGCCAACCATGACACCCAGCCGCTTCAGGCGCTGGAGGCCCCGGTGGAGGCGTGGTTTAAACCGCTTGCCTATGCGCTCATCCTGTTACGTGAAAACGGTGTGCCTTCGGTTTTTTATCCGGATCTGTTTGGCGCGCACTATGAGGACACCGGCGGTGATGGCGAAACTTACACTATCGATATGCCGGTTATTGAACAGCTGCATGAGCTGATCCTCGCGCGTCAGCGGTTTGCGCATGGCGTTCAAACGCTGTGGTTCGATCACCCTAACTGCATCGCATTTAGCCGCAGCGGCACCGATGAAATGCCCGGCTGCGTGGTGGTGCTCTCCAACGGCGATGAGGGCGAAAAAACGCTGTCGCTGGGGGAAAATTATGCCCATAAACGCTGGAAGGATTTTCTGAATAACCGTGAGGAAGTGGTGGAGACCGACGCAGAAGGCAGTGCGACCTTTACCTGTAACGGCGGCAGCGTCAGCGTATGGGTGATAGAAGAGGTACTCTGATACGCGGTTAGCGGGGTGAATGAGGCATTGTCGCTAGCTGGTTTATTTTCTGCGCCAGGTGGAAACCATGTCGCAGGAAGATTGAGGGGATGGAACTTCTTGCTGGTGCAGGAAAACTCAGGTCTGGTGGGGAGATTATGCTCGGCAGCTCGAGCATAATCTTCCTATGAGTCGCTACTCGTGAAAGTAGGGGCTAATCAGATGCGCTTGCTGTATTCATGGCCGTGCTTATTCATGCTATTCAAGGTTCTTTATCATTCGTTGTAAAGATGACTGGAGTAAGCCGCATTCCTCTTCAGTCATGCCACTGGAAGCCTGCTCGACCACTTCATAAAGTTTTTCTTTTATTTTGGGCAGCGCTAGCTGTGCTTGTCGTGTGAGCGAGATGTAGCTTGACCTTTTGTCGACAGGATTAGGTCTACGGGTAATCAATCCATCACGCTCCATTCGTACCAGCAATGCCGCCATTGTAGGTTGTTCTACCCCTGCATATTCAGCGAGTTGTTTCTGCTGCATCTCTCCGTTTTCTTCCAACGCGATAGCGACAGGGAGATAAGCCATACCAAAGTTATACGGCCTGAGATGATGTTCAAACGTGCGTGTAAGCAGGCGTGAAGCCTGGTTTATCCAGAACGTTATCTGGGTTTCTGGTGCCCATTGAAGGTTGCTTTTCGCTTTCATAGCATGCTATATAATATACATAGCATGCTATATACAAGATAATCATGAATACCACTGACCAAAAGTAGGGATAGCAGATGAGTGCGCCAGAAAAAAATACCGACTTTGATGAAGCATATCGTTCCGATGTTGGACACATGATGTGGACAGATTCAAATGTACCGACAGAACTAAAAAACTTTATCAGACAAAATTCTCCGCTGAATGCGCTGGAATTAGGATGTGGTCTGGGGTTGTTTGCAGACTATTTTTCGAAAGAAGGAATAAAAATAACGGCCGTTGACTTTTCGGCGGTAGCCATCGAAAAGGCTCGTAATCGTGTCAGGGAAGGGTATGAATCTCCCCGTTTCCACACCGGAGATGTGACCAATCTGAAAGATATATCAGGGCCATTCGATGTTTCTTATGATATTGGTTGTTTTCATTGCCTTGATGAGCCCGGGCAGATGAAATACGCCCGTGAAGTGAACCGCTTACTAAAACCAGGTGGCATGCATCTGATATGGGCAATGGATATTTCGCCACGAAGAATGCCGCTCTCCCCGCAGGTCATCGAGAAAGTATTTGGCCAATATTTTGAGCTGGTGAGCGCAGCGCGTCATTATCGTCGGGAGGCTGATTCTCATTGGTACAGGCTTTTGAAAAAAAAGGATAAGTCATAAACGAGAATACATGGTTGACGCGCTGTATGTGTCAGGCGCGCAGCCATGAATTAACGAAAAAGAACATATGCCTGTCTATTGTTTATAGCGGCGTAGGCTGGATGCGGGATGTCGTAAGAGGGCTGCCGCTGGACGTATTGGGCGTCGCACCAGCTCGCCACCACAGTTGGGGCAATGACCATCAAGCCGCTGAGTAACGCAATCAATGCAAAAGGTGCATTCGAACGAACAAATGTACGCCTCTGGCGATTCCGGCGGCAGATCCTGATCGCAGCATTCGCAATTAGGGCGGAGTTCGAGCATGGTGTTCTCCTGTTGTTAAATGAGCATGACCAGAAGGTTCCAAAATCAAAAGATGGAACAATTGGTTAGTCGCATGCGTTTCGATCTGATGATTACTGAGAATAGCTGGGCACTTTCTCGTTACGGAAAATAGAACCATGCCGTTGTAATCAGTTCATTTTTAACTTCAAAAACCGCCACACTCTCCAGGGGCGTAGATGACAAACCGTATATCAACTCATGATCGAACACTTTATTACCTAATACTGTTCGGGAAATAAGCTCTGCTCTTAGTTCGGGATTGTTAAAACGATTATTCAGGTAAAACTCACGTAAAGACGCTTTGCCTGTTGTTGAAGGCGATTCTGCAGGCATCCGGTAACCTTTAAACTCCTCTGAAAAGCAAGAAATAAACCCTTCAATGTCATGAGCGTTATATGCGTCAAACTGGGCTTGGGCGATCGATTCTACGGACATACAGGTGCTCCCATTATTGATTTATTATGCCTTATCATTGCATATAAAATCATATGAAGGGCGAGGGCACAAGATGGATTTTATTCTGTGATGTGTTGTGAACGCTGTTTATGTCTGGCGCAGTAGGGGGGGGTATAGAAGCAGAGCTTTATCTGCCGGAATCTCAATGATAAAACCCCTGTAATCTGACCCAGATTTACCCACGAGTGAATGGAAAATCCGCTACGGTGGGACTTTTTTATATCTGTAAATGATCATTGCAGCCTGGATGTGTACAATATCCTTTTTGCTTTAGGTCATGTCATGAAAAAAATTATATTTGGGTTTGCTGCATTATTATTGATGAACACCGCACAAGCCGCTAATCAACCGACGATATTCGTTTTCAAATGTGCCCCTGAGCATTCTAAAAAAAGCACCATAGTCACCTGGCAGGATGTAGAAAAAGAAGATGGATGGCACCGCTATGCCAGTTGGAAAGACCGACTGGGTGACCATTACGGTATTGAGCTCTATTTCAACGGCTCTGTTCCAAACGATGAGGGTCAGCTTGAAGACATCTATGTGTTTGGCAATATGAACGCTGCAAAGATGATAGCGGGGCCTGCGGTGACAATGACTTTCAATAAGAAAGCTAAAAAATTAACTTACAGCATTACTAACGATACAGTAGGTTCTGATGTTAGAACGCCGATCGAAAAGGGGAACTGTATTTTAAGCGATAAAGGTTAAACTTTCTTATTTAACGTTTCTTATTTTTATCCCCTGAAGCTGCCTGAGGCAGCTTTTTTCATTTTCAGGCTTCGGAAAATCCTCGATCTGTTGTTGTTAAATCTGCCCGAAAGGCTGAATTTCGTGCATACCGCTCTCGCATCAACGTGAGGAGATAGAGATAGTCAACATAAGCAACCTCGGCTGGAGCAAGGTTACAGTGCTTCAATATGAAGCGGAGTCTGTGGTCAATTCGAAGTATGGCCATTACGACAAGGGTCTACGTTCTGTTCCTGTATTTGCTACGCCGGGTGTTTTTTTGAAAGTGCCAACACCGTTGCTAAGGCGCGAGCGCCGGCGAATCTGCTGAGTTTTGCAAGTAGATAATGACGCCTAACAGATGATATAGAGCAATTATTAACAAAAAGAGCCATGCTAATCTATGTCTCCTTTCTGATGGTTCTATAAAAATGAAAATCATTTTAGCTGGGCTTGTTATGATATCTCCGATGATGGTCATGGCCGATTACGCTCCTTTTGATGTACAACATCCTATGAATTTTGAATGTCAAACGGGAGTGACAGTTCATGTTGTTGATAACAAACATGTTGTGATTAATGGTGATTTTGATGCGGAAATTTCAGCGCTTAGCGCCGATCGTCTCCAGGCGCAGGGGCACCATGGGAATCCCTCGCTGACAACCACTATAGATTTGAGATTTATGGGCGGTGGTTATTATTCACTTTTGGCAACGGAGCTAGATCAAACGGGTTCTAAGGGGCCGTGGGATGATAAAGTGCTCGGCTCAACAGCTGTCATATGTACCCGAACAAAGTAAGTGATGAGATGATTAAGAATCTAACATTCGTATTTTTCGTAAGCGCCATCCTTTCAGGATGTGGGGGCGCAGTGAACAGTTTTATGACTGGATACACAGAGTCTGTATTAGGAAAACGTCCAACGAAAGCTGAACTAGATGCGGAGCTTAAAAGTACAATAGGTTGGAGCGATTTGCAGTTAGTTCAGCAATTAGGCCCACCTGAAAAAACATATGATGTTGATGGTCACAGATTTCTCTCTTACCAAGCCAATTACAATGTAAATCGGCCAGGCAAAGCTCCTGACTATACCACCGTTGTGCAGGGTAATACGGCCTACACAACAAGTACTGGGGGCAGGACAGCTGGGACAGTAACTTACACATGTACGATTATTTTTGAGTCAGTAAATAGTAAAATAATTAATGCCAATTACTCTGGTAATGGTTGCACGTACTAAGTTGACTGAGTGAATTCTGCATAGTGGCATACCAGACCTGTGCAATGTGGTGTGCCAGAACTGAAAGTCTGGCCGTGATTTTAGTTCGAGAACAACCCCATAACTCATTGATAATCCTCTAACCCCTTGACTCACAGAACACGCCAAAACCGATTAAATAAATAGGTATTGGCTATGCATCTTTAGCACTCCTTCATTTTTTGCCCGGCATCCATCATAAATACATTATTTTTCAATTCATTATAAAAAATTCGCTATCCCACTCACGCGTGACGACAGGGTCTATGCTTATAAAAAGGCCTGAGGAAAGGGGGCCGTGTGGAATATCCCCACGCGGTGCGGGTTGAAGTGATAATCATTATCACTAACATAGCGTTAACCCTTTGTGGCTCCACTGATGAGGTAGACCTATGGATTTACATTCAGGAACCTTCGATCCCAACGATGTGACCTGGCGCGGCATTACGCTGACGCCGTCGGCTGCGGCGCATATTCGTGAGCTGGTCAAACAGCAGCCAACGATTCAGGGCGTGCGTTTAGGGGTGAAGCAGACCGGCTGCGCGGGCTTTGGCTACGTGCTGGACGCGGTAAGCGAGCCGGATAAAGACGATCTGTTGTTTGAATCCGACGGCGCGAAGCTGTGGGTGCCTTTACGCGCAATGCCGTTTATTGACGGCACGGAAGTGGATTACGTGCGCGAAGGTTTGAATCAGCTGTTCAAATATCATAATCCGAAGGCGCAGAACGAATGTGGCTGCGGCGAAAGCTTCGGAGTATAGGCGGTACATGATGACGCGTAATACTGACGCAACTGACGATGTCCAGACCTGGGCCGGTGGCCCGCTGAACTATAAAGAAGGGTTCTTCACCCAACTGCAAACCGATGAGTTGGCGAAAGGCATCAACGAAGAGGTGGTGCGGGCGATTTCTGCCAGGCGCAACGAACCGGAATGGATGCTGGAATTTCGCCTGAAGGCTTACCGCGCCTGGCTTTTGATGGAAGAACCGCACTGGCTAAAAGCGAAATACGATTCGCTGAATTACCAGGATTACAGCTATTACTCTGCGCCGTCCTGCGGCAACTGCGACGATAGCTGCGCCTCTGAACCCGGCGCGCAGCAGCAGACCGGGACCAGCAGCTTTTTAACCGATGAGGTGGAGGCCGCGTTTAACCAACTGGGCGTGCCGGTGCGTGAGGGGAAAGAGGTCGCGGTTGACGCGATTTTTGATTCTGTCTCGGTCGCGACGACCTACCGGGAAAAGCTCTCGGAGCAGGGCATTATCTTTTGCTCGTTCGGTGAAGCGATTCACGAACATCCCGAACTGGTCAAACGTTATCTCGGCACGGTGGTGCCGGAAAATGACAACTTCTTCGCCGCGCTGAACGCCGCGGTGGCGTCGGATGGCACCTTTATTTATATCCCCAAAGGCGTGCGCTGCCCGATGGAACTGTCGACCTATTTCCGCATCAACGCGGAGAAAACCGGCCAGTTTGAACGCACCATTCTGATTGCCGATGAAGGCAGCTATGTCAGCTACATTGAAGGCTGCTCGGCCCCGGTACGCGACAGCTATCAGCTGCACGCGGCGGTGGTAGAGGTGATCATTCATAAAGACGCGGAAGTGAAATATTCCACCGTGCAGAACTGGTTCCCCGGCGATAACAATAGCGGCGGGATCCTGAACTTCGTGACCAAGCGCGCGCTGTGCGAAGGCGAAAACAGCAAGATGTCCTGGACACAGTCGGAAACGGGCTCGGCGATCACCTGGAAATACCCCAGCTGCATTCTGCGCGGCGATAATTCGGTCGGCGAGTTCTTCTCGGTGGCGCTGACCAGCGGCCATCAGCAGGCCGATACCGGCACCAAGATGATTCACATTGGCAAAAATACCAAATCGACCATTATTTCGAAGGGGATCTCCGCCGGGCACAGCCAGAACAGCTATCGCGGTCTGGTCAAAATCATGCCGACGGCGACCAACGCCCGTAACTACACCCAGTGCGATTCGATGCTGATTGGCCCTGACTGTGGCGCGCATACTTTCCCTTATGTGGAGTGCCGTAATAACAGCGCGCAGCTGGAGCACGAGGCCACCACGTCACGTATTGGCGAAGATCAGCTGTTTTACTGTTTGCAGCGCGGGATTAGCGAAGATGATGCCATCTCAATGATCGTCAATGGATTTTGTAAGGATGTTTTCTCGGAACTGCCGCTGGAGTTCGCCGTGGAAGCGCAAAAACTGCTGGCTATCAGCCTTGAACACAGCGTCGGTTAAGGATTAAGGGAAGCGATATGTTGAATATCAATAAATTACAGGTCTCCGTTGATGAAAAAGAGCTCCTACGTGGCGTGAGCCTGAACGTTCGCCCGGGCGAGGTGCACGCCATTATGGGGCCGAATGGCTCCGGGAAAAGTACGCTCTCCGCGACGCTGGCGGGCCGAGAAGACTACAGCGTAACGGGAGGATCTGTGACCTTTAAGGGGCACGATCTGCTGGCTCTCTCGCCAGAAGAACGCGCTGGCGAAGGCATTTTTATGGCCTTCCAGTATCCGGTTGAGATCCCCGGCGTGAGCAACCAGTTCTTCCTGCAAACCGCACTCAACGCAGTACGTGCTCATCGTGGCCAGGAGCCGCTGGATCGCTTTGACTTTCAGGATCTGATGGAAGAGAAGATCAACTTACTGAAGATGCCAGCGGATTTGCTGACCCGCTCGGTCAACGTGGGTTTCTCCGGCGGTGAGAAAAAGCGCAATGACATCCTGCAAATGGCAGTGCTGGAGCCAGAGCTGTGTATTCTGGATGAAACGGATTCCGGGTTGGATATCGACGCGCTGAAAATCGTCGCCGAAGGGGTTAACGCGCTGCGCGACGGCAAGCGCGCCTTTATTATCGTCACCCATTACCAGCGCATTCTGGACTACATCAAACCTGATGTCGTCCACGTGCTGTACCAGGGGCGTATCGTAAAATCCGGTGATTTCCGGCTCGTGAAACAACTGGAGGAGCAGGGCTATGGCTGGCTTAGCGAGCAACAATAGCGCATTGCAACAGTGGCATGCGCTGGTTCAGGCGCGCGGTGGTCAGGCATCACCTCAGGCGTTAGAGCATCTCAAGCAACTGCATCAGCTTGGCTTACCGACGCGTAAAGACGAAGACTGGAAGTACACCGCGCTGGATAAACTGCTGGCCAGCACTTTCGTCGCCCCGGCGCTGCCCGCATTGACGGATGAGCAGCGCGACAGCCACGCGGTGGCGCTGGATGCGTATCGGCTGGTGTTTGTGGACGGTCAGTTCGATCCCCGTCTTAGCGACGACGTCAGCAACAGCGGATTCGACGTCACGGTGAATAATCAACGTCAGTCGCTGCCGGAGGCGGTGCATCCTGAAGCCTTCCTGCATCTCACCGAAACCCTGTCTACCAGCGTCACGCATATTCAAGTGCATCGCAATCAGCGCCCCGACAAGCCGCTGCTGTTGCTACACATTACGCGCGGTCTGGAAACGGACGAGATGAATACGGCGCACTATCGTCACCATCTCAAGCTGGCGGAAGGGGCACAGGCGACGGTGATTGAACAGTACGTCAGCCTGAACACGGTGCGTCATTTTACCGGCGCAAGGCTTACCATGGATATCGCCGACAACGCCCGGTTACAGCATCTGAAGCTGGGGTTTGAAAACGACCAGAGCTACCATTTTTCCCATAACGATCTGCGGCTAGGACGCGATTCCGCCGTTTTCAGCCACAGTTTTCTGCTGGGCGCGGCGGTGACGCGCCACCACAGTAGTGCGCAATTGAATGGTGAAAACAGCACGTTACGGTTGAACAGTCTGGCGATGCCGGTCAATTCGGAAGTCTGCGACAGTCGTACCTGGCTTGAACATAACCAGGGCTACTGTAATAGCCGCCAGCTACATAAAACTATCGTTAACGATAAGGGACGCGCGGTGTTTAACGGCGTGATTACCGTGGCGCCGCACGCCATTAAAACCGACGGTCAGATGACCAACAATAATCTGCTGCTGGGGCGTCTGGCGGAGGTCGACACCAAGCCGCAGCTGGAGATTTACGCCGATGACGTAAAATGCAGTCACGGCGCCACCGTCGGGCGCATCGATGACGAGCAGCTCTTTTATCTACGCTCGCGCGGGATTGCGCTGGAGGAGGCGAGAAACATCATCCTCTACGCGTTTGCCGCCGGGCTGACCGATGCCATTGCCCTTGATACGCTGAAACAGCATGTGTTGGCGCGCATTGGGCTACGTCTGGCAGGAGGTAAACAATGACCTTTTCCGTACAACAGGTTCGCGCAGATTTTCCGGTGCTCTCGCGTGAAGTCAACGGTCAGCCGTTGGCCTACCTCGATTCCGCCGCCAGCGCGCAGAAACCCGAGCAGGTTATCCATGCCGAGGCGGCGTTTTATCGCAACGGCTATGCTGCGGTGCACCGTGGCATTCACACGTTAAGCGCCGAAGCCACGCAGCGCATGGAAGAGGTGCGCCAGAAGGTGGCGCATTTTCTTCACGCCGCGAGCGCGGAGGAGATCGTTTTTGTGCGCGGCACCACCGAGGCGATTAACCTGGTTGCCAACAGTTGGGGGAGCAGCAACGTTCAGGCGGGTGACAACATTGTGATTACCACGATGGAGCACCACGCGAATATCGTGCCCTGGCAGATGCTCTGCGCGCGCACGGGCGCGCAGCTACGGGTGATCCCACTCAATGCGGACGGAACGTTACAAATGGCGGCTGCGGTAGAGCTGTTTGATGCCCGCACGCGCTTGCTGGCGGTCACGCAGGTATCCAATGTTCTGGGCACCGAGAACCCGTTGGCGGAGTTGATTACGCTGGCACACAGTCATGGCGCGAAGGTCCTGGTCGATGGTGCCCAGGCGGTGATGCATCACCCGGTTGACGTCCAGGCGCTGGACTGCGACTTCTACGCTTTTTCGGGCCATAAGCTCTACGGCCCGACGGGGATTGGCGCGCTGTACGTCAAGGCCGATATCCTGCAGGCGATGCCGCCGTGGGAGGGGGGCGGTTCGATGATCGCGACTGTTAGCCTCAGTGAAGGCACCACCTGGGCAAAAGCGCCGTGGCGATTTGAAGCCGGTACGCCGAATACAGGCGGCATTATCGGCCTGGGCGCGGCGCTGGATTACGTCACGGCACTGGGGCTGACACAAATCGGCGAATATGAACAGACGCTGATGCGCTACGCGCTGGATGCGCTGGCGGACGTGCCGGACCTGCATCTCTATGGCCCTGCGGAGCGGCTGGGGGTGATTGCATTTAATCTCGGCAGGCATCATGCCTATGACGTGGGTAGCTTCCTTGATAATTACGGTATCGCCGTACGGACGGGTCATCACTGTGCGATGCCGTTGATGGAATTTTATCAGGTGCCCGCGATGTGCCGGGCGTCGCTGGCGATGTATAACACCGTTGAGGAGGTCGACCGCCTGGTGGCGGGCCTGCAACGCATTCGCCGTTTATTAGGATAACAGGGAGTCATCATGGCGGCTTTACCTGACAAAGACAAACTGTTGCGCAATTTCAACCGTTGCGCCAACTGGGAAGAGAAGTACCTCTATATCATCGAACTGGGCCAGCGGCTGCCCCCCCTCAGCCCCGAGCAGCATAGCCCGGAGCATATCATTCAGGGATGCCAGAGCCAGGTATGGATCGTGATGGGGCGCGATGCGCAAGGGCATATCACGCTACAGGGAGACAGCGATGCGGCGATTGTTAAAGGCTTGATTGCCGTCGTCTTTATCCTTTACGATGGGATGACCGCCGCGGATGTACAGGCCTTTGATGTGCGCCCCTGGTTTGAACAAATGGCGCTGGCTCAGCATCTTACACCATCGCGTTCTCAGGGGCTGGAGGCGATGATTCGTGCGATCCGCACGCAGGCGGCGAGTTTTAGCTAATATCAAATAGACAGCTTTCATTCTGTTACGAAAGGTGGGCGAGCAGCTCACCACGCTGGTGGTTCAGCTTTCTGGCATGTTGTCAGTGAATATGAATAAGGAATCCAGATATGAAGCGCGCGTCCCTCTTAACACTCAGCATTTTAGGCGCCCTCAGCGCGATTTCCAGCGCCTGGGCAGTCGACTATCCATTACCCCCAGCCAATAGCCGTTTAATCGGCCACAATCAAACCTACACCGTTCAGGAGGGGGATAAGAACCTACAGGCGATCGCCCGCCGCTTTGATACGGCGGCGATGCTCATTCTTGAAGCCAACAATACGATCGCGCCGGTTCCTCGTCCCGGTACCGTGGTGACCATTCCATCGCAGATGCTGCTGCCGGACGTACCGCGCGAAGGGATTGTGGTTAACCTTGCCGAACTGCGCCTGTACTACTTCCCGCCGGGCGAACAGCAGGTACAGGTCTATCCGATTGGTATTGGCCTGCAGGGGCTGGAAACCCCGGAAATGACGACTCGGGTAGGACAGAAGATCCCAAACCCGACCTGGACGCCGACGGCGGGTATCCGCAAGCGTTCTCTGGAGCGTGGCGTTACATTGCCGCCGGTCGTGCCTGCCGGGCCCAATAACCCGCTGGGGCTTTATGCGCTGCGTCTGGCATACGGTAACGGCGAATATCTCATCCATGGCACCAACGCGCCGGATAGCGTCGGCCTGCGCGTGAGCTCGGGCTGCATTCGCATGAATGCGCCGGACATCAAGGCGCTGTTCGCGCAGGTGCGCAGCGGCACGCCGGTGCGGGTGATTAATGAGCCGGTGAAGTATGCGGTAGAGCCGAACGGCACACGTTATCTGGAAGTGCATCGCCCGTTGTCGCAGAACGAAGCGCAGGATACGCAAACCATGAAGATGACCTTGTCGTCGGGCTTCAAGCAGTTTGCTGAACAGGCGAGTGAAGGACAGGTGAAAAGCGCGCTGTCGCGTCGTGCCGGGTATCCGGTGATTGTCTCTGAGGGGAAGGGCGCGGCATCGGTGCTGTCGGCGCAGAATAGTACAGTGGCCTCAGAAACTGTGACGCAGTAGGAAAGGGTAAATCGCAGGCAAAAAAAATGGCGCACAATGTGCGCCATTTTTATTACCAGAACTCTTACTTACGGTAAGAGTGAGCCTGGTTGTCCAGACGCTGGTTAGCACGAGCTGCGTCGTCTTTAGCAGCCTGAACGTCGGAACGCATTGCGTTCACGTCGTTGCTCAGCTGGTCAACTTTAGCGTTCAGAGTCTGAACGTCAGAAGACAGCTGATCGATTTTAGCATTGCTGGAGCAACCTGCCAGCAGAGTAGAACCCAGGATTACCGCGCCCAGTACCAGTTTAGTACGATTCATTATAAATACCCTCTAGATTGAGTTAATCTCCATGTAGCGTTACAAGTATTACACAAACTTTTTTATATTGAGAATATTTTTTTATGCGATTTCCCTTATTTTTGATCGTTCGCTCAAAGAAGCATCGACTTTACGGTTTTACGGGGAAAAAGTGTGTGAAAACAGAGGACTTCCATCGGATTCATCTTAGATAATCGAAGTTTAAATAGTGACAGCCTATTGGATTATTTATTGAGCTCCGTTATCAGAATGTATAAAAAAAGCGCCCGAGGGGCGCTTTTTTAGGCAAACTATAATAAGTATGTGAATTATTACAGTACGTGCACGGATGCGGTGTTGGTGGTGCCGCTCGGAACCAGCGCGCCGGAAACCATCACAACTACGTCGCCTTTCTGTGCCAGGCCGCTTTCGACAGCGACTTCTTTACCCAGACGGTAGAAATCATCGGTAGAGTTGATTTCTTTGACAACCTGAGCGACAACGCCTTTGCTCAGCACCAGCTGACGCGCGGTGGTTTCGTTGGTGGTCAGCGCCAGGATGGTGGCATCCGGGAAGTATTTACGGATAGCGCGTGCGGATTTACCGCCCTGGGTGGCAACCACGATCAGCGGTGCGTCCAGTTTTTCTGCAGTTTCAACCGCGCCACGGCAAACGGCTTCGGTGATGCGCAGTTTACGGCTGTCGTTGTTGAATTCCAGACGGCTGGTCATCACGCGGTCAGTACGTTCGCAGATGGTCGCCATGATGGTGACCGCTTCCAGCGGGTATTTACCTTTCGCGGATTCGCCGGACAGCATCACTGCGTCGGTACCGTCGAGGATGGCGTTAGCCACGTCGCCAGCTTCAGCGCGGGTCGGACGCGGGTTTTTGATCATGGAATCCAGCATCTGGGTCGCAGTGATAACCACTTTACGCGCGCGGATACATTTTTCGATGATCATCTTCTGCGCGAAGATAACTTCTTCAACCGGGATCTCAACGCCCATGTCGCCACGAGCAACCATGATGCCGTCAGAAGCTTCGAGGATTTCGTCGAAGTTGTTCAGGCCTTCCTGGTTTTCGATTTTGGAGATGATCTGGATGTTTTCACCGCCGTGCGCCTTCAGGTGCTCGCGGATTTCAACGACGTCAGAACGTTTACGGATAAAGGAAGCCGCAACGAAGTCGACGCCCTGCTCGCAACCGAAGATCAGGTCTTGCTTGTCTTTCTCAGCCAGTGCCGGCAGAGCGATAGAAACGCCCGGCAGGTTAACGCCTTTGTTTTCACCCAGGTCGCCGTTGTTCAGCACTTTACAGATAACTTTGTTACCTTCGATAGCGGTGACTTCCATACCGATCAGACCATCGTCAACCAGTACGGTGTTACCAACGGACAGATCTTTGGTGAAACCTTCGTAGGTCACAGCAACGATTTCGCTGTTACCGACAACAGATTTGTCAGTGGTGAAAGTGAAGGTCTGGCCAGCTTTCAGGGAAACGTCGTTACCGCCTTCCAGCTTGATAGTACGGATTTCCGGGCCTTTGGTATCCAGCAGGATAGCGGCTTTCTTACCGGTTTTGCTCATCACGTTGCGCAGGTTCTGGATGCGCTGACCGTGTTCAGCATAGTCGCCGTGGGAGAAGTTCAGACGCATAACGTTCATGCCCGCGTCGAGCATTTTGCCTAACATCTCTTCGGATTCGGTTTTCGGCCCGATGGTGCAAACAATTTTGGTCTTTTTCATGACAGTCTTAGTCTTTAAGTTGAGATTGAGAAGGATTAGGATTTTGAATTCTCGCTCCATGCGCGCACGGCCACGGAGTCAAACCTGTATTACGAAAGTTGCTATGCCACGCCATAAGAATAGGTGACATAAAAAAAGCGTGCAGAGGAAAGTGTGCTAGAGGTTCAGCATAGTCAAAAAGGCGATGTTTTAATCGTTTATTGATGTAGTCCAATGAGCTGAAACCATTCAAGAAAGAAACGCGGCGGATTATACGATGTTATGGCGAAAAAAGAAAATAAAAACGCTGTTTCAAAAACAAAACTGGCTAATTAACAAAACAAAAACGATTTTTTTGTGAAAATGTAACACGCGCGATGCGCAACACGCGGTTTGCTCGCGCATTCTGCCTGGCGTGAATTTGCTTTCTGGGCGAAACGAACCAATAATAAATTGATTATTAATGGAAATTAGCGAGCGTAAACGATGGGAAATCAGGCGAAAGACGACGTTTTATACCAGGAAATGTGTCGCGTAGTGGGCAAAGTGGTGCTGGAAATGCGCGATTTAGGGCAGGAACCTAAGCATATTGTGATTGCCGGGGTGTTGCGCACGGCGCTGGCGAATAATAAGGTCCAGCGCGCTGAGCTGACGCGTGAAGCGATGCAAAAAGTGGTCACGGCGCTTTCAGGGCAGCCGTAACTCGCTGATTAGGCGATAACGAAGCGCAGAATCGATTTCACCGCCAGATCGCTGTGATGGCGAATGAGCGCTTCATCATCAATATCCGGAAGCGGACCTTCAAGATAGAGGCTATTAAAGCTGTAGAAGTTCGACACCTGATAGAAGCTGAAGCTGCTGATGAGCCGATGAACGTCGCGGGCCTCGAGTGCGGGCTGAAAAATCCCCAGTTCTTGTCCGCGGTGCAGAATTTGCTCCAGCAGGGAGAGGGCGCTTTTGTTCAGGCGCTTTAAATCGCCGGAAGCCAGCAGCCATTTTCCGCGCTGCATATTCTCCATACAGATAATCCGCATAAAGTCCGCATGTTCGACATGATAGCGAACGCTCCATTTCACCAATTGTACCAGCGCCTCGACCGGCGGCAGGTTCTCCAGCCCGAGCTGTTGTTCCGTTTCGCGAATGCGCGAATAAACATATTGCAGAACCGCCTGGTACAGCAGCTCTTTGGTTTTGAAGTAGTAAACCACCATCCGTTTAGTGGTCTGCGCCTCGGAGGCAATTTGCTCCATGCGTGCGCCAGCTAGCCCATGCTCGGCGAACACCGCAATGGCGGCGGTAAAAATCCGTGTTTTTAGCGACTGTGCTTCATCTTGAGCAATGGCTGACATAACAACTCCTGTTCATTTTTTACCGGGCACAAAAAATACACACAATGATCACAATTTAGCAACCAATTCTGGCGTCGCTGAACCAAATGATTCATATTCGATGCAACTGTTACAGCGTGAGCCAGGTGAAACTATGTTGCGTTCTATTGCTACCGTATCCATTTCCGGAACCCTGCCTGAAAAACTGAGCGCGATTGCAGCGGCGGGTTATCAGGGCGTTGAAATCTTCGAAAACGATTTGCTCTATTATACCGGTACGCCAGCGGATGTCCGTAACATGGCCGACGATCTGGGGCTCAAAATCACGCTGTTTCAACCGTTTCGCGATTTTGAGGGCGGCACACGGGCCCAGTTCGCGGCCAACCTGGCGCGAGCGAAGCGCAAGTTTGCGCTGATGCATGAACTGGGTTGCGACACGCTGCTGCTGTGCAGCAACGTGCAGGCTGACAGCTCCGCCGATTTCGAACAGCAGGTGGCTGACCTGCGGGCGCTGGCGACGCTCGCGGAGCAGGAAAATATCCGTATTGGATATGAAGCGCTGGCGTGGGGGGCCCACGTAAACCGCTGGTATCAGGCGTGGGAGCGGGTGAAAGCGGTGGATAGCCCGGCGATGGGCATCGTGCTCGACAGCTTCCATATTCTGGCGCTCGGTGACGATCTTAGCCGCTTGCACGAAGTGCCAATGGACAAAATCACTTTCCTCCAGCTCGCCGACGCACCATTGATGAAAATGGACGTGCTCGAGTGGAGCCGCCATTTCCGCTGTTTCCCTGGGCAGGGTGAACTGCCGCTGGTGGAATTTACCCGTGAGTTGACCCGCTTAGGCTACCGTGGGCCATGGTCGCTGGAGATCTTTAACGACGGTTTCCGCGCCTCACCGAACGGCGCGACGGCGAAAGATGGTTATCGCTCGCTGCTGTGGCTGGAGGAGCAAACCCGCCGCGCGCTGGGAGAAAGCGACGCCGAACTCTTTCACACTGCCGATCTCCCAACCTTTAAAGACATCGAATTTATTGAGTTTGCCGCCAGCCCCGCTGAGGCGAAAAAGCTGGGCGTCATGCTCAATGGCATGGGTTTTCAATTGGCGGGGATGCACCGTTCCAAACAGGTCGCGCTGTGGAGCAACGGCGGTGCGCGGGTGATTATTAACTATCAACCGTACAGTTGGGCCGATCACTTCTATCAACGTCACGGCGTTTCACTGTGCGCGATGGCTCTGCGCGTCAGCGCTAGCGCGCCGATCGTCGCCCGCGCCAGAGCTTACGGCTATGCGACCTGGCAGGGAGAGGTCGGGCCGAATGAGAGTACCATCCCGGCGGTGTGCGCGCCGGACGGCAGTCTGGTTTATCTGGTGGATGATGAGAAAGATATCTACGCGCAGGATTTCAATCTTACCGATGCGGCGACCGACGGACAGCTTTTAGGTATCGACCATTTGGCGCTCGGTATGGAGGCTGACAGCCGCGATAACTGGGTGATGTTCTTCCGTGCGGTGCTGGGGTTCACGCTGGAACATGAGCAGACCATGCCCGATCCTTACGGCCTGGTGCGCAGCCTGGCGGTGCAAAGCCCGCAGGGTAATGTGCGTCTGGCGCTGAATATTTCCCAAAGCCGCGCGACGCAGATCGCCCGCTCGGTGGCGTGTTATCAGGGGGCCGGTTTACAGCATGCGGCGTTCGCCAGCGACGATCTGCCCACTTTCCTGGAAAATCAGCCGCTGGCGGCCTCGCTGTCGCTGCCGGTACCGGCCAACTATTACGAGGATTTACAGGCGCGCTTCGGCGACGCGGCCCAGGTGGAAACCTTGCAGCGTCAGCAGATTCTCTACGATCGCGACGGTGCCGGCGGCGAGTTTTTACATCGCTACACCTGGCCGTTCAGCGAAGGACGCTTCTTCTTTGAATTAACCGAAAGACGCCACGGCTACGCGCAATATGGCGCGGTCAATGCCGCTGTGCGACTGGCGGCTATGCAGTACCGTTAGCGGAAAGATGTACCACCCGGTACGCTGACGGCGAAGGACAGACCATAACTATAAACTTTCATCTGCACTCGACAACGACAGGTAAACACTATGAACTCACTCGGCCAAAATCGCGTGGCTACCGCTGAGGCGGTTAACGCGGTACCCCGCTCCCGGCGGCGCATTGGTATTCTGGCGCTGCTGGCAGTGGGGACCATGATTAACTATCTCGACCGCACCGTGCTGGGCATCGCTGCACCGCAGCTCACTCAGGAGCTGGGTATCAGCGCGGCGGTGATGGGGATTGTCTTTTCCGCCTTTGCCTGGACCTATGCGCTGGCGCAAATTCCGGGCGGTATGTTCCTCGACCGCTTTGGTAATAAGGTGACCTATTTCCTGGCCCTTAGCTTCTGGTCGCTGTTCACGCTGTTCCACGGTTTCGCCGTGGGGCTGAAAACGCTGCTGCTGTGCCGTTTTGGCCTTGGCGTCAGCGAAGCGCCGTGCTTTCCGGTCAATAGCCGGGTGGTCAGCGCGTGGTTTCCGCAGCACGAGCGCGCAAAAGCGACCGCCGTTTATACCGTTGGTGAATATCTCGGACTGGCCTGCTTCGCGCCGCTGCTGTTCTGGATCATGGATGGTTTTGGCTGGCGCACGCTGTTTATTACCGTTGGCGTGGTCGGGCTGCTGTTTGCGCTGGTCTGGTGGCGTCACTATCGCGAACCGCATGAGGACCGCCGTCTGAGTCAGCAGGAGCGCGAGTACATCACCGCGGGCGGCGGCATGACCACCGGCGCCGAGCAGCGTAAAGCCTTTAGCTGGCCGCTGGTCCGCCAGCTGTTACGCAAACGGCAGATTATTGGTGCCAGTATTGGTCAGTTTGCGGGCAATACCGTGCTGGTGTTTTTCCTGACCTGGTTCCCGACCTATCTGGCCACCGAACGTCATATGCCATGGCTGAAGGTTGGCTTCTTTGCCATTCTGCCATTCCTGGCGGCGGCGGGCGGCGTGATGTTCGGCGGTTGGGTGTCTGACAAATTGCTGAAAGCGACCGGCAGCGCCAATCTGGGCCGTAAGCTGCCGATTATCGCCGGCCTGCTGATGGCGAGCAGCATTATCAGCGCCAACTGGCTTTCGAGCGACACGGCGGTGATCCTGGTCATGTCGTTTGCCTTCTTCGGGCAGGGGATGGTCGGCCTTGGCTGGACCTTAATTTCCGACATGGCGCCAAAAGGATTGGGCGGCTTGACCGGCGGGTTGTTTAACTTCTGCGCCAATCTGGCGGGTATTCTCACGCCGCTGGTGATCGGTTTTATCGTTGCCGCCTTTGGCAATTTCTTCTACGCCTTGGTTTACATCGGCGGCGCTGCGCTGCTCGGCGTGGTGGCGTATGTGTTTATTCTCGGTGACGTGAAGCGCATCGAACTGGATCTGCCTGAGCAGGAGGGGACACATGCAAATTAGTGGGCATACGCGGTTAATTGCTCATTTGGGTTATCCAACCGAAAGTTTTAAAGCGCCGATGATCTACAACCCCTGGTTTGCCGACCAGGGCGTGGATGTCAAAGTGGTGCCGATGGGCGTGAAGCCGGAAGACTATGCGGCGCTGATCCCCACGCTGTTTTCACTCACCAACATCGCGGGGGCGCTGGTGACCATGCCGCATAAAATCGCCACCTGCGAACTGGTCGACCGGATGAGCCCCACCGCGCAGATTGCCGGAGCCTGCAACGCGATTCGCCGGGAAGCCGACGGTTCGCTGACCGGCGATATGTTTGATGGCGACGGCTTTGTGCGCGGTATTCAGCGCAAGGGGTTTCGCACTACTGGCGCGCGAGCGCTGGTGGTGGGCAGCGGCGGCGTGGGGTCAGCGATTGCCGCCTCGCTCGCATCGGCAGGCGTTAGCGCGTTGACGTTGGTGGATGCCCGCGAAAGCGCGGCGCAGGCGCTGGCCGATCGTTTGCTCGCGCACTATCCGCAGCTGAAGCTGACGGTGATGGCGAGCGATCCGGCGGGGCATTCGCTGGTGGTCAACGCAACGCCGCTCGGTATGTCGCCCGGCGATCCGCTCCCGCTGGATGTCGAACGTCTTGATGCGGGGACGTTTGTCGGCGAGGTGGTGATGAAGCAGGAATACACACCGTTGCTACAGGCAGCGATGGCCCGCGGCTGCCCGGTGCAGCGGGGGACCGATATGCTGTTTGAAATGATCCCGGCCTACCTGGACTTCTTCCATCTGCCGGTGGCGACGCCGGAGCAACTGCAGGCGCTGGCGGAAATTCGCTACTAAAGTGCTGGTCAATAGCGTAATAGCCCGGATAATATAACGCTTATGTTCGGGTTATGACCTTGCGCTTATGCACTCCACATTGACACTGATGGCGGCGGGAAGCCTTCGCCGCGCATTGATTCCCCTCCAGGCGGCGTTTACCGCACAGACCGGTATTCCGGTTTCGCTGGTTTTTGGCCCGGCGGGTCTTCTGCGTGAACGGATCGAGAATGGCGAGCGGTGCTCGCTGTTTGCCTCGGCGAACCGTCAGCATCCGCAAACGCTTTGTGATACGGGGCGCGCCCGCGGTCTCCATCTGTTCGCCCGTAACACGCTGATGTTGACTGTTCGAAATACGCCGCAGACGACGGGGAAAACGTGGCTGGAGCTGCTGGCGGATACAACGCTGCGGCTGGGAACCTCCACACCGCAGTGCGATCCTTCCGGCGACTATACGTGGCAGCTGTTTGAGCGTATTGAACAGAGCCATCCTGGATTGGGCCACGCGCTAAAACAGCGCGCAATACCGCTGGTTGGCGGCCGCGATTCGCTCACGCTACCGAACGGCGTCATCGCCAGTCGATGGTTAATTGATGAAGGGCACGTCGATCTGTTTATCGGCTATGCGCACTATGCGGCGGCACTGGCGAATCAGGCAGAAATACGATGTGTGACGATTCCTGCACCGTGGAACATCTGCTGTGAATACTACCTGACACTGCTGGATGAACGTGACGCCGCGCACTCGTTCTGCCGGTTTATCCTCGGTGAAGAGGGGCAGCGCTGTTTACGCGACGCCGGGTTTATGTCGCCGGGCGACGAATGCTAAAGAGCGGCGTCACCACCGGAGACGGATACCCCTCAAGCTGGAGCCGACGGACCTGCACGCCGTAAGCATGCTGGAGATTCGCTTCCTGCACCACCTCCGACGTTGGCCCGGCCAACCACTGGTTGCCCGGCATCAGCAGCAACGTGTGGCTGGCGACCTGTAGCGCATGCGTGGGATCGTGCGTGGTAAACATCACCGTGCGCGACTGGTTGTGTGACAGATCGCTAATCAGCTGCAATACCGTTTGCTGATTGCCCAGGTCAAGCGCTGAACAGGGTTCATCCAACAGGATATTCTGACTGGCGCCGACCAGCGCGCGGGCGATCATCACCAGTTGCTGCTGGCCGCCAGAGAGGGTGCTGAATAGCGTCTCGGCCAGGTCAGCGATATTTAGCTGTGCCAGCGCATCAAGCACCTGACGTTCATCTTCTTTCTGCGGCTGAGCGAAAAGGGCGATATGTCGCGCACGCCCCATCAGCACCACCTCTTTTACCCGCCAGCCGAAGGCCGGACGGAATGACTGCGGCACGATCCCCACTCCGCCGGAAGCCTTCACGCTGCCAGCAAGCGCCGGTAAAACGCCGGTAATGGTATCGAGTAAGGTACTTTTACCGCGACCGTTGGCACCAAGGACGGCCCATATCTCACCGGGCTGGCAATGCAGGTTCAGCGGCGTAAACAGCGCAGACTGATGACCATATTCCAGCTGCGATAGCGTTAGCGTCGGTGTCATTTCAGCATCCCTTTACGGCTGGCCCGTACCAGCATCACGGCAAATAAGGGGGCGCCGACCAGCGCGGTAATGATCCCAATGGGAATCTCGGCGGCGGTCAGCGTGCGCGCGAGGTCATCGACCACAATCATAAAACAGGCCCCCATCCAGAAGGCACAGGGGAGCAAACGACGATGATCGGCACCGCAGAGCATCCGCGCCAGATGTGGGATCACCAGCCCCACCCAGGCAATACTGCCGCTGACCGCCACCTGCGCGGCAACCAGCAGTGCGCAGCAGAGCAGTACGCCGCGGCGCAGTGCGGTGACGCTGACGCCCAGCGCGCGGGCATCTTTGTCGTCCAGCGACAGCAGGTTGATGCGCCAACGCAGCCGGTACAGCACCAGCGCGGCGGCGATCACTGGAAGGGTCAACAACAGGACTTTGTGCCAGTTGGCGGTCGCGAAACTGCCCAGAAGCCAGAAGACGATGTTGGGGAGCACTTCTTCAGTATCTGACAGGTACTGCATCAGGCTGACCAGCGCGGCGAAGAAACCGCTGAGCACGATCCCCGCGAGAATCAGCACCAGCGTATTCTCTCGACCCTGAAGTGCTGCCAGCAGATACACCAGCATCAGCGCCAGCAGACCAAAGAAGAAAGTGGTGGCCATCATCAGCGGCATACTCAGCCCGAGCAGAATTGCCAACGTCCCGCCAAACGCGGAGCCGGAGGTGACGCCGATAATGTGCGGATCCACCAGCGGGTTCTGGAATACGCCCTGTAAGGTGGTACCGCACAGGCCAAGCGCACCGCCGGCCAGCAGGGCGAGCAAAATACGCGGTAGGCGAACGTCCCAGACAATCTGATGGGCGATCGCCGACGTATTATGCGGCTGAGCAAACTGAGCCAGCACCTGGCCTATTGACAGTTTGTATTGACCCAGACAGAGAGAAGACACCGCCACGGTCAGAGTGAGCAGCATCAGGCCAGCCTGTACCGTTTTGGCGTGACTACTGATGCGCATTTGGCCGCCAGTCGGTACGATAAAAGCGTTGGTAGTAATCCTGAGCCTGCGTGTCGACATCAATATCTTTATAGCGTTCCGGGTAGAGCTTTTTCGCCATCCACAGTTCGCCTATGGCTAATGCTTCCGGCATGGGGTAGCCCCAGGCTTTCGCGTATTCCGGCATCAGCCACACGCGATGATTTTTCACCGCGTCAATGCCTTGCCACTGCGGGTCGTTGACGATCTGCTTGACCACCTCGGGATAACGGTCCTGCACGAAAATCACCTGTGGATTCCACTGTAATACCTGTTCCAGCGAAACCTGACGCGCGCCTTTTACCGTGGCGGCGGCAACATTCATCGCCCCGGCATGTTGCATCATCAGGCCGGTGTATTTACCGGAACCGTAGGTGTTCAGGTCCGGATTGGCCATATAAACACGCACTTTTTCCGCCGCCGGAATATCCGCGACCGGCGCGTTAAATTTGGCGCGTGCGGCAAAGGTGTAGTCTATCAATGCATCCGCCTGGGCGGTGCGGTTGACCACTTCGCCAATCAGCCGAATACCTTGCTTGAGCCCGTCGTTGTATGCCTGTTCCTCATTGGCCATCGAGGGATTCATTTTGTTTTTCTCACCCGCCGCGTCCTGGCGCAGAGAAATGGCTACTACCGGGATCCCGGCGTTCGTTATCTGCTGAATCATCGCCGCTGGCGCGTAGTTGGCGATAAACACCACCTGCGGATGCAGCGCCAGCAGGCTTTCCATATTCACCTGGGTCAGATCGCCGGGCATCGGCAGTTTGACAATGCCGGGCATAAAGCGCGCGAACTCTGGGCCGAGCTGTTTTTTCCAACTGCTTAATACGCCGACGATATCGTCGGCGGCGTTGAGCTGCACGAGCAGGTTGAGCGTCTGGTGCTGGAGCACCACAACACGATTCACGGTATCAGGCAGGGTGACTTTGCGACCAAGTTGATCGGTGACGGTGCGCTCGGCCAGCGCAGGCGTTGCGGCTGTCAGACTGGCACAGGCCAGCGTCAAGCTCAGGAGTAAACGTTGTAATGTAGACATGTATTGCTCATCGAGGAGGGAATTAATCGATGTGTATTTGATTATATAACGAAGAAAAATGCAAATCCTGTGGGCGGAATACCCCGAATGGCTTATGAGAAAATACCCAGCGACGAAAAGATCCGCAGGGGATTACCGCATTCCTATAGCGGTGCGTAGAACCCTGGCAATGAAGATTCTGTATAAATCTACAGCTCGAGGTTTTTTTTAGAATTTAGCCCGACAGTCTTCATTTTTCCCTCTTATTTATCTGCTTAACTGAAAACTCTTTTCGCGTCAGAGTGACACTATGCGGCGCCGTCAATTTCTTCTCGGTTTGAGTGCCACGCTGTTGGCGGCGAGGGCGGGGCTGTCTTTATCCACGCCCTCAGACGTCTCGACAGAGATGCTGCCACTATGGCCGGGTATTCCGCCCGGCGGCGGTCCAACGGGGCCAGTGCAACTGAGTGTGCATGGGGCGCAGCGTCATATTGCCGTTCCCTTCCTCACGATTCTGATGCCGTTCAGGGCGAATGGGCACGGCGTGCTGGTCGCACCGGGCGGTGGTTATACCCGCGTTGAGATGGCGAAGGAGGGCTGGCCCGCCGCGCGCTGGTTGGTAGCCCGAGGTTATACCGCTTATATACTCAGCTACCGCCTGCCGGGAGAAGGCTGGCACGACGGCTCTCGCGTTGCTTTACAGGATGCCCAGCGGGCGTTGCGCATCATCCGTCAGCGGGAGAAGCGGGTGAGCGTGCTGGGATTTTCCGCCGGAGGGCATCTGTTGGGAATGGCGGCAACGCGCGCTGAAGAGCGCAGCTATACGCCGCTTGATGCGCTGGACAGCCTACCGGCGCGAGCTGATGGCGCGGCGCTGATTTATCCCATCGTGACGCTGGAGAAACCTTACAGCCACACTTCAACGCATCGGGTATTGGTGGGGAAGAATGCGACGCAGGCGCAGGATGCCGCCTGGTCAGTACAACATTACGTGACGCCAACGACTCCGTCGATGTTTCTGGTTCAGGCGGAAGATGATTCGGTGTCCGATCCGCACAATACCTTAATTTTACAGACGGCCTGCCTCCGTGAAGGCGTATCGGTAGAAATGCATCGTTATCCTTCCGGGGGGCATGGCTTTGGGATGGGCAGGGCTGGAACCCAAACTCTCGCGTGGCCTGAGCAGTATGAAAAATGGCTGCGGGAACGATAAACACCGCAGCCAAATTTGGGGGCCTACTGTATCAGCGCGTCCGGCGCGATATTCATATTCTTCAATACCGGCCCCATGATGTTGCCGAAAATCGGCGCCGCGACGGAACCGCCGAAGTGAGTACCGGCAGTGGGGTTGTTAACGACCACGACCAGTGCGACTTCCGGGTGGCTCACCGGCGCGACGCCTGCTGTGTAGTTCACATAGCCGCCGTCATACTTGCCGCTATCGCCCAGTTTTTCAGCGGTCCCTGTTTTGGTCGCCAGCCGATACCCCGGCACCGCCGCCCGCACGCCGCTGCCGCCGGGAAGCACGTCGCTTTCCATCATATGTACCACGGTTTTAACGATCGACGGATCGGCCACCTGCTGGCCCATTACCGGCGGGGTCACTTTGGTGATCGACAGGGGACGATACACCCCAAACGAACCCAGAGTGGCGTATTCGCGGGCTATCTGCAGCGGCGTGACGCGTAATCCGTAGCCGAAGGAGAAGGTCGCGCGTTCAATATCAGCCCACTGCCGACGGTGCAGCGGAAAATAGCCTACGCTTTCCCCGCTAAGCCCCAGGCCGGTGGGTTTGCCGAGACCGAACGCCTGATAGGTATCAACCAGCGCCTGTGCCGGCATCGCCAGCGCAATATGAGAAACGCCGATATCGCTCGATTTTTGCAGAATACCGGTTGGCGTCAGCTGTGGCCAATGGCCCACGTCGCGAATCAGATGGCCATTGACGCGATAGGGGGTGGTATCCAGCAAAGTATTTGGCTGAATAATGTTTCTCTCCAGCCCCTCGATAATCACCAACGGCTTGACCGTGGAACCGGGTTCGAAACTGTCGTTAATCGCCACATCACGCATTTGCGTTTGTGTGGCGTTATCGAAATTGTTGGGGTTGTACGAGGGGTAAGAAGCCATAGCCAGGATCTCACCGGTATCAATTTTGACCAGCACCGCCGCGCCTGAGTCCGCCTTATTCAGCAGCACGCCGTCGCGCAGTTTGCTGTACAGCGTATATTGGTCAAATTTATCAATGCTGAGTTGAACGGTTGGCGGCTGTTTTGGCGCGTCATAATCGAGGACGTTAATAATACCGCCATTAGCGTCTTTGCGATAAATTTCCTTGCCCGGTTCGCCCTGTAAAATAGAATCGTAGCCACGTTCTACGCCGTTCAGGCCATTATTATCGGCCCCTACAATACCGATTAAAGGCGCTGCCGCTTCCCCCATTGGGTAGAAGCGACTGTCGTCATATACCTCGCTGATACCTTTTATATGCAGATCGGCGATATCTTTCGCAATCCCAAGCTCAACTTTGCGTCCCAGGAATAGAAAATGACGGTGCGCATTCTGATAAATTTTGTTCGCAATTTGATCGGGGGTGGTATTCAACGCGGAAGCGAGATATTGCCATTTTGCATCGCGGAAATTCGGACTGGCCTCAACAATTTTGACCGGATCGACCACAACGTCACGTGACGGGACGCTCATGGCGAGCGCCTCGCCATCGCGGTCGACCAGCGTGCCGCGGTTTGTCGGCAACACGACGGTGCGCAGTGAACGCTGATCGGCCTCTTTTGCCAGCATAGGGTGATTTAAAAATTGCAGGTCGGCGACTCTAACCAATAAAACCCCCAGGCAGCCAAGGATGCCCAGACAAATTATTGTGTAACGAGACGTAATAAATGAGTCTTTATTTTGTTTTTCTGTTGATTTTCTTTTCATTTGTAACATAAAACCACATGAATTTTTATTTTTTATTTTAAATTGCCCGCCGGCCGGGATTTATCAATGGCCGCATTAATGCAATATAAATACCCATTTACAGGCGACTTCGCGAAACAGTTTACAGCTAATGCTATTGATAACAAGCCATTAAGTTAACATATTATTTCATCGTCACGGGCTTATTCACGCACGGTATGCTCAGCAAATCAGGGGGTAAATCGTGAAGAATAGCGACAAGCATGAACCTGCAACGAGATACTTTACCTCTGAAATTATATGGGTATTTTTCTTATGAAAAGGCGTTAATCAGAATAATCTGTAGGCCTCCGTTTTTATCATTTTTATAACATCATGCTGTTCTGGCCTGAGACATTTTAACCATAAGGGATTTTATGGCCTCTTATTCATTGTGGTGATGAATACATGGCCGCATAATAGCGGCCAACCTCCGCAGGTGCGGGGTTAAGCGCCAGCTTTTTCTGGTGATGAAGGATACACAATGCAAAGGCGTAACTTCCTGAAAGGTGCTGCAGCCCTCTCAACGCTGGGTCTGGTGAGCCCGGTTTTTGCTAAAACAGAAACGCAGGCTCAGCCTGCTGTCTCATCTTCCGGCAAATACCGCCGCTTCATTATGACCCAAACCTATAGCCTGAAGGCACCGGAAGGCTCTTCCGGGAAGGTGAATTTGTGGATCCCCATCCCGGAAGAGACCGCCTTCCAGCAACTGATCAATCTCTCCTTCAGCGGCAACTATCAAAGTGCCACGCTGAATGCCAATAATCGCTATGGCGCGAAAGTGCTGTACGTGACGTGGCCGGCCTCAAACGGACCGCTGAATATTAACGTGGAGATGGAAATTGAAACCCGCGACTGGGAAGTGTTGAAAGACAATCGTCTCACTGACTGGCAGTTGCCGGGGGAAGGGGCGGTGATCCCCGATAAGATTAAACCTTTCCTGCAGGCGACGGCGCATATTCCGGTGGATGGGCTGGTGAAAGAGACCGCGCTGAAAATTATCGGCAACGAAAAAGCGCCGCTGAAACAGGCGCGTCTGATTCATGACTGGGTCAGCACCCATATGCATCGTGATGACGCGGTCATAGGTTGCGGAACCGGCGATGTCGGGGAGATCCTGAAAACCGGCAAGCTCGGTGGCAAATGCACCGACATTAACTCGGTGTTTGTCGCACTGTGCCGTGCGGTCGGCATTCCGGCACGTGAAATGTTTGGCATCCGTTTAGGCGCGAGCCGCAAGCTTAATCAATACTCCACGAAAGCATTTGGCAGCGCCGACGATAAAGGCGTGGCCAAAATCAGCGGCGGTCAACACTGCCGCGCGATGTTCTGGTTAGCCGGTTTCGGCTGGATGCCAGCAGACCCGGCAGACGTGACCAAAATGCGTCTGACAGAGAAAAAAGAGAATGGCGACCCGGCGGTCACCGCGGTGAACGATTATCTGTTTGGTAACTGGGAAATGAACTGGGTGGGATTCAACCACGCGCGTGATTTCGCACTGTCGCCAGCCGCGGAGCAGGGTGACGTGAATAACCTGGGCTATCCGTATGCGGAAGTCGACGGCGATCCGCTGAATTTCTACGACCCAGCTGCTTTTAGCTACGACTATGTCAGCGTCGAACAGCATTAAGGGCGGCGTGTTAACGTTGCTCGCGGCGATCGTAGCCGCGGGCGCATCAACGCTGTGCTGCATTGGGCCGCTACTGTATCTGGTGTTTGGGGTTTCCGCTGCCGGGCTGGTGGGTATTCCGGGGGCGTCCTGGCTGCAAATCCCGATGATTATTGTCGCCGTTGGTCTGATGGCGCGCGGATTCTGGCGTCTGCATCTGTCGTCGAAACCGGTATGCGTTAACGTCGTAAGCCGTCGGGTGCTGGTGTGGTTGTATTGGCTGGCGGTGCCGTTAGTGCTGGCCTTGATTACCTATCCTTATGTATTACCCTGGATCTGGGAGTGGATGGAATGAAAAAAGCCGTGTGTCTGGCGTTACTGATGTTTACGCCACTGGGCTGGGCGGCCGATAAATTGGTCACCATTGATGTCGGCGAAATGAACTGCCCGCTGTGCGTGATTTCCATTAACCAGGCGCTGCGCAGCACCGATGGCGTCATTAAGGCGAAAGCTTCGCTGAAAACGCGTCAGGCGGAAGTGGTGGTGCCGGAGAATTTTGATAATCAGCGGTTATTAGCGGCGATTGCTAAAACCGGATTTAAAGGGGAAATCCACGGCGAAAGCGTGGTGCAGTAAATAAAGAAAACCCGCCATGACGGCGGGTTTTTTAATCGTATTAGAACTGGTAAACCATACCCAGCGCAACGATGTTGTCGGTAGAAATACCGTTTTCCTGATAGAAGGAATCGTTGCCGTCCAGCAGGTTGATTTTATAATCAACGTAGGTGGACATGTTTTTGTTGAAGTAGTAAGTCGCGCCAATATCCATATATTTAACCAGATCTTTGTCGCCAGCGTTAGTACCGTTAATGTTGTACAGATCCTTACCTTTAGATTGCAGGTAAGAAATTGCCGGACGCAGGCCGAAGTCGAATTGATATTGTGCGGTTACTTCGTAGTTCTGAGTTTTGTTTGCAATACCAGAATCACCGTATGGAGTCATGTTACGGGTTTCGGAATACATGGTTGCGAGATAGATGTTGTTCGCATCATATTTCAGACCAGCGGTCCATGCATCAGCGGTATCGCCACCAGCATACTGGTTGCCAGTGTGATTTTTTCCAATATAGCCGTTTTCCTGATCGGTGGTACGGTCTGATGTGCTATAAGCAGCACCAGCGCTGAAGCCCATTCCCATATCGTACGTAGTGGAAATACCGAAGCCGTCACCATTGTCAAAGCGAGAGTCGCTACCGGAGGCACGGTTATTAGTACCAACGGACGGATTGATATCATCAGGGCTTTGGCTTTCGTTTTTACCCTGATACTGCAGAGCAAAGTTCAGGCCATCAACCAGACCGAAGAAATCAGTGTTACGGTAAGTTGCAACACCGTTAGCACGACCAGTCATAAAGTTGTCAGAGTTGGTGTAGGAGTCGCCACCGAACTCTGGCAGCATATCGGTCCAGCCTTCAACGTCGTACAGCACGCCGTAGTTACGACCGTAATCGAATGAACCGTAATCGCCGAATTTCAGACCTGCAAACGCCAGACGAGTCCAGTTGTTCGCGCCATCACCTTCAGTTGAGTTTGCCTGGACGTTATATTCCCACTGGCCGTAACCAGTCAGCATATCGTTAATCTGAGTTTCACCTTTGAAACCGAAGCGGACGTAAGTCTGATCGCCATCTTTCTTAGAATCGCTGGAGAAATAATGCAGACCATCTACCTTGCCATAGATGTCTAATTTGTTGCCGTCTTTATTATAAACTTCTGCGGCATGAGCTGCGCCTGCGGCTAACAGGGCAGGAATAACGAGGGCCAGTACTTTTCTGTTCATTGAATATATTCCTTTAGTATTTTTTATACGCGCACTTTCTGACTAAGAAAGCACAGTCATGCTAATAGAGACGAATCTGATATGGTAAATAACATTTGTTACAGCATGAGTAAAATCTAAAGGATATAATTCTGCTGAAATGATGATAATTATCGTGAATGATTTGTCCGGATATATATAAAATAAAAATTATACAAATAAAAGTCGCTGACGTAAGCTACAGCCGTTATATGCCTTTTTGTCACACAACGTATTTATGTTGCCGTGTGTCTTTAATATTCTTCGTCATCTTAAAATGACAAGCCCGAATTGATATTCGGGCTTTTTTTATGGTTTGAGAATGGCCTTAATTCGGTTATTCCTGCGGCGTCGGTTTTTCCGCCTTGCCGGCCATCATGGCGAGGAAGTCGTAGCGTTTTTGCAGATCCTCTGCCGCATCCTTCCATAGCTGTTCGGCGACGTCTGGTTGCTGGCTGTTCAAACGGCGGAAACGCTGTTCGTTCATTAACGTCTCGGCCAGCGCGTCTGACGGCGGACGGGAATCCAGCGCCAGCGGGATTTTACCTTCGTCGGCGCGACGTGGGTCGAAGCGGAACAGCGGCCAGAAGCCGGTAGCGGTAAGCTGGCGCATCTGATCGTGGCTGAGCGCCAGATCGTAACCGTGCTCTTCGCAAGGGCTGTAAGCGATAATAATCGACGGACCCGGATAGGACTCCGCTTCCTGAATCGCTTTCACCGTCTGGTTAAGCTGTGCGCCCAGTGAGATTTGCGCCACGTAGACATGACCATACATCATCATGCTGACGCCCAAATCTTTCCGCGCTTTACGTTTACCGTGCTCACCAAACTTGGTCACCGCGCCGAGTGGCGTCGCTTTTGAAGCCTGGCCGCCGGTGTTGGAATAGCATTGGGTATCGAGCACCAGAATATTGACGTTCTCGGTCAGGCTCATCACATGATCCAGACCGCCGAAGCCGATATCGTAGGCCCAGCCGTCGCCGCCAATCAGCCAGATAGACTTCTCGACCAGCGCGTCAGCATCGGTCAGCAGCTCTTCAGCACCTTCCACGCCGGTTAATGCGCTACGCAACGCCGCAACCTGTTCGCGGCGCACCTCTGGCGTGGCGTCCGTATGCAAAGCTTCGTTCAGCTCAGCAGGGATGTGTTCCGCAAAGCCGTCCAGCAGACGCATCACACGCTGGCGATGCTGATCGACCGTTAAACGGAAGCCCAAACCAAACTCGGCGTTATCTTCAAACAGCGAGTTAGCCCACGCTGGTCCGCGGCCGTTCGCGTCGGTGGTATATGGCGTAGATGGCAGGTTACCGCCGTAGATAGACGAACAGCCGGTGGCGTTGGCAATCAGCATACGGTCGCCGTACAGCTGCGTCAGCAGCTTGATATACGGCGTTTCACCGCAGCCAGAACAGGCGCCGGAATATTCAAACAGCGGAGTGATCAACTGCGAAGTACGAATATCAATGCGTTCCAGTGCGGCGCGATCGATTTCCGGCAGGTCGAGGAAGAAGTCATAGTTCACTTTCTCTTCTTCAACATGCTCCAGACGCGACATCATATTGATGGCTTTGATCTCTGGGTTCTGACGGTCTTTCGCCGGGCATACCTCAACGCACAGGTTACAGCCAGTGCAGTCTTCCGGCGCGACCTGCAGGACATATTTCTGACCGCGCATATCGCGCGATTTCACGTCCAGTGAATGTAGAGACGCCGGGGCGTTTTCCATCGCGTCTGGTGAGACCACTTTTGCGCGAATCGCCGAGTGCGGGCAGGCGGCCACGCAGTGGTTACACTGGGTGCAGAGATCTTCTTTCCAGATAGGGATCTCTTCGGCGATATTGCGTTTTTCCCAGCGCGTGGTACCGACCGGCCAGGTGCCATCCGGCGGCAGCGCGGACACCGGCAGGGCATCGCCGAGGCCAGCAAGCATGGCGGCAGTGACGGTTTTAACGAAGTCTGGCGCGGCGTCAGAAACCACCGGCGGGCGGTTTGGACTGCTGGCGTTGACCGGCTGTAGCGGCACTTCAAACAGGGATTCCCGGGCCAGCGCCAGCGCTTGCCAGTTACGCTCAACCAGATCCTGACCTTTGCTGCTATAGCTTTTCGCGATGGCGTTTTGCAGCTCCATCAGCGCGCTATCGCCCGGCAGAATTTGCGTGAGGTGGAAGAACGCCATCTGCATCACGGTATTAATACGTGCCGCCAGGCCACATTCGCGGGCGATTTTGGCGGCGTTAATCACATAAAAGCGCGCGTGCTTCTGATTCAACACCGCCTGCACTTCCTGCGGTAGTCGCGCCCACACTTCATCGGCGCTGTAAGGCGTATTGAGCAGGAAAATACCGCCGGGCTTCAGGCGCTCGGCCATCTGGTATTTATCAATAAACTGTAGCTGGTGACAGCCGACAAAATCGGCCTGTGCGACGAGATAAGCAGAGCGAATCGGGTTATCGCTCACGCGCAGGTGCGAGACCGTCAGGCCACCGGCCTTTTTTGAGTCGTAGACGAAGTAACCCTGAGCAAACCACGGCGTAGAGTTACCGATAATTTTGATGTTATTTTTGGTCGCCGACACGCTGCCATCGCTGCCCAATCCGTAGAACAACGCCTCCAGCCGCGCGTGAGATGGCAGGGTGTTTTCCATCTGCGGCAGGGAGAGGTTCGTGACATCATCATAAATACCGACGGTGAAGCGCGATTTTGGCTTCGCCTGCGACAGCTCGTGGAAAATCGAGAGCACGCAGTCCGGGCCGAACTCTTTTGACGACAGGCCATAGCGGCCGCCAATCACCCGCGGCAGCGTTTCACGTTCACCCTGGTTGAAGGCTTCCGCCAACGCGGTCATCACGTCAAGATACAGCGGCTCGGCCTGAGCGCCCGGCTCTTTGGTGCGGTCAAGCACCGCGACGCTGCGTACGCTTTCCGGCAGCGCCTGCAATAAATGTTTCGCCGAGAACGGACGATAGAGGCGCACTTTCAGCACACCCACTTTTTCGCCGCGCGTCAGCAGTTCATCCACCACTTCTTCACAGGTGCCGATCGCCGACCCCATAATAACGATAACGCGTTCCGCCTGCGGATGGCCGTAATATTCAAACGGTTTATAGCTTCGACCGGTGGCGTCGGCAAAATCATTCATCGCCTGCTCAACGTGATCGTAAACCGCGTTGTACCACGGGTTGGTGGCTTCACGAGACTGGAAGTAGGTGTCCGGGTTTGCGGAGGTACCGCGAATAACCGGATGCTCCGGGTTCAGGGCGCGGGCGCGGTGGGCGGCGATGTCTTCCTGCGGCAGCAGGCCGCGGATCGTATCGTCGGCCAGCGGCACGATTTTGTTAATCTCATGCGACGTGCGGAACCCGTCGAAGAAGTGAATAAACGGCACGCGGCTCTTGAGCGTCGCAATATGTGAAATCAGCGCAAAGTCCTGCGCTTCCTGCACGCTACCGGCGCACAGCATGGCGCAGCCGGTCTGGCGCACCGCCATCACGTCGGAATGGTCGCCAAAAATAGACAGCGCGTGGGTCGCGACGGTGCGCGCCGCCACATGCAGCACGAACGGCGTCAATTGCCCGGCCAGCTTATATAGCGTGGGGATCATTAGCAGGAGACCCTGCGATGAGGTAAATGAGGTCGACAGTGCGCCGGTCTGCAAGGCCCCGTGCACGGCAGCGATGGCCCCGGCTTCGGACTGCATCTCTACCACTCGTGGGACGTCGCCCCAAACGTTTTTAAGGCCGTTTCCCGCCCACGCGTCAGCCTGTTCAGCCATGGTTGAGCTCGGCGTGATCGGGTAAATGGCGATGACTTCACTGGTACGGAACGCAACCGAGGCGACTGCACCATTACCGTCAATTGTGATCATTGATATGACACCTTACATTGCGCAAAAAAGAGGTTCACGGGTTTACCCATCAACCGGGAATTTGTCCTTAATTGACACATCGCTCTTAGGGATGATGTTAAGTGAAGTTTAGCAAACCCGGCGCTGAATCATTTTTGCTTTTGTGTCCTTGGGTGAAAGTCCTTTCAGAAAGTATAGATTTTTTGCTTTCCTCTTTAGCACAATTGTTAACCTCAGGTTGTGTTATTTTGATTACCTTTGGGTTATTATTGGTGCGATTAGGTAAAAGATTCTATCGTTAACGATATCGGGATGGAACATGAACAAATACGAGATTAGACGCCAGCGATTGCTGTATATCCGCGATCGGCTATGCAACGGTAGGGCGATTGAGATTGCCAGAAAAATTGGCCGTGAACCTTCTTATGTTTCCAGAATGCTTTACCCTGAAGGTAAAAAACAAAAGAAACGAATTGCTGATGGCATGATCGAGCTGATTGAGTCATCGTTCGATCTTCCCAGAGGTTGGATGGATGGTATTACGGGTGAAATTCCAGAGGATTATATTCATAAGAACTATGTTGTGGAGGCGTTGAACATCGAGCAAAAAAGCTATCTTTCGACGGAGGTCAATGCTGTTGTTGATAGCATCAACTTTATCCCCAATCGCGCCATGGAACTCTTTGGTTCTCGTCCGGCAGAGCAGATGAAAGTGATGAGCTACTCAGCTGATGCAATGGCCGGTACGATTGGTACTGGTGATATTATCGTTGTTGATATAGATAAGAATTCCTTCGAGGGCGACGGTATTTATCTTTTTGCCTGCAATCAAGTTTTACAGGTCAGGCGGCTCCAGCTGGTTGGAGAGGCGCTACGCGTGCGTGCTGACAATAATCTCTATGCCGACTGGCTGATTGATGAAAAACAAAAAAGATCGCTTACCATCATTGGCCGCGTTATTTACTGCTATGCGGTAAAACGCTTTGTTTGAACAACGAGTGCGCTGCATAAAGCGCACCTTGCTCCTGACCGACGGTCTCGATTCAAGACGCTGCTCCCGCCAGGGATTTAGCAGGATTAAACAACACGAATCTTAAACTTATTAACTATAAATTCTTATATTTCAATTTGTTGCTTTATTTTGCAAATAAAATATACCCACGGGTATATACTGGCATAAAAGTTAGGGGTATATTTCCAACACGAAGTCAACGCATCATCAGATCAGGATGCATCACAACGATTCATGGATGAATCTACGTGGCTGAAAAGCCAGATTCCTCAGAGAGTGTACTTTGGGGTGTTAGAAAGGCCAGCTGCCAGAAGAATTCCAGGTCATCAATAGCGACACACCACCAAAGTTCATTGAGGAGGTCGCTATGTCCCGCAAAACCGTTTTCAACGGTACTGCGACGGGTCGCCGTCGCAAGCGCCGTTCACATCTTCAGAATTCCGAAACCATCAGTTCCGAATTATTACATCGTCCGACGCTTAGCCGAGCGCAAATCCAGGCAAAAGGGGCGCACCATACCCCGAACCAACTGGAAGATGCGATATCTCTTGAAACCGTTGCACAACGTGCCGCGAGAGCAATAAAGGCGTATCAAATGCAGATTGAGCGGGCGGTCATTGTTTATCAACATGAATTTGGTCACACAATCCAGGAACCCGGCGCATGTTTATCACGTGGAGCGATATACGCGGTGAATCAGCGTCGGAGTCGCCCCATCACGGCACAATAAAATCGTTCCATTTTATTCAGTTCCTAACAAAGGAGGATATTCATATTCCAGTCTATGACTGATGAGTGAGGGTTGTATGTTAGGTTTATTAGATAAGATTAATTATGCGGTAGTGTTTGGCTCGTTTGCAGGTTCAGTTTTTTATGCCGCGACGGCAACGAATATAACACGTTGTCGATTAATGGCTCATTTCGTGACGTCCTTTATTGTCGGAGTTTTGGGTGCACAATTTATTGGTGCCAGACTGGCTTTATGGACGGGTTACAGTGAAACACCTCTGGATGCATTAGGAGCGGTATTGCTTTCGGCATTAATTATTAAAACATTGACTTTTCTAAATAGTCAGGAGCTTCTACATATTATTAGGCTAATTACTCGGCATACTCATGATGGAGGATATTCACGTAAGAAATAACACCCAATTCCTGAGAGGTAAAAATGAACCAGCAGGACATTTTCAATGCAATTATTGATCGTGAAGGTGGATATGTTGATCACCCGAATGATCTCGGTGGCCCTACAAAATGGGGAGTGACTCAGTCAGTAGCCAGGTCTTATGGTTATAGTGGAGATATGCGATATTTTAGTCGCGAACAGGCGCTAATTATCTTTAACTCTGATTATTGGGTGAAACCTCATTTTAACAAAATAAATGAAATATCTTCAATTATCGCCATTGAGCTGTGTGATACCGGCATAAACATGGGGCCAGCAGTCTGCGTGAAATGGCTGCAACGTTGGTTGAATGTGTTTAATAAACTGGGGGAATTCTATCCCGATTTAATTGTTGATGGTGTTGTCGGTAGTAAAACACTCATTGCGTTGCAACGTTTTCTGACGCTAAGGGGGGTTGAGGGAGAAATGGTTTTGTTGAAGGCGCTTAACTGCAGTCAAGGGCAACGTTACCTGGAATTAGCGGAGCAGCGCCATGCCAATGAGTCATTTATCTATGGCTGGTTAAGGGAGAGAGTCACTATTCAATGAAAGGAGATTTAATGAAGGATTTAAAAATAGAGTATGTTGACGGAAAGTTGGTTTCTCTGGAAATTGATGGACGGTCTTTATTGAATAAAGCTATTCAGGGAATTCAGTTTACTCATGAGCATGGTAGTTCACCGACGTTTAAGGTCACTCTGGTAGAGGAAATTATTAATCCAAATGTCACACCAGCAGAAAATACTGCTGATGTTAAAAAAATGACTACGCATAATTCTGTTCGTAGTCATCAACAACGGAGAAAGTAAAATGTATACACGTGAACAATTAGCAATTTCTTTATTTTATGCGTCAAATACGGATGAAGAAACAGGCAATAAGGTTGCAACGCTTACGCTGCAGACCACGGATACGGATGGTGGGGTTTTACAGAGCAGTAAACTTTATAGTATCACCGATCCAGAAAAAAATAAAAGCTACCGCGTGGGGGAGCAAAATATTTCAGATGGTTCAGATTCACTGCTGGTGGCAATTGAAAGTTACTGGAGAGAAAATCCTGAAAGTGTCATTAGTGAGTTAATGTCAGAGGTAATGGATTTTATTTCCGGAGGGATCAGCCAAAGTGCAACCTGGATTGGTCAACATGGCATGAAAATTTTTGAAAATGACCCTGTCACGTCACGATTGCCCATTCGGATTTTAGATGCTGATGTTGTGTCCTGAGTGATGAATATTGATGCTATCTATATTTTAATAAATATTTAAATTTCTATTGATGGAGATATAACTATGGGGTTTGCTCTCCCTAATGGCACGACCGTTTTTGTCGGAACGGTCACGGGTAGTCCCATTACCGTTAGCGCCGTATCTAATGCTAAAGGGGCGGTATTTAGTGTACCCAGCACCCACGGATTAAAAGTGGATGATGTGGTGCTGATTTCTTCCGGATGGGGACTCATTGATAATCTGGTAGCGCGTATTTCCGCGCAGGCTGCCTCAAGTGTGACGGTGGCGGTGATTGACTCCACCAGTACCGAGTTTTTCCCCAAAGGGAATGGTACCGGGACGCTGCAAAAAATTGGTACGTGGACGGAAATCCCGCAAATTATTGAAGTCTCTCAGTCTGGAGGAGAGCAACAATATGCGCAGGTACAGTTTCTGGCTGACGATCGTCAACGGAATATCAATACCTATAAGTCGGCAAAAAATCAGACGTTGACGTTGGCCCATGATTCATCGCTACCGCTTTATTCTGTGCTGACCCAAGCCGATCGTAGCGGACGTACCTTGCCTTTGTCGATGTTTGTACCAAAAGCCAGGGAATACCGCTATTGGTCGGGTATTCCTTCCTTCGACCCGCAACCCACGACAGCGGTGAATAGTGTTGAAACCGTGCAGGTCAATTTTTCTATTCAGTCACGTGATATGACTTTTTATAAATCTGAAGCCTGACTTTATTAACAACGGCTCTCTTAATTGAGAGCCTTTACGAGAACTATTTATGAGTACTGTTTTTAAATTACAGCCAGATCCTAACTTTAAAGCGGATGTTATTATTCCTCGCCCCGGCGATAGCGGCGGCGTATTGACCTTTACCTTTAAACATCGGCCTGTTAAGGCGTTGGCGGAATTTGAAAAAATGACCGATAAAACCGCCAGCGATTTTCTGGTCACCATCGTCAGTGACTGGTCGCTCGCCGAACCTTGCACTCGGGAAAATCTGGAAACGCTAATTGATAATTATCCCGGTGCAATGCAGGCCATTATGGCGGTTTATTATCAGGAGTTAACGGGGAACAGAGAAAAAAACTGATTGCGGTTGCCTCTGCATTCTTTACGCCTGAACCTTCAACGGATGAGCTCGCTTTTTTTGGCCTGAGTAAAGATGATTACGATGAAACGGTGATTGATGTGTGGCCCGATATTTGGCCGGCGTTTGTGGTTTTTCGGGCAGCGTGTACACAATGGCGAGTCGGTATCAATGGAATAACCGGGCTGGACTATAACGTTCTACCGTGGTTGATGAAGGTTTACGCAACGGAGGATGAGGTAACCGCGATAAATGATATTCAGATAATGGAGGCGGCGGTATTGAATATTTTCCGCCAAAGTCAATCTGTTAGCCATTAATCTGATAAACAATGGTTGTCTGTAAGGGGAGGGAAGAAAGATGACAGAAACCTCAACAATAACGCTAAATGTCGATAGCCGAGAGTTAGATAAAGGAAATCAGGCACTGGATCAATTCCAGAAGAAGGCCGCAGAGGCAAATCGAAAAGCCGATGAGTTGAATAAGACATTTCGTATTTGCACGAATGTGCAAAAGCAAAATACGGCGACATTAATATCGCTTGTACAAGGATTGCAAAACCTATCAACAAAACTTAGCCCTATAAACCAGCAAATCAGTGAAATGGAGAGAAAACGACGACAGCAGGTAAGGGATAATCTGAAACTCACGGCTGATGATATTGGTAAAACCGCTGAATTATGGAAGGAATACTGGGATGTCGTGCTGGGTAATGATAATAATCAGACCGCGCCGAAAGATAATACTACGCCACGGGTATTTCGTGCCGGTTATTCTGGAGTAAAACCGGCAGATAAAAATGGTGCCAAACCAGAAATTGACAAATCTGACTGGAGAGGCGGAATGATGTCGGGGGTAAAGAAAGGCTGGACGGAGTTTGCCGAGAGTGCCAAAAATGTTTATGGCCAGATGGAGACATTATCAAAAAACGCCTTTAGTTCTATGGGGAAAGCGTTAACTGAGTATATCACCACGGGAAAGGCGAATTTTAATGATTTTTTAATGACCTTTCTGAAAGGGACATTGAAAATGATCAGTCAATTGCTATTGGTGAAAGCCATAGAATCTTCATTTAAGGCGATGTCGGGTTCAAATATTGGTTGGGTTGCCTCAGTGGGGAATTTTTTTACGGGTCATTCGAATGGCGGTTATACCGGCAATGGAGGTAAGTATGAGCCTAAAGGTATTGTTCACGGCGGTGAATTTGTGTTTACCAAAGAGGCGACGTCGGCTATTGGCGTGGGGAATCTCTATTCCATCATGCACAACGCGCAGGGGTACGCAGGCGGCGGCTATGTTGGGCGCGCGACGGCGAGTGAAGGAAGGTCATCCACTAACGGTGTGAACATCCAGACTTCGGTCGTGGTGCAAAACGGTAGCGCTCAGGAACCCTCGCCAGGTAACGATGAAGTATTAACCCGAGCCTGGCAACAAACCATCGATCAATCCGTGCGTAGCGGGGTGGCAAAAGAATTACGCCCCGGCGGGCTGATCTGGAATGCGACACGCTCGCGATAAGGAAATTCTATGACAATCGAAACATTCAGCTGGAAAACGCAAATACAGTCGGGAATGGAAGGTGAATTTACCTATTCGGTCAGGCAAGCAAAGTTTGGCGATGGCTATGAACAGGTGGTGGGTGACGGCATTCATTTTGAAAGACAATCCTGGCCGATTGTCTTAACCGGAAATAGAACTGAAATAGTCGCTGCGCTGGCCTTTATGCGCAGGCACGTTACCAAATCCTTTATCTGGACGTCGCCTATGGGAGAGTCCGCCTTTTACCGCGTGAATGCAGATTCCTTAAAAATTTCGCCATTATCAAGCCAGGTAATGACGGTAACCGCAACCTTTCGACAGGCCTACGCACCATGATTGCAACCGATTATCAAAAGCTGGAACCGGGTAATGAGATTCGTCTGCTGGAAATAGATGGCCGCGCTTTCGGTATGGACGAGATACTTTATTTCCACGGCCATAACATCGCGCATAGCGAAGCGGAAATCTCCGCGGCGAAAGGCGATGAAACTCGCCTGGCGGCAAAATCCATCTGGTGGCAGGGGCATGAATATAAGGCCTGGCCTTGCCAGATTGAAGGCATTGAATCGGCCACCAGCGGCAGCGATGCGCAGCCTTCGCTGCGGGTGGCGAATATCGATAGCTCGATTACCGCGCTGTGTCTGCACTACGATGATTTAGTACAGGCGAAAGTGACGGTACACGATACGCTGGCGAAATATCTCGATGCCAAAAATTTCACGCAGGGCAATGCGGCGGCGGATCCCACGCAGGAGAAGGTAAAGGTCTTTTTCATTGATGCCAAAAGCGAAGAGACCAATGAAACCATCGGTTTTACGCTGGCCAGTCCAATGGATTTGCAGGGGGTGATGATCCCCACCCGGCAGCTCCATGCGCTGTGTACCTGGTGTATTCGCAATCAATACCGCAGCGGCGAAGGCTGTGATTATGCTGGAAAACGCTATTTTGATGGCAACAATGCGCCCGTCACTAACCCGGCGCTGGACGTCTGCAACGGCACGCTGTCGGCGTGTAAATTGCGTTTTGGCGCCAACAGCGAGCTGCCGTTTGGCGGTTTTCCCGGCACGGCATTGATTCGGAGTTGATATGCGCCAGAAAACCCTCAGGGCAATTGAGGCGCACGCGCAGGCGGAGTATCCCCGGGAGTGCTGCGGTGTTATCGCCCAGCATTCCCGGGTGGAGCGCTATTTTCCCTGTCGCAACATTGCTGACGATCCGCTGGAACATTTCGTTCTCGCGCCGACGGATTACGCCGATGCGGAAGCGTGGGGCGCCGTAACGGGTATTGTCCACAGCCACCCAGATGCCACCACGCAGCCGAGCGAGCTGGATAAAGCCCAGTGCGATGCCATGCTGCTGCCGTGGTATATCCTGAGCTGGCCGGAAAGCGACTTACGTACAATATATCCACGCGGTGAATTGCCGCTACTCGAACGCCCGTTTGTGCTTGGCCATTACGACTGCTGGGGGCTGGTGATGAGCTATTTTCGCCAGACGCACGGCATCGAACTGGCGGATTATCGGGTGGATTATCCCTGGTGGGAAGATAACTATCCGGAGAACTTTTATTACGATAACTGGTATGAATGCGGCTTTCGTGAATTTCGCGGTGCTCCCCAGCCCGGGGATATGGTGATAATGCAGATACAGGCGAAAAAGTGGAATCACGCTGGCATTTTGCTGGCGGGGAATATGTTATTACACCATTTGTATGGGCATTTAAGCCAACGGGTGCCGTATGGGGGATATTGGCGGGAGAGGACGATGAAGATTGTGCGATATAAGTCGTTATATTGATGATAATTATTGAATGGGAGTGATAATGAAAATAAACATATTAGTTTTTGCAGCAACTCTAATTGGTCTAACTGGGTGTTCAACTTCCGCAGTGGATCCACTGCAAGCAAAACCAATACCCGCAGCCAGAATTCTAACTAATGGAACTGGAGAGTCGGTTATTACAGTTACCAGAGATAATGGATGGCTGGTTGGAGGTGGCTGTTTTGTTGAGGTAATTATAGATGGAAAACCTTATGCGCGAATTGATACAGGTGAATTAATTAGTATTAAGACTAATCCGGGAAGACATATCCTTGGCATATCTGGTGATTCACAAGGCAAGGGATTGTGTGGGGCTAAAATTGGACAGCCTATGAAAGAAACATCTACGCAGATCACTGTAGGTGAGACGCAAAGATTCAGAATAACAGGTGATACTAATACCGGGCTGGATATAAGGCCATCATCAATATAATATCTAATCGATTGATAAATATTCGTTATGGGTTTTTATAGGTTAAAAACATGAGCGAAACAATAGTGGGGATTGAGTTAGGTGGTGCGTTAGGGAAAACATTTGGACAATATCACGAGCGCTTGGTATCAACTACCGCAGAAGTATTCAGGGCTCTCTGTTGTACCATAAATGGTTTTGAACAGTATCTTAATACTAGCAAAAAAAGAGGTTTGACATATGCGGTGTTTAAAGGAAAGAAGAATATTGGAGAGGATGATTTAGGTTATCCAATTACTGAGGATATTATTCGTATTATACCTGTGGTTATTGGTAGTAAAAAGGCTGGTTTATTACAAACCATACTGGGGGCAGTCTTAGTCGTCGCCGGTTATGCATTATCAACTTTTACTGGCGGAGCTAGTATGATGTTGGTGGCTCCTGGTGTATCGTTAATGGCAGGCGGCGTCATCCAAATGCTCTCCCCCCAAATGCCCGGCCTCGCCAGCAAACAGGCCACTGAAAATAAACCCTCATATGCCTTTGGCGGCGTGACTAATACCGCCGCGCAGGGATATCCCGTCCCACTGCTGTATGGCAAGCGTCGTATCGGTGGAGCGATCATCTCCGCAGGAATATATGTAGAAGACCAGCAGTAAAATCTCAACATCCTCTCTTTCTCAACCACCTGCGGGTGGTTTTTTTGTGGGTAAAATAACCATGAGACAGCCTCTTATTAAAGGACAGAAAGGCGGCAGTTCCAAGCCGCGGACGCCGACTGAACAGCCGGATGATTTACAATCCGTCGCGAAAGCGAAAATACTGGTCGCGTTAGGCGAAGGTGAATTTGCCGGCGGCCTGACGGCGAAAGATATTTATCTCGACGGCACACCGCTGGAAAACGCCGACGGTTCACAAAACTTTAGTGGCGTAACGTGGGAATTTCGTTCCGGCAATCAGGCGCAAAATTATATTCCCGGTATTCCCGGTTCTGAAAATGAGATCACCGTCGGGACGGAGGTTACCAGTAAAACCGCGTGGACACGTTCTTTTAGCAATACTCAGCTTTCCGCCGTTAGGTTACGTCTGAAGTGGCCATCATTATTTAAGCAGGAAGATGACGGCGATCTGGTGGGCAACTCGGTGCGTTATGCCATCGATCTGCAAACCGATGGCGGCAGCTGGAAGACGCTGCTGGAGACGGCGGTTACCGGAAAAACCACCTCCGGCTATGAGCGCTGCCACCGCATAGATTTACCGCAGGCGCGAACTGGCTGGACGCTGCGCTTACGCAAACTCAGCACGGATGCAAAAAGCGCCAAAACGGGCGACATCATGACGCTGCAAAGCTACGCCGAGGTGATTGATGCGAAGCTGCGCTACCCCAATACAGCGCTGCTGTACATTGAATTTGACTCCCGCCAGTTTAATGGCGCGATTCCACAGATTGCCTGCGAACCGCGTGGCCGCGTTATCCGTGTGCCGGATAACTATGATCCGGAAACCCGCCAATATACAGGGATCTGGACCGGCGTGTTTAAATGGGCGTGGACCGATAACCCGGCGTGGATCTTCTATGACCTGATCGTCAGCAACCGCTTCGGCCTTGGCGATCGCCTGACGGCGGCGAATATCGACAAATGGACGTTGTATCAGGTTGCCCAGTATTGCGACCAGCCGGTACCGGACGGCAAAGGTGGAAAGGGCACCGAGCCGCGCTATCTGTGCAACGTTTATGTTCAGGAACGCAATGACGCCTATACCGTACTGCGCGACTTTGCGGCGATCTTCCGCGGTATGACCTGCTGGAGCGGCGATCAGGAGATCGCGCTGGCCGATATGCCACGCGATATTGATTACACCTATACTCGCGCCAATGTTGTCGATGGTCGCTTTCAGTACGCCAGCAGCAGCAGTAAAACCCGCTATACCAATGCGCTGGTCTCGTGGTCAGACCCGGAAAATAGCTATGCCGATGCCATGGAGCCGGTGTTTGAACAGCCGCTGGTGGCGCGTTACGGCTTCAACCAACTGGAGTTGACGGCCATTGGCTGTACCCGTCAGTCGGAGGCGAACCGCAAAGGGCGCTGGGGGATTCTGACCAACAATAAAGACCGCGTGGTGACTTTTTCCGTGGGGCTGGACGGCAATATTCCGCAGCCGGGCTATATTGTCGCCGTAGCTGATGAGATGCTGGCGGGTAAAACCAACGGCGGGCGTATTCGTCGCGTGAGTGGTAAAGCCATTACGCTCGATCGCCAAACGCAAGCGAAAGCGGGCGATAGACTGTTGCTTAACCTGCCGTCGGGCATCACACAAAGCCGAACCATTCAGAAGGTTGATGGCGAAACGGTGACGGTGACCACCGCCTATTCACAAAACCCACAGGCTGAATGCGTCTGGGCCGTTGAGTCCGCGGAACTGGTTTTGCAACAGTATCGCGTCGTCGGGGTGAAAGAGAATGGCGACGGGACGTTTACTATCTCCGGCGTGGCGCACGATCCGGATAAGTACGCGCGGATTGATGCTGGCGCGATTATTGACCCGCGTCCGGTCAGCGTTGCTCCGGCAGGTAGCCAGGCGGCGCCGGAAAATATTGTGGTTGACGCGTATTCTGTCGTCAATCAGGGGATTCGCATTGAAACGCTGCAGGTAAACTGGCGCGCCGCCAAAAACGCGATAGCGTATGAAGCGCAGTGGCGGCGCAACTCAGGCAACTGGGTGAATGTTCCCCGTAGTTCGGTGACCTCTTTTGATGTCACTGGCATTTATGCCGGGCGCTATGTTGTGCGTGTACGTGCGATCAATGCGGCGGAAGTCTCCAGCGGCTGGGCTTATTCGGCGGAAAAAACGCTGACCGGGAAAACCGGTTCGCCGCTGGCCCCTCTGGCGTTGAGCACCTCGCCGTTACTCAATGGTATCGAATTGCGCTGGGGATTCCCCGTGGGGGCGGAAGACACGTTGCGCACCGAGTTGCAGATTGATACACAGCAGAATGGCGGCAGTGCGCAGACGTTGGCGGATATCGCCTATCCGGGGTGTAGTTACCAGCAAATGGGGCTACAGATTGCGGCTTCATTTTGGTATCGGGCGCGTCTGGTCGACCGCCTGGGCAACGCCAGCCCGTGGACCGGGTGGGTGCAGGGCACGGCGAGTGATGATGTCGGTGAGTATTACGCGAACCTCACGGAGGCAATTAAGGAGACGGAAAGCTGGCAGGAAGTGCAGCGCGATATGCAGCAAACACAGCAGAATGCTGCAGATAGCGCAAGTGAAATTCGCGGCGAAATGGCCAACCAGGTCAAAGCGCTTGAGAAAGACATCAATGACCAGGTGAAAACCATCAATCAAACGCTGACAGATGATATTGCTGAGGTCAATAAATCTATCGCGGCTAGTGCGGCTTCCGTGAATGCCGATGTGAAAAAACAAGTGAGCGGGCTGGAAACACGGATTCAGGAGAATAGCAATGAACTCCATTCCAGCGTTGTGGATATCAATAAAACCATTAGCCATACCGTCGATAGCATCAATACAGAAATCGACAAGCAGATTAAGGCCGTCAATAAAACGATTTCTTCGGGTGACGCCACGTTAAAAACACAAATTAACCGGGTGGAAAATAGTCTCAAGCAATCAGTCGCGCAAAGTAATAGCGGTTGGGATCACGCGGTTAAGAAGGAAACGGCCGATCGTATTGCCGACGTCAATAAAACAGCGACACAGGCGGCAGACAAGCTACTTAACGAGAAAAATGAACGCGTTGCGGCGATAAACCACCTGCAAACAACGATTCAGAACAGTGAAACATCACTGGCGCGGCAAATTGCCGAGATCGCTGCCGGCAGCGGACAACAGTTCGATGCGCGCAGCATATGGTATTTCAGCGCCAGCAGCGAAGGCTGGACGGAAGATGATGCCAGCCGCGTTCCGGTGTCGTTCACCACAGACGGTTGGTTAAAAATCACCAATACCAATGCCTCTTGTCGTTCGCCTGGCGGGCAGACCATTTCCGCGCCGGAATACCGCACGGTGATATTGCGTGTTAAGCGAATGGGTCAACCGACATGGAAGGGACGGTTGTGGTGGAATGGCGCGAAAGATACCAGCTGGAACGATAGCCGTTCTGTCTCGATTCCTGAGCCTGAGTTTGATGCCGACGGGCTCGCAGTGGTGACGATTAAGGATATTAACTGGAACGCAACCAAAACGATTCACCGTTTTCGTCTCGATCTGGCGCAGGGGCAGAATACAACAAATTACTTTTTAATCGACTGGATTTCCGTTGGCCGCCCAACGCCTGCGGCCAGCACCGCCGCGCTGTATGATGAATCTATTGCCCGTACTAATGCCGATGAAGCGGAAGCGAAAAAACGTGCCACGCTGGCGACCCAGATTCGCGGTAGTACGGAGGGGAATAATCTGGCCGATTTACGTTCAGGGTTGCTCTATCAGGAGGTGAACGCGCGTGTGACGGCGGACAGTGCGGAGGCGAGCGCGCGGGAGGCTTTACAAACTCAGTTCAACGATAATAAAGCCTCGGTTGCCGGCGAGTTACGCTCTCTGACGACGGCGCAGAGCGCCCAGGCCAGCAAGATTAGCGGCCTGGAAACGAGCCTGGGTAAGAAGGCGGAAGCCAGCGCCTTGCAGACCTTGCAGAACACGGTCACCCAGCAGGGTAAAGATCTGACCAGTCATGGGCAGTCGATTACCAGTCTGCAAAATAGCCTGAACACCAGTAACCAGAACATTGCCAAAAAAGCCGACGCCACAGCGCTGACGGCGTTGACGAATCGGGTAACGTCCGCAGAGGGCAAAGTCACCTCACAGGGCAACAGCATTACCAAACTGACCAACGATCTGGCGACGACCAATGCAAATGTGGCGAAAAAGGCGGAGCAGACGGCGCTGAACACGCTGAGCGGGCGGGTGGATAAAACGGAAAGTGGGCTGAGTGCCGCTAACGGCAGTATCACTGCGCTGAATTCGGCGATCCGCGCAGGTAATGCAACTGCGGGGGATCTGATCCCGAACCCGGCCTTTGACAGTCAGTACGATCGGATGGGTTTTACCGTGGTGTCGACCTCCAGCAGTGGGGTACCGGCGGGCTGCCCGTTTGCTTTTGCGGCGAAACTGGCGGTTCGCGGGCATCATCCGGCTATCAACAATATCGTGGCGACACTGGGCGATGTATTTGAGTTCTCGGTCCTGGTGGCCTGCGCCAGCGGCAGCGCCGATTTTAATCTGTATATCGGCAGCGCGGCGACGCCCACGGCCAGCATTGCCGCGCCGCATTATTACGGTGGCACCACCAGAGCCAGCGAGAACTGGCAGCGGGTGACGTGGCGCTGGACGGTGACGCAGGCGGTGGTCGATCTGGGCTACTTCCGCCCGTTCCTGCAGGTGAATCAGAATGCGCCTTACGGCACGGTCTGGTACGCCACCGACTGGCACTGCCGGAATATCACCGCCGCCGCGCAGGCACAGGCCTCGGCAGATGCCACGGCATCGGCGGTCAGTACATTGCAGAACACGGTCACCCAGCAGGGCAAAAGTATCACCAGCCAGGGGCAGTCGATTACCGGGTTGCAGAACAGCCTGAATACGGCTAACCAGAATATTGGCAAAAAAGCCGATGCCTCGGCGCTGACGGCGCTAACTAATCGGGTGACTTCGGCTGAGGGCAAAGTTACCTCACAGGGTAACAGCATTACCAAACTGACCAACGATCTGGCGACGACCAATGCCAGCGTGGCGAAAAAGGCTGAAGCCAGTGCTTTACAGGCGCTGCAGAATACGGTCACCGGCCAGGGTAAGGATCTCACCAGCCAGGGGCAGTCGATTACCGGGTTGCAGAACAGCCTGAGTACAGCCAACCAGAATATCGCCAAAAAAGCCGACGCCACAGCGCTGGCGGCGCTGACTAATCGGGTAACGTCCGCAGAGGGCAAAGTCACCTCGCAGGGCAACAGCATTACCAAACTGACCAACGATCTGGCGACAACCAATGCCAGCATGGCAAAAAAGGCAGAGCAGACGGCACTGAATTCACTGAGCGGACGGGTGGATAAAACGGAAAGCGGGCTGAGTGCCGCGAACGGCAGTATCACCACGTTAAATGCGGCGGTCCGCGCCGGGAATGCCTCGGCGGGGGATCTGATCCCGAACCCGGCCTTTGACAGCCAGTACGATCGGATGGGCTTTACCGTGGTGTCGACGACGAGCAGCGGCGTGCCGGCGGGCTGTCCGTTTGCTTTTGCAGCGAAACTGGCCGCCCGTGGACACTATCCGGCCATTAATAATGTTGTCGCTACGTTGGGAGACGTGTTCGAGTTTTCAGTACTGGTCGCCTGCGCCAGCGGCAGCGCGAACTTTAACCTTTATATCGGCAGTAGCGCGACAGCAACGGCGGGCGTTGCGGGTCCGTATGCCCATGGTGTCGCGGCGAAAGCCAGTAAGAACTGGCAGCGGGTGACGTGGCGCTGGACGGTCACACAGGCGGTGGTCGATCTGGGCTATTTCCGCCCGTTTCTGCAGGTTGATCAGTATACGCCTTACGACACGGTCTGGTACGCCACCGACTGGCACTGCCGGAATATCACCGCCGCCGCGCAGGCGCAGGCCTCGGCAGATGCCACGGCATCGGCGGTCAGTACTTTGCAGAACACGGTTACCCAGCAAGGGAAAAATATCACCAGCCAGGGAAGTTCCATCACCGGGTTGCAGAACAGTCTGAATACCGCCAACCAGAATATCGCCAAAAAAGCCGATGCCTCGGCGCTGACGGCGCTAACCAACCGGGTAACGTCCGCAGAAGGGAAAGTCACCTCGCAGGGCAACAGCATCACCAAACTGACCAACGATCTGGCGGCAACCAATACCAGCGTGGCGAAAAAGGCGGAGCAGACGGCGCTGAACACGCTGAGCGGGCGGGTGGATAAAACGGAAAGCGGTCTGAGTGCCGCGAACGGCAGTATCACTTCGCTGAATTCGGCGATCCGCGCCGGGAATGCAGCTGCGGGGGATTTGATCCCGAATCCGGCATTCGACAGCCAGTATGATCGGATGGGTTTTACCGTGGTGTCGACGACGAGCAGCGGCGTGCCGGCGGGCTGTCCGTTTGCTTTTGCGGCGAAACTGGCGGTTCGCGGGCATCATCCGGCTATCAACAATATCGTGGCGACACTGGGTGATGTCTTTGAGTTTTCGGTACTGGTGGCCTGCGCCAGCGGCAGCGCCGATTTTAATCTGTATATTGGCAGTGCGGCGACGCCCACGGCCAGCATTGACGCGCCGCATTATTACGGTGGCACCACCAGAGCCAGCAAGAGCTGGCAGCGGGTGACGTGGCGCTGGACGGTGACGCAGGCGGTGGTCGACCAGGGCTATTTCCGTCCGTTCCTGCAGGTGAATCAGAATGCGCCTTACGGCACGGTCTGGTACGCGACGGACTGGCACGGCCGGAATATCACGGCGGCGGCGAAGGCGCAGGCCTCGGCAGATGCCACGGCATCGGCGGTCAGTACATTGCAGAACTCGGTCACCCAGCAGGGCAAAAGTATCACCAGCCAGGGGCAGTCGATTACCGGGTTGCAGAACAGTCTGAATACGGCTAACCAGAATATTGGCAAAAAAGCCGATGCCTCGGCGCTGACGGCGCTAACTAATCGGGTGACTTCGGCTGAGGGCAAAGTTACCTCACAGGGTAACAGCATTACCAAACTGACCAACGATCTGGCGACGACTAATGCAAATGTGGCGAAAAAGGCGGAACAGACGGCGCTGAACACGCTGAGCGGGCGGGTGGATAAAAGCGAGAGTGGGCTGAGTGCGGCGAACGGCAGTATCACCACGTTAAATGCGGCGGTCCGCGCCGGGAATGCGGCAGCGGGGGATCTGATCCTGAACCCGGTCTTTGACAGCCAGTACGACCGGATGGGCTTTACCGTGGTGTCGACAACCAGCAGCGGCGTCCCGGCAGACTGTCCTTTCGCCTTTGCGGCAAAACTCGCTTCGCGAAATCATTATCCTGCGATCAATAATACTGTTGCTACGTTAGGTGATGTGTTCGAGTTCTCAGTCCTGGTGGCCTGCGCCAGCGGCAGCGCTGATTTTAATCTGTATATTGGCACTAGCACAACGCCAGTGGCTGGTGTATCCAGTCCCTATGCCCATGGTGTTGCGGCGAAAGCCAGTAAAGGCTGGCAGCGGGTGACGTGGCGCTGGACGGTCACGCAGTCAGCAGTGGATAAGGGCTATTTCCGCCCGTTCCTGCAGGTGAATCAGAATGCGCCTTACAACACGGTATGGTACGCCACCGACTGGCACTGCCGGAATATCACCGCCGCCGCGAAGGCGCAGGCCTCGGCGGATGCCACGGCTTCGGCGGTCAGTACTTTGCAGAATACGGTTACCCAGCAGGGCAAAAGTATCACCAGCCAGGGGCAGTCGATTACCGGGTTGCAGAACAGTCTGAATACGGCTAACCAGAATATTGGCAAAAAAGCTGATGCCACGGCGCTGACGGCGTTGACGAATCGGGTGACTTCGGCTGAAGGGAAAGTCACCTCGCAGGGTAACAGCATCACCAGGCTGACCAACGATCTGGCGGCAACCAATACCAGCGTGGCGAAAAAGGCGGAGCAGACGGCGCTGAACACACTGAGCGGGCGGGTGGATAAAACGGAAAGCGGGCTGAGTGCCGCGAACGGCAGTATCACTGAGCTGAATTCGGCGATCCGCGCCGGGAATGCCTCGGCGGGGGATCTGATCCCGAACCCGGTCTTTGACAGCCAGTACGACCGGATGGGCTTTACGGTTGTGTCGACGACGAGCAGCGGTGTGCCGGCGGGCTGTCCGTTCGCTTTTGCGGCGAAACTGGCGGTTCGCGGGCATCATCCGGCTATCAATAATATCGTGGCGACACTGGGCGATGTCTTTGAGTTCTCGGCTCTGGTGGCCTGCGCCAGCGGCAGCGCCGATTTTAATCTGTATATTGGTAGCGCGGCGACGCCCACGGCCAGCATTGCCGCGCCGCATTATTACGGCGGAACCACCAGAGCCAGCAAGAGCTGGCAGCGGGTGACGTGGCGCTGGACGGTGACGCAGGCGGTGGTTGATTTGGGTTATTTCCGTCCGTTCCTGCAGGTGAATCAGAATGTGCCTTACGGCACGGTCTGGTACGCGACGGACTGGCACTGCCGGAATATCACGGCGGCGGCGAAGGCGCAGTCGACGGCGGACGCCACGGCGTCGGCAGTCAGCTCATTACAGAATACGGTTACCCAGCAGGGCAAAAGCATCACCAGCCAGGGGCAGTCGATTACCGGGTTGCAGAACAGTCTGAACACTGCTAACCAGACTATCGCCAAAAAAGCCGATGCCACGGCGCTGACGGCGCTCACCAACCGGGTGACCGCGGCGGAAGGCAACGTTATCTCCCAATCCAACAGCATGTTGAGTCTGGAAAGTAAGGTCAATACGCTGCGTAACCAGGTGTCCAACCCCTGGTTTGATGGTTCGCTGGAAAGTTATGCTGATGGTCAACAAATTGGCGGTTCTCCTGCGACGGTGGTCTCTACGCAGAAATACACCGGCAGCAAGTGTTTACGCCTGCGGCGCAGCGTGGGGGAGACCGGTAACAGCAATAAGCTGATTGGACCGTGGTCCAATATTCGTGAAAATGCGGTTTATTTATTTGAGCTGTGGGCCATGATGCCCGCCGACCAGAAACCATCTACAGGGTGGCAAACGCAGATTGGCTTACAGGTACAGGATGCTAGTGGGCAGAATGCGTGGCGGGGGGCAATCGTCATTACTGAAAGCGCGCTGGGCGGGCGAGGAAAGTGGGTCAAATTTTCCGGAAAGGCGACGGTTCCAGGCGGTGGTAGAACTCGCGCCGTCACCTGGTTCTCCACGCGAGGCGCAAACGGTGCGGGAACGCCCGGTTATGACCTCTATGTAGATGATGTGGTCATTACCGATATCACCGAGGCGCAGGCGGCACAAACGTCGGTGGGCGAATTGTCCTCCATCGTTGAAACACAGGGCAAGACCATTGCCGATTCTCAGGGCAAGCTTAGCGCGCTCTATTCCATCAAAGTGGAAACGGCGAGTAACGGTCGCAAAGTGGGCGCGGGTATTGTGCTGGGGAGTAATGGCGCGACTAGCGATATGATCTTCTACGCCGACCGGTTCTCGTTGTTTAACCGCAATAATAATAGCGCCGTGCCGGTGATGGTGGCTGAAGGGAATGAACTGTTTATTGATTCAGCGCGAATCAAGAATGGATCGATTACCACGGCGAAAATCGCTGACCGTATTTCGTCCAATAACTACGCGGCGGGTAAGAGTGGCTGGAGTATCGCCAAAAATGGCGCAAGTGAGTTTAACAACGTGACCGTCAGAGGCAAGATTGAGGCGGACTCCGGGCGGCTGAAAAATGTGGTTATTGATGAAAGCTGCGAAGTGAAAGGGACGATTTATGCCAGTAATATTGTTGGTGATGTGGTGGAGATTGTTTCAGTTCCGGCGAATCAAACGGTTGTGATTCCAGCGGTGGGATGGCAGCGGAAGATGTTTTGTATGCCGATGACGGGGATTTGTACGTCAGAGACATATTTATCCGGTGGAAATAACCAGCATTTCAATACAACAAATGGGGGCATCAAGTGTACAGTCATTGCAACCATGCAGTCGAAAGAACATAGTCTTGTTTCACTTAATTTCTCTGGCCCTCGCGTGGCTGTAAGCGGAGGAAATGTCGTTACCATTCCTGCAAATGCAGAGATTAGGTTGCAGCATAAGCAAGAACGCCGTAATGAACGCCTCACATCAATACAGGATGTCGCAATAATCATGGTGACGAAAAACTAGCCCGATTTAGCGCCAGTTCCCCTAAAAAATACATCGCAGCGCATAAATGCGCACTTCGTCTCTCGACGGAGCGGCCAGCGCTGCCTATGATGCTTAGGTTTGTTCTTATTTTTGCGATACGGAGAGAAGAGATGCGAGCTGCGTTTTTAGTCGGGTGTGCGGCGCTATTATTATCCGCGTGCAGCAGTGAACCTGTTCAGCAGGCAACGGCGGCACACGTGACGCCGGGGATGCGAGCGGCAATGTCCAGCTCGGGCGAAGCGAACTGTGCGATGATAGGCGGGTCACTTTCCGCCGCGCGCCAGCTGGACGGCTCCAGTATCGGTATGTGCGCGCTGCCAAACGGTAAACGTTGCAGCGAACAGTCTCTTGCTACCGGCACCTGCGGCAGCTACTAAGCCTTAATGCATCAGATCGGCCAGGCGATAGACCAGCGTCTGGTCCGCTGTGGCGAGCGTCAGCTGTTGTTCGGTTAAATCAACCTGCGCGCCCTGACGCAGCATGTTGCTGAACGTGGCATCCAACTTATTAAGCTGGGCGTCGCTGCAAAGTTTGCGCGTCATGGCGAGCTCGCTCGTCTTTAGCTCGCCTTTGTGCAGGGTCGCGGTGCCGGAAAAGCCGTTACACATGTTGCCCGACACATAAATCTTTTCAAGAATCGGCTGCTTTTCGCCAAAGCTCAGTTCGAGTGGGGCGCCTTTGCTGCTCACCGTTTTACCGTTCACACTCTCTAAAACAAAGCGGTGATGCTGAAGCTGGTCAGCGTTCGTTGACATTTTGCTGTTGTAGACGCAACCAGAGAGAAGGGCGGCCGCAGCCAGTACGAAAAATACGTTCTTCATAGTACAGGACTTCTTATTAATCATTTGTGGTGTGAATATGTTTGAAGCATAACTGTACTGCGGGAGGTGTCTGTGGGGCTTATCCGAAAATGCTCCCCGACCGTAGCCGGGGAGTGTGGTGTATCAGGCGATAGCGTTAGGGCAATCAGTGCCTGTATCGATCTGCTGCAGGTTTTGCAGAGTGGTTTCTGAGATGCTGGTCAGTGCTTCAGCAGTCAGAAACGCCTGGTGGCCGGTGAACAGCACGTTGTGGCAGGCTGAGAGACGGCGGAATACGTCATCCTGGATGACATCGTTAGACTTATCCTCAAAGAACAGATCGCGCTCGTTCTCATATACGTCCATCCCCAGTGCGCCGATTTTCTGCGTTTTTAGGGCTTCAATCGCGGCCTGAGAGTCAATCAACGCCCCACGGCTGGTATTGACGATCATCACGCCATCTTTCATCTTCTCAAACGCGCTGGCGTTCAGCAGATGATAGTTCTCAGGGGTGAGCGGACAGTGCAGGGAAATCACGTCGGACTCGGCAAACAGCGTCGGCAGGTCGACATATTCAACGCCCAACTCCAGCGCGGCAGCGCTAGGATACGGGTCAAACGCCAGCAGGCGCATACCGAAACCTTTCAGAATACGCAGAGCGGCGACGCCGATTTTCCCGGTGCCAATCACGCCTGCGGTTTTACCGAACATGGTGAAGCCGGTCAGCCCTTCCAGCGAGAAGTTAGCATCACGCGTACGCTGATAGGCGCGGTGAATGCGGCGGTTCAATGTCATCATCAGCCCGATGGCGTGCTCGGCCACGGCTTCCGGATCGTAGGCGGGCACGCGAACCACGCGCAGACCCAGCTCTTTCGCTGCGTCAAGGTCGACGTTGTTGAAGCCCGCGCAGCGCAGCGCGATATACTTCACGCCGTTCTTTTTCAACTCTTCCAACACCGGACGGCTACCGTCGTCGTTAACGAAAATACAGACCGCTTCACAGCCATGGGCGGTTTTGGCGGTTTTTTCCGTTAACAGGAAATCAAAAAACTCAAGCTCAAAGCCATATGCCTGGTTAACATTTTGCAGGTACTTTTTGTCGTACTGCTTAGTACTGTAAACGGCGATTTTCATGAGACTTTTCTCCAATGATTTTAGAGTCAAGTTAGCATAATTCAAAAATTCTTACAAAATATAAAAATGTTTTGAAAGCTAAGGATTCGTAAAGAAACTCCCTTCAGTATACCCGCTTTAAATGAGGGCGCGAATGACGGTTCTCAATCAGAATCAACTGAAATTCCTCACGTTTTATTTTGCAGCAGCTATTCTTAAAACATCACAGCGGCTTTCACTCTCTGGTCTGACATGACACAATATGCGCCTTTGGACTGCCCGCTACTGCCCGCTGCGCGGTCTGGCATCACCGCTTGTTCAATCAGGATATGACTGCACCCATGAAGGGTAAATATAAAGCCATTATTGCGCTACTCCTGCTTTTAGTACTTCTGCCGCTCACATTGCTGATGACGCTAGGGTACTGGGTTCCTACGCTGGTGGGTATCTGGCTTCCGGCGGGCACGCGTATTGCGCTTAACGAAAGCCCTCGGCTGACGCGTTCGGCCCTGCACATTCCCGATTTGCGCTATCTGGCGGGGGATTGCGAACTGGCGACCCTGAAAGACGTGACCCTGTCACATCCAAGCCGCTGGCGACTGCACGCCGCATCGGCCAACCTCAATTCTCTGTGCTTTAGCAAGCTGCCGCAAAACGATACGGTTCCCGGCGCGCCGCGCACGCTGGCGGAATGGCAGTCGATGCTGCCCAACACCTGGCTGACCATCGACGCGCTCAGCGTCTCGCCGTGGGAAAAATGGCAGGGCAAGCTCAAGGTTTCACTGACATCTCAGCGGCAGGATGTGGAATATACGGGCGAACAGGTTGGTCTGCGCGCACGATTGCATGGGCAGGCGCTGACGGTAAGCGAATTTCACGCCAGCCTGATCGAGGGAGAGCCGCCGGTTAAATTACTCGGTGAGTTCACGATGCCGCTGGTGCCGGACGGGTTACCGGTAAAAGGGCACCTCGAGTCTACTTTCCAGGTGCCGCAGGTGCCTTCGCTGGTCGATGCGGAACTCAACTGGGACGGTAATCAGGGGCAACTGGTGATGATGGCGCGCGGCGAGGACGATCCCTTAGTCGATCTGCCCTGGACGTTAACGGAACAACTGCTCACCATCAGCGATGGGCGCTGGAACTGGCCGTATCAGGCAGGTATCCCGCTCAGCGGCCGCGTGGGGGTGAAGCTCGAAAACTGGCAACAGGGCGTAGATAAAACGCAGGTGACCGGCCGCCTTAGTGTTCTGACCGCGGGAGATGCCGGGAAAGGCGTGGCGGTACTGAACGTCGGGCCGGGCGTGCTGAGCATGGATAACAGCGACATGCCGCTGCAACTGGTGGGGGAAGCGAAACAGGGCGATCTGATCTTTTACGCAAAACTGCCCGCTCACCTTAGCGGCCCGCTGGTTACCCCAGTACTGGCGTTCCAGCCGGGCGCATTGCTGCGTTCGCGCGGGCGAGTGATCGATGCGCTAAATATTGATGAAGTGCGCTGGCCGCTGGCGGGAGTGAAAATTTCAACGCAGGGCATTGATGGACGCCTACAGGCCATTCTGCGCGCGCATGAGCAGCAGACTGGGGATTTTGTGCTGCACCTGGACGGCCAGGCTGACAATTTCATGCCCGATAAAGGCACCTGGCGCTGGCGCTATTGGGGGGACGGCCACTTTACGCCGATGCAGGCGCGCTGGGATGTGACCGGGACCGGCGAGTGGCGTGACAGCGCCATTGTGTTGAATACGCTCTCTACCGGCTTCGATAAGCTGCAATACGGCACCATGACCATTGATAAGCCGCGTCTCAAGCTGGAACAACCCATTCACTGGATCCGCGATGAACAACATCCTTCCTTTAAAGGTGCGCTGGCGCTTGATGCCAGCGAAACGCGCTTTACCGGCGGCAGCATGCTACCCGCCTCGGCGCTGACGTTTAGCGTGGAAGGGCGCGATCCGACCTTCTTCCAGTTTAAAGGCGATCTGAAGGCGCAGGCAATTGGGCCGGTGCGGGTGACGGGACGCTGGGACGGCGAGCGTTTACGTGGCCAGGCGTGGTGGCCAAAACAGTCGCTGGAGGTGTTCCAGCCGCTGGTACCGCCGGACTGGAAAATGAAGCTGCGCGACGGTTCGCTGTACGCGCAGGTTGCGTTCTCTGCCGCCGCCGGGCAAGGATTTGAGGCCGGTGGTCACGGCGTGCTACACAACGGTAGCGCGTGGATGCCAGATAACGAGATCAACGGCGTCGATTTTGTGCTGCCGTTCCGCTTAAAGGCAGGCGTGTGGCAGCTGGGAACGCGGCGACCGGTGTCGCTGCGCATTGCGGAAATTATTAACCAGGTCACTGCACGCAACGTAACCGCCGATCTGCAGGGTACCTGGCCGTGGAGTGAAGAGGCGCCGCTGCAGCTGAGCGATGTCAGCGTGGATGTGCTGGGTGGGAAGGTCACGATGCAGCAGCTGCGCATGCCGCAGCGCGACGCCGCGCTTCTGCGCTTACAACATATTTCTACCAGCGAACTGGTGAGCGCGGTGAACCCGAAACAGTTTGCCATGTCCGGCCCGGTTGACGGCGCGCTACCGCTGTGGCTGAACGACAGCAAATGGATTATTAAGGACGGCTGGTTGCATAATCCCGGCCCGATGACGCTGCGCCTGGATAAAGACACCGCGGACGCGGTTGCCGACGATAATATCGCCGCGGGCGCGGCAATCAACTGGCTACGCTATATGGAAATCTCCCGCTCGTGGACGCGGATCAATCTCGATAGTCTGGGTATGCTGACGCTGCAGGCGACGGTGACCGGTACCGGGGTGATGGACGAGAAACGCAGTACGGTGCGTCTGAATTACACGCACCAGGAGAATGTTTTTGATTTGTGGCGAAGCCTGCGCTTTGGCGACAAACTTCAGTCATGGCTTGAGCAACACGCGACCCTTCCCGGCGTACCGTGTCGCAGCGGCACGGAATGTAAGGAGCACTAATGAAATTATCCATCGCCATCCTGGGGATCGCGGCAACGGCACTGTTATCAGGCTGCGTACCGCGCATCGAGGTGGCTGCGCCGAAAGAACCGATTACCATCAATATGAACGTCAAGATTGAGCACGAGATCCGCATCAAGGCCGATAAGGACGTTGAGGATCTGCTGAAATCGCGTAGCGACTTATTCTGAGGGCCGCCACCATGAGAAAAATGCGCATTATCGCGGTTCTGCTGTTGGGGCTGTTTAGCGTTCAGGCGTTCGCGTTAACGCTGTCAGAGGCGAGAACACAGGGCCGGGTAGGGGAAACGCAGGGTGGCTATCTTGCGGCGCTGGCTAAGGACAGCGAAACGTTGGCGCTAGTGAAGAACATTAATCAGGCCCGCAGCGAAAGCTATCAGCAGCTGGCGTTGAGCAACAATCTCTCTCAGCAGGAGGTAGCTCGGCTGGCGGGGAAAAAGCTGATCGATAAAGCGCTGCCGGGTGAATACGTGCAGGGCATTAACGGCCAGTGGGTGCGTAAGTAACGACCAGAGGTAAGAAAAATCGTATTACGGTTGAAAGAAGTGGCGTAACTCGCTCATACTCTGGCATCTAACCTGTTCGTCGGCAACGATTTTACCGACGGCATATGAGAATAATAAAGGAATTCCGTATGGCAGAAGAAACCATTTTCAGCAAAATTATTCGTCGTGAAATCCCGTCGGATATGGTGTATCAGGACGAGCTGGTTACCGCGTTTCGCGATATCTCTCCGCAGGCGCCGACGCATATTCTGATTATCCCCAATACCTTGATTGCCACCACCAACGACGTCACCGCCGAGCATGAGCAGGCGCTGGGGCGCATGATTACCGTGGCGGCGAAAATTGCACAACAGGAAGGGATTGCCGAAGACGGCTATCGTCTGATCATGAACTGCAATCGCCATGGCGGGCAGGAAGTTTACCACATTCATATGCACCTGCTGGGCGGCCGCCCGCTGGGGCCGATGCTGGCGCATAAAGGCTAATCTATGAAATCGGCATGTCTGGGTCTTTTGTTAGGTACGGTGCTGCTGAGCGGGTGTCATTCGCGCCCGGAAATCGCCGTCAGTGAACAGCAGACGCTGGTGATGGAGTCTAACGTTCTGGCGGCAGGTATCAGCGCGGAAAAGCCTGAGCTAACGTCGTCGGATATACAGGCGACCGCCAGCGCAAAATTGTTCAACGAAAGGCGGCAGCCGGTCACCGTTCACTATCGTTTTTATTGGTATGACGCCAGAGGGCTGGAAATGCACCCGCTGGAAGCGCCGCGCAGCATTACGATTCCCGCAATGGGGTCGGTCACGCTGTACGGGACCGCTAACGGTTTAGGGGCGCATAAAGCCCGACTTTATCTTTATCTGTGAGGGGTAAACTGGAATGAGTAAATTGGGTCGCTATGCGTTGATGGCCTCGCTGGCACTGGTACTGGCAGGGTGTGCGGTGCGCGAACAACCGGCGCCAGTCGATACGGCGAATCCGCAGCAGCCACAACAGCCTGCTGAGCCGCAGCAGCCGGTGCCAACGGTACCGAGCGTGCCGACGATTCCGCAGCAGCCAGGTCCGATTGAGCACGGCGGTGAAACGCCTGCGCAGCCAACGCCGCGCGTACGGCACTATGACTGGAACGGCGCAGCACAGCCGCTGGTTGGCAAAATGCTGCAAACCGGCGGCGTAACCGCGGGCAGCATTTTGCTGGTCGACAGCGTTAACAACCGCACCAACGGTTCATTGAACTCCGGGGAAGCGACTACCGCGCTGCGTAACGCGCTGGCAGGTAACGGCAAGTTTACCCTGGTGTCTGCCCAACAGCTGTCGGTGGCTAAGCAGCAGTTAGGACTGTCGCCGCAGGACAGCCTGGGTTCGCGCAGTAAAGCGATGGGCATTGCCCGTAACGTGGGGGCTCAGTACGTGCTTTACTCTAACGCTACCGGCAACGTGAACGCGCCGACGCTGCAAATGCAGCTGATGCTGGTACAAACCGGTGAGATCGTCTGGTCAGGTAAAGGTGCGGTTGCGCAACAGTAAGCTTTCGCGTGACGCACTGCTGTCACGTGAATTTCCGCACTATCACATCGTCGCCAGCCCCGAATACGCGGGGCTGAGCGGCAGCAGCTGTATTCTTCAACACGGTGGACGGCGGCTGGTACTGCGTCAGCATCATGCGCCCGACGCGCCGGAACACGAATTCCTCCGTCAATATCACGCCCTTCGTCAGCTACCCGCCACGCTGGCGCCAAAGCCTGTTTTTTATACGCGCGGCTGGATGGCAGTTGATTTTTTAGCCGGAGAGATCAAAAGCGTGCTTCCGGCGCATCAACCGCTGGCGACTCTCCTGTATGATTTGCATCAGCAGCCCCGATTTGGCTGGCGGCTGGCGCTCTTACCTTTGTTAGAACGGTACTGGCAGCAGTGCAGTCCGTCACGACGCACGCCTTTCTGGCTGCGCAGCTTACAACGGCTGCGCCAGCGGAAGGAGCCGCGACCGTTGCGCCTGGCACCGCTGCATATGGATGTCCACGCTGGCAATATTGTGCACGCCGAAGGCGGTTTAAGGCTCATCGACTGGGAATACGCTGGCGACGGCGATATTGCGCTGGAGCTGGCGGCGGTGTGGATGCCGGACAATCAACAACGCTATCAACTGATTGAGGCCTATGCCAGGCTGGCACATATGTCCCCGGACGCCCTGTGGCAACAGACATTACGCTGGCGTCCGTGGGTACTGATGCTGATGGCGGGCTGGTTCGAGTGTCGCTGGCAACAGACCGGTGACGAACAATTTATCACGCTGGCCAATGAAATCTGGCAGCAGCTTAAGAACAATAAGGAGGCCGTGTGGGGCCAGTAATGTTGGATGTGGAAGGCTACGAGATGGATGCCGAAGAACGTGAGATTCTGGCGCACCCGCTGGTTGGCGGTTTAATTCTGTTTACCCGTAATTACCACGACCCCGAGCAGCTTCGTGAACTGGTTCGCCAGATTCGCAGCGCCTCGCGTAACCGACTGGTGGTGGCTGTTGACCAGGAAGGGGGCCGCGTACAGCGTTTCCGCGAAGGGTTCACCCGTTTACCGGCCGCACAGTCGTTTGCCGCGGTGCTGGGGGAAGAGGACGGTGCCCGGATGGCGGTTGATGCGGGCTGGCTGATGGCCAGTGAGATGATCGCGATGGATATTGATATCAGCTTCGCGCCGGTATTAGACGTGGGCCACATCTGTACCGCCATTGGCGAGCGTTCTTATCATGCGGACCCGCAGAAAGCGCTGCTGATGGCGCGTCATTTTATTGACGGCATGCACGCTGCCGGGATGAAAACCACGGGTAAACATTTCCCAGGCCATGGCGCGGTCACTGCCGATTCGCACAAAGAGACGCCGCACGATCCGCGTCCGGAAGCGGAAATCCGCGGGAAAGACATGGCGGTGTTTAAAACGCTGATTAGCGAAAATGCGCTCGACGCCATTATGCCGGCACACGTCATTTACGACGCCGTTGATCCGCGTCCTGCCAGCGGCTCGGCGCATTGGCTGAAGACCGTGCTGCGCGGCGAGTTGGGTTTTGAGGGCGTGATTTTCTCTGACGACCTTTCAATGGAAGGCGCGGCGATTATGGGCAGCTATGCTGAACGCGGCCAGGCATCGCTCGACGCAGGTTGCGATATGATCCTCGTCTGCAATAATCGTAAAGGTGCGGTGAGCGTGCTGGATAACCTGTCGCCGATCAACGCAGAGCGTGTTACGAAGTTGTATCATAAAGGTTCATTTAGCCGTCAGGAACTGATGGACTCCGCCCGCTGGAAAACAGTTAGCGCTCAGCTGGAGCAACTCCACGAACGCTGGCAGGAAGTGAAGGCTGGTCATTAACCCTCCCGGTGTGGGAGTAATGGTGTGGTGAGGACGCAATGATTATCTATTTACACGGTTTTGACTCCAATAGCCCTGGTAACCATGAGAAAGTGCTGCAACTGCAGTTTATCGACCCGGATGTGCGGTTGATTAGCTACAGCACGCGGCACCCCAAGCATGACATGCAGCATCTGCTGAAAGAAGTCGACAAAATGCTGCAGTTGAATGCCGATGAGCGGCCGCTGATTTGCGGCGTAGGGCTGGGCGGCTACTGGGCGGAGCGAATTGGTTTTCTGTGCGATATTCGCCAGGTGATGTTTAACCCGAACCTGTTCCCGAACGAGAATATGGACGGCAAGATCGATCGCCCGGAAGAGTACGTGGATATTGCCACCAAATGTGTGAACAACTTCCGCGAGAAGAACCGTGACCGTTGCCTGGCCATTCTCTCTCGCCACGACGATGCGCTTGATAGCCAGCGTTCAGCAGACGTGCTGCATCACTACTATGAGATCATCTGGGACGAAGAACAGGGTCACAAGTTTAAAAATATTTCGCCGCATCTGCAGCGGATTAAAGCGTTCAAAACGTTAGGCTAAATTTTCGGCTGAGAAGCCCCGGCAGCTTTAGGTTGCCGGGGCTTTTTTTTGTTAATTTTTAACCCCGCTGACTCCCATTTCGCTCATCGCAATGCCGTTCGCTCAACTTCTGCGCGATAAAACTTGATACACATCAATTTTGGTATGACCAATGCACCATTCATGTTATTCTCATTGCAGCTGAATGGTTTCTTGTGAGTAACTTGTTGTTAACTAAGAGCTAAATTAATAACTTTTAATTAACAATTGGTTAATAAATTTTAAGGGGGTCTCGTGACTACGCCAATGAAGAAAATTGTAATTGTAGGTGGCGGCGCTGGCGGCCTGGAACTGGCTACTCAGCTGGGTCGCAAGCTTGGCCGGAGTAAAAAAGCGAAAATTACGCTGGTGGATCGCAACCATAGCCACCTGTGGAAACCGTTGTTGCACGAGGTGGCGACCGGTTCTCTGGATGAAGGTGTTGATGCGCTGAGCTATCTGGCACATGCGCGTAATCATCACTTCCAGTTCCAGCTGGGCTCGGTGATGGATATCAACCGCGAAGCGAAAACCATCACCCTGGCAGAACTGCGTGATGAGAAGGGCGAACTGCTGGTGCCTGAGCGCAAGCTGGCGTACGACACGCTGGTGATGGCGTTGGGCAGCACCTCAAACGACTTCAACACCCCGGGCGTGAAAGAGCACTGTATCTTCCTCGATAACCCGCACCAGGCGCGTCGTTTCCACCAGGAAATGCTGAACCTGTTCCTGAAATATTCCGCTAACCTGGGCGCGAACGGCAAGGTGAATATCGCCATTGTTGGCGGCGGGGCGACCGGTGTTGAGCTGTCCGCTGAACTGCACAACGCGGTGAAACAGCTCCACAGCTATGGCTACAAAGGGCTGAATAACGAAGCGCTGAACGTCACGCTGGTGGAAGCCGGTGAACGTATTCTGCCTGCGTTGCCGCCGCGCATTTCCGGCGCTGCGCACAGCGAGTTGACTAAAATGGGTGTACGCGTGCTGACCCAGACGATGGTGACCAGTGCCGATGAAGGCGGTCTGCACACGAAAGATGGCGAATATATTCAGGCCGATCTGATGGTATGGGCGGCGGGCATTAAAGCGCCAGATTTCATGAAAGAGATCGGCGGCCTGGAAACTAACCGCATCAATCAGCTGGTGGTTGAGCCGACGCTGCAAACCACCCGCGATCAGGATATCTACGCTATCGGCGACTGTGCTTCTTGCGCCCGTCCGGAAGGGGGCTTTGTGCCGCCGCGCGCCCAGGCTGCGCACCAGATGGCGACCTGTGCGCTTAACAACATTCTGGCGCAGATGAAGGGTAAAGAGCTGAAGCCGTATACCTATAAGGATCACGGTTCACTGGTATCGCTCTCCAACTATTCAACCGTCGGCAGCCTGATGGGTAACCTGATGCGTGGTTCGATGATGATCGAAGGGCGTATCGCGCGTATGGTCTATATCTCGCTATACCGTATGCACCAGATTGCGCTGCACGGTTACGTGAAAACCGGCCTGATGATGCTGGTGGGCAGTATCAACCGCGTTATCCGTCCGCGACTGAAACTGCACTAATCGCGTTTTAAGGCTCCCGGCCTGCATGTTGTTATGCATGTAGGCCGGATAAGCGCAGCGCCATCCGGCAATGAGCGCCAATGTTCCGCCCAAAGCGCTGCGCTTATCAGCGCTTTCAATTGTTACCTGTCTCTACCTTCAGAATTCTCTCAAACATCTCTAATCCCACATAAAATCCTGCTTTTGAGTTTTTGTCTGATAGTCATGGTTTGACTTAAGTTGCACAATTGTTAGCAATAGCAACAAAGGAGGAAGTCCCGTGAATAAATCAATGTTGGCGGGTATTGGTATTGGCGTTGCAGCTGCTCTCGGGGTTGCCGCCGTAGCGAGCATGAACGTATTCGATCGTGGCCCGCAGTATGCGCAGGTGATCTCCGCTACGCCAATCAAGGAAACCGTTAAAAACCCGCGTCAGGAGTGCCGCAACGTGACGGTTACGCACCGTCGTCCGGTACAGGATGAAAACCGCATCGCCGGATCGGTGCTGGGCGCCGTTGCCGGTGGGGTCATCGGGCACCAGTTTGGTGGCGGACGCGGTAAAGATGTTGCAACCGTCGTCGGTGCTTTAGGCGGCGGCTATGCAGGTAACCAGGTGCAGGGTGCGATGCAGAATAACGACACCTACACCACGACGGAGCAGCGTTGTAAAACAGTGTACGACAAGTCTGAGAAAACGCTCGGATATGATGTGACCTACAAAATCGGCGACCAGCAGGGCAAAATCCGTATGGATAAACAGCCCGGCAGCCAGATCCCGCTGGATAGCAATGGTCAGCTGGTACTGAATAAAGCCTAAAAAAGTGTGAGTGTGCTGATTCGCCCCTCCGTCTCCCAGACTGAGGGGCGTTTTTTTTATACGGCAATCATCTGTGGCCAGAGGCGAAGGGTGGTTTCGGTAATCTGCATCAGCGTTTCAAAGCTCGCCCCTTCACGGGCGCTAATCGACATTCCCTGCAAAATACAGCTCAGAAACTGCGCCAGCTCGGCGACGTTTTTTTCTGCCGGGATTTCCCCGCGCGCCTGACGCAGCTGTAAGAACTTGTATAACGTCTGTTCCTGCACCGCGTGACGCGACTTAATGGTCTTCGCAATTTCTTTGGAAGAGGCGGCAAGGGCGGCAGACGTGTTGATCATAAAGCAGCCCGCCGGCGTGTCTTTGCTGGTAAAGCAGGTGGCGACGGCAGTGAAATAGTGGCGAAGCGCCTCCAGCAGCGTCTGGTCTTCACAGAACAGACAGGCTTCATTTTTCGACGCAAAACGGCTGATGTAGTGATCGAGTACGGCGCGGAAGAGCCCCTCTTTATTCACAAATTCAGCGTACAGCGTCGGCGCCTTGGCGCCGGTGGCTTCGACAAGATCGGAAAGCGATGTTGCTTCATAGCCATACTGCCAGAACAGCGTCATGGCTTTATCCAACGCCGCTTCCCGGTCGAATACTTTAGGTCGACCACGGCCTTTTTTCGCGCAACTTTGCGTGTCAGTTGTCATCGTGCCGCCTACCTCAGTCGGTGTTTAGTGAATGCTCATTATAAAAATAATTATCGGCGGGGGCCAGCGCTTCCGTCGCAAAAAAGAATTCAACATATTCATATGAAAAATATATGAATTCTAATTAAATAAATGATCGTTATAAAAATCCGTTGACGTGTGACCTGGATCTCATTATTATTAATTTATCGATCGTTAAGTTAATAACGTCTGACCTACAAAAATTCATCTGCAAGGTAAAAATTATGAAAAACGTAAAAACCCTGGCTATCGCCGCAGTCCTTAGCTCACTGTCATTTGCAAGCTTTGCCGCTGTTGAAGTGCAATCCACTCCAGCAGATCAGCACAAAGTCGGTAACATTGCCGCATCTGCAGGCCCGAACCTGGCGTCTCTGGAACAAGAACTGTCTCAGAAAGCCGATGAAATGGGTGCGAAATCTTTCCGCATCACTTCCGTTAGCGGTCCGAACTCCCTCCACGGTACTGCGGTAATCTATAAATAAGCGTTAAAACCCTCATAATGCTTATGCCACTGCCATAAAAAAGGCCCTGAGCGGAATACGCTCAGGGCCTTTTACTTTTGCTTTTCAACTACATATTTTGCTGCGCAACATCGTGATGACGGGTGACATCGACCGGCATCCCGGAGCGCACATCCATCACTTTTTTCATCACTTCGCTATCGGTAGCAGGGTTCTGGCTGAAGGCTTTCATCCCGGCGTTAAGCACAATTGGCAGGGTCTGCGGGTTGTCATCAATATGCTCGGACAGCGGTTGATGAACTTCCACCAGATGAACGCCGTTTGGCTCAATCGACGCCTTAATTGGCGTATTGATAATGTTTACCTTCGTGCCAGGCGTAACCTGATCGAAAAGTGCCTTAATGTCGTTATCACGCAGGCGAATACAGCCTGAGCTGACGCGCATGCCGATACCAAAATCGGCGTTGGTGCCGTGTAGCAGATACACGCCGCCGTAGGCCGCAAGACGAATGGCGTGATGCCCCATCGGGTTATCCGGTCCGGCAGGCATTACCGCCGGCAGCTCAACACCCTGAGCGCGATAGCGCGCGCGGATATTGGCGGTTGGCGTCCAGGTTGGGTTGGCGCGCTTATCTGAAACGGTGGTGACCATGGTGGGTGTCACCGTCGTGCCGCCAAGTTGACCGATGCCGATAGGGTAGACGGTCACGGTTTTACTGCCCGGCGGGTAGTAGTACAGCCGCAGCTCGGCCAGATTTAGTACGATGCCTTCACGCGGTACGTCGGGTAGCAGTGTTTGCAGCGGGATAGTGAGTACGCTGCCCGCACGAGGCACATACGGATCGACGCCAGGGTTGGCCTGCAACAGCGCCAGGAAACCCACGTTATATTTCTTGGCGATGGCTTCCAGTGAGCCACCGCTGTTGTCGACGACGTGAAAACGGTTTTCGCCCACCAGGCGGCTGCCCGGCGGCGGCAGTGGCCAGGAGTTGGCGCTGGCTGGCAGCGCAACGCTGACGGCAAGAAGCAATCCTGCTAGCCAGCGTGAAAGTTGCAGAGTTTGACGCATCACTCTAATCCCTCAAAGTCAAAAATGTTGTCTAAAAGTTAAAGCGACTATTATGCGTAAGCGGACTGTAGGGAAGTGATGCGGGATTGAAAGAGTATGTAAAGGTTGGCCCTCTCTGGCTAAGAGAGGGCTGGGCGTTGGTGGAATCAGAAGGCCATTTTTACCGTAAACTGCACTTCGCGTGGGTCGCCAATCTGGTTACCCAGATTATTGCTGGCAATCGATGAGGTGTAGTAGGTCTTGTCGAACAGGTTCTTCACGTTCACCTGCAACGTAACCGGGTACTGTAGCTTCATCCTGTAGGCGGCAAAGAAATCCGCTACCGCGTAGCCGGGCAGGTAGTAATCTGCGCCGTTGGTACCGGAGCGGCGGCTCAATGCATGCCCCCCGGCGCCGAGCGTGAGCGTGTTACTATCATAGACGTTGTTAATGTCATAGGTCAGGAACAGCGATCCGGTATGGCGCGGCACGTTGGGCAGCGGTTTACCGGCGTATTCCGGATCTTCCTCGACTTTAGCATCGGTGTAGCCGTAGCTGGCAATGACGTTAAGGTTTTCGCTCAACGAACCGGCGACATCCACCTCAATCCCACGCGAGCGTACTTTGCCCGCGGTTTTGGCGTAGGTCTCGTCACCAATGGTTTCGGTATAAAGCACGTTACGTTTGTGAATATCAAAGAAGGTGATATTAGACGTCACGCCGTCGAACAGGTCGAATTTAGCCCCCACTTCATAAGCCGTGGACTCTTCCGGCGGCAGGTCGCCAATATAGCTGGCGATGGACGATTGCGGCATAAACGACTGCGCAACGTTGCCGAACAGCGAAACGGTGGGTGACACCTTGTACACAAGGCCAAACTTCGGCGTCAGCTTTTCGTCCCGGCTGTCTGTGTTTTCTTTGAACGGACGACCTTTTCCTGCGTACTGGGTGTAGTACTGATAGCGCACGCCCGCCACGGCAATCCACTTATCCGTCAAATAGAGCGCGTCCTGCAAATACGTCGCATAGGTTTCCTGCTGAATGCGCTGATCGCTATCGGCCGCCGATACGGTGGTGCATTTATCCAGCGTCCCGTACACCGGGTGATAGATATTGAGGCTATTCTTGACGTTTTTGCAGCGGATCATATCGGTACGCAGCAGGTCATAATTTTCATAGGCGATGCCGGTAAGCAACTCATTATAGAAACCGCCAATCACCACATTGCCCTGCAAATCGGCCCGCGTGGCATGCATCCGTTGGGTCGAGCCCTGCGTCGCGTCTACACGGCGGGTCAGGTTGCCGGTTTTGGCATCGTAGGCCATCACGCGAGCCTGGTTATCACTGTACATATCCTGGCTAAAGCTGTAGTCAAAACGCGCGGTCCACTGGCTGTTCAGACGATACTCCGCGTTGAGCTGCGCCAGATCGGAATTGCCATCGGTAATGTTAAACGGCTCGTCGAAACGTACCTTGCTCGGTACGTTGACCGCCTGACCGGTATTCAGATCGAAAATGGTGCCGCGGTCGAACGGCGTATTGTAGTTACGGTGCGACCACGAAAGGTTCACCGTCGCGTCGTCGCCAAACCAGGTCAGGGAAGGGGCGATAAAACTGCTGCGCTCCTTGCCGAAGTTACGCCAGTAATCTTCATTCTGATATTCGCCAATCAGACGATAGGCCAGTTGGGTGCCTTCAATGGGGCCGGTAACGTCAATCTGTCCGCTACCGCCGCCGAAGCTGCTGGAGGTGGCTGAAATATCGCCGGAGAAAGTGCGCTCTGGGCGCTTGGTCACCACGTTAATTAATCCACCGGGGTCGAGGATGCCGTACAGCGTGGAAGCGGGGCCTTTTAGCACCTCCACGCGCGATGTGGCGGCGTTGAAGCTGCGCGGCAGCACGGTACGCAGACCGTTGGTCATAATCGAACCGTCGCGGTTGGCGCCAAAGCCGCGGCGAGTAAACGCGTCCTGAGTGCCGCCAAGGGTGTTGGTTTGCACTACGTTGGCCACGTTATACAGCGCTTCGTCCAGCGAGGTGGCATGCTGATCTTCTAATACTTTATCGCTCACCGTGTTGACGACCTGCGGAATATCGAGCAGTGGCATCGACGTTAGCGTAGCGGTAGCGCTGCTCAAGGGCTGATAGCCGTCGGTGACGGTCTGGTCAGCCTGCGCGGTCGTGCCAATAACCGTCATCGCATCTTCTTTTTTGGTGTCGTCGCTACGTGCGGTTTTTTCAGCCGCCATCAGCGAAGGCGAACTGACGGCCCCCAGAAAGAGGAGTGAAAATAGCGCGCGCCCGGTTGTGCCCGTGAACGTCGGGGAGAAGTGTGTCATCTGTCTGTTTTCCCATAAAAAAACTGCCGATAGATGGCAGCCAAAATTAAAAAATCATTGCCCTGAATTGCGAAAGCTACCCGTTCACATCGCCAAAAATGTTCCGGATATGTAATTGAGAATCATTCAATCATGCGGTGATGTAGTAGTAAATGCAGTCGATGACAAATTTATGCAACACGGGTTATGTCGGCATTTGAGGGCCAAAACGTTATGCGGTTTTCTGTTAATAAATTGAAATTAAATGATTTTATTTATAGTGGTTTAACCGTAGAGGTGAGTGAGGGGCTAAAAGCCTGATGAAATAAAGCGGTAATGTAGCGCTATTGACTACTACATGACGGCATAGCATGATCAAAAGAGAATGAGATTTATTTAAGGTGCAGGACGATACCACGTCGTTGCGGCCGGAGAGAAAGAAATATGCCTCAGCGGCAAGAAAACCCGCAGGAACGCGGGATTGTACTGGCGTCCCTGTGCGCCGGCTATGGCGGCCAACGTATTGTCAATGACGTTAGTTTGACGCTGCCCGTCGGAAAAATGACGGTGCTGGCGGGAGCGAACGGTTCCGGTAAATCAACCTTGCTGAACACCATCGCGCGGATGCTGAAACCGCTCGGGGGCGGCGTGCGTCTGGATGGGCGAGATATTCATCAGCAGCCGACGAAGCAGGTGGCGCGCCAGTTGGGCCTTCTGCCGCAATCGCCGCTCACGCCGGAAGGGCTGACGGTGTTTGAACTGGTATCGCGCGGGCGCTATCCCTGGCAGGGGCTCATTCGCCAGTGGTCCCCGGAGGATGAATGTGCGGTGGAAGAAGCGCTGCGTCTGACCGGCACGCTTGAGTACGCGCATTTGACGGTGGACAGCCTTTCTGGCGGTCAGCGCCAACGCTGCTGGATAGCCATGGCGCTGGCGCAGCAAACGCCGACTATCCTGCTGGATGAACCCACCACCTGGCTTGATCTCCGCTACCAGGTGGAAATTCTTGAACTGCTACAACAGCTGACCCGCGAACATGGACGAACGGTCATTACCGTGTTGCACGACCTTAATTTCGCCGTGAACTATGCCGACACGCTGGTGTTTATGAAGCAGGGGCAGGTTGCGGGCGTAATTCACGACTCGCAGGATTGCACGCCCGCGCTGATTAAGCTGGTGTTCGACGTTGATGTGCAGATGCTGCATAACCCACAAAGCGGTAAGCCCCTCTTTATGCCCTTCAGCGCCCGGCCGGTAACCGTCTGATGTCGATACAAAGCGTACTTACGCGTCGAGGCGCACGTTATCCGTCAGCCGCGTTCGCGGTACTCGGCTGCCTGTTATGTGTTGCGTCGGTGATCCATCTTGGACTGGGCGCGCGGGCAATTGCGCCGCGTGTCGTGATTGATGCGCTACTGCATTATGACCCGCACAATTTTGACCACCGTATCATCGTGAGTCTGCGTCTCACTCGCCTGCTGGCGGCACTAATGACCGGAGCCGCGCTGGGTGTCGCTGGTCTGCTGCTGCAAACAGTAATCCGCAACCCGCTGGGTGAACCGCATATTCTCGGTTTGAACGCCGGAGCGACGCTGGCGGTGGTGGCCTGTTCGGCGGCCGGGATCTCGTTCGGCGAATGGGGCGTCAGCCGCCCTCTGATCGCGGCTGGCGGCGCAGCACTGCTGTTCGGCCTGGTGATGCTGCTGGCTTCCTCCGGTCGCGCAGGGGCGACGGCGATGAAGATTACCCTCTGTGGCGTGGCGCTGTCGGCATTTGCCTCGGCGGTGACCGCCTCGATTCTGATCCTCGATGAGCAGACGCTACAGGCCATGCGGACCTGGCTGGCGGGTGATTTGTCGGGCGTCAGCATGCATACGCTGCGCGTCGCCAGTCTTCCGGCGCTGCTGGGGTTGGGGCTGGCGGCGTTCCTCGCCCCCCGGCTGAATATTCTGGCGCTCGGCGACCGCGTGGCGAGCAGTCTGGGCGTTGCGGTAACCCGTACGCGCATACTGGGCGTGCTGGCGATTGCGCTGCTGTGCGGGGCATCGGTGTCCATCGCCGGTCCAATCGGTTTTATCGGGCTGGTGGTGCCGCACGCCATTCGCCGCTGGGCCGGGCAGGATATCCGTATCGGGCTGCTGCTGGCGCTACCGACCGGCGCATTATTGCTGCTGCTGGCCGATATTCTGGCCCGCTGGCTGCTGGCTCCGCAGGAGCTGGCGACCGGCGTGATGACCGCGCTGGTCGGCGCGCCGATTTTTATCGCCATTGCCGTGAGGTTTTTTAAATGAGGCATGCGTTAAGCAAAGCGGGTTTTCGTCCTCTGACGTGGGGGCCATTTCGTGTGCTGCTGCGTCCCCGACTGGTAAAGATAGCTGCCATGCTGGCGTTGGCGGTGGGGCTGTTGGTTATCTACGGCGTGACGCGCGGATCGCTGCCGATTCCCACCAGCGCCATTGGCCGCGCGCTGTTTTATCCGGACGTACTGAGCGCTCAGCAGGTGTATATCGTGCGCGATATTCGCCTGCCGCGCCTGCTGATGGCTGTCTTCTGCGGCGGCATGCTTGGGCTGGCCGGGGCCGCGATGCAGTCGATCACTCGCAACGGTCTGGCTGACCCAGGGCTGATTGGCGTGAAAGAGGGCACCAGCGTGGTGGTGCTGACATTGATTCTGGCTTTTCCTTCACTGAGCCTGACATGGCGTCCGCTTGCGGGAATGCTCGGTGGCATGCTGGTCGCGCTGCTGGTGATGGTACTGGCGCGCGATCTCTCGCGCCCGCGCTTTATTTTGATTGGCATCGGCGTGTCGTGGGCGCTGTCGGCAGCGATGGGGCTGTTTGTCACCACGGCGGATATTCGTGATGTACAAACGGCGATGACCTGGCTTGCGGGTAGCCTGCATGCGGCGACCTGGCCGCTGCTGGCGGTCGCCGTCGCGTGGGCGCTACCGGCGGTGGTCATCCTCTACTTGAGCGCTCGAGCGGCGGATGTGGCGATGTTGGGCAATCAGGTTGCCAGCAGTCTCGGCGTTCGCCAGGCGCGGCTGACCCTGCTGCGTTTCCTTGCGCCGGTTCTGCTGACGGCAGCGAGCGTCTCATGCGTGGGGAGCCTTGGATTCGTCGGGTTGATGGCGCCGCATATGGCGCGTTTTCTCCTTCCCGGCGGCCAGGTGTCGCTGCTGACCGGCAGCGCGCTGATTGGCGCGTTGCTGGTGTTATTGACCGATACGATTGGTCGACTGGCGTTTGCCCCGTTACAAATTCCGGCGGGAATCATTATTTCGCTGATTGGCTGCCCCTTTTTTATTTTACTGTTGTGGCGTCGTCGCGACGCGTTATGAGGTTCAGGATGACTTTTCGAGGGCTATTCCCCGCTTTGTGGCTGATAAGCGCGGTGGCCGGTGCGCAAACGCAGGCATTCACCGACGATCTCGGGCGTGTCGTGCAGGTGCCGGCACACCCGAAGCGCATTGTTTCTATGCACGATCTTGATATTACCATTCCGCTGATTGAGCTCGGCGTACCGCCGGTAGCGAGCCACGGGCGCACGCGTCCGGACGGCAGCCATTATCTGCGTTCAAGCGCGCAGTTGACCGGTGTGGATTTCGATAATAGCGACATTAAATTCATCGGTACCGCCGACATTGACCTTGAAGCGGTGGCGGCGGCGAAACCGGATCTGATCATCACCGAGCCAAACCGTAACGTGCCGATTGAACAGCTGGCGAAGATTGCGCCGACGGTGAGTATTGACCATCTGCTGGGTAGCGCGCCGCGGATTTACCGCAAGCTGGCGCAGTTGACCGGCACTGAGACGCGTCTGGCGATACTCGACCGACGCTATCAGGCGCAAATCCAACAGCTGAAACAGACCGTGGATACGCAGAAAATCACGGTTTCAGTGATTCAGGCCAATAACGGCAAGGTAACGGTTCATCATTCTTACCATGCTCTTGGCCGCGTGCTGCGTGATGCGGGCTTCCGTTTCCCTGCGCTGATTGAGCGCATTCCGGACGGTGAGCGTATGGATGTGAGCGCCGAGCAGTTGCCGGATCTTGACGCTGATTTTGTTTTTGCCACCTGGCGCTCTGATACCGGCGGTAAACCGCAGGATGAGCGCGATGAGATGGAGAAAGTGTTGCCGGGCTGGTGTGACTTTATGCGTGCCTGTCGCAGCGGACATTATGTGCTGTTGCCGCGCGAAGAGGTCATTTCTAACTCGTATGCCGCTTTAAGCCTGCTGGTGGCGGAAGTGCAGTCGCATATTGCCGGAAGACCGATCCCGCAGGAGGTCAAATGAGACCGCCGGTCGTTCGTCACGAAAAGCGGCGGGTAGATTTGTTTGGCGAACGTCTGCGCAGCCGTGCCCCCCAACTCTCGCCGCGTTTGCTGGCGGTCGTTCACTGGATTGATGACAATCGCGAAGCGGTGCTTGACCACACGGCGATGGAAATCGCCGCCGCCACGCAAACCTCCGACGCCACGGTGGTCCGCGCCATCCAGGCGCTAGGCTTTGCCGGGCTGCGCGACCTCAAGCAAACCATGCAGCACTGGTTTGGCCCGACCATCAGTTCCGCAGAAAAGATGGTCACCACCGTCGCGGCACTCACCAGCGATGTCAGCTCAAGCATTGACTTCGTGCTGGAAGGGCATCAGCGAGCTTGCGAGATGTTGGCGACGCCGGATAACCGCGCGGCGATTGCCCAGGCGGTGGCATTACTGAGCGAAGCTCGCCAGGTGGCGCTGTTTGGCATTGGCGCATCGGGTATTTTAAGTGACTACACCGCACGGTTATTCAACCGTATCGGCCTGCCGTCTTACGTGCTGAATCGCACGGGGTTTAGCCTGGCCGAGCAGTTGATATCGCTGCAGCGCGGCGATGTGCTGATTATGATGGGCCAGAAGTCACCACACCGTGAGGGGCTGACCACGCTTCGGGAGGCCGAGCGGTTAGGTATTCCAACGATTTTGCTGACCCAGGCGACCGACTCGCGATTTAGCGAGATGTCGCAAGTGGTGATCCACGTGCCGCGCGGCGAAAATGGCCGGGTACCGCTACATGGTACGGTGATGGTGTGTCTGGAAATGCTGGTTTTGTCGGTGGCATCCACCGCGTCGCAGCGCACGATTCGTTCGATGAAACGTATTAACGATCTGCACAAAGCCATCGGTAAATCCGGCGGGCGGAAAGGGTAATCGCGCAAGCTTTGCTAATGCCAGACCTCACGGTCGGAAACTATGATGGGCCGCAGGATTCTCCGGTTGCTTTTTGGTCGGAAAATCATCAGGCTACAAAAAACGACCGAACATGTGAGGAGAGAGAAATGAAGGCACAGCCTGCGGTAGCGGTTCTGGGTTTAGGCGCAATGGGGCACGCATTTGCCGCCAACCTGCTCAAAAAAGGTTTCACGGTGTACGGCTGGAACCGTACGCCTGGGCGAGGGGAGGATCTCCAACCCAACGGTCTTCAGTTGTGCAACGATGCAGCGCTGGCTGTAGCCGATGCGTCAGTCATTATTGCGATGCTCACCGACGGTGCCGCCACGCAAGCCATTATCCGCACCATTGCGCCGTCGTGCCCGCAGGGCGCGACGTTCTGCCAGATGGGAACCATCGGTATTCAGGAAACCGCCGAGGCGATTGCGCTGCTCCATGCGCTGCGCCCGGATATGCTGTATCTCGATGCGCCGGTTTCTGGCACTAAAGCGCCGGCTGAAAACGCGCAAATCCTGGTGATGGCAAGCGGCGACCAGACGCGCGCTGGTGCCGCACAGCAGGTATTCGACGCCATTTCTCGCGGCACCCAGTGGTACGGCGAGGCGGGCAACAGCCAGAAAATGAAGCTGGTGATTAATGCCTGGCTTATCGCCATGATGCAGGGCGTCGCAGAGAGCATGCAACTGGCAAAACAGTTTGGCTTTACGCCAGAGCAGCTGTGGGAAACGCTGGAAGGCGGCCCGCTGGCGGCACCCTATGTGAAGGGCAAGCTGGAGATGATCCGCAAAGAGGATTACACCCCGCAGATGCAGCTTCAACATGCGCTGAAAGACGCACGCCTGGCATTGGCAAATGCCCCGCAGGGCACAATGCCGATGATGAGCGATATCGCCGCACTGTGGGAAAATGCCGCGCAAAACGGGCTGGCTAAACAGGATCTGGCGGCGGTCTACGCATGGCTGGATAACGCGCGTCAGGCCTGACGACGAAGGGGGCGCAAATGGAATGGCTACGCCAGCGAATTGAGCATCAGGTGCTGGGCCTGACGGGGATGGCGCTCAAGGAAATTGATTTCGAGCACCCGGTCGGCGAACCGGGGCTGTTTGGCCCCCAGTCGGCCATCTGGCCGGTGCACGGTGATTTTACGTCGATGCTGTGCGGCGGCATCAGCGCGCTGTTGTTGCAGATGCTGCACCCGCTGGCGCTGGCAGGCGTCTGGGATCATTCATCGTTCCGCGAGGATATCTTTGGCCGTCTGCGCCGAACCAGCCAGTTTATTTCCGCCACCACCTTTGCCACGGAACCGGATGCCGAACGGCTGATCGCGAAAGTGAAAGCCATCCACATGCGTATTAGCGGTACCGACGTTGATGGTACGCCATACGCCGCCAGCGATCCGGATTTATTGACCTGGGTCCACGTAGCGGAATGCAGCTCGTTTATGGCCTCGCACCTGCGCTATCGGCGTACGGTGGTCTCGCCCGCGCGGCAGGCACAATACTTTATTGAATCGGCCAGCATTGCCGAAAAACTGGGGGCGCGTAATGTGCCCAAAACGCCCCAGGCGGTGGCGGATTATCTTGAGCAGATGCGCCCGCAACTGCGCTGCGATGCGCGTACCCGGGAAGTGGCAAGGGTTTTGATGACCACCCGGCTGCCTGGTCGTTTCACGCAGCCTGCGGGGAAGATTTTTATGAAAGCCGGTATCGATTTGCTGCCCGACTGGGCCCAGGATATGCTGGATTTACGGCTGAACCCGGTGGAACAGCGTGTGGTTCGCGGTAGCGTGCACCTGATTGCGGCCGTCCTGCGCCGCTCGGTACGGAATGGCGCTTATCATTGCGCGATGCGGCGTATGCAGCGTTGATGAACGTAGAAAAGTGAGCGAAAAAAAGCCGGCACTCAGTGCCGGCTTTTTTATCAGATTTTGCAGGCGTCGCCGCAGTCATCATCGGCAATAATCGCCTGCGCTTTTTTGTCTGCATCGTCCAGACGTTCCGCATTGCGCTCTTGCGCTTCTTCCAGGCCGTCGAAGACCAGGTTATCCAGATCAATTTCCATTCGTTATCTACTCACTCTGTTCTACACTTGTCACAGTATATTGCAAAAATGTTGATTGATGTACCCGCTTATGGACGTGACCGCCTATTCAGCACGAACCGTCATTCTTGTCCCGGCCTCATTGCCGAAATGTGACGTAGCGCTGCTGAAATGCGCACGCAGTGTTCAAAGAGATATCGATAACAGGCGAATACTGGAAACAGGAAAGCATATAACCTTAAAAACGAGTACCAGATCGGAGGGATATGCAATGCAGAAACAGGAACTACAGGCATTAAACAATTTTGATTTTCTGGCCCGCAGCTTTGCGCATATGTACGCGGTGGGCCACCCCATCGACATCAGCACGATCACCGGCAACATGAACGAACAGCAGAGAATCTGGTTCTGCGCGCGATATGACCATTACCGAAAGCAGGCTGAAAGGGCCAAAGCGCAAGCGCTGGAAATGTGTTAATCATTAGCGGGCCGAATGGCCCGTTCTTATTCAAACGGGCACTTTACAGTGCCCGTTGTTGTTTCCAGATAACACCGCTATCTGGAACCTTTATCTGATGCGCTCCCATGGAATGATGTTATCCAGCAACACCGACAGCAGGATACCGACCAGCAGGCCGTTGCTGAGCAGCGGGCGGAGAGTGAGCGGGACATCCTGCAGATACACGGGTGGCAGACTCATCAGGAATAGCCCAACAAACAGCGGCAGGGCGAGGCGATAGATATTCCGCGAGGTAAACTTGACCTGTTGGCTGAAAACGAGGCTGGAGTAGAGCAGCGGCAGATAGGAAACCAGCATCACCGCGCTGCTAACGCCCAACGGGATGGCGCAGAAGAAGCGGGTGAGAGGGGTGATGAGTGCGACCAACAGGAACAGTATTCCGCCGTAGAAGAAGGAGCGTCGCGAGCTATCGCCAGTTTGGGTTAACAATCCGACGGAAGAAACAAAGGGTGAGAAGGGGATCACGGCAAATGGCACGGTCACGAGGGTCATGATGCCGGAGACGATAAAACTGCGGCGATAGTGCGCACCGCTAGCCGTAGCCGATGGGTAAAATACGTCGGTACCGCGAATCGCGCCATAGGTGTTGCTGATGTTAACCAGTCCGGTCATTACGGCGGTCAGAATAATCCCCGGCGACAGCGCACCATGGCTGCCGAGCGGGAACCACTGCCAGTGCAGTTCACCAAATGCAGTCTCTGCGGCGCCAAAACATATCCGCCACACCGCCCAACCCACCACGGTACCTATCAGCAGCGCATAGCGCGAAATACGCGGCGGCAGGAAAATAATCAGGCCAATCACAAACAGCATCACCGCGACCGAAAGAAGAAACGGGGCGAGTGACAGGCTAACGGTAGTCCTGGCAATACCAAACGGCAGCCCCAACATGCCCTTAAAGAAAATCGCCGTGAGCTGTGCCCCGAGCAGAAGCATAAAGGTGACCATCACCGTTGGGGTAAACAACTTCGCCAGCCGGTTTCCCAGCCCGCTGATACCGATGAGGATGGTGAGCACTGCCGAGATCGCAATACCTACCGCCAGACTGCTGGCGATATCGTTCAACGACGTTCCGCGCGATGCTTCAGCCAGCGTAATAGTCAGAATCGTTCCCCACCACAGGCCGGTAGGGCCTTCCATAATGGCGCGGCGATGGCCGCAGAACGTTTGTAGCAGACAGGCAACGGCGGTGGTCAGGAACGCGTACTGCGTCAACATCAGTAGGCTGCTTTGTGGGAGGTGGAAGGCGGAAACCAGCGTAGGGGGAACCACCACGGTATTGCAGAAGATAAAGAAGAACCATTGAAAACCGGACAGCAGGTTTTCGCGTGACAAGAGAGAAATCGGCATAGGGCACATCCGTAAATAAACGCTACTGTATGCTTTTCTGTCACTCCTCGGGAAAAATCAGCACTAACGGCCTGAAAAGCGGAATGAAATGCCGCCCAGGCAGCATGAAATGCATTATTTGTGTGATGAATATATTCATTATTGCCTATACCGCGAACTCCGCCAGTCTGGAAAGCGGGAAATGCAGCGAGGGATCCTGCCTCAGGGTATCCAGCAGATACTCAATCGTTACCCGTACGCGGGGGGCAATCAGCGCTCGATGTGGATACTGAATCACCATTTCATAGCTGCCAGGATCATGCTGGCCAAAAAGTAATACTTTCAACTGACCGGTTTGCAGGTGCGTGATGGCATGATGGACCCCCACCTGCGCAATCCCCAGCCCGAGCCGGGCCGCCTGAAGCTGAGCTTCGGGGGCGGAGAGGGTGATAACGGCCGAGTCGGGCTCAAGGGTGGTCAGGCTACCGTCTTTGCCACTGAATCCCCACGGAGATACCCGTCCGCCGAGAAATCGACGGGCGATCAGATGGTGCTTTTTGAGATCCTCTGGTGTCTGCGGTATGCCGTACTCTGCCAGATAATCCGGAGAGGCGACCAGCACCATGTTGAGCTGACATACCGGGCGCGAAATCAGCGAGGAGTCGATGATACGCCCGCCGCGGATGGCCAGATCGTAGCCATCGCGGACGATATCGGTCACCCGATCGTCAAAATCCACTTCTACGGATAACCCGGGGTAGCGTTGACGTAGTCCCGGCAACGCGGGCAGGAGCTGTTCGCGGCCAAAAGCGGCGCTAGTGGATATACGCACATGTCCACGGGTTTCCATTTTGCCTGCCACTACCGTATCGACGGCAGTATCCAGTGCGGCGATAGCGATACGCGCTTGCTGGAGAAACGCCGCGCCTTCTTCAGTCAGGCTGAGCTTTCGTGTCGTGCGGTTCATCAGGCGGACACCTAGCGCTTGCTCAAGCCCGGCAATATTTTTGCTGATGGCTGCAGTACTTACCCCCTGAAGACGCGCGGCGGCGGCGAAGCTACCGGCATCGGCAGCATCGATAAAGGATGTCATCGCGCGAACGCGTTGCGAGAGTTCCATTGTGGTCTCCTGAACGGGATTCATGGATCACCATTATTAACTTTAGGTTGAAGGCGATTCAACCATAAACGCTATTAAGGTTATCAATCATCAGCGGCATACTGCCTGTCATTCAAGATGAACGCGATAAGGTGAAGACGCTATGAAGACATTGGTGATTGTTTCCCATCCCTATTTTTCCCAATCAAGGGTGATCCGCGCCCTGCAACGAACGGCAGAAAACGCAGACAACGTGACGGTTCGTAACCTTGAGACGATATACGGTGATGAAGTGGCGACCATTGATGTTGTCGCTGAACAGGCGGCTTACCGTGAGGCGGAACGGGTGGTTTTTCTCTATCCCATCCACTGGTTTAATCTGACACCGATGCTCAAAGCCTATCTCAATGAAGTCTGGACGTACGGCTGGGCGTTTGGTACGGGCGGTACGGCGTTAAAAAATAAGCAGCTGCAGATAGTGACAACTGCAGGCGCCAGTGAGTTTACTTACTCGCATGATGGTCTGCTGAATAACACCATGGAAGAGGTACTGACGCCGATGAGGGCCAGCGCTCGCTACGTGGGGATGCACTATTGCAAGCCGCTGGCGTTTTATGAGGTGGCGAGCGGTAATCAAGATAAGGTCGCCGATTTTCAGGCCCGTTTCGCGACGCTACTGGCAGAGAAATAATGCAGAGGAGCGAGAAATGATCAAACGTAAGTTGGGGCAAGGACTGGAGGTTTCCGCACTATCGCTGGGGGCAATGGGCTATGGCAAAGCACGCGATCTGCCGGACCGGGGGCAGATGATTGAACTGTTGCGCAGCGCGGTGGCTCGCGGGATGGATTTTTTTGACACCGCTGAGGTGTACGGCCCATGGACCAATGAGGTGATGGTAGGCGAGGCGCTTGCGCCGCTGCGCCACCAGGTCAAAATTGCCACCAAGTTTGGCTGGGATATCGATCAACGAACCGGTGAGCATCGGGGAGGCGTAAACAGTCGGCCAGAACAGATTCGCCGCTCGGTGGAGGGCAGTCTGAAGCGTCTTGGCACAGACTATATCGATCTCTGCTATCAGCATCGTGTCGACCCTGATGTTCCGATGGAGGATGTCGCAGGAACGATAAAAGATATGATAGCGGAGGGAAAAGTACGTTGGTTCGGAATGTCCGAGGCCAGCGAAGCTTCTATTCGCCGCGCTCATGCGGTTCAACCTCTGGCGGCGTTACAGAGTGAATACTCTTTGTGGACTCGCGAGCCTGAAGAACAGGTGCTACCCACGCTGCAAGAATTGGGTATTGGTCTGGTGCCTTACAGTCCATTGGGGAAAGGTTTTTTAACCGGAAAAATAGATGCTGAAACGGTATTTGATAGCAATGATATTCGTGCCAAAACGCCTCGCTTTACCGAGGAGGCGCGTGCCAGTAACCAGCGTTTGATTATGCTGATTCGCGAAATTGCCGATCGTCATCAAGCCACTCCCGCGCAGGTTGCCCTGGCGTGGCTGTTGGCGCAAAAACCGTGGATTGTCCCGCTGTTTGGCACTCGTAGTCTGAGTCGCTTTGAAGAAAACATTGGCGCACTCAATGTGCGGCTGGATGTACAGGATTTACAGCGCATTGCAGGGGCCAATATTACGATTCAGGGCGAACGCTATCCGGCTGAAATCCTGCGGTTCTCTGGCAAGTAACGACCTGGATTTATGAAATTGAATCATAGGCCAGTTCTGATTATCCGCGCTAATCATGCGCAAATGAGCTCACTATACTGTTCGCACTTACCTGCTAATGGGGACGCGGCCCCCTCACGGAGAAAAGACAATGCAAAACTCACTGAATAATCAACAACAGGCGATGATCCCAATTGCGGCGTTCACCGCGCGCGGCGACATAGACAAACTGACGCAGGCATTGAATGAGGGGCTGGATGCCGGTTTATCGATAAATGAAATCAAAGAGGTTCTGGTACAGCTATACGCCTACTGCGGCTTCCCGCGTAGCCTGAATGCGCTGGGCTGCTTTATGTCAGTGGTCAAAGCCCGTCAGGCAAGAGGGATCGTGGATCAGGAAGGAAACACCGCGACACCGCTGCCCGAAAACTGGGACAGCCTGGCGGCGGGGACGGAAAATCAGACTCGGCTGGTGGGGCAGAGGGTTAGCGGGCCGTTATTCGATTTTGCCCCCGCTATTGATGTCTACCTGAAGGCGCATCTGTTTGGCGATATCTTCCAGCGCGATGTACTGAGCTGGTCCGCGCGCGAGCTGGCAACCATTTCGGCTCTGGCGGCGATACCCGGGGCGGAGAGTCAGTTGAAAAGCCATTACGCGATTAGCTGCAACAACGGTATCACGCCGGAACAGCTTCGCGCCTTTGTCGCCGTGCTAGCGGAAAAATGCGCGCCCGATATTGCGGCTAATGCTCGCGCGGTGCTGGCGCAGTATCTTAATTAGCCGGCATAACGGCGAGCAGTCGGTAAAAAGGCCTATCCACGACTCAGGTCACCTTTTACCGAGTTTTTCGTCTATTCCATATAAAACAAAGGGCTATAATTCGACATGACATTCAATAATGAGGAAATATCATGTCTGAACCAACCCGATTACTGAAAAACATGCTGCTTGCTGGCGCTGTACTGCTGACGTCCACTGCCTCCTGGGCTGCGGAACACTGGATTGATGTGCGTACTGCGGATCAGTATCAGGAGACGCACGTGCAGGGCGCGGTGAATATTCCGCTTAAGCAGCTGGCTGAACGCATTGGGGAAGTGACGCAGGATAAGAATGACACGCTGTATCTGTACTGCAACACCGGTAATCAGTCAGGCAAAGCGGAAACGCTGCTGCAAAAAATGGGCTATAAAAATGCAGTTAATGAAGGCGGCCTGAAAGATGTCGAGAAAAAACAGCCCCTGGTAAAATAGTGCTTTTCTCCACCCGCGGTAGGCTAGCGGCTTTCCCGTTGATAAAAGATAGATTGGCGTAATCGAGACGACGTTGCTAGCCTCAATAGTTCAGGTATCCGGGTGGATCTCCAGTGCAACCACCCGATTTTGTTATTGACGCACGAAGGATCTCACATGAGCGAAGTTAAGATTGTTGCTACCCTGACGCCCCGCCAGGAACATATCGATACCATCAGAAAAGCTGCGCAGGCGATGGTGCCTCTCACGCATCAGGAAGCAGGGTGCTTACAGTACGATCTGCATGAAAGCCGGGCGATTCCCGATGTCCGCGAACTGGCAAATGAAGGTGGTGTGTCGTTTATTTTTATTGAGCGTTGGAAGTCGGAAGCCGATCTGAAAAAGCACGTAGCTATGCCCTATCATGATGATTTTCTGGCAATTCTGGATGGGAAACTGGAAAGCATCAACGTACAGCGATTAACGAAACTGTAAGATTGATTCGCAGAAGAGAGAGAAGAAAAGCGCCATATCGAGGAGATATGGTGCGTTCGATTGGACTCGAACCAACGACCCCCACCATGTCAAGGTGGTGCTCTAACCAACTGAGCTACGAACGCATTGTTGCTTGCGACAACGGGGACGAATATTAGCGGCAGCCGCGTGCTGTGGCAAGCGGAAAATGTGTGATTTCACCCGACTGGAGAACTTTTGCCCATCTCTGCTGCATTTTTCTGCGGTTCATCTAACTTCGTTGATCTCCTTCGATTTTATCGTGTTGTCACTTTGCTCGGACAATCCATCTAACGACCCTTTTTGTCCCTGATGATTGAAATTAAAAATGTTATGTTATAACGTTTATTTTTTCGCGCAAACGGTAAGGATAAAATGCAAATGAAACATCTGGGGAAAATGGTTTTGGTGGCGGGGGCGTTACTGGTAAGTGGCCAGGCGCTGGCACATGGGCACCACGATCACGGTCAGCCGCTGTCGGAAAAAGAGCAGAAGGCGGCAGAAGGGATATTTGATGTTGCCGATGTAAAAGATCGCCCACTGGAAGACTGGGATGGGGTGTGGGAGTCGGTGTATCCGCTGTTGCTTTCCGGCGACCTGGATCCAGTTTTCCAGCAAAAAGCCGCGAAAGACAAGAGTAAAACCTTTGGGCAGATAAAAGAATATTACCGCACGGGCTATGCGACCAACGTCAATATGATCGGTATTGAAAATGGCGTCATGGAATTTCACGTTGGTGATAAGGTCAGCGCTTGCCAGTACCGCTACGCCGGGCACAAAGTCTTAACCTACGCATCAGGTAAAAAGGGCGTGCGCTATCTGTTTGAGTGTCAGGATGCAAACAGCGCTGCGCCGAAATACGTGCAGTTCAGCGATCATATTATTGGGCCGAGAAAATCCGCTCACTTCCATATTTTTATGGGGAATAAATCTCAGGAAGCCTTGCTGACAGAGATGGACAACTGGCCGACTTACTACCCGTACCAGTTGACCAAAAAGCAGGTAGTGGATGAGATGCTGCACCATTAAGCGCAGCGCCCCCTCAGCCTGAGTCGGCGAGGGGGCTAGCCACATTAACGCGCGGCGCGTTGTAGAATGACCGATGCGGGTTGGCGCTGGAGGAAGCGCATTCTCAGCATCATCATCACTGCCGCCGACGTCAGGCCAATAATAAAGCCCCACCAGAAGCCCGCCGGGCCCATCCGCTCAACCACCAGATCGGTCAGCGCCAGTACGTAGCCGCACGGCAGACCCAGCACCCAGTAGGCGATAAAGGTAATAAAGAAGATTGAACGCGTATCTTTATAACCGCGCAAAATACCGCTACCGATAACCTGGATTGAATCTGAAATCTGATACAGCGCAGCCAGCAGCATCAACTGGGCAGCGAGCGTGACGACTTCGGGGTTATCGTTATACAGCAAGGCGATGTGGGTACGCATCAAGCTAGTGAATACCGCCGTGCAGACTGCCATGCATATCCCGACGCCCAAACCGGTACGCGCGGAAACCTGTGCGTCCGGCGTTGAACCCTGGCCCAGACGGAAGCCGACGCGGATGGTTACCGCCGCCGCCAGCGACATCGGCAGGACAAACATCAGCGAGCTGAAGTTGAGCGCAATCTGGTGACCGGCAACGTCAACGATCCCCAGCGGTGAAACCAGCAGCGCAACGACTGCGAATAGGGTGACCTCAAAAAACAACGCCAGCGCAATAGGCAGCCCGAGCGTGGTCAGACGTTTCAGAATGGCGAAATCCGGGCGGCTGAAACGCTCACTATGGCGAATATCGCGCATTGAACCCGCATGGCGAACGTAGTAGAGCATGCTGAAGAACATCACCCAGTAAACCGATGCGGTCGCCACGCCGCAGCCCACACCGCCCAGCTCCGGCATGCCGAAATGACCGTAAATAAAGATGTAGTTAACCGGAATATTCACCAGCAGGCCAATAAAGCCCATAACCATACCGGGCTTGGTTTTCGCCAGCCCCTCACACTGGTTACGCGCCACCTGGAAGCACAGGTAGCCCGGCGCGCCCCAGAGCAGCGCGCGCAGGTAGCCAACGGCTTTATCCGCCAGAGCCGGGTCGATGTTATGCATCGCGCGAATGATATGACCGGCGTTCCACAGGACCACCATGATTAATATTGAGACAAAACCGGCCAGCCAGAAACCCTGGCGAACCTGGAGGGCGACGCGATCCCGGCGGCCGGAACCATTAAGTTGAGCAATAACCGGCGTCAGCGCCAGCAGCAGACCGTGACCAAAAAGGATCGCCGGCAGCCAGATGGAGGTACCGATCGCCACCGCGGCCATATCGGTGGCGCTGTAGCCGCCGGCCATGACCGTATCGACAAAACCCATTGCTGTTTGGGCCACCTGCGCAAGGATAACCGGGATAGCCAGAGCTAATAACTGACGCGCTTCGCTAAAATACTTCTGCACGTGAACACCTGTATTGTTGTTATTTATTCTCGCCGTACGTGAGCACGGGAGACAGATAAGCCGCCTTAACCGGCAGCAAGAAGAATAAATAGAGGAATTGCTCCGATATTGTAGCGAGGATTTGCTATTAATCTAGTCAAAAAAAAGGGGGCGTGCCGCGGAAGGTGGCAACCTGTTTTATCAACTGCTATTGTGCGTAGCAGATAAACCGGTAGCGATACCGGTACGATGATTAACAGGAGTTAACGATATGTTCACTGGTATTGTGCAGGGCACGGCAAAAATCGTGTCCATTGATGAAAAACCTAACTTCCGCACCCACGTCGTGGCGCTGCCGGAACATATGCTGTCTGGCCTTGAGACCGGCGCCTCAGTGGCCCACAACGGCTGCTGCTTAACGGTCACGGAAATTAACGGCGACCAGATTAGCTTCGACTTAATGAAAGAGACGCTGCGCATTACCAACCTGGGCGATGTCAAGGTGGGCGATCTGGTTAACGTCGAGCGTGCGGCGAAATTCAGCGATGAAATTGGCGGCCACTTAATGTCGGGTCATATTATGACCACTGCTGAAGTCGCAAAAATTCTGACCTCGGAAAACAACAAGCAGATCTGGTTTAAAATCCAGGATCCATCGCTGATGAAATATGTTTTGTATAAGGGTTTTATCGGGATTGATGGCATTAGCCTGACCGTTGGGGAAGTGACGGCGACTCGCTTCTGCGTGCACCTGATTCCGGAAACGCTGGAGCGTACCACGCTGGGTAAAAAACGCCTTGGCGATCGCGTGAATATCGAGATTGATCCGCAAACTCAGGCGGTTGTCGACACCGTAGAGCGCGTGATGGCGGCAAAAGAAGCTGCGGTGACCCAGGCGATTGCAGAGTAAAAGAAAACGCCTGCACCACACGGTGCAGGCGTTGAAGTACTAGCGCGCGACGCGCAGACCGTGCTCTACCCCTCGGGAGAACATCACCTGCCATAGCTGAATATCCCGCGCGCGGAACGCACCCGCACAGGCGTTGAGATAGTAGCTAAACATTCGCTTGAATCGTTCAGAATAGTTGTCCGCGATTTCCGGCCAGCAGGCGAGGAAACGCTCGTACCAGGCCATCAGCGTGGTATCGTAATCAGCGCCGAAGTTATGCCAGTCTTCCATCACAAAGTGAGGCTCGCTGGCGACGGCAATCTGGCGAACTGAGGGTAAACAGCCATTCGGAAAGATGTATTTGTTGATCCACGGATCGACATTGTTGTCGGTCTTCTTCGAACCAATGGTGTGCAGTAAGAACAGACCATCGGGCTTCAGATTGCGGTCGACGACGTTGAAATAGGTGTCGTAGTTTTTCGGGCCCACGTGCTCGAACATCCCCACAGAGACGATACGGTCGAACTGATCGTTGAGGTCGCGGTAATCCTGAAGCAGGATCTCCACATCCAGCCCTTCACAGCGCGCCTGCGCCATTTTCTGCTGTTCGGCGGAAATGGTAACCCCTTTGACGCTAACCCCGTAGTTTTTCGCCATAAAGGCGGCTAAACCACCCCAGCCGCAGCCGATATCCAGCACGCGCATTCCCGGCTTCAACTGCAACTTCTGGCAGATGAGGTCGAGCTTGGCCTGTTGGGCTTCTTCCAGCGTTTTGGCTTCTTTCCAGTAGCCGCAGGAGTACTGCATAAATGAATCAAGCATGCGGCTGAAAAGATCGTTGCCAAGGTCGTAGTGTTCTTTGCCAACCTGCCAGGCGCGTCTGCGGCTCTGGAGGTTAAACAGACGAGCGCCGGCAACGCGCAGCGTATCTTTGAAATGGTGCGGAAGTTGATTTTCTAATCCGGCGCGCAGCACCTTGTCGAAGAAGATATCGAGACGGTCACATTCCCACCAACCGTCCATATAGCTTTCGCCAAGGCCTAACGAACCTTCTTGTAAAACACGTTTGAAAAGACGCGGATTTCTGACTTGAATATCGCAGGAGGCATTGCCGTTGATTTCAATACCTGCTCGGTTTAGCAGCTCGCTAACGATGCGATACCAGTCGTCGTCCGGTACACTTACTTCTTCTATACACGATGAGCTCATAGCTTCTCCATCCCGACCTGATGATCAGAACCTTAAAACAGCGTAGACGCTTTTTTCTGGTTTGTGAGAAATGTCACGAAAAATTCGTGAGCCTGCTATCCGACGTAGCACAGAGGAAGGGAAGAACCCCTTGCCGAAAGCCAATCCATGGTTTAACGGGAAGCTATCCTGCTCCCGCTTAATTAGTTCAATGTATATTAATTATGTGATGCCGATCCAGTATAGGACGCTAAGTGTATTGATTCAACTAAAAACTTAGCGCCCTAATCATTTCTTATGGCATTGATATGAGTGATGTTTAGGCGTGGGAATTCGCGTGCTCATTTTGACGTTCAGCACGACGTGCAGAGCGCTGCATGCGGTAGCCAATGCCGGCGAGAACCACGGTGACCAGCATCACGCTCGTGGTGGTCAGCAACGGCGTTGCAATCAGCGTTGAGACCGCAAGGCTTGCCAGGAAGCACAGCCCCAACTGCAACGTGTTCTGTAGCGCGGCTGCTCGGCCAGTTGCCTGTGGGAAGGGCTTCAGCGCCTGCGCAACGACAATGGGATAAATCGCCCCATTGGCGGTTGCCATGATGCAGAAGGGGATCAACAGCGCGGTCAGGGAGACGCCTTCCGCGAGGCCGACGCCCCAGGTCCCGATAACGCTGAGCGCAAAGAGCACCAGCAGCCACGGCAACATTTGGCTACCCTGCCATTTTTGCAGCGCTGCGCGACAGCCATAGCCGCCAATCAGGAAAGCGATGGTTTGCGGTACATAGCTCAGACCAATCACCGTCGGGCTGTAGCCCATTTCATGCAGAATAAATGGCGAACCGGTCAGCCAGGCGAAAAAGCTGGCGGAGCAGGCGGCGTAAATCAGCACGTTGCCGCGGTAGTCCTTACTGCGCAGCAGACGTAAAAACGTGAGCTTCTCTTCACTGGCGACGTTTTTATTGTGGGCAGGCTTCAGACGCAGAGCGGGCAGCATCAATACCAGGGTAATGATAAACAGCGTTGCGAAGATGGCCTGCCAATCAAAGTGGGCCAGCAGCCAGCTGCCGAGTAGCGGTGCCAGCGCAGGTGACAGGCCGACCAGCGGCATAATGGTCGCAAAAATACGGTTGGTGCGCTGAGCGGGATAATAATCGGTAACCATGGCTTGCCAGGTCACCGCGGCGGCGCAAACGCCAACCGCCTGCACGAAGCGCAGCACCAGTAGGGTGGTACCATCGCGAACCCACAGCATGCCAAGGCAGCCGATGGCAAAAATGGTCAAACCGGCCAGCAGGATCGGTTTACGGCCATAGCGGTCAGACAGCGGCCCCCACAGTAGCTGCGCCACGGCGAAACCCGCGAGGAACAGACTCAGGCTCGCGCTGACGGCGGATGCCGGCGTTTGCAGGTCTTGCTGAATGGCGGCGAACGCCGGTAGGTACATATCGGTAGCCAGGAAGCCCAGCACGCTCAGTCCCGCGAGCCAGACTAAAAATCCTTTCCCAGGTTGCATAAATTGCCTTTTTTATCGTAGTTCACACTGTGCCGCTGAGTGTAGAGAGTGCATTCCCGGTTGTGAAACGCTAATATTTGAGGCATGGATTCAAATTTTTTGCAGGCAGAAAATGTGGTCTGAATATTCTCTGGAAGTGGTTGATGCGGTCGCGCGCAACGGTAGCTTTAGCGCCGCGGCGCAGGAGCTACACCGGGTGCCCTCTGCAGTAAGCTATACGGTGCGACAGCTTGAGGAATGGCTGGCGGTGCCGTTGTTTGAACGTCGCCATCGGGATGTTGAATTAACGCCTGCGGGAGCATGGTTTCTGAAAGAAGGGCGTTCTGTTATCAAAAAAATGCAGATCACTCGTCAGCAGTGTCAGCAGATTGCCAACGGCTGGCGCGGCCAGCTGGCGATTGCCGTTGATAACATCGTGAAACCTCAGCGCACCCGTCAGCTGATTGTCGATTTTTATCGCCACTTCAGCGACGTCGAACTGATTGTCTATCAGGAAGTGTTTAACGGCGTCTGGGATGCGCTGGCGGATGGGCGCGTGGAGCTGGCGATTGGCGCGACGCAGGCCATCCCGGTTGGTGGCCGTTTTGCCTTTCGCGACATGGGCATGCTCAACTGGCACTGCGTGGTGGCCAGTACGCATCCGCTCGCGAAGATGGACGGACCGCTGAGCGATGACGTGCTGCGCAACTGGCCGTCGCTGGTGCGGGAAGACACCTCACGGTCGCTACCCAAGCGAACGACCTGGCTGCTTGATAACCAGAAGAGGGTGGTGGTGCCGGACTGGTCGTCGTCGGAGACCTGTATTTCTGCTGGACTCTGTGCGGCGATGGTGCCGGGGCATCAGGCGCAGCCGTGGCTGGAAAGCGGAGAGTGGGTTGCGCTGGAACTGGAGAATCCGTTCCCGGATGCAGCCTGTTGTCTGACCTGGCAACAGAGCGAAGCGTCGCCGGCGTTAAGCTGGCTGCTGGAATATTTGGGGGATAGCGAGACGCTAAACGATGAGTGGCTGCGGACGCCCGTTCAGGACGCCCACAGTTAACCCTTAACGACGGTAATCGCGATACGGGCCGTCGGCCACGGAACGTCGCTCGATCAGGCGCGGATGCACCTCAATCGACTGCGACTCTTCGCGCTTGCTGACGATACGATCCATCAGCATATTGAAGGCCGTCTCACCAAGTGAGTCTTTCGGCTGATGAATGGTGGTCAGCGCCGGGGTAAAGAAACGTGAGTTACGCACGTTGTCATACCCGATCAGCGAAATATCCTGCGGCACGCGCAGCCCCATTTCATCGGCGGCGCAAAGCGCGCCCATGGCCATGATGTCGCCGCCACAGAAGATAGCGGTAGGGCGCGGGTGCTGGGAGAGAATCTGCTGCATAGCGCGATAGCCAGACTCAGGCTCGAAGTCACCCTGGACTATCCAGTTTGCCGGAACATTGATTTGCGCTTCTTCCATGGCCTTCATAAAGCCAGCCAGGCGTCCTGCGCCGGTGTTACGTTCCAGCGGGCCAGGAATGACGCCGATATCACGGTGGCCGCGTTCGATCAGATAACGGCCCGCCATATAGCCGCCTTCGAAGGCGTTGTCGATGACCGAGTCGGTAAAGTCGGCTTTGGCTTCGCCCCAGTCCATCACCACCATTGGAATATGGCGATACTCTTCCAGCATTGAGAGTAGGGACTCCGGATATTCGGAACACATCACCAGCAGGCCATCAACGCGTTTTTGCGCCATCATTGACAGGTAGGCGCGTTGTTTCTCGAGATTGTTCCACGCGTTGCCAAGGATCAGGGTATAGCCCTTCTGGAAGCAGTTTTTCTCAACAGCTTCGATAATTTCAGCAAAGTAGGCCGCTTCGCTGCTGGTCGCCAGCAAACCAATCGATTTGGTGTGGTTGACCTTCAGGCTACGGGCAACGGCGCTTGGCGAGTAGTGCAGCTCTTTAATCGCTGCCCACACCGCTTCCCGCGTCTCTTCGGCGACAAAACGCGTTTTGTTAATTACATGTGATACGGTTGTAGTGGAAACGTTTGCGCGCTTCGCTACATCTTTAATTGTTGCCATTCCATCTCACTCCAGACCCTGGCCTGCCCCTGATAAACTCGAAACGAAAACGTTTGCCTTTATACACCCTGACGCAATTTTGTGGATTGCGGTTCGCCAGGAAAACGATACAGGACGACAGGAGGGGGTCAATGGCCGGTACGCTTATAAATAAGCGTCGAATTTTGACGTATCCGGACGCAAAGTGGAAGAGCAAAAACCAACATCCTGCTAAATCTGTGAAGATTTTTACGATTATCTGTGCAAAAATGAGTGAGCTCAGTTTTGCTGTGGTCATAAAAAGGAGAAAAATTGATGAGTACCGAACTTAAGATGTCACTCACCACGACCGTTATTGTGCTGGCGTTGATCGTCGCCGCTGGACTTACCGCTGTTCTGCATTGATTCTTCCATGAGGGGGCGTTCGCGCCCTCATGTCTGATTGTTAGCAAATTAGCAATAATCTTTTGCTGTTTTGTACACTTCTGCTTTTCTGTGATTAATGTCATGCTTTTGCCCTATATTGCCATGCCGCGTCTGTCGTGCGGCCAATCGGAGCTTTTGCATGAAAATCAATTTTCCCTTACTCGCGCTGGCCATTGGCGCTTTTGGCATAGGGACCACCGAATTCTCGCCGATGGGGTTACTGCCGGTCATAGCAAAGGGCGTTGACGTCTCGATCCCGGCTGCCGGTATGCTGATTAGCGCCTATGCGGTTGGCGTGATGGTCGGTGCGCCGCTGATGACGCTGCTGCTTTCTCATCGTGCCCGCCGCAACGCGCTGATCTTTCTGATGGCCATTTTTACCCTTGGCAACGTGCTGTCGGCCATCTCGCCGGACTACACCACCTTAATGCTGTCGCGCATTATTACCAGCCTGAACCACGGTGCGTTCTTTGGCCTGGGTTCAGTGGTAGCGGCAAGCGTGGTGCCGAAACATAAGCAGGCCAGCGCGGTGGCGACGATGTTTATGGGTCTGACGATCGCCAATATTGGCGGCGTGCCGGCGGCAACCTGGCTGGGTGAAACAATCGGCTGGCGTATGTCGTTCCTGGCGACTGCGGGACTGGGGATTATCGCCATTATCGGTCTGTGGTTGTCCTTGCCGAAGGGCGGGGCGGGTGAAAAACCTGATGTGAAACGTGAACTGTCGGTGCTGGTGCGCCCACAGGTGCTTTCCGCACTGCTGACCACCGTACTCGGCGCTGGCGCAATGTTTACGCTTTACACCTATATCTCACCAGTGTTGCGTACGATCACGGATGCGACTCCGGGCTTCATTACGCTGATGCTGGTGCTGATTGGCGTTGGGTTCTCTATCGGTAACTACCTCGGTGGCAAATTTGCTGACCGTTCAGTCAGCGGCACGCTGAAGGGGTTCCTGCTGCTGTTAATGGCTATCATGCTGGCCATACCGTTCCTTGCGCAAACGCAGGTCGGTGCCGCGTTCAGCATGGTGGTGTGGGGCGCGGCAACCTTCGCCGTGGTACCGCCGTTACAGATGCGTGTTATGCGTGTGGCGCACGAAGCGCCGGGGCTGTCATCTTCGGTCAATATTGGGGCGTTTAATCTGGGTAACGCGTTGGGTGCGGTGGCCGGTGGGGCGGTGATTTCCGGTGGACTGGGCTACAGCTTTGTGCCGGTGATGGGGGCGATTGTCGCCGCGCTGGCCCTGCTGGTGGTGTTCATGAGCGGCCGTCGTCATGGTGAAGAGGCCATCGCCAGCCAGTAACAAAAAAAACGCAGAAGGCGTTTCCCTCTGCGTTAATCAATCAAACCCGGCGAAGCTTTGCGACGCTGGGTTTTTTGCTACTTATGCTGACAGATTTTCAGCTACGAATGCCCAGTTAACCAGAGCCCAGAAGTGCTCGAGGTAGTTCGGACGCGCATTGCGGTAGTCGATATAGTAAGCATGTTCCCACACGTCAACGGTCAGCAGCGGTTTGGCGTCGGTCGTCAGCGGAGTGCCCGCGTTAGAGGTCGACACGATGGCCAGAGAGCCGTCTGCTTTCTTCACGAGCCAGGTCCAGCCAGCGCCGAAGTTTTTCACAGCGGCATCGGTGAACTGCGCTTTGAACTCTGCGAAGCTGCCGAAGGATTTATTAATGGCTTCTGCGACAGCACCGGTCGGTTCGCCACCGGCATTTGGCGCCAGGCAGTGCCAATAGAAAGTGTGGTTCCAGACCTGAGCTGCGTTATTGAACACGCCGCCTTCAGAAGTGCGCACGATCTCTTCCAGCGTTTTACCTTCAAACGCGGTGCCTTTGATCATGTTGTTCAGGTTGGTAACGTAAGTCTGGTGGTGTTTACCATAATGATACTCGAGCGTTTCCACGGAAATATGTGGAACAAGAGCGTCTTTGGCATACGGTAATGCAGGTAATTCGAACGACATTGCTACTCTCCTTTTATTATTGTGTACTCTCAATAACCCTGTATTGAGTATGGATAGAGTAGCAAATTAAAAGGTGAGAGAAAAGATAAGCTTACCCCGTTTATTAACAAACGGGGTGAGTGATTAACGAATGGTCTTCGGGGTCACCACGCGGCGGGCGCCAACGTAATGGCGGACCCAGTAATCTTCGCTGAGCGAGGTAATCTGAATATCCTGACCGGTACGCGGCGACTGAATGAATTTGCCGTTACCGACATATACGCCGACGTGATCGGCGGTGCCGCGGCCTTGGGTACGGAAAAAGACTAAATCGCCGCTTTCCAGTTCACTACGGTTCACCGGGCGGGCATCGCGTAAGTGATACATTTCGTTCGCGGTGCGGGGAATGCGGATATTTACCAGGTCTTTATACGCATAGTAAACCAGGCCGCTGCAATCGAAGCCTGTACGCGGTGAGTTCCCCCCCCAGCGGTAAGGTTTACCCAACTGACCCATCAGTTTGTTCATCGCGGTTTTCTGCGCTTTCTGGACACGAACCTTGTGTGCCTGCGCAATCGTGGTGGGTTGTGTTTCTACCGGGCTGGTGGTGCAGGTTTTCTTATGGCCTTTACGCGTCGTCTTACAGGTGGTCACCACGTTGGCGGTTTTCACCGCGCGTGTTTTCGTGGTTTTCGTTGCGGCGGTTTTGCGAGAGGTGGGGGCCGCTTTTTTAGCGACAACCGATGTGGTTTTTTTCTTCGTAACGGTAGTGGCGGTCTTTTTCTTGGTGTTGGATTTGCTGACCGTATTCTTTTTCTTACGTTCGCTGCCTTTTACGGGAAGCGACTTTTGCGCCGTGGGTGTTTTGGCATGCCCTGTAGCATGCGCCAACGGCGTGAAGGATAATGATGTAAACAACAATGCACAGAGCGTGAACGACCATTTTTTTATCTGCGCCACTGAACAACCCTCTGAGTATGCAGGCTAAATATCCTTGCCTGGGTATGGTTTACAAAACTCAACGATTCTAATCCATAAAAACACGAAATGTTAATAGTGTTTTTCACTCTAAAACGCTGTTTCGTTAGCAAGTGCAAAAAAAAACATCATTTGATACAGGTTCAGTTAAAAAATGAACAAGTTTTTTATCCGCCTGCCGATAAACACATATTTATAAGGCAACTTCTCTCATCAGACGATAAAATAGTAAGGCGTGAATAAAATGTTATTTTCTGTTCAGGCCGCAAAACGCTACAATGGTGGACTACTGCCGTAAAAAGAAGTTTGAGGAAGCAAGACAATGAGCGAAACAATTGAAAAAATTCAGCGCCAGATCGCTGAAAACCCGATCCTGCTGTACATGAAAGGTTCCCCGAAGCTGCCAAGCTGTGGCTTCTCTGCGCAGGCCGTTCAGGCACTGTCTGCCTGTGGCGAACGCTTTGCTTATGTTGATATCCTGCAGAACCCGGACATTCGTGCGGAGCTGCCAAAATATGCCAACTGGCCGACATTCCCGCAGCTGTGGGTTGACGGCGAGCTGGTCGGCGGTTGCGACATCATCATTGAAATGTATCAGCGTGGTGAATTGCAGCCGCTGATCAAAGAAACCGCAGCGAAATATGCAGAAGAGCCGAAAGCAGAGTAATTGGCTAACAGGCACTGAAACAAAAAAAGCGACCCATGGGTCGCTTTTTTTATGCCGCTACTCGTCAGCCGCGATGGGCAATGGCCAGCCGCCCAGGCGTTTCCAGCGGTTGACGATTTCACAAAACAGGATCGCCGTCTGCTCGGTATCGTACAGGGCAGAGTGGGCCTGGCTGCTGTCGAAATTCATGCCCGCAGCGATGCAGGCTTTAGACAACACCGTTTGCCCCAGCGCCAGCCCGCTTAGCGCGGCGGTGTCAAAGGTGACGAAGGGGTGAAACGGGTTGCGCTTAAGCGAGGCGCGATCGGCTGCGGCCATCATAAAGCTGTGATCGAAAGTGGCATTGTGCGCCACCATAATCGCGCGGTTGCAGTCGCTGTCTTTCATGCCTTTACGCACCATTTTGAAGATGGCATGCAGAGCATCGTATTCGCTTACCGCGCCGCGCAGTGGATTATTGGGGTCGATGCCGTTAAACGCCAGTGCTTCCGGTTCGAGGTTGGCACCTTCAAACGGCTCAACGTGGAAGTGTAACGTGGTGTCCGGCATCAGCCAGCCTTGCTCATCCATTTTCAACGTAATTGCCGCTATTTCGAGCAGGGCATCCGTTTTGGCATTGAATCCGGCAGTTTCCACATCGATGACTACAGGATAAAACCCACGAAAACGGTCGCATAGACCATTAAGTTGCGCATTGTCGGACATCAGAATCTCTTAACTCAGAAAAAGTAGCGCGCATTATGGCAAATTTTGCCGCGGCTTGGAAAGGCGGGTAAAAAAACGGGTGCGCTCGCGCACCCGAGGAGAATCAGTTGCCGAGACCTTTACCGGCATCTTTTTCTTCGATCAGTTCGATTTTATAACCGTCCGGATCTTCCACAAACGCAATCACCGTGGTGCCGCCTTTTACCGGGCCAGCTTCACGGGTTACGTTGCCGCCGTTCTGGCGAATGCGTTCGCAGGCTTCCGCGGCGTTATCAACGCTGAGGGCGATATGGCCATAGGCCGTACCCAGCTCGTATTTATCCACGCCCCAGTTGTAGGTCAGCTCGATCACCGCTTCGTCGCTCTCTTCGCCGTAACCGACAAATGCCAGAGAGTACTTGTATTCGGTGTTTTCGCTGGTGCGCAGCAGCTTCATGCCCAGAACTTTGGTGTAAAAATCAATGGAGCGTTGCAGATCGCCGACGCGCAGCATGGTATGCAGTAAACGCATGATATCCCTCGTCCTTACTTATGAATAATCTCACTAGTATAGCGGCGGAACGCCGCCGCTATCAATGCAGGATCACAGCGTAGGATAATCGGTGTAACCTTCCGCACCGCCGCCGTAGAAGCTTTCCGGGCGCTGCGGGTTGAGCTCGGCTTTGCGCTGCAGACGCGCGACCAGGTCCGGGTTAGCGATATAGTCGCGGCCAAAGGCCACGGCATCGATTAATCCTTTTTCAATGAGCGCTTCCGCTTTTTCTGGCGTATAGGCGCCCGCACCGATAATCGGGCCGTGGAAACGGGCACGTACTTTTTCGCGGAACGCGTCGCTGTACGGCACGCCGCCGGCCCAGTCAGGTTCGGACATGTGCAGGTAAGCAATGCCGCGTTTACCCAGTTCTTCAATCAGATACAACGCATCGGCTTCTTCGTTCGGGCCGTTGTCGACGTTCTGGAAGGTGCCAACTGGCGAGACGCGGATACCAATACGCTCGGCACCCCATTCCTTAATACCGGCATCAACCACTTCCAGCACCAGGCGGGCGCGGTTTTCAACGCTGCCGCCGTACTGATCGGTACGGTGGTTAGAGGAAGGAGAGAGGAACTGGTGCAACAGGTAGCCGTGCGCAGAGTGAAGCTCTACCAGGTCGAAACCGGCTTCACGCGCGTTGGCAATGGCCTGACGGAAATCGTTGACGATCCCCGGGATTTCTGCGGTTTCCAGCGCGCGTGGCATCGAGGTGTCGACGCGAATCGCGTGGCCATTTTCGTCACGCAGCGAGGTACGGGTATTGGCGCTCAGCGCAGACGGTGCCACCGGGGCTTCACCGTTTGGCTGCAGGCTGTTGTGCGAAATACGACCGGTGTGCCACAGCTGAACGGCGATACGTCCGTCTTCGGCGTGAACGCCAGCGGTGATTTTCTGCCAGGCGGCAATCTGCTCTGGGCTGTGAAGACCCGGAGCGCCCTGGTAGCCTTTCGCCTGAGCGGAAATCTGAGTGGCTTCGGTGATAATCAAGCCAGAGCTTGCACGCTGGCGATAGTATTCCGCCATCAGCGGAGTAGGAATGTCGCCCGGTACAATGCTGCGCAGGCGCGTCAGCGGGGCCATAAACACGCGGTTCGGGGCGGTAACCGCACCCACTTTCAGTGGGGTAAACAGTTTTTCTTGCGACATGGTGACTCCTGAGTAGACCGGTCGTCTAGTGGTATAGGAAATAAAAACGCCGGGATCACTCCGGCGCGGCAATCAGATTCCTGACGTGCGTCAGCGCGCTTTCCAGCGGTGCCGAGCTGCGCGAAATTTTCGCCTGCAGGTTCGCCCCCAGCCACAGAGAGTAGAGCACCTGGGCAGTGGTTTCGGCTTCGCCGTTGAACGTCAGGCAGCCTTCACGGCGGCCATTTTCCAGCGCTTGCGCCAGCAAAACCATAATCTGGCTGGCGCCTTTATTCATTTCAGCGCGCATATCTTCGGAAAGATCGCACACTTCAGCAGACAGCTTCACGGTCAGACAGCCGCTAATCAACCCCTGCTGGCAAAACTGTTCGAGCGTGTGCTGGTAGTAGTTCAGCAGGCGGTCGCGGTAGTTTCCCGCGCCTTGCGTAAAGTGCTGCACCAGCCGCTGGTGATAGTCGGCAAAATGCCGGTCCAGCATGGCCACGCCAAACGCCTCTTTTGAACGAAAATAGTGATAAAACGAGCCCTTAGGCACTTCTGCCGTTTTCAGGAGTTCGCTCAGACCCATTCCGGTAAAACCGCGGTGCATGCAAAGACGCTCGCCGGTAGCCAGAATGTGTTCACGGGTATCATGTTCAATCGATTTGCTCATGACAGGCACTGTAATAGACCGATTGGTCTAATGCAAATGAATTTTTGAAAATGCCGTCTGGCGCGCATCAAACGGGAGAAAAGTTGCGCCCGCTGAATTAAACGTCTTCAATGAAGGGATGACGAGGTAAATAGGGGGCTAAGGTGGCGGAGCAACTGGAGTTCTTCCCGGTTCAAAGTCCGTGCCGGGGAATTTGTCAGTCGGATGAACGCGGTTTCTGCCGTGGCTGTTTTCGCAGCCGCGATGAGCGTTTTCACTGGCAGAATATGAGCGATGCGCAAAAACAGGAGGTGCTGCGGCTGTGCCGTCAGCGGCTACTGCGCAAATTGCGCGCAGGTAAAGCGCCCGACGCGGAAGAACCTCAGCAGCCCTCACTGTTTTAAGCGCAAAAGTGCGTATACTCGATTGATATTTTTTCATTGAGGAAGTGGTTATGGTTCAACGTATTACCCTGGCGCCTCAGGGCCCGGAATTTTCACGTTTCGTGATGGGCTACTGGCGTCTGATGGACTGGAACATGTCCCCGCGCCAGTTGGTGAGCTTTATTGAGGAACACCTGGATCTCGGCGTGACGACCGTCGATCACGCGGATATTTACGGTGGCTATCAGTGCGAAGCGGCGTTTGGTGAAGCGCTGAAGCTGGCGCCGCATCTGCGCGAGCGCATGGAAATTGTCACCAAGTGCGGTATCGCCACCACCGCCAAGCCAGAGCATGCGCTGGGTCACTACATTACCGATCGTAACCACATCATTCACAGCGCTGAGCAGTCGCTGCGTAATCTGGCGACGGATGTGATCGATCTGCTGTTGATTCACCGTCCGGACCCGCTAATGGATGCGGATGAAGTGGCGCAGGCGTTCACCGCACTGCACCAGAGTGGCAAAGTACGTCATTTCGGCGTCTCTAACTTTACGCCTGCGCAGTTCGCGCTGCTGCAGTCGCGGCTGCCCTTTACGCTGGCGACGAATCAGGTTGAAATTTCGCCGATTCACCAGCCAACGCTGCTGGATGGCACGCTGGATCAGCTGCAACAACTGCGTATCCGTCCGATGGCCTGGTCATGCCTGGGGGGCGGGCGTTTATTTAACGACGAGGAGTTCCAGCCGCTGCGTGACGAGCTGGCGAAGGTGGCAAACGAGCTGAACGCGGGCAGCATCGAGCAGGTGGTCTATGCGTGGGTCATGCGTCTACCGTCGCAGCCGCTGCCGATTATCGGTTCCGGCAAAATTGAGCGCGTGCGCTCGGCGATCGTTGCGCAATCACTCGACATGACGCGCCAGCAGTGGTTCCGCATTCGTAAAGCCGCATTGGGTTACGACGTTCCGTAATGAGCACCTTCATAGCCCGGCGTCGCCGGGCTATCTTTTCTTTACGCCATTTGCTCGGTCAGCGTGCCGGGTGCCGGCGCCGTCTCAAGCTGCGAGAGTGAGCAATACAGTCGCCAGAGAATCGATGCCAGCTCGGCAGCCGCTGGCTGGTGGTGATGGGAGAGGGTTTGGCAAATGCGCTGGAGTTCCTCAAGCGTTGCGGCTAGCGGGCGTTGCTGAACGCCGCGCTCACTCATGACATCGCGCAATAAGCTAATGCACATATCTTGTACCTGAGAGAGCGGGTCCGATCGTGATTCCCAGCCGCGCAGCTGCCAAACCACATGCGAACAGTTCAGCAGTACCACCCCCCAACGCAGCAGCCAGCGCCGCGCCTGCTCATCCTGGCTGGCGCTCAGTTGGCTTACGTGATGGTACACCAGCGATTCGAACTCGTGCTCGCTGCTGGAAGGGTGACGACTGAGTTGGTCGACAAAGTGACGGCGTAACGCACGAATATGGCGGCGACTTTTGCGCGCGTCTGACGCGGGCGTCAGCACGGCGAAAGCCAGCCATGCCAACCCCACACCGATAATTTTCGCCAGGTTATCATTGAGAAAATCGCCAAAATTGTAAACCGGTGGGTTGGTGACGGCGATAAACGATCCCATGAAAACAATCAACGAGCCCCATAGCCGCGCCTGTTTCGGCATTTGCAGCTTTAACAGTTGCATCGTCAACAGCAGCGGGAACAGGAACAGCATGAACTGCCACAGGTCGCTGATTTGTACCATCAGGCCAAACTTGACACCGAAGCTAAAGATGGACAGCAGAATCAGCGTACGCATCAGCAGCGTCAGTGAGCTGAACGGCGAGGGAACGTTAGAGTAGAGCACGCAGCAGATGGCGGCCAGCGTCAGCGCTGCCGCGCCGGACTCCCATTGTGTGCTGATGCTCAAGGCTCCCACGCTGACGAGGGCAAAAAAGGTGCGAATGCCACTCCAGGCCGCTTCGGCGTGGTCGGTGTGACGCATCAAGGCGGGGGCGGCGGGAACGTTAAATTCGCTGACCGCGGTTGCATTTTGCAGCCGCAACAGCCAATGACTGGTGGTCAGATAGAGACGGCAAAAATAGCGGAGCCGGCTCCAGAATGCATGATGTCGGTAGTCCTGCGGATCGCTGGGCGCCAGCGGGGCGATAATACGTGCGACGGTGTAGGCATCGCAATCGGGTCTGGCCAGCGCCTGCAACAGTGATTCCAGTACCGGACGTAAATTCTGCGGCGCGTTGGGCCAGTTGAGCATCAAGCGGCGCAGGCTGGAAATTACACTGGTTAGACGCAACTGCTGATGGAGCAGATAGTTTAATAACGTATTCTGCCGACGCAGGCGATAGTGGCTCCAGAACGCCTGGATACGCAGCAGATTCATGGTGAGGATCTGCGCGATAACGCTCTGGTGTGCGCTGCGAATGGCGTCGGTGGTGACGGGTTGCCACAGCATACTGGCGTGTTCCAGCAGCCGCGCGTGCATATTTTTCAGCGCGCTAAGCAGCGTGGTGCCATCGGAGGTGCTGGGTAAAATCATCATCATCAGCCCGCCGCTTAAAATACCGACGATCACCTCACAGACGCGCGCCTGGGCAATTTCCCACAGCTTCGTGGCGTCGACGACGTTAATCATTGGGAACGCGATAATGGCGCAGGTATAGCCCGCGAGCTGAAAGGCATAGGCAACGTTGTTGGTGTACATCGCGCACGCCCAGGTGCAGAGCGCGAGCCAGCCGGACATTGCAAACAGAAACAGCCATGGGTCAGTCAGCGTATGTCCGCCGATAATCAGCGCCGCGCCAGCCCCCAGCAGACTGCCGGCAATACGTCCGAGGCTTTTGCTGATGACCCCGCCGACGGTCGGGAAACTCACCACGGCTGCGGAGGTCATTGCCCAGTAGGGTTCATCAAGATCCAGCCAGTAGGCGAAACTCAGCGCCAGGCACATGGCAATAGCGTTACGCAACGCATAACGCCATTGCGGCGGCGTCGCTTTAAACCAGGGCAGTGACTGCCAGGTCAACGCCGGAAAGGTCATTGTCGGTCACTCATGATTGAGACGGTACAGGTGGTGCCTGCGACCAGTACCGTGTCAGCCGGCAGCGCGCCTAAATCTATGCGCACCGGTACGCGCTGGGCCAGACGTACCCATGGGATGGTCGGTTTGATATCCGCAACCAGCTTGCCGTCAGTGGCCAGACTCTGGTCGTGGATCGCGCGGCCAATGCTGGATACGTGACCCTGTAACTTTTTGTCATCGCTATACAGAACAATATCGGCGCGGTCGCCTTCACGGATATGGCGAAGCTTAGTCTCTTCAAAGTACCCGACGACATAGAAAGAGTGGCTATCAATCAGCGCGAAAACCGGGTGACCGACGGCGGCATAGTTACCGACGCGCGTCGTGAGATTGGTGACCCAGCCGTCAACGGGGGCTTTGACCTCGGTTTGCGATAGCTGCCAACGCGCGTGCTCCAGTTCAGCTTTGGCGGCGTCAGCATTAGCTTGGGCCACTTTTAGCGCGATGTTGACGGTATCGATATCTTCGGCAGAGATAAAGTTTTGCGACAGACCACGACGGCGCTCAACTTCATGTTTTGCCCGCAGCAGGTCAGACTGGGCTTTCGCCACTTTTGCTTCCGCATTCATGATAGCGATTTTCCACGGCGTCGGGTCTATCTGAAACAGCACGTCGCCGGCTTTGACGTACTGGTTATCCTTGATGTTCAGACTCAGAATACTTCCCGATACCTGCGGCGTGATATCAACCTGCTCAGCGCGGATTTTTCCATCGCGCGTCCACGGTGACTGCATGTAGTAATTCCACACCATCCAGACGGCAATAATGGCCAGGGCAGCAATCAGCAGCGTTGAGAAATATTTTAATTTTTTCATTGGATTAAATCACCACATGACCAACAGTAGCAGCGCAAGGCAGACCGAGAGCGCGAAGAAAGAGAGATCCATTAATAGCGGATGCCAGATATCGCCCGCGTACATCCAGTCGCGTAACAGACGGTGCAAAATCAGCCAGAAAAGGAAGCCGAGAAGGAGAGCCTTAAATACAGGAGGAAAATAAATCGAAGCACCGACGACGAGGTCTTGTAGAGGCAGTCCCGGTATGTGGAGAGTCAGCTTCACAAGCAGAAATCCTTTGCAATTGAAGAGTTATAGCTCGATAGTGTGTCGTGTTTTGACATAAAATCACATGATTTGAAACAGTGTAAAGCATAGATCTGGTTTGCGTGCACGTGGCAATACATTTGTTTTGCTAATTTAATTACTGCACACTATTCTAAAATCAGTATAATAACTTAGCAAGCTAATTATAAGGAGATGAAATTGGAATCGCCACTAGGTTCTGATCTGGCACGGTTGGTGCGCATTTGGCGTGCTCTGATTGACCATCGCCTCAAACCTCTGGAACTCACGCAGACGCACTGGGTCACGCTGCATAATATTCATCAGCTTCCACCCGAGCAGTCGCAAATCCAACTGGCTAAAGCGATTGGCATTGAGCAGCCGTCTCTCGTCCGAACGCTGGATCAGCTGGAAGAGAAGGGGCTGATATCCCGTCAGACTTGTGCCAACGACCGTCGTGCTAAACGCATTAAGTTAACGGAGAAAGCTGAGCCTCTGATCGAGGAAATGGAAGCGGTTATCAGCCACACGCGCGGCGATATTCTGGCTGGCATCTCCGCTGAGGAGCTTGAGATGCTTATCATGCTTATTCGTAAGCTTGAGCAGAATATCATCGAGCTGCAATCCCGAGATTGATATGAAAAACCCGCGAAATTCGCGGGTTTTTTTCACTTACTCCCAGACGACGACCCGGTTTCGTCCCGCCGCTTTCGCGCGGTACATGGCCTCATCGGCACGCCGTACGCACTCTTCTACCGAAACGGACAGATCCGTGGCGGTAAACACCCCCATACTGATGGTGATTGACTCCGGCAGCTGGGCATTGCTGCTGCCTGCATCATGCTGACTGATGGCCAGGCGGATACGTTCTGCAATCGTGCGCGCCACCTCAGGCGAGGTATTGACCAACAGTAGCGCGAACTCTTCGCCACCAATACGCGCCGCTACGTCGTTCTGGCGCACAGAGTCCTGTAGTACCCTGGCAACAAACTGAATAACTTTATCCCCCTGCAGATGTCCGTACTTATCATTTATGCGCTTGAAGTGGTCGAGGTCGCTGACAATAACCGACACCGGATGGCCGTTGGCGATCGTCGGCTGCAGGGCGGTAAATGAGTCATAAAAGTAGCTGCGATTAAACAGCCGCGTCAAAGGGTCGCGGATCGAGTTCTGGTATGAGTTGAGATACTTGGTATTGGACTGACGATAAAGGGTAAACACGTCGCAGAACAGCACAAAGATCAGGAACAGGGTGGAAATGGTTTCGAACAACCGTGCCTGATACCAGCTGTAGCTGGCAGTATCCTGCCCGGACATCAGGACCAGCAGGGTGAAGATATAACAAGCGCAGAAAAATGCGCCGCTGTACCAGAAAATATTGTTCAGCTGTGTCGTAAAGATAAGCGTAAATAGTGTGATTAACCATATTACAACTAATGCCCAGTTGACAATGTTGTTCCAAATTTCGCTGTACTGGAAAGTGTTATTATCAACGAGCTTAACGCTCAATAAAGAATCATGGCTGGAGTAGAGCCACGATAATACCAGCATGACAATGGCGAACCCGAACAATCCGCCTAAGATAAAAATATGATTCCGCATGCTATGCATATCGCGCGATTTTATCGCGTACAATACTACGGAGGTAATAAACAAAACCGCCATTATGATATTGCGGAAGAAATAAAATATCAGGGCGTCATTATAGTTAATATTATCTGATGCACCGCACAGGAACCACGTAGGATAGCTGTTTAGTGTACCGAGCATCAGCACCGCTGAGCTCGCGAAGGCGCAGGCGATGGCCATCAGGTAGAGCCGACGTCGATCGCAGAGGTATTTCATGACCATGAATACCGCAATCATGGTATGGAAAACCATCAGAAACATCGTAAGCGTAGGAAACAAAATAGGTGCAATCGCCGGGACATGGCGAATAAAAACATTAGAAAAGTGATTGAGTAATAGAATACCAATCAAGCAAATCGTGATATAAATCAAAAAACGCTGCAGGGGGAATTTTAAAAGCATATATGAGTCCTGTGTACGCTAAGCACTGCAAGCAATGAGGCATCCTGGCCCTATAAGACTCAAGTTTAATTGATTTCACGTAAAGAAATATTGTCCGCGCGCAAATAATAGATAGGGTGAATAACTATTATATATTTGTCGTATGAATATTAATGAAGGAATGGTAAAGGCAGGGATATGGGTACGCGCTTGCTGCAAGCGCGTACCCGGAGAACATTAACGCGGAGACACAGTAACCTGTCGGCCATTGCTCGCCATCACGACGCGCTGACCAGCAGAGAAGCGAGTATCGCCCTGTTTCTGCACCACCATGATGGTGTTGCCGTCATCTTTACGAATTTCCAGTTCAACGCCCTGGGTTTTATTCATCGCACCCTGAACGCTCTGACCGGCTACGCCGCCTGCGACAGCACCCGCTGCGGTTGCCAGAGAACGACCGGTACCGCCGCCAACGGTGTTACCCAGGAAGCCGCCCAGTACCGCACCGCCGATAGCGCCAATCACGTTGCTGTCATCGCCACCCTGAATTTGTACCGGACGAACGTGTACGATGGTACCGTAGGTCACGTTCTGGACCTGTTTCGCTTCGGATGCAGAGTAAACATCACCTGACAAACCGCTGTTGTTGACACATCCGGCCAGGGATAAACCAATCATTGAAACAGCCAATACACGTAACATCATTATGAATCTCCAGTTCACTAAGAATTGCTCTCATGAGCATCCGTACTAAACAATTATATGGTATTTGATCGGGGCGGTCATATATTCCGCATTCATTATTAACCATAATAAACCATCCTGGCTTAACCAACGGTAAACGCAAGGGAAACAGCGTCCCTCCTGAGATTCTTGCGAAAAAAGAGCACCATATTGTTAAAATTTTTTATTGGTTAATAGCATTACGTGGCACTTTATGCTGGAGTGTTAACTTTGCATAGCTGACTAAGGACGGCGTATGAAATCCGGGCGATATATTGGCGTGATGTCAGGGACCAGCCTTGATGGCGTGGATGTGGTGCTGGCGGTCATTGATGAAAATAGCGTGACGCAGCTGGCTAGTCTTTCCTGGCCCATTCCCATCGCAGTGAAAGAGGCGGTGTTGGCCATTTGCCAGGGGCAGCCTCTGACGCTCTCGCAGCTTGGACAACTGGACAATCGGCTGGGGAATCTCTTTGCGGATGCCGTTCTGGCGCTGATGTCACAAGAGAAGCTGGCAGCGCAGGACATTGTGGCGATTGGTTGCCACGGTCAAACCGTGTGGCACGAGCCGACTGGCGATGCGCCGCATACTATGCAGATTGGTGATAATAACATCATCGCTGCACGCACCGGTGTCAGCGTGGTCGGCGATTTTCGTCGTCGCGATATGGCGCTGGGAGGGCAGGGTGCGCCGCTGGTACCGGCATTCCACCAGGCTCTGCTGGCGCATGTCAGTGAACGCCGTATGATTCTCAATATTGGCGGGATCGCCAATCTTTCCCTTTTAATTCCCGGCCAGCCTGTGCGCGGTTTTGACACCGGGCCGGGGAATATGCTGATCGATGCCTGGATCTGGCGCAACCTTGGCAAACCCTATGATAAGGATGCGGAGTGGGCCAACGAAGGCAAAGTGATTTTACCTTTGTTACAGGACATGCTGAACGATCCTTATTTCGCCGCCCCGGCGCCAAAAAGTACCGGGCGCGAGTACTTCAACTACGGATGGCTGTCGCAATTCCTGGCTCGCTATCCTGGGCTGCGTGCTCAGGACGTACAGGCTACCCTGACGGAACTTACGGCGGTGACTATCAGCGAGCAGGTTCTGCTCAGCGGCGGCTGTGAGCGCCTTCTGGTCTGTGGCGGGGGAAGCCGTAACCCGCTGGTGATGGCTCGTCTGGCGGGTTTGTTGGCCGGGACTGAGGTCGCGACGACCGATGAATACGGTATTAGCGGTGACGATATGGAAGCATTGGCTTTTGCCTGGCTGGCGTGGCGTACGGTTGCCGGCTTGCCTGGCAACCTTCCGTCGGTCACCGGCGCATCGCAAGCGACGGTACTTGGGGCAATTTTTCCCGCCAACCCGCAGAAGAATAAGAGTTAACTGACATCTTCTTTTACACTGGGCCGATAGACTAAAGGCAAACGGGAGTGGGACAATCACTCCTTGACCAGGAATGTCTAAAGGCTCAGAAAATATGAAAAAATTGCTTATTGTTGCCCTCCCTTTGATGCTCTCCGGCTGTAGCGCCTACAACCAATTTATGGAGCGGATGCAAACTGACACGCTGGAATACCAGTGTGATGAGAAACCGTTGACGGTGCATCTCAATAACCCACGTCAGCAGGTGAGCTTCATTTATGACAACCAGCAGCTCAATCTGGCGCAGGGCGTCTCGGCTTCAGGCGCACGCTATACCGACGGTATCTATGTCTTTTGGTCGAAAGGTAATGAGGCAACCGTCTACAAACGTGACCGTATCGTACTGAATAACTGTCAGTTACAAAATCCCAAGCGTTGAGATTTTCAGGCGAGCGGCGCACAATAACGTCACCCAATGATGACTAGTCCAAACGCCATGTCTGACAACGACGAACTACAGCAAATCGCGCATCTGCGCCGAGAGTACACCCGTGGCGGCCTGCGTCGCCACGACCTTCCTGCAGAACCTCTGCCGCTTTTTGAGCGCTGGCTCTCTCAGGCCTGCGAGGCAAAGTTAGCCGATCCGACGGCCATGGTGGTGGCGACGGTTGATGAAAATGGTCAGCCGTATCAGCGAATCGTTCTGCTGAAGCACTACGACGAAAAAGGGCTGGTGTTTTACACCAACCTGGGGAGCCGCAAAGCGCACCAACTGGAGAAGAATCCGCGTATCAGCCTGCTGTTCCCGTGGCACATGCTGGAGCGTCAGGTAATGGTGATCGGCAAGGCGGAGCGTCTGTCTACCCTTGAAGTCGTGAAGTATTTCCACAGCCGCCCGCGCGACAGTCAGATTGGCGCATGGGTTTCCAAGCAATCCAGCCGCATTTCTGCGCGCGGGATCCTCGAAAGCAAATTCCTTGAGCTGAAGCAGAAATTCCAGCAGGGCGAAGTGCCGTTGCCGAGTTTCTGGGGTGGTTTCCGCGTCTCTATTGAGCAGATGGAATTCTGGCAGGGCGGTGAACATCGTCTTCACGACCGTTTTTTATACCAACGTGAAGATGGCGCGTGGAAAATCGACCGTCTGGCGCCGTAATCCCCCAAATTTGTTGTTTTAAGCGCTAGCGCTGACGCCCTCAGCGCTTTATTCTATAGAGCTTTCGCGTCTGGCGAAAAGTCGTGTACCGGCAAAGGTGCAGTCGTATATACATGGAGAATTTGATGGCAAGCAGTAACTTGATTAAACAACTGCAAGAGCGGGGGCTAGTTGCCCAGGTAACGGACGAGGTAGCGTTAGCAGAGCGACTGGCGCAAGGCCCGATCGCGCTCTATTGCGGCTTCGATCCTACCGCTGACAGCTTGCATTTGGGGCATCTTGTTCCATTGTTATGCCTGAAACGCTTCCAGCAGGCGGGCCATAAGCCTGTTGCCCTGGTGGGCGGCGCTACTGGTCTGATTGGCGACCCGAGCTTTAAAGCCGCCGAGCGTAAGCTGAATACCGAAGACACCGTGCAGGAGTGGGTGGATAAAATCCGCAAACAGGTTGCACCGTTCCTCGATTTCGACTGCGGCGAGAACTCCGCGATTGCCGCCAACAACTATGATTGGTTTGGCGGCATGAACGTGCTGACCTTCCTGCGTGATATCGGCAAGCACTTCTCTGTTAACCAGATGATTAACAAAGAAGCGGTGAAGCAGCGTTTGAATCGTGACGACCAGGGTATTTCCTTTACCGAGTTCTCCTACAACCTGCTGCAGGGCTATGACTTTGCCTGCCTGAACAAACTGCACGGCGTCGCGCTGCAGATTGGCGGTTCCGACCAGTGGGGCAACATCACCTCCGGTATCGACCTGACCCGTCGTCTGCATCAGAACCAGGTATTTGGCCTTACCGTTCCGCTGATCACCAAAGCGGATGGCACCAAATTCGGTAAAACCGAAGGCGGCGCAGTCTGGCTGGATCCGAAGAAAACCAGCCCGTACAAATTCTATCAGTTCTGGATCAACACCGCGGATGCTGACGTTTACCGCTTCCTGAAGTTCTTCACCTTCATGGACATTGAAGAGATCAATGCGCTGGAAGAAGAAGACAAAAACAGCGGCAAAGCCCCACGTGCCCAGTATGTACTGGCCGAGCAGGTCACCCGTCTGGTTCACGGCGAAGAAGGCCTGGTGGCGGCAAAACGCATCACCGAGAGCCTGTTCAGCGGTTCTCTGAGCGCGTTGAGCGAAGCTGACTTCGAGCAGCTGGCGCAGGACGGCGTACCGATGGTTGAGATGGAAAAAGGCGCCGACCTGATGCAGGCGCTGGTAGACTCTGAGCTTCAGCCGTCTCGTGGGCAGGCGCGTAAGACCATTGCCTCCAATGCGGTCACCATCAACGGTGAGAAACAGGCTGACCCGGAATATTTCTTCAAAGACAGCGATATTCTGTTCGGGCGTTACACCTTGTTACGTCGCGGTAAGAAGAATTACTGTTTGATCTGCTGGAAGTAATTTTCAGAAACAGGGGGGCGTGGGAAACTACGCCCCCTTCTTTTTATGTCGTCTGAGTAGAACCAATGAACAACATCCTCGCCATTCAATCCCACGTTGTTTTCGGGCATGCCGGCAACAGCGCCGCGGAATTTCCTATGCGTCGCCTCGGCGCCAACGTCTGGCCGCTGAATACCGTGCAGTTTTCCAATCACACCCAATATGGTCAATGGACGGGCTGTGTGATGCCGCCTGCGCATCTGACGGAGATTGTGCAGGGCATTGCGTCTATCGATCAGCTTAAGCGCTGTGATGCGGTGCTGAGCGGCTATCTTGGCTCTGCGGAGCAGGGCGAGCATATCCTCGGCATTGTGCGTCAGGTTAAAGCGGCGAACCCGCAGGCGAAATATTTCTGTGACCCGGTGATGGGCCATCCGGAAAAAGGCTGCATCGTGGCGCCGGGCGTGGCGGAGTTCCACAAACGCTATGCGCTGCCGGCGAGCGATATTATCGCGCCGAACCTGGTTGAGCTGGAGATTCTTTCAGGGCACGAAGTTAACAGCGTGAGTGAAGCCGTCAGCGCGGCTCGCGAACTGATCGTCCAGGGGCCGGAAATTGTCCTGGTGAAACATCTGGCGCGCGCAGGCTACAGCGTCGATCGTTTTGAGATGCTGCTGGTCACAGCCGATGCCGCATGGCACATCAGTCGTCCGCTGATTGATTTTGGTTCTCGCCACCCGGTTGGCGTTGGTGATGTTACCAGCGGCCTGTTGCTGGTTAAGTTCTTACAGGGGGCAACGCTGCGCGATGCGCTTGAGCATGTGACGGCGGCAGTGTATGAAATTATGCTGACGACCAAAACGATGGGTGAGTATGAACTGCAGGTTGTTGCTGCACAGGACCTGATCGCGAAGCCAGAGCACTGCTTTAGTGCCACGCAACTGTAACTTAGCACCGAGCGCTGCAATGAATGCAGCGCTTTGTCGGGCTACGTTCGCGTAATCTGCACGTGCGATGTAGCCCGGACGAAGTAAAAACGGATTATTTCAACCCTTCCGCCGCCAGCGCTGCGGCAACAGCCGGACGCGCCGCAACGCGAGCCATATAGTCCGCAATATTCTGATACCCCGCCATATCCATCTTCACGGCAAAGGCCCAGCGCAGCACGGTAAACAGGTAAGCATCGGCAATGGTAAAGCGAGAACCGCTGATCCACTGTGCGCCAGCCAGCGACTCATCAATATAGGCCAGCTTTTTGTCCAGCAGCGCACGAACCGTCGGTTTGTAGTCTTCCGGCGTATCCGGGCGGAACAGTGGAGTAAAGCCTTTGTGCAGCTCGGTGGCGATGAAGTTCAGCCACTCCAGCGTCTTGTAGCGGTTAATGCTGCCGACCGGCGCCAGCAGTTGACGGTCCGCGACGCTATCGGCGAGATACTGCATGATCGCCACGCCTTCAGTCAGCAGGGTATTGTCGTCCAACAGCAGGGCGGGAACCTGGCCTTTCGGGTTGACCTTCAGGAAATCGTCACCGTTTTCCATACGTTTGTGCATCAGATCGACGCCGATCAGCGTGAAATCCTTTCCGCTTTCCCGCAGCGTGATGTGCGATGCGAGGGAACAGGCGCCGGGTTTGTAGAACAATTTCATGGGTAACTCCTTCAGACTATGATTATTTTTGTTGTCCGTTGGCAGAAGGGCGGCCAATGGATATGAAAGTATGTTAGTGCCTGCGCAGATAAAAAAAAAGCCGCTAACATACGTTAGCGGCCCAAAATTATTCGTTTCCCGATGACATTATGCGGAAGCGACTTTACCGTCAGCAGCAGGCTTTGAGTCGTCCTGAGTCATACGGTTCAGTTTCGGTGCCGTCAGCAGCATCAGCACGGCGATAACGGCAGTGACAACGCCAATCTGCAGGAACACGCGGCCATACACTTCCAGAGACATCACCGGGTCGGTTACGTTTTCCGGCACCGCCATCATGCCAGCGACATAGCCGCCGATGATGTTTGCGCCTGCGGTAGTCAGGAACCAGCTACCCATGATGAAGCCCATCAGACGCTGCGGAACCAGCTGTGCAACCATTGCCAGACCCAGACCAGAGATCATCAGTTCGCCGATGCTCTGCAGGCCGTAGCTGATGATCAGCCAGTTAACGGAAACGATACCTGCGTCGGTGGCGAATTTCGCGCCCAGCGGCAGAATCAGGAACGCACCGGAGCACAGCACCATACCAATCGCGAATTTGGTCGGCATCGGCAGGGTGTCGCCCATTTTGTTGTAGATAGCGGCCAGAATCGGGCTACCAATGATGATCCAGAACGGGTTCAGCGCCTGATACTGTTCCGGTTCGAACGCGATACCCAGAATAGAGTGTTCAACGTTACGAATCGCGAAGAAGTTCAGTGAGGTCGGCATCTGGCTGTACAGCACGAAGAAGATGATCGCTTCGAGCATCAGGATAAAGGCCACAATCATCTTACGACGCGGCGCACCGGTCATGGAGAAGGTTTCTTTACCGAAGATAATGATGATGCCCAGTGCGATAACGCCCAGAACCATACGTGCGATGCCCTGGTTGTGCAGCAGCCAGGTCGCGATAGCGATCAGGATAACGACACCAACGATGGTCAGCAGCAGATTGCGGTAGTTAGTCGGCTCGAAGTCAGGTTTGGAACCGTACTGTTTAACCCAACGCTGGCAGAAGGCGAAGTTCACAACGGTGATCAGCATACCGACGACGCTCAGCGCGAACGCGGTGCTCCAGCCGTACTTGGCTGCCAGCCAAGGCGTTGCCAGCATAGAGAAGAACGAACCGATATTGACGGACATGTAGTACATGGTGAATGCACCGTCCAGACGCGGGTCGTCTTTGGCATAGCAGGTAGAGAGCAGGGAAGACGGGTTGGCTTTGAACAGGCCGTTACCCACGGCAATCGCCGCCATACCCATATAAACGATACCCGCGTCGTGGCCTGACCATGCGACTAAAGCATAGCCGATGGCGAGAACGACGGCGCCCAGCATGATAACGCGTTTTGTCCCCAGCACTTTATCGCCCAGCCAGCCGCCGATAGCAACCAGACCGTAAACCAGAGCACTGAAGGAAGAGAACAGAGTAATGGAGTCCGCTTCGGACATACCCAGCTGTTTCACCAGGTAAACGGCCATGATGCCCTGAAGGCCGTAGAAACCAAAACGCTCCCACAACTCGATAGAGAAAATGAGATAGAACGCTTTAGGTTGTTTGAAGGCGTTTAAGCTAACGCTTTCCGTTGGTTTTTTGTTTGCAGTAGACACATATACCTCTTATTTACATCCCATTTCATGGGGGGTGTACTGGGCGGAGATGCTCTTTTTGGCACCCGCCTTATAGTTATTCTGGAGGGAAACGGCAAGTAATGTTCACTATCCTGCGCCTTCAGACAAGGCTTTTGCAATACTCTGTTACAAATAAAAAATCTGGTACAATCAACCGTCTTTGCAAATGTTATTTAGCGTTAAATTTCATTGTTTAAAAATTGACGGTTTATTCTTCTGATAAAGTAGGGCGAAACGCGTAACATAACCATATCTTCTGCTGATGACGCTTAAAAGTAGTGATATAGGCTGGATTCTGAAAAATTGCTGGATGATCATCTTGTGCTCTGTAAATGGAGCATTGTGATGATGGCGGCGTTTGCTACGTAAAGAAACATAAATGCAACATTATGTTGCTCGGATGTTCTCGTCAGCGTTTGTATAGAAATTTTCGCTAGTGATGACGTATTTAACCTGTCAAAGCGGTATATAAGCGCTAAAAGTGCCAAATACTGAATAATTATATGGGATTAAACGCTGCTTGAGTGAGGATAAGCATGCGTGGCGTTGACTTGCCACGCAGCCAGATATGAACTACAGCTCGGTTTTCTCTTTATATTCACAGAGATCTTCGATGAGACAAGAGCCACAGCGCGGTTTGCGCGCGATGCAGGTGTAGCGGCCATGAAGAATCAGCCAGTGGTGGCAGTCGACCTTAAACTCGGCAGGAACCACCTTTAACAGCTTATCTTCAACCTGCTCAACGTTTTTACCGGGGGCGAAGTTGGTGCGGTTGCAGACGCGGAAAATATGCGTGTCGACGGCGATGGTCGGCCAGCCGAAGGCGGTGTTGAGTACCACGTTTGCCGTTTTACGGCCGACTCCCGGCAGAGCCTCCAGCGCTGCACGATCTTCCGGAACCTCCCCGCCGTGCAGTTCAAGCAACATACGGCAGGTCTTAATCACGTTTTCAGCCTTACTGTTAAACAGGCCGATCGTTTTAATGTATTCCTTCATACCGTCTACGCCGAGGTCCAGCATCGCCTGTGGGGTGTTGGCAACAGGGTAAAGCTTTGCCGTCGCTTTATTGACGCTCACGTCCGTAGCTTGTGCCGAGAGCAGCACCGCGATCAGCAGTTCAAAAGGGGATGTGAAATTCAATTCCGTGGTCGGGTGCGGATTGTTGTCCCGCAGACGACTTAAAATTTCCAGCCGTTTCGCTTTATTCATCAGGCTTTCTCTGCGCTATCAACGCCTGCATTTTCTGCGCTAGCAGCCTGTGCACGACGTTGTTTCGTCCGTTCGTCAATCAGGTATTTGATCGCCAGCAGCATACCGAGACCAATGAAGGCGCCCGGCGGCAGCATTGCCAGCAGGAAAGGGGTATCGGTATGAAAGACTTCGATACGCAATACTTTCGCCCAACTGCCCAGCAGGCCGTCGGCGCCGTCGAAGAGCGTCCCATTACCCAGCAGCTCGCGAATTGACCCCAGCACAAACATCGTGCAGGTGGCTCCCATGCCAATAGCAAAACCATCCAGCGCCGACAGTGCCGGGCCTTTTTTGGCCGCAAAGGCTTCCGCGCGGCCCACCACGATACAGTTGGTGACGATCAGCGGGATAAAGATACCGAGAGACTGATACAGGCCAAAGGCGTAAGCGTTGATCAGCATCTGTACGGCACTCACCACCGACGCGATAATCATCACGTAGATAGGAATGCGAATTTCCGCGGGTGTCCAGCGACGCAGGCTGGAGATGGCCAGGTTGGTCAGTGTCAGCACCAGCGTGGTTGCCAGGCCCAGACCCAGCGCGTTGGTGGCGGTAGAGGTCACCGCCAGGAGTGGGCACATGCCCAGCAGCTGAACCAGCGCGGAGTTATTTTTCCAGAGACCCTGGACAATAACCTCTTTAACTTCGCTCATGATTTACTCTCCACAGGATTGAAGTTGCGACAGTTGATTCGGCAGCGTTTTGGCATACAGCCCGGCGCGTTTCACCGCGTTGACCACCGCACGCGGGGTAATTGTCGCACCGGTAAACTGGTCGAATTGCCCGCCGTCTTTTTTCACCGCCCATTGACTGTCGTCAGGACCGGCGATCTTCTTGCCGCTGAAGAAGGTAATCCAGTCGGAAAGGCGGAGTTCGATTTTATCTCCCAGCCCCGGCGTTTCATGATGCTCGGTGACGCGTGTGCCCAGTACAGTACCGTTGAAGTCGGCGCCGACCAGCAGTTGAATGGCGCCGGAATAGCCGTCTGGCGCGGTGGCTTCTATTACTGCGGCCACCGGTTTATCGTCCTTGCGGGCGATATAGATTTTGTGCGCGCCTTTCCCCAGCTCGGGGGCGTCAACGACAAAGCAGCTCTTGAGCAGCGAATTATTATAGCTGTCAGCGGGAATGACCTGCTGGAAAAGCGCGTTTTGCTGCTTTTCTGCCTGTTCGTCGATGGTGTGCTTGGTTAACTGGTTGATCGCCGCGGTTAGCCCGGTAGAGCCTGCGGCGAACAGCGCCAGCGTGACACCGTGTTTACGCATGGTTTTTAACATCGTTATCCTCAGCGGTGTCCGTAAACGCGCGGGCGCGTGTAATAGTCAATCAGCGGTACCGTGATGTTAGCCAGCAGCACGGCAAAAGCCACGCCGTCCGGGTAACCGCCGAAGCTGCGAATCAGCCACACCAGCAGGCCCGCCAGCGCGCCAAAGATCAGACGCCCGCGGTTGGTCGTCGAGGCGGTGACCGGGTCGGTCAGAATAAAGAAAGCACCCAACATGGTCGCGCCGGACAACAGGTGCATCTGCGGTGAGGCGAGGTCGTCCGGGTGAAGCAGCCAGCCAAGCGTCGCACAGACCATCAGACTTAACAGGAAGCTCACCGGGATATGCCAGCGAATCGCTTTTTGCCATAACAGGAACAGGCCACCCACAAGGTAGGCGATGTTTACCCATTGCCAGCCCACGCCGGCCAGCACGCCATGATAAATCGCTGAGTTCAGAATATTTTCTACCGGCTGACCGGCATGGCGGGAGGTTTTAAAGGTATCCAACGGTGTTGCCTGGCTGATGCCATCAATACCTAACTTCAGGGCATTCATATCCTGACCCGCGACGGTGTGGCCAGTAAAGATCATCTGCACCGCGTCCATAAAACCCGGGGTGGCGGCGGCAACGCCGTGCGGCGGCAGCCAGGAGGTCATTTGAACCGGGAAAGAGATCAGCAGTACCACGTAGCCAATCATCGCCGGGTTGAATGGGTTCTGTCCGAGTCCGCCATACAGCTGTTTGGCGATAATAACGGCAAAGACCGTGCCCAGAACGACCATCCACCACGGCGCGAAAGGCGGAATACTGATGGCCAGCAACAAGCCGGTCAGCAGCGCTGAGTTATCGGCCAACGTGCGGGGAATATTTTGCTTGCGCAGACGCAAGACCAGCGCTTCTGCAAGCAGGGCGGTTACTATCGCCAGGATGAGCTGAATAAAGGTTCCCCAGCCGAAAAACCAGCTCTGCACCAGAATGCCGGGCAGGGCGGCGACGATCACCAGCATCATAATGCGCGATGTCTGGCGATGGTTGTGGGTGTATGGGGAACTTGCGATCTTGAAAACCATTTAATCCTCGTTAACGGCCTGAGCGGCTTTCCTGGCTTGAACACGGGCAATAGCAGCAGCAACGGCGGCTTTGCGTGGGTCGTCGTTGGCGGCGGGTTCGCTAACCGCGTTTTGCGCCGCTTTGCGCGCTTTGGCACGGGCGATGGCTGCCTCAACCGCGGCTTTACGCGGGTCAACGGTCTCGCTCTCGCTGACGACGGGCGCAGTTTCTGCCGATTGCGCCGCTTTACGGGCTTTGGCACGGGCAATGGCTGCCTCAACTGCGGCCTTACGCTGGTCAACGGTTTCGCTCTCGTTGACGACGGGCGCAGTTTCTGCCGATTGCGCCGCTTTACGTGCTTTGGCGCGGGCAATGGCCGCCTCAACCGCCGCTTTACGTGGGTCGCTGCTTGCCTCTGTCACATCGGCTTCTGGCTGCGTTTCCGATTTACGGGCTTTTGCTCGTGCAATAGCTGCCTCTACGGCGGCTTTGCGTGGATCGATGACATCATTCGCGCTTTGACGTTTTTCCGCCTGAGCGGCGCGGGCCTGCGCTTTACGGGCTTCACGCGCGGCAGCGACGGCGCTGTTATCCGGAAGTGCGCCGGATTGAATCACAATTGGCTGCGTTGCCTGCTGCTGTTTTTCACGCACCCGCGCCAGGGCGGCATGAATAGCGTCCTGGTCTTTAGCGGTAGGCTGAACGGCCGCTTTTTTATGACGTTCCTCGCGAGCGATTTTCTCACGTTCAAGGCGCTGTTGACGCGCTTCGAAACGGGCTTTGGCCTCAGCGGCGCGCTGTTCTTCCTGGCGGATGGCGTTGATTTCCGCCTTTTCCTGGCGGAAATACTGCACCAGCGGAATACTGCTTGGACACACCCATGCGCAGGCGCCGCACTCAATGCAGTCAGACAGATTATGCGCAGTGGCCTTGTCGTGCTGCTGACCTTTGCTGAACCAATAAAGTTGCTGCGGCAGCAGGTCTGCCGGGCAGGCGTCAGCGCAGGCACTACAGCGGATGCAACCTTTTTCCTCTTCGGGTTCGCCCATTTCCGCCGCCGACGGGGCCAGCAGACAGTTGGTGATTTTCACCACCGGAACGTCGAGCCAGGGCAGAGTAAAGCCCATTAGCGGGCCGCCCATAATCACCATTTGGTCACTGGTCGGGCAGAATCCCGCGTGGCTCAGCAGATGTTTGACCGGCGTGCCGAGGCGCGCCCAGACGTTGCCCGGCAGCGAAACTGATTCGCCGGTCAGCGTCACCACACGTTCAGTGAGGGGCTCGCCGTCAATCACCGCGCGTTTCACCGCGTAGGCCGTACCGACGTTTTGCATCAGGACGCCAATGTCGGAAGAACGCCCGCCGTGCGGCACCTGTTTACCGGTTAAAATTTGCGTCAGCTGTTTCGCGCCGCCGGAGGGGTATTTGGTTGGGATGACACGTAAACTGATGCCGTGGCAGCCTGCAAGCACGGCGCGCATCATTGAGATGGCCTGCGGCTTGTTATCTTCGATGCCAATCAGCACCTGCTGTGGCTGCAGAATGTGTGCCAGAATCTGGATGCCTTCGACAATCTGCGCCGCGCAGTCCTGCATCAGGCGATCGTCGGCGGTAATGTACGGCTCACATTCGGCGGCGTTGATGATTAACGTCTCAATTTTATCGCCACCGCCGCGCAGTTTGCTGCCTGTCGGGAAGCCCGCGCCGCCTAAACCGGCCACGCCGAACTGATGAATACGTTCAATCAGCGCTTCACGGCTGTGATTTTTGTAATCATGCCAGCCGTCGCGAGTTATCCACCGGTCTTCACCGTCGGCATCAATGATCACGCTCATTTCCGGCAGCGCAGAAGGGTGCGCGGTCGCATGAGGTTCAATGGCGACAACTGTACCTGACGTCGGCGCATGAACGGGCAGCATGCGCCCCCAACCACGGGTTAGCGGCTGGCCGCGCAGAACGCGATCGCCCGGCTGAACGCACAGTTCGCCTTCGGCGCCGATGTGCTGCTTCAGAGGAATAACAAAACGCTGGGCAAGCGGTATCTGGCGCAGTGGCGTCCCGCTAGACTGCGTTTTCATCTCTGGCGGGTGAATCCCCCCGTCGAAATCCCAGATTTTGTCTTTTCTGAAGGCGGAGAATAGCTTAAGCATGGTGTTCCACAGGAATAATTCGTACCGGGATCGTTTGCAGATCCCATTTCCAGCTTTCGGTGGTCGTTTCTACCGGGCGTAACTCAATACACTGAGTAGGGCACGGGGCAACACACAAATTACAGCCGGTACACAGATCGCTCACCACCGTGTGCATGGCACGCGTGGCGCCAATGATGGCATCCACCGGGCAGGCCTGTATGCATTTGGTGCAGCCGATACAGTTATTTTCATCGATAACCGCCAGCATACGCACAGGCTCCGACACCGCTTCGTCGCCGCCAATGGGCTGCGGGTCGACGTTCAGTAACTCGGCGATTTTCAGCATGACGGCTTCACCGCCAGGCGCGCAGCAGTTAATTTTTTCACCGTTACTGACCGCTTCGGCGTAAGGGCGACAGCCAGGGTAGCCGCATTGGCCACACTGGCTTTGCGGCAGCAGTTCATCAATTTTTTCGACTACCGGGTCGTCCTCAACGGCAAAACGGCGCGAGGCGTAACCGAGAATGACGCCAAAAATCAGCCCTAATACGCTGATTGCAGCGACAGCAATCCAGAAGGTCATCATTACAACTTCACCAACCCACTAAAGCCCATAAAGGCCAACGACATTAAACCTGCGGTAATCAACGCAATGGCGTTGCCGCGGAAAGGGGCGGGAACGTCGGAGACGACCAGGCGTTCGCGAATGGAGGCGAAGAGCACCATAACCAGCGAAAAGCCCACGGCGGCGGAGAAACCGTACAGCGCCGATTGCAGAAAATTGTGGCCGAGGTTGATATTCAGCAATGCCACGCCGAGCACGGCGCAGTTGGTGGTGATAAGCGGCAGGAAAATACCCAGCAGACGATACAGCGCCGGGCTGGTTTTACGCACCACCATTTCGGTGAACTGGACGACCACAGCGATGACCAGAATAAAGGCCAGCGTGCGCAGGTAGACTAAATCCAGCGGGATGAGGATCCAGGTGTCGATAAGCCAGGCGCAAATAGATGCCAGCGTCATCACGAAGGTTGTCGCCAGCCCCATTCCCATAGCGGTTTCCAGTTTTTTGGAAACGCCCATAAACGGGCACAGCCCAAGGAACTTCACCAGGACGAAGTTATTTACCAGAACTGTACCGATAAAGAGCAATAAATAGTCAGTCATCATTCGACCTGTAACAAAAAAAGCCACCTATTATCTGACAAAGTGCCTCAAGCGACAACAGGTTAACTGTGGGGTTATTACGCGCGGGTAAAGGTGCGTTTAACCCGTTGAGAACGCTTGAGATAAGGCACAATCAGCGCAGCTGCCAACAGGGGAAGCAGAAGTTGACGCACGGCCAGATCATCGGAGATAGGCGAAAACGCAAAAGCTTTGACTGCCAGCAGTACGCCAATCATCAGCCAGATGATGTAGTGTTTTGGCGCGTTGTATCGGCGTTTGAAGAAAGCAATTGTCAGCCACAGCGTGTAATACCACATGGCAATAAATGACAGGAATGACAGTCCGAGAAATAGCGTATTGCTGCCGCCCATTTCTTTAACCAGCGCCAGAGTGTGCGGATTGAGCAGGACGTAACCAAATTTCACCAGCGTGATGGTGATGCTTAAAAGCTGCACAAGCAGCCAGGCTAATGGGCCAAGCAGCCATCCGCCAATACGTTCTGCAGAATTATCTGACATTGTGTCTCCTGAAAATCAGCGCCAGCCATGAGAGGAAAAATACAGGTCGAGGAGTATAAGCAACTGGCGCTGAGGAAAAAACTATTATTGCACAAAACGCCAAACGTTCTTGGGAACCTGTCCAAGATCGTACAAACGACCGCCAGAAACCAGCTCAGCACGGCGATGGTCGGCGGCGCGATACATATTGATAAGTTCTTCAGTGTTGCTCAGCGAATAGTTCAGGTGGTCGTAGAGTTTTTCAAGATTGTCCAGCGAACTAACTTTGCGGAACTTTAATAAATAATCCAGAACGGTCATTTGAGGGCATCCATTATAATGTTAAAGCTCACCGTACACCGTTTTCTACCAGGCAATGGGGAGAAAACGAGACAGTTAATGCGGCATTTATAGCCAATGTGTTTATCGACATCCGTTTTAATAGAGAGTTCAGCGTCTATAGCTCAACCTCGATGGGATATCGCGAATTATTTGGCTATTAAGAATGAATTACAATGACAGAAAATGTGCTTATTGATTTCGCCCCAAAATTAGGGCGATTTTATGCAGTCAGGGCGTCGTCTGACGCCCTGAAAGGGAAGGGTTAGCGGTTCTCGCCGCGACTGGCAATGACGTCTTTGTACCAGAAGAAACTTTTTTTACGCTTGCGCGCCAGGTTCTGCTTATGGTCGACGTAAACAAAGCCATATTGCTTTTTATAGCCGTTGAGCCAGCTCAGTAAATCGATAAACGACCACGGATAATACCCGCGGACGTCCGCACCAAGCGCAATCGCTTTTTCCAGCGCATCAATGTGTACGCGCAGGAAGTCGATCCGCGGATCATCAACCACTTCTCCATCGATAATTGGGTCAACCGCGCCCAGGCCGTTTTCAGTGATATAGACGGGAATATCGCCGTAGCGTTCTTTGATCATCATGATGCCATCGGTCAGCCCCTGCGGCCAGATTTCCCAACCCCATTCGGTATAGACGCTTTCCGGGTTGCGTACGAAATAGAACAGCCCCTCGACACCCTGTTCGCCGCTGACTTTTTCTTTGGGCGGCTGGGCGGAAACGGTCTCACGGCGATAGTAGTTGAGACCAATAAAGTCGCAGCGGTTGTTACGTAGCAGTTCGTCATCACCCGGCGCAAAGCGCGGCACGCCCCATAACGCCTGCGTCTGCGCCAGCAGCTCATCCGGATAGCGGCCTTTCAACACCGGATCGTAGAGCCAGTGGGTATGAATGGCATCCGCCAGCTCGGTTGCTGCGATATCTTCCGCGCTATTGGTCAGCGGCGAGTGCGGCTGAAGCACGTTCACAAAGCCAATTTCACCTTTTATTTCCATACCGCGGAAGGCTTTCACGGCCATGGCGTGGGCGACAAAGACGTGGTGGCAGGCCTGAATGGCGCGCGCCGGGTTTCGCACTGACGGCGGATGGCTGCCGGTGATATAGCCGTGGCCAATAAACACGATGGTTTCGTTAAAGGTGGCCCATTTCTTTACCCGCGAGCCAAAGCGTGAATAACACAGGCGGGCATACTCTTCAAACGCCTCCGCCGTGGAACGCGCTTCCCAGCCACCTTCATCCTGCAGCGCCTGTGGCAGGTCCCAGTGATAGAGGGTAATCATTGGCTCAATGTTATGTGCCAGCAGGGCGTCAATTAAATCGCTGTAGAACTTGACTCCGGCTTCATTGATTTCGCCGCGGCCTTCCGGCAACAGGCGGGGCCAGGAGATGGAAAAACGGTAGCTTTGCAGACCCATTTCGGCCATCAGTTCAACGTCTTCTTTGAAGCGATGGTAGTGATCGACGGCGACATCGCCGTTGGTGCCCTGGTAGGTGGTCCCGGGTTGATGAGAGAAAATATCCCAGATGGACGGGCCTTTGCCGTCTTCGTTATATGCACCTTCAACCTGGTACGCTGCAGTAGCGGCACCCCAGAGAAAATTTTGGGGAAAAGCAGACATGTAACACTCCTTATCTGTGTGATAAGGGGAGTGTAAAGTGAGGGCTCATGATGTGCAACCGGTTTCAGAAACCGGTTGCACGGATGCGATCCGAATCACTTTTTTAACGTGTCGAAATTACTTTTTTTGCAGTGATGCGGTGGCCGTGGGTTCGGGCGACTTGTAGTCGTCAATGTGATGCGCGACAAACAGCAGAAGAACGGAAAAACCCAGAATAACCCAACCAATCAGTTCAACAATACGAGACAATACGGAATTCATGAAATTTATCTAACAATCCATTGATAAAATAACGCCAGAGCAAGATCTTAGCGCGCCCGCGCCACAACGCAAGTTTTCAGCGGAATCGATTCCACGAGTGCTTATTATTTCAACAGATAGCCATTTGCCGCGCCATAATGTTATTAAACTGTTGTACGGCATCATAAGATGAGGTCAAATAAGAAATCGATTACAAAGTTGGTTGAATCCCGTTACTTCAGAAGTGAGGCTGCAATATGAGTGACCCAATCCGCGTAGGGCTGGTGGGCTATGGTTACGCCAGTAAGACATTTCATGCGCCGCTGATTAGCGGCACGCCAGGTATGGAACTGGCGATTGTCTCCAGCAGTGACGCCGCTAAGGTGCATGCCGACTGGCCTGCGGTCAGCGTGGTATCTGACCCCCAGGCGCTGTTTAACGACCCCGGTATTGATCTGATTGTCATTCCTACGCCGAACGATACCCATTACCCGCTAGCTAAAGCCGCGCTGGAAGCAGGGAAGAACGTGGTAGTCGACAAACCCTTTACCGTGACACTGTCACAGGCGCGCGAGCTGGACACGCTGGCAAAACAGCAGGGCAAACTGCTGTCTGTTTTCCACAACCGTCGCTGGGACAGCGATTTTCTGACGGTTAAGGCGCTGATTAATGAAGGTAAATTAGGTGATATCACCCATTTCGAATCACACTTTGACCGTTATCGTCCGCAGGTTCGTGCCCGCTGGCGTGAACAGGCTGGGCTGGGCAGCGGCATCTGGTATGATTTAGGGCCGCATTTACTCGATCAGGCGGTCAATCTGTTTGGCTTACCGCAAAGCCTGTATGTCGATCTCGGCCAGCTGCGTCCGGGTGCGCAGGCGACGGATTACTTCCATGCGGTGCTGACCTATCCGCAGCGTCGCGTCGTGCTCCACTCAACGCTGCTGGCCGCGGCAGAAACGGCACGCTATATCGTCCATGGCACACAGGCCAGCTACGTGAAATTTGGCCTTGACCCGCAGGAAGATCGCCTGAAAAACGGTGAGCGCTTGCCGCAAGCCGATTGGGGCTATGACATGCGCGACGGCATTCTGACCACGGTTGAAGGTGAAGAGCGAGTCGAAGAAAGCTGGCTGACGTTGCCGGGTAATTACCCCGCATATTACGCCGCCATTCGCGATGCCCTGAACGGCATCGGTGAGAACCCGGTGCCCGCAGGTCAGGCCATTCAGATCATGGAGTTGATTGCGCTGGGCATTGAATCCGCGAAGCATCGTGCTGCGCTGACGCTGGTATAAAGAGGCAGGAAAATCCCGGTAGCGAAAGCTACCGGGATGCTTTTTATCCGCGTTGGACGCGGGCGAGGAGCGCCTGCTTTTCGCCCGCCGACAGGAATGCCATTTCCAGGCCGTTAATCTGCGCCTGACGAATCTGCGCAGGAGTTAAACCCGCGGCGGGAGCAGCGACACGGTATTCGTGTTGAATATCAATCCCTTGTACGGCCGGGTCGTCAGTATTCAGGCTGGCCAGTACGCCATGATCGAGGAAGGTTTTCAGAGGATGCTGCGCCAGCGACGCGACGGTACTGGTCTGAATATTGGAGGTCAGACAGGATTCAATGCCGATGCGTTTTTCCGCGAGGAAATCCATCAACGCCGGATCTTCAACCGCTTTGACGCCGTGACCAATGCGCTCCGCGCCAAGCTCACGAATGGCCTGCCAGATACTTTCCGGGCCGGCAGCTTCACCGGCATGGACGGTAATGCGCCAGCCAGCATCGCGCGCGCGCGTGAAGTGGTCGAGGAACAGAGTGCCAGGGAAGCCGAGCTCATCACCGGCCAGGTCGAGTGCGGTAATGCCATCGCGGTGCGCGAGAAGGGCGTTCAATTCTTCTTCACAGGCCGCCTCGCCGAATGTGCGGCTCATAATGCCAATCAGACGCGCTTCAACATTAAACGCCTTGCAACCTTCTTTTACCCCGGCAATCACGGCTTCTACCACGCCGTCTACCGGTAACTGGTGAGTCATCGCCATATAGCGTGGGGAGAAACGCAGCTCAACGTAGTGCAGGCCATTACGCGCCGCATCTTCCACGTTTTCATAAGCAACGCGACGACAGGCCTCTAAAGAAGCCAGCACCTTAACCCCCCAATCAAGCTTGCTGAGGAAACTAACCAGATCCGGTTCATTGCTGGTGACCTGCACGTGCGGCAGCAGCGTTTCCAGCGTAGAGGCAGGCAGCGACAGATTAAACTGGCGGCCGAGATCGAGGATGGTTTGGGCGCGAATATTACCGTCAAGGTGGCGGTGAACGTCAGTTAAAGGCAGGTTAGTATCGATCATGGCAGCACTCTTATTTTAGTTAAAGTGCAAATCATTATACCATAGGGCTATAACCGATTAAAAGTATCGAAAAAAACTCACGTAACAGGGCATTAGCGAAACGATCAGGAGATTTGCCGCAGTTTATTGTGTCTCCTGATGGTTGCCAAACCGCTCGCACGGTAATGCCCTGTCTCTCTTTTATTCCGTGATGAGTTTTGCCACATTCGGCCGGTTGCGGTATTTATCTTCCCATGGCATCCCATAGCCCACCAGCAGATCGTCATTTTCCATTTCATAGGCATAGTACAATTTTGCCGGAATGGTCACGCGGCCCGGTTTGACGAACAGGACGGCCACGGCAACAGAAGCCGGACGAAAATTGTCCTGGATATATTCAACAAGGCGCTTCATTGTGCCGCCAGATTCGATTGCATCATCGATAAGAATGACGTGGCGGTTCTCAATCTGAATGTTCTGGTGATAGACGATAGCCGAACTGTTATTGCGTTCGCCGGGTGTGTGCGGGCAGGAGATATAATCCATGTTAATGTCAAAATGGAGCTGTCTTGTCAGATCCGCCGTATAAAGAATCCCGCCAGGAACCACGGTAATGACCACGGCATCGGTATAATCCTGGCTTAGCTGTGCGGCGACATTACGCACGCCTGCCGCAATACTCGCTTCGTCGAGAATGATATCGCCAATAGTGTGAGTGTTCATAGTAAGTCCCGTTTTCGTTTATTGAAGGCGGTTATTGAGTTGAATTAACCCACCTTAATCACTTTATCGTTTATGACCCTGAAAGAACCGATCGTGACTGATATCCTGGGCATATTGCATGGTGGCACTCTAATCGCAATAACTGGAGGTTGACAGCAGTCTCAGGATTGCACGATTATGATGCTTGTTGCTCGTTTTAATGTGTTAAGGAGTTGTCTTGCTCGATTATGCGGTTTTCCCGGATCAACGGCAAGCCCGGATTCGCCAGATTCTCGCCGAGAAAGGTAGGGTGGTTTGCGTGGAGTTAGCCGCGCAATTAGGCGTGTCTGAACATACTATTCGCCGTGATTTACATGGGCTTAGCAAAGAGGGTGTCTGTAAAAAGGTTTATGGCGGCGCTGTCGCGACGTTGCCTGATGCGGGGCATTTCGTCGAGCGAAAAACGAAGGAAACGGACGCAAAAAGCATAATCGCGCAGAAATGTGCACAACTCGTCAAACCTAACGGCTGCGTCTTTATTGATTCCGGGACAACCAATCTGGCGATGGCTGAAGCGCTGCCGTCAACCGTCGCGCTGACGGTCGTCACCAACTCGCCGGAAATCGCCACCGCGCTGCTTAAAAAGCCGCTGTGTGAAGTGATTATGCTGGGCGGTGGCGTGCAGCGCACGTCCGGTGGCTGTGTAGGCGCCCCGGCACTGGCGCAACTGAAGGGTATTCTTTTCGATCAGGGCTTTATCGGCGGCTGTGCCATGGCGCCAGAGTCGGGCCTGACCGGCTTTGACTATGCTGATTGTGAATTTAAAAAAGCGGTTATCGCGCAGTGCAGCGAGATTATCGTGGGTTTAACGTCCAACAAAATTCCCGCCGTCGCGCGCTATATTGTCGCAGAAAGCCATCAGATTGATATTCTGGTGGTTGAGGAGAGCGTGAGTAAACGATATGCCGACGCTTTCCGGGAATATGATATTCAAATTCACGCCGTTTAGCGTGATATGGCGACAATAGGCTGCTTCTCTGATGATAAAAAAACGGGCTCTTTTATTCCTCGTGATGCTGAGTTCTGCGCATGCCGCGCCTTCCATTGAAGCGGGTTTTTCGCCGGAGGGCGGCGCGCGTAAGCTGGTCATCAAGGCCATCACCGATGCGCATATCTCCATTAAGATGATGGCCTACGCCTTCCAGGCTAAGGACATTGTGGCAGCGCTGGATGCTGCGCAGCACAGAGGCGTAAAGGTCGAAATAGTGGTCGATCGACGCCGTAATTCGGGACGAGTTTCGCAAGCCGCCATGCGCGATGTGGTTAACCATGGAATCGCGCTTCGCGTCGACGGTCATTATCATATTCAGCACGACAAGCTGATGATTATTGATGGCACGACGCTGGAAACCGGGTCTTTTAATTATGCCCGGTCTGCGGAAGTTGATAACAGTGAGAATGTCCTGATCATCAAAAATGCGCCAAAGATAGTGCAGCGGTATCAGGCGCATTTTGCTTCGCGCTGGGCGTTATCCGAGCCGTATCACAGCACATCACCAAAGCAACAGTCTTAACTACGCGTCAACAGCGCGATGATTCGACGCTCTTTCTTCCATTTTAATTTAAGAATATCTGCAAGTTAGTCGATATTAATCGCTGTATGGTTTTTATTATCTTAATGGAGCAACGAAAGAATATGCAGCTGGTGCACGGTATTGAACAAATTAAATTAAACATTGCCGAGCTTGAACGGGGGCGTGTATCCACCGGCGCGAAGTTAGAAGAGTACCGGCTGCTGATTCAACGCGGAACTTGTTTTATGTTGTACCGCTCAGCAAAAGGGGTGGCTTTTGCACCGTCACGCTTTATTGGCTATGTCGGCAATACGCTTGTCAGCCATAAAGAGAATGCGACGCGTGATGGTCGGGTAACTAACAAGGCCATCAACGCCATACTTGGTCAGAATCCAACGCCTAACGCGCTGCTGGACAAATATTACCGCCAGTTCTGCGTTGCAAATGGTATTGCGCCATCGAACAAGGGGACGTTTGGTGTTGAGAGAAAATACTGGTTGTCGCCTGACTTTGCTGATTTAAACACGCTGCTGGAAGAGATGGCTATGCATGACGTGCAGACCGCCGGGGAACTGGGGGAGACAGAGCGCGAGCAGGTTGTTCTGGCAAGAGTCGGTCAGGGCGATTTTCGCACGGGGCTAATTAACTTATGGCAAGGATGCAGTGTATCGGGCTGTGACTATATTCCCGCATTGCGCGCCTCTCATATTAAACCTTGGTCCGTGTCCTCCAATGAGGAACGGTTGGATGTGTATAATGGCCTGCTTCTTGTCCCTAATCTGGACATCTTATTTGATAAAGGCCTGATTTCATTCAAGGATGATGGAGGCATATTAATCTCTCCGCGCTTACCGGAAACGGCCCGCATTGTATTAGGATGTGATGATACGATGGGTATTCAGCCCAAAGCAGAGAACATTCCTTATCTCGCCTGGCATCGCGATAATCTGTTTATCGGTCGGGATGAGTAATTATTATGTAAACCCGCTCTGTGCGGGTTTCATTTTGTTTGATGGCGAGGTGGCTCCTCAATAATCCGTAACAAAGGATACCTTGTCAGCCACCGCTTCTTCGCAACTCGCTGCCAGAATATTGCCTGTTTTTCATGTTCAAAGCGCGGCGTTGGTCGTAGCCGCAGTTCAAACAGGTCCTCGAGCCCATAGGGCGCTATCGTCTCCAGACGATAGTCATCCCTTAGCCTTACGGCTACCGCGGTCGCAGTCTCGGGCCAGAAACGTAGCGCATCCTCCGTTGAGCGGTAGGGGGCGTCGCCGTTGCGCCGGTGCATTCGCGCCTGGTTTTTTACCGACCAGTTAAAGGCGGGGTTAAGCCGCTTCAGGGCCGTCTCAAGCGCGCGATCCTGCCCTTCAGAGAGTTGCTTATCATCGAACCAGACCACATCCACGTCCGCAGGCACAGGAGACCGTAGATGTTTATGCCGATATGCCCAAACGGCGTCGCGCACAAATCCGGCCCCAATCCAGCCGTCGGGGAGATGAAGATGACGAAGGGCGAGTAGCGCCTCCATTCTCAAGGCGTCATTCAGAATTAAGGTCTGCAGCGTTGGCGAATAGTTCATGGGCCGGCGTTTTCTCGATGAGGAGCGAGCTCCATATTACGCGGAAAATGGGATGGAGAAAGCAGACTTTTCGCCGCGCGTCAGCGGCGATATCACCGGTTTAGTAACTCAATGTCACCACCACCGTGTCGGTATAAACCCCCGCCGAGGGCCATTGCTGCGCAGGTACTTCGCCATAAACCACCATCTGCTGCGCCTGCCCGTCGCTGGCGAACTGCTTTTGCGGGCGGCCTGGTGTCCAGGTCGTGGTATGGGCGGCGTCCTGGTAAAGATCGTAGCGGAGGCATTCTCCGTTATTGCAGAGCTGACGCTGGCTGCCGTCCGGGTGTAAACCCTCGCCGATGCTCACCGCATAGCTAGTGCCGGTAGGGCACTGGATAGCTATGCTGGCCGTCGCATCCGCCTGAAGCTGGTTGCCCTGAACCGGACTTTTATTGCCGAAGTCCATATCATCAACGTTCAGTATCTCGCAACCGTTTTTGACCGTGGCGGTAGCGCTGATTTGATCGGTCACGGTGGTGCCGGAGAGCCCGCTGCATGAAGGGAGAGACTGCATAGATGACGCCGAGGCATAGCTTATCTGCACGCTAGTGGCGTAATCATAATAATTCCCCGCGCTGACGTTGTTTTGCCCGGCGTTGATTTTGCCAATCAACGGGATGTCGTGCTCGACGTTGGCTTGCCCCGAGGCCAGCTCAAGGTCAATCTGGGCGTAGACGTCACTGTTCTGGCTGAGCGGATGATGGAGATCATAAATCGAATACAGCGAGAAATAGAGCGGTGTGGTTGACGGCTCATTCTGGCTCATCGGAATTGGGTCGTTGGCCATCAGCTTCAGGCAGGCGCGGACAAACTCAGTGTGGCCGTCATAGTTATTGCAGGTAAAAGGGAGCTTCGTGCTGGTGGCGCTACTCTGTCCGGGCGTGACGGTGCCAAAACTTAACCCCGCCGGGCTGCCGTTCCAGCAGTTTGCCGCCCTCGCGCCAGGGCTTAAGGTTAACATCAACGTGAATAATAGGGCGGTTAGCCCGAGAAGGCGATTTATAGACATCGTGCGTTGAGCGTCTCCAGTGAGCGAGTTGGACGGAATTTTTGCGGCAGCGTCACGCTGCAGGAAGAGGATGCCCATTGCACCTTCAGTCTGCCGCCTGCCGGAGGATCTTCAAGATAGATTTTGCCGTCGTAACCGGCGATCGTCTGTTGGGTTCCGCGCGCGGGCTTCTGGCCGTGACTATCGGCGACGTTAACCTGGGCAGAAAACGGCACGTTTTTTCCATCGGGCAAGGTCACCGTCAGCAGGACTGCCTGCGTTTTATAGATGCTGAACCGCGCAAGGGCGCCGCGGCCGGTTTGTGGGATCACCACTTCTTCGGTGTAGGGCGCGCGATAATCTTCCTCCAGACCCAGTGCATCGATATCAATTCGATTTTCCTGATAGGGATTGAGATTATTCAGGAACAGCTTGCCGTTTTTATCCGTCTGACCCACCGGGCGATGTTCAAGATACACCGGGACGTGGGGGACGCTTGCCGTGTTGACGATGGCAAATGCGCTACCCAGAACGCGGGTGGCGTAGAAATTACCGGAAAACAGGCCTAACGCGCCGGAGAGAGACCCATAAAGCGCGTTATCGTGGGTTTGTCGATTCATACCCAGCGCGATGTCACTCCAGCGAGTACGCCGTTGCAGGCTGGTATGTACATCACTGTTTTTACCGTTTTGCGCCGACAGGTTCCAGCCCCAACCCGGTTGGTTCGAATCCAGCGAACGTGAAAGACTGGCTTGAAGGGCATTTCCATCGTTATCGTGGCTGTTCTGCAGTGAAAGATAATCTTTACGCTGATTGAGCGCCATACTGAAATTCAGATAGACCGTGGTATTATGCTCGTCGCCCACTTCTTCGGTGATGCTGGAGGAGAGGCTGATCTGATGGGTGAGGCTTTTCGACCACGATAAGCCAAGATACTGCGCTGAGGAATCGCAGTAATTTTGCTGTACCCAGCTCATACCGAAGGTACCGATTGCCTCGAAGGTGACACTGGCAAACGCGGAATCTTCACGGGTGGTAAGGCTGTTATCTGCGAGAGATGAAATATCGCGAAAGCCGCTATCGGCCTGCGAATGGTCGAGCGACAGATTGAACCGGCGGTTGTTCCACTGCCAGCCCGCGCCCCACTGACGCCCACCGTCGTGATGATAATGACCGCTTGCCACATTCGCGTGAATTACTCCCAGCCTGGGGGCCAACAGGTAATCCCAGCCGAGTCCCTGGTTGTGTAACGCTGCGCTCTGTTCCGCGTGAGCTTCCAGCGTCGCCCTGTTACTCAAGCCATAGCGCCAGTCGCCGACTCCGACTAACTGGTTGTCGTAACTGAAGGAACGCTCCGTATAATCTTTTCTGACCCATCCCGCGCTGACGCCCCAGGTCGTCAGGCCGGCTGACAGCAACTGCGTCGCGCCATACAGGTCGAGATTGACGACTCTCTGCTGGCCATTGATATCGGTAATCACCACTTGCGCCCCTTCATCGCCGGTAAAAATGGGGGCGGTATTGAGGGTGAACTGGCCGGGTTCTACCTTTTGCGAGGCGGTTTTGATGCCGCGAACGTACAGATCGACGGTCGATGGCAGGGTAACGCTATCGGTCAGAATGTCCTGCGATGAGGTGCTGAAGTTAGGCTGCGTGGCGTAGTTGTGGGCCAGGCTAATCCCGCCGAAGCGCACGCTATGGGTCCAGCTTTGAGTTGAGGTAAAGCTGTCGCCGAGCGTCATGGAAAACAATTTGTCGACGTTCTGGTAATTCCAGCTGCTCATCAACCGTTGGGTGCCGCTGTTGGTGCTCTCGCTGGCTGAGGAAGCCTGGGTGTTCATTGACGTCGAGAAGAACCCGGGGCCAAGGCCAAGGTGCGAAACTCGCTGAACAGCGAAGCATCCTGCTCGCCGTTCTCATGACTGGTGAACACGTTGTAGTTCAGCGCCAGACCGCGCACTTCCGGCGACAATTGGGCGGCGTGCAGCAGATGCGAACCGTTGTGGTTAGTCAGCAGGCTATCACGACCAAGCCAGTTTTGGCTGGCGGCGATATTGACGCTTTGGCTCAGATTATCGAACGTAACGTTCAGCCCGTCCTGCGAACTGAAATCGACGTAGCCTTTCTGTTCTGGAAGCGACGCGGTTTTGATGTCTAACTTACGGGCGTCACTGGCGGCAATAAACAGCTTATTATCAATATATCTGGCCTTTACAAAACCTTTGATGGCTTGCCCGTTAACAAACGCGGTCAGGTAGAGCGTTTCCTTGTCGGCGGCGTGGGCGTAAAAACAGACCATAAACCACAGTGGAAGGGTTTTAAGGCGTAAGCGAGAAGGTCTGTTTTTGCTCATTATCGTTCAAATTAAGTGACAGGGATGACGCACTGCTGATTCCGTCAGGTAAAGGCCATTCCTTTTCACTGTGGGGCAATACATACCCCAATAACCCTTGACTCATCACCTGGCTGCGGCCGCCTGTGAGCAGGGTAATATTGCCGAGTTTACTGTGCTGCGAGCCGTTATTACGCACCTTGAGCATGACCGGGCGGGTCGAACGGTCGAGGGTAAATTCGAGGTCCTGCGGGTTGGGTGGCTGTGGTTTGCAGTTGACGAATACCGGGATGGAGTAGCGCAGTAAAAAGCGCACGCCATCCTTGGGGGCCATATTGTTGGCGCCAGGAAGTTCGTCGACCACCAGTCGGTAGGCGCGTTCGTCACTGCCGCTGAGCGGGGCGGGAAGAATGACGCGAATCAACTGCTGGCGGCCCGCAGGGATATTGGTCATTGGCGGGCTCACCAGCAGATCCCCGGTGTCGCTAAGGACTTCTTTATTATTTTGCTGATGCCAGGCGTAGGCGCGGATCTGCGCGCCAATTGCCGCGCTACCGGTGTTCTTAACGTAAACGGCCTGCGCGGTTTCACCCGCGCAAAAGCCGATGTTGACCGGATAAACCTGAAGGGTGGCCGCCGCTGAAGGCAAGGTAAACAGCGCGCAGGATGCAACGATCGCCGCGCCAGAGAGTAAACGCTTCACAGGCTTCCCCTTCGGTTGTGGTTAGTAAGCGACAGTCAATGTGACGGTGTCGGAATAGTTGCCTGCAGGCGCCTGAGCCAGGGCATCGGCGGTGACGCGACCATAAATAGGGATCGTCTGAATGGAACCGGTGCCAATATTATCGACAGGTGTTTTGGATAGATCGCTACCGGAAGTATCCCCGTAGATGGTGTAGGCCACGGTATCGCCATTGTCGTTTGCCATCTCGTAGGTATGGTCGCTGGCGCTGCTGAGCTGATATTCCGTGCCATTGGTACAGGTCACGCTGGCCTGACTTGTCACCGTTAATTGCCCTGTATCACTGGGGTGCGAACCAAAATCCATATCACCTACGCTAATCTGGCAGGATTTTTCGACGGTAAGGGAGACATGCATATCGGCGGTTGCCGTTTCCGTGGTATCTGCGAATGCCGCAGATGAAAATAAAATGCTAATCGCAGTCAACGTTAATGCAGTGGCTTGACGGTTAATCACTTTAAGGCTCTCTAAAAAAACTAATTAATATTTCTTAATTGAAACTACGGGGGGCGGAGAATAGTGACTAAGAATTTTCTGGGATTGAGTAATCGTGCTATGTCTAAGCGATGTGAATAACAAGATCTGATATTAACAACTGAGATCTCATGCATTAACGCTGCGCAACGCCGGGCGACGTTGCGCAATAAGGATTAACGCAGGGTATGAATGGCGGCAATCAGACGTTCAACGCCTTGCTCGAGTTTCACGCGCGGGCAGCCTGCATTCAGGCGGATAAAGCCGTTGCCTTCCTCGCCATAGGTGTAGCCGGGCATGATCGCCACTTTTTGCTGTTTGATGAGGACTTCCTGGAGCTGACGGTCGTCGATGTGTAGCGGACGTAGGTCAATCCACGCCAGATAGGTGGCTTGCGGCATGCGCCATTGTAGCTCAGGGAAGGCGGCGTTCAGCGTCTGCTGAATGTAACGCATATTTTCCTGCAGATAGTCGCGTAGCGCGTCCAGCCACGGCTCACCCTGCTGATAGGCGGCAATATGGGCGACCAGCGCCGGTACAGACGGCGAGGAGAGGCCATCGCGACTTTTCAGAGCGTTGAGGTAATCATTGCGAGTGCTTTCGTCGTCAATCAGCCCGTATGCGCCGGTAAAGGCCGGGATATTGAAGCTTTTCGAGCCCGATGTGAACAGCGCCCACGGCCCTTGCGCCACATCACACCACGGAATGTGCTGATGACCGTTCCAGGTCATGTCCATATGGATTTCATCGCTGATCACCCGCACGTTATGTTTTGCGCAAAGCGCGGCCATCGTTTGCAGCTCTTTGCGCGTCCAGACTTTGCCGGTCGGATTTTGTGGGCTGCACAGCAGTAACACGCGGTTATGCGGCTGAGCCAGCGCAGCCTCCAGCTTCGCCATATCACAGAACCATTCACCCTCACGCTGCTCCAGCGCGACGCCGACCACCTGACGCTGGTTGCCCTCGATGGTCTTAAAGAAAGCGTCATAGGCAGGCGTATGCACCACGATACCGTCACCGGGAGCTGACCACTGGCGGATCATCTCGGCCACCATATAGATAACAGAGGGCCCGTAGACGATGCTATCCGTGTTGATGGCGCTGTGAAAACGATGAGCGTACCAGTGGGCAATGGCGGGCAGGAAGGCGTCATTTTTCCAGCGGCTGTAGCCAAATACACCGTGGGATAAACGTGCGCTCAGGGCATCGAGGATACAGGGCGCGGTGGCAAAATCCATATCCGAAATGGTAAAGGGCAGCAGATCGGCGTCGCCAAAACGGTCGGCCACATAATCCCACTGCGTACACCAGGTACCATGCCGGTCAATCACCGTCGAGAAATCAAACATGTGAGGATCCTAACGAAGAAAAGAGGTGAGATATTTTGCCCCCGTTATGAACGGGGGCAAAGGGGTTTAAGCCTGTACGGTATTCATCAATACCGACATTTCATCCTTAACCGACTGTACCTGCGGCCCAATAACGACCTGGAGGTTATGCTGGTTGAGTTTGACGACGCCAATGGCGCGGTTAGCCTTCAGTGTATCGACATCCACTTTATCCATATCGCTTACCGACAGACGCAGGCGGGTGATGCAGTTGTCGAGGGACACGATGTTCTCCGCACCGCCCAGCGCCGCCAGGATAGCCGGGACGTTGTAGCCCGATTTACCGGTTGCACCGCTGGTGGTGTGCTCAGCAGCTGGTGCGGTATCGATGTCGCGGCCCGGGGTTTTGATATTGAAGCGCACGATAGCGAAGCGGAAAATCGCGTAGTACACGGCGAACCAGACCGCGGCCACCACCGGCACCAGATACCACTTGGTGGACAGACCGTGCAGGATGCCGAACACCACGAAGTCGATGATATTGCCGTCAGTGTTGCCGATGGTTACGCCCAGAATCGCCATCATGGTGAAGCCCAGACCGGTCAGCAGCGCATGAATCACATACAGCACCGGCGCCACGAACAAGAACAGGAATTCGAGTGGCTCGGTGGTGCCGCCAACCACGCAGGCAATCACGCCGGAAATCAGCAGGCCCTTAATTTTATGACGATTTTCCGGACGCGCGCAGTGGTACATCGCCAGCGCAGCGCCCGGCAGGCCGCCGAGGAAGGCCGGCATTTTACCCTGCGATAAGAAGCGGGTGGCGCTTTCTGAGAAGCCGTGAGTTGTCGGGCAGCTCAGCTGCGCCTGGAAAATAGTCAGCGCGCCGCTGACGTCGTGGCCGCAGACGTCCATGGTACCGCCTGCTTCAGTAAAGCGAATCAACGCGACCAGAATATGATGCAGGCCAAACGGCAGCAGCAGACGTTCGCCGGTACCGAAAATCATCGGGCCGAAGTCACCGGCGCTGTTGATTACGTGGCCCAGCGCGTTGATGCCCATAGCGAAAATTGGCCATACCAGCGGGATCACCAGACCAACCAGACCGAGCACGATGGTGGTGATAATCGGCACGAAGCGGGTGCCGCCGAAGAAGGCCAGCGCGTCCGGCAGGCGGATAGTGTGGAAGCGTTCATGCAGCATCCACACGATAATCCCGCAGATGACCGCGCCAAGGATCCCGGTGTCGATGGACTGAATACCGATAATATTCTGAATGTTATTGGCTTTCAGGATCGCCGCATCGGTGGTGGGCAGAATGCCTTTTGCCGTCAGCCAGAAGTTAACGGCGAGGTTCATGACCGCGTAGCCAACAAAACCGGCGAAGGCGGCAACGCCTTTGTTGTCGCGCGCCAGACCCAGCGGGATGGCAATACAGAACATCACCGGCAGGAAGCTAAAGGCGAACGAGCCAACTTTGCTCATCCAGATAAAGACCGCTTGCAGGAACGGCGTATCGAGCCAGGGCAGCAGCGTCGTCACGTCATGACTGCTTAACGAACTGCCGATGCCGAGCATAATCCCACAGAAGGAGAGCAGCGCGACCGGCAGCATAAAGGTTTTGCCAAGCTGCTGGAAGAACTCCCAGAGGGTGACTTTTGGTGCGGTTTTCGCCGTCATGAAGCGACTCCTTATCCTGAAAAAGGGTTTCTTTTGAGTAACGGGAAAGGAAGATAAAACGTTTTATCATTTTTTAGTGAGAAACAAATCACAAAAGCAAGTGATAATACAGTTTATAAAGTACATACATTGATAAAACGTTTTATCGCTTAAGCAGAAGGAGTCGCGCAGGAGCTATGGCGATTGCAAAGAAAGTCACCATTAACGATGTTGCGCTGGCGGCAGGGGTTTCTGTCAGTACCGTTTCGCTGGTCCTGAGCGGCAAGGGGCGAATCTCGTCGGCAACCGGCGAGCGGGTTTATCAGGCCATTGATCAACTAGGGTTTGTGCGTAATCGCCAGGCGGTCTCGCTACGCGGCGGCCAGACGGGAGTGATTGGCCTGATTGTTGGCGACCTGTCATCGCCTTTTTACGCAGAACTGACGGCGGGGATGACTGCTGCGCTTGAGTCACAGGGCAAAATGGTTTTTTTAACCCAGGGTGGCAAACGTGGGGAGCAGATGCTGCAACGCTTTGAAACCCTGGTTTCGCAGGGCGTTGACGGCGTGGTGATCGCCGGGTCGGTGGATCAAGCTTCAGAGCTACGGGCCAAAGCGGCAGAAACCGCCACACCGCTGGTATTTGCCTCGCGCGCGAGCTACCTCGACGAGGTTGATATTATTCGTCCGGACAATATGCAGGCCGCACAGTTGGTGACCGAACATCTGATTCGTCGCGGTCATCAACGTATTGCCTGGCTTGGCGGGCAAAGTTCGTCGCTCACACGAGCGGAACGAGTAGGCGGCTACTGTGCCACGCTTATCAAGTACGGTCTGCCGTTTCATAGCGAGTGGGTGCTTGAGTGCGAGTCCAGCCAGAAACAGGCGGCGGAAGCGATAACCGCGCTACTTCGCCATAATCCGACCATCTCGGCAGTGCTTTGCTACAACAGCGTGATCGCCATGGGCGCGTGGTTCGGTCTGATGCGAGCAGGTAAACAAAGTGGCGAAGACAGCGTCGAGAGCTACTTTGAACAGCGTGTGGCGCTGGCGGCGTTTGCCGACGTGCCGGAGGCGGCGCTGGATGACGTCCCCTTGACCTGGGTGACGACGCCCGCCCGGGAAATGGGCCACAGCGTGGCCGAGCGGATTTTACAACGTATTGATACCGGCCAGGGGGCGGCGAGAAATCTGATTATGCCGCCGCGGCTGGTGGCGCGAAAATAATAAAAAGCCCCTCATTGAGGGGCTTTCGTTCATGGTGGGGAGACGGTTACGGCGCGGGTGCGGCGGCCGGTTCTTCCGGGTCAGCCAGCGTCGGAATACCAAACATACCGACAAAATCATCCAGCGGCATTTTCTGCCCGTTCAGCGTCACCTGACCATCGGCGTACTGCAGGCTGCTGGTGATAGCGTCATCCTGCGTGGTGGTCAGGCGGAACATCTGGCCCATTGCCGCCAGCCCCTGTACCTGCTGTTTGGCAAGCTTCGCCGCTTCATCCTGCTGATAGCCTTCCAGCTGTGCAACCTGGGTCATCAGTTCGGTGGCCATCCCGGTAGGGATGTTGAGTTTGGCATCCAGCGATTTCACGCCACGATCGAGCTGCTGTGCCAGCGTCTGTGCTTCACCGGTGGCCTGAGACGGGTCTTTCAGCGCCAGTGACAGGTTCAGCGAACTTTCGCCTTTGGCATTTTTCCAGCTAAGCGGTGACAGTGTCACAACTGGGTCGCCTTTCAGCAAAATCGGCAGCGAGCTGAATAGCGCGTCGACCGCTTTCTGCTGATACAGCTCCGGGTTTTGCGCCAGATCCGGCTGCGCCATCAGCGCCTGAGTCTGCGCCTGGTACTGCTGGCTGAACTGATGCATTGCTACGCCGTCGATACCGTCAACTTTCAGCGTCAGCTGTCCGCTGCCGAAATCTTTATTTTGCAGCTTCAGGCTGTTGAGCGAGTAGTCCAGTTGGCTGTTGATCTTTTTGCCATCGGCGGTCAGCTCAGATTTGCCGGCGATACGCATATCGTTCAGCTCGGCCAGATCTTTTCCTTCCACACCAATCGCCAGGCGCTCAACGCTCAGCGTCTGGTCGCCGATGCGCTCATCAAAGGTGGTCAGTTTGCTGGAGCCGTCAGTTTTCAGGTTGTTGAAAGTGAACTGCACTTTCTGACCGTATTCGTTAACCGCGTTCACCTGGCCGCTTTTGGCTTCGCCGGTCAATGACACCAGGCTGCCCTGGTTGTCGGCGGAAAGCGTGAATTCACCGCCGCTAAAGGTCACCTTGTCGGTCTCTTTTTCGTAATCCAGCGGTTTGAGTGAGATTGCGGATGCGGTATCGCCGTTGTAGCTGATGCGGGTGTTGATATCAAACGGCGATTGCCCTTTGGCGATATCAAACAGCGGCTTGGTGACGTCGTTATTAACCAGCACCGTGTTGACTGAGGCCATGGCAGGCACCAGGTTGAAGGATTTCAGCGAAGCCAGCGGGAAGGGACCATGGCTGACGTTTTCGTCCAGCAGCACGCTCTGACCCGGCTTCAGCCATGAGTCTTTAGCGCCAGCCTGCGGTTTGACGACCATTTTCAACTGACTGCTGAACACGCCGCGCTGGTAATCCTGATAGCTCAGCTCCAGTCCCGCTTCCGGCGCGGTCAGCTTCAGCTGAGCGTTCGCCTGCGCGACCATTTCGGCGATACGTGATTCAAGCTGTTTACCCGTGTACCAGGAGCCCGCCGTCCAGATAACCCCTAAAGCGATAATGACACCTGCAGCAACCCGCGTTTTTTTCATCGTATTTGTCCATAAAAATGAAACCAGGCGGGAAGGCCGCCTGGTTAAGTCATAAGGCTATGCCAAAGAGTAGCAAGCCTGTCCGCAAACTTCAGTATTTACTTTAACTTATTATATACACGCGCTAAACGACCGCTGCCGCTCACCTGTACGGGTGACTCATTGGCTGCGACAAAGGCGGATTCACCCGGTTTCAGCACCAGACGCTGACCGTTTTTACTGAGTACCGACTCACCTTCCACGCAGAAGACAATCGCCGCGCCGTCCTGAGCGAGGCTGGCTTGCTCTGCGGACAAATCGTGCAGGGAGAATGCGAAATCATCGACCGGAATCGGGAAATCCAGCTCGGCGCCGTGCTGAGTCGGTTGGGTGAGCAGTTCGTTCGCCGGTTTGGCGGTGAATTTGACGTTGGCGACCAGCTCCGGAATATCAATGTACTTCGGCGTCAGGCCGGCGCGCAGCACGTTGTCGGAGTTGGCCATTACCTCAAGGCCGGTGCCACGCAGGTAGGCGTGCGGCGTTTCGGCAAACAGGAACATCGCATCACCTGGGTTCAGTTTAACGATGTTCAGCAGCAGCGGGGAGAAGAGGCCGCTATCGTCCGGGTAGAACTCGGCAATCAGGCGGATGGCGTCCCAGGCGTCGCCCTGTTGCGTTTCCAGCGCGGTACGCAGCACGCGCAGGGCGTGGGCTTTTTCTTCTCCCTGCATATTTAGCAGGCCGGCGAAGAGGGCGCTGAGGCGCTCACTGGTTGGTTCGGCGATAAACTGGCCGATAATCGGGTTGGCTTCAGCCACCGGCGTAAGCAGGGCGGCGATGTCAGCAAATTCGCGGAATGCGTTCATCGCCAGGAACGGCGTCAGGGCAAAAACCAGCTCCGGCTTGTGATTGGGATCTTTGTAGTTACGCTCGGCGGCATCCAGCGGGATACCGGCGGCGTTTTCTTTGGCAAAACCCACTTCGGCGGCCATTTTGCTCGGATGCACCTGAATGGAGAGCGGCTGTGCGGCGCACAGCACTTTAAACAGGTAAGGAAGCTCGCCAAAACGGGCGGCGACTTTGTCGCCCAGTAGCGCGGTTTTGTCGGCATCAATGACATCACGCAGCGAGTGTACGGTTCCTTCGTTATCCGTTATCTTTGAGCTGCTCTTGGGATGCGCGCCCATCCACAGTTCCGCCATCGGCAGATCGTCAGGATTGGCCATTCCGTAGAGTTCCGTTAACGCAGTTTTGCTGCCCCAGGCATAGTTTTGCACTGAGTTGATGAGTTTTTGCATTATCAAGCCCTGTTTTAATGTGGATTCTTTGCGACGTATTAAAGCAAAAAAATGCGCTCTCGTATCCTCAAGAAATAAAAAGTCGTACTAGTCTCAGTTTTTGTTAAAAAATTGTGTACGATAGGGTAACTCGCTTTTAACCTGGGCAAATGGAAAGACTGCCCTTCACCACATCATCAAAGCTGTAAGTGAGAGCACAATGTCGAATAAACCTTTTTATTATCAGGATCCTTTTCCGTTAAAAAAGGACGAGACCGAATATTATCTGTTGAGTAACGACTACGTTTCCGTCGCAGAATTTGAAGGGCAGGAAGTCCTCAAAGTTGCCCCGCAAGCGCTGACGCTTCTCGCCAAACACGCCTTCCATGACGCCTCCTTCATGCTCCGTCCCGCGCACCAGCAGCAGGTGGCCGATATCCTGAACGACCCGGAAGCCAGCGAAAACGACAAGTACGTGGCGCTGCAGTTCCTGCGTAACTCCGATATCGCGGCCAAAGGCATTCTGCCAACCTGTCAGGATACCGGCACCGCGATCATTATGGGTAAAAAGGGGCAGCGCGTGTGGACCGGTGGCGGTGATGAGGCGGCGCTGGCGCGCGGGGTTTACGATACCTTTATCGAAGACAACCTGCGCTACTCGCAGAACGCGCCGCTGGATATGTACAAAGAGGTCAACACCGGCACCAACCTGCCGGCGCAGATCGATCTCTACAGCGTGGATGGCGATGAATATAAATTCCTGTGCATCGCCAAAGGCGGCGGCTCGGCGAACAAAACCTATCTTTATCAGGAAACCAAAGCGCTGATCACCCCGGCGAAGCTGAAAAGCTATCTGGTTGAGAAGATGCGCACCCTCGGCACCGCGGCCTGCCCGCCGTACCACATTGCCTTTGTCATCGGCGGTACGTCGGCTGAAGCGACGCTGAAAACCGTCAAGCTGGCCTCGACCAAATACTATGACGGCCTGCCGACCGAAGGTAACGAGCACGGTCAGGCGTTTCGCGATGTGCAGCTCGAAAAAGAGTTGCTGGAAGAAGCGCAGAATCTGGGCCTCGGCGCACAGTTCGGCGGAAAATACTTCGCCCATGACGTTCGCGTGATCCGTCTGCCGCGTCATGGCGCTTCTTGTCCGGTAGGGATGGGCGTCTCCTGCTCGGCTGACCGTAATATCAAAGCCAAAATTAACCGCCACGGTATCTGGATTGAAAAACTGGAGAACAACCCAGGCAAGTATATTCCGGAATCGCTGCGTAAAGCCGGTGAAGGCGAAGCGGTGAAGGTAGATCTCAACCGTCCGATGAAGGAGATCCTGAAGCAGCTTTCTCAGTATCCGGTCTCGACGCGTCTGTCGCTCAGCGGCACGATTATCGTGGGGCGCGATATTGCGCACGCCAAGCTGAAAGAGCGTATGGACAAAGGCGAAGGTCTGCCGCAGTACATTAAAGATCACCCGATCTACTACGCGGGCCCGGCAAAGACGCCGGAAGGCTACGCTTCTGGCTCTCTCGGCCCGACCACGGCAGGGCGTATGGACTCCTATGTTGACCAACTGCAGTCTGAAGGCGGCAGCATGATCATGCTGGCAAAAGGTAACCGTAGCCAGCAGGTAACCGACGCCTGTCATAAGCATGGCGGTTTCTATCTGGGCAGCATTGGCGGCCCGGCGGCGGTGCTGGCGCAAAGCAGCATCAAGAGTCTGGAGTGCGTGGAGTATCCTGAACTGGGGATGGAAGCGATCTGGAAAATCGAAGTGGAAGACTTCCCGGCGTTTATCCTCGTGGACGATAAAGGCAACGACTTCTTCCAACAGATTCAGGCGTCACAGTGCGCCCGCTGCGTGAAGTAATCTTTTAACCGCCCTTCGGGGCGGTTTCTGTTTGTACCATAATCATCTTAGCCTGCTTGAGCAATGTCAGTTCACAATCACTTTGAATTCAAGGAGAAAGTAATGACAACGTCACGCCGCGAAAGCGATTCTATGGGGCCGATTGAGGTTCCCGCCGACAAACTGTGGGGCGCGCAAACCCAGCGATCCCTTGAGCATTTTCGTATCTCCACCGAGAAGATGCCGGTTTCGTTGATTTACGCCCTGGCGCTGACCAAGCGCGCGGCGGCTAAGGTGAACCAGGATTTAGGTCTGCTGAAGGCCGACAAAGCCGGCGCTATCATTGCGGCAGCGGATGAGGTGTTGAACAACCAGCATCCGGATGAGTTTCCGCTGGCTATCTGGCAGACCGGTTCGGGCACGCAGAGCAACATGAACATGAATGAAGTGCTGGCAAACCGTGCGAGCGAGCTGCTGGGCGGCGAGCGTGGCATGTCGCGATTAGTGCACCCGAATGACGATGTGAACAAAAGCCAAAGTTCTAATGATGTGTTCCCCACGGCGATGCACGTGGCGGCGGTGATTGCGTTACGCGAACATCTGCTGCCGCAGCTGGCTGTGTTACAGGAAACGCTGCGTGAGAAATCCGAGCGTTTTCGCGATATCGTTAAAATTGGCCGTACCCATCTGCAGGATGCTACGCCGCTCACTTTGGGCCAGGAGTTCTCCGGTTGGGTCGCGATGCTGGAGCATAACCGTCGCCACCTGGAACAGAGTCTGCCACATTTGAGCGAGCTGGCGCTGGGCGGCACGGCGGTGGGGACCGGGTTGAATACGCATCCAGAGTACGCGGTACGGGTGGCGCAGGAGCTTGCTGCATTGACGCATCAACCGTTCGTCACCGCGCCAAACAAGTTTGAAGCGTTGGCCACCTGCGATGCGCTGGTGCATGCGCACGGCGCGTTAAAAGGGCTGGCAGCCTCGCTGATGAAAATCGCCAACGACGTACGCTGGTTGGCTTCCGGCCCTCGCTGCGGTATCGGTGAACTGTCGATACCGGAAAACGAGCCGGGGTCATCCATTATGCCGGGTAAAGTGAATCCGACTCAGTGTGAAGCGATGACCATGCTTTGTTGCCAGGTGATGGGCAATGATGTGGCGGTCAACATGGGAGGAGCCTCGGGTAACTTTGAACTGAACGTTTATCGACCGATGATTATTCATAATTTCCTGCAGTCGGTACGTTTGCTGGCGGATGGCATGGAAAGCTTTAACGAGCACTGCGCCGTGGGCATTGAACCTAACCGCGAACGCATCGATCAGTTGCTTAACGAATCGCTGATGCTGGTGACGGCACTTAACACGCATATTGGTTACGATAAGGCGGCTGAAATTGCTAAAAAAGCGCATAAAGAGGGGCTGACGTTGAAGAATGCGGCGCTGGCGTTAGGGTATCTCAGCGCCGAAGAGTTCGATCGTTGGGTACGTCCGCAGGATATGGTCGGCAGTCTGACGGATAAGGTTTAATCGGTCGCCAGCCAGAGGTGGAGTCGGGGAATTATCAGCCGTAGCGGCTGCGCCTCGGGTTTGTGGCGATACTGTACGTTATCGGCGTCATAGTTTAACAGCTCGCCCAGGTCAGGTACGCTGACGCCATTGCGACCGGAAATCACCGCAATCAGTGGGCTGGGACAGGCGTACTGCACTTGCTTTTGTTCGCCCGCGTACCATACGCGGGCAATCGGCTGTACCTTCACTGGACGCTTAATCTTCAGCCTGGCTTTCTGCGGCAGGGCGGCAATGTCCTGATACTCACGTTCCAGACGCGCTTGCCACTGCTCGCGGGTCCACGGCGAGACGGCTCGCGGTGACTTCAGGCTTTTCTCCAGTTGCGCCAGCACTTCATCGCGCGTCAGATTTTTGATGATATGTTTATTCGCCCAGCCAAAACGAATCGTGCTCGGGTCGGAGAGCAGCGCAAGCGAGCGGTAGGCATTGAGCGTAATCAGCCCGGGGATGTAGCGATGCACCCATTCGAAGCGCGACACGGGCGGTAGGCCGGAATCAACGGTGATGATTTTTTCCAGTTCAGCCTTCAGGCCGTTAATCTGTTGCACTCGGGCGCTTATCGCCTCGTGTTGCTCGCTGCTGGCCTGCAGGCAGATGGCGCCCGGCAGGCGCACTGCCGCTTTACTGCTGCGGTTTTCTGACTGCTGCTGGATAAACAGATGGCTAAAATGCTGGAGCGCCATGGCAAACGCTGTCTGCCCCAGATGCTGTTGTACCTGAATCTGCGAGAGCGGCGCGTGTTCAGACTCTTTACGGACCTCAGGCAGCACAAAAATGCGCGCTGTCAGCAGACGGCATGCCGACAGTTCGTTACGCAGTTCGGCAAGGTTGCGCTCAAGCTGGCGAAAAGTATCGGTGAGTCGTTCAACGAGATCGTAGCGGGTCACGGTAGTTGTCCTGATTAATTAGTTACAACATACTAAATGTATAGTCACTATAAGCCAGGATGCGGCACCGTGCAAACCGCGGTCAGCTAGCCGCGGGCAGGGAGATGTGGTAGTAAATCGGCCACTGTAAGCTGAAGCGCGCACCGCCAAGCGGACTGCTATCGCAGCTCGCGTGGCCGCCCATCGCAGTGGCGATGGAGTGAACAATCGCCAGACCCAAGCCACAACCGCCGGTGGCGCGATCGCGGCTGGGATCGAGGCGCACAAAGGGCTCGAAGACGCGTTCGCGTTCTTCAGCGGCAATGCCGGGGCCATCATCGTCCACCTGCAGGCAGGCCATGCTGCCGTTGAGCGTGAGGCTTATCTGAATTTTCGCCTGGCTGTAGCGCATGGCGTTATTAATCAGGTTATCGAGCACGCGTTCCATCAGGCGCATATCGAGTGCGCCGTAGTCGCCTTGCGTCAGCTGATTCAGCGTGATTTCGCGCTGCGGGTTTACCGCCTGTACGTCTTCAACGTGTGCGGCAATCCAGCCAGGGAGGTCGGGCGTGGTGAGCGACAGTTCGGTTTGCGGGCGATCGAGACGGGCATAGGTGAGCAGTTCCTCAATCAGGGCTTCGAGCTGGCCAATGTCCCGATTAAGCGCCTGTGATTCGGCTTCAGTGAGATTCTCACTCATTTCCAGCCGATAACGTAAGCGCACCAGCGGCGTGCGCAACTCGTGGGCAATACCGTCGATGAGCTGTTTTTTGCTGGCGATCAGCGCGTTGATGTTGTCGGCCATCTGGTTAAAGGCGACGCCTAAACGCTCAAAGCTCGACAGGCTGTCAAAGTGAATACGCTCTCCCAGATGTCCGTCACCAAAGCGTTGGGCGGCATTTTCCAGGCGCAGCATGTCCTGCCAGTGCGGACGCATCCAGATAAACACCGGGAAGGCCAGTGAAATAGCGATAAACGCCATTAGCGCAATATCGAGCAGGCGCATCTCGTGCATAAAATAGAGATAGGGGATGGGACCGACGGCCAGCACGTAGTGGCTGCGCGGAATGCGCTGAATAAAGGTGTATTCATCGTCCAGCGCCACGATATCGCCTGCACGCAGGTGCTGCATGGCGTTTTCACCCAGCTGGAATTTGCTCAGCGGTTCAATACGTAGATCGAACGACAGGTTCAGATCCAGCTCGTTGAGGGTTTTGCTCCAGTTACGCGGGGGAATTTCGCGCAGCTCGCTACGCATTAAATAGAGTGAGCTCTTCATCAGGTCATCAAGCGACTGACGACCCGCGCGTTCGGCGGTAAATTTATAGACCAGCCCGACCAGCATGGTCATGACCAGAAAGCAGACAAACAGCAGCAGATAGAACTGCACAAACAGCTTTTTCATTTAAAACCACCGAACGTTCAATGTGTTAGCTATAGCGCGTCAACCTCCGGGGGCACCTGGGGGACACTGCTGTATCCGCCGATGCGCTGGTTCAGGAAAGCTATCTGATCACCGTCGAGCGCGTTTATCCAGGCAGAGTACACCGTATAAACCATTTCTGCATTCTCGTGACCCATCTGATTGGCAATAAACGCCGGGTTTGCCCCGGCAGAAAGCATCCAGCAGGCGTAGGTATGACGCGTCTGGTACGGACGGCGCCGGCGAACACCTGAAAGACGTATAGTTGTGTTCCACAGCGAGCTGATTGAATTGACTGAGTAGTGACTCGACTCGCTTGCTCTCCTTTAGCCTTCCTCGGCATGAAAACGAAATGCAGTTGGTGGATCTCAGATTTGCCAAACTCGCGCTGGCTTATCTCGACCGGGACTTTGGGGAAGTGGCCGGTTAAAGCATGCTGTGCTTTTAGTGCTTCCAGGGCTGGCGTAAGTAGCTTAATCATCCTTTCACCTGCGCGGGTTTTGGGTGGGCCGAATATGCCTTGTTGAGTCAAATTTCGGTGGATGTGTATTTCACCTTTCTCCAGATCAACATCCTCCCAGGCAAGGCCGCATAATTCGCCCGGGCGAACGCCGGTATAAAACGCGACCTGCCACATGTTTTTTTGCTTTACCGGTGCCGTCTCTCGAAAAATTTGGTATTCACTTTGCAAGAATGGATCCGGCTTCACACGATTGCGATGCAGCCGCTTAATACCGTCAAATGGTCGGTGAGTGATGTATTTATTCAGATATCCAAACTCAAGGATCTGCCGAAGAATTGCCAGGTAATATTCGACAGTCCTGACGGCACGGCCTTGTTTGTTGCTACGACGGCTGGGCTGGTAATGTGTCTCACCGCAGAGCAGTTCCTTTCGCCAGACAAGTATATCGTTGTTGTTTATATCGCTAAGAAGGGTGGATGCACCAATTAGGATCTCCAGCGTCCGGATGGAAATCCCATAACTGCGAACGGCATTGGGAGAAAGTGTGATCTTATGGCCTTCAAACCAGAGTTTGGCGAGTTCGCCAAACGTTAAAACGCTCTTCGTTGTTTGAAACGATTTGGCTGTTTTGGATTCAGGAAAGTAGGCCAGATAATCGAAATTACCCAATTGGATGTCGCTAACTATACGGGCGCGCAGATTACCTGCTTTTTTCAGGTTCGAGGGGGTAGCACTCCAACCTTGTAGAACTTCACGGCAGCGTTTCCCTTGATAGAGAAACCAGATCCGGATGTTCTGGCGGTGGAGTTCTACTCCTGTAGGTAAAGCAGGCATCACGCCTCCGCGACAAATTGGTTTATCCGCGGGTAGTTGTACCAAAGAGTACCGTGCTCAGATTTGCAGCCTGGCGCCAGAATTGCAGACTGAGGAATTCGCTTAAAATGGAACCCTTCAGCCCAGTGAACCTGACGATAGCTGGTGATCTGGCGTTCAGTAAGCCCGGTTTTTTCTCGAAGTCCGGCTTCAACTACCCATTCTCTGTCGAAGACGATATTAGGCATGGTCTGTATCTCGTGTTTTGCCCGCCTGCGCGCGCAAAAGCCCAGCCCGCCGGATATGGTCTTCTCCGGCGGAGTTTATTCAGGCTGGTGGCGGTAGGGCGGGACAGTTGGTGGTAGGGTTAATATTGGTTCGCGCCTTGGCAATCGCGAATGCTACGCCTATGCAGGCAAAGGCTAGAGGGCAGTTTATTGAGGGAGGCCTTGCTCCACGTTTTTCAGGTCATTTTCGGCGAAAAGGATAGAGGTTCGCGCTGATCGCAATCGGGCTTTGGCGTTCTTTTCCTCGCGTTCAAGGTTGGCAACCGCCTCGCGGAGTTCATCCCGTCGCTTATGAAGTTTGGTTATCTCGGTTATGATCGATTCACCTGCATATGCGACGGACAGAATATGCTCGAAAGGGTCCAGAACAATCCCGCACTGGGTGCAACGCAGAACTCGCTCGGCCTCTTCGACAATTACGGCTCCATGCTTGCAGCATTTTTGAGCATATTCTTTACGGTCGGTAACAACGATGTTCAGCGAGTTCTCTTCGTCGCGCCGGGGCTGCACCAGCGGCACGATGTTATCTATGCTTTCGTCCACTACGATTTCTCCAATAAAAAATGACTGGGGCTATCCTTCGTCATGCGATAAATGATTACTACTTTAAGCGTTACTAAATAGGTTGCTTATCATCACGTAGACAATAAATATTTTATGGCTTTTGAAGCTCAAGACATGGAGTTATATGTGTTTTTTTGGAATGTTTTCATTATGTAACTTTGGCCGTTGTCTTAACCCAATGAAATAATTGAAAATATAAAACAATCTTAAACGTTAGACGAAATTATTATGTCTAATATTATTAAAGCGCATACTGATACGGAGGGCTATATGGATAGATTTATTGTTATAATAGTGCTGTTAACGATTGGTGTATCTAATGCAATGGCGAAAGATCTTCCCGCCTCTTGCATGGCTATTAGTGATCAGGTGAATACGCCAAGCGAAATGAGTGTTACGGTTACTAATAATTGTGGTGAGTGCGCTGTTGGCACTGTAAATACATTTCTTGATGGGAGTGCTTTAAACTTCGCAGGAAATCTTACACTACAACCAAATCAGTCAAGTAGGCAGACTGTTCCATTAAATAAAGGTTTTGGAACATATCAAATTAAGGTGTTGAGTGTCAAAAGTTGTAGCTAGTTGGCTTTGTGAAACTGTAATTGAAGTAATAAGCTCATACCGTTTACCTAGTTAAGGTAGGCGGTATGAATTACTTAAAAGTTAGTGATTATTTTTTAATTTAAGGGATGGGCCCATAGAACTAAGCGTCTGCAAACAATGATACAGGGCGAAGAACGCAACTACGCCAAAGACCATCTCAAAGCCATTTACTTTGATATTCCACAGGCTCGGCGGCTTTGATAGTTTTCATTCTGTTTGCGCTCCTTGTGCAACTTCATTTAGCCACAGGCATTCAGTACGTTGTACCGAACCGGCAAAGCCGTTAGCGGCTGTAGTGCGCGTCACTCGTTATCACCAACCTGAACAAAGCCGCCGGCAACGACGCTGGCTGGATATGTTGCCCCCTCAGACCAGTAGCCTTCGGTGTCTTTGACGCATTTAAGGAATATCAGATTGCTCATTTTGCGTCGTCCTCAATCCGCTTGAACTCGATAACCCACACCCATGGATTAGCCTTCCAGGACGCTTCGCCGTAGATGGAACTCCACAACCACGAATAAGCCTCTTGTGCGCTGTGGCTCGCCATACCGAAATACTGCGCGCCGGGTTGCAGGCAATAACGCCCGGAGGCCGGTAGCTGGCAAAGCCCCTCCCGCAGGACGTCGCGATCGCTGATACTTTGCAGGTGCTCCACTCGCACCTCGGTAATTTCCAGCAGAATACGGCTGGCCCAGCGGGGCATGTGGATCGCCGGGCGCCACGGAAAACCACGCTGGTTTATGTCTTCACACCAGTTATCAGCTGCGAAAACGGGATGCCAGTAGTTGTCTTCTTCTTTCGGAATTGACGGGGCGTATGTCGTTTCGTCGACATACCCATCGTCGTTAAGCTCCTCATGGATTGCCTGCCAGGTTTCCCGCACCCAGATGCGGTCGCCGGGCTGGCCGAGAGGGCAACGAAGAGCATCGTTGATCATGTCTGAAAAATGGATGCTTTGACCGGGCTCGTACATTACAGGTTGCGGCTTGATGATTCGCCGGGTCTGCGTTTTCCGGCCGTCGAGAATGGCGCGAACTAGGCCACCTTTAAAGAGTATCGGGCGCTCTTTCATAGTGAACCCCTTACGGCAAGGAAGGTGTCCATCGCCTTGTCGACAATCTTCGAATTGTGGTATTTGCTGATAGCCCAGGTGATGGCGAACAAAATCCAGCGGAAATGGGTGGTGTAGGTTTTATAGGTAATGTCGGTGCACAACCCCCATACATCAACGCATTCAGGCCAATCAGCCTCATTAACAGCGTTGTATGCTACTTGGTCATTGCCGAAGTCCTCCCGACACAGGTCGCGGACCGTTTCACGGATCCGGGCTTTGTCGCTGTCCGGTTCGTAGCTTTCGTCGTCCCAGTCAACGTCCGGCTCTTCTTCTTCGTCGTCGTCAATGAGGTAGTCACTCAGCCATTCTTTCATGCTCGTGCAAAATGCGGCGTGGTCGTAGTCCTGCGCCAGCAAATCGTACGCACGACGACCAGCACCAGCTTCCAGCTTTTCGGCCCAATAACCGGTATTGATCTCACCATCCCAGCCCCCGAAGAATTTGAACATGTCGTATGTGCGACTGAACGTCCAGGTGCCCATATCGCCGCTAACGGTCAGATAGCCAGGCCAGGTGATAATATCGTAGTAATAGCAACTGGTGCCGGGCTCCTGCATGCGAAGATGCCGATAAACACCTTCCTCGCGGATAATTTTCAGTCGATGCTCGGCGGTATCAAGCAGAAAGCGGGTGGATACATCAGATTTACTCATACCGCACACTCCGGGATGTGCTTAAAGGACCACTTGCGGAATGCTTTGCGCAGGTCGCCTTTTGTAAACCGTAAGCCGCGCTTGGCGTTGAAGCGGGAATTTCGGGGGCGTTTCGGTATCCCAAAGCTGAACAAGCAACTGAGAGCGTCATCCATGTTCATAAAAACATTCATAACGCGATTGGTACCATGCCGTAAAAGGACTACTGGCTTGATCTCTTCCGGGCGTTTCCACGCTGATTTATCGCTAAATAGCGCCATGCGCATCGAGGTTCGGAAGTCGTTTGATTTGTCGGTTGGCTTCATATGGCGCAGATATAAAGCGCCTTTGCGGTATTTGCTCATGATTAACCTTTGGTCGTGGTATCTCGTGGATAAGGCGCGTCACCGCGCCTCTGATTTAGTTACTGATGGTGGTCTCGCCTTCAAACTTCGTGCCGCAGAGCGGGCAGTAATTCATGCGTACGCTGGTGTCGGCGATAGTGCGCTTGCTCGACAGCTGGCCATTCTTACGGAGAGGGAAAAAACGGAACTTATAATTCAACTGGACTGGTGCAAAGTCTCCGTTGGCGAGGACAAACACCTGGTTGTCGAATCCGGATTCATCGATTTCACCGATAATGGAGGTGTGCTGTTTTGTCAGGGCGTCTTTCACCTAATCACCAAGGGTGGTAAAGCAGTTACAGGCCATTTTCAATCTTTCCTGAGTAGTTCCCCGTTCGCTGGGTCAACGTAAATGTCCGATTCAAAGGGGCGGATACGGTGGTATTTGCGTGGTCGGTCGCGCAACCAGGTCAACTTTCCGGGGGAGTAAATAGAAATGTCATCGATGGGGAAAACAGCCGCTATCTGCCGGATGGGATCCTGCATGCCAGTTTCAGCTGCGTGATCCCATACAGCGGCGCGGCCGCTTTCCTCTTTCATCAGACTGGTAGTCGGCGGGCGAACTCGGCGTGGGCGCCGCTTTCAGTGTCGAAGATGCAGAACAGGAACCAGCCATCGCCATCTGGCGGGAGTGGATCCCATTCGCGAAGCTCGCCGGCTTCCTCAAGAATACGCTCCTGCAAATCGTAATCCTGATCCTCAAGATTAACCGTTTTGACTTCGAGTCCCTGCGCAAGGTACCAGTCCTGCATTTCCGCTGAGCTGGTGCCTTCATCCCAGTCAGGTTGCAGCGCCGCTGCCGGGTGAGTCCAGTAGCCATCATCACCACGTTCCACTTCAACCGGTCCGATCGGCAGATAAAGCAGTTCGGCTATTGAACGGGCTATCACGCTGTTCACGCAATGTGTGAATGCCATCTTGTCCATCTCGGAAATGGTGCTTATGCGTGGGGTTGCTGCGAGCATTTCATCAATTGCTGAACGCAAGTCCACCAGCGTGACGGCGCTGATTTGATTAACAACATTATCGAGCGTCAGCGTAGGCACCAGCTTTTCGGCACTGGCTGCCAGCACCACCGGAGATACTGGCTCGGTGCTATCCGATAGTAGTTTAAGGACTTCCTCTACCGCCTCAGCCTGTTTATGCGCGTACTGGCGAATTAACTCGGATTCGGCTGCGAGGGTGAGGGATTGCTCATGCTGCTGCTCTGACAATTCATGCTGAGCCTGGCAGCGCTTCACCATCTCTTTCAGCACGGCGCCAGCGTCGCTGTAGCCTGCCATTTTTGTCGCCAGGGCGATCAGTTCTTCATTGGTTTTATTGGAAAACATTGTTATTCCTTAGGCTGCGTTGGTTTTAGGCCAGTTCTCGGCCTGCCAGTCTTTGACGCTATTCATGCATGCTGCATGAACCTGTCGGGCGGTGGCTATACCGAAACCTTTCACCAGGTTAGAAAGTTCTTCCGGGGTGTGACTAACGACTGTCCATAGGCTGTAGATGCCGGATGCGTTAAGCAGGTCGAGCCACTTATCCTGCAATGGCAGGCTACTGAGCTGCGTGGCCATCGCCCATTCGGCACGCTCCACAAGATGCGGATGCGAGTCCTGAAGCAGTTCCGCGATGCGAGCGTGAAGTGCCTTGCCTAGTGCTGATGGCCAGGCATTTTTAAACTGCTCAAGGATTGGATAGCGCGCTCGGCACCACTGCGTGACGGATACGAGAACGGAGATGCCTGAATTAGTGCGGATCTCGATGTGCCAGTCGATGTCCTGTAGCAAATCGATCTGCAGGTCACGGTCAGTGGAACCGAGCGTTAACCGCCAGCCGAACGTATAGAAGTAGAATTGCAGGCCGCTATTATCCTCGGCAGGGTACCAGGTAGGCTCAACATCGCCGTCGATGCGTTGCAACCTGGCTCGCAGATCTTCATTTTCAAGGCTAAGTTCTGCGTTCTGTTGGATAGCGACCGCGAGGTTAGTCTTCGTTTTCGCCTGCTCGCCGCGAATCCTCCGCAACTCCTGCTTTTGCTGTTCAAGAAGGGTAGTTTTATCGGAAATAGTCTGTTTCAGGCTGACTATCTGCGACTTCTGACGCTCCGGGTTCATCGACAGCAGACGATCATTTTCGGTCTTCAGGGTGCGCTTATCGCCCTGGAGAACGGTGACAAAGGCCTTCGCCGTCTCTTCTGCTTCACGGGCTTCAGCGGCGGCAAGCTCCAGTTCAGAAATCTTTTCTTTCATGCTGCTGATCTCAATACCCTGAGCTAAGCAGCGGTCTTCAACTTTTTGCGCGTGGTCGATCAGACTGTTGAAATCGTCAATTTCTCGGTTGTACTGCTCGATAACCAGCATTTCAGTCTGGTCTGTCAGTCCCAGCGCGCTCTCAACAGAAGATCGGGCAGTGCCGGTCGTATGGCTCAGCGCCAGTTCAAGCTGAGAACGAACCGGACGTAGAGAATTACCGAGGACGGTACCAACGTTTGTTTCAATGCTGTCAGTCACTCAGCCACCTCGGATTCTGGACGTAAATCGGAAAGAGAAGAGCAGGAATGAGCGCGATTCAGGCGCCATTCGCGATTCAATGGTTTGCAGGGGAAATTAGCGGAATTACTCCATAGCATCGATGCCGTGGAGAAGTATCCGCCTCGTTCCATTTCGGCGGCCTGTTCGGCCAGTCGGAGCCCGGTCTGGACCCGTTGTTTGACAAGTAAATCCGTATGCATAGGTGCTAACCTTTGTATTCTCGTAATAACAGGTAATGACTTTGTTTTGTTCAATAACGAACAGAAAGCCGTCGTTGGTGCGCAGGAACCTGTTCCCGCGGTATCGTCGAACATTCAGTTTTCGCATACGGCCCTTGGTCAGGGGGCGCGCATACTTGAGATCGTCGATAATGAAGTAGGGCGGCAACTGCCGTCGCTCTGTATAGCGCTGAATGGCGTGGTCGGTAATGAAGTTAACCATCGCCTGGCCGGGGATGGTTACAAGTGGCATCAGGTGCGCTCGAACTCCGTGATTGCTTTCAGAATGCTGATCTGGTGATAGCAGTCGTTCAGTGGCTGGTGGACGCCAGGCAACAGAGGGACTGATTTAAGCTGGAAGCCTTTTGCCGCCGCTCGATTGATGTGAGACTGAACGCAGTTAACCTTTCGGTAGTGCCATGGGAGCCGGATCCCGGCATGCCTGAAGGCGTTTTCCCACTGAGGAATATCAAAATAGGCTGGTTTGGCCCAGATGTTCACAGAGTGATGCAGGTCGTTAACGGTCGGAGTATCGTCCTCCTGCCATACCCGGCGGCAGGAATCGATGATGAAGCGGTACAGATCAGCGCAACCACGCTGAATCGGTACTGTCAGCTCTTCATCCTGAATGAATACCGCCTGCTGTGTCTCCCAGAGCTGCTTAAACCAGAAATAGACGGTGCCAACATCGATGTGCGCGCCTGGCTGGGATTTCGCGTCCATGCTGATCACTTTTCTACCCAGCACTTCGAAGGTTTCAGGGCAGAAGTGGACCAGACCGGTTTGAACGATATGCGCGTTCGGGTGCGTGGACAGGGTTTCGTTGTCCAGCATGATGTGGACGGGTTGTAGATGCTGTTTCATTAATACCTACGCCATCATGGCAAAGTTGAGGAAACCCAGCGCAAGGAAACAAAGTACTACCGCGAACAGTACCGGGTAGCGCAACTGGCTGGATGGAGGCATAGAGGCGAATGCTGGCGCCGAATTAAAGCGGGCCTGGCAAGGGGGCCGTGGCCGGAAGGGATCAACTGCTACTGCCGCCGGACGAACATTACGAACCGCCATAGACTTTGTTACTACGTTCTTTTTCATGTATATTTCTCCTGCTCCTTACTCTCCGTTAGGGGCAATACCATTCAAATTGCTAACCTTGTCTGGTATCTCGTGTAACCAGCGGTTTGGTCGCTGCTGGTTGGGATAGCCCCGGTTTGGTCGCCGGGGCTTTTCTCATTCTGGATCTGGGATATCGTTGTACTCACCTTTGCGGATAAAACCCGCTATCTCCAGACATTCAGGGTTACGTCCCTCATAAAGAGGCTTATCAACTTCACACGCTATTTCGGTCGGATAGGTGTTAATCACTTCATCGGTACATGGCTGGCTCGCCAGGCACGCAACAACTAATCCCCACATAAAAACTCCATAAAAAAAGCCCAGTGCTTTTGACGTAGGGCTTGTGAATAGCAGGCCTGAATTACAGGTCCAGGCGATTAATCAATGCGGCGAGACGAGCTTCTGCATTTGCAACGGCATAACCGATGCGTTGAATATTCACAGTCAGTGGTGAGACGATTGGGGTCTCCGCATCGGTACCGCAATTACCACCCACAGGGGCCGGACTGATTGCAGACTCCAGGCGATTACTCAGGTGATGATAGTCACGGTCAATTCCCCCATACGATCCCATACCGCGTCTAACGCGGCCTGAGTTGGACGAACTTCATCTTTCACTACCATGCCGTTTACGCATGCTGCAATACCACTTGTAACTGTCCCGTTTGGCGTATGCATTATTTGCTAACCTCTTTACAGTGAGTTGAGACGCTTTGCGGCGTCAGTACTTTGAGGCCCAGCTTGTAAGCCAGGTGATATTCCGCAACAGCGCCTGCGCTGCTTTCCCAGCCATCAATCAGGTAGATAGCTTCAGCGCACTGAAGCATCGGTATGCAGATCGCCATGTAGTTGGCCTGAGACAGGCCATCAGGAAGAACAGCGGGGTTGAGGGGAATTTTACCGGCACCACGAAGCCGGGCAGCCGCGGCAAAAAAATGCCGGGCGGTTGAATTCGGGGAGATTGGTCATCGGCCCCGCGATATACACGATCATTTTGCTAACCTCGTGAAATTCAGGCATGCACATCCGCAACAACCCCCCCCCCTGGTTTATCAGAATTGGATGTACATGCCTCAATGACACAAAAAAATAGAATCTCACCGTGATATAAGCTCTGCTTTTAATAAGGAGGGACTATGTCTCCAGACACAAAGGCATTGATTGATGCTATTAATGGTTTGAATCATACGGATTCATTTTTAAAATGTTACATCTATCCACTTCTTCCTGCCATAATAAGTACCTTGGCTGGCTTTGTTCTTGCTACAATTAATTTTAACAAACAAGAGTCTGTAAAGTCAGATGCTGCGAAGATTAATAACGCCAATAAATTCATAATAAAAGCTGAAAGTGCATTTCAGTCTCTGATGGTTGTTAAGAATATTTACCAAGGGAGATTAACAGATGAACCAATCCAAAGGGCTATTACAATAGGGAAAATAGAGGTTTATTTACCAGAGTTAAATGGTGTTGAAGAGCTTGTTTTTTTAGCTGAGGGCAACAATTTGCGCCCAGGAGATTCTTATAATTCAACGTGGAACAACATTCCAAGAATAAGTGCAATGTTAGGTAATTATCTGTATGCTGTCGAGCGAATAAATGCTAGAAATAAAAGCAGGGAAGAACTGTTTAAGCATATCCCTATTGGGGTAACATCTTTTGGTCTAGAAGAATTAGGTGCGGATGGCTATCAAAAATTAAAGACACATGTCAATGATACTGAGGTTCTAGTAAGTATGGTGGATGCATTGATCATTGAATTTGATTCTTTCTTAAAAAACATATCGACATCAATAAAAAAATCACTGAATGTCGATAGAGTTAAGCATTTAAGCACGATTGTAAATTATAATGGGAATAATCCATTAATTGAACAATCATTGGTGCGCTCACCAGAACCGAATTATACACTTCTCGCGAATATACTAGAAATAGATGAAAACGCGGTTAGGGCATCATTTCGCAATTATTATTTCGATACAGATTTACAACAAAACTCAGAAGAATAAGTTAACCGCATTTCGTAATCCGGCGCGGTTTCTCCGTTAACGTGGGAAGGCCGTGATCCCCTTACTTGCACATTAAGCCGACGAATCCCGGTGGAACACCACCGGGATTCGATCCTTTTGTCAAGGTAAGAGTGGTAGAAGGGCATGTATCAAATTGCTCACCTTATGGTCATCAAAATTCGTACAGCTATTGCTGTCTAACTGACGTTAGTTGGATAAAAATACGGCTTTTTGATGTGCATCTAATACAGATCAAATATCCATCATACAAACCAGGTAAGAATTAAAACCTCTTTAAATCAATTTGATGCATGGTGAGTATGATTAAGAAAGTATTATTGATTTCGGTGATGTGTCTGCTTTCGACTTCGGCATTTGCTCGCAGCGGTTGCTGCTCACATCATGGCGGTGTGGCGGCATGCGGAAGTGATGGTTATGAGCAATGTAACGATGGGAGTGAATCGCCGAGCTGCACGTGCGCTGACTACGATAAGTCGAGTGATAACCCTGTGCAAAAGAAGCGGGGTAACGGTCTGTTCACTCAGAACCGCCAGGTGAATCCGTATCTGGAGCCAGTGACAGTTAGTTATTTGAAAACACAGGTGATTAATTGAAAACATACAAAGGCATTATTTTGCAATTTTGATGCTGTCAGCAATTGGGTGACCTGCCCCCAGTATTAGATACAACCATCAGTTAGTAATGTCGGTTTGTTTACCTTCACATTTCCCATTCCGCCACCGTGCTGCAAACTCTGATGGCGTCTGATAATTCAGTGCTGAATGTGGACGACACTCGTTATAATCCTGCCGCCAGTCATTAATGATTTTCCTGGCGTGATCGATATTGCTGAACCAGTGCTCATTCAGACATTCATCGCGAAATCGTCCGTTAAAGCTCTCAATAAATCCGTTCTGTGTTGGCTTACCCGGCTGGATTAAGCGTAACTCAACACCATGCTCAAAGGCCCATTGATCCAGTGCGCGGCAGGTGAGCTCCGGCCCCTGGTCAGTTCTTATCGTCGCCGGATAGCCTCGAAACAGTGCAATGCTGTCCAGAATACGCGTGACCTGAACGCCTGAAATCCCGAATGCGATGGTAATTGTCAGACACTCCTTCGTGAAGTCGTCCACACAGGTCAGGCACTTGATCCTGCGACCGGTGGCGAGCGCGTCCATGACAAAATCCATCAACCAGATCAGGTTTGGGGCCGCCGGGCGGAGCAACGGCAGACGTTCTGTTGCCAGCCCTTTACCACGTCGTCTGCGTTTTACCCCCAGCCCGCTGAGATGATAAAGGCGATACACGCGCTTGTGATTAACATGAAGGCCTTCACGGCGCGGTAACTGCCAGATGCGGCGGTAGCCAAAACGCCTGCGCTCCAGTGCCAGATCAGTGATGCGCCCTGATAAGTGCACATCAGCCGCTGGACGCTGAGCCTCATAGCGGTAGGTCGACAGGTACAAACCTGTAAGCCTGCAGGCACGACGTTGCGACAGACCGATCGCATCACACATAAACTTAACGGCTTCCCGCTTGTGGCCTGTCGTCAGTACTTTCGCCCCAGGGCAACCTGAAGTGTCACCTTATCAAGCATGGCTTCGGCAAGCAGTTTCTTGAGTCTGGCGTTCTCTTCCTCAAGCGACTTCAGGCGCTTGACCTCGGGCTCCTCCATACCGCCATACTTCTTGCGCCAGGTGTAAAGGTTGCGTCGGAGATGGCGTGCTTACGGCAGAGCTCACGGGCAGAAACCCCGGCTTCGGCTTCGTGGAGGATACTGATGATCTGTTCGTCGGAAAAACGCTTCTTCATGAGGATGTCCTCATGTGGCTTATGAAGACATTACTAACATCTCGGTGTATTAATCAACGGGGAGCAGGTCAATGTCACCCAACAGAACAAATGATACTTCATACCTGTTCAAATAACCCATTGTATTTGTGTGTTTATTTCAGGGCGAAAAAATGGTTTATTTTTTGTGCTAACCCAAACTATTAAGTGTACAACAAATATCGCGGAGGTCTTTTTTTAATCAACAATAATAAAATAAATAAATCTAACTTATTGATTTTTATATTATAAAAAATAAATCAATTAATTGAATCCATAATGGCTGGGTAGCATATATTAATAACATGATGACTAAATTATAATTCTTTTACATCTGGTCAATAGTCGAGGTTAGAATGCGCTTAATTGTCATGCTGTTGAGCTTTATGGTCTCCACATCGATCTGGGCGGGCGATCTTGCCAAACCTACCGGTAAAGTCATTTTAACCCTGTCCGGTCATATCGAAAATACAAACCGGGATGGGAAAGCCGTTCTGGATATCGCCAGTCTTGAAAAGCTGGGGGTGGTCAGTTTCCAGACTACCTCTCCCTGGTATAATGGCCGCACCACTTTTACGGGTATTCCGCTGCAGAAACTTATGGATTATGTCGGGGCGAAAGGATCGGTCGTTAAAGTTACAGCGCTCAATGACTACACCACCATCATTCCGCTCAGTGACTTCAAAAAATACAATGTTATCCTTGCCTTAAAAATCAACGGAGAATACATGCCCATCCGTGATAAAGGCCCGCTATTCGTGGTGTATCCTTATGACAGCATCCCTGAACTGAATAACCAGGTCTATTATTCAAGATCAGCGTGGCAAGTCAGTAGAATGGATATAGAGTAGGGGTTCAGCGGAACATCATGAACAGAATACTGGCTGGCATTATATTTTTCCTTTTTGTATCTACTGGATATATCTCTTTTCTTGTCCATGAAAGACAGCAAGAGCTACAAAAACTCACGCAATACACCGATTCATGGTCTGCCGCCCAGATGGTATCAGAATATTATCGCTTTGAATCGTGGCTCGGTCTTTACACTATTGATGATGCGATGACGCTTGATGACGTGCGTCTGCGCCTCGACATCATGCTCAGCCAGAGTGATTTAGTCAAAGAAGGTGATTTAGGCCATTATATCAACAACAACAAAGCGCACCATGATCTGGCGATAAAGCTTGAAGAAACACTGGATTATCTGGATGCGCATCTTGAGAGCATGAGTCGCCCGGAGCTACAAAAATATCTGAAAGTCATGCATACGTTGGATACCCCCCTTGGCCGTCTTTCATCCGGTGCATTAGACAAGGATGTCAACTCGATTAATAGCGCCAACCTTAATATCAGAACGCTTTACTTTATTTATTCAGCAACGTCTGTGCTGCTGATAATAGTCAGTGCGATCCTCGGGATTCTCATATTTTATCAGAACAGGAATATCCTCAAGGCACACCTTCAGGTGAAAAATCTTGCCGACGAATTGCAAAAATCAAAAGAGAAACTGCAAGTTCAGAATGTAAAACTGGAGTATGACGCCTACCATGATTCTCTGACTGGGATGAACAACCGGCATTTCTTCTGGGAAAAATTAAATAACACCATTGCTCAGGCAGAAAAAAATGATGATTCTGTGACAGTGATGCTGTTTGATTTGGACCGATTTAAAGAGGTAAATGATACCTACGGACACGATGTTGGTGATATATTATTACAACAGATCTCCCAGCGCCTGGTCTCAATGAACTTTGCTTCAGACACCTTTTATCGCTTAGGCGGCGATGAATTTGCCTTGCTCGCGAGTGGACTGACGGAGATGACAGCGGTTTCCCAGGCACAGAAAATATGCGCTGCGATTAACCAGCCTTATACCATCTATAATGCGATAATCAATATAACCACCTGTGTCGGTATAGCTATCTCAGATACTGAACACCGCTCTGACTATCTCTATAAATATGCCGACCTCGCCCTTTATGAAGCTAAAAATGAAGGTTCGAGTAAGATAAAAGTTTTCCGGCAGTGGATGTTAGACAAGCTTCAGGAAAGCAGAACCCTCGAGCATGATATGGCATTGGGGTTAGCGAATAACGAATTCGTTGTTTACTATCAGCCTATTGTCGATTCGTTTACCAGCGAAATATACAGCTATGAAGCGCTTATTCGGTGGATCCACCCTTTGAAGGGACTCATGTCGCCAGATAGCTTTATTCCTGTGGCAGAAAAAACCGGCATGATTAACGAAATGGGAAAATCAGTGCTTGAGATGGCATGCCGGGAAGCGGCATCCTGGGTGGTGCCGGTGAAAATTTCAGTGAATGTTTCTCCTGTTCAGCTAAATAGCAAAGCTTTCGCCGGCATCGTCCTGTCGATTCTGAAAGAAACGGGGCTTCCGGCCGACCGTCTTGAACTGGAAGTAACGGAATCCTCTCTCTTTTCCGAGAGTCATGCGCCGATGAATACCCTTAACAGGCTCAGAGCTCTGGGGGTGAAAATATCAATTGATGATTTTGGCACGGGATATTCTTCACTTTCGCGTCTGAGTCGCATTGCTTTCGATAAAATCAAAATCGACAAATCTTTTGTGCATTCAATATCAGTACAGGAAGACGCCCTTAATATCATTAAGCTTATTACGGGAATGGCAAAATCCCTCAGTATGAAGGTTGTTGCTGAAGGGGTTGAAACCCGCGAACAACTGGAAAATCTTAAAGCGTTGGGCTGCGATTTCGCCCAGGGATATCTCTTCCGTCAACCTCAGCCTTATATCGATGGGGAAATCAAAAACGGTCCGCAGCATGAATAATGCGTGAAAAAGTCTGTCGCGGTCGCGATATGGTACAGTGTTTGTTGCTACGAGAACGATGACAGGTTTCTATTATGCAACAAATTGATTTCTATATGGTTGATGCGTTCAGCCGCACCACTTTTTCCGGCAATGCTGCCGCAGTATGTCCCCTGATGGAATGGCTGCCCGACGAGACGCTGTTGAAAATGGCGAAGCAGCATAATCAGTCGGAAACCGCATTCTTCGTCGTTAGTGAGAAGGGCTTTGAACTGCGCTGGTTTACCTCTCTCGGGGAAATCAACTTGTGCGGACATGCAACCCTCGCGGCGGCGCACGTCATCTTCGAACATCTGGATTACACTGGCTCATCTATCCATTTAGAAACCCGTTTTGTCGGTCCGCTGACGGTGACGCGTAGCGGCGAATGGCTGACGCTTGATTTACCAGCATGGCACGCAGAGCCGATAACTCCGCCTCCTTTACTGTTGGATGCTTTGGGCATCAGGACATACAGAGAAGTGCGTGTCGCGCGCGATTATCTGGTCGTGTTAGAGAATCAAGAGCAGGTTGCGGCTTTACAACCGGATATTCAGGCCATGATCCCGCTGGGCAAAATGATTTGCGTCACGGCGCCTGGTGATAAGCAATATGACTTTGTCAGCCGCGTTTTTTGCCCGGGTGACGCGGTACCGGAAGATCCGGTGACCGGTTCTGCACATAGCATGCTGATTCCATATTGGGCTGATAAACTGCAAAAGACACCGATGCTGGCCTATCAGGGGGGAGAGAGAGGTGGAGAGCTACGCTGTCGACTTGAGGGCGATCGCGTCTTTATCGGCGGACAGGCAACGACTTATCTGACAGGTAAAGTGTTTCTGCGCCAGGACGAGCATGCTGTTGGTAAGAAGGCCCTGGCAACCTTAAAATCAGCAGGTTGTCCTTAACTGTTGCCTGGCGTAATTTGTTTCTTTCCGACAGGTATGAATGAGGTTGCTATGCAGGCTTTACTGATTATCGATATGCAAGGTTTTGTTCCCGATCGCATTGCGGGAGGGATGGCCTATTTTCCCGCCAGCAGTATCGACAATATGCGCGCGACGATTGCGGCATTTCGGGCAGCGGGAAAACCGGTCCTGCATGTTCGCCATGAAACCCTCGAGCCAGGTTCGCCTCTGCAACGCGATAGCGCCCATTTCCAGCCCGTTATTGGGTTTGAAGAACACGCGGGCGAGCCTGTCTTTATAAAAACAACCTCATCGGCGTTCAGTTCTACCGATCTTCATGGCTGGTTACAGCGCGCGCAGATTAGCGATGTTGCGGTGATTGGCGCAGTGGCGGGTTACTGCGTTAACTCTACCGTGCGCATGGGAGCAGACCTTGGGCTTTCCATGACGGTGATTCGCGATGCGGTGCTGAGCTTCCCGCTCGAGAGTGCGGAAATTAGCGCAGAAGAGGTCTATCGCGTGACGATAGCGTTGCTGGAAAACGGCTTTGCCAGCGGGCTAAATACGGCTGAACTTCAGCTGAACAACCATTAAATATAGATAATGCTGCCATTGGGCGGAAAAAACGTCACATGGCAGCATGTATGCGCTGTTTTTGATGGTGGTGGTGAGCGCGTCCTCGAGGGTTATAGTTTTACAGGTAGCATAAAATCCTGTTGACTACTCCCAGGCATGCGGCGCGAACAGATAGCCTTTATTGCGCACGGTCTTAATGCGATATGGCTCGGTCGCGCTGTCCTGTAGTTTCTTGCGTAGCCGGGAAATCGCCACGTCCACGCTGCGATCCATCCCGTCGTAGCTGACGCCGCGCAGATTTTTCAGCAGTGCGTCGCGGTCCATGATTTGCCCCGCATGAGTCGCGAGCTCCCACAGCAAATCGAAATCGGCGGTGGAAAGGGCGATGCTTTCACCGCTCAGCAGGACCTGACGGTTCACCGGGTCGATGACCAGCGTACCGAAGCGAATGGTTTTGTGCGGCGTCAAGGCAGGTTGCGCGGCGACCGTTTGACTCCCGTTACCCGGATTTTGTCGTAGGTGAAGACGCAGGCGCGCCAGCAGCACGGCGGGCGGGGTCGTTTTGAGAATATAGTCGTTCGCGCCCATTTCCAGTGACAGAATATGATTCATGTCGCTATCCAGAGAAGTGAGCAGTACGATAGGGCCCGCCCATTGACCGCGCAGATCGCGGCAAAGCGTCATGCCATCTTTACCCGGTAACATGATGTCCAGCAGCACCAGATCCGGATTTTCACGGGCAATCGTCGCTTCGGCATTATCGCCCCGCGGCTCGACCACTACATCCATATCATGCTTGCCCAGATAGGCGGCGATCAGCGCCCCTACATCCGGATCATCCTCAACATAAACGATCTTATTCATGACTCTACGCACTGGCTGACAAAACGGCTACGATACACCGCGCGCAGCTTTGCCGCCACAAAAAAGGCCGCAGGGATTCCCCCTGCGGCCTCGTTCGGGCGCATGCCGCCACTGCGGCGGAAATGACGCCCATCTCGCGATTATTTCCGACTACGCCAGTGACTCACTATCAGGCTGACCAATACGCCAGCGATGACGGGAGCGGCAAGATCGTGCCAGAAAATAACGGCAAACTGCATCAGCGTCATATAGCCGCCTTCTGTTGCAATGGCAACGGTTCGCGGCTATCCTTGAACTGTTGGGTTTCAAGAATCGCCCCCTTATGTTGCCCGGTTAACGCCGAACAATGTGCGGGGGTTTTCTTTTATCCAGCAACAACGCCGCCGGGGATCAAGCCCCCGCAACACTGCGCCTCACCGGAAAGTCCGGCTTGCCGCGAATTCTACAATCTTTTGCCCAATGCGCTTTGTCCATCCTCTTTAATTGCGAGCACGCTTCTGAATTTTCATTCATAAAGACAACCGCTTCCGCTATGCTGGAGCAACATGTTGTTTATTGGTGAATAATAAGATGGGGTTGTTAATTAAGGCGCTGCTTGGCGCGCTGGTTGTGGTGTTGATTGGCATTCTGGCAAAAACGAAAAACTACGCCATTGCTGGGCTGATTCCGCTTTTTCCCACCTTTGCGCTGATTGCGCACTATATCGTTGCCAGCGAGCGGGGAACCGAAGCTCTGCGGGCGACCATCGTTTTTGGAATGTGGTCGATTATTCCCTATTTTCTCTATCTGTTGTCGCTGTGGTATTTCACCGGCATGATGCGCCTGCCGCTGGCGTTAGCCGGCGCCGTGGCCTGTTGGGGCGTTAGCGCCTGGCTATTAATTTTCCTGTGGGGCCGTTTTCACTAAGCGTTAGACCAGAGGCCGCCCGCCATCGACGGCGAAAGAGCGGCCCGTGACATAGCTGCTGCCGAGCAGATAATCGACCAGGTCGATTATCTCTTTCTCGCCGCCGGCGATTTTCATCAGCGATTTATTCAGCGCTTTTTGCCGATATTCGGCGTCATCATCCTCGTTAAACAGCACCAGCGCCGGGGCGATCGCGTTAACCTTCACCTCGGGTGCCAGCTTGCGGGCAAACGAGCGAGTCATGTTGTCTAGCGCGGCCTTGCTGGCGGCGTAGGCGATATGCTTGTCGCTGCCGCGTTCCACCACATAGTCCGTGAAATGAATAATGTCGCTGGCAGCGTGGCCGTGTCCGCGCAGCAGGCCTTCAAGAGCATGGTTGAGCAGGTAGGGCGCATGCACGTGAATTTGCAGCATGGCGTTGAGCACCTGACTGAGCGGCGTGGATGGGCTTTCCGCCTGCCAGCCGCTGGCGTTATGGATGATGGCGCGCAGGCTGGTACAGTGTGATTTCACCGCCTCGGCAAAGGCATTAATTCCCTCATCGTGGGCGAAATCTGCCTGAATACAGACAGCGCCCGCTCGCCGCATCACATCAATGGCCGGATAGTGCGTACGATAGCTGAGGATAACCGGCTGCTGTTGGGTGAGAAAATGGTGGGCAAGGGCGAGGCCGATACGGCGGCCTCCACCGGTTATCAGTACGGGGCGTGATAGCATGTGTCCCATCGTTATCTCCATATGTATTCTGCGATGGGGTGACCGCGTTACCCCATTAACATCCACGTTGCCGGCACAGCGGCAACCAGAAGTAGGCCAATTAAGGCTAATTCGCGACGCTTGAGCAGGATATTATCTTCATGCGTGCGGCGCGCATAGATAAAGACTAACAGGCCCGGCGCATAGAGTACGACCGATAGCAGCAGGTGCATCGGGCCGGACGCATATAATAACCATAAGCCATAAATGCAGGCACCGACACCAATCACTTTATGCAGCGGACGACGCGCTACCTTGAGTAAAAACGCGCCGACCAGGAAGTAAGGCACGAGGATCATCTCGGAAGCGATAGTCAGCAGCGTGTTGTAGTCAGAACCGGTCAGCCAGATTAGCACCAGGCTTGCCTGTACGCTCAGGTTGGTGAGCCACAGCGAGGCGGCAGGGGCGTTATTCGCGTTCTGTCGGGCGAAGATTCGCGGGAATGCTTTATGCGTGGCAGCCAGCAGCGGCACTTCCGCTGCCATAATTGTCCAGCTCAGGTAGGCCCCGCAAACGGAGACAATCAGCCCGGCGGCAATCACAATTTCACCCCAGGAGCCCATCATACGCACCATCAGGCCCGCCATTGATGGATTGCGCATCTCTGCCAGTTCAGGACGGGCAACCACCCCCATTGACAGCAGCGTGACCAGCAGATAAACCCCCAGTGCGGAAATCACGGCAAGCAGCGTCGCGCGGCCAACATCTTTTTTATTGCGGGCGCGCGCCGACACCACCACCGCGCCTTCCACGCCAATAAACACCCAAAGCGTTATCAGCATAGTGTTTTTCACCTGTTCCCACACCGGCACGCCAAGGTCGATACCGTGGAAATCCAGAGTAAAGGTCTCGCTGTTAAAAGCGATCGCCGCCAGCACGATAAACAACCCCAGCGGTACCAGCTTGGCCAGCGTCGCGGCCAGGTTGATGCTGGCAGCCGTTTGTACGCCGCGCAGAACCAGAAAATGAACCACCCAGAGCAGCACTGAAGCTCCGACAATGGATTGCCAGGTATTACCGTCGCCAAACAGGCGTAGTTCAGGCGTATCGGTAAAGAAACTCAGGGCAGAGAAAACAATCACCAGATAGGAGACGTTAGCAATCACCGCACACAGCCAGTAGCCCCATGCGGAACAAAAGCCAATCAGCTCCCCGAAACCTTCGCGCGCGTAGGTAAAGATACCGCCGTCAAGATCCGGACGGATGCGGGTCAGTACCAGCATGGCGATGGCAAGGAACAGAATGCCCACGCCGGTGATAGCCCAGCCAATCAGCAGTGCGGCGGGGCTGGCGACCTCGGCCATGTTTTGCGGCAGGCTGAATACGCCCGCACCGAGCATTGAGCTCAGAACCAGAGCCGTCAGGGCGCTAAGCCCTAATTTCTTTTCCATGAGAATCCTGTCGTGGAAGGCGAAGAACAAGAATATTTATTTGGCGAAATCGCATAAACATGGAGGATTGCGCTGAGGCGGCGATTTTACGGAGAGCGATGCATACATGCAACAATGTATAAAAAGAAATGAATAAAAAAGGCGGCTTACGCCGCCTTTTGCTGTTGCTTACTTGTACAGGTCGGCGCTGATGGTGACGTTGCCGCCGCGCTCCTGCCATTCACGGGTAATGTGATAATACTTAGCGCCTTTCTTAGCGGCGCGTTTTGCCACCTGATAAGACACTTCGGTCATGTTGCCGTAGTTACCGGTGAACTTGATGCTGTCGAACGGAATCATCTGTGCAGCAGTGACTTTGTTCAGTTCTTCGACTTTCGTACCGTCAGGTAGCGTGACACTGTAACGCCCACCCTTGGTGGTCTGTGTTTCGAAGAAACGGCCTACGCCGGTGCCCGCACCGACGGCGGCGGTTGTCGCTACGCCCGGGATCTCAACCTGTTTCGCTGCTTCGCCGCCTTCCGCCAGCAGTTTACGCCCGGCGTCAGAATCTGCCGGAATGGCATCCGGGCTCTGCAATACGCGTTTTTCCGCATCGGCTTTATAGATGTAGGCGGTAATACGCTGGTTACCGCCGTCGTTCGCATCAACCTGACGGACGATAAAGAAGGAGGCGGCGCCTTTGGCTTTGGCGGCCTTGGTAATAGCATCGTTCACTTCCGGCTGGCTGCGGTAGAAGCCCTGAACGGTGACGGTGTCGTAAGGCACCAGCGCAACGGCCTGGTCTTTCGGCAGTTCCATCACGCCATTGATGATGCGATTTTTCGGAGCGTCGGCTTTCGGCGCGTCTTCTTTATAGAGATCTGCCGTGACGCGCCAGTTGCCGCTGTTGCCGTAATCAGAGGTATCGACAACATAGAAAGAGGCTGCGCCTTCTTTGTCCGCTTTGCGGGACATGGCGTTGACTGCATCGCCAATGGCGGTATAGCGACCGGTGATCACCACGCGGTCATAGGGCTTCAGTGCGGACGCTTGCTCCGGGGTCAGCTCGGTGGCTGCATGAGCGGACATTGCCGCGGCAGACAGCATGGCGGACACGAGGAGGGTGTTCTTAAGCTTCATAAAAATAATCCTTCGCCTTGCGCAAACCAAATTCGGGTCATGTTGTTAACGGGAAAACGTCTGATTATGGCATTGAAATGACGCTACTGTCTGCGTCATTTTTAACTTCAGATGCGAACCCGGTGACGGTTTTGGATAACTTTTCCTGATATGTTGAAAAAACGGGCGCTTGACCGGAAAAAGCGGTCAACCATATGACTTTTTTAAGTTAATGGAATGTTAACCGCGCCGTCTTGCCCGCGAAAAATCATGTTTTCCCACGGAGAAGAAGCGAATTATGGGGCTCGCTACTCAAATCGGGGCAAATATCGCTGTTTGTAGCGGCTGGAACTCCTTATTTGGCATTTAATGCAAAAATAGTGTTTTTCGGCGCTAGATCACAATCGGTATTTTCAGTAGGTTATAGACAGTTTGTTACTGTTTTATTTATTCAGGTTGTTCGCCTGTTAGGTCACTTACGGGTTACCCGCAACAAACTGACAAAACGGCAAACCATTAAATAAGAACCGATATAAGGGAATAGTTATGCGTATTGGTGTACCAAAAGAAAGGTGGGCCCAGGAAACGCGAGTCGCAGCAACGCCGAAAACGGTTGAGCAGCTGCTGAAGCTCGGTTTTAGCGTGGCCATTGAAAGTGGTGCAGGAAAACTAGCCAGTTTTGATGACGAAGCATTTGTGCAGGCTGGTGCAGAGATTGTATCAGGCGATGATATCTGGCAATCCGACGTTATCCTCAAGGTTAACGCGCCGCTGGATGAAGAAATTGCGCTGCTGAACCCGGGTACGACGCTGATTAGCTTTATCTGGCCGGCACAAAATGCTGAGCTGATGGCAAAATTGGCTGAGCGGAATATTAACGTCATGGCGATGGACTCCGTGCCGCGTATTTCCCGTGCCCAATCGCTGGATGCGTTAAGTTCGATGGCGAACATTGCGGGTTATCGCGCTATCGTTGAAGCGGCTCACGAGTTCGGTCGTTTCTTTACCGGCCAAATCACCGCGGCGGGGAAAGTTCCACCGGCGAAAGTGATGGTGATTGGCGCGGGCGTAGCGGGTCTTGCCGCTATCGGCGCGGCGAACAGCCTTGGCGCGATTGTGCGTGCGTTCGACACCCGCCCGGAAGTGAAAGAGCAGGTGCAGAGCATGGGCGCCGAATTCCTCGAGCTGGACTTCAAAGAAGAAGCCGGCAGCGGAGACGGTTATGCCAAAGTGATGTCTGAGGCGTTTATTGCCGCTGAAATGGCCCTCTTCGCCGCGCAGGCAAAAGAGGTCGACATCATCGTTACCACCGCGTTGATTCCGGGCAAACCGGCGCCGAAGCTGATTACCCGCGAAATGGTGGATTCCATGACGCCGGGGAGCGTCATCGTCGACCTGGCCGCGCAAAACGGCGGTAACTGCGAATACACCGTGCCAAATGAAATTTTCGTCACGGCAAACGGCGTGAAGGTGATCGGCTATACCGATCTGGCCGGACGCCTGCCGACGCAGTCATCTCAGCTGTATGGCACCAACCTGGTGAACCTGCTGAAGCTGCTGTGCAAAGAGAAAGACGGCAACATCACCATCGATTTTGATGACGTCGTGGTGCGCGGCGTGACCGTCATCCGCGAAGGCGAAGTCACCTGGCCGGCACCGCCGATTCAGGTTTCGGCACAGCCGCAGGCCGTGCAGAAAGCCGCGCCAGCGCCAAAAGAACCGGAGAAACCGGCGTCACCGTGGCGTAAATATGCGCTGATCGCGCTGGCCATCATTCTGTTTGGCTGGCTGGCGAGCGTCGCACCGAAAGAGTTCCTCGGTCACTTCACCGTGTTCGCGCTCTCCTGCGTAGTGGGTTATTACGTGGTGTGGAACGTGTCGCATGCATTGCACACGCCGTTGATGTCGGTCACGAATGCTATCTCAGGCATTATCGTGGTTGGCGCGCTCCTGCAGATTGGCCATGGTGGCTGGGTAAGCTTCCTGAGTTTTATCGCGGTATTGATCGCCAGCATTAATATTTTTGGTGGTTTCACCGTCACTCAGCGCATGCTGAAAATGTTCCGCAAAGGATAAGGGGTAACAAATGTCTGGAGGATTAGTTACAGCTGCATACATTGTTGCCGCAATCCTGTTTATTTTCAGTCTCGCCGGGCTTTCCAAACACGAAACCTCGCAGCAGGGCAACTACTACGGCATCGCCGGTATGGCGATTGCCCTGATCGCAACCATCTTCGGGCCGGATACCAGCAATGTGGCGTGGATCCTGCTGGCGATGATTATCGGCGGCGCGATCGGTATTCGCCTGGCGAAGAAAGTGGAAATGACCGAAATGCCGGAGCTGGTCGCGGTGCTGCACAGCTTTGTCGGTCTGGCCGCGGTGCTGGTGGGCTTCAACAGCTACCTGCAGCATGAAACCGGTATGGAGCAGATTCTGGTCAATATTCACCTGACAGAAGTGTTCCTCGGTATCTTTATCGGTGCGGTCACCTTTACCGGTTCTATCGTGGCGTTCGGCAAGCTGTGCGGCAAGATGTCTTCGAAGCCGCTGATGCTGCCAAATCGTCACAAGCTGAACCTGGCGGCGCTGGTGGTTTCCTTCCTGCTGATGGTGGCTTTCGTGCGCACCGACAGCGTGGGCACTCAGGTGCTGTGCCTGCTGGTGATGACCATTATCGCGCTGGCTTTCGGTTGGCACCTGGTGGCATCTATCGGTGGGGCAGACATGCCGGTGGTGGTCTCCATGCTGAACTCCTACTCCGGTTGGGCGGCAGCGGCGGCGGGCTTTATGCTCAGCAACGACCTGCTGATCGTCACCGGTGCGCTGGTGGGTTCTTCCGGTGCCATCCTGTCTTACATCATGTGTAAGGCGATGAACCGTTCGTTCTTCAGCGTTATTGCGGGTGGTTTTGGTACCGACGGTTCCTCTACCGGTAGTGATGAAGAAGTGGGCGAGCATCGCGAAATTAACGCCGAAGAAACCGCTGAAATGCTGAAAAACTCCCACTCGGTAATCATCACCCCGGGGTATGGCATGGCGGTGGCGCAGGCACAGTATCCGGTAGCGGAAATCACCGAAAAACTGCGCGCGCGCGGTATCAAAGTGCGCTTTGGTATCCACCCGGTTGCCGGGCGTCTGCCGGGCCACATGAACGTGCTGCTGGCGGAAGCGAAGGTGCCTTACGACATCGTGCTGGAGATGGACGAAATCAACGATGACTTTGCTGACACCGATACCGTACTGGTCATCGGCGCGAACGATACCGTTAACCCGGCCGCGCAGGACGATCCGAAAAGCCCGATTGCCGGCATGCCGGTTCTGGAAGTGTGGAAGGCGCAGAATGTTATTGTCTTCAAGCGTTCCATGAATACCGGTTACGCTGGGGTACAGAACCCGCTGTTCTTTAAAGAAAATACTCAGATGCTGTTCGGCGATGCGAAAGCTAGCGTGGATGCCATTCTGAAAGCGCTGTAATTACCGCGTATAAAATGAAGGCCGCCATTCTCCTGAGGAATGGCGGCCTTATATTTGATTTATGATTGTTTTTGGTCAAAAAGTGCGCAGTGAAAGGTGTTATAATGTTCTATGTCGTTCAAACCAACAGAGGAACTTATGGATACCTTGTTAACGCCTGCACAATTGGCCATCGAATATCTTCGTCGCGAAACCACACCTTTAACCCCTGCACAGTACCTGAAACGCGTTAAGCAACTTGAGCTGGAATTTGCTGACCTGATGGCGCTTTCTGCCATTGAACTGAAAGAAGAGATCGACTTTGCCTGGCGACTAGGGCTCCATTGATAGCATCCCGCTAGCCTGGCAGCGCATGATGATGCCGGGAAGCTAATCGCAAGACAAAAAAAACCGGCCATTTGAATTGACCGGTTTTTTCGTCACATCACACCACTTAATCGTCTTCTTCGTCGTCCATCTCGACGGGGGTCTGATAGTCATTGGGTTTGATCGCGAGCAGGTCGCAGCGCAGGTGGTCAATAACCTGTTCGGCAGTGTTGCCGAGGAAGGCCGCCGAAATACCGGTTCGTCCGATAGTGCCCAGTACCACGATGCCGGCGTCAAGATGCGCGGCAAGATCCGGAATGACCTCTTCAGGCAACCCTTTCTCGACGTGAGTAAACTTCTCATCAATACCAAATTTCTGGCGCAACGATTTCATCGCCAGCAGGTGCTGGCCGCGGATCGCATCGTTGTAAACGCTGGGGTCGAAATCAGGCAATTCAATGGCGATATTGATCGGCGTGACCGGGAAAGCGCCGACCAGGTGTACTTCGGTATGGTTGACCTGTTCGGCCAGCTCAAGGGTCTCTTTGACCAGCTTCTCGTTCAACGCATTATGGTACGCTTCTTCGCTGGCAAGGTTGACGGCGACGAGTGCTTTACCGCCTTCAGGCCACGGCTGATCTTTCACCATCCATACCGGGCATGGGCATTTACGTAACAGGTGCCAGTCGGTTGGGGTGAAGATCACCGACTCCAGCTTGTCGTGCTGGTGGGCCATTTTCAGCAGCAAATCGTGGCCGCCGCTGACAACTTCCTGGATGATGGCTTCGAACGGGCGATTATGCCACACCACTTTGATCTCCAGCGGAACGCCGGCTTCCAGGTAGTATTTCGCCTGCTCGCGGATCCATGCGGTTCGCTGGCTAATCACGCCCTGGCGCATTGCGGTGCGCTCATCAGGAGACAAAAGGGTGGTCATTTCATAGGAAAAGTCATAGATCGGCAAAAAGGCTTTAATGCGGCCGCCAATCCGTTGATGAAGATACACAGCGCGTCGTAGCGCAGGCTGGTCGTCCTGGTTCGGATCGATCGCCACGAGCATATTTTGATATCTGGCCATACAGGGTCTCCTTACAGCTGTAACCACAGTTTGTAAGTAAAAGATAACTCATATAGTGGGATTGAAACAGGGGGGAACCTTCGCAAGATCAATAAACAGGATAAATTAGCCTTGTCGTGGGCATCGGAGAAGTTCGATAAATTCAGATTTAATGCGTAGGTTTTTTTTCACAGAATGATATAGATTTCTCTCAGATACCCCGCACACAAGGAAATGACGATGACCCAGCGTTCCTCACTCTTAAAGACGGTCGCGGCCGTCGTTGCGTTGTCGCTCTGCGCAGCGCCAGTGTTGGCCGACCCCGGCAACGGGCATGGCAACGGTAACGGCAATAGCAACCACGGCAACAGTAGCCACGGTAATAGTAAAAGCGATAAAGGGAATAGCCAGCAGTGGAGTAAAGGCCAGGACAAGGACCACGGATCGACATCGCGTAAGAATTACGGCAAACCCGACCATGTTGACCGCGATATCAGCTACGCAACGGCCAGGCAGCTCGCGGTTAACTATGGCCTGACTGGCTACAAATCTTTGCCACCGGGCATTGCTAAAAATTTGGCGCGAGGTAAACCGCTGCCACCGGGTATTGCGAAAAAAGCGGTTCCGGGATCAATGCTCAATCAGCTTCCTTATTACCCCGGTTATGAATGGCAGGTGATTGGCGATAACCTGGTACTCATTGCTTTAAGTACGGCGATTGTCACGTCGGTGATTAACGGCGTATTTGATTAGAGAGCTGAAGCAGACAATAAAAAACCCCGGCTTGCCGGGGTTTTTTATTGGTGTCATGAAACAGCGGTCAGGCGACGTTACGAGTATGACCCGCGAGAATAGCCAGCGCATCGCTGTTTTCAATGGTGATGTATTTACCTTTCACCGCCAGCATGCCGCTTTTCTGGAAACGACCCAGCAGTCGGCTGATGGTTTCTACCGTCAGACCCAGGTAGTTACCGATATCGCCACGGGTCATGGTGAGACGGAATTCACGCGGCGAGAAACCACGCTGAGCGAAACGACGCGACAGGTTATAGATAAAGGCCGCCAGGCGCTCTTCCGCGTTTTTCTTCGACAGCAGCAGGATCATGTCCTGATCGCCTTTGATCTCTCCGCTCATCAGACGCATCATCTGCTGACGCAGGTTCGGCATTTTGCCTGAGAGGTCATCAAGGGTCTCAAACGGGATTTCGCACACCATGGAAGTTTCCAGCGCCTGAGCAAAGCTCGGGTGATGGCCGGTGCCGATGGCGTCGAAGCCAACTAAATCGCCTGCCAGATGGAAACCGGTGATCTGCTCATCGCCTTGCTCGGTAATGGTGTAGCTCTTGATGGTACCGGAACGGATGGCATACAGAGACTTCAGTTCATCTCCGGCTTTGAATAACGTTTGCCCTTTCTGAATAGGCTTTTTGCGCTCGATAATATTATCCAGCTGATCAAGCTCATGCTCATTAAGAGTGAACGGGATGCAAAGCTGGCTGATGCTGCAATCCTGGCAATGGATCGCGCAACCGCCAGACTGAATGCGTCGTATAATTCTCTTTTCCGGGATCATAGGTTTGCTCAAGCCGTAATTGATATTGGTCAATTTTAACATCTTTTTGGTGAGCAGGTAAGTCTCGGCGCGCGTATTCACCCAAGATTAAAATGGGATAGCAGGGAATGAGATATATCTCATTGATATAGAATATAAATTTTCAGGCGCATTTATCGCTAAAGCGCCTGTTAAGCTCATAAAGGGCACAGAAAATCAAAGCAGCAGATAGCCTTCGTGTCGCAGAAGCCACTCTTTACGCTGTACGCCGCCAGCATAACCGGTCATGGTGCCGTTGCGTCCGATCACCCGATGGCAGGGCACGACGATACTCACCGGGTTAGATCCATTGGCGGCGCCTACGGCGCGAGCGGCTCCCGGACGGCCAAGCTGTTCGGCTAGCTGCCCGTAGTGCATCACCTGACCACAGGGGATGGTGCGCAGGGTTTGCCAGACTTCGCGCTGAAAGGGGGTTCCGGCAGTGGCGGTAGGCAGGGATTCGATCACCGCCAGGTCGCCATCAAAATAGTTCGCCAACTGCTGACTCAGCCCGCCGGGGTTGCGTGATGTGACGCGGGTATAGCCTTCAGTTCGGTAGTGAATATCCAGCAGTTGCACCATACGGTCGCTGTGTTCTTCCCATTCCACGGCGCGCAAATGAAAGTTCTCATCACACAGAATCCACAGCGGCCCGAGCGGTGTGGCAATTTTATCTTCAAGCAACGTCAGCATGCGCACTCTCTATATATGATATGTTTACGCAAATTATTCCTGCTTGACACCATAGCATGTGAATGGCCGCTGGCTCTATACCTCAGATGTATAACATCACAAAGGATATGGCTTATTTATCATCAACAAAAAGCGCAGTTATATCGAATAATAATACCTGGATGAAGAGTTGGTTAAAATATAACCCGATAAACGCTGGGGGAAAGCGATCTAATTGAATATAACTCAATGAAAGTTAAGGTGAATGACTCGTAATAAAAATCGGGGTCTGTCGACATCGCCAGACCCCGCAGCAACCACACAGGTGTATCCGTACCGATTCCCACATTTTGCTCCGCACAGCGGGTAATACTATTTATAACGGGTCTGCGCTTATTTTCCAGATAATTCTTGGTGATTTATTTCACGTATTCTGAATAGGGATAGATAATTAATTAATGATTTATATCATTTAAGTTTTAGTTAAATCATAAGTGAAGAAAATTAATTATCGTGCTGTATATTTTGCATGCCAATCATTTTGACGCAAAGGGAAAAGCATTGAGCCTGCAAGGCCGCGCGGCTATAGTATCCGCCTGTGGTAATAAGGGGGGAATTCTCATGAATCTTGACGACAAATCGCTGTTTCTTGACGCCATGGAGGATGTCCAGCCGCTGAAGCGCCACAGCGACGTTCATTGGCAGCCAGTGCGCAACGCCCGAACTCGCCAGCAGGTGGATACACTGCAGCTCGATAATTTTCTCACCACCGGTTTTCTCGACATTGTCCCGCTCGCCACCCCGCTGGAGTTTAAGCGAGAAGGGCTACAGACAGGCGTTCTGGATAAACTGCGGCAGGGCAAATACAGCCAGCAGGCCAGCCTGGATTTACGTAAGCAGACCGTTGAACAGTGCCGTCAGAGCCTGTTTGCCTTTCTCCTACAGGCTGAACAAGACAATTTACGCAATATCCTGATTATTCACGGTAAAGGTAAGGAAGAGGGCTCGCACGCAAACATTATTCGCAGCTATCTTGCTCGCTGGTTAACTGAATTCGACGACGTTCAGGCTTTTTGTAGCGCGCTACCGCATCATGGCGGTAGCGGCGCATGTTATGTGGCGCTGCGTAAATCGGCGGCGGCGAAACAGGAAAACTGGGAGCGCCACGCTAAACGTAGCCGCTAACGCAGCAAAAGCGTCAACTCTGATGCGGCTTTTTGCAGTTCGGGCAACACGCGATCCAGCAATTCAGCCGCGGATACCTGTCCGGCATGGACGCCGACGTTCAGCGCCGCCTCCACCTGTCCCTGCGAGTTAAACAGCGGCACCGCAAGTGAACGCAGCCCCATCTCCAGCTCCTGATCGTTTAACGCATACCCCTGTTGACGCACCGCCTTCAGCTCGCTGCGCAGCTTACTGACAGACGAAATGGTCTGCGGGGTATAGCGGATCATGGTGATGCGGGCCAACATATCGTTGAGTTTTTCTTCTGGCTGGTAGCTCAACAGCACGCGCCCCATTGAGGTTGACCACGCCGGCAAACGACTGCCGATATCCAGGTCTATGGTCATAATGCGCGAGCTGGACGCTCGGGCGATGTAGAGAATATCGTCGCCGTCGAGGGTGGCGATTGAGCAGGACTCATTAAGCATATCGCTTAAATGTTTCAGCACCGGCTGCGCGGAACGTGCCAGAGGCGTAGAGGCCAGCCATGCGTGCCCCAGCGATAAAATGCGCGGGCGCAGTTGAAAATTTTTGCCATCCTCGGCGTAGACAAACCCCAATTTACCCAGGGTATACAGGCAGCGACGGACGGCCGCGCGGGGGATCCCCGTCTTCTGGCTGATTTGCGAAATCGACAGCAGCCGCCGCTGCGGAGTGAAGGCCTGAATCACCTCCAGCCCACGCGCCAGCGAGGCCATAAAGTTAGGGTCACCTTTAAACGGGTCGCTATCGCCCGTCAAAATATCGTCTGGATGCTTCTCCATTTTTCTCTCCGATTATGCCGCCGATCACATTCTCAGCCTAAACATACACGATGTTCGATTATCGCACCATATTTCGATTATCGCCCTTGACCGGCATCGTTAAGCGGGTCACATTTTGTGCGAACAACGAATATTAGTGCGATAACCGCACAACGAGGAGCAACCTGATGATTGATAAAAGTGTGCCGACGCTGGCGGATGCCGTCGCGGGTATTCACGATGGGGCGACCATTATGATCGGCGGCTTTGGGCCGGCCGGGCAGCCAACGCTGCTGATCGATGCGTTGATTGAACAGGGCGCACGCGACCTGACCATTATCAATAACAACGCCGGAAACGGTGAAATCGGCCTCGCGGCGCTGTTGAAGGCCGGGCGGGTACGTAAAATGATCTGCTCATTCCCACGCCAGGTCGACTCACAGATTTTCGACGACCTGTATCGCCGCGGCAAAGTGGAGCTGGAACTGGTTCCGCAAGGGAACCTGGCCGCCCGCATTCAGGCCGCTGGCGCAGGCCTTGGCGCTATTTTCACCCCGACGGGCTACGGCACGCCGTTAGCGGAAGGCAAAGAAACCCGTGAAATCGATGGCCGCCACTATGTGCTGGAGTACCCGATTAGCGCCGACTTTGCGCTGATTAAAGCTCACCAGGCTGACCGTTGGGGCAACCTGGTTTATCGCAAAGCGGCACGTAACTTTGGGCCTATTATGGCCACGGCGGCGAAAACCACCATTGTGGAAGTCACCAGCATGGTGGCGCTGGGCGATCTCGACCCGGAAAACGTCGTCACGCCGGGCATTTTTGTGCAACGCGTGTTCGCGCAGGAATCTTTCACCGCTCAGGCGCAGCGAGCTTAAGGAGCCGACAATGCAAAAAATCTCTCGTGACGATATGGCAAAACGCGTGGCGCAGGACATTCCGGAAGGCGCCTACGTGAACCTGGGCATTGGCCTGCCGACCCGCATTGCCAACTATCTGCCGTCTGATAAAGAAGTCTTTTTACACAGCGAAAACGGCCTGCTGGGCATGGGGCCAAAACCGGCGCCCGGTGAAGAAGATCCCGAACTGATTAACGCCGGCAAAGAGTACGTGACTCTGCTGCAGGGCGGCTGTTATTTCCACCATGGCGACTCCTTTGCCATGATGCGCGGCGGCCATCTGGATATTTGCGTGCTGGGAGCCTACCAGGTTTCTGCCGGCGGCGATCTCGCCAACTGGAGCACCGGCGCGCCGGACGCGATTCCTGCCGTTGGCGGGGCGATGGATCTGGCCGTTGGCGCACGTCAGGTGTTTGTGATGATGGACCACCTGACCCGTGACGGTGAATGTAAGTTAGTGGAACACTGCACCTATCCGCTGACCGGCGTCGGTTGCGTCAGCCGCATTTATACCGATCTCGCCGTCATTGATATCACCCCCAATGGCCCGGTGGTGCGGGAAATCTTCAACGGTATCTCTTTCGATGAATTACAGCGTATTACCCCTGTTACCCTGATTTACGACGCGGTCGCGGAAAGCGCCTAAGGAATGATGATGAATCAAGCATTTATCTGCGACGCGGTACGCACACCGTTTGGTCGTTTTGGTGGTACTCTGGCTGGCGTACGCGCCGACGATTTGGCCGCTCTGCCGCTGAAAGCGTTGCTGGAGCGTCATCGCGGGCTTGACCCGGCGCGTATTGACGATGTGATTTATGGCTGCGCGAATCAGGCTGGGGAAGATAACCGTAACGTCGCGCGTATGGCGCTGCTGTTGGCTGGGCTGCCGGAAACAGTACCGGGCAGCACCATCAACCGTCTTTGCGGCTCCAGCCTGGACGCCATTGGCGTGGCGGCGCGGGCGATTAAAAGCGGTGAAACCCAGTTGATGATTGCGGGGGGCGTAGAGAGCATGTCGCGCGCGCCGTTCGTGATGGGTAAAGCGGAAAGCGCGTTCAGCCGCGCCATGAAGATGGAAGATACCACCATCGGTTGGCGGTTTATCAACGCGCAAATGAAAGCGCTGTACGGCGTGGATTCGATGCCGGAGACGGCAGAAAACGTGGCGACCGATTTTACCATTTCTCGTGCCGACCAGGATGCTTTCGCGCTACGTAGCCAGCAGCGTACCGCACAGGCGCAGGCCAATGGCGTGTTTAATGACGAGCTGATCCCGGTGTGGATCCCGCAGCGCAAAGGCGAACCGCTGTGTTTTGCCCAGGATGAACATCCGCGCAGCACCTCGCTTGAGGCGCTGGCGAAGCTGAAAGGCGTGGTGCGCCCCGATGCGACCGTCACCGCGGGTAACGCGTCCGGGGTAAACGATGGCGCCTGTGCGCTGCTGTTAGCCAGCGAGCAGGCGATGGCGCAGAATGATTTACAGCCGCTGGCTCGCGTCGTCGGGGTGGCAACTGCCGGTGTTGCGCCGCGTATTATGGGATTCGGGCCAGCGCCGGCGGTACGGAAAGTCCTGGCTCAAACGGGTCTGACGCTGGCGCAGATGGACGTAATCGAGTTGAATGAAGCTTTCGCCGCCCAGGCGCTGGCCGTGCTGCGCGATTTAGGTCTGCCGGATGATGCCGCGCACGTGAACCCGAACGGCGGGGCGATTGCGCTGGGGCATCCGCTGGGCGCTTCCGGTGGACGGCTGGCGATGACCGCGGCCTACCAGCTGCGTCGTACCGGCGGGCGGTATGCGCTATGCACGATGTGTATCGGCGTCGGCCAGGGGATCGCGCTGATTATTGAACGCGTATAAGGAGCTGGAATGAGTTTGTTGACCCCGCTATTGCGTACCCAGGCGCTGACGGAATTTTTCAGCGCCGAGCAAACGGTGCAGGGGATGCTGGATTTTGAGGCGGCGCTCGCGAACGCACAGGCGCAGTGTCAGGTGATTCCCGACGCTGCGGTTGCGCCGATCGCTGCAGCCTGTCAGGCGCAGTCGCTGGATTTACCCACACTGGCGAGCGCGGCGGCCAACGCCGGCAATCTGGCGATACCGCTGGTTAAGCAACTGACGCAGCGCGTGAAAGCGCACGATCCCGAAGCCGCGCGCTACGTTCACTGGGGAGCAACCAGCCAGGACGCCATTGATACCGGGCTGATTTTACAGCTGCGCAAGGCGCTCGATGAGATACAAGTCCGTCTTCGCCGCCTTACGCAAGTGCTGGCTGAACAAATTACCCGCCATCAACACACGCTGATGCCGGGCCGCACCTGGATGCAGCACGCGCTCCCTATCACCTTTGGTCTGAAACTGGCCGGTACGCTTGACGCGCTGCTGCGCTGGCAATTGCGGCTGGATGAACTGCGCCCGCGCGTACTGACTCTACAGTTTGGCGGCGCGGCGGGGACGCTGGCCTCGCTGAAAGACAAAGGGCCAGAGGTCGCGGAGCGGCTGGCCGTCACGCTCAACCTTTCGCTGCCCGATACCCCCTGGCACAGCCAGCGCGATCGTATTGTTGAAGTGGCGAGTTGGTTTGCGGGGCTTAGCGGCACGTTGGGTAAATTTGCCAATGATTTTTCGTTGTTGATGCAAACCGAAGTCGCCGAAGTAAGCGAACCGATTGCCGAAGGTCGTGGCGGGTCGTCTGCGATGCCGCATAAGCGCAATCCGGTAAGCTGCGCGGCGATTCTTGCCGCCGTACAGCGTATACCCGGGTTGATGGCGACGCTGTACGGCGCACAAATTCAACAGCATGAGCGTGCGCTGGGCGGCTGGCAGGCCGAGTGGGAAACATTGCCAGAGTTAGTGATGTTGACTGGCGGCGTACTGGAAAACAGTGAATATCTGCTGCGCGGTATGCAGGTTAATGCGGTCAAGATGCGCGCCGATCTGGATATCACCCACGGTCTGATTATGGCCGAATCCGTTACTCAGGCGCTGGCGGCCTTTATTGGCAAAGCCGACGCTCATCATCAGGTAGAAAAAATCTGTCATCGGGCGATAGCGCTGGATTGCCCGTTACAACCACTGCTGGAGAACGATCCGCTGGTCAGCCAGCATCTTTCTTCAGCGCAACTCTCGCAACTGCTGGACCCAGCGACCGCACTCGGCAGTACCGACCACTTTGTGCGCCAGGTTGTGGCGCGCTATCAGGAGCAGGGAAATGAACATCCATTATCGCCTTGAAGGACCAGAAACGGCACCGGTGTTGGTGCTCTCTAACTCGCTGGGTACAACTCACGCTATGTGGGATGCGCAGATGCCCGCATTGACCGAGCATTTTCGCGTGTTGCGCTACGATACGCACGGTCATGGACAAACGCAAAAACGCGGAAAGGTGACGTTGTCACAATTGGGTGAAGACGTCATTACGCTACTCGATCACCTGAATATCCCACAGGCCTTTTTCTGCGGCATTTCAATGGGCGGCCTGACCGGCCTCTGGCTGGCTCGTTTCGCGCCGGAACGCTTTACTGCCGTTGCGGTGGCGAATACGGCGGCGAAGATTGGCGAGCAGGCCAACTGGCTGTCGCGGGCGCGCACTGTGCGTACTGAAGGTATGGGTGTGGTGGCGGCAGGGTCGGCGGATCGTTGGTTTACACCGCATTTCCGTCAACATCAACCGGCGGTGGTTGAACAGCTTTGTCACCAGCTCGCCACCTCCGAGGCGGAAGGTTACGCGGAATGCTGTGAAGCGCTGGCGGCGGCTGATTTACGAGGCGAAGTCGCGGCTATCACTGTGCCGATGCTGATTATTGCCGGTGAGTTCGACCCGGTAACCACCGTAGCCGATGCCGATTATTTACATCAACAAATTGACGGTTCTTTCCAGGTAGATTTGGCGGCATCGCATTTGTCGAACGTCGAAGCCAGCGAAGAGTTTACCGCCGCGTTGATCGCATTTTTACGGAGGAATGATGGAAGATAATCAACGTTATCAGCAGGGGATGGCGGTGCGCCGTAAGGTGCTGGGGGATGCCCACGTTGACCGGACGCTGCAAAAATTAACGCCGCTGAACGAAGAGTTTCAGGATTTCATCACGCGCTACGCCTGGGGGGAAACCTGGACCCGTCCGGGTCTGGACCACCACACCCGCAGTATGATCACCATCGCCATGCTGATTGCGCTCAATCGCGAAGCCGAACTGAAAATGCATCTGCGCGCGGCCTTCAACAACGGCGTAACCCGCGATGAGCTGAAAGAGCTGATCATGCATTCGGCGCTGTATTGCGGTCTGCCGGCGGCAAATGCCACGATGCATCTGGCACAGCAGGTCTTTGATGAAATGGATGCGGTACAGTCGCAATAAACATCAACACTTGTTGAAATTTATAATTTTGTTGAATGTGTAAAAGGGCAGTGCTATCGTTATGGCTCCTTAACCGCAGGAGTTGACGATGGCACTTGTCCGTTATCCCACGAGTAAACCTTTTCCTTTTTCCGACGCCGTTGCGGCGAACGGGTTTCTCTTTCTTTCTGGCCAGGTCTCAATGAGTCCGGACGGACAGCCGCTGTACGGTACCATTACCGAGCAGGTTAATCGGATTATGCATTCGGTCAGCGAGACGCTGGCGCGCGGTGACGCGCAATTGCGCGATGTGGTGCGCGCGCAGGTTTGGTTAAGCGATATGGCGCACTTCGCGGAGTTCAATCAGGCCTGGCGTCCATGGTTCCCCGAGGGTTTCCCCAGCCGAAGCGTCACCACCAGCCGACTGGCATTCGATCTCGACGTGGAAATCGAATTTCAGGCGGTGCTGCCATGAGCGCGGAACGGGATACCCTCATCGCCACCTTGAGCGCCTCGCTGGCGGCGTTGAAAGCGACATTACCGGCAAATACCGAAGTGGTGCTGCACGATTTAACTCAGCCGCAATCCTCGGTAGTCGGTATTGTTAACGGTCACGTCAGCGGGCGGCAGGTAGGCGATGGACTGCTTAGCGGGCCAGAAGAAGATGATGGTTTTCTGGGGCTTATCGACGAGACGCAGCCGCCATCCTCAACGCGGCTGTTCAGCGGTTACACCTCGTACGCGCGCGGCGGTAAACCGTTAAGCAGCGCGTCGACGCTGTACTACGATGCCAACGGAAAGGCGGTGGCGGCGTTTTGCGTCAACGTCGACATGGAGCCGGTGATGCGTTTTCGTCGCGAACTGGATTATCTGGTTTCCGGTATGTCGGCAGCACAACCCGCGGAAAATCCTGCCACCTCGTTACCCGCGCAATCTCTGGCGGAGGTTCTGGCTCGTTTCCAGGCCGCCCCAGAGGAAAATCCAAAAGCGTTTCGCCTGCGGGTGGTCAGCGAACTGCATTCGATGGGCATTTTCAAAATTAAGGGCAGCGTCATTGAAGTCGCCAGAGCGCTCGGTGTGACGCGTTACACAATCTACAACTACCTGGATAAACTCAATGAACAATAATCTCCCGGCTACGCTTGCGTTTTATCAGGTTGATGCTTTTACCGCTAAGCCATTTGGCGGTAACCCGGCGGCGGTGATGCCGCTGACGGAATGGCCAGAAGACAGCGTATTACAAGCGATTGCCGCCGAAAATAACCTGTCCGAAACCGCCTTTTTTGTGCCGCTTGATGAGGGTTTTCATCTGCGCTGGTTTACGCCAGCGGTCGAAGTGGATCTCTGCGGCCATGCCACGCTCGCTGCGTCATGGGTACTGTTCAACGTACTCAACTATCCGCAAGAGACGCTGCGTTTCACTACCCGTAGCGGCTTGCTGACCGTCACGCGGCAGGGCGATGAGTTGTGCATGGATTTTCCGACGAAAGCGCTCCAGCCGATTGACGAACCACAGGGGCTGCTGGCCGCGCTGGGCATTACCCATGGCGTAGAAGGATTCTGGCAATCAGATGACATTGTGGTGCTGGTGAATGATAAAGCGATCGTTGAGGGGCTATCGCCCGATTTCAACCTGCTGTCGGCGTTTAACACCCGCGGGGTGATCGTCACGGCGCCAGATGATGCGGAGTTTGATTTCGTGTCACGCTGGTTTGGCCCGCAGGTCGGGGTGAATGAAGATCCGGTGACCGGTTCGGCACATACCTGGCTGGCGCCGTTCTGGGCTAAACGCTGCGGTAAAAATACCCTTCATGCGCAGCAGGGCGGCGCGCGTAAAGGCACGCTGCGCTGTGTGTTGGGCGCTGATGGTCGTGTTTCGCTGTACGGGCAAGCGAAACTGATGATTGAGGGGACGTTCCGTCTGTAAAGCCGATGAACGATAAATCGCCCGTTGAGTGCCGGGTTGTCCGGTTAACGATAGTGTGCATGCTGGCGCTATATGGCCTGCTGATCTGGCTTTCCTGATGTCGTAAAGCGTGATCGTGCAGGGTTAAAATAAAATAACGTTCCATTATTATCGGTTCTCAGTTTCTATTTAACGTTGTTAATGGAGAACCGATGTCAAAAATACCTTATCTGGGCATGTCGACGCTGCTCTGTATGCCATTGGTGCTACAGGGCTGCGCCGCGCCTTCGTCAACAGGAACGGCGACAAGACCGCTGCTGACGGCGCAGGAAGCCGCACCGTATACCACCGAAAACTACTTCGCACAGGGTGGCCTGTTCAGCCAACCACAGGGGCCGTGGCAGCCGTCGGAAATTACCCTGACGCACATTGAGACACCATGGCGCGTCGCGCCAGAAGGCGCGCCTTACACCCGCGTCCAGCAGGCGGTGGATGCCGCTCTGGCTCATCATAAGGGCAATGAACGTCTCTACATTCGTCTTGAACCTGGCGTTTACAGCGGCACGGTGTATATCCCCGATGATGCGCCGCCGATTACCCTTTTTGGTACGGGAAAAGGGCCTGAGGATGTACGTATTGAACTGGCGCTGGACTCGCAGTTCAGCCCGGCGAAATATCGTCAGACCGTCGACGCCGACCACTATCCGCCGACCTCGCCGGCGTATTACCAGTATGCGCTGTGTGCGGGGAAAACTACGGCCGTGATCGGCACCAATTGCGCCGCGGTATTCTGGTCGCAAAGTCACGATCTCCAACTGGTCAATTTAACCATTGCCAACAGCCTGCTCGACACGGTTGACGGCGGCACCCACCAGGGCGTCGCTCTGCGAACCGATGGCGACCGCATTCAACTGCAAAACGTTCGCCTGCTCGGGCGCCAGGATACGCTCTATCTCAACGTCAGCAATCGGCGCAATGATGCGCTGACCGATCGCATTAATCGGGTTTACGTGCAGGATAGCTACATTGAAGGTGACGTTGACTATGTATTCGGTCGCGCCAACGTGGTGTTTGACGGCGTGCATTTCCATACCGTCTCAAGCCGCCAATCGCCGGAAGCCTATGTGCTGGCACCGAATACGCTCCCCGACAATCCTTACGGTTTCCTGGTCAAAAACAGCCGTTTCACGACGGATGATGGCTACAAAGGCACCTTTAAAGCCAAGCTGGGCCGCGCATGGGATCAGGGGGCAGGGAAAACAGGTTATTTGCCGGGCAAGACCGCGAATGGGCAGGTGTTGATTGTGAACAGCACGATTGATAGCGGCTATGACAGCCTGTCGCCCTGGGGCGCGGCGGCGACTACCGCCAGGCCGTTTAAGGGGAACGCGGAGCCTTCACGTCAGTTGAACGATGTGAACACGAACCGTCTTTGGGAGTGGAACACGCGCTGGGAAAAATGAAAACCCGTAGCAGTGTAAAGAGAGCCGGATACAGCGTTAACGCTTTATCCGGCCTGATTCCTGGCAGGACGGCTTAAAACGGCAGCGTTCTCGGCTGCGTCTGCATCGTTACCCAGCGTAGCTCGGTAAATTCATGAATTCCCGCACGACCGCCAAAGCGCCCATACCCGGAGTCTTTGGTGCCGCCGAAGGGCATTTGCGCCTCGTCGTGCACCGTGGGGCCATTGATGTGGCAGATCCCGGTTTGCAGATTTTGCGCCACGTTCCACGCGCGGGCGGTATCGCGGCTGTACACCGCCGACGACAGACCGTAGGCACTGTCATTGGCGATGCGCACCGCCTCCTGCTCGTCACGGGCGCGGATCACCGCTTTCACCGGGCCAAATGACTCTTCGTGCCAGATACGCATCGCAGGCGTTACGCCATCGAGCAGCGTTGCCGACATCTGCGTAGAGTGGGCCTTGCCGCCGGTCAGCAGCGTCGCGCCTTTGGCCAACGCATCTTCAATCAATGCATTGCAGCGCTCAACGGTTTTCATCTCGACCACTGAACCTAACAGCCCGTCCGGTAGCGCGTTAACACGCTTCACCAGTGCGGCGATAAACGCTTCGGCAATCCGCTCCTCAACGATAATACGTTCGGTGGACATGCATATTTGCCCGGCGTTAGCAAACGCGCCGAAAGTCGCGCCCGCGGCGGCCTGGGTAATATCGGCATCGTCCAGCACCAGCAAGGGCGCTTTACCGCCTAACTCCAGCACCACCGGTTTCAGATATTTCGCGCAGGTTTGGGCGATGATCCGTCCCACCGGCGTGGATCCGGTGAAGTTCACGCGTCTGATGCCCGGATGGGCAATCAGCGATTCGACAAAAGCCGGGGCATCCTGGGGCGCGCAGGTCAGATAGTTCACTACGCCCGCGGGGAATCCGGCTGCCGCCAGCGCATCAATAATCAGCCCCTGCGTCGCCGGAGAAAGTTCAGAACCTTTGAGGATCACCGTATTGCCGCAGGCGAGCGGGGTGGCAATGGCGCGAACCGCCAGGATAATCGGCGCGTTCCACGGCGCCATCCCTAACACCACGCCAGCCCCCTGACGTGTCGCCATCGCCAGATTGCCCGCAATATTAGACGGGATCACCTGGCCCTCAATCTGCGTGGTGAGTGCTGCAGCTTCACGCAGGATCTCCGCGCCGAGGTGGACGTTAAACCCGGCCCAGTGCGCCGTCGCGCCGGTTTCGGCATTCATGGTGGCAATAAACTGCTCGCGGCGTTGTTCAAGCTCATCTGCAGCGGCAAGCAGCAGGCGACGTCGCTCGCCGGGTGTGGTATCACGCCAGGCGGGAAACGCGGCGGCAGCGGCGTCTGCGGCGTGTGTGGCATCAATGAGACCCGCTGCTGGAGCGGTACTGGCAACGGCGTCGTTGATGGGATTCAGGCGTGTAAAGGTCGCATTGCCTTGCGCGGCGCACGCTTCGCCGTTAATGAACAGGGTACAGGTGATGGTCATGGAAACCTCTTCTGGGCTCGGGTAACGCTCTGAGTGTAGAGAGGCGCAAGCGTGCTGAATATCCATCATACGGATTTCGCACGCTTTTTTTCAGCTTTTGAAAGCGGTTCACATCCTTGTGCCGCCGAGGGTTACGCGAGTCGCGCCCGCAGCTCGCGCTGGCTGCTATCGCTGAGTTGGAGGAGGTTCACTGAATCGCCCGATTCCGTGCTGCGGGCATACAGCGCGACCAGCCAGTCGTACACGTAGCGTGTGGCGGCGTGTACCGGCTGTTCGCCAAGCTGAGTCAGGCGTGCGCTGGAGGTTGGCGTATCGTGGGCGAAAACCGCGCTGCCTTTGGCGATACGGCTGGCGGGGCGCTGGCTGACGGGCTGTTCAGCGTAGCCCAGCCAGTGAATAAAGTTTGCGATGATCGCCCGCAGCTGCGCCGCGCCAGCCTGCTGTTCTGCGCTTGCGTGGCGTAACTGTTGCGCCAGCCCTTGTCGTTGGCTGGCGGTCATCAGCGCAAGTACCAGCTGCTGTTGAGTGGCTGATGTGAGCTGCGGGTGCGGCTGGCGACTCCACTGGCGCAAATGTTTACACCACAGGGCATAAACCTGCGATCCCCGATCCTGATACGTCGGCGTAGTCTGACTGACGGCTTCCGGAGCGGCGAACAGGTCGACGGATTCATTAAACAACCCACTGGCTTTTTCTTCACGCTGCTGCTGAACCTGGCACAACGCTTCGAACGCGGGCAGAGCGGGAAGCAGACTCTCCAGCAGCTCGCCGTGGCGCGAAGCGTGCGTTTGCAGTTCACGAATCATCGTTTCCGCCTGCGTGGCGTCATGGCTTGTCGAAGCGAGCAGCGGCTGGCACAGGGTGATTAACTGCTGTTGAAGAGTGTTTGCCATGGCGGTAAAACGGCGCTGGCGCAGTTCAGGCTGCGTGGCCTGCGACAGCCATTCCATCAACCGTTGCAGGCTGCTGTGATCCAGCGCTTGCAGCGTTCCCCAATGTTGGCCTGGTTTACCAACCAGCTGTTGAATGGCCTCATCAAAGTGACGCTTATTTAAGAAACGATCGTCTTCCGGCGTAATGGCCCACACCAGCCCCGGCAGCTTGTTCTCCTGCGTGGGTTGGGTGTCGTTTACCCAACGCAGTAACGCCCTGGCGGTAGACGGAATCGCCGCGCGCTGGGCGGTAGCGTTACACACCAGCAGGATATCCGGTTGCCGATGCTGACGATAGTTTTCCAACAGCCAGCGACATTTACTGGCCCACAGCGGGGTGTCAGGGGTGAGCGACGGCACGGGAATATCAATAATGTCCACATTGTCGAGCACGCCTTGTTCCGCGTTCAGCACCAGTTCAACGGTCAGCAGCGCCAGGGTGGCAACCGGTATGCTGACCGCATTCTGATAACCATCGTCGGTGAGCGGATGCACCAGTACCGCGTCATCGCTCTCAACGCCCGGCGTCAGGAACGCATCCATCGGCAGGGTAAACGCATCCACCAATAAACTCAGCGGCGCCATTACTTCCCGGCGGTTGCCCGCCTGGTGCAGGGTATGTGCCAGCGTCAACCATTTTTGGGTGAGTTCCTGTTGTTCACCCCACAGTAGCGACCACGCCCGAGCGCGCGCGGTGAGATCCAGCGACGGCAGGAGATGCGCGAACTGGTACCACAGATCGTCATCGATCGTCTGGTACGCCGTCGGTAGCGTATCGCGCCAGAAGCGGGCCACGCTGGCCACTTCCGCCGCTGTCAGGCCCGGCACCGGCTGCGGCTGGCGCAGGTTCTGCCAACCGCGCAGGCGGGAGGCGATAAGGTGGCTATCCGGTGGGCGAATATCGCCGCGCTGCCAGGCATGGGCGATAAACAGCTGTACCAGCTCAGCTTCACTTATCAGTACCAGCCGCAGCGGGAAGGCGTCGTCCGGCGTAGGCTGCTCGCGGCTAAAGCGAACCGCCATTTGCGTGAGGCTGTGACCGGGATTGATATGGCTGAAGTAGTCCAGCGTTTTGCTGCCGGTTTGCACCGTCAGACGGCCATCGCCGCTGCCGCACAGGGTGCGCAGCAGGTGGGCTTTAGAGGCCTGTGAATGGCCAAACAGCGCGATGCTGGCGGGTTGGGCGCGAGTGTCCTGACGCGCTTTCTGCTGGGCGTCGAGCGCCAGCAGTCGAGTGAACAGTGCGTTGGCGTCATCATCCAGTAACGGATGCTCCTGACGGGCGTCAGCGAGCCAGTCGATTACTGCGGCTATCATGGTCATTTGAGGAATACGCTCCCGCTGTCGATCCAGTAGTGGCTGCCGCTATGGCGACGGTCAGCCAGGGTATTGAGTTTCAGGGTCAGGGCATCCGGCGAAACCGGCGTGCCGTCCTGAAGCCAGGCGTCGCTCAATACAAACGACAGCGGCGCTTCGTGTCGGCTACCACCTTCAAGCTTCAGGCGAACCTGCAGCACGCCGTCTCCGGCGATGGCTTTCGCCAGTTCTGGCGAGTTGATGCTCAACGTATACAGCGGCGTCGCGGGCCAGCGGGTGTTCGCCAGTTGGCGGAAACCGAGGGTAACATTGCCGCGCAGCGGGAAGTGCAGGCGGGCATCCAGCCTGGCGCCGGGTTTGTCGAGATCGAGATCGTGGTACCAGATATTTTCATCGCGCAGCGTGTTGACGGTTTTATCCAGTACCCCCAGATAGCGCACGGTGGAGTACGCGCCGATATCGGCGGCTTTAAAGTTAAAGTGCGGCAGGCGTAGATCCAGCGCCAGGCTGCACAGCATCGCTCCCACGGCGGCGGTGGATTTCGGGTTGCCGATACGCCCCTGTTGGCTGAACGGATACCATTCATGTACATGATATTTATCCAGCCAGACCATCCGGTTGACCGGGACTGGCTGAAGGTAGCGGATCAGCGCCTGTATGCCCGGCAGGCAGCCGGGCCGCCCGGTAATCAGCAGCACGTCGCAGGCATAGTGTGAGATTGCCTCGCAGAGCGCGTGCAGCGGACCGGCGAGGGTAAACTCACCGGCGAGCATGGCTTCCTGCAATCGGCTGAAGGTCACTTCCAGCGGTACGGCCAGCAGGTCGAACGGCGCGCTACCGGCAGGCAATGCGTGCTCTACGGCCTGGCCGACATAGTTCATCACGTTGCGAGTTGGCGTTTGGCTAAGCAATTCACCGAAGGTGGCGTGCAATCCAGCAAGCGGATCCTGCGCGTCGCTTTGTTCCCACGCTGCCAGAATGGCGTGGCCGATGGGCATAAAGAGCTGCAGCGTGGTTTGCTGGCGCAGCACGGCCTGAGTATCCAGCCTGCCGGAGTCGCCAAACAGCGTGGCCATCAGCGCCTGTGCGTCAGCGACGCCGGATTTTTGCAGCTGGGTTTGCAGCGCGGGCAGCACGCAGCGCTGGATAATATCCAGCAGGACATCATCCCCGGCAATTTTAAATCCTTCGCGGAACAGCAGCTGTGGGGTGATTTTGACGTTGCCGCCAATACCGTCGTCCAGTTGATACTGGGCGATAGCCATGTCTGTCGTGCCGCCGCCGAGATCGAGCGAGGCGATGCGCAGCGCACGGCCCGGCGCGATGCCTGGCTCCGGCTGGCGGTCCGGTCGCGCCATCGCCGCAAACAGCGCTTCGGTCTGCCCGGAGAAATGGGAAATCGCTTCGTTGTAAAGCCACACCAGCTGGCCGCAGCTGGCTTCATCCCACTCCATATGAATTTTCGGGATGGGCACGATGCTTTTTTCCTGCACGCGAACAGGGGCAAAATCATCATCCTGCGGGTGCCAACCCATTGCTTTCCACACCAGCGCGATAGCTTCAAACATCCGGCGGCGGAAAATTTCGCGTTCCTGCTTTGGCATGGCCGACGGTAGTGTGAGGATCAGCGTACGCAGCTGGCGCGGTGAGGCGGGGAAGCCCAGGCGAAGGCGGGTGGCGACGCTGTTAATCTGCCCCAACGCCTGTGCCAGCAGTTCGCACAGCATATGGGTCATCAGGGTGCTGCGGCTGTACTGAGGCGAGAAGACCGGCATCCGCTCGTCTGGCGGTAGGGTAAACAGCGGCTGGCCTTCGTCGTTCATCAGGTTCATCAGCGGGAAGGCGGTGGCCAACGGTTCGCGCTGGGTCTTGCCATTCATCTGGCTAAAGCGCCAGTCCTGCACGGTCGGTGTCTCATCCCACAAATAGCGGCGTGGGCTGGAGATACCGCTGTAGCCTTCCGTACCTAAACGCTGCATCGCCAGCTTACGGGCTTCATCACCCACACGCACCAGCGATGGCCAGATAAACGCGTCTTCGCGGCCGCTTTCCACCGAGAAATGCTGCTTGCCAAACCGTGATTCCGAGAACTCGACGCGGCTGGTGAACAGCGGTTCATTCAGATATTGCGGTTCGCTTAATGAGCGCACTTGCAGCTCGGCGGTCTGGCGTAAACCGTCGTTCGCGTCGCCGTGATCTTCGATAATGACGCCACAGGTATGGGTGTTACCCACGTCGAGGATCAAATCTACCGGGATGGCCGGAGTGCTCAGCGTGGCGGTGACGATTTTAATTTCCGGCACCGTCAATTGTTCGCCCAGCAGCGCCAGAATATTCAGCCAGTGGCCCTGATATTCAAAACTGCGTAGCGCCTGTGCCACATCGCGTTCGCTTCGGGATTCATGAGCGGCAACGGTCTGCTGGAATACTTCACGCAGCCAGCCGTCAATCCATGTTTGATCGAGGAAGTCGCTGATTTCATTGTCGCGCCACGCCAGCGCAAAGCGGGTACCGTTGAGCAGATCGCTGGCGACGGGTGACAGGCCGTTGGCGTCATCGTCGCTGATCTGGCTATCAAACGCTAACGTCACGCGGTGCGTATTGCCCGCGTTGTCCGGTTCCGCCAGGCGACGAATCTGCACGCGCGCCCAGTTGTCCGGTCCTTCAACGAAGGTGCGCGGCGGGTTAAAACGCAGGAACGGCAGCGGCAACCAGATGCCGTCTAACAGCGTGAGTGAGTGGTGCAGGGCCAGGGTCGATTCCGGTTTCACCACCTCGGGCGCGCGTCCGGCTTCACCGGGCAGCGTGTAGCGCTGATTGACGACGTCATAGTCCAGACGTAGCAGCGGGCCGTTAGCGGTTTTTCGCACGAAACGACCGTTTTGCAGCGACTCCTGCGGGCTAAGGCCAAAGTCGAGAAACTGCACGCCGCTGTTGGCAATTAATGTGACGCTCTGTTTGTAATCGCAAAGAGTGACCAGCATAGGTTACGCTCCCGTCTTCTTAAAGGTCAGCGGTACCACCGTTCTGGCGTCAAAGCGGGCGGTGCACACAGCCACGTTGCTGTTGCCGGGTTTACAGCTGATTTCCGGCAGCGGGTAGCGGGCGCCGTCGCTGCACTGGGCGTTGCCGCGGCTTTTGATCATCAACTCGCCGTTTTGATGCAGGCCAGAAAAGACCGCGGCTTTACAGACGATATTGCCTTCTCGCACGAGGCGCACGGCGCCTTTATTGTTCTGAATCTGGTAGCGCAGGCTTGGCGCTTTACCAGTATGCGCGTCGCTGATATCCATCTGTGCCCGCCAGTTGCCGTTGAGGAAGCGCGTGGTGCCTGCGCGCATCTGGTCGGCATCCATCACCAGCGCATCTTTTGGAATAACGGCAATCACCACCGGTTTTTCTTCTTCTTTCACCACCGGTTCCGCTTTCACACTGGCCTGATGCAACGGCAGGTCGGTAATCAGTACCGGCATGGCGGGCGTTTGCGGGAGGGCAGGCGCGTCGGCAGTCTGAACGACGGGCTCGGACTCAGCCTGAGTGGTCGGGATCATCATGGGAACCGCAATCGCTACGGCGGCAACAGCGGCAGCAATCGGCAGGCCCCATAGCCAGCGCGGACGGCGCGTTCTGGCGACCGTCATCGGTATCATCGGTTCGGCGGGTGCCTGCGGTTCTTCAGGCTCTTCCACCGGCAGCGTGTAGGCATTAATCAACGGTTCATTCGCTGAAATCAGCGGCGCATCGGCTTCGCTAAACGTCACCACGGCGGGTTCGGGTTCTTCTACGAGAGGCACTTCGTCAATGGTCGGCGCTTGTGGTTGTTCCGGTTCAACGTAGCGCAGACAGTCGAATACGTCTTCACGTGCGCCTTCGTTGAGATTCACAAAGCCCCAGAAGCTGATAACCGGCTTACCGTCGACGAGGAACAGGTGATTTTCACCAGGAAATTGCAGCGATTTATCCAGCAGGGCGCCGAACAGTTGTTGTGCGGTTTTGTCGGATTGCAGGCATTTTTTGCTGAGCGTGCGTGCGCTCTCCTGCAAACCTTCTAAATAGTGCAGCGCCCGCGTGCGTGAGGTTTCATCCGCCGCTTTCCAGCTCATCGCCGCACCATCAATGGGCGAATACCAGTCCACCCGGTCGCCTTCATCATTTAACTGCGGTATCGCCAGGCAGTCGACCAGCGCGTTTTGCTTACGTAAACGCAGGGTTTCGCGCACCTGAAGCGCGGAATGAAATACGGTTTGCCCGCCGCCGCCTACGGCCTGAAAGTCATCAAGACTTCCGCTGCGTAAAAGAGTTTTTGCCACGTTCCTGTCCCATAGACTTCTTCACGGCATTACTTTACGCAAAGCAAAATGCAACAAACGGCGAAAGAGAGGGGTAAATCGGGTAATTCTCGCGGCATTGAATCGCTGGACTTAAGTCAAACCTGAGGAATTGCCGATGAAGAAACCAACAAATTAAGGTTATTCAGCATAACCTGAGACAAATTGGTTATTTGCCAGTTATCCGGGGCTGTGCTGTTATTAAGCCGTTCATATAATAAAATCGAAAGGCTTATAACCATGACCACAGGGAAAACGCTCCTCGCGCTGGCGCTCAGCGCGTTGTTACCGGCAAGCGCCGCCTGGGCGGCGAACAACGACACACTCGTCTACTGCTCCGAAGCCTCGCCGGAGTCCTTTAACCCGCAAATCGCCAGCTCAGGCCCGACCTTCGTCGCCAGTTCGCAAACGCTGTATAACCGGCTGATCAACTTTGATCCGGTGAAAAATACACCGATTCCCTCGCTGGCTACCGACTGGACGATTTCCCCGGATGGGCTGACTTATACCTTTACGCTGCGTCAGGGCGTGAAGTTCAACAGCAATAAATTCTTTACACCGACTCGCGACTTTAACGCTGATGACGTGATTTTCTCCGTACTACGACAGAAAGATAGCGATCATCCGTATCATAAGGTTTCGCAAGGCAACTACGAATATTTCAACGACGTGGGTCTCGATAAGCTGATTAAATCGGTGAAAAAACTCGATGACTATCACGTGCAGTTTGTGTTGAGTGAGCCGAACGCCGCATTCCTGGCCGACTGGGGGATGGATTTTGCGTCTATCCTGTCGGCGGAGTACGCCGATGCGATGATGAAAAAAGGCACGCCGGAAAACGTGGATAACTGGCCGATTGGTACCGGACCGTACGTGTTACAGCAATATAAGACTGACTCGCAGATTCGTTACCTTGCGAACCCGAACTACTGGGACGGCGCGGTGCCGACGAAGCACCTGATCTTCGCCATCACCCCGAACGTCGAGACGCGTCTGGCCAAGCTGCAAACCAACGAATGCCAGATTATCCCTGCGCCGTCGCCGGTACAGTTTGATGTGATTAAAAACAATCACGATCTGGCGTTGCATGCGGTCGAAGCCCTGAACGTTGGCTATCTGGCGTTTAACACCGAGAAAAAGCCGTTCGATAATGTGCTGGTCCGCCAGGCGCTGAACTACGCTACCGACAAGCAGGCGATCGTCAATGCGGTGTTTATGGGCTCCGGAACGGTGGCAAAATCGCCGATCCCACCAAACATGATGGGCTTTAATAAAGATCTGAAGGATTACAGTTACGATCCTGAAAAAGCGAAAGCGTTGCTGAAACAGGCCGGGTTAGAGAAGGGGGTTGATGTGACGCTGTGGTCAATGCCGGTGCAGCGCCCTTATAACCCGAACTCGCGCCGGATCGCGGAAATGATCCAGAACGATTGGGCCAAAGTGGGCGTGAAGGCCAAAATTGTGACCTATGAGTGGGGGGAGTACCTCTCCGGTATCCGCAAAGGCGAACATGGCAGCGCGCTGTACGGCTGGATGTCGGACAACGGCGATCCGGATAACTTTGCCAATACGCTGCTCGGATGCGATAGCATTAAAACGGGCTCTAACGCCGCGCGCTGGTGTAATAAAGAGTATGATGGCCTGGTGAAAAAAGCGCTGGTGGTGAGCGACCCGGCGAAACGTGCCGCGCTCTACGAGCAGGCGCAAGAGATTTACTACCAGCAGGCGCCGTGGATTGCGTTGGCGAACGGCAAAACGTTCTATGCCACGCGTAGCAACGTAACCGGCTACAGCGTAAGCCTGATGGGCAGCGATTTCTCGAAAGTGAAAATCAATTAAGGAGCAGGTATGTCACATCTGGATGAGGTCATCGCGCGCGTTGACGCGGCGATTGAAGAGAGCGTGATTACGCACATGAATGAGCTGCTGGTGGCGCTAAGCGACGATGCAGAGCTGAGTCGTGAAGATCGTTTTACCCAGCAGCAGCGCCTGCGCGTGACGATTTCCCATCACGGGCAGCATCTGCGCGAGCAGGAAGAGGCACGTAAAGAGCAGCTCACTCAGGGTGGAACAATCCTGTAAACCGCTCTGGCCGGGCTGAGCCCCGGCCAGGCGCAGCGCGGGGAGGCGGCGCTGATTCAGAACTGTCTCCTCGCCACCAGCCACGCCCCGACAATCAACATCACCGCGCCGCACACCGGCCCCACCAGCGCTCGCCAGGGCACCCCATGGCTGCGCATCACGTCCATCACCAGACCGCCGATAAGCTGGCTGGCGACCAGCACGGCAATCGTGGTTGCCGCGCCCACGTACTGATAGCCGCTGATGCTGGCAAAGACGAAGAACGAACCCAACAGACCGGGAAGCAGCGTCCACCACTTAACGGTGGAGATGAGTTCGTTTACGCCCGCCAGCCCGTGTTTGATCAGCAGAATACTGACGAATAGCACAATACCAACCAGTGAATTGAGCAGCATCGCCACCAGAATCGTCGAGGCCGATTGGGTGATCCGCACCATCAGCGTGTTCTGGATAACCAGGCCGATGCCGGCGGCAACCAGAAACGTCAACGTGAGGGATTGATTCATGCTTTACCGTCCGGATCGCGACGATTATCCAACTGAAGCTGCATAAAGGTGAGGTCCAGCCAGCGGCCAAATTTGGTGCCAACCTGCGGCATTTGCCCGGTGGTGACAAAACCGTGCTTTTCGTGCAAGTGCAGGGACGCATGGTTTTGCGACTCGATGCCTGCCACCATCACATGCTTGCCGCGACGTTTCGCTTCTTCAATCAGCGCGGCAAGCAGAATATGGCCCAGCCCCTTACCCTGATGGTCCGGATGAACGTAAACGGAGTGTTCGACGGTATGGCGGAAACCATCAAACGCGCGCCAGTCACCGTAGGAGGCATAGCCCGTCACCACGTCGTTTTCTTCGCTGACCAATACGGGAAAGTGCCCAAGCTGACGCGCTTCAAACCAGGCAATGCGGTTGTCGGTATCGACGGTTTTATCGTTCCAGATGGCCGCGGTATGCAGCACGGCGTGATTATAGATGGCCGCTATCGCGGCGCAGTCTTCTTTGGTCGCAAAACGAATAGGCATGGTTGCACCCTGTGTGTTGTTCACTATAGTATAACGATATGAATACTATTGAAGACAACTTAAATCAACGGATCGGCGCAAGAATTCGTATTGAGCGCGAATCGCGAAGCTGGTCGCTGAGTGAGTTAGCCGAGCGCGCTGGCGTATCTCGGGCGATGATTCACAAAATTGAGCGCGGTGAAAGCAGCCCCACGGCGACGCTGCTGGCGCGGCTTTCCGGCGCGTTCGGCATAAGCATGTCAACCTTGATTGCCCGCGCCGAGATTCAGGAGGGGAAACTGCTGCGTTTCGCGGACCAGCCCGTGTGGCACGATCCACAAAGCCACTATCTGCGGCGTCATGTTTCGCCGCGCGGTGAGTTGCCTGTCGATTTGGTACAAATTGAGCTTCCCGCAGGTAGCGATATCCCGATGCCGGCTTCGGCTTACGCGATGGCGCGTCAGCTGATCTGGGTTCAGCAAGGGGAATTGCTCTTCATGGAAGGGGAAACCGGGCATCGTATGCAGGCTGGCGACTGTCTGGAGCTGGGGCCGCCGAACGACTGCCGCTTTATTAACGATAGCGGTCATACATGTGTTTATCTGGTTGTTCGTTTGAATCTTCCACTCTCGTGATTATTTCGCTAATGACGTATTAATGCGTCATTTGGCGAAGCGCTCTCAATCGCTTTTAATTTCACGTCTGCAACATGTGAAAAATATATATTGTGTTTTTTGCACAAAACAGGAAACGCCAGCTATTAATTATTATAGGCTCTGGGCCAATTAACCGTGGGGTTATAATAAATATGCTGGATTTTGCTAAAGCACAACGTATGAGCCTGACACAGCAGGTTGAGAATAATATCAAGAACGCACTTATCATTGGCGCATTAAAACCCGGTGCCCGACTCGTGACGCGTGAAATAGCCGCGAATCAAGGGATCAGCATTACACCCGTTCGCGAGGCGCTGTTGCGGCTGGTCTCCTTGGGGGCATTGCAGGCCGCACCGGCGCAGGCATTTATGGTTCCGGTGCTAACCGATTCCAGCTATCAGGAAATAACCCAGATACGAAAAAATCTCGAAGGAATGGCGGCCGCAGCGGCCTCCGGGAATATGACCGCACAAAAAATGCAGGAACTCCATCATCTGTTGGCGTTACTGCATGAAGCAAAAGCCTCTGGTGATATCACCCGCATGCTGCAGAGCAATTACCAGTTTCGTTTTCGAATATATGAATACGCGGAAATGCCCACTTTAATGATTATGATCGAACAATTATGGGTTCGGGTAGGGCCAAGTTTCCACTATTTATATTTAAATTCAGTAGAACCGTTTCAGCAAACCAATTTATATCAGCGCCTGCTGATGGCGCTGGAGAAAAAAGATTCGATGGCCAGCCATACGGCAATGTGCCAGATTGTTGATGAATCAGCGCATTTCTTACAGCGCCAGTATTGCCCTAGCCATTAATCTGCAAATACGTTTCCGGGTTTCCCCGGAAACGTTCACGCGCTTTACTCAAAACGCCAGGCGACATTCACGCCAACGCCGTAGTTACGCCCAGGAGCCGGTTCGTAATAACGACCATTCGACTCGTTGACGATAACGGAGCCGACATATTGGCGGTCGAAGAGGTTATCGACCCGGCCAAACACATCCAGATTCCAGTTGCCGATATCGAACTTGTAGCCGGTGTTCAATCCGACAACCGTCCACGATGGCGCGCGGGCGGTGTTTTCATCGTTGGCCATAATATCGCTCATATAGCGCACGTCGGCACCCGCATACCAGCCGTTTTCCGGTTCATAGCCCAGAGAGGCAAAGCCCATATTGCGCGCAATCCCTGGAATGCGATTGCCATTACAGTTGGCGTCATCACAGACGTTGGTACGATAGGTCGCGTCAAGCCAGGTCCAGGCCGCTTTGGCGCGCCAGTTTTCAGCGAATTGCTGATCCAGCGACAACTCCGCCCCCTGGCGACGTGTTTTTCCGGCGTTTTTGTAGCTGGTACGTCCGCCGCTGCTGCTGTCGACGACAATTTCGTTATCGGTATCTGTCTGGAACAGCGCCGCCGTCAGCAAACCGTTGCCAATACGCGTTTTGCTGCCAATTTCCACCGTTTCGTTGGTCGAAGGTTGCAATCCAAAGTTCAGTCCGCCGCGATCGTCTGAACGGTAGGAAAGCTCGTTAATCGTCGGGGTCTCAAAGCCGCGCCCGGCGGAGAGATAGACGTTCCACGCATCGGTGACCGCGTACTTCAACGATCCCGCAGGTAGCCATTTGTGATAGCTGGCGTCGCCGCTATCGTCGCCATTTGTCGCGGTGATGTAGTGGTCGTTGGAGTCAAACCACACCGAACTGTAGCGCACGCCTGCATCAAGACTGAGTTTATCGGTTAACTGCCACTGGGTTTGCAGGTAGGGATCGACATTCCACATCAGGTTGCGTTCATTGCGACGCAGATTACCTTTTTCACCGTATTCCGGCGTGGTGCCATTCATCACGAAGTTTTCGTAACCGCGACGCTTCTCGCTCATGTTCTCGTAGTTCAGGCCGGTGGTGAAGCTGACCGGAACCAGCAGTTCGCCGCGGTGCGTCCAGCGGGTATCGATGCCCTGATAGTGACGATCGAGGTCGATCACGCCGCCCGCATGGGTGGGTTTAAGCTGCGGGGCACGTGGAATCGACTGATACTGCGTGGTTTGACGCTCACCAGCGTACATCATGACGCTTAAATCGTCCTGTTCACTGAGCTGACGCTCGTAGCGCAGGCCTGCCTGGGTCTGTTTTACGCTTTTGCGCATGTTGTACTGGTCACCGCGCGGCGACTGCTCGCGGTTCTGGTGCAGTTCGTTGTAGTCCAGCCCACCGGGATCGTTGGCCTTAATATCGACACTGTTAAACAGCAGGGTCAGCTTGCTGACATCGTTGATGCGTACACCCAGTTTGGCGTTGGCGAGGTTTTTGCGCGCCGCGCTGTGGTCGCGATAACCACGGGTGATGAATCGATTCGTCGACACGGTGTAATCGACATCCCCCGCGTGACTACCGTCGCCGACGGCGCCCGTCGCTTTCATACCGTAATGCCAGGTGCCATAGCTACCGTAATAGCTGCTGGCTTCCAGCGTGGTGGGCTGTTTGCCGCTTTCGGTGGTGACGTTGACTACGCCGCCGGATGAGTTGCCGTATAGCGCGGAGAAGGGGCCGCGTAGCACGTCAATATGATCGACGCTACCAATATCGATGTTTGACGTTTGCCCCTGACCGTCTGGCATGGTCGCCGGGATGCCGTCAACGTACATGCGAATACCGCGCACACCGTAGGTGGAGCGTGAACCAAAGCCGCGAATCGACAGCTGGAGATCCTGGGCGTAGTTCTGCCGGTTCTGAATTTGTAAACCCGGCACGGCGCCGAGCGATTCTGACAGGTTAACGCGCGGCGTGGCGTGGCGCATATCCTCGCCGTCAACCACGCTGACCGCGGCCGGCGTATCCAGCTCAGAGACGGTTTGAGGCGTGGCGGTCACAATTAACGTTTGTTCGTCAGCGGCCCAGGAAAAGGGGGAGAAAGCAAGCGGCAACAGCAGCACAGGCAGCGTCGCTGAGCGCACAGAAATGATTTTCATGAAAAACTCGCAAAATGTACCAAATGGAACAGACTCTGAATAGAGTAATACTTTTGTAAATATATTGAAAACTTTAGCAGCATAAATGGTTAATTTCAGGTGATGAAATAGAAACTTTTTGCCGCACGGTAGAAAGAAAAGCTCCACTTTGTATAAATTAATGATTACTATTCGCATCTACAAAACGTAGCGCCATGACGCTGCGAAGGCTGAAGCCATGTGAGCAGTAACAATTAAGTTCATCAAAGGGAGTCGTCATGTCATTACGTCAATTGTCCGCACCGCGCCTGCGCCGTTCTCTGTTGTTGAGTGCCTTACTGCTGGCGGGAAGCTTTAGCGCGCAGGCCGCAGAGGAAATGCTGCGTAAAGCGGTCGGTAAAGGGGCATATGAAATGGCCTACAGCCAGCAGGAAAATGCGCTGTGGCTAGCCACCTCACAAAGCCGTAAAACGGATAAAGGTGGGGTGGTGTACCGCCTGGACCCGACTACGCTGGAAGTGACCCAAACGATCCATAACGATCTTAAACCGTTTGGCGCCACGCTGAACTCGCAGACCCAGACGCTGTGGTTTGGCAACACCATCAACGGTGCTGTCACCGCCATTGATGCGAAAAGCGGTGACGTCAAAGGGCGTCTGGTGCTTGATGGCCGTCAGCGTAGCGAAACGGTGAAACCGTTGCAGCCACGTCAGCTGGCGGTGAATGAGAAGACCAACACCGTGTATATCACCGGTGTTGGGAAAGAGGGCAGCGCGGTATGGGTGGTTGATGGCGATAAAATCGCGCTGAAAACCACAATCGAAGGCACCGGCAGTTTCGGCACCGGGCTGGCGGTTGATGCGGAGAAACAGCGCCTGTACGTGACGAACGCCGACGGCGAGCTGGTGACCATTGATACCGCGAGCAACAAAATCGTCAATCGTCAGAAACTGCAGGACGATGGCAAAGAGCACTTCTACATCAACCTGAGCCTGGATACCGCCGGTCAGCGCGCCTTTATTACCGACTCGAAACAGCCGGAACTGCTGGTGGTGAACCTGAAAGATGGCAAAGTGTTGTCGAAGGTGGATACCAAAGAAGGGCTGGCGGTGCTGTTTAACCCGACGCGTAATGAAGTTTATGTTACCCAGCGCAAAGCGGGCACCGTGACGGTTATCGACGCCAAAGATTACAAGGTGACCAAAACCATTCAGACCCCGACCTTCCCAAACAGCCTGGCGCTGTCTGCCGATGGCAAAACGCTGTTTGTGAGCGTGAAGCAGGAATCTACTCGTCAGAAAGAGGCGACCGCCCCGGATGATGTGATTCGTATCGCGCTGTAACCTTTAACGGGAGACGGTCGACGTCTCCCGTATCCTGCTAATTTATCTTCTGTTACATCCGGTTTATTTCATTTTGCGCCATCGGGCATACAATGCACCCACTTAACCCCACGGTGGGTAGAAGAATGAACGGAGAAACCATGAAAAAATCTTTATATGCGCTGTGTGCGGGCCTGATGGTTCTGGCGCTGGCGGGTTGCACCACTAACTACGTGATGACCACCAAAAGCGGACAAACGATTGTGACGCACGGCAAGCCGCAGCTGGATAAAGAGACCGGTATGACCAGCTATACCGATCAGGACGGCAACGCGCGAGAAATTAACAGCAGTGACGTGGCGCAACTGGTCGAAGATAACTGATTACGCTGACCTCAGCGGCCGCGTTTACGATACTCTCCCGGCGACATGCCAAACCGCTGTTTGAAGGCGGTGGAGAAGTGGCTGTGGTCGCTGAACCCCCAGCGGTAGCCAATTCCCGCCAGCTTTTCATCGTCGTGCGCGCTCAGCAGCGCCTGGGCGCATAAATCTAAACGGCGATTTTTAATATATTGCGCCACCACCAGACCTTTATCAGCAAACAGCCGGTACAGGCTACGAACCGACATCCCGGTTTCGCTGGCCAGCCATTCAGGGCGCAGATGTTCTTCCTGGATAGCATCGTCGATCAAGCGCATGATTTTTTGATATTGCTTCTCTCGCCGCGAGGGCTGGACATCCTGTTGATGCAGCATCGGACGCAGCAGGCAGACCATCGCATCGAGCGCCGCTTCGCTTTCGCTGGCCGAAAGTTGCGGGCTGCTCATGCTTTCATGCAGCAGACGTTGGCTGAGCTGCACCATCGGTAGCGATTTATCCAGACGGGTGGCGACGCGAATTCCGCTGCCGCGCAGCTGGTTTTCCAGCAGTTGGCGAGGCAGCAACAGCGAGACCTGACGCGAGGTTTGCTGCCAGAGAATAGAACAGGGACGCGAAGCATCAATCAGCGTCATGTCGCCGCTTTGCAGGCACACCTGACGATCGTCCTGCTCAATGCTGGCTTCGCCGGAAAGCTGAAAAACGGTATAGAACCAGGCGTCATTGCCGCCGCGGATCTCCTGACGCGTGCGATACAGATTGACGTTGCGGGTGGTGACGGTACTGAGCTTCAGGCTGCCCGCATAGCTGGTATCAATCTCGCCGTGGAAGTCGCCTTCCAGCGGACGTGCGGCAAAATGCCCGCAGACCTGATTAATCTTCGCCAGCCAGTCATGATACGTCTCACCGCCTTTTACCGCTGCCATACGTCATCTCTGCAATGAAAATGTGATGTTATTGTTGCATTTGTGTTTCTTTAAACAAGGCTGTTCACAGGAATATATGAAAGAACTATTACCTGCGACACACTTCTGCCAACGCAATCTGCTTAATTGCGGCGTCTGTCACAGCCGCACAAGCGAATGTCACAGAGACAAAAGCGACTTCTTCAGACCCGCCGTAGACTGAAATGACTAACCGCGAAGAATAAGGAGACGATATGTCCTCAGCACAGGTAGCGCTGCTCCCAGGCGTGCAGCAATTTTTAGACCGTCAGCATGGCCTGTTTATTGATGGCGCGCAGCAGGCGGCGCAGAGTGAAAAACGTCTCACCGTTTGGGATCCGGCGACCGGCAAAGCGATTGCCACCACGGCTGATGCCAACGCGGCTGACGTTGATCGCGCGGTGATGTCCGCCTGGCGCGCGTTTGTTTCCCGCAGTTGGGCCGGTCGAACGCCTGCGGAACGTGAACGTATTTTGCTGCGTTTTGCTGACCTCGTTGAACAGAACGGCGAAGAACTGGCCCAGCTGGAAACGCTGGAGCAGGGCAAATCGATCAATATCTCCCGCGCTTTCGAAGTGGGCTGTACGCTGAACTGGATGCGCTACACCGCCGGATTAACCACTAAAATCAGCGGTCGCACGTTGGATGTTTCCATTCCGTTCCCGCCGGGCGCGCGCTATCAGGCGTGGACCAAAAAAGAGCCGGTCGGGGTGGTTGCCGGTATTGTGCCGTGGAACTTCCCGCTGATGATCGGCATGTGGAAGGTGATGCCCGCGCTGGCGGCAGGCTGCTCTATCGTAATTAAGCCATCCGAAACTACGCCGCTGACGCTGCTGCGCGTGGCTGAACTGGCTATCGAGGCCGGGGTGCCGGAAGGTATTTTCAACGTGGTCACCGGTAGCGGCACCGAGTGCGGTGCGGCGTTAACCTCGCATCCACATGTGGCCAAGGTGAGCTTTACCGGCTCGACCGCCACTGGCAAACAGATTGCCCGCGTTGCCGCCGACAGGCTGACCCGCGTCACGCTGGAACTGGGCGGGAAAAACCCGGCGATCGTCCTGAAAGACGCCGACCCGGCGTGGGTGATTGAAGGGCTGATGACAGGCAGCTTCCTCAATCAGGGGCAGGTGTGCGCGGCCAGTTCACGCATCTATATTGAAGCGCCGCTGTTCGACACCCTGGTGAGCGGCTTCGAGCAGGCGGTGAAATCGCTGCAGGTGGGGCCAGGTATGCTGGAGACCACACAGATTAACCCGGTGGTTTCTCAGGCGCACTGCGCTAAAGTGGCGGCTTATCTGGACGAGGCACGTAAACAGAATGCGGAACTGATCGCCGGCAACGTTGGCCCGGACGCGCAGGGTTTCTACATTCCGCCGACGCTTGTTATCAACCCAGACGCCAACCTACGCTTAACCCGCGAAGAGGTGTTTGGCCCGGTCGTGAACCTGGTGCGCGTCACCGACGGCGAAGAGGCGCTGCGCCTGGCCAACGACAGCGACTTCGGCCTGACCGCCAGCGTCTGGACCCGCGACCTGACCCAGGCGCTGAACTATACCGACCGCCTGCAAGCCGGTACGGTATGGGTCAACAGCCATACGCTGATTGATGCTAACTTGCCGTTTGGCGGCATGAAACAGTCGGGCACGGGGCGTGATTTTGGCCCGGACTGGCTGAACGACTGGTGTGAAACCAAGTCGGTGTGCGTTCGTTACTGAGTGATGACGGGTGGCCTACGGTTGAGGCGATACTTAAACCTATCGCCATAATCTGTAGGCCTGATAAGCGAAGCGCCATCAGGCAACCAAGCGAGTTCCGGCATTTATGCGACAGTCATCATCGCGGGCAACTCGCTTATCAGTTTATCGACGGCCAGTCGGACCTTAAGAGAAGGATGGGGCGTTCTCAGCCATACGGCATAAACTGGCCACGTTCCCGAAGACTGCGCTTTTAATATTTGTTTCAGTTCGCCGTTAAGCAGTTGCTCTTTGACCAGCCAGTAGGGCAGCCAGACAATCCCCGCTCCCGTTAACGCACTGTCTTTTACCGCCTGCATATCATCCATCATGATTCTGGCAGGAGGATTCATCTCGATTGCTTCCCCACGCTCATTTTGCACTCGCCATTTGAGAATGCGCCCGGAATGAATGTAGGCCACCGCCTCGTGTTGATGAAGGTCTTCTGCACAAGTGGGCTCACCGGCGCGGCGGAGATAATCCGCAGAGGCGCAGAAAACCATGGTGTGCGAGGCCAGCTGCCGCGCAATCAGGCTACTGCTGTCGGCCAGTGCGCCGATCCTGACGGCCAGATCGAACCCTTCTTCTGACAAATCAACCTGGCGATCGCTGAACGAGATTTCCAGTATCAGCTGCGGATGTTCTTTTGCCAGCGCCGATAATAGCGGCGCAATACACAAGTGGCCGAGCAGAACAGGAACGGACACCCGTAGTTTGCCGTTTGCCTGGAGTTTGCCGCTGTCCAGGATATCCTCTGCCGTTTTGATTTCCGCCAGCGCCCGGCGACAGTATTCGTAATAAAGCGAGCCTTCGTCGGTCAGACTCTGGCTGCGGGTGGTACGGCTAAAAAGGGTTACGCCTAATCTTTCCTCAAGCCGGGAGACGGTTTTGGCTACCGCCGAACGCGTGACGTGAAGTTTGGCGGCAGCCTGTGAAAAGCTCACCGATTCAGCCGCGGCGACAAAGACGGGAATACTGTTCAATTCACTTTTCATATTGTTGCCATTCAGGAATCAATCAGAGGAAATACTATCTCCACTGTAGCGTAAAGTGCAATGTTACCATCCATAACATCCGTGATTAACTTTGCAGGAATCGCCATGAACCGTACGATGAAACGTTGGACGCTAAACGAAACCGGACGTCAGAATCTCAAACTCACCGAAGCAGAAATCCCGCAGCCCGGCCAGAATGAAGTCCTGGTGCGGGTGAATGCGGTCGCTCTTAACTACCGGGATAAGGTCATTATCGAAGGCGGAATGGGGAACGGCATGCCCATGCCTTTCACCCCCGGTTCCGATATGGCCGGCGTGGTTGAGGCCGTTGGGCCTGGGGTGACCCGTTTTCGCCCTGGCGAGCGCGTGATTTCTTCTTTTAACGCCGACTGGATTGATGGCAAGCTGGAAAATAATGCCGCCAATCCGCATTACAACACCCTGGGGTACGCTATCCAGGGCGTTCTGGCAGAATACGTCGTGATGCGTGAAGCGTGGCTGGTTGCGGCGCCACGAACGCTCAACGACGCGCAGGCCAGTACGCTGGTGTGTGCGGGGCTGACGGCCTGGTTTGCCCTGGTTGAGCGTGGCCACCTGCATGCCGGTGAAACCGTACTGGTTCAGGGCACGGGCGGCGTGGCGATCTTTGTCCTTCAGATTGCCAAAGCGATGGGGGCCGAAGTGTTTATTACCTCATCCAGTGACGACAAGCTGGCAGCAGCGGTGGCCCTTGGCGCTGATCATGGTATTAACCGCAACAAAGAGGACTGGGTTGACGCGGTCTATCGGCTGACTCATCAGCGAGGTATCGATCACGTTGTGGATACCGTTGGTGGCCGTAATTTTGCCGATTCTGTTCGCGCGGTGGCGTCGCACGGTCGTATCTCACTCATTGGGATGATGGACACGCACGACACCTCAGCACCAGGGGGATTACTGTTGCTCAAATCGCCAACCGTTCAGGGGATTGGCGTTGGCCATCGGCGGGCGCTGGAAGATCTGGTTCGTGCCGTTGACACGATTGCCCTGAAACCGGTTATCGACAAATCTTTCCGCTTCGACGAACTACCAGAGGCGCTAAACTACCTCGATAAAGGCGCGTTTGGCAAAATCGTCATTCAGATTAACTGATTGCCGGGGAGGTCACCTCACTCACCGGGATACAGGCGAGCAGGGGGGCACGCGCTGACGAGCACGTGTCCTACCCCCACGCTTTGTTCTGGATAACGACTCTGTATCCATCGACGTCAACAAATGTCTTCCCGTTCACATCCCAGTAAGGGTTGAATGATTTTGTCATGATAAAACCGGCATCGGTCATTTTCTGGCAAGCATGCATCCATTCCTTTTCATCCGGATAATAAAGAACGAGTAAATCCTCTTCGGTATGCAGCGGTTGAACCGGATGGTATTCGCAATGAGTCAATTCGATATGCCAGCCTAAGCCTTCCCGGCCTAACATGATTCCGTTGAAACCGTCATGGTCGTTGAATTCAGCAATTTTCTGCAGCCCCAGCCCCTGACTGTACATCAAAAAAGACCGTTCAATATTGGTGACGGGTTTGGCAATACGCATGTGACTAAACATCGGCGACTCTCCTGGCGAAGATAGGGTATGAACGTGGATATCTTCGATGAGTTTACACGTTAGCCTGTTTTTGATTTGTCGATGAGAGCCTGCCAGATACGCTTAATTCTTGATGTATGAAGTCCATCAACGGGATGGATGATGGCTGCAGAATAAAAGCCGCAAGCAGTTTTCTGCTTACGGCTCCAGGAGCGGTGAGGTTACGTTCTGGTATTCAGGCTGCCTTCACGGCTTTAATTTTTTTACTGTCAGCCGTATCAGACGCTGGAGTGTCGGTTTTCGTTGCGGTATTCATCTCCGGCAGCTTGCTGGTGCGTAAAATATGCTGCACGGTCACTTTCTGCTCGGCGAGATACAGACCAAGGTCCTCCGCCTGCGTTTCATCCATCGGCATTCCGCTTTGCAACAGCAAGTCGGTAAACGCTTCTGCCATATCGAGCAGTCTGTCGTGAGCGTCAGCCTCTTTCTTACTGGCAAATGTCATTTTCTCTTCACCTTTTCTTACGACAACATATTTTATTTCAACGGCCATGATTTGCCCCTTGCACTGTGATTATATCCAGTATATCAAGTCAGAGGCCGTGTTGCAGCTAAAAATACCCTCAGCCGAGCAAGCCCTACCAGAAACCGGAATACAACTTGTTTCAGGAAGACGCTAGAATGGCCTGGTGGTTCTCCCGTATTAACAGCGGCCGCTGACACCGAACATACCCATGGCTATTTGCAACAAATTTGATAAATGGCTTCCATAAAGGAATAAATAATGAAAGTAAGGGCGCTTTGCAGTCTGTTTCTTTTCACAGCATCATTTAATGCCGCAGCTATCACGCAATTTAAACCGGCGGTCTTAAATGCTGCGCTTTTGTTTGAGCATGATCCAACAGTCGGCAACGTCAAACATAGTGTGCAGTGGATTCGGGATGTTAACGGCAAACTCAGGGTGATGACGGAAGTAAGATATGACCGTAATGGTTGTTTTACTCATATCAATATGGTTGACAAGGAGAACACTCGTATTTTTCATTTGGTCAATAAAGAAGGGGCGTTAACCTCTTTTAATGGTCAGCGCATTACCGGAAAAATTAACGGTCGCTGCGAAATCACTGAGCTTGAAAATGAAACAGGGCAATATACCCTTAACTACAATATACGTGGGTTGCTTGAGACTATTGTCGATAAAAGTACGGGCGAAGTGGTAGAACGATATGAATATGGCAATAGCCAATTACCCGTACGTATCCGAAACTACCAGGATAACACCGACCAGCGTATTTTTTATCCGTCAGGAAGCGCACAGTTTGTTGATTCAGAAATCGTGTCGAAAAGAGGGGAATCGACTGTGCGCGTGAAACAGAGTTGTTCTTATACTGTTGATGGCAATGCCGATAAATGCTCGCTGATATCCTCTGCAAATGAGGAATATCGTGGCTCAATTCTGTTCTGGGTTTCAAACCACGAAACGGAATATTTCTGATTGGTGCAAAAGCGCGATAGTCACGTATCGCAACGAACCTGTAGGCCTGACAAGCGTTGCGTCATCAGGCCTACAAGCGAAACAACAGTAAAAGATTACCGCCGCTCAAAGTATCTATGATTATTTGTATCTAATTCAATGAATTATGATGTGTGTTAGGCTATTTTATCTTTGCCGATCTTTTTTTGTTGTATCTCCTGGCTTCGATTTGTACTGTCATGTAGACAAACCCTGGAGAATTGCCATGATTTACACTGAACGCCTTGAATTGATCCATAAAAGTGGTGATGTACTGTACCCTGTGAAGATAACCAGAAAATCAACGGGAAAAACCGCCTTTCACCTTGTACCATTTGGCCTGGATAAAACTGACGACCTCCTGGAGGTGGAAGACCCTTCAGAAGCAATTCGGCTGGTGATTGATGAACGGTATTCCATTCGTTGTAGCACAATTACAGCGACTATTACGGATAAAAAGGGCAAGCGAATTAAGCGAACAGGGATATACAACATTAAGGGAATTAGCATAAAAGGATATAACGTCAGGTAATGGCGCCGAGCGTACAAGCTACCATCATGAGCAGTGAGCAGATAATCGCCTGTTGATGAGTCGCTTATTCAATGTAAACGGGGCATAGTAAGCCATTCGGAACAGGATTATTCAGTCCAATCCATCGACACAGAATAACGGTGAGGTCACAAATATGACGCCTACATTGCAAGGATCGCTAGTCACGCTCCGTCCTCTGCTTGAGACAGATGCTCAGCTATTGATTGATGCGGCAGCGGATGGGGAGCTCTGGTCCCTGCCATTTACGGTGGTTCCGTCTGCTGACACCGCCGATTCCTACATTCAGAAAGCCCTGAAGGGGCAGGCTGAAGGCACAGTCATGCCGTTTGCGGTAACGCTTTCATCCGACCAACGCGTCATTGGGTCAACACGTTTCTGGAAGCTTGATCGAGAAAACCGAAAACTCGAAATAGGCCACACCTGGTATTCCCAAAGCTGGCAAAAAACAGCTGCAAATACCGAGAGTAAACTGTTACTGCTGCAATACGCTTTTGAGCAACTGAAGTGTGTTCGCGTTCAGTTTACGACTGATGTATTGAATGAGCGCTCGCAGGCAGCCATTCTCCGTATTGGCGCGGTTCAGGAAAGCATCATCAGAAATGAACGCATTATGCCTGATGGTCGAAAACGGACTTCCATACGCTACAGCATAATTGATGATGAGTGGCCGCAGGTTCGGACTAACCTTGAGCACCGCCTTTCCCGTTACAGGGAAGAAAAATAACTCGAGGTTTTGCGGACAGAAGGTCTGCTGTGGGCGAGGTGCGGACATTGCTTACCGTGCTCAGTGGCAATTAACGAGAAGCAGCTCAATGATTCGCCATAATCCGGACTATAAATTCTCTCCGTAAAAAGCTATATTTCTCCAGTTTGTTCTCCCCGTATTATCGCGGCTGCTGACCCGATTAATCTGAGAGAGTGGAACAATGGAAACTAAACGTACTAGAGATTGGCGCAATGCACAGAAGCGACGTAACAAGTCTCGTGATATCCGCAAGACTTTATTAAACTTCCGTGGCGAAAAAAACTGGAAGATGCTTTACACTCGGTCGGATAAATTGTTGCGTGCCGCACAACTGGGGCTTGAGTATCCACGTATTACTAACCAACAGCTTGCCTTGAGAGGTCTGGAAGAGTGCCAGTACTCTGATGAACGTACTTTTTATATGCAGTCGTAATCAATGGCGAAGTCCCACGGCGGAACAGGTGTTCCGCCGTTATCCATCCCTTGCCGTACTTTCCGCTGGGACTAGCCGGAATGCAAAAAAAAGAGTCTCTATCGAATTGCTTCAATGGGCTGATGTTCTCTGTGTGATGGAGCAGAAGCACAAAAATCGCTTAGTGGCCCAATATGGCAGGATCATCGCATTCAAGCCTCTGCATGTGCTCGATATCCCTGACGATTATCTTTTTATGGATCCTGAGTTGATAGCAATATTGAAAGATATCGTACCGGAAAAATTGGGACTAACCGCTCAAGAAACAGAGAGCCGATAAGCGTTTTATCTTTCTGTTATTTATTTCTACACATCCTTCTTCGACAATGTCCGCCACTGGCACAAGGCGGACATTGCTGACTGAGCTAAAGGTCCGATGTGAGCGAGGAGCGGACCTCTGTCATGTTGTCGTAAAAACTCACCGCTTAATCAGGAGATAGCAATACCTCTTGCCCTCAAGCTCCGTCTACTTGAATTGATGGCTTCCAGTAGGCGAAGGCGGCTTTCGCTGAGATGAACGGCGAGTAACTCTGCCGCTTTTTCAGTCTCCCGCGACCTAAGCGCAGCTATTATTTCTTGATGATCTTCCCATGCGGGATTCGATGGTGCTTTGTCGAGCCATCGTGCCCGTGAAAGCCGGCGCAGGGCATCGCTTACCCCTTCGAAAATAAACGCATTTTGACAAAGACGGGTCAACTGTAGATGGAACCGTGTCCCGGCATCGTCCATCACCTCTTCTGACACATCAGCAGTCTTCGTTTTAAGCAGGTTTTCCAGACCGTTGAGTTGTTCTTCCGTTATTTGGCTGGCTGACAGTTTTAATGCCGCCACTTCCAGTACTTCCCGGTAAATACACAGCTGTTCCACTTCAGCGACATCGATCGGTGCCACTAACCAGCGCAGCCCGTCACGACAGACCAGACCTTCTGACTCCAGTTTTTGTAATGCGGCTCGCACAGGCGTCCGGGATGCGTTAAACGTAGCTTCAGCCCAGCGCTCGGTAAGTCGTTCTCCTGGCCCCAGCTCCATACTGAGTATCAGTTTTCTTAATTGGTTTTCAACTTCTGATGCCTGACTCATAACGACAATGTTCTCCCGCAAATTGACAGTAAGATGCGCAATCGATATGGTATACCAATTTGGTATACCAAGAAAGAGTATTTCTATGACCCAATTCTATAACAGCTTCTGGCAGCGAAACCTGCTTGTTTGCTTCATTGGCTCGTTCTCAACGGTCTTCGCAATGACCCTTATGCTGCCGTTTCTGCCTTTGTATGTCGAAGAACTGGGTGTTAGTGGGCATGCTGCGGTCGTGCAATGGTCTGGCGTAGCATTCAGCGCAACGTTTATCACTGCCGGGTTGATCGCCCCTGTCTGGGGGAAACTCGGTGACAGATATGGACGCAAGTCGATGCTCGTGAGAGCCAGCCTTGGCATGGCGGTGACTGTTTCGCTTATGGGGCTGGTGACCAATATATGGCAACTTGTCGGACTAAGGTTGTTAGTTGGTCTGGCTGGTGGCTACTCATCCGGTGCAACAATTCTTATCGCAGTCCAGGCTCCCAGAGAACGTGCAGCCTGGGCGTTGGGGATTGTTTCATCCGGTGTAATGGCGGGCAATCTTATCGGTCCACTTGCTGGAGGGTGGCTACCTGGTCTGCTCGGCATTCGAACCACGTTTTTCTGTGCAGGTGCGCTGATATTTCTGTCCTTTATCATGACCCTCACTCTCATTCGCGAAGAGGTGCAAAAGCCTGAGAATACGCTGGCAAAAACGGCAGTGAGCTGGTCGCAGTTGCCTGCCCGTACTGTCATTATCTGCATGCTTAGCACCGGTCTGCTGCTGATGCTGGCCAATATGTCGATAGAGCCCATTATTACGGTATATGTGCGAACTCTCGTCAGTGACGCTTCTCAGATAACCAAAGTGGCAGGATATGTAATGGCTGCCGCAGCCCTGGGCAGCATTATTTCTGCATCCTGGCTTGGAAAACTGGCTGACAGGATAGGACATTTACGCATTATCACAATGGCATTGGCGACAGCCGGTTTTCTGCTTATTCCTCAGGCGTTTGTTTCCTCAGGCTGGCAGCTTATTGCTCTGCGTTTCCTTATGGGGCTGGCACTAGGTGGATTACTGCCATGTATGGCGGCGGTAATACGTCATCGTGTACCAGAAGGAATGGTAGGTAGTATCCTCGGTTATTCCGTAGCGGCACAGTTCGCAGGTCAGTTCATCGGGCCGTTGATCGGCGGCTTTGTCGGCGGGCATATCGGTATGCGAGCCGTCTTCCTGGCAACCAGTTGCATACTGCTGCTCGGAGCAGCCTGGAACCTCAAAATTTATCGTCAGTCAGCAACGCGTTGACTGACGGCATTGCCTCTTACCTGCAAATCCCGGAGATTTTATGACGACTCAACTCAGTAATATCAATAAAAATAGCGCGCTGCTGGTAATGGACTTTCAGATGCTCATCCTCAACAACTTCCTCTCGCAAGAGAGTGCCAGGGATGTTATTCGCAACACGGCATCGCTGATATCTACCGCACGCGCAGCTGGCGTAACGGTTATCTACGTGAGTGTCGGATTCCGCAAGGGTTACCCTGAAGTCAGTCACAACAACACGATTTTCTCGTCAATTAAAGAGAATGGCATTTTTATGGTTGATAACGAGAGTACGGCCATTCATGCAGATGTCGCTCCTGAAGAGAATGAGGTCGTCATTGTTAAACACAGAGTGGGGGCTTTCTCCTTTACTGAACTCGATTTGGTTCTTAGGGCGCAGGGAATAGAAACCTTGATTCTTACTGGCGTCACCACAAGTGGCGTTGTGCTGTCTACCGTAGGGCAAGCTTTTGACCTGGATTACCGGCTGGTGATTGCGAGAGATTGTTGTGCCGATCCAGATCATGACACCAATTTGTTTTTACTTGAAAAAATTCTGCCTCAACATGCTTTTGTTACCGGTTCTGCTGAAATATCAAAAGCCTGGGCATAAAATATCTGATGTCGAAGTACCCACCGTTTGGGTTGTAGAGTTGACCGGAGAAGCGCGATTGCCGGTCATATAAACGTCCGCTTCTGGCACGAAGCGGACGAGTTTACTGGGGTGAAGGTCCGCTAGCTGAAATTGTGCTTAAATAATGATAGCTCTGGCAGGATGGGTGTTCAATGATTGCAAGGTGGCCACTAATTCAGGTGACGTAAATGTGTAGCAATCCCCCACTTTAGGCCGATACATTTTCCATTGATCAGGTCGATAACAGAATAACTTGCATTGGGGTGAGCATAGCGAGGGAAATTATTGACAGTCCCTTCTTTAAGGATTGCCAGAGTGCCCTGACTGACATGCCCGTGAGACACAATACATATTGTTTGTTGATGTGATGAGGTCTCTTCCAGGTTTTGTAAAAAACGCATAACTCGCTGAGAAGCATGCGCCAGTGACTCCCCCCCAGGTGGACAATACTCTGCATCAAGCCTGAATAACGCATTTGCATCGTTCGGATGTTTTTGTCTGAGTAGTTCTAACGGCATACCTTCAAACTGACCAAAAGCCTGCTCTTTAAGGGCCGGTTCAGCCGTCAGTGAACAGCGAAAATTTTCAGCCAGGCTTCGCCCCATTTGCCAGGCACGTCCAAGCGGAGAAGCGTAAACACGCTCTATTTGATACTCACTTGCACTAAACGCTGCTAGTAGGACGGATATTTCACGAAAACCCCGACAGGTCAAGGGGCTATCGCTGTGCCCCTGAATAATTCCTTCCAAATTCCACTCTGTTTCTGCGTGTCGAACAAGTATCAATTTCATCGTTAGCGGGCCTTGCTCGTTGTTGATCAAAATGCCCCAACAGCGCGATGTCAAACACACACCGTTGAAGCAGTGGAAGGCTTTCCTGTTTTGGAAATAATGAACAAGTGTAGCTTATTGCCGTTATGCAGCGGCTCTGGGTGTGAGGCGCTGAATTTTATCCGTAGTTAACTTCTGCTTCTGGCACGAAGCGGACTAGGTCACTGAGGTGAAGGTCCGCTGTGAGCGATAAGCAGACGCTAGTGTTTAACCATCGTCTACTTAATTTTGCCATTATCCTTTTCAAACGGACGATATTCTTCTGAGAATTACATCGACACATTCTGGTGCTGATAAAATTGCTGTATCTAATTGCAGATGCTCTCGTTCCCATGGTTCATAGTTACGGCGTTGTACTTGTTCCCAGTCAGGAGTGGTTAACCCCGGGATATCTGAGATTCTGTTCTCCACACGATAACGATGCTGTGTCATATCTGAACAGAGTATTTCAACTTCTAAGAACGGAACATTTAACGATATCGCTATATCGCGGAAAGTATTACGTATCAGATTGATATCATTAACCGAATCGGTGACAACAGTAGCGCCTAACTGTAGATTTTCACGCGCCAACTCATAAAGAACAAAATAACCCTCAGGGCCAATTTTTTTGTTCTGTTCAGATACTGAACGAATCGCCTGCTCAACCGTATCAACCCGTAGATACACACCATTAATTTTTTTGGACAACAATTTTGCAACTGTACTTTTACCGCTACCAGGTAAACCATTAAATATAATTAACATAATTTATCCATTGATGGTTGAGCTAAAGTTATACCTTTTTATATACACCCTGAGTATTTCTAATATTTTGGAAGTTCTGTATAGATAAACCTTAAATCAGATTTGAGAATTATTACAGTATTTGAACAACGATTGCATTAATCGATGTCCGCTTATGGCACGAAGCGGACATTTCGCCCATCATTTCAGTAAAATTACCTGACAGCTTTCGTTACTACACCAGAGCCGCTCAACAGCATGCGGATGCCAAGCCCTATCATCACAACGCCGGTAAAACGTTCCTGCCATTTGATAAAACCCGGGTGCTGGCCTAGCCAGTTTCCAAATGTTCCTGATGCCATTGCGACGGAGCCCAGTGAAACAATTCCTGCCAGTTTTTGGATACTGCCAAGCATAAGCAATTGCAGCCAGACAGGTCCCGCGGCGGGATCGACAAATTGAGGCAGAAAAGCAAACATAAACAGCAGGGATTTTGGGTTAGTGAGGCTATTCAGAGCGCCTTCCTTAACGGCATTCCAGTCAGAAATTTTTGCCGTTTTTCGTAACCGGGTATCGGTTCCGGAAGTCGCAATCATTTTTATGCCTAGCCACATCAGATAAGCTGCGCCCACCCACCTCAGGAGGTCTAGCGCCACCGGCCACGCATGAACGACGGTAACCAGCCCAAGGACAAGAAAAGAGACTTGCACAAAACCTGCGACAAAGACATTACCCAGAACGGTAAGAAGGGCAATACGTCTTCCCTGGCCGACGCCTCTGGCGATAGTCAGCATCATGTCTGGCCCCGGAGAAATCTCCAGAAGCGTCAGCGCGAGAAGGAAAGTCATAAACGTTTCGAGGGAAGGCATGTTTGTTGAATCCGGAGAAATTTTTCCGTTACGTTACCGCAGACTGATTCGCGCGAAAAGCGGAACATATTGCACAACGCGAACTTACCAAAGTGGTGCTAAATTTACGGCGCAAAAAACAAGCTGGCCCAGGCTTCCCCGGGCCATTTTGTGCTCAATCCACAGCCGCAGAATATTCCTCAATCACTCTCTATCCTGCGCTGCTTTTCATCGTTAAATTCTATTCAACAAGATATTCAGCATACGACGCAGCGGCTCTGCAGCCCCCCAAAGCAACTGATCGCCCACGGTCAGTACCGAGTAGATAGGGTCATTGTTCAGCGCCATTTTTTTAAAGCGACCAATACCCACCTGAAGAGAACCGCTGATGTGGGCAGGGGTCAATTGAGCCACGCTTGCCTCCTTATTGTTTGGCACATAGTTCACCCAGGGATGGGAATGCGTCACCAATGCCTCAAACTCGGCCTCACTGACTTCGCGCTTGAGTTTCAGCGTGATAGCCGCGCTATGGCAGCGAATCACGCCAACACGAATGCACAAACCGTTGACCGGGATGGTCCCCACAGGAAGACCCAGAATTTTGTTCGTTTCCGCTTCGCCTTTCCACTCTTCCCGGCTGTTTCCATCCCCTAAGTCGCTGTCGATCCACGGGATAATGCTCCCCATTAGCGGTGCGCCAAAGTTGTCGATGGGCATCTTATCGCTGCGAATCAACTCGCTCACTTTGTTGACTAAAGGCAGCACCGAGCCTGGATTTTCCAGCTCATCGGGCGACAAATGTTGGCTGATATAAGCGCTTTGCGCGATGAGTTCGCGGACGTGTTTGGCGCCGGCGCCGGAGGCCGACTGGTAGGTCATAACGCTCATCCACTCTATCAGGTCTGCGTTTATCAAACCGGCAAGGCCCATCAGGCTTAATGTAATAGAGCAGTTGCCGCCGACAAAAAGTTTAATACCATCGTTGACGGCGCGATCGATATTCTTACGGTTAACGGGATCAAGAATAATACAGGCCCTCTCGTCCATACGCAGCGCCGAAGCGGCATCAATCCAGTAACCCTTCCAGCCATATTCAAGCAGAGCGGGGTAAATAGCCTTAGTATATTCACCACCCTGGCAGGTAATGATAATATCCATTTCGGCAAGCGCCTCAATAGAATGCGCATCCTTCAGCGTATAGCGGATGCCATCAATAACCGGACCGTGACCACCCGCACTGGAGGTGCTAAAGAAATGGGCGGAAATGCCATTGAAATCATTCTCCTCCAGCATTCTCTGCAGCAAAACAGAACCCACCATCCCGCGCCAACCAATAATGCCAACCTGCGTCATTTTTTAACCTTAATGATGTTGTTAAAATGTTAATATCAAGAAAGGGATTTATATCTTATTCATAAAACATCGTCATCAAGTGAAACGATAAAAAACGCTTTAATAAGAATGTTTCATCTGGGGTTAGTAAAAATAATGAAAGAACAATGGGGGCAATCGAAAGGGCGTTAATATCAGGGGGAGCGCGCGATTAATCGCGTTTTAGGGAGGGAATAGCCTCATTGCTGAGGCTATTCGAGGCTGTGAATTATTTCTTCTTCTCGCCCAGCGTCGGCGTCTCGTCAAAGAAGTTCCACGGCTTCAGCAGCGCATGGGCCCATTCGGTTGGCATAATCGGCCACTCTTCGGCGCGCGCCACGTGGGTGGTGCCGGTCGTGATCCACACCACATCGTCCTGGTTGCTCAGTGATTCGTCATCTTTTGCGTACTGCCCGAGGCCGGTATCGTGAACGGAACGGTTCGGGTATTTCCCTTCCGGATAGCGCTCTTCCTGGTGATAGCGGGTAACCCACAGCTGTTTATCCATAAAGCTCAGACGATGGTAGATCCATTCGTCCGGGGCAAACTTCGCGCCGGTCGCCGCCGGGTGGGTACCACCGGCATAAGGGATAATCTGATACGAAATCGGGTTCCCCATGCGGTTCTCTTTGGTGGTATTGCTCAGCAGGCGAATGGTACCCGGATCGAATTTCTGCGCCGCTTTCTGCTCAGACTCAATCGTATACTGATTGACCTGCATCGTACTGGTACGCGGGCCGCCCGAGGTGTTCGGCTTCACTTCCGGGTCCATTGCCACCAGGGTGTTATTTTCGCCGTCCACGTCGAGGTCGAGACGGAAGTTATAAATATGCTGGTGGGTGGTGCCGACGATATTATGATCGATCAGCGTACCGTAGCGGGTATCCTCTTTGGCGCTTGGATCGTGCATGGTCTTGGCCTTCACGCCCTTAACCGCTTCAATACCGGTGGCGCCGGCATCGATACCGATGGTGCCATTTTCGTGGAATACCCAGTCGAAGATATAGTCGTAGTTACCCACGGTACTGATCCAGCGAACCACCAGTTCACGACGCTCGGTGCTGACGTTCGGCTGGCCCATCTCCTGGTGTTTATACTCCGGCCCGGCGTAGCGCTCGAATACCGCCACCGCGCGAGGAATGGTGGTAGGCGTACCGGTGTAATCGGCGATGGTCTCATCCAGCAGCACGGCGTTGTTCGGGGCGTCTTTGCCGCGAGCGATCGGTGAGGTCAGGGTGCCCATGCCGTAGTCGCCGGAATCCAGATAGGCTTTGAAGTACCAGCCTACGTCCGGGTCGCCGTAGGGTACGATCATCCCGCCGAGCGAACCTTCGTACATCACCTGGCGTTTGGTGCCGTTGTCGTTATAGGTTACGGTGGAGAGAATCGGCCCCACGCGGGAGTTCAGGCGCAGGTGGAAGTCCCAGTTCTGCCAGTGGATCATATCGCCGGTGATGGTGTAGTTTTTGCCCTCCGGTTCAATAATTTCCAGCGGTTTCACCGCTTTGGCAACGCGGTCCCGGCCATCAAATGGACGAGACTCCATCGGTACGGGAATAACCGGGCCTTCTTCAATCTTGATGATTTTCTTCTGTTCAAGGTCAACCACCGCCACCAGATTTTCGATCGGGTGCGCCCAATAGTTGCCGTCACCGGTATCCAGATAGCTCACCACTTTCAGCAGCCGCGCGTCCTGCTTCAGGCCGTCTTTACCGTCGAAGTAGCCGACGGTCAGCGGGGTGGTGATGACTTTAGTGGTGTCTTTGATGCCGTGTTTTTTCAGCACCTCAGCAAATTCGCTGCTGGCGTTAATGATGTTCTGCACGCTGACGAAGTCGTCAATCAGCACCATGCCGTGCGCGTCTTTAATCGGCTTCCAGGAGAGGACTTTTTTGTTCTGCAGGTCAACCACGGCTTCAATCACGTGCTTGCCGTCCAGCATCACCACATCGGCGGTGCGCGGAATGTTAACCGGAGTGCCCTTTAAGGCAAACTCCCACACCGCCTTTTTGTCCGGCTCGTGCAGGGAAATCTCGGTAAAACGGGTGTTAGGCTGGAACTCTGGCGCGGCCTTCACGATGGTGACCGCTTCGCTGATTTCAGCAGAAGAGAGGGAGTTCAGCGGGTGAGGCACTTTCTCGACCTGGAAGGTTTGATCGAGGCCAGACTGGAAAACGTCGTTGATAAAGGTATCGGATACCCACGCTTTACCGTCTTTCATCACCACCGGCACCTGCAGGTTGAGGGTTTTGCCGTTGACGACCGCGGTTTTCGCACCCGGTTTCACCTTCACGAACGCGCCGTCTTTGATCAGGGTGTACATCTGCGCGTAGTCATCCCACTGCACGTCAGCGCCGAAATCTTGCAGGGTTTTATCCATTGGAACCATATGCGCTTCGCCGCCGTGGGCGAAGGCCGGAGTTTGCCAGGCGCAGAACAGGGCGACGGCCAGCGCCAGCGCTGTTTTACGGTTTGAACGAATCGAGCCTGTTGACATTGTGACCTCATCTTATCGTTATGTTGTGCCTTGCCGCTGCTACTTCGGCTTCAGTCTCTTACCCTAACAGCCGATCGTCACGAGACGTTTGCTTGCGCTTGCCAGGTTATTTGTCAGTTTTGCCAGTTACAAAAAATGCCTCCGAAGAGGCATGAATGTTTGAATTGCCGGACGTCACCACCGCTTACGCCGGGAAATCCCCGTGCTGACGCGCGACCAATGTCAGAATGGAATACAGCGCCACTGCCTGCTGATGCTGGTTGAAAATCTCCACCGCCCATTCCACCACGCCGGTGGCTTTCTCTTCGGCGTTGCGCTGGCGTTTGACCGTTTTACGCTTGCAGGTGAGGCGCACCTGGATGGTATCGCCCGGCTTAACCGGCTCAATAAAGCGCAGGTTTTCCATGCCGTAGTTAGCAATCACCGGACCGACGCCCGCGTCAACAAACAGACCGGCCGCCGCGGAAATCAGAAAGTAGCCGTGCACCACGCGCTCGCCGAAAATGGAATCGGCTGCCGCAATCTTGTCCATATGGGCATAGAAGTGGTCGCCGCTGAGGCAGGCAAAGTTGACGATATCCGCTTCGGTTAAGGTACGACGCGGGGTCAACAGGCTATCGCCAGGCTGGATCTCTTCGAAGTATTTACGGAACGGGTGAATACGATCTTCCACCACCTGCGCGCCGCGTACCCACTGCTGGCTAACGGCAGCCAGCATGGTGGGGCTGCCCTGAATAGCGGTGCGCTGCATGTAATGTTTCACTGCGCGCAGGCCGCCCAGCTCTTCACCGCCGCCTGCACGTCCTGGGCCGCCATGTACCAATTGCGGCAGCGGGGAACCGTGGCCGGTGGATTCCGCGGAGGATTCCTCGTTTAACACCTGAATACGCCCGTGAGCGCGGGCGGCACCGAGGATAAACTCACGCGCCAGTTCGCCGCTGGCGGTTACCAGCGTTCCGGCCAGGCTGCCTTCACCGGCACGAGCCAACGTCATCGCGTGTTCGGTATTCTGATACGGCATCAGGGTGGCAACCGGACCAAAGGCTTCAATGGCATGTACCGCGGAGATTTCATCCGGCTGCGCGCAGAACAGCAGCGTTGGCGGGAAGAAGGCTCCGGCGGCACTGAGATCTGCTTTGCCGCCCAGCAGCACCTCGCATCCCGCTTCCACCAGACGATTGACGTTATCCTGCACATCCTGACGCTGTTCACTGTTCACCAGCGCGCCCATCTTCACGCCTTCCTGCGCCGGATCGCCGACGACCACTTTTTGCAGACGGGCAATCAACGCCTCACTGACTGCGCTTACCTGCGCCTGCGGCACGATAATGCGGCGGATGGCGGTACATTTCTGCCCGGCCTTGGTGGTCATCTCGCGCACCACTTCACGGATAAACAGCGCAAATTCCGGCTGCTCTGAGGTGACATCGTCGCCCAGCACACAGCAGTTCAGCGAGTCCGCTTCCATGGTGAAGGGGACAGACTTCGCCACCAGATTCGGATGCACGCGCAGCTGCTGCCCGGTATGCGCCGAGCCGGTAAAGGTCACCACGTCCTGGCTGTCGAGATGGTCGAGCAGGTCGCCCGCGCCGCCGCAGATGAGGCTAATCGCGCCGTTCGGTACCAGGCCGCTGTCGATAATGGCTTTGACCATCGCCTGGGTGAGTTGGGCGGTGGCGGTGGCCGGTTTGATGATGGCAGGCATCCCGGCAAGCCAGGTCGGCGCCAGTTTCTCTAACATGCCCCAGCAGGGGAAGTTAAAGGCATTGATGTGCAAAGCCACACCAGACTTTGACGTCAGCACGTGGCGCGCGGCAAAGCCGCCCTGTTTGGACAACGGGATCAGCTCATCTTCCGGCCACAGCACGTCATCCGGCAGCTCGCGGCCGCCCAGACTGGCGTAGGTGAAGAGGGTGCCGATACCGCCCTCGATATCCACCCAGCTATCGCCGCGCGTTGCGCCGGTCTGGGCGGAGATGGCGTAGAAGTCGGCCTTCAATTCCATCAGATGTTTGGCGACTGCTTTCAGCATCGCGCTGCGTTCAATAAAGGTCATCGCCTGAAGCGCTTTGCCGCCGTGCTCAATCGCAAAACGGCGCGCCTGCGCCATATCCAGCCCTTCGCTTGTCACTTCCCACAGCGGCTCACCGCTGATGGCGTGGTGGATAGTACGGGCGCGGCCCCGGCCGGTTTGCCAGACGCCGGACAAATAGCTGGCTAACTGCTGCATGGTGTTTCTCCAGATATGTTACGAATTCTCGCCATTAATAGTTCTTTCATGAATCATTAAATGCAAGTCAGATTTTAATAATTTGTTAACAATGCGATCGCGGGCACCTTACGTGCATTGATTAACATTCGGTTTGCCTGCGATAAATCAGCGGTGATTGCGGTATGTATCACAAAATTCGTAAACAAAATTTGTGGTTTTATTTAACTAAGATTTAACTTTCATAAAACAAAGTGATTCGCAAAAAATGATTTGTTGAATTTATCGGAATCATAAGGTGATGACGTGACAGAAGAACAACGCTTTGACCAGCGCATCGCGCAGGAAACAGCCATCGAACCGCAGGACTGGATGCCGGATGCGTACCGCAAAACGCTGATCCGCCAGATTGGCCAGCATGCGCATTCAGAAATCGTCGGCATGCTGCCGGAAGGCAACTGGATCACCCGCGCCCCAACCCTTCGCCGTAAAGCGATTCTGCTGGCGAAGGTGCAGGACGAAGCCGGGCATGGCCTCTATCTCTACAGCGCGGCGGAAACGCTCGGCTGCGCTCGCGAAGACATCTACCAGAAGATGCTCGACGGGCAGATGAAATACTCCTCCATCTTTAACTACCCGACGCTGACCTGGGCGGATATCGGCGTGATCGGCTGGCTGGTCGACGGCGCGGCGATTGTCAACCAGGTGGCGCTGTGCCGTACCTCTTACGGCCCTTATGCCCGGGCGATGGTCAAAATCTGCAAAGAAGAGAGCTTCCACCAGCGTCAGGGCTTTGAAGCCTGTATGGCGCTGGCGGCGGGGAGTGAAGAACAGCGGCAGATGTTGCAGGACGCGATCAACCGCTTCTGGTGGCCGGCATTAATGATGTTCGGGCCGAGCGATGACAACTCGCCGAACAGCGCCCGCAGCATGGCGTGGAAGATCAAACTGCATTCCAACGATGAACTGCGTCAGCGCTTCGTCGACAACACTGTCCCGCAGGTCGAGATCCTTGGCATGAAGGTGCCGGATGCCGATCTGACGTTTGACGAAGCCACCGGTCACTACCGTTACGGCGAAATCGACTGGCAGGAACTCAACGAAGTCATCAACGGGCGTGGCATCTGTAACCACGAACGTCTGGGTGCCAAGCGCAAAGCCTGGGAAGAGGGGGCATGGGTGCGCGAAGCCGCGCTGGCGCATGCCGAAAAACAACGCGCTCGCGATGCCGCCTGAGGAGAAAAAGATGAGCAAAACATACTGGCCGTTATACGAAGTGTTTGTCCGCAGCAAACAGGGGCTGTCGCACCGTCACGTGGGCAGCCTGCACGCCGCCGACGATCAAATGGCGCTGGAAAATGCCCGCGATGCGTACACCCGCCGCAGCGAAGGCTGCTCCATCTGGGTGGTGAAGGCGAGCGAAATCGTCGCCTCACAGCCGGAAGAGCGCGGTGAGTTCTTCGATCCTGCCGAGAGCAAGGTCTACCGTCACCCGACGTTCTATACCGTGCCGGACGGCATGGAACATATGTGAGGCAACGATGAACACGCAAAACCCCGTTGCAACCTATGCGCTGCGTCTTGGCGATAACGGCCTGGTGCTGGCCCAGCGCTTAGGCGCCTGGTGCGGCCACGCGCCGGAGCTGGAGATTGACCTCGCGCTGGCCAATATCGGCCTTGACCTGCTGGGTCAGGCGCGCAACTTCCTGAGCTACGCCGCTGAACTGAACGGCAGCGGCGACGAAGACACGCTGGCCTTTGGCCGCGATGAACGTCAGTTCAGCAACCTGCTGTTGGTGGAACAGCCAAACGGTAATTTCGCCGACACCATTGCCCGTCAGTTCTTTATCGATGCCTGGCATGTGGCGCTGTTCAGCCGTCTGGTGAATAGCCGCGACGCACAGATTGCCGCCATCGCCGCCAAAGGGCTGAAAGAGGTGCGTTATCACCTGCGCTTTAGCCGCGGCTGGCTGGAGCGTCTGGGCAACGGCACCGACTATTCCGCGCAACTGATGCAGCAGGCAATCAACAACCTGTGGCGCTTCACCGGTGAACTGTTTATGGCCGATGAGCTGGATATCAGCCTGAGCGAGCAGGGCATCGCCGTTGACCCGCGCGAATTGCAGGCCGAATGGCAGGCGACGGTGCATACCGCGCTGCTCGATGCGGGTCTGCAAATCCCTGAAGAAGCGGCGTTCCGTCGCGGCGGTAAGCAGGGGCTGCACAGTGAACATCTCGGCCCGATGCTGGCAGAGATGCAGTATTTACAGCGGTCGTATCCCGGCCAGCAGTGGTAGCAGGAGGTGGCTATGCAACGTCTCGCCGCAATCGCGCCTCCGGAAGTGCGTACCGTCTGGGGATTATTAAGCGCCATTCCAGACCCGGAAGTGCCGGTGCTGACCATTACCGACCTCGGCATGGTGCGCCGCGTGGAGCGTCACGGCGACGGCTGGGTGATTGGTTTTACGCCGACCTACTCGGGTTGCCCGGCCACTGAACATCTGTTGGGGGAAATTCGCGCGGTGATGGCGGAGCACGGCTATACGCCGGTGCATATCGTATTGCAGCTCGACCCGCCGTGGACCACCGACTGGATGAGCCCGGATGCCCGCGAACGTCTGCGTCAGTACGGTATCAGCCCGCCGCAGGCCCACGCCTGCCACGCCGACGCGCTGCCGAAGGATGTGGTTTGCCCGCGCTGCGGCAGCACCCACACCTCGCTGATTAGCGAATTCGGTTCCACGGCCTGCAAAGCGCTGTATCGCTGCGATAGCTGCCGTGAACCCTTTGATTACTTTAAATGTATTTGAGGCTGCGATGACAACATTTCATTCGCTTACCGTGGCAAAGGTTGAACCGGAAACCCGTGATTCGGTCACCATCACTTTTGCCATTCCCGACGCGCTGCGTAGCGTTTACGCCTTCCGTCCGGGCCAGCATCTGACGCTGAAAACCCGCCTCGGCGGGGAAGAGTTACGCCGCTGCTACTCCATCTGCCGCAGCCGCTCGCCGTCTGAAATCAGCGTGGCGGTCAAAGCCATCGACGGCGGCCGCTTCTCCCGCTATGCCCAGAGCGATATTCAGCAGGGCATGGCGCTTGAGGTGATGGTGCCGCAGGGGCACTTTGGCTACCAGCCGCAGGCCGAGCGCCAAGCGGAATATCTGGCGATTGCCGCCGGTTCCGGCATTACGCCGATGATGGCGATTATTGAAGCGACGCTGGCGACCGAACCGGCGAGTCAGTTTACCCTGATCTACGGCAACCGCAGCAGCCACAGCATGATGTTCCGTCAGGCGCTGGCTGACCTGAAAGACCGCTATCCGCAGCGTTTACAGATAGTGCACCTGTTCAGCCAGGAGTCGATGGACAGCGATCTGCTGCAAGGGCGCATCGACGGCGACAAACTGCATGCGCTCGGCAAAACGCTGATCGATTTCAGTCGCTTTGACGATGCTTTTATCTGCGGCCCGTCGGCGATGATGGACGAAGCCGAAGTGGCGCTGCGCGAACTGGGCGTGCCGGAGAAATCGATTCACCTTGAGCGCTTCAACACCCCCGGCAGCAGCGTGAAACGCGCCACCGGCGTACAGGCGGAGGGCCGCACGGTCACTATCCGCCAGGACGGCCGTGATCGCCTGATTTCGCTGAACGCCGAAGATGACAGCATTCTCGACGCCGCGCTGCGTCAGGGCGCGGATCTGCCGTTCGCCTGTAAAGGCGGCGTCTGCGCCACCTGCAAATGCAAGGTGGTGAGCGGTAAAGTGGCGATGGCCGCGAACTACAGCCTCGAAGCCGATGAAGTGGCGGCGGGCTATGTTCTTAGCTGCCAGGCGCTGCCCACCAGCGGCGACGTGGTAGTCGACTTTGACGCGCGGGGGATGGCATGAGCGAACTGCTGATTACCCGTCACGACCGCGTGCTGCAACTGACCCTGAACCGCCCGCAGGCGCGTAACGCCCTGAACAATGCGCTGCTGATGCAGATTGCCGAAACGCTGGAAAGCGCGGCGGCAGATTCAGGTATCAGCGTCTGCGTGATTAGCGGCAACCCGCGTTATTTCGCCGCCGGTGCCGATCTCAACGAAATGGCGGAAAAAGACTTGCCCGCCACCTTCGACGATATTCGCCCGCGTCTGTGGGCGCGTATTGATGCCTTCAACAAACCGCTGATTGCGGTGGTGAACGGCTACGCGCTGGGCGCGGGCTGCGAGCTGGCGCTGCTGTGCGATCTGGTCATTGCCGGCGATAACGCCCGCTTTGGTCTGCCGGAAATTACCCTCGGCACCATGCCGGGTGCGGGCGGTACGCAGCGGCTTATTCGCAGCGTCGGCAAAGCGCTGGCCAGCCGCATGGTACTGAGCGGCGAAAGCATTGATGCCGAACGCGCCCAGCAGGCCGGGCTGGTGAGCGACATTCACCCAGCGAACCTCTCCGATGAATACGCGCTGAAGCTGGCGGCGACCATCGCTCGCCACTCACCGCTGGCGCTGCGGGCTGTAAAGCAGTCGCTGCGTCTGGCCCAGGAGGTGGGATTGCAGGCCGGTCTGGTGCAGGAACGTCAGCTGTTTACGCTGCTCAGCGGCACCGAAGATCGTCGTGAAGGCGTGAGCGCCTTTTTAGAAAAACGCACACCGGAATTTAAAGGACGCTAATCGTGGACGCATTCATTCTCAGCGAAGTGGAACAGGGTGTAATGACCCTCACCCTGAACCGCCCGGACCGACTCAACAGCTTTAACGACGTGATGCATCAGCAGCTTGCCGACTGCCTGAAACAGGCCGAACGCGACGACACCATTCGCTGCCTGCTGATCACCGGCGCCGGACGCGGCTTTTGCGCCGGGCAGGATCTGAACGACCGTAACGTTGACCCCAGCGGCCCCGCGCCGGATCTGGGCATGTCGGTGGAACGCTTTTACAACCCGCTGGTGCGCCGTTTAGCCGCGCTGCCAAAACCGGTTATCTGCGCGGTGAACGGCGTCGCCGCTGGTGCTGGCGCCACGCTGGCGATGGGCTGCGACATCGTGATTGCCGCGCGTTCAGCAAAGTTTGTCATGGCCTTCAGCAAGCTTGGCCTGGTGCCGGACTGCGGTGGAAGCTGGGTACTGCCGCGCGTTGCCGGTCGTGCTCGTGCCGTTGGCCTGCTGATGCTCGGCGACAACCTCAGCGCCGAACAGGCCGCGCAGTGGGGGATGATCTGGCAGGTGGTTGACGACGCCGAGTTGAAAGATACCGCGCTGACCATGGCGCGCCATTTCGCTACCCAACCGACCTATGGTCTGGGGCTGATTAAGAAAGCGCTACAGCTTTCCGAAACTAACTCGCTGGATCAGCAGCTTGAGCTTGAGCGCGACTACCAGCGTTTGGCCGGTCGCAGCGACGATTATCGTGAAGGCGTCAGCGCCTTCCTCGCCAAACGTTCACCACAGTTCAGCGGGAAATAAGCCATGAGCCAGACTCTTCACACCGTCGCGGTGATTGGCGGCGGCACCATGGGGGCCGGGATTGTCGAAGTGGCAGCGAGCGCCGGGCACGCGGTGCGGCTGTATGACATTTCCGCCGAGGCGATTACGCGCGCTATCGACGGCATTGCCGAGCGCCTGAACGCCCGCGTTAGCCGCGGCAAAATTAGCACTGAACAGGCGCAGGCGCTGCTGGCGCGTATTACGCCGGCAACCGAATTAACGCAGCTTGCCGACGCGCAGCTGGTGATTGAAGCCGCTTCCGAGCGTCTGGAGATTAAAAAGGCGCTGTTCAGCGAGCTGGCGGAGATTTGCCCGCCGTCAACGCTGCTGACCAGCAACACCTCGTCCATCTCCATTACCGCCATTGCGGCGGGTATCAAACACCCGGAACGCGTGGCCGGGCTGCATTTCTTTAACCCGGCACCGGTGATGAAACTGGTGGAAGTGGTGAGCGGGCTTGCCACCTCTACCGAAGTGGTCGAGCAGCTTTGCCAGTGCGTAACCGCCTGGGGCAAACAGCCGGTGCGCTGCCGCTCCACGCCGGGCTTTATCGTTAACCGCGTGGCGCGTCCGTACTACGCCGAAGCCTGGCGCGCGCTGGAAGAGCAGGTGGCATCAGCGGAAGTGATTGACGCGGCGCTGCGCGACGGCGGCGGTTTTCCGATGGGGCCGCTGGCGCTGACTGACCTTATCGGCCAGGACGTGAACTTCGCCGTGACCAGTTCGGTGTTTAACGCCTTCTGGCAGGACCGCCGTTTTCTGCCGTCGCTGCTGCAGCAGGAGCTGGCGCTGGCGGGGCGTCTGGGTAAAAAAAACGGCCATGGCGTCTACCGTTGGCCTCTGGAAAACCAGCCTGAACTGGCGCTGGATGCCGTTTCCGCCGAACGCGCCGCGAAGAGGGTTAAAAGTGACGTTGTCACAGAATTGGACGATGTGCTGCTGCTGGAAACCACCGGTGAAACCGCGCTGTCCTTAAGTGTGCAGCACCAGCGTCCGGTGGTGGTGTATGACCATGCCGCGGGCGATACCGTTGTGCTGGCCGGCGCGCCAACCAACCCGGATTCAGCCACCGACAAAGCGGTGTACTACTTCCAGCAGCAGGGCAAAAAAGTGCTGCGTATTGCCGACTACCCAGGACTTCTGGTGTGGCGTACGGTGGCGATGCTGGCGAACGAAGCGCTGGATGCGGTGCAAAAAGGCGTGGCCAGTGCCGAGGATATCGATACCGCGATGCGTCTTGGGGTGAACTATCCACGTGGCCCGCTGGCCTGGGGGCAATCGCTCGGCTGGGGGCGCGTGCTGCGTCTGCTGGAAAATCTACAACAGCACTACGGCGAAGAACGTTATCGCCCCAGTGCGCTGCTGCGCCAGAAAGCGCTGATGGAGATGCGTGATGAGTAACGAAGCCTGGCGCAACGCCCGTGCCATGTATGAGAAAGACACCTGCGCGCAGGCGCTGGGGATCGAAATTATCGAGATGGACGACGGCTACGCGCAGATGACGATGACCGTATCGTCCTCGCAGTTGAACGGGCATCAAACCTGCCATGGTGGGCAGCTTTTCACGCTGGCGGATACCGCCTTTGCCTACGCCTGCAACAGCCAGGGGCTGGCGGCGGTGGCATCGGCTGCCAGCATCGATTTTCTGCGTCCGGCCTTTGCGGGCGAGAAATTAACCGCCACCGCCCGGGTGAAACAGCAGGGCAAACTGACCGGTGTCTATGACATTGAAATCGTCAACCCGCAGCAAAAAACCGTGGCGCTGTTTCGCGGCAAATCGCACCGCATCGGCGGCACGATAACAGGAGAAGTCTGATGCGTGATGCATTTATTTGTGACGGCATTCGTACGCCGATTGGCCGCTACGGCGGCGCGCTGGCCGGGGTTCGTGCCGACGATCTGGCGGCTATTCCGTTGCGTGAATTGTTGAGCCGTAACCCGAAGTTAGACCCAACCTGTATCGACGATGTCATTTTTGGCTGCGCCAACCAGGCCGGGGAAGATAACCGTAACGTCGCCCATATGGCGACGCTGCTGGCGGGCTATCCGTACGGGGTTTCCGGCACCACCATCAACCGCCTGTGCGGCTCCGGCCTTGATGCGATTGGCTTCGCCGCGCGGGCGATTAAAGCGGGCGATGCGGATCTGATGATTGCCGGCGGCGTGGAGTCGATGTCCCGTGCGCCGTTCGTGATGGGCAAGGCGACCACGCCTTACCAGCGTCAGGCCGAGATGTTTGATACCACCATCGGCTGGCGTTTTGTGAACCCGCTCATGCAGCAACAATTTGGTACTGACAGCATGCCGGAAACGGCAGAGAATGTAGCGGAATTGTTAAAAATAAGCCGTGCCGACCAGGATGCCTTTGCTTACCGCAGCCAGCAGCGTACCGCTAAAGCGCAGCATGACGGCATTCTGGCGCAGGAAATCGTGCCGGTGCAGATTATCGGTAAGAAGGGCGCGGTCAGCGCGGTGCGTGAAGATGAACATCCGCGTGCAGATACCACCCTTGAGCAATTGGCCGCGCTGAAAACTCCGTTCCGCAAGGGCGGCGTGGTGACGGCGGGCAACGCCTCCGGCGTGAACGACGGTGCCGCGGCGCTGATTATCGCCAGCTCGCAGCAGGCCGCCGCGCAGAGCCTGACGCCGCGCGCGCGTATTGTCGCCATGGCGACGGCGGGCGTCGAACCGAAATTCATGGGGCTTGGACCGGTTCCGGCGGTGCGTAAAGTGCTGGAGCGCGCCGGGCTGAATATTCACGATATGGACGTGATTGAGCTGAACGAAGCCTTTGCCGCCCAGGCGCTGGGCGTGCTCAGACAGCTTGGGCTGCCGGACGACGCGGCGCATGTGAATCCCAACGGTGGCGCCATCGCCTTAGGCCACCCGTTAGGTATGAGCGGCGCGCGGTTGGCGCTGGCAGCGACGCTGGAGCTGGAACGACGCAATGGACGCTATGCGCTGTGTACGATGTGTATTGGCGTGGGTCAGGGCATTGCCATGATCCTCGAGAGAGTGTGAGCTAATTGACCTGCGAGTACCCTACAAAATGACAACTACAACAACATTAGATCCGATTGAAACTGCATCGCGTGACGAGTTACAGGCCCTGCAAACCCAGCGTCTGAAGTGGACGCTGAAACACGCTTACGAAAATGTGCCGATGTACCGCCGTAAGTTCGATGCGGCGGGCGTCCATCCTGACGATTTTCATGAGCTGAGCGATCTCAATAAGTTTCCCTGCACCACCAAGCAGGATCTGCGCGACAACTATCCGTTCGATACCTTTGCGGTGCCGATGGAGCAAGTGGTGCGTATCCATGCGTCGTCCGGCACCACCGGCAAGCCAACCGTGGTTGGCTATACGCAGAACGATATTGATACCTGGGCGAATATCGTCGCCCGTTCGCTGCGCGCCGCAGGCGGCACGGCGAAGGATAAAATTCACGTCGCCTACGGCTATGGCCTGTTTACCGGCGGCCTGGGGGCGCACTACGGCGCTGAACGCTTAGGGGCCACGGTGATCCCGATGTCCGGCGGCCAGACCGAGAAACAGGCGCAGCTGATCCGTGATTTCAAACCCGACATGATCATGGTGACGCCATCTTATTGTCTGAACCTGATTGAAGAACTGGAGCGCCAGATGGGCGGCGACGCGCGCGGCTGTTCGCTGCGTACTGGCGTCTTTGGCGCGGAACCCTGGACCACCGGTATGAAGGCGGAGATTGAACGTCGCCTCGGTATTACCGCTCTGGATATCTACGGCCTGTCTGAAGTGATGGGGCCGGGCGTGGCGATGGAATGTATTGAAACCGGCGATGGCCCCACCATCTGGGAAGACCATTTCTTCCCGGAAGTGGTTAACCCGGACGATGGTACGCCGCTGGCCGATGGCGAGCACGGCGAACTGCTGTTCACCACGCTCACCAAAGAGGCACTGCCGGTGATCCGCTACCGTACTCGCGACCTGACGCGCCTGCTGCCGGGCACTGCCCGCACTATGCGCCGTATGGATCGCATCAGTGGGCGCAGCGACGACATGCTGATTATTCGCGGCGTGAACGTCTTCCCGTCGCAGCTGGAAGAAGAGATCCTCAAGATTGAACACCTGGCGCCGCACTACCAGCTGGAAGTCGATCGCCGTGGGCATCTTGATTCACTTTCGGTACGCGTGGAACTCAAAGAGAGTAGCCTGGTGCTGAGCCATGAGCAGCGCTGCCAGATTTGCCACCACCTGCGTCATCGCATTAAGTCGATGGTCGGTATTTCCACCGACGTCAGCATCGTTAACTGCGGCAGTATTCCACGCTCAGAAGGCAAGGCGTGCCGCGTGTTCGACCTGCGTAAGGCCGCTGCCAACGGCTGAGAATGGTAGGCCTGATAAGCGCAGCGCCATCAGGCAATTCGGCGCAGCTTGCCGGATGGCAGCGTTGCCTTATCCGGCCTACAAACTCCTGGCGTTTCGCGGCTTTATTCCTGTGCTATGATTCAAAAAGGACAAAAACAACAACACTATGAATCATATGGAAAAACTCGATAGCTTTATTCAGCAGGCGGTGACAGCAATGCCGATCAGCGGCACCTCGCTGATTGCCTCGCTCTATGGTGACTGTTTATCCCAGCGCGGCGGCGAAGTCTGGCTTGGCAGCGTGGCCGCGCTGCTTGAAGGGTTAGGCTTTGGCGAACGCTTCGTACGTACCGCGCTGTTTCGCCTCAACAAAGAAGAGTGGCTGGACGTGGTGCGCATTGGGCGCCGTAGCTTCTATCGTCTGAGCGACAAAGGCCTGCGCCTGACGCGTCGTGCCGAGAGCAAAATTTACCGCGCCAACGCGCCGGAATGGGACGGTACCTGGCTGCTGCTGCTCTCTGAAGGGCTGGAAAAAAACACCCTGGCCGAAGTCAAAAAACAGCTGATCTGGCAGGGGTTTGGCGTGCTTGCGCCGAGCCTTTTAGCCTCGCCGTCGCAAAAGCTGGCGGATGTCCAGTCGCTTTTGCACGAAGCCGGCGTGGCGGAGAACGTGATCTTCTTCGAAGCGCATTCGCCGCTGGCGCTCTCGCGCGCCGCGCTGCGTGAGCGGGTCGAGGAGTGCTGGCATTTGACCGAGCAGAACGCCATGTACGAAGCGTTTATCACACTGTTCCGCCCACTGTTGCCGCTGCTGCGGGATGCGGGGCCGGATGAACTCACGCCGGAACGCTGTTTTCAGATCCGTCTACTGCTGATCCACTTCTATCGCCGTGTGGTGCTGAAGGATCCGCTGCTGCCAGAAGAGCTGTTGCCTGCCCACTGGCTGGGCCAAACCGCGCGCCAGCTCTGTATCAACATCTATCAACGCGTGGCCCCAGGGGCACAGGCTTTCGTCAGTGAAAAAGGCGAAAGCTCGGTAGGCGAACTCCCTGCGCCGGGGCCGCTCTATTACCAGCGTTTTGGGGGATTGCCCGAAGCGTAACAGGAGAAGCGATGCCGATTTACCAGATAGACGGAATGATCCCGGTTGTTCCGACGGAAAGCTACGTTCACCCCACCGCCGTGCTGATTGGCGATGTGATCCTCGGTAAAGGAGTTTACGTCGGGCCGAACGCCAGCCTGCGCGGCGATTTTGGCCGTATCGTGGTGAAAGATGGGGCCAACATTCAGGATAACTGCGTGATGCACGGTTTTCCCGGTCAGGACACCGTCGTGGAAGAAGACGGGCATATCGGCCACGGGGCGATCCTGCACGGCTGCGTGATTGGCCGTAATGTGCTGGTCGGCATGAGCGCGGTGATTATCGACGGCGCGACCATTGGTGAAAACAGTATTGTTGGCGCATGCGCATTCGTGAAGGCGCGTGCCGAAATGCCTGCCAATCATTTGATTATCGGCAGCCCGGCAAAGGCGATTCGTACCTTAACCGAGCAGGAGCTTGAGTGGAAAAAGCAGGGCACTCGCGAATATCAGGTGCTGGTCGACCGTTGCCAGAAGACGCTGGTTGCCGTTGAACCGTTAACCGAAGAAGAACCGGACAGAAAGCGGCTGGTGTTCGACGAGAACCTGCAGCCTAAATCCGCAGTTTAGCTCTGACCTCTTACGGAAATGTAGGCCGGATGGCGGCTTTGCCTTATCCGGCCTACGCGTTTTTATGAGTAGCGTAACGCATCCACTAACAGCGCAAACGCGGCGGTATGCTGGCGGCGGCTGGGATAGTAAAGCGAGTAACCCGCGAACGGCGCGCACCAGTCGGCGAGCACATGCTGCAAACGTCCGGCGGCCACGCCATCGACGATGGTGTCTTCCGGCACGTAGGCCAGGCCCAAACCGGCTTCGGCGGCCTCGATGCGTTGGGGCAGGGAGTTAAGGGTTAATTGTCCCTCAACCCGAACCCGCAGCGGCTCGCCGTTTCGTTCGAACTCCCATGCATATAACCCGCCGCGCGTTGGCAAACGCATGTTGATGCAGCGATGATGCTGAAGGTCGTGGGGTGTTTGCGGGATACCGCGGTGGGCAAAATACCCGGGAGAACCGACAACCGCCATGCGCATGTCGGGGCCAATACGCACCGCAATCATATCGCGCGCCACCTGTTCAACGAGGCGTACTCCCGCGTCAAACCGTTCACCGACAATATCGGTAAGGCCGTTATCCACAATCACTTCAATATTGATGTCCGGGTATTGCTGCATAAACGTCTTGAGTCGTGGCCAGAGCACGGTATTCATTGAGTGCTCGGCAGCCGTCAGGCGAATATTGCCCGCCGGTCGTTCGCGAGAATCGCGTAGAGCTGTAATTTCCTGTTCAATTTCTTGCAGATGTGGGCTGAGGCTTTGATAAAGTCTTTCTCCGGCTTCCGTCGGGGCGACGCTGCGGGTGGTGCGCGTCAGCAGGCGAACATCGAGGCGGTTTTCCAGATTACGCATCGCATGGCTCAACGCCGACTGTGAAACCCCAAGCTGTGCGGCCGCGCGGGTAAAACTGCGCTCGCGCGCGACGACCATAAAAGAGATCAGATCGTTGATGTTATCTTTTAACATAAGGTGCGACCATTAATGAATCTGGCTCATCGTTGCAGAATGATTTTTTCAGTGTAATAGCCGATGATTTATATGCAACAGGTGATATCAGGTGAGATGACAATGAAAATCAATGTGGTAGGCACCAGCGGCGTGGGTAAATCGACGCTGGCAAAGCGTCTGGCGGCGCTATTTTCCGTGCCTTATATCGAAATGGATACGCTTTACTGGCGTTCCGGTTGGCAGGGGGTCAGCGATGAGACGCTTTTCGCCGGGCTGGCGCAGGCCATCGCGGGCCCTGACTGGGTGCTGGACGGCAACTATAATCGCAGTCGCCCGGTAAAATGGCGCGACGTGGATCTGGTGGTGTGGGTTGATTACAGTTTCTGGCGCACCTTTCGGCAGGCCGTCACGCGTGCGACAGTGCGCGCATGGCGTCAGCAAGAGCTGTGGCCGGGTACCGGCAACCGTGAGAGTTTTCGTCGCTCATTTTTTAGCCGCGATTCGATCATTCTGTGGACGCTAAAAACCTGGCGTCTCAACCGCCAGCGCTACCTGCAAGACATGGCCGATCCAGCCTGGGCGCATATCCGCTTTGTACGCCTGCGCAATCAGCGGGAAACCGAGGCGTTTATCGCGCAATTAAGCGCTGAATTCACTCCTTGCTCGCGCACGAAATGACGGATGAAGCGGCCTGACTGTGGTAGTTTTAGGGTTCTCATTATAAGGAGTCCTGCCCATGCCACACGTTGATATTAAATGTTTCCCCCGCGACCTGAACGATGAACAGAAAACCGCGCTCGCGGCGGATATCACTGAAGTGTTGATTCGCCATCTTAATACCAAAGACCGCTCGGTGAGCGTGGCCCTGAATCAGGTGCAGGAAAGCGACTGGCAGCAGGTCTGGGATAGCGAGATTGCGCCGCAGATGAAGACGCTGATTAAAAAGCCGGGTTACAGTATGTGATGATGATGTCGCCCGGCGTTGCTCTGGCACGCCGGGTGACTTCTGCACGGATATTATGCGGTTTTCGTTGCGGCGACCGCGGTCATCTCTTCTGGTGCATGCCGCCCCGCATCCAGGTCGGCGCGAATCTGCTCGTAGTCGTCATCCAGACGATAGAAGCGCCCAATGCAGATCATCGAAGCGATAATCAACAGCGCCGGGATATACAGATAGCAGGCTTTTATCGCCATCATGGCGCTGGCGCTTTGCGTCGCGTTGGCGACATAGCCGCTGGAGGAGAGCAGCACGCCGATAATTGCCCCGGCTCCCGCCATAGCGACTTTACCGAGGAAACCATTGATGGAGGTGAGAATACCTGCGGTATTAATGCCGGTTTTCCATACCCCGTAGTCGACCGGGTCGGCCTGCATCGAAAAGTAAATCGCCGTGCGTTGGCCTGCGCCGAGCGACAGGATCACGGCGCCAACAATCAGCCCCCACGTATTCGCTCCGGCGGCAATCATCACCCCCATGCCCAGCAGGTTAATGGTGCTGGCGACCAGATAGACATGACGTTTTTTCATGCGGCTGGCCAGCATCGGCACCGTTAGCGTACCGAGCAGCGGCACGAAGGTGGAAATCCCCGCGACCACCGCCGTCAACTCAACGTTGCCGACGTAGTAGTGGAAGAAGTACACCAGCGCACCGGTCTGGAAGAAAAATGCGCCCCACATCAGAAAGATATTGATGGCGAAAACAAACCACGGTCGGTTGGCTCTCAGGCTCACCCACGCGCGCTTGAGGGTCATGCGCTCCTGAGTAATGCTGATACTCTCTTTCACGTTGCGAAAGCTGACCAGCAAAAAGAAGGTAGCGATCACGCCGAACACGATCGCCGTGTAGAAGAAACCGTGCGCCTGGTTACCTTTACCCAGTGCGCTAACCAGCGGCAGCGTGGCGACGGCTACAATGGTTGCGCCAAGGGATCCGAGCAAAATGCGCACGGTAGAGAGCGTGGTGCGCTCGCCGGAGTCATTGGTCAGGAACGGCAGCATGGCGCAGAACGGAATATTCACCAGCGTATAGAGGAACGACAGACACAAATAGGTGATAAAGGCGTAAACCAGTTTGCCGGTGGTGCCAAAATCCGGGACATAGAACGCCAGAATGCACAGCAGACCAAAGGGAACCGCGCCGAACAGCAAATAGGGGCGGCAGCGCCCCCAGCGGGTCGCAGTATTGTCAATCACCAGCCCCATCAGCACGTCGGCCACGCCGTCGACCAGGCGGGTGATGAGGAACATCAACCCGACGTAGTAAGCCGGTAAGCCCATCACGTCGGTGTAAAAAAACATCAGGTACAGCGAGATAAGCTGCCACACCAGGTTGCAGGAGAGATCGGCGATACCGTAGCCCACGCGCTGTTTCCAGCGTTCAAACGTTGTTTCTGCCATATAAATAAACTCGCGTTAGTTGTTACAGACCGTACAGGCGAATAAACCAGGCCGGGGTACAGCTCCATGCATGGCAGTAGCTATTGATAAGCTTGCTACCATACGGAGAAAATTCAGGATGCTGCGGATCAAACACTTCCCAGAAGGTGTCCGCGCCATAGCGCACCATTTCACCCCAGTAGGCTTTGATCTCCTTGACTGCCTGCTCGCGCAGCCCGCATTGCAGCAGGGCGGCAATAAAATGGTGGCGGAGATAGGGGGTATTCATGGCGATCGTTGGCGGATGGCTCAGCAGCCGCTGCATAACCGCCAGACGCTGTTCCGGGTGGCCGACTTCCGCCAGCACCAGCCAGATTTGCGAAGCCCAGGAAACCTGGCGCGCCTCGCCGCTGACGAAATAGCCCTGCGCCTCATCCCAGAACTGTGTTTGCGCCGCCGCTTTTAAGCGCTGAAGCTGTGCGCGATAGGCGGCGACAAGCTGCGGTTCAAACCGTTCAGCCAGCCACAGGCCGCGTTGCAGGCAGTAGATCAGCACGCCCTGGGCCGCGGCCTGTTTGTTTAAACTTTCCTGCCAGTCGATAAACACCCACCAGTCGTCGCTGTCGCGCACGATCCCACTGTCGTCGAGGCGGGTAAAGGCCAGTTCGAGCTGTCGTCTGGCGACCGGCCACAATTCGCGCGCTGTGGCAAGATCTTCGGCGCTTTGCAGATAGTTGTAGAGAACATCGACAAAAAACAGCGAGTAGTCGAAGAGGAAGGTGTCGTCGGCGATCGTCTGCGGTTTGACGAAGACGTTGGCGGAAACCATGCCGTCGGCACGCGTGTGGCCCGCGAACAGATACAGGCAACGACGCACCAGATCGTGGCGGGCAAAGGTCACGTCATTGACCAGTGCCTGCAGGCGAAGATCGCCCAGCCACAGGCGGCGGTCGCGCTTCGGACCGTCTTCAAAGACCTCCTGCATACAGTTTTTCAGCGTCAGTACCGACACCCGGTCAATGGCCTGGAGTTCGGCGTCGGCGCTCTCACATGGCGGACACTGCTCGGGAGCCGAAGTCACGGTGTCGAGCAACAGGCTGTCGAAGCGCAGGCGGAATTTGCGCGACACGGCTTTGACCTCAATTTTCACGTAGCGGCAGCAGTAGCGACGCGGTAGCGCAACCTCGGCGGGCAACACATCCAGCCATAAATCCTGCTGTTGCAGCCAACTGCTGCTGAGCCAGCCGCGGTAATCGCTAAACGGTTCGCACACCTCGCAGAGCGTCTCGCCAAAGGTGAGTTGCAGATGGGCGGGGGCATCCGGCGGGCTCCCGGCGCTGTGGCAGGCAAACTGCAGATAACCGACGCAGTGGCTGCCAAAATCGATAATCACGCTTTCGCCTTCGCTGAACTCGCGCTGATACAGCGCTTCCAGCGAACAGAGCGGCTCGGCGCGCCAGCCGAACAGCGCCTGCGGATCGGCAACGGCGTTAATGACGGCATGCGGCGATCGCGGCTGACGATGCAACTCAGGGGTGAGCGAGTCTGCCTTGTGCAAGAACTGCGGCAGGCGGACCATGGGGAGCTGGGCATTAAGCTGAATGGCTTGTGACATACGACGTCCTCGGAATAAGTTGTCCGCAGGATACGGCGGCGTGAGGGACGGCAACCACTCTGCTAATGCCAAATTTGGCGCGAGAGTGGCACTGATGGTGGGATAGTGCGACTGACGATCACAAATCCGCGATTCTCAATCGTCGTTGGGGCAAAAATGGCTTATCGTGCCGTCGTGCGGTAAGCCGTTTGGATAGCATCAATGATTACACTGACTACTGAATATTATTTCGCCAGTACCGGCGATAAGCTGGCGATGTATGCCAGCGACCCGGAGGATAATAACTGCGAGCATAGCCACGAGTTTGATGAACTGGTGATTGTGGAGCAGGGCCACGGTCTGCATGTTATTAATGGTCGCCCGTTGTATATTCAACAAGGGGACGTTTTTTACGTCAAATCTGGCGATTTTCATTTTTACGACGAGCTGGGAACCCTTAAGCTGATTAATATTTTGATCAATCCGCAGGTGCCGTTTCATTATTTGCGGCAGATTGACACGCTGCTGGGGCAGTTTTCAGCGCAGCAGGCCAGCTGTTACGGCTGGCTGTCGCCGGAGACACGTATGGCGTGTAAAGAGATGATTGCACAGATCTTTCTGCCAGAGATGCGGGAAGCGAAAAATCAGGCGTTACGCGAAGCGCGTTTTTTTCAGCTGGTCACTACGCTGCAATACGCGCAAACGCAGGCGGAATACAGCTCGACCAAATATAAACTGCATAAGCTATTAACCTGGCTACAAGAACACTGTTTTGAAGACCATAACTGGCAACAGCTTGCCGAGCGCTTCCATTTAACGACCCGCACCGCGTTTCGTCATATTAAAGAGGCGACGGGATTAACGCCGGATAACTATTTAAAACGGCTGCGGTTGGTTTCTGCGCGGGTTAAATTACGTGAAACGGAAATGTCGGTGACCGAAATTGCCTATTTATGCGGCTTTGCTAACAGCAATCATTTCACCACACTGTATAAAAAGGTCTTTGGAATTACGCCGAGTGAAGAGCGGCGGCAGAAAGGATGAGAGATGAGTAAATCAGACAATCAGGCCGAGCGCGACGCGGGATATCGCCGCGTCCGGCTGGAAGATATTGCGACCCGTTGTCGCACTTCGCTCAGTACGGTGTCACGGGCGCTCTCGGGTGAAAAAGGGGTCAGCCACGAACTGCGTACACGTATTCAGGAAGTGGCGCGGGCGATGCGTTACACGCCAGCTCAGGAGCTGGGTGGCGCGCGTATTGTGCTGGCCATTTCACAGGTAGCGATGCTCGATTATAACCGCTACCAGTTCAGCTGGTATGTTCTGCAAGGCTTGAAAGAACGGGCGAAAGTGCTGGGCGTTGATCTCACCACCCATCCGCTCAACGATAATGATAACGGTGCCCTGCAAGCGCTGCTGGAGGAACCGGACGTCGGGGGCGTACTGGCGCTGACGGTGGATGACAGCGGCTTCCTCAATACGGTGGTGAATCTCAAAAAACCTGCGGTGTTGGTGAACACCGAAGATCCGCTGATGCGCTTATCCAGCGTGCTGCCGTGTAACCGTTCTGCCACGCGCATGGCCTGTGAATACCTGCTGGATCGCGGCCATCGCGATATTCTGTTTTTAACGCACCCGGGCCGCCGAACAATTGAACAGCGTGAAGACGGCTGGCGAGACGCGATGCGCTGCCGTCAACTGCAGTGCGACGATTCGCGTATTCTGACGGTCACCGACTGGCTGCCGGAACTGGCGGAGCAGGCGGTGATCGCGCGTTTTCGCGGTAATCCGCGGGAGTGCACGGCAATTCTGTGTGCGAATGATTCGCTGGCGCTCGGGGCGATCAATGGCGTGCGGGCCTTAGGGCTGCGCGTGCCGGAAGATATTTCGGTGATCGGGATGAATAACCTACCGCAGGCGGAGTTTGCCACGCCGCCGTTGACCACCGTACATTTGCCGGTACAGGAAATTGGCACGCTGGCGCTGGAGCTGTTGCAGGATATGATTGCAGGGAGTGTGGAAATACCGCGACGGATTGAGCTGGCGTGCGCCATCGTTGAGCGTCAATCGGTGGCCCGTATCGCCTGATACGGGCCAGCCGGAGAGGAGCGGGTTACTCGAATTTAGCCCGTTCCATTTTCGGCACTAACAGCAGATACATCACCGCCCATGCCAACAGGTAAGCGACCGAGCTGATGGCGAACAGCGCCCAGTAGTTGCCAGAAGCTTCCAGCACGGCGCCAATGACCGTAGAGAAGATAACGCTGCCGATCATCCCGAAGGTGCTGCCGATCCCGACGACGGAGCCGACGGCGGCGCTTGGGAACAGGTCAGATACCGAAGTCAGAATGTTGGCGGACCAACCCTGGTGTGCTGCCGCCGCTAAACCGACCAGCGCGACGGCGGCCCACAGATTTTCGACCTGAGTGGCGGCGAAAATCGGCAGTACCAGACAGGCGCAAATCAGCATGGTGATTTTACGTGCGCGGGCGGTGCTAAAGCCTTTGCTCATCAACTTACCGGGTAACCAGCCCGCGCCCAGACTGCCGACGATCGCGAACAGATAAATGACAATCAGCGGCAGACCCAGACCTTCCATGTTGATACCGCGTGACTCGTTGAGCCACTTCGGCAGCCAGAACAGGAAGAACCACCAGATGGGGTCGGTCAACATTTTGCCTAATGCGACGGCCCACAGTTGACGGTAGCCCAGCAGACGCGTCCATTTGATCGCGGAAACGCTGACGGTTTCTTCTTTATCCTGGGCAATCCACGCTTGCTCTTCGGCGCTGGCTTTCGCTTTCACCGGACCAAAGGCGATAAACCACGGAATCAGCCACAGGAAGCCGACGGCGCCAAGAATTAAGAATGCGCCGTGCCAGCCGTAATGCACCGCGATAAGCGGGATCAACGCCGGCGAGATAACCACGCCGATATTGACCGCAACCCCGAGAATACCGGTGGCCAGCGTACGTTCTTTCTTGGGATGCCACTCGGCAATCACCTTCATCGCGGCCGGGAAGTTAGCGGACTCACCGAGACCCAGCAGCACGCGAACCAGCGCAAAACCGGCGACCGAACCGACGACCGCGTGCGCCATTGCCGCGGCGCTCCAGACCACCATCGCCACCGCATAGCTGATTTTGGTCCCCAGTTTGTCGATAATGCGCCCGCACACCAGCGTGCCGACGCCGTAGGCGACGGTAAACGCATTGACCAGCCAGCTGTACTCCATTTGCGTCCAGCCGATATCTTTTTGCAGCATCGGCGCCAGCAGGCCGAGAATTTGACGGTCCATGTAGTTAACCGTCGTCGCAAATACCAGCATGGAACAGACCACCCAGCGATAGTTGCTTTTCGGTTTCGCCACTTCGCGAGCGGGGTTGTGCAGCGTATTCGGATTAACGTCACCAGAGGTCTGCCCGGCAGGCGCAGACGGTTTATCTATTTGCGTATCCATTATTATTTTCCTTGCCCGGTCTCTGCCGGGCGTTGGTTACAGAGGAAGTTCACTGCTACTGCCTGCAACGGTCCACTGCTGTGGGTCAAGCGTGCGGTTTTCGGCGCTCACTCGTCCTTCGGCCAGGAAACGCACCGTGCCGTACAGCGGATCGTTGACTTCGATACTGCCGTCGTCATGTTGCGTCATGGTCAGGTCGTTAAAGCGCGCGCTGAAAGTCTCCAGGTCGCTGTCGACCCGATCGTTGATGCGAACCAGCCAGCAGGTTTGTTGCCCATTAAGGCGAATTTCACAGCCGCGGGTTGGGCCCGTATTCACCGTTTCGAACGCCTGATTGCCCACCAGCAGCGCCATGCCGTCGCCGCTACGTACGGCAGCGCGCTGGCCGCTGATAGCGACTTCATCGAACTGGCTTTGCGGCAGCCATGCATGCGTAAACGGCGGTTGATCGGCATGCAGATTGAACGTCAGTACGGCCAGCCCGCGATATTGCTGAACGCGAGGCAGCGTGCCGCATCCACCCCAGTAAGAAGGGCGACCGAAACCGCCGTGTAGGGTTTCTCCGGGGTGGTTAATCCAGATCTGCGCTTCGGGTTGGTTGCCAAGACGCAAATGGAAAGGCGTCTCCTGATAACCCCATTCTCCCCAGCGGTAGCCGGCAATTGAGCCCATCGCCGCGTGGCGGTTTTTGTAGTGATAGAGTTTGGCAATCCGGTTGGCCCCCTGAGCAAAGCACCACTCAATGGCGCTCTCTTTTTGCCATGCAGCCACCTCCGCCAGTTCTGCCGGCAGGGTGAGCAGGCCATCGCGCAGTAGCAGGGCGAGTTGCGGCAGGGCATGGAAACGGCAGCCGTAGTTGCCTTTACCCCAGAGCAGACGCGATATCGCCGCCAGCTCCAGAGAGCGCCCGGCGCGAAGGGTATGTTCGTAAGAACGCCCCTGCGACGCGGTCAGGAATCCCTGGTGAGCGGAACGGGCAATCTGTGCCAGCAAACGGGTGATTGCCGCAATGGCGCGTTGGCTGATTTGCTCGTCGCCAGACAGGGCTGCCAGCGCGGTGAGCCCTTTCAGGTCGATAGGGAAATAAGGCACCGAGTTCCATTCGGCCATTTCACACTGCTCGAAATGATCCAGCCAACTGATAACGCGAGCCTTACCTGCCGCCGCCTGTTCGCGGCCGCTGCGCCCGGAGCGGGTGAAAACGGCATCCGGGAAGAGGTTGCCTGCCAGCAGCGCGGCGGTGTGGAACAGCAGCGCGTGGTTCTCAGAGAAGTACCACTGAACATCGTTGCCCGGTTCGTCCATCCAGTAACGGAAGCGCAGAATGGTATCATCGATGCGCCCGCGAACCGCGGGATCGATCTTGTCGCCCCACACGGTGCGACACCACAGCAACGGCACCAGCGTAAAGTCAGCGCAATCATGACAGTCGAGTACCGACGGCAGAACGCCATCCAGCATCTGCTGAGTTTGCTCATCGTTGAGACCGCAGGCCAGGCGCGCCAGCGCTTTAACGCTGCTGTATTCACCTTCCTGAGCGACGACGTTCAACGCTTCTGCAATGCGCGCTTCCTGGGTTTGCGGGATCGCCGTCTGGCGGTCGGCGTGGCAGATTTCGACGCCGAGGGTGCGGCTTATCCTGAAACCTTCGCGTTGCAGCGTAATGTGGAAATTACGGAAGTCAGCCGGGATGTCTTCACTTTCCGCAATGGCGACCAGCGACTCGCCGGCGGGCAGACGGCTGTCCAGCGCGACCGGTTCATCGAGAGAGATAAAATCGCCCAGCACATTGACGTGCAGGTCATAGTCCGTCGATGCCGGCTGAGGAAATACCAGACGAATGGTGCCGCGGTTATACACCGGATGCTCAAAGGATGCGCCGTCAAGCAGCTGCTCCATCTCCTTGACCTGCGCGTCGACCAGCGGGGTTTCCAGTGCTACCTGCAGCGGTTCGCCGGCAAGGTAGTCGAGCTGGAAAAAGAAGCGAATATCGCGTTCGGCTAAGTCATCAAACCACAGCTCCAGCTCATTTTTCCCCGCTTTCAGCGAAAGGGTGAATTCGCGCTGGTTTTCCAGGTTGCGCTGATAATCCGCCATCCAGAGCACTTCTTCGCCGTTCAGCTTGAGCAATGCGCCGCCGCAGGTCGCCAGACGGAAACGATACTCGCCCGCCTGTGGGCAGTCGAGCTGCGTTCTGGCCCAGGCGCCAACGCGGGTTGGCCGGAACCAAAAGCCCGAGAGATCGACTCTGTCAGAGGCAAACGGGAACCACCAGCGCGTGTAGCTTGCACTGGCGAACGGCTGCGGCTTTTTCTCGGCAAAGTGCTGGCGAAAATCATCGCGGCACGGATAGGTGTGAGGAATAAAGTTTTTATGTTTGCTTAAAAAGAAAAACGGATCCATTTCGCCTGCCATCGGTGAATCCACCGTGTCATAGCGCAAACTTGTAATATCAGATAGCTGCCAGTAGCGCACGGCGTTTCCCGCCGTTAAATTAAAATTACTATATTCAATAGCCATTTTTTTCTCCCAAAGAGAAGAGTCGTATTTTATTTGTTATCCGCCAGGCGCAAACCTTCACTCAGGCATAATATTGCCAACGCTTGCCCATAGCCGGTTGGTTGTAATGGAATGTCTTTATAAAATTGCAGGGTTCGCCCCATTCGCGTGCCATAAGAAACATTATGAACAGTTCCTTCTACATCAATATTATCCTGAACAATCGCCAGCGCTTTCATTCCTGCCTCTAACCAGCGTTCGTCGCCAATTCCCAGGCGTGCGCCTTTTAATAAGCCGTAGCCAAAACCGGCGGTTGCGGAAATTTCGATGTAAGAATCGGGATGATCCAGCAGGGTATGCCAGGCGCCGTTATCCGCCTGCAGGTCTATTAACGTATTCACCTGTTTTTTCAGACACTCGATCAGGTATTCGCGCACGCCTGCGCCCACGTCTGCCAGTTCCAGCAGCTCAAGGATGCCAACGGTAATCCACGCGTTACCGCGCGCCCAGCGGGCTTTGGCAAAGTTGCTGTTCTCAACAAAGCTCCAGCCGTGGTACCACAAACCGGTTTGCGGATCGTTAAGATAGCGCGCATGCAGCAGGAACTGACGCACCACCTCATCAACCAACTCCTGACGCCCGGAAACCGTACCGTAGTGCGCGAGGAACAGCACCACCATAAACAGCGTATCGTCCCAGATCTCCATTTCGTTAATACCGTCGGAAACCACATGCTGGAAGCCTTGCTCCGGGGTGCGCGGAAGCTCAGTCATCACGCGGTTTGCCCAGTTATCCAGCACCTGCTGATAGTGCGGCTGACGGTGATGGGACCAGAACAGTGAGAGAGGCAGCATCGGCGCGGTGGTATTTACGTTGAGGCTCGGCAGACCTTTTTCGATATTTCCCTGAAACCACTGGTCGATAATTTGATATAGATCATCAGACTTTGTGTTTTCCCATAAACGTACCAGTCCAAATAGCCCAACGCCCTGCGGCCATTCCCAACTGGAGAATGAAATATAATCTCCGGCGCTACCGTCAAGATTGGGTTCATTAAAACGCCCATTATCTTTTAATTCAGTAAAGCCGCGCAGGAGTAAATCAATATTTTTATTCAGTGAACGCTTTTCCATTTTTATTCTCAGTCTACGTGTAAAGAAGATTTGGCAATAAGGATTAAATCACTACGCATTTCATATGCGCAATACGAAAAAATTTTGCGTTCATATTCTGTGAGCATTGCCGATATTTTATTGGTCTACGCAGAGGTTTTTTTGCGCGAAATAGAGGAGGGAATTGTTGATAAAACAAAGAGTTGTTGGAACAGTGTTTCATTCCTGCTAAGGAGACTGCACAAATTTTTTGCGCAGTCTTCAAAAAAGGCCTTATTGCGCGTCAATGAGCGGCACGCGGATCTGTTTACCGCTGGCGACAAAGGTGCCTGCGCCAAGATGATGTAGCGTATTGCGCTTATCATCGTCGAACTGCCAACGTCCGGCGACGAACGCCCGTTCATCAGCAGCAGCGGACACCACCTCGCCAAACAGGGTGTCATAGTGTGATGCCGCTGCGGTGGCGGGCAGCAGTCGGCACTCCATCCATGCCAGGCATTTTTCTTCTATCACCGGCAATCCAAGCACCGGTCCGTTGATTGTCGGAATACCGTAGGCATTGAATTTATCCTCTTCGCGCCCGCTGATGCTGCCAACCGCATAGGTCCAGTTGGCGGCGGCAACGCTCGGCACCACAATGCCAAAGGTGCCATTACGTTCAATAATTTCCCGTGACCAGGCATTTTTATCCACCACAATGGCGATACGCGGCGGTTCGAATTCAACCGGCATAGACCAGGCCGCGGCCATCACGTTGCGGCGCTTCGTTTCATCGTCATAGCTGGTTATCAGAATGGTGGGGCCATGGTTAAGCAAACGGCTGGCGTGGTGAAGCTCGACAGAACGAAAACGGCTCATCATTGTTCCTCTGAGAATGAAGGGATGCAGCTTTCACACTAATTGGTGTGAAAAGCGTAAGCAATATACAGAATAAAGTGGGGCGCTTGACGTTGTACACGCCGCCTCAACCGATCGCACAAAACAATCATTCTTAAGCGCAAAATAAGCTATAAAAGACGGAAACCTCATGCTGGAGCCATTGATGACCCCTTTTTTAAACGCCTATTTTGCTCGTCTGGGTTGGACGGGCACTCCCGACGTCTCGGTGGAAACGCTGCGTAGTTTGCATATCCATCACAACAGCGCAATTCCCTTTGAGAATCTCGACGTACTCCTGCCACGCGAGATGCATCTTGACGACCAGGCGCTGGAAGACAAACTGGTTAACGCCCATCGTGGCGGCTACTGCTTTGAACAGAATGGCCTGTTTGAACGCGTGCTGCGGGAGATTGGCTTTCACGTGCGTAGCCTGCTGGGGCGGGTTGTGCTGGCGCACCCGCCGCAGATGCCGCCGCGTACCCATCGCCTGCTGCTGGTCGAGGTCGACGGCGAGCGCTGGATTGCCGACGTTGGTTTTGGCGGCCAGACGCTGACCGCGCCGATCAAGCTACTGGCGGATATTGTGCAATCAACCCCGCACGGTGATTACCGTTTGCTGTATGAAAATCAGGAGTGGATCCTGCAATACAGCCATCACGATCACTGGCAGTCGATGTATCATTTTGATTTGGGTCGTCAGTACGCTTCTGACTATGTGATGGGCAACTTCTGGTCGGCGCACTGGCCGCAGTCGCATTTCCGTCATCACCTGCTGATGTGCCGCCATCTGCCGGACGGCGGCAAGATGACGTTGACCAACTTTCACTTTACCCATTGGGATAAAAACCACGTGGTCGAGAAGGTGGATTTTCCGGACGTGCCCGCGCTGTATGAAGCGCTACAAACCCGCTTTGGACTTGGCGTCACCGATCCGAAATATGGTTTTAGCGTCAGCGAACTGGCGGCGGTAATGGCGGCATTCGACACCCATCCGGAAGCCGGTAAATAACAGGTGGCCCGGCCGAGGGATAGCCGACGCCGGGGTAAACCCTCAGGGATGAATGATCATGGCATTAACGCTTTGTGTTTTACTGGAAAATCATCTCGCCAGCGATGCCGACAGTCGGTTACGGAACCGAGCCGGATTAAGCCTGTTGTTGCAGGATGAAACCACCTCTGTTTTATTCGACACTGGCCCGGATGACAGTTTCCTTCACAATGCTGCTCTGATGGGCGTTTCTCTTGATAACCTCACGGCGACGGTGCTTTCGCACGGTCACTACGATCATTGCGGCGGCGTTCCCTGGCTGCCGGACAATAGTCGCATCATCTGCCACCCGACAATTGGGCAGGAGCGCTTTGCCGCGGTGAACGTTGCGGGGCGCAGCCATAAAATCAAAAAACTCTCGCTGGATATTGATTACACCCGTCATCACATGGAGTACACCCGCACACCGTTGCCGATTAGCGAACGTTTTTTCTGGTCCGGTGAGATTGCTGTCGATCACCCCCGAGCCTATGGCGTGGCCGCGGGTAAAACGGATTATGTGATTGATGAAGGGGTACTGATCTACTTGTCGGAACGCGGGCTGGTGATTATTACCGGCTGCGGACATCGTGGAATCATTAACATTGTCCAGCACTGTCAGAAAATTACCGGGATAAACCGCGTTCATGCGCTGATTGGCGGCTTTCATTTGCGCTGCGCCTCTCCGCGTACGCTTTGGCAGAGCAGGCAGTTTCTCCAGCAGTTAAAGCCCGATAAAATCATGGGTTGCCACTGCACTGGCGCGTGGGGAAAACTGTGGTTACCGGAGGTTATCTCCCCGGCGACCGGAGATACGTTTGTGTTTGAATAGCTATGTTCGCGACATTGTTCTGGTCGAGTGATGGAGGGGAGCGTGCATCTTTATATGATTGGCCCTGGCGGGGTGGGGAAAAGCACCGTCGGGGAAAGACTGGCCGAACGGCTGGGCTACACGTTTGTCGATCTTGATACGCAATTTTGCGAACGTCTGGCAAACATTCGTGATTACCTCAAGACTGACGGCTATGAAGCTTATCTTGAACAAAACTCCGCGCTGTTTGAAGCGCTATCGGTTGAGCTGCGCCATCATAATGTGGTTTTTGCGCTGTCTTCCGGTTTTCTTGCAACCGATATTCGCCCGGATATCGTTCAACGCAACCGCCAGCGCGTGCGGGAGTCCGGGCGTTCTATTTTGCTTATGCCGTCAAAAGATGTCGATGTCGCGTGTGGCTGCATCGTTACGCGTCAGCTTAAACGCGGATTTGGGCTCGAACGGGATAAAGAAGAGGCCAAGTTCCGCCAGCGATTTCCCGACTATATGGCGCTGGGCGATATCCAGATTTTCACAATGGGCTCACCGGAAATCATCATTAACAAAATCATCGCCGCCCTGTAGCCCGGCGTTGGCTATCCCTCGGCCGGGTGTTCGCTTAGTTTAAGCCTAAGAAGTGCTGGGCGATTTTGAAGTAGATAATCAGCCCGGTGCCGTCAATCAGCGTGGCGATAAACGGCGCGGAGACCACCGCCGGGTCAATGCCGACGCGTTTGATGACCAGCGGGATCACCGACGAGACCACCGCGCTCCAGAGGGTGACGCACACCAGCGTCAGGCTGACAATAAAGGTGATTTCCGGGCCAATACCCATTATCCACGCCCGCAGGCAGCCTGCCGCACCGAGGGTGATGGCGACCAGCATCGCCGTCGACATCTCTTTACGCAGGATCCGCCCCAGATCCCGAAGGCCCACTTCGCCAAGCGCCATCGCGCGCACCAGGGTGGACGTTATCTGCGTGCCGCTGTTGCCTCCGGTGCCAATCAGCAGTGGGATAAAGAACGCCAGTGCGATGGCGGATTCCAGCGCCTCTTCAAAGTGTTGGATAACGGTGCTGGTGTAAGCCTCAGCGATAAACAGCAGCAGCAGCCAGACAGCGCGTTTTTTCCACAGCGTAACCGGGCTAATCTCCAGATACGGTTTTTCCAGCGGCAGCGTCGCCCCCTGAAGCTGCGCGTCTTCGGTGATTTCATCCGCTAGCAGCTGGTCGATCTCTTTTTCATTCAGGCAGCCTATAAGCTTGCCGTTTTTAATCACCGGCAGCAGGGTCAGACGGTGCTTTTCGATCAGTTCCGCTGCCACGTCGCGGGTATCGTCCGGGCCGACGTGGTATAGGGTGGTGGTCATCAACTGCGCGACCGGCTGATTATCATCGGACGCCTGGAGCAGCGTGCGCGTCGATAATATTCCGCGCAGGTTGTCGCCGGAAACCACGAATACGGCGCAGGGGAAATGGTCGTCATTTAATTGTCGCAGGAACATCTCGCGCGCTTCTTTTACGCTCAGTGGTTCCGGCAGCGAAATAAACGTTTTCGACATGTAGCTTGCAATAAGATCGCCCGTTACAGGGACGGTTGCGTAGTGCGGTGCAGTGGCATGAATGTAAGACATTAAAATGTTCCCTATAGAAATTCTATATAGGGCGAACAAAACAGGAAAAGCTGAGAAAAATCCCTACGTCCCGGTTTTAGCACTGAACAACGTATCTGTACGGCCTTGAGCCGTCAGAAGTTATCTTGGCAACACCTTGATTCGATGGATGCCTGTATTTCCCTGTGATGGTCTCTCTCGATACCACCAGGGCGATAACTTATGTTTATTCAGGAGCCTCGCCATAACAAGATTATTAATTACGATGCTGGGTGAATTTATATTTCCCGCGTGCTGTCAGACACTACGATAAATTCAACGAGCGTAATATAGCGCGTTATTACGCATTGTGGCGGTGAAAGATAAAGTGGTTGAGAATAGGTTTAATATTTTATTTGTGGCATAAAAAACCCGGCGTCGCGATGCTCGGCCGGGTTACAGGGTTCGAAAAGACTATCGGCGTGAACGCACCACCTGATAACGACGGGTCAGATATTCCACCGGCGCGCTCCAGACGTGCACCAGGCGGGTGAACGGGAACAGCAGGAAGATGGTCATGCCGAGTACCAGATGCACGCGGTAAACCCAGGCTACGCCGTCCAGGTGCACTGATGCGCCGCCGTGGAAGGTGACCACCGCCTGCGCCCAGTCGACCAGTTTCAGCATTTCGCTGCCGTCCGGATGCTGCGCGGAGAACGGAATGGTGGTCAGGCCGAGGCAGCACTGGATTAGCAGAATGCTGAGGATCAGAATATCCGCGGTCGACGAGGTGGCGCGAATGCGTGGGTTAAACAGACGGCGAATCAGCAAGCCAGCGCCGCCGACCAGCGTCATCACCCCACAGGCACCGCCGAGAATCATCGCCATCAGCTGTTTTTGCGACAGCGGCAGCCAGGATTCATACACCCAGTGCGGGGTCAGCATGCCGAAGAAGTGGCCGAAGAAGATGCCGAGGATGCCGACATGGAACAGGTTTGACCAAATCACCATTCCGCGTTTGTCGAGCATCTGGCTGGAGGAGGCGCGCCAGGTGTACTGACCATAGTCGTAGCGCAGCCAACTGCCCAGCAGGAACACCGTGCCGCAGAGGTAAGGGTAGATGTCGTAAAAAAAGACGTTAAGGTACTGTATCATTTCGGGCCTCCCATACGGACGTCCACATACTGTGGCGCCACGTCCTGGCTAAAGCGTCGTTGATAGCTCTGCAGCGGAGAACTGTCGCAGGCGGTGGCGTTATCTTCGATAAACTTCACCTGTTCCTCTTCCCAGACCGCATCCAGCGCCTGGCGGGTATCGTCTCGCGCTTCGCCCGCCACCTGTTTTGTGACACTGTCACTTGATAGTGAGGTATTGGCCAGCGTCAGCAGGGTATCGAACAGCTGATACCACGGCGCCTGACGCTGTTTCAGCCGACCGCCAATCAGCGCCAGAATCGGCGCCACGTTTTGCAGGCCTTCCTGTGCCTGAGCCTGCGGCAGAATGCTGAGGTACTCCAGATAGAGCGGCAGATAGTCAGGCAGCTCGCGGCAGTTGAGCTGTAGACCCACCTGTTCATACTGCGCCATCAGCTCAACCATCGCCTGGCCGCGGTCACGCGATTCGGCATGAACATGTTCGAACAGCAGCAGCGAGGTCGCACGCCCGCGCTCGAAAATCTCACACCATTCGGCCTGCTTATCGAGCAGCGAGACCGCCAGGTGCTGTTCCAGGAACGGGCGCAGCGCCGGGGCATCGCTGTCAATCAGGGCAAAAAGCTCGTCCTTGTTGTCCCAACTGAGTTCATCGGGGTACTCCAGCAGCAGCCCGATGATTTTCAGGATCCGCATTAGTCTTTCTCCCCGATGTTAATGGCGTCGATACGGTGGCTGTTAAACAGGTTGAACTTGGTGTCTGACCCGTGGCAGCCGTCGCCGAAGGTGAAGCCGCAGCCGTTGCGTTCCGGGAAGGCGTCTTCCGCCATTTCACGGTGGCTGGTGGGGATTACGAAGCGATCTTCGTAGTTGGCGATCGCCAGGTAGCGATACATCTCTTCGACCTGTTCCACGCTGAGGCCCACTTCCTCAATGGCGCGGGTGTCGGTCACGCCTTCTACGGTCTGCGAACGCTTATAGTGGCGCATCGCCATCATACGTTTCAGGGCGCGTAGTACCGGGCCGGTATCGCCGGCGCTGAGCATATTCGCCAGGTACTGCACCGGAATGCGCAGGCTTTCCACCGCGGGCAGGATGCTATCGGTTTTCGGCAGGCCGCCCGCGTCGGCGACCGACTGAATCGGTGACAACGGCGGGACGTACCAGACCATCGGCAGCGTGCGATACTCCGGATGCAGCGGCAGCGCCAGCTTCCAGTCCATCGCCATTTTGTAGACCGGCGAACGCTGGGCGGCATCAATCGTGTTCTGAGTGATCCCCTGTTTCAAGGCTTCCTCAATGACGGCCGGGTCATTCGGGTCGAGGAACACGTCGCACTGGCGCTCGTAAAGATCGGTCTCTTTCTCGGTGCTGGCCGCTTCTTCAATGCGGTCTGCGTCGTACAACAGCACGCCGAGGTAGCGGATACGGCCGACGCAGGTTTCAGAGCACACGGTCGGCTGGCCGGACTCAATACGCGGATAGCAGAAGATGCATTTTTCTGATTTACCACTTTTCCAGTTGAAGTAGATTTTTTTGTACGGGCAACCGCTGATGCACATGCGCCAGCCGCGGCACTTGTCCTGATCAATCAGGACAATGCCGTCTTCTTCACGCTTGTAGATAGCGCCGCTCGGGCAGGTGGCGACACAGCTTGGGTTGAGGCAGTGTTCGCACAGGCGCGGCAGGTACATCATGAAGGTATTTTCGAACTGGCCGTACATCTCCTTTTGCATTTCCTGGAAGTTGTGGTCGTGAGCGCGTTTTTCGAATTCACCGCCGAGCAGTTCCTCCCAGTTTGGCCCCCATTCAATCTTGTTCATCCGCTGGCCGCTGATCAGCGATCGTGGGCGGGCGGTCGGCAGGTTTTTGCCTTCCGGCGCGTTATGCAGATGCTGATAATCGTAGGTGAACGGCTCATAGTAGTCGTCGATGCCCGGGATCAGCGGGTTAGCGAAGATTTTTGCCAGCACGCCGACGCGTCCGCCCATGCGCGGCGTCAGTTTACCGCTGATGCCGCGTACCCAGCCGCCTTGCCATTTTTCTTGGTTTTCCCAGTCTTTCGGGAAACCGATGCCAGGCTTGGTTTCGACGTTGTTGAACCACGCATACTCCATGCCTTCGCGGCTGCTCCAGACGTTCTTACAGGTCACTGAGCAGGTGTGGCAGCCAATGCATTTATCGAGGTTTAACACCATCCCAACCTGTGAGCGAATCTTCATTTTGCCGCCTCCTGTACCTGATCATTGCCTTCATCATCCAGCCAATTAATGTTTTTCATTTTGCGAATCATAATGAACTCATCACGGTTCGAACCGACCGTTCCGTAGTAGTTAAAGCCCCAGGCCAGTTGCGCATAGCCGCCGATCATATGGGTAGGTTTCGGGCAAATACGGGTTACCGAGTTGTGGATCCCGCCGCGCCGCCCGGTCACTTCCGAGCCGGGAATATTCATCAGGCGCTCCTGGGCGTGGTACATCATGGTCATGCCCGGCGGCACGCGCTGGCTGACCACCGCACGGGCGGTGAGCGCGCCGTTGGCGTTAAATGCCTCAATCCAGTCGTTGTCAGCGATCCCCAGATCTTTAGCATCGGTTTCACTTAGCCAGACGATTGGCCCGCCGCGCGAGAGCGTCAGCATCAGCAGGTTTTCGCTGTAGGTGGAGTGGATGCCCCATTTTTGGTGTGGCGTCAGGAAGTTGAGCGCTTTTTCCGGGAACCCATTCGGCGGAATAGCGTTCATCTGGCTCACGCTGCGGGTGTCAATCGGCGGTCGATAGGCCACCAGACTTTCACCGAAGTCGCGCATCCACGGGTGATCCTGATACAGCGACTGACGCCCGGAGACGGTGCGCCACGGGATCAGTTCGTGAACGTTGGTATAGCCCGCATTGTAAGAGACGTGCTCGTCTTCCAGACCAGACCAGGTGGGGCTGGAGATAATCTTGCGCGGTTGCGCCTGAATATCGCGGAAGCGGATTTTTTCGTCCTCTTTGTTGGTTGCCAGGTGGGTGTGGTCGCGGCCGGTAAATTCACTCAGCGCCTGCCAGGCCTTCACCGCAACCTGCCCGTTGGTTTCCGGGGCGAGGGCGAGGATCACTTCTGAAGCGTCAATTGCCGTCTCGATACAGGGGCGACCTTTCGCCGGACCCTGCTGTTTGACGTAGTTGAGCTTGCCGAGGAAGTCGACCTCGGTTTGCGTTTTCCAGCCGATGCCTTTGCCGCCGTTACCTAGCTTGTCCATCAACGGGCCGAGCGAGGTAAAGCGTTCGTAGGTGGCCGGATAATCGCGCTCCACGGCGACAATATTTGGCGCGGTCTTACCCGGAATGAGATCACATTCGCCTTTGCGCCAGTCCTGAATCGCGAACGGCTGCGCCAGTTCGGCGGGGGAGTCGTGTTGTAGGGGTTGCAGTACTACGTCGGTTTCCGTACCCAGATGTCCCTGGCAGATTTCGGAGAACGATTTGGCGATGCCTTTGTAGATTTCCCAGTCGCTTTTCGATTCCCACGCCGGATCGACGGCGGCAGAGAGCGGGTGGATAAACGGGTGCATATCCGAGGTGTTCATATCGTCTTTTTCGTACCAGGTGGCGGTTGGCAGGACGATATCGGAGAACAAACAGGTGCTGGACATGCGGAAATCGAGGGTCACCAGCAGATCGAGCTTGCCTTCAATCGCGGCGGTCTGCCATTCCACTTCTTCCGGTTTCACGTCCTCTGCGGAGCCAAATTCCTCACTCTGAATACCGCTATCTGCCCCCAGCAGGTACTTCAGCATATATTCATGACCTTTACCGGAGGAGCCCAGCAGGTTTGAGCGCCAGATAAACATATTGCGCGGGTGGTTCTTCCCGCTGTCCGGCTGCTCGCAGGCCATGCGGATCTCTCCGGACTTCAGTCCTTGTACGGTATAGTCCTGCGGCGTCATCCCGGCCGCGTCGGCTTTCGCTTTCAGTGACAGCGGATTGAGATTGAGCTGCGGGGCGGAGGGCAGCCAGCCCATGCGCTCGGCGCGCACGTTAAAGTCGATCAGGTGACCGCTATATTTCGTCGGGTCGGCCAGCGGTGAGAGTAGCTCCTTCGCGGTCAGCTTCTCGTAGCGCCACTGGCTGGCGTGATTGTAGAAATAAGAGGTGCTGTTCATCTGGCGCGGTGGACGGTTCCAGTCCAGCGCGAAGGCCAGCGGCAGCCAGCCGGTTTGTGGCCGCAGTTTCTCCTGGCCGACGTAGTGCGCCCAGCCGCCGCCGCTTTTGCCAATACAGCCGCAGAATACCAGCATGTTGATCATGCCGCGGTAGTTCATGTCCATGTGGTACCAGTGGTTCACCCCGGCACCGAGAATAATCATCGAACGGCCATGCGTTTTATGCGCCGTATCGGCGAATTCGAGGGCGATTTTTTCGATGTTCTGCCGCGACACGCCGGTGATCTGTTCGGCCCAGGCAGGGGTATAGGCTTTCAGTTCGTCAAAGCTTTTGGCCGCCAGATTGTCGTCCAGGCCGCGATCGAGCCCGTAGTTGGCCAGCGTCAGGTCATACACGCTGACCACCAGGCGACGGCTGCCGTCGGCGAGGGTGAGCTCTTTTGCTGGCAGTTTGCGCACCAGGATGGGATCCTGTTTCACGCTGCGGAAGTGCGGGTTTTCGTTGCCGCCAAAGTAGGGGAAGGCCACGCCCGCCACCGTGTCGTGACTATCGAGCAGAGAAAGCGTCAGCTCGGTCTCTTTACCGGATGCCTGTGATTCGAGGTTCCATTTCCCTTTTTCACCCCAGCGGAAGCCGATGGACCCGTTTGGTACCACCAGTTCGCCATCGCTGTTGTAGGCAACGGTTTTCCACTCCGGGTTATTGCTCTCGCCAAGGCCATCGACCAGGTCGGCGGCGCGCAGCATTCGGCCCGCGACGTATGAACCATCTTCCCGGCTATCGAGCATCACCAGCATCGGCATGTCGGTATAGCGGCGGCAGTAGTTGATAAAATAATCGCTCGGATTATCCAGGTGGAATGCTTTGAGGATCACGTGCCCCATCGCCATCGCCAGCGCGCTGTCGGTACCCTGTTTCGGCGCCAGCCACTGATCGCTGAGTTTGGCCACTTCCGAGAAGTCAGGGGTAATGGCGATGGTTTTGGTTCCCTTGTAGCGTACTTCGGTGAAGAAGTGGGCGTCCGGGGTGCGAGTTTGTGGGACGTTAGAGCCCCAGGCGATGATATAGCTGGAGTTGTACCAGTCGGCAGACTCCGGCACGTCGGTCTGCTCGCCCCAGGTCATCGGCGAAGCCGGCGGCAGGTCGCAGTACCAGTCGTAGAAGCTCAGGCAGGTTCCGCCGATCAGCGACAGGTAGCGAGTCCCTGCGGCATAAGAGACCATCGACATCGCCGGAATGGGCGAGAAGCCCGCCACGCGGTCGGGGCCGTAGTTTTTGATAGTCCAGACGTTAGCGGCAGCGATCAGCTGGTTCAGCTCTTTCCACGACGAACGGACGAATCCGCCTTTTCCGCGCGCCTCTTTGTAGCGACGGGTTTTCTCCGGGCTTTGCATGATGCTGTCCCAGGCCAGCACCGGATCGGTTTGCTGCGCCAGCGCCTCGCGCCACAGTTCAATCAGCTTCTTGCGCGCCAGCGGATATTTCAGGCGGTTAGCGCTGTAGAGATACCAGGAGTAGCTTGCGCCGCGGGGGCAGCCGCGGGGCTCATGGTTGGGAATGTCGGGGCGGGTTCGCGGGTAGTCGGTTTGCTGGGTTTCCCAGGTCACCAGGCCATTTTTGACATAAATCTTCCAACTGCATGAGCCTGTACAGTTCACACCGTGCGTCGAGCGGACGATTTTGTCGAACTGCCAGCGCTGACGGTAGCTATCCTCCCAATCACGGTTATTGTCATAGACCTGTCCGTGACCATTGGCAAAGGTCTCGCCTTTCTGCTTAAAGTAGCGAAAGCGATCCAGTAGTTTGCTCATGACATTTTCTCCTGACGGGGGATTGCGCCCCCGTGGTTACACTGCTCACATTTTTATGTTTATTTGGACGTCGGTTTGCGGCGGCCATAGACCAACCAGGTCACCAGTACGCAGACGACGTAAAAGACAAAGAACACTTTCATGGCGCCAACCGGCGAACCGGTCATGGCGAGCGAGGTGCCGAACGCTTTCGGAATGAAAAAGCCGCCGATCGCGCCAATGGCGGAGATAAACCCCAGGGCGGCGGCGGTGTCGGTCACCGCTTCATGCTGGGCCTGCTCGTCGGTGCCGCCGCGCTTTTTTACGCTGTCGATGGTGATTTGACGGAAGATGACGGCGATCATCTGGAAAGTTGAACCGCTGCCCAGACCGGCGGTGAGGAACAGCCCCATAAACACCACGTAGAAGGCCAGGAAGCTGCCGGAACCGCTGCCCGGTAAGGTCAGGAACAGCAGGCCGGAGAACAGCGCCATCAGAATGAAGTTCACCAGCGTGACCTTGACGCCGCCGAGTCGGTCGGAGATCACCCCGCCAAACGAACGCGCCAGCGCGCCGATAAACGGCCCGAAGAAGGCGAGTTTGAGGATGTTAACGTCGGGGAACTGGGTTTTTGCCAGCATGGCAAACCCTGCCGAGAAACCGATAAACGAGCCGAAGGTGGCGAGATAAAGCAGGCTCAGTAGCCACATATGTGGACGTTTGAGCACCGGCAGCTGTTCGCGCACCGAGGCTTTGGAACTGGCAATATCGTTCATACCAAACCAGGCGGCGAGCGTGGCAATCGCGAGGAGCGGCACCCAGATTAACGCGGCGTTGCTGAGCGCCAGCGTCGAACCGTCTTCCTGCGTGACGCCGTGAATGCCGATAAACGCGAACATGGGCAGAAAAATGACCGCCGGGGCAACCATCTGCATCACGCTAACGCCAAGGTTGCCAAGGCCACCGTTGACACCCAGCGCGCTACCCTGTTTGGCTTTGGGGAAGAAGAAACTGATGTTACCCATGCTCGAGGCAAAGTTAGCGCCTGCAAAACCGCACAGTAGAGCGATGATGATAAATACCCAGAACGGAGTAGCGGTGTCCTGAATGGCGATACCTAACCAAATACACGGAATAACAAGGATAACCGTGCTTAATACCGTCCAATAGCGCCCTCCAAATATAGGTACCATAAAGGAGTAGGGCACGCGCAAAATAGCACCAGAGAGAGAAGGCAGTGCGGTTAATAAAAAGAGTTGGTCAGTTGTAAAATTAAAACCGACTTTATTGAGATTGACCGCCACTGCGCTAAATAACATCCAGACGCAGAACGCGAGTAATAAGCAGGCCACGGAAATCCACAGATTTCGCCTTGCGATTGATTTACCTTTATTTTCCCAGAAGGCAGGATTTTCCGGTTTCCATTCTTTTAAAAGGTAATGATTATCTTTCTCATTGCTTGGCATAATACCCTCGATAGACACACGTCATAAAAAAGAAACAAAGGAAAAACAGCGAAGTAGGTAGGAAGAGGATTATTATCGTCTGGCCGTTTTATCTCTTTATCGTTGAAGAATAGATAAAAAAAGCGCGTTGTAAGAAAACGCGCTGTGAATAAAACGTTGTTAATTGTTACTAAATGTAAATTATGCGGGGTGGAGCTCTAGTGTAATATAATGCTGTATATAACGAGCAAAGATCTCGTCGCTTATTTCCGTCATCCCTAGCGCATAAATTCCATCCAGTCCACACACCAGAGCAATTAATCGCCAGGCAATATTTTCCGCGCTATCTATTGGTCTGAATTCATTTGCTTCTGTGCCCTGCACAATCAGTGAAACGGTTTCCTTATGCCACATATCCATCGTCAGTAGATAGGCGCCTTTAATATCACTGTCGCTGTCCGCCAGCAGTTGCGCTTCCCGGCACAGACGCACATAGGGTTCAAGGCGGCCATCGTCGCTGCCGAGCATCGAAAACAGGCGGTCGTGCCAGCTGGCGTCATCGGCCACCAGCGGCATATCGAGCATTTCACGAATCAGCCGGACAAAGGCGAGGGATTTTAGTTCGCCAATCGAGGTGAAGTGGTGGTGCACCTGGCCGCTGGAGACCCCGGCGACGCTGGCGATATGGCGAACGGTCATGGCGCTAAAGCCGCCGCTCAGCGCGACCTTCATGGCGGTTTTGAGGATCTCTTCCCGCCGTTCTTCTCGGGTTAAATAATTCATTTTTCTTCGTTTACGTAGGGTTTCGAACAGAATAACAAAAAATTGGACATGCGTTCAACAATCCGGCAGGATCTCGTTCCTGGACGCATGTCCAACAATAAATAATGATTTGAGGAACAAAAAAATGTCACGCCAATGGTTAACGCTCATGGCTATTTTGATGGTCTATATCCCGGTGGCGATTGATGCCACCGTGCTGCACGTGGCCGCGCCGACGCTGAGCGTCGCGCTGGGTACCAGCGGCAATGAGCTGCTATGGATCATTGATATCTATTCACTGGTGATGGCCGGGATGGTGCTGCCGATGGGCGCGCTCGGCGATAAGATTGGTTTTAAACGCCTGCTGCTGCTGGGTAGCGGGATCTTTGGTCTGGCATCGCTGGCGGCGGCGTTTTCGCCAACCGCGCTGACGCTGATTGCCTCCCGCGCGCTGCTGGCCATTGGCGCGGCGATGATTGTCCCCGCGACGCTTGCAGGGATCCGCACCACCTTTGCGCAGGCCCGTCACCGTAATATGGCGCTAGGGCTGTGGGCGGCCGTGGGCTCTGGTGGCGCGGCGTTTGGCCCACTGGTGGGCGGGATGCTGCTTGAACACTTTTATTGGGGCTCGGTATTCCTGATCAACGTGCCGATTGTGCTGGTGGTTATTGCCATTAATGCCAGAGTGGTTCCGCGTCAGCCCGCGCGACGGGAACAGCCGCTGAATCTGCTCCAGGCGCTGGTACTGATTGCTGCCATTCTGATGCTGGTGTTTAGTGCCAAGTCGGCGCTGAAAGGGCAGCTTGCGCTGTGGCTGGTGTCCATGGTGGCGATCGCCGGTGCCGGAATGCTGTACTGGTTTGTGCGTAAACAGCTCTCGTCTGCGCGTCCAATGGTGGACATGCGTCTCTTTACCCATCGCGTTATTTTAAGCGGGGTGATGATGGCAATGACGGCGCTGATTACCCTGGTGGGCTTTGAGCTGCTGATGGCGCAGGAGCTGCAGTTTGTACACGGTAAAACGCCATTTGAAGCCGGGCTCTTTATGCTGCCGCTGATGGTGGCGAGCGGCTTTAGCGGGCCAATTGCCGGCATACTGGTGTCGAAACTTGGACTGCGTGAGGTGGCGACCGGCGGAATGCTGTTAAGCGCGCTGAGCTTCCTTGGCCTGTCTATGACCGATTTCAGCGCCCACCCGTGGCTGGCATGGGGGATGATGACCCTGCTGGGCTTTAGCGTTGCCAGCGCGCTGCTCGCCTCCAGTGCGGCGATTATGGCGGCGGCGCCTAAAGAGAAAGCGTCAGCGGCAGGCGCCATCGAAACGATGGCCTACGAGCTGGGAGCGGGGCTGGGCATTGCGCTGTTTGGTCTGATCCTGACCCGCAGCTATACCTCGTCAATCGTGCTGCCTGCGGGGATCGACGGTATGGCCGCGGAGCAGGCAGCTTCCTCAATCAGCGAAGCGATCAAGCTGGCGCAGTCGATGCCCGCCATTCCGGCGCAAAGCCTGATGGAGGCGGCAAAAATAGCGTTTATCAATTCGCATAGCATCGTGCTGGCGACCGCAGGCGTACTGCTTCTGCTGCTGGCTGCCGGGATCTGGCGTAGCCTGGCTAAGATTCCGGACCCGGTTTAATCCGGGTAGACCCTTGTGGCTTTTTATCCGACAATGTACATTGTTGAACAGTTAGACTACAATTGTGATTAAATGTACAGGCCAGTTTTTTGGCGTGTCGCGAAATGAAGCATGGGAGGACATATGGCTACAGTACAAGAAAGCCATGTAAACGGTAACGTTGATACCAGCAAAGCGCTGCCGGTTGTGTTCCGCATCCTGGAAAAATGGCAGTGCAACACAGATGAACAGCTTCGGCTTCTGGGTATTAGTTCACGTTCAACATTGAACAAATACAAAGAGTCGAAGGGCGGCATTCGTTTAAGTCTGGATATTCAGGAACGGATGAGCTACATCCTGAATATCCATAAATGCCTGCGTTTGCTGTTCACCGCTGATGACAGCATCTATGGCTGGGTGCGCAAACCAAATTCCCATCCTTTCTTTGCGGGACGTTCAGCGATGGATGTGATGAACGGTGGACGTGTTGCCGATCTCTACGAGGTCGCGACCCGACTTCAGTCCTGGCGAGGGGGCATGGCTTGAGCACTGAAACGCCACCACTCATTGATGTAACAGGGGCAGCGGCGTACCGGATCATTCCCAGCCGCTATCCCACCATTGATTTGTTCGAGGATGTCGCCAGCAGCGATGAGCTTGAAGCGGTGTGGGCCGTTGAAGCGCTTACCAATGAACGCTTGCTGGAGCAGGCCGGTGAGCTGATGCGGGTGCCGAAAGCGGACTGGCTGGTTGGGCTTAACGGCAGCAGTTACGTGATGGCGGCCTTCACCCATATTAATCCGGAAGGCGCGCGGTTTAGCACCGGCGATTTTGGCGGCTACTACTGCGCGCCTCAGCTCGACACCGCCATTAAAGAGACGGTCTACCATCAGGAACGTATCTTTGGTTATACCAACGAGCCGGCGCAAAAAGTACAAATGCGGGTGCTGTTTACCGAATTTAATGCGACCTTAGCGGATATCACCCACGAGCCGTTTATCTCATCGCCCCTTTATCACGCGACGGATTATAGCCAGTCGAAGGTCTTTGCGCAGGGCCAAAAAATGCAGGGCAGGGATGGTATTCATTATTGTTCGGTGCGCCATATCGGGCACACCTGCTACGTGCTGTATCGGCCCTGTCTGGTCACGAAGGTGACGCAGGCAGAGCACCTGGAGTACCACTGGAATGGCCGTTCAATTACCAATATCCTGAGTATTAAGCTCTACGGAGACTAGCCCGGTTATCGCCGGGTGGCCTGCCAGCAGAGCAGTGAGCCCACGCAGACCATCGCCGCGCCTTGCCAGAACGACCAGGAGAGCGCGGCGCTAAGCAATACCGCCGCCAGCGCTGAAGAGAGCACTGGCGTAAAGTAAGAGGCGACGGCTAGCAGGCTGACGTTACCGTGCAGTATCCCTACGTTCCACGCGGCATAGGCTAATCCTAACGCCAGCGCGCACATCACAAGCTTAACGATCACCGGCCAGCTGAAGATCATCGGCGGTTGATCGCTTAGCAAGAATTTCACCCACAGGCTTAAGGCCGTCAGCAAAACAAACAGGGTAATACCATTTTTGCCTTTGGCATATTTGGCGGTGACGGTGCAGTAGGCTGCCCAGATAAACGCGCCGACGAAGGCCAGAATATAGCTGAGTGGACTTGAGATGACGTTGCGGGTTATTTCATTGATATCCAGTCCTTGTTCGCCGCCTAATACCCAGGTGACGCCGAACAGGGAGAGCAATAATCCCGGGATGACTAACCAGCTGCTTTTTTGACCGTTGAACAGAATAGCAAACAGAATCGTCAGGCTTGGCCAGAGATAATTGACCATGCCAACTTCAATTGCTTGTTGACGCGTGCCGGCGTAGCCAAGTGAGAGCGCCAGACAGATTTCATAACAGACAAACAGCACGCTGCCGGCAAGCAAATAACGCGGTGGGAACTGGCGTAACTGCGGGAAACCGACGGTGAAAATGAGTAGCAGGCCGCTAAGGGAATAGATCATCGCCGCACCGCCCACCGGGCCAAGCCCTTCGCTGACGCCGCGAATTAACCCCACCATAGTGCTCCATAATACAATGGCGGTGAGGCCGATGAGCGTCGCTCTTTTTTTATCCATCTCTGACCCGATGATTTTACAAACGAAGTCTGCGTTTATAGCATTTTTTTTCGGCTAACTGGGATATTTTTCCATAACGATTAACCCTAAAGGATTAATAAAATTCGTTACCCTTGACTATTAAGGGGGGATCGGTTTTCGACATTGATTTGACGCAAATAAATCAAGAGTATTGCTGTTAGTTTTTCCGGCGAAGTACATCCATACAATGAGGAAAACAATGGACGTCAGCCGCAGAAAGTTTTTTAAAATCTGCGCGGGCGGTATGGCCGGGACGACGGCAGCGGCATTAGGATTTGCTCCTAAAATGGCGCTGGCTCAGGCGCGTAATTTCAAATTGCTGCGCGCCAAAGAAGTTCGTAATACCTGCACATACTGCTCCGTGGGTTGTGGGCTTTTAATGTATAGCCTGGGCGATGGGGCTAAAAATACCCGGGAATCAATTTATCACATTGAAGGTGACCCGGATCATCCGGTGAGCCGGGGTGCGTTGTGCCCGAAAGGCGCAGGGCTGCTGGACTATGTGCACAGTGAAAACCGCCTGCGCTATCCGCAATACCGTGCGCCTGGCTCGGATAAATGGCAGCGTATTTCGTGGAATGAAGCCTTCGATCGCATCGCAAAACTGATGAAGGCCGACCGCGACGCCAACTTTATTGAGAAGAACGAGCAGGGCGTGACGGTCAACCGCTGGCTGTCCACGGGGATGCTGTGCGCTTCGGCGGCCAGTAATGAAACCGGTATGCTGACGCAAAAATTTGTGCGCTCGCTCGGCATGCTGGCGGTAGATAACCAGGCGCGCGTCTGACACGGACCAACGGTAGCAAGTCTTGCTCCAACATTTGGTCGCGGTGCGATGACCAACCACTGGGTTGATATCAAAAACGCTAACGTCGTGGTGGTGATGGGCGGTAACGCCGCAGAGGCCCATCCAGTGGGATTCCGCTGGGCGATGGAAGCCAAAAACAATAACGATGCGACGCTAATCGTCGTCGACCCGCGCTTTACGCGTACCGCGTCGGTGGCCGATATCTACGCGCCGATTCGTTCCGGCACCGACATTACCTTCCTGTCGGGGGTGCTGCTGTACCTGATCGAAAATAACAAGATCAACGCCGAATATGTGAAGCACTATACCAACGCCAGCCTGCTGGTGCGGGAAGACTTTACCTTCGAAGACGGTCTGTTCAGCGGTTACGATGCCGAAAAACGCCAGTACGATAAATCTTCGTGGAACTACCAGTTTGATGAGAACGGCTACGCCAAACGCGATGACACGCTGACCGACCCGCGCTGCGTGTGGAACCTGCTGAAAACGCACGTTTCCCGCTATACGCCGGATGTGGTGGAAAATATCTGCGGTACGCCGAAAGCGGACTTCCTGAAAGTGTGTGAAGTACTGGCCTCGACCAGCGCGGCAGACCGTACCACCACCTTCCTGTATGCGCTGGGCTGGACTCAGCACACCGTTGGCGCCCAGAACATCCGCACGATGGCGATGATCCAACTGCTGCTTGGCAATATGGGGATGGCAGGCGGCGGCGTGAACGCGCTGCGCGGTCACTCCAACATTCAGGGCTTAACCGATTTGGGTCTGCTGTCGACCAGTCTGCCAGGCTATCTGACGCTGCCGTCGGAAAAACAGACCGATCTGCAAAGCTATCTGTCCGCCAATACGCCGAAAGCGACACTGGCGGATCAGGTTAACTACTGGGGCAACTATCCGAAGTTCTACGTCAGCCTGATGAAAGCCTTCTACGGCGACGCGGCGACAAAAGAGAACGATTGGGGATTCGACTGGCTGCCAAAATGGGACCAGGCCTACGACGTTATCAAATATTTCAACATGATGGATAACGGCAAGGTCACCGGTTACATCTGTCAGGGCTTTAACCCGGTGGCGTCATTCCCGGATAAAAACAAAGTGGTGCGCAGTTTAAGCAAGCTGAAGTACATGGTGGTTATCGATCCGTTAGTGACCGAAACCTCCACCTTCTGGCAGAACCACGGCGAATCGAATGATGTTGACCCATCGACGATCCAGACGGAAGTGTTCCGCCTGCCGTCCACCTGTTTCGCTGAAGAAGACGGTTCTATCGCCAACTCCGGCCGCTGGCTGCAGTGGCACTGGAAAGGCCAGGAAGCACCGGGTGAAGCCCGTAACGATGGCGAGATTCTGGCCGGTATTTACCATCGTCTGCGCGAGATGTATCGCAACGAAGGCGGTAAAGGCGTTGAGCCGCTGCTGAAGATGGGCTGGCACTACAAACAGCCGGACCATCCGGAATCAGAAGAAGTGGCGAAAGAGAACAACGGCTATGCGCTGGCGGATCTCTATGATGCCAACGGCACGCTGGTGGCGAAAAAAGGCCAACTGCTCAATAGCTTTGCGCTGCTGCGCGATGACGGTACGACGTCGTCCTCCTGCTGGATTTATACCGGTAGCTGGACCGAGCAGGGCAACCAGATGGCCAACCGCGATAACGCCGATCCGTCAGGCCTTGGCAATACGCTGGGCTGGGCGTGGGCGTGGCCGCTGAACCGTCGCGTACTGTATAACCGTGCCTCGGCGGATGTTAACGGCAAACCGTGGGATCCGAAACGCATGCTGATCCAGTGGAATGGCACGAAATGGGCCGGTAACGATATTCCGGACTTCAATACCGCGCCGCCGGGAAGCAAAACCAATCCATTTATCATGCAGCCTGAAGGTCTGGGCCGTTTGTTTGCGCTCGATAAGCTGGCAGAAGGGCCGTTCCCGGAGCACTACGAGCCGATGGAAACGCCGCTGGGTACCAACCCGCTGCATCCGAACGTGATCTCAAGCCCGGTGGTTCGTCTGTACGAAGAAGATGCCGTGCGTCTCGGCAAGAAGGACAAGTTCCCGTACGTGGGGACCACCTATCGTTTGACCGAGCATTTCCATACCTGGACCAAGCATGCGCGCCTGAACGCTATTGCCCAACCGGAACAGTTTGTGGAAATCAGCGAAGGGCTGGCGAAAGCCAAGGGGATTGCCAACGGCGATCGTGTGACCGTCAGCAGCCAGCGTGGTTTTATTCGCGCCGTCGCGGTGGTCACTCGCCGTCTGCAAACGCTGAACGTGAACGGCCAGCAGGTGGAAACCATTGGTATCCCGTTGCACTGGGGTTATGAAGGCGTGGCGCGTAAAGGCTACATCGCCAACACCCTGACGCCGAACGTGGGCGATTCCAACTCGCAGACGCCGGAGTATAAGGCGTTTCTGGTTAACATCGAGAAAGCGTAAGGAGCGTTTAAATGGCGATGGAAACACAAGACATTATTAAACGCTCTGCGACCAACCCGATCACTCCTGCGCCTCGTGCGCGGGATTATAAGGCAGAAGTTGCCAAGCTGATTGATGTCTCTTCCTGTGTGGGCTGCAAAGCCTGCCAGGTGGCCTGCTCCGAGTGGAACGATATTCGCGACGAGGTAGGGCATTGCGTGGGGGTTTACGATAATCCGGCGGATCTGAGCGCCAAGTCCTGGACGGTGATGCGCTTTAGCGAAACCGAGCAGAACGGCAAGCTGGAATGGCTGATTCGTAAAGACGGCTGTATGCACTGCGAAGATCCGGGCTGCCTGAAGGCGTGCCCGTCCGCCGGGGCGATTATTCAGTATGCCAACGGCATCGTCGACTTCCAGCAGGACAACTGTATCGGTTGCGGTTACTGCATTGCCGGGTGTCCGTTCAATATTCCGCGCCTCAATAAAGAGGATAACCGCGTCTATAAATGCACTCTGTGTGTGGATCGCGTTAGCGTCGGGATGGAGCCCGCCTGTGTGAAAACCTGTCCGACCGGCGCTATTCATTTCGGTACCAAGAAAGAGATGCTGGATGTGGCGCAGGAGCGCGTGGATAAGCTGAAGAAACGCGGCTATGCCAATGCCGGCATCTATGACCCGGAGGGTGTGGGTGGAACGCACGTGATGTATGTACTGCATCATGCGGATCAGCCCGAGCTCTATCATAAGCTGCCGAAGGAACCTGCCATTGATACCAGCATTAATCTGTGGAAAGGGGCGCTGAAACCGTTATCCGCCGCAGGTTTTATCGCCACCTTTGCCGGGCTTATCTATCACTACATTGGTATTGGCCCGAATAAGGAAGTGGACGATGACGAAGAGGAGGATGGCCATGAGTAAGTCGAAAATGATTGTGCGCACGAAGTTTGTCGATCGCGCCTGTCACTGGACGGTGGTTATCTGTTTCTTCCTGGTGGCGGTCTCGGGGATTTCCTTCTTCTTCCCGACGCTGCAATGGCTGACTGAAACCTTCGGTACCCCCCAGATGGGGCGCATTCTGCATCCGTTCTTCGGCGTGCTGATTTTCGTGGTGCTGATGTTTATGTTCGTGCGCTTTGTGCACCATAACATCCCGGATAAGCAGGATATTCCGTGGGTGTTGGGGATTGTCGAAGTGCTGAAAGGCAATGAACATAAGGTCGCGAAGGTTGGCAAATATAACGTCGGGCAGAAGATGATGTTCTGGAGCATCATGAGCATGATTTTTGTGCTGCTGGTGACCGGGGTCATTATCTGGCGTCCGTACTTCGCGCCGTATTTCCCGATTCAGGTTGTGCGCTACGCGCTGCTGATTCACGCGACGTCGGCCATCATTCTGATCCACGCGATCCTTATCCATATGTATATGGCCTTCTGGGTTAAAGGATCCATTAAGGGGATGATTGAAGGTAAAGTGAGCCGTCGCTGGGCGCAGAAGCACCATCCGCGCTGGTATCGCGAAGTGGAACGCGAAGAAGCGAGGAAAGAGAGTCAGGAAGGGCTGAAGTAACAACGCGTCATCGAAGCGATAACGAGCGGTCTGATGTTTCCGAATGGGCGTGTCAGGCCGCTTTTTTTATATATACGTTTTCAGGTATTAGTCACTAAGGCATCCAGAGCGGCGATCACACCCGGGCGGGCGCTGCGTAAATTACAGACAAATAATCGGTTGTTGAGCTTTGCTTTATCGATGCTGGTCATCGCAGGGGCGTTAATGGCGAGGGTCTGGAAATCGATATTAACCAGCGGCGTTACCTGATGATAGTAGGTTTTTAATAATGGGTGTCCGCTTAATGGGAGAACCAGACGTGTTGCAAGATCCGCGTAGTAATCGTGTTGAATCACCATAATATAGGGATGCTGCAAACGGCTCCGTTCCGATGCATTTCGATAAACATCAAATTGCATTGTCATTAGAGCACCTCATAAAATGGGTCATCGGATAACAGGCCCGCTTCTTGCGTGAACTCATTCATTTTGCGAATAAATTCTCGATCTTCCGCGCGTATTCTACAACCCGTTGCCTGTGGTGCTATGGTATCAGTTGAAACCCTCTTGCTCTGGTCTGCAATACACTCTTTTACGATGTTCTTAGATTTCATCATACACTCCCTCCCTGTAATGAATGTCCGTGATTATCTCGCTAAGTGGTTAAAACGCAATTCCTCATAATTTATCTTTGCGAGGCGGTATCCAGAAAAACACAGGTGTTGCATCATTCGACATTCCCACTGTTATGAATATGCGTTATTCGCGCTGTTTTTATGGATAAACCTGCCGTCACGCGTTTTTGTCTGGTTTGCATTCTGCGAATGGTCGATAATGCCGACCCGCAAACTCAACATAAACAAGTGATTAGAGGGATGAAAAAAACAATCTTCGCGCTGGCGCTGGGCACGTTTGGCCTGGGAATGGCCGAATTTGGCATTATGGGCGTACTGCCCGAGCTGGCGCACGATGTGGGGATCTCAATCCCGGTCGCGGGAAATATGATCTCGTGGTACGCCTTTGGGGTGGTCATTGGCGCGCCGATCATCGCGTTGTTCTCTACGCGCTTTTCCCTCAAGTCCATCATGTTGCTGCTGGCCGCGCTCTGTATTGCTGGCAACGTCATTTTTACCTTCTCCTCCAGCTATGTGATGCTGGCATTCGGGCGACTGGTGTCAGGTTTTCCGCACGGGGCTTTCTTTGGCGTAGGGGCCATTATTCTGTCAAAAATTGCGCCCCCTGGAAGGGTTACCGCGGCGGTGGCGGGGATGATTGCCGGGATGACGGTGGCGAATCTGGTTGGCGTGCCGGCAGGGACATGGCTGGGACATCAATTCAGCTGGCGCTATACCTTTCTGGCCATTGCTCTGTTTGACGTGGCGGTGCTGCTGGCGATCATCGCCTGGGTGCCCACGCTATTTGATAAGTCAGATGCACGTTTACGCGAGCAGTTTCATTTTCTCAAAAGCCCCGCGCCGTGGCTCATTTTCGCGGCCACAATGTTTGGCAACGCCGGGGTATTTGCGTGGTTCAGCTATATCAAGCCGTTTATGATGAACGTCTCCGGGTTTTCCGAGGGGGCGATGATCTTCATCATGATGCTGGTGGGCCTCGGTATGGTGCTGGGCAACATTCTGAGCGGCAAGCTTTCCGGGCGCTACAGCCCGCTGCGCATTGCCGCCGCCACCGATTTCGTTATCGTGGTGGCACTGCTGATGATCTTCGCGCTGGGCGGCATTAAGGTTGCGTCACTGACGCTGGCTTTTATCTGCTGTGCCGGGCTGTTTGCGCTTTCCGCACCGCTGCAAATATTGCTGCTGCAAAATGCGAAGGGTGGAGAAATGTTGGGAGCGGCTGGTGGGCAAATTGCTTTTAATCTGGGGAGCGCGATTGGCGCGTTTTTCGGTGGGCTGATGATTACCCTGAATTTCGGCTGGAACAGCGTGGCATTACCGGCGGCGGCACTGTCATTTCTCGCGATGTCGTCGTTGTTGCTTTACGCGCGTTATCAGCAGCGCAGGGCGCTTGTCTGAAATAAGCCTCTCCCATCAGGGAGAGGCTGAGAACATTAATGGCGTAAATCAATCACCATACGGCCACGGATCTGGCCCTGTTCCATCTCTTTAAAGATCGCGTTAATGTCGGTTAATGGACGGAGCGCGACTTTCGGTACCACTTTTCCTTCGGCGGCGAACTGGAAGGCTTCGGTCAGATCCTGACGGGTGCCAACCAGCGAGCCAACGACTTCAATGCCGTCCAGCACCAGACGCGGAATGTCGAGACTCATCGACTCCGGCGGCAGGCCGACTGCGACCACGCGGCCACCGGCGCGAACCGCGTCAACCGCTGAGTTAAATGCGGCTTTCGCCACCGCGGTGACCACGGCGGCATGCGCGCCACCGGTTTTTTCCTGTACGATTTTCGCTGCGTCTTCGCTGCGGGAGTTGATGGTCAGATCCGCGCCCATTTCTGCGGCCAGCTTCAGCTGTTCATCGTTAACGTCCAGCGCGATCACTTTGGCATTAAAGACGTTTTTCGCATACTGCAGCGCCAGGTTACCCAGGCCGCCAAGACCGTAAATGGCAATCCACTGGCCAGGTTTGATGTGCGATACTTTCACCGCCTTATAGGTGGTGACGCCCGCGCAGGTGATGCTGCTTGCCGCGGCGGAGTCGAGGCCGTCCGGTACTTTTACCGAATAATCGGCGGTAACAATGCACTCTTCAGCCATGCCGCCATCGACGCTGTAACCGGCATTTTTTACCGAGCGGCAAAGGGTTTCGTTACCGCTATTACAGTATTCGCAGTGCCCGCAGCCTTCGAAGAACCATGCCACGCTCGCGCGGTCGCCCACTTTCAGCGAGGTCACACCCGGGCCAATCTCTTTAACAACACCAATCCCTTCATGGCCGAGGATCACCCCGGTCTTGTCACCGAAATCGCCGTTTTTTACGTGCAGATCGGTGTGACAGACCCCACAGCACTCCATGGAAAGCAGCGCTTCACCGTGCTGCAACGGACGCAGCTTTTTATCGGTGACGTTTACCTGATGGTCATGAGTGACAACTGCAGCCTTCATATCCTACTCCTGGTTATGTTGTATTCGAAAATAATACTCATTAATGATTAGCCATAGGGGCGTAAAACGCAAGGCACTCGGGGAGAAGAATCTGGTGGGTTTTCATATTGATAGCATTATAGGTTAACCGTATTGTCATCAAATGGTCATCCTTTGTTCACTCGCAAACTCTACGGTGTGCTTTTTACTTTCCCTATAACAATAGAGTGAACACACAATGCATCTGGTCAAAACTATCCTTGCCGCAAGCCTGTTTCTTTCCGCTGCCGCTCAGGCGCACAATATCCTTGAGTTTCCGCAGCCCGAGAATAACCCGGAAGAGTTTTATGCGGTGACCGAGATTCCGGCAGGGGGAATTATCAAATATGAAACCGACGCCAAAACTGGTTTTCTGATCGCCGATCGTTTCCAGTCGATGCCGGTGGCTTATCCGGCCAACTACGGCTCGCTGACCCAGTCGCTGGCGGGAGATGGCGACCCGCTGGATGTGGTATTTTATACCCGCGCGCCCATGGCTCCGGGTACGCTAATTAAGTTACGCGCGATTGGCGTGCTGAAGATGATCGACGGCGGTGAGAAAGATGACAAAATCATTGCCGTTCCCGCCAGCAAAATTGACCCAACTTATGACGATATTAAAAACATCAGCGATCTGCCAAAAGTCGAGCAGGAGCGGTTGCAGGCGTTTTTCCGCGTCTACAAACAGCTGCCGGAAGGGCGCAAAAAGGTAGAACTGAACGGTTTTAACGATGCCGCCGCCGCCAAGCAGGAGATTAAGCAAGCGTGGAATGCGTGGCTGCAGAAAAACCCGCAATAAATTGTCGCGCTAAAGCGGCTTAAAAAGGAAACCCCGGCGTCGCAATGCTCAGCCGGGGTACCGTTTAGCTTAACTGATTATTGATTAAGTCAATCTCCTCTCGCCAACGCTGCTGCATCAGCGGCTTCTGATGTTTCGGCTTGCGCGCCAGATCCTCTGCTAACCGCTGTTCAAGCGTAATTAAGCGCTCAAGCAGGTCATCGCCTTCCGGCTTGGTTACAGGGGATGAAACCGTTGCCGCCTCCGGAGTTTCTGCGCGGGTACGCTGGCGTAACTGCTCATATACCGCGTCGGCGTCTGGCCATTCGCTCAACCCGCACTCGTCAATCAGCCAGAAGCGGTTACAGCTTTGGTTGATGAGCTGGCGGTCGTGGCTGACCAGCAGCAGGCCTCCGGGGTAGTGACAGAGTGTTTCTGCCAGCGCTTCTTTACCGTCGATGTCCAGATGGTTGGTGGGTTCATCCAGCAACAGCAGGCTATAGCGGGCAAGGGACAGGCCGACAAACAGTAGGCGCGAACGTTCGCCGCCGCTCAACGTACTGACTTTTTGCCCATGACGCGTCCAGCCGAAACCGGCTGAAATCAGCGCGCGCTTGCGGGTTTCACCCGACGGCTCGAACATTTCCAGCGCCTCCAGCAGCGTGGCGTTATCCGCTAACTGGTGTAACGTCTGATCGTAATAGCCCGGATGCAGACGCGGATGCAACTTAAGCCCGGCGTCTGGTGCTTCCTGCTGCATTTGTCGCCAAAGCAGTCGCAGAAGCGAAGATTTGCCGCCGCCGTTGCGTCCCATAATGGCCACGCGGTCACCGCTTTGCAGCCGGGCGGTGCCGGTGGTAAACAGTGGCGCAAGACCCGGCGCTGGGGGGACGGCAAGGTGCTCCATTTCCAGTAACCGGTCGGCCCGTACGGCATCGCCATTGAGTTCCAGTTGCCATGGCGTGCCGGCGGTCAGGTCGGTTTGCGCTGCTTTCAACCGGGCAACCTGCCTCTCCATCTGTTTGGCCTTGCGGGAGAGATCTTCGTTGTCATAGACCTGTCCCCAGGTGGCCAACCGTTTGGCGCTGGCGGTGACCCGGTCGATCTCCTTTTGTTCCGCTTTATGCCGTAACGCATCGCTCTCATCCTGTTCAGCCAGCGCTTGACGAGCGGCGGTGCAGGGGAGTGAGAACGCGTGCTGGGTATTATCACGTAATATCCAACTGGTATTGGTCACGGCATCCAGTAGCGGATTATCGTGTGAAACCAGCACAAAGCTGCCGTTCCAGTTATTCAGGAACGTTTCAAGCCAAAGCAGCGTTGGCAGATCGAGATGGTTACCCGGTTCATCCAACAGCAACAGATCGGGATTAAGAATCAGCGCGCGCGCTAGCAGTAGCCGCGTATGTTGTCCGCCGCTTAAGGTGGCGGCAGCCTGTTCAAGCTCATCAGCGTGAAACCCCATTTCCATCAGCAGCCGCTCAGCCTGCCAGCACTGGCTTTCACGCGCGGTGAAAGGCAACTGCGCCAGTACCGCCTGTATGAGCGATTGTGCCAGCAGCTCATCAGGAAGATGCTGTTCGACACGCGCCATCAGGCAATGGTTTGCGATGGACACGCTACCGGACGAAGGGGTAATGGTTCCGTCAAGTACCTGTAATAAGGTACTTTTCCCGCAACCGTTATAGCCAATCAGACCGATACGATCGCCTTTCTTCAGGGTGAAGGAGAGTGCGTTGAAAAGAGGGCCGAACGCCGTCTCAACGTGAAGAGATTGTGCAGTTAGTAATGTGCTCATTTGCTTACTCAAGTGTTACAGGCATGAGAATGCCTCGTCATACAACGCTGACGATAACTTGATAAGCCCGAGGGAAGGGTTTAAAGGTTGGTGTCTTCGCTCAAGCAGAAGTTATCGCAGCACGATACCGATAACGCTTGAGCTGGTGCGATCACCAAATGTATGTGAAACATTGAAAATTTCACAGTACAGCATAATTAGCCTCCTTTTCATGATGTCAGATGATTCGGTGAATGCAGTGTAGCGGGTGTGTAATGTCTTTGCCACCAAAGATATTAGTTACAACATACATGTGAAGTGTTAAAGATAAGACACATTCGGCATTGTGCATAACATCGTTTTCAGCCAGAAGAGTGAGTAAAAAACCCGGCGTCACGCTTGCTCAGCCGGGCTAATGGGACAGGTTAAATCGAGGTACGACGATAGCTGCGATATTCCGGCAGCCAGAAGTTCTCATCAATCGCTTCTTGCAGCGCGTCAGCAGAGGTATTCGTCGCGACCCCCTGTTGCTGCGCCATCTTACCCACCGCAAAGGCGATGGCACGTGAGACGATGTGAATATCCTTCAGCTCCGGAAGCACCAGTCCTTCGCCGTGGTTAGCGAGCGGAGAGTGTTTCGCCAGGGTTTCGCTCGCCGACATCAGCATTTCGTCGGTGATACGCGAAGCGCCGGAAGCGATCACGCCCAGACCAATACCCGGGAAAATATAAGAGTTATTACACTGGGCGATCGGGTACACCTTATCTTTCCAGGTCACCGGCGCGAACGGGCTGCCGGTAGCAACCAGCGCCTGACCATCAGTCCAACTGATGATATCCTGCGGCGTGGCTTCTACACGTGACGTCGGGTTCGATAATGGCATCACAATCGGACGCGGGCAGTGTTTGTGCATTTCACGAATAATCTCTTCCGTGAACAGGCCCGTCTGACCAGATACGCCAATCAGGATATTCGGCTTCACGTTACGCACCACATCGAGCAGTGAAATCTGCTCATTGTCATGCTGCCAGTCGTGAATTTTTTCCTGTTTTTGCACCAGTTTACTCTGGAACGGCAGCAGGTTAGGCATCTGGTCGGTCAGCAGACCGAAACGGTCGACCATAAACACGCGGCTGCGAGCCTGTTCTTCGCTCAGACCTTCACGCTGCATCTGCGAAATGATCTGCTCGGCGATGCCGCAGCCCGCAGAACCGGCCCCGAGGAAGACAATTTTCTGCTCATTCAACTGGCTACCCGCCGCGCGGCTTGCCGCAATCAGCGTACCGACGGTGACCGCCGCAGTGCCCTGAATATCGTCGTTAAAGCAGCAGATTTCATCACGATAGCGGTTTAACAGCGGCATCGCGTTTTTCTGCGCAAAATCTTCGAACTGCAGCAGCACGTTTGGCCAGCGCTGTTTCACGGCCTGGATAAAGTCATCAACAAACTGGTAGTACTCTTCGTCGCTGATACGCGGGTTACGACAGCCCATATACAGCGGGTCGTTCAACAACTGTTGATTGTTGGTGCCGACGTCCAGTACCACCGGAAGGGTGTAGGCAGGGCTGATGCCGCCGCAGGCGGTGTACAGCGAAAGCTTACCGATAGGGATCCCCATACCGCCGATACCCTGGTCGCCCAGGCCGAGAATACGTTCTCCGTCGGTAACCACAATGACTTTGATGTTGTGGTTTGGCACATTTTGCAGGATATCGTCCATGTTGTGACGATTCTGATAAGAGATGAAGACGCCACGCGCACGACGATAAATCTCAGAGAAACGTTCGCAGGCCGCACCGACAGTCGGCGTGTAGATAACCGGCATCATCTCATCGAGATGGTTTTCAACCAGACGGTAGAACAGCGTTTCGTTGGTATCCTGAATGTTGCGTAGGTAGATATGCTTATCGATTTCAGTTTTGAAACCCTGATATTGAATCCAGGCGCGCTCGGCCTGTTCTTCAATACTCTCGACAACCTCGGGCAGTAGCCCCAGCAGGTTGAAGTTGCTGCGTTCTTCCATACTGAACGCGCTGCCTTTATTCAGCAGCGGAAATTCCAACAGAACCGGCCCCGCATAAGGGATATACAGGGAACGATTTTTCTTGCCTGGTAACATCTGACTTAACTCCGTTATCTTCACTCCAGACCCAGCGGCGGGTGCAGCGCGCAAGATTATAGAGCAACGCTTAACATGATGGTGGCAAATCGATAGAAAGGGCACAAAAAAGCGGGTGACTGCCTAAAAGCTCGGCAATTTCAGGTTTGTTTGATGGTCTTTCATTGTGACAGTGTCACTTTTAAACTGAAGTAAGAAAAGAGGTTGCCGCCAATTCTGGCGACAACCTGCACTTTTAGCGTGCCTGGAACATAATGGTGTCGGAAGTGAAGCTGCCATCCGCGGCAATAGCGAAATGCTCGCGTACCTCATGAGAGACTTTTTCTTGCAGGTAACGAATGGCCTCAATGATATTGTCCGGCGTTTTCATCCGCGCAACCCAGGAGGAGAACTCCAGGTGCAGCGTATCGCCAACCAGTTTATCGACGACCATTCCCCGGTTATTGACCATCGCCAGCCATTCGCCTTGCGAATAATTGCGAATGTGCGATGGATCGCGCAGCATTTCAATGGTTTGCAGCCACACATCCAGAATCGCTTTTCCCGGTGATGCAATATCCATCATGATAAAGCGGCCACCTGGTTTCAGGACGCGGCGAATCTCCATCAGCGCCGCCTGCATATCGTGCCAGTGGTGGGCGGAATAGCGGCTGATAACGATATCAAAGCTGTTATCGCCAAATGGCAATATTTCTGCCGGGCCTTGCGCACAGGTAATGTTGTTGAGCCCACGTTTTTGCGCCTCCTCGGCAACCACTGCCAGCATCCCTTCAGAGAGATCGTATGCTGTCACCTGCGCAACCTGCGTCGCGGCGGTAAAACTGGCGTGCCCGGCACCACAGCCAACATCCAGTACCGTGGCCTCGCTATCTTCGGATAACCATTCGCTCAGGCGTCGCAAATCGGCTCCCTGGGCGTGGACATTGCTCTGTAAATAGGCCGCCGCCTGACCGCCAAACTGTGACTTCACCAATGCTTCATGATGGTTGTTCATACCCGTCTTCCTCTGTTGTTATGTTCTTGTTAAAACGGACTATACGCCGGGATAAATACGGGTACAATATTGGCACTTATACTGGTATATCGAGTTACTACCATGGACAAAAGCGGGCTGACAGGGCCAGAAGCGTTGGGGGCATTTTTACGCGTGAAGCGAGAAAGCACCTCGCCGGAAATGTTGGGCATTCCCGTTCTTTCACGCCGGAGAACGAAGGGGCTACGGCGTGAAGAGGTCGCACAAATGAGCGGTATCAGTACCACCTGGTATACCTGGCTGGAGCAGGGGCGTGATATCACCGTTTCCGCACAAACGCTCTCTGGTATTGCCATTGCGCTGCAGCTCAAACCCGCAGAGCGTGAATATCTCTTTTTGTTGGCGCATAAGAGCGACCCACTCAGCGAACAGGTACCTGCGGTAGAACAGACGATTCTGTCTACCGTGCATCACGTCTCGGAACCTTGCTATCTGCTGGATCTCACCTGGCAGGTGCTGGCGTGGAATAAAGGCGCTGAGACGCTGTTTAGCGGCTGGCTGGGCACCGAACCCGCACCCAATATGATGACTTTTATGTTCCAGCATCCGCTGGCGCGCACGCTGGTCGATAACTGGGAAGCGCGTGCGCGGCGTATCGTCGCTGAACTCCGTTCAGATGCGATTCATTATCCGAAGGACAGCACGCTTAACGCGTTTGTGCAGCAAATGAACGATAACAGCCGCGATTTTCGTGAGTTCTGGTCTCAACAGCAGGTCATTGTACGGGAAGGGGGCGAACGCGTTTTTCATCATGCGGTAAAAGGTGACGTCACCTATCGGCAACTGAGTTGGCAACTGGCAAGCAACCGGGCGTTAAAAATGATCATGCTGGTCCCGGAGAGTGATTCGCAGCATTCTGTTACTCGGTAAATAGCCTCATAAAACAACGACGTAGCCAGGTGTTGGCGGCGTCCTGATGGACGTGACTGTGCCAGAACAGGTTAATCTGAATACGGGGTAACTCATAGGGCAACGGACGAATAATCAGCCCGAAGCGCTGCGCGGTTTGCAGCGCCAGCTTCTCCGTCACGGTGACGATAAAGTCGGTCTCACTGAGAATATAGGGGATTGCCATAAAATGCGGCACGCAGAGCGGGCTAAGATCGGTCACGCCTGCTTTGGCAAATAGCTCAAAAATCCGTTTATGCCCGGAATCCTGGGCCATCACTTTGATGTGCTGCGCAGCCCGGAAGGCCTCTTCATCAAAGGGAACGGTGCTCAAAGGATGATCCTTTCGCATTAAACACACATAGCGTTGATCGAACAGTCGGCGCTGATAAAACCCCGCCTCAAGCTGTGGCAGCAGCCCAATGGCCAAATCGACACCGCCATTCTCCATCTCGATTTTTAACGGTACCGCCGTGTCGCGCACGGTGGTAATTCGTACCCCAGGCGCTTCTTTGCTGAGCAAATTCATCAGCCGCGGCAGCAGATAAATTTCACCAAGGTCGGTCATCGCCACGCGAAATTCTCGCTGACTGTCACAGGGATTAAACGTATTACGGTAGTTCAGCGTTTTTTCTAGTGTGCTCAATACCTCATCGACATCTGCCGCTATCGCCTCGGCATAGGGCGTCGGGCGCATCCCGCGCGACGCTTTTTCAAACAATTCATCGCCCAGCATAATACGCAGGCGCTTTAGCGCATGGCTTACCGAAGGCTGCGTGAGCCCCATAATTTCCGCAACACGCCCGGTATGACGCTCGCTGTACATATGGCGAAAGACCACCAGAAGATTGAGATCCACTTCGTTTAAACGTGACATAGATATCGTTATCAATCCGATTAATAACCGCTATAAACCGTACGGCATATCTCACCGCTCCGTTTTTTTATACGCTTTGTTAACAAAATAACAACATTAAAGGTAAGGAACTGTGATGCAAGTGGATTTCACTCCGGTTAACCGCCAGGTCACCGTTACCCCCGGCAGCAATCTGCTGGACGTCTTACGCGAGCAACAAATTCCTATCTCATACAGCTGCATGGCGGGGCGCTGTCAGACCTGTCGCTGTAAGGTGGTTAGCGGTAACGTCGAACAAATTCTGCCGGATGATGTGCCAGAAATGGCGGCGGGTGAGGTGCTGGCCTGTTGTACCACGCTGCACTCGGCGTGCACCATTGAGCTGCCGCCCGCCGATGAGATCGTGGTGCATCCGGCGCGAACGTTAAAAACCACGGTGACGGCATTTTCACCGCTGTGCCACGACGTATGGCAGCTTCGCCTGAAGCCCGCCAAACCCTTTACCTGGTCAGCCGGACAGTTTGTCAGACTGACGTTTCCCGGCGGCGGTCAGCGCAGCTACTCAATGGCAGGGCTCCCGCAGGACGATGAGCTGGAGTTTCATATTCGCATCGTCTCTGATGGGCGTGTCACACCGGGCCTGGTCGAGAGCCTGACACCGGGGACGATGATCAAACTCAACGGTCCGATGGGCGGCAGCTGGCTGCGACAAAAACATGACGGCCCAATGCTGTGCGTCGCCGGCGGCACTGGCCTGGCGCCGCAACTCTCTATTATTCGTGCGGCGCTGGCAGCCGGGATGGCTAACCCCATTCATCTTTACTACGGCTGCCGATGGGCTAGCGATCTCTACGGTGTGGATCAGTTGGAGTCGCTCGCCCAAACCTATCGCAATTTCCGTTACCACCTCGTTCTGAGTCAGGAAACCCCATCCGCAGCGTACCGCACAGGCCGACTGCCCGCAGCTGTCGCCCTGGATCTTCCCGCCTTAACCGGCTGGAAAGTTTACCCCGCCGGACCACCGGCAATGGTCGAAGCCATGAGCCTTCAGGCTCGCGCCCTGGGCGCGCGGGCTGACGATATTCATGCCGACGCGTTTTATTACCAACCGTAATGTCGTTTCCCGGATAGATAACGAAAAGGAGTCATGATGAGCTTCACCTCTGCACCCAATAGCAATTTACTCTGGCCTGACGACGGCACCAGCCGCATTCCTTACTGGGCCTATACCCGCGACGATATCTACCAGCGCGAACTGGAGAAAATTTTCTACGGCAAACACTGGTGCTACGTGGCGCTGGAAGCGGAGATCCCGGAACCGGGCGATTTTGTCCGCAGCGTGGTGGGCGAACGCTCGGTGATTGCCGTACGCAACCCGCAGGGCGAGATCAACGTGGTTGAAAATGTCTGTGCCCACCGTGGAATGCGCTTCTGTCGGGAAAAATCCGGCAACCGCACGGATTTTGTCTGTCCCTATCATCAATGGAATTACGACCTCGACGGTAACCTGCAGGGCGTGCCATTCCGCCGCGGTGTCAAGCAGGATGGCAAAGTGAACGGCGGGATGCCTAAAGATTTTAACCCCGCGGAACACGGGCTGAAAAAACTCAACGTCGCCTGCCATAACGGCGTGGTATTCGCCTCATTTTCGTACGATGTCGAGCCGTTAGAGCAGTATCTGGGCCCGGAAATTCTGGCCTATTTTGAACGTGTCTTCAGTGGTCGTCAGTTGAAGTTACTGGGTTATAACCGTCAGCGTATTCCTGGCAACTGGAAGCTGATGCAGGAGAATATTAAAGATCCGTACCACGCAGGCCTGCTACATACCTGGTTTGTTACTTTTGGGCTATGGCGCGCCGATAATCGCTCCCAGTTGATTATGGATGATCAATATCGCCACGCAGCGATGATCAGCCGTAAAGGCAACGGCGGTAAAAGTGCGGTCACTCAAGGCGTGAGCAGCTTTAAGGAGCAGATGCAACTTAACGACGCCAGCTTCCTCGACGTGGTAGAGGAGCTCTGGTGGAATGGCCCAACGGTAGTAATGATGACGCTGTTTCCGAGTCTGGTGGTCCAGCAGAACGTCAACTCCATGTCGGTGCGCCATATCCAACCGCGAGGGCCAAACGAATTCGATTTCGTCTGGACCCATTTTGGCTTTGCCGATGACGACGACGAAATGACGCAACGTCGCCTTAAACAAGCCAATCTGTTCGGCCCAGCGGGTTTTGTGTCTGCGGATGATGGCGAAGTGGTGGAGTTCTCGCAGCAAGGCTTCCATCACAATGACCATCGTCGCACGCTCGCAGAAATGAACGGCACCGGCTACGAAAATACCGATCATATGGTTTCGGAAAGCTTAATTCGTGGGATGTATCACTACTGGCGCGGCGTACTGGAGATTTAACATGATGATTAACCCTGAAATCTGGCAGCAGCTGGTCGCGCTGCAAACGACGTACAGCGACATTGTCGACCGCGCAGAATGGGCGAGATGGACAGAACTGTTTACCGACGACTGTTGCTACAAGGTGATTCCACGCGAGAATTACGATCGCCAACTGCCGCTATCGACCATCAACCTGGAAAGCAAAGGGATGCTGAAGGATCGCATCTATGGTATCGCCGAGACGCTGTTCCACGATCCGTACTACCAACGTCACGTCGTGGGGCTGCCGCATATTCTGGCGATGGACGAGAAGGGCATTACCGCGCGTACTCACTATGCGGTTTTTCGCACCAAATCAGATGGGCATAGCGAAGTGTTTAATGTCGGCTACTACCTCGACACGGTGGTCCAAACCGCGGAAGGGCTACGATTTGCCAGCCGTCTGTGTATTTTTGATAGCGAACTGGTGCCCAACTCGCTGATCTATCCAATTTAAGGGGATAACGATGTCTGATAGCTGGATCTTAGCCGCCTCGCTGGCCGAACTGCCAGAAGATGATGTGATTGGCGTGGAGGTTAATGGCCGCGATATTGCGCTGTATCGCACCGATGAAGGCATTTTCGCCAGCGATAACCGTTGCTCACACGGCAATGCTCGCCTTAGCGATGGTTTTCTGGAAGACGGTGAAATTGAGTGCCCGTTGCATCAGGGACGTTTTTGCATCAAAACCGGAAAAGCGATGTGTAGCCCATTGACCGAGGGGGTGACGATTTACCCGGTGCAGGTTGAGGAAGAAAAGGTGTATCTCAAGTTTTCCTGATACCCATTGGCCCGGTACTCGCCGGGCCAAAAATGTTGCCAAAAAGTAAATTCCGAAATGGTCTCCTCGCTTTCGGAGAACGAAAATGTCTGTTGCAGACTCTCTTCTTGCTTTTTCTCTTGCCGCACAGGTACTCACGCTAATCAATTAACTCATGGCTGAATAATCGTTAAATGATATCTTTTTCAAAGAAGGGGAACTTAAGATATTCCTTTTCCCGGAAAAGGATGTTTGACCATGCCAGCAACACAACGCAGAACTATAATCGAGACTCATCAGATTGAGATAGGCTCTAAGTTAATTACAGCATTGGAAAACGCTAGCACACCTCTTAATCAGAGCATTAGCTCAACGCGTGAAAAATGGTAATAACATGATTAAAATGAATCCACCCATACTTTACATTAAAGCTCATCTATTCAAGAGCACTGTGGCCGCAGTTAGTTTGGCTGAAAAGAATAAGACCCCTAACAACATTTGCTTTGCCAAAAGATTACTTGAGGTGAAAAATAGCCCTGAAAACTTGGGGAAAGATAAACCAGTTATTTATAATGGTATGAAAATGCTGCGCTCAGAGAAGTATGCACATCTTCTTTCCCGTACGAATGCTTTATTTCCAGCGCTGCCCGCCAAAGATTATGCTCAAAATAATAATGTGGAGGCCGAGTATAATAAAATAAATGAGCTTACGCAGTCTTTTCAGTATATCACCGTTCCGAATCTTCAGCGTTACAACGATATAGGTACAGCTGTATGTTCACAGATTCGAACATCAAACGGCACGGCTATGCCAGCAAATAAGATTTCGATTAACGGTCAAGAAATTGCAATGCGCTGCCAGTATCCCAAAGCTGATCATATGGCCGAGCATTGCCGGATGTTGCTGGAGCAAAAGCCAGCAGTGGTCGTTGTGTTATCCTCATCAAATGATATTGCCGATAAAGGACTTCCTATGTATTTTTGTGAAAGTGGGAATTATGATGGCATACAGGTTGCCATCGCGCCAAAAATTAACAAAAATACAAGAGTGAAAGTAAATACGCAAATTGGAAGTTTAATATTAAATCATTATAACATGAAGATTAATGATGGGCAGAAGGAAAGTACGCATTCAGTTACCCATGTTACAAATTGGCCCGATAAAACCTCAATTAACGTGATGGAATTAAATGAATTGACTCGTTATGTCAAGAATAAAATAAGCGATAAATGCGCGGAAAATAATAATATTAGTGAAATGCCACTGATTCATTGCAATGCCGGGGTTGGCCGCACCGGTACGTTAATCGGGGCAATGGCATTAGCTGATAACGCCAATCAACATAGCGTTGAAAATATTGTTCTGAATATGCGGAAAACGGGCTCTGGAAAGATGGTGCAAACTTTGGAACAATACCAAACGCTATGCGAATTTAATGAGATGTTAAGGACAGGGCAGCCGTAAGCGCTTCATAGGATTAGCGTTAAGCAGCCGCTAGCGCCTGGACAATCAGTTGCTCCAGTAGCAAATGTGCCGGGTGTTGTGCCGATAAACTGGCGGGATTATGTTTTAACGTGATTCCCATAACGCCCGGCGAAGGCAGTCGGGCGTTTACCGTTCTTAGATTCGCTGGCATGCCGACCCGCGTACGGACGGTAAGCCCCAAGCCCGCCTGAACCGCGGCCCAAATACCGCCCAGACTATGGCTAACGAATACCACACGCCAGGGAATTCCCGCGTTATCCAGGGCTGCCGTGGCACGAGCGCGCATCAGGCAGGGGTGTTCAAACATCACCAGGGGAATGGGCTCTCCGTCGGCAAGTAATTGATCAAGAACCCCATTTTCTGAGCCAATCCACTCCAGCGGCCGTACGTCTAACAGTTTGCCATCGCTTGCGTTGAGGTCCGGCTGCCAGAACAGGGCCATATCCAGAGCCTGTTCAGCAAGAGCCTGCTGTAAGGGGTCATTACGGTCAACTTTCGCCATGATCCTGACGTCAGGATGTTGATAATGAAATTGTCCCAGAATGCCAGGCATCAACGACTCGCCAAAGTCCTCCTGCATGCCAATACGTATTTCACCTTGCAACTGGGCACCCTTGATGGCTTGTTGTGCTTCATCGCTCAAGGCCAACAGGCGACGTCCGTAAGCCAGCAAGATTTCTCCCTGAGAAGTAAGCTGGAGGTGACGACCTTTTTTCGTCACCAGCGCGGCACCGCACTGATGTTCGAGCTTTTTGAGCTGAGCGCTGACGGCAGATGTTGACCGGCAAAGCAGCGTGGCCGCCTGGGCGAAACTACCGCACTCAATACCGGTTATAAAACTACGTAACGCGTCCAGATCCAGTGCAGGAAGCCTCTTTTGCATATTCATCCTTTTTATCAGGACGGTTGGTCCTGAACTATTCGATATTCAGGACACTACTGTTGCGCCAGTATGAGGGGACTGTCAATACGGAGAACCATTATGTCGTCATCACTGGATCGTCATACCCTGGCAAAAATAGCCCCAAAACTTGCCGAAGTGAGCAGCCAACTCCTTTTCAATGATATCTGGCAGAGGGAAGACCTCTCTCCACGCGACCGTAGCCTGATAACCCTGTCCGCGCTAGCGGCGATGGGGCGCACACAACAGATACCCTGGCACCTGGACTTTGCACGTCAAAACGGTCTGCAGCAGGAAGAGATCATAGAGGCCTTTACGCATCTGGCTTTTTATATCGGCTGGCCCGCAGCCGTCACGGCGCTGGGCTGCATCAGTGAAAAGGAGGAACGATCATGCCCTTAACGCGCATAACGCTGGGTGATATCTATAGCGATACACAGATAGCAAAGGTGTCGACGATTCTTCATCAAAGCCTGGTCGATAGCTTTGCTGTTCCCGTTGAAGACTGTTTTCAGTTGATCGATAAATTGCCGGCCAATCAGCGCATATTCAATACTCACTACCTCAGCGGTGGACGTAGTGAAGGATTTGTCCTGATACAGATCACCGCAGGCCGGCCGCGAACGTGGGAACAAAAGCAAAGCTTTTATCGCATGCTGAACGAACGTCTTGAACGTGAACTGGCTATCTCACCGGATGATGTGATGATAATTATCCAGTTCAACCAGGCTGAGGACTGGAGTTTTAGCCGCGGTGAAATGTTTTGTCCCTAAGTCAAAGGGCAGCGCAGGCTGCCCTTGTTATGTTATGCCGATAATTGTTCGACCACTTCAGCGACGCTGAGAATCTGTTTAATACCGCCAATACCGGTACCCAGTGAGATATAGCCTTCATCGGTGTTGCCTTCCAGCATACCAAGGCGTAAACCACGCAGGCCGCCCATCACGCTGGCTAACTCTTCTTTACTGGCGCCTGCTTTATCGAGTGCGACCAGTTTCTCTGCCAACTTCCCAGGCAGCGAGCGATAGTAGTCGGGCAGGGTGCGGAACAAACGTAAATCAAGGCCGTTCGCCGCGACAATTTTCTCTTTAACTGACTGCGGCACACGGTTTTCCACGGTGCTGATGAACACGGAACCCGCGAATATCCCTTCAGCGCCCAGCGCATAGGCGGCTTTGGCCGTACGCTTATCAACGATACCGCCGGCGGCAAGAACCGGAACGTTTTCTACGGCATCGACAATCAACGGGACAATAGAGAACGTCCCCAGTGCGGTACCTGGCAGAGTGCCACCTTCATCAAAACCGGTGGCGACAATCATATCGGCGCCGGCATGTTCCGCTGCACGGCTGTTGGCGGGCGTCGGGTTAATGTCGCGATAGATAATGACGATACCGGCCGCTTTCAGCTCATCAAACAATTCAGGAATAATCGCACCGTCGCTGTAGCCAGTATAAACCACGGCTTTTACCGCTTCTTCTTTGATCACCTGTAGGATTCCCGGTGTCCAGATATCATTCTCCGCTGAAGGGATCAGGTTTACGGCGAACGGTTTTTCGGTCAGTTTTTTGGTTTTGCGAATCTCTTCGCGCATTTTCTCTGCGGTTTCTTCCGGCGTTGAGACGGCGGTCTCAGCGGTCAACCCGGCATTTGGCCCCAGCACACCAAGGCCTCCGGCATTACTGACAGCAGCGACCAGTCGCGCATCGGTCAACCAGGAAAGAGGCCCCTGAATGACCGGCTTTTCGATACCTAAAATCTGACATATACGGTTATTTTTCATGATGTTATTTCCTTGTTACAGCGCGAATTCGCTGGAATAAGGGCAGTGTAGAGTGGTTTATTATTCAGAAAAATAGTGAAAAATGTTCATCACTGTTATTAAATTAGTAACAATGGGGTGATGACAGAAAAGGGGCGTGTACTATGCAGATGAATCTATTTGAAAATATTAAAATATTTATCGAAATCATCGATTCCGGCAGTTTCACTCAGGCCGCGGAAAACCTGCAAATTCATCGTCCCGCTGTGACCAGGGCGGTACAACAACTGGAACAACATAGCGGGGTGCGGCTGCTGCAACGTACCACGCGCCGCATCTATCTGACGCCGGAAGGCGAAGAGTTTTATCGGCGCAGTAAGCCACTGCTGTCCCAGGCCGATGATTTACTGGAATCCTTTTCACCGGACCGGCCGCTACATGGTCAGTTGCGCGTTGATATGCCCATTGCCTTTGCTCGCCTGGTCGTCGTACCTAAACTGCAGGAGTTCTATCAAGCTCACCCGGATCTCGAGATTATCCTGAGCAGTAGCGACGTGCGTCGCGACATGCTACGTGACGGTCTTGACTGTGTGCTACGTGTAGGAGAGCTAGACGACGGAGACTATGTGGCTCGCCCATTGGGAACCGTGAAAAGAATGACCTGCGCCAGCCCACACTACCTTGCGCAATACGGCACGCCAGAAACCCTTGCCGACCTTCAGCATCACCATGCCGTGAACTGGATTATCAGCAACGACCGCGAAGTCATTCCCTGGCACTTTGTGACACCCGCTGGCATCGAAGAGATCACCTTGCCGGGCAAGCTGATCCTCGATAACTCGGAAGTGTATATTGCGGCAGGCCTCGCCGGGCTTGGCCTGCTTCAGGGGATGAATTTCTTCTTACAGCCGTATATCGACAGCGGCCAATTGGTGGAGGTGCTGCCAGACTTCCCGTGCCCGTCGCGCAAACTGTCGCTGCTTTACCCTCATCGCCATTTATCGCATAAGGTGAGGGGGTTTGCCCAATGGCTGGAAGGGTTGCTGGGCTGCCTGCGTTAATGGCTTAGAGAATGCCTTTGTGCGCCATGTAATAGAGCAGCATAATCGTTTTGCCATCAACAATCGCGCCGCTATCAATGGCGGCCAATGCTTCGTCAAAGGCCATCTCCAGTACTTCAATATCTTCGCCCTCCGCTGCCAGGCCGCCGCCGGTGCTCACTTTATCCCGAGCGGTATACTCCGCAATAAAAAAATGCAGCTTTTCAGTCACGGAGCCCGGGCTCATAAAGGCCTCTAAAACCTTCTGCACGTTGGCAAGGCGAAAACCGGTTTCTTCTTCAGCTTCTGCCTTAATGCGGCTTTCCGCATCCATATTGTCCAGCAATCCCGCTGCCGTCTCGATTAAATACCCTGGATAGCCGTTCATGTAGGTTGGAAAACGGAACTGGCGGGTGAGAATTACCGTCCGACGTTCGCGGTTGTAGAGCAGGATCGTCGCGCCGTTACCACGGTCATAGACTTCGCGACTTTGCCGCTGCCATTCGCCGTTCTGCCGCTGTAGCTCAAAAGTATATTTTTTTAGCACATACCAGTCATCTGAGAGGGTGTCTGTCTTGATAATGCGTATTTTTGCGTTTTTTTCGTGCACAGGGGTTTCTCCATTGTTGAAAAAACATCATATACGGCACATTCGTGCATTATCAAGATAATTCATGCATTCAACACGGCGGACACATTTCGTTGGCTATCGAAGTATTCAACGTTTTCAAACGCTACAGTGGCCACCTCAATATATATGTAGGAGGTTGTGATGATTGCCGTACTGTTTGAAGCACAAGCCGTAGCCGCCCACCAGAGCCGATACCTGGCGCTGGCCGCCGAGCTGCGGTCAGAACTGGAAAAGACCCCCGGATTTATTGCCCTTGAGAGATTTCAAAGTTTGTCGACAGAAGGCAAAATTTTGTCGTTATCCTGGTGGAAAGATGAAGAATCTGTACGGGAATGGAAGCAAAATGCATTACATGCGGCCGCGCAACAAGAAGGAAAGCAGACCCTCTTCAGTGACTATCGTATTCGTGTCGCACAGGTCATTCGGGAATATTCATCCGATCAACGAGGGCACGCGCATCATGTATGATATTCATGTTATTTTGCGTGCTTGCCCGGGAGAACTGGCAAAATTAGGTACGACTCTGGGGCAGCACGGTATAGGCCTGGAAGGCGGCGGTGTTTTTACCGCAGGCGAGGTAGCGCATGCTCATTTTCTGGTCTCAGAGGGCGAACGGGCGCAACAGGTTCTGTGCGATGCCGGGATTCAGGGTGTTAGCGTTACCGAGCCATTGATTCGTCAACTTAAACAAGAACGACCCGGTGAATTAGGTGAAATCGCTCGCGTGTTGGCTGAGCAGGGTATTAACATCCTCGTACAGTACAGCGACCATGATAACCACTTGATTCTACTGACCGATAATAACCAACTGGCAGACAGTATCACGAAACCCTGGAGTGTGAATTTGTCATGAAGTTGCTTGAAGCAAAGCAGGAACTCGATGATGGCGAAGTTCTGCAACATGCGATGGCGGAGGTGGCAGCCGCCATCGCGGATCCCTCACGGGTTAGCATGCTTTGCGCGTTGATGGATGGGCGGGCGTGGACAGCAACGGAGCTGAGCGCGGTGGCGGATATTGCGCCATCAACCGCCAGCGCACATCTGAATAAACTATTGAGCGGTCAGCTTATTAGTTGCCTGTCTCAGGGGCGACATCGTTATTACCGGTTAGCAGGGCGAGGAATCGCCTCGCTGCTGGAAACGTTGATGGGCGTGTCGATGGCAAGGACGCCGCAGGTCAAAACCAGTGCTCCTGTTCATCTGCGTAAAGCGCGGACATGCTACGATCATTTGGCGGGAGAAATCGCGGTCGAGCTGTATGCGTTTATGACGGAAGCGGGCTGGTTTATCCCCGAAAAGGAGTCATTATCCGCGACCGGAATCACTCGATTTGCCGAGATAGGCGCGGTGCTGGCGCCTAGATCCAAACGAAAAGAAGCCTGTGGCTGTCTGGACTGGAGCGAACGACGGATGCATCTTGGCGGTAACGCCGGGGCAGCGATGCTGAAGGCCTTCGAACAAAATGGCTGGATTGAACGTGTACCGGGTTATCGGGAGGTGCGTTTTACTAGCCCCGGAGAACAGGCGCTGTTCCATTTCTTTAATGTGAAGCTGAAATAACGCCATTGCGCTGTCGAATATTAATAAGCTATGTTTGGACTTTATTTTACGGACATCGCCGATGAATATTCGCATTCCCCCTAAACTGATGCATTGCAATCAGCGCTTGGGGATTTACATATCCCCGTGATCTACGATGTCGATATCGGGCATATTCCACCGCAAATGACGCTGGTCAACGGAGTCCAGGCCACCGTGGTATTTGAAAAGCACGGTGGCTCAATTACGCAGCAGTTGTGATCCGCAGCGTTCAGCGGTTCTCGCGTAGCCATGGAGTAATTGTTACACCGGCCAATAAGCCCTCAGGGCTGAGCATTCGGGTTACCGTCTGGCCCCAGGGCTCTTTACGATTTGCGACTAACAGGCGATAACCCTGACGTTGTAAAACATCAGTCGCGATATCGATATTCTCGACTTCAAATTCAATCCAGCCTTGAGGTACAGGAATATCATCTGGCCATATTGCTGAGCCGAAGCAAGATTGAGCCGCCTGGGATAAGGGCCACAGTGCGAAATGTTTCACGCCGTTTAGTTCATCAACATCCGTCAGCAGATAATCGTCATTGCCGTCCATATGTTTTAAAGGCAGGTTAAGCGCGTCGGCGTAAAAAGATTTGCTGCTTTGTGTATCGCGGGTGACAGGACCAAAGCCGGCGACAAACAAAACATTCAGAGCGGGTAAACCGGGAACCATACTTCCTCCTGAAGATACCGTGAACAATGCGGACATAACGTTAATTTATACGTCAGGGGGTAACGAGGCAATTGCGGTTTCAGATTTGGTGATGGTCAACGCAGTATGGCGAGGATTTGAGCGGCGCAGTGAGCAAGATAATCATAACCACAAAATGCTGGATTCTGCCTGACTTCATGTTAGTGCGCATAATGTATATTATGTTAAATTGGATATAATGCACGGCCAGTCGTTTTTCATCCCTATCACCTGTCCCCACATTCTATTGTTTTGTGTCCTCTCCGGCGTTTCGCTCGCTGCGGCGATTAAGCGCGTGAAGCCCCCCTGGTTTTCGCCAGATCCATCACATTATAAATAGAACTCATACCTGTGGCTGGTTTTTCGAACCAGACACAATTCGTCGCCTGCCTTAAGTTGTATGCGAACGTTCATCACATAACACAAACAGAACATTCATACCGCCTGCTTAAGGAAGTCACTCTATGAATCAAACAAACATCGTTGATGTAAAGGCGTGGATCGATGCCCGGCCAATATCACGTTTTCAATGGCATGTCCTGCTCCTTTGCTTTCTTATCATTATGCTTGATGGTTATGACGCCGCAGTTATGGGCTTTATTGCTCCTGCGTTAATTGAAGACTGGGGCATCAGTCGCGCTCAGCTAGGCCCGATACTGGGCGCTGCCATGTTCGGCGTCGCTATCGGTGCTTTGGTCGCTGGGCCGTTGTCGGATCGTTATGGCCGCAAGCGGATCCTGCTCTGGTCAGTTGCTTTGTTCGCCCTTTTCAGCCTGGCTGCTGCAGCTGCGCAGAGTCCGCTACAAATGGCGCTGATGCGCTTTCTCACCGGGTTAGGTTTAGGGGCTGTCATGCCAAACTGCGTCACGCTAGTTGCGGAATACATGCCTGAACGCCGTAAAGGCTTAATGATTACCCTGATGTACAGTGGATTTAATGTCGGCTCCGGACTGGGTGGATTTATTGCCGCGGCTCTGCTTTCACACTACAGCTGGCACTCGGCCCTGATTTTCGGAGGTGTGCTACCGCTGGTTCTGCTGCCCATTATGATCGCCCTGCTGCCAGAGTCGGCTATGAGCATGGTTGCCCGCCGGGTGCCAACAGAAAAAATTGCTAACGTGCTGAATCGTCTGGGTGGAAACTTCAATAAAAATAATATCTTCACATTGAATACCCCGCAGATATCGCGCAGCAGTAAGGTGATTCAACTGTTTCGTCACGGATACGCCAGAGGGACAGTGGCATTATGGCTGACCTATTTTATGGGACTGTTTGTCATTTACCTGCTTAATGGCTGGCTACCTACTATTCTGCGTTCCGGCGGGCTCTCACTGCAGCAGGCTGCAATCATCACCGGCTTGTTCCAGCTTGGTGGTCCACTCGGCGGTATTATCGTTGGCTATATGATGGACCGCACCGCCGCCAAAAAAGTCATTGCCCTTACCTATTTCCTTGGTTGCCTGTGTCTGTTAACGCAAGGACTGATGGATTTCGGTTCAGCGGCGCTGGCGGTGCTGATTTTCATCAGCGGGATGTGCATTAATGGGGCGCAAAATGGTCTTCAGGCTTATTCCCCCGCTTATTACCAAACGGAAATTCGCGCCACGGGCGTAAGCTGGATGCACGGCATCGGCCGCACAGGGGCGATTCTGAGCTCTACGCTCGGCGGCGTCATCATGCTGGCTGTTCCGGGGCACTCATCCATTTTCCTGGTGCTCGCTTTGCCAGCATGTCTGGCGGGCATTGCTATTTTGTTGCACCGTATGAACCGAAAAGAACCTCGAGCAACAGAGGCAGAAATGAGCGCCCTGGCGCAAACCCTGCGTAACCGATAACTGGAGTTTCATTATGGCCCGAATACTTGGCGGTATTGCCGTCTCACACACGCCGACGATTGGTTTCGCGGTTGATCACCACAAACAGCAGGATCCGGCGTGGTCCCCTATTTTCCAAAGCTTCGAGCCCCTCCAGCGCTGGCTTGATGAGAAAAAGCCCGATGCGCTGGTCTATATCTTTAACGATCATGTGACCGCATTTTTCTTTGACCACTATTCCACGTTTACCCTCGGAATTGACAAAGAGTATGGCGTAGCGGACGAAGGCGGCGGCCCGCGCAATCTGCCGCCGGTAAAAGGCGATGCGGCACTCTCGCGGCATATTGGTGCAAGCTTGATGGCCGACGAGTTTGATATGTCGTTCTTTATGAACAAAAAACTGGACCACGGATTGTTTTCCCCCCTGTCGGCGCTTCTGCCCTGGCAGCAAGAAGAGGGATGGCCAACCCGCGTGATCCCGCTGCAAATCGGCGTACTGCAATTCCCTGTGCCGAGCGCAAAACGTTGCTATAAGCTGGGCCAGGCATTACGTCGTGCCATCGAAAGCTATCCGGAGGATATTGACGTGGCGATTGTCGCCACCGGCGGGCTGTCGCACCAGGTTCACGGGGAACGCTGCGGATTCAACAATACCGACTGGGACGCGCAGTTTGTCGACATGCTCGTTAACGACCCGGAAAAACTCACCGAAATGACCATCAGTGAATATGCGACGCTGGGCGGCATGGAAGGCTCAGAGGTTATTATGTGGCTGGTGATGCGTGGCGCCCTTTCGGCCAATGTCACTGAGACCTGGCGTGATTACTACCTGCCCTCAATGACCGGCATTGCCACGCTGATTCTGGAAAATAACGCCCGCACGCCGCCTGTGGACACCCTGGCCCGCCACCGCCAGCATATGGCGCTGCAACTGGCTGGTGTTGATAACCTGCCGGGAACGTATCCTTTTACGCATGAGCGCAGTCTGAACGGCCTGCGGCTGAACAACTTCCTGCATAAGCTGACGCAGCCCACCTGGCGCCAGCGTTTCCTGAGTGCGCCGCAGGCACTGTATGAGGAGGCCGGGCTGAGCGAGGAGGAACAACGTCTGCTGACCGAACGCGACTGGCGTGGTTTGATCCAGTACGGCGCGAGTTTTTTCCTGCTGGAGAAAATGGGCGCAGTAGTCGGCGTATCGAATCTGCATATTTACGCCGCCATGCGCGGTCAAACGCTGGAGGAATTTCAGAAGACGCGAAACCAGCAGGTCACCTATTCTGTCGCTGGCAGCCGTTAACCTTTCGCCACGTGGTTATGAATAAAAGTGAGCAAGGCTTGTGTAGCGGGTGACGGTAGGCTCCCTTCCCGGAAGGTCAGCCCGATACGGCGTGTAGTATCGGGCAGGCGGACAGGCAAAACGGTGAGCAGCCCGTTGTCAATTTCATAGCGCATTTGGCTTGTAGAGACCGCAGCCAACATATCGGAGTGAAGCAGCAGGCCACGCACCATTGCCGCATCGCCGGTTTCAACACAGGGCTGTGGTAGAGGCAGCCCTGAGATGAGAAACGCATTGTCCAGCAGATGCCGCGCCGGAGCGTTTGAGCGAGGCAGCACCCACTGCGCCTGCCCCAGCTTGCTCCGGGGATCAGGATCGTGCAGCAATGGATGGTCATTGCGCGCCAGGATCAGCATATCTTCTTCAAAGAGCGCCTCGCTTGCCAGGTCGGGGAGATCCTCATCCTGGCGCAGGGCGCCAATAATAAAATCAATATTGCCCGCGCGCATGTCCGACACCAGAGACTCATACGGGCTCTCGTTGGTCATTATTGTGATGTTGGGATGGCACGCCAGGAAACTGGCGATCGCGCCGGGTAGCAGTTGTGTCCGGCTAAGTGGCAGCGCACCGATACGCACGCTTCCCTGCAGCACGCCACGCCGGGCGGCGAGATCGCTCCAGATATTATCCAGTTCGTTCAGCGACCGACTGATGTGAGGATAAAGTACGTCTGCCGCCGCTGTCGGACGAACCCCTTCCGGAGTACGGCGAAACAGCGGCGCATCGGCCCCTTTCTCCAGAATTTTAAGCGCTGCGCTGATGGCCGGCTGCGTCACCCCGAGCTGCGTCGCGACGGTCTGGGTATGATTGACATGATACAGTTGAATAAAAATTTCCAGTCGACGGGTATGAAAGAGCCAGCCTGCATCCGGCAGCGCGTTAGACGCGCTGGTGCGCACCCTCAATTTTTGCATCAGGGCCGGAACTGCCTGTAAATCCTCTACCGCCCGCCTGGCGCGCGGTAATATGCATTTCCCGTACTCCGTAAGCACCATACCGCTGTAGTGACGCTCGAAAAGAATGACGTTCAGTGAGGCTTCCAGGTCGCGTATTGCACGTGTAATGGCAGACTGTGTACGGAATAAATCATCGGCGGCACGGGAAACACTGCCCCTTAACGCGACCTGACAGAAAAAGCGTAGCTGCATAATATTTATCGATTTGCTTCGTATTTTTCTCTGCATGATCGGCCCAGCGCCACTCAATGAACTTAATAACAACATAAATAAAAATCATAGCGTTCACAAGTTAACGAATTACCTTCCTGCGACGGAGCATGACAAGCTGACAAAAAACAACAGAGGAAGTCATCATGTCCCAACCGATTCGTGAAAAAAGTGCCCTTGTCGTTAGCGCCCACTCCGCTGATTTCGTCTGGCGTGCAGGCGGCGCGATAGCCCTGCACGTCGAGCAGGGCTATCAGGTGCATATCGTCTGCCTGTCGTTCGGTGAGCGCGGGGAGTCCGCTAAACTGTGGCGCAAAGGCAATATGACTGAAGAAACGGTAAAACATCATCGTCAGGAAGAAGCGCAGGCTGCTGCTAACATTCTCGGGGCCAGCGTGGAGTTTTTTGATATTGGTGACTATCCGCTGCGTGCCGACAAAGAGACACTGTTCCGCCTGGCGGATGTTTATCGTCGGGTGCAGCCACACTTTGTTCTGACCCACTCCATGCAGGATCCTTATAACTACGATCATCCGATGGCGTCAAACCTGGCGCAGGAAGCCCGCATTATCGCCCAGGCCGAAGGATACCGTCCTGGTGAACCTGTCGTGCAGGCGCCGCCAGTCTATTGCTTTGAGCCGCATCAGCCTGAGCAGTGCAGTTGGAAGCCGGACGTTCTGCTGGATATCACCCGCGTCTGGGACAAAAAGTATCAGGCAATCCAGTGCATGCAGGGCCAGGAGCACCTGTGGGAATACTATACTCGCGTGGCGCTCCAGCGGGGCGTGCAGGCTAAACGTAATATCGGCATCACCGCCGCACGTGACATCGTTCATGCCGAAGCTTTCCAGAGCATCTTCCCTCGTGTGACGGAGAACCTTGCATGAACCTGCTTAACCGTAAAGGCATTGTCATCCGCTCCCTTCCCCGCCACGACAACACCGCCCTGCGTCAGTTCAGCGCGGCGGGTGTAGCTACGCTTCACGAAGCTTATGACCGACAGGGGCTTATGGCCCCGCACATCAGGCCAATACAACAGGGCATATGCCGTGCCGGAAATGCGGTCACCGTGCTGGTCACGCCCGGCGACAACTGGATGTTCCACGTTGCCGTCGAGCAGTGCCGGCCGGGCGATATCCTCGTGGTAGCCCCTACTTCGCCCTGCGGGGATGGTTTTTTTGGCGATCTGCTGGCCACGTCGTTACAGTCGCGCGGCGTCGTGGGCCTGGTGGGTGATATCGGCATCCGTGATTCGCATACCCTCCGCGAGATGGGCTTTGCCGTCTGGTCCCGGCAGGTTTACGCCCAGGGTACGGTGAAAGAGACGCTGGGCTCGGTTAACGTCCCGATTATCTGTGCAGGCCAGTTGGTGACGCCGGGGGATGTGATTGTCGCCGACGACGACGGCGTGGTGGTCATTCCGCACGGGCTTGCCCGCGAGGTGCTGGTAAAAGCCGAAACCCGAATAGCAAACGAAGAAGCGAAACGAGAGCGGATGGGGAGCGGCGAACTGGGGCTGGATATCTACGCAATGCGCCCGCGCCTCGCCGAGAAAGGGCTGCGTTATTACGATAGCGCCGAAGACGTGGAGAGTTAAACATGGCTCAACGCAGAATTCCCTGCCTACTGATGCGCGGAGGCACCTCGAAGGCGGCCTGCTTTCTCGCGGACGATTTACCGGTGGAGCCCGCCATTCGCGACGCGGTGCTGCTAGCGGCGATGGGATCGCCCGATACACGTCAAATCGACGGTATTGGCGGTGCCGACCCGTTGACCAGTAAGGTGGCGATTATTCGTCGCTCGGCGCGGCCAGATGCCGATGTCGATTATCTTTTTGCCCAGGTCAACGTCGATCGTGCCGTGGTCGATTACGGTCAAAACTGCGGCAACATTCTTGCTGCGGTTGGACCTTTTGCCATTGAACGCGGCCTGGTGGACTGCGTCGCTCCCCTGACCCGGGTGCGCATCTATATGGAGAACACCGGCCAGCTTGCGGTTGCAGAAGTGCCCTGTGACAACGAAGGCGTGGAGTATGCGGGCGACACCCGCATTGATGGCGTACCCGGTACGGCCAGTAAAATTGTGCTCAATTTTCTCGACGTGGCGGGATCAAGCTGCGGCGCGCTGCTCCCGACCGGACGAGCTCGCGATCGCTTCGACGGCATCGATGTCACCTGTATCGATAATGGTATGCCGGTGATCCTTGTCCGTGCCAGCGACCTCGGGCGCACAGGTTATGAGACCCGTGAACAGCTCGACGCCGACGATGAGCTGAAGCAGCGGCTGGAGTCTATTCGCCTGCAGGCCGGACCGCGCATGAATCTGGGCGATGTGTCGCAACGCACGGTTCCCAAAATGACGCTAATTGCCAGACCGCGCGCCGGCGGAGCCATCAGCAGTCGTACCTTTATTCCGCACCGCTGCCATACCTCGATTGGCGTTTTCGGCGCGGTGAGCGTCGCCAGCGCCTGTCTTATTGAAGGTTCAGTGGCGCAAGAGTTGGCGAGTCTTGAGCGTATCCCAGAACTGAGCGTCGAGCACCCAACCGGTGAATTCAGCGTGGCGCTCCAGCTCGCCGATAACAGCCAACTGACAGGCTGCGGCCTGCTGCGCACAGCGCGGCTGCTGTTCACCGGCGACGTTTGTATTCCGGCCAGTGTATGGCCGCGTGAGGAGCTGTGATGACGACAATAACATTTATTGGCTATGGTGAAGCAGGAGGCATTCTTGCGGATGCACTGGCAAAAGAGAACCCGGTCACCGTCTGGGATTGCAAGTTTAATGGTCCCGAACGCGATGCGATGATCATGAAGGCGCGCCAGGGAGGCGTGCGGGCAGCAATTTCCCTGGCCGACGCGTTGACAGGCGCCGAACTCATCTTTTCCACCGTCACCGCAGGATCCGCGCTGGATGTCGCGTCACAAGCAGCCCTGCTGATGACGGATAAGCAGTATTTTCTTGACCTTAACTCCGTCGCCCCGCAGACCAAGCGGCAGGCTGCCGAACGCTTTAAGCCCGGTACTTACGTCGATGTCGCGGTGATGGCGCCAGTTCCACCCGGCGCACTCAGAACGCCTTTGCTGATCGGGGGCCCACAGGCGCAAGCCATCGCCGAATTACTGACCGTGCTCGGATGTCATGCGCGCTACGGCGGGAACGATATTGGCAGCGTGTCGGCAATCAAGATGTGCCGCAGCGTCATGATCAAAGGACTGGAGGCACTTACCGCCGAATGCCTGTTCGCCGCTCACCAGTACGGCGTTGAGGAATCGGTGCTGGCATCGCTCCACGCCAGCTTTCCCTCATTGGGCTGGAATGATGCCTTCCCTGGCTACCTGATAAGCCGCGTTGCCGAGCATGGCATCCGACGCAGCGAAGAGATGGAAGAAGTGGTCAAAACCCTTCGCGATGCCGCGGGAGAGAGCGTGATGAGTCAGGCGACGGCGATAGCCCAACGCCACCTGCCAGAACGTATGGCCGCGCTAGGAATTACCTATGCGCAGCTTGAGCCGTTTAACTGGAAAGCGCTGACAGCGTTGCTTAAAGAACACATTTAACGCAGCGAACAACATGTCAGGAAAGTAGACAAAATATCGTGAAGACCTGACGACTGAATAGACTCTCTGCTCCTCAGCCGTCAGATCATGCAATACATCAGACCGCAGTTTCCAACACCACCACGCACTGACCCGCTCTCACCGATGAACCTGGTTGAACTCGCACCTGGCTGACCACACCATCCTGTGAGGCCACTAACGGAATTTCCATCTTCATCGACTCGAGGATCACCAGAACGTCGCCTTCGCGTACGGTGTTGCCGATTTCAACGTTCACCTGCCACAGGTTGCCAGATATCGGACTGTCGATGCTTGCCTGACCGGCCCTTAATGGTGCATCTTCGCCCTCTTCTACCAGCGTATCGCTACTATCAAAATGTGCCTGGCCGTTGGCAATCCAGCGCTCGCGCTCTGCATCAAACGCCCCCTGCTGATGGGCACGGAAAGCCTCAATTTCCGTGGCTTCATCCGCCAGAAACTGCTGGTAGTCGGCGAGGTTCAGCGTGGTATGTTCAATACGCAGCGGATAACGCCCCAGCGGAAAATCGCGGCGGATCGTCAATAACTCGTCGGCAGAAACCGGGTAGAAACGAATCTGGTCGAAGAAGCGCAGCAGCCACGGTTTACCGCCAAAATCGTCAACCGCGTGATAGCGATTCCACATTTGCAGCGTACGGCCAACGAACTGATACCCGCCCGGCCCCTCCATGCCATAAACGCAGAGATATGCCCCGCCAATGCCCACCGAGTTTTCCGCCGTCCAGGTGCGCGCCGGATTGTACTTGGTGGTGACCAGTCGATGGCGCGGATCAAGCGGTGTCGCGACCGGCGCACCGAGATAGACATCTCCAAGCCCCATCACCAGATAGCTGGCGTCGAACACCGTTTTATACACTTCATCGACGTTCGCCAGATCGTTAATGCGGCGAATAAATTCCAGATTGCTCGGACACCAGGGCGCATCGCGGCGCACGGTGGTCATGTATTTGTCGATAGCCTTCTGGCACGCCGGATCGTCCCAGGAGAGCGGCAGCCAGACGATGCGCGACGGCACTGCCAGCGAATCCTGCTCGCACACGCCATTCCATACTCCGGAGACTATCTCCAGAAGCGTTGCCAGACTTAGCGTTTCCGGCTGGTAGTGAATTTGCAACGAGCGGATCCCCGGCGTGAGGTCGACGATCCCACTCAGCGCTTTTTCCTCCAGCGCTTGCATCAACGCATGACCGCGAAAACGCAGCACCAGATCCAGCTCTGGTTCGCCAATCTCCAGCAACAGATGGGTATCGCCAGAGAGCCTTGCCACCAGTCGCTTATCGGCGGTACCAAGACTGAGCACCGCTGGCGAGGCCAAAGTCGTGGGTTGCCAGGCAGGGTGCTGTGGCGTCAGGCTGGCAATTTCGGTTTCCTGAGCCTGTGCCAGTCGGCGCGCCGTCGCGATATCGACAGGAACAAAGCGGATTTTATCACCGGCTTTCACCTGCCCGACCGCCGGTAAATCGGCCTCGATAATCGTTACAGGGCAAACAAATCCGCCCAGGCTCGGGCCATCCGGTCCGAGGATCACCGGCATGTCACCGGTAAAATCCACCGCGCCAATGGCGTACGGGTTATCGTGAATGTTCGACGGATGCAGGCCGGCTTCACCGCCGCTCTCACGTACCCACTCCGGTTTCGGCCCGATCAGGCGAACGCCCGTCCGGCTGGAGTTAAAATGGACTTCCCATTCGGTGGCAAAAAAAGTCTCTATATAATCAGGCGTGAAATACTCCGGCGCGCCGTGCGGGCCATAGACAACACGCAGCTCGCGCACCGTTCCCAGCGTGGTCCGCAGCGCTTGCGGCAGTTCGCTTTCCTGAACGCGCTCTGATAAAGGCGCCAGATGCAGCACGTCGCCGGTTCGCAGCGCTCGTCCGGCATGGCCGCCAAATTGCCCCAGCGTGAAGGTACTTTTACTGCCCAGATAATCCGGCACGTTGAAGCCGCCACGCAGGCACAGATAGCTGCGTACGCCCTGGTTGCGGATGTCGCCCATCCGTAGCGTCATGCCCGCCTGCACGGTGACAATACGATTATTCTCCAGCGGTTCGCCATCCAACGTGAGCGCAATCTCTGCCCCGGTGACCACCAGTTGCGCGTCACAGTTAAATTTGAGCGTCGGGCCACTGAGGGTAATTTCCAGCGCGGCGGCGTTGGCATCATTGCCCAACAGCCGGTTACCCAGACGCAGCGCCCGACTGTCCATTGGGCCGGATGGTGGAACGCCTACCGCCCAGTAACCGGTTCTTCCGGGGTAATCCTGCACCGTGGTTTGTGTTCCGGCGTTGAGAACTTCCAGCGTGAACGCCTCGTATTTCAGCCCTTCCAGGCAGCGAGTCCAGGGTTCACCGCTCGCAAACGGGGCAAAGGTTAAAATCTGCTGCAGATAGCTACGGTTGGTTTCTACGCCATAAAGGCGCGTTTCGCCGAGAGCAGTGTGCAATGTGCGAACCGCCTGTTCGCGCGTCGGCTGCCAGGCGATGATTTTCGCCAGCATCGGATCAAAAAACGGGGGGACCTCGCAGCCGGATTCCACCCAACTGTCGATACGTAGCGTCCGGCGGTCATTTGCCGGGAAGACGACTTCGGTGAGCAGCCCCGGAGACGGCTGGAACTGACGCCCCGGATCTTCGGCGTAAACGCGTGCCTGAATCGCATGGCCATCAGGCTTGAGGTTTTCTCGCAGCGCCGCCAGCGGCGGTAAGGTTCCTGCCGCCAGCTCAATCATCCAGCGCACCAGGTCCACGCCCCACACCTGCTCGGTCACGCCGTGCTCAACCTGCAGACGGGTATTCACCTCCAGGAAATAAAACCGTTCAGCGTGACTGTCGTAGACAAACTCGACGGTGCCCGCACTACGATAGTTGACCGCTTTACCCAGCCTGATTGCCGCCTCACACAAGGCATTTTCCATGCCTTCAGGCAGATTCGGCGCAGGGGTTTCTTCCAGCACTTTCTGATTACGGCGCTGTATTGAGCAGTCGCGCACGCCGAGGGAAATCACCTCGCCTCTGCCATCGCCAAATAGCTGTACTTCAAGATGCCGCGCCCGCTCGATGTATTTCTCAATAAATACCCCCGCATCGCTGAAGTTGTTTTTCCCCAGGCGTACCACGGCATCGAACGCGTCGTTGAGTTCTTCTGGGGTATAGCAGACGCGCATCCCGATACCGCCGCCGCCCGCGGTGCTTTTCAGCATTACCGGGTAACCAACGCGATCAGCGGCCTGCAGCGCTTCAGTCACATCGGCCAGAAGTTCAGTGCCTTCCAGCATCGGTACTCCATGGGATTTAGCCAGCGCCCGGGCCGTATGTTTCAGGCCAAACAGACGCAGCTGTTCCGGTGTCGGGCCAACAAAGGCAATACCTGCGGCTTCGCAGGCTTCCGCAAAAGCGGCGTTTTCAGACAGAAAACCATAACCTGGATGAATGGCTTGTGCGCCGCTGGCTTGCGCGGCCGCAATGATTTTTTCCGTCACCAGATAGGTATTGGCCGCCGGGCCTTCGCCCAGACTCAGGGCTTCATCGGCTTCGCGAATATGCAGGCTGCTGATGTCAGCCTCAGAATAGACCGCCACGCCGCGCAGGTTCATTGCGTGCAGGGTACGTAAAATGCGGCAGGCAATCGCCCCGCGGTTTGCAATCAGGAGTGTCGTCAGCATAGGTCAGACTCAATCATGGCGGGTCGTCCCGCCGAATATTGGCTCACCCATGGTCGTCCATGGGGAAAAAGCGTTTATGGCAGGAGGCGTCCGGCACGGACTTCAAACAGGCGGTAAATCGCCCGACGCAGGCGTTGCCAGCGGTTTGGTGTTAGTTCCATATCAGCACCTCAGCAGGCGTTGGATTCCAGCCGTTGCAGGGATTATTCAACTGCGGACAGTTAGAAATGAGCACGATGACGTTACACTCGGCGCGTAGCTCTACATACTTACCCGGCGCAGAGATGCCGTCCTCAAAGGTCAGTCCGCCCTGCGGCGTCACCGGCACGTTCATGAAGAAGTTGATGTTCGCGCCGATGTCGCGCTTTTGCAGCCGGCCATCATGCAGGCAGGCGCAGAGAAAATTATCCCGACAGCTATGCATATGCCGTTTGTCGAGGGCATAACGAACGGTATTGCTCTCCTGTGCGCAGGCGCCGCCGAGGGTATCGTGGCGCCCACAGGTATCGGCGACAATGGTCAGCAGCGGGTTACCGAGGTTCGAATACAGCACGCTGCCGCTGGTCAGATACGCGTTGTTCTGACGACGCAGCGTGCGCTGGGCGTCGTAGCGTTCGCGCGGTTTATCCGCGTTATAAAACAGCGTGTCTACCGCTTGATTCCCTTCGAGGTCGAGCAGGCGCAAAGTTTGCCCCTTCTTCACTTCAAACAGGTAGGGTTCACCTGCCGGGATTACGTGGCGAAAGCTGGCGTGCTGGGCTTGTTTCTCGCTGGCTACGGTCATCTTATGGCTCCTTACAGGGCAAAAAGTTGAGTGTTGATAAGGGCGCGTTCGTTTTCCGGCCGTGTCCGCAATGCGTTAATGGCGGCGTCTTGATCCTCAGCCTGCCTCCAGCTCAGTTGCACCGGGCGTGGCGCATACTCACGGGATGGGTCCATCGGATGCTGCAATGCGGTCATCACAACCAGCGTGTCCATGGGCGCGAACAGTTCGATGTAACTCCCCGGCTGCGAATGCCCGCTGTGGAAGCTGAACTGTCCGTTGTCATCCACCGTGACCTTGCTGAAGAAATTGACCACCATCAGCAGATCTTCAAGGTTAAGATCCCACTTTCCCATCTCGACCAGCAGGTTGTCGGTACCGTTACGGTAGAAACCGTTCCGCCGTTCCTGATAGCGCCCCTGCCCGTATTTTTCCGCCACTTCCTGCGCGTTCAATACGCCGCCAAACGGATCGTGCCAGCCGCTGGTATCGGCAATAATGCCTGCCAGTACGCGGCCCATATCGGAGTAAAAACAGTGCCCGGCGGTGAGCCGCGCCGTATGCTGACCTTTCAGCGTATCGGGCAGGTTCAGACGCTCGCTCTTATGGTGCGGGTTAAGCATCAGCAGGCTGACGTTTGCCCCGCCGTCGATATCCGTCATGCGCAGGATCTGCCCGCGTTTGAGGACAAACGAAAGGTGCCCGCCGCCCGGCAAGATCTCTTCACGCAGGAATGTTTCGGTCTTCATATGATTAACCCCTTAAGGCATAAACGTTGTCGGGAGCCGTACCGCTCAGCGCAGAGAGCCGCGTTTCGTTGAGCGGAATGTCATAGGTAATGCGCGCGCCAAAGGCATTGGGCGCCTGAGGGTCGATGCGCACTTTGTCGAACACCAGTAAACGGGTGCCGAGGTTGAAACCTTCGGATAGATCGTGGGTAACCATAAACACGGTCATGCGAGTTTCACCCCACAGCTGCAGCAGCAGCGCATGCATGTCTTTACGAATGCCTGGGTCGAGTGCGCCAAAAGGCTCATCGAGCAGAAGTACGCGCGGTTGCATAATGAACGCCTGCGCAATGGCTAAACGCTGCTGCATACCGCCGGAAAGCTGCGCCGGGTATTTGTCCAGCGCATGGCCAAGGCCGACTTTTTCCAGCATCTCCGTCGCCCGCTCGCGTACCGCGCGTTTTTTTGCGCCGAACAGTCGCCCGAACAGTGGTGATTGCGGCAGTTCGAGACCAATAGCGACGTTATCCAGCACGTTCAGGTGTGGAAAAACTGAATAACGCTGGAACACCACGCCCCGGCTGCTATCCGGTTCGGCATGGAGCTGTTGACCATCCAGAGTGATAGAACCCCGGCTCGGCGTTTCCTGACCGAGCAGCAGGCGCAAAAACGTCGATTTTCCGCAGCCGGACGCGCCAACCATCGAGCAGAACTCGCCCTCTTTCACCTGCAGGTTAAGACGCTCCAGTACGACGTGGTCGCCGTATTCCTGCCAGATATTGTTGATAGTGATAAAGCTCATGCCTTCCCTCCTTCCGCCCAGGGAAAACAGGTTTGATGTAGTTTGCGCAGCGCCAGATCCATCAGCCAGGCCAGCAGCGTGATCCACAGGACGTAAGGGATAATCACGTCCATGGCCATATAGCGGCGCACGAGGAAAATGCGGTAGCCCAATCCGGCGGTGGATGAAATGGCTTCAGCCGAAATCAGGAACAGCCATGCCGAACCCAGCAGCAGACGCAGCGAAGTCAGCAGACGCGACAGCAGTTGCGGCAGCACCACGCGCAGCACCAGCGTCCAGCTGTTCGCGCCCAGAGTCTGGGCTTTAATCAGGATCTCCGGCGGGATTTCACAGGCGCGATGCTCCAGATCGCGTGCCAGCATCGGCGTGATGCCGATAACAATCAGCATCACTTTCGACAGTTCGTCGAGGCCAAAAACGATAAACAGCACCGGTAAAATCGCCAGCGGCGGGATCATCGACAACACCGTCATCAGCGGTGACAGCGACGCGCGCCACAGCGGGAACACGCCGGACGTCACGCCGATACACAGGCCCAGCAGTGAGGCAATGGTTAGCCCAACCAGCAGACGCGCCAGACTGACCAGGGTATCGACCCAGAACAGATATTCACCGCTGCGTTTATCCGGGGTAAACGCCATCCGTGATAGCGCATCCAGCATCTGCTGGAGACCCGGCAGCAGCTTGTCCTGCGGATTAGCCTCCAGCCGTACCGCCGAGCCAAAGAAGTAGGCAGCCAGCAGCAGGATGAAAGGCATCATGACCAGCATCAGCCGCATACCAGAAGTGGGATGACGATTAATTTGTCGCATGGGAACTCCGTCCGTTATCACAGCGTGCCGGCAGCGGCCATTTTCACGAAGCTATCGTCAAATCGCAGTTTGACGTTATGGGCATCACCCTGAGTCACGTTGCCAGGGAAGCGCATACCAATAAAATCGGCACTCTGCGCTCCATCGCCCAGTAGCCCTTTATCAAAGGAGAACGCAGCCACGCGCTGCATGGTTTTCGCCAGATCCGGGGAGCTAATAAAGGCAATGTTGTCCTGTGGGGTGTAGAACAAATGGGTGGTCTTCAGCTGCGCCTGATATCCAGCCAAATCTGTGCCGGAGGCGGCCGCCATTGCATTCAGCGCGTTCGTATCCTGGGCTTTCATCATCCCCATCATTTCGTACCACGCGCCGGTTAAGGCTTTGCCGAGTGCAGGGTTATCTTTCAGGGTTTCGCTGTTGACGACCATCATGTCGATAAGCTCCCCCGGTACCTGCGAGGAGCTGAACACTTCGGTGGTTTTCGGCGTACCTTTGATAACAGAAAGCTGCGGGTTCCAGGCCACTGCCGCCTGTACGCCGGAGGTACCAAACGCCGAGACGATATCCGCATCTGAGGTATTCACGACGGTAATGTCTTTTTCCGCCAGTCCCGCTTTTTCCAGACCGCGAACTAGTAAATAGTGGGAAACGGACAGTTCTGGCAGGTAGACCTTCATCCCCTTCAGGTCGTTAAGGGTCTTGCCCTCGCCCTTCATCACCACGCCGTCATTGCCTTCCGAGTAGCTGCCGAGGATCAGTGCGGTGCTGTCTACCCCACCTGCGGCCGGAATGGTCAGCGCATCCATATTGGTCATGGTGCAGCCATCAAACTGGCCCGCCGTGTACTGGTTGATGGATTCGATATAGTCGTTGAGCTGTACTACTTTGATTTTGATGCCGTACTTATCGGCCCATTTATCGATAATTTTGCTGCTGCTAATGGTCCCCCAGGGCATCCACCCGGCGTAGATGGTCCAGCAGACGTTGAACTCTTTTTTCACAGCAGCAAAAGTGGGGAGACTGACCAGCATTGCCAGCGACAGTACAACAGAGCGGAGTAATGACGTTTTCTTCATGCTTGACCTCTGAGTGGCACAAAATTAGGGGGGCAGCGCGACACCAATGGGTGCTGCTGTCTCCCGGGCTTTTGTCCCGCCGTGTAACCTCTCAGAGGTCGCCAGCTCTTGGACCAGTCATTCACTCAGTGAACCGGAACCCTAGCCAGCTATTGATTAGATTGTGTGTGCTGCCCTTTCCGGTTTATCTAAGCAAGGGACATGCCATGATTTAATTCTATTTATTATCAGTTAATTAAAGATTGCTTTATCCGAGAAATCACTATTTTGGGGAGGGTTTGTGGAGCTGGTGCACTGCGGTGGTGCCTGGGGAAATATATTAAAGTCCACCCTACGATGAATATGCGCAGAGGTTTCTGATAATAAAGTCGTATATCTCCTGTTGCGCCATCAGAAGATCAATCCGCGTTGCCGGATCCGCGCCTTTCTTGTACTCTTCCTCCGCTAAATTTCATCAACGATGGACGCTCATGACTGCGCATACCTCTAAAGACCCTCTACACGGCGTAACCCTTGAAATGCAGGTTAACGCGCTGGTCGCCCGCTACGGCTGGGATCGGTTGAGCCAACTGATCAAAATCAACTGTTTTAAGAATGACCCCAGCGTGAAGTCCAGCCTCAAATTTTTGCGCCGTACGCCTTGGGCGCGTGCGGAAGTTGAAGCCTTATATCTCGATGCCTTACATGACGAAGTTGATGTGACGCCGGCAGAACCGGCGTTCGATCCGTGGGCAAATAGCCGCGCTAAGCGCTGATGCGTACTAACGGTTTGCCCTATAAACCGTTGTGATATCAGACCACGACCGACGCACGCTCGCGTCGGTCATTGTCTTTACAGGAAGAATTTCACCGCCTGCTGCAGCGTGGTTGCTATACCCCACAGCAGCGGCACGCTAACGGCCAGCCAGCTTGCCGTCATTAACAGCGTCGACGGCTGAGCCTCCCAGGTCAGCTGAGCATTTTTATTGATGGTATACAACCCCTTCGCCTGCTGCTGCTGTTCGGCAGTCATCGCGTATTTCTCCGGCAGCGGTCGCACCAGTTGGTTGCAGATAAAACCGATGATCAGCAGGCCGGTCAGCACTATCAGCGTAATGTCATAAACCCGCTCGGGCGTCACACCATGCGCCAGCTGATATTCACGCAGATAGTTCACCAGCACCGGGCCGCTAATCCCCGCCGCCGACCAGGCCGTCAGCAGCCGCCCATGAATGGCCCCTACCATTTGTGAACCAAAAACATCGGCAAGATAGGCCGGAATGCTGGCAAAACCCCCGCCGTACATCGAGATAATAACGCACAGCGCGCAGACGTAGAGCGCCACGTAACCTCCATGGTTGACCAGCGGCAGCGTGCCGTACAGCACCGCGCCCAGGCAGAAAATGATCGCAAAAGTCATTTTGCGTCCGCATAAATCAGAGACCGATGCCCAGAAGAAACGCCCCAGAATATTAAACAGGCTCAGTAAACCGGTGAATCCCGCCGCCATGGTGGCAATGCGCTTCAGCTGTTCGCTATTCAGCGCATACCAGTTCAGGTCGAGCGACAGCAGCTTGCCGGCAAAGATCTCCTGCAGCATCGGCGACGCTATGCCGAGGATGCCAATACCTGCGGTAACGTTCAGCCACAGTACCAGCCATAGCAGCCAGAACTGCGGCGTACGGCAAGCCACGCTCACGTGAACCTGAATAGTTGAGTGATTGCGGATCGTGTTCTGCGCTTTTTCTCCCGACGGGTGCCAGCCCATCGGCGGTAAGCGGTAGCCAAAGGTACCGCAGAGCATAAATAACGCGTAGATCGCCGCCAGCGCCAGGATACTTTGCCACACGCCGTTACCTTCCGGCCCGGCAAAGAAATTCATCAGCGCGTTAGCTAACGGTGCGCCCACCAGCGCCCCACCGCCAAAGCCCATAATCGCCATCCCGGCCGCCATACCGCGTTTATCAGGAAACCAGCGCAGCAACGTAGAAACCGGGGAAATATAGCCAAGCCCCAGGCCGATCCCGCCGATCACCCCGGCCCCCAGCCACAGCAGCCAGAGCTGATGAAAATAGATCGCCACGCTGGATAGCAGCAGCCCTCCGCACCAGCACAGCGTCGCTACAAAGCCCACCAGCCGTGGCCCTACCTTCTCCAGCCAGCTTCCCCATAATGCTGCCGAACAGCCGAGAAACACAAAAAACAGCGTATAAGTCCACCCGAGCATGGAGATCTTCCAGTCGCAGTCGCGGGTCACCAGCTGCTGCCAGAAGGAGAGGTTAACTGGGCATTGTAAGTGCTCGCTAACACCAATAAGCTGGGACATCGGTAGCCAGTAAACGGAAAACCCATAGGCCATACCGATGCAAAGATGGACGGCCAACGCAGCTGGCGGCACCAGCCAGCGGTTAAAACCCGGTCTGGCGATAATCCGCGGTTTGGCAAAAAACTCGCGCAGCGGTGAAACCGGTGCGGTGGCGATGTTTTCATTCATTTGCGCCATATTCCTGTCCTTTTCATGTGTAATGGCCGACGAACGCGCCGTCGGAGACAGGAGGTAAAAGGCAAGAAAGGTGCCATTCGCTCAAAATACGTACAGAAATGACGACTGAAGCGAGCAAGCAGCACCTGACTAACAGAACAAAAAAACCAGCTATAGTCGGTTAAATTATGAACGGGTATACAAACGAGAGGATAATGTCGATTTTGATAAACGTCGCTCTCAGAGTGATACGACAGCGACGTTGGTTTCCGCAGGCGGATCTAGATAACGATCAGATCGTATTTTTTGATCTTGCGATACAACGTAGCAATCCCGATACCTAACTCGTCTGCTGCCTGCTTTTTATTGCTATAGCGGCTCAAGGCATCGCGAATCATCTGACGTTCCATCTCTTCAAGCCCGGTAACCCCCTCCTCTTCTTTCGCGGTTTTCAGCACCGTTGTCCCTCGGGCATCCGCGCGTTCGCCGATTTTTCCACTGCTCACCAGGTTTGGCGGCAGCAGCGAAACATCAATCACTTCGCCGGAAGGCACCACGTTGACCAGATATTCCATCAGGTTGCTCAACTCACGAATATTGCCCGGCCAGCGATAGCTTTTCAGCAGTGCAATCACCTCCGGCGCGACACCGGGATAGACCAGCTCCAGCCGACGGGTATGCAGATGCAGGAAATAGTGAATCAGCAGTTCGATGTCATCCTGACGTTCACGTAACGGCGGCAGACGTAACGGAATCACATTGAGACGATAGTAGAGATCCTCCCGGAACTTACCTTCGGCGATAAATTGATCGAGGTTTTGATTGGTGGCGGAAATAATTCGAATATCCACCGGCACCGGATGACTGGCCCCTACCGGCTGGATCTCCCGTGATTCAATGGCGCGCAACAGCTTGGCTTGCAGCGTGAGCGGCATATCGCCAATTTCATCCAGAAACAGTGTCCCGTGGTTAGCGGCCTGAATGAGCCCCGTTTTGCCGTTGGCCGATGCGCCAGTAAAGGCCCCTTTCACGTAACCAAACAGCTCGCTTTCCAGCAGTTGTTCAGGAATGGCCGCGCAGTTAATGGCAATAAACGGCTTATCTTTGCGGTCGCTCAGCTTGTGCACCGCACGGGCGACAACCTCTTTACCGGTTCCGCTTTCTCCGGCAATCATCACGCTTGATGGGCTGGGGGCAACGCGAGTTATCAGCTTTTTCAGCTGTCGCATTGGCCGACATTCTCCGACCATTTGTTCAATCTGCGGCCCTTCCTGCGGCGCGGTAATATCCGCCGAAGAGTGTGACTGATGAAACGCCATCAGAAACAGCCATTGATCCTGAATGGCGTGCAGCTGACCAATGATGAGCTCTTTCTTATCATCAATAGAAATGACATGCTGAACGTGTCCGCGAATAAAATTTTGCGCGAACGTCAGAGGCCGGAAATGAATCTCTTTACCCACCATATTCCCCTGGGACACTCCAAGGATTTTTAACGCTGCCTGATTAACAAATTTGACTTTCTGTTCCTGACTGACAACGAGCACGCCCTGGTCCATATTGTCAAGCATCGTTAAAAACATTTTCTGGATATTGTCGCCACCGCTCTGATCCTCCAGTAAACGGGAGACAAATATGGAGGAGACGTGACGAACATAATCGGAAAACTCGGTGATATTATCATTTATTCGCTCCTGCTGGTCGCGCGTCAGGGCAATCAGGCTAATAACGCCGACGCACTGCTCCTGATAAATCACCGGCGTTCCGAGGAAGGCCTTTTCTTTGCAGGTTTCCTTACTTTCACAACCTTTACAGAGGGGATCAAAACGAGAATGGGTAACAACCTTCTCCTTTTTTGTTTCAATTATGTAACGAAGAAGTCTCGAGTCTGTATTTAATTTACGGCCAAGGAATTTCCCATAACTTCCTGTCCCGGCCACGCGGCATAGCGTATTGTCGACAATTTCAACTTCAAGCTGAAGAACGCTGGAGAGCATGCGGGCAAAACGTTGAATTGTAGGCTGAATCTGCATCAAGATAGATGATGAACTGGAAGGTATCATAATATCACTCACTGAAAGCTAACGGGGTGAACGTCAACGCTTATTTCTTTACGATGATACTACCGCAGCCCCTGGCAATAATTGACCTGAGCACTTTCTCTTTTTCAATTCTTGAATCAAATATGGAAGTGGTATCACATTTTCATATCAATATGATAATTTCGATGATGATTTTATCAATATGGTGCGTTTCTCTGCCGACGGGTAATATAACGCCTGAAAAAACCCATGTATAAATAAACACATCACCTGACCACAGCGCCATCATGTTATTCCCACCCGGCATCAACGCATTCTTTTCGTGATATCCATCGCATAACTTCGGCATATTGACCGTTGTAAATTGGGCCCTTTGGAAATTGGCACGCTTATTGTTAGTGAAATACCAGCGCTGGCATTCGCCGCAGCGGTAACCAGCAATCAATAAGCCCGTCATTCACGACCAGGATTGAAATATGAAAACTGTTAACGAACTGATTAAGGATATCAACACGCTGAACTCCAATCTGCATGAGAAGGATTTTCTGCTGACCTGGGAACAGTCGCCGGACGAACTCAAGCAGGTGCTGGACGTCGCGGAAGCGTTAAAAACGCTGCGTGCGGAAAATATTGCCACCAAAGTGTTTAACAGCGGGCTGGGGATTTCCGTATTCCGCGATAACTCAACCCGTACCCGCTTCTCCTATGCTTCGGCGTTGAATCTGCTTGGGCTGGCGCAGCAGGATCTCGACGAAGGAAAATCGCAGATTGCCCACGGCGAAACGGTACGTGAAACCGCCAATATGATCTCGTTCTGCGCCGATGCTATCGGCATTCGCGACGATATGTATCTTGGCGCGGGTAATGCCTATATGCGTGAAGTGGGCGAAGCGCTGGATGATGGCTACAAACAGGGGGTGCTGCCGCAGCGCCCGGCGCTGATTAACCTGCAGTGTGATATTGACCACCCAACGCAAGCGATGGCCGATCTGGCCTGGCTACGTGAACACTTTGGTTCGCTGGAGAATCTTAAAGGCAAGAAAATCGCCATGACCTGGGCCTATTCTCCAAGCTACGGCAAGCCGCTCTCTGTGCCGCAGGGCATTATCGGCCTGATGACCCGTTTTGGTATGGACGTCACCCTCGCCAACCCGGAAGGCTACGACCTGATTCCTGATGTGATTGAGGTCGCGAAAAATAACGCCAAGGCCTCCGGCGGCAGCTTCCGTCAGGTGACGGACATGGCAGAAGCCTTTAAAGATGCCGATATCGTCTATCCGAAGTCCTGGGCGCCGTATCAGGTCATGGAGCAGCGTACCGAGCTGCTGCGCGCTAACGATCACGACGGTCTGAAGGCGCTGGAGAAAGCCTGTCTGGCGCAAAACGCCCAGCATAAAGACTGGCACTGCACCGAAGAGATGATGGCGAAAACCCGCGACGGCGACGCGCTGTATATGCACTGCCTGCCAGCCGATATTACCGGCGTGTCCTGTAATGAAGGTGAAGTCACCGAAGCGGTATTCGAAAAATACCGTATTGCCACCTACAAAGAGGCCAGCTGGAAGCCGTACATCATCGCCGCCATGATCCTCTGCCGCAAATACGCGAAGCCGGGCAAGTTGCTGGAGCAACTGCTGGCCGAGGCGCAGAAACGCATCAAATAGCCACCTTCGCTGGCCTGCGGGCCAGCATCACTCCCCGTAATGATGAATAAGGACAGTGTATGTCTGCTTTCTCACTGAAAATGGATATTGCCGATAACCGTTTTTATACCGGTGAAACCTCGCCGCTGTTTGCGCGCCAGCCTGCGCAACAGGCGCGCCGTTTCCATCAGAAAATTGCCGGCTACCAACCCACACCGCTGTACGCGCTGAATGAACTGGCCGCCCTGTTTGGCGTAAACAAAATTCTGGTGAAGGACGAATCGCAGCGATTTGGCCTTAACGCTTTCAAGATGCTGGGCGGTTCTTACGCGATTGCACAATTACTGTGTGAAAAGTACCAGTTGGATATCAACACGCTGTCACTCGATGGCCTGAAATCGCGCATTAAAGAAAAAATGACCTTCGCCACCACCACCGATGGTAACCACGGACGCGGCGTGGCGTGGGCGGCGCAGCAGTTGGGGCAAAACGCGGTGATTTACATGCCGAAAGGTTCGGCTCAGGAACGCGTGGACGCCATTCTGCGTCTGGGCGCAGAGTGTATCGTCACCGACATGAACTATGACGATACCGTCCGCTTTACCATGCAGACGGCGCAGAAAAACGGCTGGGAGGTGGTACAGGATACCGCATGGGATGGCTACACCAAAATCCCCACCTGGATTATGCAGGGCTACGCCACGCTGGCCGATGAAGCCGTTGAACAAATGTCGGCGCTGGGCATCGCTCGCCCAACGCACGTTTTCCTGCAGGGCGGCGTTGGCGCGCTGGCAGGCGGCGTGCTTGGCTACCTGGTAGACGTCTACGGCGCGGAGAATCTGCGCTCCGTCATCGTTGAGCCCGAGCTGGCCGACTGCCTCTACCGCTCCGGGGTGAAGGGGCAAATCGTCAACGTCGGCGGCGATATGGCCACCATCATGGCGGGTCTGGCCTGCGGTGAACCCAACCCGCTCGGCTGGGAAGTTCTGCGCAACTGCGCCAGCCAGTTTATCTCCTGCCAGGACGCGGTTTCCGCACTGGGTATGCGGGTGCTGGGTAACCCGCCAGGCCACGACCCGCGCGTCATTTCCGGGGAGTCCGGCGCGGTCGGCCTTGGCGTACTCGCCGCCGTTCACTATCACCCACAGCGCGACGCGCTCATGAACAAACTGCAGCTGGATAGCCACTCCGTCGTGCTGATCATCAGCACCGAAGGCGACACCGACGTGAAGCATTATCGGGAAATCGTCTGGGAAGGTAAGCATCCGGCAGCACAATAAATCCTACAAATTCAGAACTGGAGAACATCCTCATGGCTAAGCATATTCCTTTTAAACTGATTGTTGAAAAAGCCAACCACTACCAACAGGACATGACCCGCTTTCTGCGCGATATGATTGCTATCCCAAGCGAAAGCTGCGACGAAAAACGCGTGGTGCACCGCATCAAAGAAGAGATGGAAAAGGTCGGTTTCGATAAAGTGGAAATCGACCCTATGGGTAACGTGCTGGGTTATATCGGCCACGGCCCGCGTCTGGTGGCGATGGACGCGCATATTGATACCGTGGGTATTGGTAATATCAAGAACTGGAGCTTCGACCCCTATCAGGGCATGGAAACCGACGAACTCATCGGCGGGCGCGGCGCGTCTGACCAGGAAGGCGGGATGGCGTCGATGGTCTACGCCGGCAAGATTATTAAAGATCTGGGGCTGGAAGACGAATATACCCTGCTGGTGACCGGTACGGTGCAGGAAGAGGACTGCGATGGGCTTTGCTGGCAGTATATTATCGAACAGTCCGGCATTCGTCCGGAGTTCGTGGTCAGCACCGAACCCACCGACTGCCAGATCTACCGTGGTCAGCGCGGCCGCATGGAGATTCGTATCGATGTCTCTGGCGTCAGCTGCCACGGCTCCGCGCCAGAACGCGGCGACAACGCCATCTTTAAAATGGGGCCGATTCTCAACGAACTGCAGGATCTTTCCCACAAGCTGGGCAACGATGAATTCCTCGGTAAAGGCACCCTCACCGTATCGGAAATCTTCTTTACCTCACCAAGCCGCTGCGCGGTCGCCGACAGCTGTGCCGTTTCCATCGACCGTCGTCTGACCTGGGGTGAAACCTGGGAAGGCGCGCTGGAGGAAATTCGCGCCCTGCCTGCGGTACAAAAAGCCGGTGCGGTGGTCTCTATGTACAACTATGACCGTCCATCCTGGACCGGGCTGGTGTATCCGACCGAATGCTACTTCCCGACCTGGAAAGTGGAAGAGAATCACTTCACCGTGCGTGCGCTGAGCAATGCCTATGAAGGTCTCTTTGGCAAAGCCCCGGTGGTCGATAAGTGGACCTTCTCCACCAACGGCGTCTCGATCATGGGCCGTCACGGCATTCCGGTGATTGGTTTTGGTCCGGGTAAAGAGCCGGAAGCCCACGCGCCAAACGAAAAAACCTGGAAGTCACACCTGGTCACCTGCGCCGCAATGTATGCCGCAATTCCGCTGAGCTGGCTGGCCACCGAGTCACTGTAGTCCGCTTTTCCTCCCGCCGTTCGCGGCGGGAGTCTGGAGTTTATATGCGCGTACTGATTAAAAACGGCACCGTCGTCAACGCCGACGGACGGGCCAGACAGGACCTGCTTATTGAAAACGGCCTGATTAGCCGACTGGCCGAAGAGATAACCGTCGAACAACCCTGCGAAGTGATTGACGCCAGCGGCTGCTACGTGATGCCCGGCGGCGTGGATGTTCATACCCATTTCAACATTGATACCGGTCTGGCCCGCAGCTGCGACGATTTCTTTACCGGCACCCGCGCCGCGGCCTGTGGCGGTACAACCACTGTCGTCGATCATATGGGATTTGGTCCGGCAGGCTGTCGGTTGCGCCATCAGCTGGAGACCTATCACGGTTACGCCGCCTACAAAGCCGTCATTGACTACAGCTTTCACGGCGTCATTCAGCACATCAACGCTGCGATCCTCGATGAAATTCCCATGATGGTCGATGCGGGGATCAGCAGTTTCAAACTCTATTTAACCTACCAGTACAAGCTGAGCGATGACGACGTACTTCAGGTGATGCGCCATCTGCACAGAGCGGGCGCACTCACCACCGTGCACCCGGAAAACGACGCCGCCATTGCCCGTAAACGCGCTGAATTTCTGGCACAGGGGAAAACCGCGCCGCGCTATCACGCCCTGAGCCGGCCACTGGAATGCGAAGCGGAAGCTATCGCGCGCATGATTAACCTGGCGCAACTCGCCGGTAATGCGCCGCTGTATATCGTGCATCTGTCGAACGGACTGGGGCTGGAATACCTGAAGCTGGCGCGTTCGCGTCATCAACCGGTGTGGGTGGAAACCTGCCCGCAGTATCTGTTGCTCGATGACCGCTGCTATGAACGCGAGGATGCGCTGAAATATCTGCTCAGCCCGCCGCTGCGTAATGCCAGCAACAATGACGCGCTGTGGTGCGGGGTGAGCGACGGCTCCATCGATGTGATAGCCACCGATCATTGTGCCTTTTCGATGGCCCAGCGTCAGCATCTGTCAAACGGCGATTTTAGCCGCTGCCCGAACGGTCTGCCGGGGGCGGAAAACCGTCTACTGCTGCTGTTCTCTCACGGTGTGATGACCGGACGAATTACGCCCGAACATTTCGTCGCCCTCACCAGCGCTAATCCGGCGAAGCTGTTCGGCCTGTGGCCACATAAAGGCGTGCTGGCAGCAGGTGCCGACGGCGACGTGGTGATTATCGATCCGCGCCGGACGACCACCATTCGTCACGAAATGCTGCACGACAACGCCGACTATTCGCCGTGGGAAGGTTTTATCTGTCAGGGCTCCATCCGCCAGACGCTGTCGCGTGGCCGGGTCATCTTCAGTAACGGCACCTTCTGCGGCGTCGCCGGTCAGGGCCGTTTCCTGCGGCGTGCCCCCTTTTCTTCCGCAGCCCTTCCTGTAAGCGGCATGCCATCTTAAAGAGAGGATTTCATGAGTAAAAAAATCGTACTCGCCCTGGGCGGAAACGCACTGGGGGACGATCTGGCCGGGCAAATGCAGGCCGTTAAACAAACCTCACAGGCCATCGTCGACCTGATTGCACAGGGCCATCAGGTGGTAGTAACCCACGGCAATGGCCCGCAGGTGGGGATGATCAATCTGGCGTTTGAAGCCGCGGCAAAAACCGATGCCCATACGCCGATGCTGCCGATGTCTGTTTGTGTGGCGCTGAGCCAGGGGTATATCGGTTATGACCTGCAAAATGCGCTACGCGAAGAACTACTGTCGCGCAATATGGATATTCCGGTCGCCACGCTGATTACCCAGGTGGAGGTTGACGCCAACGATCCAGCATTCAGTAACCCTACCAAGCCGATCGGCTCCTTCTTCAGCAAAGAAGAGGCGGAACAGCTGGCCCAAAAGGGATACATCCTGAAAGAAGACGCCGGGCGCGGATATCGCCGCGTGGTCGCCTCACCGCAGCCGATTGATATTGTTGAAAAAGAAACGGTAAAAGCGCTGATGGATGCCTGCCACGTGGTGATCACCGCCGGCGGCGGCGGGATCCCGGTGATCCGCGAGGGGAATCATCTGCGCGGTGCCAGCGCGGTCATTGATAAAGATTGGGCCAGCGCGAAGCTGGCAGCCATGATTGATGCCGATATGCTTATCATTTTGACCGCGGTGGAGAAAGTGGCCATCAACTTTGGTAAACCCAACGAGCAGTGGCTGGATAAACTCACTTTAGGCGACGCCGACCGTTTTATTGCTGAAGGACATTTCGCAAAAGGTTCCATGTTGCCGAAGGTGGAAGCTGCAGCCTCCTTTGCCCGTTCCCGTCCTGGGCGTAAAGCGTTGATCACAGTGTTGAGCAAAGCGAAGGAAGGTATTGAAGGTAAAACCGGCACCATTATCGAAGGATAAAACCACCCAATAACGCCGGGGCCAGGCTCAGCGCCGCCCCGGCGTTGGCTTATACGGCAATTGGGCTACGATTCTGCTGTTTAATGCGTTGATTTGTCAGCATCATCAATGCTTCCAGCACACCACCACCAATCGCCCTCGCCTTGTCCGATACGCTGGTATAGTCAGCCTTATCACCGCGCGGGTCGATATCGCTGATTTTAAAACCAATATCGACCACCAGACCATCGTTGAGCAGCCCGCGCACCATACCGCTGAGCGGAGCCCGAATTTCAGCCTCACCAACGGTGGCAATCACATCGCCCTCGTTGACGATATCGCCCAACTTCACGCGAGCGCGCATCACGCCCGCGCCTGGCGCGCGGATCACGCGTTTGGCGGTATGCCCCATAATATTTCCCGGTACGCCGGTGTTCTCCTGCGCGCGACCTTGATAGATGACCTGCCCCAGCCAGTGGCCACGATTGGTTTCAATCACCGCATGACAGTCGGTTCCCGCGCAAAAACCCGGCCCAAGCGCAATCACCGACGGGGCCAGCCCGCAGTGAGTCCCCAGATTCTCTTTCGCCAGGATCGCATCCACCACGCAGTCGGGCTTCAGCTCGCGCAGCGACTCGCACAGCGGATCAACCAGCACCGGAATGGTACCGCTCTCCGCCACCCGCATAGCTTCCTGGGCAGAGGCAACATGACGCGCGGTCACACCTTCTACCGTCATTTCACCGTCAAACACCGCCTGGGCAAAAGCCACAGTACGGCGAATCACCGTCGGTTTCTCCACCTCCAGCATCACCACTTTAAAACCGGCGTGCCACAATCGCAGCGCCACGCCCGTCGCAATATCGCCCGCCCCGCGAATCACCACCCGCAGCGGCTGCGTTGGCGAGTCGCTGGCCATCATCAGCCCGCCCGGCGCGCGATTTTTCACCTGTAAGATCTCCGCCAGCACGCTGATGGCGATTTCATGCGGCGTCTCGGCGCCAATGTTATAGCCCACCGGCGCGTGCAGCCGGGCGATATGTTCCTCGGCAACGCCATTCTCGCGCAGCTGGCGTAAAAAAACCTGCACCTTACGACGGCTGGCGAGCAGGCCCAGCCAGGCGGTGGGCAGTACGACCAGCTTATCCAGCGCTTCGCGATCCTGATTATTGGTGGCGATCAGCACATAGTTATCCGGCTGAACGGCCAGTTTTTCCACGGCATCGCCAAAGCTCTGTGCGTGTACCAATTGGGTGAACGGCGGGAAACGTTCAGGATTGAGGCTTTCCGGGTAAATATCCGCCACCGCGAGTTCAAAACCCAGCAATACTGCGCTATGAGCCACCGCACGATTCACATGACCGGCACCAATCAACACCAGCCTGGGGCGCAGGCCATGAACGCTGATGTACACCGACATCGCGCCACCGCAGTCCGAGCCCACCGCATCGGCCCCGGTACGCGCCATCCGGCCATGAAACATGCGCGAGGCTTTTTCACGCAGGGCATCGAGGGCTTCATCAATGACCCGGCGTTCAACCATACCGCCGCCGATCGTTCCGACAATACTGCCGTCATCACGGACCAGCATCTGTGCGGAATGTCGGGGAGTAGAACCGCGACTGTCGACGATTTGCGCCAGCGCGAACGGACGGTTTTGTGCTTCGAGTCTTGCCGCTTCTGAGAAAATATTCATAACAACCTCAAATGGATATTCCTTGATCACCCCAGAATGGAGTCACTTTCTCACTCGTCTGCGCGTAATCGCCGGACGCGACTGGACCGAACCGGCCCAGATGACGTCGACATCCTTTCTCATTATCAAATTGCCAGGCTGCAAATTCTCATTTTGAGAAAGTTGGTTGAGCAGCCAGATACGCCGGCAGCCCGTTGGCGCGCCTTTAAACGCGCCTTGCGGATGCTGAACCAGGCGATGCAACATCGGCCACATGAGCGTGTCATGCGCCGTGGCGCCGGTGATGCGGGAAAAAAGTGGCCAGCGGTGGACAGTGGCTGGCCCAATCGGTTTTCCGAGCATCCCTGCTCCTGTAATGGCAACTACGCAACAACAGGAATGAGGGATGCAAGGTTCATGCTCATCCGGCGCTTTAAGTGCAAAACCGTGAGCGCCGTCAGCTTCTACCAGCACGACGTCCACCAGGCCACTCGCCATGAGCGCGTCCAGTTGGGCAGGCGTAAAGCCTCTGACCTTTCCTGATGCCGGCAGCCAGGCAGAAAAACACGCCTGTAGCGGCTGCAGCCAGAATGTGGCGGGCAGTGTCTGCGGATCGCGGCACAGGGTGACCGGCAAGCCGTGGGGGACAAACATATGGGTCGTGGTGGTCAGCAGCACGCGTCGCCCTGCCTGCTGAAAAAGCTCTGCCAGCCAGAACAACGTGCTGGTTTTCCCACCCGCCCCCACGGCGGCAATCAGTAAAGGACTGGCAGTGGCGTTCAAATCACATAATAGATCGTCAACGTGCGGTATATTTTCCATGTTGCGCGATATCCCTATATTCAGGAGCAAAGATAAAAATGGAGGTCGATTGCATTATTACCGCCGCGGGGCTGTCCTCTCGAATGGGACAATGGAAAATGATGTTACCCTGGCAGGATGGCACAATACTTGATGCAAGTATTAAAAATGCGCGCCGCTGCTGCTCGCATATTATTTTAGTGACCGGATTTCGCCATAAGGAGCTAATAACACGATATTCTGGCATGCCCAACATGACCCTGATTTATAATCCTGACTTCCGCCAGGGGCTCTATTCTTCGGTAAAGGCGGGTATTCAGGCATTACGCCATGATTATTGTTTTATCACCCACGGCGATTTGCCATGCCTCGACGATGGCGTTTTTGATGAACTCTGGCAACAGCGCTTCGAAGGTACGCTGCAGCCATATTACGCGGGCGTGCCGGGGCATCCCATTCTCACGTCTACCGGTAATTTGCAGCAGTGTTTAAGCGACACTCACCAGACCTCGGTACGTCAATGTCTACTCACAGGCCCCTATCGTAAGCTAACGCTCAATAATCCCGCAATTATCCTCGATATTGATACCCCGGAAGACTTTACTCGCTTAAATAAGAACCACAATACATCAATGCCCAAATGATATTATCAATTTGATAGCCCGCTATCATTATTGATAAATAAGCAAAGCGTCTTTGCCTGAGTGATTTTAATTCTCATCAACAAATCGAATCACGCTGCATTACGCCGTTTTAACTTTAGATCTCTCTCACATTTCCTGACTAATTCTCTCTATTACCTCAATATCTGGTGTGATTGTTGCTGACCTCCCCTTATCCGTCGGAATTATCGCAATACCGGCCACTATGATTTAACAGGTAAGTCTAAGGAGAGGATTATGGGCGATATCATGCGTCCCGTTCCGTTTGAGGAACTCTTAACGCGTATTGTTGATGAATATCAGAATCATCGTTCCATCTTTGGTATTCCGGAACAGCAGTTTTACTCACAAAGCAGCCCGCATAAGGTGAGCGTGTTTGGTGAAACCTGCGCGACGCCGATTGGCCCGGCGGCGGGGCCGCATACCCAGCTGGCGCAAAATATTATTACGTCCTGGCTGACCGGTGGACGGTTTATCGAACTGAAAACGGTACAAATCCTCGATCGGCTGGAGCTGGAAAAACCCTGTATCGACGCCGAAGATGAATGTTTCAATACCGAATGGTCCACCGAGTTTACCCTGCTTAAGGCGTGGGATGAGTATCTGAAGGCGTGGTTTATTCTGCACCTGCTGGAGGAGATCCTGCCGCTGACGCCGGTTAAAGACGGCAAGTCGTTTATCTTCAATATGAGCGTCGGCTATAACCTCGAAGGTATCAAACAGCCTCCGATGCAGCAGTTTATCGACAACATGATGAACGCCGGATCGCAGCCTAAATTTGCCCAGTATCGCGACACGCTAACTCGCTGGCTGCGACAACATCGGCCAGAAAACGCCGCGCTGGTGAACCGCATTCCGGCAAAATTGGTTCAGGGGGTGACGCTCTCCACGATGCACGGCTGCCCGCCGGACGAAATTGAAGCCATCTGTCGCTATATGCTGGAAGAAAAGCAGCTGAATACCTTCGTGAAACTCAATCCGACGCTGCTGGGCTTCAAGCGAGTACGTGAAATTCTCGATACCTGCGGCTTTGGCTATATTGGCCTGAACGAAGCTTCTTTCGACCACGATCTGAAAATTGACCAGGCGCTGGAAATGCTTAAGCGCTTGATGACGCTGGCCAAAAGTAAAAATCTCGGCTTCGGCGTGAAGCTGACCAATACCCTCGGTACGGTAAACAACAAAGGCGCGCTGCCGGGCGACGAAATGTATATGTCCGGACGCGCGCTGTTCCCGCTGTCAATCAACGTCGCCGCCCTGCTGTCGCGCGAGTTTGACGGCAAGCTGCCTATTTCTTACTCCGGCGGCGCCAGCCAACTGAACATCCGCGATATTTTCGAGACCGGCATCCGCCCGATCACCATGGCCACCGATCTGCTGAAGCCCGGCGGCTATCTGCGCTTAAGCGAATGTATGCGCGAACTGGAACAGGCCGACGGCTGGCAGATGACTCAGGTCGACGTGAAGCGCCTGAACGCGCTGGCGGAAAAAGCGGTCAGCATGGAGTATACCCAGAAGCACTGGAAGCCGGACGATCGTATTGATGTCGGCGAAAAATTGCCGCTGACCGACTGCTACGTTGCCCCTTGCGTGAGCGCCTGCGCCATCAAGCAAGATATCCCGGAGTACATTCGACTGATGGGCGAACAGCGCTACGTTGACGCGCTGGAACTTATCTATCAGCGCAACGCGCTGCCGGCCATTACCGGTCATATCTGTGACCATCAGTGCCAGTACAACTGCACACGCCTCGACTACGATAGCGCGCTGAATATTCGTGAACTGAAGAAAATCGCCCTCGAAAAAGGCTGGGATGAATATCAGCGTCGCTGGCATAAACCCGCCGGTTCCGGCACCCAGCACCCGGTGGCAGTGATTGGCGCCGGTCCCGCAGGGCTGGCCGCGGGTTATTTCCTCGCACGTGCAGGTTACAGTGTCACGTTATTTGAACGCGAAGCTAACGCGGGCGGCGTGGTGCGGAATATCATTCCGCAGTTCCGTATTCCCGGCGAACTTATCCAACAGGATATCGACTTTGTGGTGAGCCACGGCGTCAACATCGTCTACGGCTGCGACCCGCACCTGACGGTGGAAAAACTTCAGCAACAGGGATACCGCTACGTTCTGATCGGCACCGGTACCGATAAAAACAGCGGCGTGAAGCTGCAGGGCGATAACCCGAACGTGCGTAAATCGTTGTCCTTTCTGCGTGAATATAACCGCGGCGATAACCTGCAGTTAGGTAAGCACGTGGCCATCATTGGCGCGGGCAATACCGCGATGGACTGTGCCCGTGCCGCCCTGCGCGTGCCGGGTGTAGAGCAGGCAACCGTCATCTACCGCCGTTCGCAGCAGGAGATGCCCGCCTGGCGCGAAGAGTATGAAGAAGCAGTACACGATGGCGTCACCTTCCGCTTCCTGAATAATCCGGAGCGATTCGATGCCGACGGTACACTGACCGTACGCGTCATGGCGCTCGGTGATGTGGATGAAAAAGGCCGCCGCCGCCCGGTAGAGACAGCAGAAACCTGTACGCTGCAGGTCGACACGCTGATTACCGCCATCGGCGAGCAGCAGGACGGTGACGCGCTCGCGGCGATGGGCATTCCGCTGGATGCAAACGGCTGGCCGGAAGTGAACGCTGACGGTGAAACCCGTAAAGCGGGCGTTTTCCTGATTGGCGACGTTCAGCGCGGCCCGTCTTCAATTGTCTCCGCCATCGGTAACGCCCGCCGGGCAACGGATACCATTCTGGCGCGAGAAAATATCCGCAGCCACCATGGCGATAAACACTGGAACAACGTGGATCCCGCTGAAGTTTACCGGCGTAAAGGCGCCATTGTGGTTGCCAACGTTGGCAAAGACGATCGCGACGCTTTCGTCGCCCAGGAAGCCGCACGCTGTCTGGAATGCAATTATGTGTGCAGTAAATGCGTGGACGTTTGCCCGAACCGCGCCAACGTGTCGATTGCCGTCCCCGGCTTCGAAAATCGCTATCAGACGCTGCACCTGGACGCCTACTGCAACGAATGCGGCAACTGCGCCCAGTTCTGCCCATGGCAGGGCAAACCGTACAAAGACAAAATTACCGTCTTTAGCCTGCCGCAGGATTTCAGCAACAGCAGCAATCCAGGCTTCCTGGTCGAGGGGAATCGCGTCCATATTCGTCAGAATGAACAAACCTGGCTGCTGACCCTCGACGACCATGGGGAGTTCAATCAGATACCACCGCAGTTAGACGCCATGTGCCGCATCATCAGCCATGTCCATCGTCATCATCACTATCTTCTGGGGGCCGTTGAAGTATGAGCCAGTTACTGCTGAAAAATGCCACCATCGCCCAACTCTATCCGGCAATGGTGCAGGAAAATGTCGATATCGTGATTGAAAATACGGACATCATCGCGGTCGGGCACGATCTTTGCCATCACTACCCGCAGGCAAAAATCAAAGAGATGCACGGCAAGCTGGTGATGCCGGGGATGGTCTGCTCACATAACCACTTCTATTCGGGATTATCGCGCGGTATCCAGGCCAATATCGCCCCGAGCCCGGACTTTATCTCCACGCTGAAAAACCTGTGGTGGCGGCTGGACCGCGCGCTGGACGAGGAATCGCTGTACTACAGCGGGCTTATCTGCGCGATGGAAGCGATTCGCAGCGGTTGTACGGCCGTCATCGACCATCATGCCTCGCCGAACTACATTGCCGGGTCGCTCAGCCAACTGCGTAACGCTTTCCTGAAGGTCGGCCTGCGCGGCATGACCTGTTTTGAAACCACCGACCGTAACGGCGGCCAGCAGGAACTGCAGGCCAGCGTCGAAGAAAATATCCGTTTTGCGCGCGAAATAGATCGCGCGCGGGAAGCCGGGAAAGAACCCTATCTGGTCGAGGCGCATATCGGCGCGCACGCGCCGTTCACCGTGACCGATGCGGGTTTATCCATGCTCAGCGAAGCGGTGAAAGCGACCGGGCGCGGGCTGCATATCCACGCGGCGGAGGACAGCTACGACGTCTCGCATAGCCACCATCACTACGGTAAGGATTTACTGGTTCGCCTCGCGGAATTTGACCTGATCGACCGTAAGACGCTGATCGCTCACGGCCTGTATCTCTCCGACGCCGATATCGCCTTGCTCAACGAGCGTGACGGGTTCCTGGTGCATAACGCGCGTTCGAACATGAATAACCACGTGGGCTATAACCGCAAGCTCGTCGCCTATCGCAATCTGGCGCTGGGTACCGACGGAATCGGCTCCGATATGTTCGAAGAGCTGAAGTTCGCCTTCTTTAAACATCGCGACGCCGGTGGCCCGCTCTGGCCAGACAGCTTTGCTCGTGCGCTCAGTAACGGTAATACCTTGCTCAGCCGCAACTTCAATGCGCAATTTGGTCGTATTGCCGCGGGATATAAAGCGGATCTCACCGTCTGCGACTATCTGCCGCCCACCCCGTTGGTGGCGGAGAACATCGCCGGACATATTGCTTTTGGCATGGGTTCGAGCAGCGTGCACAGCGTGATGGTCAACGGCGTGATGGTCTATGAAAACCGTGAGTTTACCTTCGACTGCGAGCCGATTTTTGCCGAGGCGCGCAACGTGGCGGCGAAGATGTGGAAACGGATGGATGGGCTAGACTGATCCACAACCAATGGCCCGGTCGCGCGTGCTGGCCGGGTCAACAAACTAAATTTTATAAAACAGTGTATTGGGGGCAATGGGCGACGGCACAAAGCCAAAATACAGATCGTGACGCAGTTGTCGCCGGGGAAGCCACGCATCCCCGGCAATCACGTCAGAACGCGGTGGTTATCTTGCGCTGCTTTTGCATTTCCGCCAGCGTCTCACCGGTGATTTTGCTTAACGCAGAGGTTGGACAGACGTCAATACAGGCCGGGCCGCGCTCGCGCCCGTGGCAGAGATCGCACTTCACAATCGTTGCCGGCTGATTTTTAGCTGACGCAATGTTAATCACGCCAAATGGACAGGCCACCACGCAGCTCTGACAGCCGATACAGCGGGAATCATCGGCTTCAACCCGCTCGTCCCCCATACTTAATGCACCTACCGGGCACGCCCCCACGCAGGGGGCATTTTCACATTGATGACACATCACCGGCACGCTAAGCGTATCCAGACGCCGCACCGTTAAGCGCGGCGCGAACGCCGCAGACTCTGTGGCATGTTCCAGCGCGCAGGCTATCTCGCAGGTGCGACAGCCGATACAGGACGCCGGATTAGCCATGATAAAGCTGGTCATGCCCCCTCCTTACTCTTAAACAGCGTCAGCATTTCACTGGCGGCCTGACGCCCCGCCACCATCGCCGTGACCACCAGGTCAGCGCCATGTACCGCGTCACCGCCGGCAAAAATCTTGTCATTGCTGGTTTGCGTGGTGCCGCGACCGCTGCCACCGGTGCGAATTTGGCCCCAACGGTCCAGCTGCACGCCATGGCCGCGTAGCCACGGCATATCATGGGCCTGGAAGCCAAATGCCATGATCAGCACATCCGCCTGGAGCTCAAAGCCGGAGCCGACAATCGGTCTCGGACGACGACGTCCGTCCGGGCCGGGTTCCCCCATGTCGGTGCGGATCATGCCGACCGCGCTGACCTGTCCCTTACGGTTGCGCTGGATATACTGCGGCTGGACGTTGAACTGGAATTCCACGCCTTCCTCCCGCGCGTTGACCACCTCTTTTTTCGACCCCGGCATACTCAGCTCGTCACGACGATAGGCGCAGGTCACGCTCGCGGCCCCGCGTCGTACCGCCGTACGCAGGCAGTCCATCGCAGTATCGCCGCCGCCCAGCACCACGACGTGCTTGCCCTGGATATCGATAAGCGGGTACTCCGGACTCTCTTCCAGCCCCATCACCTCGCGGGTGCTGGCAATCAGGAACGGCAGCGCCTGGATCACACCCGGCGCGTCTTCACCTTCGAGCCCCGCCGCCATCAGGCCATAGGTACCAACGCCAAGGAACACCGCGTCGTAATTGGCGACTAAATCGTTAAAGTCGACATCACGCCCTACTTCCTGGTTCAGATGGAATTGAATGCCCATTTCGCTGAAGATTGTCCGGCGCATACCGAGGATCCCTTTATCCAGCTTGAATGGCGGGATACCGAACGTCAGCAGCCCGCCAATTTCCGGATGCTTATCAAAAACATCCACCTGCACGCCTGCGCGCGCCAGAATATCGGCGCAGCCCAACCCGGCAGGCCCGGCGCCAATAATGGCGACCCGCTCCTTACGCGGCGTCACGCCAACCACCTGCGGACGCCAGCCCATCGCCAGCGCGGTGTCGGTGATGTAGCGTTCGAGATTGCCAATCGCGACCGAGCCGCCTTCGTTTTTCAGCGTGCATGCCCCTTCACATAAACGATCCTGCGGACAAACGCGGCCACAGATTTCCGGCAGCGAACTGCTCTGGTGGCACAGCTCCGCCGCTTCAATGATTTTTCCTTCATTAACCAGGCGAATAAAATCGGGAATATGGTTATGCAGCGGACAGGTCCAGTTGCACCACGCTTTCTGCGCGCAGCTCAGGCAGCGTTCGCTCTCATATTCTGCGGCTGAGCAGGACAAACCGTAGTAAATCTCCTCGAAATGCGTTTTGCGCAGCGCGGCGTCCACCTTCCCGGCGCCGACGCGAGGCGGTTTTGCCAGAAACATTTCGCGACGGCCTGGCTGACGGGGCTGCACCGGCTGTCCGAGCACAGTCCGCGTCTGGCGCTCACGGCGTAATTTTTCAAGCTGCTGTTCGTCCATCAAGCGCAGCGCCTGCGTTGGGCAAGTTGCCACACAGGCCGGTTGTCCGCCGGGATGTTCGCTACACAGGTCGCATTTCTGCGCCAGCTGTGGCGCATCTTCATTGGCGGCCACCATTTCGATGGCCCCGAATGGGCAACTGATGACGCAGTTCTTGCAGCCTATGCATTTTTCCTGCTTCAGTTGAATGCTGTTATCGGCGAAATAAAGGGCGTCGGTTGGGCAGGAAGCCACACAGGGTGCGTCGTTACAGTGGTGACAGGTGGCGGTACGACTCTCTTTACGGTGGAAAACAACATGAATACGCGGCATGAAATCCTGCCGATGTAACGGCCAGTTATCCTGATGATGGGCGGTAACGCAGGCAACCTCGCAGGCATGACAACCAATACAGCTGGCGGCATCAGCAACAATAAATCGGTTCATTAGCTTCCCTTTTATTATTCAGATATTCATCAAGGGTCGCGATGCAATATTCAGGCGCATTTTTGGTTTCGCGTCTGTCGAGGTGATTTTTTGCGATACAGGTCAAATAAACCGGTCATAAATAAAATAATGCTTATAAAATCATGGCATTAATAATTAATCTCATTTAGCCATTCCAGACGTCTTTCTCTTCGCCCCTACCAAAATGAGAGATAAATACTCTCATAGTGATAGCCGGTATTTTACCGCCCTTTCATTCCGCCTTGTCACCCCGGAATAATATCCGGCAAGTCGTGATTCCATTCACAAAAATATTATTTGCTTCCGATAACGGTTAATTCTGGCACAGCTTACGCATAGATATCGCCGTGCGCGCAACATGCTGATGACAACATCAGTTCAGGGAGGCGATAACTGCCTTCGAATCGTAACTTCCGCTCTCGCTGGGGCGAAAGTCGTACAGGAGATAACCACTTCATGAAAGATTCAGCCATTCCTGCCTCACGCCCGACGGCATCAACCGCGCCGGTCGATGAGGTTTTGCCGATTATGCAAATGATTCTCTACGGACTGCAGCACGTGCTGGTGATGTACGCAGGTGCGGTAGCCGTTCCCCTGGTGGTGGGCAGCGCGGTTGGCTTGCCCGCCGAGCACATTATTTTACTGATCAGCGCCGATCTATTTATCTGCGGCGCGGCCACCATTGTTCAGTCGATGGGGATTCGCCCCTGGCTCGGCTGCCGTTTGCCGCTGATTCAGGGCTGTACCTTCGCCGCGCTTATCCCGATGGTGCTGATCGGCAAAGAATACGGCATCGGCGCCATTTCGGGTTCGGTGATTGTTTCGGGGATATTTATCCTCTGCTGCGCGCCGTGGATTAGCCGCCTGATTCGCTTCTTTCCCAAGGTGGTGATGGGCGGTATCGTGACGTTGATTGGTCTGTCGATCATGCCGGTGGCCGGCGGGTGGATCGGCGGCGGAAGCAGTGAAATGGAAGGATTTGGCGACCTGTTTTCGCTGCTGATGGCCGCGATCACGCTGGTTATTATCCTTAATCTGTATACCTTTGCTACCGGCGTAGTCAAAAACACCGCCGTACTCATTGGGCTGATTATTGGCACTATTCTCTGGAGCTTCTTCAAGCCGCTCGACTTTCACCTCGTGAACGCTACCCCGTGGCTGCACCTGCCGTCGGTGATGCAGTTTGCTCGCCCGGAGTTTCATATCGTGCCCGTCGCCCTGCTTTCTATGGTAATGGTGGTGGTGATGGTGGAGACCATGTCCTCGATTATGGCCACCGGCGATATTGTCGGTAAGAAAGTGGATGCCACCATGCTGCGCAACGGTCTGAACACCTGCGGGTTGGCCACCACCATTTGCGGTTTCTTCAACCTCTTCCCCTACGCCGCCTTTGCGCAGAACGTCGGATTAATCGGCCTCACCGGGGTACGCAGCCGTTTTGTGGTGTCGGCCTCAGGGGCGATTCTCATTTTGATGGGCGTGTTCTCGAAAATGGCCGCGCTGGTGGTGTTGATCCCAAAACCGATCCTCGGCGGTGCCGGGATCGTCATGTTTGGCATGGTCGCCGTGTCGGGTATTCGTACCCTGGGCCAGGTCAACTACCGTAACAATAACAATGGGATGGTGGTCGCACTGACCCTCGGTCTCGGCATGATGCCGGTGCTGGTGCCCAACCTGTTCACCCAGTTCCCCCCCATGATGCAGCTTTTCCTGCACAGCGGTATCACCATCGGGACGCTCACGGCCATCGTTGCCAACCTGACGCTCAACGGCAGCGTGCCGTTGCGTATTTCTCACGATGTACCGGAACCCGATCCGCTGCCGCCGAGCGCTGCGGCGCGAAATATGGCGGTGCGCACCGTCCGTATGTGGCTGCTGCTGCGCAAAGTGCAGAAAGGTCAACAACCACAACACAGCGCGGGGGAATAATGCACAACCGACTCATACTGGCGCTGCTGGCGCTGGCGTTAATGACGATCCCCGCCGTCCAGCAGGCCATTGCCTTTGGGGTGAGCAGCCGTTTTGATTTTGGGCTGCTGTTTTAGCGTTTTACCATTATCTGGAGAGTCATGATGAAGAAAGTGACCACCGTCTGCCCTTACTGTGCCGCTGGCTGCAAGCTGCAGCTGGTGGTTGAGGACGGGCGGATCGTGCGCGCAGAAGCGGCGATGGGCAAAAATAACCAGGGGACGCTGTGTCTGAAAGGCTACTACGGCTGGGATTTTGTCCACGATACCCGCATTCTGACGCCACGGCTGCAAACGCCAATGATCCGTCGCCAGCGTGGCGGCAAACTGGAAGCCGTTTCGTGGAACGAGGCGCTGGATTACGTCGCCGCGCGGCTTAGCGAGATCAAAGCAAAATATGGCCCCGACGCCATTCAAACCACCGGTTCTTCGCGGGGTACCGGCAACGAAACTAACTATGTGATGCAAAAGTTCGCCCGCGCGGTCATCGGCACCAATAACGTTGACTGCTGCGCGCGCGTCTGACACGGCCCTTCGGTTGCAGGTCTGCACCAATCGGTCGGTAACGGCGCAATGAGCAATGCCATCACCGAAATTGATAACAGTGAGCTGGTGTTTATCTTCGGCTACAATCCGGCAGATTCTCACCCTATCGTCGCCAATCATGTGCTTAATGCGAAGCGAAATGGCGCCAAAATTATTGTCTGTGATCCACGGCGTATAGAAACCGCCCGGATTGCCGATATGCATCTGGCGCTAAAAAATGGTTCGAATATCGCGCTGTTAAACGCTATCGGCCACGTCATTATTGCGGAGGATCTCTACGACAAATCTTTCGTTGCCCAGCGTTCTGAGGGCTTTGAAGAGTACCGTAAAATCGTCGAAGGCTATCCGCCGGAGTCGGTTGAAGAGATTACCGGCGTCAGCGCGCAGGACATTCGCGCGTGCGCCCGACTGTATGCCCGCGCCACGACGGCCACGATTCTTTGGGGCATGGGCGTCACCCAGTTCTACCAGGGGGTAGAAACGGTGCGCGCTCTGACCAGCCTGGCAATTCTGACCGGCAATCTTGGCAAAGCGAGCGTCGGCGTCAACCCGGTTCGCGGGCAAAATAACGTTCAGGGGGCCTGTGATATGGGCGCCCTGCCGGATACCTATCCGGGCTATCAGTTCGTTAACGTTGCCGAAAACCGCGAGAAGTTCGCCAAAGCCTGGGGCGTCGAAAGCGTGCCGGCTCATACCGGCTATCGTATTAGCGAGCTACCGCATCGGGCAGCGAACGGGGAAGTCCGCGCAGCGTACATTATGGGTGAAGATCCGTTACAAACCGACGCCGAGCTGTCGGCGGTGCGTAAGGCGTTTGCGACGCTGGAGCTGGTGATTGTGCAGGATATTTTCATGACCAAAACCGCCGCGGCGGCCGACGTCATCCTCCCCTCGACGTCGTGGGGCGAGCATGAAGGGGTTTATACCGCCGCAGACCGGGGTTTCCAGCGCTTCTTTAAAGCGGTGGAGCCGCAGTGGGACTTGAAAACCGACTGGCAAATTATTAGCGAAATCGCCACCCGCATGGGCTATCCGATGCACTACCGTAACACTCAGGAAATCTGGGATGAATTGCGGCACTTGTGTCCGGATTTCTTCGGCGCCACCTATGAGAAAATGGGTGAACTCGGGTACGTACAGTGGCCATGTCGGGATGAATCACCGGCGGATAAGGGAACCTCATGGCTGTTTGCCGATCGCTTCTCCACGGCAAACGGGCTGGCGAAATTCTTCACCTGTGATTGGGTAGCGCCAATCGATAAATTAACGGAAGAATTTCCGATGGTGCTCTCGACGGTACGCGAAGTAGGCCACTACTCCTGCCGTTCGATGACCGGCAACTGTTCAGCGCTCTCGACGCTGGCCGACGAACCGGGTTATGCGCAGATCAATACCGCCGACGCAGCGCGTTTAGGTATTGCCGATGAATCGCTGGTGTGGGTGAACTCACGTAAAGGGCGAATTATTACCCGGGCCAAAGTCAGCGAAAGGCCCAATAAAGGGGCGATTTATATGACCTACCAGTGGTGGATCGGCGCCTGTAACGAGCTGGTCACGGAAAATCTTAGCCCAGTCACCAAAACGCCGGAGTACAAGTATTGTGCGGTGCGGGTAGAGGCGATTGCCGATCAGGCGGCAGCGGAACGCTATGTCATAGAAGAGTATGCGAAGCTCAAAGCACAACTACTGGAATGCAGCGAGAGTCATGCGTAATCGGCGTTGGGGAGGTTTCAACCTCCCCGGCGCGCCATCACCGCGTTATGACTTTAAGGCGTGATGAATTGAATCAAGAATCGGCTGGTAGCCGGTACAGCGACAGATATTACCTTCCAGCACATCCTTCAGTTGTTCATCACTCGGCTGCGGCACCTCTTGCAGCAGCGCGGTCGTGCTGACCAGCACGCCCGGCGTACAGAATCCGCACTGAACGCCGCCTTTCTCAACAAAGGCATTCTGCAATTTTTGCGTAATGGGGTTGTCGTTTAACCCTTCCAGGGTGGTGATTTCCGCCTCATCGCACTGTTCTGCCAGCACCAGACAGGAACAGACCGCTTTGCCGTCCATCATCACCGTACAGGCACCGCATTCACCAATAGAGCAGCCTTCTTTTGTCGCGGTTAGCTTCAGGGTGTTGCGAACCAAATCCAGCAGACGCATATTGCCTTCGACCTTAGCTTCCACCAGTTTGCCGTTGACCTTCACTTTAATGATACTCATCTCGTTGTCCTCGACAGGGCGCCGGGCGCCCTGCTTTCATTGATTATTGAGCGGATGCCTGCGTCATCATGTCGCGGAACATGCTGACAAAAACCGGCTGCTTATAGGCGGCAGACCAGCGTTTGCCGATCGCGGCATAAATCAGCTTGTCCAGCACCTCGCAGGCGCTATCAACGGTTTGCGGCGTGATACGCTGCCCCACCAGGCAGCGCTCGACATCGAGCAGACGCTGCGGTTTGCTGAATAACGCGCCGTCGACCAGACGGCAGTAGCTCACGGTACCGTCAGCGGTGATTTCCAGCAGCGCGGTTAAGCTCTGACGGGTAATGTTCAGTGCATTACGTCGTCCAAGCTGATGGTAGAACCCCTTCGCTTTTGGGTGCGCCGGCGGCGGAAGGATCACGCGCGTCAGCAGTTCATCTGGCTGGCGTTGCGTTTTGTAGCCAGAGAGCAGGAACTCGGCCAGTGACATACGCCGTGTGGCAGCATGGGAACGCAGTTCAACGCTGGCGTCGTAGAGAATCGACGGCGGGATGGAGTCACCACATGGCGCCGCGTTGACGATATTGCCGCCGATGGTGGCGCGGTTACGAATCTGGTGTGAGCCGACGGTATGACAGGCCTGCACCAGCAGCGGGTAACGTTCGCGCAGCAGAGGGTGGTCGGTAATACGGTTAAAGGTGACCGCGGCGCCAATCGACACTTCGTGGCTTTGCGGATCTTCCGTCACCTGAGTCAGTTCGCTGAGACGAGAGATATCAACCAGCTTCACCGATTTGGTTTGCAGACGCCCCTGAACGATCACATCGGTCCCCCCTGCGATGACCGTGACACCGTCACTTTCAAGCAGCGCCAGGGCTTCATCCAGCGTCTTCGGGCGCGTCACCGTAACGTCTGTCAGGCGCAGCACCTGCTTTTTGTTCTCCTGTTCAATCATCAGTTCACTTTGCCGTGCCGGTTTTTTCAGGTTATAGCCAAGAATCACCTGTTCCAGCGTCAGCGGCAGCTTATTAAAACGCGTGCCTAGCGCAAAACTTACGGCGTTATTGATGGCGGCGGCCGCCAGTTCAGTCGCCGGTTCGCCGATACCTTTTGCCCCAAGCGGGCCTGCTTTATCCGGGTTTTCCACCCCGATCACCGTAATGGCGGGAATGTCCTTGATCGTTGGCAGCAGGTAGCTATCAAAGTTCTCCGACTTCACCTGGCCGTGCTCAATATTGAAATCTTCCAGTAGTGCGTAGCCGAAGCCCTGCGCCACGCCGCCGCATACCTGCCCTTCAAAACCGACGGGATTGAGCACCTGACCGACATCATGCGCGGCGGTGACGTGCAGCAGGTCGGTCTTACCCGTGCTGATGTTCACCCGCACTTCCGCCACCTGGCAACCATATACCCAGGTGAAGTACGGGCTGCCACAGCCTTTTTCTTCATCCCAGTGGATCGGCGGCGGCACAAACCAACCGTATTCCGTCAGGCTGACGCTGGCCCATTTAGTTTTATTAACCGCATCTTTAAACGCGATACGTTGGCTATCATCTTGTTTATTGATGATAAAACCGTCCTGCCAGCGGGTATCTTCAAGTCGCGTCGCGCCGATGGTCTCACCCACGACGCTCAGAATACGGCGCTTAATTTTCTCTGCCGCGTCCAGAATCGCCCCGCCGCCAACCATCGTCCCGCGCGTGGCCGCCGTTGAGCCCCCGTCGCCGATCACCGAGGTGGGCGGTTCACTGAAGTGAATGTCGGCCATCGCGATTCCGAAAGCTTCAGCGGCGATTAGCGACATGGTGGTCTGTAGCCCCTGACCGTTTTCCGACACCGACGTGGAGAGGTTGACGCTGCCGTCCTCGTTCACCTGAATCAACGCCGTTGAGGTATCGACACCTTCCGCACCAATGGAGCAGCCGCGGTAGCTGAGCGCTAACCCAATGCCGTAGCGATATACGCCACCCTGTTCGTTCAGCACATGGTAATGCTTACGCTTGGCCATAAACTCCGCCGAGGCGGCGGCCTTTTTCAGCACCTCGAGTGCCGACACCGTATGCTGATCGAAAACCTGGCCAGTGACGGACGTATCGCCTTGACGTAATGCGTTGATTTCACGTATTTCAACCGGGGAAATATTCAGATACTCGGCAATTTCATCCATCAACGATTCATTCGCATAAACCACCTGCGGGGAACCAAAACCGCGCATCGCCGAGGTATAACTGTTGTTGGTGTATATCGCTTTCACATCAATATGCACATTAGGAATGGCGTAAGGACCTGCCGCCTGTACGGAAGAACGCCAGGTCACAAACGGTGATGACGCGGCATAGCCCCCGCTGTCGGCGAGAATATCGACTTTCATCGCCTGGATACGTCCGGCGTCGCTAAAGCCGACTTTGTATTTCATTTTGTACGGGTGGCGCTTGCAGCTTTCAATAATGGACTGTTCACGGGTATAGGCGAACTTGATTGGTTTTCCGGTCAACCGTGTCAGCAGCGCGGAGCGGCAGGCAAGATGATCAATCACATCATCTTTACCGCCAAACGAACCGCCCATCACCGCGCGCTTGACGTTAATCTGGCTCTGCGGGCAGCCCATAAATTTGGCCACAAAGCCGCGCACGCGGTGCGGGTTCTGAATGGAGCCGGAAATAATCAGGCTGCCATCGGTAGGATCAAGCCAGGTCAGTACCACTTCCGGCTCAATGTAGGCGTGTTCCTGGAAGCCCACCTCATATTCGCGTTCAAGGATATGCCGGGAATCGGCAAATCCCTTTTCGATATCGCCTTTCAACGTGTGGTGATGCGCGGCAATATTGTCGTCGCGCTCCGGGTGAATTCGCCGTGCATCCGGCGCCAGCGCGGATTCCACGTCGGTTAGCGGCGCATACGGCGTGTAGCGCACGTGAATTTTGTCAGCCGCTTCGCATGCCGCCTCATAGGTGGTTGCGGCGACGACGGCGATCACGTCGCCGTGAAAGACCACCTCATCTTTGACGATTGGCAGGTAATCTTTAACGATAACGCCGACCACCGGCGTGCCGGGAATATCCTGCCAGGTGGCAATCCTGACCACACCCTCTACCGCCAGCGCGTCGCTGAGATCCAATTCTTCGATTTTGCCCGCCGGGATATCCGCATAGCGGCAGACGCCGTAGAGCATATCCGGCAACGTAATATCATCGCCGTATAGGGCGGTTCCTTTGACTTTCGCCAATCCATCCACGCGTCCTGGCGACGCTGAACGCAAAGCACACATAACGCTCCCCTTATTATCAATCCTGTAAGTAGTTACGGGAAAAGCCCATCGCTACGTACAAATCCAAGATTTATGCCAGAGATCAACGAGGTGGCTGTTAGGGTTCGTTTTTGTGATTGCGCCCGCGTTAATGGTCAATCACAGGGAGAAATCGGCCTGTCGAACGAGAAGTGGGCAGAGAATTCGTGTCGTGCTGTCGGTGAATTATCAAAGTAATAATCAGTTTTTATCAAAATAATAATGGCTTAGCGCGTATTAACCGAACATTCACTGTCAAGGGTCAGTAAAGGTCACGCTCCCTGCTGGCTAAGCGATTGACTTCGCCGCAAATAGTACGAAAATGTTCCCCACTCGTGACAACCCGAATAACGGCACCTATGACTTCCAGCTCTTTTCGTTTTTCCCGCCTCTCCACCCTGAAAAAGGCCAGCGCGCTGATCGTTGCCGCATTTTTACTGGTTAGCTGCGATTCGAAACAATCGACGACGCCCTCCTCTACCGTGAAACCGGGCAGTTCACAGCAGAGCAACGAACCGATGCGCGGCGTCTGGCTAACCACGGTGTCACGTCTTGACTGGCCGCCGATAAGCTCCATCAATGCGCCTGACGCCACCCTGCGCGTCGAACAACAGCAAGCCGCGCTGCGGGCAAAACTCGATAAGCTGAAAAGTCTCGGCATCAATACCGTTTTTTTCCAGGTAAAACCGGACGCAACGGCGCTATGGAAATCGGACATTCTGCCCTGGTCTGATGTGATGACCGGCAATATTGGCGAATATCCTGGCTACGATCCGCTGCAGTTTATGCTCGATGAAGCGCACAAACGCGGCATGAAAGTCCATGCCTGGTTTAACCCGTATCGGGTTTCGACCAATACCAAACCCTCAACCGTCACCGCGCTCAATAACACCCTGTCGATGACGCCTCCGAGCGTGTTTGTGTTACATCGTGACTGGATTCGCACGGCCAGTGACCGTTTTGTCCTCGACCCAGGTATTCCGGAAGCGCGTGATTGGATCACCAGCATCGTTGCCGAGGTGGTGTCGCGCTATGACATCGATGGCGTGCAGTTTGATGATTATTTCTATACCGAAACCGCCGGTTCTTCGCTGAACGACACAGTCACCTTCCGCCGCTACGGTCAGGGGTTTGCCTCGAAAGCGGACTGGCGTCGACACAATACGCAGGAATTGATCGCCCAGGTCTCCCGCACCATTAAGCAGTTGAAGCCGAATGTCGAGTTTGGCGTGAGTCCTGCCGGCGTATGGCGTAACCGTTCGCACGATCCGGCGGGGTCGGAGACTCGCGGTGCAGCAGCCTACGATGAATCCTATGCCGATACCCGTCAGTGGGTGCAGCAGGGTTTGCTCGATTATATCGCCCCGCAGATTTACTGGCCGTTTGCCCGTGATGCGGCGCGTTACGACGTGCTGGCCAAATGGTGGGCTGACGTGGTTAAACCGACCAACACGCGCCTTTATATTGGTATCGCACTATATAAAGTGGGCGAACCCTCGAAGAATGAGCCGGACTGGAGCATCGAAGGCGGTGTGCCGGAGCTGAAAAAGCAGATTGACCTGAATGAGTCGGCCGCCAACATCAATGGAACGATTCTGTTCCGCGAAGCTTATCTGGAACAACCGCAAACACAGCAGGCCGTTGATTATTTAAGAAGCCGCTGGGGGAAATAATAACCACAAGGAATCAGCCACTACTGGCTGATTCCTTTAATAAAAATCGAGATAAGTTACATCGGTGTGAATTATAATCAGTAATATCTTTTTATCTCACCAATAATAAGAAAAAAAGCTTGCAGCCGCTGCGGCGGTACCCGTAGTATCGAAAACAAGCACAATGAATAAATAATAAAAACGACCTCATCCCTCTACATTTCTTTCCCGTTTGGATACCCAATAATTCGCCCATTAACGTTCGCGTTATTCTCGATATATATGAGTACTATGACTAAAGACACCGTAATATCTCGTCCTCAATGGACGAAAAAGGACACCATCTGGATGATGGGTGTGTATGGCGCTACCGTCGGAGCAGGCACGCTTTTCCTGCCGGTAGAAATCGGCACGCGCGGTCCGCTCGTCTTTATTCTCCTGCTTCTACTCGGTTTCCCGCTATCGTTAGTACCGCACGTGCTGATTTGCCGCGTTTTTATGCGCGATAATGCCGGGCAAACGCAAAACGACCGCACGCTGCCGCTCTTCGGCTCTTTCTTCGGCGCCAAAGGCCGCCAGGCAATGAAGCTGTTTTTCTGCGTCGCGCACTATCCTGTGACGTTGGTGTACGCCGTTTCGCTCATTAATGCCCTCAGCCATTTCCTTAACGAACGTCTGCATTTCGCCGGCTTCAACCGCGCCTCTCTGACGCTGGTCGTGCTTGCGATTTTGCATCTCGTGCTGAGTAAAGGCCGCGATAAAGTCGTCAGTACTATGAGCGCACTGGCGTTACCGTTCGCCATCGCCATCATTGTGGTGGCCGCTTCGCAAATCCCGGCATGGGATATCAGCAACATCACCCACGCCTGGCAGTTGACTCACGCCACCTCGGTTGGTAATTCACTGAAAGATTTGTGGCTGACGCTGCCGCTGATCGCCTTTTCACTCTGCTCCGCGCCGCTGATTCCCGCGTTGGCCTCCTGGTATCGCGAACCGGGCAACGGTGGGGAAACCCAATCCGTTCGCGTGATTCGTCGCGCCTATGGTCTGATATTCTTCAGCATTATTTTCTTCGTACTGAGCTGCATTTTGAGCACCCCGCGCGAAACCTTTGAAATGGCCAAAGCGCAAAACCTCAACGTGCTGTCGGTTATCGGCGGTAATGACGGTATGAATGTGATGATCTATCTGGCGCCGCTGATTGCGATTCTGGGAATGACCAAATCATTTTTAGGTATTTCAATGCCGGTGGCCGAGACATTTAACGTCTTGGCAACGGACCTGTTGGGTATTAAACGGACCAGCCATATTAAGCAGATTAAATTAATGATTTCGGTCTTAATGTTTATCGTCACATCGGTGGTGGTTTATATTAACCCGGATGTCATTAATATGATCGAAACACTTTGTGGCCCGTTAATTGCCATTTTCCTGTTTATTATTCCAACCTGGTTAATCTTCACCCGGGCTGCGCTGAAACCGATGCGCGGTGTGGTCTCAATCATGGTGATGATCAGCGGCATTCTGACAGTATCCGCGCTGCTATACGGGATGTTCTGAAAACAAGCTGACTCAAGGGTGGCATAGTGGCCTATGCCACCCTCACGCATTAACGATAAACGTACATCCCGCCTTCCTTTCCCCGGCTAAACAGCACCTGCCAGAGTTCAATATCGCGGGCGCGAAATGCGCCGGCACAGGCACACAGGTAGTAATTAAACATCCGACGGAAACGCGGCGTATAACGTAGGGCCAGTTCGGGCCAGGCGTCGTTAAAACGTTGATGCCACGCCATCAAGGTTTTGTCGTAATCACTGCCAAAGTTGTGCCAGTCCTCCATGATCAGCCGTTTTTCGCTCACGCTGGCGATCTGACGAATCGAAGGCAAACAGCCGTTCGGGAAAATGTACTTGTTAATCCACGGGTCGACGTTTACACCACTTTCATTGCTGCCAATGGTATGCAACAAAAACAGCCCCTCTTTCTTCAGGCAGCGGTCAACTACGCTAAAGTAGGTGTCATAGTTTTTCGGCCCGACATGCTCGAACATCCCCACAGACACAATGCGATCGTACGTTCTATCCAGGTCGCGATAATCCTGAAGCAGAATCGTGACGTCTAAACCTTCACCGCGCTGCTGGGCCATTTTCTGCTGCTCTTGCGAGATGGTCACGCCATCAACGCTAACGCCATAGTGTTGCGCGGCGTAGGCTGCCAGCCCTCCCCAGCCGCAGCCGATATCCAGCAGACGCATACCTGGCTTGAGCTGTAATTTTTCACAAATCATCTTCAGCTTGGCATTTTGCGCCTGCTCAAGCGTCTCCGCTTCTCGCCAGTAAGCGCAGGAGTATTGCATGTGGGGATCAAGCATGCGGGCGAAGAGATCGTTGCCAATATCGTAGTGTTCTTTGCCAACAATCCAGGAACGTCGACGCGTCTGGAGATTAAATAATCGTGCACCGGCAATGCGCAGAATATCTTTCAGGTTTCCCGGCATCTGTTTATCCAGTTTGCCTTTGAGAATTTTATAGAACAACACATCCAGTCGGTCGCAATCCCACCAACCATCCATATAACTTTCGCCAAAACCGAGAGAACCTTGCTGAAAAACACGCTTAAAAAAATCAGCATGATGAACCTGAATATCCCAGGGGCGCGAACCGTTAATCTTAATATCCGCCTGCTGAAGCAGTTCTTTAGCCATTCGCGACCAATTATCATTCAATTCTTCAACATTTATTACGTCAGAGCAAACCGTCGCCATAATCCTAATCCGTCATCAAGTCATTTTATTCTGCGTGAGATTATCATTGATAACACGATGGTATGTATTATGATGTCAGGACATTATTTATCGAGTAGACGCCATTATGGTCGACAAGCGCCCCCCTTTTTCCAGCATACAGCCTAAGAAGTGGTTTTCATCGCAGGATGATTCGATGAAAGAGCTGCCGCAGTCGGTTTATTTTCGCTCATATGTGCTTGAAGCCAATAATCATGTTGCCGACCACAGCCATGTCTTCACCCAATTCCATTTTGCCCGTACCGGTAGTATGCGCATCGACGTGGCGGGAAAATGTTGGGTGATACCGGCGCATTATGGAATCTGGATCCCACACAACATCACGCATGCGGTATGGGCGCTGGATGATGTGTACCTGGAGAGCGTGGATGTTGAACCGGCATTTTTACCCGTGCCGATTAACGAGTGCAAAATGGTGGCAATCAGCGATTTTGCCCGCGAATTCATTCATTATGCCACCACAAATACGCCAGAACGCTATGACATTTCCGGTAAAGAGGGTCAACTGGTGAGCGTGCTGCTGGATGTTCTTTTGCAGCTTCCGGAGGTGGAGTTGATGTTACCGTGGCCGCATGATGATGCTCTGATAAAGGTATGCAGAACGATTCAGGAATCACCAGGACTGGAACATTCAATGGAATATTGGGCCGATCATCTGGGCATGTCGGCCCGTACTTTTTCCCGTCATTTTAAAAAAGAGACCGGTCTACCTTTTAGCGCGTGGAAACAGAAAATGCGTATTCTGGAGTCGGTCATGCTGCTGAAGAAAAACAAAAATGTCACCGCCGTAGCGTTAGAGGTGGGTTATTCGAGCACGGCTGCATTTAGTTATGCTTTCCGCCAGGCTTTGGGCGTTCCTCCTTCCAGTTATTAATGGATAGGTTTGCTTCTGGGATTATATTTATAGATAAACGCACTCGATCTTCCGGTGAGCAGCTGGACTTCTTTAATGCTATATCCTTGCTGTAGCAACTGCTGAATTCTAATTTTATCCCGCTCAATGTTTTGCTTCTTTTCGTTTCCTGTAAGCGCTACAGCAGGTGATTTTATTTGCAAATGTAAACTGCAGAGATCTATTTTTTCCGCTGCCAGTCGGCACTGGGTTTTATCAGCGTCAAAATGTGTAGAGACTTCCCGCCAGATACGTAGAGCACGGCGGTAAAAACCTTTCGTTTCGTTAAGTTGGGCGAGCACAATGAGTGCATTAACTTCTGCGGACATAATCAAAGACCCAGTAATGAATGAACAGTACGCGTATGCGCTATGGCTGACTTCATTTGTATGATAAATACAAATTCCCCGTACTGTCTACGGACAACCTGCTCTTTTTACATACTGATTTTTCATACTTTCCATGCCTGAATGGCATCGTTGCGGTACCAGACAGTAGAAAATTGGCCCAATTTCATCGAAAACTGGCTTTCAGCCAATGGCGAGATTTTGCCGCTGCCGCATACTGTCTTCAGTGACCCCAACACAGGATTTGACGATGGACATCATGCAAATACGCAATGCGACTCAGTTGATCGCTTATGCGGGTAAACGTTTCCTTATTGACCCAATGCTGGCGGCAAAAGGCGCCTATCCTGGCTTTGCAGGCAGCGCACGCGCTCACCTTCGTAACCCGATGGTTGAATTGCCAGTCCCCATCGAGCGCCTGCTGGATGTGGACGCCATCATCGTGACACATACCCATCCCGACCATTGGGACGACGCTGCGGCGGCTTTGATTCCGAAATCTATGCTGATTTATGTACAGAATGCCAGCGACGAGGCCATGCTCCGCGCTCAGGGGTTTACCCAATTACGCCAGCTTTCCGACACCAGCCGCTATGGCGATATCATGTTGACCAAAACCCACGGTCAACATGGTTCTGACGCCGCCTATGCTATTCCTGAACTGGCTCAGCGTTTGGGGGAAGCCTGCGGTGTGGTATTCCAGCATCCTGATGAAAAAACGCTCTATCTGCTCGGAGATTCAATCTGGACCAAAGGTATCGAAGAGAACCTGCGCCAGTATCAGCCCGATGTGCTTATCATGAATACCGGTTGGGCACACCTGCTGGGTTTTGGCCCCATCATCTTCGGAATGGAAGATGTCCTCAAAGCCCACAGCCTGTTACCGCAAGCGCAGATCGTCGCCACCCATATGGAGGCACTCAATCACTGTCTTGTTACGCGCAGCGCCTTGCTGGAATATGCGCGCGATAATCAGATTGAAACCTTCGTCAGTGCCCCGGCCGATGGTGACACTGTCACCTATTAACAAGAGAAAAACGCTATGACCACCACCTCGGTTGCTATCGTCGCCAGCGAAGGCTTCAGCACATTTCATTTTTCGGTTCCGCTGATTCTGTTTGGCGATAGCGTCAGCAGCGAAAAGCGTTTCACACGCTATATTTGCGCAGAAACGCCTGGAATGGTCTGGTCTAAGGAGGGCACGGCGGTCATCGCTGATGCTGATTTTTCTACCCTTGCTCAATGCGAGATTGTCATTGTTCCCTTCTGGCGGGATGTGGATGAAAAACCCTCACCCGCGCTGCTCGCTGCACTGGTCGCCGCGCGTCAAAATGGCGCTACGCTGGTCGGTCTGTGCCTCGGCACCTTCGCATTGGCTTATGCGGGGTTACTGGACCATCATCGCGCCGTGACCCACTGGGAGTTTGAAAACGCGTTTCTGCGCTTATTTCCCGACGTGCGGCTCGACGTCAACGTGCTTTATACGGACGATGACGGTCTTATCACCTCCGCCGGTACCGCCGCGGCGCTGGACTGCTGTCTGTACGTTATCCGTCAGCGTTTTGGCACAAAAGTAGCCAACCAGATAGCCCGACGGATGGTCACGCCGCCCCATCGGGAAGGCGGCCAGACGCAGTACATTGAGCAAGCGCTGCCGCAACGGAGCTACGATAAACGCATCAATAATCTGCTGGATTTCTTACAGCAGAATCTCGAGACACCGCTCAGTATTGATCTGCTGGCCGAACGCGCGGCAATGAGTCGTCGCTCTTTGACCCGCCATTTTCAGAAGGCCATGGGGATGTCGATTGGGGAATGGGTGACGACAGAGCGACTGCGGCGAAGCCAACGACTGCTGGAGAGCAGCCAGCTGTCCATTGAGCAGGTTGCGGAACGTGCGGGCTTTCAGTCATCTATCACGTTTCGTCAGACCTTTCGTGAAAAAATGGGCGTCAGTCCCGGCGAGTGGCGTAAGACGTTTCAGGGATGAAGCGCCCGATGTTATCCACAGAAACGGTGCACAACCTTGTGGGTAAATAGCCTAAAAGCCGTTGATTATTGGCATGTTCATACATTGTACAAGGGCGCAACAGGTATCGCGCCCGGAAGGACGGTTTCGCTCTACTCGCTTTAGCTTACCAGCTAAAGGAACGAACCAGCGACAGGTCCCAGGCAGTCGCAAACAGTGAAATGAACAGAATGATGTTAACGGCAGTCTCGATACGCCTTTCCATTTTGATTCTCCTTATGTCACTGCAACCATTAAACACGGAAAACCTTAATGATTTATTCTGTGTATTCGGTTTAAAGCCTAACACAATATCGTACATAATCATCCGCAGCGATGAATTCATCATAAAGCTTACGGGCAGGATTATGAATACGAGTATGCCAGTAGAAACGTGACCACCCCTGCTCTTTGGCCTCATTTAGCACGAAATGCATCAGCTGGCGTGCAATTCCCTGGCCGCGGTACGCCGGCTCAACGAACAAGTCTTCCAGATAGCAGATGGGTGAACTTACCCAGGTCCCTTCGTGCAGAACACAGAGCGCGAATGCCGCCACACGTCCATCCACCACGGCAACCCGGCCAAAAATTGGCGATTCAGGACTCAGTATTCGCTGCCAGGTATGCTCGGTGATCTCATCAGCAAGGCTGCTGCCATAAAAGTCGTTATATCCTTTCCACAGCGCTAACCACTGAGCTTTATCTTCTGCCTGAATGGGACGGTTCACAACGTTCACGTGTCACCTCTTAGCTGAGCTGATAGTACTTATCGACGGTAAGGCGCGCAGGTATCTCTGTGGCATCGTTCATTTGCAGCAGGTCTATCTCAATGGCATTGCAGATGGCATCCAGCGGTAAGTCATTATTTTCCATACCGAAGGGTTCTTCAAGCTCTTCTGCTAACGTATCCAGCGAGATAAAGGTATACGAAATCAGCACCGAGACAAACGGCGTCATATAGTGCAAATCAACCACCAGAGCAAACGGCAGCATGATGCAGAACAGATACACCGTACGGTGAAGAATCAACGAATAGGCGAAGGGTACCGGCGTGTTGGCAATACGCTCGCAGCCCGCCAGCACGATAGACATATCGTTAAGACGGATATTCAGACTGTGGAACAGAATATCCGACAACTCACCCGCCCGACGACGTTCCGCCAGCCACTCACCCATGATCAACAGAATTCGGTTCGCCGGAGACTGTGCGGCCAGCACCTGGTTAAGATGCTGCTCGCTAAGATACTTTGCCAGCACGGCACGTGTCGGCTGACGGCGTAGAGTCAGACGAAGACAATGGGCAAAGGCAATCTGCAAACCTACAAATTCACTCACATGCGGATCGTCATGCAGCGTATTTTTGACCTCGCGAAGCAAAGAGCGTGAGGCGATCATCAGTTGGCCCCACAGTTGTCTCGCCTCGACGTAGCGTGAATAGCAGGCGTTATTGCGAAACCCCAGAAAGATTGCAATGGCCACGCCGAGAATACTGAACGGCGCGACGGTCAATTTCACGCCAAGCGACGAATACCACGGCAAAATGAGGATCACCACAATCGACAACAGAAAGTTGAGCAGTAAACGCGAGAAAATTTTTGGCAGTACCGAGCCGTGCCAAACGAAAATGCGAGCCAGCCAGTGCTGGTGAGGACGAACGATCATTTTTATATCAATCAGGTTAATAAGTTGTGTATTAAACGTGATCTTCATCATGTATTCAAGCGATGATCAGGCGGTAATGATATGCTTTGCGGCGCTCCTTCTTACTGGCAGACCCTTTTGCTCGATGTTTCATGAGGATAATAAGCGAATAAAAAATGTATGTTGTAACTAATAAAGGAGACTGGCAACGATGCATCGCCCTCTTTGCGCTTGGTCGCACAACAAACAAAAAACCCGGCCAGTGCCGGGTTTAAAGCTGCGATCAGGCCGTGATTAGCAAAGCGGCTGTACCGCTTTACGCATACCCTGAGTCAGAATAGCGTCGAGGTCAGCTGCGACTTGTTCGACCAATCCGGAAACCTGTGTAAGATCTTGTTCCCAGTGCTCGCTGACAGACAGTACCGCGCTGACCAGATCGGTGGTGCTAATCTGTTGGTCGCGATGTTGCGCCCACAGCTGCTGGTAACGTTCAATCCAGTGCGCATCATCCTGCACCGGATAGGCTTCACCGTTACGTTCTGCGCGATAGAAGGCAATCAGAGCAGCCAACGCAAAAGTCAGACGCGCAGGCAATTTACCGCTCGCCTTCTGCCCTGCCAGCAGCTGCGGCAGAATACGGGTACGGAATTTCGTCATACCGTTCAGCGCAATAGACAGCAGTTGGTGCTTGATATACGGGTTACGGAAACGACCGGTAACCGCACTGGCAAACGACTCCAGCTCGTCTTTCGGCAGGTCCAGCACCGGGATGATTTCCTGGTGGATCGCTTTCTCAACGAATGCGCAGATTTCCGCATCGTTCATCGCTTCACCCACGGTATCAATACCTGCCTGGAAAGCTACCGGCACCAGCGCGGTGTGCGCACCGTTCAGAATCGCAACTTTACGTTCTTTATACGGCTTGATGTCGTCAACAATCAGCACGTTCAGCGCCAGTTTATCCAGACGCAGTTCGCTGGCCAGCGATTTTGGCCCCTGAATCACGAACAGGTAGAAGTGCTCAGCGGTATCGAGGAAACCGTCTTTATAACCCAGTTCCGCTTCCAGTTGAGCGGCTTCATCACGCGGATAACCGGTCACGATACGGTCAACGAGGGTTGAGCAGAAGGCGTTAGACTCATTCAGCCAGGTCATGAATTCTGCCGGCAGCGCCCACTCCTGCGCGTAACGAACCACCAGCTCGTGCAGGGCTTCACCGTTATAATCAATCAGTTCGCAAGGAATGATCACCCAACCTTTATCCGCCGCACCGTTGAAGTGGCTGAAGCGCTCGAACAGCAGTCGCGTCAGTTTTGCCGGATAGCTAACCGCCGGTGCGTCGTCAAACTTATCGCCTGCGTGATAGCTAATACCCGCTTCGGTGGTGTTAGAAAACACAAAACGCATGTCCGGGTTATGAGCCAGCTTGAGGAATTCTGCGTAATCGTTATAGGCGCTGATTTCACGGTTGACGGAACGGATCAGACGTGCATCGCTCACCGCTTCACCCTTCTCATTCAGACCACGAATAATCGTGGTGTACAGGCCATCCTGAGTACTCAATGAAGGCGGGAAGTCGCTGGCGATCGGACGAACGATAACCACGCCTGAATTCAGGTCGGTATGTTCGTTCAGCAGGTCAATCTGCCAGTCAACAAACGCGCGCAGGAAGTTTCCTTCGCCAAACTGGATAATACGTTCAGGGTATTGGGCACCGGGGAAATCATGGCGGTTAAGTGTTTTCACAATGGGTTCCTTTCTGGATTAGTCATACAGCCTGCTCAATTGGTCTAATAACTTATCAGATTTTCCGCTTATGAAACCCTGTTTTGATCAAAACTGCGAGAATAAATAGTGAGTCTATAAAAATTTGTAAAAAATCGAGGTCGCCGTCAGCGTACCGTCTGGCATAAGGGCATAGCGCGGCACTTCGCCTACTTTCTGCCATCCGCAGCGCTGATAGAAGTTTTCCGCCCCGCTGCCAGTGGCAGTATCCAGCACCAGCACGTTTTTCCCCGCATCAACCGCAACCGCTTCCAGTCGCTGCATCAGCGCTCGCGCAATGCCGCCGCGACGGGCGCGTTCGTGTACTAACAGTTTTGCCACGTCGGCACGATGCGGTTGGTTTTCTGGCTGATCGATAATCAGCTGAACGGTACCGACAATCGTCTGGTCGACATCTTTGGCCACGAGAACCACGCGTTCGTCGCGCCCAACGCTGGCGGCAGTTCGCCGCCAGAATGCCAGCGCGGTATCGTGATGAAAAGGCAGCATAAAGCTAACCGATGCGCCGCCGTTGACGCAGTTGGTCAGGACGTCAGACAGCGGCTCAAGATGGGAGAGAATCTCCGCTTCAGAAAAGGTATGCAGCGTAAATGATGCGTTCATGATGGCCTCCTGGAAAATGAGGTTATCACTATTACGTTAACTTATTGATAACACAATAGGTCTTATCATCGCAGTTTCTTATGATGCGCTAATGCGCAAAAATCTGGTTCTTACCACGACGTTTTGCCTCATACAGCGCGCTGTCCGCCGCCTGTAGCCAGTCGGAGACTTCCAGCATTTCCGGCAAGGCGTCGGCAATCCCAATGCTTAGCGTGAGCGTCTGGCGATGATCCGGACGCTCCGTCACCACCGCCGTCGCGTCCATAATCCGCTGGGCGATTGAGCGCCCTTCTTCAAGCGTGGTATCCGGGAGCAGGATAACAAATTCATCGCCGCCCAGACGTGCGGGAGTATCCGTTGGCCGGGTCGCCATCTGCAAAATTTGCGACACGGTTTTGAGCATTACGTCGCCCACCTTATGGCCGTAGCGATCGTTAATCTCTTTGAAATTGTCGACGTCGATAAACATCAGCAGCGAATGGCCGCAGTCCCGTTGCAATCGGATCAATTCCCATGAAATACGCTGCTCCAGCAGACGACGATTGGCGATATCCAGCAGCGGGTCGAGCATCGCAATACGTTCCAGTTCCTGGCTCTTCAGCCGCAGCTTGACGGCAATGCTATCGGTAAGCAGACTCAGTGCCAGAACATATAAGGAAATCAGTGGCAGCGTCGCCAGCATCGTGCGTTGACTTACCACGCCATAAAATGGCATACCGATCACTACCCAGCTGATCGCAAATCCCGCCAGCATGGCCAGCGCGGCTTTACGCATCAACATTTGTCCCCCCGCAGAGAGCCTATCAGTCAGCAGGATCGTGGCAATCGCGACTGATGGCAGCGGATTCATCGCCATCATCGCTATCCAGAAGCCACCCACTCCGGCATCCCATATCAGGTTCTGTTGTTCAACCTCACGGGGTATTGGCGCGAGCATGGCACGCAGATAAGCTACGGTGGGCCAGACAAAGGCGTTCAACGCCAGTAAGATCTTCAGGTATTCAGGTCGATGAAGTTCGGCAAGAACGGAGAAAATAGGCAGAAAACAGAGGAAGGTGCCGAGCATCCGCATCAGAAACATCCGTCTGACAAACCGGGTTCCCGCTCCCCCATTGTTCGCAATAAGTTTGTCAAAACTCTTCATAACACAATTTATTCCGATGCGATGCCAGCCGTATCATATTGAGGGCGGCATGTCGAAACAAGCTATCAAAATAGATAGCTTTTCAGAATAAACTTAAGCGTGCTAGCGTTCGTTACGGTTCATCTGGATGACCAGCCAGTGGTGAATAACACCCACAATATAGCGCTGTTGATCCGCACTCAGCGCCTGCCCCTGCGGGATATGGTGCCATTTTTCCAGGCAGCCGCGACAGCAGGTAGCGGTGGCGTGCTGAGCAATAAACACCGGGTGACCACGCATCGGTGTCTGTTTACCGTCGTTCTTCGGCTGTGCGGGCGCCAGACGCCCGGCGATAAAATCGGCCGCATGGCTATCGATAATCTCCGGGCCTTTATCAATACAGTACTGCCGCTCTTTTGCGCCAAGGCGAAAGCGGCTGCGGAAGGTTGAACGCTGCAGCCGCGCAAACAAACTGTCGAGAGTATCCATCAGTAAACTGAACGTCCTATCTGCTGCGTCAGCACCTCCAGGGCTGCCACGCCGGCCAGGGAGTTACCCGCGTCATCCAGTTCCGGGCTCCAGACAGCTATCGCCATTTCGTGCGGTACGATAGCAACCACGCCGCCGCCCACGCCAGATTTCGCTGGCAGCCCTACTCGCCAGGCGAATTCGCCGGCGTTCTGGTACATGCCGCTGGTTGCCATCAATGCATTAACCTGCCGCGTCTGCATGGGGGTGATCACCGGCGTGTCGAGATGCAGCGCCTGCCCCTGGTTGGCAAGGAACAGAAAAGTCCTCGCCAGCTCTACGCAGTTCATCTCAAGCGCACAGTAATGGAAGTAATTTTGCAGCACGGTCGCCACGTCGTGATGGAAGTTACCGAAGGATTTCATCAGCCAGGCGATCGCCGCATTCCGCGCCGAATGTTCAAACTCCGAGCGCGCGACCTGCGCGTCATAACCGATGTTCGACACGCCGCTCAGCTTACGTACGATCTCCAGCATCCGCTGGCGCGGTGCGCTGAGTCGCCCTTGCAGCATATCGCAGACCACCAGCGCGCCAGCGTTAATAAACGGGTTACGTGGAATACCCTGTTCAATTTCCAGCTGTAAAAGAGAGTTAAACGGCTGCCCGGAAGGATCTTTACCCACACGCGACCAGATCTCCTCGGCCTGATAGTGATTCATCGCCACGACCAGACTGAGGACTTTGGAAATTGATTGAATGGAGAATCGCTCGTTGGCGTCGCCAGCGCTAAAGTGCTGCCCATCGACGGTACTGATAGCGATCCCCAGTTTTTTGCCGCTCACGCAGGCCAATGCCGGAATATAGTCCGCCACTTTCCCCTGCCCAATCAGCGGCCTGACGTCGTCGAGGATCGACGCCAGCATGGCATTATTGATAACCGTAGCCACTTACCACTCCTTGCCCACAGGCTATTTTCGGCCAGGGAGTATAGCAGAGCGTAAGGGCTACGTCGTTTCGCTTATCGACGATCTTTCCATACCGTTTGAACGTTACAGAATTCGCGCAGGCCAAAATGCGACAACTCACGACCAAAGCCGCTCTTTTTCACGCCGCCGAAGGCCACGCGCGCATCGCTGGCACTGTAGCCGTTGATAAACACGCCCCCGCACTCCAGCTCGTCGGCAAAACGCTGCGCCTGTATCGGGTCCGCGGTAAAGACCGTTGCCGACAGACCAAACTCACTGTCGTTCGCCAGCACCAGCGCGTGATCGGCATCGCGTGCGACGGTGATCGCGGCCACCGGGCCAAACATCTCCTGACGGAAGGCGGTCATCGTCGGAGCCACATTGGCCAGCACGGTGGCCGGATAATAGTTGCCTTCACTGCTGGGCAGTTCGCCGCCCAGTAAGAGAGTCGCCCCTTCGTTAATCGTCGCCATCACCTGACCATGCAGCTCATCACGCAGATCGAAACGGGCCATTGGGCCGAGATAATTTGCTTCATCCCGCGGGTCGCCCATTTTCAGCGCCGCGACGGCAGCAACAAACTTGTCGGTGAACTGCTCGGCAATGCTCGCTTCCAGAATAAAACGCTTAGCCGCCGCACAGACCTGTCCGGTATTCTGATAGCGGCCAATCACCGCCGCTTGCACCGCCGTATCGATGTCCGCATCGTTCAGTACGATGAACGGATCGGAACCGCCCAGTTCCAGTACGCACTTTTTCAGCGCGGCACCCGCCTGCGCACCAATCGCCTTACCCGCGCGCACGCTGCCGGTAACAGTGACAGCGGCAATCCGTGGATCGTTAATGATTTGGGAAACACCGTCATTAGTGGCGTTCACCCAATTAAAGACGCCTGCCGGAACGCCCGCTTGCGCGACAATATCTCCAATCAGCGCCGCACAGCCCATGACGTTCGGCGCGTGCTTGAGTAGATAGCTGTTACCCGCCAGCATAATCGGCACCGCGCCGCGCAGAACCTGCCACAGCGGGAAGTTCCATGGCATCACCGCCAGCACCGGTCCCAACGGACGGTACTCGATAACCGCCTGATGGTTTTCCACCTGGGTTGCTTCGGTCGCCAGCATCGCCGGGCCATGTTCGGCATACCAATCGCACAGATGGGCCGATTTTGCCACTTCACCGCGCGCCTGATTAATGGGTTTACCCATTTCGCGGGTGATGCAGTGCGCCATCTCTTCAGCCCGCTCGCGCAGCACGCGGCCAATGGCGCGCAGGGCATCGGCACGCTGCGCAACGGACGTTTTGCGCCACTGACGGAAAGCGTTATCGGCCAGGCTAATCGCCACATCCACGTCAGTAGAGGACGCCCACGGCAGCGCGGAGAGTGTTTCGCCGTTGGCCGGGTTAACGGAGACGGCATGGGTTGCAGGTGAAGTCATCTTTTTCTCTCTGATTGATTGCGTCATGGTGACATCCTCACCTATTCTTCCGTTTATGAAAACTGAATAATATTAACCGAACCATTCACGATATGAGAAAGCCATGGATTTAACTCAACTGGAGATGTTTAATGCCGTCGCCCAAACCGGCAGCATTACTCAGGCCGCGCAGAAGGTGCACCGCGTGCCGTCTAATCTGACCACTCGCATTCGCCAGCTGGAAGCCGACCTTGGCGTCGATTTATTCATTCGTGAAAACCAGCGTCTGCGCCTGTCGCCAGCGGGGCACAGCTTTCTGCGCTACAGTCAGCAAATTCTCGCGCTGGTCGATGAAGCCAGAATGGTTGTCGCTGGCGATGAGCCTCAAGGGCTGTTTGCACTCGGTGCGCTGGAAAGCACCGCCGCCGTGCGCATTCCGCAGACGCTGGCGTCCTATAACCGCCGCTACCCGCGGATCCAGTTTGATCTGGCCACCGGCCCATCCGGTACCATGATCGACGGCGTACTGGAAGGTACACTGAGCGCCGCTTTTGTCGATGGTCCGGTGATGCATCCTGGACTCGACGGCATGCCGGTCTATCAGGAAGAGATGATGATTGTCGCCGCCCACGGCCATCCCCCCATTACCCGCGCCAGTGAGGTCAACGGCACCAGCATTTACGCGTTTCGCGCTAACTGTTCCTATCGTCGTCATTTTGAGAGCTGGTTTCATAGCGATCAGGCCACGCCAGGGCGTATTCACGAAATGGAGTCTTATCACGGCATGCTGGCCTGCGTGATCGCCGGCGCCGGGTTGGCATTAATGCCGCGTAGCATGCTGGAAAGTATGCCCGGGCATCAGCAGGTCTCCGCATGGCCGCTGGCCGAGAAATGGCGCTGGCTAACGACCTGGCTGGTGTGGCGGCGCGGCGCGATGAGCCGCCAATTGGAAGCGTTTATTGCGCTGCTTGATGAACCTGCGTTACCAGAGACTTCGTCATAAATACGCTGAGCGGATCCGGTTGATACGGCGCAAACGCCGCGCAAATTTGATAGCCACTGCGTGTGTACAGGTTAATTGCCGCATGCTGATGAATTCCGGTTTCCAGCTGCAACGTGGTGCAACCGCGTTGCAGTGCCACCGTCTCCAGCGCTGTCAGGAGTTTTTCCCCGAGCCGCTGGCCTCGGTGCGTCGGGTCGATAAATACCCGTTTCATTTCACCGCAGCCGTCGTCTGCTAATACGATGGCGCCGCAGCCGACAGCGGTTTCTCCCTGGCGAATCAGCATGACGATAATCTGGTTTTCCGGCAGCGCCGCAAGGTCAATCAGGTGGTTACTTTCTGCCGGATAGAGCGTGCTCTGATATTTATCCAGCTCGTGAATCAACGCGCTGACATCCGGGTCGGCAGGGGAAGTGATAGCGATCGTGTACATGGCAGGCTCCTGTTTATTCTATCACCCCACTCTATCATTCACCCTCATGTCGTCTCATAGCATTAACTTATATTGTCGGCCGGGTATTGCGCTAACCACTTGTTAACGAGTAGCTTTATCCCCTGTTTTTTGCCCATGTAATGGAATAACTATGAACACGAAAGCCCGTAAAGTCATGATCATCGGCGCCGGTAACGTTGGCGCGTCAGCTGCTTATGCGCTACTGAATCAGAATATTTGCGAAGAACTTATCCTGGTCGACCTGAACAAGACCCGCGCAGAAGCGCATGCTCAGGATCTTAGCGATGCCGCCGCCTATATGCCCGGCATGATGACCATTACCTGTCGCGATGCCAGCGACTGCGCCGATGTGGATATCGCCGTGATCACGGTGTCCGGCGGCGCATTAAAGCCGGGTCAAACCCGTCTGGATGAGTTAAAAAGCACGGCCAAAATCGTCCACAGTATCGTGCCGCAGATGATGGCAGGCGGCTTCAACGGCATCTTTCTGATCGCCACCAACCCGTGCGATATTATTACCTGGCAAGTCTGGCAGCTATCCGGCCTCCCTCGCAGTCAGGTCATCGGCACCGGCGTGTGGCTCGATACCACGCGTCTTCGCCGCAAGCTGGCGCAGGATCTGGATATCGGTGCGCAAAGCATTGACGCCTTTATTCTCGGCGAGCACGGCGACAGCCAGTTTCCGGTCTGGTCGCACTCTTCAGTCTATGGCTCGCCAATCGAACAGGTTTATCGGCACCGTACCGGCCGCGAACTTGACCGCCAGGCGATGGCCGACAGCGTGCGCAAGCTAGGTTTTGAGATCTACGCCGGTAAAGGCTGTACCGAGTACGGTATTGCGGGAACCATTGCCGAGATCTGTCGCAATGTCTTCACCGGTAGCCATCGTGCGCTGGCCATCTCCTGCATTCTTGATGGCGAATATGGCGTGAACGGCGTCGCTATCGGTGTGCCTGCCGTGCTGGCGCAAAGCGGCGTTCAGCAAGTTATTGAGCTTCAGCTGGAAGCGGACGAACAGGAAAAGTTCGCCCGGTCGGTTGAGGTGATTAAAGCGAATATTGCGCTATTACCCTAGTTCTGAGTCAGTCCACCCGGCTGAGCACAGCGACGCCGGGTTAATCCAGAAACACCTTACCCTGCAAATAGGTTCTCGCCTTCCCGCTCATGAAGACCCGTTCTCCCCGCCACTCACAGCGTACATCGCCGCCACGGGCGGATACCTGACGCGCCAACATCTGCGTTTTCCCCAACTTTTCACCCCAGTAAGGAATCAACATCGTGTGCGCCGAGCCAGTCACCGGATCTTCCCAGACCGCTTCGCCTGGCGAGAAGAATCGGCTGACAAAATCGTATTCGCCGTCGCCTTTCGCCGTCACCGAGACTTTATGTTCGCCCGGTATCATCGCGCCGATATCCGGTTGCAGAGCTTCAACCTGTTGCCGATTCTCCAGTTCAATCACCCATGCGCGGCCTTTACGCGCGTGGCGATACTCGCCGATCCCGAGCGCACGCAGCATCTCTTCTGGCGGCAGCGCTTCTTCGGTCACACTGATGGGGAAATCCAGCGTCAACCATTCACCGCGACGGGTCACGGTTAAACGACCAGATAGCGTCTCAAAATGAACTCGCTCATCCGGATAGTCGAGATAGTTAAACACCACATGGGCGCTGGCCAGCGTGCCGTGACCGCAAAGGTTAACTTCATGACGCGTGGTAAACCAGCGCAACGCAAAGCCACCTGGCTGTTTCACAATAAACGCGGTTTCCGACTGATTATGTTGTTGCGCCATTTTAAGCAGCAGGTCATCTGCTGGCCATGATTCCAGCAGACAGACTGCCGCCGCATTGCCCCCAAAGGCTCGGTCGCTAAAGGCATCAACCATAAAAAAATCAATCTCGTGCATATTTTTCCTCTGCATTATCTCCACGTTATCGCAAACTGACACAAAATCTTAACAACGACAAGACCCTTTTTTCTGCAATCGGTGACACTGTCACTCAAACTTAAAATGAGATCTGAATCACATAATGATTGTGTTTGCAGCAATAATAGCTTTAAGATCCCACGTCTCTTCATTTATCTAACGCCCCCGGTGCATTATCTATGACAACAAACGCCGTCTCTCGTCGGATCGCGTGGCTTCGGGTAGTCACGCTGGCTGTCGCGGCCTTTATTTTCAATACTACTGAGTTCGTTCCGGTTGGCCTGCTGTCAGATATCGCCGACAGCTTTGGCATGCAAACCGCCGAGGTCGGCATTATGTTGACCATCTACGCGTGGGTCGTGGCGGTCATGTCGTTGCCGTTTATGCTGCTCACCAGCCAGATGGAGCGCCGCAAGCTGCTGATCGGGCTCTTTGTCCTGTTTATTGCCAGCCATGTGCTCTCGTTCCTGGCGTGGAACTTCACGGTGCTGGTCGCCAGCCGCATCGGCATCGCCTTCGCCCACGCGGTGTTCTGGTCGATTACCGCCTCTCTGGCTATTCGTATGGCGCCCGCAGGAAAACGCGCTCAGGCGCTGAGCCTGATTGCCACCGGCACGGCGCTGGCGATGGTTTTCGGCATCCCGATCGGCCGCATCGTCGGCCAGTACTTCGGCTGGCGCACCACCTTCTTCGCCATCGGCGTCGGGGCGCTGATAACGCTGCTGGCCTTGATTAAGCTGCTGCCGCGGTTACCAAGCGAACATTCCGGTTCCCTGAAAAGCCTGCCGGTGCTGTTCCGCCGTCCGGCGCTAATGAGCATCTACCTGCTGACCGTCGTGGTGGTCACCGCCCACTACACCGCTTACAGCTATATTGAACCCTTTGTCCAGACCGTGGCCGGACTGAGCGGCAACTTTGCCACTGTGCTGCTGCTGATTCTTGGCGGTGCGGGAATTATCGGTAGTGTGCTGTTTGGCAAATTGGGGAACCTGCATGCATCCGGGCTCATCAGCAGTGCGATTGGCTTGCTGCTCGTTTGTCTGCTGCTGCTGTTACCTGCGGCACAGGATGCGACACATCTGGCCGTACTAAGCATCTTCTGGGGAATCGCCATTATGGTGATTGGCCTGGGTATGCAGGTGAAGGTTCTGGCGCTGGCACCGGATGCCACTGACGTGGCGATGTCGTTATTCTCTGGTATTTTCAATATCGGGATTGGGGCTGGCGCCCTGCTGGGCAGCCAGATTAGCACCCATTTATCGATGTCATCTATCGGCTATGTGGGCGCCGTGCCTGCGCTGGCGGCGTTTATCTGGGCGGTGGTCATTTTCCGCCGTTGGCCAACGGCATCGTTAGAAGAACAGGCTCATCAGCATTAACACGCGAGATCAGGCCGAGAGTGAGTCCCGGCCTGACTGCTATTACGCGGGATAGGTTTTAATAATTTCCAGCACGCCGTTAATAATAAACTGCACCCCCATGCACACCAGCAGGAAGCCCATCAGACGGGAAATCGCCTCGATGCCGCCCTTGCCCACCAGACGCATAATGGCGCCTGAACTACGCAGGCAGCCCCATAAAATCACCCCCACCAGCGCGAAGATAATCGGCGGCGCGACCAGTACCACCCACTCCGGGAAGTTGACGCCATGCTTCACCGTTGAAGCCGAGCTGATGATCATCGCAATGGTACCTGGGCCCGCGGTGCTGGGCATCGCCAGCGGCACAAAGGCGATATTGGCGGTCGGCTCTTCCTGAAGCTCTTCGGACTTACTGCGCGCTTCCGGTGAGTCATGCGCCTTCTGCTGCGGGAACAGCATGCGAAAACCAATAAAAGCGACAATCAGCCCGCCGGCGATACGAAGGCCAGGTATTGATATCCCGAATGTATTCATCACCACCTGGCCCGCATAGTAGGCCACCATCATGATGGCGAAAACGTAAACGGAAGCCATCAGCGACTGTCGGTTACGCTCCGCGCTGTTCATATTCCCCGAAAGGCCGAGGAACAGCGCGACGGTGGTTAGCGGGTTAGCCAGCGGTAGCAACACCACCAGACCCAGCCCAATTGCCTGAAAGAGTTCCTTCATAAGCGTTTAAAAATCCTGTCTGTTTTACGGAAAAAATCGGTCTGTACGCCAGGTCGCCGCCCTTTTGTACAGCATCTCTTGCTACGGGGTGCTCCTTTACAGGATATCCTATTTAGGCCTTCCTGAAGCGTTTTAGCAATTCGTGGCATCGCTCGACCCATTCAGTTGACTTATGGTTGCGTGAGAAATAATATCCATCGCAACTAAAGTACTTGCCAGGGCAACCATTGTGAACAGCACAAGCGATCTCTTCAATGAAATGATTCCACTTGGGCATTTGATTCACCTGGTTAACCAAAAGAAAGATCGCTTACTCAACGAGCATTTATCGCCAGAAGACATTACCGCCTCACAGTTTAGAGTGCTGTGCTCTATTCGTTGTAAAGGCAGTATCACCCCCGTGGAATTGAAAAAAACCTTGTCGGTGGATCTGGGCGCGCTCACCCGCATGCTTGACCGTTTGCTGTGTCGGGGCTGGATAGCCCGGTTACCCAATCCAAGCGACAAGCGGGGTGTATTGATTCAGTTGACGCCGGAAGGCGCAGCCATTTGTGAACAATGCCATCTGCTCGTTGGGCAAAACCTGCACCAGGAATTAACAAAAAACTTAACGGCAAATGAAGTAGCAACACTCGAGCTTCTGCTTAAAAAAATATTGCCGTAAACAGAAGAAGAGGTAAGACGATGTCCAGACGTAACACTGACGCTATTACTATTCATAGCATTTTGGACTGGATCGAAGAGAACCTGGAATCGCCGCTGTCGCTTGAAAAAGTGTCAGAACGTTCTGGTTACTCCAAATGGCACCTGCAGCGGATGTTTAAAAAAGAGACCGGTCATTCATTAGGTCAGTATATTCGCACCCGTAAGCTGACGGAAATCGCCCAGAAATTAAAAGAAGGTAATGAGCCGATTCTGTATCTGGCCGAACGCTACGGTTTTGAATCTCAGCAGACGTTGACGCGAACGTTTAAAAACTATTTCGACGTGCCGCCGCACAAGTACCGCGTCACCAATATGCACGGAGAGTCTCGCTATCTCCACCCTATTAATCACTGTGTTTGTTAATCGCCTGCAATAAGACGTATCGAGGAAATAATGAAACTGTTCGCTTCCGTTGCCTTCGCCCTGCTAGCGATGGCCTCAACTCAGAGCTACGCGGAGCAACTTCCGGCCCACAGAACCGCGCACGACACCATGCTGATGCCGTCCGCCAGCAGCCAGTCACCGTTTGATTTCAATCATATGGGTGCCGGTAGCGATAAATCTGATGAGCTGGGTGTACCTTATTACAATGAAAATAATCGCTAAACATTCATTGCCCCGCTATCGCGGGGCTTTTTTTAGCCCTTCACCGCCCGCCGCATCCCTGGCAAACGTAGACCAAAGACGTTAATAAACAGTCCGGCCATAATCAACAGCGCACCAATCAACTGCATTGCCGACAACGTTTCATCCAGCAACAACGCTGCACTGGCGAGCCCCACCACCGGCACCAACAGTGACAGTGGCGCCACGCGCCAGGTTTCATAACGGCCAAGCAGCGAACCCCAGATGCCATAACCCACAATGCTGGCAATAAACGAGAGATATGCCAGCGACAGTATGGTCGTCAGGTCGATGTGAATCAGGCTTTGGGTCATCAACTGCGGACCCTCGAAAATCCACGAGCTCAGCATAAACGGCAGAATGGGAATCAACGCACTCCATACCACCAACGACATCACCCCGGGTTTCGAATCATGGTGCAGGATTTTCTTATTAAAGATATTACCGCAGGCCCAGCACAGCGCCGCCGCCAGCGTCAGCATAAAGCCCAGCAGCTTAACGTGTTGCCCGCTCATACTGGTTTCAATCAGCACCAGCACGCCAAACACCGCCAGCGAAATCCCCACCAGCTGTTTACGCTGCAGTCGCTCACCAAAGGCGAAGGCACCAAGAATGATGGTAAAGAAAGCCTGCGCCTGAAGCACCAGCGAGGCCAGCCCAGCCGGCATGCCGAAGTTGATGGCACAAAACAGAAAGGCAAACTGGCCAAAACTGATGGTGAGCGCGTAGCCAAGCAGCAGCGGTAGCGGAACCCGCGGACGTGGAACGAAGAATAGCGCCGGGAAAGCGACAAATAAAAAGCGTAGCCCCGCTAACAGCAGCGGCGGCATACCGTGCAGGCCGACTTTGATCACCACAAAGTTCAGCCCCCAAACCACAACCACCAACAGCGCCAGTAGCCCATCTTTACGCGTCATGCCTCGCCCCAACGTTTTTTAAATTTATGTAAACCTAACCAAAGTAACGAAAAATTCAGACGAGGAATAGATCATTATTTTTGGCAGTTCAAAATCGCACTCCCCAACACGACCACGGCTATACAAGCTGCTTATGGCATGATATTTGTGAAAGAGATAACAAAAAACAATACAACGACATCTATCAGGCAGGAAAATGAAACCAACGACCAGACGATCTACGATCGCGCTACTGGCATCGTCGTTACTGTTAACTATCGGACGCGGTGCCACACTTCCCTTTATGACCATTTATCTCACGCGTCAGTACGCCATGACGGTAGATACCATCGGTTATGCCATGTCCATTGCGCTGGTGGTTGGCGTCATGTTCAGCCTCGGCTTCGGGATTCTGGCCGATAAATTTGATAAAAAACGCTACATGCTGATTGCCGTCACCTTTTTTATCTGCGGTTTTGTCGCCATTCCGCTGGTCCATAGCGTGGTGCTGGTGGTTTTTTTCTTCTCGCTGATCAACTGCTCGTACTCGGTGTTTTCCACCGTACTGAAAGCCTATTTCTCCGATACCCTCGCGCCGACAACCAAAGCGAAGGTTTTTTCGCTTAACTACACGTTTCTGAATATTGGCTGGACTATCGGTCCGCCGATTGGAACGCTGCTGGTCATGCAAAGTATTAACCTGCCTTTCTGGCTGGCAGCGATATGCGCGGCCTTCCCGCTGCTGTTTATCCAGCGCTACGTTGAACGTCTGAGACCAACGGAAATCGCGGAAACGCCCATCGCCTGGTCACCGTCAGTATTGCTGCGCGACCGGGCGCTGCTGTGGTTCACGCTCTCGGGCCTGCTGGCGTCCTTCGTTGGCGGTTCTTTTGCCTCCTGCCTCTCTCAGTACGTGCTGGCAGTTGGCGACAGTAACTTTGCTGAAAAGGTCGTGGCCGTGATTTTGCCGGTGAACGCCGCCGTGGTCGTCACACTACAGTACGCGATTGGTCGCAAGCTCACTGCCAATAATCTGCGACCATTAATGACCTTTGGTACCGTTTGCTATGTGATAGGTCTGACAGGGTTTATGTTTTCTGGCGACAACCTGTGGTTCTGGGGGCTGGCGGCAGCCGTTTTCACCCTGGGAGAAGTCATCTACGCACCGGGTGAATACATGTTGATCGATAACATCGCTCCACCGGGTATGAAAGCCAGCTATTTTTCCGCTCAGGCGCTGGGTTGGTTAGGCGCTGCTCTTAACCCACTACTGACCGGGCAGATCCTGACCCATTTCCCGCCAGTCATGCTATTCCACATCATGATGGTCACCATTGTGCTGGCGTGGCTGTTGATTTTCCGTGGAATTAAGGCCAGTACCTGGGGCACCACCGTCAGCGCGGCGTAGGGTTATCCGGGGCCACTTCGGCCCCGGGAAGAGATCGTTATGACCAAATGTCGGCCGCGACGCCCGTCACCAGGCGGACCTTGTCCCACTGCTGCTGCTCGCTCAGGCTGTTGCCCTCTTCGGTCGAAGCAAAACCGCACTGCGGGCTGAGACAAATCTGTTCCAGCGCAACGTAGTGTGCCGCTTCCTGAACGCGCGCTTTCACGCCTTCCGGGTTTTCCAGCTCGCCGTTCTTGGTGGTAATCAACCCCAGGACGGCTTTCTGATGACCAGGACGAATAAAGCGCAGCGGCGCGAAGTCGCCGGAACGGTCGTTGTCGTACTCAAGGAAGAACGCATCGACGTTGACGCGGCCAAACAAAATTTCCGCCACCGGCTCATAACCGCCTTCAGAAATCCACGTGGAGCGGAAATTACCGCGGCACACGTGCAGACCGATAATCAGATCGTCCGGTTTACCTTCCAGCGCGCGGTTCAGCACGTCGGCATAGATCGCCGCCAGTTGATCCGGATCATCGCCCCGCTCACGAACCTGACGACGCTGGTCCTCCGAGCACAGATAGGCCCAAACGGTGTCATCCAGCTGCAGATAACGGCAGCCCGCATCGTAGAAGGCGCGGATAGCATCACGCCACGTGTCGGCCAGATCGTTGAAATAATCAGCCAGATCCGGGTATACGGTCGCATCAATATCCTTACGGCCCCCGCGAAAATGCAACACGCTCGGGCTTGGAATGGTCATTTTTGGCGTTGCGTCGCCGCTGATGCTTTTCAGGAAACGGAAATCCTCCAGCATTGGATGGTCGCCGAAACCAAGTTTACCGATCACGCGAATGCCGTGAGCGCGAGTCTGTACGCCGTTAAACTGAATACCTTTATCTGAGTCATAGCGTTCCACGCCCTGCAAACCGTCGAAGAAATCGAAGTGCCACCAGGCGCGGCGGAATTCGCCATCGGTCACCACATGCAGGCCACAGTCGCACTGATGCTGCACCACGCGACGAATCTCAGCATCTTCAACTGCACGCAGCTGCTGCGCGGTAATTTCACCGTCAGCCAGCTGCTGGCGCGCCTGTTTGATGGTCAGCGGGCGTAAAAAACTGCCGACAATATCGGCGCGGTACGGGGCGTGTTGATGTGGCATGCGATTCTCCTTATTCACTCGGGCAAACTGGTTACCCGGTGTGATAATTTATTATTTGAACTTTTTAGCCTTCTGGATGGCTATATGTCCAGATAGTGTCATCCGTGTGCACCACAAGCAAACGAGAATAATTCATGATAGATGAAAAAAATTCACGATCCCTGGCTAAAGGCAAAACCTTCATCTTCCCAGCCGGTGATACCGCCAAGCATAATTTTCACCGGTCGGCCCAGCGTCGCCAGCTTTAATGCCGCGCGGTCAGCGCCATTGCAGTGTGGACCGGCGCAGTAGACCACAAATAAGGTCTCTTGCGGCCATTCCTGCATGCGTTCAGCGCTCATCTCAGCATGGCGAAGATGGATAGCGCCGGGTAAATGGCGTCGGGCAAACGTCTCGGCGCTGCCCACCACATGGAGCAGGACAAAATCCACTTCTGGCTCCTGCAGGGCGGCGTGCACGTCGGCGCAGTCAGTTTCAAAACCCAGACGCTGGCGAAAATGGGCTGCGGCGTCAGCCGGGCTGGCCGCCGGAAATTCGGTAACGTAACTCATCATTGACTCTCCCGTTAGGTATTACCACTATGGTAACGATGCGATGAGTATAAACAGGCTCCCGATAAGAGAACTGCCCACAGAAATGACAGAAAACAGCCAGAATATGACAATACGCGCCCCCCTGGTGGTGACGCTAGCCTACGACGGGCTCTGTACCTTTGAATTTGGCGTGGCGGTAGAGGTGTTTGGCCTGCCCCGGCCTGAAATGGGTGAAAGCTGGTATCGCTTTGCCGTTGCTGCCGTCGATGAAGGTGCCCTGCGCGCTACCGGCGGCGTTCGCGTGATGGCCGATGGCGATCTGAGCCTGCTTGAAGAAGCCGATACCATTATCGTCCCTGGCTGGCGCGGTGTGGATAGCCCGGTGCCGGAAGCGTTGAGCCTGGCGCTAAAGCAGGCGCATCGGCGCGGATGCCGGGTGTTATCTATCTGTTCCGGCGTGTTTGTTCTGGCGGCAGCTGGCCTGCTTGATGGTCAACGTGCCACGACCCACTGGCGTTATACCGCGCTACTCCAGCAACGCTACCCGGCAATTAACGTTGTGGATGACGTACTTTATATCGCCGAGGGGAACGTACTGACTTCTGCCGGCAGCGCCGCTGGCATCGATCTCTGCTTACACGTTGTCAGGCTTGATTTTGGGCTGGAGGCCGCCAACCGGGTTGCTCGACGACTGGTCATCCAGCCACACCGCGACGGCGCGCAAAAGCAACAAATTACCCGGCCCGTCGCCCGCTCCCGCGAAAGTCAGCGCTTAGGGATGTTATTTGACTTTCTCCACCAGCACCTGGCGGAGAGCCATAGCGTGCGTTCGCTGGCTGACAAAGTCGGCATGAGCGAACGCACATTCCTGCGCCGCTTCCAGGAAGCAACCGGAAAAACCCCTGCCCGCTGGCTGCTTGACGAGCGTTTGTTGCAGGCTCAACACCATTTGACTACTGGCAGAGACAGCGTAGAAAAGGTCGCGGAAATCACCGGATTTGGTAATGCCAAAAATCTGCGTCTGCGCTTTCAGCAACATTTTGCAATCAGCCCGCTGGCCTATCGAAAAAGATTTACCGCAACAAATAATTAATTCACAAATGAGGGCGTTAGTCTAAGTTTAAGAAAGTACGCTAATAGATGTTGCTAGTGAAATCGTTAAAGAGGAGGTCGTCATGCTGGATAATATGCAAGTGTTTCTGGTTGCAGTGGGACTCATTCTGCTTTCCGGTTTTCTCACCGCCTATTTAAGCGGAAAATGGAATGACTAACCGACACCACAATAATCATCCCGGATAAAGAGATAAAAAAAACCGCCAGAATGACTGGCGGTATAAATGCTTGCATGGATAGATTTTTACTTCTCCGGTTACCCGCTCTCCTTGATTAGGTAACCGTTGCTGTAAAATAATCCTACCACTGCGTTATTCAACTAAAGCTAAACGGCGAGTGCATTGTTTAAGCCATAATTTTTCCACGCCTTTTTACTCTGACAGCCGGCCTGACGGCCAGCCCACAATCTGCCGGAACGTGATTCCTGTAGGTCCTGATGCTCAGGACGGGTGGACCAGATGGACTCGCGACGCGTTTTACGCTGGGATTTTTTCATTCGTGCCTCCGGGCAGATTGTCGATATTAAATCCATTAACTCAACGATTTACGCAGCAATATTAGCAAGTTGAATGGCGAGTTTCTTCAACAACTGCACGTATTTGTAAAGAGCCTGTGAGCCAGCGCACTTAACCCCCTTAAACAATAATACCCTACCGAAAATGTCAGGTTGCGAAACGACTACGGTGCCGTAAAATCTCATCGACTATCCGCCCTGAACGGGAGGATAGTCAGAATGCTCTATCTTATTGTGATACTTAACCCGCCAGCCCTGTGTGCGGGTTCTTTTTATATTTTTCAGCATGGCCCTACGCGTAAAAAATGACGACAGGCATGCCCTTAACACCTGGTTTAGTCACTCAAGCCACGGTTTTTAAGCATCGGCGAAATTAACGGATCGTGCCCACGCCAGTCGCGGTACAATTTTTCTAAATCGCTACTATTACCCCGGGATAAAATCGCATCACGGAATCGCTGCCCGTTTTCACGATTTAAACCACCGCGTTCAACAAACCACTGGTAACCGTCGTCAGCCAGCATTTGTGTCCACAGATAGGCGTAATATCCGGCAGCATAACCGCCGCCAAAAATATGTGAGAAGTAGCTGCTGCGATAACGCGGCGGTACAGCGATGAGATCGATATTTTCGCGATGGAGCGTCTCGGCCTCAAACTCTTCCACATTCTTCGGCAAGGCACTGGCGGATAAACTATGCCAGTTCATATCCAATAACGCGGCGCTGAGCAGTTCGGTCATATCGTAACCTTTATTAAAGCTCGACGCGCGGAACAGACTTTCACGCAGCGCATCCGGCATCGGCTCACCGCTTTCATGATGACGCGCATAGTGGGCGAACACGTCGGGATGGCTGGCCCAATGTTCATTAATCTGCGATGGGAACTCGACAAAATCGCGTGGCGTATTTGTACCAGATAACGTCGCATAGCGCTGTTTCGCAAATAATCCGTGTAGCGCATGGCCAAACTCATGGAACAGCGTGATCACGTCATCCCAGGATATTAGTGCGCTTTTGCCGGCGGCCGGTTTCGGGTAGTTGCATACGTTATAGATAACCGGACGGGTACCCAACAGGGTGGATTGCGGCACAAAATTGTCCATCCATGCCCCACCGCTCTTGCTATCGCGCGCAAAGAAATCACCGTAGAACAGCGCCATGCCTTCACCATCGGCATCAAATATTTCCCACACGCGTACATCAGGGTGATAAACCGGCAGGTCAAAACGCTCAACAAAGCGGATACCAAACAGCTGGCTGGCCGACCAGAACACGCCGTCAACCAGTACGCGCTCCAGCGCGAACCAGGGTTTAATCTGTGCTTCGTCGATCGCATATTTTTCACGACGAACCTGTTCGGAATAATAAAGCCAGTCCCAGGCCTGGGCAGTGAACGATGATGAGCCGTTGTCGATCAGCGCCTGGATATCCGCCAGCTCGCGTTCCGCTCTGGCCCGTGCCGCAGGCGTAATTTCACGCATAAAATCAAACGCGGCTTTTGGCGTTTTCGCCATCTGGTCGGCCATACTCCAGCTCGCGTAATCGGCATACCCCAGGAGTTCGGCCTGTCTGGCGCGGATTGCCACCAGTTTGAGAATACGCTCACGCGTATCGTTGGCATCTCCGCGCTGGTTACGTTGCCATGCCGCTTTAAACAATTTTTCCCGGGTTTCACGTGAACGCAATGAGGCCAATGCAGGCTGCTGTGTCGTGTTGACAAGCGGTATCAGCCAACTGCCCGCCAGACCGCGCTCCGCAGCAGCGGTTGCGGCCGTCGCGACTTCATCATCACTCAGACCAGCCAGGTCGGCCTCATTATCAACAACCAGCCCGCCATTTTTTGCCGCTCCCAGCAGGCACTGATGAAACTGGCTGCTTAACGTCGCCGCTTCGGTATTCAACGTTTTCAGTTCGGCCTTTTCTTGTGAACCAAGCATCGCCCCGGCAAGAATAAAGCGATGATAAATCACCTCGATGAGTCGACAGGACTCGCTGTCCAGGTCCAGCGTTTCTCGCTTTTCCCAGACCGTCTGAACCCGCTTGAATAGCGCGTCATTAAGATAAATATCGTTTGCCAGCCCGGCAAGCTCTGCCGAGAACGCCTCATCAAGGCGCTGAATCTCATCATTACTATTTGATGCAGCCATCGCAAAGAAAACAGACGTCACGCGCGAAAGCATTTCACCGCTTTTTTCCAGCGCAATAAAGGTGTTTTCGAAAGTCGCCTCGGCAGGATTGCAGGCAATGTCGGCGATGTCCTGGCGTTTGCGTTTTAGCGCTTCGTCAAAGGCCGGACGATAATGCTCGTCTTTAATCACATCAAACGGCGGCGCCTGATAAGGTAAAGTGCTGCTGGCGAAAAAGGGATTCATAGCCGACATGTCATGCTCCTGAAGAAAACGGTTAACTCTGGCAGAATAAACAAATTGAGGCCGCGCTGCTCGATTATATCTTCAGAAGGCAAAAGGATTGGGCACTGAGAGCCTCCATCGCAATTGCGCGTTTGTTCCACAAGCGCAGCCTCCCTCAAATGTAGGTTAGATAACAGCGAGATTTCATATCCCATTAAAAAATCTAAAACTGTTTTTCTATTTATTCCAAAACATCAATCCGCCAGGATAGTTATGCACTTTTCGTTCTGCTATCGTAATGCAACACTTAAGCGTTGAAGGAACAGAGAAATGATCGTACTGGTAACCGGAGCAACGGCAGGTTTTGGCGAAAGCATCACTCGCCGTTTTATTGCCAACGGGCACAAAGTTATTGCCACTGGCCGTCGTAACGAACGTTTGAAAGCGCTGAAAGATGAGTTAGGCGACAGCATCCTGACCGTACAGCTGGACGTGCGCAACCGCGCAGCTATTGAAGAAACGATCGCCAACCTGCCAGCCGAATGGCGCGAAATTGATATCCTGGTCAACAACGCCGGGCTGGCGCTGGGTCTGGAACCCGCGCATCGCGCCAGCGTGGAAGATTGGGAAGATATGATCGATACCAACAACAAAGGGCTGGTGTACATGACCCGCGCCGTGCTGCCGGGTATGGTAGAACGCAATCGTGGCCACATTATCAATATCGGTTCAACCGCGGGCAGTTGGCCCTATGCAGGTGGCAACGTCTACGGCGCAACGAAAGCTTTCGTACGTCAGTTTAGCCTGAACCTGCGTACCGACCTGCACGGTACGGCCGTTCGCGTAACGGATATTGAGCCGGGTCTGGTCGGCGGCACCGAGTTCTCCAACGTTCGTTTCAAGGGTGACGACGCAAAAGCAGGTAAAACCTACGAAAATGCCAACGCGCTGACGCCAGAAGATGTTACCGAAGCCGTATGGTGGGTCGCGACGCTGCCGAAACACGTCAACATCAATACCGTTGAGATGATGCCGGTCAGCCAGACCTACGCAGGACTTAGCGTTCATCGCGGAAGTTAACATTTTATCCCAGCCCGACCCTCGGTCGGGTCTGGGCGCGGCGGCAAAAAAAGCGTAAAATAACAGCTTAATCAGCTGATAAGAACGACTCAATGGCCGCCGAAACACAACTGAACCCAACACAGCCCGTCAATCAACAGATTTATCGCATTCTGCGTCGCGATATCGTTCACTGTCTTATTCCGCCGGGCACGCCGCTTTCGGAAAAGGAAGTCTCTCTTCGCTTTGACGTTTCCCGCCAGCCGGTACGTGAGGCCTTTATTAAACTGGCCGAAAACGGACTTATCCAGATTCGCCCTCAGCGCGGCAGTTACGTCAATAAGATCTCCCTTTCGCAGGTTCGCAACGGCTGTTTTGTACGTCAGGCCATCGAATGCGCGGTAGCACGCCGAGCGGCAACAATGATCACCGATGCCCAGATCTATCAGCTAGAACAAAATTTGCATCAGCAGCGTATTGCGATTGATCGCCAACAGCTTAACGACTTCTTCCTGTTGGATGATGAATTTCACCAGCTGCTGTCAAATATTGCGGATTGCCAGCTTGCGTGGGATACCATCGAGAATATTAAAGCGGCAATTGACCGGGTGCGTTATATGAGCCTCGATCATGTCTCCTCACCGGAAATGCTGCTGCAACAGCATCATGAAATATTCAGTGCGCTTGAAAAACGTGATGCCGATACGGTAGAAAAAGCGATGACTGCGCATCTGCAGGAAATCAGTGAATCCGTATTGCTCATTCGCCAGGAAAACCGCGATTGGTTTAGCGAAGATTAAGAAGAAGGGCCTTCAAATTGAAGGCCCTTTTTTTATCGGATAACCATCGTCGGAATGTTGGCGTAACGTAGAATAGATTCCGCGTTCGACCCCAGCAGATGGGTTGTGATCCCGCGCTGACGGGAACCAATCACAATCACGTCGTACTCACCTGTCTTACTTAACGCGAGTACCTCATCGCGAATATTACCAAAGCGAACTTCGGTGTGTATGCGCTCTGCGGGCATATCAAATAGCCGCCGCAGACCCTTCATTTTGTTTGCCGATTCTGACTGCATAAATTCTTCGAATTTTTTAATATCCGAAGCAAAACCGCGCAAAATAGAACGATTGCTGTTTGGTAGTACGTTCAGCAGCGTAATTTCGCCAGACTCCCCCGCCAGATATACCGCATGACGAATAGCCTTATCACTTAAATCCATTTCAAAAATATCTACAGGCATGAGAATTTTTTTATACATAGCCCGAGCTCCTTATTCCAGAGGATCCATTTTTTGTTTCGCAATAACCATGCCATATTTATGCCTATTGATATAGCATTAATTCACAAAACTGATAGTTTCAGCGTGAAAATAATCGTCCATTATTTCAACTGACTTGAATTAACTTAAAGAAGTGTCATGCGGGGAAGAAAAGTGAGATGCCGCCATTGCTGGCGGCATAATAGACTCATTACAGCGCGGCAAACTCAGCAACGGTCGCTTTCGCGCCTTTACTCAGCAGTGACAGGTAAGCATTGGTCACCTGATCAACAAACTGGCCTTGTAGCGGCAGATCTTTACCGAAGATCGCTTCGATGGCCAGCAGCGCTTTCACGCGAGACTCGCCCTCTTCGCTCTGCTGTACCGCAGCCTGAATCACCGGCAGCAGCGGGTCGCACACTTCGATGGCATTGCCCTGCTCATCTACGCCGCCGACATAGCGCATCCAGCCCGCGACGCCCAGCGCCAGCAGCTTGAAGCTGCTGTTATCCGCCAGGTGCCAGCGCACGGAATCCAGCATACGCTGAGGCAGTTTCTGACTGCCGTCCATCGCGATCTGCCAGGTACGGTGGCGCAGCGCCGGGTTGGTATAGCGTTCAATCAGCAGGTCGGCATAACGCGCCAGGTCAACGTTCTGTACTTTCAGCGTCGGCGCCTGCTCTTTCAGCATCAGGTCGTGCGCAGCACGACGGTAGTTGTCGTCGCCCATGCAGTCGTTAATGTGCTGATAGCCCGCCAGGTAGCCCAGATAAGCCAGGAAAGAGTGGCTGCCGTTCAGCATGCGCAGTTTCATTTCTTCGAACGGAATAACGTCGCTCACCAGTTCGGCGCCTGCTTTTTCCCACGCCGGACGGCCTGCGACGAAGTTATCTTCAATAACCCACTGACGGAACGGTTCGCACGCCACGCCAGCCGGATCGCGAACACCGGTCAGTTGCTCAATTTTGTCCAGTGTTTCTGGAGTCACGGCCGGAACAATACGGTCAACCATGGTGGACGGGAACGTCACATGTGCTTCGATCCAATCGGCCAGCTCGGCGTCGACGGCGCGCGCATAGGCGCAAACGACGTTACGCATGACGTGACCGTTTTCCGGCATGTTGTCACAGGACATCACGCTGAATGCCGGCAGCCCCGCCGCTTTACGACGCGCCAGCGCCTCCACCACCACGCCCGGCGCAGATTTCGGCTGATGCGGGTTTTGCAGGTCGGCCACGATGAAAGGATGATCGAGCATCAGTTGTCCGGTTGCCGGAGAGTGGCAATAGCCTTTTTCGGTGATAGTCAAAGAGACAATCGCCACCTGCGGCTCGCACATTTTTGCCAGCACGGTTTCCAGACCATCGACCTGCGCATGCAGCGCTTCTTTGACAACGCCTACCACGCGGGCAGTCCATGCATCCGCGGACATCTCCGCCACGGTGTATAAATTGTCCTGATGATTCAGGTCGGCAATCTGCTGCTCACCGCCGATCAGGTTAACTTCGGTATAACCCCAATCGCTGCCGTGTTCTGAGGCGAGGATATCGGCGTATACAGCCTGATGGGCGCGGTGGAATGCACCAAAGCCCAGGTGCACAATACGTGGCACCAGTTTGCTGCGATCGTAGGTCGGGAGAGTTGCCTTAGCGGTTAATAGCGTATTCTGCATCTTTTTGACTCACTGTAGAGAATGTTGATTGCCATACTAGATTAACGAGTTCATCTGAGGAGATTTTGATTTGCATTAATATATTGGCGATTGGTATGACATGATTTTTAAGTTGTGTGACAGCATAAGCAAAGTCGGCGCTCTTACCTATGCTGTCACGGCTGGACGTTAGTTCACCTGTGCCGGTCGGCTCAGTTTTTTGTCGACTTGCTGCGGTTCATTCCACAGATCGTCATAAGAGTACCCGGTCAGATCTTCGACAATATGACGCGTCTCCGGCGTGACATCTTGTTTCGCCCCCTTCGCTTTCAGGCGCTCAACTTCATCCACAAAGATTTTGTGCGTACGTTTGTTGAGACGGAAAGTCACCGCCTGCCACAATGCAATCAGCAGCAGACCTGCGGTACCAATGAACAGCAGCATCGCAATGGTATTCACCGCGCTCTCAGGCTGAACCTGGCTACCCTTCACAAAGCCCCCTTCCTGCAGCATCACGCCCACAATAAAGGTTGCGATCGCCACCGTCGTTTTACGGGAGAAGGTCATCACTGCGGCAAACAGGCCTTCGCGACGCTGACGAGTGATCATCTCATCAATATCCGGGATAAACGGGAATACGTTCCACGGCGTAAATTCCAGTACGCAACGTCCGACCTGGTACAATGCGGCCAGCACCACCAGAATGGTGACTTTATTGTCGGTTGGGAACAGGTAAACCATGAACAGTCCCACCAGGCACATCATCATCAGCGTATAGGCGAAAACGTACAGACGAGATGGGCCAAACTTGATGATAGCCACCCCCGCCAGCAGCGTGACCGGCAAACCGACGATACTCATCGACAACAGCGTGCCGGACAGTGATGGCGAGACATTCAGACAGTACACGCAGAAAAAGACAAACACCGTGTTATAGACATCTTTCGCCGTAAAAGAGAACAGATAGATAGCCAGATGTTTTCTGAAGGCGCGTACTTTTAAGGTTGAAAAATACTCTTTAAACAGACCGCCAACAGCGCTAATTTTTTCAGCAAAAGAGCGTGGTCGACGATCGCGTTCCAGCTCCGCCAACATCTCTGGCGTCAGCTCGCGCTCCCAGGTTACTTTCCAGGAAATAAACACGCAGACCATGAACAACACGGCAAAAACGACGCCATTGATAAAGTAGGCGTGCGGATCGTGTTCGCCAAAATAACTGATTAATAAACCCGGAATAAAGGTCGCCAGGAAGGTGCCTGAGGCCGAAAGGAACATACGGCAGGTTGATAGCTTGGTACGGGAGTTAAAATCCTTGGTCATTTCTGACGGCAGGGTTTCCCATGGGATCAGCACAACCGCCGCAATGATTTCGAACGCCAGGTATACCGCCAGGTAGAACCAGAAGTTCATTCCGGTTACCCATAGCAGGATATACACCAGCATCAGCGGCGCGCCGACCAGCAGGAAGAAACGACGGCGTCCAAAACGCTTGCCCAGCGGGTTTTTATAGAAGTGATCGGTAAAGCTGCCCATAAACAGACTCACCACTGCATCAACAATACGGGCAATGGCGACGATGGACGCTGCCTCAACCGGCGATAAGCCGACGAACGTCGTGTAAAAGAATAAGAGCCAGGCGCCAATAACGGTAAACGCACCGCCTCCCATAATATCTGTTAAGCCATAGCCAATACTGACAGGGATTGTTATTTTTCTATTAGTACGAGACATGTTCTACCCTCATGTAAGGAAGGACGTTAGAATCTGAAATAATTAACTGCGTTATCGTGACAAATGTTTTTAACCATCCGCGTTAAGATCCTCTTATTATCAGGAACTTCACCACGGTCAACCCAACCACCAATTAAGTTACACAGAATACGACGGAAATAATCGTGACGAGGATAAGATACCAGGCTACGTGAATCCGTCAGCATGCCGACAAAATGCATTAATAACCCCTGATCTGCGAGACTATTAAGCTGATTCTCCATGCCACGCCGCGTATCGTTAAACCACCAGCCAGAGCCAAATTGCATGGGCGATTTCACGCCGTCTTCGCCAGATTGAAAATTAGCGATAGTTGTCGCCACAATATCGTTATAGCTGGCGTTCAGATTATAAAGAATGGTCTTGGGTAGGCCATTATTTTGCGCCATCGCGTTGAGCAGGCGATTTAATCCGGCGGCAAGATTGCTCTGGTCGGTAATAGAATCAAAACCGGTATTAATCCCCAGCTTCTTGCGCATGATGCTGTTGTTATTACGGATAGCGCCAAAATGAATTTGCATGGCCCAGCCGCGTTTTTTGTACTCCTGCCCCAACATCACGAACATCGCGCTATTGAGCTGCGCGGTTTCCTCTTCATTCAACCCCGTACCGTTGCGTTTCTGAGTAAACAACGCATTCACACGTGCTGCATCAGCGGGCTGATACTCGACGCTAACAGGCCCATGGTCTGAGATTCGGCAACCCACTTCATGGAACACGTCAATACGCTGAGCCATCGCCGTGGTGAAATCGCTGAAGCTGCCAATATCACACGCTGTCACCTGCGCCAGTTTGTCGATAAAGAGGGCGAATTCACTGGCGTCCTCGGCAAAAATATCGTCCGGTCGGAAAGTTGGCAGCACTTTGGTGGTAAAGCTCGGGTCCTGCTGCAACAACCGATGATATTCCAGCGAATCCAGCGGCGCATCGGTGGTGCAAATAACTTCGACATTAGAGCGCGTAATTAAGCTACAGGGTTTAAACTCCTCGCTTGAAATCATGCTATTACAATGCCGCATAATATCCTGCCAGTTATCGCTACCCAGCATTTCATTACAGGAAAAGTATTGACTCAGTTCTAAATGCGTCCAGTGATACAGTGGATTGCCAAAAGCAGCTTCAACTGTTTCCGCATACGCTTTAAATTTTTCCTCCGCCGAAGCATCACCGGTAATATATTTCTCGGCAATACCATTTGCCCGCATTGCGCGCCATTTATAATGGTCGCCAGCTAGCCATAGTTGAGTGATATTATCAAAGTTTTTATTTTCGTAGATTTCTTTTGCATCAAGATGACAGTGATAGTCGATGATCGGTAATTGTGCAGCTACATCTTTATATAACCGAACACCGACTTCACTATCGATCATAAAACGATCGTTAATGAAGCCCATGTTATTTCTCTTGTTAAAATAAAGCTTAATTTAAAAATCGAAGGTCATTACCAGTTCCACAGCGTGCCATCTTCCAGACGCGCAACCGGCAGATAGGCCGGGTCATACGGATACTTCGCCGCCAGTTTTTCATCAAACTCGATGCCTAAGCCCGGTTTATCGCCTGGATGCATATAGCCGTTATCAAAGGTCCAGTTGTGTGGGAAGACTTCCAGCATTTGCTCGGAGTAACCCATGTATTCCTGCACGCCGAAGTTAGGTACCCACAGATCGAAGTGCAGCGCTGCCGCCATGCAAACCGGGGAGAGATCCGATGGGCCATGTGAACCCGTACGTACCTGATACAACGAAGCAAAGTCGGCGATACGGCGCATGCCGGTGATCCCGCCCGCATGAGTGATAGTGGTACGGATGTAATCAATAAGCTGCTCTTCGATAAGCTGTTTGCAGTCCCAGATACTGTTGAATACTTCACCCACGGCGATCGGCGTGACGGTGTGTTGACGAATCAGACGGAAACATTCCTGGTTTTCTGCCGGGGTCGGATCTTCCATCCAGAACAGACGATAATCTTCAATGCTCTTACCAAAACGCGCCGCTTCAATCGGCGTCAGGCGGTGATGCATGTCATGCAGCAGATGTTCGTCGAAGCCGAACTGGTTACGTACCGCATCAAACAGCTTCGGCGTGAAATCGAGGTATTTCTCGGTTGACCACAGTTGCTCTTCCGGCCATTGCCCTTTCGTTGCAGGCTCGTAGGCCAGCCCCTTTCCTTTCGACATGCCGTAGGTGGTTTTCATCCCCGGTACGCCGCACTGGACGCGAATCGCTTTGAAGCCCATCTCTTTATGACGCGCATAATCTTCCAGCACATCATCAATGGTATGGCCGGTGGTGTGACAGTAAACCATCACGCCTTCGCGAGACGCGCCCCCCAGCAGCTGATACAGCGGCATGTTGGCGGCTTTGGCTTTAATGTCCCACAGCGCCATATCGACGGCGGAGATAGCCGACATCGTGACCGGGCCGCGACGCCAGTAAGCGCCTTTATAGAAGAACTGCCAGATATCTTCGATGCGGTGCGCATCACGCCCCACCAACTGCGGGCACAGATGATCTTTTAAATAGGATGCAACGGACAGCTCACGGCCATTCAGCGTCGCATCGCCGTAGCCGATTAATCCGCTATCGGTGGTAATTTTCAACGTGACAAAGTTACGACCAGGACAGGTTACAAAAACCTCAGCACCCACAATTTTCATCTTCAATCCTTACATCTCATCGGTTAGTGAGGCAAACTTACGCCCTGAGCTACTACCATACAAGTATAAATATTAAAAATTACCGAGAAAGATCACAAAATTAAGGGGATTAAGTCAGACAAATGCATGAGGGATCACAAAGAAATGGTGCTTAGCCCAAACCAGGCCAGGCACAGGAGATGCTGGCAGAAATGTTACCCTCTGCCCCAGCCCGCGACGATAATCAACATGCCGCATAGCGCGACCGCTGCGCCAAGCCAGTCGTAGAATGTCAGTTTTTCACCTTCAACGACGCGCAGCCACAGCAGCGCGGTAAAGATGTATACCCCGCCGTAGGCCGCATACACACGGCCACTGGCGGCCGGATGCAACGTCAACAGCCAGACAAACATCGCCAGCGCCAATCCGGCGGGTAACAGTAACAACGGCGTTGCACCGCGCTTAAGCCACAGCCACGGCAAGTAGCAGCCGATAATTTCACACAGCGCGGTAGCAAAAAATAGCAGCGACGTCTTTATCATCGTTAATCATCATTCACTTAGGGTGGGCCTATCATACGTAAAAATAAGCCTCAATCGACCATACTCTTTTCGCGGGTATGCCAGCCCAAAGAGATGTAGTAGACTGCTCAACAGGAGCCATTGTTTTTATCACGTTAAAGGAACCCGCAAATGAAAATTACACTTGGCAAACGCCTGTGCCTGACGGCAATGCTTGCGCTGGGTGCCATCGTGTACACCGCGTCTGCGTCTGCTGAAACCAGCAAGCTGATCATTGAATCTGGCGATAGCGCGCAGAGCCGCCAGAACGCAGCGATGGACAAAGAGCAGTGGAACGACACTCGCCAGCTGCGCCAGAAAGTAAATAAGCGCGCGGAAAAAGAGTGGGACAAAGCCGACGTGGCGTTCGACGCCCGCGATAAGTGTCTGCAAAGCCCGAACGTCAACGCCTACTGGGAACCCAACACCCTGCGCTGCCTTGACCGTTCAACGGGCCGCACGCTGAACCCATAATTGAAGAGGGCGCCGTTGGCGCCCTTTTTTCATGAAGCTGCGTGAAGCTTTAGTAATATTCAATCGTGTTTTTAATCGTATAGCGTTGGGTGGTGGCGGGTTTCACGCTTTCGTCAACAATGACTAAATCACAGCTCACCGGGTTATCATAGCTGTCGTAATCACAGCTCTGCGTCACATTGCCAATAGGCTGCTTATTCAGCAGACTCACTGAGGTATAATCGAGCTTCTTACGCGCATCCTGCGACGGCGTTGAGATAATCGACAGCGTGGTATCTTTGACGGTCGACGTTTTGCCCAGCGGATACCCTTCAGCATCGTAGCGGTAATCAACTTCGCTCTCTTTCCCCAGCGCCTTCACCACAAAACCGTTATCGTCGGTTTCCCAGGTCACGCCCGCCGACGGAAACTCAGCCAACTGGCATTTTCCCTGTAAGCGCACGCGTTTCTCGTGCGTCACGCCGTCAAGATAGTAGTTGGCGTTAAGCACCAGCAGCGCGCCGGTATCTTCTTCGATATTGTGAAACTCCAGCATATCAAAGCAGCCTTCCGGCGAAACCTGTGCGCTCACGCGTTTCGCCACCTCGCCCTTTTGGTTGAGCAATGTTTGGCTGAAATCCTTCACCGGCCCGCGCAGCGGATCGAAATCAAACTCGTTGGAGAAGCTGGCCATTTCCGGCGTGAACGCCGCCGGGGAATCGTTCTTCTCACAACCACTGAGCAGAGCCATCACTGACACCAGCAAAATCACTTTCTTCACACCGTCATCCTGTTTCGGGAGTTTTCTCAATCATATTAGGAAATACAATTGTTTACACTAGCACTGCTATACTTTTTACGTCTCTAACGAAAAGGAGCCGAACATGAGAACTTCACGCTGGTTACTGGCACTCCTGCTGACAGGCGCCATGCCCGCTCTGGCGGCCGTACCGGATTCCTGTGAACGCGTTCGCAGCGACATTCAGCAGAAAATTATGCAGAACGGCGTCGCGGAAAGCGCGTTTACGCTTGATGTCGTCCCTAACGATCAGGCCGATCAGCCCGGCGCGCAGGTGGTCGGCCACTGCGCCAACGATACCTTTAAAATTCTCTACACCCGTACCGATAGCGCTCAATAATGTTCTGCCGCCTCTGAGCGAGGCGGCCGCATTTACGGCTTTTGCTCGACGATAAACTCCAGCGCCACGCCAATCAGCACCCCATCCTTCAGCGAACGATCGTCCGATAACGCATCCAGATCCCCCTGGAAGCGCAGCTTTTGCGTCGACGTATTGATCGTAAGTTTTGAGTGCAGGCAAGGAAGCGCCTGTGAGGTAATGGGATAGACCACTCGTCCGGAAACCAGCACCGGAATCTTGCGCAACTCCGTCTGCTGTAGCACGCCAACCGTCGAATAAAGCACCGCCAGCGGCGTTACCGCTAAAACCGGTTGGTTGGTCACGCTAATAAAATCGAGCAAAATTTCGGGGCGTAAAAAATTCACCCCTTTATGAGGAACCGTGACCGTATCAATCTCGGGCATCGGGATAACTTGCGTAGCAATGTCCTGCATAGGGTTCTTCCATAAGCGTAGGATGAGGCCAATATTCCCGGTCGCTGATACCGCCAGAAGACCGTAAATAGCGTTTTTTTTGTTGTAAAACAATTATGCACAGCCCTCCCTTTGCTGGCAAATGCCGCCCACAAAATCTCATCGTCAGGATCTCTTCAGAATTGACCAGGGTTAATACTTGTATACCACCGGAGAGGTATCATTTTCATCCATTAGCCGGTTCTTAATTTCAGGTCGAAATAATCAAATAATAATGGAGTGAGCGATGTCTAATCAGGAAAAACCAGGGGGACTAAGTCGACGTACCCTTATTAAATCGTCGGCGATAGGATCCCTGGCGCTTGCCGCGGGCGGCCTCTCTTTGCCCTTCTCTCTGCGAGCAACCGCCGCCGTGGTGCAGCAGGCCGCTCAGGTCGAAGATAAAGTGGTCTGGGGCGCCTGCTCCGTTAACTGCGGCAGCCGATGCGCGCTGCGCTTGCACGTAAAAGACAATGAAGTTTATTGGGTTGAGACCGACAATACGGGTCATGATATTTACGGCGATCACCAGGTGCGCGCCTGCCTGCGTGGCCGTTCCATTCGTCGTCGTATTAATCACCCGGACCGACTGAACTACCCGATGAAACGTGTTGGTAAACGTGGCGAGGGGAAATTTGAGCGTATTAGCTGGCAGGAAGCGCTGGATACTATTGCGGATAACCTCAAACGCGTCGTGAAGGACTACGGCAACGAAGCCGTGTACATCAACTACTCTTCCGGCATTGTTGGTGGCAACATTACCCGCTCTTCCCCTTCTGGCTCGGCAGTCATGCGGCTGATGAACTGCTACGGCGGCTCGCTCAACCAATATGGCACCTACAGTACCGCGCAAATCGCCTGCGCAATGCCCTACACCTACGGCAGCAATGACGGCAACAGCACTTCCGATATCGAAAACAGCAAACTGGTGGTGATGTTTGGCAACAACCCGGCTGAAACGCGTATGAGCGGCGGCGGCATTACCTGGTATCTGGAACAGGCGCGCGAACGCTCAAATGCGCGCATGATCGTTATCGATCCACGTTATACCGATACCGCCGCCGGGCGTGAAGATGAATGGATTCCGATTCGTCCCGGCACTGACGCCGCGCTGGTCGCCGGTATTGCGTGGGTATTAATTGACGAAAACCTGGTTGATCAGCCGTTCCTCGATAAGTACTGCGTGGGTTACGACGAAAAAACGCTGCCGGAAGGTGCGCCCGCCAACGGCCACTATAAGGCCTATATTCAGGGCTTGGGCGATGATGGCATCGCCAAAACGCCGCAGTGGGCCTCACGCATTACCGGCATTCCGGCTGACCGCATTATCAAGCTGGCGCGTGAAATCGGCAGCACCAAACCGGCTTATATCTGCCAGGGCTGGGGCCCGCAGCGTCAGGCCAACGGTGAACTTTCCGCACGCGCGATTGCCATGCTGCCCATATTGACCGGCAACGTTGGTATCAACGGCGGGAACAGCGGTGCCCGTGAGTCGACCTACACCATTACCATTGAACGTTTCCCGGTGCTGGAAAACCCGGTAAAAACCGCCATCTCCTGCTTTACCTGGACGGATGCAATCGACCACGGCGCGGAGATGACCGCCACCCGCGATGGCGTGCGCGGCAAAGAGAAGCTGGATGTACCGATTAAGTTTTTCTGGAACTACGCCGGTAACACCATCATCAACCAGCACTCAGACATCAACAAGACCCATGAGATTTTGCAGGACGAAAGCAAATGCGAAATGATTGTGGTAATTGAAAACTTCATGACCGCCTCGGCAAAATATGCCGATATCCTGCTGCCTGACCTGATGACCGTCGAACAAGAGGACATCATTCCGAACGACTATGCCGGTAATATGGGTTATCTGATCTTTATCCAGCCCGCAACCGCGCCGAAGTTCGAGCGTAAGCCTATTTACTGGATCCTCAGCGAAGTGGCCAAACGTCTTGGTGATGACGTTCATCAGAAATTTACCGAGGGCCGCACTCAGGCGGAGTGGCTGCAGTATCTGTACGCTAAAATGCGCGCGAAAGACCCGGCGCTGCCGAGCTACGACGAGCTCAAAAAAATGGGCATCTATAAGCGTAAAGATCCGAACGGCCATTTTGTCGCCTACCGCGATTTCCGCAACGATCCACAAGCCCATCCGCTGAAAACGCCATCGGGGAAAATAGAAATTTACTCCAGCCGTCTGGCGGACATCGCCGCAAAATGGCAGCTGGAGAAAGATGAAACCATCAGCCCGTTGCCCGTCTATGCCTCGACCTTTGAGGGTTGGGACGATCCGATGCGCGACAAATTCCCGCTCCAGCTGTTCGGCTTCCACTATAAAGCCCGCACGCACTCCAGCTATGGCAACGTCGATGTGCTGAAGGCCGCCTGCCGCCAGGAAGTGTGGCTCAACCCGATTGACGCGCAGAAACGCGGCATTCAGAACGGCGATATGGTGCGAGTATTCAATGGCCGCGGCGAGGTGCGGATACCCGCAAAAGTCACACCGCGTATCATGCCGGGCGTGTCAGCGATGGGCCAGGGAGCCTGGCACGACGCGCAGATGGACGGCGACCGCATCGACCACGGTTCCTGTATCAACACACTGACCACTCACCGCCCTTCACCGCTGGCGAAAGGTAACCCGCAGCACACCAATCTGGTTGAGATCGAGAAGGTATAAGGACTAGCTAATGAGTACTCAATACGGATTTTTTATTGATTCGGCACGCTGCACCGGTTGTAAAACCTGCGAGCTGGCGTGTAAAGATTACAAAGACTTAACCCCGGACGTCAGCTTCCGCCGTATTTACGAATACGCGGGCGGCGACTGGCAGGAGGACAACGGCGTCTGGAACCAGAACGTCTTTGCCTACTACCTGTCGATTGCCTGTAACCATTGCGAAGATCCGGCCTGTACCAAAGTGTGCCCAAGCGGCGCGATGCACAAACGTGAAGACGGTTTTGTGGTCGTTAACGAAGATGTCTGCATCGGTTGCCGTTACTGCCACATGGCTTGTCCGTACGGCGCGCCGCAATACAACGCCGCCAAAGGCCACATGACCAAGTGCGATGGCTGTCATGAGCGCGTGGCAGAAGGCAAAAAGCCGATCTGCGTGGAGTCCTGCCCGCTGCGCGCGCTGGACTTTGGGCCGATTGAAGAACTGCGCCAGAAGCACGGCCAACTGGCGGCTGTTGCGCCGCTGCCGTCGGCGCACTTCACCAAACCAAGCATTGTGATTAAACCGAACGCCAATGCACGTCCGTTCGGCGATACCACTGGCTACCTGGCCAATCCGAAGGAGGTGTGAGATGGGCAACGGATGGCATGAATGGCCACTGGTGCTGTTTACCGTACTGGGGCAATGTGTGGCGGGGGCGACCATTATTAGCGGCATGGGCTGGCTGGCGGCACGTCATGAAGCAGTCGACCAGCGGCGCATCGTACTGAGTATGTTCTTCCTGTGGGTCATCATGGGGATAGCCTTTTTTGCGTCGGTACTGCATCTCGGCTCACCGCTGCGGGCGTTTAATTCGCTCAACCGGGTCGGCGCTTCTGCGCTGAGCAATGAAATCGCGAGTGGTTCCCTTTTCTTCGCCGTGGGCGGATTCTGGTGGCTGCTCTCAGTGCTCGGTAAAATGCCGCAGGCGTTGGGGCGCATCTGGCTTATCGTCAGCATGCTGCTGGGTCTGGTATTTGTCTGGGCAATGACGCGTGTTTATCAGATAGATACCGTACCAACCTGGTATAATGGTTATACGACAGCCGCGTTTTTCCTGACTATGCTGCTCATCGGGCCGCTGTTTGCCGCTCTGCTGTTGAAGCTGGCGAAGGTGCCGTTTAACGGCAAATTCTTCGCAGCATTAAGCGTGCTGGCCTTGCTGGCAAGCCTGGCGGTGGTGGTTTTACAGACCAGCGATCTGGGTTTCATCCACAGTTCCGTACAGCAGGCGAATGCGCTACTGCCAGACTGGGGCACATGGCAGGTTGGGCGCTTTATTCTACTGGCTGCCGGATTAGGCTGCTGGATCTGCCCGCTGCTGCGCCGGGTTCCACCTACGGCGCTCGGACTGACCATCGGTCTGATTCTGATGATAGTGGGAGAATTGATCGGCCGCGGGCTGTTCTATGGCCTGCATATGACCGTCGGCATGGCGATTGCCGGGTAATCTATCGGCGCGGGAACTGGCCCGCGCCTCTTTAAGGAATTGCAGTAATGAATGACGTTCAGCACAACGACGCCTTAGCTTTTTCTGCTCGCGTATTGGGGGCACTGTTTTACTTCGCACCGGACAGCGCGCTTGCCGAGCCGCTGGTTGCCGCATTTCGTGACGGCGAATGGGCCGCACAATGGCCATACCCGGTAGCCAACGCCGACGCGCTGTCCGCCGCTTTTGCCGCTCCCTGCGACGAATCGCTGGCGGAAGCCTGGCAGCGGCTGTTTATTGGCCCGTCGGCCCTCCCGTCACCGCCGTGGGGGTCCGTCTGGTTAGATCGTGAAAATGTCCTGTTTGGCGATTCGACTCTGGCGCTGCGCCAGTGGATGCGCGAAAACCAGATCGCCTTCGACGTTGCGCAAAATGAGCCGGAAGATCACTTCGGTACCCTGCTGATGCTGGCGGCCTGGCTGGTTGAAAACGATCGTCAGGAAGCCTGCGACCAACTGCTGGCCTGGCACCTGTTGCCATGGGCACCGCGCTTCCTGAGTGAATTTGTCGCCAAAGCCAATCACCCCTTCTTCAAGGCCCTGGCGGAATTAGCGCAGCACACCCTCGCCCAGTGGCAGTCACAGCTGCTGATCCCCGTTGCCGATAAAAAATTGTATCGCTAAGCGTTTCGCCTCATATGCAGCGTCTTCATTCCTATCCCGATATTCAGGCGATGTTACGTCGCCTTCTGCTGGCTATCGTCATTGGCGTCCTCGCGGCGCTGGCGGTCGCGCTGTTTCGTCACGCCATGTACCTGCTGGAGTGGCTATTTTTAAGCAATGACAGCGGTAGTCTGGTCAACGCGGCAGAAGGCTTGGTTTGGTGGCGACGCCTTATCACTCCGGCGCTTGGAGGCCTGGCGGCAGGAACGCTGCTGTGGGGTTGGCAACGTTATACGCGTCAGCGCCCTCATGCGCCAACAGACTACATGGAGGCCCTGGAAAGCGACGAAGGCAAGTTCGACACCGGCTCCAGCCTTGTCAAATCAACCGCTTCTCTGTTGGTCGTGGCCAGCGGCAGCGCGATTGGCCGGGAAGGAGCGATGATTTTACTGGCTGCGCTGGCGGCTTCATTTTTTGCCCAACGCTTTACGCCAAAAGCGGAGTGGAAACTGTGGATCGCCTGCGGGGCCGCCGCGGGGATGGCCAGTGCCTACCACGCACCGTTGGCCGGCAGCCTGTTTATTGCCGAGATCCTCTTTGGCACGCTGATGCTCGCCTCGCTCGGACCCGTGGTGATTTCAGCGGTTGCTGCCCTGCTTACCACGCAGGCAATGAACGGCGGCGCGGAGCTGCTTTATCGCGTCGAGGCCTTACCCACGCTCACTGCCACGCATTATGTGCTGATGCTCGCCACCGGTCTTCTGTGCGGCCTTGGTGGTCCGCTGCTGATGTGGTTAATGGATACAACTCATCGCGGTTTCCTGGCGTTGAAGTTGTCTCCACCATGGCAACTGGCCCTTGGCGGGTTAATCGTCGGGGTATTATCGCTGTTAACGCCTGCCGTATGGGGTAATGGGTATAGCGTGGTGCAAGCCTTCCTGCTGTCACCGCCCACCCTGACCCTCATCGCCGGGATCTTCCTGTGCAAACTGCTCGCCATTCTCGCCAGTAGCGGTTCAGGCGCGCCCGGTGGCGTGTTTACCCCTACGCTATTTATTGGTCTGGGAGTGGGAATTTTGTTTGCTAATACATGGAGTCTGGGATTTCCCGGTCACGAGAGCATCGCGATATTGTTGGGGATTACCGGAATGGCCACCCTGCTGGCGGCAACGACGCATGCGCCAATCATGTCGACGCTGATGATTTGTGAAATGACCGGGCAGTATATGCTGCTGCCCGGCTTGCTGATTGCCTGCGTGTTAGCCTCAGTGCTATCGCGCACCTTACGCCAGAATTCTATCTACCGTCAGCACGTTACGGAGCATCGCTAAATCAACATACTGGCTGAGCTCGCGCTGTTCCGCACGCGGCAGATACGGCAGTTCGCCGATCAGCGGTGCGGGCAGTTTTTTGCTCAGCACATCAATAATTTCCGCGTAGTGCGCCAAACCTGGGTTGATACGGTTGGCGACCCAACCAATCAGCGGCAGCCCGTCATTGGCGATGGCCTGTGCGGTCAGTAACGCATGGTTGATACACCCTTCCTGAATCCCAACCACCATGAGTACCGGTAGCTGTTCCTGCACTACCCATTCAGAAAGCGGCCGCAAATCGTTCATCAGGCTGCGCCAGCCGCCCGTGCCTTCCACGACGACGTTATCAACCTGGCGGCTCAGATTTGCCAGCCCGTCGGACAACAGCGTGTAGTTAATCGGACAGCTGTGTGCAACGCTGCTTTCTTCTTCACTCAGCGCGATAGGGTTAATCGCCTCATAAGGTAGCGCCAGCGATGACACGCTTTGTAGTACCAACGCGTCTTTGTTACGCAACCCCTCGGGGGTCTCTTTGCTACCCTTGGCTACCGGCTTATAGCCTGCCACCCGTTTCCCGCTGGCGGCGAGCGCCTGCAATAGCGCACGAGAAACCACCGTCTTGCCGACAGAAGTATCAGTTCCAGTAATAAAGAAACGATTTAGCATCACTAACTAGCCCCACAAATTTGCCGATAGAATATCAAGACAATGAATAATTCAACGGGGTGAAAGTTTACGTGATGCGTCAGGAGGTCGGATTGAGATAGCGCAATTTTTTGCAAAACGGCAAAAAAATGTTAACCCTGTAACAGTCTGATCAGCAGTGTTCCGTTATAAAGCGCATCTTTTACCAGTGCCGCACCCGCCATCGTGCCGCGGTTGGAGAACTGCGTCTGTTCTACGGCAATATGTTTACTGTAGGCTGGCAGCGACTGCTGGCGAATACAGTCGCCAATCGCCGGAAAGAGGATATCCGCCGCCTGGTTAAACGGGGAACCAATAAGAATTTTTTGTGGATTGAACAAATTGACCATAATCGCGAGGATACGCCCGACGTTGGTGCCGATGCTGCTGATGATATCTTTTGCCAGCAGATCCCCTTGCTGCGCCGCCTGGCAGAGCCAGTCTACGGTGAGCGGCTTTTGATGTAACATCGAGCTCATTGACTGCTGCATCCGCACCTGGGTAAGTTCCAGCACGCTCTCCACGCTGGCAATCGTTTCCAGACAGCCGTGGTTGCCGCAGTAGCAGCGTTTGCCGTAAGGGTCAACCTGGGTATGACCAATCTCAACCAGGCTGCTGCTGCCAGCATGCAGTAAGCGACCATCGGTAATTACCCCTGCGCCCACGTTATGGTCAATCACCACCTGAATCACGTCGCGTGCGCCGCGAGAGGCCCCGAACAGCGCTTCGGCCATGGTCCAGGCGCTGATGTCGTGCTGGATATACACCGGCACGCCGGTATGCGCCTCCAGCGTTTCCCCCAGCGGGACATCTTTGACATCGTAAAACGGCATGCGATGAATGATGCCGTTTTCGGTATCGATGATACCCGGCAGCGTGATGGCAATGGCCGTTAAGCGTTCCAGCAGATTTTGGTGGCGAATAAAGAACTGGTCGATATGCGACAGCACGCGGTTAAGGAAAGGCGTTTCATCTTCCAGCGCCAGCTCAAGCTGCTCTTCGACCACCAGTTTGCTGCTCAGGTCGCGCAGCGCAAGATGGATATCACCGCGGCTGATGCGCACGGCAAGGTAGTGCCAGGCTTCGGTTTCCACCATCAGCCCCACCGCCGGACGGCCGCGACTACCCGCCTCCTGGATTTCCGTTTCCTGCACCAGATGGGCTTCCAGCAGCTCACGGACAATTTTGGTAATACTGGCGGGGGCCAGTTGCGCAAGTCGGGAAAGGTCAATACGCGACACCGGGCCAAGCTGATCAATGAGACGATAAACCGCCCCTGCGTTGGTCTGCTTGATTTGATCAATATGGCCTGGCTGACTGTCCGCTACCACCGTAAACTCCCTTATTTTCGCGCTTCGAAATAAACTGTGGACTATGGTGAAGTACTTCAATGGTCGACGTCAAATATTTACTTAGCCTTGTGATTTAACGCACATTTTTTCACACTTTTCGCGGCTAAACGCTGACCTTTGCCGCGTTTAACAAGTGCTGCTTAAAGCGCTGCGCCGCCTGGCTAAGCTCATGGTGTTTTGACCAGACCAGCCACATTTCCGACACCGCGTCCTCTTCTGCGATGGGTACCCAGCGCATTTCATACAACTGAACGCGACGAAATGAGGCGGGTAAAATCGACACCCCCAACCCCGATGCCACCAGACCGATAATCGTCATCGCCTCCCCGACCTCCTGGGTAATCACCGGCGTCACGCCATAGCGGCGCATCAGGCCGAGAATATCGTCATACAGGCCTGTACCCACATGCGGATCAAAAAAGACAAACGGCTCTTTCGCCAGCTCGACAAGGCTGACCGACGGCTGGCTGGCTAACGGATGGTCGCGGTGAATCATCGCCAGCAGCGGCTCGCGCAGGATAATTTGCCAGTCGAGGGTATCGGGGAGCTGCGTGTTGCGCATCAGTCCCAGCTCAAGCGCACCTTCCGTCAACGGTAAAATCTGTTCGCGGGTATTAGTCTCACGCGTCTGAATATGCACGTCAGGGTAACGCTGACGGAATGTAGACAACGTATCGGAAACGGCCTTAATAAAGGGAGCAGATGAGGTAAAGCCAATGTGCAGTTCACCGGTTTCCCCGTGATGCAGACGACTGGCGCGCGCGGCGGCTTCGTTCACCTGCAGCAGGATCTGCCGGCTGTCGGCAAGGAACTGTCTCCCGGCCTCAGTCAGGCTGACGCTGCGGTTGGTGCGGGCAAACAGTCGCGCGCCAACCTGCTGTTCCAGAATCTGAATCTGCTGGCTCAGCGGCGGCTGAGAAATATTCAACCGCGCCGCGGCACGGCCAAAATGCAGCTCTTCCGCAACGGCCACGAAATAACGCAGGTGACGAAGCTCGATATTCATATTTCATAAGTATCAATTGAGATTATTAATATATTAGACAGAATATTTACATTTTCCTACTCTGATTATGTGACCTATGTCGCCATTACTCGTTGTTTTTAGCCAAGGATCTTCCCGTGAGCCGCACAACTACCGCAGACCATACGCCCGTTATTGATGTCCGCGACGATACCCCCACTGTCAACAATACGTTTATCCGCCGCGGCACGCCGGCCTTTATTCGCGTCACGCTCGCCCTCTTCTCCGCCGGGCTGGCAACGTTTGCCCTGCTGTACTGTGTGCAACCCATTCTGCCGGTGCTCTCCCATGAGTTCGGCATCTCTCCGGCGGGCAGCAGTATTTCGCTGTCAATTTCCACCGTCATGCTGGCGATTGGCCTGCTGTTTACCGGGCCGCTTTCCGACGCCATCGGGCGTAAACAGGTGATGGTCACCGCGCTGCTGCTGGCTTCCTGCTGTTCACTCCTGTCGACAATGATGACCAGCTGGCATGGAATTCTGCTGATGCGCGCGCTGATTGGTCTGTCGCTCAGCGGCGTGGCAGCGGTGGGCATGACCTATCTCAGTGAAGAGATTCACCCAAGTTTCGTCGCCTTCTCAATGGGGTTATATATCAGCGGGAACTCGATTGGCGGGATGAGCGGACGTCTGCTCACTGGGGTGTTTACCGATTTCTTCGGCTGGCGCGTGGCGCTGGCGGTGATCAGCCTCTTTGCGCTGGCCTCGGCCATCATGTTCTGGCGCATTCTGCCGGAATCCCGCCATTTCCGCCCCAGCTCGCTGAAGCCGAAATCATTACTCATTAATGTTCACCTGCACTTTCGCGATCGTGGCCTGCCGCTGCTGTTCGTCGAGGGTTTTCTGCTGATGGGCGCGTTCGTCACCCTCTTTAACTACATCGGCTACCGCCTGATGCTCTCGCCCTGGTCGCTCAACCAGGCGGTGGTGGGTCTGCTATCCGTCGCCTACCTGACCGGGACCTGGAGCTCACCAAAAGCCGGCGTAATGACCACCCGCTACGGTCGTGGCCCGGTCATGATCTTCTTCACCGGCGTGATGTTGCTGGGGCTTCTGCTCACGCTGTTCTCGCCGCTGTGGGTGATTTTCCCCGGCATGCTGCTGTTCTCCGCAGGGTTCTTTGCCGCACACTCGGTAGCTAGCAGCTGGATTGGCCCGCGTGCCCGCCGCGCCAGGGGCCAGGCGTCGTCGCTGTATCTCTTTAGCTACTATCTCGGCTCAAGTATTGCCGGGACGCTCGGCGGCGTCTTCTGGCATAGATATGGCTGGAACGGCGTGGGGGCATTTATTGCCCTGCTGCTGGTTGGCGCACTGCTGACCGGCTATGCTCTGCATAAACGCTTACGCTAAACTCAATTAAGAACAGGCATAAAAAATGCCGCAGCGCCCTAAACGCCGAGGCATTTTCTATTTACAGTCCATACTGATATTTAGCGGGAAAAGCTGCTGGTCGGAGGACTTATCCGTTTTCATAAAATAGTACGTAACAAGCAACAGCCCTACCATAAATGGAATTTCATACAACTCTTCCATAAGGTCAGCATATTGAGGATTATGAACAAACAACGGTGCCAGCAGACGATGGTGCTCAATGGTATCGGAAATGATAAACGTACAAATAGTAACAGCCAGCAACCATACCGGCATTGTCACTTCCTTAACCCTGCGGACGATGTCCTTACGTAATGGCCCGGATAACAGAGAAAGCGCTAAACCTCCGATCAGAGTGACGGAAATCACTCTAAACACAAGATGAGGTTGCTCCGGAAAGTAAGCCCGCCCCCAACTCGTACTTCGTCCTAGCAACACCATCCACCACAGCACGGCCCACATCCAGAACTGTTTTTCTCCTTCAGGCCTCGAAAGCGGTTTGATATACCAAGCGGTAAACAACGCGCCAAACAGCAGCCATAGCGCCTGAGCGTTTTCAATCTGCGTCACTAAGGCACCGCCAAGCAACGGTAGATGCCAGTCTGCGGCAAACGGAAATAACAACGACAGAACCGCCATAGCAACAACGGAAAAGGGTAAATGCGTATCGAATTTCATACAAATCATTCAAGTTAATAATGAATTACTGATAGTAGCTTTTAAGAAATTTAATCCATTAACATTGAATGCGATTTTCTTAAGGTTATCTTAATGTTTGTGTGATCGTTCAATTCATCAATTGAAGAGCCCCAAGTAATCTGTAATCGCCGCTATCGCTTCACCAAACCCATAACACACTTCCTCTCGGTGTCCTGCCCCTTGCAATCGCGCTATCCACGCCATTTGCGGTACCGTCGGTTTGCCTCCCTTCGTGCCGGTACCGCCGAAGCCATTCTCGATAAGATGGTGTGGATCGTCGCCAGGCTTTCCGCAACCCCAGCACGGCTGCGTTCAGACGTCCCCCTTGTGATTATTCGTGCGCATGAAATCCTAATAACTTCAAGAGAATACCGACAGGTTCTATAATACGCCCACTTTTGTCTTTCCTGTTCCGTGTTATGACTACCTACACCAGCAATACCCAGCTTAATCTACGCATTATTTCGATCGTGGTTTTCACCTGTATTTGTTACCTCTCCATCGGCCTGCCGCTGGCGGTACTCCCCGGATTTATCCACTACGATCTCGGCTACAGCACGCTGGTCGCCGGCGCGGTGATTAGCCTGCAATACATTTCCACTCTCGTCAGCCGCCCCCACGCCGGGCGCTATACCGATATCTGGGGGCCGAAGAAGGTTGTCAGCCTGGGGATTATCTGCTGCATGATGAGCGGCCTGTTCACGCTCGCCGCTGCGGCCGCGCACGCCAGCCCCATTCTGGCGGTCATTCTGCTGCTGGTCGGCCGCGTGTTCCTTGGTGTAGGCGAGAGTTTTACTTCTACCGGCTCCACGCTGTGGGGGATTAAAACCGTCGGCGCGATCCACACTTCCCGCGTCATTTCCTGGAACGGGGTCGCCACCTATGTCGCCATGGCCGCCGGTGCGCCGTTGGGTGTGATGCTTAATAGCGCGTTTGGCATCAGCGGCTTCGCGGCGCTGATTGTAATTATCGCCGTTATTGGCCTGCTCTTTGCCCGTACTCGTGCTGACGTCAGCGTCAGCGCGGGCATCCGAGCGCCTTTCCACGTCGTCGCGCGCAAAATCTGGCCGTACGGTTTGGGTCTTGGGCTGGGTACAGTAGGCTTCGGGGTGATTGCGACATTTATCACGCTCTACTTCTCCGCGCACGGCTGGCAAGGTGCCGCCTTCACGCTCTCACTGTTCAGTATTGGCTTTATCTGCATTCGCCTAGTGCTGGGTAACACCATCACCCGGTTTGGTGGCATTCGCGTATCGCTGGTCTGCTACGTTTTTGAATGCCTGGGGCTGCTGATTATCTGGTTTGCCCCGAATGCCTGGATCGCCGGACTAGGCGCCTTCCTTACCGGCTCCGGTTTCTCGCTGGTCTTCCCGGCGCTGGGCGTCGAAGCGGTCAAGCAGGTGGAAGAACAAAACCAGGGGACCGCGCTGGGCACCTATTCCGCCTTTCTGGATTTGGCGCTTGGCATTACCGGGCCTGTCGCGGGCTGGATTGCAGGCTACCAGGGTCTGGACAGCATTTACCTGCTGGCTGCCGTGGTCGTGGCAATGGCCTTCGCGCTTATTCTGCGCGTTTACCTGATGCAACGCGCCAGCCGCACGCCTTGCGCGAGCTAATCTCGTGAGGGGCGAAGACCCATCGCCCCTGTACATTTGTGCAACACCTCTCGTACATTACGTTACACGCCGATACCAATCACTCACGGAAAGACCGATAGCCCGTAGGTATAGTTCTTTCAACGGCCCCGCAGTGGGGTTGAATGAAAAAACAAATTCGAGGGTATGAGAATGAAAAAAGTATTAGCTCTGGTTGTTGCCGCTGCTATGGGTCTGTCTTCTGCTGCTTTCGCTGCTGACGCGACGGCTACGCCGGCTCCGGCTGCTACTGCGACCGCCACTCACGCGGCTCCGGCAAAAACCACTCACCACAAGAAACACAAAAAAGCAGCACCGGCACAGAAAGCGCAGGCTGCCAAAAAACACAAGAAAGCAGCGGCTAAACCGGCTGTAGAACAGAAAGCCCAGGCTGCTAAAAAACACAAAAAAGCAGCCACTAAACCGGCTGTAGAGCAGAAAGCGCAGGCCGCTAAAAAACACAAAAAAGCAGCAGCTAAACCGGCTGTAGCGCAGAAGGCGCAGGCTGCTAAAAAACACAAAAAGGCAGTAAAACACGAAGCCGCTAAACCAGCAGCACAACCAGCAGCTTAATGACTACGCAATCGGCGCGTTCTGCGCGCCGATTCAGGCAGACAGGTGCATCACGTAGCGTCGCCCCCGACGCCGGTGTTAGCCCTGCTGCCTGAGGCGATCAATTATCCGTATCGGCGCTACTTCAGCGCCGATTTTTTCCCGGGGAGCCAACCATGTTGCGGCGTTATCGTTTCGAGCTCATCCTGGCATTACTGATCGTTTGCGCGCTTATCGCGACTCAGTTCTTCTTTTACTGAATGTAGTTCGCTGATTTTACTCCCACTTTTCATGTCTCCCGTCTATAGTAGTCTCACTGGGTTTAGTTTTTATAATCATAATTGCCCCATCCGAGAGTGATATGCGTACAGCCTTTGTGTGTTGTTTACTGGGATCGTTATCCGTTCTGCCTTTAATAACTCATGCTGATGACAGTGATAGCGGCATTAGCGCAAAAGATATTAAAACCCTGTTTTTTGGTCAGGACGATCGCGTCCTTGTCAGCCATCCGGCGCAAGAACCGTGGGACGCCATCGGGCAACTTGAAACCGCCAGCGGCAATCTGTGTACCGCGACGCTGATTTCTCCCCATCTGGCTTTAACCGCCGGACACTGTCTGCTGGAGCCGCCAGGTGGCAAGCTGGATAAAGCGGTAGCCCTGCGCTTTGTGTCGCAAAAGGGCAGCTGGCGCTATGAGATTCATGGCATTGAGGGACGGGTTGACCCTTCGCTAGGCAAACGACTGAAGCCCGACGGCGACGGTTGGATTGTGCCGTCTTCAGCGGCACCATGGGATTTCGGCCTGATCGTCCTACGCTATCCCCCTTCTGGTATTACGCCACTGCCGCTGTTTACCGGCGACAAAGCCGAACTGACCGCCGCGCTGAAAGCCGCCGGGCGAAAAGTGACGCAGTCCGGTTACCCGGTCGATCATCTGGATTCACTGTACAGTCATGAAGATTGTACCGTCACCGGCTGGGCGCAGGCGTCGGTGCTTTCCCATCAGTGCGATACGCTGCCGGGTGATAGCGGCTCACCGCTGCTGTTGAAAACCGACGCCGGCTGGCAACTGATTGCGGTACAAAGCTCAGCACCGGCGGCCAAAGATCGCTGGCGTGCCGACAACCGCGCCATCGCCGTCACCGGTTTTCGCGACAAGCTGGAAGCGCTCGCCGCCGACAATTAACTCTGAAGCTGCTGGTGACGCAACGCCAGCAGCGAAGATAACGGCATCGGCTCGCTGAAATAGAATCCCTGAAGCTGATCGCAACCCGCCAGCCGCAGCAGCTTCATCTGTCTCTCCGTTTCGACACCTTCGGCAATCACCGTCATGCCTAGCGCGCTGGCAATCCGAATCGTACCCCCTACCAGAGCAGCAGCCTGATCGTCGTCATCCACCAGCCCGGCCAGCGATTTATCAATTTTAATGGTGTCGAAATTGAAGCGCCGCAAATAGCCAATGCTGGAGTAACCGGTACCAAAATCATCCAGCGCAACGGCGGTACCCAGCGCTTTCAGATTCGCGATTGCCGCACGCGCGCGTTCCGGTTTTTCGAGCACGTAGGTCTCGGTAACCTCAAGCTGTAGCCTGGACGGCGGAAAACCAGATGATTTCAGCACGCTGGAAACCTTATTTTCAAACTCAGGGTCGCGGAATTGCGCCGGCGAAATATTAACTGAGAGCTTAAGATCGTTGTGTGCCAGCAGATCGTGACACGCGCGAGCCAATACAAACTGCCCGAGCGCATAGATAAGCCCGCTGGTTTCAGCGACAGCAATAAACGCATCAGGCATCAGCTCGCCTTTCTTCCGTCGCGGCCAGCGCACCAGCGCTTCAACGCCAATCATCACCTGCGTCCGCGCGCAGACGATCGGCTGATACCAGACTTCAAACTCATTGTTTTCCAGCCCGTGGCGAATGTCATTCTCGATAGCGACCTGGTATTCGCGCGCGCTGTTAAGTTCAGCGTCATAGTGGGTAATGCGCCCTTTGCCGGTGATCTTCGAGTGATACATGGCGATATCTGCCTGGCGGAAAAGCTCGGAGCTGGAGCTCAGCTGCAATTTTCCGCTGGCGATGCCTATGCTGGCGCTGATGTGCAACGTACGGCCATCGATACGGATTGGCGCATTAAGGTAATCCAGCACGCTTTCCGCAAAGGCTGCCGCGCGCGCTTCTGAGTGCTCACCGCCCACGGTCATCGCAAACTCATCGCCTCCCATGCGCGCCAGCATTCCGCCGTCAGGCACCAGCGTTTGTAGCATGGCGGCGATACGAATAATCAGAATATCGCCGACATCATGGCCATGAATGTCATTAACATCTTTAAAGCCATCAAGATCGATAAACACCACCGTTTTCACGTCGCGATCGCCACGCTGGCTGATGCGCTCCAGCTGTTCAATCAGCGCACGGCGGTTGGGCAGATGGCTCAACCAGTCGGTCAACGCAATTTCTCGCGCCTGGCGTTCCCCGCGCGCCAGCTTCCACAAGCCTAAGCTGCTCAGCAGAATAAACAGCAGAATTAACCCGGTCGCAAGCAGCACAATTTCACGAATTTGCGGTGATGCGGCGCTGGCAGCCTCAGCCCCAGGCTGCCTGAGCTGCCAATCAAGCCAGCCCACCACCTTCCCCCCAGAGGTTCGCACCGGAATGTTGTATTGGTTCTGCGGCGCAGTACCCAACGTCAGTTTTTCAATCTGGAACGTATTTCCCAGATTGTTGAGTAATCCAGGATTGATATGCCGGGTGATCACCAGATAACGCCGCGTCGCGTCGTACACCTGTAAACGTCCAACCATAGGGCGAATCAGCCCGATCCCGACAAAGGCAATCCCCGCCCGCGTCTGGGTTATGCCGGCAAAAACATTGCTCCCCCGACGCAGCGCATCCTCATTTTGACTAATAAGTGCTTCCAGCCCCTCACCAAAGAAATCGAGATTATGTTCATTAAACGGTGAGCTATGAAACGAGCCCCAGAGAACACGATAGTTTTCATCCAGGACGAATGTGCCATCGTAGAGATTATTGATTTTGAAGCCTGCCCCCCAGGTATTATAAAGCCACGTGGTGTCCAGCTGCGGCGCATAAACCTGACGGACGGCGTCGTCCCAGATAGAGTTGTCGGTAACGAGTGAGAGCACGCGGTTAATGGATGTCTGAAGGGCCCCATCAACAGAAAGTGCGGAACGGCGGGCATCAATATCGTTAGTTTTGCTACTGATTAAATTCTGCGACAGGTAAAGCAGTGAAATAATAGAAAAGATCAGGCCAACGCCTGCTAAAAAGATCATCACGAACAGCGTTCTGGCCGTGGCAATATTACGCCAGCGTGACGGATTAAACATGCCCCACCCTCGCAGTCACAAAGCAAACCCTTTGTTACAAGCGTAATACAGGCCATAAATTTCGCTGCCCGATTTCCGGGCAGCTATCACATCAAGCGAGTTTAATCATCACCATACCGATCAACAGCAGGCCAAGTCCAACCCAGCCCTTATTATTCAGGCGCTGACCAAAGAGGATCCACCCCGCCGCCAGAGTGGCCGCTACGCCGAAGCCCCCCCAGATAGCGTAGGCAACCGACAGGTCAATGCCCTTCACCGCCTGCGACAAGGCGCTAAACGCGGCCAGCACGGCGGCCAGTGAGAGGAGTCCGTACAGTTTGTTACGGAAACCGTCAGAGAATTTCAGGAAAATATTAGCGACAATTTCAAGTACGATGGAACCTGCCAGCCAGAGGCCGTGAATCAATTCGAACTTAAGCATGATTCACCTCGTTATTGATCATAACGCTTTTCTTCGGCGCTTTACGCGTACCCGATTTGATCAACACAATCCCGGCGATAAGCGTTGCCAGACCCGCCGCTTTCATCACCGTCAGACTTTCGTCAAAGACCAGGACGCTGAAAAGCGTAATCAGCACAATACCGATACCTTCCCAAAGCGCGTAGGCGACACCGAGGGCGATTTTCTTAACCGCGAACGAAAGAAAAATATAAGACAGTGAGATCATCACCAGCATTAAAATAAAGCCGGTATTACCATCGCTTACGCTTGCCCATTTCATAGACAGCGTACCTGTAATTTCGGCCACAATAGCCAGGGCTAATAAAATCCAGTAAAACATGGTCCTTCTCCTGCATGAGAATATAATCCGTTGCAGTTCGCGACGTGGCGCAAACCGAAATAAAATGATTAAAATTTAGCTCAAACGAAGAAAAGGACTACAGCGCGTTGCGCCAGTGGTGCTCACCGCAGAAGGCAGAAAAAGAAGGGAAAACAGTGAATTGAGTAGAAATGTACGTCCTGAACATATTGTCCATAAAATTACAATTATCCGCGGTATTGCTTCTCATCATTGCGGATTAAAATTGTCCTCAGTAGTTAAACACAGCTAATTTCTAACACAGTTGTCGAAGTATCTCAAAATGTTTTCAAATCTTTACGGATGTTGTTTGATGTACATTCATTTATTATAAGCCAATTCGCAATTATCATAATCAGCAGAGTTTATAGCAGGAGCTATCATGTCCAGGCCGATCATCACGCTTAATGGATTAAAAATCGTCATCATGCTCGGCATGCTGGTTATCATTCTGACGGGGATCCGTTTTGCTGCGGAGATCATCGTCCCCTTCGTGCTGGCGCTGTTTATCGCCGTGGTGCTCAACCCAGTTGTTCAGCTGTTGGTGCGCTGCCGCGTACCGCGCGTGCTCGGCATCTCGCTACTGATTGTCGTGATTATTCTGCTGGCCGTACTATTACTGGCCTCACTCGGCACATCACTCAACGAACTGACGCGCACGCTGCCTCAGTACCGCTCGTCGCTGGCGGTACCGATTTATAACCTGCAGCCCTGGATGCAGCGATTTGGTATCAGCGTCAGCCCTGAAGAACTGATTAAATACATTGACCCCAATGCCGCCATGACATTGGTTTCACGGCTACTGACCCAGCTCTCGAACGCGATGTCGTCTATTTTTCTGCTGCTGCTGACGGTGGTGTTTATGCTGCTGGAAGTGCCACAGCTACCGGCGAAACTTCAGCAGGTCATGTCACGTCCGGTAGAGGGGATGGCGGCGATTCAGCGAGGGCTGGACAGCGTATCGCACTATCTGGTGCTGAAAACGGCGATTAGCCTGGTAACGGGTCTGGTTGTATGGGGCATGCTGGAGCTGCTGGGCGTCCGTTTTGCCTTTATCTGGGGGCTGCTGGCCTTTGCGCTCAACTATATTCCGAATATTGGCTCGGTGCTGGCGGCGATCCCCCCTATTTTGCAGGTTCTGGTCTTTAGCGGCTTTTACGATGCGCTTATCGTACTTGCGGGGTATCTGGTGATAAATCTCGTCTTTGGCAACATTCTCGAGCCCCGCATCATGGGACGCGGCCTGGGACTCTCCACGCTGGTGGTGTTCTTATCGTTAATATTCTGGGGCTGGCTGCTGGGTCCGGTCGGTATGCTGCTGTCCGTGCCGCTCACCATTATCGTGAAAATCGCGCTGGAGCAGACCGAAGGCGGTAAAAGCATCGCTATTTTGCTCAGCGATCTCAGTAAATAGCCATCAGAATAGCGACAGCAGCAGCGCAACGGGGAAACTGAACGGCCACGTTGCGCCGATTAAAAAGGTGGCAATCAGACGGATTGAGGTGCTTTCTTTGGTGAGAAACCAGGTAATTCCGGCGCAAATAACCGCCATGATGGCGTAGAAAATGAGCATATGTTGGTACAGCGTCACCAATTGAGTCCTTACCATTGATCGTTAAAGCGGCGCAATATGCTACGTTTTTTGACGTACATCAAGTTTTTCGCCGCTTTTCGCGTGAGGCTATTCAGTCCACGCAGATCTATCTCCAGATAAATTAACTGCGTGAACGATTAAAACTAAAGTCACGGTACGCCGATTTAGTTTTTCATGCTGTGATTCAGCTTACACTTAGCGTTTTGGTTTGGAGGCGGCAAAAATGCTGTCGGTGGTCGGATCGCTTACATAATGATTCGGATCGTACTGAGGAATGAAATTCACTTTTTCGGCATCCCAGGCCTCGGCCAGGCAAGCCGCTGTTACGTGGTTATCGCCATCACAGGCGGCAATGCGGCCTGCTGAATAATAAATGCCTGTTCCCATTAAGGCCGCCGCGGCGACGGCGCTGCACACAATACTCTTTTTCATCTCTCTGACTATGCCCGGTTTTACAACGGCGCGGATCCTCGCACGTTACCCCGGGCATGTCAAAACTGCCGCGCGGCGCGGCAGTTTTGTCCCCTACCCCAAAGGGAGTAATCAGTGCTTAATCATGACATGCCGCACCACGGTATAATCCTCCAGACCGTACATCGACATATCCTTGCCGTAGCCTGACAGTTTTTGCCCACCATGCGGCATTTCGCTGACCAGCATAAAGTGGGTGTTGACCCAGGTGCAGCCGTACTGCAAGCGCGCGCTCAAGCGATGCGCGCGGCCAACATCCTGCGTCCACACCGATGAAGCCAGCCCATATTGTGAATCGTTAGCCCATGCCAGCACCTGCTCTTCACTGTCAAAGACGGTCACGCTGACAACCGGGCCAAACACTTCACATTGGACGATATCATCCTCCTGGTGAGCGCCCGCCAGCAGCGTTGGCTGGAAATAGAACCCTTTCCCCGCCACCTTTTCACCGCCGGTTACCACTTTGACGTGCGGTAAGGCTTTGGCGCGCGCGACGGCATCGCTAACGCGCGTGAGGTGTGCCTGGGAGCTCAACGGCCCCAGTTCGGTGCTCTCATCTTCCGGCGCCCCCACCTTCAGGCTTGCCACCGCCGCGCCAAGTCTGGCGACCAGCCGGTCGTAAACGCCCCGCTGCGCGTAGATACGACAGGCGGCGGTACAATCCTGCCCCGCGTTATAGAAACCAAAGGTTCTGACCCCCTCAATAACCGCATCAATATCGGCATCATCAAAGACGATCACCGGCGCTTTCCCACCCAGTTCCATATGGGTGCGCTTAATCGAGGACGCCGTGTGCGCCAGAATATGCTCGCCGGTGGCAATCGAGCCCGTCAGCGAAACCATCCGCACCTTCGCATGCCCGGTCAGCGGATCGCCCACGGTTTGGCCGCGACCAAACAGCACGTTCAGTACACCTGCCGGGAAGATATCTTTCGCCAGCTCAGCCAGCGTCAGCGCCGTGAGCGGCGTGATCTCAGAAGGTTTCAGCACCACGCAGTTACCCGCCGCCAGCGCCGGAGCCAGCTTCCACGCTGCCATCATTAGCGGATAGTTCCACGGCGCGATCGACGCCACCACGCCAATCGGATCCCGGCGAATCATTGAGGTATGGCCTTCCAGATACTCCCCGGCAGCCAGCCCGTTCAGGCAGCGCGCTGCACCGGCGAAGAAGCGGAACACATCCACCACCGCCGGGATTTCGTCGTTCACCACGCAGTGCAGCGGCTTGCCGCAGTTGAGCGATTCGAGCCGGGCGAAGGTCTCCGCATGCGCTTCAATAACGTCTGCCAGTTTTAACAAACACTCCGACCGCTGTTTCGGCGTCGTTTGCCCCCACTGAACAAATGCGCGGTCGGCGGCATTCACCGCTGCGTCAACCTGAGTGGCCGAAGCCTCGGTAATCGTCAGCAGGATCTCGCCCGTCGCCGGGTTATAGACCGGCTGCGCGTCGCCTTCACCGGCCACCAGTTCACCGTTAATCAGTAACTTATGTTGCATAGCATGATCCTGTTTTAGTTAAATGTCGTCCCACCGCCAGCGGCTGTTTCGTCTTCGCGCGTCAGCCACCACGCCCCTAAAATCGGTATCATCGTCAGCACCATCACCAGCAGTGCTACTACGTTGGTCACCGGCACATCCCGTGGTCGGCCCAATTGGTTCAGCAACCACAGCGGCAACGTACGCTCGTGGCCTGCGGTAAACGTGGTGACGATAATTTCATCAAACGACAGCGCAAACGCCAGCATGCCTCCTGCCAGCAGCGCCGAGCCAAGGTTCGGCAGCACCACATGGCGGAAGGTTTGCCAGCCGTTGGCGCCGAGATCCATTGACGCCTCCACCAGGCTCCATGATGTACGGCGAAAGCGGGCAATCACGTTGTTAAAAACCACCACCACGCAAAAGGTCGCGTGACCAATCACGATAGTGAGCAGCCCCGGCTCCAGATTCACCGTCTTAAACGCCGTCAGCAGCGCCAGCCCCGTGACAATGCCGGGTAAAGCGATGGGAAGGAGCAGCAACAGCGATATCGCGCTTTTACCAAAGAAATCCCGCCGCCAGAGCGCTGCTGCAGCAAGCGTGCCAAGTACCAGCGCAATCGCCGTCGACAGGGCGGCTATTTTAAGTGACAGTGTCACGGCCTCGTAGATATCGCTGCGCCCTGCCGCTTCGCTAAACCAGCGCAGCGTCAGGCCCTGCGGCGGAAAGCTGAAGGCGGCGTCTTCGGTGTTGAACGCGTATAGCGCAATAATCACCAACGGAAAATGGAGAAAAATCACCCCGCCACAGGCGGCGATTTTGAGAAACCACGGTGCGCGATCAGAGTGCATCAAACGCTCCCAGACGTTTCACGAACGCCAGATAGAGGGCAATCAGCACGATGGGAACAAGGGTAAACGCCGCCGCCATCGGCATATTGCCGATCGCCCCCTGCTGGGAATAAACCATATTGCCGATAAAATACCCCGGAGGCCCCACCAGCTGCGGGACGATAAAGTCTCCAAGGGTTAGCGAGAAAGTGAAAATCGACCCCGCGGCAATCCCTGGAATCGCCAGCGGCAATACCACATGGCGGAAAGTCTGGCGCGGCAGCGCGCCAAGGTCCGCTGAAGCCTGCAGCAGCGATCCGGGAATGCGCTCCAGCGCAGCCTGTACAGGCAGGATCATAAAGGGCAGCCAGATATAAACGAACACCAGAAAGCGCCCCAGCCCCGACGTCGAAAGGGTATTCCCCCCGATCCCCGGTAGCGTCAGCACAGCCGCCAGCACCGGCTGCAAGCCCAGATGGCTAAGGAACCACTGCGCGACGCCGTCCTTCGCCAGCAGTAGCGTCCACGCGTAGGCTTTCACAATATAGCTGGCCCACATCGGCAGCATCACCGCCACGTAAAAGAAGGCCTTCTGTTTACCGCGGGTATAGCGCGCCATATACCACGCCATCGGAAAGGCCAGCAGCGCACTGGCGACGGTTACCGCCAGCGCCATAACCAGCGTTCGTAGAATGATGTCGTAGTTGGCTGGGTTAAATAGCGCATAGAGGTTTGCCAGTGTGAGCGTAGGCGTGACCGACATGGTGAAGTCATCGAAAGTGTAGAAGCCCTGCCACAACAGCGTGAGCAGTGAGCCAAAATAGACGATGCCAAACCACATCAGCGGCCCGAGCAGTAACAGGAACAGCCCTAACGTCGGCTTACGCCAGAACAGACCGGATATTTTCCCGGCATTGCGGGCAGGAGGAACAGGGGACATGCTCATCTCCATTCACCTCCCTCCATCCAACGCCACCATGGCAGCTCGCGGCCAGGAAGCCAGTACTTCGCCGCCGACCGTTGGCCCTTCAGCATTTAGCCCGACGGAGAAGTTTGGCTGGCTGACCAGCAGCCGATCGCCGCTTTCCAACAGCAATTCATAGCGCGTCGCCGCGCCTTGATACTGCACCGCCTGCACCCGGCCTTTCACCTCTACTTCACCACCTTCATTCAGACGAATATGTTCAGGGCGCAGTGCCCAGTTTCCGCTCATGCCGCACAACGTTTCGGCCATAGCCGGATTAAACACGTTCGACGTCCCCACAAAGCTGGCCACAAACGGCGTACGTGGCCGCAGATACAACGCGCGCGGCGTATCGACCTGTTCAATGCGCCCGCTGTTAAACACCGCCACCCGGTCGGACATCGACAACGCTTCGCCCTGATCGTGGGTCACGAAGATAAAGGTGATGCCAAGCTCCTGCTGGAGCTTTTTCAGTTCGAACTGCATCTGTTCACGCAGCTTAAGATCCAGCGCGCCCAGCGGCTCATCAAGCAGCAGCACGCGCGGTTCATTCACCAGCGCACGGGCGATCGCCACCCGCTGACGCTGCCCGCCGGAAAGCTGCGAGGGTTTTCGCATCGCGACAAACCCCAGCGCCACCTTTTCTAGCGCCTGCGCGGCTTTAGTCTGCCGCTCTTTCTTGCCCACCCCTTTAACCATGAGTCCGTAGGCAACGTTATCGAGCACTGACATATGCGGAAACAGCGCGTAATCCTGAAAAACGGTATTGACGTCACGCTCCCACGGGGGAAGTTCGCTGGCATGACGTCCAAAAATCGAAATCGCGCCGCCGGACAGTTGTTCAAACCCGGCAATCAGGCGCAGGCAGGTGGTTTTGCCGGAGCCTGACGGCCCCAGCATAGAAAAGAACTCGCCGTCATGGATGGCAATACTCACGCCATCCACCGCCCGAACGTCGCCATAAAACCGCGAGACGTCATGAAACTCGACTGCATAGGTCATGATGAGCTCCCGACTGATTAACGACCGCCCATAATCGCAATGTAGTCCTGCGTCCAGCGGCTATAGGGGACATATTTGCCGCCTTCAGCAATCGGGGTTTTCCAGAAGGCAATCTTGTCGAAGAAGCTGTAGCCATTGGTTTCACAACCTTTGTCGCCGAGCAACGTACTGGCTTTACATCCTTCAGCCACCACCGGCAGCGAGCCAAACCAGGCCGCGACATCTCCCTGGACTTTTGGCGTTAACGACCAGTTCATCCATTTGTAGGCACAGACCGGATGTTTAGCGTCAGCATGGAGCATGGTGGTATCCGCCCACCCGGTCACGCCCTCCTTCGGGAACACCGTGGCAATCGGCTGACCTTCGCCTTTCAGGCCATTAGCTTGATACGGCCAGGCGCTGGACGCGACCACGCCTTCGTTTTTAAAGTCGCTCATTTGCACCGTGGTATCGTGCCAGTAGCGGTGAATCAAGGCATGCTGATCGCGCAGGACCTTAAGCACGGCCTGATATTGTTCTTCAGTGAGCTGGTAAGGATCGCTAATCCCCAGCTGCGGCTGCGTCGCTTTGACAAACAGCGCCGCATCGGCAATGTAAATCGGGCCATCATAAGCCTGCACGCGCCCCTGATTCGTCTTGCCATCCGGTAGATCCTGCTTCACAAAGACCACGCTCCAGGAGTCTGGCGGCGTAGGAAACGTTTTGGTGTTGTACATCAGCAGGTTTGGTCCCCACTGATAGGGCGTACCGTAGACTTTTCCGTCAACGTTAAACCAGGCGCCTTTGGCGAGCCTCGGGTCAAGCGTTTTCCAGTTTTCGATAAGCGCGGTATTAATCGGTTGCACGCGTTTCCCCATAATCAGGCGTAGCGAGGCATCACCGGATGCGGTGACCAGGTCATAGCCGCCTTTTGCCATCAGGCTGACCATTTCGTCCGAGGTAGCCGCCGTTTTGACGTTCACCTGACAGCCGCTCTCTTTTTCGAACGCGGTCACCCAGTCATACTGTTTGTCGGTCTGACCACGTTCGACGTACCCCGGCCAGGCAATAATATCCAGCCGCCCTTCGCCCTTTCCCAGCGATGTCGGCGGTTCGGCGGCGTGGGCCGTGGCGATCGTCACGACCAGCGCGCACAGGCTGCTGTGGGCAAATTTCTTGCTCATAAAGTTTTTACTCCTGTCACAATGAAATGGAGCGGCAGCCGTGCCGTTAAAAATATCTCCCTGTTTAAAAATAGACGTCACTAAGGCACTCACCTGCGCCGCAGATAAAAATTTGCACAGGTTGTGACAAAGGGCGCATTCCGCAAAATGAATGAGTTGATGCTGATAATATGGATTATAGACAAGGAGTTACCAGCCAGGAGCGCTATGCGTATTTCCTATGACCGGTGCAATGAAATATCCCCTTAATTAGCATGAATATTATTAAGGGGATAATCTGGAATAAGCGTTTGTGATTAATTCAGCATCTGGCGAATAAGTTTACCGAGGGTTTCCACCGCATGGTCTTCTCTTTCTCCCCAGCCCCAGGCGGTATTAAAACGAAAGAATGACGCCCAGTTGTCAGTCGTTGAAAACATTTTGCCCGGCGCAATGCTGATCTGATGTTCCAGCGCGCGTGTGCTTAACGTTCCAGCATCCATTCCCGCCGGCAGTTCCAGCCAGAGAAAATAGCCGCTGTCATTGTGATGAATACGCACTTCAGACGGAAGCGAACGCATCAGCGACTGCCACGCCATCTGTTTTCGTTCCGCTAGCTGACGACGCAGGCGCCGCAGATGCGCGTCATAACGCTTGGTCGCCAGATAATCGACCAACGCCAGCTGCATTGGCGAACTGGTGGAAAGCGTACTCATCAGTTGTAAATGCTGAATGCGGCGAGCGTGCTTGCCCGCCGCAACCCAACCGATGCGGAACCCCGGCACCAGACACTTAGAAAACGAGCTACAGTGCAGCGTCATATCCTGCTTGTCCCATGCTTTCGCGGGCAACGGCTTTTCGCGGCCAAAATAGAGTTCGCTGTAGACATCATCTTCAATCAGCGTGACGTTATACGCAGTGAGGATCTCAATCAGTCGCGCCTTTTTCTCCGGCGTCAGCGTAAAGCCTAGTGGATTCTGGCTGTTGGTCATCAGCCAGCAGGCCTTTACCGGATAATGTTGCAACGCCTGTACCAGCGCATCGAGATCGATCCCCTCTTTCACATCGGTCGCTATCGACAGCGCCTTTAGCTTCAGCCGCTCTAACGCCTGTAACGCGCCGTAAAAACATGGGTTCTCCACGATAACCCAGTCGCCGGGCTCCGTGACCGCCTGCAGGCTCAGGTTTAGCGCCTCCAGCGCCCCGGCGGTAATGACAATCTCATCCGGCGAAATGGTCATTCCCTGTAATGCGTAGCGACGTGCAATTGCATGTCGCAGTTCATCGTTACCCGGCGGCAGGTTTTCAATCACGCTCATGGCCGTCGCGGTTTTACTTACCTGAGCCAGTGAGCGGTTCAGCTGCGGCAATGGAAAAAGACGCGGGTCAGGAAACGCCGAGGCAAACGGCAGCACCGCCGCATTGCGGCTGGCCTGCAGGACCTCGAATATATAGGTGTTAATGTCAACGGCGTTATCAGGCATAACCTGTGGCGCAGAGGCCGCGGCACGCGGTGAAACAGGGTGTGGCGCGACATAGTAACCAGACTGCGGGCGCGCGACGATTCTTCCCTGGCTCTCCAGCAGTTGATAAGCATGACTGACCGTCATAAAACTCATCCCACTGTTGACCACCTGCTCGCGAAGCGAAGGCAGCTTATCACCCGGTTGCCATACCCCGTGGGCGATCTGTTCCGTCATTTGCGCAGCAAGACGCTGGTACTTTTTCATGATCAATTCCGCTAACTCTGTCTTACCAGCATTTTATATCAGCGTTAAAAAAAATGCATTTTTATGTAACTGATATGAGTTTCAAACAGTGAACGCCCAGCGGGTTTACATAACATAACGTCATTAGCATCAGTAAACTGTTATCAATTAAAACACCCAGACTGTTTCTGCAACCCAAACCACAAGCTTCGTACAATCGCCGGGAGATATTTATTCCCCCGGAGTCAGCATGTTCGATCTTGATGCGTTTCACCTCGCGCGAATTCAATTTGCCTTTACCGTTTCGTTTCACATCATCTTCCCCGCCATCACGATTGGCCTGGCAAGCTATCTGGCGGTGCTGGAAGGGCTATGGCTTAAAACCCGCAACCCAGTCTGGCGCTCGCTGTACCAGTTCTGGTCAAAGATCTTCGCCGTTAACTTCGGCATGGGGGTCGTTTCTGGCCTAGTGATGGCCTATCAGTTTGGTACCAACTGGAGCGGCTTCTCACAGTTTGCCGGCAGTATTACCGGCCCGTTACTGACCTACGAGGTGCTGACCGCTTTCTTCCTTGAGGCGGGTTTTCTTGGCGTGATGCTGTTCGGCTGGAACCGTGTCGGGCCGGGCCTGCACTTTTTTGCCACCTGCATGGTCGCCCTGGGAACGATCATCTCTACCTTCTGGATCCTCGCCTCCAATAGCTGGATGCAGACCCCGCAGGGGTATGAAATCGTCAACGGTCAGGTCGTTCCGGTGGACTGGTTCGCGGTGGTGTTTAACCCATCCTTCCCATATCGACTCCTGCACATGTCTATCGCCGCGTTCCTGAGCAGCGCGCTGTTCGTTGGGGCGTCGGCGGCCTGGCATCTGCTGCGCGGCAACACGTCGCCTGCCATACGCGTCATGTTTTCCATGTCATTGTGGATGACGCTCATTGTCGCCCCCATTCAGGCGATGGTCGGCGATATGCACGGTCTTAACACCCTCAAACATCAGCCGGCAAAAATTGCCGCCATTGAAGGCCACTGGGAGAACCCGCCGGGAGAACCGACGCCGCTACTGCTGTTCGGTTGGCCGGATATGGAACAGGAACGTACCCGTTATGGACTGGAGATCCCCGCGCTCGGCAGCCTGATCCTCACCCATAGTCTGGACAAACAGGTTCCTGCGTTGAAGGAGTTTGCCAAAGAAGACCGACCAAACTCGACAATCGTCTTCTGGTCATTCCGCATCATGGCCGGGTTGGGCATGCTGATGCTGCTGCTCGGGGTTGTCGCGCTGTGGCTGCGCAAGAAGCAAACCCTCTATACCTCGCGTCCGTTCCTGTGGTTTGCACTGCTGATGGGGCCATCCGGTCTGGTGGCGATCCTCGCCGGCTGGGTGACCACGGAAGTGGGCCGCCAGCCGTGGGTGGTTTATGGTTTGCAACGCACAGCAGACGCGGTTTCCGCACATGGTGACCTGCATATGAGCATCAGCCTGTTGACCTTCTTCATCGTGTACAGCTCGGTCTTTGGCGTGGGCTACAGCTACATGGTGCGTCTGATTCGCAAAGGGCCGCAGCCTTTTAACCCTGAACCACACGGTACGCCAGCACGTCCGCTCTCTGCCGCTATTGAGCCACAACAATCTAAGGAGGAGCGCGCATGAGCCTCGATCTGTCCATTATCTGGTTTGTGATTATCGTCTTTGCCACCCTGATGTACATCGTGATGGATGGCTTTGACTTAGGGATCGGCATTCTGTTCCCCTTCACCGAAAGCGCTCAACAACGCGACGTGATGGTGAACAGCGTCGCCCCGGTGTGGGATGGCAACGAAACCTGGCTGGTACTCGGCGGCGCAGGATTATTCGGCGCGTTTCCGCTGGCCTATGCGGTGATCATCGACGCGTTAACGATTCCGCTTTCACTCATGCTGGTGGGGCTAATTTTCCGTGGCGTCGCCTTTGAGTTTCGCTTTAACGCCACGCCCTCTCATCGCCCGTTCTGGGACAAGGCGTTTATGGGCGGTTCCATTCTGGCGACCTTCTGCCAGGGGATCGTCGTGGGTGCGGTAATCAACGGTTTCCAGGTCACCGACCGCGCTTACAGCGGCGGCGCTTTCGACTGGCTGACGCCATTTACACTGTTTTGTGGCGTTGGGCTGGTTATCGCTTACGCGCTGCTGGGTGCCAGCTGGCTGGTGATGAAAAGCGAAGACGCGCTGCAAGCCTGTATGCGACGCGCCGCGCGCGGGCTGCTGCTGGCGCTGCTGGCCGTGATCGCTTGCATCAGCCTGTGGACCCCGCTGCTGCATTCATCCATCGCCACGCGCTGGTTCAGCTTGCCCAATCTCTATTATTTGCTGCCCGTACCGCTGCTGGTACTCGCCGTCAGCGCGCTGCTGTGGCGTCATCTGGGACAGACTGAAAGCCACGTGCCGCCGTTCATTCTGACGCTGGCGCTCGTCTTTCTCGGTTTCAGCGGGTTGGGCATCAGTATCTGGCCGGCCATTATACCGCCGTCTATCACCCTGTGGCAGGCTGCCGCACCGGTACAAAGTCAGGAGTTTATGCTGATTGGCGCGATATTTATCATTCCAGTGATCCTGGTGTACACCTTCTGGAGCTACTACGTTTTCCGCGGAAAAGTGCCGCAAAATGAGGGGTACCACTGATGAAAAATCGCTGGATGTCGCGAATATTCTGGCTGGTTACATTGTGGGGAGGCAGCGTACTGGCGCTGGCGGTGGTGGGGAGTTTATTTCGTATACTGATGACCGCTGCCGGTTTTAAATCCTGAGAGAACAATCAGATACCTTTCTTTTTTCTCCCCCCAGAGAAATCCTAATTCTCTGGGGCTTCACATTTCCTCCACTTTTTATTGGTCAACTACCCCCACTGCACTAAGCAATGTATGGAGTACATGATGAAGAAAATTATCGCACTGTCTGCTTTCCTGGCAATGGGTCTGTGTTCAACGGCGTTCGCCGCCGATCATCAGGAACCGCCGAAAAAACCACCGGTAGAACAACAGCATAATGGTCAACCACCGCGGGAGAACAAAGGACCACAGCAGCACGATGGCAAAGGCCAACCGCCGCGCGACAATAAAGGTTCGCAGCACGATGGCAAAGGTCAGCCGCCGCACGACAATAAAGGTCCGCAGCATGATGGCAAAGGCCAACCGCCGCATGACAATAAAGGTCCGCAGCAGGATGGTAAGGGCCAACCGCCAAAACACGACGGCGACAATAAACTGCCACCACCAAACGGTCAGCATAACTAACTAAAAAAGGCCGGAGAGCGTAATCGCTTTCCGGCCTTTTTCGTTACTCGCGGGGCCGCGTTGCTGCTCGCAGACGGACTACAAAGGTGCGTTTTTACGCTTTGGCAGCGTTTTCAGCAGATCGTCAGGGCTTACCGACGCCACCACGCTCCCCGGCAGGGGCATTTTCAAAATGTGATTTTTGATTTTGCCAATCACGTGCATTTCACATGGGCGACAATCAAACTTCAGCGTCAGCACTTCATCACCGTTAATCAGCTGCATCGGCGTCGCCTTCCAGCTTTTAATCGATCCTTTTGCCTGCTTCGGACACAGATTGAACGCAAAACGTAGGCAGTGCTTGGTGATCATCACCGGGACATCGCCCTTCTCTTCATGCGCTTCATACGCGGCATCGATCAACTGCACGCCATAGCGGTGATAAAACTCGCGCGCTTTATGGTTGTAGACGTTCGCCAGGAAGCTGAGATGGCTTTCCGGATAAACCAGTGCCGGGCTGGCAACGGCTTTACGGCTACCGCGAACATAGGCGTTGAGACGCGCCCGATCGAGCAAATCGACGGTTTCACGGCGCAGCTGGTTGAGCTGGCTGTTGGGGACAAACAACGCTTCCGGCAGCATCACATCAACGTTCCGCGCGTAGTACAGCGTTTGCCCGAGTTTAGCGACGCCGTCATGCAACTGAGTGAGCGCTTTATCAGCGTTGTTCGCCGTCGCAAACTCGCCGTCTAAGGTGTGGGTCACCGTGACGCCATCTTCACTGGTCAGCGTCAGCACCAGCTGTTCCTGCCAGCCAGAAAGCTCGATATCCACTGCGATACGACGCTCGCTGGAAGTTTTCAGCAGCGCCTGCTGCCAGTTATGGTCGAGGTTACGGTTCAGCACCTGATGCGGTCGCGCCTTATGCAGGTCCGCCGGCATTTCGTTCGGCCAAACGCGATAGCGATTTTCGCCGATTTTTTCCACCGTATTGGCACGAAAACCGACGACTTCACGTTTGATCAGCACATTCAGGCCATCGCCGTTCGCCAGCGGTTCGCTCACCTCAACATCCAACGTCTCTTTGTTGACCTTCAGCACTTCCCCCACTGGCAGACCAACAAACTTCGGTGAGTCGAAGGCGCCGATGTTCATCTGCCGCTGGTTGACGAAGTAGTCCGTGCTGCCGCGATGGAAGGTTTTATCGGTCGACGGAACAAAGAAATGTTCGGTACGTCCCGCGGAAGCGCGAGCTAAATCACCGCGTTCTTCAATAATGGCGTCAAGCATCTGGCGATAATGGGCGGTGATGTTCTTCACGTAGCTCATATCTTTGTAGCGGCCTTCAATCTTGAAGGAGCGCACGCCTGCATCAATCAGCGCACCCAGGTTGGCGGTCTGATCGTTGTCTTTCATCGACAACAGGTGTTTTTCAAAGGCGACCACGCGTCCCTGATCATCTTTCAGGGTATACGGCAGTCGACAGGCCTGAGAGCAATCGCCGCGGTTGGCGCTACGCCCGGTCTGAGCATGCGAGATATTACACTGGCCGGAATAAGCCACGCACAGCGCACCGTGGATAAAGAACTCGATGGTGGCATCGGTGGCCTCGTGAATCGCTCTGATCTGCTGAAGATTCAGTTCGCGCGCCAGCACGATCTGACTAAATCCGACATCGGAGAGAAATTTAGCCTTTTCTACGCTGCGGATATCACATTGCGTACTGGCGTGGAGCTCAATGGGGGGAATATCCAGCTGCAAAATTCCCATATCCTGCACGATCAGCGCATCAACGCCCGCGTCATACAGGTTGGTAATCAGCTTTTGCGCCGGTTCGAGCTCATCATCATGCAGGATGGTATTCAGCGTAATAAAAATTTTGGCGCCAAATTTATGGGCAAACGGCACCAGTTCGGCGATATCCTGCAAGCTATTGCTGGCGTTATGGCGTGCGCCAAAACCGGGACCGCCAATATAAACGGCATCAGCGCCGTGCAGAATGGCTTCGCGGGCAATTGCCGTATCGCGTGCCGGGCTAAGAAGTTCAAGATGAGCGTTTTGCTGGCGCATACAGTCGGAGTTATCCAGTAGGGTCACAAAATGGCGGCTATTGTAGCCAGAAGCTGCGATAGACGAAAACAGTTTCCATCGCTTCTGCGCCGCGGTTAGCTGAATTTCGGCAACCTATTGCCGAAATGGTCATTTCCGCTTGCATCATCAATAGGTTAGAGTCAGCCCCGTATTCCGGACTTTCCTCGTAACGGCCACGTTATGGTTCATTGTCGTGATTTGCCGCAGGCCTGCCTGCGGCTTTTTCTTTTGGGTAATGAATAATAGAGTGGAAATGCACGGTTTGCTCGCCGCTGTTGCGATAAGCGTGCGGGAGATCGCCCGCAAACCGAAGCCCTTCTCCCGCCTCAAGGCGACGCCATTCCCCCTGAATGCACATATCCAACTGGCCGCCGATCACCACCACATGTTCAATCACCCCTTTTTCATGCGGAGTCGATTCGCTTAGTGCGCCAGGCGCCAGGGTGATCGAGAAATGGTCAAAGCACAGTTCAGGATCCCAGGGAAAGATCGGCGTCACCACCATCGCTTGCTGTTGAGGGTCGAACGACTGCTCGCCGTCTGCTTCCGTCGGGGTGATAAAAACGGAAAACGGGACGTTCAGGCCCGTGGCGATTTTCCACAGCGTCGCCACCGTGGGGCTGGATTCATTACGTTCAATCTGCCCCAGCATCGCCTTAGATACACCGGTTTCTTCTGCCAGCTTTGACAGGCTCCATGCCCGTTCCTGACGCAAATTTTTAAGCGTCGCCGCCAGATGTTGCGCAATATTCATTCGGCCTCCATGTTTTCTATCGCCAAAGTATACCTTACCTGCGCGCTATTTACGTCCGTGAAGCACAACATTGTACGTTATAACGCACAATGATATAGTGCGCGGACGCTATAACGCACAAGAGGTCATTGATATGCGCGCCGCTTTTATCCCTTTTCCTACTCTGCTGGCTGGATTTGTTGCCGTGCTGGTCGGTTATGCCAGTTCTGCCGCCATTATCTGGCAAGCCGCTGCAGCAGCAGGTGCCAACGCACAGCAAATTTCCGGCTGGATGACGGCGCTGGGTCTGGCTATGGGGATCAGCACGCTGGCACTGACGCTGTGGCGCAAGGTCCCGATTCTCACCGCCTGGTCAACCCCCGGCGCCGCGCTGCTGGTCGCTGGTTTACAGGGATCCACCCTCAATGATGCGGTAGGCATCTTTATCTTCGCCAACGCACTGATTGTCATTTGCGGGCTGACCGGTTGGTTTGCCCGGTTGATGAAGCTGATCCCCCATTCGCTGGCCGCTGCCATGCTGGCGGGAATCTTGCTGCGTTTTGGTCTTCAGGCATTTGCCACGCTACAGGGGCAACTGTTGCTGTGCGGCAGTATGCTGGTTAGCTGGCTGCTGTTTAAGGCCCTCGCGCCGCGCTATGCCGTGGTTGGCGCGCTGGTGGCGGGAATTATTGTCGCCCTGCTAAAAGGTGACGTTGTCACACAAACATCCACACTGGGATTTGTCGCGCCGCAATTTATCGCGCCCCATTTCTCACTGACGCAACTGATCAGCGTGGGTATTCCTTTCTTTCTGGTCACCATGGCTTCGCAGAACGCTCCCGGTCTCGCCACGCTTCAGGCCTCCGGCTATCGCGTGCCGGTGTCGCCGTTGATTGTGATTAGCGGCGCCTTTGGGCTGCTGCTGGCCCCCTTTGGCGTCTATTCCGTGTGTATTGCCGCCATTACCGCCGCCATTTGCCAAAGCCCGGACGCACATCCGGACCCGCAGAAACGCTGGCTTGCCGCCGCCGCTGCCGGTGTTTTCTATCTACTGGCGGGCGTATTTGGTAGCTCAATCACCGCGCTGATGGCGGCCTTACCTGTGGTGTGGATTCAAATGCTTGCCGGGCTGGCATTGCTGGGTACGCTGAGCGGCAGCCTGTTCCAGGCGCTCACTTCCGCACATGAACGCGACGCCGCGATGGTCACGTTTCTGGTCACGGCGAGCGGTATCACCCTGGCGGGGGTTGGGTCGGCGTTTTGGGGACTGGTTATCGGTGGTGCCAGCTTTGCCCTGCTATCGCGCCAGGCCCGCGCGTAGCTGCGACGGCGTGGCACCGGTCACCGCTTTAAAGCGATTACTGAAGTGGCTGGCGGAGCTAAAGCCGCAGCTTAACGCAATATCGGTTAGCGGCAGCGCGGTGTGGCGCACCAACTGTTGCGCCTTGTCCATGCGACGCTGCATCACGTATTGATGCGGGGCTAAACCTACGGACTGGCGGAACATACGCGCAAAGTGGTATTCGCTGAGTGTCGCTTGCGCAGCCAGTTCCGCAAGCGTTAAGGGATCGCCAAGATGCGCATCGATAAAGTCGAGCGTATTACGCAGGACGCCCGGAGCCAGCCCGCCCGTCACCGTCGGTAGACGCCACTGCACATTAGAGTAGTTCTGTAGTAAATGGGTAAGCAGCAGCGTGCTGGCGCTGCTGAGGGTCAACTGATTAGCCGGCTGCTGCCAGTCGCAGCCAAGCAAAAACTGGCGGTACAGCAGCGTGATTTTGGGGTCGTCACCAAAAATTTGTTCATCCAGCGTAATCGTTGCCGGACTGCGATCCCACACCTGCTCACCGACCTTACGCAGGTGCTCGTCGGTACAATAAAGATGCACAAAGGACAGATCATCACGAATATCCCACGTCGATTCACTGTCTTCGGGCATCAGGCAGAAGCGATTTGGCCCACCGCCGTTTTTCCAGCCGTAGGGCGTTTTTTGATAACTTTCATAACCATCGGCGACATACAGGCTCAGCGTGTGATGATCGCTTTGCACCGTCAGCGTATCGCGTTTGTTATACCACGCGGCAAGCTGAATGCCTGAATTGAGCGCCACGGTCTCCCGCAGAATCGCCTTCTGGCTCTGTAGTCTCTCAAACGTCGCGTAGGTGTGCGCCATTAACATTTCAGTCACGATGATAGGTAAACCCAGTCTAGGGCTTGTCACGCATGGATGCTACCTTTCTGCCCTGCCGGATATAAAAAACCGCAAGAATTTGCAAGTGTACCGCAACTCCTTGCAAGCTCTGACCGCCAGCACGCGTCACACTGCGCCTTCTATCGCTGTTATCGTTGTGAGGAACTATGAACGCGCTGCTCTATACGCTGGTCGTTGTTATCTGGGGAACCACCTGGATTGCCATTTTTTTACAGCAGGGGCCGGTGCCTGAAGCCGTCTCCATTTTCTGGCGTTTCGCTATCGCCAGCGGCACTATGCTGACAATTTTGCTGTGTCTGCGCCGCCTGCGACCGCTGGCGTTGCGCGATCACCTGTTCTGCATGGTGCAGGGCTGCTGCGTGTTTGGCTTCAACTTTCTCTGTTTTTATACCGCCGCAAAATGGATCAATACCGGGCTGGAATCGGTGATTTTCTCCATGGCAGTGCTGTTTAACGCCATCAATAGTTTTATTTTCTTTCGCCAGACGCCGCCGAAGCGCTTTTACTTTGCCGCCCTGCTCGGATTGGCTGGCATCATCACACTCTTCTGGCACGACCTGCAGGCAGTGGGCATGAGCAGTACTCTACTGGCGGGCATTTTGCTCAGCGCGCTGGGTACCTACGGCTTTTCGCTGGGCAATATGTTGAGCTTGCGCCACCAGCGGCGGGGGCTGGAAACATTGACCACTAACGCCTGGGCGATGCTCTATGGCACGATCGTTATCGGCATTGTGGCGCTGCTGCGCGGCGATGATTTTACGCCGCAGTGGACGGTGAGCTATATGGGAGCGCTGTTCTACCTCGCGCTGTTCGGTTCAGTGATTGCCTTTGGCGTCTATTTCACTCTGGTGGGGCGTATCGGCGCCAGCAACGCGGCCTACAGCACGCTGCTGTTCCCTCTGGTGGCGCTGACGCTGTCTACAATTTATGAAGGCTATCAGTGGCATGCTAATGCCATCGTTGGGCTGGTGCTCATTTTGTTGGGTAACCTGGTGATGTTCGCCAAACCACAAATCTGGCGATTACCGCTTCTCAGCCGCGCCTGAGGCCCGCTTTCCGATGCGTAACGACAGCCATACTGTATTCACTGAAAAAAAGAATATCGACAGAAGAAGAATATGACGGAAATAGTCAATACCGTCCTAATATGAATAATAAAAGGGAGACCATCACGTCTCCCCTTTTATTTGCGATAGCAATAATGGCTTATTTCTGCGACGGGTCGAATTTCACCGCATCGATGGCCATATCATCAATAACCTGTTTCAATGTATCCAGCGTCAGCTGGGCGTTAGAGTTAGACAGATCTTTGCCTTCCCCTTTACGCACCACTTTGATCACCGGCTTATTGGTGGCGGCGTCGACCAGTTCTGCCTCAAAGTACAGGTTGGTGTTCATGGTACGGTGGCCCGTCGCGGCTTCAGTGCCGGCAACAACCATCGCAATTGGAATCACTTCGTAGAACTGCAACCCTTCTTTGCTGGAGTCAACGGCAGTAATCGCACCGCGGAAGATCAGGCTATGCGGGCCCGCCTTGGTCGCCAGTGGTTTACGCTCGCTGATGGCTTTTTTCAGCTCGGTATTGGTGTAGTTCAGAATATCGGTCAGCGCTTTCTGCCCAACCTGAGTGGTCGGTTTCGGTACCGGATAGTAGGTTACCGGGTTATAGACCACGTTGGCATAATTGGCCGGTTTATAGTCCGGAGAGATCCAACGCAATTCTGTTTTCCCCGACGCCGTTGTGGCTTCTTTCAGGCCGGAATAGTCTTTTAAAAAGCCGGAATACTGCTCAGGAGTGGTGGTCTTCGATGCACAACCTGCTAATGCCAAAACGCCCACAAGGGCCGCCGCTTTGAAAAACGCTTGAGTACGCATGAGAATAATCCCTGATAAATGCACAGATGCCCGTAAGTTATAGCAAATGCATCAGGAGTTTGTCGCGACAAAAATGGAGGCGGCTCTCATTATTTATAAAAATGATTCATTATATAACGGGCTCTCGCCCGTTATATAAATAACAATTATGATTCCCTGCGCGCCAGCATCGTCGCGAAGCGTAATTTAATACGATTGCCCTTTTCATCAGTACGATGCAGTTCGCCGACGTCTTCGTTATATTTCAGCAAATTCCAACCTTTATAATAGTTTTTCAGCTCACCCGTTTTAAAGGCAAACGGGAAGCCAACCGTACAGGGGAAATCATCGGTGTCCATCGCTGCGACAATCAGATTGTAGCCGCCCGGTTTGGTGCAGCGCTGCATGTTGTCGATAAGACGCGGAATGGTATTCGCTTCAAGGAACATCATCACTACGGTAGAGAGAATAAAATCGTACTCACCGTCAAAGCTAAGCGTATTGAGATCGGTGATTGCCGCCTGCAAATTATCCAGCCCTTCCGCTTCACGAATCGACTGCAGATTCTGAATACTCATCGGGTTCTTATCCCACGCCGTTACGTCGTAGCCGTTCGCCGCCAGATAAAGGCTATTGCGCCCGTTACCGCACCCCAGATCGAGGGTTTTCCCCGGCTTAACAATAGTCGCGGCATGCACCACTTCTGAATGGGTTCGGGTCAGGCCGTATTTGTCGGTAAAGTAATTTTCATCACGAATGGTCATTGTTCATCCTTCGGTTTCATCAGTGTCGACGGTGCAACACGCGTCAAAAGTTTACCCTGAAGCAGCAACAGCAGCGTTTTTACCAGCAGCAGGCCGATCACGATATTCGTGAAAATAAAGAGCGGCAGCGCCAGATTATGGAAGAAGCCGGTTCCGCTGGCATGTCCCAGATGCAGGCCGGTAGAAGCCAGCGCGGAAATACCGAACGAGAAGCTCCAGAACGAGGCATTAAACGCCTGACGCAGATACCAGGGCATCAGGCGTAACATAAACAGCAACTGTAATAGCCCGTAGCCGAACAGCATTTTCGCGAACACATCGGCGTGTCCGCCGTTAATGCTCAACCACGCGTTACAGGCGACCAGCGCCGGTGCCAGTTGAATGCCGAGTGAGGTCCGTAACGGCACGGACAACGCGCCGCCGCTGCGCAGGCGTTGCACAATAGCGGGCTCCAGCGTTATCCATGAAATGACGCCAGCGCCCAGAAAGACCAGTCCGGCATCGTTAAACCCCAACGCTCCGCAGGCCATGGCGCTGATAAAATTGTTGGCGACGGTCGGCAGATACAATCCAGGCGTGGTGGCATCTGCCGGATGCTCGCCGCGCCACAGCCCCGCCGTTTGCCAGGCGGCGTAGCTCAATTGCAGCACCACGCCAATAATAAACAGCGCCTGCGCCAGCGGTCTCATCCACGGTGTGACGCCGATGGCGACCAGCATGGTGGTCGCCGGAAACAAACTCACAAAACTGCTGGCGATGGGGTGGCGCATCTCCAGCCAGACGCTGTAGGGAAAACGTATCGCTCGGGTGATAAAGGCCAGCGTCAACAGCGCCCACATCACAATCGCCAGTATCACCAGCCCTTCGCCAATCGCCGGGCTCAGCGGCCAGATAGTGCTGGCGTAACGCCAGGCGAAACCCATACCAATAGTGCCCAGCACCATCCCAAAATAGCCCGCAGGTAAATTCAATACCCGCTGCCCATCGGTTTTATTATGCATTTTGTTTATTTAATCAAATTTATTTAAGTTGCATTTTAAATGATTCTTTTGGCCGGCGCTAGCGCCAAAAGTCGGTCCAGAAAACGTCAGCCGTTCGCACTGCTGCGGCAGAGGATTTGCTACATTTAGTGTATCTACTTAGCTGAGGTTATCATGAAAAAATACCGTCTTAGCGACGCTTCACGCAGCGTGCAGATTGGCGAACCCGGCGCGCGGGAAAGCATCGTGATGCGGCAAATTATTGCCCTGCGGGATTTTGCCGACGTGACAGCCGGCACTCTGGGCGGCTGGGTTGATGATGAAAACGCACTGAGTCACGACGGCAACTGCTGGATTTACGATGAAAACAGCCTCGTTTACGCCGGGGCAAAGATAGAGGAAAACGCGCGGCTGATAGACTCCTGCGAAGTGAGTCATCAGGCGATTATCTGCGGCAACGCTCGCGTGCTGGCCAGCCGGATCGGTCAGGGGGCGCGCTTGAGCGGCAATGTCACGGTCGATAACGCGCGCGTACACGGTCACTGCCACCTGTTTGGCGATGCCCATATCGGCGAGGGCTGCCAGATTGTCGGGGCAAAAGGCCTGACCGCCGACAACGAACGTCTGCTGCAAATCTACGACCGCGTCCGGTTGCGCGATTGCCGGGTCGTACATCAGGCACAAATTTACGGTGATGCCAGGCTAAACCACGCCTTTGTGGAACATCGAGCGGAGATTTACGACAGCGCGCGCCTTGAAGGTAATGAGGAAAACAACATTTGGGTCTGCGACTGCGCCAAAGTTTACGGCCACGCGCGTATCATTGCCGGGCATGGCGAAGACGATATCCCCACCCTACGCTACAGCTCGCAGGTCGCGGAGAACGCCGTGATTGAAGGCAACTGCGTGCTGAAACACCACGTCCTGGTTGGCGGCAACGCCCGGCTCCGCGGCGGGCCCATTTTGCTCGACGATCACGTGCTGATTCAGGGCGATGCGCGTATCGAAGGCGATGTGCTGATCGAGTATCACATTGATATTACCGACAACGTGGTAGTCGAAGCGCTGCCTGGCGAAGCCATTCATCTGCGCGGGCGCAAAGCCATTACCGGCGCGCAGCGAATTACGCGCACCCCGCTATTTGGTGCCCTATGACCGGGTATTGTCGATAATTCGCGCGTAAATATTCTGGTCATAGAACACGCCATTCAGAAACTCTGCCTGGCGCAAGCAACCTTCCAGCTGAAAACCGTTACGTTGCGCCACCTGATTACTGCGCGGATTGTCCACCCGGCACTTAATCACAAAGCGGCGAATTTCTCCGCGTTCAGCGTAATAGCGCATAAACGCCTGCAGCGAGGCGGATAAAATGCCCTTCCCCTGCGCGGCCTCGTCCAGCCAGTAGCCGATATAACCGGTCTTGTTGGACGGTTCAATCTGGTTAAAGGAAAGCACGCCCGACATTTTCCCCTCAACAAAAATCAGGAACATTTTGGCAATGCCGCGCTGGTGCAGCATCATATTGCCCTGCACATTCTGGCGGGTGTCCTGTTCGCTTTTGACAAACTGCGGCCAGTTGAGCGTTTGCTGTAGCCAGTCGCGATTGCGCAGCACCATCTGATGCAGCTCGGCTACGTGCGACTCATTAACGGCTTCAAGGGTGATGACGTCGGAAGCGACGATCGTTTCAACACAGGTCATGTGTAGGTTCTCAGTCTAAAAGAAAACCCGGCGTCGCATGGCTCGGCCGGGTCCGGGCTTGGTTATTTCATAATACGGTCGTCAACATATTGACGTTTATCCGGCGCTGGCGGGAAGTACTGGTACAGCCAGGTTTCGCTGATGGCGTCGCCACGACAGCGCAGGAACAGGCGCATATCCACCGGGTCGGTGGAGTCTGACGTGGGATACCAGTCGAACAAAATACGGTAGCCGTCAAACGGTTCAACGTAGAGAATTTCAATCTGCTTCGCTTCACCGCTGGAAAGCGTAATCACCGGCTCAATGCCTTTCGGCGCAGCGGCTTTCAAATCGCCGCCGACAAAGTCGATCGCAAAACGGCGGGACCATTTATCCGGATAATGTTCGCCCGGCGCCCAGCCTTCCGGGAAGCTGCCCATCCCGGTGCGGGTGGCCAGTACGCGGGCTAGCGGCGAACGGACCGGCGGCATCGCGCTCCAGTATAAGCGATAGCTAAAGTTTAACTGGTCGCCCGCTTTCATCGGTTTTTCCGGCTGCCAGAAGCAGACGATGTTATCCAGCGTTTCGCCGGTCGTCGGGATCTCCATCAGGCTTACCGCCCCTTTGCCCCACTGATTGCGCGGCTCGACCCACAGGCTTGGACGCTTGTTGTACCAGCCCATCACGTCCTGATAGTGGGTGAAATCACGATCCAGCTGCAGCAGACCAAAACCTTTCGGATTCTTATCCTGGTAGGCATTGAACTGCAGTTTTTGCGGGTTGTTCAGCGGACGGCAGACCCACTCGCCGTTGCCGAGCCACATCGCCAGACGATCGGAGTCGTGGATCTGCGGGTGAATGGTGTCGCAGACGCGGCGCTCATTATTCCCGCAGCTGAACATGCTGGTCATCGGTGCGATGCCTAACTGTTTGATATCTTTGCGCGCATAGATATGGTTTTCCACATCCATAATCACCTGCGCCTTCTCGCAGTGCACCACGAATTTGTAAGCGCCGGTCACGCTGGCGCTGTCGAGCAGCGCATAAACCGTAAAGGTGGTGTCGCCTGGTTTAGCCGTTTCAAACCAGAAAGAGGTAAAGTCCGGGAACTCTTCGAGTGAGTCGGTATAGGTGTCAATCGCCAGACCGCGCGCAGACAGGCCGTACTGATAGGTGCTGTCGACCGCGCGGAAGTAGCTCGCGCCCAGGAAGGAGACGATGTCGCGACGCGCCAGTTCTGGTGCCTTAAACGCGCGGAACCCGGCGAAACCGAGGTCGGTCTGCCCTTCCAGCTGTTTGGTGTCGACGCCAGCATCGTTGTACTGGAACAGCTCCGGGCGGAAGTGAATTTCACGCGCCTGCTGGCTCGCCGGGTCGAGTGAGAACATACGTACGCGGCGACGGAAACCCATGCCCACGTGGAAGAACTGAATATCCAACTGGCGGTCTTTCACGTTATTCCACAGGGAGTGCGCCGCATCGTACTGGATGCTGTTGTAAGCCTGCGGCGTCAGATTTGCCAGCGTCTCTGGCAACGCGCGCGGAGCGCCTCCCCACGGTTGACGGGAGAGATCGTGAGCCATTGATTGCAGCACGCTGAAGTCAAAGCGACGCGTCTGGCCGTCGGCAATGTCAGACTCCTGCGCCAGCGCGGCCTGGGAGAAAAGCGATGCAAAACCGGAAGTCCCGCACACGGCGGCAACAGCCATTGAAGATTTTAGAAAGTGTCTGCGATTCATGCCTGGCAAAGCGTCCTTTTTATAGTCGGAATGCTGCAAAAAAATTACGGCGATACTGCTGCCCACTCTAGACAAAATTGACTGATAATCCAATTGGTAGCGCAAGAAAATCTGCTAATCCAGATTCACATGGTGTTTCATCACGCGTTTAAACAGCGCCAGACGCGCGCGCATAAAGCGGTTTTCCACACGGAAGCCGGCGTGCTTGTGTAACCCGATACGCAGCAATCGGTCACGGCCCCGAACCGAGGCAGGCCAACGCACCGGGCCCGTCAGAACCGCATGCTCCGCGCTGGCATGACGCGCGAAGTTCACCCAGTAATCGGCCACCTGGGCGGCAAAGGCTAAATCGCGCGGCGAAGCGTAATCACAAGATGGCGGTATGTGCCCCAGCGTATCGAAAACGTAAGGGACTTCATTGCCATGCCACGCGCCGTGAGGATAAGTATCGTGTTCCGCTTCAGCAACATAGTCGAACCAATAACGCCAGCACGGTTGATTCAGCCGCTGCTGGGCCTGCATCACCACGTAGCCGAGCGTGGTAAACGCCATGTCGCGGCACACTTGACGCCCCAACTCCTCATCGCCCTTCACGCCGGGATAAAGCAGTTTGATTAACCCCAGTCCCAGGCGGCGCTCGCGGCGTAGCTTCTGGATTTCTCCGGCCAAATCAACGCCAAAGACCGCCATGACGCTCGCTTCGTCGCTGTTGGAACCAACAAGTACCGGCATGGGGTGCTGCTTTGCGGCAAAAAAAACATCCAGCATGGGCTGTGGCAGTACCGCATCGCCGACAATCGGCGCAGGCCCAAGATTATGCGGTGCAGTCAACGACCAGAATGCATCCGCCGGGATTTCACGCAGACTTTGCGCAGACGCGTTGGGGAGATTGAAGTGTTCAGCTAACCGTTCACCGCGGGCCAGCGCGGTTTCACGCGGCATATCCGGCAACGTATAGCCGCTCTGGATAATGGCTTTATGGAACAGGCCTTTCGCCTTCGGCGAAGCCATCAGTGACAGCACGCTACGCGCGCCCGCCGATTCACCAAACAGCGTGATATTGTCGCGGTTTCCGCCGAAGGCAGCGATATTATCCTGCACCCAGCGCAGCGCAGCGATTTGGTCCATCAGACCAAAGTTATACAGCCGTTCGCCGTCTTCTTCCTCCAGCGCCGGATGGGCGAAGAAGCCCAGGTGGCCGAGGCGATAGTTAAGCGTCACCACCACCACGCCGCGCCGTGCCAGCGCCTTGCCGTCGTATGGCGGCAGCCCGCCCGCGCCGATAGTAAACCCTCCGCCGTGCAGCCAGACCATTACCGGCAGCAACTCATGACGTTCCGCCGGCGACCAGACGTTGAGATAAAGACAATCTTCAGAGAAGCGGCCTGGATCGCCGCCGCCCAGTTCCTGGCAGTATTCACTGTTTTGCCAACTGGAATCTGAAAAGGTCTCGGCGGGGCGAACACCCTGCCACGGCATGACCGGCTGCGGCGCGCGCCAGCGCAGGGAGCCGACCGGCGGTGCGGCATAGGGAATGCCGCACCACAGATGGATATCCTCGTCCACTCGTCCTGACAACGACCCTTGTAAGGTCTCTACGCGCGTTGAGGCATTCTGCATCGGTGTTCATCCTTTTTTGTTGATTCCTTTGCAGATTAACCGTTTCAGAGCAAACCGCAACGGCGTTTGCTGCGCACCTCCGCTTCTTCATAGAGCTTGAATTCATCCAGAACTGGCCGTCCCAGGGCGGCTTCAAAGGCACTACGGCTGGCATTGCCATGGCTGCGCGTCTGCGCATCGCCGCCCAGATTCGACTGGAAAATCCCGGCAGCGCTCACCGGCAGAAAATCTTCATAGGTGATGGGCTGGGCCGTTATCCAGCCGCGTTCAATAAACGGCTGCGGGTCGTCACCGGGACGGATCGCCTGACGGTGCGCATCACCACTCGGCGTAAGACGATAGCGGAACCAGGCCAGCCCCTGCTGACGCAGAAGAAATTCGCTATCGGGAAAGGCTTTAAACACTTCTTGCAGATGCTGCTGATGACTGAGGTTATCTTTCCCCACGCCCGCTTCGTTCAACAACCGGTCGTATAGCGCCCGGCCTTTTGGCGTCAACGCCACCCCACGCTGCTCAATTTCACCAAAACGCGCGGTATGCGTGCCGCTGGCATCGCCGGCAAAAGCAACCGGCTCTTCCAGCGCCTTAAAGCTGGTCTGCCGCAGCAGTAGCGGTACCGCACGGCGCGGCGGCCCTTCTATGACGGCCTTTGGTTCGATCCCGTATTCGGCCATCAGCGACTGAACCTGATCGATATCCAGCGTGCGCGGCGTCAGGTGGTTGATATGGCAGCCAGGGAAGCAAACCACATCAGCAATCAGCCGATGCTGGCGGTTAAGCGCCTCGTAGGTTTCTTTGTCTACCGTGGTATGCCGGTGCCAACGGAAAGTTTCCAGCGCTTCGTGGACGAACTCTTGTGCCTGCTCGGCGTTGAAACCATTCTGTTTATCATGAAGATTCATCAGCGCCCGACAACGCGGAGTGAAAATATCGCGCCGGGCAAGAATTTTCGCCGCCTTTTCGCGCAGCGCGGGATCGTCGATCAGCTCCAGACGCAGTAATGAGGTAAAGATTCGGAATGGGTTGCGTTGTAACGCGGCGTCATCCACGGGGCGAAACGCGGTGGAGTGAACCGGTACGCCAGCGACCGAAAGATCGTAATACCCGACCGGTTGCATCCCCATAATGGCAAACATGCGACATAGCGTCGCCAGCTCTTCAGCCGTTCCCACCCGTATGGCGCCATGACGCTCAACGTTCAGACGCGCCAGCTCGTCGGCGTTCGCCAGCTGTTCATGCAAGCGTGCATTGTTTTCCAACACCGCCAGATTCACATCAGCAACAAGCGCTAACAACGTGCCATATTGCGGGACTTCCTGCTGGTACATTGCCGACATTGCTTGTGAAAAATCTTCCCGAATATCATCTGCCGAAAGGGTGTGCGCCATGTTTTTCCATCTCCTGTGCCTATATTTGCAGTGTAGGTAAGCACATGAGGCTATGCGGTAAGAATTTACAAAGTGTGATCCCGGCGACTGAGTTGATTTTGCAGTGAATCCCGGCCATTACATAACCACAGGTTATTTAAAATACACCTTAAATTCACTATTAATTAACAATGCATTTACACACACTGTGTGAGGCAATAATAAAATACCCTACACGGAGCCACCTATGAGCACAAAATGGTCACCGCAAGAAGTGATTCACCGGGATTATAACAATCACCCACCGGCCTACGCGCCGGGTTACAAAACCAGCGTGCTGCGCTCGCCGCGTAATGCGCTGATCTCATTGCAGAATTCTCTATCGGAGATCACCGGCCCGGTCTTCTCCCAGCAGGATATTGGCCCGCTGGATAACGATCTGATTCTGAACTACGCCAAAGATGGCCTGCCGATCGGCGAACGTATTATTGTTCACGGCTACGTGCGTGACGGCTTCGGACGTCCGCTGAAAAATACGCTGGTCGAAGTGTGGCAGGCCAACGCAGGTGGCCGTTACCGGCATAAAAAAGATCAGTATCTGGCCCCCATCGACCCCAACTTTGGCGGTTGTGGCCGCGTGATGACAGATGAAAACGGCTATTACTTCTTCCGGACCATCAAGCCCGGCCCCTATCCGTGGCGCAACCAGGTCAGCGACTGGCGACCATCGCATATTCACTTCTCGATTTTTGGTGAAGCCTTTGCTCAGCGTCTGATTACGCAAATGTACTTCGAAGGCGATCCGTTAATTAAACAATGCCCAATCGTGCAAGCCATCAATAACGACGACGCGGTTCGTACGTTGATTGCTGAGCTGGATACTCATGCCGCCGTACCGCTGGACTGTCTGGCATATCGTTTTGATTTGGTGCTGCGCGGCCAGCGCGCCACGCTGTTTGAAAACCGTACGCAGGGGGCTGCACGATGAAAGACTATTTACCCGAAACCGCATCGCAAACCGCTGGGCCTTACGTCCACATTGGCCTCGCGCCGGACGCCGCCGGTTTTCATATTTTTGAGAAAAACTTCGGCCCAACGCTGGTTAACAGCCATACACCGGGTGAACGCATTGCCATTGAAGGCCGCGTTTTCGACGGTTCCGGTACGCCAGTACGCGACGTACTGATTGAGATCTGGCAAGCCAACGCCGAGGGGCGCTACAACCACGTCGCCGATCGGCAGGAAGGCAAATCACTGGACGCTGATTTTCGCGGCTGGGGTCGTGCCTGCTCTAACTTTGATACGGGCGTCTGGCGCTTTGACACCATTAAGCCCGGACAGGCGGTTGGCCGCGATGGGCGCATGATGGCGCCGCACGTCAACCTGTGGATCGTCGCTCGTGGGATCAACATCGGCCTGAATACGCGCATGTACTTTTCTGACGAGCAGGAGGCCAACGCCATCGATCCCGTACTGAATCTGATCGAGTGGGAAGTTCGCCGTCAGACGCTGATTGGCCACAAAGAAACGCGCAGCGGTGAGACGGTGTACCACTTTGATATTTATCTACAAGGTGAAAAAGAAACGGTCTTTTTTGACGTGTAAGCGCTGATATTCTCTGGTATCTCCTCTTTACCTGACCCGGCTGAGTGCAACGACGCCGGGTTTTATCCATGCAACAAAACGCTTGTCTGTTAAACCGCACAAATGTTAATAATAATTTGCTAGCAAGTTATCAAAATTAAACAACATTACTTGTCACCCATGCCGCTCTGTTTTTAACATCGCTTATGGAAAAAAATGCTCTCTTTAGTCAGCGCATTCGTCTGCGCCATCTGCACACATTCGTGGCCGTCGCCCAGCAAGGAACATTGGGGCGCGCGGCTGAAACACTTAATCTCAGCCAGCCTGCACTCTCCAAGACGCTGAATGAACTTGAACAGCTAACCGGCACGCGGCTATTTGAGCGTGGTCGACTGGGCGCGCAGTTAACTCTCGTCGGCGAACAGTTCTTAACCCATGCGGTCAAGGTGCTGGATGCGTTAAATACCGCCGGGCAGGCGCTTGTTCGTAAAGAAGGTGTTAACAATGATGTAGTGCGAATTGGCGCACTGCCCACCGCTGCGCTGGGTGTCTTGCCTGCGGTGATTGGGCAATTTCATCAACAGCAAAAGGACGTCACCCTCCAGGTTGCCACCATGAATAACACCATGCTGTTGGCGGCGCTGAAGTCCGGAGATATCGATCTTGGTATTGGACGGATGTCGGATCCGGAACTGATGACCGGGCTAAACTATGAGCTCTTGTTCCTCGAATCATTGAAGCTGGTGGTGCGGCCAGACCACCCTATTCTGCATGAAAACATCACCCTGAGCCGCGTACTGGACTGGCCGGTTGTCGTTTCACCAAAAGGTACGGTTCCACGTCAGAATGCCGAGACACTCCTTCAGAGCCAGGGGTGTAAGATGCCTGCGGGCTGCATTGAAACGCTTTCGGCATCGCTATCACGCCAGCTGACAGTTGATTACAACTACGTGTGGTTCGTGCCTTCCGGTGCGGTGAAGGACGATCTGCGGCGCGGTACGCTCACCGCGCTGCCTATCGCGACCCAAGGCCAGGGCGAACCCATCGGCATCCTTACTCGCGTAGACACGACGCTCTCCTCCGGCGCACAGACGCTGCTCAGCGCCGTACGAAAGTCGATGCCTTCGTGATGAGCGCCCGCCGTGGCCAGGAATGACGGGCCACGGCTAGCTTGCTTGTCTATTAATCTGCGCCCAGGAGAGCTTAGGAAAAGCATCAATGGCGCTTTCCGGCGATAAATTCACAACGCGAATATTATTAAGCGCGCAATAGGACTGTGCGGCATAAAAAGAATGGCGGATTTGTTCAAAATCACGATCGAGTCGCGTGCCTAACTTATCCCCTGCCGTTTCATAAAAACGCGGCTGTTCAAAATTATTCATATCCAGCCCGGCAATATATATTTCGCGATACCCCAACGCACAAGCAATTTGTAACGCTGGATAGACCACCGTGCCGTAATCAAACAGCGCCCGGTCAATGTTATCGGAGAAACCTGCGCCATCTAACCAGTGATAATGTTCATCATTAACAACGACATTCTCTTTTGCGCCGAGGAATTTGTAAATACAGGCACCGGACACAGCCTCAAAGATCTTGAATCGGCAGCGGATATGCCGCCACTCAATGTTAGTGAAAATGGTTTCCAGCGTTGTATAAGGGCAAAAGACCGTGAGATCCTCTTGCGAGACCAGCGCTTTGACAAGCGACAGACGGCCTCGGACGAAGTTTCTGTCCGTGATGGCATACCATTTAAAATCAATATGTTCCATCGAAAAGGCACCGTTAACCCCAAAGTAATCAAAGGACGTATTGAAGAAACGCGTCTCGATGTGATTGACGGATGGCCCCGTTGCCATAATAAGCAGCGGTTTGTTTCTTGTTTGTTTGTGGACAGCCGGCATGTTTATTTCTCTATGTTTAAAAAAAACATTTTCGATGCCGCCTGATGCATTTCTCACCACTCTAAAAAAAGGCCAGAGATTTTTATTGTGCTGATACTGCCGAGGGTGAGTGGTGCGATACAGCGTTTTATAAAACCATTTTGACAAGTTATCAACTGCCATCATATTATTTATTCCATAAATAAATGCCGGCAATACGCCGCACGCCCGTCATTATAGTTTACCGCGTTCAATAAAAACCCACACGCTATCTACTTTCCAGAAAAGTAAAAAGAAATATTTATCATATTAACCTGATTATTAGTGTCAGAATATTGCGACTGAAAAATTCGGAATTTGACCCTCCCCATGGTCTTCGTGCGATGAGTCTCCTCCCTTGAACTTCGCGCGGATGATTCATTTACGTTATCCGCCGCTGAACGACGTGCGCTATAACGCGCAGGTCACAACGCATACGAAACCTATACGCAAATAATGCGAAATTATTCATTAACAATTGCGCAATGCAATTTAACAGATCTATCATAGCCATAAGTTAACCAAATGGTTCACAGGTGATTTCATTTTCGAACTAAATACTTCGATTTGAAATAATCAAGATCTTCATTCAAAACAATATAGCGACATCCTTGTTACACTTGGTTCAGTCGCATGCATTTTATGCTGTCGAAAGGAGAACAGTATGGCTACTAGCAACGTGCCGCGAGGATTCCCCCGAATCTTGCAGTGGCTTCTTATCGGGCTGATGGCGCTCATCGGTCTGGCGATTGGTGCCCTGGGGGCAAAACTTGCCTCCGTGGGCGGCACCTGGTTCTTTGCCCTGATGGGGCTGGTGATGGTGGTCAGCGCCATCCTGATCGCCCGTCATCGCCGCGGCGGCATTGTGCTGTACGCGCTGGCCTTTATCGTCGCGATCGTTTGGTCCATCAGCGATGCAGGCTGGGATTTCTGGCCGCTTTTCTCACGTCTGTTTGCCTTTGGCGTGCTGGCTTTCCTCTGTGCGCTGGTCTGGCCGTTTATGTCTACCACCCAGCCAGCTAAAAAAGGCCTGCCGTTTGCCCTTGCGGCGGTCATTGCTGTCGCGCTGCTGGCAAGCATTGGTGGTATGTTCAAGCCACAAACGCTGGTTTCTGCTACCGAAGCGGTGCCGGTTAAACCGGTAGCAGCCGGTGAAGAGCAGAAAAACTGGGAACATTGGGGTAATACCACCCATGGTGACCGTTTTGCTGCCCTGGATCAGATTAACAAGCAGAACATCAATAAACTGCAGGTGGCCTGGACTGCCCACACCGGTGATATCCCGCTGAGCAATGGTTCGGGTGCGGAAGATCAGAACACGCCGTTGCAGGTAGGCGATACCCTGTTTGTCTGTACACCGTATAGCAAAGTACTGGCGCTGGATGTCGATACCGGTAAAGAGAAGTGGCGCTATGATTCGAAAGCCACCGCGCCGAACTGGCAACGCTGCCGTGGTCTGGGCTACTTTGAAGATACGCAGGTGCTGAACGCGCCGCAGAGCACAGCGCAGCCAGCCGCCTGTCCGCGCCGCCTGTTCCTGCCAACCACCGATGCGCGCCTGATCGCCATCAACGCCGATAACGGCAAGCTGTGCGAAGACTTTGGCAACCACGGTATTGTGGACCTGAGCGTCGGTATGGGCGAAGTCAAACCGGGTTACTATCAGCAAACCTCCACACCGCTGGTCGCGGGTAATGTGGTGGTGGTGGGTGGCCGAGTCGCGGATAACTTCTCCACCGATGAACCGCCGGGCGTGGTTCGCGCGTACGACGTACGTAGCGGCAAGCTGGCCTGGGCCTGGGATCCAGGTAATCCGAATCTGACGGGCCTGCCGCCGGAAGGCCAGACATACACCCGCGGTACGCCGAACGTCTGGTCTGCGATGTCCTATGACGCGAAACTGAATCTCATTTATCTGCCAACCGGTAACGCCACTCCGGATTTCTGGGCCGGTGAACGTACCGCGCTGGACGATAAATACAGTTCCTCCATCGTCGCCGTTGACGCTACAACCGGTAAAGTCCGCTGGCACTATCAAACCACACACCACGACCTGTGGGACTTCGACCTGCCTTCGCAACCGCTGCTGTACGATCTGCCAGACGGTAAAGGCAGCACCACGCCGGTACTGGTACAAACCAGCAAGCAAGGCATGATCTTCATGCTCAATCGCGAAACCGGCGAGCCGGTCGCCAAAGTTGAAGAGCGCCCGGTTCCGGCGGGCAACGTGCATGGCGAGCGCTATTCTCCAACGCAGCCTTACTCCGTCGGCATGCCGATGATCGGCAACGAGCAGTTGAAAGAGTCCGATATGTGGGGCGCAACCCCGGTGGACTTGCTGCTATGCCGTATTCAGTTTAAAGAAATGCGCCATCAGGGGATTTTCACCCCGCCGGGCGTTGATCGCTCCCTGCAATATCCGGGGTCACTGGGCGGTATGAACTGGGGCAGCGTGTCGGTTGATCCGAACAATAACCTGATGTTCGTTAACGATATGCGCCTGGGCCTGGCTAACTATATGGTGCCGCGTGAAAACGTGGCGAAAGGCGCCAGTGGTATCGAGATGGGAATTGTGCCGATGGAAGGTACCCCCTACGGCGCGATGCGCGAACGCTTCTTGTCACCATTGGGTATCCCCTGTCAGAAACCGCCGTTTGGCACCATGTCGGCAGTGGATCTGAAGTCCGGTAAGATCGTGTGGCAAGTACCGGTTGGCACCGTAGAAGACACTGGTCCGCTGGGTATCCGCATGCATATGCCGATTCCGATCGGCATGCCGACACTTGGCGCATCGCTGTCAACGCAATCGGGTCTGTTGTTCTTCGCGGGCACCCAGGACTTCTACCTGCGTGCATTTGACACCGCAACAGGGAAAGAGATCTGGAAAGACCGTCTGCCGGTCGGCAGCCAGTCTGGCCCAATGACCTATGTTTCGCCAAAAACCGGTAAGCAGTACATCGTGATTAACGCCGGAGGCGCTCGACAGTCGCCGGATCGCGGTGACTACATCATCGCTTACGCCCTGCCGGATTCGCAGTAATCCTCTTCCCCGTAGCCACCCTTGGCTACGGGGTTTTTTCTGTTTATCAGAACGTTTCCCAGTTATCCGCACCCGCTGTGGCCACCGCCGGACGTGTCGGCGTAAACGCCGGTTTGGCGCTGGACTTTTCATGCCCATGATTTTCACTACGCTGGATACGGAACGCCCCGACGGCTTCGGTAAGGCGTGCCGCTTGCTCTTCCAGCGAAGCCGCCGCGGCTGAGGCTTCCTCTACCAACGAGGCGTTTTGCTGAGTGACATTATCCATCTCAGTCACCGCCTGGCTCACCTGCTGAATACCGCGGTTTTGCTCATCGGAGGCCGCCGCAATCTCCAGCATAATATCGGTCACGCGTTTTACCGCATCCACAATATCGGTCATCGTCGAGCCAGCCCGCACGACTTCGTCTGAGCCGCGTTCAATTAAGGTGACAGACTCGCTAATTAGCCCTTCAATCTCTTTTGCCGCCTGAGCACTGCGGCTTGCCAGCGTGCGCACTTCACTGGCCACCACCGCAAACCCGCGGCCCTGCTCGCCCGCGCGCGCCGCTTCGACCGCGGCATTCAGGGCGAGAATATTGGTCTGGAAGGCAATACTGTTGATGACCGACGTAATTTCCGAAATTTTCTTCGAGCTGGTTGAGATACTGCCCATGGTCGCCACCACGCCGGACACCAACTGACCGCCGCGCGACGCTTTACCCGAAGCGTCTTCCGCCAGCTTGCTGGCATGATGCGCATTATCGGCGTTTTGTTTCACCGTTGCGGTCAGCTGTTCCATACTGGCCGCCGTCTGTTCAATGGCCGCGGCCTGCTGTTCAGTACGGGAAGAGAGATCGGTGTTACCGACTGAAATTTCGCTGGTGCCACGGTAGATCTCTTCGGCCCCCTGACGCACCGTGCCCACCGTCTGCACCAGCGCATGCTGCATCTTTTGCAGGTTACCATTGAGCTGGCCGATTTCGCTGCGCCCTACCGGTTCATCCGCCATGGTCAGGTCGCCGCTGGCAATCTGCGCGATACGTACGCCGGCACGCTGCAATGGCAAAATAACCACGCGGCGTAATGTGGTAAAGGTCAGTAGCGTCATGACGAGAGCCAGTACGAAAGCCCCAATCATAAAGATGACGCCGAGGCGGGTACGATCGTGAGCCATCTCAGCTAATTGATTGGCGCGGGCGGTACGGATATCGATAACTTTCAATCGTACCTCGTTGTAGGCGTCATCCAGCGCACGGGCTTGCTCACTTTCGTAGTTGATGATCGCTTCAAACATGCCGTTCTGGGCATATTTCAGCATCGGTTTCATCCCTTCCAGGTAGGCGGTATAGCGTTGATTCATTTCACCATCCAACGCCTGGTCTGCCGGTGTTTTCACGTTTCTGTCGGTGTAAACCTTAAATCCAGCCTGCGAACGTTGAATCCAGTGGGCTGCCGCCGCGAGGTTTTTTTTCATGCTGTCCATTTCCGCAATACGGCTGTCCGCCCCAGCATGAATCATCATCAAACGAGCTTCACGCAGATAGTTAGCGCTGTCGGATAGCCCCACCCGTACCTGTAACTCATGGGTGACATCACGTTGGTCAATATCGGCTTTCCACATAAAGTAGCCAGCCAGCCCCGAGCTCAGGGCAAAAAGCAGCAGGATGCCGCCAAAAACGGAACCAAAAAACGGTACCAGGCGGATGTGGTGTAAGAAACCGATCTTTTGCGCACGGACCGGCGCAGCCTTTTTATCCATGAGTTGACTCTCTTGTACTTGAGGTAAGTACCAGAGTCATCGGCCATTGCCGCTAATTTCTTATCGGGAAAGATGTAAAACGTAAGGCGGGTCACACTTCATATTCCCGGCGGGACAACTCCCACCGGGAGGTGGGCGTTATTTATCGCCGAAATGAATCACGGTGCGGATAGATTTGCCTTCATGCATCAGATCGAACGCTTCGTTAATCTGCTCCAACGGCAGACGATGGGTGATGAAAGGATCAAGCTGAATTTTGCCTGCCATCGCGTCCTCTACCATGCCCGGAAGCTGAGTACGGCCCTTCACGCCGCCAAACGCCGAACCGCGCCATACACGGCCGGTCACCAGTTGGAACGGGCGAGTTTTGATTTCCTGACCTGCACCGGCGACGCCGATGATGATGCTTTCACCCCAGCCTTTATGACAGCATTCGAGCGCGGAACGCATCACGTTGACGTTGCCGATACATTCAAAGCTGAAGTCCACGCCGCCGTCGGTCATTTCGACGATCACATCCTGAATGGGCTTATCGTAGTCTTTCGGGTTGATAAAGTCGGTCGCGCCCATTTCTGCCGCCAGCGTAAATTTCTCAGGGTTTGTATCAACCGCCACAATACGCCCCGCCTTCGCTTGTACCGCGCCCTGGATCACCGCCAGACCGATGCCACCAAGACCAAAGACCGCCACGGTATCACCTTCTTTCACCTTCGCCGTGTTGTGCACTGCGCCAATACCGGTGGTCACGCCGCAGCCCAGCAGGCAAACTTTGTCCAACGGCGCCTGCGGGTTCACTTTCGCCAGTGAAATTTCAGCCACCACGGTGTATTCGCTGAAGGTGCTGGTGCCCATGTAGTGGTAAATCGGCTCGCCGTTATAGGAGAAGCGCGTGGTACCGTCCGGCATCAGGCCCTTGCCCTGGGTGGCACGAACAGCCTGGCACAGGTTGGTTTTGCCGGATTTACAGAACTTACACTCGCCACATTCAGCGGTGTACAGCGGAATAACGTGGTCGCCCGGCTTCAGGCTGGTGACGCCTTCACCGACTTCAACCACCACGCCGCCACCTTCATGGCCCAGCACCGCCGGGAAAACGCCTTCCGGGTCATCGCCAGACAGCGTGAACGCATCGGTATGGCAAACGCCGGTGTGGGTGATTTTGACCAGCACTTCGCCTTTCTTTGGCGGCGCGACGTCAATTTCAACAATTTTCAGCGGCTGACCGGGGCCAAACGCAACTGCAGCACGTGATTTCATAGCTGTCTCTTCCGTTGTGATGATTATTTTAAATAGGATCGTAGCAGATGACCCACTTCCGTCATGCGTACTGCACGCTGATCCGGCGTGGTGTCTCCGCTTACCAGTTCGTCTTTGAGATGCATCTCGACCATTTCGCCCATCAGGCCGTTGGCGGCCCCGCGAATAGAAGCAATCTGTTGCAGGATAGTCAGGCAGGAATCGCCGGACTCCAGCGCGCGCTCCAGCGCCTCAACCTGCCCTTTAATGCGGCGAACCCGGGTTAATGCGCGTTTTTTGTCTTCAGGTGAATGCGGCATAGGCCCTCCGGTGATATAGGGGGGTATACTATCAGTTGTTTTAAGAAATTGTAAAATGATTGCGCAATTTCTGCCAAAAGAATCACACGGAAGCGTGTAGAGAAGCGAATTGGGTGCGATGAGGATGACAGACATCATCAAGAGTGGCGGGGATGATTCCCCGCCGGGTCTCTTACTTAACAGATTCGTAGGCTGTGAAGACAGCGACCTCTGTCTCAGCTGTTCGGATTCGGACCTCACAGAGGTCTTTCCTCGTAACCAGCACTGCCAGAATAGCGGTAATACAGATGACGATCAGGGCGACAATCATCGCCTTTGACTGCTTCATAGCCTGCTTCTCCTTGACCCGAAGGTCCGCAAGAGGCTACTCTGATGTTGTAAAGCATAGATGTGGCCTCGGTTGATGTTGAGCGTCCGGCAAGACGCTCAATGTTTCCGGGGCTTTTCTCTATCTGCCGTTTGGCTAATGCCTGAGACAGATAGCCTCAAGCACCCGCTAAGATAGTACACCCTGCCGATAAGTCTATGAATCACTTTATCTATTGGCTTTAAGCACCCTATCGGGCGTATCTATAACGGCTTTGAATTATTACGGAAAATGGGATGGGATTGCCGGAGGGCGCTTAGTACCTTCTCCGGCATTGATAACTCAGGACTGCAACGTCGCCAGACGCGCGGCAAAACCAACAAACACCAGGCCGATCAGGCTGTTGCCAATCTTTGCCAGCTTCTTACGGGTTTTGACATAGCGGGTAACCAGCGAACCGGAAACAATCAGGAAGCTCAGGTAGGTAAAGCTGACCAACTCCAGCGTCAGCGCGAGGATAAAGAACGCCAGACCCGGTGTTTTAGCGTGCACATCAATAAACTGCACAAAAAACGAAACATAGAACAGAATCGCTTTCGGGTTTGTCAGGCTTAAGGTCAACGCGCGTTTGAAGATAGCGTGCCCCGGCTCAGGCTCGTCATCCTGCCCCGCCGTTTTGCGCTTGAGCGTGCTGTAAAGCATCTTGCCGCCGAGATAAAGCAGATAAATAGCGCCCAGATAACGCACGATGTTAAACAACACTGGCGTCGTTTTTATCAGCGTGGCGACGCCAGCAAAGGAGAGGAACATCAGCACGGCATCGCCGATAAACACTGCCAGCGCGGCCATGTATCCTTTACGGATACCGTGTGCGACGCCGGTTTTCAGGACGAAAAAGGTATTTGGCCCCGGAACCAGAATAATAAAAATGGCCCCGAGTAAATACGTCCAGTAATTCAGCACGCCAAAATCTGCGAACACCCCGTTCTCCCTACGCATACGTAACAAAATTGATGGCGTATGGTAACGCGAAGCCCAGGGAGTTTAAAGCCTTCTTAACGCTTACGCGGCATCATGCGCAGCAGCGTGTTGTCCTTCCAGAGATAGTGATGCGCCAGTGCGGCCAGCGCGTGCAGACCAATCAGCCAGTAGCCCAGATTAGCCAGGAAAACATGGTACTGCTTGAGCGTATCCACCAGGTCGAAATTGGCTTCGGCGGCGTGCGGCATGGTGAGACCAAACGCCAGCCACGGGTTACCACGGTTGTACATCATCACCAGGCCGATCAGCGGCAAAGCGATAAACAGCAGATAGATAGCCAGATGCCCAAGGTGCGCCAGACCGGTCATCATCGGCTTGGGTTTCGGCACAATCGGCGGCGCCGGGCGCTTCAGGCGGATCAGCAGACGCGCCACCATCAGCACCAGAATGCTGATACCGCAGGAAACATGCACCATATTGATCATCGGGCGGTCGCTGCGCGGAAACAGTCCGCGCAGTTCCATCGCCGCGTAGGCCACCACCACCAGCAGAAAAACCAGCCAGTGAATCGCAATTTGTAAGCGGGAATATTTATCGTTCATCGCCGGGACACTCTGAAAAGTAATATAAAAAGCAAAATAGCCGCGTTTCCTTAAAAATTCATTAACTTTTTCATATCGATACAAATTAACTGCGCAAAATGACATTGCCCTTCTCCGATGACTGAGCTAAGCCTGGACAGGTGAAACATATAATCCACACTTATCTATCAGCGGTTTCAAGTACACGTATTGGGCTGACACCCCATCATTGACAGGAGAACACCATGAGTAAAATTGGCATTAACGGGTTTGGGCGCATCGGCCGTCTGGTTCTACGCCGCTTACTGGAAGTATCCAGCAGTCATGAAGTGGTCGCGATTAACGACCTCACGTCGCCAAAAGTGCTGGCTTATCTCCTGAAGCACGACTCCAACTATGGCCCCTTCCCGTGGAGCGTTGATTTCACCGACAATGCGCTGATTGTCAACGGTAAAACCATTACCGTTTATGCTGAAAAGGAAGCAAAGAATATCCCATGGACCGCACAGGGCGCCGAACTCATCGTGGAGTGTACCGGCTTCTACACCTCGACGGAAAAATCCCAGGCCCACCTGGACGCCGGGGCTAAAAAAGTGCTGGTCTCCGCGCCGGCCGGTGAGATGAAAACGCTGGTGTTTAACGTCAACGACGATACGTTGAATGCCAGTGACAAGATCATCTCCGTTGCTTCTTGCACCACCAACTGCCTGGCGCCGATGGCTAAAGCGCTCAACGACGCTTTCGGGATTGAAGTGGGGACGATGACCACCATCCACGCCTATACCGGCACCCAGTCGCTGGTCGATGGTCCGCGCGGTAAAGATCTGCGCGCGTCACGCGCGGCCGCTGAAAACATCATTCCGCATACAACCGGCGCGGCGAAAGCGATTGGCCTGGTGATTCCAGCGCTGAGCGGTAAGCTGAAAGGTCACGCCCAGCGCGTACCGACAAAAACCGGCTCGGTGACCGAACTGGTCTCCATTCTCGGTAAAAAAGTCACTGCCGATGAAGTCAACCAGGTGATGAAAAAAGCCGCCGAAAACAACGAATCCTTTGGCTACACCGAGGAAGAGATTGTCTCATCCGATATCATTGGCACCCATTTCGGTTCGGTGTTTGATGCCACTCAGACAGAAGTCACCGAAGCCGGTGGGCTGCAACTAGTGAAAACCGTCTCCTGGTACGATAACGAGTACGGTTTTGTCACCCAACTGATTCGCGTGCTGGAAAAATTCGCCAAAATGTAATGCCTTCGGCGGGCATCTGCGCCCGCCGTTTCTTTCAAAAAATGCTCGTCCAATTTTCGGTTGTGAGCCACGTTGCCGTCGCGGCACACTCGGCAGACACACACAACCGGTAAAAATCATGGATTTCACAGCATTGCATTATCAAGAAAAACCGTTAGTTATCGCCAACGTCTGGGATGCACCAAGCGCCATTGCCGCACAGCAGGCGGGATTCCAGGCCCTTGGCACGTCCAGTGCCGCCATTGCGAATATGCTGGGCTACGCCGACGGCGAAGGAATGGCGTTTGATGAGCTGCTCTATATCGTCCGCCGCATTCGCGCGGTCACCTCATTACCGTTGAGCGTCGATATGGAAGCAGGCTACGCCGATAATCCAGAGGATATTGTCGCTCATTTATGCCAGCTCGCGGCGCTCGGCGTGGTCGGTGTGAATCTGGAAGATAGTCGGATCATCAAAGGCGTTCGCACCCTGGACAACCCAGAGGTTTTCAGCCAACGCCTCAGCGCCGTACGCTCTGGATTATCAGCCAAGGGTTGCCCACTGTTTATCAACGCGCGTACCGATGCCTTTCTATTGAATCTTCCCGATGCATTAAACGTGACACTGTCACGCATAAGCTGTTATGAAACTGGCGGCGCTGACGGCCTGTTTGTCCCTTGTGTCAGCGATGTACAAGATATCGCGGCGTTGGTACAACATACCTCGTTGCCGCTCAACGTCATGTGCGTGCCAGGACTTGCCGACTTCGCTACGCTAGGAAAAATGGGCGTGCGTCGTATTTCGATGGGCAATGCCGTACATTGTGCAATACAAGGTACGCTAAACACTTTACTGTTAACTCTCCACCAGCAGCAGTCATTTGCCGGAGTTTTTTGCGATGAAAATCACCGATAGCGCGCAGTGCGATACCTGGTACGAAGCCCTCCTGGCCCGCGCGTCGGAATATACCGGGGTATTTTTCGTTGGCGTGAAGACCACCGGCGTGTTTTGCATCTCCGTGTGTCGGGCACGCAAGCCAAAGCGTGAAAATGTCGAGTTTTACAGCAATTTCAAATCGGCTCTGGACGCCGGTTATCGTCCCTGCAAAGTCTGCCGTCCTACGGAAAACGCCTGCAGCGCCCCACCCTTTATTGAACAGGCGCTAGCACTGGTTCGGCTCACGCCAAAAGTCCGCGTTAGCGACAGTCAACTGCGGGAACATAACCTTAGCCCCGAGCGCATTCGACGTTGGTTCTTGCAGCATCACGGCATCACCTTTCAGGCGTTTCAACGCATGCAGCGGGTGAATGTTGCTCTGCAAGAGTTAAAAGGAGGACGCCGCACGACCGATGTCGCATTCGATAACGGCTATGAGTCGTTAAGTGGCTTTGGCTATACCTGCAAGAAACTGACCGGGCGCTCACCCGCCGGGCAGCCGCAGACCGTGCTGATTCACCGTTTTACCACCCCGCTCGGCCCAATGTTTGTCTGCGCGACCGAACGCGGCGTCTGCCTGCTGGAATTTGTCGATCGCCGCATGCTGGAGAGCGAATTCAGCGATCTGCAACGGCTGTTACGCGCACGCATCATGGCTGGACAAAATGCCCATACTCAACGGGCCGAGCGCGAAATTGGCGAGTATTTTGCCGGTCAGCGCCAGCAGTTCTCGCTGTCGCTGGATAGCCCCGGCAGCGACTTCCAGCGCAGCGTATGGGCTGCACTACGCCAGTTGCCGTGCGGAGAAACAACCCACTATCAGGCCCTGGCGGAAAGCCTGCACAAACCCACAGCCGCCCGTGCGGTAGCGGCTGCCAACGGCGCGAACCGTATCGCTATCGTCATTCCCTGCCATCGGGTCATCGGCAAAGATGGTTCAATGACTGGCTACGGTGGCGGCATCGCGCGCAAAGCCTGGTTACTTGAACACGAGAAAAAGATCACCCTTAGGCAAAGCGTAAGCTGAAGTCGGGTGTCATATAGCCGCCCAATTCCGGCAAAGTCCCAGAATCCAGCCGGATAAGGCGGCGCCAGGAGCACGCGGAACGGCTATCATGAATCGACGTTCCGCGACGGTTGAGTCTTTGTTTATCGTGTAAAACGTATGATGGAGAGCATTATTTTCTTTTTTAAGCTTTCCAGAGTTTTATCATGCGTAAAATGCCCAACGCGCTGGTATTTATAGCGACAGTGGTTCCAGCAGCGTCGAGCTATTCCAGTGAGCTAAACCTGTACTCCGTGAACACAGGCTCGTTTGTCTACCATATGACCGGTAATCACGGCCAATATAATGAGAAATTCAACAACGATTTCTTTTCCGTTGAACGGAAATTCTCTGCGGAATCAAAATACAGCCTGCTCATTGGGACAATGAAAAACAGCTTTGCCGATCGTTGCCTGACGCTGGGCGTGCGTCGTGACTGGCTGCAGGGCAGTAATCATAACAAAGGGTGGACGTTCAAAGGCATATACGCCTACACCGGCGAGTTCTTTTTCGATGCATTCAGCCACTGCGGGGATGAAGGTGCTTACCATACGGCCAGGAAGATTACCGGCGTGGGGTTCTCTCCGTACATTTATCATGGGCTGCAATATAACTTTACCGACTACTTTGGCCTTGAGAGCGGGATTATTCTGCCATCGATCTTCGTGGTGAGTATGCAGTGGAGTTTCCGTTAAGCGCTTTGTCGTCCCGGCGTCACTATTCGCTTGGCCGGGAAACGATGTTCAAGCCAGGGTACGGCTGGCAAGCGCGCCTTGTAATTGTGGATCGGTGCTGAGCTGCTGCCAGGCCTCCTCGACCGCCTCTGGAATGTCTACATGGGCAATAAAATCTTTGCCCCGCGGCCCATACCCTTGCGCATCATCACGCAAACGCGGCAATTCTCCGAGGATCAGCGACAGGTAGCGCGTTACCGACCATAACCCTTCAACGGGTTGCTTCCAGGCAATGCCGTTCGGCGAATTCACTAATTCCGGTGTAAAGCCCGGATAGCTTAACCAGCACGGTGCATCGCCAACATCCTGCCAGACGCGAGCGAAAGTCGCCATGGTACGGCGCTGCATCGTGGGGTCCTGAATCACCGTGGCGTAAGGGGCGGTGATGCCCTGTTGTTCCATCATGCGACGCGTAAACCAACTATTCTCCCCACAGTTGGTTGAGCGGTCCTCAATCACAATCCGCTCACGCGGAATCTGCCAGAAACGGTAGGCAATTTCCGCCAGCAGCACGGCCTCCGGCTGACCCTGGGTTTCAATACTGCAATAGCGAGGATGTTGGGCAATCGCCTCATAAAGAAACGACGTTGAATGACCAACACCACCGCTAATCAACAACACGCCGCCATATTGACTGACCAGCCGACAGCCGGCATCAATGGTTGGCATCACCGCATTCCCCGCCATCACCACCAGTTGGCTCTCATGCGCGTCCGGTGACGAAGTAAAGTCATTTTGTGCCAGCCAACTACCGAGAAGATTGGCGGCAGCCAGCGTGTTTTCCGACAGATGTAACAGACTCATCGTGAACTCGGCTCCTTTCTTTAACCGTGAATTGCGGGATAAAAACGCCCTCAGCTCAACCATTTTGTAACAAAGATGAAATAACCAGAAACGTCTAAAAACAATGCGGTTGCACCTGAATAATACACTATAAAAATGCAGTTATTTGGAACTTAAAACCGTAAAACAGCGGTTATTAAGTCACAAAAAATGAAAATGACTCTCATTTTAACTCACAAATTTCAACACCGCGCTTGCCAAAGATAACGCCCATATCTAATTTGCTTAACAAACACACAACCTTTTTCACAATCCAGGTTGCACCCCTTTGTAAAAAAGGTGGCACCAGATTTTAACCCAATGTGGCGGGAGTTATTCTTCATGACAATACAAGAAAGCAGCACCACGATCCTGAAAAAGAATAAAAGGGTTTTGATTGCTAGCCTGACGGGCAGTTCCATTGAATGGTTTGATTATTTTCTGTACGGCACAGCTGCTGCATTGGTGTTCAACAAGATATTTTTCCCGATGGTTGATCCGGTCATCGGCTTGATTCTCTCCTACCTTTCCTTCTCGCTGACCTTCTTCATTCGTCCGATTGGCGGCGTCATTTTTGCCCACATTGGCGACCGTATCGGACGTAAAAAAACGCTGGTCTTGACCCTGTCGCTGATGGGAAGTGCAACCGTGATGATCGGTTTGCTGCCGACCTATGACCAGATCGGTATCTGGGCGCCCATTCTGTTGATTCTGATGCGTATCATCCAGGGTATGGGCATCGGCGGCGAATGGGGCGGCGCGCTGCTGCTGGCCTACGAATACGCCCCGGAAAAACGTAAAGGCTTTTTCGGCAGTATTCCGCAGGCGGGCGTGACCATCGGCATGCTGATGGCGACGTTTATCGTCTCGCTGATGACCATGTTTAGTGAAGAGCAGTTCCTCTCCTGGGGCTGGCGTATCCCGTTCCTGATGAGCGCCGTACTGGTCTTGATTGGCCTGTGGATCCGTAAAGATATCGACGAAACCCCGGAATTCAAAAAGGTGAAAGAGTCTGGCAAAGTGGCAAAAGCGCCGCTGCGCGATACCCTGACCCATCACTGGCGTGAAGTGATTATCGCGGCCGGGCTGAAGGTGGTGGAAACCGCGCCGTTCTACATTTTCTCGACCTTTGTGGTCAGCTACGCCACCACCACCCTGACCTATCAAAAATCACAGGTGCTGGAAGCCGTTACGCTCGGGGCGCTGGTGTCGACGGTGATGATCCCGCTAATGGGCCTGCTGTCTGACAAAATTGGCCGTCAACGCATGTATGCCATCAGCGTCGTACTGCTGGGCCTGTTTATCGTTCCGTGGTTTATGCTGCTTAACACCGGTACCACCTGGGGCATTATTCTGGCAACGGTGATCACTTTTGGGATCCTGTGGTCGCCCATTACCGCCGTGCTGGGGACGCTGTGTTCGGAAATTTTCAGCGCCAACGTCCGCTACACCGGTATCACGCTCGGCTATCAGATTGGCGCCGCGCTGGCTGGCGGCACCGCCCCGCTGATCGCCACCGGCCTGCTGGCAAAATACAACGGTGACTGGGTGCCGGTTGCGTGGTATCTGGCCGCCACAGTGGCTATCTCGCTGACCGCCATTTTCTTCGCCAGCCGCAGTAAGCGTCATACGTCCTCGGTTAACGCGCAGGCCAGCCAGATCTAAACCAGAAGCCCGGCCAGAGCCACCGCGCCTGGCCGGGTTATCCACGACTAGTCACTACCCAATCACAATTATTTTTCACATTCTCTTGAATTATGGTTCACAGCGAACTTAGAATCATTAGAGCTCTAATGATTCTGAATAAACGCCATGGACAACCGCCAGCTGAATTTCTCCCATCTTCTCTACCTGACCGCCCACCACTGGCGGCTTGCCGTTGACCGCCGTCTGAAAGGGTTAGGCATGAGCCAGGCGACCTGGGTTGCCGTTGCCAGCATTGCGCGTAACGAACGCCCGCTGTCACAAACTGAACTGGCGCAGGAACTGGGCGTAGAAGGCGCTACCGTGGTGCCATTGATCAATCGGTTGGTCAGTCTCGGGCTGGTCGAACGCGTTATCACCGAGCGCGATAAACGTAAACGTCTGCTGGTCGCGACGGAGAAAGGTATCGCGCTGTATCATCAGGTGAAAGACGTCGCCGACACCTTGCGCGAAGAGATAATGACCGTCATCACGCCTCAGGAGCAGGAACAGACCTACGAGGTGCTGATGAAGTTGCTACGTGAAGTGGAGAAAAAATAATGGCTCCGCCACGTCGCGACCCTTACGCCCCTCACGACTGGGAACCGCACGAAAAACCGGCCATCCTCGGCTCGCCATCAACGCCCATCCACAGCACGCCAAAGCGCATCGCCTACGGTATTGTTGGGCTACTGGTATGCCTGACTGGCGCGCTTGGCAACGCGGTGGTCACCGCCAACCTGCAGAATTTACAAGGCTCCTTCGCCGCCTGGTCAACGGAGATTGCCTGGCTGCCCGCGGTATACGTGATGACCAACGTCTCAATTAACCTGCTGCTGGTGAAGTTCCGCCAACAGTATGGCCTGCGCGCGTTTACCGAAGGTTTCCTCGTTCTGTACGTGCTGGTGACTTTCTTTCATCTGTTCGTCAACGATCTCAGCTCCGCGTTGATGGTTCGCGCGGCCCACGGCATGGTGGCCGCCGCGCTCAGTTCTCTCGGTATCTACTATCAGGTTCAGGCCTGGCCGGCGAAACACCGCCTGAAGGCGCTAACCATTGGAATTACCGGGTCGTCGCTGGCCATTCCTCTCGCCCGCCTGTTTTCCACCGAACTGCTGCAAATTGACGAATGGCGCGGGCTTTATTTCTTCGAACTGGGGCTGGCGTTAATTTCGCTGGCCTGCGTGATTGCGCTGAAGTTGCCGCCAAGCGATCGCAAGAAAGTCTTCGAGAAAAAAGACTTTATCACCTTCATGCTGCTGGCGCCGGGCATGGCGCTAATCTGTGCCGTACTTTCGCTGGGCCGCCTCGACTGGTGGTTCGAAGCGCCGTGGATTGGCTGGTCACTCGCCGCCGCGATCGTCTTGATTGTCGCCGCCGTCACGTTTGAACATAACCGTCGCAACCCGCTGCTCAATACCCGTTGGCTTTCCAGCGGCAGTATTCTGCGTTTGGGGTTGATTATGGTGTTAATCCGTATTGTTCTGGCGGAACAAAACACCGGCGTGATCGGCTGGCTGCAGTATGTCGGCCTGCAAAATGAGCAGATGACCGATCTGGCCTGGGCGATTTTCGCCGGCATCGTATGCGGTATTATCGCCAGCTGTCTGACGCTAAACCCGCGCCGTCTGTACTGGCCCACCGCCACGGCGCTGACCCTTATCATGATTGCCTCGCTGCTCGACAGCCAATCCAACAGCCTGACGCGCCCGGACCAACTGATGTTCAGCCAGTTTCTGCTCGGCTTCGGCAGCGCCTTTTTCCTCGCTCCGGCAATGCTGGCGGGCATCGGCGGCGTGGTGGCCGACCAGCGCAATCTGGTGAGCTTCTCGGTGCTGTTTGGCATGAGTCAGAACGTCGGCGGCCTGCTGGGTTCCGCCATTCTCGGCACCTTTCAGACCTGGCGTGAAAAATTCCACTCCAGCCAGCTTGCCGACCAGATAACCACCCTCAACCCACTGATTAATGAACGTTTGCAGCAGTATGCACAGCAGTACCAAAGCCAGATTGGCGATAGCGCGCTACTCAACGTTCAGGCCAGCAGCGTCCTGCAAACCCTCTCGACGCTGGAGGCCAATATCCTCGCCTACAATGACACCTATATGCTGACGGCCGCGATTTCCGCCGCGACGCTGCTGTGGGTGTTCTGGCGATTATGCAGACTGAAAATCACTGCTCATATTGCGCTGAAACGCGCGACGGGCAGCAAGTAACAACAAGAGAGATCCGGAGTCGTCATGAGTCAGCAGGACGCGGCCCAGCAACAGGCCAACACCCGAAACAACATCCGCGTGGTGTCTATTTTTACCGCCGCCGCTATCGGCCTGGTCGGCGTACTGGTTGTGCTGTACGCCTGGCAGCTGCCGCCCTTCACCCGCCATAGCCAGTTTACCGATAACGCCTATGTACGCGGCCTGACCACCTTTATCAGCCCGCAGGTCAGCGGTTATGTCACCGGCGTTAACGTGCAGGATTTTAATCAGGTGAAAAAAGGTCAGGTGCTGTTTCAGATTGACGATCGCATCTATAAACAGCGCGTACATCAGGCGCAGGCTCAGTTGGCCATGAAAGAGGCTGCGTTAAAAAACAATCTTCAGCAGCGGAAAAGCGCCGAGGCGGTGATCGTCCGTAACGAAGCGGCGCTACAAAACGCGCGCGCGCAGAATCTTAAATCGCAGGCAGATTTAAAACGCGTGCAGGAACTCACCGCCGATGGCTCGCTGTCCGTTCGCGAGCGCGATTCCGCTCGCGCCAGCGCCGCGCAGGGTGCTGCCAATATTGAACAGGCGAAAGCCACGCTGGAGATGTCGCGTCAGGATCTGCAGTCCACCATCGTTAACCGCGACTCGCTGGAAGCGGACGTTGCCAACGCCAAAGCGGCGCTGGAACTGGCGGAAATTGACCTGCAAAACACGCGCATTATCGCCCCCACCGATGGGCAGCTCGGGCAGATTGCCGTGCGTTTAGGCGCATACGTCACCGCGGGCACGCACCTGACGCCGCTGGTTCCCCCGCAGCACTGGGTCATTGCTAATCTGAAAGAAACGCAGTTGGCAAACATCCGCGTCGGCCAGCCAGCGACGTTTAGCGTTGACGCCCTGAACAGCGAGAAATTCCGCGGTACCGTACAAAGTATCTCGCCCGCCACTGGCGTCGAGTTCAGCGCCATTTCGCCGGACAACGCCACCGGTAACTTCGTCAAAATCGCCCAACGTATTCCGGTACGTATTGCTGTTGACGACGGGCAAAAAAACCTTGAACGTCTGCGTCCAGGGATGTCGGTACAGGTGACCATTGATACGCGCGCGGAGACGGAAAAATGATCCGTCCTCAGGCCCTTGCTTTAGCGCTCGCCCTGGTGGGTTGCCAGTCGGCGGATGTCCAGCAAGCGCAACCTACGCTGGCAATCCCTGCCGCCTGGCGCGCCGATATTGGCCCAACCAGCACCGTGGAAGGCGTCTGGTGGCGTAACTTCCACGACAGTGCGCTGAATCAATACGTCGACCAGGCACTGCGCCATAACAGCGACGTGCTGATCGCCCGCGAGCGGGTCAACGAATATCAGGCCCGCGCTTACGCCGCCGACAGCAGCCTGTTTCCCTCACTGGATGCCAGCCTGAGCGGAAGCCGCGCTCGCGCACAGTCTGCCGCCACAGGCCTGCCGATTCACAGCACCGTCTATAAAGGTGGGCTGACGGCAAGTTACGATGTCGATCTGTGGGGCGCAAACCGCAGCGCCGCTGATGCCGCACAGGCCAGTCTGGAGGCGCAAAAAGCCGCAGCCGCCGCTGCTGACCTGACGGTGGCGACCGCCGTCGCCTCCGGCTATGTCACTCTGCTTTCACTGGACCAGCAGCTGCGCGTCACTGAACAGACGCTGAAATCGCGCGAAGATGCCTGGCATCTGGCAAAACGGCAGTTTGAGACCGGTTATACTTCGCGGCTCGAACTCATGCAGGCGGACTCCGAGCTGCGGGCAACGCGCGCTCAGGTTCCGGTATTACGTCATCAGATTGCGCAGCAGGAGAACGCGCTGAGCGTATTGCTGGGCAATAATCCCGGCGCTGTCGCTCGCCATGAGTTTGCGCAGCTCACGCCGCTAACCTTGCCTTCTCAGCTACCGTCGACGCTTCTGGATCGTCGACCGGATATCGTTCAGGCACAGCGTCAGCTGCTGGCGGCTGATGCCACACTGGCCTCGTCGAAAGCGCAGCTGCTGCCGTCCATCAACCTGACCGCCACCGGTACCCTCCAGGATCGCTCCCTGCCCGACCTACTCGATAACCCGCTGCGCTTATGGAGCCTTGGCGGCAGTATTCTGGCGCCGCTGTTTAACCGTCAAGCATTGAATGCGCAGGTTGACGTGTCGATGGCTCAACGCAATCAGGCGCTGTACGGCTATGAGAAAACGGTGCGTAACGCCTTTAAAGAGGTGAATGATAGTCTTGACGCTATCACTCGCTACGGCGAGCAGTTGGCAGAGCTCCAGGGGCAAGAAAGCGTGGCCCAGGAAACGCTGCGCATTGCGCAGAACCGCTATCGCAACGGTTACTCCTCGTATCTTGATGTGCTGGATGCCCAGCGCACGCTGTTTTCAACGCAATTAAGCGCGGTGCAGGTAAAGAACAACCTGCTGCTGGCGCAAATCGATCTTTACCGGTCGCTTGGAGGCGGCTGGTCTTCAGTGTCAGGCTGACAAAACCTTAAAGGTGTCACAATGCAAAAGCAGTGGTCTGAGGTTGATAAGTATCTGATCGAAAATTTAGTCCCCACCGATGCCGTATTGGCGCAGGTGCTGGAAAACAATCATCGTGCGGGTCTCCCCGAGCATGATGTCGCCGCTAATCAGGGGCAGCTGCTGGCGCTGTTTGTCCGTATGGTGGGGGCGAAATCCATTCTTGAGATTGGCACGCTTGGGGCTTACAGCACCATCTGGATGGCTCGCGAGCTGCCGCCTGGCGGGCGTTTAATCACCCTGGAGGCCGATCCGCTGCATGCGCGGGTGGCGCGGGAAAATATCGCGCTGGCGGGTCTGGAGGATCGCATTACGCTGCGTGAAGGCCCGGCGCTGGATACATTAGCGACGCTGGAGGACGCCGCGCCGTTCGACCTGATTTTCATCGATGCCGATAAACCGAATAACCCCTACTACCTGCAATGGGCGCTGAAATACTCACGGCCCGGTACGCTGATTATCGGTGATAACGTAGTACGCGACGGCGAAGTCACCCATCCAGACAGCGATGATGAGCGCGTACAGGGCGTCCGCCGGTTTATTGAGATGATGCGTAACGACCCGCGCCTGACGGCGACGGCACTACAAACCGTGGGCATCAAAGGCTGGGATGGTTTTACGCTGGCATGGGTGAACGCGTAACGCGGTGACGGACAATGCGATCCCTCCTGCATTCCTCCTGATTCGCACTGGTATTTGCGCGTCGCGAGTTGCACCATCGGGCAAACGATGATGAGGGACGCATGATGACACGACGTTTTTTACTGGTTTCACTGCTGGCCTTTTCCGCCAGCAGCTTTGCCGCCGATTACCCCGTTTTAACCCAAGCTGCGCCGGAGTCGGTGGGCCTTGATCGCGCCCGGCTTGATAAGCTGGATAGCTGGATTCAGGATCAAATTAATCAGGGTTACCCCAGCCTCAATCTGCTGATCGTTAAAGACAACCATATTGTTTATCAAAAAGCATTTGGCGATGCGAAGAAGTACGACGGTTCCACGTTAATGTCCTCACCGCTTCGAGCCACCACCGCCACGCTGTACGATCTCGCCTCGAATACCAAAATGTATGCCACCAATTTTGCGCTGCAGAAACTGGTCTATGAAGGCAAAATCCGCATCGATGACCGCGTTGCCACCTACCTGCCCGGCTTTGCCGACCGGCCAGAGGATAAGATTAAAGGTAAGGACACGCTGCGCATCAGCGATATTCTGCACCACACCGCAGGATTTCCCGCCGACCCGCAATACCCTAATCCACAGGTTGCCGGAAAACTCTACTCCCAGGATAAAGTCACTACGCTGGAGATGATTAAGCGCACGCCGTTGCAATATGCGCCGGGCACAAAGCATGTCTATAGCGACGTTGATTATATGATCCTCGGTTTTATCATCGAATCAGTAACGGGTATGCCGCTGGATAGCTATGTTGAGCAGATAATCTACCGTCCATTAGGGTTAACCCATACGCTATTTAATCCGTTGCAAAAAGGCTTCAGCCGCAATCAGATAGCGGCTACTGAACTTAACGGCAACACCCGTGACGGCGTTATCCATTTTCCGCATATCCGCACTCAGACAATCTGGGGGGAAGTGCATGATGAGAAGGCCTGGTATGCGATGGGCGGCGTCTCCGGCCACGCAGGATTATTTTCGAATACCCATGATATGGCAGTGTTGATGCAGGTGATGCTCAACGGCGGCGGTTACGGAAAGGTGAAGCTATTTGACGCAAAAACGGTAGGCGATTTCACCCGCAGTTCAAAAGCGGATGCTACCTTCGGCCTTGGCTGGCGGGTAAACGGCAATTCGTCGATGACCACCACTTTCGGCAGCTTAAGCAACCAGCAGGTTTACGGCCATACCGGCTGGACCGGTACGCTGACGGCTATCGACCCGGTTAATCATATGGCGATAGTAATCCTCGGCAATCGCCCACACTCGCCGGTGGCTAACCCGAAAGCGAACCCCAATCAGTTCGTCAGCGGGCAACTGCCCATTGCCACCTATGGCTGGATTGTCGATCAGATCTATGGGGCATTGAAACAGTAAAGCGGCTTTGCAAAGGCATTCGAGACGCTACGCAGATTGACGAACGGCAGGATGATTTGCGTCGCGCATCGACGTAGAATTCGCCGCAAGCCGGGATTATCCGGTGAGGCGCAGTGTTGCGGGGGCTTGATCCCCGGTGGCGTTGTTGCTGGAAAGAGAAAACCCCCGCACATTGTTCGGTGTAAACCGGCAACATAACGGGGGCTAATCTTGAACCTCAACAATTCAAGGATAGCCGCGAACCGTTGCCATTGCAACCACAGGCGGCTGTATGACGCTAATGCAGTTTAGCGTTATTTTCTGGCACGATCTTGCCGCTCCTGTCATCGCTGGCGTTCTCGTTAGTGTGATTGTGAGCAGGTGGCGTAACCGGAAGTAACGCATTCTGATGGGCGTTATGATCCGCCACAATGGCAACATGCGCCCGAACCAGGCCGCAGGGGTAAACCTTGCGGCCTTTTTCGTCAACTTACGCCGTAATCTGCTCCATCGCCTGCAAAATACGCTTATCCGAAATCGGATACGGCGTCCCTAACTGCTGCGCGAAGAAGCTGACGCGCAGCTCTTCAATCATCCAGCGGATCTCCTTCACATCGTCATCCTCACGCCGTGACGGCGGCAGCTTGTTCAGCCACTGTTGCCATGACTGTTGAACGCTCTCTACCTTCAGCATCTGCGCACGGTCGCGATGCGGGTCGACGGCCATTTTCTCCAGCCGTTTTTCAATTGCCTGCAGGTAACGCAGCGTATCGCCCAGGCGACGGAACCCGTTGCCGGTGACGAAACCGCGATAAACCAGACCGTTCATCTGCGCCTTAATATCCGACAGCCCCAGCGCCATGGTCATGTCCACGCGGCCTTTCAGACGTTTGTTGACGTTAAATACCGCCGTGAGGATTTGCTCAACCTGTTTAGCAATCTCGACCACCGTCTCGTTAAGATCGGCGCGCACTTTCTCATGCAGCGCGTTAAAGCCCGCTTCGGTCCACACCGGGCCGCCGGCCTCGTCGATCAGCTTATCGACACCGCAGGAGATGCAGTCATCAATCAGATCCAGCACTTTGCCGTAAGGGTTAAAATACAGCCCCAGCTTGGCTTTGTTCGGCAACTTCTCGTGCAGATACTTGATCGGCGACGGGATGTTCAGCAGCAGTAAACGGCGCAGACCGCGCCACATTGCCTGCTGTTGTTCCAGTTCGTTATCAAACAGCTTGATGGCGACACTGTCGCGTTCGTCCACCAACGCAGGCCAGGCTTTCACCTTATAGTTGCCGCGCTTTTGTTCGTAGCGGTCCGGCAGGTCGCCAAAACTCCAGATATGCAGTCCATTCTGCTCGATACCATCGTCAGCCACCGCCGAGAGGGTCTCCTGCACTTTGCCCTTCAGTCCGTCCTTAAGCTCCTGCAAAGAGCGGCCTTCCTGAAGTTTTTTGTTTTTATCGTCCACCACGCGGAACGTGATTTTCAGGTGATCGGGCACCTGATCCCACTGCCAGGCGTCGCGGTCAACCGTCACACCTGTCATCCGTCGCAGCTCACGCTCCAGCGAATCGAGCAGCGGTAACTCCAGCGGCGTGACGCGGCCTAAAAACGCTTCGGCATAATTGGGTGCAGGCACAAAGTTACGGCGCACCGGCTTCGGTAACGATTTAATCAGGGCGATAATCAGCTCGCGGCGCAACCCTGGGATCTGCCACTCAAACCCGGCCTCTTCCACCTGGTTTAACAGCGGCAGCGGAATATGCACCGTCACGCCGTCGGCATCTGCCCCGGGTTCAAACTGGTAGCTCAGACGCAGCTTGAGATTGCCCTGATGCCAGAAGTTCGGGTAGTCCAGCTTGCTGACCTGCTCCGCCCCTTCTTTGATCAGCATGCTCTTCTCAAAGTTGAGCAGATCCGGCGTTTCGCGGCTGGCCTGTTTCCACCACTTGTCAAAGTGGCGCGCGGAAATCACCTCATGGCTGATACGCTGGTCGTAAAATTCAAACATCGTTTCATCATCGACCAGAATGTCGCGACGACGTGACTTATGTTCCAGCTCTTCAATTTCGCTACGCAGCTTCAGGTTATCGCGGAAGAAAGCGTGACGGGTTTGCCAGTCGCCTTCCACCAGCGCGTGACGAATAAACAGCTCGCGGCACAGCGCCGGGTCAATCTGGCTGTAGTTGACCTTACGCGCGGCAACGATCGGCAGGCCATAGACGGTGACCTTTTCAGTGGCCATCACCGCGCCCTGCGCCCGCTCCCAGTGCGGTTCACTATAGGAGCGCTTCATCAAATGCTGGGCGACTGGCTCAACCCATTCCGGGTCGATGCGCGCAGCGATACGCCCCCACAGACGACTGGTTTCAACCAGCTCGGCAACCATCGTCCATTTTGGCGGCTTCTTAAATAACCCTGAGCCAGGGAAGATGGAGAAACGCGCGTTACGCGCGCCGGTAAACTCCTGTTTATCCGCGTCTTTCATACCAATGTGCGACAACAGGCCAGTTAATAGCGCGACGTGAATTTCACGGTATGCCGCCGGCTCGCTATTGACCGGAATGCCCAGCTCTTTCACCACCTGCCGCAGCTGGGTGTAGATATCCTGCCACTCACGCACGCGCAGATAGTTGAGGAAATCGAGCTTACATTGGCGGCGGAACTGGTTAGACGACAGCGCTTTCTGCTGCTCGCCGAGGTAGTTCCACAGATTAACGAACGCCAGGAAATCAGACTCTTTATCGTGGAAGCGGCGATGTTTTTCATCGGAAGCCTGCTGTTTGTCCATCGGGCGCTCGCGCGGATCCTGAATGGATAGCGCCGAGGTGATGATCATCGCCTCACGCACGCAGCCGTGTTTCTGCGCTTCCAGCACCATCCGCGCCAGACGCGGGTCGACCGGCAACTGACTCAACTGGCGGCCTAATGGCGTCAGCTTATAAGCGGTTTGCTGCTCGTCGGTGGTGATGGCGCTCAGCTCTTCCAGCAGACGCACGCCGTCCTGAATATTGCGTTTATCCGGCGCTTCGACAAACGGAAACGCCGCGATATCGCCCAGACCCAACGCGGTCATCTGCAAAATAACGGACGCCAGGTTGGTACGCAGAATTTCCGGGTCGGTAAACTCAGGGCGAGACAAGAAGTCGTCTTCTGAATAGAGACGAATACAGATCCCTTCAGAGACACGCCCGCAGCGGCCTTTACGCTGGTTAGCGGAAGCCTGCGACACTGGCTCAATCGGCAGCCGTTGTACCTTCGTACGGTAGCTATAGCGACTGATACGCGCAGTACCGGGGTCTATCACGTATTTAATACCCGGTACGGTCAGCGAGGTTTCCGCCACGTTGGTGGCCAGCACGATACGTCGCCCGCTATGCGGCTGGAAGACGCGGTTCTGTTCGCTGTTCGACAACCGCGCGTACAGCGGCAAAATTTCGGTATGCCGCAGATCGCGTTTGCTCAGCGCATCGGCGGTATCGCGGATTTCACGCTCACCGCTCATAAAGATCAGAATATCACCTGGGCTCTCCTGCCCCAGTTCATCCACGGCGTCAAAAATCGCCTGCAGCTGATCACGTTCAGTATCGTCCGCCTCTTCCACGATCGGGCGATAACGCACTTCGACCGGATAAGTGCGGCCAGAAACTTCAATAATTGGCGCGTTGTTAAAGTGCCGGGAGAAGCGTTCCGGGTCGATGGTTGCCGAGGTGATGATCACTTTCAGGTCAGGGCGACGCGGCAGCAGTTCTTTCAGATAACCGAGCAGGAAATCGATGTTCAGACTGCGTTCGTGCGCTTCATCGATGATGATGGTGTCGTACTGCATCAGCAGGCGGTCCTGCTGAATTTCAGCCAGCAGAATACCGTCGGTCATCAATTTGACCATCGTGTTATCGCTGACGTGATCGCTGAATCGCACCTTATAACCAATGCAGCCACCGGGTTCGGTTTTCAGCTCTTCAGCAATACGGTTGGCGACGGTTCGCGCCGCCAGACGACGCGGCTGAGTATGGCCAATCAGGCCTTTAATGCCGCGCCCAAGCTCCATACAGATTTTCGGTAGCTGAGTGGTTTTACCCGAACCTGTCTCACCGGCAACAATCACCACCTGGTTATCGCGGACCGCGTTGAGGATGTCCTGTTTTTTCTGGCTGACAGGCAGATTTTCCGGGTAGTCAATGACCGGGCGTGACGCTTCACGCAGCACAACCTTACCGGCAGCCTGTTCAATTTCCTGCGCCATCTCCTGGTAAATGGCCTGTTGAGCATCAGGATTTTTAACTTTCTTAACGCCGTGCAGTCGACGGGCAAACCGCTGTTTATCCCGCAAGGTTAGCGCATCAAGGCGCTGACTAAGCATAGCGAAGGTTATTTTTTGTTGTTCTGTCATAGTCTTATTGGGCAGTACAGTGCCTGGAAAAACGCTTATCAAGTATCGCTCTATCATACCACATTCGGGCATTCTGAGCTTTGTTCAAAAAAACTGAATATAGAATTCGATATATTGCGCTATCCCTGTGGCAGGATTGTGAATAGAGTGTCACTAAGCAACAGGGCACAGCCCGTCAATCAAATATAAGGAATCACGTAATGAGCAAAGTATTAGTTCTGAAATCCAGCATCCTGGCAGGCTACTCTCAATCTGGTCAGCTGTCCGACTATTTTGTTGAACAGTGGCGTGAAAAGCACTCCGCAGATGAAATCACCGTACGTGACCTGGCCGCCAACCCGATTCCGGTACTGGATGGTGAACTGGTCGGCGCGCTGCGTCCGAGCGATTCCCCGCTGACTCCGCGCCAGCAGGAAGCGCTGAATCTTTCTGACGAACTGATTGCCGAGCTGAAAGCCCACGATGTGATTGTTATCGCCGCGCCGATGTACAACTTTAACATCCCGACTCAGCTGAAAAACTATTTCGACCTGATTGCCCGCGCTGGCGTCACCTTCCGCTACACCGAGAAAGGCCCGGAAGGCCTGGTGACCGGTAAACGCGCGATCATTCTGACCAGCCGCGGCGGCATCCATAAAGATACCCCGACCGACCTGATAACCCCGTACCTGAACGTGTTCCTGGGCTTCATCGGCATCACCGACGTGAACGTCGTCTTTGCTGAAGGCATCGCTTACGGCCCGGAAATGGCGACCAAAGCGACTGCTGAAGCCAAAGCAGCGATCGACAGCCTCGTGGCGTAATCGCCGTCTGACAGTCAAAAGCCCTGCACAAGCGCAGGGCTTTTTTTTGCCTTCCCGACAGCGTGCTACGGTTACTTTTTCTCGTAACGCAGGTAGCCTGCAATACCGCCGCCGCCATCTTTCGGGTGGTGAACGCCGTCATGAACCTCCACACAGGCGAAATCAAACGGTGATACACCCTCAATACAGGCCACATTTACGCCATACTGCTGCGGATTCGAACGCCGCTGATGGAAGGTATAAATGCCGCACACCGAGCAGAAAAAGTGCGCCGCCTCACCGGTATTAAAACGATACTCGGTGAGTTTATCCTTCCCTCGTAGGATTTCGATTCCCGCCAGCGGCGCAGAAACGGCAACCGCCCCACGCATCCGGCAGTACGAGCAGTTACAGCGACGCACAGTGTTGAAGCCATCGCTCAATTCAACGGTAAACGCCACCGCGCCACAGTGACACTGGGCGGAAAGTTTGTTAGTCATCGCGCCTCCCGTCAGCCTTTCGCGGCAATACCGTCAAGGGTCGCCAGCGTCTCAGCGGACAAGGTCAACTCCGCAGCCGCCATATTTTCCCGCAAATGGGCCACCGACGAGGTACCGGGGATCAGCAAAATATTCGGCGAACGGTGCAACAGCCAGGCCAGTGCAACCTGCATAGGCGTCGCGCCAAGCGAATGGGCAACCTCATTCAACGTGGAGGATTGCAGCGGAGAAAACCCGCCCAAAGGGAAGAACGGCACATAGGCGATACCGTCACGCGCCAGCGCATCAATCAGCGCATCATCGCCGCGATGGGCAATGTTGTATTCGTTCTGGACGCAGACAATCGGCGCAATCTTGCGCGCTTCCGCCACCTGCGTCGGCGTCACGTTGCTCAGCCCGATATGCTTCACCAGCCCCTGCTGCTGGAGCTCAGCCAGCACGCTGACGCTGGCTTCAATCGAGCCTTCGCCCGGCCCATGACCATCGCCAATCATCACGCGCATATTGACCACATCCAACACGTCCAGCCCGAGATTACGCAGGTTGTCATGGACCGCCTGCTTGAGCTCTTCGGGGGAAAATGCCGGTAGCCAGGAGGCGTCATCGCCGCGGCGGGCGCCGATTTTGGTGACAATCGTCAGGTCGTCAGCATAGGGATGCAGCGCTTCGCGAATGATCTGGTTAGTGACGTGTGGGCCGTAGAAATCGCTGGTATCGATGTGATTGACGCCCAGTTCGAGGGCTTCGCGCAGCACGGAGATCGCCGCATGACGGTCTTTCGGTGGGCCAAAAACGCCGGGGCCAGCCAACTGCATCGCCCCGTAGCCGAGGCGATTAACAAATTGAGAACCAAGGGAAAACGTACCGTACTGAGTCATAACGTCCTGCCTGTAGCATCATGAAAGTGACAGACAGTATAGAAACGCTTTCCCGTTAGTAACTGTGCTTTTTATGCCATAACGACAAAAAAAGCTTATTGTCCTGCCACACTACGCTGGTGACGATTCATCAGCCAGAACACCGCTACGCCCGCCAGCACAATTCCAGGCGCCGAAGCTGCCATCACGCCGACGGTCCCGGTGCCCAGCGCCAGCATTTTTCCCGCCAGCAGCGGGCCGCTCATCGCCCCCAAGCGCCCTACTGCCACCGCGGTGCCAACGCCGGTGGCGCGGATTTCGGTGCGGTAGAACAGCGGTGCCAGCGCATAAAGCACGCTCTGCCCGCCGGTGGCGAACATCCCGGCCACGAAGCCTGCGGCCAGCATCATGCCGAACGAGCTGGCCGCACCAAGAGAAATCAGCGATGCCAGCATGCCGCAGTAGATCAGCAGCGACATTTTGATGGGGCTGAGTTTATCCATCAACGCCCCCAGCATCAGCGTACCGAGCGCCGCGCCGATTTGCAGGGCGAACATGACTCCGGCCGCCTGAGAACGGCTAAAACCCTGATCGACCAGCAGCATCGGCAGCCAGTTGATCAGCATGTAAACCACCAACAGCGTGAAGAAGTAGCACAACCACAACAGCAGCGTCGAAGAAGCGGTTCCGGAAGCGAAAATTGCCCGCAGCGGTGCGGGCGCCTCCTGCTGCTGGCTGCTGAACGCCTGTGACTCCGGCAGACGGAGCATCAGCAGCGGAACCAGTAACAGCGGCACCACGCCGCCGACCCAGAAGATCGTTTGCCACGCCTGCGTCAGGCCGCTAAAGCCCATCGCCGCCGCTAATGCCGCGCCAATCGGCACGCCGCAGTACATCAGGCTCACCGCCGTGCCGCGAAAACGCGGGCCTGCGGCTTCCGAAGTGAGCGCAATAAGGTTAGGTAGCGCGGCGCCTAAACCGGCCCCGGTCATAAAGCGGGCAAAGACCAGCGAGTGAAAATCCCACGCCAGCGCGGTGACGATGGAAAACAGACCAAACAGCACAACGGACCCCAACAGCACCTTCTTGCGCCCATGCCTGTCGGCGAGCATGCCGCCGAACAATGCGCCCGGCAGGAGGCCGAGGATCCCGGCGCTGAAGATCCAGCCCATTTGCATTTTATCGAGTGAAAACGCCTGAGCGATGCCCACAGCGGCAATGCCCGCGGCCTGTAAATCCAGCCCTTCCATCAGGGCGACCAAAAAGCAAAGCCCGACGGTTTGCATCAGGCGAGCGGTGTTCGGCGGTGAGGAGACATGGGTAATATTCGACATAGTGCTACCTTCTGTAGAGTGCAGGTGTAAAGACGGCTGGTACATTGCCAGCCGCGTTTTTTTCTTTGCCATGCGTCCGGTCGATACATTGCCGACCGGATCGTTATCAGGCTTGCGCTTTCGCTTTCAGATCCAGCGCCACGTCGACGATCATATCTTCCTGACCGCCCACCATCCGGCGTTTGCCCAGTTCGACCAGAATATCTACCGCGCTCAGGCCGTAACGTGCGGCCGCCACTTCGCTGTGACGCAGGAAGCTGGAGTAAACACCGGCATAACCCAGCGCTAACGTCTCGCGATCGACGCGCACCGGACGGTCCTGCAATGGACGCACCAGATCGTCCGCCGCGGCCATCAATGCATACAGGTCGGTACCGTGCTGCCAGCCCTGCTTATCGGCGGCGGCGATAAATACCTCCAGCGGTGCGTTACCGGCCCCCGCGCCCATCCCCGCCAGGCTGGCGTCGATGCGGTCGCATCCCTCTTCTACCGCCACCAGCGAGTTAGCGACGCCGAGGCTCAGGTTGTGATGCGCGTGCATACCGGTCTGGGTTTCCGGCTTCAACACCTCTTTCAGCGCGCGGAAGCGATCGCGGATGTCGTTCATGTTCATCGCACCGCCGGAATCCACCACGTAGATGCAGGTCGCGCCGTAGCTTTCCATCAGTTTCGCCTGTTTTGCCAGATTTTCCGGCGTTGTCATATGGCTCATCATCAGGAAACCCACGGTGTCCATGCCCAGCTCACGGGCGTACGCAATGTGCTGTGCGGAAACGTCCGCTTCCGTACAGTGCGTCGCCACACGCACGACACGCGCCCCGGCCTGGTACGCATTTTTCAGATCGTGCAACGTCCCGATGCCCGGAATCAGCAGCGTGGCGATTTTGGCGTGCTGCACCACTTCCGCGGCGGCGGCAATCCACTCGATGTCGCTGTGCGCACCGAAGCCATAGTTAAAGCTTGAGCCTTGCAGACCATCGCCGTGTGCTACTTCAATCGAGTCAACGCGCGCGTCGTCCAGCGCTTTAGCAATCTGGCGCACGTTATCGAGCGAATACTGATGACGAATCGCGTGCATGCCGTCGCGTAAGGTCACATCCGAGATATAGAGTTTTTTACCGTTCATGCGACTTCTCCTGCCACTTTCACCAGCGTTTGGGCCATTTTTTCTGCGGTCGACATTGCCGCAGAGGTCATGATGTCGAGGTTACCGGCGTAGGCCGGCAGATAGTGCGCCGCCCCTTCGACTTCCAGATAGACGGCGGTTTTCAGCCCGGAGAACTGCCCAACGCCCGGAATGTTGACCGGTTTATCCTGTGGAATCACTTCAAACTGGACTTTTTGTTTCAGTCGATAGCCCGGCACATAGGCCTGCACCGCCGCCGCCATCTCTTCAATCGACGCCTCAATCTCCGCCTGTGACGCCGCTTCGCTCAGCACATAGACGGTGTCGCGCATCATGACCGGCGGCTCAGCCGGGTTGAGAATGATGATGGCTTTCCCTTTCGCCGCGCCGCCGACCACCTCAATCGCCTGCGAGGTCGTTTCGGTGAATTCATCGATGTTAGCGCGCGTTCCCGGCCCGGCCGATTTACTGGAGATCGAGGCGATAATTTCCGCGTAGTGCACCTTCGCCACGCGTGAAACGGCCGCCACCATCGGGATGGTCGCCTGTCCGCCGCAGGTCACCATGTTGACGTTGCCCTGCGACAGATTTTTGTCGAGGTTGACCACCGGCACGCAGTAAGGGCCGATGGCTGCTGGCGTCAGATCAATCAGGCGAATCCCCGGTTTCGCCTTGCGCAGCGCGGCGTCGTTTTTGACATGCGCGCCGGCGCTGGTGGCGTCGAAGACGATGTCGATGTCGGCAAATTCATCCATCGCCATTAAGCCGCTCACCCCTTCGTGGGTCGTGGCAACGCCCATTCGCGCGGCGCGGGCCAGACCATCGGAGTTCGGGTCGATCCCAACCATCACCGACATTTCCAGATTCTTGCCGTGGCGCAGGATTTTGATCATCAGGTCGGTGCCGATATTGCCGGAACCGATGATGGCGACTTTACATTTGCTCATGACTGACTTCCTTCTTGCTCTGAAAACGTCGCGGATACCGAGCCAATGCCCTCGATTACCGCCTCGAAACGATCGCCCGGCTTTATCGCCACCATCGGCCCCAGCGCGCCGGTGAGCACAATATCTCCCGCACGTAGCGGCTCGCCCAGGCTGGCCATTTTGCGCGCCAGCCAGACGGCGGCGTTGAGCGGATGGCCCAGGCATTCACTGCCGCGACCGCTGGAAACTTGTTCATTGTTACGCGTCATGGTCATCGCGCAGTTTTTGAGATCCAGCGCTGCCGGACGCTGCGCCGGGCCGCCAACCACATACACGCCGCAGGAAGCGTTATCCGCCACGGTATCCGCGAATTTGATTGACCAGTCGCGCACGCGGCTGCCCACCACTTCCAGGGCCGGAACCACCCACTCGATGGCGTTATACAACTCATCAAACGTGGTGTCGGCATGCGGCAGATCGCGCTTTAACACCAGCGCGATTTCCGCTTCAATTTTGGGCTGTAGAACGCGACCAAAGGGAATGGTTTCGTTATCGCCGTAACACATATCGGCAAACAGCGTGCCGAAGTCCGGCTGGTCAACGCCCAACTGCTGCTGCACTTTCGGATGGGTCAACCCCACCTTACGCCCGACGATACGACGCCCTTGCGCCACTGCGTGCTCGACGTTAAGACGCTGAATAGCGTACGCCGCTTCCGCGTTATCAATACCAATCACCTCACGCAGCGGCTCAACAGCCACACCCGTCTGCTCGGCTTCACGCAATGCGGCGGCCAGCGAGGCCAGAGAATTTGTAGACATAGCGGCTCCTTATTGACGCGCGAGGAAGTTCAGCACCAGCTGGTTGAAGGCTTCTGCATGCTCCCACTGCGCCCAGTGCCCGCAGTCGCGGTAAACGTGCAGTTCGGAACCGTTGATGCCGGAAAGCAGGCGCAGACCCGCGTCCATCGGCACGAAACGATCGTTACGTCCCCATACCACCAGGGTCTGGGCCTTAATTTCCCCCAGACGCGGGCCGAAATCCGGGAACTGTTTCGGGTTGGCTTCCAGGCTCTTGATAAAGTTTTCCAGGTGATCGCGGCGCGACAGCATATTGTTCAGGCGCGCTTCAAACAGCGCCTCCGTCAGGTCGCTGGTGTCATAGACGAAAATACTCATCATTTTCTTGAGGTTTTCGATAGTCGGCTCACGGTACAGCCCGTTCAGCAGCTTGATACCTTCCGTCGGCATCGGGGTGAACAGGCTCATGCCGCCGGTGCCGCCGCCCATCAGTACCAGTTTGCCTACACGCTCAGGCCAGGTCAGGGTGAACGCCACCGCGCTGTGGCCGCCCATCGAGTTACCGAGCAGATGGACTTTCTGGATATCTAACTGATCGACCACGCTTTTCAGAATGCGCGCATTCAGGTCAGAGCGAGAGCCGGTATTGACGATCGAATCGCTTTTGCCCCAGCCAGGGCAGTCCAGCAGGATCACGCGGTAGCCCGATTCAACTAACGGGTCAATGTTGCGGCTAAAGTTGGCCCAGCCTGTGGCACCCGGGCCTGAACCGTGCAGCAGTACGACCGTTTCATCGCCCTGACCGCAGTCGTTATAGTGAATGCGCAGCGTCTGTCCGGCTTCTTCAACGTTGAGGAAACGGCTGGTTGCGGCTTCGGTTTGAGGTTGATAGCTCATCATATTCTCCTGCTTAATCAATTCGTTGTGGTGGCGCTTAACGAGCCAAATCCGGCGATCCATTCAGGGATCGGGCGATAGTAACGGCCTTCCGTGCGGTAACTGCCCATCGCGGAAAGCGTGGCGAACGCGGCGGCCCAGGTTTTGACTTCATGGGTCGATTTGCCTGCGATCGCGGAAAGTTCTTCGTTGCTGATGGCGTCCAGTTCCGCCAGGCGGCCCTGCTCCAGCAGCGTCATAAACTGGTTGTCCCAAATCGGGTTCAGCGGATGCAGGGTTTTCTGGTCTTCCACAAAACGTTCGGCGGCTTCAATGACCCGACGCTGACGCAGTTCGCGTTCATCCGGCGGCAGCTGCTTGCCGCTGCCCAGCAGGCGGTCGCGCATATGGGCGTCGACTTTTGCCAGTTCAGGGACCGGCGGCTGATGCGAGAGGCCGCCGGAGCCTAAAATCAGCACCCTTTTATTGAGCGTTGAGAGAAAACGGCCCATCGCTTCACCAAGCATGCGCGTGCGCTGGAAGCCCGGCAGCGGCGTGGCGACACCGTTGATAAACACCGGCAGCACCGGCACCTTGTCCAGCCCGCCGAGCAGCAGCTCCAGCGGCTGAGCAAACCCGTGATCGACCTGCATGCAGTAGGAGACGGCGAGATCGATGCCGCTTTTCATCACCGAATGGGCACAGGCTTCCGCCAGCTCCGTCGGGACCGGCAGCACGCCCGCGGCGGTGGAAAAATCGCCAATCGAGGTGGCGCCGACGCCTAAACAGAACGGGGGCATCACGTCATAGAAAAAGCCGTTGTAGTGATCCGGAGCGAACAACACCACCAGTTCGGGATCAAACGCCGCAATACGCGCGCTGGCGGCGGCAATCACGCCGTCCACTTCATCCAGCACGTCCTGTGCCGGGTCGACATAGCCCACCAGCGGCGTGTGGGAGAGACAGTGGAGATAGGTTTTCATCTCAGGCCACCTTTTCTTCATTAAGAGCCGATTCCACGCTCGTCAGCGCCATCACGTGAGCGAGCTGGTCAAGGGTTTTATTGAGGGTTTGCGGGATAGCCAGCGCGGCGACGAATCGGTCCGGGCGCACCACCACCAGCGAAGCGTTCTGCGCGGCAAACCAGGTTTTCAGGCGGTTCTGGGTATCGCCAAGGCGAATCACGCCGTCAAAATTGTCCTGCGGGGTACGAATCTGGACGTCCGGCACCACCTGGATAAAACAGGTTCCCAGCGCACGCCATTGCGCAATCTGACTCTCGCTCATCCCCCACAATGGGTTGCAGCCCCAGGCGATCACCGCGAACTTCGCGCCAATCACATCATCCAGCAGCGCGACATCGCCATTTTCGCGGGTCACTTTCGGTTGGATAAACATCTTGCCAACCGGAGACGCTTTCGCATTACCTTCCAGCAACAGCGCGCCTTCACGGTACTGTGGCATCGGCTTAAAGCGCATTTCGAGGAAGTAACGTTTCACCGGCGGAATGTAGTTCAGCAGCCAGGAGATACCGTCGCGCACGGTGCCATGCCAGCGTTTCGCCGGTGCCAGGACGTTACCGGCGGTGACGGAGAGATCGATCATCGCTTTGGCGTGGTCACGACGCTCTTGTTGATAGCTATCGAGCAGCGAATCACCCGCTTTGCCGTTCACCACCATCGCCAGTTTCCACGCCAGGTTAAAGGCATCGCGCATGCCGCTGTTGTAACCCTGCCCCTGCCACACCGGCATGATGTGGGCTGCGTCACCGGCCAGCAGGACGCGATCAACACGGAAGCGTTCGGCGATGCGCGCGTTGTGGGTGTAGACGCGCTGGCGGATCAGCTCTACGTTATCCGGGTCCGGCAGCACCTGACTGAGTAAGCGGCGCATGTTTGCCGGTTCGCTCAGCTGCGCTTCGGTTTCGCCCGGCATTACCATAAATTCAAAGCGACGTACGCCGTGCGGCAGCGCCGCCGAAACATAGGGGCGAACCGGGTCGCAGCACAGATAGATATGCGGCGTCGCCAGCGGGTCATTAGCGATGTCGATAACGATCCACTGGTTTGGTGCGGTTTTCCCTTCAAACGGCACGTTTAACGTGCGGCGGATAAAACTCGCGCCGCCGTCGCACGCCACCAGCCAGTTCGCCTGCACGGTTTCACGTTCGCCATCCGGCCCCTTCAAGTTGATCGTGACAGTGTCACCGCTTTGACTAAACGCTTCCAGCTCGCGAGAGAACAGACAGCGAACGTTTGGAAAACGGCGCAGCCCCTGGTACATCACCTCATCCACCTGGGGTTGAATAAAGGCATTGCGGCGCGACCAGCCAAACTCGTCTGTCATCGGCTGAATGTCAGCAAAGCAGCGGCCTTTCGGTGTCAGAAAACGCATCGCGTGCCACGGTGTGGTGTGCGGCAGCACTTTATCCACCAGCCCGACGGACTGCATGGTGCGCAGCGCTTCATCATCAATACCAATGGCTCGCGGGTAGTCGATCAATTTATCCAGCTTCTCGACCACCAGCACCTCAACGCCCATCTGCCCCAGGTAATTGGCCATCATCAGCCCCACCGGGCCGGCGCCAGCAATAGCCACCTGTACCTGATGTTGAACGGCGGGTTGGATATCCGGATTGGATGTTGTCATTTTCAATACCTCACGACTCGGACCAGGCGCGTTTGTTGTGTTACAACACAAGCGCGCTTGTTAATTTGATGTAAAAATATTTTTATAATGAGCGCAGTATATGTCCGGGGATTTAGGCTACAATCAAAACAGACCAGGATGTGCACCAGGTGCACAACGTTGTTTTAGATATAAAAATGTCAGGAAATATGAAGAATAACGATGCGACCGATTACAAAACCGTGCGGGGTTTAACGCGGGGTTTATTGTTGCTGAATTTGTTAAATAAATTCGACGGAGGCGCGTCAACCGCGACGTTGGCGGAGTTTAGCGGCCTGCACCGTACCACCGTCAGAAGGCTGCTGGAGACCCTCCAGGAAGAGGGGTATGTGCGACGCAGTTTGTCAGATGATAGTTTCCGTTTGACGATGAAAGTGCGGCAGTTAAGTGAGGGATTTCGTGACGAACATTGGATTTCTGCACTTGCGACACCGTTACTTGGAGAATTATTGCGCGAGGTCATTTGGCCGACCGATTTAACCACGCTGGACGTCGACGCCATGGTGGTACGTGAAACAACCCACCGTTTTAGCCGCCTTTCCTTCCACCGTTCGATGGTGGGTCGCCGTCTGCCGTTGCTGCTGACCGCTTCCGGCTTGACCTGGCTGGCCTTTTCGCCGGAGCACGAGCGTCAGCCCATTATTGAGATGCTGGCAGCGAGACCGGAAGAGGAATACCAGTTGGCCCGTGAGCCGGAAAAACTGCACGCGATTCTCGAGAATACGCGCAAAAACGGCTACGGTTCAAACTTCCAGGGCTGGCAACTGGAGCAGAAAATCGCCTCTATCGCCGTACCGGTCCGTAGCCAGGAGCGCGTGATTGGCTGCCTGAACCTGGTGTATATCGCCAAAGCGATGACGATTGAACAGGCGGCGGAAAAACATCTGGCCGCCCTGCTGCGCATTACCCGGCAGATTGAGGAGCGAATGGAAGAGGAAGAAATTTTTTATGAGCACCGTTAAACGCGGGATTTTCGCAGTTAACGTATAAGTGTTATCGCCACAGCCGGGTTTTTCTTATCAGCCGTTGTTTCTACTATCCGGGTATTGCCAGTCCATACCCGGAGACATCATGAAAGCATTTGCCATTACCCGCGCAGCCACCAACGGCAGCAACATTGCGTTTATCAACGAAATTACCCTCCCCGTCCCGCAGGCTCAGGGGCATGATTTGTTGGTTGAAATCAAGGCGATTTCCGTTAACCCCGTCGACACCAAAGTGCGTGCCGGTTTCTCTGCCGACACGCCGCGTGTGCTGGGCTGGGACGCCGTTGGCGTGGTAAAAGCCGTGGGTAATGACGTCACCCTTTTCGCCCCTGGCGATAAAGTCTGGTACGCCGGCGCGTTAGGCCGCCCCGGCAGCAACAGCGAATTCCAGTTAGTTGATGAACGTATTGTCGCGTTAAAACCACGCTCGCTGGATAACGCGTCTGCCGCCGCGCTCCCGCTGACCGCCATCACCGCATGGGAGCTGCTGTTCGACCGACTGGGCGTAACACGCGACGGTAACGAAGGCGATACGCTGCTGATCGTCGGCGCAGCAGGCGGTGTGGGTTCCATTCTGACCCAGCTAGCCAGCAAGCTGACCAAAATGACCGTCATCGGTACGGCCTCACGTCCGGCAAGCCAGCAGTGGGTTCGCGAAGCCGGTGCGCATCACGTGATTGATCACAGCAAACCGCTAAGCGAAGAGCTGGCGCGTATTGGCGTCAAAGAAGTGACCCACGTTGCCAGCCTGAACAATACTGAGGCGCATTATCTGTCGCTGATCGCCGCGCTGGCCCCGCAGGGCAAACTGGCGCTGATTGACGATCCGCAAAGCCTTGATGTGGTGCCCTTGAAGCTGAAAAGCATTTCGCTGCATTGGGAGTTTATGTTTACTCGTTCCATGTTTGAAACCCGCGACATGATTGCCCAGCATCAACTGCTGTCTGAAGTGGCGACGTTAATCGATAATCAGGTGATTAAAACCACGCTCGGCGAGCATTACGGCGCGATCACCGCCGAAAATCTGCAAAAAGCGCACGCACAGCTGGAAACCGGTCGTGCGGTCGGGAAAATTGTGCTGGAGGGGTTTTAAGATGATTTCCATTATTGCGGTGCTGAAAGCGCGCCCGGGTAAAACGGAATCCTTGCGCGACGCGCTGAAAGCACTGCTGCTGCCCACACGTCAGGAGCCAGGCAATCTCGACTATACGCTCTTTCAACTGCGTGATGAGCCAGAGACGTTTTACATGCGGGAATCCTGGCGAGATGAGGCGGCGCTGGAGGAACATATTGCGTTGCCGCACTTTCAGGCTTTTATTGGGCAGATGGAGAGCCTGTTGGCAGAACCGCTACGGCTGGATTACTTAACGCCGATTGAGGCTGACTAACGTTGAATATGCACTCTCTTCTTCAGAAGAGAGTGCATCGTCTTACACCACTGCGGTGGTCAACCGCGAGGAGCAGCAGAGCTGCCCCTGCTCGTCAAAGATCTCAATTTGCCAGACCTGATGGCGACGCCCGGCATGCAGTGCTTTACACACTCCCCGTACTCGCCCGCTGCGGACAGAACGAATATGGTTAGCGTTAACCTCCAGCCCGACCACCCGCTGCTCGCCTTCAGTACACAGGTACCCGGCGACAGAGCCCAGCGTTTCGGCCAGCACGACAGATGCGCCGCCGTGCAGCAGGCCAAACGGTTGATGCGTGCGGCTATCCACCGGCATCGTCGCTTCCAGCGCATCGTCCCCCAGGTGCGTAAACTGAATATCCAGCAGCCCCACCATATTCCCCTCACCCATGGCGTTAAGCGCCTCAAGCGTGGTTTGCCGTCTCCAGATCATCCGATAATCTCCAGTAAAGCCTGTAATGGATGGCGCACGCCGTTACCCTCAACGCGCTTCACCTGACTACGGCACGAGTAACCTGTTGCCAGGCAGCGATTGCGCGGAAGGCGCTGCATCGCCTGCTGCCACGACAATTCGTAGATCCCCAGCGAATTAGCGTGGTTCTTCACCTCGTGGCCGTAGGTTCCCGCCATACCACAGCAGCCCACGCTGACGTTTTCCAGCGTCGCGCCAAAGCGGGCGAAGATTGTCGCCCACTGCTTCGGCGCCGTCGGCAGCGCGGTCACTTCGGTACAGTGACCAAACAGATACCAGGACTCACCCGATGGCGATACGCTTTCGCGTTGCGCCACCGCCTGCGGCAGCCATTCGTGCACCAGCATAACGTTGAAGTCGCCGCGCTGGTCGCCCAGCACCTGCTTGTACTCGTCGCGATAACACAGCACCAACGCCGGGTCGACGCCCACCATCGGCATCCCGAGCGCCGCAACACGGTTCAGATAATCCGCCGTTTTCTGCGCGGTTTTGGTAAAGCGAGTGACGAAGCCCTTAATATGCTGCGCCTTACCGTTCGGAGAGAACGGTAGCAGCACCGGCTGATAGCCGAGTTTATCAATCAGGCGAACAAAATCGGCCACCACCTGCGCGTCGTAGTAGCTGGTGAACGGATCCTGCACCACCAGCACGGTTTGCGCTTTTTGTTCCGGCGTCAACGTTTCCAGCTGTTCGAGCGTCATATTGGCCGAACGATGGGTAACCATCTGTTTTTGCAACGATGGCGCGGAAAGCAGCGGTAAATCGACCATGCCGATGTGTTTTTCCGACAGCTTGCGCACCAGCGGTTGGCTCATAAAGAAGTTGAAAGTCTTCGGCGCGCGGGCCATCAGCGGAGCATAGCTTTCGACCGTTGCCACCAGATGATCGCGCACCGGGCGCAGATAACGGGTGTGATAGAGCTGAAGGAAACGAGAACGGAACTCCGGCACGTCGATTTTAATCGGACACTGAGTTGAGCAGGCTTTACAGGCCAGACAGCCTGACATCGCCTCTTTCACCTCATGAGAGAAGTCATATTCGCCCTTACGCGCGTGCCAGCTGTTGCGCGTGCGCTCAACCAACGAACGCAGGCTGGCGCGTTTCTCCGGCAGCTCTCTTTCCAGTAACAACGGGTCAACGCCGCGATCCGCCAGCAGACGCAACCACTCGCGTACCAGCGTGGCGCGGCCTTTCGGCGAGTGCATGCGGTTATTGGTGATTTTCATCGACGGGCACATCGGGCTTTTGGCATCGAAGTTGAAGCACAGGCCGTTGCCGTTACACTCCATCGCGCCGCGCCAGGATGAACGCACGGTCACCGGGATTTGTCGGTCGTAGGTGCCGCGTTTCACCGCGTCCACCTTCATCATCGGGGCATCCACGCCTTCCGGCGGACAAATTTTACCAGGGTTAAGGCGGTTGTCGGGGTCAAAAGCCGCCTTCACTTTGCGCAACTCACCGTACAACTGCTCGCCGAAGAAAGCCGGGCTGTATTCCGCACGGAAACCTTTTCCGTGCTCGCCCCACAGCAGACCGCCATATTTAGCCGTCAGCGCCACCACTTCGTCGGAAATCTGCTTCATCAGCACTTCCTGCTGCGGGTCGCACATATCCAGCGCCGGACGGACGTGCAGCACGCCCGCGTCGACGTGGCCAAACATACCGTAGCTCAGGCCATGGCTATCGAGTAGCGCGCGGAATTCCACAATATAGTCGGCGAGATGCTCTGGCGGCACGCAGGTGTCTTCAGCAAACGGGATCGGCTTAGCCGCCCCTTTGGCGTTACCCAGCAGGCCTACCGCTTTTTTACGCATAGCGTAAATACGCTCGATGCCGTCCAGATCGTTACAACGCTGCCAGCCAATCAGCCCACCTTCATTCTGTGCAATCAGTTCATCCAGACGTGCACACAGCGCGCTGACCTGGCCTTCAATCATGGCTTCATCGTCACCAGAGAACTCAACGATATTGAGCCCGAGCATCTCTTTATCGGGAACGTCGGTAATCAGCTCACTCACCGAATGCCAGACGATATCTTCCCGTGCCAGGTTCAATACTTTCGAATCGACGGTTTCAACCGACAGGGCGCGCGCTTCTACCATAAAGGGCGCATTGCGCAGCGCGGAGTCAAAGGAGTCATACTTAATATTGACCAACCGACGAACCTTCGGCAGCGGCGTAATATCCAGTCGCGCTTCGGTAATGAACGCCAGCGTGCCTTCCGAACCGGTGAGAATACGGGTCAGGTCAAACTCAGTCATCTCATCGTTAAAAACGTGGCGAAGGTCATAACCGGTGAGGAAGCGGTTAAGTTTGGGAAATTTGTCGAGGATCAGCTGACGGTTGTCGCGACAGCGTTCAAAGACGGTGCGGTAAATACGCCCCGCTGCCGACTGCTCTTTGGCTAACGTCTCGGCCAGCGCGACCGGCACCGGCTGCGTATCGAGAATATCGCCCCCCAGCAGCACGGCGCGCACGCCCAGCACGTGGTCGGAGGTTTTGCCGTACACCAGCGACCCCTGTCCGGAGGCGTCGGTATTGATCATCCCGCCCAGCGTCGCTCGGTTGCTGGTCGACAGCTCCGGGGAGAAGAAATAACCGTAGGGTTTCAGGTACTGGTTAAGCTGATCCTTAATCACGCCCGCTTCCACGCGCACCCAGCCCTCTTCAGGGTTGATTTCAATGATGCGGTTCATATAACGGGACATGTCGATAATAATGCCCTGATTCAGCGCCTGGCCGTTGGTGCCAGTGCCGCCACCGCGCGGGGTGAACACCAGGGATTGAAAGCGTTCTTCTGCCGCCAGACGAGCCAGCAGCGCGACATCCGCCGTGGAGCGCGGGAACACTACCGCATCGGGAAGAAGCTGGTAGATACTGTTATCGGTCGCCATCGTTAGCCTGTCGGCATAGCGGGTGGCGGTATCGCCGGTAAAGCCTTGTTGCTCCAGTGCCTGCAAATAATTCAACACCAGCTGAACTACGCCAGGTGCCTGAGAAATCTGTGGGATCATTACGTTTGACCCTTTCTGAATGTTGTGTTGTACGCACAGGGTCCGCCGGTTTGCGCTCAGGCGGCACACTGTGGATAGATAATTAATCGTTTGCGTCGTGCCGTTATCGTTTTATCACATTTTTTTCTTATACGCCCGGGAGTTTTTGTCGCAGAATCAGCGCCGGGAATTTATTGATATTATTATCAATGAACGATTTACGCTGCGTCAGCGCTCTGACGAGCAACAGAAGGTAAAACTCATTTATGAACACGATCCCTCGGCCTCGTGATATTCCACAAATACTGCTATCGGTGCTGTTTTTAGCGTTGATGATCATCGCCTGTTTATGGATTGTTCAGCCGTTTATTCTGGGCTTCGCCTGGGCGGCGACTATCGTGATTGCCACCTGGCCTGTGCTGCTCTGGTTCCAGCGCCTGCTTTTCGGTCGCCGTTCGCTCGCCGTACTGGTGATGACGCTTTTGCTCTTTTTACTGTTTGTTATTCCCATCTCTCTGCTGGTCAACAGCCTGGTTGACGGCAGTACCCCGTTGGTACATGCCATCACCAGCGGCAATTTGACACTGCCGGACCTGGCCTGGTTAAACAGTATTCCGTTTATTGGCGCGAAGCTCTACAGCGGCTGGCATAGTCTGCTGGACATGGGGGGCAGCGCGCTGATGGCGAAAGTTCGCCCTTACATCGGCACCACAACCACCTGGTTTGTCGGCCAGGCGGCGCACGTCGGCCGTTTCCTGATGCACAGCGCGCTGATGCTGCTGTTTAGCGCCCTGCTGTACTGGCAGGGGGAGAAAGTCGCCTTCGGGATGCGCTACTTCGCTACGCGCCTTGCCGCCAAGCGCGGCGATGCGGCGGTGCTGCTGGCGGGACAGGCCATCCGCGCCGTGGCGCTCGGCGTGGTAGTCACCGCGCTGGTCCAGGCGGTACTGGGCGGGATTGGCCTTGGTATTTCCGGCGTACCCTACGCCACGCTGCTGACGGTGGTGATGATCTTCTCCTGCCTGGTGCAACTGGGGCCATTGATTGTTTTAGTCCCGAGCATTATTTGGCTGTACTGGACCGGAGATACCACCTGGGGCACGGTGCTGCTGGTGTGGAGCTGCGTGGTGGGCACGATGGATAACGTGATTCGCCCGATGCTGATTCGTATGGGCGCTGACCTGCCGATGATTCTGATTCTCTCCGGCGTTATCGGTGGTCTGGTCGCCTTCGGCATGATTGGCCTGTTTATCGGCCCGGTGTTACTGGCTGTCTCCTGGCGTCTGTTTGATGCCTGGCTACACGAAGTGCCACCGCCATCGACCGATCCGGACGACGTGCTGGAAGAGCTTAACGAGCTGGAAAAAGATAACTATCCGAAACAATAAGATAGATAAAAGGCGGGGAAACCCGCCTTTTACTTAAGTACCGCTGATTTATTTCCTCTTTTTTGCCCCTGAAGCGCCCTCTCTCTGCGACATACCGCGGAAATCATTCACATTTATTTAACTATTGAGACGAATCCGATCGACGCAAAAATCGGCCATGCCTACTATAAGGACCAAGGCAATAGATCAACCCCTTGATTTATATATCCCCTGAGTGAAACAACGAATTGCTGTGTGTAGTCTTTGCCCATCTCCCACGATGGGCCTTTTTTTGCCTGTTGCACAGCAATCCCCCGGATGCGTCACATCCGGGTTCGCGATTAACGCCCCACTTCGCAGCGGCTCATCATTTGCCAGTTGAAAGGCAGAACGCGGATCTCACCGGTTACCCTCACCGTCGCGCGGCCATGGATATCCGCCGAAGAACTCCCCACCTGAAGTTCAAACTCGCCGGGCTCAACAATGCGTTGGCCTTCGTAGCTGGTGAAGTTGAGCATATCGACCGGCAGCGTGAAGATGAGCGTCGCCTGTTCACCCGGCGCGAGCGTAACGCGCTGGAACGCTTTCAGTTCCTGAAGTGGGCGAACCATTGAGGCGACCTTATCGCGGACATAGACCTGAACGACTTCACTGCCGCTGCGTTCACCGTGGTTTTTCACCGTCACACGTAGCGTGATGTCACCGTCGATAGACACTTCTGACTGCGTTAACTGCGGCTCACCGTAGTGGAAATCCCCCCAGCCTTTGCCGTAGCCAAATGGATACAGCGCGCCAAAATGGAACGCAAACGGCGTACCGCCGCTCTTCAACTTGTGGTTGTAGTAAAACGGCATCGCGCCCGCGCTTTTCGGTACGCTCACCACCAGACGCCCCTGAGGTTCAGCGCGGCCAGTGAGCACATCAGCAATCGCCCAACCGCCTTCCTGCCCCGGTGCCCAGGCCAGCATTAGCGCCGCCACTTTTTTCTCCAGCCCTTGCAGGTTATATGGACGTCCGCCGGTCATCACCACTACCACCGGCTTGCCGGTATCCACCAGCGCCTGAAGCAGTTGTTGCTGAACGCCTGGCAGATTCAGGCTATCGGTATCCGACCCTTCCCCTACCGTCCCACTCTGGAACAGACCCGCCAGATCGCCGACACAGGCGACGATCACATCGCTGTCCTGCGCAGCACGCACCGCGTCGGGAATCAGGCTGAGATCCTGTGACACCGGGGAGGACTGCATCGGTTTGCCCGAGCTGTCGCCGGGGAAAACCGGCGCACCGGCCATTCTCTGCTCGATGATGTGACAGCCTTTGGCATAACGTACATGGCTGTCGCCAAGATAGTCACGCAACGCCGCCAGCGGCGTGGTGACCTGCGAGGTGTTGTCGACCATATCGCTGATAATCAAATGCACAGGGAAGCTATAGCCGCTAAGCAGTGCCAGCGGGTCGTCCGCGGTTGGGCCAACGACCGCAACGCGTGAATTTCCAGCGATTGGCAGCGCATTGCGATTCTCCAGCAACGTGATGGATCGGGTAGCCACCTCTCTGGCCACCTGTCGCGTTGCGTCGGACTGTAACGAGATAGCGTTTTCATCAACGTAAGGATGCTCAAACAGACCAAGACGGAATTTTTCCGTTAAGGTACGCGAGACGATTTCGTCGATTTTTTCCGGGGTGATTAACCCACGCGCAACCGCCTCTGCCAGGTGACGCGCACAGTCATCTTTCGGCAACTCAACATCCAGTCCGGCGTTAAACGCCAGCGCCGCCGATTCCGCCGCATCCTGCGCCACGCCATGGTGCTGATGCAGCAGGCTGACGCCACCGTAATCGGCAACCACAATGCCGTCAAAGCCCCAGCGCTCACGCAATATGGTGGTCAACAGGAAGCTGTCACTGTGGCCGGGTTGGTTGTCAATGTCGTGATAGGCCGGCATCACCGAACCGGCGTGCGCACGTTTCACCGCCATCTCAAACGGCAGCAGGAAGGTATCATTCAGTTCACGAAAGCCGAGATGCACCGGCGCGTGGTTACGCGCTCCTTCGCTGAAAGAGTGGCCGACATAGTGCTTCAGCGTCGCCAGCACGTCGCGTTTCTCGCCCTGCAGGCCTTCAACATAGGCGCAGGCCATCACGCCCACCAGCCACGGGTCCTCGCCAAATGTCTCTTCCGTGCGCCCCCAGCGCACATCGCGTGAAACGTCCAGTACCGGCGCCAGCCCTTGCTTACAGCCCGTGGAGCGCGCCTCTTCCCCTATTTGCCGGGCCGTGCGTTTCACCAGTTCAGGATCCCAGGTGGAACCATAGTTTAGCGACGAAGGAAACAGCGTTGCATCCTTGCACAGGAGCCCCACCAGACATTCTTCATGGAACAGTGCGGGAATCCCCAGACGCGTTTCTTCCATCATCATTTTTTGCAGGCGGTTAGCCGCGCGCACGCCGGTTTTGGCGTCGACAATATGGGTACCCAGCGGGCGGGTGATCTGCCCGACGCCCATCTTTAAACGTTCACTCAGGGAAGTTTGCTCACTGACGCCCGCAAACTCATCGCTCATGTCGGTACGCTCACGATGGTTGCCATCTTCCGACAGCACCAGCCACCAGGCATGCATCTGGGCGTATTTCTCTTCAGGCGTCATTCGCGCCAGTAAATCGGCGACGCGTTCCTTAATGGGACGTTGAGGATCTTTGTAAATCGGGGTCATAGCCATTCTCCTGATTCGCTGATAAATAGCCGAAAATATTCCGCTAAGCTTGTGGTCCAGGTAGCAGTATTCAGAAGTGACGGATGGGGAACAATTGTTGAAATTGCCTGAAGATTTACGATATTTGGTTTTCTTTGCGGAGTGTGATCGCCCGCAACTCTTGTAGCATGATTACAGGCATTTCTTAGCGCTATGGCGCGCGTTCAATGGTTTTCTTCGGCATATTGTTTACGGTATTGCAAAGGGGACTGGCCCAACATTTTTTTAAAGCAGGTAATAAAATAGGTCATATCAGTAAAACCTACGGTATGGGCAATTTCCGTCACGTTCAGTGACGAATAGCGCAACAAATCGCAGCTTTTTTTAATTCTGCGCGTCAGAATATACTCTTGGATCCCTCCTCCCGTTTGTTGGCGGAAAATTCGCGAGGTGTAGCTGCGTGAAAATCCCATGTCCGATGCCAGCTCATCCAGCGAAAATTTCTGCTGATAATGTTCTTCCACCCAATGCATGATGCGGGCAGCGATCGTCTGCTGCTGATGGGCCTCGCCTTGCAGTTGTTCAGGGAGAAAATCCAGTAACTGCATCACCAGAAAAGCGACATCGCTGGCGGAGTTATAGCCTTTACGCTCCAGCGCTTCGAAGCGATCGAGGATATGAGCGACATAATCTGCATGTTCGCTGAGATCGTGAATTTGCGCAGGCGCGTGCGTGCCAGACAGTGCAGCAAATTGCGCCTGCTGGCGTGGGAACATTCGCAAGGCACTATTCACTTCATTGTGCTCAATATGCATCGCCGTGCGATAAGAAGGGTTGTTCTCTGCCACCTCAACCTGCACCTTATGCAGGCGAAATGGCGGGAAGATAAAAAGCCGGCCGGGCCTGGCCGTGTAGTGCTGCTTGTCTACGACAACAATCCCATAACCCTTTGAGATATATAGAAACTCAACACACTGATGCCAGTGATAATAATGAGCGCTTGACCCCATTGGCCTCTGAAACGACACCACCTCATTTCCTAGCGCAATTCTTTCCAGCTTTTGCGGTTCACTCATTTTTCACCATGACAATAAAATTAAGCTTTACTGCTATACATTGCAGATATTGCTTAATGTTTGAACATAAATCTAATCAAACTTAAAAATGACAATAATTCTGTGAACATGCTCACGCTAGCACGGGAAATAAAGACGCTAATCTCCGTCCGTCAGCATCCGGGTTGTGCTTTCAGGCCTTATCCTATAAATATCTATCAACACGGCAGGAAATTATGATTACGACAGAATATGTTATGCTTGTTCCGTACTCTGATGATTACCCAATTTATACTGGAGTCGCATCATGAACACGATGTTATTGACCCGTATAGCACAGTTCAAAATGAGCAGTTTTATATTTCTCTATTTTTTTACCTGGTCTTCCAGCTTTGGGTTATATGCCTTATGGTTAAGTCAGAAAGTTGGATTGGATAGCGTCACTATTGGTACTGTATTCGCCGTCAATGGTGTCTTTGCCGTAGTATTAAAGCCAGTATACGGTTACATCATGGACAAAATAGGGATGAGCAAGTGGTTGCTCTATTTTGTTTGTGCCACATCAGCTTTAATGGCACCTTTTTTTGTTTTTATTTATCAACCTCTACTGCTAAGCCATACGCTGCTCGGAATTATTATAGGGGCATTTTATTTAAGCTTAGGCTGGTATGCCGGTGTGGCAGCCGCCGAGTCGTATGCCGATCGCTTCAGTCGCCTTTACGGTCTGGAGTTTGGCCGTATCAGAATGTGGGGTTCGCTTGGCTGGGCGCTTGCCGCCTCGGTGTCGGGGGTACTTTTTAACTATACGCCCGCGGCTAACTTTCTGCTGAGCAGTACGACCTCTTTAGTGATGCTGGCGGTGTTGTTGAGTTTGAAGATAGGTGACGAACAGCTGCGCAATAACACCGTTATCTCCGATCACAAGATTGTTTTTGCCGATGTCATCGCCTTGATGCAAAGCCGTAAATTCTGGATGTTTAGCCTGTATGTCGCCGGCGTTGCGTGGATGATGTTTGTCGCGGAGCAACAGTTCCCGCGCTATTTTGTCTCCTTCTTTGCCACCAAAGAGCAAGGTAATGCCTGGTATGGTTACCTGGGGACGCTACAGGCCGGTATCGAATTTCTGATGATGATGTTTATTCCGGCGTTAGTTAACTATTACGGGGCCAAAAAAGGATTATTGCTCTGTGGGTTAGTGGTGGGTTGCCGTCTGATTCTGTCTGGCTTGACCGTCGACCCTATTATGATTTCGATTATCAAACCTTTCTATGGTGTTGAAATCGCGCTGCTCTTAATATCAGTTTTTAAATACATCGCGGAGCATTTCCACAAACGGGTCAATGCCACCATGTATTTATTAGGTTATCAGGCCATGGTCTATGTAGGTTCCGTTGTCGTCGCACCACCGGCGGGTTATTTATACGATAAAATAGGTTTCTCTCACACATTTTTAATCATGGGCTGCTGCGCGTTATTATTCACAGCCATCTCGGCTTTTACCTTATCCAGCAGCATTGCAGGAAAAAAGACATTACCAGCTCGGGCTGAAAGCGCGTAATCAAGAATTATTTAAACACCCAAGTAGTAATTACAGGATAATTTATGACTAGTAATAAAACGGCGCACGTCGTTACTGAAGCCCTGCGCCCATTCGATAACGCACCGATAGATCGTCAGGTATTAAAAATAAAAGTGGATAATGCTCTTCAGCATATTACCTCACAGATTGACCGCACGCTATTTGCGCTGGGCGATAAGTTTCCTAATGAAGCCTGCGAAGGAGGGAAATGGCAACCGGCAGAAAATAATCAGTGGACCAATAGTTTCTGGACCGGCCAGCTTTGGCTACTCTGGGAGATGACCGGCAACGATAAATATCGTCAGGCGGCTGAGCGATTTATTCTCTCTTTTGCTCATCGGCTGGCAAACCGGGTTGAGACGGATACCCATGATCTTGGTTTTCTCTATAGTCTCTCCTGCGTAAACGCATGGCGTCTGACCGGCAATACCCGTGCGCGCGATATCGCGCTGCATGCGGCGGAAATGATGATGCAACGCTACAACCCCACGGCGGGGATTATCCAGGCCTGGGGCGATCTGACGGACCCGGAGCAACAAGGGCGGATGATTATCGACTGCAATATGAACCTTCCGCTGCTCTACTGGGCTAGCGAGCAGACGGGTAACCCTGCCTTTGCCCAGGCGGCATTGTCCCACGCCACGCAGGCTGCAAAATATATTGTCAGGCCCGATGCTTCGACGTATCACACCTACTATATGGACGTGAACACCGGCGAACCGCGCTATGGCAACACGCACCAGGGCTATAGCGATAGTTCCTGCTGGGCGCGTGGACAGGCGTGGGGAATTTACGGGTTTATGCTCAGCTACCTGTATACCGGCAAAAGCAGCCTGGTCGACCTGACGCGTAGCCTGAGCCACTACTTTATCAACCGTTTGCCAGAAGACTTCGTCTGCCACTGGGATCTGGCGCTCGTTGATACCGACGCCGTGCGTGACAGTTCTGCCGCCGCTATTGCAGCCTGCGGGCTGCTGGAGCTGACGAAAGCGCTCCCTGCGACCGATGCGCATCGGATGCAGTATGAAGAGTGCGCACTGCACATTATTCATTCATTAACGGAGCACTATCTTTCTACCCATGACGAGAGCTGTGAGGGACTGCTGATGCATTCGGTTTATCATATGCCGGCCGGTAAAGGCGTTGATGAATGCTGTTCCTGGGGAGATTACTTTTACCTTGAAGCTCTGATTCGCGTACGTCAGTGCTGGAAGCCTTATTGGTAACTCAGGTGAGAATCGCGCTAATTGAACGTTTGGCGCTCATAGCCGTAACAGTATGACTCACCATAAAAAAATCCGTAATCTCTGTGAGATTACGGATTTCTATATCACCGCTTTGCCGTCACCCAGGCATTAACTGAATGCCCGGGATCTCAGCAGAATGGTCATCACTTTTTCAGCTCGGCCAGACTCAGCCAGGTCTGCACGACGGTATCCGGGTTCAGCGACAGGCTATCGATTCCTTCATCCATCAGCCAGGCAGCAAAGTCTTCGTGATCGGACGGCCCCTGGCCGCAGATACCGACATACTTGCCCTGCTTCTTCGCTGCGCGAATCGCCATCGACAGCAGCGCTTTCACCGCCTCATTACGCTCATCGAACAGCGCGGAAACGACGCCAGAGTCTCGATCCAGGCCCAGCGCCAGCTGCGTCATATCGTTTGAGCCAATGGAGAAGCCGTCAAAGTGTTCAAGGAACTGCTCCGCCAGCAGGGCGTTGGACGGAATCTCACACATCATGATGATCTTCAGCCCGTTTTCACCGCGCTTGAGGCCCTGACGCGCCAGTTCATCCACCACCGCTTTCGCCTGATCCACGGTACGTACGAACGGTACCATGATTTCGACGTTGGTCAGCCCCATGTCGTTACGCACGCGTTTCACCGCTTCACACTCGAGGGCAAAGCAGTCACGGAAGCTGTCAGACACATAGCGACCAGCACCGCGGAAGCCGAGCATCGGGTTCTCTTCTTCCGGTTCATAACGTTCGCCGCCGACCAGATTGGCGTATTCGTTCGACTTAAAGTCAGACAGACGCACAATCACGCGTTTCGGATAGAACGCCGCGCCCAGCGTGGCGATCCCTTCCGTCAGACGGCCAACGTAGAACTCTTTCGGCGAATCGAACCCTTTCATCATTTCGCGGATTTCGTTTTGCAGTTTTGGTTCCTGGTCGTCGAATTCGAGCAGTGCACGTGGGTGCACGCCGATCATACGGTTGATGATGAACTCCAGACGCGCCAGACCCACGCCTTCGTTTGGCAAGCAGGCGAAGTCAAACGCGCGGTCCGGGTTGCCGACGTTCATCATGATCTTCAGCGGCAGATCCGGCATGGTATCCACGCTGGAGCTTTTCACGCTGAAGTCCAGCAGGTCGGCGTAAACGTAGCCGGTGTCGCCTTCGGCACAGGAAACGGTGACCTTTTCGTCATCCTTCATGCGCTCGGTGGCATCGCCACAGCCCACCACCGCCGGGATCCCCAGCTCACGGGCAATAATCGCCGCGTGGCAGGTACGTCCGCCGCGGTTGGTGACAATCGCCGCCGCTTTTTTCATGATCGGTTCCCAATCCGGGTCGGTCATGTCGGTGACCAGAACATCGCCCGGCTGGATGCGATTCATTTCGCTGATGTCATGAATGACTTTAACCGGGCCCGCGCCAATACGGTGACCGATGGCGCGGCCTTCCGCCACGATACGCCCTTGCGAGTGCAGCGTATAACGTTCCATCACCTGCCCGCGCGAACGTACCGTCTCAGGACGCGCCTGAACGATAAACAGCTTGCCGGTATGACCGTCTTTTGCCCACTCGATGTCCATCGGACGACCGTAGTGTTTTTCAATTTGTACTGCCTGCTTCGCCAACTCCTGCACTTCGTCGTTAGTCAGCGAGAAAATATCGCTTTGCTGCTGCGGCACGTCTTCAATGCGCACTTGTTTGCCATGCTCCTGGGTCGGCGCATAGACCATACGAATTTTCTTCGAGCCCATGGTACGGCGAACAATCGCCGGGCGACCGGCGGCGAGGGTCGGTTTGTGAACGTAGAACTCATCCGGGTTCACCGCGCCCTGCACCACCATTTCCCCCAGGCCCCACGCGGAGGTGATAAACACCACCTCGTCAAAGCCGGATTCGGTATCGATGGAGAACATGACGCCAGAGGAAGCGAGGTCGGAACGCACCATCAGCTGTACGCCCGCGGAGAGCGCGACGCCGCGATGGTCATAGCCCTGATGCACGCGGTAAGAAATAGCGCGGTCGTTGAACAGTGAAGCGAACACGTGCTTCACCGCCACCAGCACCGCGTCATAGCCCTGGACGTTAAGGAAGGTTTCCTGCTGACCGGCGAAGGAAGCGTCCGGCATATCTTCAGCTGTTGCGGAAGAACGCACGGCAAAGGAAGCATTGGCGTTATCAGCGGCCAGCTGGTTATACGCTTCGTGAATTGCCTGTTCCAGTTCGCTCTGGAAAGGAGTGTCGATGATCCACTGGCGGATCTGCGCGCCGGCTTTCGCCAGGGCGGTAACGTCGTCAATATCGGTGTTATCCAACAGTTGATAAATCTGCTGGTTTACGCCGCTCTGGTCGAGAAACTGATTAAACGCATCGGCAGTGGTGGCAAATCCGTTGGGCACAGACACACCCATTCCGGACAGATTAGTAATCATTTCACCCAAGGAGGCATTTTTGCCTCCAACTCTGTCTACATCATTCATGCCGAGTTGGTTGTACCAAAGCACCAGCGGTGACGAGCCATTGTTGGACATCGAGACAATCCTTTTTTGATTTAAAGAAGCAGTGATAAGAAACGACTGACTACTTAAAATATCCTCGCATATTTAAACGGCCGAAAAAAACGGTGAATCGTGTAAGCAAATTATTTTTTTACTTTTTAGGATTGATTCCTGTTTATTCATAACCTACTGATTAGCCTGAAAAGGCACAAAAACATGCGGTCTATTGACCTCTTTTGGAAATTGAAACGACCATTTCATTAAAAATAAAAATACCGTTTCATTTTTAAATTTAAGACAAATACGTCTGGCTTGTGTTTAAATTTAATTTACCCTTTCAGGCAATTAACGGGAGTCAAGCAATATGGATAACGCAGTCGACAGGCAGGTATTTTATATTTCTGACGGAACCGCGATTACGGCGGAGGTGCTCGGCCACGCGGTCATGTCGCAGTTCCCGGTAGCGATAAACAGCATCACTCTGCCGTTTATCGAAAGTGAAAGTCGCGCGCGGGCGGTGAAGGAACAGATCGATGCTATCTACCAGCAAACGGGCGTACGGCCTCTTGTGTTCTATTCGATTGTGATCCCCGAAATTCGTGACATTATTCTGCAATGTGAAGGTTTTTGTCAGGATATTGTGCAGGCACTGGTCGCGCCGTTGCAGGAAGAGCTGAAGCTTGACCCAACGCCGATTGCTCACCGTACCCACGGCTTAACCCCCGGCAACCTGACCAAATACGATGCACGTATCGCCGCCATTGACTACACCCTGGCACACGACGACGGCATCTCGCTGCGTAATCTCGATCAGGCGCAGGTGATTTTGCTGGGTGTGTCGCGCTGCGGTAAAACGCCGACCAGCCTGTATCTGGCGATGCAGTTTGGTATTCGTGCAGCCAACTACCCCTTTATTGCCGATGATATGGACAATCTGGTGCTACCTGCCTCGCTCAAACCGCTGCAGCATAAGCTGTTCGGGCTGACAATCAATCCTGAGCGTCTGGCGGCTATTCGTGAAGAGCGGCGGGAAAACAGCCGCTATGCGTCAATGCGCCAGTGCCGAATGGAAGTGGCCGAGGTCGAGGCGCTTTACCGCCGTCATCAGATCCCATGGCTGAACAGTACCAACTACTCGGTTGAAGAAATTGCCACGAAAATCATGGATATAATGGGATTAAGTCGCAGAATGTACTAACACACTAGTACAATGCAGCAAATTTAGTTATCATAGCTTTGTGATTGAGAGCACATTACCTGCCACGCTTGAATTAAACCCAGATTGGTTTATCGTGATGTGCATCACTTCCCAGCATTTTGACTGGTGAAGCAACAAATTTCTGAGACTTCCATGAATAAGACCGATGAATTGCGTACCGCTCGAATTGAGAGCCTGATTACGCCTGCTGAACTTGCTCAGCGCCACCCTGTATCACCGGACGTTGCGGCCCACGTCACCGCCTCACGCCATCGTATTGAAAAAATCCTCAACGGTGAAGACCGTCGTCTGCTGGCGATAGTGGGCCCCTGCTCCATTCATGACCTCGATGCCGCGATGGATTATGCTCGTCGCCTTCAGGTGCTGCGTGAAAAGCATCAGGGCGAGCTGGAAATCGTCATGCGCACCTATTTCGAAAAGCCGCGCACCGTGGTGGGCTGGAAAGGATTAATCTCCGATCCCGACCTGAACGGCAGCTACCGCGTTAACCACGGTATTGAGCAGGCACGCAAGCTGCTGTTACAGGTCAACACGCTGGGTGTACCGACGGCGACCGAATTCCTCGATATGGTGACCGGTCAGTTTATCGCCGATTTAATCAGTTGGGGCGCCATTGGCGCCAGGACAACGGAAAGCCAGATCCACCGTGAAATGGCCTCTGCGCTCTCCTGCCCGGTAGGTTTTAAAAACGGCACCGACGGCAACACCCGCATTGCGGTTGACGCTATTCGCGCGGCGCGCGCCAGCCACATGTTCCTGTCGCCGGATAAAAACGGTCAGATGACTATCTATCAGACCAGCGGCAACCCGTATGGCCATATCATTATGCGTGGCGGCAAAAAACCGAACTACCATGCCGACGATATCGCCGCGGCCTGCGACACGCTGCATCAGTTTGATCTCCCCGAGCACCTGGTGGTTGACTTCAGTCACGGCAACTGCCAGAAGCAGCATCGCCGTCAGCTGGAAGTGTGTGACGATATTTGCCAACAGATCCGCAATGGTTCCTCGGCTATTGCCGGTATTATGGCGGAAAGTTTCCTGCGTGAAGGGACGCAAAAGATCGTCGCTGACCAGCCTCTGACCTACGGTCAGTCGATTACCGATCCGTGTCTGAGCTGGGAAGATACCGAACTGCTGCTGGAAAAGCTGGCAGCCGCAGTCGCCACTCGTCTCTAAGCCTCCCCCGCCCACCGTTCAGCGGTGGGCCATTGCCCCTACCCGATCTAGTGGTAAATAACGCTTGCGGTTACCCCGTCAAAAATCGATAATAATTCTCATTGTTATATTGATTTTCATTATAAATTTAGCAAATGGATAGCTGCGCAAAACAGGAAACCAAGAAGGATAATACCCCGCATCCTCTTCCTCAGGATCGGCGGATCGACAGCCAGACGCTGTTAGGCAACGAGGGTCGTTTAATCATTGAGCATGGAGAGCAGCAGTATCTGCTACGGCAAACTCAGGCAGGAAAGCTGATATTGACCAAGTAGCTGCGCCATCGTCATAGCGCAGCCTGAATACATTAATTAGCTTGAACAGCTGACTTCCAGTCTCTTACCCCAGTCAGGCGGACGTCGACTGTAGTCATCATCCCGATCGCGCCACGGATCGCGCAGCGCTTCATGCAGGCGATGGAGCTCCCGATAGTCGCCCTTCTCCGCTTGCTCAATCGCCCGTTGCGCCAACCAGTTTCGCAGGACCATTGCTGGGTTGGCGAGTTTCATGGCCTGCTGGCGCGTCGCATCATCCACTTGTTCCAGCTGTAAACGCGCGCGGTACTGAGTAAACCAGCTGTCAAAGGCTGAGCGGTCAATAAACTCATCACGCAGCGGCGACGCGGCGCTGTGCTGCTCCGTTTCACTGAGCAAGCGGAAGGTACGCGTATAGTCACTCCCTTCTCTTTCCATCAACGCGTACAAGCCGTTAAGCAGATCGTTATCGCCTGTTCTTTCGCTGAACAGCCCGAGTTTTTGGCGCATTCGCTGCCCGTATTCCCGGAACAGCACCGCCTGATAGCCTTCCAGCGCGGCGTTAAGCGTATCCACGTCAATCAACGGTGACACCGCCTGCGCCAGACGCTGAAGGTTCCACAGACCGACTGCAGGCTGATTATCGAAGCGATAGCGGCCCTGATGATCCGAGTGGTTACAGATAAACGCGGGTTGATAGTCATCGAGGAAACCAAACGGACCGTAGTCAAGCGTCAGCCCCAGTATCGACATGTTGTCGGTATTCATCACGCCATGTGCGAAACCCACCGTTTGCCAGCGGGCAATCATCTGCGCCGTACGCGCCACGACGTCCTGGAACCACAGCGCATAACCATCGGCCTCATGCTGCAACTGCGGCCAGTAATGACGGATCGTAAAGTCCACCAGCCTACGTACGCTGTCGATATCGCGGCGGTAGTAGAAATGTTCGAAGTGGCCGAATCGGATGTGGCTTTCGGCAATGCGCATCAGCATCGCGCCAGATTCTACCGTTTCGCGGTAGACCGGCGTATCACTGGTCACTATCGCCAGCGCCCGGGTGCCCGGAATGCCAAGATAATGCATGGCTTCCGAGGCCAGACTCTCACGAATCGTCGAACGTAGTACCGCTCGCCCATCGCCCATTCGTGAATACGGCGTGAGTCCAGCGCCCTTAAGATGCCAGTCGACCGTTTTGCCGTTTTCTAACTGCTGTTCGCCCAGTAAGATACCGCGCCCGTCGCCCAGTTGCCCTGCCCAGGCGCCAAACTGATGACCACTGTATACCTGTGCTAACGGCGACATACCAGGCAGCAGCGTTTCGCCACCCCAGACGCCTGCGCCATGTTCAGGCGTGAAAAGTGATTCGGGAATCGCGAGCGCTTGCGCCAGCGGCGCGTTGTGCCAGATCACGCGGGCGTTATGCAGCGGCGTGGGCTGTAGCGCACTGTAAAATCCTGGCAGCTCATCGCGCCAGCGGGTGTTAAATGACAGGTTCATGGTTCCTCCTGCCCGTAGTGTATTGGGTTACTGTACGTTAAACACCCGGGTAAGTGCAGGGTTATTGTTGCACTAATGTTGTTAAGGAAGATTCTGCCACTACCGGCCACAGGTTGCCAAGCATCCCACTGAACCCGAAGGACGCTACGCGCTGACGCGTGTGCTCGTCATCCACACCGGAGATCATAATACCCTGACAGTAAGGCTGGATCTGCGTCACGATCGCACGCAGAAACGGTTCAAAAGACGCGGATTTTGACTGGCGCTGGACAAAGCTTCTATCCAGAACAATGCGAGTGAACAGCCCGGCGAATACCGCGCGGGTGGAGGCATCACCGGAACCAAAGTCACTGAGCACTAAAGGGAAGTGTTGACACAGGTGGGCCAAAGGATGATTTTCATCTACCTGATTGAGGCCAGGATAGCTTTCGCTAACGGCCAACTCCAGAAACGGAAAACGCTGCGCGCTGGCGACGAGCTCATCGTCGGCAAGCAGCGCCGTAACAAGCCCCGGTGGCGCAGTGATCCACGCTTTGAGGTTGTGCTGACGAAAGAACAACTGACAGTTATTCAACAGCGCCAGTTTTTCCTCAAATAAGGTTATTTCTTGTTGTGGAGTCAGCCGCGGCAGCACCAGACCAGTGGGAATGCGTATGTGATTATCAAGACCGCTAAATTGGCTGACGATTTTCAGGCCGACAAGACGCCCGTCGCTATTTCTGGCGGGCAGGAAAAACAATTGAGAACAATACGTATTATCCAGCGATACAATCATTGCGACTGCCCTTCACTAAAAGTCATGTCCGGGTTTCCGACGTCACAAAGCAAAAAACCTACGGTAATGAATGCTGCTGTTATTCCTTTCATCGGTTCCTTTTATTTTTGTGGTCCGTCACTGGATCGTAATGATTGTAATCGAAAGTAATGGATTAACACAATCAACCTTAAGTTCTATGATCTCACCTGACAAAATCGGCATATTGTCGGCTATTTATTTAAAATGTTGTCGTCTATAAAAAGAAAAGGAGGCATTTCGCCTCCTTTTCTTTTTGATTAAATTCGCCTGGCCTGCCAGAAGTTTTTTCGCCAGTAGACATTATCGAGCGATGACCTCGTGACGCCCTGGCTGGTGGAGGCATGAATAAACTGGTTGTCGGTATCGTAAATACCCACGTGCAACCCGCTCTCGCCTGCGCCAGTCTTAAAGAACACCAGGTCGCCGGGCAGCAGTTCATCTTTATCTATTTCGGTGCCGATCTTCGCCTGTTGGCGTGTTTCCCGCGGAAGCTGCATTTCGAATTTATCGCGGAAAGTCATCAGCACAAAAGCGGAACAGTCCACGCCGCGGCGGTTCATCCCACCATAGCGATAAGGCGTACCGTGCCAGTTTTGCAACTGATCGTTTAAGCTTGCGATAACGGTAATAGAATCCGAAAGCCGGGGATTGGGCGGCGGCGCGCGATGGCTACTACACCCTGCTAAAACGAAAGCCACGAGAAAAAGAGTCCAGAAACGCATACCCAGCGAATCCTCATTTTTTTATTCAGCCAGTAAATTATATCTATTGCGGTTTGGCTGGCAAGCAATCACCGCCATTTCAAGCGGAGTTGGATTAATTTTCGCCGGCATCGTCATAAATGAGCATTTGGTGCCCAGCAATATCCAGTCGCTGAAAGCGCATATTATACGCGGCAGATAAATGCGCGGGCTGCATAACGTTCTCGGTCTCACCGCTGGCGATCAAACGCCCCTGACATAATAGCCAGACACGTCCGGCATGGCGTAATGTATAGTTCAGGTCATGGCTGCTCATCACGATAGCGACGCCAGCCCCCCTTAGTTCAGCCAACAACCTATCCAGCGCCGCCTGCTGAGCGACATCAAGACTGTTCATCGGCTCATCCAGTAGCAGAAGCTGACCATCTGAATTATCGTCAGGATGAATTTGCAGGATGACGGCCGCCAACCGAACTCGCTGCCATTCGCCGCCGGAGAGCTGGCTGACGTTACGTCCGAGCTTATTACTCAGATCCAACATCTCAGTCACGTGAACGGCGAGCGCCGATTGCCGCTCGCCTTGTTGATGCAACATCAGAAATTGCCAGACAGGCATGGCGAAGGGCGGCGTCTGGTGCTGAGAAAGATACGCGCGATGGCGCGCCAACGCCTGCGCTGGCCATTCATCCAGCGGCTGCGCATTCAACGTGATGGTACCCTTCCCGCTACTCAGACCGGCCATTCTGGCCAGCAGCGTACTCTTGCCAGCCCCGTTTGGCCCAACAAGATGAATGATCTCACCGGGCTCCACCCTGGCACTGAACGCATGAAGGCGGCTGCCTTCAGCGACATGCTGAAGCTGCATCAGCGGCATCATGGCTGAGCGAGAGCCTGCTTGATCGCCGAAGTCAGGATCGGATCATCCGGCGTCATATCCGGAGAGAAACGGTTAATGATTTGACCATCACGACCAATCAGGAACTTCTCGAAATTCCACAGAATATCGCCCGGATGCGCAGGAGCGCGTCCTTTGCTGGCCATACGTTCATAAAAGCCGCTGCCTTCCGGCGCTACGGCTTTCGGCGCAAGACGGGTCAACAGGCTATACAGCGGATGACGCGTGTCACCGTTCACGTCGATTTTGCTAAACAGCGGGAACGTTACGCCGTAAGTCGTACTGCAAAACGTTTTAATCTCTTCTTCGCTACCCGGCTCCTGGCCCAGGAACTGGTTACACGGGAAACCGAGCACCGTAAAGCCTTCGTGCTGTAAAGACGTCTGTAGCGCTTCTAGCTGCTCGTACTGCGGTGTAAGGCCACATTTAGAGGCAACGTTAACAATCAGCAGTACCTTGCCTTTGTAGCCTTCCAGGGTTGTTTTCTCGCCGTCGATAGTCGTGACTGGGGTGTTCAGTATGGTGGTTTGCATAGCATCCTCTTTTCAGCGTGTTTGGGTCTTATCGCCCGGTCTTTAATAATAGCCAGATACGCTGGCACGACACCAAAGCTTTTTAATCAGGACGTTGCGTTAGTCGCGTCCTGACTTGAGCAACAACCAGATAAACACCGGTGCCCCCAGCGTCGCGGTCACTACGCCAATCGGCAACTCAGCGGCCGACAGCGCCAGTCGCGCGATAATATCAGCAAACAGCAGCGTGCTCGCCCCCGCCAGCGCGCTGGCCGGTAGCAACACGCGATGGTCAGTCAGGCCGCACAGGCGCAGCATATGCGGCACCACCAGTCCAATAAAACCGATTGCACCCGCCAGCGCCACGCTGACACCCACCAGCCAGCCGGTAGCCATCACCAGCAGCTTACGCCAGAAGGCGATGGGTACGCCCAGTTGGCGAGCAGAGGTTTCTCCCAGCGCCAGCAGATTTAACGGCTGAGCTTGCAGACAAACCCAGACAATCACCGGCAGCAGCACCACCATCAACCCTGTCTGCTGCCAGTCCACGCCGCCAAAGCCGCCCATCATCCAGTACATCAGTTGGCGAAGGTCGAACGACGTCGAAAAATAGACCGCCCACGTCATCAACGCGCTACAGATAATGCCCAGCGCCACGCCCGCCAGCAGCAGGCGGCTGGTGGAGAGATGGCGTCGTGCAAAGCGCATTAGTATTCCAGTTATCACCAATGCGCCCGCAATGGCTGCCAGCCCTGGCGCCCAGCCCGGAAGATGACCCTGGCCCAGCATAATTGCCGCAATAAGTCCGACGCCCGCACCGTTAGAGACGCCAAGCAATCCCGGTTCGGCAAGCGGATTTTCAAACAACGCCTGCATCACCGCCCCCGACAAGGCCAGCGCCGCGCCGACCAACAGCACCGCAACGGTACGCGGCAGGCGAATCTGCCAGATAAACAACTGACCTTTGGCCGTGAGCCATTCGCCGGGAGGGATCCACTGGTCGCCAGCGCACAGGCTGATGGTCAGCATCGCCAATAGGGCCAGAGACAATCCGGTAAGCCAGCGACGATTACGCCGCTGCTGTTGATCTACATAAACCTGCATAGTTATCCGTCGCCCGTGGAGAAGCGTTTGATTTTACGGTGACAACGCCGCCCAGAAAAGAAAAAGGCCGCATCAGCGGCCTTTTTAGTTAGATCAGAATTACTCTTCTTTGGGTGTTGCGTTTTCGACCCGGCTTTTTAACTTCTGTCCTGGTCTGAAGGTCACCACACGCCGGGCTGTAATGGGAATATCTTCACCCGTTTTTGGGTTACGTCCCGGGCGTTGATTTTTGTCACGCAGATCAAAGTTGCCAAAACCGGACAGTTTAACCTGCTCACCGTTTTCCAGAGCACGACGGATCTCTTCAAAAAACAGTTCCACCAGTTCTTTGGCATCCCGCTTGCTAAGCCCAAGCTTATCAAACAGATATTCTGACATTTCAGCTTTTGTAAGCGCCATAGGTTCAATCCCTCAATGATGCCTGGAATCGCTCTTTTAATGCCTCTACGCATTTGGCAACGGTAGCGGCAATCTCCTCTTCTTCGAGTGTACGGCTGGTATCTTGTAAAATCAGGCTGATAGCAAGGCTCTTATAGCCTTCCGCAACACCCTTACCACGGTACACGTCAAATAAGTTTACGCCAACTACCTGATTTACGCCAACTTTCTTACACTCGTTTAAAATATCCGCTGCCGGCACATTTTCAGCGACCACAACGGCGATGTCACGGCGGTTTGCCGGGAAGCGAGAAACGTCGCGCGCCTGAGGAACCACGCGGTCTGCGAGCTTGTTCCACTCCAGTTCAAACGCCAGTGTACGGCCGTTCAGATCCAGTTTACGCTCCAGTTCAGGGTGGATAACACCAATGAAACCAATGCGTTCACCGCGCAGATAAATCGCGGCAGACTGGCCCGGATGCAGTGCCGGGTTGGCTTCTGCCTTGAATTCAATTTCAGATAATTTACCGGTCAGATCGAGAACAGATTCCAGATCGCCCTTCAAATCATAGAAATCAACGGTCTCTTTTGCCAGATTCCAGTGCTCATCGTAGCGGTTGCCGCAGATGACCCCACCCAGCATCACATCCTGACGGATGCCCAGCGGTGCCTGAGTGTCCGGAACGAAGCGCAGACCAGTCTCGAAGATACGGACACGGTTCTGCTGGCGGTTCTGGTTGTACACCACCGTCGACAGCAGGCCGGTCAGCAGAGACAGACGCATGGCGGACATTTCGCTGGATATTGGGCTTGGCAGAATCAGCGCTTCTTCACCCGGGTGAACCAGCTGCTGAACCTTCGGATCCACGAAGCTGTAGGTGATCACTTCCTGATAGCCTTTATCGTTCAGCATGGTTTTCACACGCTTGAGCGACAGATTGGCTTCTTTATGACTGCCCATCACCAGACCGGCCTGTACCGGCTCGTTCGGGATGCTGTTATAGCCATAAACGCGCGCCACTTCTTCGACCAGGTCTTCTTCGATTTCCATGTCGAAACGCCAGCTTGGCGCAACCGCCTGCCATTCGTCGTTGCCGACAGTCACTTCACAGCCCAGACGAGTCAGGATATCGGTGACCTGATCATCAGCAATGTGATGACCAATCAGACGGTCCAGCTTGCTGCGGCGCAATGTGATGGTCGCACGCTTCGGCAACGTAGCTACGTTGGTGACATCGATGATCGGGCCTGCTTCGCCGCCACAGAGTTCAATAAGCAGCGCGGTAGCACGTTCCATTGCTTTGTACTGAAGTACGGGATCCACACCGCGCTCGTAGCGGTGAGAAGCATCGGTATGCAGGCCATGACGGCGCGCACGGCCGGTGATGGACAGCGGGCTGAAGAAAGCAGATTCCAGCAGCACGTTCTGGGTTTCGTCATTCACGCCAGAGTGCTCACCGCCAAAGATACCGGCCATCGCCAGCGCTTTGTGATGGTCGGCAATCACCAGGGTGTCTGCACTGAGTTTGGCTTCAGAACCGTCCAGCAGGACCAGGGTTTCGCCCTCTTTCGCCATCCGCACTTTGATGCCGCCTTCGATGCGATCTTTATCGAACGCATGCATTGGCTGACCCAGTTCCAGCAGGACATAGTTAGTCACATCAACGACCGCATCAATGGAGCGAATACCGCAGCGACGCAGTTTCTCTTTCATCCACAGCGGCGTTGGCGCTTTGACGTTGATGCCCTTCACCACGCGGCCCAGATAGCGCGGGCAGGCGTCGGCGGCTTCAACTTCGATTGGCAGCACGTCCGCGATGGTCGCCGCCACTGGCGCGATTTCCGGCGCGTTCAGCGGCAGCTTGTTCAGTACCGCCACGTCGCGAGCCACGCCGATGATGCCTAAGCAATCGGCACGGTTTGGCGTGACGCTGATTTCGATAGTGTTATCGTCTAACTTCAGGTATTCACGGATATCGGTGCCCAGCGGCGCGTCGGCCGGCAGTTCGATAATGCCGCTATGGTCGTCGGAAATACCCAGCTCGGAGAAGGAGCACAGCATGCCTTCAGACGGTTCGCCACGCAGTTTTGCCGCTTTGATTTTGAAATCACCCGGCAGCACTGCACCGATGGTTGCCACGGCCACTTTCAGGCCCTGACGGCAGTTCGGCGCGCCACAGACGATATCCAGCAGACGTTCACCGCCTACGTTCACTTTCGTGACACGCAGTTTGTCGGCGTTCGGATGCTGACCACACTCAACGACTTCACCGACCACCACGCCGTTAAAGCTGCCAGCCACGGCTTCAACGCCGTCGACTTCCAGGCCCGCCATCGTGATTTGCCCCGACAGCGCTTCGCTGTCGATAGCCGGGTTAACCCATTCGCGTAACCACAGTTCACTGAATTTCATTATGTTGTCCTGCCCTTATTTAAACTGTTTGAGGAAACGCAGATCGTTTTCGAAGAACGCACGTAAATCGGTGACACCGTAACGCAGCATGGTCAGACGCTCCATGCCCATCCCGAAGGCGAAGCCGGAATACACTTCCGGATCGATGCCTACGTTGCGCAGAACGTTCGGGTGCACCATCCCGCAACCCAGCACTTCCAGCCATTTGCCGTTTTTACCCATCACGTCAACTTCAGCGGACGGTTCGGTGAACGGGAAGTAGGACGGGCGGAAACGAATTTGCAGGTCTTCCTCAAAGAAGTTGCGCAGGAAATCGTGCAACGTCCCTTTCAGGTTGGTAAAGCTGATGTTTTTATCAACAATCAGGCCTTCCATTTGATGGAACATTGGGGTGTGCGTCTGATCGTAATCGTTACGATACACGCGGCCCGGCGCGATGATCCGGATTGGCGGCTGCTGCTCCTTCATGGTACGAATCTGTACGCCAGAGGTCTGAGTGCGCAGAAGACGGGTAGCGTCAAACCAGAAAGTGTCGTGGTCAGCACGTGCCGGGTGGTGCGTCGGAATATTCAGCGCATCGAAGTTATGGTAGTCGTCTTCGATTTCCGGGCCCGTTGCAACGGTAAAGCCGAGCTCACCGAAGAAACTTTCAATACGGTCAATGGTGCGCGTTACCGGGTGTAAGCCCCCGTTTTCAATACGACGCCCCGGCAGGGAGATATCAATGGTCTCTGCGGCCAGACGAGCGTTCAGCGCAGCGTTTTCTAAATCGGCTTTTCGCGCGTTCAGTGCCTGCTGTACCTGCTCTTTTGCTTCGTTGATGACCGCACCTGCAGCCGGACGCTCTTCGGGCGGCAGGTCACGCAGTGTGGTCATCTGAAGGGTCAGATGCCCTTTCTTGCCCAGATATTCGACGCGGACATTGTCTAACGCGGCAACATCTGAAGCCTGGTTAATGGCTGCCTTGGCACTGGCAACCAGCTCTGCGAGATGTGACATGGTTTTCCTCATTATGTCGGTGCAGACACCGGTTTGGTGGACTTAATCTCGAATTCAGATACAAAAAAAGCCTCCATCTGGAGGCTTATTGGCGCTGATTTTTCGTTTCTTCTTTCACGCGCAAGCCTCCTGAGTTCAGGTGCTAAAGTAAAAGAAGAAGCGGAAAATAGCAGCATTCATGCTTGCGTTACCTTGTGTGGTAAGAGTCGTAACACCTTTATTGAAAGGGCTACGGAAATAAATGTCAACGTTTTGATGCTATTAAAACGAAAAGAGGGAGACTAGCTCCCTCTTTCAACTGGCTTATGCCAGTGCTGCTTTCGCTTTTTCGACCAGAGCGGTGAACGCTACTTTGTCGAATACTGCGATGTCAGCCAGGATCTTACGGTCGATTTCAACAGAGGCTTTTTTCAGGCCGTTGATGAATTTGCTGTAAGAAATACCGTTCTGACGTGCTGCCGCATTGATACGTGCAATCCACAGTTGACGGAACTGACGCTTACGCTGACGACGGTCACGGTAAGCGTACTGACCAGCCTTGATAACAGCCTGGAAGGCAACGCGGTATACGCGAGAACGCGCACCGTAGTAGCCTTTAGCTTGTTTCAGAATTTTTTTGTGACGTGCACGAGCAATTACACCACGTTTTACGCGAGCCATGTGAGCTCTCCTGTATCTATATTCTTAGTAAAAAATTTAACGTTAACGGCTTATGCGTACGGCAGGCACGCGATAACCAGACCCAGATCGCCTTTAGAAACAAGGCCTTTTGGACGCAGGTGACGTTTACGTTTAGTAGATTTTTTGGTCAGAATATGACGCAGGTTTGCGTGCTTACGCTTAAATCCACCACCACCGGTTTTTTTGAAGCGCTTAGCAGCACCGCGTACGGTCTTAATTTTTGGCATCTTAATAACTTCCACTTCGCATTGTTAATAAACGAAACGTAGGCGAACAACATCAGTGAAGCCCGAAGGCTTCACGAACGTTGTTACTTGAAGGCCTTACTGTTTCTTCTTAGGAGCGAGCACCATGATCATCTGGCGGCCTTCGATCTTCGTAGGGAAGGATTCGACTACTGCCAGTTCACTCAGATCGTCACGGACGCGATTAAGCACTTCCATACCGATCTGCTGGTGGGCCATCTCACGACCGCGGAAACGCAGTGTGATCTTGGCCTTATCGCCATCTTCGAGAAAGCGAACCAGGCTGCGGAGTTTTACCTGGTAATCGCCATCATCGGTCCCAGGACGGAATTTAATTTCCTTAACCTGGATAACTTTTTGCTTTTTCTTCTGTTCCTTAGAAGACTTACTCTTTTCATAAAGGAACTTGCCGTAGTCCATGATACGACAAACTGGCGGTTCGGCGTTAGGGCTGATTTCAACTAAATCTACTCCAGCTTCTTCAGCCTTTTCGATTGCTTCTCTCAGACTCACAATACCCAGCTGCTCACCTTCCAGACCAGTTAAGCGAACTTCCTGGGCGCGAATCTCGCCATTGATACGATTCGGACGTGCCGTTTGAACTCGTTTTCCGCCTTTAATACCTTATTCCTCCAGTTGTTGAAGACTGCGGCTGCGAATCTCTTGTTGCAGCTTCTCGATAACTTCATTTACGTCCAGGCTGCCCAAGTCTTTGCCACGACGGGTACGCACGGCAACTTTGCCGGCTTCAACCTCTTTGTCGCCACAGACCAACATGTAAGGGACACGACGTAAAGTGTGCTCGCGGATTTTAAAGCCAATCTTCTCATTTCTCAAGTCCGCTTTTACGCGAATGCCTGCATTTTGTAGTTTGCGGGTCAATTCGTTAACGTATTCAGACTGAGAATCGGTAATATTCATCACCACAACCTGCACCGGCGCAAGCCATGTTGGGAAGAAGCCAGCGAATTCTTCGGTCAGGATGCCAATGAAGCGCTCCAGAGACCCCAGAATTGCGCGGTGAATCATCACCGGTACCTGACGTTCGTTGTTTTCGCCAACATAAGAGGCGCTCAGACGAGCCGGCAGAGAGAAGTCTAACTGTACAGTACCGCACTGCCATGCACGATCGAGGCAGTCATACAGGGTAAATTCAATTTTCGGACCGTAGAATGCGCCTTCACCCAGCTGATATTCAAACGGGATGTTGTTTTCTTCCAGCGCAACTGCCAGATCCGCTTCTGCACGATCCCACATTTCATCGCTACCGATACGTTTTTCCGGACGCGTTGAAAGTTTGACCACGATTTTTTCGAAACCGAAAGTGCTGTACATATCATAGACTAAACGAATGCACGCGTTCACTTCGTCACGCACCTGCTCTTCCGTACAGAAGATATGGGCGTCATCCTGAGTGAAGCCGCGCACGCGCATTAAGCCATGCAGCGCACCTGACGGTTCATTACGGTGGCAGCTACCGAACTCCGCCATACGCAGCGGCAGATCGCGGTAAGATTTCAGACCCTGATTGAAGATCTGAACGTGCCCCGGGCAGTTCATCGGCTTGATGCAGTACTCACGGTTCTCAGAAGAGGTGGTGAACATCGCATCTTTGTAGTTGTCCCAGTGGCCGGTTTTTTCCCACAGCACACGGTCCATCATGAACGGGCCCTTCACTTCCTGGTACTGGTACTCTTTCAGCTTGGAGCGCACGAAAGTTTCCAGCTCGCGGAAGATAGTCCAGCCGTCGTTATGCCAGAAGACCATACCCGGCGCTTCTTCCTGCATATGATACAGGTCGAGCTGCTTACCGATTTTACGGTGATCGCGCTTCGCCGCTTCTTCCAGACGCTGGAGGTAGGCATTGAGGGCTTTTTTGTCCGTCCACGCCGTACCGTAGATACGCTGCAGCATCTTGTTGTTGCTGTCGCCGCGCCAGTAAGCACCGGCGGTTTTCATCAGCTTGAAGTAGTGACAGAAACGCATATTCGGCACGTGCGGACCGCGGCACATGTCGACGTATTCTTCGTGATGATACAAACCGGGTTTGTCATCATGCGCAATATTTTCATCAAGGATGGAAACTTTATAAGTTTCGCCACGTTTCACGAAAGTCTCGCGGGCTTCATGCCAGCTCACTTTCTTCTTGATGACGTCATAGTTTTTCTCGGCGAGCTCATGCATACGTTTTTCGAGCGCGTCGATGTCTTCCTGGGTCAGCGTGTGGTCAAGATCAACGTCGTAATAGAAGCCGTTGTCGATAACCGGGCCAATCGCCATTTTAGTGTTTGGCCACAGCTGTTTAATGGCATGACCAAGCAAGTGAGCGCAGGAGTGACGAATGATTTCCAGGCCATCTTCATCTTTCGCAGTGATGAGAGACAGCGTTGCATCGTTTTCAATGATATCGGATGCATCAACCAGTTCACCGTTCACGCGCCCAGCGATGGTGGCTTTTGCCAGACCAGGGCCGATGTCCAGAGCGACATCCATCGGGCTTACGGCATGGTCATAATGGCGTTGGCTGCCATCAGGAAGAGTAATTACAGGCATTTCATGTCCTTATTTGCAGTGGTGCCCCACACGAAAGAGCACATACAAAACTATATGATTAAATTTATCAACACGTTATGGATTGATTTCCGCTTCACTCTGCAAAAAATGAGGAACCTGTACGGTGTACCGGGCTCCGCCTGGATCCGCTGTTGATAATACCGTGGGTTAGTTTACACATCATCAGGGCGTGATTAAAGCCGCAATTGCCCTACCCTGTGCGGGTTGCTATGTTTGTCGACAATTCTGGTACACTACGTGAAACACAGCATATATAAGGGAGTGAACCAATGCCGACACATCGATTCGCGAAAAAACACTGGAAAATGGTGCTGGTGTTAATCGCCATCTGTGGTGCCATGCTGCTACTCAGATGGGCGGCAATGATATGGGGATAATAAATAGATAAACAACCGTGACGGGAAACTCTGGTTAAAGATCATTTATATACAAAAAATGCCTTTAACGTTTATTTATTAACAATACGTGCGGTAAAAATACCTGAACTGACGTTTTAAATACAAATTCTGAATTTTCTTATTTTAACAAATATCAATAGCAGCAAGAAAAACCGGTACGACTCTACCCGGTTTTCTCTGCCGGCATTAATAATTAATAAGAAATCAAATTATTACAGCACAGAATAGTTAGTACCACTCACCTGCAACCAGGGTGTGAACATTGAATGCGTCATCCATAGAACGACCGGTATTCTGTGAGCCCGGGGCAATGTTGGAACCGGCTTCAACGTCATAGGCGCTGGAGATACCAACGTGCTGAACGGTAGCGGCTTTAGTGGAACTGGCTGGCTGCGTGGCAGGCTCGGCAGCAAATACACCGAAAGAGAGTGTTGACAGCAGAATAGCTGCAGATGCGATTTTGATATTTTTCATAATGTTTATTCTCTAACTGGATTAAGACTTTTGAACGCCAAGGCATCATTTCGCCCTTGAACACAAGTGTAGATCCAGATCACACTTTTGCCTAGTCAAAATATTTAGCTATTCGTGTCAAATTTATTGAATATTATGTCGAAAGGGGCAAATGTGGAGATATTATGGAGGTTATGAATTTTTAATTAAATAAAACAGCGGTCGTATTTAATAATAACACATCGCGCAAAATTGAAAATACAGGCCGGCTTATCTCCGGCCCGTAAATGACTACATGGTATAACCCAACGTCAAAGAAGTACGGCGATCGGTGTGATTCGGTGCCGTTTCCGGTGGCTCAGAGTTCCACGTCACGTTGTAGGCCACTTTCAGGCCAAAGTGCTCATTGATAGCAACATTTAGCGCGGTTTCTGAGTTGACGGTCGTATCATCGGCCCCCAATACAGAGACACCCTGAGTGAATTTAGTGGTGTCGGTCATCTTCCATGCATAGGCCGCAGACGCGTAACCCAGCGCCTGTGTTTCCGAGTTTCCGTCGGTGTATTCGTCGTAACGAACACCGGGACCAAATTCAAAACGGAAACTGTGGATCGGCCCGGTCAGGAACTGGCGACCATAACCTGCGGTAAAGACATCACGCTCGTGATAGCCGTTATAACGGTCGGTTAACCAGCTAGCCTGGCCAAACAGGTAGTCTTCATGCGTCATGTTATAGCGACCACGGCCGCCAACAGCATATTTTTCAGAAGAGCGTTCATCGTTAGCGGATGTATTGCTGGCATTGCCCCACAGGGACCATGCCGTCGTATCACCGTACCAGGTCAGCGTTGAATCAGCGGTTGCTGATGAGCTTTTGGTATTGCCAGATTGTGCGAGGTAGCCCGCATTCACGTTACCTTCAAAAGGTTTTTTAGCGCTGGTTGGGTCATCCATGACAGTAAAAACGGTATCACTGGCGGTTGCATATGCAGACGCAAACACGCCCCCCAGCAGCACAACCGCTGCCGGTACTGTCTTCAAAAGCTTCATTTATTATGAGTCCGTACAACAAAAAAGGAGACGATTCCGTCCCGGAAACTTTCGCGAGGATCAACGTCGGGGTGGTCCATAGAAAGGCAACAAATTATAAAAAGGCACGAATAACATAGCAATGCTATTCGTCTTTCATTTTTTGAATAAGAGCCGTCTTAAAGCGCATTTTATTTCATAATAAAAGTCAGCAGTTATTTACACTTTTCTATAAAAATCATGCTGTTGTTTCTTTCATTCTCATCAGGCAAGTGCCAGACTTAAACCAGGTTGTGTCCAGAGCAGTCTATTTGCTCATAAAGGGAGGTTATAGCTATGGTTAAAATTTACACACTGACGCTCGCCCCTTCACTCGACAGCGCCACGCAAACACCACAAATTTATCCCGAAGGTAAACTTCGTTGTAGCGCTCCTGTCTTTGAACCTGGCGGAGGTGGAATCAATGTTGCGCGCGCGATCACCTTTCTGGGTGGCAACGCTACCGCTCTCTTTCCGGCGGGCGGTGCGACCGGAGAACATCTGGTGGCGTTACTACAAGCCGAACATGTTCCCGTCAACAGTGTCGAATCCCGTGAATGGACGCGGCAGAATCTCCACGTCCACGTTGATGCCAGCGGCGAGCAGTATCGCTTTGTCATGCCAGGCGCCACGCTGCATGATGATGAACTGGAAGCGCTGCAAAAAAACATATCGCAGATCGATTCTGGCTCTCTGCTGGTTATTAGCGGAAGTCTGCCGCCAGGGGTCTCCCTCACACAGTTTGTCAGCCTGATTAAATCCGCCCAGCAGCACGGGCTACGCTGCATTATTGATAGCTCCGGCGATGCCCTCGCGGCCGCGCTGGCGATCGGCGACATCGAGCTGGTTAAACCCAATCAGAAAGAACTTAGCGCACTGGTTCAGCGGGACCTGAACCAACCGGATGATGTTCGCAACGCCGCACAGGAGATCGTTCGCAGCGGGAAAGCGCGTCGCGTGGTGGTTTCTTTGGGCGCACAGGGAGCATTGGCCGTTGACGCGCATTCATGCGTGCAGGTTGTCCCGCCGCCGATCAAAAGCCAGAGCACCGTTGGCGCAGGTGACAGCATGGTCGGCGCCATGACGCTGAAACTTGCAGAGGGCGCCGGCCTTGAGGAAATGGTGCACTATGGCGTCGCGGCAGGCAGTGCCGCCACGATCAATCAAGGTACCCGCCTGTGTTCACGCGAAAATACGCAGAAAATTTATTCTTATCTGCAACAGCACTAAATGTGCAGGAAAACGGATCTGCGGGGCATCCCGCAGGTCGCTAAATCGCCGTAATCGGCTATGCTAAGCAAACTCCATGGTTAACAATGGGGTGCATACGAAGCGCAGTCATCACACGTCTGTAGCAGAGGGAGTACGATCCTGCCTCTGCGATCTACATTCTTTTTACCCGTTGTGCGGTATAGCTCGAATTTTTACCCAGCAGTAATGCGCTAACCTTATGATACGGCAGAAAACATGGGGAGAGACATCATGTGGCAAGCGATCAGTAGCCTGTTAGGCGAGCAACTTGGAAGTGGCGAAATCGATCTGCGTACTGAACTGCCCGGCGGAGAAATTCATGCCGCATGGCATATACGTTATGCCGGTCGGGATTTCTTCGTGAAGTGCGATGAACGTGAATTATTGCCCATTTTTACCGCGGAGGCCGATCAGCTCGAGCTGCTCTCTCGTAGTAAAACCGTGACCGTCCCGGAAGTGTTCGTCGTGGGTACAGACCGCGACTACAGTTTCCTGGTGATGGAGTATCTGCCGCCCCGTCCTCTGGACGCACACAATGCCTTCCTGCTGGGCCAGCAGCTCGCTCACCTGCATCAGTGGAGCGACCAACCGCAGTTTGGCCTCGATTTTGACAACGACCTTTCCACCACCCCACAGCCCAATGCCTGGCAACGTCGCTGGTCGAATTTTTTTGCCGAGCAGCGAATTGGCTGGCAGTTAGAGTTGGCCGCAGAAAAAGGCATGGAGTTTGGCGATATCGACGCGATTGTCGATCATATCCAGCAGCGCTTGAGTTCGCATCAGCCGCAGCCTTCGCTGCTGCACGGCGACCTCTGGTCAAACAACTGCGCACTGGGGCCAAACGGGCCGTACATTTTTGACCCGGCTTGCTATTGGGGGGATCGCGAGTGTGATCTGGCGATGTTGCCGCTGCATCCCGACCAACCACCGCAAATATACGACGGCTATCAGTCGATTTCACCGCTGCCAGCCGGATTCCTTGAGCGCCAGCCGATATATCAGCTCTATACGTTGATTAACCGGGCGATTCTATTTGGCGGACAGCATCTGGTGATCGCGCAAAAGGCAATGGATAAGGTTCTGGCCGCATAATGACAAAGCCCCCTTTCGGGGGCTTTTACTTAGTTCATCTGAACGCCTTTCAAGCGGAACTCAATATTCATAATCAGCCCCGTCCCCGGCTTGCCGGATTCGTAACGCCATTTCCGCATTGCCGTTTTAACATCGCGCTCAAACATGTTGGATGGCTGCGCTGAGAGGATTTGCACATTCTCCACGCGACCATCGGCGGTCACGTCGAATTTCACCCGTACTTTACCTTCGATACGCAGCGCCTGAGCGCGCGATGGGTAACCCGGCTGCGGGCGATTCAACGCTCGTGGGCCGGTAGGCGCGCTAACCGACGGCGCGCTTGCCCCCGGCAAATTGTTGGCAACCGAACTCGCCGGCGGCGCATCACGGTTAACCGTTGACAGAGGACGCGATTCAACCGGCTTCACTTCAGGCTTCGGCTGTTCGACTTTTTTCACCGGCTTGGGTTTTGGCTTCGGCTTCGGTTTTGGTTTGTGAATAACGACCGGCGCCTGCTGCACCTCCGGAATCGGCGCGGGTTCAGGCTCGGGCTCCGGCTCAACGACTGGCTGCGGCTGAGCGACAGCCTGAGGAGGCTCGAGATCGGCCGGCGCAACCATCGTGACGGTAATCGGCTGTGCGGGAGCGGGCAATTCAATAACCTGATGTACCGAGGTATAAAGCAGACCGGCCACGACGGCACCATGGATGCCAACAGAGAGCAACGTCGGCCACGGAAACCGGCGGGGTAAATCAAGGGTCATTGCAGTCATAGTCGTTACAGTTGAAAAATGAGAACTCGATTTTAAATGCAAATAGCAATCATATTCAATAAGCCATCTTATCTTCGGTCAATTTTCTCCTGCGCTTGGTCAAAAAAACCGCGACGTTTCGCGTCTTTTCCTGCACACAAAACTTTGCATTGCAGTCGCTGGCGCTTTGTCTTACCGTAATCCGCAAACTATTTAAACAGGAGCTCCGCCCGTGCTTTACGTCATTTATGCTCAGGATATCGCCGACTCTCTTGAAAAACGTCTTTCGGTCCGCCCCGCTCATCTGGCTCGTTTGCAGTTGCTGCATGATGAAGGCCGTTTGCTGACCGCCGGGCCAATGCCTGCCGTTGACAGCAACGATCCGGGCGCGGCAGGTTTTAGTGGTTCAACGGTGATTGCGGAATTTGAATCGCTGGAAGCAGCTCAGTCCTGGGCGCAGGACGATCCCTATGTCGCGGCTGGTGTGTACCAGCAGGTTTCGGTAAAACCGTATAAAAAGGTTTTTTGAGTTGCGCTAAGCAGGCTGAAAAACAGAGGGCACCCTGACGGTGCCCTTTTAATCATCAGAGATCGTAAATGGCAAACAACAGGCAGTTTCGCTGCCGGCCGACCAGGCACTTTCTGATGGAGTGGATGCGCATATTACGACGCGATTGTGCTTCTAACCAACGCGCTTTGCGACGACTGGCTTGTCTCACCATCCGCCAGCGCCCCACTTCCGGTCTACTACGCTTCATTTCTAACGCTCTTGCTAAAAAAGACGCCCCATTATAGCCCCTTGCAAATGGCTGACCAGCGGTTTCTCGTTGCGTTTTTATTTGCCAGATCTCTTCTGATGCGTAAACTCTTAACAACTGGCAAGCAAAAGGATTTTCGAAATATGACAACCGTGTACACCGTAGTAAGTTGGATGGCCATTCTGGGGTATTGGTTGTTAATCGCCGGGGTAACGTTACGTATTCTGATGAAGCGACGTGCCGTGCCTTCAGCCATGGCCTGGCTGCTGATTATTTATATTCTCCCGTTGGTCGGTATCATCGCCTATCTTTCACTCGGTGAACTACACCTTGGAAAACGCCGCGCAGAACGCGCGCGCGCGATGTGGCCGTCAACCGCAAAGTGGTTGAACAATCTAAAAGCCTGCAAACATATCTTCGCCGAAGACAACAGCCAGGTTGCTTCTTCTCTGTTTAAGCTATGTGAACGCCGTCAGGGTATCGCGGGTCTCAAGGGCAATCAGCTACAGCTATTGACTGAGTCTGACGACGTGATGCAGGCAATCATTCGCGATATTCAGCTGGCGCGCCACAATATCGAGATGGTCTTTTATATCTGGCAGCCAGGCGGCATGGCCGATCAGGTTGCTGAATCGCTGATGGCCGCTGCCCGTCGCGGCGTGCACTGCCGATTGATGCTGGACTCCGCAGGCAGCGTCGCCTTCTTCCGCAGCCCTTGGGCCGCCATGATGCGCAATGCGGGCATCGAGGTTGTTGAAGCGCTGAAGGTTAATCTGATGCGTGTGTTCCTGCGCCGGATGGATTTACGCCAGCATCGCAAAATGATCATGATCGACAACTATATTGCCTACACCGGCAGTATGAACATGGTCGACCCGCGCTTCTTTAAGCAAGACTCCGGAGTCGGCCAGTGGATTGACCTGATGGCGCGTATGGAGGGCCCTATCGCCACCGGCATGGGTATCGTTTACTCCTGCGACTGGGAGATTGAGACCGGCAAACGCATTTTACCGCCGACGCCCGACCTCAACATCATGCCGTTTGAAGAGGCCAGCGGGCATACAATCCAGACGATTGCGTCCGGGCCTGGTTTCCCTGAAGACCTGATTCATCAGGCACTGCTCACCGCGGCGTATTCCGCTCGCGAATACCTGATCATGACGACTCCGTACTTTGTTCCGAGCGAAGATCTGTTGCACGCTATCTGCACCGCCGCGCAGCGTGGAGTTGATGTGAGCATCATTTTGCCGCGTAAAAATGACTCAGTGCTGGTTGGCTGGGCCAGTCGAGCCTTCTTTACGGAACTGCTGGCTGCGGGCGTCAAAATCTATCAGTTTGAAGGGGGCTTGCTGCATACCAAGAGCGTGCTGGTCGACGGTGAACTGAGCCTGGTCGGGACGGTTAACCTCGATATGCGTAGCCTGTGGCTCAACTTCGAAATTACGTTGGTGATAGACGACAGCGGATTCGGTAGCGATCTGGCTGCCGTACAGGACGACTATATTTCCCGTTCACGTCTGCTGGATGCACGACTGTGGGTGAAACGACCATTCTGGCATCGTCTCGCCGAACGACTGTTTTACTTCTTTAGCCCATTACTGTAAAACGTGCCCATTAGCACTCAACAGGTAGCCATCATGGATATGGATTTAAACAATCGTCTGACCGAAGATGAAACGCTCGAACAGGCTTATGACATTTTTCTTGAGCTTGCGGGTGACAACCTTGACCCGGCCGACATTATTCTGTTCAACCTGCAGTTTGAAGAGCGCGGCGGCGCCGAGCTGTTCGACCCTTCCGAAGACTGGAAAGATCACGTTGATTTCGATCTGAATCCCGATTTCTTCGCTGAAGTGGTGATTGGTCTGGCGGATACCGACGGCGGCGAGATCAACGATATTTTCGCCCGCGTGCTACTGTGTCGCGAAAAAGATCACAAGCTTTGCCATATTCTCTGGCGCGAGTAATAAGATAAAGGGCAGCCACGCTGCCCTTTTTTGTCGGCAAATTATTGTTGCCGAGGCAGTGCGGTACCACAGCCGTTGCAATAGCGCGCAGTTGGCTCATGGTGTCGCTGTTTACAATGCGGACACACCCGTTCCTGACGACGTTTTTGGAATTCGCTGGTCATCTGAGCGGTAATAATCCCGGTCGGAATCGCGATCACGGAGTAACCGATTAAGATCAGAACAGACGCCACCATTCTGCCCGCAGCGGTATGTGGCGTAATATCGCCATAACCCACCGTCGTGACCGTCACAATCGCCCAATATACCGCCGTACTCAGCGTCGTAAAACCGTTCACCGGCCCTTCGATTCCGTACATAAGCGCCCCCGCAACAACCATTACGATGCCGATAAACGCGTAGAATAGAATCAGCTGATGACGGGAATTGACGATCGCGCTCCACAAACTATTCAGGGCGGGCATCAGCCGGAGCAGCTTCAAAATTCGCAGTACGCGAATCACACGCATCGCTCGCCAGGCAAACAAATATTCCACGCCGATTTCAGGCCATAGCATGATCACGTAAAACGGCAGAATGGTGGCCAGGTCGATAAATCCCCAGAAGCTGAAAACGTAGCGTGCGGGATTGGGCCAGCAGAATAGACGCAGGAAATACTCCAGCGTGAACACCAGCGTAAAGGCAATTTCCAGCCAGACAAAAGCATGCCATTCATCGTAGGTGAGATGGTAAGTTGTACCGATACCCGACTCAATAAAGATAGTGACAACGCTTAATAAGGCAAAACAACCGCACAGCGCTTCAAACCGGCGCCCGGTCCGCGTGCGTTGATCGAATAAGAAATGATAAAGACGATGGCGCAAAGCGCTAATCCCGGTCACGATGAACCCTCGTATAAAAAATAAGGGCTGGCAACCTGCCAGCCCTGACGATTATAACGGGTCAACCTTGAGACAGGAAACGGCGTGACGGAAACTTCCTTCCAGAAGTGGACGCGTTTGCGCACATTCTGGCCCCGCCAGCGGGCAGCGGGTCCGGAATACACAGCCTGACGGTGGGTTGATCGGCGAAGGCAGTTCGCCCTCCAGAAGCTGAATGGTTTTATTCTGCTCCAGGTCGGGATCGGGCACCGGCACGGCGGACATCAACGCCCTGGTGTAAGGATGCAACGGATTGTTGTACACCTCATCGTAGGTGCCCAGCTCTACCGCATGTCCCAGATACATCACCAGTACACGATCGGAGATATGCTTCACTACCGCCAGATCGTGAGCGATGAAGATCAGCGACAGCCCCATCTCACGCTGTAGTTGCTGCAGCAGGTTGACCACCTGCGCCTGAATCGACACGTCCAGCGCCGAAACTGGCTCATCACAGATAATCAGTTTCGGTTCAAGGATCAGCGCACGCGCAATGCCGATACGCTGGCACTGGCCGCCGGAAAACTCATGCGGATAGCGGTTGACGAGGTTTGGCAGCAACCCCACCTTCATCATCATGGTTTTCACTTTGTCGCGCACTTCCTGACGCGGCATTTTCGGGTAGTAGGTACGCAGCGGCTCGGCAATGATCTCACCGATAGTCATACGTGGGTTCAATGACGCGAGCGGATCCTGGAAAATCATCTGAATGTCGCTACGCACATTGCGCCACTCATCCGGCTTCATGCCGAGCAGGTCTTTACCCAGCCAGGCCACTTTACCGTCGGTGGCTTTCACCAGACCGATAATGGCTCGCGCAAAGGTTGATTTCCCGCAGCCAGACTCGCCGACCACCCCTAACGTTTCGCCCTCATACAGTCGAAGCGTGACACCATCTACCGCTTTCAGCGTTTTCGGCGGCTGCCAGAACCACTGTTTGCCATCTTTAATCTCGAAGTGGACCTTTAAATCCGCGATTTCGAGCAGTACTTTTCTTTCGTCAGTCACGGCGCTCATACCAGTTCCCCCACGGTCTTAAAGCAGGCGCGTAAGCGGCCTGGCGCAAACTCTTCCAGCGGCGGCGCGCTGCTGCACACCTCCATCGCGTGCGGGCAGCGAGGCTGGAACGGGCAGCCGGTTGGCAGACGTAACAGGTTTGGCGGGTTGCCAGGAATGGTCAGCAGCGATTCACCTTCACCGTCCAGACGTGGAACCGCATTCAGCAGACCAATAGAGTACGGGTGCGCAGGCTGGTAGAACACATCGCGCGCTTTGCCATATTCCATCGTGCGGCCTGCGTACATCACCAGCACCTTATCGCAGATCCCCGCAACGACGCCGAGATCGTGGGTAATCATGATAATTGCGGTGTTAAACTCACGCTTCAGTTCGTTCAACAGCGTCATGATCTGCGCCTGAACGGTCACGTCCAACGCGGTGGTGGGCTCATCGGCAATCAGCAGTTTTGGCCGACACAGCAAAGCCATCGCGATCATCACGCGCTGACGCATACCGCCGGAAAACTCGTGCGGATACATTCGCATACGCTTACGCGCTTCCGGCATTTTGACCGCATCCAGCATTTTGACCGACTCTTCAAACGCTTCGGCCTTGCCCATGCCTTTATGCAGCATCAGCACTTCCATCAGCTGCTCGCCTACCCGCATGTACGGGTTCAGGGAGGTCATTGGGTCCTGGAAAATCATTGAAATCTGCTCGGCACGCAGTTTATTCAGCGCATGCTCCGGCAGGTTAAGGATCTCTTTCCCGTTAAACAGTGCCGAACCGCCGATCCGTCCGTTGCTTGCCAATAGCCCCATCAGGGCAAACGCCGTTTGCGATTTACCCGAACCGGACTCGCCGACGATCCCCAACGTCTCACCCGCACGCAGGCTGAAGTTGAGGTCATTAACGGCGGTCACATCACCGTCAGGCGTCTTAAAGGTCACACGCAGATCTTTTACGTCCAGCAACCGCTGCGACGTCGTTGCCGTTTCAATTATGCTCATGGCAACACTCCTTAACGGTCTTTCGGGTCGAGGGCATCACGCAGGCCATCGCCGATAAAGTTGAAACAAAACAGCGTCACGACCAGGAATCCAGCCGGGAACAGCAGCAGCCACGGCGACACTTCCATCGAGTTAGCGCCATCGCTTAACAGCGCTCCCCAACTGCTCAGCGGCTCTTGTGTCCCCAGACCTAGGAAGCTCAGGAAGGATTCAAACAGAATCATGCTAGGCACCAACAGAGAGGCGTAAACCACCACGACCCCGAGTACGTTCGGCACGATATGGCGGACAACGATGCTCGCGGTAGAGACACCGCCGACCTGGGCCGCCTCAATAAACTCTTTACGTTTCAGGCTAAGCGTCTGACCGCGCACGATACGTGCCATATCCAGCCAGGAAACCATCCCGATGGCGACGAAAATCAACAGGATGTTTTGCCCGAAGAAGGTCACCAGCAAAATGACGAAGAACATGAACGGGAAGGAGTTGAGGATTTCCAGCAGGCGCATCATCACCGAATCAACTTTGCCGCCCAGATAGCCAGAGAGCGAACCGTACAACGTCCCCACGATGACGGCCACCAGCGCGGCAGCAATACCGACCATCAGTGAGATACGTCCGCCGATTGCCACACGCACCAGCAGATCGCGCCCGGAAGAGTCGGTGCCAAAATAGTGACCGGACTCCATATCTGGCGCGTTGGACATCATGCCCCAGTCGGTATCGAAGTAGGAAAACTGCGATAGCATCGGCGCCAGCGTCACGAAGAGCGCAATCAGCACCAGCACGACCAGACTGGTGACCGCCGCGCGGTTATGCATAAAGCGTCGGCGCGCATCCTGCCACAGGCTACGCCCTTCGACTTCCAGCTTCTCGCTGAAACTTTCCAGCGCCTCGCTGTTCTTTTTACTTAACATCATAGCGAGCTCCAGCCTTAATAACGGATTTTCGGGTCAATAACGGCGTAGAGCACATCTACCACCGCGTTAAACAGGATCGTTAATGCGCCAACCAGAATCGTCAGGCTAAGCACCAGAGAGTAATCGCGGTTAAGCGCTCCGTTAACGAACAGCTGTCCAATCCCCGGCAAGCCGTAGATGGTTTCAATCACCATCGAACCGGTAATAATACCGACGAAGGCAGGCCCCATATAAGAAAGCACCGGCAGCAGCGCGGGTTTTAACGCGTGGCGGAAAATAATCCGCCGCATCGGCAACCCTTTTGCGCGGGCGGTACGAATAAAGTTGGAGTGTAAAACTTCAATCATCGAGCCACGGGTAATACGCGCAATGCTGGCGATATAGGCCAGAGAGAGCGCAACCATCGGTAGAATCATGAATTTCAGCGCCCCACCGTTCCAGCCGCCGCCGGGCAGCCAGTGCAACGTAATCGCAAATATCATCACCAGCAGCGGCGCGACGACGAAGCTGGGAATAACCACCCCGGTCATCGCTACCCCCATGACCGCATAGTCCCATTTCGTGTTCTGTTTTAATGCCGCAATCACGCCAGCCGTGACGCCCAAAATAACCGCCAGCAGAAACGCTGCCGCGCCTAATTTTGCCGACACCGGGAAGCTCACTGCGACCAGATCGTTAACGGAATAATCTTTATATTTAAAGGAGGGGCCGAAATCACCGTGGGCTAACTGCTTCAGGTAATTACCGTACTGCACCAGGATGGGATCGTTTAAGTGATACTTTGCTTCGATGTTGGCCATGACCTCGGGCGGCAGCGTACGCTCACCCGTAAATGGGCTGCCCGGCGCAAGGCGCATCATAAAGAAGGAAATCGTAATAAGGATAAATAGCGTCGGAATCGCTTCCAGACAGCGACGTAATATAAATTTCAACATTGCCCGTACCTTCTGGCATGTGCCTTTGCACTGCTCTCAAATAAGACACGATGGGGCGAGCACATGCTCGCCCCACGTATTGCCATTAATGCTTGATAACGTACAGATCTTTGGTATAGACGTTATCCATCGGGTCTTTACCGGTGTAGCCGCCAACCCATGGTTTCACCAGGCGGGCGTTAACGTAGTAATAGACCGGTACGATAGCGGTATCTTTATCCAACTGCTGCTCAGCCTTGGCATACGCGGCTGTACGCTGCTCTTCGTTGGCGGCTTTTACCGACTCAGCCATGATCTTATCGAACGCTTCGCTCTTATAGTGCGCGGTGTTCATTGAGCTACCGGACAACATGGTGTTCAGGAAGGAGGTTGGTTCGTTGTAGTCCGCACACCAGCCAGCGCGCGCAACGTCATAAGTCCCCTGGTGACGAGTGTCGAGGAAGGTCTTCCACTCCTGGTTAACCAGTTTGACTTCGACACCCAGGTTCTTACGCCACAGTGAGGCCGCGGCGATAGCCAGTTTTTTGTGCAAATCGGAGGTATTGTACAGCAGGTTGAAGGTCAGCGGCTTATCAGCAGTATAACCCGCTTCCGCCAGCAGTTTTTTACCTTCTTCATTACGTTTTTCCTGTGACCACTTGAACCACTCTGGTTCGGTCAACTTCGCGCCATCGGTATACGGCGGCGTGTAACCATAAGCCGGCAGGTCGCCCTGGCCTTTGACCTTGTTAGCGATGATATCGCGGTCCAGACCCAGCTTCAGTGCGGTACGTACGCGAGCGTCGGTGAACGGGGCTTTCTGGTTGTTAATTTCGTAGTAATAAGTACACAGATACGGATCGACGTGAACTTCGTTCGGAATCTCTTTTTTCAGTTTCTGGAACAGTTCGATCGGCAACTGATTATAGGTCATATCCAGCTCACCGCTGCGGTAGCGGTTTACGTAAGTCACTTCAGAAGAGGTCGGCAGCCAGGTTACCTGATCGATAACGGTCTTCTTGTTATCCCAGTACTGTGGGTTACGTTCCATCACGATACGTTCGTTAACAACCCAGTCTTTCAGGGTGTACGCACCGTTAGTTACGATGTTGCCCGGCTGAGTCCATTTCTCGCCGAATTTCTCGATCGCCGGTTTGTAAACCGGGGACATGGCCGGGTTCACCAGCAGCTTATAGAAATAAGGCACTGGCTCACTCAGCGTCACTTCCAGAGTGTGGTCATCGATCGCTTTGACGCCCAGTTCGCTCGGTGCTTTTTTGCCGTCGATAATTTCATCAACGTTCACAATATGGCCGTACTGTGGATAGCTGGCATATGGCGATGCGGTTTTCGGATCGACCAGACGCTGCCAGCTATAAACGAAATCTTGTGCGGTAACCGGTTCGCCGTTGGACCATTTGGCATCTTTACGCAGATGGAATGTCCAGACTTTAAAATCTTTATTGTCCCAGCTTTCGGCGACGCCCGGAATCGGGTGACCGTCTTTTGGAGAGGTATTCAGCAACCCTTCGAACAGGTCGCGGCTGATATTCGCCTCTGGCACCCCTTCAATTTTATTCGGGTCGAGAGACTGCGGTTCAGCACCGCTATTTCGTACCAGCGTTTGTTTGCTCGCTAACTCGGTGCCTGCAGGAACATCTGCAGCCATTACGTTCCCTGCGATCAGCGCTGTGAGAATGCCAGCCGCAACCAGGCTTTTTTTTGTGATGATGGACATTGTGTTGATACTCCGTTCATTATTATTACTGACTGTCGTCAGCCTGTTTAGTCCCCTTTCGGGTTCCTGTGCAGCGCAGGAGATTTTTGCGTCTGCCAGGTCATTTACTGCCTGCTATCACCGACTTTTTTATTACGGCCGCTCTTATGGCAGCCTGACGTCGATTCATTAAAGCCTCCCCCCTGTCGGGACGCTTTTCTTATTCTGTTCATAACTGCTTACATATGGAAACAGTTATCATTTACATAGCTTTATGTCGCGAATAACTCAGGCCGGAAAGTACCAAATGCCGATTATCGCCGCCAATATAATTTGCAAATTTGTTAACCAATTCTCTTTTAGCCAGCAGAGCAGCCTGTTGATGACAGCGTATGCACAAAACACGATATTCTTAAATCTATTATTATCAGATAGATATACAAAAAATGGTGCCTGTTGTTTACTGGCTCAGTATCAGAGGCTGTTTTTTGTACGAAAATTTAACAGTTGCTCATTTTTTAGCACATAACTCTGCCCTGAAACTGAAATTACTAATATCATTTCAATTATCTAACAGCAAGCCCCAGAGTATCGTGTGAAGGAAATAACATTTATGTGAAGAAAGACGGTATGGCAGGACAAGAATATCTTGTTGATATGTATATATTTATTCAAATATTCAAATTGATTATTTGTACAGCGACTTGCGGAATGAGTGATATGTTTTTCTGATATTAACGGCAACAGTAGTTTTGAGTGCCCTACCGTCGCCGCAGAATAATTAGCCGACCAGACCCGGGAAGATGGATTTGATACCGGTCACAATGAATTCAATCCCCAACGCCATCAGTAACAACCCCATAATACGGGTGACCACGTTAATCCCCGTTTGCCCCAGCATACGCACCAGCCACGGAGAAATACGGAAAATGCCCCAACAACACCAGGCGAATAGCGCAATAGATAAGGAAAAACCGAGGAGATAGGTTAGCGAATGATAGCGTGTACCCCATACGATCGTGGAGCTAATAGCGCCCGGCCCCGCCATCAATGGTAGCGCCAGCGGCACAACCCCCAGACTTTCACGCACGGCAGTCTCTGATTTCTCCTGCTTGTTCTGCTTATCTTCTCCCAGCTTACCGCTGATCATCGACATCGCAATCGAGACCACCAGGATCCCGCCAGCAATACGGAAGGAATCAATCGAGATACCGAAGAGTTGCAGGATCAGATCGCCAAGGAATAACGAAGTCAGGAGAATAATGGCAACCGACAGACTAGCCGTCAGGTTGGTTTTGTTGCGCACCGCTGCCGTTTGATAACTCGTCAGGCTGATGAAAACCGGAATCAGACCAACCGGGTTCACCAGTGCAAACAGTCCAATAAAGAACTTAAAGAAAATAGGAAAATCAAACAACGTCTGAATCACGTGAACCCCGGAGCATCATTAAAAGTTGTCGTTGATGAACAGTAAATCGAGAGTGGCGCAGACAATACCTTTTTTATCGACCATGTTCACCAGAATTGTCCAGAAAAATGAGGTAAAAACAGAGTGTTATAAATTTGTATAAAGTATGCTAATGTTTACGGCACCGATACTCACGAATGATTAACAGCTTCTACATTTTGCTAAAACAGCCCTGCTGAAAGGTGTCAGCTTAGCTTAAATTTGATTTAGATCACGTAAATCGTACTCAGAAGTGGGTAATCTGCTTACACCGAAAGAGAAACGACCTCATAAATAAGTCGTATTTTTTCCGGTAAGCTCCTTGGCTAAATCGAAGCTCTTTTAGTAAATCAAGTGGATCAGTTCGTGGGTAACGCTTTGTTTCCTTAACTTTTTCGCCAGCTGCAGGTGATTTGTCTATACTGACTTGTCGAGCAGATGATTCACTAAAAAAGTTTAACATTATCAGGAGAGCATTATGGCTGTTACTAATGTCGCTGAACTTAACGCACTCGTAGAGCGCGTAAAAAAAGCCCAGCGTGAATATGCCAGTTTCACTCAAGAGCAAGTTGACAAAATCTTCCGCGCCGCCGCTCTGGCCGCTGCAGATGCTCGAATCCCTCTCGCCAAAATGGCCGTTGCCGAATCCGGCATGGGTATTGTTGAAGACAAAGTGATCAAAAACCACTTCGCTTCAGAATATATCTACAACGCCTATAAAGATGAAAAAACCTGTGGCGTGCTGTCCGAAGACGACACTTTCGGTACCATCACTATTGCTGAACCTATCGGCATCATCTGCGGTATCGTACCGACCACTAACCCAACTTCTACCGCTATCTTCAAATCGCTGATCAGCCTGAAGACGCGTAACGCCATCATTTTCTCTCCGCACCCGCGTGCTAAAGACGCAACCAACAAAGCGGCTGACATCGTGCTGCAGGCTGCTATCGCTGCTGGCGCACCGAAAGATCTGATCGGCTGGATTGACCAACCGTCTGTAGAACTGTCTAACGCGCTGATGCACCACCCGGACATCAACCTGATCCTCGCGACCGGTGGCCCAGGCATGGTTAAAGCGGCATACAGCTCCGGTAAACCTGCTATCGGCGTAGGCGCTGGTAACACCCCGGTTGTTATTGATGAAACCGCTGATGTGAAACGTGCCGTTGCGTCCGTTCTGATGTCTAAAACCTTCGATAACGGCGTAATCTGTGCTTCTGAACAGTCTGTTGTTGTTGTTGATTCCGTCTATGACGCAGTACGTGAGCGTTTCGCGACTCACGGCGGCTACCTGCTGCAGGGTAAAGAGCTGAAAGCTGTTCAGGACGTTATCCTGAAAAATGGCGCGCTGAACGCGGCTATCGTTGGTCAGCCGGCATACAAAATTGCTGAACTGGCAGGCTTCTCTGTTCCTGAAACCACCAAGATTCTGATCGGTGAAGTAAAAGTCGTTGATGAGAGCGAGCCGTTTGCTCACGAAAAACTGTCTCCGACCCTGGCCATGTACCGTGCGAAAGACTTCGAGGACGCTGTTGATAAAGCGGAAAAACTGGTTGCGATGGGCGGTATCGGTCATACCTCTTGCCTGTACACCGACCAGGACAACCAGCCAGAACGCGTAGCTTACTTCGGTCAGATGATGAAAACCGCGCGTATTCTGATCAACACCCCGGCTTCTCAGGGTGGTATCGGCGACCTGTATAACTTCAAACTCGCACCTTCTCTGACTCTGGGTTGTGGTTCCTGGGGTGGTAACTCCATCTCTGAAAACGTTGGTCCTAAGCACCTGATCAACAAGAAAACCGTTGCTAAGCGAGCTGAAAACATGTTGTGGCACAAACTTCCGAAATCTATCTACTTCCGCCGTGGCTCTCTGCCAATCGCGCTGGATGAAGTGATTACCGATGGCCACAAACGTGCGCTGATCGTGACCGACCGCTTCCTGTTTAACAATGGCTACGCTGACCAGATCACTTCTGTTCTGAAAGCGGCTGGCGTTGAAACCGAAGTGTTCTTCGAAGTTGAAGCTGACCCGACTCTGACCATCGTCCGTAAAGGTGCAGACCTGGCGAACTCGTTCAAACCAGATGTGATCATCGCGCTGGGCGGCGGTTCCCCGATGGATGCAGCGAAAATCATGTGGGTTATGTACGAACACCCGGAAACCCACTTCGAAGAGCTGGCGCTGCGCTTTATGGACATCCGTAAACGTATCTACAAGTTCCCGAAAATGGGCGTGAAAGCAAAAATGGTTGCTATCACCACCACTTCCGGTACCGGTTCTGAAGTGACTCCGTTTGCGGTAGTAACCGACGACGCAACCGGCCAGAAATACCCGCTGGCTGACTACGCGCTGACTCCAGACATGGCGATTGTTGATGCCAACCTGGTGATGGATATGCCGAAGTCACTGTGTGCGTTCGGTGGTCTGGATGCGGTAACTCACGCCCTGGAAGCTTACGTTTCCGTACTGGCTTCTGAGTTCTCCGACGGCCAGGCACTGCAGGCTCTGAAACTGCTGAAAGAAAACCTGCCAGCGTCCTACCACGAAGGTTCTAAGAACCCGGTAGCGCGTGAGCGTGTTCACAGTGCAGCGACTATCGCCGGTATCGCGTTTGCGAACGCCTTCCTGGGTGTATGTCACTCTATGGCGCACAAGCTGGGTTCTCAGTTCCACATTCCTCACGGTCTGGCGAACGCCCTGCTGATCAGCAACGTTATTCGTTATAACGCGAACGACAACCCGACTAAACAGACTGCATTCAGCCAGTACGACCGTCCGCAAGCACGTCGTCGCTACGCGGAAATCGCTGACCACCTGGGTCTGTCTGCTCCGGGCGACCGCACTGCAGCGAAAATTGAAAAACTGCTGGGCTGGCTGGACGAAATCAAAGCTGAACTGGGTATTCCTAAGTCTATCCGTGAAGCTGGCGTGCAGGAAGCTGACTTCCTGGCACACGTTGACAAACTGTCTGAAGATGCGTTTGACGACCAGTGTACCGGCGCTAACCCGCGTTACCCGCTGATTTCTGAACTGAAACAGATTCTGCTGGATACCTACTACGGTCGTGACTTCGTTGAAGGCACTCCGGCAGCAGAGAAGAAAGAAGCTGCTCCGGCGAAAGCTGAGAAAAAAGCGAAGAAATAATCCGCTTTAACGCTCGCTGAAAAGCATAAGCAAAAAGCCCCATCATCATGATGGGGCTTTTTTTATTCCAAAAACATCAACGGAAAACCACGCACGTTTGGCTCCCCATATCCATCAGGGCCTCAAACGTACGTAGAGACGTTTAACAAGAACGGCAGGTCATACGGTGCTGGTCCTGAATAACAGCCAGAGAGCCCTTTTCAAGCGCCTCCTTGTAATGCTTACGGCAAACGGATACATAACGCTCGTTGCCGCCAATCACCACCTGCTCACCCTCATTGTACGGCCGCCCTTCCTGGTCGAGTCGCAGCACCATGCTGGCTTTACGACCGCAGAAGCAGATCGTTTTTAACTCAACCAGTTTGTCAGAGAGCGCCAGTAAATATTGGCTACCGCTAAACAGCTCGCCGCGAAAATCCGTTCTCAGCCCGTAGCACAATACCGGAATATCCAGGTTATCTACCACATCAGAAAGCGCGTAGACCTGTTCACGCGTCAGAAACTGGCATTCATCGACAAGCACGCAGTTAATGCGTTCACGCGCATTCTCAGCGCTAATTTCGGCAAACAGATTACTGGTCTGATTAAACAGCTTCGCAGGCGAAGAGAGGCCAATTCGCGAGCTCACTTTCCCGGCGCCAAAGCGATCGTCTATTTCTGCGGTATAAACGATAGTGCGCATACCGCGCTCCTGGTAGTTGTATGACGACTGCAACAGAGCGGTCGACTTCCCGGCATTCATTGCTGAGTAGTAGAAATAAAGTTGTGCCATTGGCTGCAAAATCCTAATCGATGCGTTTTTTAAACGGCGTGCAGTGTAGCATATTTTGCCCACAGTCTTCCTGTGTCCTCTTCACCATTGCAGGATGAAGACACCTCTCGATTATGAGCCTGATACAACTGAAATATTCAGAAAAACCGATATATTACGTCACTGTCGTTTTCGCCCTACCTATTTATCCCTGGCACGAAGGTAACTTCATCATAAATCTGAAATAGTTAACCACTTTTGCCCTCCGCCGCCGCATACAGCTGGCGGACCATCACGGTAAAATTAGCTAGCGAGGTTAATAGTTGAAAAGATGAATGAGTCTGTCTAAAAAAATGTGATCGCCGCCAATTTGTGTAGCGACTTGCAGGACATTGTTATCCATAAATTAAACAGTCACAGGTTGAAATAACATCGTCATAACTATGGGCTTAAAGCCGATAACCCTGATGCTGCCTGCGGTATTGCCATTGTCCGCACGGTAAAATCGTTTTCACCGCCATGCAATTTACCCATACAGGCTCTGAGGCAAATAGGTTAATAGTGTTAAGGAATGCGCTGCAAAAGCCCGGACAGGCCGTGAAGTGGTTGAGTCACGCAATCATTCATTGTCGATAAAGTAATGCACAAAATGGATGCATACCAGCTAATACATAAGGTTGATATTTACCCGTACGGGGTATATTTATACACATCCCATCCTCTCCGCCCCGCTCGTTATCCCGCTACGCCTCCTGACAATTAGTACGGGAAAGATGAGGAACCTGGCCCACAATTTAACTTATAAATATTAATGACAGCATCAAATAACACGTTATTTTGAATTCCTTACATTCTTCCCTATTGCACATCTGATTTTATCGCTCTATTATTAGTTCAACAAACCACCCCACAATATAAGTTTGAGATTACTACAATGAGCGAAGCACTTAAAATTTTGAACAACATCCGTACTCTTCGTGCGCAGGCAAGAGAATGCACCCTTGAAACGCTTGAAGAAATGCTGGAAAAATTAGAAGTTGTTGTTAACGAACGTCGTGAAGAAGAAAATGCTGCTGCGGCAGAAATCGAAGAGCGCACCCGTAAACTGCAACAATACCGCGAAATGCTGATTGCTGACGGTATTGATCCGAACGAACTGCTGAATAGCATGGCTGCAGCCAAGACTGGCACCAAAGCGAAACGTGCTGCACGTCCTGCTAAATATAGCTACGTTGATGAAAACGGCGAAACCAAAACCTGGACTGGCCAGGGCCGTACCCCAGCAGTAATCAAAAAAGCGATGGATGAGCAGGGTAAATCTCTGGACGATTTCCTGATCAAGGATTAATCCTCACGCTGTGTAAAAATCCCGCTACGGCGGGATTTTTTATATCTGGACCTTTACCGCCAGCTTGAAAACACATCGGCACAAGCTCGTTCATTTTTTATCCTTTCGTGTTATTTAAAAATAAAAAAACCGGGTTTCCCCGGTTTTTTCGTCCTCACGATATTACTTCGCGATGCCCAGCGTGTCTTGCAGCCACGCTTTGAAATCCTCACCCAGCGTATTATGACGGATGCCGTATTCCACAAACGCCTGCATATACCCCAGCTTGTTACCACAGTCATGGCTTTTGCCTTTCATGTGATAGGCCTCCACGGTCTCTTTTTCGATCAGCATGTCGATAGCATCAGTCAGCTGAATCTCATCACCGGCGCCTGGAGGGGTTTTCGCCAGCAATGGCCAGATTTCTGCACTCAGGACGTAGCGTCCCACAACCGCGAGGTTAGACGGTGCAACGTCGGCTTTCGGCTTCTCAACCACGCCAACCATCGGCACGCTATCACCCGGGTTCAGGGTAGCGCCTTTGCAATCGACCACGCCGTAAGCAGTAACGTCAGCAACCGGCTCAACCATGATCTGGCTTACACCCGTTTCATCAAAGCGTGCGATCATTTCAGCTAGGTTATCCCGGCTCAGATTGGACTCGTATTCATCAAGAATAACGTCCGGCAGGATGACCGCGACAGGCTCATCACCAACGACAGGATGCGCGCACAGCACCGCGTGGCCCAGACCTTTTGCCAGCCCCTGACGGACTTGCATAATGGTGACGTGCGGTGGGCAGATAGACTGCACTTCTTCCAGAAGCTGACGTTTTACGCGCTTCTCCAGCATGGCTTCAAGCTCAAAGCTGGTGTCGAAGTGGTTTTCAATAGAATTCTTGGAAGAATGGGTAACCAGTACAATTTCAGTGATACCAGCTGCGATACACTCGTTCACGACATACTGAATTAAAGGCTTATCGACCAGAGGCAACATTTCCTTTGGAATTGCTTTAGTCGCGGGCAACATCCTTGTACCTAATCCGGCAACCGGGATAACAGCCTTTCTTACTTTCGAATTTAGGGCAGCCATTCAAATCTCCTGAACTGTTCAAACTTTGAACTTGCTCGTTTATTAATAACGCGTCGAGTATATCATCACAACCTACTGAGGCTGCTCTGAAAAGGACGCGATGACATCGAATTAAGATTTATACTCGAAAGTCGGACTGAAGGAAGAGCGCTGCCCATAAACTCCGTGCTAACGTTAATCACCGCCGCCGAAGATAACGGGTCCGTTCAACGCACCAGCACGCTGAAGTATGACGAGTATATCCACATCAATTTGCCAGATAGTAGCACTACGGCAGAAAAGCCGTTAAAGCTATCCCTGTAAAAAAATGCGTTTGCTCATTCCGCAGACAACATTAAGCGTAAACGACCACCATTTCCCCAAATCTGGCACTGCCAGGAGGTACAACGCTGGCTTATTTGATTAAGATAAGCGTTACCTAACGTCCCCAGCGGTACGCCATTACTTATTTGTATTTGATGTTCGCCGGTATTTAATGTGCCGTTCAAACCAGCAGAGACCAGGATGAGATTTTTTAACCCGCTATGATAATAACCCACGAGTAGCGGAAACTGTCCAGGAAGATTGGCCTGACGCAATAGCTGATTGACCTGCTTTAACAAACTGCCTAATTCGGGTAGGCGTTGACCTTGATGTGCCAGCTGTTCTTGCAAGAGACCATTAAAGAGCACACGCAATAATAATGCCGCCAGTACCCCATTATCGCCCGCGCGGGTAACATCCAGGCAATAAAATGCCAAATCGTGCTCAGACAGTGGCGCTATATCCAACACTAAACCGGGGGCGTCGACCGCCATCAGCTGGCGATAATTTATCCGACAGTGCGATATTCTTTGCTGCACCGGCGGCTGTAGCTCTTGTAAAAGCTTTGCCGCCGCCGCGGGATTGTTCACCAACGCATCCCAGTCTTCAAATAACCGCTCTTCTTCTTCCACCCGGGAATTAAACATATTGGGATAAAGGCAGGCCAATACCGTTTCACGCAGACGGTTCAAATCTTTAACCGGCTTTAATAACACATCCTGAACGCCAAGGCGCAGCGCTTTGGCAATATCAGCCATATTTTCGGTCGCGGAAATGATGAGAATGGGTAGCGTATCGCCGGCATTGCGCAGATGTTCGACCAGCTGTAAGCCGTTCATTCGCGGCATTGCCAGGTCACATATCATCAGATCGGGTCTTTGGCTTTCCATCTGCGAAAGCGCGTCAACGCCGTCCTGAGCAAGCAGCGTGTGTGCACCGAGCGACGAAAGCCATGAATCCATAAGTGAGCGGAAAACCGGTTCGTCTTCGACAATCAAAATCTGTTTTCCCGCCAACGGCTGCGTCATGATATCTCCCCTGCCCGACGATATCTAAATAGTGGCATGCTATTGTGATAAACGCCTTTCAGAATTTGCTGAAGTAGTCGAAAAAAATGCCTTAAGTTGAACTCTGTACTAAAGGCAGCAGCTCATCTGTCTTTTTTTCAACCGCTTGTTGACCCGCGGCTATTGCAGATGAAGCTCGATGAAAATCCAGAGTTGAAATCTGGGGGCAAAACGGTTGTAACAGAATGTCCGGCGGGTCACCCGCCATGCGGTTACGTTTGAGCCGATTTTCCAGCACCTGGATTGACGTTGTCATAATTTCCATTGCTGTGGGCGCAACCACCGACCGGCGAGAAGCAACGCGCCCCAAACGGGCGCGCAGGCGCTCATGCCATGATAGCTCATCTGGCGATTCATTCATCTCTCCATCGGGCTGAATATTGACGGACAGGAGATCCTGCTGCATAAGGTGTGCGTCGTGTTGCAAATCGACCGCAATGACAATGTCAGCCCCCAGCGCACGTGTTAACGAAACCGGTACCGGGTTAACGACCGCGCCATCCACTAACCAATAACCGTTATGCTGCACCGGCGCCATCAACCCCGGTATGCTACACGATGCGCGAACCGCCATATGCAGATCACCTTCGGTAAACCACAGTTCACGGCCGGTGCTAAGGTTAGTCGCAACCGCCGCAAAACGACGCTCGCACTGTTCGATCGTGTCGTTCGGCATAATCTGCCGATAGTGATTAAAGACGCGTTCACCGCGCAGCAGGCCGCCCCGACGCCATGACAAATCCATCAGGCGCAGCACATCCCAATAGCTGAATGAACAGACCCACTTCTCCAGCGCAGGAAGTTGATTGCTGGCGTACGCCGCCCCCACCAGCGAACCGATGGAACACCCGGCAACGATATCAATCTCTATACCCATTTTCTGCAGCGCTTTAATCACGCCAATATGCGACCAGCCCCGCGCCGCCCCTGAACCTAACGCCAGGCCAATTTTAATCTTTCTCATTGTGACCGATGAACATCCTCTTGCTTCTGGCGTGGTATCATCCCCATCGCTCGGTTACCATAGTGCAATCAGGCGTAACTTCGCCGTTAATTTATCGTTTCAGGGAGATCGCTTTGTCTGAACTTTGCCCCTGTGGGAGCGCCCTCGAGTATAGCTTATGTTGCCAGCGTTATCTGTCCGGCAACGAAGTCGCACCGAGCCCATCACACCTTATGCGCTCACGCTATTGCGCCTTCGTGAAGAAGGATGCAGATTATCTGGTCAAAACCTGGCATCCCAGCTGTCAGGCTGCCGCGTTTCGTGATGATATTCATAACGGTTTTGCCCATACCGAATGGCTAGGGCTGACCGTGTTCGCCACCGACGAAGGCCGCAACGCGGATGAAGGTTTTGTCAGCTTTGTCGCTCGTTTTCGTGAACATAACAAAAATGGCGCCATCATTGAGCGTTCGCGATTCTTAAAAGAAAACGGTCAGTGGTACTATATTGACGGTACGCGGCCAGTGATTGGCAGAAACGACCCTTGCCCTTGCGGTTCAGGGAAAAAATTTAAAAAATGCTGTGGGCAATAAACGCCTGACAACAGCTTCGCAAACATCATCAACAGGATTTACCCGGCAATGCACTCCATTCAACGAAAAGTACTACGCACCATCTGCCCTGACCAGAAAGGCCTGATCGCGCGCATCACCAACATCTGCTACAAACACGAATTGAACATCGTGCAGAACAACGAATTTGTCGACCACCGCACCGGACGTTTCTTTATGCGTACCGAACTGGAAGGCATCTTCAACGACGCCACCCTGCTCGCAGATTTAGACAGCGCGCTGCCGGAAGGTTCCGTACGCGAGCTGAATCCTGCGGGACGCCGCCGCATCGTTATTCTGGTGACGAAAGAGGCGCACTGCCTTGGCGATCTGTTGATGAAAGCCAACTACGGCGGCCTGGATGTCGAAATTGCCGCCGTCATCGGTAACCACGAGACTCTGCGTACGCTGGTTGAACGTTTTGGTATTCCGTTCCAGCTGGTCAGTCATGAAGGGCTGGCACGCGAAGAGCACGATAAATTAATGGCCGATGCCATCGAAGCACACGAGCCTGACTACGTAGTGCTGGCGAAATATATGCGCGTGCTGACGCCTGAGTTTGTCGCCCGTTTCCCGAACAAGATTATCAACATCCACCATTCATTCCTGCCGGCGTTTATTGGCGCCCGCCCGTACCATCAGGCCTACGAGCGCGGCGTGAAAATTGTCGGTGCGACCGCACACTACGTGAACGATAACCTGGATGAAGGTCCAATCATCATGCAGGACGTTATTCACGTCGATCACACCTATACGGCAGAAGACATGATGCGAGCCGGTCGTGACGTCGAGAAAAATGTACTGAGCCGTGCGCTGTATCAGGTGCTGGCGCAACGCGTTTTCGTTTACGGTAATCGCACGATTATTCTTTAATCGTTAGCGAAATGAATTGATTAGCTTTAACCCGTTGCGGATAAAAAGCAGGCAAACAGTTCATTTTCGATAAACGAATGCTTTACAGCGGCGCGTCATTTGATATGATGCGCCCCGCTTCCCGAGAAGGAAGCAGGCCAGTAAAACCAAGCATTACCCCAGTGGTGGGGTTCCCGAGCGGCCAAAGGGAGCAGACTGTAAATCTGCCGTCATCGACTTCGAAGGTTCGAATCCTTCCCCCACCACCATCATCTCCGGTAGCACCTCTTTCCATTAAATATTCAAATCTCTCTCAGTCATTTCTTTTATTTCTCTAGCTCTATCTTGCCTCTCTGCCATATATATATCCCAGCGGCGCTGCGCTTGGCCGGGGAACAGACCGCACAAAAAAACCCCGCCGAAGCGGGGTTTAGAGCGTCACAGCACCGTATTAATGGCGTGCACGAACAATCTGATACTTGCGGGTCAGGTACTCGACCGGCACGCTCCAGATATGTACCAGGCGCGAGAATGGGAACAACAGGAACAGCGTCATGCCCAGCACCAGGTGCATACGGAAGATAAAGGCTACACCGTCCAGATGTGCGGAGGCGCCACCATGGAAGGTCACCACGGACTGCGCCCAGCCGACCAGCTTCATCATTTCACTCCCGTCCATATGCTGGGCGGAGAACGGAATGGTCAGCAGCCCCAGCGCGCACTGAATAACCAGCACGGAGAGTACCAGAATATCGGCGCCGGTCGTGGTCGCACGCACCCGTGGGCTAAACAGACGGCGTTTGAGCAGCAGCACACCACCGACCAGGCACATCAGACCTGCCGCACCACCGCCAAACATCGCCATCTTCTGTTTCACTTCCAGTGGCAGCCATGCTTCGTACATCCAGTGCGGGGTCAGCATCCCCAGGAAGTGACCAGCAAATACCCCCAGAATCCCGATATGGAACAGGTTCGATGCCAGGTTCATCCCTTTGCGATCCAGCATCTGGCTGGAGGCGGCACGCCAGGTGTACTGGCCGTAGTCATAGCGCAGCCAGCTGCCAATCAGGAAGACAGAACCCGCGATGTACGGATAAATGTCAAAGAAGAACATATTCAGGAAGTGCATTATTGCTGTCCTCCGTTAGAGATATTCAAATATTGCGGGGCCACGGCTCCGGCAAAACGACGCTGGTGATTGGCGATTTCCGAATCACCGCAGCCCTGGTCGGCAAAGAATTTCACCTGCTCTTCTTCCCACACCGCATCCAGCGCCTGTGGCGTATCATCGCGGGCTTCGTCCGCAATTTTTTCCGCCACTTTCGCTTCATCTACCGCGCTGTTGGCGAGCTTCAACAACTGTTCGAACAACACCGCATAGCGGCTCTCACGCTGTTGCAAGCGCGCGCAGAGCAGCGCCAGAATCGGCGCGATATCCTGTAGGCCACCAACCGCTTCACTCTCTGGCAATTGTGCCAGATACTCCAGATACAGCGGCAGGTGATCCGGCAGCTCGCGGCTGTCGAGGACCAGACCGTGCTGCTCATACTGATTCAGCAGATCGACCATTGCCTGCCCGCGATCGCGGGATTCGCCGTGAACATGTTCGAATAGCAGCAGCGAGGTGGCGCGACCACGGTCAAACAGTTCACTGTAGGCCGCCTGAGCGTCCAGCAGATCCTGCGCGGTTAAATCACGCAGGAAGATGCCCAGCGCCTGAGCATCCGCTTTTTCCAGTTTGTCTGATTCAGACAATACGTCGAAGAGTTCGCCTTGATGCTGCCATAAGGCAGCATCCGGGTACTCAAGGAGACGTGAAATCACCACGAGTTCAATCATGCGTGCGGCTCCGTTTTGCTGCTCACATCCACCGAATCGATACGGCGGCTGTTGAACAGGTTGAACTTGCTGTCCGAACCGTGGCATCCGTCACCGAAGCTAAAGCCACAACCGTTTTTCTCCGGGAACGCTTCGCGCGCTTGTTCACGGTGACTGCTTGGCACCACAAAGCGGTCTTCGTAGTTGGCAATCGCCAGATAGCGGTACATTTCCTGCGCCTGTGCTTCGGTCAGCCCCACCTCTTCCAGCGCACGGGTATCGATAACGCCATCGACGGTTTCCGTACGTTTGAAGTGACGCATCGCCAGCATACGTTTCAGCGCCAGCAGCACCGGTGCGGTGTCGCCTGCGGTCAGCAGGTTCGCCAGGTATTGCACCGGAATACGCAGACTTTCAACGTCCGGCAGGATACCGTTGCTGCCCAACTCGCCCGCATCGGCGGCGGACTGAATCGGCGACAATGGCGGCACGTACCAGACCATCGGCAGCGTACGGTATTCCGGGTGCAGCGGCAGCGCCAGCTTCCAGTCCATCGCCATTTTGTAGACCGGCGATTTCTGCGCCGCGTCAATCACGCTCAGCGGGATACCGTCTTTCTGCGCCTGTTCAATCACTTTCGGATCGTTCGGGTCGAGGAACACGTCCAGCTGACGCTGATACAGATCTTTCTCGTTTTCGGTGCTGGCTGCGGTTTCAATCGCGTCCGCGTCGTACAGCAGCACGCCGAGGTAGCGAATACGGCCTACGCAAGTTTCTGAACACACGGTCGGCTGACCCGCTTCAATACGCGGATAGCAGAAGATGCATTTTTCAGATTTGCCGCTCTTCCAGTTGAAGTAGATCTTCTTGTACGGGCAACCGGTAATACACATACGCCAGCCGCGGCACTTGTCCTGGTCGATCAGCACAATGCCGTCTTCTTCACGCTTGTAGATAGCACCGCTCGGGCAGGTCGCCACACACGCCGGGTTGAGGCAGTGCTCGCACAGACGCGGCAGGTACATCATGAAGGTATTCTCGAACTGGCCGTACATCGCCTTCTGCATGTTCTCGAAGTTTTTGTCTTTCGACAGCTTCTCAAACTCACCACCAAGGTCATCTTCCCAGTTCGGGCCTTTGGTGATTTTGTCCATACGCTTGCCGGTAATCAGCGAGCGCGGACGGGCAATGGGCTGTGCCTTGCTATCCGCCGGTGCGTTGTGCAGCGTCTGGTAGTCGAAATCAAACGGCTCGTAGTAATCATCCAGACCCGGCAGATGCGGGTTGGCGAAGATTTTACCCAGCAGCAGCGCTTTGTTGCCCATGCGCGGCACCAGTTTACCGTTAATTTTACGGATCCAACCGCCTTTATATTTCTCCTGATCTTCCCAGTCGGTCGGGAAACCGGTGCCCGGCTTGGTTTCAACGTTGTTGAACCACGCGTACTCGGTCCCTTCACGGCTGGTCCAGACGTTTTTACAGGTGACTGAGCAGGTATGACAGCCGATGCATTTATCGAGATTCAGCACCATGCCGACTTGTGAACGAATTTTCATTTTACGCTCTCCTGTACCTGGTCATTGCCTTCGCCATCCAGCCAGTTAATGTTCTTCATCTTACGTACCACCACGAACTCATCACGGTTAGAACCTACGGTGCCGTAGTAGTTAAAGCCGTAGGCCAGGTGCGCATAGCCACCAATCATATGGGTCGGTTTTGGCGTAATGCGGGTCACCGAGTTATGGATACCGCCGCGCTGACCGGTAATTTCTGAACCCGGCAGGTTCACGATACGTTCCTGCGCGTGGTACATCATGGTCATCCCGGCCGGTACACGCTGGCTCACGACCGCACGCGCGGTCAGTGCACCGTTGTTGTTGAAGACTTCGATCCAGTCGTTGTCTTCAATACCGATCTCTTTGGCATCTTCTTCACTCATCCATACCACCGGGCCGCCGCGACCTAAGGTCAGCATCAGCAGGTTGTCGCTGTAAGTGGAGTGAATGCCCCATTTCTGGTGCGGCGTCAGGAAGTTCAGCGCCTTCTCAGGGTAACCGTTGGATTTCTTACCCATCACCTCTTTCACCGAACGGGTGTCGATAGGCGGACGGTAAACCAGCAGGCTTTCACCGAAGTCACGCATCCACTGGTGGTCCTGATACAAGGACTGACGACCCGAGAGCGTACGCCATGGGATCAGCTCATGAACGTTGGTATAACCGGCGTTGTAAGAGACGTGCTCATCTTCCAGGCCAGACCAGGTCGGGCTGGAGATAATCTTGCGCGGCTGCGCCTGAATATCGCGGAAGCGAATTTTCTCGTCTTCTTTATTAAGCGCCAGATGGGTGTGGTCGCGACCGGTAAACTCGCTCAGCGCCGCCCAGGCTTTCACCGCCACCTGACCGTTGGTTTCCGGCGCCAGAGTGAGGATCATCTCTGCGGCATCAATCGCGGTATCCAGCATTGGTTGACCTTTCGCCGGGCCTTCCGCCTTGGTGTAGTTGAGCTTACGCAGCAGATCCATTTCGCTCTGGGTGTTCCAGGCAATGCCTTTACCGCCGTTACCGATTTTCTCCATCAGCGGGCCGATAGAGGTAAAGCGCTCGTAGGTTGCCGGGTAATCACGTTCAACCGGAATAATGTGCGGCGCGGTCTTGCCAGGAATCAGATCGCATTCGCCTTTTTTCCAGTCCTTCACGTCTAACGGCTGCGCCAGCTCGGCAGCGGAGTCGTGCTGAATTGGCAGCGTGACGACATCGGTTTCTTTACCGAGGTGGCCAACGCAGACTTCAGAGAATTTCTTGGCGATGCCTTTGTAGATTTCCCAGTCGCTTTTCGACTCCCAGGCCGGATCAACGGCGGCAGACAGCGGGTGAATAAACGGATGCATATCCGAGGTATTCATGTCGTCTTTTTCATACCATGTCGCAGTCGGCAGCACGATGTCGGAGTACAGACAGGTGCTCGACAGACGGAAGTCCAGCGTCACCACCAGATCCAGCTTGCCGTCGAGGCCATTATCCTGCCATTCCACTTCTTCCGGCTTCACGCCGCCCTGCTTGCCGAGATCCAGCCCCTGAATTCCGTGCTCGGTACCCAGCAGATACTTCAGCATGTACTCATGACCTTTACCGGAAGAGCCCAGCAGGTTAGAGCGCCAGATGAACAGGTTACGCGGATGGTTTTTACCGTTCTCCGGCTGTTCAGCGGCAAAGCGGATAGAACCTTCTTTCAGCGCCTTAACGGTGTAATCCACCGGGGTCATGCCGGCTTTTTTCGCTTCATCGGCAATGCGCAGCGGGTTGGTGCCTAACTGCGGCGCAGACGGCAGCCAGCCCATGCGTTCTGCGCGCACGTTGAAGTCCAGCAGATGACCAGTGTAGCGAGATTTATCCGCCAGCGGGGACAGCAGCTCCTGCGCGGTAACCGACTCATAGCGCCATTGGCTGGAGTGGTTATAGAAGTAGGAAGTGCTGTTCATGTGACGTGCCGGACGCTGCCAGTCAAGGGCAAACGCCAGCGGCTGCCAGCCGGTCTGCGGACGCAGTTTTTCCTGGCCTACGTAGTGTGCCCAGCCGCCGCCGCTCTGACCGACGCAGCCGCAGAACACCAGCATGTTGATCAGGCCACGATAGTTCATATCGAGGTGATACCAGTGGTTCAGACCGGCACCAACGATGATCATCGAGCGACCATGCGTCTTATCTGCGTTATCAGCAAATTCACGCGCGATACGGACGATCTGTGCGCTGGAAACGCCGGTGATTTTCTCCGCCCACGCCGGGGTGTACGCTTTAATATCTTCGTAGCTGGTCGCGCAGTTTTCATCGTTCAGACCGCGTTCCAGGCCGTAGTTCGCCATGGTCAGGTCATAAACGGTAGTTACCAGCGCGGTGCTGCCGTCTGCCAGCTGCAGGCGTTTCACCGGCAGTTTGTGCAGCAGGATGTTTTCCAGCTCAACGCTGGCGAAGTGTTCGGTGCCGTCGCCGCCAAAGTACGGGAAGCCAACCTGAGCCACGTCGTCGTGGCTGCCCAGCAGGCTGAGGCGCAGTTCAACCTCTTCGCCAGTTTTACCGTCGCGCTGTTCGAGGTTCCACTTACCTTTATCGCCCCAGCGGTAACCGATTGAACCGTTTGGCGCGATCATTTCGCCTTTTTCATCAAAGGCGACGGTTTTCCATTCCGGGTGCTCTTCCTGACCCAGACCGTCCACCAGATCCGCTGCACGCAGCATACGGCCCGCGGCGTAGAAGCCATCACGCTCTTCCAGCATCACCAGCATTGGCATGTCGGTGTAGCGGCGAACGTAATCGGTGAAGTACTGGCTCGGTTTGTCGAGGTGGAATTCACGCAGCATCACGTGGCCCATCGCCAGCGCCATCGCCGCATCGGTCCCCTGCTTCGGTGCCAGCCACAGGTCGCACAGCTTGGCGATTTCAGCGTAGTCCGGGGTAATAGCGACGGTTTTGGTGCCTTTATAGCGAACTTCAGTGAAGAAGTGCGCGTCCGGGGTACGCGTTTGCGGAACGTTGGAACCCCAGGCGAGAATGTAGCTGGAGTTGTACCAGTCGGCGGATTCCGGTACGTCGGTCTGTTCGCCCCAGGTCTGCGGAGACGCTGGCGGCAAGTCACAGTACCAGTCGTAGAAGCTCAGGCAGGTGCCGCCGATCAGGGAGAGATAGCGGGCGCCGGAAGCATAGGAAACCATCGACATCGCCGGGATCGGCGAGAAGCCTGCCACACGGTCCGGGCCGTAGGTTTTGACGGTGTAAACGTTGGAGGCGGCAATCAGCTCGTTCACTTCCTGCCAGGAGGAGCGTACGAAGCCACCGCGGCCACGCGCTTGCTTGAAGCTTTTTGCTTTGTCGGCATCTTCAATAATGGATGCCCAGGCATCAACCGGATCGCTGTGCAGTTTCTTCGCATCACGCCACATTTTCATCAGGCGTTTACGCATCAGCGGATATTTCAGACGGTTGGCGCTATAAAGGTACCAGGAATAGCTCGCCCCACGCGGACAGCCGCGAGGTTCATGGTTTGGCAGGTCCGGACGGGTGCGCGGGTAATCGGTCTGCTGGGTTTCCCAGGTGACCAGACCGTTTTTAACGTAGATTTTCCAGCTGCAGGAACCGGTGCAGTTTACGCCGTGCGTGGAGCGCACAACTTTGTCATGCTGCCAGCGGCTTCGGTATCCATCTTCCCAATCCCGGTTGGTATCTAGAATCTGTCCGTGCCCATCGGCAAATGTTTCACCCTTTTGTTTAAAGTAGCGAAACCGGTCCAGGAATTTACTCATCGGGTCTCTCCTGTTTGGAGCCTGACGGCTCTCTGATAAATCGACATTGCTGAATTTGCAGCGAAGTTAACGCGCTGAAAGATGGAGGGAATTGATAACGATCAAGGCGGGCAGGCTTAACAATTGCGGCTAAAAACTCACATACCACCAAGGTGGTATACATTTGTATTTTATAATGCATTGTAAAATAAAGACTTTTATTAAATGGATAATGTTTCAGTCTGTAAAAAAGGAGCCATCTGGTATTAAGGGGTAGAGTCGCGTTCCCCTCCTGCTAAGCCCACTTTGGCACGCTGCCAAAATCGTCGTAACACCAATAGTATGTTGTAACTAACCCGGAATGTAATAAAGGCGCGAAAACTCGCGCCTTTATTTTTAAATAACGTTAAGCGTTATTTTTTCGCTTTGCGACCATATACTGCCCAGGTCACCACCACACAAACAATATAGAACACAAGGAACACCTTCATTGCGCCAGCCGGTGAGCCGGTTAAATCCAGCGAGGTACCGAACGCTTTCGGAATAAAGAAGCCGCCGATAGCGCCAATCGCCGAGATAAAGCCCAGCGCTGCCGCCGTATCGGTGGCCGCTTCGCGCATTGCTTTCTCGTCGGAACCGCCTTCGGCTTTCACGCGATCCATCGTCAGCTTACGGAAGATCACGGAAATCATCTGGAAGGTGGAACCGCTGCCCAGACCGGCCGTCAGGAACAACGCCAGGAAGACTACGTAGAAGGCGATGAAGTTACCGCCCACGCCGTTGGTTGGCAGGGTCATAAACAGCAGCGCGCTAAATACCGCCATCAGGATAAAGTTAATCAGCGTCACGCGAGTCCCGCCCAGGCGGTCGGAGATAGCCCCGCCCGCAGAACGCGCCAGCGCGCCGATAAACGGCCCGAAGAAGGCGTAGTGCAGAATCTGAATGTCCGGGAACTGGGTTTTCGACAGCATGGCAAAACCGGCGGAGAAACCGATAAACGAACCGAAGGTTGCCAGATACAGCAGGCTCATGATCCACAGGTGACCACGTTTCAGTACCGGCAGCTGTTCTTTCAGCGATGCTTTAGAGGTCGCCAGCTCGTTCATACCAAACCAGGCCGCAAGGGTGAAAATGGCCAGGAACGGCACCCAGATCCATGCAGCGTTCGCCAGGAACAGCTCTGAACCGTCCGGCTGCTGGACGCCCTGGCTACCAAAGGCGGCGAAGATAGACAGCGAAATCGCCAGTGGAGCCACCAGCTGCATAACGCTTACGCCCATGTTACCCAGTCCACCGTTCAGGCCCAGCGCACCGCCCTGCTTCTGTTTCGGGAAGAAGAAGCTGATGTTAGCCATGCTGGACGCAAAGTTTGCGCCGGCAAAGCCGCACAGCAGAGAGATGATGATAAAGATACTAAACGGCGTAGAGGTATCCTGCACCGCAAAACCGAGCCATACGCATGGAATGATTAAGATCCCGGTGCTGAACGCTGTCCAGCGACGGCCGCCAAACATCGGCACCATGAAGGAATACGGCACGCGTAGCAGCGCCCCTGACACAGACGGCAGCGCCGTCAGCATGAACAGTTGGTCGGTCGTAAACTGGAAGCCCACTTTTGGTAAATTGACCGCAACAGCGCTGAACAACATCCATACGCAGAAAGCCAGCAGCAAGCACGGTACTGAAATCCACAGGTTCCGGCTTGCAACGCGATGACCGCGTTCCTGCCAGAATGCCGGATCTTCCGGACGCCAGTCGGTAATGACAGCGCCGGTTGCCCTTTCCGGGGCAGTGGAGTGACTCATAGACACCTCTGATTATTAATATCAACCTCGCCACATTAGGGTTTACACCACGAGGTAAGTTGATATAAATCAAAGGAAAAGTGGGCTACAGAATGGGCAAAAAAACAGCATCATCCTTAGGGAGTAGTCTTTTCTGTCTAAAAAAACCTGTTTTATCACACGGCTGTTACGTTGCTACCCCTCTCCCCCCGGCACCTTTACTATTATGGAAATAAAGGAGTAACTCCTTGGGGGTATGGGTATACTCCAGGCGATAGTCGAAAATAACGCCACTCGCCGGAGAGCCTTCCGTCAGGAGCTGTAACGCACAATGTTTAGACGCTTTTTTACACCACTCACGCTGGTGAATCAACTGGCCCTCATCGTCCTGCTCTCTACCCTCATCGGGGTGGCCAGCATGATGATTTCCGCACGCCTGGTCAACGGCGTCCAGGGCAGCGCGCACGCCATTAACCAGGCAGGCTCTCTGCGTATGCAGAGCTACCGTCTGCTGGCGGCCATTCCCGTGCAAGAGCACGACCAGCCCTTGTTTGATGAAATGCAAAAAACCGTCTTCAGCCCGGAGCTACAGCTGGCGGCAGAACGTGATGGCCAGGTGGCACAGCTCAAAGCGCTACAACAGTACTGGCTGAATCATCTGGCGCCCGACATTCGCGGCGCACAAAGCCAGGATGAAGTGAATGCCGATGTCTCGGGCTTCGTCGACCGCATTAATCAGTTAGTCACCGTTTTCGATCACACCACCGAAGAGCGCATCTCTCACGTGGTGTGGATGCACCGCCTGATGGCTTTTTTCATGGCCGTGCTGTTTATTTTCACCGTCTTCTGGCTACGTACACGCCTGCTGCATCCGTGGCGTCAGCTTCTGCGGATGGCGGAAGCCATCAGTCATCGTGATTTTACCTATCGCGCGCAGATCGGCGGACGTAATGAAATGGCAACTCTGGGCATGGCGCTGAACAACATGTCTGCCGAACTGGCCGAAAGCTATGCATCGCTGGAACGCCGGGTGCAGGAAAAAACCGCCGGTCTGGAGCAGAAGAATGCCATACTCTCCTTCCTGTGGCAGGCGAACCGCCGGCTACACAGCAGCGCACCGCTGTGCGAGCGTATTTCGCCGGTATTGAACGGCCTGCAACAGCTGACGCCGCTACGGGAAATTGAAGTGCGGGTCTACGACACTGAAGATGAAGAGAACCACCAGGAATTTAGCTGCCATTCAGGCTGGGAATGCGACGATAAAGGCTGTTACCTGTGTCCACGGGACGTTGATATGTCGGCGACCGAAGGCGCGACGCTCAAATGGCGTCTTACCGACCCGCGCAATCAGTATGGCATTCTGCTGGCCACCCTGCCCCATGGTCGCGAGCTGAGCCACGATCAGCAGCAATTGGTCGACACGCTGCTCGAACAACTAACCTCAACGCTGGCGTTGGATAAACAGCTGGAGCGCCAGCAGCAGCTCATCGTTATGGAAGAGCGCGCCACCATTGCCCGCGAGCTGCACGACTCCATCGCCCAATCGCTCTCATGCATGAAAATGCAGGTCAGCTGTCTGCAAATGATGCAGAACGAACAGTCGTCCGCAGAAAGCCGCGAACTGCTTGGCCAGGTCCGTAACGAGCTAAACACCTCGTGGGCGCAACTGCGCGAGCTGCTGACCACTTTCCGCCTGAAGCTGACCGAGTCGGGTCTGCGCCCGGCACTGGAGTCCAGTTGTCTGGAATACAGCAAACACTTTGGTTTCCCGGTCCAGCTGGACTATCAGCTACCGCCGCGCTACGTCCCGTCGCATCAGGCCATTCACGTGCTGCAAATTGCCCGTGAGGCACTCAGCAATGCGCTGAAGCATTCACAGGCCAGCGACGTGAAGGTGACCGTTACCCAACAGGGTAATCAGGTCAAACTGGTGGTGGCGGATAACGGCTGCGGTGTGCCGCTGCACGCTGAACGCAGCAACCATTATGGTCTTATTATTATGCGTGACCGCGCGCAGAGCCTGCGTGGCGATTGCCAGGTTCGTCGCCGTGAAAGCGGCGGTACTGAAGTCGTGGTCTCGTTTATCCCTGAAAAATCGCTTTCAACTTTCCAAGGAGAAATCCATGAGTAATCAGGAACGGGCTACCATCCTGCTAATTGACGATCATCCCATGCTGCGTACTGGCGTAAAACAGCTGGTCAGTATGGCATCGGATATACAGGTTGTGGGCGAAGCCAGCAACGGCGAGCAAGGCATTGAACTGGCAGAAGCGCTCGATCCGGATCTGATTTTGCTCGATCTCAACATGCCCGGCATGAACGGTCTGGAAACCCTCGACAAGCTGCGCGAAAAATCACTCTCTGGCCGCGTGGTGGTTTTCAGCGTTTCTAACCATGAAGAAGACGTCGTCACTGCGCTCAAACGCGGCGCTGACGGCTATCTGCTAAAAGATATGGAGCCGGAAGACCTGCTGAAAGCCCTGCAGCAGGCCGCCGCGGGCGAAATGGTTCTGAGCGAAGCATTAACCCCGGTTCTGGCTGCCAGCCTGCGCGCCAACCGCGCCACTTCAGATCGTGACATCAACCAGCTGACGCCACGCGAACGCGATATTCTGAAACTGATCGCTCAAGGCCTGCCGAATAAGATGATCGCTCGTCGCCTGGACATCACCGAAAGCACCGTCAAGGTGCACGTGAAGCATATGCTGAAGAAAATGAAGCTGAAATCGCGCGTTGAAGCCGCGGTCTGGGTGCATCAGGAACGTATTTTCTGACTGCCCGCTCCTTAATTGTCGTGACAGCTCCTGTCACGCACAATTAAGGCGTCATGCCCGACCAGCCATTTTCCATCGGCGCAAAGCTGACGACCGGCTCGGTCAACGCCAGCGTGATCTCATTGGAGGTAACACGCTGCCCCTTCTTATCTTCCACCACCACCGACAGATGCCAGGTATTGCTGGCGCCTTGGGTATAATCCCACGCGGGCATAATGATGCTCCACCCGTCGGTGCTGTTATTCGACGCCGGCGGCGTCAGGCTGAGCGCGGTAGTATCACCTTGCCAGGTCAGCGATTTCACGCCGTACTCGTCGTGTATCTGAAGTTTAAGCTCGACCGTTTCATAGCTGCTCAGGTTCCACGGCGGCGTCGCCAGATAGACCGTCAGACTCTTACGCTGCCGATACTCCATCACCGGCAAACTATTGCGCTCTGGCGCATCATAGCGGCTGCCGCGCAGGGTGCGCGTTTGCGCCACTTCATCAGCCGCTAACTGCTTTTTCAGCGGTACACCGAAGCGGAAATTCACCTTCATGCCAAGATTGTTTTGATTCACCCCGCTCTCTCCCTGCTTGTGCTGAGCGCTAAAGGTAAGAAGTGGAATGGGGGTATAGTTAAGGCCAAGCGAAACCGCGACCGGGTTATGGTACCCCGTACCGCTGCGGAACAGATCGACACTATCGCCGAAGTACTGCTCCACGCTCAGGCTGGTATTAATGTGGTTCCAGGCGGGGATCCAGGCCTGTGCGGTAACGTCGTAGCCACGCGCCATACGCTGTTGTAGCGTCGTGCCGCTGTTTTCCCAGGCATGAAGCGGATGGTAGTAGTTGGCTGAAAAGCGCAGATTTTCACCCCAGGCCTCCGCGCCAACGCCGCCACGGTTGAGATCATCACCCAACAGGCTATCGTAAAAGGTGTTATAGCCCAGCAACCATCGCCCGGCGACCCAACGCTGGCCGACGCCGAGGTTCCCTACCGTTCCTTCATCCTGTTGGCTTAACCCTATCTGGGTCCAGGTGAGATAGCGGGTGTTGTCCTGCAACGGCACAAACCAACTGCCGTGACTACCGGTAAACTTACCCTTCTCATCCACCAGCATCTGAAAATCCGTATTGCCCCAGGGCGAGAGCCAGCTACCCAGTTGTTGGTTCACTTCGCTATTCAGCTTCTCCTGCACCTGCGTGAGCGCAAAAAGCCGCGCCTGTTCGCCGGTGTCCAGGCCGTTATCGGTCATGCTGGCTTCGCCAAAAGACTTCACCATTTCAGCAAACTGTTTTTCGCCCTCGCGATTTTCCGGCGCGATGCCGAGATCCGGCAGATTATCGAAAGGATGTTTCGCCTCTTCAACAAAGTTCTGCCGCGCCCGCGCGCTGCCGCTGGTCAGCACCAGCAGGACGAGAAATGCCGAATAAAAACGCAAAGACAAAACCACAACCTCATAGCCAGCAACGAATGGGGGTCAGATGTCACCCACCCAAACCTGTAGTTTACCCCCATCCCCCTCATTCTTCAGCTTTCACGCCGCATTCCAGGAATAGACTGAAAGACGATGAAATCACCGTTTTACACGTTACGCCGGCCAGCAGCACTTGAGAGTTATGGCATACAGAAACCGCAGTTTGTCCTGCTTTTCAGGCATTTCCCTCCTTCGTCGACCGCTGAGCAGCCTTGTTTTTCAATGGCTTCCACGATGCTTTTTTCGCCTGTGTTGAAACAGCTCCACACAATTTTTTCACCACCGTTTCAAGCCCCTGCGGTGTCGGGTGTATCATTTGCACACCCGGTAGAGGATGATCTCTATCTTCATGAAGTTGATTAAGGAGTTCAGATGCAACGTATTGTCATTATCGCTAACGGAGCTGCCTACGGCAGCGAATCGCTGTTTAACAGCCTGCGCCTTGCCATCGCGCTGCGCGAACAGCAGAGCGACCTTCACCTGCAGCTGTTTTTAATGTCGGATGCCGTGACTGCCGGTCTGCGTGGGCAAAAACCGGCTGAAGGCTACAACATCCAGCAGATGTTGGAGATCCTCACCGCTCAGGGCGTGCCGGTGAAGCTGTGTAAAACCTGCACCGACGGGCGCGGTATGACCTCCCTGCCGCTGATCGATGGCGTGGAGATTGGCACCCTGGTTGAGCTGGCACAGTGGACCCTGGCCGCAGATAAAGTATTGACCTTCTGATTTTGCCGCTTTTACCTGCTTTTGGAGGATATTGTGTTACCTCTGCCACATTTTGCGTATGAATGTCACGAAGGCTGAAAGGATTCAGGGATTTTGTCATTTTTGTTGAAGCGTTACGGCATTTTTTGATCAAAATCAGCATCAATGCACGCGGTGTTTGGTGTTATGCGATGAGTGAATTGTGAACAACATCACAGGCAGGATTTGGTCGCAGGGAACGCGTTGACTCATGGCAGCGGGGTATTTTGGTGATGGTAAAGGCAAGTTTGACATTATTTGGCGGGGATACGGTGGTGGTGCGTTGCTCTGAGCGTTGCCACATTCATTTAATGAGCACCCAAAAGAGCGCCAGCAATCATGGCGCCGATATTCTGAGCGTACAAAACGAAGAAAAAGCGTATCTCACCGTGCCCTATAGCGGCACCTGGAATGTACTGATTGATAGCCACAGCCAGTCGCTTGAGCACTCTATCAGCTACGTCGCAGCCTGATAATGTCCCCGGAAGCACGCACTTCCGGGGTTTCCGCTTTTTGCGCTTATGCCAGCCCCGGCGGGTTCACGCCACTGACCAGGACACGCACTTTATTAATCAGCTCATCTAAACCATCATCCGGCATGCCCAGCTTTTGCAGCTCCTGCTCCAGCGAGAACAGATACTGCGCGTTGGTTCCTAACGGGCCACTGGCACGGGCAATCAGCGGTGCAATCACCTGTACACTGGTGTCAGACTCATACAGCGGATGACGGGGATCCATAATAAACACCAGCGCATTCACCGTACGCCCATCGTCAAGGCTCAACCGACACCAGGTCGGCAGATAGCAACCGGTAATCATCTCGCGCTTCCACAGCAGCGACAGCTCATTTTCAATTTCGTCATCCGGCAGACGATAGGCCACGCCGGTGGTACGTCCGCCCTCTTTCAACGCCAGCATCCGCCCCGGCTGGCAGGCGCTTCCGCGCCCCGCTGTCAGCCGCAAACAAAACGCCCGATGCCAGCCGATGAGGGTGCCGGTGACCGACTCGCTGTAGTTGAGAGCCGGGTTCCACATCAGCGAACCGTAGCCAAAAATCCAGACCGGACCATTATCCGGACGACAGGCCAGCGTCGCCGCCAGCGATGCCGCGCGCTGTTCAGCGGACCAGAGCAGCGATTCCTCTATTGCGCCAAACGCCGTTGTACAATCCGCCTTCATCAAGAAATCACGCGTTAACACTTTAAACCTCCACCACCACTTCTCTTCCCTGCAACACATGCGCCCTCAAGGGAACGAATGGCGACATCCGGAGCTGTCGTTGACGAAATATTATCCAGCTTTATGACCCGGGATGCAATTTGTCTCCCGGGGCGTTCGGGCTATTACGAGGATTTCACCGATGGTAAAAATAGGGAAATCCGTGCATCAATATGCTGTTATTTAATAGATATTTGACCAATAATTTATATTATAGCCATCTTTAATGAAAAATGGCCTCACAGGTAAACTTTAGTAAAAGATCGCATTCCAGGTCGAAAAATTTGTTAATTTACGTCACTTAATTTTTCTATAATTATAAATACCTGCATACATGGAGAAACACATGACTCACGCACATGAGGCGGTGAAAACTCGCCACAAGGAGACGTCGCTCATTTTCCCGGTGGTGGCGCTGGCAATCCTGTTCTTCTGGGGAAGCAGTCAGTCATTGCCAGTGGTTATTGCCATCAATGCCTTAGCGCTGGTCGGCATTCTTAGCAGCGCATTTAGCGTAGTCCGCCACGCGGACGTATTAGCCCACCGCCTTGGCGAGCCCTATGGCTCTCTGATTTTAAGCCTTTCCGTTGTTATTCTGGAAGTCAGCCTGATATCCGCACTGATGGCCACCGGCGACGCCGCGCCAACGCTTATGCGCGATACACTCTATTCCATCATCATGATTGTCACCGGCGGCCTGGTCGGTTTCTCGTTATTGCTTGGCGGACGTAAATTTGCCACGCAATATATGAATCTTTTCGGTATTAAACAGTATTTAATTGCGCTGTTTCCGCTGGCCATTATTGTGCTGGTATTCCCGACCTCACTGCCGGGCGCCAATTTCACGATCGGCCAATCGCTGCTGGTAGCGCTGATCTCCGCCGCGATGTATGGCGTATTCTTGTTAATTCAAACCAAAACCCACCAGAGTCTGTTTGTCTACGAGCACGAAGATGACAGCGATGATGATGACCCGCACCACGGTAAGCCTTCGGCGCACAGCAGCATGTGGCACGCGATCTGGCTGGTTGTCCATCTGGTGGCGGTGATTGCAGTCACCAAAATGAATGCTAACCCGCTGGAGACGCTGCTGACCAGCATGAACGCGCCAGTGGCCTTTACTGGCTTCCTGGTGGCGCTGCTGATTCTCTCGCCGGAAGGGCTGGGCGCACTGAAGGCGGTGTTGAACAACCAGGTTCAGCGCGCCATGAATCTGTTCTTTGGTTCAGTATTGGCAACCATCTCCCTGACGGTACCGGTCGTCACGCTGATCGCCTTTATGACCGGCAACGACCTGATGTTTGGTCTGGGAATGCCGGAGATGATCGTGATGGTCGCGTCGTTAATTCTGTGCCACATCTCATTCTCCACCGGACGCACCAATGTACTGAACGGCGCGGCACACCTGGCGCTGTTTGCCGCCTATCTGATGACGATATTTGCCTGATATTGCGAGCCGACGCGAGTATACGGCTAATAGAATGCAACGCGCGCAGAAAAGCTGGAACGCCTCACGCATCGCGCGCGTTCGCTAAGTGAAGTGGTTCAGGATGTACACGTAGAATCTGCGCTAAGCCGGAGTTGCTCCGGTGAGGCGCAATGTTGCGGGGGCTTGATCCCTGGCGGCATAGGTTGCTGGATAGAAACACCCCCGCACGTTGAGAGGCGTAAACCTGACAGCATAACGGGGGGCTATCTTGAAACCAGACCCTTCAAGAATAGCCGCGAACCGTTGTTATTACAATAGAGGCGGCTATATGACGCTCGCGCAGTTTGGCGTCGCTTTCTGGCACGATCTTGCCGCTCCTGTCATTGCGGGGATCATCACCGCAGCGATTGTGAGCGGGTGGCGTAACAGGAAGTAACGCACTGAGGGCGTCAGGCTGCCGTAATGGCAACGTGCGCCCGAAACGGGCCGCAGGGGTAACAGCCTGCGGCCTTTTTTGCGGCCATAAAAAAAGCCGGACCGCGATAAACGGCCCGGCTTTTCAATGCAGTAGCAAAACTTACTTGCTGGTATCCAGTTCGTCGAACCCTTTCACCAGGTCGTCGATGGCTTTCATCTGCTTCAGGAACGGTTCCAGTTTGTCCAGCGGCAGCGCGGACGGGCCGTCACAGCGTGCGTGGTCCGGATCCGGATGCGCTTCAATAAACAGACCCGCGATCCCTACCGCCATACCGGCACGGGCCAGCTCGGTAACCTGTGCGCGACGACCACCGCTTGCTGCGCCAAACGGGTCACGGCACTGCAGAGAGTGAGTCACGTCGAAGATAACCGGGGAGTTGTTGGACGCTTTTTTCATCACACCAAAGCCCAGCATATCGACAACCAGGTTGTCGTAACCGAAGTTGGAACCACGGTCGCACAGAATCACTTTGTCGTTGCCGCCTTCAATGAATTTGTCAACGATGTTGCCCATTTGACCCGGGCTGACGAACTGCGGCTTCTTGACGTTGATAACCGCGCCGGTTTTCGCCATCGCTTCTACCAGATCGGTCTGACGAGCGAGGAACGCCGGCAGCTGGATCACGTCAACCACATCGGCAACCGGCTGCGCCTGGCTGGCTTCGTGGACGTCAGTGATAATCTTAACGCCGAAAGTTTGCTTCAGTTCCTGGAAAATCTTCATCCCCTCTTCCAGACCTGGACCACGGTAGGAATGGATAGAAGAACGGTTGGCTTTATCAAATGAAGCTTTAAATACGTAAGGAATGCCCAGCTTCTGGGTCACGGTCACGTAGTGTTCGCAAATACGCATCGCCAGGTCGCGTGATTCCAGCACGTTCATGCCGCCGAACAGAACAAACGGCAGATCGTTTGCTACCTTGATATCACCAATGCTAACCACTTTTTCTTTCATAAGATCGCCTTGTTAGGGTATTTCCGCGATTATAACCGAGGTTATTACCGTTTAGTGAAGAGTTATTTGTTTGTGCGAGATGGTATTAATCTGCGCACGAATCATTTCGCTGATCGGGTCTTCCGGACATTGTTCAACGAAATAGTTCAAATCGTTCAGTGCAATATGCTCGCACTCCAGCTGGGCATAAATCAGCCCGCGGTCGCGAATTTCATACGGATCTTCCGGGTTAAACTGCAGCAGCGCTTCGCTGGTGCGCAGCGCCAGCTCCATCTGCCGCTCTTCCATCAATGCCGATTTCAGCGTATCGAGCAGTTTACGCACTACCTCTGCGTTATCTGCTTCATCGAGGTCTTCGTTAAACAGTTCCGCCATCGGGCTGATATTCCCCTTCAGCCAGACTTCAAGCGTGTGCTCATCGAGGGTATCGCCATTAAACGGGTTAATCAGCCATAGCTCTTCGCTGTCGACATCAGCACGCAGCAGCAGTTGGGTCGGGAAAATCACCGGCACGACCGGGATGTCGAGCTGAGCCGCAATCCACAATACAATGGCCCCCAGCGCCACGGCGCTGCCCTGACGATTCTTCAGGACCTGATCGAGCCACAGCGCGTCGGACAGACGATACACGCCGGAGGAATCACCAAAATTCCATTCGTGGTAAAACAGTTCAATCAGACGCTCCATCTGACGCGTCAGCGTCCAGGAAGGGCTAATCTCTTCACGCGCCAGCGCCAACAGACAATCAAGCTGCTCGCGCACCTTCTGCGACGGGAAATCATCACGAATCAATTCGGAAATAAGGATCATGCCATCGCACAGCGGCGCTTTATTAAATTCAAAATCAGCCAGTGACTTCATACCTTACCCCAACAGCGGAACCTTAGTGATGGCGAGTTTAACGATGATGCACAACACCATCAGCGCCAGCAAAAACGCGACAAACCCGCTCTGCTGGCTGCGCGGACGACGACGTCCAAGCGCGACAAACCCTAAAAAGATGTAAATGATAACGCCAAACAGTTTCTCCGTCAGCCATCCCCCCTCTTCAGTGAAGGGGTAATAGCGCGTCATCACCATTAGCGCCACGCCGCTGAGCAACAGCGTGCTGTCAACGCAATGCGGCAGCACACGCACCCAACGCGCGTCAAACAAGGCGCTACGCTGGTGCATCCACCAGTAACGCAGCGCAAAAAATGAGGCGGAGAAAATCGCCGACGCGATATGTAAATAGAGCACGAACTGGAACAAATTCACGCCTGCGCCTCCGAATATCCGTGCCACTGCGCAAGCGTCAGACGATCGTTGTCGCCGTAGTCGCAGCAGGTTTGCGCCTGCCGATAGCCTGCTGCGCTAAACAATTCACGCACCGCGGCGCCCTGCTTCCAGCCATGCTCCAGCAGCATATAACCGCCGGGTTCAAGCCAGGCGCGGCCTTGCGAAATAATATGGGCCAGGTCGGCAAGCCCCTGATCGGCTGCCACCAGCGCGGTTTTGGGCTCAAAACGCACGTCACCCTGAGACAGGTGTTCATCCTGCTCGTCGATATACGGCGGGTTGCTGACGATCATTGCAAAACGTTGGTCGTCCAGCGCACTGAACCAGTCGCTTTGCACAATCGTAATATTGTTGATAGCCAGATGAACGGCATTGCGCTGCGCCAGGGCGACGGCATCGGCAATAAAGTCGACGGCGGTCACCTGACAGTCAGGACGCTCACTGGCTAACGCCAGCGCGACCGCGCCGGTGCCGGTGCCCAAATCAAGAATACGGCACGGCGTCTGCGGCAGACGGGCGAGCGCCTGCTCCACCAGACACTCAGTGTCCGGGCGCGGGATCAGCGTCGCCGGGGAGACAAACAGCGGCAGCGACCAGAACTCACGCGTGCCCACCAGGTGCGCGACCGGCTCGCCGCGTTGACGCCGTGACAGCAGCGCCGCCAGCGTGTCCACCTGCGCGGCGCTTAGCTCGGTCTCATCAAAGGCCAGAACCTGGGTGCGCGATTTGCCGGTAACATGCCCCAACAGGATCTCGGCGTCGCGACGAGGGCTCTCGCCCCCCTGAAGCGCCGCTATCGCCTGTTGCAGCCACTCTCTCCAGGTCATCATTCCTGCTCGGACAGCGCAGCCAGCTGGTCAGCCTGATATTCCTGCACGATAGGCTCGATCAGCATATCAAGCTTACCTTCCATCGCCTCGTCCAGACGATAGAGCGTCAGGTTGATGCGGTGGTCGGTAACGCGTCCCTGCGGGAAGTTATAGGTGCGGTTACGGTCGCTGCGATCGCCGCTGCCCAGCAGGTTACGGCGCTCGGAGGCTTCCGCCTGCTGACGACGGGCAATTTCCGCCGCACGGATACGCGAGCCCAGCACCGACATCGCTTTCGCTTTGTTTTTATGCTGAGAACGTTCATCCTGACACTCCACCACAATCCCCGTAGGCAAGTGGGTAATACGGATAGCGGAATCGGTGGTGTTAACGTGCTGACCGCCCGCGCCGGAGGAGCGGAAGGTATCAATGCGCAGATCCGCCGGGTTGATATCCGGCAGCTCGGCCTCCGGCACTTCGGGCAATACCGCGACCGTACAGGCGGAGGTATGGATACGCCCCTGAGATTCGGTAGCCGGTACGCGCTGCACGCGGTGACCACCGGATTCAAACTTCAGACGGCCATACACGCCTTCACCGCTGATTTTGGCGATCACTTCTTTAAAGCCACCGTGCTCGCCTTCGCTGGCGCTCATGATCTCAACGCGCCAGCGGCGTGATTCAGCATAGCGGGTATACATACGGAACAGGTCGCCGGCAAACAGCGCTGCTTCATCACCGCCGGTCCCGGCGCGCACTTCGATGAAGGCATTACGTTCGTCGTCCGGGTCACGCGGCAGCAACAGCACCTGCAGCTGTTGTTCCAGCTGTTCTTCTTTAGCTTTGGCTTCCTGCAGTTCTTCCTGCGCCATTTCGCGCATTTCCGGGTCGTCGAGCATCATCTGCGCGGTTTCGATATCTTCCTGAACCTGACGCCAGTCGGTGTAGCAGCGGGCCACATCGCCCAGCTGTGCGTATTCGCGGGACAACGCACGGAAACGGTCCTGATCGGCAATAGTTGCTGCGTCTCCAAGCAGCGCCTGAACTTCCTCATGGCGCTCGTAGAGAGCTTCCAGTTTAGCAACAATAGAAGGCTTCATTGGCGTAAATGCACCTTGTTATAAATAGAGTTGTGCTACTCCAGCCCGAGGCTGTTGCGCAGAATATGCAGGCGTTCGTCATCCCCGTCACGGGCAGCCTGCTGAAGAGATTTGGTTGGCGCGTGGATCAGGCGATTGGTTAATTTCCGCGCCAGATCCTGCATGATGACCTGCGGATCGCCGCCCTGTTCGAGCGCGGCCATCGCCTTAGCGGTGAGTTCTTCACGCGCCGTTTCCGCCTGGGAGCGATAATCACGGATGATTTCGCTGGCGCTTTGCGCGCGCAGCCAGGCCATAAACTCGCTGGTTTCCTGCTCAACGATGGTTTCAGCCTGCACCGCGGCGGCCTTACGCTGCGCGAGGTTATGCTGAATAATGTTTTGCAGATCGTCCACACTGTAGAGATAGGCGTTAGCGAGTTTCCCCACTTCCGGCTCTACGTCGCGCGGTACGGCGATATCCACCAGCAACATCGGTTGATTGCGACGCGCCTTCAACGCGCGCTCCACCATGCCTTTACCGATAATCGGCAGCGGGCTGGCGGTTGAACTGATAATGATATCGGCCTCTTTAAGGCGCTCGTCAACGTCGCTAAGCGCAATGACTTCCGCGCCCACTTCATCGGCCAACAGCTGTGCGCGTTCGCGGGTACGGTTGGCAATCAGCATTTTTTGCACGTGGTGTTCGCGCAGATGGCGCGCGACAAGCTCGATGGTTTCTCCCGCGCCAACCAGTAACACAGTCACCGTGGAGAGAGATTCGAAAATTTGTCGCGCCAGGGTACAGGCGGCGAACGCCACCGACACCGCGCTGGCGCCGATATCCGTTTCTGTACGCACGCGTTTGGCGACCGAAAATGATTTCTGGAACATGCGTTCCAGCTCGCTGGCGTGCAGATGGCCGCGGCTGGAATCGGCAAACGCTTTTTTGACCTGGCCTAAAATCTGCGGTTCGCCCAGTACCAGCGAATCAAGGCCGCTGGCGACGCGCATCAGGTGGCTGACGGCGTCGTTATCCTGGTGCCAGTACAGGCTCTGGCGCAGATCTTCTTCATTCAGCCCGTGGTATTCGCACAACCAGCGGACGATGGCATCGTGCAGGTTATCCTGCTCTTCGACGCTGAGATAGAGTTCGGTGCGGTTACAGGTCGACAGGACCACTCCCCCCTGCACCATTGGCTGAGCCAGCAGGCTCTCCAGCGCCTGGTCAAGCGTGTCTGGCGAAAACGTGACGCGTTCTCGCAGCGCTACCGGGGCTGTCTTGTGGTTAATGCCAAGTGCTAAAAGGGTCATTGTGCGGGAGTAGTACCAGCGTTGATAAGGTTAGTCTGAGCGCATCATACAGGATGCGCGAGATCAATAAAAGGGACGGCCCCCTTTTGGAGTAATAGGTATTACGGGTTAATTTTATGATTTAAGACAACTTGAGCGTAGACGCTGCCCACCAGCGACGCTAGCATTAAGCGTTATAATCGCAACGCATATCAAGGATTGTCATCATGGCCCTGCCTCGCCTGATTCGTCTGCTGCCTTTAGCAGCACTGGTTCTTACCGCCTGTACCGTCAATGCGCCAAAAGGCCCAGGCAAAAGCCCGACCTCGCCGCAGTGGCAACAGCACCAGCAGGAAGTGCGCCAGCTTAGCCAGTACCAGACGCGCGGCGCGTTTGCCTATCTGTCCGAGCAGCAAAAAGTCTATGCCCGCTTCTTCTGGCAGCAAACCGGTCAGGACAACTATCGTCTGCTGCTGACCAACCCACTGGGCAGCACCGAGCTGGAGCTGGTTGGTCAGCCAGGCTCCGCGCAGCTGACCGATAACAAAGGCCAGCACTATACCGCCACCGACGGCGAAGAGATGATTGGCAAGCTGACCGGCATGCCGATTCCGCTTAACAGCCTGCGCCAGTGGATCCTTGGCCTGCCGGGCGACGCCACCGACTATAAGCTCGACGACCAGTATCGCCTGAGTGAACTCAACTACACCCAGAACGGCAAGACCTGGAAAGTGGTATACAGCGGGTACGACAGCAAAACCCAGCCGGCGCTGCCGTCTAACATGGAACTGACCGAAGGGTCCCAGCGCATCAAGCTGAAAATGGATAACTGGATCGCCAAATGACGACCACCTGGCCCTCTCCCGCAAAGCTGAACCTGTTTTTGTACATCACCGGCCAGCGCCCTGATGGCTATCACACGCTGCAGACGCTGTTTCAGTTTCTCGACTACGGCGACACGCTGACGATTACGCCACGCACCGACGGGCAGCTGCGGCTGCTCACTCCAGTCGCAGGCGTGCCGGATGAAGAGAACCTGATTATCCGCGCTGCACGTCTTTTGATGAAAGCCGCAGCGGAAACGGGTCGTTTGCCCGCAGGCAGCGGCGCCGATATCAGCATTGAGAAACGCCTTCCCATGGGCGGCGGCCTCGGTGGCGGTTCGTCAAACGCGGCCACCGTGCTGGTCGCGCTGAATCATCTCTGGCAGTGTGGGCTCCCGGAAGATGAGCTGGCGACGCTCGGACTGACGCTGGGCGCCGACGTACCGGTGTTTGTTCGCGGCCACGCTGCGTTTGCCGAAGGCGTTGGCGAAGTGCTCACGCCGGTCGACGTGGCGGAAAAATGGTACCTGGTGGCCCATCCGGGCGTCAGCATCCCGACGCCGATCATTTTTCGCGATCCGGAGCTGCCACGAAATACCCCGGTCAGGTCAATAGAAACGTTATTAAATTGTGAATTCGGCAATGATTGCGAGGTTATCGCAAGAAAACGTTTTCGCGAGGTTGATGATGTGCTTTCCTGGCTGTTAGAATACGCGCCGTCGCGCCTGACTGGAACAGGAGCCTGTGTCTTTGCTGAATTCGACACGGAACTCGCTGCCCGCCAGGTGCTTGAGCAAGCCCCGGAATGGTTGCAAGGCTTTGTGGCGAAAGGTGTCAACCTCTCTCCATTGAAGCAAGCCCTGCTCTGAATCATTCGGTTTCCGTCAGTTCTGCTGACGAAAGAAGAATGGTGATGAGTAACCCTGCCGGGCAAACTGAGCTCCGGTGACAACGTCACCCTGTTCCAGACGTTGCATCGCGCTCTTTAATACACCGCCTGGATGAAATCGGCCTGGCCCGCACAGTTTTCGGCCCGATTCATCCACCACTGGACGCATGCCTGAGGTTCTTCTCGTGCCTGATATGAAGCTTTTTGCTGGTAACGCCACCCCGGAACTAGCACAACGTATTGCCAACCGCCTGTACACTTCTCTCGGCGACGCCGCTGTAGGTCGCTTTAGCGACGGCGAAGTCAGCGTACAAATCAACGAAAACGTACGCGGTGGTGATATTTTCATCATCCAGTCCACTTGTGCCCCTACTAACGACAACCTGATGGAATTGGTCGTTATGGTTGATGCCCTGCGCCGTGCTTCCGCAGGCCGTATCACCGCCGTTATCCCTTACTTCGGTTATGCTCGCCAGGACCGTCGCGTTCGCTCTGCTCGTGTACCTATCACTGCTAAAGTTGTGGCTGACTTCCTGTCCAGCGTTGGCGTTGACCGCGTACTGACCGTAGACCTGCACGCTGAACAGATCCAGGGCTTCTTCGATGTTCCGGTGGATAACGTATTCGGTAGCCCAATCCTGCTTGAAGATATGCTGCAGCTGAACCTGGACAACCCGATCGTGGTTTCTCCGGACATCGGCGGCGTGGTTCGCGCTCGTGCTATCGCTAAGCTGCTGAACGATACCGACATGGCTATCATCGACAAACGTCGCCCGCGTGCGAACGTTTCCCAGGTTATGCACATCATCGGCGACGTTGCCGGTCGTGACTGCGTGCTGGTCGATGACATGATCGATACCGGCGGCACGCTGTGCAAAGCAGCAGAAGCGCTGAAAGAACGCGGTGCAAAACGCGTATTCGCTTACGCAACCCACCCGATCTTCTCCGGCAATGCGGTCAATAACCTGCGTAACTCCGTCATTGACGAAGTGGTTGTCTGCGATACCATCCCGTTAAGCGATGAGATCAAAGCGCTGCCAAACGTACGTACCCTGACCCTGTCCGGGATGCTGGCCGAAGCGATTCGTCGTATCAGCAACGAAGAATCTATCTCCGCCATGTTCGAACATTAATCGGATTTGGTTAAAAAACCCGCTGCGGCGGGTTTTTTTGTCTGTATTGTTTATTTGTATGATTTATGCCAACTTCACTGCCATTCACGTGACAGATGATGCGCTCATGGATGAAACAGTATTGTGAATAAATTACTCTCTCCCCAGGTTATGCCTTTCCGCGCGCTGATTGACGCTTGCTGGAAGGAAAAGTACACCTCGGCCCGCTTTATGCGCGACCTTATTGCCGGGATCACCGTCGGTATTATCGCCATTCCGCTGGCGATGGCGCTGGCAATTGGTAGTGGCGTCGCGCCGCAGTACGGCCTGTACACCTCCGCCGTCGCGGGGATCGTTATCGCGCTGACCGGGGGCTCGCGCTTCAGCGTTTCCGGGCCAACCGCCGCCTTTGTGGTCATACTCTACCCGGTATCTCAGCAGTTTGGTCTGGCTGGCCTGTTGGTCGCCACCCTGCTTTCGGGACTGTTTTTAATCCTCTTTGGCTTGGCCCGTTTTGGTCGCCTGATTGAATACATTCCGCTGTCAGTGACCCTCGGTTTTACCTCGGGGATCGGTATTACCATCGGTACCATGCAGATTAAGGATTTTCTCGGTCTGCAGATGGCGCATGTCCCTGAACACTATTTACAGAAGGTGGGCGCGCTGGTGATGGCGCTGCCGACCATTAACTTTGGTGATGCCGCAATTGGTATTGTCACTCTCGGCACGCTGATTCTCTGGCCGCGTCTTGGACTGCGTCTTCCGGGCCACCTGCCCGCGCTGATTGCCGGCTGCCTTGTGATGCTGATTGTCAATCTGCTCGGCGGCCACGTTGCCACTATTGGCTCCCAGTTCCACTATATTCTGGCCGACGGTACCCAGGGCAACGGGATTCCGCAGCTGCTGCCACAGTTTGTTCTGCCGTGGGATCTGCCGGGCTCCAGTTTCACCCTGAGCTGGGAATCGCTGCACGCGCTGCTGCCCGCCGCGTTCTCCATGGCGATGCTCGGCGCGATTGAATCGCTGCTGTGCGCGGTGGTGCTCGACGGTATGACCGGCACCAAACATAAAGCCAACAGCGAACTGATCGGCCAGGGTCTTGGTAACATTGTGGCGCCGTTCTTCGGTGGGATTACCGCCACCGCCGCGATTGCCCGCTCGGCGGCCAACGTTCGCGCCGGAGCCACCTCTCCGGTTTCTGCGGTGATCCACGCCATTCTGGTCATTCTGGCGCTGCTGATCCTCGCGCCCGTGCTTTCCTGGCTGCCGCTGTCAGCAATGGCTGCTCTGCTGCTGATGGTGGCATGGAACATGAGCGAGGCGCACAAAGTGGTCTATCTGCTGCGTAAAGCGCCGAAAGACGACATTATCGTGATGCTTATCTGTATGTCGCTGACCGTGCTGTTCGATATGGTTATCGCCATTAGCGTAGGCATCGTGCTGGCTTCGTTGCTGTTTATGCGCCGCATTGCACGCATGACGCGACTGTCTGCGGTCAACGTGACCGTCCCGGATGATGTGCTGGTGCTGCGGGTGATTGGCCCGCTGTTCTTTGCCGCCGCCGAAGGGTTGTTTACCGACCTGGAGTCGCGGATTGCGGGTAAGCGAATTGTGGTGCTGAAATGGGATGCAGTGCCGGTACTGGATGCCGGTGGTCTGGATGCCTTCCAGCGCTTTGTCAAAAAATTGCCTGACGGCTGCGAACTGCGCGTATCTAACCTCGAGTTCCAGCCGCTGCGCACCATGGCGCGTGCCGGGATTCAGCCAATTCCAGGACGTCTGGCCTTCTTCCCGAATAAAGACGCGGCGCTGGCAGACGTCTCACAACGCTGAGTCACATTTGCGGCGGCCAGAGCGCTGGCCGCCGCAGACACATTAGTAATCGAACTGCCGGTAGTAACGGCGAATATTCAGGTCGTGCCCGGTATGATGTTCAAAGTGGGCCGCCAGTCTGTCCACCAGCAACGTTGACACGACACACGGTGCCATTATCCAACGGAAAGCGTCATCAATACCGTTTAGCGGATAGTCGCGTGGGTCAATGACTACCAGATGATCGGTTATCTTTTTCGCGAAGCGCTCAACACGTTCATCCAGTGCCCGGCATTTACCCTCGCCTTTCACCAGGAACAGCGGAACATCTTTCTCCAGCAGTTCCAGAGTGCCATGGAAAAACTCCGCCGAGCTGACTGATTTGGTTCGCTTCCACTGCATCTCTTCAAGGATACACATCGAGAACAGGTAAACTTCCCCCCACATCTCGGCTCCACCGATCCACATCATATAATCACGGTCATGATACTGCGCAGCGATATTATCCGCCTGCGGATCAAACTGCCGTTTAGCCTGTAAGAGATTTTCCGGCAATAATTCCAACTGGCTGGCAAAGCGCTCATAATCCGCAAACTCACCATGACGATAAATTACGCGGAAAAATAACCAGTAGAGCAGCATATATTCATATTCTACGCCGTTTTTGTGACACATCGGAATATGCCATTTCGCCGCCTCAGCTAATGGTGAATCGGCATTCCGGGTAATGGCGACCACGCGAATACCTTGCCCCTTACACCATTCCGCAATCGCCACCGATTCTTTCGTATCACCGGATTTAGACAAGGTCACGACCACCGCGTCTTTGGTTAATTTCTTATGCCCGTGATGGATCAATTCCGCTGCCTGTTCAAGATAAACCGGCACGTCGGTTAATTGTTTAGCAAATTCATTAATCGCCATCATTGGCGCCAAAGAACCGCCTACTGAGGCAAAAAATAATGCGCTACAGCCACTCTGATAAATATCATCGGCGACGGCTTCCGCCTGTTTGCGCGCAGCAATGATCTCGCGAGCACTGGTCAGGTACTCGTCCTGATTAAAACCCAACATAGTTTTCTCCTGAATAATCAGATTTTACTTTTTAATACGCGATCGAAGTCGTTAAAAATACGTTTTCCCAGGTCGATACCTTTAAGTCCGGCGATATGCCAGGCCAGCATCTGGATCGGCACCACCAGCAGAAGCGGCGCCAGATGATGTTCACACGGGCAGTTCAGCGCCAGAGTATGCTCATCCTCCTCGTCGTTGAGCGTCAGCGTGAAAGCCTGCGCGACAGACGGCGTCATGTAGTCGCGCAGCGCCCGGCTGCGTTCATCCGGCTGGTCTTCCATAAACAGCATGATGTGGCGGGCATTGGCCTCCAGATAAGGGCCGTGCATATAGGCCTCGAGCTCGAAACCGCTGGAAGGGACGCGCACCGTCTCGGTGAATTTGGTTTCACACTCTTTGGCCACGCCCACCAGCGCCCCATAGCCGATGGCGACAAAACGCTCGCCGTCGCGCAGCGTCGCGCTGTGCCGCTCGATAAAGTGCGAGGTACGGGTTATCGCCGCCGGGATTGCCGCCGCCAACCGCCGCAGTTCCGCGAGATAATGCCGTTCTTCATCAGCGCTGGCTTTCCCCTGACCTCGGGCAATCAACAGGGCCATCAGCAACAAATTCAATACCGTCGCGCTAAAACCTCGGGTAACGAAGCCCACGCTCTCAATACCGGTATTGATATCCAGAACGCCGTCACACGCCTTCGCAATCGGGCTTTGCGGATCAGAGGTGAGCGCGAATACAGGAAGCTTCGCCGCCTGTACCTTACGCATCGCCTCCAGCGTTGACGCGCTTTTTCCGCTTTGTGAAATCGCCACCACCAGATCGGTATGCGGGTCAATCATTTCATAGTGGGTAAAGTTATACGGCTCTTTAATCTCCACCAGCAGGCCGAAGCGTTGCTCGAAGAAATAGCGTGCGCACAGCGCGGCATTCAGTGACGACCCGGTAGCCAACAGCAGAATTCGGCGTACCGGATGCTGGCGGGCAAATGTTTCAATTGCCGCCAGATTTTGCCGATAGTCGCGGATGATCTGCGCCAGGCATTCAGGTTCCTCGCGGATATACGTCATCATTGTGGGTACCATATTCATCTCCCGTTAAAACAATCCAATCCACGATCCAGCAATGCCCACCAGCGCCATCCCGCCAATAATCGTGAGCGGTTTGACCTTTCGCCCCAGCAGCCAGTAGACAATGCCAAAACTCACCAGCGGCAGCAGACAAGGCATAATGTCGTTGATAATGTCCTGCACCTGGGTTTTCGCCTCCCCGGCACCAAAAGAGATGGGAATGGTGATATCAATCATTGAGGCAGTCATCGCCCCTACCACCATCAGGCCGATAATCGACGCCCCGTAGGTCAGGCTTTCCATCATTCCGCTTTTCTGGATCCGCTGCAGCACACCTGTCCCCAGTACGTAACCCCAGCGAGTGAAGAACCAGCGCACCAGGATGTGCGGCACGTTGAACACCAGCAGAAATAAAATTGGCCCAAGGATGTTGCCCTTCAGCGCCAGACTGGTGCCGATGCCGGTGGCGATCAGCCGCAGCGTTCCCCAAAAGAAAGAGTCTCCCAGCCCGGCAAGCGGTCCCATCAGCGACGCTTTTACGTTATCAATCGCGCTGGCGTCCATCTTGTTCTGCTGGCTATTTTTCTCCTCCATCGCCGTGGTAATTCCCAGCAACAGGGTGACGATATGCGGCGTGGTATTGAAAAACACCAGATGCCGTTTTAGCGCCCCAGCCAGCTCCTCTTTACGTGGATAGAGTTTTTTCAACACCGGAATCAACGCATAAACGAAGGCGAGATTCATCTGCCGCTCGTAGTTCCACGAGAACTCCATCTGGAAAGAGCGCCAGAATACCCGGCGTAGGTCGCGCGGCGTGATGCGCGTGTCATCCTGTTCCTGAGGCGCGAGATTCTCTTCAGAAATCATCTTCGTCGTCATCGCTGACTCCTTGTTCTGTCGTCGTACGGGGTGAGTTCAATGCAGTGACGTTAACCATCACTACCGCGACAATCGCGCCCAGAATGGCAATACCGGTCACCGGGATTTTCAGATAGGCCATCAACACAAAGCCGAGGAAAAAGTACGGCGCGACTTTCTTATTAATCAGCAATCTGGCCAGCATTGCGAAGCCGAGCGCCGGAATAATGCCGGTCGCCACGCTGAGCCCGTGTTTAATAAATTCCGGGATCGCGTCCAGCAGCGATTTCACCGCGTTACTGCCGACAAGAAACGATACCGTGACCACCGTCGCCAACATTAACGACAGCCCGAATCCGGCAATCAGGTGCATACGCTCAATACCGCGCGTATCCGCTTCTTCGGCATAACCATCGGCCTTCTGACTGAGCCAGGGAATAAACATCCCCAGGTAGACGTTTTTCAAAATCAGCGTCAGGGTGGCAATCGGCAGGCCCAGTAGCAGCGCCGTCTCCGTGCCCGCACCGGAGGTAATCGCGAACGCCACGCCGAGTATGCCGCCAGTGACCACATCGGGCGGAATCGATGCGCCCACCGAGAAAGAGCCAATAAACGCCAGCTCCAGCGTAGCCCCCATGATGACGCCGGTTTGCACATCCCCCAGTACTAATCCGGTCAGCAGGCCGGTGACGATGGGCCGCGAAATGAGCGATGTTCCCATCGCGTATTCTGATTGCGCGATAAACGCCACCAGACCGAGTAACAGAGCCTCTACCATAATCTGTCCTCCGGAATTAAAGGCATTCCGCTAAAAACTGTTTGCGATCGTTCGGGACCTGGCGAATTTCGACCTCAACGCCGCTGTCGATGAGCTGCTGCAGCTGCACGATTTCTTCCGGCAATAAATTAATCGCCTTAGAGATATTCTGGCTGCCCTCTTTCGCTTTAATCCCACCCAAATTAATACTTTTGATACCCTCCACGGCATTCACGATGCGCCAGGCATCGGTCACCGATTCCACGACAATAAATAGTTTGTACTTATCCGTGACGCCGCTTTTTATCGACTCGATTGAGTCATCGATATTTTTAATCACCAGCTTGACCGAAGGCGGTTTAGCAAGCTTGATCGTGGTTTTCCGCAGTTCATCGTTGGGCACATTGTCGTTAGCGATTAAAATACAGTCTGCGCCAACATATTGCGTCCAGGAAAAAGCCACCTGACCGTGAAGTAAACGATGATCTACCCTTAAAAATTTAATCATGACGCCTCCTGTGTTCAGAAGTCTTTATCAATAGTCGTCGCACTGGCAATGGTATGATTGCAGTACTGAATGCTCTCTTTAGCGCTAGCTAGCGCTTCAGAAATTAATTTATCGGTATCACTTTCCTGCGTGGAAATAAGTAAGTCGATAATTAGCGGCAAATTCAGACCGGACAATAAATGAAAGTGCGGGCGCGATAAAAAGCGGACAAATTCATTGTTCACGCTACCGGCGAAGATATCGGTAATCACAATCAGTTCATCGTCGGCGGGAAAGTTCGCCAGCAGTGATTCGACCTGTTGGGTCAGGTCAACGTCATCATCTACATAGGCGCACAGGGTGTGAATATCCGGCTGCTTACCGAGAATCAGCTCCACGGAATTCAACAGGCCGTTTGCGAAAGTGCCATGACTGGCAAAAATATAGTGTCGTTTCATCCTTACCTCGAAAGCGCATTCCACTGCTTTCTCTTATTGCAACCGGCATGCCAGAAACAGTGGCGCACCGGTCAGGCTCAGAATGAAAAGATGAAGTGTGTTAAAACTCTTGATCTTGCTGGATATATTCTGTCTCGCGCGTCAGAATATCGTGAATGTAACAAAGCTCAACGCGGGGGATTTTGACACTATATCCGCTCTCTATGACACTAAAGGCTTCTCGCAGAATAACCAGTTCGCTCTCCGGACACTGTTTCCCTGCATCAGGGGTCGGCGAGGCATTACGGATCAGCCGCTCAATCAGGCAGCTAATATGAACATACAGCGCCACCTTCCGATCGTTAGCCACCTGGCAGCCGGCAAGGTGCTCATAGCGCAGTAAAAACTGCTCCACCTGGTTTATCACTTTCCCCGTATCAAGGATCGTTACTGATTCAATGACCCGGCGCAGCGAGAAGTTTTTGAGCAGCAGGTTATTAATTTCGCTCACCTGCTCAGCCGTCGCCAGCTCGCCAAAAATGCGCATCAGCGGCCTACTGCCTTCGCCTGACATCAGCGAATCCAGCGAGATCCACGGCAGCGCCTCGAGATGAGGATCGAGAGTGCCGACCACCGCCAGCACCTCGTAGCGACTGAGCAGCGGCTCACGACGTGCCGGGCAGGCCAGCGTATCGACATCGCAGGCCACAATATCAATGGCCAGCGCAGCCGGGATGCTGGCGCTTAATAGTGCCGACAGGTTAGCCGCCGCGCCCATACCGGTCGCGCAGGTGGTGAGAATGGCCCTGGGTTTATCGGCTTGCGGGTAATAAAGCTGATGCTCAACGGCCAGCGCGCCGTCAATCTCCCGCACAATATCTTCCAGCATATCCCCCTGCAATATGCGTTCTCCCACATACATCGCCATGCTGGTCGAGACGTTGTTGACGATTGCGACCGGCGTCGACAGGCGGCGATTAAAGTGACTGTGAATCGCCTTTAGCGAGCCCATATCGACCAGAATAATCAGCCCGGAACCCAGCGCATGACTCTCAATGTAGCTCTGAACCTGGTTGGCGATCGCCTCGGGGGTCACATCGAGCGGCATATCAAACGACTCGAACAGCTGGCTTTTCAGCAGCCGATTCGCCACGTTGGCGATACTGCTGGCGGTCGCATAGCCGTGGGCCAGAACGATCGCCCGGGTCACCTGCTGCTGGCTGACGGCACCGGTTTTTTGCAGCCACAGTACCAGCAAGAGCAGATCCACGCGCCGTGGTTCGATATCAAGCTTCAGCGCCAGCGCGGCGAGAATCGCTTCGCAGAAGCGGTACAGCAGCGGAAATTTCTGCGCGAGAAAATTCTCCAGCTGGCGGCTTTTCTCGCGGCTTAAAGTGGACAGTGTCTGGCGGGAGCGATGGATAAGATAGTGGCTCAGGGCATAAATACAGTTGCCGTTAAACTGAATATTGAAGCGTTTTTCCAGCCGATAGAACTCTTCCCGCACCTGCTGCGTGGCCAGCAACAGCATATGGGCACTGTGGGCGTCCGGGTTATCGAAAATCAGCCGGTCAAAGAGCGTTTCAATCTCTTCACCCATGCTTTTTTGCGCCTCCTCCCAGCTGCTTTTTTGACTCAGCACCGCTTCATACAGCGCCAGCACGCGGCACTGGGTATCGTAAATCAAGCTCTGCGCCGGATCGCGCGCGCGCTGTAGCCAGTGCAGGCTGGTCTGGGGTTCAACAAGCAGCGGCTCCTCCTGGGGAAGAGGCTCATTGAGCGCGGGCGTTGCGGCCACGATGTTCTCCGGCAGATCGTGCAGCGTCACATTAAGCACTTCGCTGCCCGGCCGCCGGGCCCAGGCCGAAGCCACCGCGTATTTGATCACATTCTTCATCTCGCCAACATTGCCGCGATAAACATAGTGCGTCAGCCCCTGCAACAACCTCGGCGTCAGCTGTAGCCGTGCGTTGAGCGTTCGTGCTTCCTGCCAGAAAAATTGCAGCATCAGCGCCTCTTTCTCGTGGCGGCTGCGATGCTGTAAATCCGGCAGGCTGATGAGAATTGGGATACGGCGAATAAAAGTTGTCAGGAAGGTGCTGTGAATGTCTTCGGTGGTAGCAAAAACCAGCCGCAGCGAAACAGGCAGCCCCTGCGCGGTCTCTCCAACGCGGTATATCTCTTTACGATCCAGCCAGGTAAACAGCTTTTCCTGCCCTTCCGCGTTCAGACGATGAACTTCATCGAGAAACAGCATCCCGCCGTTCGCCGCCTCAAAGGCCCCTGCTTTATCGCCCTGCGCGCCGGTAAAAGCCCCTTTGACATAGCCAAACAGGTTGGCAGCCAGCAGTTCCGGGTTGTTGGCATACTGCGCGCAGTTAAAGCTGACGAAGGGAGCGTCGGGTGCCAGCAGCCCCTGGGCAATAGCGTATGCGTGCATCAGTTCCGCCATATAGCTTTTCCCGGTGCCGCTGTCGCCGGTGATAAGCAGCGGCAGCCCGCCGTCAGGATAAAACAGCGCGGTTTTCATCTGTTCAATGGGCTTTCGCAGACTACCGTCATGCCCGGTCAGCAGTGAAAAATGGTCGACCGGCTCCGGGCGACGATCGCTCTCAGCAAGCAGATCCGCCATGCTGGCGTACTCGTTACGGGATAGTGGAAAGAACTGCTGGCTGAACGCCTTTTTATGCAGGAAGTAGACCGGACGCGTGTTGATCTTCACCAGGACATCCTGAGCAACCAGCTGATTGAGATAATGGCTGGCGGTATTGCGCTGCATGGCAAAACGTTGAGCCAGGTCGCTGGCGGTAAAAACGTCACTCAGGTTATCGGGGTCAAAAAAATCCGTCTGATTTTGTAGAAAAGCCAATAGTTCCGTTTTACGCATCTCATCCCCCATCATCACCATCACAGGCGTTTATGATGAGGGGAAATCGACCCGGCGTTGGCGCATAATTTATTTTTTGTGCTCTAAGCCACAAAACCAGCACGAGGACGTTTGGTCACGAGGATAAAAAAATCCGGAAGCGTAACACGCTTCCGGATTCGTCGGCCTGTCAGGGCTCGCGAGCAAGCCTTAAATTTCAGGCTTTCAGCAGTTGCTCAGCCGTCGCCTTCACGCTCGCCAGCAGGACTTTCACATCCTCCAGGCACACGGTCGGGTTCAGCAGCGTCAGCTTCAGGCAGGTGACGCCGTCGGCTTCGGTGACGCCGACGTTGGCGCTACCGGAAGCCAGTAGCACGTCGCCGATACGCTGGTTGAGCAGTGCAACAAACGCCATATCGTCGCTTGCCGGACGGAAGCGGAACAGCACGCTTGCCAGCTGCGGCTCCATCACCAGCTCCAGATGCGGCTGGGTTTTAACAAACTCAGCCACATCGCGCGCCAGCGTTACGCCGTTATCAATGATTTCGGCATACTGCTTTTTGCCCAGCGCTTCGAGGCCCATCCACAGCTTCAGTGCGTCAAAACGACGCGTGGTCTGCAGCGACTTCGATACCAGGTTCGGTACGCCGTGTTCTTCATCGAAATCAGAGTTCAGGTACGCCGCCTGATAGCGCATCAGCTCATAGTGGCGCGCGTCTTTCAGCAGGAACGCGCCGCAGCTGATGGTCTGGAAGAACTGCTTATGGAAGTCCAGGGTAACGGAATCAGCCAGCTCAAGGCCATTCAGGAAGTGACGATACTTCTCAGACAGCAGTAACGCTCCGCCCCATGCCGCATCCACGTGCATCCAGATCTGGTGCTCTGCCGCCAGCGCCGCGATGTCCGCTAACGGATCAATTGCGCCCGCATCGGTCGTTCCGGCCGTAGCGACGATCGCCATCACCTGCTCGCCGTTGGCTTTCGCCTGGGCCAGCTTGTCTTTCAGGTCCGCCAGATCCATACGTGAGAAGGCATCGGTCTTCACCTGGGTGACGGAACGGTAGCCCAGCCCCATCAGCGCCATGTTCTTCTGCACGGAAAAATGCGCGCTTTCAGAGCAGAACACTTTGATTTTGCTCAGATCGCCGGTCAGGCCATTCTGCTGAATGGAGTGCCCCTGACGCGCGAAGAAAGCGTCGCGTGCCAGCATCAGGCCCATCAGATTGCTCTGGGTGCCGCCGCTGGTGAACACGCCCGCGTCGCCCGCCGCATAACCTACCTGCTCACGTAGCCATTCGATCAGTTTGATCTCAATGATAGTCGCGGATGGGCTCTGGTCCCAGGAGTCCATGCTCTGGTTGGTGGCGTTGATCAGCACTTCCGCCGCCTGGCTAATCACCAGGCTCGGGCAGTGCAGGTGCGCCACGCACTGCGCATGGTGAACCAACAGGCTGTCTTTCAGAAAGTATTCAACCGCACGCTCAATAGCGGCCTGGTTGCCCAGGCCCTGAGACGTAAAGTTCAGGTTGATACGTTCGCGCAGCTGTTCAACGGTTTTGCCCTGATACATCTCAGGCTGTTTCAACCATTCAACAACCGCTTTCGTACTCTGCTCGATAGCGTCCTGATAGGCGGCAATACTCTGCGCCGAGCCGGACAGAATCGGGTTTACGTCTGACATTCGTTCCAACTCCGTTTAAACCGGCTTCACGCCAGCACCCAGCAGGGCGTTTTCGAATTTATCGAGGAACACTTCCAGCTCAGCGTTAGTGATCAGCAGAGACGGCAGCAGGCGCAGTACGCAACCGTTACGGCCGCCACGCTCCAGAATCAGCCCGTTTTCGAAGCATTTTTTCTGCAGCAGCGCGGACAGCTCGCCATCGGCCGGATAGCAGCCCATGTGATCCTGCGCTTCGTTCGGCTTAACAATTTCAATACCGATCATCAGACCCAGACCACGTACCTGGCCAATCACCGGGTAGCGTTTCTGCAGGTCGGCCAGTTTGCCTTTCAGCCACTCGCCCTGGGCGGCAACTTTATCGGCAATCTTGTCGTCTTTGAGGATTTTCAGCGTTGTCAGACCGGTGGCCATCGCCAGCTGGTTGCCGCGGAAGGTACCAGTATGGTGGCCCGGAGCCCACGCATCGAACTGCTTTTTAATGCCCAGTACCGCCAGCGGCAGACCGCCGCCAACCGCTTTGGACATCACGATGATGTCTGGCTCAATACCGGCGTGTTCGAAGGCGAACAACTTACCGGTACGCGCGAAGCCTGCCTGAACTTCATCGATGATCAGCAGAATGCCGTGTTCCTGAGTCACTTTACGAATGCGCTGCAGCCACTCGACCGGAGCCGGGTTTACACCGCCCTCGCCCTGTACTGCTTCGAGGATCACCGCAGCCGGTTTACGCACGCCGCTTTCAACGTCGTTGATCAGGTTTTCGAAGTAGTAGGTCAATGCTTTCACGCCAGCGTCACCGCCAATACCCAGCGGGCAGCGGTACTGATGCGGATACGGCATAAACTGCACTTCCGCCATCATGTTGCTGACGGCTTCTTTCGGCGACAGGTTGCCCGTCACGGACAGCGCGCCATGGGTCATCCCGTGGTAGCCGCCGGAGAAGCTGATAATGCTGGAACGGCCGGTCACTTTCTTCGCCAGCTTCAGCGCCGCTTCAACGGCATCGGCGCCGGACGGCCCGGTGAACTGCAGGCAATATTCTTTGCCCTGGCCCGGCAATAAAGAAAGTAAATAAGATGAAAATTCATCTTTTAACGGCGTAGTAAGGTCAAGCGTATGTAACGGTAAGCCGCTTGTGATGACACTTTGAATGCTCTGGAGCACTTCAGGATGATTGTGACCGAGCGCCAGGGTACCGGCACCTGCAAGGCAATCAAGATATTGATTATTTTCTACGTCGGTAATCCAGACGCCCTGCGCTTTGGCAATCGCCAATGGCAGTTTACGCGGATAGCTGCGGACATTAGATTCAAACTCAGCCTGTCTTGCTAAAAAGGTATCATTGCTCTGTGGTAATGAATTAGCACTTAAAGTATCAATACGGACTTTATCCGTCATCATATCCCTCCTACAACCAGGTGTAGATTAACGCCTGATTGAATAAATGGTTATAAGGATTACCTGTAAAAAAGCGCGGCTAATATATGTTGTTTTAGCACTGGACTCAATCATTTATTTTGCATTGCAGAAAAATGTCATTTTCACCTTTAAAATCAATGCATAACAGCAACATCATAATGCTCATTTTATAAGAATTTGTTACTTTTCATCTTACAAAACGTCATACAGCTGTCATCCGAATGATGTAAAGAAAGCCATCGGTTTTTCATGGTTTTATTATTCTTTTACATGAATTTACCATTATTAATGTATGCATTAAGTCGTTAAAGCATGATTTTTCACTTGTTTGCGATGAAATATAATAAAAAAGTCGATCCCTCTGAATAAATCACTTACTATGGCGCGCTTATTTGCAGGCTCTGTAAATAAAGAACTAATGCGCATCACCCGGTAACGCGTACAGGCGAAACACGTTATCGACAACAGGAGTGATTCCTGGGTTGTTATTAGAAATGTTCGCGGGCGGACATTTCGTAAGGCGAAGACCGCTTCCCTTATGCCGAGAATGAAAATTTTCTAGCCATTACATGATGGCGCCCTGATATGAGATTGTTATGACTCGCATTTATCCACATTTCATCGTTGCCAAATTTGGCGGCACCAGCGTCGCTGACTTTGACGCGATGAACCGCAGTGCCAGCATTGTTCTTGCTGATCCCAACGTTCGTTTAGTCGTTCTCTCTGCTTCGGCAGGCGTGACTAATCTTCTGGTCGAGCTTTCTGAAGGTCTGGAAAGTCGTCAGCAATTAGACAAGCTCGAGACGTTACGTACTATCCAGTACAATATTATTTCCCGCCTGAAGCAGCCGACCGTTATCAGCAAGGAAATTGATAATCTCCTCGACAATATCGGTCACCTGGCGCAAACGGCGGCCACTTCGCCATCCGCCGCGCTGAGTGATGAACTGGTCAGCCACGGTGAGCTGATGTCTTCCCTGCTGTTTACCGAGGTCCTTCGTGAGCGTGAAGCGGAGGCCAGCTGGTTTGACGCCCGCAGCGTCATTCGCACGGACGACACCTACGGTTGTGCAGCGCCCGATATTGATGCCCTGGCGACGTTGGCCGAGACGCATCTGCGCCCGCGCCTTGAACAAGCCATTATGATTACTCAGGGGTTTATTGGCCGTGACGCGCAGGGCCATACCACGACCCTGGGTCGCGGCGGCAGCGACTACACGGCCTCACTGCTCGGCGAAGCGCTGAATGCTGGTCGGGTTGATATCTGGACCGACGTGGCGGGAATCTACACCACCGACCCGCGTATCGCGCCGAACGCCAAACGTATCGATCGTATCTCGTTTTCCGAGGCCAGCGATATGGCCGCCTACGGCGCGAAAGTGCTCCATCCGGCAACGTTGCTGCCGGCCATGCGCAAAAACATCCCGGTGTTTGTCGGCTCAAGTAAAAATACCGCCGCCGGTGGCACGCTGGTGTGCAGCACCACCGAGAACCCGCCGCGTTATCGCGCGGTGGCAGTACGACGTAAGCAAACGCTGCTGCGCTTGCACAGCCTTGACGCGCAGCCGTCCTGCCACTTCTTAGCCCAGATGTTTGCCCTGTTAGCGCGTCATTCTGTCGCCGCCGACCTGGTCACCACTTCTGAAAACAGCATCGCGCTGGCGCTGGACTCTACTCACGCCACCTCCGGTGAGGACCATACGCTAACCACGTCATTATTTACCGAGCTCTCTTCCCACTGTCGAGTTGAAGTGGAAACCGGGCTGGCGCTGGTCACGCTGGTTGGGAATCAGCTCACGCAGGCATCCGGCGTATTTAAAGATGTTTTTGCCTGGCTTGAAGAACACGCGGTACGCATGGTCTGCCACGGCGCATCCAGTAATAACCTGTGCTTCCTGCTACCTGCCGACGAGGCCGATAGCGCCATCAAGGCCCTGCATCTCCAGCTTTTCGAGTCATAAGGCGATAAAAGCAAAAAGTCCCGGCCTTGCGACCGGGACTTTATTATCTGTTTACTGGCCCCTCTCAGGAACCCTTTATTTAGCTATGACGGTGCGAGGTACCCCCACCGCGGCGGCAACGTTTATCATAGTGACGAACCCACCAGTACTTATCACTCACCTGCTCATGCCCGCCGATACGTGCACCGGTCAGCCAAAGAATAGCGCCAACGAAGATGCTTAAAATCGCCCCATGCGCAAAAAACTGAGGCAGGTTAAGCTGCGGCAATTGGTTTAAAATGGAGTAACCTACACCGCCGATCATAACGACCAAACCTAACCCCATGAGCACATTACCGAGTAACGAAGCGTTTTTGCGTTTCATAGTGTCACCTCCGTAGATTGCTTTGGGTTTAGGGATATATCCCTATTCCTTGTGTGTAAAGTATAGACAACAGCGCTGTGGATAAGTGCGTGGCCGATCACAAACGTGAACATATCATCAACATAACTTTACATTTAAGTGACTGAAATACTTTTCAAACAATATTATTCCGCACATCAACTATTCAGTTTTCAGCCCTTTCAGCGCTAATTTTTGTCAAGCGCGTCGTCACAACGTAAACTAACCGCCGGAAAGATTGCCCACTCAGGAACAAAAACGTGACGATTAAACTGATTGTCGGCCTGGCGAATCCCGGCGCAGAGTACGCGGGAACGCGTCATAACGCGGGCGCATGGTACGTCGATTTACTGGCAGAGCGCTTTCGCGCTCCGCTGCGTGAAGAAAGTAAGTTTTTTGGCTACACCTCCCGCATTAATCTGGCCGGGGAAGATGTACGCCTGTTGGTGCCAACCACCTTTATGAACCTCAGCGGTAAAGCTGTGGCGGCGCTGGCAACCTTCTATCGTATTAATCCGGATGAAATTCTGGTGGCTCATGACGAGTTGGATCTTCCTCCGGGCGTGGCGAAGTTTAAACTCGGCGGCGGCCACGGCGGCCATAACGGCCTGAAGGACATCATCAGCAAACTGGGCAATAACCCTAATTTTCATCGCTTACGTATTGGAATCGGCCATCCGGGCGATAAAAACAAAGTTGTGGGTTTTGTGCTGGGTAAACCGCAGGCGGCTGAACAGAAGTTGATCGACGATGCGGTAGACGAAGCGGCGCGCTGCACCGAGATCTGGCTGAAAGACGGGCTGACCAAAGCAACTAACCGATTACACGCTTTTAAGGCGCAATAGACCGACGACTGCGGTATTTTTCCCGCATGACGTGTATAATGGTCTGAGTTATTTACTTTTCTACAATCTGTTCTCTATAACAGATTGAATATCAAAAGATTAAGGTGATTTAAACATGGGATTCAAATGCGGTATCGTTGGTTTGCCAAACGTAGGCAAATCCACCCTGTTCAACGCGCTCACCAAAGCGGGTATTGAAGCGGCGAACTTCCCGTTCTGTACTATCGAGCCGAACACAGGCGTTGTGCCGATGCCCGATCCACGTCTGGACCAGCTGGCGGAAATCGTTAAACCGCAGCGCATCCTGCCGACCACCATGGAATTCGTCGACATCGCGGGCCTGGTAAAAGGCGCATCTAAAGGTGAAGGCCTGGGTAACCAGTTCCTGACCAACATCCGCGAAACCGAAGCGATTGGCCACGTTGTTCGCTGCTTCGAAAACGACAACATTATCCACGTGAATAACAAAGTGGATCCGGCTGACGATATCGACGTCATCAACACCGAGCTGGCGCTGTCCGACCTCGACACCTGTGAACGCGCGATTCACCGCGTGCAGAAGAAAGCCAAAGGCGGCGACAAAGACGCCAAAGCAGAACTGGCTGCCCTGGAAAAATGTCTGCCACAGCTGGAAAACGCCGGCATGCTGCGCGCGCTGAAAAATCTGACTGACGAAGATAAAGCGGCCATCAAATACCTGAGCTTCCTGACGCTGAAGCCGACCATGTATATCGCCAACGTCAACGAAGACGGTTTTGAAAACAACCCGTACCTCGACAAAGTGCGCGAAATCGCCGCGGCTGAAGGTTCAGTCGTGGTTGCCGTTTGCGCCGCTGTCGAAGCCGATATCGCTGAACTCGACGATGCTGACCGTGAAGAATTCATGGCTGAAATGGGTCTCGAAGAACCGGGCCTGAACCGCGTGATCCGCGCCGGTTACGAACTGCTGAACCTGCAGACCTACTTCACCGCGGGCGTGAAAGAAGTTCGCGCATGGACCATCCCTGTTGGCGCAACCGCACCACAGGCGGCGGGTAAAATCCATACCGACTTCGAAAAAGGCTTTATCCGCGCACAGACCATCGCGTTTGAAGATTTCATCACCTATAAAGGTGAGCAAGGCGCGAAAGAAGCGGGCAAGATGCGTGCAGAAGGGAAAGATTACATCGTTAAAGATGGCGATGTGATGAACTTCTTGTTCAACGTCTAAAATAAAATCTGCTGTCTCATGAGGTTTCGCTGAATCTCATAAACATCAAAAAAGCTATAAATCCACGCAATTGCGTGGATTTTTTATAGACGAAAACTGAGAAATAGATTTTCCTCATGGCTTGAGGACATGTTTATGTCGCTTCACAGTGAAGCTCTGATTGAATGGAGGGCCAGTGTTCCGTCCATGTCTGTAGCAACGAATGAAGCAGATTCAAATTCTTGACCCCAAACTTACGTAAAACTTTAACTTTGTGCGCACTGAACGTTTTTCTGCTAATACACAACCGCTCGCTCAATTCGTCTGCATCAGGTTCGCCAAACAATATCTTAATGACCCATTCTTCTCTGCCGCTTAAACTCGGGATTAGCTCCTTATTCGTCTCTTCGGTTAACAAGCATTGAATATATTCCTTTACTGGCGCATCACGCATGATCCGATAATCACAAAAGTACAGCAATGCACGATATGGGTCTGATATCTTATGTTTCTGTAACTCAGCGGAGTGAAAGATATAAACATAGTGCTGCCCGGTATCGAAAACGATAAGATCATCAGTATTGAAAACTGGCATCCGCTTAATAATGTTCGTCATCCCAGAAATGAAATAATTATCCCTCGAAAGAATTTTCACATCCTAATCCATTTTTGTTTATTTTTAGTTTGACTAGCTCAGCAACAGAAAACACATCAGTAGAATAATAAACTCTGCTGTCCCATATCACCGTATTGTAGAGAAATAATCATATGGAATTGCGAACGTCCCTGTTCGCCCAAAAGCAATATCCTCATGCTACATGAGTGGTTACCTTTACCCGGAGTTGTATTGATAACATAAATTATCATTACCTCCGACTCAATCCATGGTTAAAATCTAACACAGGGAACAGAATGTTCTCTATCAAAAAACGCTATTGAGCCTATTAATACTGCGTCAAAATTAAGGTAGCCGAAGCAGTAAATGCCCCCGTTGCAATATCATCAAAACTCAGTGAGGCCGGCTTAACTGGCGTAAAACTTAATGGCACAGTCGCGCTACCGTTCGTCACACTTAACTTCTGACTCACACCGTCGCTGACCGTCTGGCCATTCCAGCGCATTTCCACCCCCAGATTATCATTGCTGGTTCGAATCGCCTTATTATTCCACGCAGGAGATACCAGGCTCATTCTGACATCAAAATCTACAGTATGTGCGGCATCACAAACAATGTTGAAATCTTTATTTATAGTTTGTGATGATGTGCCGCCAGAGACAATATCGCCACGTTCTATCTGCCCCAAATCTACATTAAAAGTTGAACCGGATAAAACTTTACAAGTAGCGGTATTAATATCTGCATCATTCGCCGCAAAGAACTTCCAGGTATAGTTATGACGCTCGCCGTGATTATTCGTTTGCACGAATCGTATGCTACCGAGTTTATCACCGGACTTGATATGAAGTTCCTCACCCAGCGAGGTTAATTCAAAATAGAGTACGACGGGCAATTGTCTTGATTCGCCGTCGTCGAGATCGAAAATTTTCGTCTCTGATACCGGCGACGGATGATCCACACCTGAGATCAACACACCATATTTAAGATTTTTAAAAATAGTACTATCAAGTTTTACCCCATCACTCCCCAGCCACATGGTATCTATCCATCCTTTCTGTCCTGCCGTATTTGTACAGGTAATTTGTGGGGCGAGATCGATAATTCTGTTTTTCCCGGTGCTGACATCTGAACTGATGTTAACATGGATATCAGCGTCACCACCGTGCCAACCTATCGAAGCACACTCGTAGGCCGATGCAGCCGCACTTTGAAGCAGCAAAAATGCCAGCAAAGGCAATGTTGTTTTCATTTGATCTTTCCTAGGGATAATTAAGCTCAAAAGTCGCCAACGCGCTGAATACGCCACGACGCAAAGTGCGATTTGCCAACGCACCAGGTTCACCCATCACGTAGCCATTAAGCTCCAGCTCACTATTACCGCTATGAAGAGAAAACGCAGGTATCGTTTTATTAAAAGGCAATGGCGTACCGTCAGGCAGCGACATTCCGATGGCCAACCCGCTATCGGTAGGCGAAGCTACGGCTAACAGACCTGGAAGCTCCGTGCTCTCGGTGCCCTTAAACGTCACTTCAACCTGGTTGCCCAGCGTGAGATCACACTCTTTAAGTTTGATGACAAACGGCTGCGCATGTGTGCGGGTGTGCAAATAAAGGTAGGTATCTATCACCGTGCCGAAATCAAGGGTAATTGCAGTAGAGGTTGGGTCAAGTTCGCAAGGATCGGCAACCAATTGGCCATCAAAGTGCAGATTATTACTGACCTCTTTTACTCCACCTCCGGCAGCCACAACTCCCTGCGCCGCGCTCAGGAGTAATATGCCGAGCACGATGCGCCGCTTGCTGATGTTATTCATGCCACTCTCCTTATAGATATTCCGCCAGCAGGGTTGCGGTTGCGCTGAACGCGCCTTCAGTCAGCTCGCTAACGTTGGGATCTTTTACCGGCACGGCTTCGAGCGTAGGCGGGTTCTGATAGGTGATATCCAACGCTTTGTTGAGCTCAAATGGTTGGCCGTTCTGACGAATTTGGATTCCCAGCCCTGTGGCATTGGTGCTCAGCGCGCTGGCGTCAAACGACGTGGCGTTGCCTTTCACTATCATGGTCAAACGCCACATCGGGTCGACATCATCGCAGACCAGTTGGTAACCAATAGTCTGTTTGTAACGCTGCCCGTCCACCTTATGAATACCCACATTGTCAAAATGAATACTCAGGTCACGATCGTTGTTGATATGACAGGGGTGGATTCTCAAGGTGCCATGAAATGCTATATCACGGCTGTCTCCGGTCGCCACGGCGAGAACCGGCCCGGTGCCGCAAAGGGCAACTAAAAAAAGTGCAGCGCACAGAGATTGTCGGCTGATAATGGAATAGTTCATCCTGTTCGCCTTAGTTATAAGCCACCTTCAGGGTTGCCGTAGCGTTAAACGCTTGACCATCCTGAAACCGGGCACTGTTTTGTTTTTCCAGCACTGCATACAACGTAGGTGGGCTGGCATTATTAAAGTCAAACCATTGATTAAGCGGTAAAGTCACACTGCCATTTTGCAATTTTATCGTCAGGCCGTTGGCATCCGTTTTAAGCTTGCTGTTATCACCGTCCGCCGAGGTACCAGCAACCTGCATCTGCAGGGTTTTACCATCCGGATCACCTTTACAGTTCACCTGATAGGGGATCATCTGGCGATAGGTCGTTCCAACGATCTCATTGATATAAACATCGCCGAATTCGACTTTAATGGGGTCGCCATTAGAAAAACTGCAGGACGCGGTCGCGATGACCTCGCCGGTCAGACTGATATTCACATTGCTGGAGCCCGGCCCGGCAGCCGAGTTAGCGGCCACGAGCAGGGTCATCGCGGCCACGCTGTAAGTCAGAGACTTCATAAAGCGTTCCTCAGTCATAATTCAGCTCGAACCCCACCGTTGCGCGCCATTCGCCCGACATCAGCGCCTGCGCCGTCCTTTCCGCCTGAACGCGGTAAATCAACGCATCGTTCCCCGGGGTGACGAACTGTGGCGCGCCGCGTTGCCCAAGACGAACATTGCGACCCGCGCTATCAGTCATACGTAGCCCCATTCCGGTGATGCCCTCGACTTTAACAAGCTCAGGCGTATCGGCATCCGCAGGGGCGACAAACGTCACGCTGACCATAGGCTGATAACGATCCCAAAGGTGATTGCCCGTACGTTGGTCGAGCATATTGCCACCAACATGAACGCAGTCGCGCAGGCGCAAAACGAAAGCTATCGCCTCACTGCGGGACCCGACCTTGCTCAGAACCTGCGCCGGGATCCGCCCCAACGTGATCTCCTGATTTTGTGAGGCCATATCGAGACGGCAGGCGCCCTCGACAAACTCACCGTAAACGTGCAACTCGCCGTGTTCCCCTTCCACCTTCCAGTTGTCCGGATCGGCGCAAGCCACAGATGGCAGACCGACGGTGCCGGCAACAAGCAACATCGCGATAACTTTTCTCGCCTGCACCATCCGCCATCCAGGGCCATTCATCGTTTCAATCATCGTCATGGCACTTATCCGGCCTTACTGTCCACAACCCGACAAATATCGTGCTGACAGCTAAATATCAGCTTTGGCCGACCGCCATAATCGTTAATCCAGGTCAAGACCGGTTTATCACCTAGCGCACCGGCCTTCACTGTGAGCGGTGATTCGCTGAAAGGCGCAATCATTACCGGGTCGAATCCCGAAACAGGTTTACCGTCAGGCTGTTTGAAAGCGGCGGCCAGCGTCACATAGTAAGGACTGGGATTACTGACGCGATAGCCCTCACCCTGGCGGGTTAACACCAGTTTTTTCTGCCAAAGATCATGGGCGTTGCCACGGTTGAGCTGTAGCGCAGCGGGGCGATAAAACAGTTTAATTCGCGTTTGCAACGCAATCTGAAGGGTATTTGCTTTGCTGCTCTTAGGCGGGATTTCCCTTAGATTAAAATAAAAAATTGACTCTCTATCCTGCGGTAGCGATTGTGCATCATCAGTCAGCTGCAGCTTCACCTGCCCTTTAGCCATTGATTCTACCCGCTGCAATGGCGGTAACGCCGCAATCGGGCCGCTGATTTTGTTTCCCGATTCATCTTCAATCCACGCCTGTGCCAGATATGGCAATGCTTTGTTTTGATTGGTGATGTTCAAACTCATTGACTTGTTTGCACCGTTAAACACCGCTCGAGTGCGATCGAGCGTGACGGCAGCCTGAGAACCGTGGCTTATCAGTGCGCAAGTCAGAGCCGCGCCAGCCATCGTGGGTAATAAATGATATTTCATACAGAGATACTCGCTGTTATTGGCCCGCCATAAATACGCCGGGCCGCATGTTGTCTCCACGGCTGCGGAGAGTTGAGGTGTTAAATTTGCGGTGAGCAAGTTAACGGTAGAATACGGGTAGTTGTCGGTAAGGGTTTTGGCAGCATGATTGCGCACTGCGTTTGCCCATCCCACATCACCCGCATGCTCTCTCCTGCCACCATCCCCGTTAGCCACACCATTCCATCATCGTCAACGATCCCTGCCTGGCTTTCGTGATGGCTGACCACCACCGAGCCAAATGGCACCGCACTGCCGTCCGTAAGACGCAATCGCACCATGGATTTGTGTCCGGCGATCATGCCAAAACGGCGATAGCCGATAGCCCCTTCCGTTAGCGTTCCCTGCACGACCGATCGCGTGGCTTCCACGTTATCGGCAAGATCGTTAACATCCACGCTGACGCTGCTGCGGTAGCCTTTGTTGATATCCGCGACTACTGCCTTGCCAAAACGGTTCGTCTGCGTTCCCGCACCGTAGCCGCGAATGGGTACCCCGGCTATGCCAGCGGTATCCACCATCATGCGCGTCCCGCCCATACTGCTTACCCGGTGCATCGCCATCCCTTGCGCTGTGGCCGTAAGCCCCCCCTGGATGGCGCCGCCCCATGTACGATAGTGTCCCTGTTCGTAGCTTGTATTAACCGAGAGTTCCGCGACATCACCTTTATGGGTAAAATACGCGCTACTGGTTCCCCGTCCCTGCTGAGCAACACCGGCTTTAAGTCGATAGCTGTTGTTCAGATCTATGCTGTTGAAATAACCCACCGTTGCGCCATTGCCTGAACTTCCCGCCTGGCTATCGACGTTAAAGGTTCCGCCATTTCCCCACGGCACCGAGAGACTAAGGTAAGCGCCATCGTCACGGGTATGGTTAAAAAAGGTGCGGTAGGCGGAGAAATTCAGACCCAGGTTTTTCAATTGCCCGACATCAAAAAAGCGTGATACCGAGAAATTGTAGGTTTCGTTATCTGGTCGGTCCCAGTAGGTCTGGTGGCTATAGTTCATGTAGGCACTTAGCCCGATCTGCCGAAACTGTTTATTGAAGGCAATGGTGTAAAGCTCCTTGTTGTTATTACCCGCAATGCCGTGATAGCGCGCGTTGAGGAACTCAGACATATTCATAAAATTACGCTGCGAAAATCGATAGCCCGCAAAAGTGACCTGGCTGTCATATTCGTCAAAGCGTTTAGAGTAACTAAGACGCCAGGATCCACCCGTTTTACTGCCCGCGTGCGGCAGTACGGCATGAGATTCCGTCAAATCAAATGAGATCGCACCTAAAGCCAGCAGGTCGCGTCCGATCCCCGCTGACAGCGCGTTATATTCGCCCGCCAGCAGGCTACCGCCGTACAGTGACCAACCGTTGTTCACACCCCACGAAAATTCCCCCGTCACAAATCCCGGTCCCAGGCTGTTGTGACGGTAGTCCGACGGTTTACCCATTGCCAGTTTGTAACGCACCATTCCCGGCCGTGTCAGATAGGGAATATTGGCGGTATCCACCTGGAAACTGCGTACGCTGCCATCCTGTTCCTGTATTGCCACATCCAACGTGCCGGAGACCGCCGTATTCAGATCCTGAATACGAAACGGCCCCGCCGCGACGGTGGTTTCGTGGAGCACACGCCCCTGCTGGCTGATGGTGACTTTAGCGTTAGTTCTGGCGACGCCAACCACCTCCGGCGCATAGCCGCGGAGATTTGGCGGCAGCATGGTGTCATCCGACTCCAGGCTACTTCCCGTATAGCGGAAACTGTCAAACAATCCTGAGTTAAGATAGTTTTCGCCTAACATCAGTTTCGCCTTAAGCGTAGGTAGAGCGCGCCATGCGTAATATCGACTCCACGCCCACTCACGTTGTTCGTCCTTGTTCATTCCATCACTATGGCTATAGCGCCCTTGCCAGTCGGCGCGTACACGCCAGCTGCCGAGGTTAAAACCGGTCGTCCCATTACCGGTCAATGACTTCGTCTCACGACGGTTTCCCACCGCATAGCGAGAGGATTGTCCGTTGAGGTTATAATCGAAAATCGCCCCACCGATTCCTTCATCCCAACTTCCGGGAGGATCCCAGTTCTCAGCGGTATACTCCAGATACGCCTGGGGAATGCTCAGATATAGCGTGTTACTACCAAGATCCGCGCGGACGCTGGCACCAGGCAAACTGACCAACTGTAAGCAGGTATCGTGGTGCCACCATGTGAGCGAGTTCTTCACGGAAGATTTAAGATCTAGCTGCGCGACCAGATCCGGGGTCAGGCAAACCTCACTCCCCTTTGGGTCATCATCCGGCGCGAAAAAATTCAGCGGCTGTTCAGGCAACTCGGTCTTATTCAGACGCACGACCATATGGTACTTTCCCGGCATGATAAAACCGGCGCGAGAAAACTGGCTGAGATCTATTTTCGCCCGGTCACCAACATCCAGCACGTCGGTATTGAACTGGATAGCTTCCGCCGCATATACCAGGCTCGGCGCTCCCTGTATAGCCAGCGCAACCAGCAGCGCAATCCCTGAGTAGTTAAAAACTTGCCTCATCAAAAATAATCCAGTTTAAAACGCACCGTCGTCTGATAGGCACCAGCCCGCAATTTTTGATGGTTACCCACCAGACGTAGACTGTAATCAAGACGCATGGCGCCAGGCATTATCTGCCCCTCAGAAGAAGCGATACCCGGTAACATACGGTTTCCCGCCGCATCCATAATTTCGAGACCAATTCCACGGGCCTCACCACCCAGGGCAAACAATGTTCCATCGGTGATAGCGCCATCGAAAGTGACGCTAAAATGTGACCAGTCAGGATGGTTTGGCAACATCGGCTCCAGCGCGCAGTTCTCGAGGTGAATACTGAACGACTTCGACGGTCCAACACCGGTGCTGATAATTTGGTCCAACGGCAAGGTGATAAGGTCGATAACCTGATCCCGGCTATCGACCTTAATCGCACAGGGCGTATCGATGATTGCCCCCTGCATGCTGACCTTTCCATGCCCCTGATCCCCAACGGAGGTCGCCAGTACGCTCGCGGAGAAAAATGGCAGTGTTAACCACAGCAGCCGCAAAGGCGTGACAAATGAAGCACTACATTTCATAGGTACCCCGCATATAAAAACCGTACCGAAAATGCGTAAGGCCAGACTCGGCTTACTGGTAGGCCAGGGTAAAATTAGCAACCGAGGAAAAGTCGCCCGGCACAACGGACGAAGAGGCACCATTGCCCTGCAAATAAGCGGCATAGGTCAGGGTGTTATCCCCTTGCTGAGTTTTCGTTGCCGTGCTGGGTGTTCCGAGTGGAATATTGGTACCTTCATCATTGGTAATGGCGATTGCCGCGCCTTTGGCGGTGCCAACCAGCGCCAGGTAGCCCGGCTGGGCACTGGACTCTGAGCCGGTGAAGGTGATGGTGACCGTTTTATCTGTGAGTCCGGAGAGATCGCAACTTTCCAATTTGATATCAAATGGTCGTGGACGTGATTTTCCCCCATTCATCAGGGCTTTGTTAGAAATTTCGCCAAGATCGACTGTTTGCTCAATACTATCGGGAGTGATTGAACATGGGGCATCAATAATTGCTCCGGTAAATGTAACCTTACCATGGCCCTGATCTCCTGCCTGCACATAACCGGAGAATACGGTGGTCGTCAAGCCAATAGCCCAAGCCCATTTAATTAATTGCATCTTTGTTCATTCCTGCAAAAGTGAATAGATATCACCAACACTTGCTTTATCCGCATAGTGCTGGTGAACCACATTTTTATGTGGATTAAATCTACTTAATTTATACAATCAGGACTTTCAAAAAACGACACAGTTAATATATGCCATTTGATAAAAGTGTTTTTTGCAAGAATAATTACGGCTGATTTTTAGCGTTACTCGCGTATGCTGATACCAGCATTGTTCTCCACGCATATAATCAGACAACCTGTCCAAGTTAAGAGTTTTAGGGCGTGGTGAAACACTGCTGTTAGTAGGATAGGGCAAGTTCTTAACACCCTTCTGGCGATTGTCGCCAGAAGGAGACTCTAGTTTTAAAAACTATATATCTGTGCGCTTTCTGCACTCATCATTATTGAAGTTGTAGGAAGAGTTTATACATTGACAATAAAATCAATCGACGTTCTATTTCCTCTATTTCACAGCGCCAATTAAAAACGCATTAAATATCATTATGAATAACCTCTAACTCAATAAACACACTTTCAATTCGACATACACCATATATCAAATCGAAAAAAAACACCTGACACATGCTTATCGCTAATTATACGGAGAGGACATTCATTATCATTCATAATTATAAATGCGCGTTTTAAAATCACATTACAATAGCCTTGTGTAAATAATAATTATCATGGATTACAAGCAACGTATTTACTTTCTTGAGCCTTTCTCTCTACTGCATTTGGGACATGGCTTGTGTGATTACCCTTCACTTTGGACTGCACCTCATCATAGCAGTAGGCGATAAAATCACACTCACTCTTTACTTTCTCAAAAGCATGGGTGAAGTGTTGTGCTTTTTTTAGCTCCCCTCCTCTGACATAAATTAAAGCCAGGATGCCTTTCACAATTGATGTAAAGCAGGACCGTGTGAGTAACAACTTGTCACCGATTTCAAAGACGTTAGAATAGTCTCCCATCAGATAATAAATAATCAGTGATAATGTCCTTGCAGAGTATGACGCCTTATTAAGATCAATAGAAATATTATTCATCCGCAGTGCATTATAATAGTCGCCATTGGTGACAAGATAACAAGCGTAGTAGTAATAGACTTCCGCCACACCAGGGTACAACAACAGTGCGAGTTTGAATTTCTCCTCTGCGGTATCCCCTTCATCGAGAACGCCCTGCAACGCTAAAGCGATCGCTTTATTTTGTTCCCTGGCAGCCATCTTCTTAAAGATATGGTTTATCTCATCGCGTAAATACGAATATTTAATGATTCCATGATTAACGATTGAGAAGTAGATAGCCATGGCCTCATGGAATTTATTCACATAGTGTTTTCGCAGTCCCTCCTCTTCACAGATAAGGTCCAGATGTTTTCTCAATGTGCGAGTAGAGTAATGTTGATGCTTTTCTTCCGCGATTATTTCACTACCTATCTCTGTCACGGGAGTAGCGATATTCACATCTCTTATCGTTACACCAATCCCTGAAAGCAGTATGGTGATCATCTTAAAAATAGCGTGAAAATTAAGATGATGATCGCCCGTCAGGGTCACCCCCTCACGACCAAGCACAGAATGGTCGTAAGCTCTGACTAACTCCAGCCTGATAATACAGTTATCGTCAGAATAGACTTCTGCACCAGTGATGTAATAGTCTGCATTTGATTTTTCAATTGCTAATAAAAAATCACTATAGTCCCGATAGGCTCGTGTGACAAATGAAGAAATCACATGCATGGATACTGAACTTTTCATTTTTATGCGTTGTAATCTTTCTACCAGCATATCGTGAAGTGATATAGATAATTTATTATTCTCCATTTCAAACGGAAATAATGCAATGCTGGGGTTGCCCGATGCAGGGGGTTGTAGCACTGGCGTAGGTGTATCATCTAAGGAAACATCGTCATCGGCTATCTGCACATCAAAGACAAAACGATAACCCTTACCATATACTGTCTCAATAAAGCGCTTACTATGAGAGTGCCCCAAAATTCGTCTCAGAACATAGATGCAGCGTGTCAGTGACTCATCGGAAACAATCCCCCCTTTCCAAACTAGCCGTACGAAATCCTCCTTAGTGACAACCTCATTTGCACGTTCCAGCAATAGTTTCAGCACTGCACTTTCCTTTGGTGCAAGCGTAATCTCATTCATTTCACTGTTGACAAGACGTCCATATCGAAACTTAAATCCTTCAAATTTGTAACATATAGAATCCATAAAAAAATCCTTTTACCGTGAAGATAAAAATCCCAATATAGTCTAAATATTCTATAAACGAGTTGATAAACACAATGATTTTTTACCCAAGCATTTTATTGCAGATAAAAGGATAGCTCAAATCATCATACCTATTGTTTTTTAACACACCCATATAATAAAAGAAAGGAGTTGAAACATCTTAAACGAAAAAACATGCACAATGTCCAGGAATAGCTCGTTTTTTATGAAGAATAGTTATCAAGGTAACTTTCACTATCACAACCAATATATGAATAAACGGCTTTTTTCCAGTACATCGCTATTGGCTCCCTTCTCTCTACGTTCACAGAAGCAGATAACAGCATATAATCAGGTTGATATGTTGGTGCACCTAAGGCAATGAGATTTTCACATAATGCTGTCTTTTGAGTAAGGTCTGACATAGTAGCTTGAATGTGCAGCCAGAAATTATTTCGCTGGTTATTATCAAGAGCATCAATACTTTCTTTTAGCAACCGAGTGTGCATGGAACGCGCAAATTGCGTATCTACCTGAACCGCGTCATACCATGTTAAACTCCCGGCCAGAGCATACAAATATACCGCATCACTCCATGATTCTCTGACAATGCACGCATTCATATGCTCATACAGTGTCGCCGGCAATACACTATTGATTTTGCCTTCTCCAGGGACGCAACGATATGCCGGGCCAACAACTTCTTGATGATGGCTTGCCATTAGCGTTTTATTCGGCGGGAATGATTGACAGCCGCCAAGCAAAATAACACTGATAGCAATACTGCATTTCATATACAACAATTTACCATTCAGCATTTTCATCCTCATTAATCCCATTGGATAAGAGAATCTTTTGTTTCCATTCTTCATACATCATCAAGAAGCCAAGATTCAGGTCGGTCTTCGACTCACTCATATTTTCATCGAGACTTTTAATTTCCTCGACATGATTTTGCAAGACCACTTCTGAGTTGTAACTACTGATTGTATCAATATTGTTCATCTGTTAACTCCGTAATGCCTTCTTCTTGTAACGGTGGATACAATAAGCTCAACTGTTCATGGAGATATCTGATGGCCTCATTAGATATTTCGCGCTTTCGCTCGGCAAAAGTATATTTTGATGTCAGTGCATCAACGGTAGCGTAGATAAACTCTTCAGGATAAAACTCAGCCAGTCGGTTATTATATTTGAATACGAACCGAGGCTCATCGTGGAACTCAAAAATCACACCCCCGGAATGGTTCTTTTTGATCGCCTGAGCAAACCTTTCCTTTAGCTTTCGATTGGCATAAGGCATTAGGATATGTAATGGTAAAGATTCATCACTTTTGTCAAGTCCTTCAGCCCAATGCTCAACCACCTTTACATTAAAATCATCTTCGCTAATGATATCAGACAAAGTATTTTTCAGATCATTTCGTATCTTGACCGCCATTTCTTGAGTATATTTTTCGCTGTTGTCAATGAATTGGCAGACCGAACTGAGAGACATTACCAACCCCTGTTCATAGCCAGCGCTATATGATTCACGGCGGATTTGCTCGCATTCTGCTTCTGCCTCTTTAATTATCCTACTGGCATTTTTTTTGGCCTGCGCAATAATGTCGTGCGATCGCTTTATCAGGGATAATTTACTTGCAGGCAATAAAACATCTTCGGCAATATTTCGAAAAATAATATCATGAGGCTCGTTTTGCATGCTGAATAGCCATCCTTAATAGCAGTTCATCATTTTCACTATAAACTGCACTATGTGAAATCGTCGGTGAAGAGGAAAAAAGCAATGGGACTCTTTCTCGTATTGATACCGATAGTGAACAACTGAATGCCATTGCCTCCTGACAGGCCAACCGCACTAACTCCTGAGCTGTTAATCTCTCATGCCCCTGGCTTTCTGACTCGGTAAGGCAAGACAGCGCAAATTGCTGAGTCACCTTATCCAGTTTTGCAATCAGACCGCTGCGCGCGAGTTTTGCCCGATGGCGATGGCAGGCAGCCATTAATGCCGCACCGGGCAATAGTGCCCAGTGCGAAATTATATAACGCTCACGACTATTATTAAGATCAACGCAATCAGTCGATAACTTAAACCCTTCTAAAAGAAGGTCATTCAATACAGATTGACATCTAACTGATGATAAATTCTCTATCGCCGGAAATCGATGTGGATGAATCCAGGATACAGGGTCATAAAGTATCCGCTGTGTTTCAGCGTACATTCTCCCTCCCTTCAGACGGCGAAGATTTTTGATCGGAAACTGCTACGCTGTTCTGAACTTCGGGGTTAATTTCAGCCTGTGCCTCGCCCGTTTGCTGGTGCTGCCCCTTATTCCCATTGAGCATAGAATGCTTACCTAAAGCCGAAGCTAATGTATGCCCTTTCTTTTTGAATACCATCGTAGCGATTAATACAAAACTCACTGCTAACATAGCTACGATAAATAACCAGGTCATCAACGATGGAGAGCGCTCAGGCGCAATAGCTGGCGCTATCCGCTGAACGTTGTCAACTTTTGACAAAATGACCGAAATGTTATCGTATTCCACATCCTCGAAGCTGTTTTTCAAAAAACGTTTCACATCCCCAACCAAAAGCGAGGTATCAGTGATCTGATTATCGTAATTGAGCAGCGACGATAAATGGATAGGCTTTTTCCTGCTGTTCCCTTCTCCAGCATCAATATCATAGCTAACGTGCACCCGGGCTGAGACCACTCCCCGTATTGCTAACAACGACTGGGCTAGACGTTGTTCAATACCAGAATAAAGTCGGACCTTTTCCGCTCGCGGAGACGACACAAGAGAATCAGCAGGAAACATCTGTGCAATTTCGATCTCAGGTGGTCTGGGTAGACCATACATAGCCATAAGATCAACGGCAGCGGCAAAATCCCGGGCATTAACAGAAACGGCAAAACCTTCTTTAGCCGTGCTCAGTTTCTCGGCCATGATGTTATTCCGCTGCAACAAAGCAATAACCTCATTAGCTTGATTCTGCTCAAGACCTTTGAGTAATTGCTCTTCCTTACAGCCCGTAAGAAGCAACACTGTTAATGGCAAAAATAAGTATGATTTTTTCATTATCAGGAACGTAGTAGAGTTTCAACCGCACTGACGCCTTTGCGAGTTAAGGTGCTGATCATAGAAACTTGCAGGTTATAATCCGACGTGCGCTGCTGTAACTTGAATAACTCTGCAGGGTCCGATGTCACTTTCGATTGTTGTAATCGATTGATCACATCATTTTGTTCAGCTTCGAATGATGTTGAGGTTTTGGCATAGGCCTGAATCATCCGAGCTTCCAACGTGACAGAGGTTGGATCTGCCATTGAGATGTCTTTTGATTGCTCAGCGAATGCCTCTATAGGATTAACAATAAAGCTCATAACATTAATCTCATATTAACGGAAGTTGGTGATAATTGCTGAAGCCACATCCTTATATACTTTAACCACGTTGGACTGTGCATTACGATAAAGTGTATATTCTGATAAGCGTGACTGATATTTAGCCAAAAGCTCAGGGTTTGATGGATCGGCTGTCAACAATTTTAATGCTTCATCCAGTTCAGTGTTCAGATTTGTGACACCAGAATCGAACGATCCAGACATCTCAGATAAAAAACCATCCCAGTTGGCAAATGCTGCATAATTAACATCACTCATTTCATAGTTCCTTTTTTATGTTGCGTGGAAAATACCAATGTCCCGGAGATAACTTGACATATCCGCGATCTCCATATTTGTATGATTTGCCTTTCAGCCAATCATCTTTAAGCTCCATAGCAAATTGCACATACTCTCCTTTCCATATTTGGGAGTAGTGAGTAATAAATGTTTTTAATCTTTCAAGCTCACCATCGTCGAGTGCTCCACGAATAACCAGCGTCACGCTGTTGCTATTTTTTACCTCTGTAAAAGAGAGCGACAATTTTTCGAGGCCATCGATAGCCAGGCGGCGAATGCTTTGGTCAGAAATGCTCTTAACTGAGATATCAGTAGCATAATTAATATTTTTGGCGATCGAATCAGTAAACCTCTTCATTTCCGCTGGAGATAATTTCGTTCGCTCCGCACTAACCTCAATAACAGGATGCTCGGGATAATCAAGTCTGACACGATGAAGCTTGACCTGCGGCCAGTTGCTTTCTATCCATGTGCCGATTCGCTGTGCTTCATTGTCGGTTGTCAAGATCTTAGTGCGGTAAGGCGAAGGCGTTCGAATCATACTCTGAATGGCCCATTGCGCCGCGCTTTCGCTTTCAGAGAGGATGTAGATAATACTGTCCTTACCATAGATGATATGGTAATCGCCTACCTTATTATCCAGAAATTCAGCAACTGAAGTAATTTGACGCTGAGTTTCGTTCAGATAAGAGTATCCGGCAGCGGAGACGCAGCCAATAATGACGAAAGCCGCAGCCAATTTCCACCAAGGGCTTTTACCGGTGGTCGTTCTGACATCATCATTTTGCTCAGCATCATCATGTGACTGTTGATGAACATAATCGGTTAACAAATCGTCGGAAAAGGCATCCTTTTCATCTCTCCAACAGATCTTCTGCTCACCGATAGCAATTAATTTGTTCGCAGAAATTTCTTGTTCAGTCGCACCATCGACGTCAAATACATGTAAAACAAGAAGCTTATCTTTATCCTCTGGCACAAATATTTCAAAATTGGGCGACGGTACGCTACAGGGGATGTAAATCGTGTTATCGGGGGTGAGGGTTCCCTGGTGTTGCTGCTTAATATCATCTGCATGACAGACGATGAATACGGTTCTCCCGGCCGTAAGCGTGAACTCACACCCGCGTAGCGAACCATTAATCAAACGAATTACAACTTTTCGCGCAGAATTATTGTTTTGTTTTTTTTCCAGCATAATTAGTTTTATGATCCTGTGAGAAATGATAGACATCGAGCCCATCAATCATGACGTAATAGTACTCAGAGATGCGATAAAAATCATGATTCAATTGTGATGAAAACATAATCGAACAACGACAAAAACGATCATTTTTTCATAAAAAAAGCACTATGATAATAAAGTCATAGTGCCCTTTGATTACGCTGATTAATCTAATTGTAAAGTGACCCTAGATATTTTTGCACTTTCTGACAGTGTATCCACGATGTCGCACTTTAAAGACCGTTCGCTTTCGATACTGGTAAGGTACATAATAAGCCAGGAGGTGACTTTCGACACCGGAAACCAACCGGATAAATGATATTATGTGCAGTGGCTTGTCTTTGCGTAATGGAGATACCACATACTCATCACTAAGATCATCATCATCTATTTTATAATTCATGAGATTATGATAATCACATACATTTTTCCTGAACATATTCGTTGGGATCCCTCCCCTTACGCCCTCTAATTGCGACAAAAAATGCCGATATGGATACGAGGCCCCTCCCCCTGGAGTGTAGTAGCGATACTCCGCAGAGATAACGGCATTGATATTCATCAAACGTCCCTCTCTAAATGTGAACATTGACAAAATGATATATATCCTCCACGCGTTCTATTTTTGTTATATCTTCTTCTGTATAAGCAATCGAATACGTTTGCTCCAGCGCAACAAAAATATCAATCATTGCTAATGAGTCGGCCAAAAGATCGTAATACATATCTTTATCTTTAGTGACCTGCTCAATATCACAACATAATGCTTGAGCAATAATATTATTCACGGTACCTACAACATTTTGTTCTATTTTTCTCATGGCTTCCTCGTTCAAAATGGCTCGCAGCAAACTACTTTTTCGCTGTGGATTTTGAAACACCGCTGAAATATGGCGTCGCCTGTGATGAACCACGACTCCCTACAAACGATGACGATTTGTATGTCTGACCAGGAGTCACTTTGCTGGCCTGATTGCCATCAAGTCCTTGCCAGTACGAACCCTGACGGTTCAACATGCCGGGTTCCTTCTGATTGGAACGCGGTACTTCAGTCGTGTTCGCGCGGGCGCTTAAGGAACCTGATGTTGCGGAGGCTGGCGACTGAGCTGTCACGTCGTGTGCCTTTCCGTCACCGGCACCCTGAGACGCATCCGGCGTGGCTGCTGACGCCGGCTTGCCAGGCATATTTCCCGCCAGGCTGCTGGCCGGCATCCGGAACTGCGTTCCCTGGCTGTTCAGCATAGTCGGGCCAGGCTGCACCATACGCCGGGCTTCTGCCGGGTTCGACCGGGCGCTTGCAGAGCCCGGGCCGCCGATATACGGCGCGTCTGGTTTTGCCGCGGCCGGCGGCTGACCTGCCGCATCGCGTACCTTTCCGTCACCGGTGCCCTGAGACAGCGTGCTCCTCGCCGTTTGCATCTCTTTGTTCCGCGTTGTCCCGCCATCAGGCATACGCCCTGCTGACGTATCCGGCGTGGTTGCTGATGCCGGTTTGCCCGGCATATTTCCCGCCAGGCTGCTGGCCGGCATCCGGAACGGCGTTCCCTGGCTGTTCAGCACCCTCGGGCCAGGCTGCACCATACGCCGGGCTTCTGCCGGGTTCGCGCGGGCGTTTGCGGAGCCCGGGCCGCCGATATACGGCGCGTCTGGTTTTGCCGCGGCCGGCGGCTGACCTGCCGCGTCGCGTACCTTTCCGTCACCGGTGCCCTGAGACAGCGTGTTCCCCGGCGTTTGCGTCTCTTTGTTCCGCATTGTCCCGCCATCAGGCGTACGCCCTGCTGACGTATCCGGCGTGGCTGCTGACGCCGGCTTGCCAGGCATATTTCCCGCCAGGCTGCTGGCCGGCATCCGGAACTGCGTCCCCTGGCTGTTCAGCACCCTCGGGCCAGGCTCCACAATACGCCGGGCTTCTGCCGGGTTCGCGCGGGCGTTTGCGGAGCCCGGGCCGCCGATATACGGCGCGTCTGGTTTTGCCGCGGCCGGCGGCTGACCTGTCGCGTCGCGTACCTTTCCGTCACCGGTGCCCTGAGACAGCGTGCTCCTCGCCGTTTGCATCTCTTTGTTCCGCGTTGTCCCGCCATCAGGCATACGCCCTGCTGACGTATCCGGCGTGGCTGCTGACGCCGGCTTGCCAGGCATATTTCCCGCCAGGCTGCTGGCCGGCATCCGGTACAGCGTCCCCTGGCTGTTCAGCACCGTCGGGCCCGGCTCCACCATACGCCGGGCTTCTGCCGGGTTCGCGCGGGCGTTTGCGGAGCCCGGGCCGCCGATATACGGCGCGTCTGGTTTTGCCGCGGCCGGCGGCTGACCTGTCGCGTCGCGTACCTTTCCGTCACCGGTGCCCTGAGACAGCGTGCTCCTCGCCGTTTGCATCTCTTTGTTCCGCGTTGTCCCGCCATCAGGCATACGCCCTGCTGACGTATCCGGCGTGGCTGCTGACGCCGGCTTGCCAGGCATATTTCCCGCCAGGCTGCTGGCCGGCATCCGGTACAGCGTCCCCTGGCTGTTCAGCACCCTCGGGCCCGGCTCCACAATACGCCGGGCTTCTGCCGGGTTCGCGCGGGCGTTTGCGGAGCCCGGGCCGCCGATATACGGCGAGTCTGGTTTTGCCGCGGCCGGCGGCTGACCTGCCGCGTCGCGTACCTTTCCGTCACCGGTGCCCTGAGACAGCGTGTTCCCCGGCGTTTGCGTCTCTTTGTTCCGCATTGTCCCGCCATCAGGCGTACGCCCTGCTGACGTATCCGGCGTGGCTGCTGACGCCGGCTTGCCAGGCATATTTCCCGCCAGGCTGCTGGCCGGCATCCGGAACAGCGTCCCCTGGCTGTTCAGCACCGTCGGGCCAGGCTCCACAATACGCCGGGCTTCTGCCGGGTTCGACCGGGCGTTTGCGGAGCCCGGGCCGCCGATATACGACGAAACCGGGGACCGAAGCGATGCCCTATCGCCATCTGTTCCGCTCGCCTGGTCAGTACGAGTGGCGTTTACGGTGTTCTGTTCTTCTTGCTGATCCGTAGGTTGAACGGCTGGCCCCGTCGCCGCATCAATGACATCGTGATGCAGTTCATTAGCAGCATCATTGTTGCTACCCAAACCTCGACTAACAGATTGGCGCGGAGACTCATCGGGAGATGTTGTCTGACTATCCTGCTCAGAAAGATCGGGTGCATGCTGAACCGAACGTTCGACGGCATTAGTCATCGTAGGGCGCTGAGAGTCTTGTAACGGATGTGTAGATGAATCCATTTCCTCAGTTCCCACTGCAGTCGTCACTGATTGTGGAGCAATGGGATCATCAGTCTGAGTTATACCGGAAGATGTCGTAAAGGCCGGTTGGCTTCCCGAAGCCATGCCCGGAGATTCACTCCCCTGATTACCTTCATGGTAGGTGTAAGTGAAAGGTGCATTGATTGTAATATTGATACCCGGTTGATTCGAATGCCCCATTTCTATTTCAGGGCCAGGGCCCGGATTGGCCGCATCATCAGCTTTGGGTTGCGCTTTATCAGCTAGCGCATTTCTCAATAGATCAAATGTTATCGACTCCTGACCGAGTCGAGTCTGGGCCTGCTCGAAAGGGGATAAATTGCGGCTCCGATTGATAATACTCAGGGAGGAATTTTGCTCCGCAATCGAATTCCTGAAAATGTTATGAACGTTGTCCATCACCTGGACACATTCCTCCTGAGATAGACCCTCATTAATCAGTGATTCATAAATACGATTTGCTATTTCGACATTGAAACTCAAGCCTGAAGATTGCTGAGAATGCTTATCAAGCGCAACCAGATTGTTGCAGATCGCCTGGTGTTTTTTTAATTCGCTGTGATTTTTACTCGACCCAGCCGCTGGAGAATCCATCCCCACACCATTCTTAACAATGCTGGAGATGAATGATTTAGTCACATTGTTAAGTTCTTTAATCGCCTTACTATCATCTGGCGCCAGGCGTGATTTAATCTCATGACGCATGACCATAAAATCTTCAACACATTTCATGGCCCTTGGGTCAGCGTTACCGCTATTATTCTCAACAATTGCAATAAACGCTGCTACCGTTTTACCTGGCAATTGGAAGGTGGTAATTTCATTTAACAGCGCCTGCTTTGCGGTTTCAGCTTTTTGGGCAGCGAACTGCTCACCAGAGGGCAAGTTCTTTAATGCGTTTGCAATTTGCTCGTTCTGCGAGGCGTCCCCTGGCACACGAGAATTCTGCGTGACTTCAACGTGATTATCCACCGAATCTCGACTAAGCGCCCCGTTTGCTGGCTCTTGAGCCCTTTGCGCCGAATCCGTTTCACGGGTATTTATTGCGTTCTGCGCAAGCGATGCCGCCTGGGTCAGGAGCTCAACAACAGATTTATGGTGAGAGATAAACTGTTGCTCGGCATCTTTCAGCACAAGCTGTGAGTTGATGTTTGAAACGCCAGTAACTGTACTAAGTGGTCCCCGCACTTGAGTTGCAGGGTTATTCAATGAGAAACAAGGTAGTGGTGATGCCGTGCGTGAAGTAGGTATCATAACAACTCCCTATTAAATATTAAAGAAGGACTTATCAGACTCTAAAAGCTGAGAAATAGTACTGCTTAATATTTTGACTAAATTATCAAATGTAGAGTTTGCGTTTGAATATTTCTGCGTCAGAGACTGCATGCCGGTTTGCACGGAATCCTTCACAATATCGACACTACTTTGATATGCAGCCCACTGCGCTGAGTTAAGTGTTTTGTTATTGTAATCGTTATAAGAACTTGTATATAGCTTCCTGACCGATGATAAATCTATACGAACATTATTCCCATCAACGCATTTATCTGGGTCAAGCCCCATTTCCTTAGCCCAGGCCTTTGCCTCCTCCGGGGAGGATGCGCTATATAAGATCCCAGCATCACCGCTGTACTTATCAATCACAGTTTTTAATTCAGCAGCAAAACCTCTACCATTAAATTTAATATCTTCGTCATCAACCGAGATGTATTTCTTCAGGTTCGCCATGACATCAGAAAAATCGGCGTAAAAGCTGGCGTACACCTCCACGGCTTCCTGAAAAACATCAAGATAGTTTTCGCCCATTGAGGCAATTGCCTCGGCAACGGCATCGCAAATCTCTTTGCTACTGGAAGTGGAAAATTCGCTATCCTTAACCACCTCATTAAATATGCTGAGAATATCTTCCGCATCTACCGTGGAGGCGTCATCAGGCGTTTCGGCTGCAACCGGTAGCGAGGTACGGGTAAACGCCGCGGCAGTCCTGGCCGAGTTAAGGAATTCCTGATCGGCAAGGGTTAGCGCCGCCGGCACTTCATTACTTGTACTCACGCCAGCGGCGCTAACGGATGAAGACAATCCCGCTGCGACACCCGCTAAAAGTGCTTTCTTCTGCTCAACAGCCAGACTTGTCATGGCATTTTTAGCCTTAATGACTTCCAGCTTTTTCTGTAGTTCGGACGTCTGCCCGTTTTCAACCAACTTGCTAAGTTCCGCGACGTCATCACGGGTTGATGGCGTTGATTTTAAGAGTAAACGGACAACGGAATCTGGCAGTAAACTCTTCAGTGTGGCGGTGGACTCCGGGGCCATATCATCTGTCGATGCCAGATGTTGGTTATTATCAACTGGCGACTCGCTCTCCACCGTTTTGTTCAATAGCCAAGCCGGAGTAATGGGGTTCGACGTAATATGATCAATTGGCATTTTAACTCACAAAAGCCTCCTTAAGCAGGAGGCTGGGCTTAATGATAACAGGAGGACTAGGCTTTCAGGTTAGCAGTCATGGCTCTGACAGTGCCCGCTCGGTTGGCGAGAATCTGGTTAAGCAATTGCATCAATTCCGCCTTAAACTGACCGATGGCCTGCTGCTCGCGCTCATCAGATTCTTTACGTGAAGTAAAGACGTTTTCATCAGTTTTCAGAAGCTGTGCGTTCGCTTCAGCGTTTGCTTTGTCAACATGACCATTTGAAGAAGACAGGTTCGCAACCGCCTGCCCCCCCTGACCAAACATCATACCCTGCATATTCAGCTTGCTTGCATCGTTGGCGCGCAGTTGCTGCTGCAGGTTTTCTGCTGAAGAATCATGCTTCAATCGATTAGACTCTTTCTTCAGCAGCTTGATATCAGAGGCATCCTGTGACGTCATCTTATCCAGTCTTGAACGTGAGCCTGGTACCGCACTGGCACTCAGCGCATCGGAATCGCGCTTAAGGTTAATAGATTTTGAACCATGAACTTGAATCGCCTGGTTTGATTTAGTTAACGCTTTGGTCTGGATACCACCGGACACAGCTGTTGTCGCTAACGAAATACCGGCCTGTTTATCCACCATCGCTTTATTTTCAATACCAGCCTGAACAATTTGCTTAGAGCTCATCTCCCCCAAACTGCGCGCCATCATGTTATTGGCACTAGACTGTTCACGCATAATAGATTGGTTATATTGTGCGGCCAGGCAAATCGTTTGCAGAACTTGTGCTGCTTTGCCACTAAAACCATTGGCAATAGTCGAAATATCGAAGCCGCTCTTATTAGCCAGCACAACCAATGAATCGTTCATCTGCTCCATGGCTTTTGAGGCTTCGGACTGGGTTAAGTTAGAAATGGACCCCAACGCCTGAGAAACCTGTTTGGTGAAGGCTTCTGGGTCTGCCTGCACTGGACTAGGTACAATATCAGGGGCGGTGTCTTTCAGAGACGCCGCAGACACCACATTTTTTGCTGCACTGTCAACAAATACAGGTGTGGCAGTGCTTTGCGTAATTTCCTGAGATTTTAACGGTGCCGACTCGGCCTTTTTAACATAGCTATCATTATCGAGCGTAGTTATTGGACGCTGTGATACAACGGAATTAGAAATAGTCGTCATAATATATCCTGAATAAAATTAAGCTTTCATATTTTTAATAACAGCAGCACCAGTCGCAGCCTGATTTTGCAGCATATCAGAGAGCGTCAGCCCCATTTTCTGCACTTGCTCCTGGTCTTGTTTAAAACGTGTCAAATAGCTCGAGATAATATCGCTTAGTATTCTCACATCGGTTTGTGCGAGTTGGAAACTCGCCAATGCTTTCTGGGCTTCCAGTTGAATATTGGCAATATTCATGCTCATGCCGGACTGGATAATGCCATTGGAAGTGTTGACACCGACGTTCGCCATCATGATATGGTTCATATTAATCTTGCTCAGATTATTCAGAACCGTCGACTCACTCCCCTGAAGAAAACCAGTAATATTTTTAGTGACACTCTGGGTAACATTTTGAATGCTTTGCGAAACCTGTGTGGCTACCGCTCTGGCGGCAGCGGCGCCCTGCTTCGCTGTATTTTTAACCAGCGTCGGGATGAGCTTATTGATCGCTTTAGCAATCGCCGCTTTCACCGTTTGAACAATGGCAGAAGTCATCGCCTGCGACATTTTCTCAATCAAGAATTTGGCCGCGCTTTTAGCGACAAAGGCCACAGCAACAATCGCCGCAATCGCCACCGCCGCGGTTACCACAGAATGGATCGTGTCCATCATGTTAGCGCCGGTTGCTTTATCAATGGCATTCAATAGCAGCCCTAGCGGGGTGTTATCAAAGATTTTAGTAACAATATCACCCAGAACATTCATTAGCGGCATGAGGACATGTTCCATAAGAGGATCCATAATCATGCCGGTCAGGGATTGACCAGTAATCGCTTCGACAATGGGGTCGGCAACCATCAAGGCAATACCAACAGCCATCAGCGCCGCGCCGCCACCGCCAAAAATGGTGGTAATCGCGCCGAAAGCGATAGCCAAGCCACCTAAAATTTTGCCGATACAGCCTGCCGTTTTTTGTGCTTCCTCAGCTTTGCGTACCTGCTCTTCATATTCATCAGATTTACGCTTCATTTCAGCCTGACGAGCCTGAGTTTGCATCTTATTGATTTCAAGATCGTTCTTTAGCTTTTCAGAAGAAATATCATCCATCTTCATGATGAACTCGGTAATCAATTGGATCATGATTGCCGTGCGGGTGAGCGCCTGTTCTGAATGCTGTTCTGCAGGTTTACCTGCAGTATTGTTAAACTGAACGTTGCTATATTTGGCATTCATCTCAGCCGTTTTGGCGTTGACGTTATTGAGTATCTTTTGCCCGACGTCCAACGCCTTATCGAGATTACGCTGAGCATTCGACAGCGCCTGTGAAGCCTGGGTTAATCCCTGCTGAGCTTCAGCAACGGCTGTTTGCGCTTTTTTAATGTCTTCGCTTTTCGCGTCGGGATCGTCGAGTAAGTTATTGAGCGTGTTCTGCGCATCGGTTAACTTACTGTTAGCTTTCCCCCAATCTGATTTCGCTGAGTCAAAGACATCCTGCATGTCATTAATCACGCCTGACTGGGTATCAAATTCCTCCTTTAGCTTGTCAAGTTCGGCAGATAATTCTTGGGCCTTCTGAATATTGGCATTGGCCTGGGCATTAAAAACAGCCGCCGCGTTAGCCAGCATACTCTCGCTCATTGAGTTGCTGACCGATTGATAACGCAGCATGGTCAATAACATTTGCGATTTATTGGTCAGCTTACCCGTTGACTGCCGAATAGCGGGCCTGTCAATTTCAGTCTCAATCTCCCGAGCAAGTTCATCAGAAACACCTGTCGCAATTTCATCCATGCTCTTTTGCTGTGCGATCAAGTTAAGCCGCGAGCCTTGACTGCTGGAAATATGCGTTTTGTGGCTAATGGCATCACTGGATACAGTGGTGTCGACCACTTTCCCAGCGTGAACATTATTAGATAAAGTTAAACTCATATAATTTCCTTATAACTTATTAGCTTTCAGCACATAAATAGATATTTTAAAACTACTGTTCCACCTCCTGAGTGTCTTCAACTTCGGCTTGTTCAAAACGATTACTACGAATGGTTTCCATATATATTTTTGCCTTATTAACCAAGGCCTCATCGGGACAACGATTACAGATAATCTCGAAGCTCTGTAGGGCTTTAACAAAATTACCCATTAATAGCTGACATTGCCCCGAGTAAAATACCGGCGTGAAATTATTATCAGCCATCACATATGCCAGTGCATAAAAATCACAGGCTTTAATATAATTTTTCTTCAACTGGTTAACCGCCCCTAACCCAATGAAGTAATCGGGGTTCTTAAGATCGTACATGCAGAGAAAGTTGAAGAAACTCTCCGCTTCATCCAATCGCCCTTCTTTATAATATTGGTAGGCATGGGCATAAATGTTTTCCATTGTATTATCAGGAATACCATGGATTTCTCTTAACGTAGCACCATGTTCCAAAGTGGCCGTAAGAACTAAGGATGCTTCTTGCTCGGTAATATCTTTTTTCATCATTTATTTACTCTCTGATTACGTCATCACCGACTGATGACTGCATTACAACATAATGATTTAAGGCGTACGCACAAAGAACGCTCATTCACGTTCAGTAGGGGTAACATGTTCACTCTTCCAGGCATTCTCAACCTGTTCAAGCCAGATTAAAACTTCAATAACTTCATCGAGTTCCTCGAGGCTAACAAATGAATATCGGCGGTGGGTTTTGTAGATGCGACGGGCAAGATGGATGTTTTCTACAACTGGCACGCCCACTTTCTCCGCATAAGCGCGGACAGCCAGGGCGCGCTGGTTGGTCTCCAGTACAGAAATAAACGGTATCCCCACTACTTCAAGGTTGACGTAAATACCAACCGCGATGTGGGTGGGGTTAGCGACGATAACCTTGGAGTTTTCAATATCAGATTTCACCTGATCGGAAAGCAGTTCCATATGCAGTTCTTTACGCTTTGATTTAATCTCAGGATCGCCATCCTGCTCTTTATGCTCTCTTTTAACCTCCTGCTTATCCATTTTCAGATCTTTCATGTGCAGAAAATATTCAGCAAGGGCATCAAGAATCAACACCATAAGTGCACAACCCAAGCAAAGATAAACCAACGCGCCAAATAGCTGGGCCCATATTGGGAACATATTGACCGTATCTGTATTGACCTGAGCGAAAACTGTAACCTTATTCTTATTCCAGAACATGATGGCAGCACACACAAAGCTGACCAAAAACAGTAATGATTTGATGACGTCCTTTACGGTTCTCAAGCTAAACAATTTCTTAAAACCATTCACTGGGTTGAGCGCGGAGAAATTAAGCTTAAGAGCTTTGCTGGCGAGCAGGAACCCTGTTTGTAAGAGCGCAGGGAGAGCCGATGCCACAATGCAAAGCAATAAAAAAGGTAGGAATATTTTGATACCGGTCCAGAAAACGGCTTTAGCATATCCCTCCATATCATTGGCAAAGCCATTTTCAATGACTCTACGTAACAGGGTCATAAATTCTACTGCATCATGAGTATTAATAAGGTATTGCACACCAAGGAGTATTAAGCAGGAGATAATCAGGTCCTTGCTTTTAAAAGACTGTCCTTTCTCGGCGGCTTCTTTTTTCTTCTTCGGTGTTGGCTTTTCGGTTTTACTTCCTGACATTTACTCCTCGACTTGTTACTCAATAAATTGTTTTAACTGACCATCCATTTAAAATATCCGGGACCAACTGTAGAGACATGATTTTCCCTGGAATGATCGGCGTGAAGTACAGAAGCAGAAGAAAAAATGCGATGATGCTTTTCACGGTCAATGCTAATGCGAAGGCGTTAAGCTGCGGCGCAAATCGTGCTAGCAGGCCAAGGCAAAGCTCGGTAAGCAAAAATATGATGATCAACGGACTGGCAATGACAATCGCGTGACTGACCACCAGCGTAATAAACTTCACCACCAGCATAAAACCCGGCATTTCCATTTGATAAGGAGCCCAAAGAAGATAGCTCCTTTCAAAAACTTCCAGCAACAGCAGCAGCCCGCCATTTTGCAGCATCACCACCGCCGCAAATAAGTTAAAGAAATTGGCTAGCTCAGAGGTATCAACACCAGAAAGGGGATCAATAGAACTACTTAATGTTGCCCCGCGCTGATTATCGATAAAGCTGCCGGTAGCATGAAGTACCCAGCAAGGTAAGCATAAAAAAAAGGCGATAATCAGCCCTAGCATTAGCTCTTTAGCAATAAGAATGAGAAACCAGGCATTGTCAAACCCGGCGATGGGTGCACCGGGATAAGGCCAAAGAGAAACGCCAACCAGCATGGCCACTGGCATACGAATTGCGCCGCTCAGGGTACTGGAGTTAAAAAAAGGTAATAAGATAAAGGCAGGCATCACTCTTGCCGATACCATTGCCATTTCATATAACCATCGATGAAGATCAAAGAAAAGTAGCGTGTACATCGTCAGCTTACCATTGCCATACGAATCACCTCTTTAGCAAACCCAACCAACACATCGCCATACCAACCGGTGACCAGGAATAGACATAATGCCACGCTTAATAGTTTCAGGCCGAAGGGTAGCGTTTGTTCCTGCAACTGCGTAACCGTTTGAAAAAGACCAACCAACAGGCCTACAACCGTCGCCACAATAATCGGCAGAGCCGATAGCATGAGGATCAGATACAGCGCTTTATTACCTGCATATGCTATTTCATTCATTGTTATAAAAACCTATGAAGTAGCCAGATTGATATATTGCAAAATCAAGCCTTTGGATAATAAGGTCCATCCATCCATGACCACAAACAACACCAGTTTTATTGGCACCGATATCGTCACCGGACTCATCATCATCATCCCCAGAGCCAGCAAAATACTGGATACCAATAAATCAATAACCACAAAAGGCAAATAGATATAGAATCCTATTTTAAAGGCACTTTTTATTTCACTGAGCGCATAAGAAGGCAGCAGCGATATTATAGAAGGTTTTTCCTCCTCCTCGGCGGCCCCCATCGCATCTTGATCTCTTTGCAACTGAACGCGTTCAAAGAATTGCGTAAGTTCAGGGTCAGAATATTTTTGTAGATAGTCCCGGTAGCTATCCATGCCATGCTCAATGAAATATGCCACGGATTCTGGATTACTGGTATCCATATCAGAGCGTTTATATTCTTCATAGCCGTTCTTTACCACTGGCATCATTACAAAGAAAGATAATGCTAACGCGATGCCGTTCAGCGTCATATTCGACGGGATTTGTTGCAGACCGAGGGCGTTGCGGACCATCACAAATACGATCGAGAATTTGATATAGCAAGTGCCACAGGCAATGATAAACGGCAATAACGTGGAGAAAGCCAGAATGGCAATCAGCGAAATATCATTACCTTGGATCATTATTGACCTCATGGCATAATTCTTTAATTTCCACGCCAAAATGCTCTTCAAACCATACCAACTCCCCTCTCGCTACGACAGCACCGTTAGCGGTAATCTCAATATTTTTCTCCGCATCAAAGTGACAAGGCAAAATCTCCCCTTGATAAAACCCTTCAATATCCTGGAGACTGACGGTGCTTTTCTGTAAAACGAAACCAAGTTCAATTTTGATCTTATCTACAGGCAGTAAAGCTTTTTTTTCAATCGAACTTGTTGATTCGTCGGCAGCGACAGAGTCGGTGTTTTCGATATATTCATGACCATCTTCAACATCAAACATAAAACCTTCCTCATTGCGGACAAATTTAGCGAGAGACTCGCCGTGAATTTTCATCTTGTTTTCAACATGATTAACGAGCAACACATCGCCACGACAAACTTTTTTCAACAAACGATAGCTAATAAAGCTATGCCCGATTTCAAAAAACAGCGTCACGGGAACACGTAGAATATCCAGTGTGCTTTGACGTTCTGGCGGAGAAATTGCGTCCGGTCGTTTACCGTTCAACCACATTCGGCCGTGTGGAAGTAAACAGGAAAACAGACCCTTAACGCTTTTCTTGTCTTCCACCAGTCCGCGGCTTTCAACGCGCTGATATTCAAGCCCAGTGGGCAGCCCAACCAGCGGTTGAATGCTATTGAGAAATAAGATCTTCAACTGTTCAACAGTGCAGGACACGCTGGCCATACGTGCCTGCTGCGGCATGAAACTGGCATACCAGTCTCGAAGATCAATAAGACCCTCCCAGCCGCGATCGGTAGAAAAATGCAGCAGAGGCCCTTCCGCTTCTATGCCTTGCTCGAATTGATAGCCTTGGGTATTCCAGTAAGCAATACATTGACGCCATGCCCGTTCTTCTCTGGAATAGCTGCGTAAATGTTCTCTGATCACATCGGTTCCTCAGCATATTTTGGCGGTTTACCGCCACGGGATTGCTGCTGATCTTGTTCATCCTGGAATATCCACTGCGGCTGCCCACCGTCATTCTGGCCGCCCTGGTCAGCAAGGCGATCCTGAACAAGGTTATCTGATGGGCTGAGCACCAGCGGTAAGCCCTGCTGTGCAGCGAGCTGCACGTTAACTCGATGGCCGCTTCCCCATTCCGAAAAATGATAAGTCAGGTTACTGCTGCCCTTAACGGACTCGTTCGCTACAGTGCGACCACCATCAACGCCATTCGCATTGCCTGAGAGCATTTGCTGACTTTCTCTTTTCACCACAGCGCTCTCTTTCATCTCGACGTGTCGTGCGCCCTGCGGCGTCGATTGCGGTGGCATAAACGTCACATCATTTCTATGACTGAGCGGCTTATCTGATACATCACTGCGATCCTGTTCAGATATCGGTCTGATATCCGCTTGCTGGACGACTTTTATGCTGTCTGCCACGGTCGCTGGCGCCTGGACACGTCTATCAGAATTCGTTCCGGCTACTTCGCTAAGCGGTTTTGTGGCCAGACTCGGTTCTTTCACAGCTTTTTTAACTTCGCCGTTCTCTTTTCGTTCCGCCGGTGCGTCCGTTTTTAGGCTTTGCTCCACGGCAGGCTTTTCGCTGACACGTAAACGCTCAGATACCACTTTGGTAATGGTGACTGGAGCGGCTGCCACCGTTTTAGGGCTCCGCTCCGTAACCTTTTCCCCGTGTCCACGCAAAGCAAGCGAAAGCCGCAGCAAAGAATTCTGCTGCACGATGCCGCCAGTTAACGTAGTGGGTAATGCCGTCGGGGCATCTGTATCCTCAACTTTCTTCTTTCGAACGATATCATCGAGTTTTTTAGACTCACCTGAAATATGTTTATCCTGAGAAACATTGGGATAATTAGTGACGTTATTTATCGTTGCCATGATACCCTCTCTTCAATTTCTGACTCTTCCATTCGCACTTCCCTTAGCTGCCTTTCGCGACGCTCCCTCACTCTCAGAAAATCATATTTATCAATTTTCTTAAGGAAAATTTTCTTTTTTTCACAGAGCATTTCTTTATCTTTTTCACAACGTTCTTTGTCTAACAAAATCTGGGAAACCTGCATTCTCATATCGGCAAGCTTTCGCTTTAATGCTCCCTGGCGACGTTGAATAGCCAGCAGCTTTTCCTTATTAAGGACTCCCTGAGGATATAGGCTCTGGCTAAGCGACTGCACCGCATTCATTTCCTGATGAATATGCGCTATTTTGCTGCTAAGGCTCTTGTGTTCACTCTCATTTTTGGCGATGAGAAAATCATTCTGTTGTAGCTTAAATTCCGAACGCACAATCAATGAATGTATTTTACGACGCAAAATGTCTCATCTCCTGAAGGATCTGATTAAAGCTGGCATGCTCATCGCCACGTTGTCGAAGCCAGGCTAATATCGAATCGCGCAAATCCATCGCGCGATCGTTCTCCGCATTCTCACCAGGCTGATATTCCCCAAGATCGACAAAGATTTGCAGCTCTTCAATTTTGGCCAGAATACGCCGTACCGCGCCAGCCAACTGTAGATGCTCCTCGTCACACACCTGGCTTGAAACCCTACTGACGCTATTGAGGATATCAATGGCCGGATAATGATTTTTGGCGGCAAGCTTACGGCTCAAGTACAAATGCCCGTCGAGAATAGAGCGAATTTCATCGGCGATAGGATCCGGCTCATCATCGCTTTCTAATAAAATGGTATACCAGGCTGTAATACTGCCATCGCGGGTACAACCAGGACGCTCAAGCAGCTTCGGCAGTGCGTCAAACACCGATGCCGGATACCCCCTCCGTGCCGGCGACTCGCCCGAGGCAAGCGCAACATCACGCAGTGCGCGGGCATAGCGGGTCATCGAGTCAAGAAACAGCACGACATTCATGCCTGAATCACGGAAATACTCGGCGACAGTCGTGGCAACCAGCGCAGCATTGCAGCGATCCAATGACGAATAATCTGAGGTTGCATAAACCAGAATGCATTTATGCCGATGCTTAGAATGGCGCAACGCTTCTGAGAATTCGGTAACCTCCCTGCCACGCTCGCCAATTAGCGCGACAATAAAAATGTCCGCCTCGGACTGTTCAATCAGCATATGCATCAATGTTGTCTTGCCGCAGCCAGCGGCGGCAAATATTCCCAGTCGCTGGCCAATACCACAGGTCATCAGCCCATCAATTGCGCGTACCCCCGTTAAAAATGGTTCACGGATACCGACCCTATCCTGATAGGAAGGCGGAGCGGCATCTACCGGGCGAACTTGCCTGGCATAGCTTTCGCACTGCTCGCCAAATCGCTCGACGATATTCCCAGCCGGATCGAGCACACAACCCAGCAACTCATGACTCACGGTGACCGAGAGTCCTGCACCGGTAGGGCTAATCACAGCATCCCGTGACAAGCCCTGGGCGGTGCCAATCAGGCTGAGAATCGTTCGATCGGCGTGGAATCCTAGTACCTGCGCTCTGGCCACAACTTCCGGTTCGTCCCAGCTGCGGCGAATTTCACAAAGCTCTCCCACTTTTACCCCAGGTAAAAGTGCTTCGATCAACGGGCCGGACAAACGCAGAGGATGTGCCTGCTGCCGTAATAGCATTCCAATAGTCATTAGCGAATAAGCCTCAGAAAATCTTCCTGGTGGCTAAAGAATTCGTCCAGCGCATCGGCAAAGCGCTGGCTGCTCTCCAGGTAGCCAGGATGTACCATTCCGCGAAGCTCAAGGTAGCCCTCATTTTCCGTTAACTGCAGTTGTTCGGTGATTGAAAACTGGCAGCCACCCATTATCTTTTCCAGAATTGCACTGGCGTTGTTACGCAGAATAGTTTCATGGGCCTCACATATTTTTGACCAGATCCAGACATTGTCATCTACCATGCTAATCAACAGGCTTGGCGAGTTTTCAAAATCGAGGGAAATCGTTGAGTGGGCGTCAAAATCCCCCAGCAGCGATTCATCACAGCCGCTTTCAACAAGTGCCAAGCGAACTAAAGAAACAATATCAATATTCATTACTGTTATAACTCCTGTTAAATCGTCTTTATGACATTTATAGATACGCTGTCACTAATTTCGCCGAATGACATAACTTCCAGATCTTTAAAACGCGTTTCAATAAACCGCTTTAAGAAACGACGAATATCAACTGAAGTCAGCACCACCAAATCACGGCAAGAAATAGTTACGCCATCCATAGCCAGAGCGAATTTATCCATTAGTTCATCCGAAACGGCAGGCTCAAGGTTTAAAAAAGTACCCGCCGAAGTATTGCGAATCCCTGCCCTGATTCGCTCCTCAAACTCACCCGATAGCATGATTACCTGCAGGCTATTAGAATGAGAAAATTTATGACAAATATAGCGTGACATTGCGCCACGAATATGCTCAACCAGCGAGATGACATCCTTTTCTCTGGGTGCCCACAGAGCAATAGCTTCCATAATTAGCTTCATATTACGCACCGATATTTTTTCCCCAAGAAGCCTTTGCAGAACTTCTGAGATCCTCTGTACGGTGGCATGACGCATAACTTCTTTCATCAGATCAGGATATTTCTCCTCAAGTTTATCAAGCATATTTTTCGTTTCCTGAACGCCAAAATATTCATTAATGTGGCGAATCAGAATAGCCGCAAGGGTATGATAAACCTCATCAATGCTATTTCTCAGCTGGTAACCTAATTGGGTTAACGTCTTACGTTGACGCTCATCGACCCATACCAGATTATCAATCAGAACATAAGGGATCCCCATTTTCTCAATCTCTGGGGAGCTATTCACCACATGATAATGGTTAAATTTTGTCTGAAATTGTTCTGCCTTAATTTCATTAATCAGTAGCGTCACGGTATCGGGTTCAATATTCACCGACGATTTTAGGGTGAATTCCGGCAAATTAATGCCATAGTCAATAAAGAACTGACTGCGGTAACGCTGTGCGAGCTTATCCTTTTCGAATAATTCGAGATCTTTATCATTAAGCAAAATAATCAGCGGCACGGTTTCCGAAGCGATACTATCGAGATCGGTGAGCATGCCCAGTGAGCTGCCTGATTCATCGGGCTGAGCATCGGGATCAAAGCTGCTGACTGGGGCTGTGTCAGCCGCGGCGCCGCTGCTCTTTCGCTCTTGTAGGTACTGATAATAAAACATGGCGGTCAGTGAGAGAGCCAGAATAACGAATACAGCAAGCGGAAAGCCCGGCAGACTCCCTATACCCAGTGCGATAATCGCGCCAATCAGCAGCACCGTTGAATTTTTAAATAGCTGGCCGACGATAGTTCGGCCCATATTATCGGCTTCGCCATTCACGCGCGTAACAATAAAGCCCGCGCCAATCGCGATAAGTAGCGCCGGAATCTGGGCAACTAAACCATCGCCGATGGTCAGCATGGTGTAGGTCGACAGCGCAGTGGACATATCCATGCCGTGCTGAGAAACGCCAACGCTGATGCCGCCAATAAAGTTAATAAAGATGACGATAATACCCGCGATAGCATCGCCTTTAATAAACTTCATCGCACCGTCAAAGGAGCCATAGAGCTGGCTTTCTCGCTCCACGACACTGCGTCGCTCTTTTGCGGCATCAGCATCAATTGAGCCCGCGCGCAAATCAGCATCAATACTCATTTGCTTACCAGGCATACCATCAAGCGAGAAACGGGCCGCCACTTCCGCGACGCGCTCAGCACCTTTTGTAATCACCATAAACTGCACAATGGTGACGATCGCGAAGATAACAAAACCAACGACTAAGTTATCGCCGATAACGAACTCGCCAAAGGTGGCGATAATATCACCCGCATCTGCATCATTTAGTATCAAACGGCTGGTGCTGACCGATAAAGCCAGGCGAAATAATGTCGTAATTAATAGCACCGAAGGAAATGTTGAGAAATTTAGAATGCGATCAACATAAAATGATGCCAGAAACACAAGGATCGAAAGCACCATATTCAAGCCAATTAAAAAATCGACAAGAAAAGTCGGCAGCGGAATCACCAGCATGGAGATGATGACAACGATCAGAACCAGGATAAATAGCTCTGGATGATGTCGTATCTGATGTAAAAACTTATTCATTATTATTCATGCTCTTTAGAAATTGGTGCATCAGCGGCATTACGCCGTTCAATATTCTCATTGTGCAGTGCTTTATTAATGAGTGTTTCAAAATACATCAGCAAATTGTTTCTTTCTTCAAGCGAAATAAATGCCTCACAGGGCAATTTTTTACAGTTGGTATATACTGATTGTAAAAACTGAGCTTGCTCTGCGCGTTTAACAAAACGCAGGTAATCCCCAACCGTTAAAGTCAGGAGCTCATTAATATCCTGTGGACCACGCAATATGCCAAACATAAAAAACAACCAGGATCCTTCATCATGATTGACTTCTCGCACTGCCTGATCGCTGAGGACGTTCTTAATAAACAGAGCATCACAGGAGCGGATCATTTTTATTTGCCCAACACGCCCGAGTAAATAACTGAACTCAACGTGGCTGCAACTGGGGTCGGCAGAGTCAATATCAGAGAGAATCGCATCCTCCATAAAGTTAACGACAATGCTGCGACGTTCGATACCATATGTCGTGACCCAATCCTGATAAACCTCAATTTCGTGATCTTCACTCTCCAGAAAGCTGCGATAGCTTTCACGCATTATTGCCGGGCTCATACTCAGCGTCTTGCCAAACAGGCGCGCTTTCAATGCTACATTAATACCCGCTTTCAGCCGCTTAGGATCGGCTTCCTTTTCAACCTGGCTTAATAATTTCTTCAGACGTTTACGGACGACTTCATCAAGCTCTCGACGGCGAAGCGTTTCACGTAAAACCAACACCAAATCACTTTCATCAGGGAAAAGTGAGCGTGCATGGCGCAGCATATTTTCAATATTAGCGCCCTGCTGACCTTTCATTATTTTCACAAGCTGGTCTGCTTTTGGGAAAACATCCTCATCAAGGACCTGGTCAAAGCTAGTTTCTGCCGATGCCCCCATTTTTTTATCGTAATCGCGACGGCTACGAAATTGTGACATTGCTGCAGACATTTCATCCGTAGCGCTCGCAAAGCGCTGCAATAATGCCGCGGGAGATTCGTCTTCAACTATCGCCGCATCGTCTCCGGCTAACGCATTTTTAATTTCATTCTGATCTGAAAGCGTCTGCTTTTCCGTCGACAGCTTGTCCCTGCGCTGCATATATATTTGCATCGACGGGCTATTATTATTGATTCCTATCGCCATTTTTGGCTATCCAGATAATTGGTCATCCAGTTCTGCAAATCATCGCGTGAGAAGTTCTTCTTCATCTCGGCAATCTGGCTGTGGGCATCGAGGGCTAATGGACCATCGATTTCACGTGGCTGTATCAGAAACACACGCACCATATTGGAGCCACGGTCACGCGTATAGCTAAATAACTGCCCTAACCATGGAATATCGCCAAGTAATGGGATCTTTCCTTCTACCTTTGATTCTTCATCGCGGGTATAACCGCCGATAAGCAGACTTTTCCCTTTCGGGACTCTTGCCACGGTACTGATCTTCGTTCTACCTACTTCAGGTAGATCATCGGTGCCGGTGCGAGTGTTATCGAATTGATTACCATCCTCAACGTTGAGCATCATTTCTATCTCTCCGTTTTCCGTAAAACGCGGCAATACGCTCACTAGCGTTCCGTAGGTCACATTTTCCAACTGAGCCGTACGTTCACCGACGAGTTTTGAATAGAACGTCCTACTGTTATCAAAGATCGCCGGAATATTTTCCTGGGTCAGAATCATCGGTCTGGAAACAATATTGGCTTTATTTTTCTCGCTCAGAGCTAAGGCCGCGGCCATAAAACTCGCGCCATCTATAGTGCTGCTTCCTCCGTTCAGCGATAGTCCAAAACTGTTGCCAACATTAATGCTCCCTGACCACTCAACCCCCAAATTATTAAAGGCATCTTTTTGCAGGTCGACTATCCATACTGAAAGTTCGACGTGTCGCTTAGGGATATCTAAGGAATTAACCAGATTGCGGATATAAGAAACCTGCTCAGCGCTTCCGCGAACTAAAAGACTATTGGTTCCAGGGTCGGCGATAATACTCATCCCATTGCCAGTCGGCTGCACCTTTGTTTCGGTGTCAAGGCTTCTGACCTCGCGTGCTTCGGATTCATTGGTATCGCCGGGAAATGAATTGAGCAAAAGCGCTTCATCCTCTTTACGTGGACTCATTTGCACCACCCCCCCCGGCGCTTTACCGCTGGACATGACGCGGTTCACTACGCTGGCCATGCCGGGAATGGTGATTTTCTCGCTACGGTAGGTATATTCACGATCGTCAACAAAAGTATTGAACAATGGGATAACCGCTAAGTTTTCTCGGCCATCAAAACCATCGCTTTTGCGATCGAGGAATTTTGCAGCATTACCAATCAGGTCGATATAAATAGGTGGACCTGACACATAAAATGTCTGACTACGATTATCTGCGCGAATTGGATAGCGAGTATCATAGAGCCCGGAGGATTTCAAAAAATTGACCACCACGTTAAGTGAGGTATTTTTCAACACAATGACAGCATTGCGAATTTCCGATGAGTCATAAATATATATAGCCTGGTTATCATTATACCAAATAAGACTAAGTTGATTGGCCACAGCATCAACCACCTGCTCAGGACGCGTCATATCGAACTCACCGCTTATTTTCTTACGGGCGGCAATTTTGCTGATAACAATAGGTTTGTGCATAGTCGAAGATAGTGCGTCAAAGATGCCTTTTACCCCCTCATCTCGTGCAACATATCCTTGCGCGGCTAGTGCATTTGCAATTCCCGTATTCGGAATTATTGTCGTCATTGAAGCTGCGATAAGAATGCAAACATTGAGGTATTTGTTAAAAATCATCATTAATCAGCTCACGTATAAAACTTTTTTTAAATTTCTTGGCGACACGCCAAATGCCTCTTTAACCTCATTGGAAAAATGAGACAGCGATGAGTAGCCATGATTCATCGCAATAGTCGTCAGGTTATGGTTACCTTCCAACATATCAAATAGCGCTCGCACCAGTCGCCAATCGCGCAATTCAACTTTCGCTGTTTTACCTAAAGCCACTCTGGCTAGCCGTCTGAAATGAGAGGCAGATAAACCATAACGCTCACACAATAATCGCAAGTGTTGGGTATTATTGCCGCAAGACTCATCAAGGAGAAACTCAACCAGGTTATACCATTCGTTATGCTGTAATACACTTGAGAACTGATTGACTCCATCAGTTTGCATAAATATCTGGTTTAAGAACCAGTATTCCACTTTTCTCAATGAAGGCCGGGGCCCTAGCTCAGCCGGCAAATATCCATAAGGGCTAAATTCATCGTAGGTCTTCTGATGCTTACGAGCACGATCAATGAAAACCTGTAGTTTGACCAGGAACGGAAATTTAACGCTGCTGTAGTTTAATTGTCCGGATTCAATAGCCAAAGTACATGGTTTCAATACCAGCATTCCTTGCTGGTTTCCGCCGATGAATTTAACCGACTCCTGCGCTCGAGATAATATATTAAGATTGCAACCATCACTTCCAGTGGCGATATAAAGCAATGAATGCCCGGCGAAGGTAATCTCGTCCCCAGCAGCCAATTTGTTGTTACGGATAGCAATTTTCATCATAAGTTCTTTTGCGAAGAAAGATATAATCACTATAGTGTTTCAACGCACCACAATCATGACGAAATTATGATGAAAAAAACCATTAAACGCGCACAACTCCATTATATTTAAATCGGAATTAAGTCATAAAGATATTCGACGATGGAATTCTTCTAATGGAATATCAAGACGTTCGCCAACGGGTCGTTGATAGATCTGCCATACCTGCCGAGCATACTTCATTCGCAGGTTGTAACGCCCTTTGGCAGCCCCAGCATTATAGGCACCGACGGCTTCCCAACCGTAACCATAGATATTGACCATATCTTTCAGAATGGATGCGCCTACCAATAATGAAATGCAGGGGTCGCTCACTAGCATTGACTCACTGATCCCTTTTTTTCTTAGTCTGTCAAGGTGGATACTATTGATTTGCATGAGTCCATAATCACGAGTGCCATTTCTGTTTTTACCTATTGATGCCGGTTCCATTCTTGACTCTACTTGTGCAATGGCCTGCAGGAGCCGGACTTCAATATTGAATCGTTTAGCGGTAAACTCCCAGCAATCAGCATGAACATGACGAATGAACGGCATAGTAAGAACAATTGCCAATATCAACTTCATCTCTTTGCTAACTCTCTCTTTACATCCAGTCGATACTATTACGTATTCTGAGGGGGTGATAAGATATTTCTTTAAGTTCATTCAATCGGGCATTGAGCAACTGTTTATGCCTGCCCCGCAGAGTATTACGTTTATCTTTAGCATAAACATGATAGGTTTCATCAGAAACATCATCGATAGCCATACTATCAGCCGAAATCTGACACAGTTTTTTTCCCGAATCGCCGTCTCCTCCAAGCTGTTGAGCGTGAATCTTATGTTTCAGAAACTGAACGCGACCATTAAAAGCAGATGAATGGCTAAGTTTTTGTACTTCATCAAGAAAAAGCCCATATTGGCCTTTGAAAAAAAAATGCAAAGCATAATAATAAATCACAAAATCATCATTCGGCGCTAAATAATTGGCCTGGGAGAAACAATGATGTGAATGCTCATCCTCTTTATCGATACTTTTCACCACCCCCATCAGCGCCAGCACCCTGGCGTTTAATGGTTCAACCAGAAGCAGACTATCGATGATCTTTTTAATTTTATAAATCAGTTTATAGACATTGCTATCCCCGGACAAAATGAATCCCAGATAGCACTCTGCAAGCTTTATAACTCCATCAACGTGATGATTCATGCAGTTTGCATTTTTTAGCAATACATTGACGGTCGTGGTGAGGCTGGAGTGGCTGTAATCATCAATCAGATAATTAACCAAAGAGTGATGCAAATGATTTTTTTCTGTAAAACTGGTCTGTTCAAAGACCTGTTGCCCATCATCATTGGAGAATTTAGGTTTAAAATAGCGCTGAATACGATGCTTGAAATAAGTATAGTTGCGTTCTTTTAGCTGCGTGACATCAACCGTCAGCCAGGCCACCGCCTCATCTGCCATTCTGTTTTCGACGCTAAAATTAATGATCCGTTCATTATGATCAACATCGGTAAGCGTATAATAGACAACATATTTTGGATTATGATGCTTGATAAACATCTGAAAATCTTCAGGATTTTTACATTTACTTAATAAAGCATAGGGGTAAATATTGACATCCACAGGCAGGCTCTCAGAAAACATCTCATAGACATCGACAAATGCCAGATCGGAAAATTTCCCACAGGGAAAAACCGCCAGCATCTCTTGCGTATTATGTTTAACACAAGGGGTCAGTGATATCTCTGATGCGAATGCATAACCTTTTCCATATATCGTTTCTATATAGCCAGAATCACCATTTTTTTCTAAGATCTTCCTTAAGGAATAGATGCATCGGGTTAATGACTCATCACTCACAATACCGCCATTCCATACCGTCTTGATGAGAAATTCTTTGCTCAGAAGGCGCCCTGCATTGGCAGCAAGAAGACTCAATATGTGCAGCTCTTTTGGTGGAATAGGTATTACTCGACCATTTTTCAACAAAACCTCGTTGAATTTAAGACAGTAGTCGCCAAAATAATATTCAGCGAAAAATTTGTTTCTCCATTCATTATCGAACATTTATGACCTCCTTTTGTGTCTGGCAATCCTGGCTTTTACTGATAAAAAGGCTGAACACAAACGTGTTCAGCCATGGTTCTCCTTACCACCAGATTGGTTCTATTCTATTTTTCTCGCACCACATGTTACCAGCGCAGAGATTATGACTATCAATTTCATTTCTTAGCAGCACTTGTAAAAAGGAATTCAACACCTGATAATTTAAAATATTTACAAGTTCATGACTACCAAATTGCGCTCATTTTCAGCATAACAATTTACATAAAAACCCGTTTTTTTAAAGTTAGTTATGTAGGGATGAATGATAATCACTAATTAAATAAACTTATAAAGGAGAGATAAATGCCAGGTATCACTACTCGCATTAGCGCTTTTTTCGGCAATAGTAACGCTAATCTTGACATGTCTAGATTTTATTCCACAAAGAATGAACTTAATAAAGCTGATAAATATTGTCGAAGAGCCGAATCAATTATTGCCAAAGATCTGAAAAAGGCACGTAATAGTTCAATCAATTATAGCTTTTTCAATGATAGCATTTCGAAGGCATGTAAACTCTATGATTTGAAAGAGCGGGCAGCTTATACCAGAAAATATCTGGATAGCCGGCTCAAAACCATCATACCATCTGGCATTGTTCACAATAAGGTCATTGTGAAAACACATTCATCCTCCGTGACAGGGGAGACAGATCAAGCCACGGTAGAAGCCGTTAATAAGATGCAGATTATGTGCATGGAGGCTTCTTTAAAAAGTAGTGAAAACATCGATCATCTTAAGGGCAATCTGCTGATGCTCTGTGATGGTATCGTCAATACAGAATCCGTTGAACCGGATCAAATTCGTCGAGTGGTAACCAATATGAGCGGTCTTAAACATCTTGACCCTACCCCTGCCCTCAAACCTCACGTAGACTCATACACAACTTTACTGGCGGAAAAAATTGATGGCATCACCTTGAAGGATCTAGGAGATAGGGATGATTTCTCCCAAGAGCAAAAGCAAGCGCTCATTGACTTTATGCCTCGCATTAAAAATCACGTAGAATCGTCTTCGTAGAATAGCCACTAAATGGGGACAGCAGCCCCAAGAGCCAGCAAGTGGCGTAATGTGCAATGAAAAAATCCACGCAATCGCGTGGATTTTTTCATTCACTACGTGAGCCATTAACATCAGCTAAATACATCCCATGTCATACAACGTCTCAACCCAATTCATTTAAAGACGTTAATTTAATAGGCACCTTTAATATCAGGAAAAACCACCCACCGCGCGAAACGCATCACTATGGGTAGTTGATTATCCTTTAGGATATTTAATATTCACCTCGCAAGATGCCGCTTAATCGCTTCCAACAACAAACTAAGCGCCGCATGCTGATGATCGCGCGACTGATAAAGTCCATAAATACCCAGCGGCTGCGGTTCCCACTGCGGCAGTACCCTTACTAACCTGCCGCTTTCCAGCGCCGCGCGGGCTTCAATTTCAGGCACCATCACCAACCCCACATCCGCCGCCGCCATATCACACAGCAGTGAGGATATCCCGGCGCTGAAATTACCGCGCACGGCCACCGATGTTCCCCTGTTTTCACTGTCGCGGAAGGACCAGGATTGGCCGGAGAACCGGCTGTAGTGTAAACAATTATACTGTGGCAATTCCTCTGGCGAAGCCGGCGTTCCTGCCCGTTCAAGATAGCCTGGCGAGGCGCACAGCACTGAGCGGCACGTCCCCAGATAGCGCGCAATAGCCCCCGGTTCAGGCTCGTTGGTGATGCGAATCGCCAGATCGATGCGCTCACCGACCAGACTTACCGGCTGATTATTAATCTCCACCTCAATACGTAACGCCGGATAGCGGGCGAGAAACGTGGGGACAATCGGCGCCAGCAAATGCGTCGCGGTAAAATGCGCGCAGGCAACGCGTAGCGTTCCTGACGGGGCAAGGCGGGTGGCCCCCCCTTCAATTCCCTGTGATAACAGGGCAAGTTGCCGCGTTTTCTCCAGCGTTTTTTCACCCGCCGGGGTAATGGTGAGCCGACGGGTTGAGCGGTGTATCAGTCGCGAACCGGCCCATTTCTCCATCTCATCGAGATAACGGCTCACCATGGGACGAGAGATCCCCAGCGAACGGGCTGCCGCACTCAGACTCCCGAGTTCACAAATGCGGTTGTAGGTAATTGCCGCCATGATCCTGTCCATCACATCCCCATTTGATCGTTTTATGAAACTCAGCATGTATTGTTTCAGGAATTATGGCAAAAGCGCAAATCTGTAAAATGGTGGCATCACTCAATGCTTCAGGAATACCCTTTATATGAAATCACTTTCGCTGATCCTCACCCTGGCCGCGGCGCCCGTTTTTGCCGCCCCGCTGCATCTTGACGTCTATAACCCGCAGGAAAAAGGCATTTTCCCGGTATCCTCCACGCTGGTTTCAGGCCCGAAAGAAGCGGTGTTGTTTGACGCCCAGTTCAGCGTGAAAGATGGGGAAAAGCTGGTACAGATGATCAAAGAGAGCGGCAAAACGCTGAAAACGATCGTTATCACCTCGGGCGATCCGGATTTCTATTTCGGTCTGGAACCGTTGGTGACCGCTTTCCCTCAGGCCGAGGTGGTGGCCTCTCCCTCCATCGTAGATCATATTAAGGCGACCAAAGACGCCAAGCTGGCCTTCTGGGGCCCGCAAATGAAAGACGGCGCGCCAACCAAAATCATTGTGCCGCAAGCGACCCGCGCCACCCGCTTTACGGTAGACGGCGAGCCGCTGGAACTGAAACACACGGGAGACTATGCCGCCTACGTCTGGATCCCGGCCAACAAAACGATTCTTGGTGGGACCGGGATTGCTTCAGGCATTCATGTCTGGACGGCGGATACGCAGACCCCGACGATTCGTCAGGGCTGGATGACGGTACTCAACGAAATGCAGGCGCTCAAACCTCAGCAGGTCATTCCGGGGCACTATCTGGGCCCGCGCCCGGAAAAGGATGCGGCTATCACCTTCACCCATAACTACCTGCAAACGTTTGAGCAGACGCTGAAAAAGCAAAAAGGATCGGCTGCGGTTATCGGCGCCATGAAGGCGGCTTACCCGAACCTTGCCGATGAAAGCTCACTGGAGCTGAGCGCGAAGGTCAATACCGGCGAGATGAAGTGGTAGCGAAGCTTTACAACACAAAATCCACGCCCCGGCGTGGATTTTGTCTTTCAGGACACAGCCCTTTTTACGCGTTTTTATCCAGCGCCACGACCGCGCGAGAAAAAGCGTCGATCGCCAGCGCCACATCCTCAACGTTGACCGACTCCGCCGGATGATGGCTAATCCCGCCTTTACAGCGGACAAACAGCATGCCCACCGGCCAGCGTTCGGCGATGGCGATAGCATCATGCCCCGCGCCGCTCGGAAGCGTCAGCGAACCGCCCTGCACCTCGCTTACCGCATCGCGCAATATCTGCTGTAATCCCGGGTCGCAGGCGGTGGCGGCAATGCGGTAAAACGTCTCAGCGCTGAACTGTAAATGACGACGTTCAGCAATCACCTGCGCCTGGGCCAGCAGTGCGTTCAGTAACGCCTCAAGCGGCTCATCGCTCGGCCCACGAATATCCAGCGTGAGCGTCACCTCTCCGGGAATCACGTTCACCGCGCCGGGGGCACAGCGCAGCGTCCCTACCGTCGCCACAAGATTCCCGCCCTGTTCACGGGTCATCGTTTCAACCTGTATCATCCACTCGGCGGCGGCGGCGAGCGCGTCTTTACGATGGCTCATCGGCACCGTGCCTGCGTGCCCCGCCTCACCCATAAAGCGGCAGTTCAAACGACGCGCACCGTTGATTGCTTCTACCACCCCCAGCGCCAGCCCGGCTTGTTCGAGACACGGCCCCTGCTCGATATGCAGCTCCAGATAGGCGGCAATCTCCTGCGTTCGGCGCGCGGCAAGGTGGATCTGGGCGGGATCGAGCCCGGAGTCGATCATCGCCTGCGCCACGCTGATACCGTCGGCATCGGTCTGCGCCAGCCAGTTATCGGGCCAGGTGCCGGTGAGCCCACGGCTGCCGAGCAGCGTAATGGCAAAACGCGTCCCCTCTTCGTCGCCAAAGCCAACAATCTCAATCGCTTTCGCCAGCCGCCGCCCCTGTTGATGCAGGGCATGCACCACCTCGATAGCCGCCAGTACGCCCAGCATACCGTCGTAGCGTCCGGCGTTACGCACGGTATCGAGATGCGATCCCAGCAGAATAGCCGGCGCCCCCTCCTGCTCACCTTCGTAACGGCCGCAAATATTGCCGACGCTATCCTGCCAGACGCGCATCCCCGCCTGCGTCATCCACTGCGCTACTTGCTGATTTGCCTGTAAATGTTGCGGTGAAAGATAGACTCGGGTCAGCGCGTCCGGCGTTTCGCTGATGGCGGCCAGTTCATCGGCGCGCGCCATCACCCGCGCCGCGGCATGCTGCCTCTCCGCCTGCTGGCGTATCAATTGACTCATTGCGCGCTCTCACTGCGGTAGCGATCCCACGCGGCCTGCATCGCCGCGCCCTGGGTGGTCGGGAATTTGAGATAGTTCAGCACCGACTCCAGCGCGCTCAGCGTGGTCATCACGCAGTCTTTACGCGCGTTGTAGCCCATGGTACCGATGCGCCACACTTTGCCGTGCAGCGGGCCGAATGAAGTGCCGATTTCAATCCCGAAATCCTCGAGCATCAATTTGCGCACCTGGTCGCCGTTGACCCCCTGCGGAATCACCACCCCCAGCACGTTGTTCATTTTGTGTTTCAGGTCGCCGAAGGTCTCAAGCCCCATCGCCTGAATCCCTTTGAGCAGCGCGTCACCGTGCAGCTTATGGCGGGCAATACCGTTCTCAAGACCTTCCTCAAGGATCAGACGCGCACATTCCCGCGCGGCAAACAGCGCCGAGGTAGCTTCGGTATGGTGGTTCAGGCGCTCCGGGCCCCAGTAATCCATCACCATGCCGAGGTCGAAATAGTTGGAGTAGACCATCTCATCGACGCCATCGCGATGGGCCTCCGTGCGAATACCTGCTTCCACACATTTGCGGCGGCGTATCACCTCTTCCATCCGCGCACTGAGGGTAATCGGCGAGGTGCCTGACGGGCCGCCGAGGCATTTTTGCATCCCTGCCGACACCGCATCCAACCGCCAGGCATCGGTCTCCAGCGGGTTACCGCCCAGCGAAGCGGTGGCATCGGTATAAAACAGTACGTCGTAACGACGGCAAATTTCACCCAACTCCGCCAGCGGTTGCAGCATGGTGGTGGAGGTATCCCCCTGCACCGTCAGCAGTAGCCGCGGGCGCACGCGCTTGATGGCGTCTTCAACCTGGTCTGGGGTAAAGACTTCGCCCCATGGAACTTCAATGGTGTGTACTTCTGCGCGGCAGCGGCGGGCAATTTCGCACAGCAGATGACCAAAGCGGCCAAACACCGGCACCAGCACTTTGTCGCCAGGGCGAATCGCGGAAAGTAAAATCGCCTCAATCCCGGCGCGCGACGTACCATCTACCAGCATCGTCCAGCGGTTTTCGGTCCGAAAGACGCCGCGATACAGCGCCATCACTTCATTCATGTAGTGCGTCATCGCCGGGTCATATTGACCAATAAGCTGGCTCGCCATGGCGCGCAGCACGCGCGGGTCGGCGTTGATTGGCCCAGGCCCCATCAGCAGACGAGACGGCGGGTTAATTTGTGCAAACTGAGTGATATCCATCGGAAAGTCCTTGAGTTAATTAAGGCCGCGCACGGAGGAGATAAACTGCTTCAATTCGGTCGTCTGCGGGTTGGCGAACAGCGTCTTGCTGTCGCCCTGTTCCCAGACGCGTCCCTGATGCATAAACACCACGCGGTCGCCCACTTCGCGGGCAAAATTCATTTCATGGGTCACGAGAATCAGCGTCATACCCTCTGCCGCCAGTTGCTCCAGCACCTTGAGCACTTCGCCCACCAGCTCCGGGTCCAGCGCTGAAGTAATCTCGTCACAGAGTAAAACTTTCGGCGACATCGCCAGCGCGCGGGCAATGGCCACTCGCTGCTGCTGGCCGCCGGACAAATTGGCCGGATAATAATCAAGCCGGTCGCCAAGTCCGACCTTTTCCAGCATCCGCTGGGCCAGTTCACGGCATTCGGCGGCGCTTTTCTTCAACACCCGACGCGGCGCCAGCATCACGTTTTCCAGCGCCGTCATATGCGGGAACAGGTTGAAGTTCTGGAACACCATGCCGATGGAGCGGCTGATTTCCCGCGCCTGCGAATCGCGGTCGGTAATGGTCATCCCGCCGAGTTTGATACTGCCATCCTGATAGCCTTCAAGACCGTTGATACAGCGCAGCAGCGTGCTTTTGCCCGAACCGCTGCGGCCGATAATGGAGATAACTTCGCCCATGTCGATATCCAGATCGACGCCTTTGAGCACGTGGTTATCGCCGTAATACTTCTGCATCTGGTTAATGGTGATGAGAGGCATTGAATTTGTTCTCCAGATAACGGCTGTAGCGCGACAGCGGGTAACACAAAATGAAGTAGCCCAGCGCCACCAGCGCAAAGACCTTAAACGGCTGATAGGTCACGTTGGTCAGCATAGTGCCCGCTTTAGTCAGCTCAACGAAACCGATAATCGACGCCAGCGCCGTGCCCTTAATCACCTGCACGGCGAAACCCACCGTCGGGGCAATGGCGATGCGCAGCGCCTGTGGCGCAATCACCCGACACAGCGTCTGGCTAAAGCTCAACCCCAGGCAGCGCGACGCTTCCCACTGGCCTTTTGGCAGAGCGCGTATGCTGCCGAAGCCGATATCCAGCAGAAACGCGCTGGTGTAGAACGTCAGCGCCAGCGAAGCTGCGGTCCACGCCGAGACGTCGATGCCGAACAGCGCCACGCCGAAAAAGGCGAGGAACAGTTGCATCAGCAGCGGCGTGCCTTGAAAAAGTTCGATATAGCCGCGGATCAGCCGTTTCACCTGACGTCCACCGGTCAGACGCAGCAACAGGAGCGGCAGCGTCACCAGCGCGCCGCCGATAAACGCCACCAGCGACAACAGCACCGTCCAGCGTGCGGCCAGCAGCAGGTTGCGAACGATGTCCCAATCGGTAAAGGTGGTCATCATGCCTGCACCCCCAGCCATTTCCGCCCTGCCGCCATCAGCAGCTGACGCATCGTTATCGACAGCATCAAATAAATCCCCGTCGTCACCAGATAGACCTCAAAACTCAAGAAGGTACGTGACTGAATCAGGTTGGCGGCAAACGTCAGCTCCTCATAAGAGACCTGCGATACCACCGATGAACCCAGCATCACGATGATGCATTGGCTGACCAACGCCGGATAAATGCGCTGTAACGCGGGCGGTAAAATCACCCGCATAAAGGTCTGGAGCCGACTGAGCCCCAGCACGCGCCCGGCCTCCCACTGCCCTTTTGGCGTTACCTGAATGCCGGCACGGACGATCTCGGTGCTGTAAGCGCCGAGGTTGACGACCATCGCCAGCAGCGCGGCTTCGCCTGCCGTCATCTTTAGCCCCAGATTCGGCAAGCCAAAGACGATAAAAAACAGCTGCACCACAAACGGCGTGTTGCGAATCAGTTCGACATACCCGCCCCATATCCGGCTGTACCACGTGGGACGCCCGCTGCGGATGGCCGCACCGAAGATGCCTATCGCCAGGCCGCCTGTCGTCGCCAGCACCGTCAGCTGTACGGTCACCCACAGCCCCGCCAGCAGCTCCGGCCATAGCGGCCAGAGCGCAGAGAAATCAAGTTGCTCCGTCATACCCCGGCCTTATACGCCAAGGTTGGCAGGCAGCGGCGCTTTCAGCCACTTCTCAGACAACCCGTTCAGAGTGCCGTCTTTCATGGCCGCTTCAATTAACGCGTCCACTTTCGCCTTCAACGCCGGTTCGTTCTTTTTCAGCCCAATAAAGCACGGAGAATCCTTCAGCATGAAACTGGGTACCGGCGCTTTATCGGCGTTCTGCCGGGTGATGGCCGCGACCACCAGGTTACCGGTCGCCACATACTGCACCTGACCGGAGAGATACGCTGACAGCGTGGTGTTGTTATCTTCATAACGCTTAATCTGCGCCTCTTTCGGCGCTACGCTGCTCAGCACCATGTCTTCCACCGCGCCGCGGGTCACGCCAACGCTTTTCCCGCTCAGCGCCGCCGGGTCTTTCAGCTCAGCGCCTTTCGGGCCAAACACGCCAAGGAAGAACGGCGCGTAGGCACGGCTAAAATCAATCACCTTCTCGCGCTCGGCGTTTTTCCCGAGGCTGGAAATCACCAGATCGACCTTATCGGTCTGCAGATACGGTACGCGGTTGGCGCTGGTGACCGGCACCAGCTGTAGCTTGAGCTTCATCGCTTTGGCGAGATAGCGCGCCGTATCGATGTCATAGCCCTGCGGCTGGAGGTCGGTGCCCACGGAGCCAAACGGCGGGAAATCCTGCGGCACCGCAATACGAATAACACCGCGTTTTTCGATATCCTGTAGTTGGTCAGCGTGTGCCACCGACAGGTTGGTGAACAGACAAGCGGCCCCGGCCAGTGCGATCAACAGTTTCTTCATGATGTTTACCCGTTACGTTAGCATGAAACAAAAGATTCTTACGAATGACTTTTGCAACTAATGTGCCAGATATATTTCGCCAGCAGGACAGACACGAAGTGGCCGTTAATCACCGGAATATCGAGAGAAGTGAGCAGTAGAAAGGAAACGGCAGCGCGTTTCCCTATTGTGAAGTTGCACCAGAAAAATGCAAAGCACCACGCTGGCGCCCCATTAGCGTTGCTCCAGTTCGTCCAGATCCTGATAAAGAGAAGCAATGTCGTGAATACGCGGACGCCCTTTATCGAGAATTTCGTGCAGGAAGGCGTTGGCGAGCAGGTTGATCAGACTATTGACCGAGGCGTAGCTATCGTACGCCGAGACGCTGTCCAGCGGCGCACAAAGCTGCCAGCGCGCCAGCGGAAACAGCCCGTGCGCCTGGGGTTCGCACATCAAGAGTACCGGAATACCGCGCTGCTGTAGCTGCTGCAACAGCGGGCGAATAATACGCGGACGACGGCGGAACGCCATCACCACCACCAGATCTTCAGCGCTTAAATCGACCAGCTCTTCGCTTAGACTTTGCCCCGGCTGCGGCAGCACCAGCACTTGACCACGCGCCTGCAGGAGCTGCTGGCGCAGGTGCAGCGCCGCCGGATAGGCGTTACGCATGCCGATAATCACCACCCGCCGGGCAGCCACCATCGCCTGCAGCGTCTCGGCGAACTGCTGCGGATCCAGCGCGTTAACCCACTGCGTCAGGTTGGCCATCTCCTGTTTGTAGTGGCGCGCCAGCAGCGTATTGCCCTGCACCGCATCGCGGTGATCGGTCAGCGGCATCCCGCTCTGGCGCAGGGTGCGCAGCTCATCGCGCATATCTTTGTATTTCTCATAGCCCAGGCGTTTGAACAGACGGCTAACGGTAGCCTTCGAAGCGCCGCTGAGCTGCGCCAGCTCGGCGCTGTTATAGCTAATCAGGTCATCAAAATGATCGAAAATAAAATCCGCCACCCGTTGTTCCTGCGGCGATAAAGACGCGTACTGCGCTTTCAGTCGTTCATCAAGCTGTTGCATAAGACCTCTGTAACTTTCGTTTCATCGCACTATACCGTTAACTGCTTTCATAATGCATGCCAGTTTGGCAAAAAGTGCGCGCTATCGTCCAGGCATGAAACTTTACGTTCAGACATGGAACAGCTTTTGCAACGCTCAGCGGACATAAGAGCTATTTGAAGGCGCATAGAACCGCCACCGATGTTCGAGGAGTCGATAATGAATACACCACAACCCGATTGGGACGCTTATCTCAGCCAAATGGAACAGCTGCTGGCGCTGGAACTGGACGACACTCGGCGCGCGGAGCTTAGAGTGCAATTTAGACGCATTGCCGCCATGGCCTCGCCGCTGCTGGAATTTCCCCTCGATGACCGCATCGAAATTGCCGGAGTGTATAAAGCATGAAGCTGCCAGAGATGACCATCCATGATATTCAACGCGCGCTGGCGAGCGGTGAACTGAGCGCCAGGGAGATCGCCCGCAGCACCCTGGAGAAGATTGCGCAGCGTAATCCACAGCTTAACGCCTGGACCCATGTCTGTGAAAAACGGATGCTCGCCGAAGCGGACAACATCGACACCTTACGACGAGAATCGAAACCCCTCCCTGCGTTGGCCGGGGTTCCCTATGCGGTAAAAAATCTGTTCGATGTCGCTGGACACACGACGCTTGCCGGGGCCGAATTGCTCAGCGATCGCCCTGCCGCCACCGCCGATAGCTGGGCAGTACGCCAGCTACACAGCGCGGGAGCGTTGCTCTCGGGGATGCTGAATATGGATGCCTACGCCTACGGTTTCACGACCGAAAATAGCCATTACGGCGCCACGCACAACCCGCACGATCTCTCGCGGATAGCCGGAGGATCATCCGGCGGCTCGGCGGCAGCGGTCGCGGCGGGTCTGGTCTCATTCTCCCTGGGCAGCGATACCAACGGTTCCATACGCGTTCCGGCCTCGCTGTGCGGGATCTTTGGTTTAAAACCGACCTTTGGCCGTTTATCGCGTTCGGGCAGCCACCCGTTCGTCGCCAGCCTCGATCATATTGGCCCCTTTGCCCGTAGCGTTGGCGATCTCTCGGCGGTCTACGATGCGCTACAGGGGCGCGACCCGGCCGACGGTTTTCAGGCTGACAAAGCCAGCGATCGCACAATGAACCTGCTGTCGCGCGGGCTGGATGGTTTACGCTGCGCCACCCTGGGCGGCTATTTTGCCACCTGGTGCGATAACGATGCGCGTGCCGCCGTCGAACAGGTCGCACACGCGCTCGATGTGCAGGACGAACTGCTGTTTGCCCAGGCCGAGCTGGCCCGTTCTGCCGCGTTTATTGTTAGCGCGTCCGAAGGCGGAAATCAGTATCTTCCGGAGCTACGTCGTCAGCCGGATCGCTTTGAGCCACACTCCCGCGAGCGTCTGCTGGCCGGGGCGATGATCCCCTCCGCCTGGTATATTCAGGCGCAGCGTTTCCGCCGTCACGCACAGCAAATGTTTAAGACGTTATTCGCCCATGCCGACGTGCTGATCGCCCCGGCCACACCGTGCAGCGCAACCCTTATTGGTGACCAAACCATGGAAATCAACGGCCAGGCGCTACCTGTTCGCGCCAGTATGGGGATGCTGACACAGCCGATTTCCTTCCTCGGGCTACCGGTGGTCACCGTGCCCCTGCGGACCGCTGGCGGCCTGCCGATTGGGGTGCAGCTGATTGCCGCGCCATTTAATGAACAGGCCTGCCTGCGCGTCGCGCGGGTACTGGAAGAGATGGGCCTCACCGAGTCCCGCGCCGTGGAGCTAGCCGCATGATGATGTCAGAACAGATTAATCAACCACAGGTCCACGCCGAAGTCAGCGCGGCGTTTTACCGTTACGAAGCGGCGCTGGTGAGCAACGATGTGGCGGTGCTGGATGCATTATTCTGGCACGACCCGCGTACGGTCCGTTTAGGGGCGGGCGAGAACCTGTACGGTATTGATGAAATCCGCGCTTTCCGCGCCGCTCGCCCCGCGGCGGGCTTACAGCGCACGCTGCGCAATACCCTCATCACCACGTTTGGCAATGATTACGCGGTATGCAGCACCGAATTCACGCGTGAAGGCAGCGATCGCATTGGCCGTCAGCAGCAAACCTGGATTCGTTTTGCCGACGGCTGGCGTATTGTCGCCGCGCAGGTCAGCCTGATGAGCTAACCGATTGGCCCCTCTTCCCGGCAAGGAGAGGGGCGAGACTTTATGGATTAAACGGGTGCGTCTTCCGCCAGTGGTCCGCAATCTGCTGACGCGTACACACCCACACGCCGTCGTGCTGCTGGATATAATCGAGAAAACGCTGCAACGCGCGAAAACGTCCCGGACGCCCCAACAGACGGCAATGCATGCCGATGGACATCATTTTCGGCGCGCTTTCCCCCTCTTCATACAGCACATCGAAGCTATCTTTCAGGTAGGTATAAAACTGCTCGGCGGTATTGAACCCCTGGGCGGTGGCGAAGCGCATATCGTTAGCATCCAGGGTGTACGGCACAATCAGATGCGGCTTGCGCGTGCCGTCGCTGCATTCCACTTCGTGCCAGAACGGCAAATCGTCGCCATAGTAATCGCTGTCATACTCAAAGCCGCCGTGTTCCACCACCAGCTGGCGCGTATTGGGGCTGTCGCGTCCGGTATACCAGCCGGTAGGCGGCTTGCCGAAGAGATCGGTTAATACCTGTACCGCTTTATGCAGGTGCTCCCGCTCCTGCTCGATGGACATATTCTGATAGTGGATCCAGCGCCAGCCGTGGCTGACCACGTCATAATTCGCTGCTTTTATTGCCTCAACCACTTCAGGCTGACGCGCCAGCGCCATGGCAACGCCGAATACCGTCAGCGGTAAACCGCGCTTGCTGAACGCGTTATGAATACGCCAGAACCCGGCCCGGCTACCGTATTCATACAATGAATCCATCGACATATGGCGGTCCGGGTAGCTGGCCGCGCCGATAATATCCGAGAGAAACTGTTCGGAACCGGCATCGCCGTGCAGCACGTGGTTTTCCGACCCTTCCTCATAGTTGAGAACAAACTGTACGGCGATGCGCGCGTTGTGTGGCCAGCGCGCGTGCGGCGGTTGTCCTGCGTAGCCGCGCAGGTCGCGCGGATAATCGTCTGCCAGAAATGCCATCTGCTACCTCTTATTAGAATGGATTTAACGCCTGAAATTGCCCGCTCAGCGCCTTGGCTTCCGGGAAGGCTAAATCACCGTGCTTGCTGGTCGATAGTCCCAGCGCCACCAGCGATTCAACCATTTTGACCGCCGCGCTCACCCCGTCGATGACCGGCACCCGCAGTTCGCGAGTCAGTTCCTGCGCCAGATCCGCCATGCCGCCGCAGCCGAGCACAATGGCGCCGCAGCCGTCTTCCTTTAATGCCTGAATACAGCGCGCGCGAACTTTCTCCTGCGCCAGACCGCTGCCGTCCTCCAGCGCCAGCACCGGGAGATCGATGGCGTGCAGCGCGGCGCAGCGATCGTGAAAACCGTATTGATGCAGCAGGTGGCGGGCGATAATTAAGGTGCGCGGCAGCGTGGTAACGATGGAAAAGCGAGTCGCCACCAGCGTCGCCATATGCATTGCCGCTTCGGCAATCCCCACCACCGGCCCCTGCGCCAGCTCGCGCGCCGCCAGAAGCCCCGGATCGCCGAAGCAGGCAATCACGTGGCCATCCACACCCTGCTGACGACCGGCTTTGATTTGTTCCAGCACGCCAACGGCAGCAATCGCCTCATCAAAATGCCCCTCAATGGACGGCACGCCCGCGCTGGGGCAGACCGCCAGAATCTCGGTTCCCGGCGCGGCAACCGCCCGGGCGGCGGCCCCGATGGTCTCGGTCATCGCGAGGCTGGTGTTGGGGTTGATCACTTGTATACGAACGGCGGGCATCATGACTCCTTATAACCGGCAAACAGCCGGGCAAAATCAGGCAAGGTGACGCCAGAACGCTCAAAGCAGAGGCTGGCGACGATATGTTCAAAATGGTGCATCAGTGCATCACTCAAGGGCTGTAAGGCTTTATCCCGCAGCAGTTCAATCAACCTTTCATGGTCGTCGCAACGGCAGCCCTGACGCCAGGGCGATCCCCATGCGGCAATCACTAATGAAGAGCGCTGGCTCAGATGGGTCACCATCCCGGTCAGCACCTGATTACCGGAAATGGCCTGCAGATGAATGTGGAACTCGGCTGAGTGGCGAATCGCCGCCGGGCCGTCGTAGCGCTCGTGGGCCTGTTGTTCCTGACGAGTAATGGCCTCCAGCGCGGCCAGATGGGGCGGCTGGCAGCGGGCCAGCACATCCGGCAAATTAGCCACCTCCAGCAGCGCGCGAGTCCGGAAGATCTCCTGAGACTCTTCAACCGTCGGGCTGGCCACCTGCGCACCACGTTTGGGCGCTAATGTGACCATTTGCACAGTGGCGAGTCGTTGCAGCACTTTTCGGATCCCGGTGCGACTCACGCCAAACACCTCAGCCAGCGCTTCTTCCGGCAGTTTGCTCCCCGGTGGCAGTTGATGCTCGACAATCGCGGTCATCAGCGCCTGATAGATGGATTCGTCTTTGTCATGCAGAGCTGGCGCGGCCTGGGCGAGATAAGGGTTGTTCATTAACCACTCCGATTTTTACTTTTCGACATCGAATCGTATACATAAATTTCATTTCTTGCATACAAGATTAAACATTTTGGCCCAATTCCTGCAACAGCCTCAGCAGTTCATCTCAATGGGTTTTGATTAACAGGAGCAGGTTTCATGCCAAATACACAAAATACGCATCAGGTTAAGGCCGCTGATCCCCACGCTGGATACAGCCCACGGCTTTGTAATGAGGATCTGGCGCCGACGCGCGATCAGAACTGGAGCTGGTACAACATCTTTTCATTCTGGATGTCGGACGTACACAGCATGGGGGGCTACGTGGTCGCGGCGAGCTTCTTTACGCTGGGGCTGGCGAGCTGGCAGGTGCTGCTGTGCCTGTTAGTGGGGATTTGTATCGTTCAGCTGTGCGCCAACCTGGTCGCCAAACCCAGCCAGATGGCGGGCGTACCTTATGCGGTGATTTGTCGCCAGGCGTTCGGTGTTTTCGGCGCGAATATTCCGGCGGTGATCCGCGGGCTTATCGCCTTCGCGTGGTATGGCATTCAGACCTATCTGGCGGCCAACGCGCTGATGCTGGTGATGCTGAAGTTCTGGCCGTCGCTGTCGGCGCTGACCGAAGCCAGCTTCCTTGGCCTGTCGCATCTGGGCTGGCTCTGTTTCGCGACCATGTGGCTGCTGCAGGCGATGGTCTTCTGGCACGGGATGAACGCCATCAAACGCTTTATCGATATCGCGGGGCCGGCGGTCTACGTGGTGATGCTGGGGCTGGCCGGCTGGATTGTATACAAAACCGGTTTTGACGGTATCTCCTTTACGCTGGCCAGTAAATCGCTAAGCGCCGGGGAGCAAACCTGGCAGATGATTACCGCGACTGCGCTGGTGGTCTCCTACTTCTCCGGCCCGCTGCTCAACTTTGGTGATTTCTCGCGCTACGGTAAAAGCATGGGCGAGATTCGCCGCGGCAACCGCTGGGGTCTGCCGTTCAACTTCCTGCTGTTTTCTATTGTCACGGTAGTGATTGTCTCCGGCACCCAGTCGCTGTTTGGCCGCATGATTACCGACCCGATTGAAACCGTCAGCCGCGTCGGCAATGACCTGGCGGTGGCCATTGGCCTGCTGACCATGATCACGGCCACCATCGGCATCAACATCGTGGCCAACTTTGTCTCGCCGGCGTTTGATTTCTCGAACTGTTCACCGCAGAAAATCAGCTTCCGCACCGGCGGGATGATCGCCGCCGTGGGTTCCATCCTGCTGACGCCGTGGAATCTGTTTAACTCGCCGGAGCTGATTCACTACACCCTCGACGTGCTGGGGGCGTTTATCGGGCCACTGTTTGGCATTCTGATCGTCGACTTCTACCTCATCAAACGCGGCCAGGTATCGGTTAACGATCTGTTCGACGATACGCCGAAGGGCAAATACTGGTACCGCAACGGCTTTAACCCGAAGGCGATTGCGGCGCTGGTGCCTTCCGTCGCCATCGGCCTGGTCATCAGCTTTATTCCTGCACTGCACGAAGTGGCAAACTTTAGCTGGTTTATCGGCGTCTTCCTGAGCGGCGCGGCCTATCGCTGGATTGCCCGCGACGAGCGTGTCGCCGCACCGGCCGGCTTTAACGCCCTCGCCCAGAAAGAGTAATGGATACCTACGCCGCGGCGTCCTGTCGCGGCGTATTTTCCTGCAAACTGGCATTAATTTTGCTGATTTCCTCTCTCCCTTCGCGCACCCACAAGGCAGCTATGATGATTGACTACTCCGTCGCCCTACGCGGCGCCTTTTTTGATATCGCCGCTGTCGCCGACAGCGCGGACGATATCGCCAGCCACGCCCGCTATCTGGACGATGGCGTGCTGTTTCTGCGCGATGGCCGCATTCACGCGCTGCTCCCCTGGCAGGAAGCCGAGCAATATCTGCATCCGCTAACGGGCTATCGCGACCTGCGCGGTAAGCTACTGCTGCCGGGCTTTGTCGATGCCCACGTCCACTATCCGCAAACGGAAATGATCGGGGCTTTCGGCGAACAGCTGCTTGAGTGGCTGACCACCTATACCTTTCCCGTTGAACGTCAGTTTGCCGATGCCGACTATGCCGCCGGGATCGCCCGCTTTTTTGTGAGCCAGTTGCTCAGCCACGGCACCACTACCGCGCTGGTATTTTGTACCCTGCATCCGGAGTCGGTGGATGCGCTGTTTAGCGAAGCGCTGCGTCTGAATATGCGTCTGCTGGCCGGAAAGGTGATGATGGATCGCCACGCGCCGGAGTATCTCAGCGAAAGCGCGGAACAGAGCTATCGGCAGACCCGCGAGCTGATACAACGCTGGCACCAGCGTGGCCGCCTGGGCTATGCCATTACGCCGCGCTTCGCGCCGACCTCCACGCCCGCTCTGCTGGCGGCGGTACAGCAACTGCGCGAAGAGTTTCCGGACACCTGGCTGCACACCCATCTGAGCGAAAACCTCAACGAAATCGCCTGGGTCAAAAACCTGTGGCCGGAGCATGAACACTACCTCGACGTCTACCATCACTACCAGTTAACCGGCCCACGCAGCGTGTTTGCCCACGCCATTCACCTCGCGGACGCGGAGTGGCAGTGTCTGCACGATACCGGTTCGGCGGTGGCGTTTTGCCCGACGTCAAATCTGTTTCTGGGCAGCGGCCTGTTCCGCCTGCCAACCTGCTGGCATCAACAGGTGCGCATGGGTATCGGCAGCGATGTGGGGGCAGGTACCACCTTCAGCATGCTGCGAACGCTGGGTGAGGCCTACAAAGTCAGCCAGCTCCAGAGCTATCGTCTGCGCGCCAGCGAAGCGTTTTACCATGCCACGCTTGGCGGCGCGCACGCCCTGCGTCTGGATGATCACATTGGTAATTTTCATCCCGGTAAAGAGGCCGATTTCGTGGTCATCGATCCGGCGGTGACGCCGCTACAGCGGCTGCGCAGCGAACGGTGCAAAGATATCTATGAACAGCTGTTTGTCCTGATGACGTTGGGCGATGAACGCAATATCAGTGAAACGTGGGTCAACGGCGAACGCGTGTGGGGGAATGCAGCAGAGGAATAATCCGCTCCCGGCGTCATCCGCGACGCCGGGAAAACAGGCTTAGCATCAGCTACCGCGATAGGTGGACCAGCCGCCTGGGGCAATTAAAAACGGCAGATGGTAGTGATCGTCCGCCGCCTCGCGGATAACAAAATCGATTTGCGCACTCAGGTACAACGTCTCGCGCCCGCGGGCGGCGAACCAGTCGCCGATTGCCGCCGTCAGCCGGTAGTTTCCCGCCGTCAGCGGCCCGTCGTTGAGTGCGCCAATACGTCCATGCTCATCGGTCACGCCATGGGCAATCGCGGCGCCATCCCGCCCCAGCGTCACCCTGACGCCCTGCGCCGGTTGGCCAGTCGAGACATCCAGAATATGCGTGCTCAAGGTACTCATTCGCCAATTACTCCTTCCAGTCTTAATAACGTAATTTCACGCAGCTGCGCTAAGGCTTCCTGCGCCTCATCGCGCTCGCTGTTCTGCAAACGCCGCGTCAGCGCCGCTAAAATGTCTTCCCCGCTGCGCCCTTTGGCGCGAATTAAAAACACCCGACCAAAGCGCGCTTCGTAGCGGGCGTTGCCCGCTTTCAGCGCCTGTGCAAGCTGTGCATCGCGATCGTCCACATTCCCCTGTTCCTGGCGTGACAGCGCCGCGTGCGCCTGCTCGCCCGTGGGTTTCTCGCCAATGCGCGGATGGGCGCTCAGCGCCTGCGTCAGCTCGGCTTCGCCCCAGTTCTCCATCAACTGCTGCGCGGTATTGAATAGCTGCTCACGTGAGCGCCAGGGTCGCCCGGCGGCCAGCGTGGCAGCCCAGCCAGGAATGGCAACGCAAGGTGCTAACAGTGAAGCGGCCTCCGTGCCGCTTAATTGATTAAAGTGATTCAGCGCGATCATCGCGGCTCCTTGTAGTGCTCTCCTGCGGGGCTTTCTCTTCAGGAATAATCAGATTGAGGACAATCGCCACCAGACCGCCGCTGGTAGCGGCAGAACCAAACAAGTTCTCCACCATCGGCGGGAAGTGGGCCAGAAACGCCGGTACCGCTTCAATCCCCAGACCAAAACCAAATGCCAGCCCAACAATCAGCATATCGCGGCGGGTCAACGGTTTCTGGGTGATAATGCGAATTCCCGCCGCCACGACGCAACCGAACATAACCATCGTCGCGCCGCCTAATACCGGCGCCGGAATCTGACGCAGGATTTCGCCAAACGGCGGGAACAGGCCGAGCAGAATTAAGATAACCCCAATGTAACGCCCAACGTAGCGGCTGGCGACGCCGGTCATCTGAATCACGCCGTTGTTTTGCGCAAACGTGGTATTGGGGAACGCGCACAGCATCGCCGCCACCATGCAGCTAATCCCATCGGCCAGAATGCCGCCCTTCAGCCGTGAACGGAAGGCGCCATCGTCAATGGACTGCTGTGAGATCAGGCAGTTTGCCGTCAGGTCACCAACAGCCTCCAGAATACAGACCAGCGAAACCAGCGCAATTGGCAAGAAAATCGCGCCGTTGAACTGGAAACCGAACGGGAACAGCTGCGGCAGACGGAACCAGACCTCACCCACGCCTTTTAGCTGGAACATCCCGCTCAGCGCCGCGGCCAGACAGCCAACGGCAATCCCGATGACCACGGAAGAGAGGCGCAGCCAGCGGTTTTTCAGGCAGCTCAGCAGCACAATCGTCGCCAGCGTTACCGCCCCCAGCGTAATATTGCCCATGCTGCCAAACGCTTTTGCCTGTTCGCCGCCGCACCAGTTAATAATGCTGACTTTAATCAGGCTGATGCCAATCAGCGCAATCACGCTGCCGGTAATCACTGGCGTAAAAATACGCTTCAGCGGCTCGATAAAACGGCTGACAATACAGGGCACCAGCGCGGCAACAAAGTTGACGCCAAACAGCATGGCCATAATGTCCTGCGGCGTGCCGCCCTGCCCTTTAACCCACATACCGCCGGCAATGGCGACCCCGAGAAACGCAAAGCTGGTGCCCTGCATACAGATCATTCCGGCGCCAATCCCCCACACCCGGTTAGATTGCAAAAAGGTGCCGATCCCCGAAGCCAGCAAAGACATACTGATCAAATAGGGTAGCCATTCCCCTAATCCTAAGGTCGCGCCGATAATCAACGGCGGCGTGATAATGCCCACCAGACCGGCAAGCACGTGCTGCAACGCGCTGAAAAAGGCCGGAAGCGGCGGAATGCGCTGCTCAAGGCCGTACAGTAAACCCCCGTTCTTTTCATCTGACATGATCGTTCATCCATTGCGAGTAAGCGTGCAGTGACTACTGCATAAAACAGGCCAAAACCAATTACACTTTCGCAACATTTAATCTTTTCCATTATTTACAATGAGATATAAAAAATACATCCCCATACTCCCCCAAGTCAGCGAGGGCAAGGAAGTGAAACTTTCGATTCCATTAAGCCAATGGAGAAATTATTGATTCACAAAAAGGCAACAAAACCGCCAATATGCACCTAATTTGTGCACCCCATTGCCCACTTCCCCCGCAAACCCGCCAAATCCGCGTCTTCGTCATTGTGGTACGCAAATTGCTGAATGCCTTCACGACACAGGTAAAGGAGATGTAAATGAAAGCATTGATCATTGGCGGTGGAATTGGCGGGCTGAGCGCGGCGGTCGCGCTGAAAAATGCGGGAATCGAATGTGGCGTTTTTGAAGCGGTAAAAGAAATTAAGCCGGTCGGCGCGGCCATTTCCATCTGGCCGAACGGCGTGAAGTGCATGCAGCATCTGGGGATGGGCGAGATTATTGAAAACTACGGCGGCCCGATGCATTTTCTGGCTTATAAGGAGTATCTGCGCGGTGAAACCCTCACCCAGTTCAGCCTTGCGCCGCTGGTGGCACGCACCGGTGGCCGTCCCTGCCCGGTTTCCCGCGCCGAATTGCAGCGTGAAATGCTCGACTTCTGGGGCCGCGACGCCGTGCAGTTCGGCAAACGCGTTGTCCGCTGCGAAGAAGATGACGACGGCGTCCGCGTCTGGTTTACCGACGGCACCCAGGCTGAAGGCGACTTTCTGATTGCCGCTGACGGGAGCCATTCGGCGCTGCGCCCCTGGGTGCTGGGCTATACCCCCGAACGCCGTTACGCGGGCTATGTGAACTGGAACGGTCTGGTCGACATTGATGAGGAGATTGCGCCGGGCAATCAATGGACCACCTTTGTTGGCGAGGGAAAACGCGTCTCGCTGATGCCGGTTTCCGCTGGCCGCTTCTACTTTTTCTTCGATGTCCCGCTGCCGCCTGGGCTTGCCGAAGATCGCAGTACCCTGCGCGCCGATCTGCACCGCTACTTCAGCGGTTGGGCAGCGCCGGTGCAGAAGCTGATTGCCGCCCTGGATCCGCAGACCACCAACCGCATTGAAATTCATGATATCGAACCGTTTGACCGGTTGGTGCGCGGCAAAGTGGCGCTGCTCGGTGATGCCGGACACAGCACCACGCCGGATATCGGCCAGGGTGGCTGCGCGGCGCTGGAAGACGCCGTCGTTCTCGGCGATCTGTTCCGCCACAGCCGCGACATCGTCAGCACGCTGCGTCAGTACGAAGCGCAGCGCTGCGACCGGGTGCGCGATCTGGTGTTGAAGGCGCGTAAGCGCTGCGACGTCACTCACGGCAAAAATATGCTGCAAACGCAAGCCTGGTATGAGGAGTTAAAAACCGAAACCGGTGAGCGCATTATTAACGGGCTGTGCGAAACCATTCAGGGCGGCCCGTTAGGCTAACCGGGCCAGCGGCTCCTTCAGCTTGTCTGCATCGCCTCCATCACCGCAGTGAGCTTCTGAATCACCCTTTGCGCCGGACGCGAAAGCTGGCGTGAAGGGGCGGTACATAAGGCCAGCGTAAGTGGTCTCAGTTGCTTATTGCGCAGCGGAACAAACGCCAGCAGACCTTGTTTGACCTCATCCAGCACGTCAAGCCGGCTGAGGATCGTCACGCCGCTGCCTTTCAGTACCAGCGATTTAATCAGCCGGATATCGTTGCAGCCAATGCTGTTGGCCGGAAACAAATCGTGCTGCCGATAGAGCATCGCCACCCGTTCATGCACAATCAACGGCGCGCCGGGCACAATATGCCGTTCTTCGCTAAGCTGCCCCAAGGAGACGCTTTCAGCGCTCGCCAGTAGATGATCCGGACGCATCACAACGCCCATCGCCAGCTCGGCAAACGCCAGCACGCTCAGCCCGGCCTGACCTTCCGGGTCGAGAATCAGGCCAAAGTCGAGATCTGCCAGGCGTACCTTCTGGCTGACGGTGTGGCTATCGGAGACCTGCAGGTTTAACTCCAGCCACGGCCAGTCGGTAATGATATCCGCCAGCGCGGCGGCAAAACTCCCCTCTGCCAGCGCCTGCACCATTCCCACGCTGACGTTGCCGCGCTTTAACCCCTGTAGCTCATCAAACTTTTGTCGCGTGAGATGAAACTCCTTTTGCCAACGCAGCAGATTATCGTACAGCAGCTCGCCAGCAGTGGTCATGCGCAGCCCTTCCGGTAAACGCTCAAACAACGGCGTACCGAACGTCTCTTCGGCCTGCAGGATTTGTCGGTTAATGGCGGAGGCGGAAATATGCAGTTTTTCTGCCGCGCGTCGCAGGCTGCCGCAGCGCGCCACTTCAACAAAATAGAGCGCAAATCGTGAAAATGGACTCATCCTTTACCTGTTCTCTTTTTTGCAACGGTTAAGTGAATTAATGGCGATGGACGTCAACACCCTAATATGGCAACAATAATCTCACAACAATTAAACAGTTATTTTTGTGAGCCGGAGAACGCCATGCACCAACCGTCTATCGCCCCACCCGCCCATTGCAGCTTTGAACCTGAGGATTGGCTGCGCCTGGCGCAATGCTGGCACCCGGTCGCCCGTGCCTGCGACATTGGCCCGGCCCCGGTGAAAGCCACCCTGCTTGATGAGCCGTTGGTTATCTATCGTATAAAGGGCCAGGTCGTGGTGGCACGCGATGCCTGCCCCCATCGCGGCGTGCCGTTGACGCTGGGCTTTCATGATGAAGAAGGGATCGTCTGCCCGTACCACGGCCTGCGCTTCGGTGAAGATGGCCGCTGCAACCGCATCCCTTCCAGCCCCGACCAACCGGTACCGGCAAAACTCAATCTCACCCATTTTGCGGTGGAAGAACGCTATGGGCTGATCTGGACCTGTCTGGCCTTCGACCCGGAAAATCCACAGCCGTTGCCCGTCATGCCGCACTGGCATGACGAGGGATTTCAGCAGATCAACTGCCCGGCCTTTGAGGTCAACGGCTTTGCGGGCCGCCAGGTGGAAGGCTTTCTCGATGTCGCGCATTTCGCCTGGATCCATACCAACACCTTCGCCGACCCGGAAAATCAGCTGGTGCCCGACTACAGCCCTCAGGAGACGACGTTCGGTTTCATCGCCGATTACTGGAGCTCGGTGGGCAACTATCCCGCCAGCGCCGATTTTCGCGCCCCGGAAGGCTTCCGCTGGCTGCGTCATTTCGAGATGCATCTGCCGTTTACCGCCACCCTGACGATTCATTTTCCCGGTGATGCCAGGCTGGTGATTATGAATGCCGCCTCGCCGGTTTCCGCGCGCGTCACCCGCATGTTTGCTCCCATCGCCCGTAACTTCGACCTGCATGTGCCGGTGGAAGACGTGCACGCCTTTAACCTGCGCGTGTTTGAGGAGGACCGGCTGATGGTTGAGAGCCAGCGGCCTGAGAAACTGCCGCTGGATTTAACCCTCGAAGCGCATATTCCCGCCGACCGTAGCTCCATCGCCTACCGCCGTGGGTTGAAGAAAATGGGCTTCGGTGACTTTTTCCTCGTCTAAATGGAGAACCAGAATGAATGATGTCTTAAAGGTGGTCGTTGAGGGTCTCTGGTGTCAGGGAGAACAGAATCTGGCGATCCGACTAGTCGCTGAAAACGGCCAGGCGCTGCCCGCCTGGCAGCCCGGTGCGCATATCGACGTGCACCTGCCCTGCGGGATTATCCGCCAGTATTCGCTCACCGGCGCAGGAAGCGCCGACGACGGCTATCTGATTTGCGTAGCGCAGGAAAATACGTCACGCGGCGGCTCGCGATATATCCACCAGCAGCTACGCCCCGGACAGACGCTACTGATTTCGCCTCCGCGCAACCTGTTTCCACTCCAGGCGCTGGAGCCGGTGGCGCTGCTGGCCGCCGGGATAGGCATCACGCCGCTGTATGCGATGGCGTTACGTCTGAATGCGGAGGGGGTGCCGTTTAGGCTGCACTATTATCTGAAAAATCGCGCCCAGGGCGCGTTTGTTCGCGAACTGCAGCAGCAATTCGGCGCAGAACAATTCGCGATTCACTGCTCCCAGGAAGGGGACAGCGCCCGCCAGCATCTGGCGCAAGCGCTGGAGGGGGTCGAGCCCGGTCAGCCTATCTATCTCTGTGGGCCGGAAGGTTTCATGGCGACCGCGCGGCGGGTCGCCGTGGAAAAAGGCTGGTCGCCAGCGCAAATTCACAGTGAAGCGTTTCAACCGCTGGCCCCCTCCATCAGCGCGGAGGAGGACGGTGAAACCTTTAACGTGACGCTGGCCTCGTCGGGCAAACGCTGGCCGGTGCCCGCGAATAAAACCATCGCTCAGGTGCTCCAGGAGAACGGCGTGGCCGTCCCACTTTCCTGCGAAATGGGGATTTGCGGCGCTTGCCTGACGCCGGTTGTGGAGGGCATTGTCGACCACCGTGATTCTGTGCAGTCGGCGGCGGAGAAAACGGCCAGTAGCCAGCAAATTGCCCTGTGCTGCTCGCGCAGTCGGTCGGCCAATTTGTGTATTGATTTGTAGTCAGGCCAATAATGACGCGTAAAACGCCATGATGCCTGTTCTCCAACAATATCGCTTAGTTTATGCCGCGAATTATTGGGCCCAATAACGTGGTTATATGATTCTGCTTCGCTAAAAAAAAGTATCTAAAATGAATAATCAATCACGCAATCAAAAACCACAATCTCAATACAAAATAAAAACAGAAAATTCGATAAAATTAACGACATTCGCACTACTTCTCATGCTAATGATTGATTTACAAACGATAATCATGTTCCTGTTCTCATTTAAAGCAATGTATACCTTCACGCTTAATTGATCCCAATCAAACTACGCATATTTTTATGACACTTTTAACGACACACAATCTTACCTTTCTTTACGAAACTGTTGCGAGAAATGCGGATACTTTTGTACTAGTAAACGGATTATGAAAGAATACTTTCAGCCACCCTCTGCATAATCACTCAAATTCCCTGACTATCCCCCTGATAAAACGTGAAGTACATCACTACTCCGCACAAAATCGTAATAGGCTGCCAGGCTTGATATTTATGTCAATTTATTACGTTCCCGCCTTCTGTTAGCCAATGCCCTCCAGGCGATTCTCTCTCACCCTTTATGGTCCATCGTTTCAAAAAAAATGTTCTCTCCGCAACCCACATCTTCGGCTTTCATTCGAATATACAAATAATAATCACCAATTACCTTAACGTTTTTAATACAAAATAAGCGGCGTTTTCCGAATATTGACATGTCTTTTTTCCCCCTGCATATTTTACGAAGAAAAATAATGAATCGGATTACATGAGGAATCTCATGAACAACACCAGGACATATCCCGCGAAACGCAGACGTCGCGGCGAAGTACAAAATGCCAGTTTGACTATGCTCAGCGCACGCATCGCTGATGACCTTTGCGAATACGTTCGTGAGGTGGCTTTTCAAACCCGTAAAAGTAAACAACAAATTATCACCGAGGCGCTGATGCTACATCAGGCCAACGGGATTGAAACGCATGAATAAACAAAGAGATAGCATCAAACAGAGACGCCATTGATCGAGCGCTAAATATTTAACAGTGAATAAAAAACAATAACCCGTTTTTTATTCACTCTCACAGATAACAGGTCAATATCAGCCTGTTTTCGGTGAAATAATGTTTTGTCAGAAAAATAATAAATCACAAAACATCGTGGCTGAGGTTATTACACTTCAGGGCTACTGTACGCCCCTGCCACTCGCTAAATAAAACCGCCATAACAGGCGAATAAATTCAGTTAATGACAGGTAACTCATTATGCAGTCCGTAAGTAAAAGTATTATCGCCGTCGCGGTGTTGGCCGCGATATCCTCCAGCAGCGCCATGGCTCAACAAGTCGGCGTCGATCAGACAGATCCCTACGGCCTTGGTTCATACACCATCGTGGGTACGCCGAATCAGGCTTACGACCTCGATAAAATGCAGCAGGATGCACAGGTTGCCGCCGACGCAAAAGTGACCGCCGATAAAGCGAATGCCGACATCCTTAAGATGGGCAAGCAGGTTGAGGATAACCGTCTCGATGCAGGCACTAACAGCGTTCGTATTAAGCACCTCGAAACGGAAGCCTCCATTCTTAACGGGCAAGCGGTACAACTGCGCCAGGATGTGAATATCAACACGAAAGCGCTGTCTGTACTCGGCGGCAACGTACAACAGCTACAGGGGCAGATTGGCAATTTCGTCACTAAACCGGAATTCAAAACCGACCAGGATCGCCAGGATCAAATCGTTACCGCGTTAACAAATACCGTTAGCAGTAAAGCGAACCAGGCCGACGTTGATGCGAACAAAAAGGCGATTACCGCCGATGAAGCTAACATCACCGCCAACAAATCCGCTATCGATAGCGAAGTGAAGGCCGAACAGCAGCACTTCTCCACCCTCTCATCCGGCGTGCAGCAGGCCCAGACCACCGGCGCGGCCGCTCAGAATCGCGCTGATGTCGCCTTTGCCAATGCCGAAGCAAACCATCAGGCGCTGGCGAACACCAACCAGCGCCTTGCCAACGACGAGAAAACGCTGGCTAACCACGAACAGCGCATTTCCGATCTGGAAGCCAACAACCAGACCAACTTCAATTCGCTGAAAGACCAGCAGAACAAAGATCGTAAAGAGTTCCGCGCAGGTCTGGCTGGCGCTTTCGCCCTCACCGCCATCCCGCAAGCGCCGCAGGGCCACACCGTCGGCTTCGGCATGGGCGTCGGGACCTTTAACGGCCAGAACGCCGTATCTGCCGGGATCAGCGCACGCGTGTCAGCCAACGTTTCCGTAAAAACCGGTCTGTCCTGGGATACCGCGGATAACGTCGGTGCAGGCGCGGGCGTGCTGTTTTCTTATTAAGAGCACATTCCTCCTGCCCTCACAGGGGAACATTATTGCGCTGAACCACGCAATAAGGGCGAAAGCCCAGCCTTCATCGTTATTGTTGTATTTGCCACTTTTTTCGTAGTTAGAGAGATGTTTCCCCCGGGTACGGGGGCTTTTTTAAGTAGAAGGAAAATCTACTTAACAAAGCTGTAATGACGATAGCAACCACAACTAGAAAGTGAGTTTGAAATGAAAAAAACAGCAGTGGCATTGGCCGTATTGGCTTTAGGGGTAACTTCCGCACAGGCAGCGGAAATCTATAATAAAGACGGCAATAAGCTGGATCTGTACGGCAAGGTTAAAGCCGCGCATAGCTGGACGGACGGCAAAAACGAGGATGGTACCTATGCGCGTCTGGGCTTCAAAGGTGAAACCCAAATCAACGAGGAGTTAACGGGCTACGGCCAGTTCGAAGGTCAGCTTGATGCTGCGAACGCAGAAGGTTCTCAGAATGGCGAATCCACCCGCCTGGCGTATGCTGGCCTGGACTATGGTCACAACGTTAGCTTTGACTATGGCCGTAACTACGGTATCGCTTACGATGTCGGGGTTTATACTGACAACCTTTCCGAATTCGGCGGCGACTCCTATGAAGGCACTGATTCATTCCTTACTGGTCGCACTAGTGGCGTTGCTACATTACGTACCAGCAACGCCTTCGGCTTAGCGGACGGCGTCAGCTTCGGCGCACAATACCAGGGCGCAGACGCGACCGATAGCGACCCCGCTAAACAGCATGGTACAGGTTACGGCTTCTCTCTGGGTTATGACAACATCGCTGATTCCGGTATTTCGACTATCGCCACCTACGCGACCAGCGCGGTCACGGGCCACCAGAAAACGGCGGGCTGGACCGGGAATAACGCTGAGTTCTGGGGCGTGGGTGCGAAATATGACGCGAACCGCGTATACGTTGCAACCATGGGCGGCGAATCTCACAATCTGCTGAAAGGCGCTCACGAAGCGAAACACTTTGAAGCGATGGCCGCGTATGTGTTCGACTTTGGCCTGCGCCCGAACGTGGGCTACGTGCACGCACGCGACAATAACAATCGTGATATTACCGAGTATGTCGCGCTGGGTTCAGATTACTACTTCAACAAAAATATGGTGGCGGATATCGGCTATCAGATCAATCTGGCTGATAACGGCGACAACACCGTTGTGGCTGGCCTGACCTACCAGTTCTAAGGCCATACGATCGCTACCGTCGGCGGGAAGTGTGGACATGCTATCGCCGACAATCAGACTGACCTGTCTAAATCATTAACTTTGAGTATGTCTTATACTGTCCCCCCGGGTGAGGGGGGATTTTTTGATTGCGGGCAGTGATGCGTAATATCTTTTATAAAAAAGGCTATATCACAATGAAAAAAATCATGGTTTCCGTTCTTGCTCTGACGGCGTTGGCTGCGATGCCAGCACAGGCCATTAACGCCAAATACCGCGAGCAACTTGAACGTTCTGGCTGTACTGAAATGAACGCCGGCGTCTCCTGCGACATTAACAAAACCAAAGCGCAGAACGCCAAACAGGCGCCAAAGGCTGCCGCGAAGCCTAAGCTGACGGCCAGCCAGCAATACGGGCAGATTGTTGGCGAAGCTGAAACTATCCTCGGGATGAAAGGCATTGCGGCGGAGGAGTTTTTGGTTGAGAAAGGCTGGCGCCAGCAGTCTAACGGTGACTGGAAAAAAGCCGGCCACGAACTGCGTATTATCGAAGATAAAGGCGTGGTGCGTAACGCCCAGATCGTTAAATAATAAAAAGGCTCCTGCGGAGCCTTTTTATTACGCGGAATAACGGCGATACCTGTTTATGACATCGCCCGCACGATGGGTTACGCCACCTTCTTTACGCGCAATACTCTCTGCGGCAACTCCCCCTCAACGACCAGCAAAGCGGACTTGAGTTCAACCTTCATTCCCTGGCGAATCGAGGCGGCTTTTATACTGGTAGATTCCTGTTGAAAGGCCCCCTCATTGTAGGGGAACAACAGAATACATTCGCCCAACTCTTTCAACTGCCGGAGTGCTTCCGTTCGCGTATTGTAATTGCGATATTTCATTCTATGTTTCACGATCGTTATTATTCACTTATCCTGCGGCGGTGTGTTCTGCATTCTTTTGCCGTACACCGGAAAATAGCCAATGCCAGAAGAAGACTTTGATTCCTGCGCCGGTAAACGTTGCCACATAGAACCATGGACTATGCACCATGGTCGTGCGAATGACTTCCAGCAGATCCACGTTGAAACTGTCTGCCATGGCGTAGTCAATGGTCCCTAAAAACACCAGCGTCAGAGCCATCATCACCATCACCGCGTGCAGCTTGCCAAGCTGTGGCAGGCGGCCGGAAGCCCATTGCCACAAGAAAGCCGTACTCAACAGGAACAGCGCTGATAATAGTAACCCGGTCTTAAAACCAAAGTCTTGAAATTCCCGAAACAAGCTGAGCGCACTCATCAAAATGAATATTCCCAGCATGGCTTTTTTAATAACCCCCATCCTTCCACCTATAAAACCATGACATTAAATAAACAATTAACGCTTACCCGCGCGCATATCGACTTGCACGGATATTTGCAGTTAAGAACGAATATGATTGTTTTAATAAACACCCGGACCAGCAAAATGCCTGGCATGAGACTACCCTGGCAATACTAAGGTTTTTTATTTTTCATGACCAAGAAAAACAAATGTATACTTTAAATACGGAAAAATCCGATCAATAAATAGTGAACAAAAGAAAGCCAAAAGAGATTATTGATATAAACAGTGAGCGTTGAACAGGACGGCGTTGCTGCTGATTTGCTCGTTACCGTTCAGTGATGGCGCATTTGAGAGAAAACGATGCCGATGGCTTGCTGGCGGTGCTCGGCAGGTTGATGATAAATCAGCACTTCCGTACCGAAATTACATGATATTATGCGTAACCCTATTGATTCTTGCGTCTTCAACGCTCGCAGGCCGTCTGTTAAACGCTTTCTAACCCTGAACTCATTGCCATAATGAATACGTATAATAAAAAAGTTCGCGCCTATCACTTCCCCGCATTCCGCTATCTGTTCACCGCCCGCTTGCTGACGGTCCTCGGCAACGGTATGGCGCCGATTGCGCTGGCCTTCGCGGTTCTCGATATCGGCGGAACCGTTTCTGATTTGGGGATGGTGGTTGCCTCTCGTTCCATTCTCAACGTCGCCTTTCTGTTGCTCGGTGGCGTCCTGGCCGACCGCTACTCGCGTAGCCGGGTGCTGGTTTACTCATCCAGCGTCGCCGCCCTCTCGCAGGCCATCGTGGCCTGGCTGGTGCTGGATGGCTCTGCGACGGTATTAAGCCTTGCCCTGCTTGGCATGCTTAACGGGGCCTCCGCCGGTATCGCCTTACCGGCTTCACAGGCGCTGGTCCCGCAGACGGTACCCAGCAAAAATCTTCGCGAAGCCAACGCGCTGGTGCAGCTCGGTATTTACAGCGGCACAGTGATTGGCGCGTCCCTTGGCGGGATCCTCGCCAGCTCGGTCGGCCCCGGCTGGGGGCTGGCAATCGATGCCATGGGCTTTGCCGCCGCAGCCCCCCTGTACTTTATGATTCGCGTGGCATCGTCCAGGGTCAGCGCCGCGCAAAGTAACATCCTGCAGGATTTAAAAGAGGGATGGAAAGAGTTCGCCAGTCGTGCCTGGGTGTGGTCAGTCGTGGTTCAGTTTACGATTATCAACGCGGCATTCAGCGGCATAGTGATGGTGCTTGGTCCGGCGATAGCCGACGCCTCCTTTGGCCGGGCGAACTGGGGGATCATTGTGGCGGCCGAAAGCGTCGGGTTAATCGTGGGCACCTTTATCGCCCTGCGCTGGCGGCCACGCCGTGATTTGTTTATCGGCGTCATGCTGGTTGGGCTCTGCGCAGCCCCTATTTTGCTGCTCAGCCAGGCCGCCTCTGCCGCCTGGCTGATGGCGGCGTTCTTTCTTACCGGCGTCGCGTTTGGCCGGTTCGGCGTTGCCTGGGCCCATTCACTGCAAACGCATATCCCGCCGGAAAAACTCGCCCGCGTTTATGCCTATGACGCCGTCGGTTCTTTTGTGGCTATCCCTTTCGGTGAACTGGTTGCCGGGCCGTTAGCAATGCAGTACGGCAACAGCCACGTGTTGTTGGTTGCCGGCATCGCGGTGGTGATCGCCACCGTCTGCGCCAGCCTGGTTCCGGCAATCAGGCGGCTGGAGAATACCGCTCAGGTCAGATCGCTGTAAGCTGATAAACCGGCACGCGTCGCGTCGTGCCGGTTAGCGTATCAAAAACGTCCGTTTCCGACGTGGCGATCCGCATCCCCGTTTTGCGCAGCCGCTGTACATCGGCGGCGATGCGTTGCAGGCCAAACCAGAACAACCCATCCAGCGCCGTCACCGCCAGCCTGTTTTCCAGCGCAAGCCGCAGGCGTTCCCGCGGATGTTTCACCTGCTGGGCGATTTCGCGATAGGGCGTTTCGCCGTTACCCGCCCCGTCGGTGCGGCGAATGCGGGTGGAGAGATGGTATTGAAACGCTTCCGGCACGCCAGTGAGATCGCTTTTCAGGCTATAGACACAGCCAAAACGCTTTCCGTTAAAGGTCGCGCTTTTCTGATTCAGGGCGAGCTCATCGCGCACGCTGGCGATCAGCTGCGGCGCGCGCGTCAGCAGCAGCCGAAAAGGCAGTTCGAAGCTGGTGACGTAATCCACATTCAGCAAGGCAATGCGCAGACGCTCTTCCGCTCCCGCCCCGCTCGCCTGACATTCCGCTATCACATCGGCCCACTGTTTCGTGAGGCGTTCGCTTTCCGTCGCCTCCGTAAAGCGGTATTTCTCAATCTGGTAGTCAATGCGCCCGCTCACCGTTGATACCCTTCTGATTATCGTATTATGCGTCGCTCACTTTACCAGCGACGCGCGAGCACCGGAAGCCTCTATCTGACAACAATAATCCGTGATTTCAACGGCCATCACGACGTCTGATGCTATTCACACGTATCGCGCCACGGCCCGCGCGGGCACGGCTGCATCAGCGCATTCACGCGCTGCGGGTAAATGTCGTACATCCCGCCGTTGAAGGGGTCAACGAGGAACCAGCCGGGGACGCCGAGGAACAGGAGGTTGCCGAACGTATACCAGTGGGTGGTTCGGGTTTGCAGCGGTACCAGCGTCGGATAATAACCCGCGTGCAGAAAAGTCACGTTATAGGTGAGTTTGCCAAAATAGCGGTTATCCGATTTAGGCAGCGTGACTCGTTGCGGAGTTACGCCGCGCGCGCTCACCACCCCATGATTATCCGAGATAACAAACTGCGCCCCCACCGGGTCGCTTTCCAGATACACGCTCTGCGTTGACTCGCCGACAATGGTGGCGCAGCCGCTTAGCAGCAAACAGACCACAACGGATAACACGACTTTGACCATTTTTTAGGTTCCACTTTTCCCTCATAAGATAGAATCCTTAAGCGACAAAACAGCGGGTAATATTAAATCGCGCGTCGGTAGGTTAACCCCGCCACCGTGCGCCTTCCGCGAACAAATGCTATGATATGCCAACGATTTTTGGCTGCCTGACAGTCATCTTCAACATGATAAATGACGAGGAATCCCGGCATGAAAGCGAAGTCTGTCACCCTCTATGACGTAGCCGAGCACGCTAACGTCTCGTATCAGACTGTCTCCCGGGTGATTAATCAGGCCGCTCACGTATCCGAAAAAACGCGCCGCAAGGTGGAAGCGGCGATGGATGCGCTGAACTATATTCCCAACCGCATGGCGCAGCAGCTGGCCGGGAAACTGAGCCATACGCTGGGGTTTGCCACCAGCAATCTGGCGCTGCATGCGCCGTCGCAGATTGTGGCCGCCGCCAAGTCGCGGGCGGGCGAACTGCAATTTAACGTGGTGATCGCCATGACCGAGCAGTCAGGGCTGGAGGCCAGCAAAGCCGCCGTCAGCCAGCTGTTGTCGCAGCGCGTTGACGGCATTCTGGTCAATATTCCCATGGAAGAAGAACACACCCAGGAAATCGTGCGGCTGTGCGGCGCTATCCCGGTGCTGTTTCTGGATGTCTCGCCGTCAACCACCACGCACCATATTGTTTTTGACCCGCAGATGGGCGCGAAGCTGGGTGTCGATCATCTGCTCGAACGGGGTCATCAGCAGATAGCCCTGCTGTCCGGCCCGCTAAGCTCCATTTCGGCGCGTCTGCGCTTGGAGGGCTGGCAGTCTTGCCTGGCGGAACACCAGTTGATGCCGGTGGCGGTGATGTTTGGCGACTGGAGCTCGCTATCGGGCTACCAGCAGGTTACGCGGCTGCTTAACGAGGGAACCCTCCCGACGGCCATCCTGGTGGCAAACGATCAGATGGCGCTGGGCGCCCTACGCGCACTTTCCGAATACGGTTTGCCGGTCCCCGGGGCCGTCTCGGTGGTCGGCTACGATGATACGGAAGATAGCGCCTGCTTCACCCCGCCGCTCACCACCATCAAACAGGATTTCAGGGCGTTAGGGAAAGTCAGCATTGAGCGTCTGCTGGCGCTGATCGACGGAGAAGAAACGGTATCCGAATTACTGCCGGTCAGCCTGGTGGTGCGCAAAACCACCGCCAAACCGCCGTCTGATTCGCTCAGCCCGCAGCAGCTTGCAGAGGAACTGGCTCGCCTCGCCCGGCAGGTTGCCCGCCTGCAATAACCGCTCTCCAGCGCCCCGCCTTCGGGGCCATGATTTGTGATTGCCTTCACCCTCTCCCGCGATGATCCTTTACATGCAGCGGGTATCCTCACATAGTAATTAAAATTGTGAGCGAATCGCAAATACATCAAGGAACCACCACTATGAGCCCTCAACCTCTCTCTTTGGCCGCCGTACTCGCCCGCCGCGACTGGGAAAATCCCGCCGTCACCCAGCTCAACGCGTTGGCCGCCCATCCGCCCTTTTCCAGCTGGCGTGAGGCCGATGACGCCCGCCGGGACGCCGTATCACCGTCGCGGCAACTTCTCAATGGCTGCTGGCAGTTCAGCTACTTTACGCGGCCGGAGGCGGTACCGGAAAGCTGGTTGCAGCACGACCTGGCGGACGCCCACAGCATTGCGGTTCCTGCCAACTGGCAGATGCTGGGTTACGATGCGCCCATTTACACCAACGTCACCTATCCCATTCCGGTTAATCCGCCGTTTGTACCGCAGAATAACCCTACGGGATGTTATTCGCTCACATTCAACGTTAATCCACAATGGCTGATCGACGGGCAGACGCGCATTATCCTCGACGGTGTCAACTCGGCCTTTCACCTTTGGTGTAACGGCCAGTGGGTCGGCTACGCGCAGGACAGCCGCTTACCGTCAGAGTTTGATCTTAGCGAGCTGCTGGTTGACGGCGAGAACCGCCTGGCGGTGATGGTGCTACGCTGGAGCGACGGCACCTATCTCGAAGATCAGGACATGTGGCGGATGAGCGGTATTTTCCGCGATGTTACGCTGCTGCATAAACCAACGACTCGCCTGAGCGACGTCCAACTGGTTACCCAACTCAACGACGAATTCAGCCGCGGCACGCTGGAAGCGACCGTGATCGTTGAAGGCGATATCACCCGCGACACGCGCGTCGCCGTGCAGCTGTGGCAGGACGATCGTCTGGTGAGCGAAGCAGAGCAGCCGCTCGGCAGCGACATCATTGATGAGCGTGGCGGTTATGCCGATCGTACTACGCTGCGCCTGCCGGTGGCGCAGCCCGCGCTGTGGAGTGCGGAAGTCCCCGTGCTCTACCGCACCGTGGTGCTGCTCAAACGCGGCGATACGCTGGTTGAGGCGGAAGCCTACGACACCGGCTTCAGAAAGGTTGAAATCAGCGGCGGGCTGCTGAAAGTGAACGGTCAGCCGCTGCTGATTCGCGGCGTTAACCGCCATGAACATCATCCGGATAACGGCCAGGTGATGGACATCGACACCATGCGTCAGGATATCCTGCTGATGAAGCAGAATAACTTCAACGCGGTGCGCTGTTCCCACTACCCTAATCATCCGCAATGGTATCGGCTGTGCGATTACTACGGCCTGTACGTGGTGGATGAAGCGAATATTGAAACCCACGGGATGGTGCCAATGCGCCGTCTCAGCGATGACCCTCGCTGGCTGCCGGCGATGAGCGAGCGCGTCACCCGCATGGTGCAGCGCGATCGCAATCACCCGTCGATTATTATCTGGTCGCTGGGTAACGAGTCCGGGCATGGCGATAATCACGATGCGCTGTATCGCTGGATCAAATCCAACGATCCCTCCCGCCCTGTCCACTATGAAGGCGGCGGTGCAAACAGCGCCGCCACCGATATCATCTGCCCGATGTATGCTCGCGTCGACCAGGATCAACCGTTCCCGGCGGTGCCAAAATGGTCCATCAAAAAATGGGTCGGCATGCCGGATGAAAACCGTCCGCTGATCCTCTGCGAATACGCGCATGCGATGGGCAACAGTCTTGGCGGTTTCCATAAATACTGGCAGGCTTTCCGTCAATATCCCCGTTTGCAGGGCGGCTTTATCTGGGACTGGGTCGACCAGTCGCTCAACAAACGCGATGAAAACGGTCAAACCTTCTCCGCCTATGGCGGTGACTTTGGCGATACGCCGAACGACCGTCAGTTCTGTATGAACGGCCTGGTGTTTGCCGACCGCACCCCGCACCCGTCGCTGTATGAAGCGCGTTACGCCCAGCAGTTTTTCCAGTTCCGCTGGCTTGCCGACAATCAGCTGGAAGTCACCAGCGAATACCTGTTCCGTACCACCGACAATGAGCAGCTGTGCTGGACGGTGAAGCTCGAGGGGGAATCGCTTGCCAGCGGCAGCGTGCCGCTGACTATTGCGCCACAGGGGAAACAGACGATCGCCCTCGATCTGCCGCCGATCGCCCGCAGCGGCGAGGTGTGGCTGAATGTCGAAGTTAGGCAGAACGCCGCCACCCGCTGGAGCGAAGCCGGACACGTCTGCGCCCGCGAGCAGTGGCAACTGCCGGGTCTGCTTAACGCGGAATCCGTCGTCACCCGCGGCAAAACACCGGTACTGACGCAAACCGATACTCATTATTTCATTGCCCACGGCGAGCAGCAGTGGCAGTTCGATCGTGCCAGTGGCCTGCTGACGCAGTGGGTCAGCCACGGCCAGAACGTTCTGCTGACGCCACTCCAGGATCAATTCACCCGCGCGCCGCTGGATAACGACATTGGCGTTAGCGAAGTGACGCGTATCGATCCCAATGCCTGGGTTGAGCGCTGGAAAGCGGCCGGTTATTACACCATGGCGTGCCATACCGTCAGCCTGAGCGCCGATACGCTGACAGAATCGCAGACGGTACAACTCCGCTCAGAGCATCACTGGCTGGCGCACGGTAAGTTGCTGTTTATCAGCCGCAAAACTTACATTATTGATAATCAGGGCGAGCTACAAATTAGCGTTGATGTTGACGTCGCCCGCGGCACGCCGTCTCCGGCGCGCATCGGCCTGACCTGCCAGCTGGCGGAAGTCGCGCCGCAGGTCAGCTGGTTGGGGCTGGGGCCGCATGAAAACTACCCCGATCGTCAGGCCTCGGCCCACTACGATCGCTGGCAGCTTCCGCTAGCTGAGATGTACACGCCGTACGTCTTCCCGAGCGAAAATGGCCTGCGCTGCGGTACTCAACGTCTGGAATATGGCGCTAACCTCTGGCGCGGTAATTTCCAGTTCAACCTCAGCCGCTATAGCCAGTCTCAGTTGCATAACACCTCACACCGGCACCTGCTGGTCGAAGAAGCCGGAAGCTGGCTGAATATTGATGGCTTCCATATGGGCGTTGGCGGCGATGACTCCTGGAGCCCGAGCGTTTCTGAAGAGTATCTGCTGCAACAGCCGCATTATCACTACAGTCTGCGCTGGGCGCGTCGCTAGCTCGGCTGTAAGCGTAAAAATCCACGCCGACGCGTGGATTTTTTTATGCGTGCGCGAAAGCTCACCATATGATAATCGTATTCCTACAAACGCTTATGATTATCACGCTTTATATCACGGGAAGAATGGATGTTGATGAAAACAACGGCCTCAGCGCCTCACGAGGTCAGAGCACAGTTTCGCGCCGGGGTAATTGCCTGCTTTCCGACGATCCCCGGCTACTGGAGCATTGGTTTTGCCGCCGGAGCTATCGGCACACTTTCGGGTTTCACGACCCTGCAAACGGCGCTACTGGCCAGCCTGCTGTACGCCGGGTCGGCACAATTTTTATTCTACTCGCTGTGGGCCGCGGGCGCGGAGGTGGCATCGGTGGTGATCAGCGTTCTGCTGGTCAACCTGCGCTATCTGCTGATGAGTTCGGCGATGAGCGTCTTCTTTCGCGAGCACACCACCGTCCAAAAAATCCTCAGCGGCCTACTGCTGACCGACGAAACCTTTGGCGTGGCGGTGCAGTACGGCGGCGCGCACAGCAAAGTCCCGTTTGCCTGGATGCTGGGGATTAACGTCGCCGCCTGGCTGAACTGGATCCTCGCCTGTATCGTCGGCGCCGGTCTGGCCTCCGCGCTGCCGCCCGCGCTGATGGAAGGATTGAGCTTTAGCCTTGTCTCTATGTTTATCGGCCTGGTGCTGATGTTGTGGTTCGCCAGCCGTCGTCGGCTGCTGGAAACCGTTGCTATCGCCGTCTCGGTGTTGATTACGCTGTTCATGGCCGGCCATACCGACACCAGCGTGGTGGTGATTGTCGCCGCGTCCGTTTCCGCAACGCTTGCCACGCTGGGACTGCGTTTGTTCGCGAAGGGAGAACAATAAAATGGAACGCAATATTCTGCTCGCCATTATTGCTTCGGCGGTGGTGACCGCGCTGATGCGGACCGTGCCGGTTCTTTTGCTATCTCGCTTTCGCATGCCGCCCGCGCTACAGCAGTGGCTCAGCTTTATCCCGGCCGCCATTATGTCGGCGATTATCGCCGCAGAGCTTATCGGCAAACCGGCGCTCACGCCCGGCGGGGTGAGCATTTCGCTGCTCGCCGCGGCAGCGGCGACGCTTGTCGGCATACTCAGCCGCAGCCTGTTTGCCACGGTGATTGCCGGAATGGTGGCCTTTACCGGGCTCAGCTTCCTTCTCACCCGATGTGACATGGCGTTCTGCTGACAACAGAACGCCATGTTACGGTCGCTTTACTCCGCAGCAGGCGCTTTCACCCGCACGCCAGCCAGCACCACCATCATCGCCACCACCAGCAGCACACCGCTGGCGGTAAAGACGCCGCTGGCGCCGTTAAGATCGAAAACCAGCCCGCCGCCTGCCGCGCCCGCACTAATGGCCAGTTGAATGGAGGCCACCAGCAGGCCACCGGCGCTTTCTGCTTCATCCGGTACCGTGGTGGCAAGCCAGGTTGACCAACCTACCGGCACCAGGCCGAAGGCAAATCCCCACAGGCTCACCAGCAGGCCGTCCAGCAGCGCCAGATGACCGAAGGCCACCATCATCAACGCCAGAATCCCCATTGCCAACGGCACCAACGCCAGCGTCAGGCGCAGGTTCCGCGCCAGCAGATGTCCGGCGATTGACGTGCCGACAAAATTCGCCACGCCAAAACCCAGCAAAATCAGCGAAATGGTTTGCACGCTTGCCTGACCAACCGTTTCAAGGAACGGGCGCAGGTAGGTGAAGAAGGCAAAATGGCCGCTGAAAATGAAAATGGTCGCCAGCAGCCCGCCCACCATGCCAGGGCGACGCAGCACTTTAAACAATGTGCCAAGGCTCGCGCCGCTGTCTGGGCGCATGGACGGCAACACCCATAGCTGCCACAGCAGCGCCAACGCGCCGGGCACCACGCAAAGAATAAAAACATTACGCCAGCCAATCAGGCTTCCGAGAAAGCTGCCGAGCGGTGCGGCGACGACGGTGGCTATCGACACACCGGCAAAGATAATCGACAACGCTTTTGGCACATCGCTCGCCGGCACCAGCCGCATCGTGGTCGCCGTCGACATCGCCCAGAAGCCACCAATCGCCACGCCCAGCAGCAGTCGCCCTAATAACAACACGTGCAGCGACGGCGCAAACGCCACCAGCAGGCTGGAGACAATTTGCAGCAGGGTAAAGAACATCAGCACCCAACGACGGTCGATGCTTTTGGTGGCCGACGTAATCAGCAGCCCGGTCACCAACGCCACCAGCGCGGTCGCCGTCACCGTTTGCCCGGCAACGCCCTCGCTCACGCCGAGGCTTGCCGCCATTGGTGTAAGCAAGCTGGCCGGTAAAAACTCGGCGGTAATCAAACCAAAAACCCCCAGCCCAAGCGACCATACGGCACGCCAGGCGGGTTTGGCCGGGGCTAAAGACCCGCTTTCAGCGACGCATGAATTCATCTGTTACTCTCCCGTTATGAAAATGTGATATATGTCGCAAAGCATAGAAAGTTCCGCCAGGACGATCTATGACATATAATCTCCAATTATTGATAATTCGTCCGGAGTTGCGCCCATGAGCCATCATGCCCCCGATTTAATCAGCGAGCTGCTGCGCGGAATGCGCCTGTCCGGCGTTAAATATCGCCGTATTGAAGCCAGCTCGCCCTTTGGCGTGGCTTTCGGTCGGGCATCAGGCAAAGCGCAGTTTCACTTTGTCAGCCAGGGCCCTGCGCTCTTAAGAACCGAGAGCGGCGCGCGCTTCGAGCTACAGAGCGGCGATGCGCTGTTTATTCCCAACGGCGATGCCCACGCCCTGCTGTCGGATGATCACGCTATCGTGACGCCGCTCGCCGACTTTCCCAGCGAGCCGATTTGCAGTTCAGTGTGCGATATTCACTGCCAGCCCTGCCCCGACGGTGGCAATGTGGTTATATTCAGCGGATGTATGGATTTCGATCTTGGCGGCATGCAGCCGCTGGTGAAAGCGATGCCAGAAGTGATGATGGTGAGCCGACTGATGTCGACCTGGCCGGAAATCCACCCCTTGCTTTCCGCCATGGAGCGTGAAGCACAGGGCCGCCAGGTCGGATTTGCCGGGATCCTTGCCCGTCTCGCGGATGTCGTAGCAGCACTGATTGTCCGTGGCTGGGTGGAAGCAGGCTGCGGCAAAGCCACCGGTTGGATTCAGGTGCTGCGCGATCCACGCCTCAGCCGCGCCATCTACGCGATGCATCAGCAGCCCGGCATCAACTGGAGTGTGGCGGACTTAGCCAAAGAAGCCGGTACTTCGCGCTCGGTGTTCGCTGAACGATTCCTCTCAGCGACCGGCACCACGCCGGCGAAATACCTGGGTGAACTGCGCATGCGGCTGGCGGTACAGTATATCGGCCAGGAGCAACAGGCGATTGAGACCGTGGCGCTCAAACTCGGCTATGGCTCAGTCGCCGCGTTCAGTCGGGCGTTTAAACGCGTTGTCGGGCATTCGCCGGGGGCACTACGCGAAAATAGTGAGGTTGCTCCAGAGGTATAGTTGCTACGCCCGGCCATCATAATACACGTGAGGATAGCTGTTCGTGTTTTACCGTTAATATGGCCGCGCGTGAGTCGCTTGAATTATTTGCATCATGAATGAATAATGCCTTAATAACCGAATAAAAAACCTTACCGTTTCTTATTTCCAACTTGTTCATAACATTTCGTTTGATGGCGCTAATTCTTTTCTCTGAACGACCGGTAATGCGCGTCAATAGTTCAGGCTTTATTCCCATGCTCAACGCCAGTAGAATAAACAGTTCATTATCGGAAAGCGAAAAATAAAGCGACTTCTCTGCTTCGCTATTCACTCCCGGCGAATATATATCAATCAGCATTTCGCTATGGTTATTCTTAATGTTATATACCACCAGCCCACTCGCGCTACGCAGCAGGTAACCGATAATCAGAGGCGAGACAACCTCTGTCAGTACCATGATGTTTTTACAGGAAAAAAGATGTGCATCCCGGGCTAACCGCTGAACTGACAAGGTGATATCCAGGTCGTTGAGAATAACGATGAAATCCAGAGCGACGTGTCCTATTCGACAGACACGCGTCTCTTTTTGAGGCGTGTTAAGAAGTTGCTGAATACCAAAATTCAGAAAAGCGTCATCACTGTAACTGACTACCTTCATATTCTTCCCTCCCCTGGAAATACACTTTATAATTAAAACACTAACGATTATGAAATGTCATTTCAATGTAATTAAAGTCCATAATTGGACTGCGCCATTTTTATTTTAAATATATATTCTCACCGACCACAAAAAGATTAGTCCTGGACTCACGGAAAACGAGAATTATCGTAAAATATCAATCACTCATTCTTCTGACGCATGCTATACTTTACGCATATTATTCACTGAGAAATAAGTCATGTCGCAATCAGATGATTCATCTCGTTCATTGCATGCATTTGAGTTTAGTCAAAAAACGAAACCACTAAAGGCAATTATGGCGCTGCATTCTATTCTGGCGCCGTTTGGTAGCGCATTTACTTTAAATCCCTCTGCCAAAATGTTGCTCAGTAATGATAGAGAAACTGCTTTTATTGTGTTGGTCACCACCGGCTGCTTTTCCGTTAGCCATGCTCAGGTTGATTTGCATATGGCAACGGTGTTCGCGCCAACGGTGGTGGGGCTTATCGACGGCTACAGTCTGTACTACGATGTGCCGGCCAGGCCGCAACACTATATTCGCGCCGAGACCGAATGTACCGGCTGGATTATCCCGCTGGATACCTTCGTCGAGAAGTGTGATGAGTTTAATCTCTGGCATGATATCGCGCGGATCCTCGCTCAGCGCGTAATGGTGATGAGCGCCCGTGACAGCGAAATGGTCGGCAACGATGCCTACAGTAAAATCCGCTCGCTGCTCATGGAGCTGTGGCTTTACCCGGAAGACATTCGACGACAGATTAAAGTCTCTTCTTTTATTCAGCGGCGAACCCGCATCTCCCGCAGCCGAATAATGGACGTACTCGCTGAATTAAAAAAAGGTCACTATATTGAAGTGCAATCTGGCGTTCTGGTTTATATGGATAAATTACCGACCGCGTTCTAATTATGAGTAAACCGAATCCCTTCGGTTAATATCCTTTGAGCTTCTGTTTTTAACGTTTTGCCGGCGAACGTTAAGCCCAGGAATACATTGATCTGAATAACATTATCGAACATATCGACATCGCCCCCTATTACTATTCCAGTCAGCAACAACAGTTCGCCCCCCAGACGATTAGTTCAGCGCCTGTTGCCGCGCGGGCATCACTCGTCCGTAGTCATTGATCGTTTGCCATTGCACCCTGCAGGGACCGTCAACCGGGCAGCCGGATGTCGTTACGCGGCTAAAGGGTGCCACCATCCCGACGTTATTCACCGCAATACCATTGAGTTGAAGATGAAAAAGCGTGACGTAATACGGTGTCGGATTATTGACCTGCACCTGCATTCCGGCGCGTTGCCACGTGAGTTGACGATAGGCGTCCTCTTCGCGTCCCTTCAGTCCCAGCGGGCGAAAGAAGAGTTTCATACGACTACGAATCGCCACCTGAAGTGAATTTGGCGAAGGCTTACCCTGTGTTTGCGGAATGCTGGCCACACTGAGCCAGAACAGACTTTCGCGATCGTCCGGCAGGTCTCCGCCAGTACGTATAATTCGAATTATATTGCTGTGCCCCGCCGCGAGGGGAAACAGCGGTGGCGTGGTCATAAACGGCACATCACGGGTAACCTGGCCCTGCGCATCCAGCACTTTGGACAGCAGCAGAAAACGCTGCTGCGAGGTATTGTTGACCGTAAAAGTGATGCTCGATTTGTCGGCATCGAAGATAAAGCGGGTTCCCTCAACGACCACGCCAGCTTGCGCGTAACAACAGGTGAAAGCCGCTATGCATAATACTATCCAGTTGATCATCAGCATCCTGCCTTATTGCCAGGTCAGCGTGAAAGTGGCCGTGGCATTTGCCGCGCCGCTGGTCACATTATCCGCCGTCGACAAATAGCGGGCGTAAAAGAGAAAGGTGTTATCCGCAAGCGTCGGATCAATCGGATAGGTTGCCGATGCCGTATTCAGCGGTAATCGGCTGTGATCCGCGTTTTGTAGCTCAATACCAATGCCGCTGGCGGCCTCGGCGCCATCCAGTGCCAGCAGTTCCCGATCGGTTCCGTCTGCCGTCCCCGTAAAGGTAAAATCCACCCCGCTGGCAGCAGCACCGCACTTTTGCAAGTCAATCACAAAGGCGACGGGTTGAGAGCCGCTGCCCTTTGCTGAGAATTGTTTGCCGGGAATATCTCCCAACGGCACGCTTTGCGCCTGCGATTGCGGTGCGACAATGCAGGTATTCGCCTGAATCGTACCGCTGACATAGACCTGCCCGTCATGGGCCTGCGCGGCAAAGCTGCTGAGTAGCAACAGCATACCGACAAGAAGAGTACGATTTTTCATTACTGATAACTCAGGTCAAAGTACATCACTGACGACGCGTTACCCGCGGTCACCGGGATCTTCGTCGCCTTGTAGCGCAAGAAGAAGGTCAGCGTATTGTTATCGCCTTCTTGCAAAGGCTGGCTAGCGCTGTCGGTGTTGATCGCCACGCTATTTTTATTCGCATCAAGGATCTCCACGCCCACGCCTGCGGCCATCCCCCCCGCACCCGCGGTATCAGAAAGCGCCAGCAGTTTGCTGTTATCGTTATCCGCCGTACCGCTAAACTTCACCGTTGCGCCGCTGATGCCGCTGCTGCAGTTGTTCAACCGAATCAGCAGGTCAGCCGACGGAGAAACATCACCGACCGACGAAAACAGCGTGCTGGCGAAATTGCCGATATACACCGTCTGCAGCGTATCTGCGGTTTCCACGTCGCAGGTCGACGCAATCACCGTGCCGCTCATATCGATCTCGACGCCATTATCTGAGGCGTGGGCGACAGACATCATCATGCTCATCGCCAACAGCCCGATACTCCCTTTGCTCATCATTCACGCCACCTTAGTTAAAATCGACCACGATATACGCTTGCGCATGGAACACCCCCTGCTGCGGTTTGTTGCCGGTGGCGCTGATGGGGAACACGGTGAAGGGCACCATCGCCGCATAGTTATCCAGTTGGAAAGGGATCGTGCCGGTGTTGGGCGTAATTACGTTGCCGAGAATATCGGTGAACTGCACGGCGATATCTTTATTGTCGGTGGCGATGGCCGAAGGTTCGTTACTGTCCGCCTGCCCCTGAAAGCGAAAACTCAGACTGGCCATCTCGGAGATGCCGCCCGCACACTTAACCGGCACCTGCCTGGCAATCGGGGTAAAGCCTGACGGTTTTTGCCCTTTGGTTTTAAAGTTGCCCGAGGCGATATTGCCAAAGTTGATGGTGATAACCTGGTTACCGTTCACCTCACAGCTTTGCGGCACCGTGATGGAACCGCTAAATGAGATGGTGTAAACCGGCGTACCAAACGGCGAGCTGTTAGTCCGGTTCACATAGACGTTGAACAGATGCGTCTGCGGGATGGTGACGTTGCCAACAAACGGTTTGGCAATTTTAATCTGCAGCGTGATATTGGAATCAGAGACCGGGAAATTACAGCCGTTGGAGACGCAGTTATCCTCCCCCATCCGCGCATAGTTTGTCGGTGCATAGACGTCCCCAGCCACGGCATCCGTTACCCTTAGCGCCCCTTCCAGATAGTCGTTCAGCGACAGGTATTTCCAGTTGCCTGATGTCTCCACCACCGGATAATTCGAGACATAAGAACGATAGGTGTAGTTGCTGGTCTCACCAAATTTCTTCGGGCACACGGCATTCATATGAATATCGCCGGAACGCACCACCTGCGTGGTTTTACCCGCCACGTTAGTATCGGCATTCAGTGACGTCGAGACGTCAAAGTTCTCGTTCTGCGTTGAGCCAGAGGCGTTGGTACAGCTGTCGGACGAGCCGGCGTACGCCGTATTCATCGCGACAACACACATTATGCAGAACGCTATTTTTAAAACGTATTTCATGGTGGTTTCCCAAAAACTAGCGGCAGGTTGCCGTCAGACGGTTAAATTCCGACATCTGGTCTGAAGAAAGCTGGTAATGTGCGGAGCAACGTTTGTCGGCATCTTCCCCCCACTGCACCGTCAACATCCCGGACGACGGCAAGCCGGAGAGATAGACCTGACCGTCATCCCCCACCAGGCTACTGAGCTGGCTATCGTCAAGCGTGACCGTTGAGCCAAACGGCACCGGTTTTTGATTTTTCAGTACCGTAATCAGCGCGCGGGCCCCAACGTGAGCGTTAAAATCAGCGCGCACTAACGCGCCCTGCGTCGGCACCACGTTGACCACCGCATCATCGATATCCACGTTGCTCCCCATTGAGTTGGTATCGAGCGCAACGCGATTCTGCCGATAGGTCGTGGCGTAGGGCACCACCGCGTAGCCGCGCCAGTCAGTTTTAATCCCGGTGGTATTTTCCAGTTCAACGCCCGCCGCGCCTGGCGCTTTCACCAGAATATTGGTGTCTCCCAACGGTTGACTTAACGTGACACCGTCACGATGAACCACCACGCCGCCGCTCATCCCGTAGTTGCGCTGGTGATAGCCGTCGCTGTAGTTGTATCCCGCTTTCAGGTTGCCGTAGGTGCCCTGGTAGTTGAGGCTGGCGTTACCGCTATCGCCGGTGCCGTGGTTCGCGTAGCTTTCCTGGACGTTATAACTGAGGTTGTTTTCAGCCAGCAGCGTACCGTTGACGCCGGCGGTTTGTGACGTTTTGCCGTGACGATCGGTGCTCATGTTGTAGGAAGCATTCAGCGTGTTGGCGGCGTGATACATATCGGCATTGCCGCCGGATAACCATTCGCCCAGCGGTAATGAAAGCGTAAAAGCGTAGACCTGGTCGGCTTCGCTCTCGCCTGGCGAACGGTCATAGTTCCAGGTTAAACCGTAGGAAATATCGTTCCAGGTGCCGTTGTAGCCCACCTGAATTAACCTGTCGGTTTCGTCGGTGTGCCAGTAGCTTTGCTCAGAGCCGGTGACAAACAACGAGCCGTGCTCCCCCACCGTCTGCGAGATGTTGAGCTGAACCTTGCCCTTTTTGGTGTAGTAGAGATTGTAAAAATCGGTCCATTCCGGCTTGTCCTGCTGGCCATCATGATCGTCATCCTGCCAGCTATCGTCGCCGGTATAGCCTTCCATATGCCGATAGGTGGTTTCATCGAGGGTATAAAAGCCCTGCGTCGAATAGCGATAGCCCAGCAGCTGGAAATTAGTCCCCAGGCCGTTTAGCGCCTTGGCATACAGGAAACGGACGGACTGCCCTTCATGCTGGCTGCCGTCGACCAGCGTACTGTTCGCCTGGGTTACATCAACCGATAGCGCCCCGACATCGCCCATATTCAGCCCCAGTCCTAGCGCAAATGCCCGATAATCATCGCTAGCCTGGCTGCCGCCATAGGCGGTGAAGCCCTTTGGCAGCCCCCAAATTAACGTTCCCTGGGCAAAATTCACCTCTTCCTGCTGATCGTTGCTGCTGCGATATTTACCCGCAGTGAGGGCATATTTGATCCGTCCCTCGCGCTGCAGCAGCGGCACCGCCGAATAAGGCACGCTATAGCTGTTTTCGCTGCCGTCGGTTTCCTGTACGGTCACCAGCAGATCGCCGCTGGATGAGGTGGGATAGAGATCGGTAATCGCAAAGGCGCCGGGCGAGACGTAGGTTTGATAAATGACGTAGCCGTTCTGCTTGATAGTGACTTTGGCGTTGCTGCGCGCGATGCCGCGTACCGTCGGTGCAAAGCCCTTCAGACTGTCGGGTAGCATATTATCGTCCGAGACCAACTGCGCGCCGCGAAAGCTCAGTGAATCAAACACATCGGAAGGGGTATAGCTCTCGCCCAGCGTCATTTCGGCTTTTAGCGGGATAATCGTCCGTTCAACATAGGTGCTGATGTGCTCCCATGAATTCTGTGAGCTGCCCTCGCCATGGCTATAGTTCCACGTCGAATAATCGCGCAGACGCCAGGCGCCCAGATTCAGGCCACTTTGCAGATTAAGATAGTCGCTGTCCTGATGGCTGGTGCCGCCGCTGCTGCTACCGGAGAAATCATAGTTCAGCGTCAGGGCGTTAATCCCCTGATCCCACTGCTCCGGCGGAATATAGCCGCGCGCGCTTTGCTTCATACCGGCCTGCGGAATACTGATATCAAGTTTCTGGTGCTCAAAATCAAAGTGGGTGCTGGCATCCGGAATATCGGCAAACGGTACACAGCTGTCTTTCGGCAGCGCTTTCAACGCCGGAAACGCATTTTTATTCAATCCCATCGCTTCCAGCCGGGTAAGGGTGAAACAGGGCGTCAGCCCGGTATCATCCTGGCTTTTTTTATCGGCTTGAAAAGTGACATCTTCGCTCGCGACAAATTGTTGGTTCACCGAGATATCGACGCGATATTTACCCGGTGCCTGCCCGTTGCTATTTTCAAAGCGTGACAGGTCAGCCACCGCCGAACTGTCTCCGGAAAGGAAAGCCGGGTTGAAATAATTGTCCGCGTAGCCCATAGACGGCATGACGCCCAACGCGACCGGCAAAATAACGAGGTAGCGTTGTTTATATTCCAGCCACGCTTGTAGGGTAATACGAATACGGAATGCCATTATTTTGCCGACCTGTCCCGGTAATTATTCCATCACTGCGTTTTGTTTTGGCGTATTTGCCCCATAGTCATTCACCGTCTGGAAGGTAATTTGACCGTGAGCGTTATGAGGGACAGACACCGTGCTTTGCCCCATTGGCGGCACCATGGTGGCCGGCAGCTCGACCGCTCCGTCCATCAGCTGCACCAGCGTGATGTAATAAGGCGTCGGGTTTTTGACGACCAGTTGCGCGCCCGCCTGATGAAAATGCAGGTGGTTCGGGGCGTCAGCCGACTTCATTGCCAGACCCGCCGGACGAATAAACAGCTTGATGCGATTCAGAACCGCAATTTGCAGGGTATTTTTATTCTGTGAATCTTTGCTCGCCGCCGGAATCGCCTTCACGTTCATCCAGTAAAGGCTTTCTCTGTCTTTAGGCAGCGCGTTATCCTGGCCGATAAACATCACCCGGAGCGTATTTTCTTTCTTCGGTTTAATCACAAATAACGGCGGCGTGACGACAAAGTCACTGCTTTTATGGCTATCGGCATTCTCAACCCACGACTGAATTAAAAACACGCCCTTGCTGTCGGTATTATTGACCGACAACGATATCTGCTCGCTGCCCTGCGGATAAATAACGCGAGTGGAGCCCAGAGCAATACCGCCATAATCCGCCGCGTGCGCGAGCGGTGACAGAGAGATAAGCGTTAACGCCGTCAACAGCGCACGGGTACGAGAAATAATGAACATGATTTACCTATAAAAATACGGCCGCCGCAGCGGGAAATTACATGTAGGTCAGCGTGAACCAGGTTTGCGCGTCCGCCTCACCGGGCGTAACATTGGCCGCCGTAGCCCTATATTTGGCGATAAAACTCAACACGTTAGTGTCATCTTTCAACGTGGAAAATCGCTGGGGCTGAGTGTTAGGGATCATCAGATTCCCGGCGCTATCAAAAATGCCAATACCGACATTGCCGGCGCTGCCCGCACCGCTGGTCACCGCCAGAACAGCAGGATCCCTTGCATCCGTCACGCCGTTGAACGCGACGCCAACCTGCTTGCTGATGTTGGTATCGCAATCTTTAAGCACAATGCTGAACGGCTGTGGATGACCCCAGCTACCCGCACCGCTAAAAATGCTGGACCGCACCTGCCCCATTTCCACGGTCTGTGCATCGCTGTTGGTATCCACAACACAGGCCGCTTTCACTACCGCCCCGATAAAATGAACATCGCCACCGGGGACGGTGACAACGTGGTGATGGCCTGCCTGCGCCAGCGACGGCAAACAGACGAGAAACGCCAGCGCAAGGCCTGACGACATCACTTTCATGGCAACCTCCCCAATCGACACTGCCGTCCATGGCATCTAATTCCTGTCGCGATTACTGGTAGGTAACGTTAAAGGTCGCCGTTGCGTCCACGTTACCTGCTGCCAGCGTGCTGTTCGTCGCGATATAGTCAGCGGAGAAGCTCATGGTGTTATCGCCGTCGATGAGCGTCGCCGCTTTGGAGGCTTTGCCGAGATCCAGCGCGGTACCATCGGTGTCGTAAATCTGGATACCCACGCCCTGCGCACCACCCGCGCCCGCAGTGTTATCCAGCACGCTGGAATACCCTGCCGCCGCCGTGCCGTTAAAGGTCACAGACGCCTGTGTTGACACATTGGTATCGCAATCCGTCAGCTTGATGGTGAAGGGGGTTTTTTGGTTGGCAACGTTACCGGCAGCCGGGGTTTCGCCAAACGCGGCAAGGCGAACCTGCCCCATATCCACGGTTTTATTGATCGAGTCTTCCGCTACCGCACAGGCCGCATTCACAACCGACCCGGTAAAGTGTACCGAGCCGCCGGTCACCGTGGTTGGGCCCAGGAGCTCGCTGACATCCGTTGATGCCGCCATCGCGGAGCCCCCAACCATCGTTAATGCCAGCGCCAGTGCTTTAACCGTAAAATTTTTCATTGCTTATTGTCCTTGAACAGTCCAAACGAATATTTCCATGATAATTAAGACAAAAACAGGGAACGTTCCCATTAAATATTAATTAAAACGGTTCGCTGCGTTATTTAAAATGAGGTTATTTTTACCAATACCATCGCTAAAAATAATATTTTGTCTTCAGACCATCCCGATCCGACGCCGCCGATTATCCACAATGCGATTAATGTTTTACAACGTCGTTTTTTTCCGATAGTGGACAGTTATTTTTTGCGCGCAACAGCTTTCATACGAAATAATTGCTATATCACGCTGTTATTAAAGGAAATTAATTCTTTAAAAAATGTTAATTTTTTGTTTTTATACCCATAAGGGAGTACCTGAAATGAATGCATAGAAGGCTAATTATTTGTGCAGAAAGTGCATTTTTTCTACCCACAAAATAATTCCTAAAGTTCCCAAAAGTGCATATTTAATTTATAAAAATGAATATTTCACTTTGGGAAGATACGCTATATTTTATTCCGTTATGACTGACTCATTTCGTGAGTCATTACTTGCGTAGATGAGGCGCTACCTGCATTTCCAGTCATTGAGACAGGCAGCGCCAGGAGAAAAGACTTAAAGATAACTGATGGTCACTTCCTGAAGATGAGGATTCCCCGGCAGCGTACGGCGATCGATTCGGCTGATGACCTTAAATGGCGTACTGGACGTTGTCGACATCGCGACATGCTGTTCATGAATAGCGCCGTCACGGTAGCAGGCAATCTGCAAACCCTGGCCCGATGGCGAGACGTTACAGCCCCCTTCGACCACCTGCCCGATAAAATGAATGGTGCCGGAGTTTGACCGGCTCTGCGCTTGCGCCACACCGGATAACGCCAAGCTTAACAGCGACAGACATACTACAGGTACTATTTTCTTCATACTTCCCCCACTTCCTGTGAGAATGAATCCGCATCATCTACTCTCATTGATGCAGCTCGTTTTGCCTCCTGGCACTCTCATTTTTCATGAGAATCAGGCTAATCACTATAGCGTACGTCCTCATCAGAATTGAATCCGTCATTTGTCGTATTCATAAGCGTTAACATCTAGCCAATACAATTCATTTTAAGAATATCCTTAGCCATATATAAGGGTAAAAAAGAATGCTGAGGAATATTGAGGATTGCATATACGCTTTATTATGTTAGGGTAAGTTATTGTTGCTAACACAACCCGGAGAGATTAATCGTCCTACCATCCTTTATTTCCACCTTTTATCCAAGCGGGAATAATATGCCACCTCTGGCTTAACACGCGAAAATAACAAGGTTATTATTATGCAAACAACAACAACTCTGCGCACCCTCACGCTGGCTGCGTTATTTACCTCCCCCACTCTTTTTGCCGCGGACCTGCCCGGCAAAGGCATTACCGTTCACCCTGTGCAAAGTACCCTACCGGAAGAAACGTTCCAGACCGAGATAATCAACCGCGCGCTGAAGCAGCTAGGCTATGATGTCACTCCGATTGAAGAGGTGGAGTACAACGTCGCCTATACGGCGATTGCGGCCGGTGATGCGACCTTCATGGCCGCCAACTGGCTGCCGATGCAGCAGGATATGTATGACGCCAGCGGCGGCGATCGGAAATTCTACCGTCAGGGTACTTATATTAGTAACGCCGCCCAGGGTTATATGATCGATAAAAAAACTGCAGAGAAATATAACATTACAGATATTTCTCAGCTAAAAGATCCTGAACTCGCGAAATTATTTGATGCCAACGGCGACGGTAAAGCCGATTTAGCCGGCTGTAATCCCGGCTGGGTTTGTGGCTCGGTGATTGATACGCAAATAAAAGCTTATGGGCTCAGTAATACGGTTACACAGAATCAGGGGAATTATGCCGCGATTATTGCTGACACCCTCGCCCGTTATAAAGCAGGCAAGCCGGTGATCTATTATACCTGGACGCCCTATTGGGTCAGTGATGAACTGAAGCCGGGTAAAGATGTGGTCTGGCTAACCGTCCCCTTCTCTGCTAACCCGGGCTCGCTGAAAGATCAGAATACCGAACTGCCGAACGGCAAGAACTACGGTTTTGCGGTCAACAACGAGTACATCGTCGCCAATAAAGCCTGGGCGGAGAAAAACCCCGCCGCGGCGAAACTCTTTGCTATCGCGAAGCTGCCGCTGGCGGACGTCAATGCGCAGAATCAGCTAATGCATAAAGGGGAGTCGACCGCTGCGGATATCCAGCGTCATGTAGACGGCTGGATCCACGCCCACCAGCAGACGTTCGACGGCTGGATAAAGCAGGCGCTGGCAGCGCAGTAAGCAGTCAACGCCCGGCCTCGCCAACGCGGGCCGGGCGGCTTACTTACTCCATCACGCGCGCGCGCTTGATGCGGTTTTCTTCCTCAGCCTGCGCGGATTCCACCAGCGTAAAGTTGAAGCTCACCTCCGTGTGCGGCTGGTGAATATCGCGTTCCTGCGCCAGCTTGTCGTCGGTAATTTTGACCGGATCGGCAATCAGTTCTTCGCGGGTGGCAAAGGCGAAGTCATCCCACAGGTAGGCGTCGCCGTTGAGGTTAATTTGCGTCGTCAGGTGCTTATAACCCGGCGCTGAGACGAAGAAATGCACGTGCGCCGGACGATTACCGTGACGGCCAAGCTGATTCAACAGCTTCTGGGTCGGGCCATCCGGCGGGCAGCCGTAACCGCAAGGGACAATACTGCGCACCGCATAACGTCCGTCCGCCCCGGTTTCCACACGGCGACGCAGGTGATATTCACTCTGTGATTGATCGAAGAATGAATAACCGCCGAGAGTGTTGGCATGCCAGATATCGACAATCGCGCCCGCCACCGGTTGACCTTGAAGATCGGTCACCTGCCCGTGCAGCCACATCGGCTCTCCCGCTTCGCTACCATCATCCATCCGCGCAAACTGTTTGCTCAGCGGCGCGCCAGCGACATACAGCGGCCCCTCGATGGTGCGCGGCGTACCAACATCAAGACCGGCGGCTGCCTCTTTTTCATCGGCGCGCATATCAAGGTAATGCTCCAGCCCCAGTCCGGCGGCCAGCAGCGCCGCTTCTTTGCGCTCGCCCAGTTCATTCAGGTAGTTGACGGCCAGCCAGAACTCTTCGTCGCTGATATCAAACTTCTTGATGGTCTGACACAGGTCGCTCAGCACCTGATGCATAATCGCTTTAAAACGCTCGTTGCCCTGTTCGGCATTTAAGCCGCTGCTGATCGCCAGTAACGATTCCAGTTCGGTCTGTTTTGCGGGATTAACGGACATTGCGTATTCCTCTTCGTAGGGTAAGGGTTGTTGTTTTAATCAATGGCCGACGGGTGTCGGCATAACGGCTGCACGCTGATCGCCATATACGGATAGAGCGGCAGCGCGGTTAAGAGGTCGTGGAGTTCCTGGTTATCGGCCACGTCAAAAATGCTGACGTTGGCGTACAGCCCGGCGACGCGCCAGATATGCAGCCATTTCCCTTCGCGCTGAAGCTGCTGGGAGTAGGCTTTCTCTTTTGCCTTGATCTCATCGGCTTCGGCTTTAGGCAGCGACGAGGGGATATTGACGGTCATTTCAACTTTGAACAGCATCGGGATATCCTTTTAGTGGCGCGCGTAATAACGCAATTTATCGAGGTCAATCTCTATGCCCAGACCCGGCTCCTGCGGCAGCGAAACCTGCCCCTGACGGAAGTCGAGCGGCGTGACCACGATGTCATCTTTCAGCAGCAGCGGGCCGAACATCTCGGTTCCCCATTGCATCCTGACGGTGGACCAGGCGTGCAGCGAGGCCACCGTGCCGACCGTCCCTTCCAGCATGGTGCCGCCGTACAACGCCACGCCCGCTGCCTGCGCGACGTGCGCCAGCTTCAGCGCCTGCGCCGGACCGCCGGCTTTGGCAATCTTCAGCGCATAAGCGCCACTAAAGCCGCCGTGCGCCAGAGCAAAACCGTCGTGGCTGGTTGCCACCGCTTCATCGGCGAGAATCGGCACCTCAAAACGCTGGCTCAGGGCAATCAGCCCCTGCCGGTCCCAGAGCGGGGTTGGCTGTTCAACGAGGTCGATACCGCCGTCCTGTAGCTGGCTCATCCCTTTCACCGCGGTGGTGAAGTCCCACGCCTGGTTGACGTCAACACGAACGCTGACCTCGTCACCGAGCGCCGCTTTAATCGCCAGCGCGTGGCGAATATCGGTTTTGAGATCCCGGGCGCCAATTTTCAGCTTGAAGGTATCGTGCCGCCCTTCCGCCAGCAGCCGTTTGCCCTCTTCAATGTCTTTCTCCGTGTCGCCGCTCGCCAACGTCCACAGCACCGGTAGACGGTCGGTTATCGCCCCGCCGAGCAGCGCGCTGACCGGCAGCCCCAGCAGCTTGCCCTGGGCATCGAGAAACGCGGTTTCCAGTGCCGATTTAGCAAAGGTGTTGCCCTTGACGCTGGCGTTCATTTTCTCTGCCAGCGCCGCCACGCCGTTGAAGGTCTGGCCGCACAGCAGCGGCGACAGGTAGGTTTCAATGGCCGAGCGGATGGCCTCCGGGCTTTCCGCCCCGTAGCTCAGCCCGCCGATGGTGGTGGCTTCGCCCCAGCCGACCACGCCCTGCGCGCACTGCATGCGCACCAGGGTCAGGGTCTGGCAGCCCATGGTGGCCATCGACAGTTTGTGCGGGCGAATGGTGGGAATATCCACCAGCCAGCAGGTCAGTGATTCAATCTTTAACATCCGTTGCTCCTGCATTTTTGTGTTGTAAGGGGGTTGAAGGCAGGCTTCTCAGGGCAATCCATGCCAGCAGCGCGTAGGCCATCAACAGTAAAGAAACCGGCCAGGAGGAATCGACGGCCATCAGCAGCGCCACCGCCAGCATCGGGCCAAGGCCGCCGGAGAAGATAGACCCTACTTCGTGGCCCAGCGCCAGCCCGGAGTAGCGCACCCGCACCGGGAAGAGATCGCTCATGATGCACGGCTGGGTGCCGATCATCGCGCCGTGGCACACCGGCAGACCGAGGAACATCGCCAGCATCACCGCGCCATAGCTGCCGGTGGAGAGCAGCCAGAAGAACGGAAACGCCATCACCAGCAGGCCAATCACGCCGATGTAGTAAACGGGTTTCAGGCCAATCTTGTCCGACAGCGCGCCCCAGAACAGGATCGAGAAAAACTCAATCAGCATCGCCAGCGTCACCGCGCTGATGATCTCCCCGGTGCCAATGCCAATGTGTTTGGCGTAAACCACCGAGAAGGTGAAGAAAATATAGGAAGCCCCGTTTTCCGGCAGCCTCAGGGCAATGGCCTGCAACAGCGCTTTCGGGTGTTCGCGCACCAGCACCAGCAGCGGGATCTTTTCATGCTTCTCTTCCGGCTTCGCCTGAGTGAAAGCTTTGCTCTCGCGAATGTTTTTACGGATATAAACGCCGACCAGGAAGATGACGATGCTCAGCAAGAACGGCACGCGCCAGCCCCAGCTCAGGAAATCGCTTTGCGGCAACTGCTGGACGAGGTAAAAGGCGAAAGCGGAGAGCACAAAGCCGCCGGAGACGCCCATCTGGCTCCACGCGGTATAGAAGCCGCGTCGCGAGGCGGGCGCATTTTCGCTCAGCATCAATACGCCGCCGCCCCACTCGCCGCCGGACGCCACGCCCTGTAAGAAGCGCAGGATGATGAGCGACAGCGGCGCCCAGATGCCTATCTGCGCGTAGGTCGGCAGCAGGCCAATCACAAAGGTCGTCGCCCCCATCAGCGTCAGGGTCATGATCAGCGTCATTTTACGGCTATAGCGATCGCCGAGATGGCCGAACAGGATGCCGCCGAGCGGGCGTGCCAGAAAACCAACCGCAAAGCCGGAAAACGCCAGCAGCGTGCCCTGCAGCGGGTCGCCGCTTACCGGGAAGAACAGCGGGCCAAACACCAGCGCCGCGGCGGTGCCGTAGAGAAAGAAGTCATACCATTCCAGCGCATTACCCAGTACCGACGCGACTACCAGCTTACGCATTTGCTGCGCGTCATGGCGGACGGTCGTTGATGTGACGGCAGTTTCAGAAACGACATTGCTCATCCGGCATTCCCCCTTTCGTTATCAGACTTCCACGTCGCAGCCAATCGTGTGGTAGCGGCGGTTGAAATAGACCAGCCCGCGCGGCTGCTCGCTGATGCGAATGGCCTGCACCCGGCAGTAAAAGACCGAGTGGCTGCCCACTTCGTGGCAGTCGTCAATCAGGCAGTCAAAGCTCGCCACCGCAGAGCTCAGCACCGGCGCGCCGCTGGCCATCACCTGCCAGCTGTCGTGGCAGAAACGCTCTTCAGAGCGCAGGCTGGCGTTGGCGAAAATGCCGGACAGCGCCTGGTGGTCGCTCGACAGCACGTTGACGCACAGCGCGCCGTTTTGCTTGAAGTGCGCGTGGGCGAAGGAGTTGCGGTTCATGCACACCAACAGCGTCGGCGGCTGGTCGGTCACGCTGCAGACGGCGGAGGCGGTAAAGCCAAATTTGCCTGCCGGGCCGTCGGTGGTGATCACGGATACCGCGCTACCCAACTGCGCCATAGCGTTACGAAATTCGGTTTGCAGAGTCATAGTCAGAGCCTCAAAGATCGATAATCAGGCGGGCGCTTTTCGCCCGTGAACAGCACAACAGAATCTGATCGCCGTCGGCTTTCTCGTCGTCGGTCAGGTAGTGGTCGCGGTGATCCGGCTCGCCTTCGAGTACGTCGGTCAGGCAACTGCCGCAGATCCCCTGCTTACAGGAGACGCACACTTTCAGCCCGGCCAGGGCCAGCGCCTCGACAATGGTCTGGTTTGCCGCCACCTGTACGGTAATACCGCTGGCAGCGGCCACCACTTCAAACGGCTGGCCATCGGTGGCAACCTCAGCGCTGAAGCACTCCTGGTGAATCTGTTCCGCCGTGTAACCGTGCGCCGCCGCGCGTTCGCTCACCGCATCCATCAACCGTGCGGGGCCGCAAACGTAGACGTGTGTGCCTTGTGGTACATCGCACAACACCGCATCGAGGTTGATACGCTGCTCATCGCTGAAATGCAGGTGAACCTGCGGCGCGTAGTCCGCCGCTTCCAGATGCGCGACGAACGCCGCCTCAGCGCGCGATTTCGCACAGTAATGCAGGCTGAATGAACGCCCGGCGGCGCGTAATTCCGCCGCCATCGCCAGCATCGGCGTAATACCGATGCCGCCGCCGATCAACAGGCTGTGTTTGGCCTGTCCATCCAGCGTAAACAGGTTGCGCGGCTCGCTGACGCGGACCTCATCCCCTTCGCGCAGGGCGTGCACCGCCAGCGAACCGCCCTGCGACTGGCGATCTTTGAGTACGCCGAGCTGATAGTGAAAGCGTTGCTGAGGGTCGCTGCACAGCGAGTACGGGCGCACCAGATCGTTGTTTAAATGCAGATCGATATGCGCTCCGGCGGTGAACGCGGGCAGCGCGATACCCTCAGCGTGAGCCAGCGTCAGCAGCACCACCTCGCCGCGCAGTTCACGGCGGACAATCTGTAATGTCAGCATCTTCATCCCCTTAGCGCATAAACAGCCCGCCGTTGATGTCCCAGGTGGCCCCGGTGACAAACGACGCCTGTGGCGAAACCAGCAGCGCCACGGCCTGGGCGACAAACTCCGCCTCGCCGAGCTTGCCAACCGGGATCATCTGTAATAACCCCGCCATCTTCTCTTCCGGCACCAGCGCATGAACCGCCGGTGAATCCATCGGCCCAGGAGCGATGGCGTTCACGGTCACGCCGGATTTCGCCAACTCGCGGGCGAAAATTTTGGTCAGCGTCAGAATGCCGCCCTTCGAGGCCGCATAGTGCGCGCCAGAGGCGGTGCCGCCGTTCTGCCCGGCGAGCGACGCCAGATTGATGATGCGGCCATAGCCGCGGCGGGCGAAGTAACGCCCAAGGGTCTGGCAGCCCACAAAGGTGCCGCGCAGGTTGGTGGTCATTACCCGGTCAAACTCTTCCGCCGTAATTTCCATTACCGGCGTCGCCAGCGTCAGCGCGGCGTTATTGACCAGCGCCTGTAGGCTGCCGAAGCGCTCAATGGTGGCCGCCAGCGCGCGCTCAAAAGCGTCCGGCAGGCGAATATCCAGCGCCAATGCCAGCACGCGATCGCTATCCAGACCGGCGGCGGCAGCCTGTGCGCGTTCAGCATCCACATCGGTCAATACCACCTGGAACCCCTGCGCCAGCAGATGGGTGGCAATCACGTTGCCGAGACCGGCGGCAGCGCCGGTCACTAATACGGTTTGCGTCATAAACAGCCCCTCACAGGATGTAGCCGATGCTGTGCAGCACATCGTCGCTGTTGACCAGGCGAATCACCTTCTGGGTAATGCGCCAGCCGCTTTCCTGCGGGCGCAGGTGCCAGGTGATGTCGGCGGCGTAGTGGCGACTGTGGCCCTTGCGGTGTTCCCACAGCGACTGCGCGCCGCGTACCACCACTTCGTTTTCGCTGGCCTCCAGCAGACGAAAGCGCGACAGCGTGCGCAGCGTTCTGGCTCGCGGCGTGGTGGAGATGGACTCGCCGCTATACAGGCGCTTCACGCGCTTGGCGCGCATCTCGTGATCGTCGCAGGCGTAGTTGAGCGTGTTTTTAAAGTCGGTCTCGGTGGGGTCGATCGGCACCACATACAGGCCGTCGCGCTGCCAGAGATCCAGCCAGGCATCAAACTCGCCCTGATCCAGCAGGTCACCTTCGAGGTTGATAACCGCAATGGCGTTAAACAGTACAGATTCAGCGGGCGTCATTTATTCCATCTCCGTCATCAATTTTTTCCACTGCTGGTAGGCCGCGCGCATGCCGGTTTCAGCGCTGACGTCGCTACGCAGACCGTCGTCGGTGCGGTATTCCCCTGCCAGTCCGCGGTTGAGCATGATCCACAGGTCATCCCCGGCGGTGGCCCCGCGCTGCACGCGCTCCCACGCTTCCGAATCGTCCGGCGTACCGAAGCCCATCGGCCCCTGAAAATGTTCGTGCAAACGCAGACGCGCCTGGTTAGCGATTTCCGGCCCGCCGTCCATGGTGATCACCGCATGGTGAATTTCGGTTTCGTTCACCGACACCGGCTGCAATACGCGGAAGAAAGCCATCGAGCAGGCAATATTCGGGAAGATATTGAGGTTGAAGCCGGAGCCGCCGACCGCACGCACGATGCGACGTACCTGATCTTCGTCGTGATCGGCGCGCAGGGCGTCGGCCAGTTCGGTAAAGCGCTCCGGGATCGGCGCATCCAGATTGGCTTCCAGATCCACCAGTTCCGGGATCATCACCATCACGCTATGGCCGTTGCCGAGGTCTTCGACGTAGCCGCTGCCGTCGACAAAGTTGAGCATCTCTTCGGTTTGTTTATCGACCGAGCTTAAGAACGAGCGGTGCACCACCGGGAAGTGGTAGCCATCGGTGGTGTTCTCGAGCTGAATTTTCCAGTTGCCCGGGAAGCGGAAACGGTGCGCCGGGCCGGTTTTGATCGGGTAGCCCGCGCCCTGCTTCATAAACAGATCCATCCACTTCTTCGCCGCGCCGAGGAAATCTTCCAGCGGCTCAATACGATCGTTGAAGGTGGCGAAGATCATCCCCGCGTACTGTTCGGTGCGCAGCGACACCAGCCCCAGCTCGCCCTTTTCCAGCTGGTCGGCATAGCTTTCCGGGTGCGGCACGCCGCGCAGGCTGCCGTCGAGCGCGTAGCCCCAGCCGTGATACGGACAAACAAAGCTGTTGGTTTTGCCGCTGCGATGTTCGCAAACGGTCGCCGCGCGGTGACGGCAGCGGTTGAGCAGCGTGTGAACGGTGCCTTTACGGTCACGGACCACGATCACCGGCTGGGTGCCGATTTCGGTGGTTTTGAAGCTCCCGGTCTCCGGGATTTCGCTGGCATGCGCCACCCAGACCCAGGTTTTGCCAAACACGCGATCCAGCTCGAGATTGAACAATTCTTCCGAGGTGTACAGAGAGGTATGTACACGGTCTTGCTGGACCAGCGCGGCAATCTCGGCTCGGCTTGGCGCGTTGGTCGTCGTGGTATCGATATTCTTTACATTAATGAGGTGGTCACACTGCATGTCCATTCTCCTGCACGTCTGCGACGGTCTGATTTTGCTCCGGCACCGGGAGCAGATCCTCGGCGTGCCAGTGGCTTATGGGTCGGCTAAACAGGTTGCGGGTGGTGAAGTGACGCATCACCATTTCTCCCGCCTCGCGCCGAAAGGTCACATGGAGTTCCGCGGCGTTAAGGTGTGCGCCGCCCGCGCTGAAGGCGGACGTTTGCAGCATCAGCCAGCGACCATGCAGCTCGCCGTCGGCCGTCACGCTCAACGCCTCGGAACAGAGAAAATGCGCGTTCATGGCGAAGTGCGCGGGTTGACGCACGTAGCTCGCCATCATGGCGATAATGGCCGCACGCCCCTGATGACGCCCCAGGCGCTCGGCATAGGGTTCCCCCACGCCTTCCCAGCAGGCATCGACGCTAAACAGCGCACCGATGGCGCGTACGGTGTCGGCATCATCAAGGCGGTCGCACAAGTGCATGTAGTTGCTGATGCACACCCGCGCGGCCTGCTGATCTTCGAGCTGCTGTAGGCGCAGCGCATCCTGAGAAGTCATCGCGCGCTCCGTTAACCCTGAATAATCAGTTCACGCCCGACGCGGGCTTCGATTTTGCAGTACTTCCACAGCTTGCTGCCGCTGTCGCCTACCGGCGTGGTGCGGAACAGATTGCAGACCGCCGCGACGTTTTCCAGCGCTTCGGCATCGGCCAGTACGTAGGTGGTCCACGGCGCGGTAGTCGACGGGCCCACCATCAGCTGGTCGTCATCCATATTGCCGATGACGCGGATCCCCGGCGTCTCCTCCATGCCCTTCATCATCACGCCGAAAGCGGCCCATACCTGTTTGGCTTCCGCCGCGCTGGCGTCAAAAAAGTTCTGATTTACGCCGATGCAAAACAGCACGCGTAGTTTGTTGGTTTGGCTCATCTGTTGCTCCTTAGTTAACAATCACAGGTAACCCGGCAGTGGTTTACCGCCGAAAAAGACCGTGCCCGCATTGAGGTACGAGAGGTCGCCCATAAAGGCGTGTTGAGTAATCACCATCGTGTCGCGAACGTAGCGCTGCAGCGGGCTGGTCATGGTGACGCCGCCCATACCGTTCAGCGCCAGCGCCTGACGCGCCACTTCGGCGGCGACGCGCGTGACGTGCGTGGAAGACAGCCGCAGGGCGTTAATCTGCTCGCAGCTGGCGTCATCGCCCTGCAGCAAACGCTGCCAGACATCGTCTATCGCCTCGTAAAACCAGGCGCGGGCCGAGCGTAAATCCGCTTCACAGCGGGCAATCTGCATTTGCGCCTGCGGGCGGTCGGCCAGTCGTGGCGCGCCGGTCACCGACTGCTGACGATGGGCGATGGCGTAAATTTCATTGAGCGCCGCGCGGGCCACGCCGAGGGCGACAACGGAAAGCACCTGAGTGGCCAGAGATAGCACCGGGTAGCGGTACAGCGGCCCCTCCAGATTCAGCGCGCCGCCACGAATAAAGGTCCACGCCTCGGGGACAAAGACGTCGTCCACCAGCAGGTCGTGACTGCCGGTTCCGGCGAGGCCCACAGTGTCCCACACCGGATCGATCTGCACGCTGTTGCGCGGCAGGACCGCCATGCGCGGCAGCGGTTGTTCGCCGTCCGGCAGAATCCCGACGCCCAGTACCGATGCGCCCATGCTGCCGCTGGCAAAGCTCCAGCGACCGCTCACCCGGTAGCCGCCGTCGGCCTGACGCGCTTTCTGCGTCGGGAAGATGCCGCCCGCGAAGACCACGTCCGGGCCATCGCGGTAGAGTTCAGCCAGCGTCTCCACCGGCAGCGCGCCAAGGTAGAACGGGCTCATGCCAAAGCTTGCCACCCACCCCGCAGAGCCGTCCGCCGTGGCGATTTGTTCAATCAGTTCGCAGAACTGCGCGGGCGTACACTCGTCGCCGCCGTAGATTTTTGGGACCAGTGCGCGATACACGCCGACCTGTTTAAAGCGGGTAATGATGTCGTCAGAAATATGACGTTGATGCTCAAAATCGGCGCTGCGAGTCGCAACCTCGCTCAGCAGCGGTACCAGCGTTTCACGAACGTGTACGGCAGACATGGCTTCCTCCGGAAGGGTTATACGCAGCCGTTCGCAGGGCGAACGCAGCCGCAATGAGTCGAACTCACTGAGTCATCTGGGATAACGAAAAAGCGGGTATTGCGGCTAGACGCGTCGTCGCATCAGCCATTCGGCGGCCTGCACCAACAGGCTTTCGTTCCCTTTACGGGCCACGAGCTGAAGCGCAACAGGACGATCGTTCAGACTGCCCATGGGCAGCGTCAATGCCGGATGGCCGCTGAGGTTGAAGGGACGCACCAGCCGGGTTAACTCAACCACACGCAGCGGATCGTTAGCTTCGGCTAAGGTTGGCGGTAATTCTGGTAAGGTTGCCAGCGCCAGCAGCGGCGTTTTCATCAGTTGTTCATCCATCTGCGCGCTAAAGCGCTGGCGAACGGTTTCCGCTTCATGCACGTCCTGCGCGCTGACCGTTTCCCCCCGACGAATGCGGCTGGCGACATCAGCGGACACTTTTCCACTGGCCAACAGTGGGCCAAATGCCTGCCAGTTTTCATGGTTGATCAGGGTAAGACCGGCGCGATGAGCCTCACTAAGCAAAGACAATTCAGCGCGTTGTGGATAGATCTCCCATCGGGTCAGCGTCGTGAGGAGCATAGCATCAATTTCCGGCTGCGCGGCGGCAATAAAGGCCATCTCCGGTAAGGTCGTTAGCGGCGCATCCACGGGCACATTTAACCGATGCAGGACCTGGCGCAGCACGTCCGCGTCACGGGCGAAAATACCGACGCAGTCCAGCGAACTTTCGGCGGGGACAACCCCCTGACGGCTCAGCACGCCGTAGCCGGGTTTCAGCCCGAGGATCCCACAGCAGGCGGCGGGCATCCGCACCGAACCGCCGGTATCCGTGCCGAGCGCAAAATCGACCTCTCCCGAGGCGACAACCGCCGCCGAACCGCTGGAAGAACCGCCCGGAATCAGTTCAGGGTAACAAGGATTGAGCGGTGTCCCCGCCCACGGGTTGATGCCGGTGACGCCAAACGCCAACTCATGCAAGGTGGTTTTGCCAGCCAGTTGGCAGCCGCTGCTGAGCAACATCGCAACGACGCTGGCATGCTGCTGCGCCACTGCGCTTTCTGCCAGCGCCGGACAGCCGGCCTGTGTACGGTGTCCCGCCACGTCCAGCGTATCTTTGACGGCAAAACGCAGGTCACCGTCACCGAGGGTGAAGCGTTCGACAAAACCCTTGCTCTCACAAACTGGCTGCATAATTAACACCTTACACAGAAAAAATGAATCATATCCAGGCGAGCCATCAATGCGGCATCTTTGTCCTGACTAACGTGTTTTTACTATGGAACATTTAGATGAATATTCAAGTAAATTTTCACGTTATATTTACCAAAAACAAACAATCAATTAACCTTTCTGTGTTGATGGTTATTTATGCAGCCAGATGAAATATAAAGCAAAAAAAGGCAATACGGCGGGTACCGTCGTCGAACGGGCTGTCGACGACGGTATGTAATATAGTGTTTATTTACAAGATGTTATGAATTTTTTCTACACAAGTCACAGTTTCGCGATCGTGTGAGAGACGGGGTTAAAGTTCGTTGAGGTTATCCAGCACGTTGGCCAATGCCTGGTTCATTTTCTCCACCTGGCTGGCGGTCATTCCTTTAAAACCTTTGTCGAATATTTTGCTCATCAGCGGCATCGCTTCCGCCACTTTCTGCTGGCCCGCTTCCGTTAACATCACGACGGTCACCCGCGCATCGCTGGGGCTGCTGGCGGTTGTCACCAGCCCATCGTCGCGGAGTCGACCGACGATTTTGGTGACGGTCGGCATTTTCGCCAGCGCATACTCGGAGATTTGCGAAATGCTCGCCTCGCCGTACTGATGGGTAATCATCAACACGCGAAAGCGCGAGACATCCAGAGAGATCTTCTTGAGCGCGATTTCTACGGTTTGGGTGTAACGCGCGTAGACGTTAACAATCCAGTAGAACGGAAACTCTTCACGATGAAATACGGCATCTTCAGTACCATCACCCGATAATTTTTTTAGATAACTCATGCGTTTCCTTACCAAACAAGCCGCAGATTTTTCGATTATACCCTGTGTCTTTCGCCCCGTCCCGACGTGATGATGCCGGGTCGATCTGCGCCTGAGGCTTTTTAGCGACGCAGATCGCATTATGATTCACAAATGCCACACACATAACAATTGCGTATCATTTTTCACACATAAAATTGACACCTTCAGCGGACGTTCTCTATACGTTAGCCAGCCTGTACGACCCATAACCATAATCACAATGTGGAGCTTTTCATGAACGATAGCCCTTCTCTGGAACCAACGTCGGCCTCCGGTCCAGCGCCGCTCAACGCGCGGCAGCAGGCGGTGATCAACAAGCTGTTTCGCCGATTGATCGTGTTTTTATTCGTACTGTTTGTGTTTTCCTATCTCGACCGCATCAACATTGGCTTCGCCGGGCTAACCATGGGAAAAGATCTCGGGTTAACCAGCACTATGTTTGGCCTCGCTACCACGCTGTTTTATGTGATGTACGTGGTCTGCGGTATTCCCAGTAACGTGATGCTGACCATCGTTGGCGCGCGACGCTGGATAGCCATTCTCATGATCGTCTGGGGTATTGCCTCTACCGCCACGCTGTTCGCCACCGGACCCAACAGCCTGTACGCCCTGCGCATGCTGGTGGGTATTGCCGAAGCCGGTTTTCTTCCCGGCCTGCTGTATTACTTAACCTATTGGTTCCCCGCACATTATCGCGCTCGCGCCAACGCGCTGTTTATGATCGCCATGCCGGTGACCATGGCGTTGGGGTCCCTGGCGTCTGGCTACATTCTCAACATGGATGGTCTGCTCAATCTGAAAGGCTGGCAGTGGCTGTTCCTGCTGGAAGGCTTCCCGTCTGTGCTGCTCGGTCTGGTGGTCTGGTTCTGGCTTGACGACAGTCCGGCGAAGGCCAAATGGCTGACCGACGATGATAAAGCCTGCCTCAACGAGATGCTGGAAGCCGACCGAATCAACGCATTGCAAACCCAAAGCGCCATTCAGGCCGCCTCGGTTGGGCAAAAAAGTATGCTGCGCGAGCTACTCACCCCGGCGATTATTCTCTACACCCTGGCCTACTTCTGCCTGACCAATACGCTGAGCGCCCTGAGCGTTTGGACGCCGCTGATTCTGCGTAGCTTTAACGCCGAGAGCAGCAACGTCACTATCGGTCTGCTGAGCGCGATTCCGCAGGTCTGTACGATCATCGGCATGATCTGGTGGAGCAAACGTTCCGACCGCTACAACGAGCGTAAGTTGCACACCCTGCTGCCCTATCTGTTCGCCGCGGCAGGCTGGATCCTCACCGCCGCCAGCCCGAACCCGCATCTGCAATTTACCGGGATCGTGATGGCGTCGATGGGCGCCTTTGCGGCGATGGTTATCTTCTGGACCACGCCGGATCGCGCACTCTCCCTGCGCGCCCGTGCGCTGGGCATCGCGGTGATCAACGGCACCGGCATGACCGGCGCGGCGCTGGGACCTTTGCTGATGGGGCTGATGAAAGACGTCACCGGCAGCTTTAACGCCGGGATCTATATGGTGGCCGGCTTCCTGATTCTGGGCGCCGTTATCGTCGCTTTTATTCCGATGAAAGCCGCGCAACGCCAGAATGCGGTATCTGGCGCAGCCCCGGAGTCGGCGTAAACCCCACGTCCAGGCGACCCGGAATTATCACGTAGGCCGGATAAGGCGTTTCGCCGCCATCCGGCATGATGCGTAGCTGCCGGATGGCGCTGCGCTTATCCGGCCTACCATCAGAAGGTATAGCTCGCCCCCACCTGCACGGTTCGATCGCGACCAATCCAGCAGTTGGTGCTGTCATAACAGGTCAACGTCTCTTTGTTGGTCAGGTTCTGCGCGCTGGCTTTCAGCATGAGCCCAGCAAGGCTGCTGTCCACGGCGGACATATCGTAAGACAGCGACATATCGTACTGCGTTGTGCCCCCCAGTTTACCCGCCTTGTTATCCGGGGAGATTTCCATCGGACCGGTGTAGCGCGCCCCCGCGCCGATCGTCAGCCCGCGCACCAGGCTCTGGTCGAAGGTATAGTCGCCCCACAGGTTGAAGGCATTTTCAGGTATCTGCGTCGGGCGCTTGCCCTGGTAGCTCTCATCTTCGGTGTTGATGGCGTGGGTATAGGCGTAGTTGGCGATCAGGTTAATATTGTCGGTTGGGCGGCTGATAGCTGACAGTTCTGCCCCTTTGGACTCAATTTCCCCGGTCTGGCGGTACACCCAGCTTGGATCCGCGCTCAGCACGTTTTTCTGTCGGATGTTGAAGACTGAGGCGGTAAAGGTGGTCGCATAGTCCGCCAGCAGGTACTTCACGCCGCCCTCCACCTGCTTACTGTTGGTAGGTTTCACCTGTTCCGCCGTCAGGCCGTTAGCCGGTGATACCGGTTTAAACCCTTCCGAGTAGCTGATAAACGGCGACAGCCCATTGTCAAAGGCGTACAGCACGCCAAGGCGTTTGGTCACGCGATCCTGAGAGATCCACGTTTTCTCGTCGTGGTTAAGGTAGTCGGTTGTCGCGGACTGGTATTCGTCGTAGCGTAGGCTGGCGAGAATATTCAGGCCTCCCCAGGCCATCTGGTCCTGCAGGTAGTAGCCTTTCTGGTTGTACGACAGGCGATTTTTCTGCGCAGTGTACAGTCCCAGCGCCCCTTCATTCACCTGCGTAAAGTCCGGGTTGCGCATGTCGATCCCCGGGGTCGTCGACGCATAGCGATAATGGTAGTGGGAATTCAGCTTCTGATAGTCGAACCCTGCCAGCAGGTGGTGCTGCCACTCGCCCACCGTCAGCGTCCGCGTGATCTGGTTGTCGATATTGAAGCTATGCAGATCTTCGTCCGTGGTATAGGCAAAGCGGTTCAGTTCATAAACCGGGTTCCCCACGTTGCCGGTGGAATAGACGCTCCGCTGATGGCTGTCGATATCAAAGTAACGCGCTTTCTGCGCAATTCCCCAGCCGTTATCAAATTGGTGTTCAAAACTGTAGCCCACCATCCACTGGCGCTGCTTGAAGCCGTTCCAGTCGTCACCGGCATAATCGCGTTTATTGGCGTAGCTGGAGCGCAAATAAGAAAGCGGCAGCGGGTTAGACGGCGTCAGGCTTGGGGTATTTTGCGCCAGCGCATCCAGCGTCAGGCGGGTTTTATCGCTTGGCTGCCACGTCACGCTGGGGGCCACGAGATAATCTTCATAGCGGGTCGTATGCGGCTGATCGTCGCCTTCGGTCGCTTTACCCAGCAGGCGATAGCTCCAGTCGCTGTCGGCAACCCGCCCGGTCGAGTCCAGGTAACCCTCTTTCAGGTTACGAGTGCCAGTATTGAAGCCGACTTCCGTGCGCGGCGTGTTCTGTGGTTTCTTCCCCTGAATATTCACCAACCCGCCCGGCGAACCGCTACCGTAGAGCACCGAGGAAGGCCCTTTGAGGATATCGACGCTTTCAACCAGCAGCGGGTCGATCCGCGCTTTGGTATTACCGGTCACGTTATAGGGCAACTGGAGGCCGTTATAGAATTCGTTGTCGACGTTAAAGCCGCGAATCTTGTATTCGCTCATGTAGGTCGTGCTGCCGCGCGACTCGGTCGTTACCCCAGGCGCATAGCGCAGAATCTCATTCACCGAGGCAGCGTGGCGCAGGGTGATTTCATGCTGACCGATAGTGTTGATTACCTGCGGCGTTTTACTCTCCGCCACCGCGGATTTGGTGGCGCTGTTGGTCCAGGCGGCCAGTTCGCTCCCCTCGCCAGAGGCGTTCACGACCATGGTGGATTCGTTATTATCGGCATAGGCCTGCGACGCAAGCGCGAGTGTTATCATCCCTGAGAGTGCACAAAGGCGGAAAACGGCGTTATTCATTATCGTTAAGCTCAAAAAGAACAAAGAACGATAATTATTATCATCCGCATTTGCTATTCAACAACAAAATACGAAGGGATATAGAAATGTGATCTAGATCGGATTTTTGTCGAGGCAAGAAACGGCCCCTGACGGGGCCGTAGGAAGACATTATTCGCGGCGAATCAGGCGGAATACCGCCAGCACAACGATGGCGCCAACCACGGCTACCAGGAAGCTGTGCAGGTTAAAACCGGTGACGCTGCCACCGATGCCGAACGTGGTCGCGAGCCAACCACCCACTACCGCACCCACTATCCCCAGGATACAGGTGAGGATAAAACCACCCCCATCGCGTCCCGGCATAATGAATTTGGCAATAACACCGGCAATCAGACCAAAAATAATCCAGGTAATAATACCCATTTTTCCCACCTCTCCTGTTCCATTAACTGCAATAAAAGCGCCGACATTCTGCGCCGCTAATGTTTCAAGTATAGGTAATTGTTCTTAAAAAACCTGGTATGGCGATGATATTTTATACGGACAAATACGAATGTTGATGTAGGCACTGTCTTAAGTCCGTTGCACAGCGCAGATCTGGCGTAATGTTAAATATTTTTATTTAGACGCTGAAGTTCTGTTTCTGGACGCCGATATCTCATAGAGAACCTGCCATTCAGGAGCCATTTCAGGTGAGTGAGCATAACGCACAGTTTCTTAAGCAAAATCCGTTAGCCGTATTAAATATTCTCCGCGATCTTCAGCAGGCTAACGCCGCGCTGCGCGTGAGCTGGTCTTCACGGCAATTTATTAGCCGCATTCTCGACGCCAGCCAGCAACGTTTGGTTATTGATTTTGGCAGCCGGGAAGAAGATAACGACGCCGCTCGAACGGCAAAAAATATCAGCATCGTGGCGGAAACCAATGGCGCAAAAATAGAATTTACCGTTACCGGAATGCAGGTTGAAGATTATCAGGGGTTACCGGCCTTTGTGATGCCGACGCCGCCAGCAGTGTGGTTTATTCAACGTCGCGAATATTTCCGCATGCCCGCGCCGCTGCATCCGCCCTACTATGGTGTCGCCACGCTGCCGAATAAAACCCCGCTCCGTTTTCGACTGTTTGATCTGTCACTGGGAGGGATGGGCGCGCTGCTGGATGGACCCACGCCAGAAATTTTGGTTCCCGGAATGGAGCTGAAAGAGATTGAGCTGGATATGGGACAATGGGGACGTTTTCGCTTTGATGCGCAACTGCTGGCGATCAGCGAACGTAAGGTGGTTGATAGCAAGAACGAAACGATTGTCACCCCGCGCCTGAGCTTTCGTTTTCTGCATATGACGCCGGTACTTGAACGCTCGCTCCAGCGCATTATCTTTTCACTGGAGCGAGAGGCCCGCGAACGGGCCAATAACGTCCGCTAACTACATGGCGTCCATCGCTTTCTGTACTTTCCAGATATAGCGTGGCGCCTGCGGTGCCGGATGGTTCTTCACCACATGCTCGAAGAACTCGTCCTTATCCAGTTCGTTGATTTCCGCAATCGCCTTTTTACGATCGGATGAGAAGGTGCGCAGCAGCGCACCAGCACCGTTCGCATAGGACACCACCAGCGCATACTGCATCACTTCCGGGTCGCTAATGCCCGCCAGTGAACCGTGCTCCAGAATGCTCAGATAGGCCGCTCCCATTGAGATATTACGCTCCGGGTTTTTCAGCTCGCTGGTCGACGGCTGGCCGCTCCAGCCCATGTAACGGTAGACGTCCAGCCCGGAGGTGGAGGCCTTCAGTTGCATCAGGCCAACCGCGTTTGATTTGCTGACCAGCGTCGGGTTCCCGCCGGACTCCACGGCAATAATCGCGGTGATCAGGCGTGGGCTGACGCCCCATGCCGCACCGGCTTTTTCGCTAATAGGCATCCACTGCATCGCTCGTTTTACCGGCACTTCAGGGTTCCATGGCGGATTACGGTAATCCGATTTAGAGCTACACCCGGCGAGTAATACAATTAAAAAAGCAAACCATCTTAATTTCACGCATCTATCCTTTTAGCTGAACTTTGCTGCCGTTAATGACAACCACTGGCTCAGGCGGCATGATACTCGTTTCGTACTCAGCAAGGAAATGCCATGTCCCAGTTTCATCTTATCGCCCCTTCCGGCTACTGCATTAACCAATCCGCCGCGCTGCGCGGGGTATCGCGATTAGAAGAGGCCGGACATCAGGTCGCTCATCAGCAGGTTATCGCCCGTCGCGACCGTCGTTTCGCCGGCTCAGAAAGCGAACGGTTGAGCGATCTTAACGGTCTTGTGACGCTGGCCGGGAAAAATCAGATTGTCATGCCGGTACGCGGCGGCTACGGCGCGAGCCGTTTACTTGAGCGCATCGACTGGCAGGGGCTGATTGCTCGCCAGCAGCGCGATCCGCTGCTTATTTGCGGCCACAGCGATTTTACCGTTATCCAGATGGGGCTGCTGGCCCTGGGCAATGTCGTCACCTTTAGCGGGCCGATGCTGGCCGGTAACTTTGGCGCCGAAACGCTGAACGACTTCACCGAACGGCACTTCTGGCTGGCGTTGAAAAATCCGACCTATTCCGTGGAATGGCAGGGCAACGGCCCGGCTTGTGAAGCTGAGGGGACGCTGTGGGGCGGCAACCTGGCGATGATCGTTTCGCTGATTGGCACACCGTGGCTCCCGGAGATCCGCGATGGCATTCTGGTGCTCGAGGACATCAACGAACATCCGTTCCGCGTCGAACGCATGCTGCTACAGCTGCTGCACGCGGGTATTTTGTCACGTCAGCGAGCCATTGTGTTGGGGAGTTTTACCGGCGCGGCGCCGAATGATTACGACGCAGGCTACGATCTGAACGCCATGTATGATTACCTGCGTTCACGTTTGCCAATCCCGTTGATCACCGGGCTCGATTTCGGCCATGAGCAGCACACGGTGACCCTGGCGCTGGGCGCACAGGCAGAGTTAACCCACGCATCCGGTCATTCAATGCTCACGCTGAGCGGTCATCCCGTATTAAGTGAATAAAAAACAATAAATACCGCTTATTAGTCCAATGTTCGCGCCCTAATTATGGTAACGTTTTGTTACCAGCAAGCACGATTAGGGGAGTGCGTGAACATTGGACGCCACGGCAGTCATTAGTCTCTTTATTTTGGGTTCGGTCTTAGTAACCTGCAGTATTCTCTTAAGCTCATTTTCTTCCCGCCTCGGCATCCCGATACTGGTTATCTTTTTAGCCATTGGCATGCTCGCAGGCGTTGATGGCATTGGCGGCATTCCGTTCGACAACTACCCTTTCGCGTATATGGTCAGTAACCTGGCGCTGGCGGTGATCCTGCTGGATGGCGGGATGCGTACTCAGGCCAGTTCCTTTCGCGTGGCGCTCGGCCCGGCGCTTTCGCTGGCGACGCTCGGCGTACTCATCACCTCCGGGCTCACCGGGATGATGGCGGCCTGGCTGTTTAAGCTGGATATGATGGAAGGTTTGCTGATTGGCGCGATTGTCGGCTCCACGGATGCGGCGGCGGTGTTCTCGCTGCTTGGCGGTAAAGGGCTAAACGAACGCGTGGGCTCCACTCTGGAGATTGAATCCGGCAGTAACGACCCGATGGCGGTGTTTCTGACCATCACGCTGATTGAGATGATCCAGCAGCATGAAACGGGCCTGAGCTGGATGTTCCTTGTACACATTATTCAGCAGTTCGGTTTGGGGATCGTGATTGGTCTTGGCGGCGGCTATCTGCTGCTGCAAATGATCAACCGTATCGCCCTGCCCGCCGGGCTGTATCCGCTGCTGGCGCTGAGCGGCGGGATCATGATTTTTGCCGTCACCACCACGCTCGACGGCAGCGGCATCCTGGCGGTATACCTGTGCGGTTTCCTGCTGGGTAACCGGCCAATCCGTAACCGCTTTGGTATTCTGCAAAACTTCGATGGCCTGGCCTGGCTGGCGCAGATTGCGATGTTCCTCGTGCTGGGGCTGCTGGTCACGCCGTCCGATCTGTTGCCGATAGCCATTCCGGCGCTGCTGCTTTCTATCTGGATGATCTTCATCGCCCGTCCGCTTTCCGTTTTCGCCGGGTTGCTGCCGTTCCGCGGCTTTAACCTGCGCGAGCGCACCTTTATCAGTTGGGTTGGCCTGCGCGGCGCGGTACCGATCATCCTCGCGGTGTTTCCGATGATGGCGGGCCTCGAGAATGCGCGGCTGTTCTTTAATGTCGCCTTCTTCGTGGTTCTGATTTCACTGCTGCTGCAGGGCACCTCGCTGTCGTGGGCGGCGAAGAAAGCCAAAGTGGTGGTGCCGCCGGTCGGCTGGCCTATCTCCCGCGTGGGGCTGGATATTCACCCGGAGAACCCGTGGGAGCAGTTTGTCTATCAGCTTAGCGCCGAAAAATGGTGCGTGGGCGCGGCGCTGCGCGACCTGCATATGCCGCCGGAAACGCGTATTGCCGCCCTGTTTCGCGATAATGCGCTGCTGCACCCTACCGGCAGCACCCGCCTGCGGGAAAATGACATTCTGTGCGTGATTGGCCGCGAGCGCGACCTGCCTCTGCTGGGCAAGCTGTTTAGCCAGTCGCCGCCGATATCGCTGGATCAGCGCTTCTTTGGTGATTTTATTCTGGAAGCTGGCGCCAAGTTTGCCGACGTGGCGCTGATTTACGGCCTCGACGGCGGGGAAGAGTTCCGCGATAACCAGCAGTCTCTGGGCGATATCGTCGAGCATCTGCTCGGCGCAGCGCCGGTGGTGGGCGACCAGGTGGAGTTTGCCGGGATGATATGGACCGTCGCGGAAAAAGAAGAGAATCAGGTATTGAAAGTCGGCGTGCGGGTAGCCGAGGAAGAATCGGAGTAGCCTGGTTGTTGCCCGATGGCGCTGGCTTGCGAGAGTAGCAAACGGCTGTAGGCCCGGTAAGCGCAGCGCCACCGGGCAAACGCACAAACGTTACACCGTCACAACGGGGACTCGCGGTGCCAGCGCGCACATCAGCTCATAGCCGACGGTGCCCGCGCTGGCCGCCACTTCATCAATCTTAATTTCCTGCCCCCACAGCTCAACGGCGGTACCAATTCCGGCCTGCGGGCACGGCGTTAAATCCACCGCCAGCATATCCATCGAGATAGCGCCAACCGTACCGGTACGGATCCCATCCACCAGCACCGGAGTGCCATTGGCGGCAATGCGCGGGTAGCCGTCGGCGTAACCGCAGGCGACAATACCAATGCGCTGTTCCTCTTTTGCGCGATAGCGGCTGCCATAGCCCACCGCATCGCCGGGTTTGAGGTTCTGCACGCCGATAATCTGGCTGCTCAGCGTCATCACCGGCTTGAGGCCGGTATTCGCGATGTCCTGCCATTGGCCAGAGGGTGACGCGCCGTAGAGCACAATACCGGGCCGCACCCAGTCAAAATGGGTTTCCGGATGCCACATCGTCGCCGCCGAGTTGGCTAACGAACGTGGGCAGTCCAGTCCTTCAGCCGCCTGCTCGATCAGGCGCATCGGTTCAGTTACGCCGTCGGTGTTTTCCGATTGCGCAAAGTGCGACATGAGCGTCATCGCGCCGACGTTTTTCATACCGCGCAGCTGTTGCCAGACCGTCTGCACTCGCTCCGGTGCAAAACCGAGACGGTTCATGCCGCTGTTTACCTTCAGGTAGATATCAATCGGCGCGTGCAGACGGGCATTCTGTAGCGCTTTAATCTGCCAGTTGCTGTGCACGCTGGTGGTCAGCCGATATTTATCAAACAGTTCCAGTTCGTCGGCATGGAAAAAACCTTCCAGTAACAGAATCGGCCCTTTCCAGCCGCGTTCACGCAGCAAAATCGCTTCTTCGAGGTTGAGCATCGCAAAACCGTCGGTTTCCTTCAGGGCATTCCATACCCGATCAAGGCCATGGCCGTAGGCATTCGCTTTCACCACCGACCAGACGCGAGCCCCATTCGCAGCGCGTCGGACAATAGCCAGATTTTTTTTTAGCGCCTGCAGATCGATGCTGGCGAGCACAGGACGTGACATGCGTTCTCCTTAGTGGTGCGCGCCATGCAAATGCTGCACGCGAGTGGGTGTGAAGCCCGGTGAATAGCGTGCGACACTGAGATCATCATAGGGGATAGCCGGCATTCTGCCAGACATCAAATCGCTTAGCAGCTGGCCGGAACCACAAGACATGGTCCAGCCCAGCGTGCCGTGGCCGGTATTCAGCCACAAATTTTTGAACGCCGTTTTGCCCACCACTGGCGTGCCGTCCGGGGTCATCGGACGCAGCCCGGTCCAGAACGTGGCCTCTTCCACGTGGCCGCCGCGCGGGAACAGATCGCGCACCACCATCTCCAGCGTCTCGCGACGCGGCTGAAGCAGCTCGGTATTAAAGCCGACAATCTCCGCCATACCGCCAACGCGGATACGGTTATCAAAACGGGTAATCGCGATTTTATACGTTTCATCAAGGATCGTGGACACCGGCGCCCCGCTCTCTTCGACGATCGGAATGGTCAGCGAGTAGCCCTTCAGCGGATAAACCGGGATATCCACCAGCCCTTTGAGCATGGCGGTTGAGTAAGAGCCAAAAGCCATCACGTAAGCATCGGCTTTGACCACTTCGTCGCCGCACTTCACGCCGACAATGCGTTCGCCCTCTTTAATCAGGCTGTCTACCGGCGTATTGAAACGGAACTGCACGCCCGCCTGCTCGGCCATTTTCGCCAACCGCTGGGTGAACAACTGGCAGTCACCGGTTTCATCGTTGGGTAAGCGCAGACCGCCAGTCAGCTTATGGGCAACCTCCGCCAGCGCTGGCTCAACCTCGGCGAGACGCGAAGCTTCCAGCAGTTGATACGGCACCCCCGCATCTTCCAGCACGGCGATATCGCGGGTCGCGTTCTCATACTGTTGAGCGGTGCGGAACAGTTGCAACGTACCGCCCTGACGGCCTTCATAGCTAATGCCGGTGGTTTCACGCAGGGTTTTCAGACAGTCGCGACTGTACTCAGCCAGACGCACCATGCGCCCTTTGTTTTCCATATAGTGGCGAGTGTCGCAGTTGCGCAGCATTTGCCACATCCACTTCAGCTGGAAACCGGTGCCATCCAGGCGAATCGCCAGCGGCGCATGGCGCTGGAACATCCATTTAATCGCCTTTAGCGGCACGCCCGGTGCCGCCCACGGCGCAGCGTAGCCCGGGGAGATTTGCCCGGCGTTGGCGGCGCTGGTCTCCAGCGCCGGGCCGGCCTCCCGGTCGATAACCGTCACCTGATGCCCCGCCTGACTTAAATACCAGGCGCTGGTCACGCCCACCACGCCACTTCCCAGTATGACAATGTGCATAGCCACTCCAGTCCAGAATGAGTAAAAGAACAATCTTCTAATTACAAATTGATAACCCAGATGAAAATATTATTCAACATACGCTTTTTTTATGGTGACTTACTTCACACAGCACGCATGCTGCGGGGTGACGACGAAGTTGATATCTCCTGCTGCACGCTATTTTTTGTCAGCATAAAATGCTGAGAACGAGCAAAAATATCGCCACTAAAATGAATAAATCATGAAGTTTAGAAAACGCGGTTGTTACAGAATTTCTGCGGTGTTCTATTCTTGAAGAGAGGCTCTCCAGACAGAGAGAGTCGCCAACAATGAGGGCGCGCTAATGGCTACGATTGACTCGATGAATAAGGATGCAACTCGTCTGAGCGATGGACCCGACTGGACGTTTTCGCTGCTGGAAACCTACCTGGCGGAAATCGACCGGGTGGCGAAGCTATACCGACTGGATACCTACCCGCATCAGATTGAAGTCATTACCTCCGAGCAGATGATGGATGCTTACTCCAGCGTCGGGATGCCGATTAACTACCCCCACTGGTCGTTTGGTAAAAAGTTTATTGAGACCGAGCGCCAGTATAAGCACGGGCAGCAAGGGCTGGCCTATGAAATTGTCATTAACTCCAACCCCTGTATTGCTTATCTGATGGAAGAGAACACCATCACCATGCAGGCGCTGGTGATGGCGCACGCCTGCTACGGACACAACTCATTCTTTAAAAACAACTACCTGTTCCGCAGTTGGACCGATGCCAGTTCGATCGTCGACTACCTGCTGTTCGCCCGTAAATACATTACCGAATGCGAAGAACGCTACGGCGTGGATGAGGTTGAGCGTCTGCTCGACTCGTGCCACGCGCTGATGAACTACGGCGTTGACCGCTACAAGCGGCCGTCAAAAATCTCGATGCAGGAAGAAAAAGCGCGGCAAAAAAGCCGTGAAGAGTATCTGCAAAGCCAGGTGAATACGCTGTGGCGCACCCTACCGAAGCGCGATGAAGAGAAAGCCGTCGAGTCCGCGCGCCGCTACCCGTCCGAGCCGCAGGAGAACCTGCTGTACTTTATGGAAAAGAACGCGCCGCTACTGGAGCCGTGGCAGCGCGAGATTCTGCGTATCGTGCGTAAGGTTAGCCAGTATTTCTACCCGCAGAAACAGACGCAGGTGATGAACGAAGGCTGGGCGACCTTCTGGCACTACACCATCCTTAACCATCTGTACGATGAAGGCAAAGTGACCGAGCGCTTTATGCTGGAGTTTCTGCACAGTCACACCAACGTGGTGTTCCAGCCACCCTACAATAGCCCGTGGTATAGCGGTATCAACCCGTATGCGCTGGGCTTTGCCATGTTCCAGGACATTAAGCGCATTTGTCAGAACCCGACCGAAGAGGACAAATACTGGTTCCCGGATATCGCCGGTTCCGACTGGCTGACCACCCTGCACTTCGCAATGCGTGATTTTAAGGACGAGAGCTTTATCAGCCAGTTCCTGTCGCCGAAAATCATGCGTGATTTCCGGCTGTTTACCGTTCTGGACGACGACCGTAATAATTATCTGGAGATTTCGGCTATCCACAACGAAGAGGGCTATCGGGAAATCCGCTCACAGCTCTCCTCTCAGTACAACCTCAGTAATCTTGAGCCGAATATTCAGGTGTGGAATGTCGATCTGCGCGGCGACCGTTCGTTGACCTTGCGCTACGTGCCACATAACCGCGCACCGCTGGATAAAGGCCGCAAAGAGGTGCTGAAACATGTCCATCGCCTGTGGGGGTTTGATGTACATCTGGAGCAGCAGAACGCTGACGGTAGCATTGAGCTGCTGGAACGCTGCCCACCAAGGCCAAATGCGTTGTAGTGCCTGAGGGGCGATATCGACAAAGAAGCATATGGTTATCACGCCATATACTTAAGTGACCTTGAATGAACGGAATACGGGATTTTGAGATTAGAACGGCCCTGCTTTTGGGCCGTTCTCTTTTTCTGGCTGGATGAATTGCTTCGCCTTCTCCCACATTTTCTTCAATTTCGATTTCGTCGAGGTTGCCCCTCACTTTGCCTGTGAGTACCAGACGAGAACGTCACAAATCACCTCATCACCCTCATGAGGCTTATGCTAAGTAAGGATAAATATAACTATCGCCGACACACTGCCTACGCATTGAAACCATGTAATAATGTTCTTTATTTTTATCTTTCCGCTTCGGGCAGTTTCAGAATACCTGGCGTAAATGATTAGGAGAAACCTGTACTTTAAAAGGCCGAGCCTGACTGTTTATAATAACCATGGAAATTCCCCATCGATTCTGAAACGAAATCGTAAGCAAGATGAAGGTTGTTCCTTTTTAAGTCAAACTCATGCTTTATCTTACTAAGTCTGGCGTAAACAATCTTTGCATCCAGACCACTGAGTTCAGATATTTGAGCAAACGAATACCCTTTACACAAATGCTCCAGGATAAAAAAATCCCTACTTGTCAATGACTTTGACGAATAATGATGTTCTAACTCTGGAATGCTGGCAACAGACCACTTAGTATAGCCTTTGGCCTTTTTTAAAATTTCTACCCAATTTAACACCGACTCTGTAGGTGTAATACATAATATATTGAATTTTCTCAAAAAGTCAGCCGTCTGCTTATTGCAAACAGCAAGTATTTTTTGCGGCTCATCTGACGTCACACGCATATATTTCTTGATTTTACTCAACAACAATATAGGGTGCGGATTCTCAATGAGATCAAAAATATGGATAACCTCAGTAGAATCTGAATTTTCAAAAAAATCATCGATGAGCCCCAAAACTCCCTGCCTGGTGTAAGAACAGTAAGTATGTACATAAAATTCCATAGCACTTATCCTTTCTCTTTAGGACTCCATTCGATAATCATTCCATTTTTAATATCTAGTTGACCATTATCTCTGTAATGATTCACAACGCGCATTATCGTACTCTTTGAATACTTTGTTCTTTCCTGAAGAAATTTATAAACAGATATTGATTTTCTGAACTCTGGCGGAAGCATGCTCAGTACAGTAATGAGTTCTCCTATTGCTTGTTTAACTGATGCCCCATTAAGATTCGCATCCCGACGCCATATAGCTTGAGATTTATACTTTTCAACTATCCATAACTCTCTGAATAAATTGAATTTCTCCACTATGCTTAATGCGGTTTCTTTTTTTATCCTATAGGCTACTGAATGTGCTCTTATCTCACCATAAAAGTACGCTTCACTTTCAGGGTGATCGGTACCACTCATGATGTAAGGAGCAAGTGCCGTACAGAATACCAGGTCATCCATCGTTCTTCTGATATCCATAGCGCCTTCAGTAAGAAAAACGAAGTCAGTATTGTTTGGCTTTACCCCTAACGTGCGCTCAATTCCAATTTCACTTTTTATTATGATGCGCGCAGCACCTGATGATAACCATTTAGAGATAATTAACTTCATTTCATCATTCGGTTTCATCATATGCAAAATTCTCGTTATAGAAAGTGGAGTTTTGACATCTATGTTCAATTAGCTTGCCCGATGTAAGTATATTCACATGGCAAATACTTTGCTTGCAAGATGGGGAATTAATTAATTTCATATCGAAATGGTAACCTAATGAAATCAAATGAAATTATTAGGTAATATACAACCCCTTTGTGGTTCAAGAATTTGCCTGTAGTGATTTTGGTAATATTTAATTCCGATTTTTAATAGTTATGCATGATAAACACCATGCCTTATTTTTATTTTATGAAGTTTATGACTAGATGGTTCTTGACGCTCATGTACATGGCAGTGTCATTTGAATACTCTCTTTACATAAATTTACAGTAAAGGCCAAAATGCCTGGCGATTCATTAAACGAGAAATAATTGATTCCGTTATTAAATCAGGCGTTGCACCTCGATTCTCCATTTTGCTCGCAGCATCTTACACCTCAAGTTTATTGACCAATTCCATCTTCTCTACATCAATAATGGGAATAAACAAAACTCAACCACCAGGAAAAATAGCACCTGAACATCAATCAGTTACGATAATCCTCGTCAATCAACCACCGGAATTTTTTTAATAAATTGATATGTTAGTCGGGGGGAAGGTAAAACTAAAACAGATCGCGCAAGACAAATAACCAGAAATAACAATATATAAAAATCAATAACATACGGAATTCAAAAGCGATTTTCTCTGGCAAGCAGTTTAGGAATTTTCATGTCTTTTGGAAATTGATAGCGTTAATAACCATAGTATACTTGTGGTGTAAAATTATGTAACTTGATGTTTCTCCTGCGTGGAACTATACATAACTAAGTCATGTCACGAGCTATTGGTATTTTCTAATATTGCTCAGGCAATTACATATTATTCAGATAAAAATGAACTTCACTGCAAACGTCGTGAGGTTTTAGAGACATATGGAAATCAAGGAGCATCAATGTCTTGCTTAAATACTAAGTTATCTAAAATATCAATAATGATTGGTATTCTTCTGTCAACATCAACTGAAATTGCTAAGGCCCAAACGATAGCCGACAGCACGTCAGTTAACTTACCAGTGAACCATTCATCGGTAAGCAATACTTCTAATACTCCTGAGCTACATGCTCTGAATGCAGGATCTATTCTGTCATCAGGTACATTGAATATTTCTACCACAGGAGGCAACTCCGAGGGGGTGCTTGCCCAATCGGGCGGAACAGTCAATCTCAATGGCAACTCAATTATCACGACATCGGGCAATGATTCATCCGGGATTAAAGTGGATGGTACCGATTCCTCTGTAACTAGTCAGGGGGACCTCAGTATTACAGCGAATGGAAGCTCATATGGCATATATGCATTGAACGGCGGTAACGTTGACGTTTCTGGCGGAACATTAAACGTAACGGCTAACAATGATGCATCAGTTAACGGCCCATATAGCGCAATTGAAGCTAACGGAAGCGGAACAGCGGTAGTTATCAATGCTGGAGGACTGATTCAGACCTCATCTCTTCTCCCCTCCGGAGGCGGGGTAAACTCGTCTGCAGTTTCTGCATCAAACGGGGCAAGCATCGTACTTAATGGCACATCATCGTCTAAATTAAATATCAAAACAGTTGGGGATACCGCGCATGGTATCTCAATGGACGCAAATGGTGTGGGTACTACCGTGCATGGCAGTCATTTAGCAATCTCCACATCTGGCACAAATGCTAATGGCGTATTTGTTGGTGATGATTTTTCGCTTAGCGACTCAACCGTAAATACATCCGGGGCAGATGCAGACGGTATTAAATTGCTGGGCAGCAATAGCCATGGCGCGATACAAGATTCATCTATCACTACCAGCGGTGCGAGTGCCGATGGTATTTCTGCTATAGCAGGTGGAGTGTCAGAACTCAATAGCGTATCAATCAACACTACTGGTGATGACTCTTCTGGCATATACGCCAGTAATTCAGGAAAAGTGAGCTCGCAAGGTCTCTTAAGTATCAACTCAACTGGGAGTGGTTCAGCGGCGATTGTTGCTCAAGATAATAGTAACATCGAAATTCGCGATCAATTCAACATTGTAAGTACAGGTGATGATGCGTCGGCTATATCTGCTACAGATAGCAGCACAATCACATTGTCAGGGAATGGTGTTGTAGAAAAGAATTCATCATCGTCCATATTCACAACCTCTGCGATTTATGCTGCCACCGGAAGTCATATTTCGCTTCAGGGTACTGATTCCATAAATGTCAACACAACAGGTGCGAACATTCATGGTGTTTATGTAGATGGCAATGGTGATGTGAACAACCCAACAGTTGTATCGCTCTCAAAAACGAACATTTCAACTTCAGGATTTGGCGCTCTTGGCGTATATGCCATAAACCAAGGAGCCACCACCAATGTTACTGATAGCTATATAAACACAAAAAATTCATCTGCTGCCGGTCTCATGACAAGGGATGGTGCAGTAGCCAATATTAGCAATTCAAATATACTTACCGAAAATCATATTTCAGCCGCCGTACGGGCTGTTTCTGGTGGCACGATCAATGCGACGAATAGTGCATTTGAGACCAAAGGCAACTATTCTCCTGGTGTTTCTCTTGAAGGTGGTAATGTAGTTCTTAATAATACAACAGTTAAAACTGAAAATAGCATACAAAGTCCAGCGATTCTGCAAAATCGTGGTGTATCTACGCTTTCAATGACTGGTGGTGAATTATCTTCACTTGCTGGTGAGTCTATTTATGCTATAGAAGGCGACGGCACAATCGAGTTAAATGGGGTTAATGCAACCGTTAACAATGGGATATTCATTAATAATACTGGCGCAGCAGAGTTAGATGTCACCGCTGATAATAACTCTGTAATCATGGGAGATGCGCTTAACACATCGTCATCTACGGCTTCACTTTCACTGAATAATAGCGCTGTCTGGACAGGTAAATCTGTTGATATGACAAGTCTTAACATTTCCAATAGTAGTCAATGGAATGTGACTGGAGACTCAAACGCTGAAACCATTACATTAAATAACGCCTTGGTTAACTTCCAAAGTACTAGTGTTAATGATGTTAAGAACATTACGACTAATTCTTTATCCGGGAATAATGGAACAATAAACTTTAATACTGTACTTAATGAAGGTGACTCTAACTCAGTTACAGATAAAATTATAGTTAACGGCGATGCCACGGGTAGCTATAAGATCAATATCAATCAGATTGGTGGAAATGGCGCACTGACGGTAAACGATGGAATTAAACTTGCGTCCATCAGTGGTCAGGACTCTACTTCCATAGCGCTATCAAAACCTGTTGTAGCTGGTGCATATGAATATCTTGCGTATAACGGTGGCCAATCTGGCAATGGATGGTATTTGCGTTCGATTTTAGAACCGACTCCAGAGACGACCCCAAACCCAAATTCGAATCCGACCCCAACATCGAAGCCATCATATAACCCATCAGTGCCTGGCTACGTTATCGCCCCATACTTAAACCGCATGTATGGTTATCAGACCGTTGGTACTTTGCATGAAAGGGTTGGTGAACAGGAAAACATTAAAAAAGAAAGCAATATGCCTCAGGGAGCCTGGGGGCGTATTGGCGGAGGTGAGACAAAATCCAGCGCAGATCGTTTTAACTATGATGCCGATACCTGGTTTGCCCAGCTTGGCGGCGATCTTTATAACAAATTTGCCGAGGATGGCACCAGAGTACATAGTGGTGTATTTGCCACATTCGGACAAGTGAGTACTTCTGCTAAGGATTCTGCTCGCGGAATATATAAAAATAGATCGACCACAACAGGTAAGATCAACTCTAAAGGCTACGGTTTTGGCGCTTATTACACATCATATTTTTCAAATGATGTGTATTTAGATACTGTGGCTCAATATACTCATTATCGTAATGATTATAATAGTATTTACGGTAGTGATGCTACCCAGAATGGTGATGGTATAACTTTATCTGTGGAAGCGGGTAAGCCGTTCAAATATACCAACGGTTTGTATCTGGAACCTCAAGTTCAGCTAATGTATCAATACCTTCATTTAGATGCGACAAATGATGGTATTGCCTATGTTAAATCAACATCAGATAACTCAGGCCTCGCTCGCATAGGTGGACGACTCGGTTATGATAGTGTTAAAACCTCCAAAGCGCATCCATATTTGACGGCAAACGTTCTCACCAATATTGGTCGTTCGCCAGACGTCACTGTGAGCTCAGTGAGAATGAACCAAAATTACTCTGATCAATGGTATGAACTAGGCGGTGGTTTTACCGGTGATATCACCAAAAACGCATCGTTATATGCTGATATGAAATATCAGCATGACTTTGAAGGGAATATGCATGGTTTTGCCGGTAATCTAGGCGTTCGGGTGAACTGGTAATTTTTAAAAGCGGTAGATTTGTATCTACCGCTTTTTACTTACCTACCAACATTACATATTCGACCCATCACTTAAACTGGTAGGCAGCCCTACAATCAACAGCCAGGGAATATTACGTTTATGTGTCTTAGCTGTATCACTAGCATCAAGCGCCCGAGAAAATCATGCGTACGGGCTACGCGCGCTGGGTATAGTGAAATCAGACTAGCAGCAAAAAAGCCCCATCAGAGAAGTGATGAGGCTATTGGCGACAACCATCCGGAACGTTCAACCGATTATTTTACTGACTCAATCAGTGTTGCGTATGACCCGTTTATTGTTAACGTCCATGCAGGGATAAATCCCCCGGCAGCGACTTCTGCATACGATGCCAGATCTCGCCACTTTCGTGCCCGTAGCGACGCACCGTCTCATAGACCTTCTCGTACTCGCCCTTCTCACACAGCTCAATCAGCTTATGATAGAAGCCCAGGCCCAGCGCACGCGCTTCCGGGCTGGAGAAATAGTGGCGTCCCAAACGCGTATAGAGCCCTTTCATCCCGTTGAGGATCAGACCATAGATCGGATTACCGGAGGCAAACGCCAGACCACGGAACACGCTGTAATCCAGTTCAGCAAAAGCGTCGGCATGGTCGGCAACTTCACGCGTTGTCGCCAGCACTTCCAGCGCTTTTTCCGGGTGCTGACGGAATGCGGTACGAATATAGATGGTGGCGATATTGGTGCGCACTGACAGCAGATTATCAATCAGCTGCGGCACGCTGTCATGATCGAGACGCGCCAGCGTTTCCAGGATATTAAGCCCGGATGTCTCCCAAAAATTGTTGACCTTCGTTGGCTTACCGTGCTGAATCGTCAACCAGCCATCTCGCGCCAGGCGTTGCAACACTTCACGTAAGGTAGTACGGGTAACCCCAATTAATTCAGAGAGTTCGCGTTCTGCCGGAAGAATCGACCCAGGTGGAAAACGGTTATTCCAGATGCTTTCGACAATATACTCTTCCGCGAAACCCGCCGGGCTTTGCGCCTTAATGACCATAGTAAAAATTCCATTACACAGCGTTGCAATTGGACTCATCATACCAGAGCCAACATTGAGCAGATAGCAGGGCAACGGAATTAAAAAGGGATCGCCGTTTCATTTTTCATATTTCGTGGCCGGATGGAAAAGGTGCACGCCGGGGGGAATTCTGGCGGTATATCTGTTTTAATGGTAAAAAATGTCATCTTTTCAGGAGGAAGACGATTGTCATGGAAATCTCTTACGGTCGCGCCCTGTGGCGCAACTTTCTTGGTCAGTCACCGGATTGGTACAAATTACTGCTGCTTATTTTCTTAGTGATCAATCCATTGGTGTTTTTGATCAATCCGTTTGTCGCCGGATGGCTACTGGTGGTGGAGTTTATCTTCACCCTGGCCATGGCGTTGAAGTGTTACCCACTGATTCCCGGCGGGCTGCTGGCTATTGAGGCCGTATTTATCGGCATGACGTCCGCTGAACACGTGCGCAACGAGGTAGCGGCTAATCTGGAAGTCCTGCTGCTGCTGATCTTTATGGTCGCCGGCATCTACTTTATGAAACAGCTGCTGCTGTTCATCTTTACCCGTTTGCTGCTGACCATTCGTAGTAAACGGCTGCTGTCGCTGGCCTTCTGTCTCGCCGCCGCGTTTCTGTCGGCATTCCTCGATGCCTTGACGGTGGTCGCCGTGATCATCAGCGTCGCGGTCGGCTTCTACAGCATCTATCATCGGGTGGTTTCCGCGCGACCGGATGATGACGACCTGCTGGACGACAGCCATATTGATAAACACTCGCGCGTGGTGCTGGAGCAGTTCCGCGCGTTCCTGCGCAGCCTGATGATGCACGCCGGTGTGGGGACCGCGTTGGGCGGCGTCATGACGATGGTCGGCGAGCCACAGAACCTGATTATCGCTAAGGTGGCGGGCTGGCATTTTGGTGAGTTTTTCCTGCGCATGTCCCCTGTCACCGTTCCGGTCTTTGTCTGCGGCCTGATCACCTGTCTGCTTTTGGAAAAGTTTAAAGCCTTTGGCTATGGCGCCGAACTGCCCGAACCCGTTCGTCAAATTCTTCATGATTTCGACGAGCGTAGCCGCAAACAGCGCTCACGCCAGGAGAGCATGCGCCTCATCGTTCAGGGGATTATTGGCGTCTGGCTGGTGCTGGCGCTGGCGTTACATCTGGCGGAGGTGGGGCTGATTGGCCTGTCGGTGATTATCTTCGCGACCTCATTTACCGGCATTACCGACGAGCACGCGATTGGTAAGGCGTTTACCGAAGCGCTGCCGTTTACCGCGCTGCTGACGGTGTTCTTCGCGGTCGTAGCGGTGATTATCGATCAACACCTGTTTGCGCCGATTATCGACTTCGTGCTGCAAGCTTCCCCGCACGCCCAACGCTCGTTGTTTTATCTGTTTAACGGGCTGCTGTCGTCGATTTCGGATAACGTCTTCGTGGGTACCGTGTATATCAACGAGGCCAAAACGGCACTCGATAACGGTGCGATCGATCTGCGTCAGTTCGAGCTGCTGGCCGTCGCTATCAACACCGGTACTAACCTGCCGTCGGTCGCCACGCCAAACGGTCAGGCGGCATTCCTGTTCCTGCTCACCTCCGCGCTTGCGCCGCTCATCCGCCTTTCCTATGGCCGTATGGTGTGGATGGCGTTGCCGTATACGATTGTGCTGACGCTGGTCGGCCTGCTGTGCGTTGAGTTTACCCTGCAGCCGATGATTGACTGGATGATGAATAAGGGAGTATTAGTACTTGCCACAATAACCCACTAATATAGCGGCGTTTATCGATGCCCGTCGGTTTTATCGCGGGCATTGCATCATCATTTACGAATTATTGCGTATAGCCAGATGGCAGGGCTATCGTTTTCGTTTACACTGCGTTTTCAAAGCACGTTCCAGGGAAATGATTATGTTGCGATATTTAAACCAGAGCTCACGTGGCCGCAGTGCCTGGTTATTACTGGCGTTAACCGCTTTTGCGCTTGAGTTAGTGGCATTATGGTTCCAGCATGTAATGCTGTTAAAGCCGTGCGTCCTGTGTATTTACGAACGCTGCGCGCTGTTTGGCGTGATGGGCGCCGGGATTGTCGGCGCTATCGCACCGAAAAGCCCGCTGCGCTATGTGGCGCTGCTGATTTGGCTGTATAGCGCCTTCCGCGGGCTGCAGCTGGCCTGGGAACACACGATGATTCAGCTGCATCCGTCGCCGTTTATGACCTGTGATTTTATGGCCCGTTTCCCGAGCTGGCTGCCGCTTGATAAGTGGCTGCCTCAGGTGTTCGTCGCTTCCGGCGATTGCTCTGTGCGCCAGTGGGAATTCTTATCGCTGGAGATGCCGCAGTGGCTGGTGGGTATTTTTGCCGCCTACCTGATCGTGGCGCTGCTGGTGCTGATTGCCCAGCCGTTTAAACCGAAACGCCGCGACCTGTTTGGCCGCTAATTGTCGCTTGAGCCAGTGGCGATGCTATCGCTGCTGGCCCCTCTCCTACCAAATCCCCGCCAATGTCCCGATGCCATAACCGGCGACCAGCAGTAACCCCCAACCACCCAGATTGATCATAACCGCAAGTACTAACAGCTTTATTGAACTACGCATGTCCATCCCCACACCGATGCCGATAATATCTCTATCGGCAGAGTGCAGGAATTGAGGAGTGATTTTATTAACGGAAGCGTAAAAAGCGAGAATGAAGCACGAAATCGGACGTTAGTCAGCCCATTCTGGTTTATTTAAGATATGGTCTTGCCAGTCACGCACTTCTGACTCCTTCACCGCAATATGACGCACCGAAATACGCTCGCCATGCATCGCTGCTTTTGAACCGGTTATCAGCGGATGCCACTGCGGCAGCGGTTGACCTTCCGCCAGCAGACGATACGCGCAGGTATGCGGCAGCCACTCGAAGGTAGGCAGGTTATCGCGGGTCAGCTTGATACAGTCCGGCTCATAGTCGAAACGGCGTTCGTAGTTACGGCATTGGCAGGTCTTGATGTTCAGCTGTTTGCAGGCAACGTTGGTGAAGTAAATTTCGTCGGTGTCTTCATCCATCAGCTTGTGCAGGCAGCACTGGCCGCAGCCGTCGCACAGCGACTCCCATTCGGCATCGGTCATGTCGTCAAGGGTCTTGCTCTGCCAGAAAGGTAATTCGCTCATCGGGATGTCCACATCAAAAATCAGGGTGCTTCTTATAACCAGTCTGGCACAGGGATGCAAGTTTTGCCGCCCGATTGGGGCGGCAAGCAGGGATTACAGCACGCGGGTTGTCAGAGAATAGCCGTTAAACAGCACGTCCAGTTCATCACCACCGTGGAGCGGGCCGACGCCTTCCGGCGTACCGGTCAGCACCACGTCGCCCGGCTTGAGGGTGAAGAAGCGGCTCATGTAGGCAATCAGCGGCACGATTTTGTGGATCATATCCGCCGTCGAGCCCTGCTGACGCACTTCGCCGTTCACCTTCAGGCCCAGCGTGGTATTTTGCGGGTCGCCTTCGAAGGCTGCCGCCGGGATAAAACCGGAGATCGGGCAGGAATTATCAAAGCCTTTCGCTTTTTCCCACGGTTGCCCGGCCTTTTTCATTTTGCTCTGCACGTCGCGCAGCGTGAGGTCCAGCGCGACACCATAACCCGCAATAGCCTGCATGACGTGATCTTCCGTCGCCTGACGCAGCGTCGCGCCAATCAGCACCGCCAGCTCGACTTCATGGTGCACAGAGCCCAGGCCCTGCGGCAGAATCAGCGGCTGGCGCAAGTCGCAGAGTGCGGTTTCTGGCTTAATAAACAGCACGGGCTCTTCCGGCGTCGCGCTGCCCATCTCCTGGATATGCTTTGCATAATTACTGCCAACACAGACAACTTTGCTTACCGGGTAATCCAGCAGCGCACCCTGCCAGTTATGATGTTGATACATACTTTTCCCTTATTTGTTGTGTAACCAGGAACAGACATTAGCCGGAAGCGAAAACTATTCGCCCTTATTTTTGACGTCGGCCAGATGCTGTTTCAACAGATTTTCAGGCGGCGGTGGCATCTGTAAATAATAGCCCTGATCTTTTAACGCCTGTTTTACCTTTTCCAGATCGGCATTGATAAGCTTCTTGCGTCCGTCCAGAGGCAACAGCATCGCCAGCTGCGGCTGGCCGAAGCCCTGCATCAGTTCTTCCGGGACGCGAGAGAAATCGTCTTTTTTTTCGACATACAAATAGGTTTGATCACGTTTAGAACTACGATAAATCACACAAAACATACTTTATACTCGGAATTAGGACTGTGGTTACTTGCTTGAATATATTAGTGACTATAACATGACTGATAGTCTTCGGAATATCGCCGCGCGCGAAGCGGCGATAAATAGCAAATTGAGTAAGGCCAGGATGTCAAACACGCCAATCGAACTTAAAGGCAGTAGCTTCACCTTATCGGTGGTCCATTTGCATGATGCAAGACCCGAGGTTATTCGTCAGGCGTTAGAAGACAAGGTCGCCCAGGCTCCGGCTTTTTTCCGTCATGCCCCGGTTGTGGTCAACGTCAGCAACCTTGAAGAGTTTACCCAGTGGCGTGCGATTCAGCAGGCGATTATGGCTGCCGGTCTGCGTATCGTGGGCGTCAGCGGCTGTAAAAATCCGCAGTTCAAAGCGGCCATTGACCAATCGGGCCTTCCTTTACTGACTGAAGGTAAAGATAAAGTTGTTCGTGCCGCGCCCGTTGAGCAGCCCAAGCCCACTGAACCCGAGCCAATTGTTAGTCCGATCACAAAAACGCGAATGATTGATACGCCAGTACGTTCCGGTCAGCGCATTTATGCACCAAACTGTGATCTGATTGTGACAAGCCACGTCAGTGCAGGTGCTGAGCTGATTGCCGACGGTAATATTCACGTGTATGGCATGATGCGTGGACGCGTTCTGGCGGGCGCCGGCGGAGACCGGGAAGCACAAGTATTTTGTACCCACCTGGCTGCGGAGCTGGTCTCCATCGCCGGGGAATATTGGCTGAGCGACCAGATCCCAGCCGAATTTTATGGCAAAGCGGCGCGTCTGCGGTTAGACGACAGCGCTTTGACTATTCAACCGTTAAATTAATCCCTTTTTAACAAGGAATTTCTATGGCACGCATTATTGTTGTGACTTCAGGTAAAGGGGGCGTGGGTAAGACCACCTCCAGCGCGGCCATCGCGACTGGTTTGGCGCAGAAGGGAAAGAAAACGGTCGTTATCGATTTTGATATCGGTCTGCGTAACCTTGACCTCATCATGGGCTGCGAACGTCGCGTAGTGTATGATTTTGTTAACGTTATTCAGGGCGATGCCACGCTGAACCAAGCATTAATCAAAGATAAACGTACCGAGAATCTCTACATTCTGCCGGCTTCGCAGACGCGCGATAAAGATGCGCTGACTCGCGAAGGCGTCGAGAAAGTCCTCGACGAGCTGAAAAAGATGGAATTCGACTTCGTGGTCTGCGACTCCCCTGCGGGTATCGAAACCGGCGCACTGATGGCGCTGTACTTCGCCGACGAAGCCATCATCACCACCAACCCGGAAGTCTCCTCGGTACGCGACTCAGACCGTATCCTGGGCATCCTGGCCTCCAAATCCCGTCGTGCGGAAAATGGTGAAGAGCCGATTAAAGAGCACCTGCTGCTGACGCGCTACAATCCAGGTCGCGTGAGCAAAGGCGACATGCTGAGCATGGAAGATGTGCTGGAAATCCTGCGCATCAAACTGGTTGGCGTTATCCCGGAAGATCAGTCCGTCCTGCGCGCCTCAAACCAGGGTGAACCGGTTATTCTGGATACCGTGTCTGACGCAGGCAAAGCCTACGCTGATACCGTAGATCGTCTGTTGGGAGAAGAACGTCCTTTCCGCTTCATTGAAGAAGAGAAGAAAGGTTTCCTCAAACGCCTGTTCGGAGGATAAATTATGGCATTACTCGACTTTTTTCTCTCACGGAAAAAGAATACCGCCAACATTGCTAAAGAACGCCTGCAAATCATTGTCGCGGAACGTCGCCGCAGTGACGCAGAACCGCACTATCTGCCGCAGTTAAGGAAGGATATTCTGGAAGTGATTTGCAAGTACGTGCAGATTGACCCAGAAATGGTCACGGTGCAGTTAGAGCAAAAAGACGGGGATATTTCGATTCTGGAACTCAACGTCACGCTGCCGGAAGCGGAAGAGTCAAAATCCTGACTTTCGGTGGTGTAAAAAAAGGCGCTAGTGATAGCGCTTTTTTTGTGTCCGGAAACTGCGAGTAGGCCTGATAAGCAAAGCGCCATCAGGCAACCCCTTGCCCAACGATTGTATTGCCGGATGGCGGCGTTGCCTTATCCGGCCTACAGTCAGGATTTAACGCGGATACTCTGCCAGCAACTTATCCAGCGCGCCGGACAGCAGCTCACCGCGCCAGCCGGAAATCATTTCCGGCGCGGTATGACGCGGCTTCAGCTGCCAGTGCCAGTTCAGCAGCTGGTTAATCTGGCGACGCGAGGCGAGCATCTCGGCGCTGACGTCGTTCGCCTGCCCCACTTCCTGCACCAGCGCCTTAATCTCTTTAAACGCTTTGCGGTAACCCGGCATGTCCATCAGGTTCTGCAGCGGCTCCGGCAGCGCGTCATCAGGCAACGCCTGCGCTTTCTCAACCAGGCTAATCAGCGTTTTACCATGGAAGCGAATTTCGCTGCCCGACAGCCCGAGACTATCCAGCTCACCGAGGCTGCCCGGCATATAGCGCGCCACGCTCCACAGGTGTTCTTCACGTACCACGAAATTCACCGCCAGGTCGCGCTCGCGCGCCTTGCGCAGACGCCAGTCGGCCAGCAGTTGCAAACAGGCCAGCTGGCGGGTGCGCAGTTGCCAGGCGTTGGTAATATCACGCCACGCCTCGCGTGGGTCAGTCACTTCCTGACGGCGTTGTTGCATCAACTGGCATTCATTCAGCGCCCAATCAAGGCGCCCTTTCTGCTCGGTTTCCGCCATCAGCTTGTGGGCTATCGGCAACAGATACCAGACGTCCGCCGCCGCGTAGTCGCACTGACGCGAGGTCAGCGGGCGCGCCAGCCAGTCGGTACGCGACTCGCTCTTATCCAGCTCAACGCCGGAGTATTCAGCGACCATCGCGGCAAAGCCCCAGGACATCGGGCGACCACAGAAAGCGGCCAGCACCTGCGTATCGATCAGCGGCTGCGGCATGGCGCCGAAAACGTTCATAAAGACTTCTAAATCTTCACTGCCCGCGTGCAGGAACTTGGTGATGTTGCGGTCCTGCAGAATCGCCTGCAGCGGCGACCAGTCGGTGATATCCAGAGGATCGATCAGCGCCGTACGCTCTCCATCGAAAAGCTGAATCAGGCCCAGCTGCGGATAGTAGGTGCGGGTGCGGACAAACTCGGTGTCCAGCGCGACGGCGGTTGTCTGACGAACGGCGTCGCACAGAGTGTGCAGCGCATCGTTGGTGGTGATCATCTGATAGTTCAAATCATACTCTCTTATTTTGTGCCAAAAAAAACGCCAGCAGAGCTGGCGTTAGGCATCATGACTCGTGACTTATCCCTTATTGTCCACTTTGGCGCGGGCTTCGTCACGTAATTCTCGTCTTAAAATTTTCCCGACGTTGGACTTCGGTAATTCCTGACGGAATTCAACCAGTTTCGGCACTTTGTATCCGGTTAGCTGACGGCGGCAGAAGGTAATCAGCGCCTCTTCGGTCAGGCTTTGGTCTTTTTTGACCACGAAGATCTTCACCGCTTCACCGCTATTGCCGGAAGGGACACCGACGGCGGCCACTTCCAGTACGCCGGAATGCTGCATCACCACGTCTTCAATTTCATTCGGGTAGACGTTAAAACCTGACACCAGAATCATATCTTTTTTGCGGTCAACGATGCGCAGGAAGCCTTCCTCATCCATTACCGCGATATCGCCGGTATGCAACCAGCCGTCTTTGATAATTTCCGCGGTGGCGTCCGGGCGCTGCCAGTAGCCTTCCATCACCTGCGGCCCCTTCACGCACAGTTCGCCCGGCTGGCCGACGGCCACTTCGTTGTCGTCATCGTCCACCAGTTTCACCTCAGTTGAGGGCACCGGCAGACCAATGCTGCCACTGTGATAGTCGATATCATGCGGGTTGACGCTCACCAGCGGCGCACATTCGGTCAGGCCATAGCCCTCCAGCAGATACTGCCCGGTCAGCTTCACCCAGCGTTCAGCCACCGAATGGTTCACCGGCATTCCCCCGCCCGCCGACAGGTGCAGCGTGGAGAAATCGAGCTGCTGGAACTCTTTATTATTCAGCAGCGCATTGAATAGCGTATTCACGCCGGTCATGGCGGTGAACGGATATTTTGCCAGCTCCTTCACCAGACCCGGAATATCACGCGGGTTGGTGATCAGGATATTCTGCCCGCCCAGTTCGATAAACAGCAGGCAGTTCATGGTCAGCGCAAAGATGTGATACAGCGGCAGCGCGGTGATCACCACCTCTTTCCCTTCGTGCAGCAGAGGCCCGTAGGTCGCTTTCACCTGCTCGAGGTTGGCGAGCATATTGCGATGGGTTAGCATCGCGCCTTTCGCCACGCCGGTGGTACCGCCGGTATATTGCAGGAAGGCCACATCATCCGCCTTCACCACCGGTTTCACATACTGTAAGCGGTAGCCGCTATGCAGCGCGCGACGGAAGGAGATCGCATCCGGCAAATGGTATTTCGGCACCAGTCGTTTGATGTATTTGACGACAAAGTTGACCAGCGTCCCTTTGGCGGTCGAAAGCTGATCGCCCATGCGGGTCAGAATCACGTGCTTAACCTGAGTTTTATCAACCACTTTTTCCAGCGTGTGGGCAAAGTTGGAGACAATCACGATCGCCTGCGCGCCGCTGTCGTTCAACTGATGCTCCAGCTCACGCGGGGTGTACAGCGGGTTGACGTTGACCACGATCATCCCGGCACGCAGGATGCCGAACAGAGCAACCGGATATTGCAGCAGGTTAGGCATCATCAGCGCGACACGATCGCCCTGCTTCAGCCCCAGCCCCTGCTGGAGATAAGCGGCAAAGGCGCGGCTGCGCTCTTCGAGCTTACGGAAGGTCATCACTTCGCCCATATTGACGAAGCCGGGCTGATCGGCAAAGCGTGTTGCCGCGTGTTCAAACAGTTCCACCAGGGATTGATAACGGTCAGGATTGATCTCTGCCGGAACATCAGCAGGATAACGGTTGAGCCAAACCTTTTTCAAAGCATCACCTCTAAAATACGTATTCGTCGTCATCGCAACCCCAAATGATAAACTTTCGTTAACATTATATTAACTCAGCGTACCAGTTTAAGAATTAATCAGAATTAAGGTTGCGAAGCGCGTCACTCTTTATTTTTTTTATATCCATTACAACGAAGAAACAGCGGACTAGCCGCTGTTTCTTTTTTGTCTGCTTTTGCACAGATCTTATTCAGTTACGACGTTCCGAACTTCCGCTGGGCCGGGGTTATACCATCCCCAGCCGCCGTAACCATAATTCCAGGGGTGCGGGCCAAAGACCCACGGATCGATAGGCTGCGGCGGCATCACCACCTGCTGGGTAACGCGCCAGCGTTTATAGCCGGTGGCCTGAACGTGCAGGAAATTGTACTTCGTGGTGCCCACTTTCCCTTCCACGGTGCCGACGATCGGGCCGACCACCGTCACCAGCTGACCACGGAAATCTACCGGGTCAAGGAAACCGTTAACATCGACATAGATACGCCCACGGGAGGCTTCGCCGAGAATCGGACGCGCGCCGCTGTCAAGCGGAACGGTGGCGATTTCCAGACGGGTGCGCCCCTGCTGGTTTTCAATACCGACAACCGTGCCGCCAAAGCGCGATTCCTGGCCGACATACAGCTGCGGTGCCGCCATCACCCGAACCAGATCCTGCTGCGGCGTTGGGCTACTGCCCTGAATGGCATCCGGCACGCTGACGCAGCCGCTTAACGCTAATGCGATAAGCCCTGCAATTGCGCCACGAACGACGTATTTTTGACCTGCCATGATGCTGCTCCTGGACTCACTATTTATCTGCTTAGAGTCATTCGCGACCGGGAAGTTTCTTCCACGCCACTTCATTACGCAAATAAACCGGCTCCGCTTTCTCGACCGCCACCGTTTTACCCTGCGCGAGAAGCTGGCAGGCGATTGGCAGCATGTCTTCCGCCTCAGGCAGGGTCACGCCACCGTCGTTCAGGGTTACGTTCGCGCCCTGCGCCATCTCCGGCCAGGCCGCCCAGCCGGTGCCAACGGTCGCCCACTCGCCGCTCAATTCGGCTAAACGCTGCTGTACCGCTTCCGGCTTCAGCACCGCTTCGGTTTCTTCACCGTGCCACACGCCCTGTTCATCACGCTGATACTCAGCCCAGTAGACCTCGCCCATGCGCGCGTCGATGGCGGCCAGCACGCGAGTTGCGCCCTGCTTACGCCATGCCCCCTGCGCCATGGTTGCCAGCGTTGACACGCCGATCATCGGCAGCTCAGCGCCCAGCGCCAGCCCCTGCGCAATACCAATACCGATACGCACGCCGGTAAAGCTGCCCGGCCCACGGCCAAACGCCAGCGCGTCGAGTTCGGTGAGGCTTACGCCACTTTCAGTAAGAATATCCTGCACGATTGGCAGGATTCGTTGGGTGTGTTCCCGAGGACAAAGCTCGAAATGAGCACTGGTGCTACCTTCATTCCACAAGGCAGCCGAGCAGGCTTCCGTGGCGGTATCAATAGCCAGAATTCGCATGGTTAGTCGCGCTCTCGCAGTTACGGATCAACAAAATGGCGCGCATCTTACCACACTTTGCACCGCATTACCGCGTCGATGACAGCGCCAGGAAACGCACCGCCCGTCGAATGTCGCGAGTGCGCGGCGCGGGCGGCAGGCTGGCGAGGAACGTCGCACCATAGGGGCGCATCACCAGACGGTTATCGCAAATCACCAGCACGCCGCGATCGTCCACGTCGCGAATCAGGCGCCCAACGCCCTGTTTAAGGGTAATCACCGCGTCCGGAAGCTGGACCTCTTCGAACGGATCGCCGCCGCGCAGGCGGCAATCTTCCATCCGTGCTTTGAGCAGCGGATCGTCCGGGGAGGTAAACGGTAGTTTGTCGATGATCACCAGCGAGAGCGCGTCGCCGCGCACGTCTACCCCTTCCCAGAAGCTGCTGGTCGCGACCAGCAGCGCGTTACCGGCGCTGACAAACTGTTGCAGAAGCTGCCCCTTGCTGGTTTCCCCCTGCAACAAGACCGGCAACGTCATCGTCGCGCGGAACTGTTCGGCGAGATCGCGCATCATGGCGTGCGAAGTACAGAGCATAAAACAGCGGCCATCGTTGGCCTCAATCAGCGGTTTGAGCATCGCCGCCAGCTGGCGCGCCGCACCCGGTTGATTCGGCAACGGCAGATTGCGCGGCACGCATAAAAGCGCCTGGCTGGCATAGTCGAAGGGGCTGGGTAACAGCAGCGAATGCGCCGCTTCAATACCCAGACGCTCGGTGAAATGGTGCAGATCGTCATTCACCGACAGCGTCGCCGAGGTAAAAACCCAACTGCCCGGTTTGGCCGCCATCACCTCTTTAAATTTATCGGCCACAGTGAGCGGCGTCAGCGCCAGCGTAAAGTGGCGCGAGTTGCATTCGTACCAGTAGCTGTAGCCGGGTTTATTGATCTCTTTCAGGCGTTTCAGGCGCGCGCGGTACAGCGTTGCGCGCTCGAAGGCGGCATCGAGCAGCGCAGAACGTCCCAGCGAGAGTTTCGCCACGTCGTAGCACAGCTCCAGCGCGTCATCAAGCAGCAGCAGCGCACGCTGCACGGCGCTATCCGCCAGCAGGTCACGCAGGTTGCCACGATACCCCGGGTCGCCGACCTGCAGGCGAAAATCCTGCGTCGCCTGCGCCAGGCGATCGGCGCACTTTTGCAACTGCTGAGTATCTTTCAGTTCGGTGCGATAGGCGATGACCACGTCTTTCGCCAGATCCAGCAGCTGACGGCTGGAGAGCGACTGGCCAAAATATTGGCTGGCGATGTCCGGTAGCTGATGGGCTTCATCGAAGATCATCACGTCGGCCTCGGGAATAAGCTCGCCAAAACCGCTCTCTTTGACCACCATATCGGCGAGGAACAGGTGATGGTTGACCACCACGACGTCGGCGTCCATCGCCTTTTTACGCGCCTTCACCACGAAACACTCCTGATACTGCGGGCAGTCGCTGCCAAGGCAGTTATCGTTGGTGCTGGTGACCAGCGGCCACGCCTGAGAATCCTCGGCGACGCTGACGCAGGTGCTGATGTCGCCATCAACCGTCTGGTTCGCCCAACTGCGCAGCAGAATGACGTCGCTCAGGGTATTCACCGGCAGATCGCCGCCCGCCAGCGCTTGCTGTTCCAGACGCTCCAGACACAGATAGTTTGAACGCCCCTTTAGCAACGCCAGCTTGCCGGTGTAGTCCAGCGCTTTCGAAACGGTGGGTAAGTCACGGCTGTAAAGCTGATCCTGTAGTGCCTTCGACCCGGTGGAGATGATCACCTTTTTCCCCGATCGCAGCGCAGGGGCCAGATAGGCGTATGTTTTACCGGTACCCGTGCCGGCCTCAACCACCAGCGGCTGACCTTCGTCAATCGCCTGAGCGACGGCGTGCGCCATCTGGCGCTGCGGTTCACGCGGTTTAAAGCCGGTTATCGCCTGCGCAAGCTGGCCATCTGCTGCAAAATCGTCCGTCACGTTACCCCCTGGAAAAATTCCCAGTGATTATGTCAGGCCAGTCCAGGTTATGCCAGCCTAAGCCGTGACGTCACGGCGACAATGTGGCAGTCTTAGCGCATCGACGTGATGTTAAAAAGGAAAGGAAAATGACGATTGTCCGTATTGATGCCGAAGCGCGCTGGTCTGATGTGGTAATCCATAACCAGACGCTGTACTACACCGGCGTGCCGGCAAACCTGGATGCCGACGCGTTTGAGCAGACGGCTAACACGCTGGCACAGATTGACGCGGTGCTGGAAAAGCAAGGCAGCGACAAGTCACGCATCCTCGACGCCACCATTTTTCTCGCCGACGGGGATGATTTCGCGGCGATGAACAAAGCGTGGGATGCATGGGTCGTCGCCGGCCATGCCCCGGTGCGCTGCACGGTACAGGCGAAGCTGATGAACCCGAAATATAAAGTTGAGATTAAGATTATCGCCGCGGTATAAGCGACGATCACCCTGGCCGGATGGCGGTACGCCGCTATCCGGCAACGCCCGCCAAACTGCCTGATGGCACTACGCTTGCCCCGGACACCACATCAGCTGTTCTTTCAGCTGCAGCGTCTCCTGCGGCACGCACTTCAGCGCTTCACGGTAGCTCGCCGCCTGCTTCGGATAACCCCGTATCGATTGCAACAGTACCCGTAGCGCGCTGTCCCAGACGATGCCCTGTAAGTCACTGTACGGCCACAGCTCCGGTTCACGGATAAACGGCACCAGATAGTCTATTCCCTGCTTCACCCCGCGTCCGTCACGGATAGTATTCCAACGGTCGAACTCCACGTGTTCGGCGTAGCGGTTGAGCAACAGATGCGCCTCAAGGTTAAACAACGAATAGTGGAACGGAATGGTACGCTCCAGTTCCATCGTCTGCTTGCCGTCCTGGTCAATTTGCGCCGCCATACGCTGAGTAATCCCCTGCTCAATAATGCGCGCCGCCAGCCCCTTATCGCCGTAGAACAGCGCGTTCACCGTGCGCTGCGCGTCGTACCAGGTGCCGTGGTTGTTGTGCCAGACATATTCAGAATGACCAATTTCGCTGTAGTACATCCAGTGGTTAAAGTCGCGGAACCACTGGTGCAGGCCGATGATATCGTCAGTATCCAGCACGCTGGCGCCATTAATCAGCCCGATGGTATCAACCACCATCCACAGCAGACGGGTATCAATCAGCCCGGTGCCGCGCCCGGAGACAATCCCCGGAATCGCCTGGCCGTAGTTGAGATGCGGGTTCATCCGCGTATCGCCATCAAGGAACCAGCAGCGAATCTGTTGCGCGGCGGCCTGCGCATACTGACGCTGGCCGGTGAAGTACCACGCCAGCCCCAGCGTCAGGCAGCGCTCGCACATACGGATAATGCGCGAGGTATCGGTGTCGTTGTTTTCGCACTGCGGGTTGATATGCCCGTCGCGACGAATATAGGGCAGCCCATTGGGCCGCCGCGGATTCGGCCACCAGTAGGTGCCGAGACTGTAGTAATCGTGGGCGTCGCCGCTCGCCGGACGCAGTTTTTTATGCACCACGCTTTCTGTCGGCTCGCGCCGCAGCTGATCGGCCTCCGCCACCAGTTTGCTCAGCGCGAGTTGCAACGGTGAGAACGGTTGCTTGAGGCCCGCGCGCGCATTTTCCAGGCAATTTTCATCCAGGGTGTACAGCTTCATTGCCACCTTATTAGCCCTCCAGGCACGCTATGCGCTGGCCGCTTTGCGCATCAAACAGATGCACACCGGAGAGCTTCGGCTGCAGCCAGATGTTGTCGCCCTCTTTCACCGACAGGCGCTGCTTAAAGACCGACGTAAAGGCACCGCCGCCGGTATCGCAAAACAGCTGCATATCCGACCCGGTATTCTCCACCGCCGTAACCTTCGCGGCCAGCGCATCATCCCGCGCTTCATTCACCACGTTGACCTGTTCGGGGCGGATAGCGTACACCACCTGCTGACCATTTTTCACCTGTAAACCCGCAGGCAACGCCAGCAGCGAGCCATCCTTCAGGCGCAGGCTGGTAGTCGGGCCGTTGATCGCCACTTCGCCCGGCAGTTGGTTAATTTCCGGCGAACCGATAAAGCCTGCCACGAACAGGTTAGCCGGTTGGTCATACAGTTCAAGCGGCGTCCCGGCCTGCTCAATACGCCCATCGCGCAGCACAACGATCATCTGCCCCATGGTCATCGCCTCGATTTGGTCGTGGGTGACGTAGACCGACGTGGTTTTCAGGCGACGATGCAGTTCGCGAATCTCGCCGCGCACCTGGGTACGCAGCTTGGCATCCAGGTTGGAAAGCGGTTCATCAAACAGGAATACCTGCGGCTTACGCACAATCGCGCGCCCCATCGCCACGCGCTGACGCTGGCCGCCGGAGAGATCCTTCGGCAGGCGCTCCAGCAGCGGCTCCAGCCCCAGCAGCGCCGCGGCTTCATCCACTTTTTGCTTAATTTCCGTCTTCGGCAGACGCGCCATTTTTAGCGCAAAGCCCATGTTTTCGCGTACCGTCATCTGCGGATAAAGCGCATAGCTCTGGAACACCATCGCGATATCACGCAGTTTCGGTTCCACCTCGGTGACATTACGCTCATTAATATGCACTTCGCCGCCGGAAATCTCCTCCAGCCCGGCAATCATGCGCAGCAGCGTGGATTTACCGCAGCCGCTCGGCCCCACCAGCACGCAGAACTCACCGTCAGGGATAGTCAGCGACACATCTTTAATCACGTGCGCATCGCCATAAGATTTACGCACGCTGTTCAGTACAACGGATCCCATTGGTAGCTCCTTATCCTTTGACCGCGCCGGACATGATCCCGCGGTTGAAATGTTTTTGCAGACCCAGATAAACAATGATGCTTGGCAGCATCGCCAGTAGCGTAATCGCAATGAAAATGTTCGGCGTGATGCTCTCGTCGGTACGCAGCGTGCCGAGGATTACCGGAATCGTGTTCAGACTGTCCTGGTTGACCACAATCAACGGCAGCAGGTACTGATCCCAAATCATAATGAAACCGAATGTCACCACCGTTCCCAGCGCCGGCTTCACCAGCGGCAGAATCACGTGGAAGAAAATCTGCCATTCGTTAGCGCCGTCAATGCGCGCCGCTTCTTCCAGCTCTTTCGGGATAGCCGACATAAACTCGGTCAGCACGAAGATGGAGAAGGCCCAGCCCACTACCGGCAGAATCATCCCCAGATAGCTGTTGTAGAGCGAAGCATCGATAAACGGCAGCCGCCAGTTGATGATCATGTACAGCGGAATGGCGATCACCTCTTCCGGCAACATCATGGTCGAGAGAATCACCAGGCTGACCAGCGCGACGCCGCGAAACTTTTTGCGAGCCAGCGCGTAGGCCGCCAGCGCGCTCACCGACACCTGCAAAATGGTGCCGAAGAACACCACCAGGATAGAGTTGAGCAGGTACTGCCAGACGCCGATGTCCTGCCAGGCGAAGATAAAGTTTTCCAGCGAGAACTGGTTCGGCCACGCCAGCAGCTCGCCTGGTTTAACCGGCGCGCCGCTGAACGCAGTGGCCACGATACCCCAGAACGGCCCGACGAAAACAATCAGCAGCAGCGCGTAGATGCACCAGCGTCCTGCGGTATCCCAACGTTTACTTAACATCATGGCTCCTTAGTAACGTGCGATACGTTTTTTCAGCGTCAGATGGCAGATGGTTAACACCACCGTGAAGGCGAACAGCAGGAACGACACCGCCGAAGCGTAGCCGTAGTCGAACTGTTCGAAGCCCAGCTTATAGATGTGGGTCATGATCATCTCCGTGGCGTTAGACGGCCCGCCGCCTGTCGTGGCATACACTTCGGCAAACACGCGGAAACCACGAATAAAGGAGAGCATCAGCACCACCGACAGCGCCGGAATCATCCCCGGCAGCGTGACGTAGCGCAGTCGGTTCCACCAGTTAGCGCCATCCACGTTCGAGGCGTCATACAGGTCGCGGCTGATACCGGCCAGGCCGGCGATGAAAATGACCATGTTGTACGGCACCGCTTTCCAGATATGCAGCAACATGATGACGCCCAGCGCCTGATCCGAGCTGGCGAGGAAGCCCTGATCGGCAACGCCGAACCAGCTGAGAATATGGTTCACCACCCCGTTCGGCGTTGGGTTGAACAGAATGCGCCACATTTCGGCGACGATTGCCGCACTGGTGACCGCCGGCAGGAAAATGGCGGTTCGAATAAAGCGCAGGTGGCGCGCCGGGCCTTCCAGTAACATGGCCAGGAAAAAGGCCAGTATCGCCGCGGCAAACATGGTCACCAGCACGTACAGCAGGGTGTTAACCACCGCTGCGTGCAGCTCAACGTCGGCAAACGCGCGGGTAAAGTTGGCGAACCCCACCCATTCGTCCGGTTGGTTAAAATTGACCTTGTAAAAGCTCATCACCAGACCCTGAATCATCGGGATGAACTTAAACCAGCTGAAGATCACCAGCGCCGGGGCGAGGAACAGCCACGGAATCAGCGCTCGCTTACGTTTTGCCGTCAGCCATCCAGTGGCGTCAGGCGACGCGGCTTGCTTTAGCGGCGCGGACTTCGTCTCATGCAGCGTCATCACATACTCCTTTACTTAGCCAGCACGTTTTGTTTTGCCAGCTCGGCGTTCACTTTGCCGTCAATCGTCTTCAGCTCGGCGCTGATATCGCTATTGCAATCGGCAAAGATGCGGTTGAAGCCGTCAGCGGCCACCTGACGCACCGGCGTCCAGTTCGGAATTTGCGGCACGTAGCGCCCCTGCTCGTTGTACAATTTGGCAAAGGTTTCCCAGCGTTCGTCCTGGTAGACGGCCTTCACATCCACGTTTTTGTTCACCGGCAGACGCACGACAGGAATATGTTGGCTGCCTTTACCCATGCCGATCTCCTGACCTTCCGGCGAGATCATAAATTCGATGAATTTGCGCGCGGCCTCTTTCTGCTGGCTGCTCTTCATCATAAAGACGGTGGTCCCTTCGGCGAGGGTTGCTTCGCCTTTCGGCCCCACCACCGGCACGACTTCGAATTTGTCTTTGCCCGGATCTTTATCAAACAGCGCAATGTGGTACGGGCCGCTGAAGAACATACCGCTCTGACCGGAACGGAAAGAAGGAATGACGTCGGCGGTGGTGGCGTTAATCGCCCCCGGTTGCGTGACCTTTTCGCACATCATGGTACGCATGAAGGTCATGGCCTGCGCCACCTCCGGCGTATTCAGCGAGGCGCTGAAGGTACCGTTGTGTTCCTTGACGAAATCACCGCCCGCCTGCCAGATAAAGCTGCTCATAAACCAGCTGGCGTAGCCGCGGGTTGTGGAGGCCGGAACGATAAAGCCGTAGGTATCGTTTTTACCGTTACCGTCCGGATCCTGAGTGGTAAAGGCTTTGGCCAGGGTTTGAATATCATCCCAGCTTTTTGGCTGCGGCAGGCCCAGCTTTTCGCGCCAGTCCTTACGGACAAACAGCGCGAAGGTTTGCGCCGAGGTCGGGACGCCGTAGTATTTACCGTCGATATAGCGGGTGCTGTTCCACGCGGTGGGATACAGCTGATCGCCGCCGTTGATGGCTTTCGGGTCAATCTCTTCAGCGATACCCAACTGGATAAATTGCCCCAACGAGGCGGCATCGTTGAAAATCAGGTCAGGCAAGGCGTTACCGGCAGCGGCGCGTGCCAGGCGCTGCTCGAAGTCGGTCGTCGCGTTGAAATACTCGATTTTAATACCCGTTTTTTGCTCGAACGTCTCGGCCTCCTGTTTGTAGATATTCTTCGAGTCGTTACTTGCGCGGATCCAGACGTTAAGGGTGGTGGCGGCATAGCTTTGACCGATGCCAAGCCCCAAAGCGGAGAGAAGTAATAATGAACGTAATTTATTCGCAGACATGATGGCATATCCTTTATTGTAGGGCACAACGGTAAATAAATTCGCACCGACTGTTTTGAGAGGCAGTCGGCATTAATACAACATAGGTAAAAATTTATTTTCGAATATTAAATAGAAAGATATTTTCCAATACAACGGGGCAAAAAAGAAATCCTATTTCAAAAACGCAAAAGGTGAATCAGATCACACACAGAAGTGACAGAATAAGTGACAAAAATAATTTAATTATTAATATCAACAAGATATGATTTTACACTTATTATTGATTAAATCAAAAAAAGTAGAAAACCAGCCAAAATCGTGATCGTCATTGCATTAAATGCGTCATTTTTTATCCATCGCAATAAGCATGATGAATATCACAAAAAAATTCACTTTGTCTTTTACACTGCACGCCATCCTATTTACACATTTATTTTTGTTAATTAAAAAGCCTGCCTTTTGCGTGCCGTTAAATACGCAATGGGGTAGTTCTCTTGTTATCTTTTCTCATATTTGCAGAAGGGTTATCACTATGAGTTCAATACCACGCCGAGGAATATTAGGCATTGCCTTACTCTGTTCCGGACTCAGCGCTTCGCTGTACGCTGCCGAACCGTATACGCTGGATGCGAAAGATCTGACCTTCAGCCGTCAGCAGATAGCGGCAAAAGACCCGCTCTTTATGCAGGCCGAAAGCGCGTTGTTAAAAAAGGCAGACCTTGCGCTGAAGCACCCGCTATTTTCGGTGATGGATAAAACGCTCGTCGCCGCCAGCGGCAACAAGCACGATTATTACAGCTTCCCGCCTTACTGGTGGCCGAATCCAGACACCAAAGACGGCCTGCCATACATCCGTAAAGATGGGCAAACCAACCCCGACGCCAACAGTGATGCCACCGATAAAAACCGTCTGGTGAAGATGAGTAACGATGTCTCAACGCTGGCGCTGGCCTGGTACTTCTCGCAGGACGAACGCTACGCGCAAAAAGCGGCGCAGCAGATTAAAACCTGGTTCCTCGACCCGAAAACCCGCATGACGCCTAATCTTCAGCATGCCCAGGCGATACCCGGAATCAACACCGGTCGCGGCATCGGGATTATCGATAGCCGGGCGCTGGTTGATGTGGTTGACGCGATTGCCATACTGCAATCTTCTGGTGCGCTTAGCGAAAAGGACACAGGCGAGTTGAAGCAGTGGTTCGGCGATTTTTATCACTGGATGACCACCAGCCAGAATGGCTTCGAAGAAGAAAACTGGCATAACAACCACGGCACCTACTTTGATATGCAGGCCGCCACTTTCGCCCTGTTCAGCGGCAAAACCGAGGAAGCTAAAAAACGCCTCTATGTGACTCAACTGCGGCGTATTGCCGGGCAGTTTGACGTGGAAGGCCGTCAGATGGCCGAGCTGGAGCGCACCCGCCCGTGGCACTACAGCAACTTCAATCTCGATGCCTACAGCCGTCTTGGTCACCTGGGTGAGAAAGCCGGCGTCGATATCTGGAACTTTACCCTCGACGATCACAGCCTGCGCAAGGGTTATCAATACATCGCCGGATTTATCAATAGCGATACCCCATGGCCGTGGAAAGACCTCGACAAAATGGACGATAAAAAAGCGCTGCGTAACATGGCAACCGCCGCACATGCCTGGCCGGAAGATGCGTTGTTCCGCGAGAAAGCCCAGTGGCTGCGGGCAAAATATCCTGATGACATCACGACGCTCATCGCCCCTCTTAATGTGCCAACAGAGGTCAGGGATAACCAATAATGAAACAATTTTCTGGGCTATGGTCCGATATTGCCAGACGTGCAGCCGGCAATAGCGGCCTGATTGAACGGCTCATCAAGGATGCACAACCGGCGCTGAACGCCGAGGTGCGTATTCCGCAAAGCGGAATTGCCACCTGGAATCTGTACTATTTTTGCCCGCATCATGGGGTGCGGCTTATCTGGCAGCCGGACTCACCGCACCGCCATTGTTGCCCGGTCGACGGTGAAGCCTTCAGCGACGAGCCGTGGGACGGCGCGTGGTGGCGAGAGATGAATGGCCGTAACGCCAGCGCTTGTCAGCAGCTCGGGCTGCTGTGGCAGCTCACCGGAGAGGAGGCTTATCGCGATAAAGTGCGTACCCTGCTGATGGGCTACGCCGACGTCTATCCCGGCTATGAGATACACGGCGGGATTCCTCACAACGGTCCAGGCAAGATGAACGCCCAGACTCTGTGTGAAGCCAACTGCATTCTGGATATGGCGCTGGGTTACGATTTTATTCAGCACAGCCTGACCGACGACGAGCGGCAACATATCAGCCGCAACCTGCTGCGCTGCGCAGCGACGTTTTTGCAGGCGCACCGCAGCCCGCAAATTCATAACCACGAAGTGAAAATCAGCGCTGCGTTGGGCGTGCTGGGTTTTGTGCTGGAAGATGAAGAACTGCTGGAGTTCGCCGTCAACGCCCCCTACGGGCTGCGCTGGCAGCTCGAGCACGGCCTGCTGGCGGAAGGGCTGTGGTTCGAAGGTTCAGTACACTATCACTACTACGCGCTGCAGGGCTTTTTCGCCTTTGAGAAACTGGCGCGGGGCACCCGCTGGAGCCTGCTCGACGGCCCGTGGTACCCGCAAATGCTCAGCTTCCCGCTCTCGCTGCTGCTGCCGGATGGCACCTTCCCGCGGCTCAACGACTGCATCGCGGGCCAGGAGAAACTGCACCACCGGGATCTCTACGAATTCGCCTGGTTTATCTGGCGCGATCCGCAGTACGCGGCCGTTTTGCACTTCACCGGGGCGCAGCCGGACGAAAGGGAAACCCTGCTATGGCGTGATTGTCCGCTACCGGAAACCACGCCGGACTTGATCCCTCAGCAGTCGCTGTTTGCGCCAGGCGCGGGTCTGACGCTCTGGCGTCGGCCGCAGCAACAGCAGGCGGTGCTGATCAAACACAGTCCGTGGGGCGGCGAGCATGACCATTATGACAGGCTCAGCCTGATGTTGTGGCAGCGCGACGGTTGGCTACTGCCGGATCTCGGCACTACCGGCTACGGCGCCAAAATGCATTATGACTATTACAAGAACAGCGCCACCCATAACACGTTGACGGTGAATCAGACCAATCAACCTCCCGCCAATGCGGCGGTGCTGGGTTGGCATATGGGCGATGATTATCTGTGGTTGGATACGGAAGTGGATTGGGGGCAACCCCCGCCGCAGCTTAACAGCCATACCCGCGTAGAGTGGGACGAAGAGGCCTGGCGCGAAGTGCATTTTCGCCGTCGCTTGCTGTGGCTGGACGACGTGCTGATCGACCTCTCCATGGTCGATAACCCGCACCGCCAGCAGCTTGACTGGACGCTGCATCTGGCCGCACAGGCGCTCGATCAAAGCGGTACGCCAATGCCCTTCTCGCTCAGTGGTCCGCTGCGACATATGACGGAGTCGACCATGACGCCGTTGCATGGCTGTCAGCCGCGCCATTTTGCCCGTGAAGGCGATACCGTGGCGCTATGGCTGGCCGGCGACGGCGAACTGTGGCAGGGGCTGGCGCCGGATAACCCGGCGGTAAGCGACCTCAGCTATCTGGTGATGCGCAACCATCTGCCGCAGGCGCGATTTGTCTGTCTGTGGGATCTGGCGACGAAATCGCCACTTACCGAGGTCAGCGTGCACCATACGGCTATCGGTACACAGCTCTCATTCTGGCGCGGTGAACGTGTCGCCCACGTCACCCTCTACGATGACCCGGCGTTGCCACCAGATATTCTTCTCTGACCCGCTGCCTTCCGGCAACGGAAGGCGCGTTTACCGTTGTTCCACGGTTATCATGCTGACGAAAGGATGGTACTGCCAGGGTATCGAACCGCCCTGCTGGTACATTTTAGAGATGGTGCCGTCGAGGTAGAGCATTTGCCGTACGTTAAGGCGCGATTTTGCATAACAGGCGAAGTCATAGAAGTTAGTCTCCCGCTCGCTGAGCATAAAGACCACTTTCCCTTCCGCCGTCAGGCCGACACCGTTGCGCAACTTGCGCGAACTGGCGGAGGGCTTCAGCCGCCAGTTGATCACCCCGTTTTCGATCAACATCGGCCCGGATTGTACGGCATAGTCCATTCCCTTCGTGGACTTCAGCTTATCAAGGCTGACAATGCCCGCGTGCTGATTGCGTAAATAGAACACACCGCCAGGCTTGATAAAAAAATTACCGCCGCCGGAGGCGCGATTCAGCGCCACCTTTTTCTGCCCATTTTCGATATACAGCCCCAGTGGCGCATAGGCTTTATCGTAGATCCCGCCGTTCATAGCCATCCGCACACGGCCATCACGATTAATCTCACCCAGCAGCCCACGCAATGAGTCATAGGCTTTGCCGTCAGGCTTACGCCAGTACATCATGATACGTTCGTGTTGAGCATCAACCGTGTAGCTTTGCAGCGTGAGTTTGGGGTCGGTGAGTTGGCACGCATCCTGCGCGACCGCTGCCAGCGGCGCTATCGCCAGCAGCAACGGAGTAAAACGGACGGTCATCGTTTACTCGTCTTCATCCTCAAAACGGGCGACGATACGTTCGCCGGTATGCGTCGCGCGCAGCTCGTCAGCCACCAGCGCAATCGCCTGGCCGCTCGCCATTCCCTGTGCCATCAGTTCCTGAATACGCTCGACGGCTTTCTGCTGCTGCTCATGGCTCAGTGAAGGTAATCCTGCAAACATCATTTACTCCTGCTACATTGTGTGCGCTTATTATTTCATGCTGCCCGATTATTAGCCATAGGCAGCGCAGACCTGGCTGGACTGAATAACGATGTTACACCCTTCAACCCTAACGCTTCCCTGGCGACAGGACGCGGCCGAATTCTACTTCGCCCCGCTCAGCGCCTCACCGTGGGCAATGATGCTGCACTCCGGCTACGCCGAGCACCCGCACAGCCGCTACGATATCGTGGTCGCCGAACCGCGTACCACGCTGCTCACCTACGGTGATACCACCACGGTAAGTGGTCAGAGCGGTGCCATGTCATCGACGGACGATCCGTTGGCTCTGCTACAACACGCGCTCGATGACAGCGAATTCTCCCGCCAGCCGCTGGCTGATTTACCGTTTACCGGCGGCGCCGTGGGGCTGTTTGGCTACGATTTGGGACGACGTTTTGAGAAGCTGCCGACGCGGGCGCAGCACGATATCGCCCTGCCGGACATGGCGGTCGGGATCTATGACTGGGCGCTGATTGTCGACCATCAGCGTCAGGTTGTCACCTTACTGAGCTATGACGATGTGGAAGCTCGTCTGGCGTGGCTGCAGCAGCAGGTTGCGCCGCCGTCGGCCCCCTTCGCTCTCACCTCGGCGTGGCAGTCCAATATGAGCCGCCAGCAGTACGGCGAGAAATTCCGTCAGGTGCAGGCATATCTGCGTAGCGGCGACTGCTATCAGGTGAATCTGGCCCAGCGCTTTCAGGCCACCTATCAGGGCGATGAATGGTCGGCGTTTGTCCGACTGAACCGCGCCAACCGCGCACCGTTCAGCGCCTTTCTGCGCCTTGCCGACGCCGCGATTTTGAGCCTGTCTCCAGAGCGTTTTATTCAGCTTCATCAGCGACAGATCCAGACTCGGCCAATCAAAGGCACGCTGCCTCGCCTGGACGATCCGCAGGCAGATGCTGCTCAGGCGTCGAAACTGGCCAATTCGCCGAAAGATCGTGCAGAAAACCTGATGATTGTCGATCTGATGCGCAACGACATTGGCCGTGTGGCGACGCCCGGCAGCGTGCGGGTGCCGGAACTGTTCGTGGTGGAGCCATTCCCGGCTGTGCATCACCTGGTGAGCACCATTACCGCGGAACTACCCGACTCGCTGCACGCCAGCGATCTGCTGCGCGCCGCTTTTCCTGGCGGCTCTATCACCGGCGCGCCGAAAGTACGCGCCATGGAGATTATCGACGAACTGGAACCGCATCGACGCAACGCCTGGTGCGGCAGCATCGGCTACCTCAGCGCCTGTGGCAATATGGATACCAGTATCGCCATTCGCACCGTTACGGCGACCAACGGCACGCTGTACTGCTCGGCGGGCGGGGGGCTGGTGGCCGATAGCAATGAAGATGCGGAATATCAGGAAACATTTGATAAAGTTAATCGTATCTTACATCAACTGGAGTCCTGAGCATGGCAGACCGTTCGTTGGATCTGGACGATTTTCTCTCCCGCTTTCAGCTACTTCGCCCACAGCCAACCCGCTCGGCGCTCAACGCCCGCCAGGCGGCGGTTCTGATCCCCATCGTCCGTCGCCCGGAACCCGGACTGTTGCTCACGCAGCGCTCCGCACGTTTGCGCAAACACCCAGGACAGGTGGCCTTTCCCGGCGGCGCAGTGGACAGCAGCGACGCCTCGCTGATTGCCGCCGCCCTGCGTGAAGCGCAGGAAGAAGTGGCGATCCCACCCGAATGCGTGGATATCATCGGTGTACTTCCGCCGGTCGATAGCGTGACCGGTTTTCAGGTCACGCCTGTCGTCGGCGTTATTCCGCCGAATCTGCATTATCACGCCAGCGAAGATGAAGTGGCGTCGGTGTTTGAAATGCCGCTGGCCGAAGCGCTGCGTCTGGGGCGCTATCATCCTCTCGACATCCACCGCCGCGGTAATTCGCATCGCGTCTGGCTCTCCTGGTATCAGCACTATTTTGTCTGGGGCATGACCGCTGGCATCATTCGTGAGCTGGCGCTACAAGTGGGCCTCAAGCCCTGACTATACTGATCATATCCACCGGTTTTCAGTATTAGTAAAATCACGGCTATTCATTAGTTAAATTCATGTGAATAGTTAAGCTGAACGCCGGGTTCCCTCATACACTATGCGCAGTAATTACATCGTTGCCGCAACGGCGCGGCAACCCTGTCAGGAGTGTTAAAGTGATTAGTATATTCGACATGTTCAAGGTGGGGATTGGCCCCTCATCTTCCCATACTGTAGGGCCGATGAAGGCTGGCAAACAGTTCGTCGATGACCTGGTCGAAAAGGGACTGATTGATGACGTGACGCGCGTAGCCGTCGACGTCTACGGTTCCCTTTCCCTCACCGGTAAGGGCCACCATACCGATATCGCGATTATTATGGGTCTGGCGGGCAACCAGCCAGATACCGTGGATATCGATGCGATACCCGCGTTTATCCGCGATGTAGAAACCCGTGGGCGTCTGCTGCTGGCCAATGGCCGCGTAGAGGTCGATTTCCCGGCGGACGACGGCATGCGTTTTCGCAGCGAGAACCTGTCGTTGCATGAGAACGCCATGCAGATCCACGCCTGGGCCGGCGATACGCTGGTATACAGCAAAACCTATTACTCTATCGGCGGCGGCTTTATCGTCGATGAAGAACACTTCGGCAAAGAAGCCAGCAACGCGGTAACCGTCCCCTATCCGTTTGCCTCCGCCACCGAAATGCTCGGCTACTGCAAAGAAACCGGCCTGTCGCTGTCCGGCATGGTGATGCAGAACGAACTGGCGCTGCACAGCAAACAAGAAATTGAAGACTACTTTGCCAACGTCTGGCAGACCATGCGCGCCTGTATCGACCGCGGCATGAATACCGAAGGCATTCTGCCTGGGCCACTGCGCGTTCCGCGTCGTGCGTCCGCCCTGCGCCGTATGCTGGTGTCCAGCGACAAACTCTCCCACGATCCGATGAACGTCGTGGACTGGGTGAACATGTTCGCGCTGGCGGTCAACGAAGAAAACGCCGCCGGGGGCCGCGTGGTGACCGCGCCGACCAATGGCGCCTGCGGGATCGTCCCGGCGGTTCTGGCCTATTACGATCACTTTATCGAGCCGGTCACCCCGGATATCTACATCCGCTACTTCCTGGCTTCCGGGGCGATTGGCGCGCTGTATAAAATGAACGCCTCGATTTCCGGTGCGGAAGTGGGCTGTCAGGGTGAAGTGGGTGTCGCCTGCTCGATGGCGGCGGCGGGTCTTGCCGAGTTGCTGGGCGCCAGCCCGGAGCAGGTTTGCGTGGCGGCGGAAATTGGTATGGAGCACAATCTGGGTCTGACCTGTGACCCGGTTGCCGGCCAGGTGCAGGTACCGTGTATCGAGCGTAACGCCATCGCCTCGGTGAAAGCGATCAACGCCGCACGCATGGCCATGCGCCGTACCAGTGAACCGCGCGTGTCGCTCGATAAGGTTATCGAGACGATGTACGAAACCGGTAAAGATATGAACGCCAAATACCGCGAAACCTCCCGCGGCGGCCTGGCGATTAAAGTACAGTGTGACTAATCACACTTTTCACCCACCCCTAATACGGGTGGGTGAATTATTCCCTTCTTTTCCCTCACAATGTTCGCTTGCCACTACACTTGCCTTTGCAGCACTGGTATTTTCAATATCACTCTATTCGCACTGAGCATCGGACATGCAAACAGCACAATGGATTATCAGGAAGTATCTCCGTAAGCGAATCGCTGTTTGTGTGATTATCGCGGTGGGTGCCTTTGCGCTTACCCTGGGGACACGATTTATTTCGCAGCGTAGCGTAAATCAGCAACAGATCGATGCGCTGACGTTCCATTCCGTCGAACGCCTGAATAAAATATTACAGCCGGTGGAAACCCAGCGACAGGCGATGCTGGCGCTGGTTGGCCAACCCTGTATGGCCATCCATCTTCCGTTGCGCAAGTTGGCGGTTACCCTGCAAACGGTACGCTCAATCGCACTCATAAAATCGGGTCAGCTGTACTGTTCCAGCGCGCTGGGCGCGCGCGATGTTGCCGTCCATTCCCTGCAACCGCAGTTGCCGACCAGCCAGCCGCTGCTTGAGCTAACCACCGACCATTCCCTGCTGAAGGGAACGCCGATACTGATTCAATGGTATCCGGCCTCTGCCGACGGCCAGGATGGCGTACTGGTGTCTATCAACATTGATCTCATCAGCAATATTATCCTTGAACCGTCCCCTCCGCTGATTAGCCACGTTAGTCTAAACGTGGGTGAACATCATTTTCAGCATGAGGCCGGCATTACCGATGCGCTGGTCAACGACGGTGACAACGTCTATACCCGAGCCTCCACGGCCTTTCCCTTTAGCGTCACCGCCCACAGCCCCGGCGCCGAGCAGTTGGCGTTGCGTAATCTGGTCTCCGAGCTGCCGCTGGCTATCATCATGAGCGTGCTGTTTACCTGGATTGCATGGCTGGCCACCGCCGGACGGCTCAGCTTCTCGCGGGAAATTAATATGGGGATCGCGGGCAAGGAGTTTAGCCTGTACTGCCAGCCGCAGATGGATGCCCGGATGCAGCGTTGTGTCGGCGTCGAGATCCTGCTGAGGTGGCACAATCCCAGGGTCGGCTGGGTAGAGCCGGACGTATTTATTCCCATTGCCGAAACGCAAAACCTGATTATTCCGCTCACTCGCTATGTGATTAGCGAAACGGCGCAAAAATTGCATCTTTTCCCCAAAGACAGTGACTTCCAGATAGGCATTAACGTTGCCGCGCCGCACTTCAAGAACGGCCGCTTGCTGAAGGACTTACATCAACACTGGTTTAGCTGTCACCCCATTCAGCAGCTAACGGTCGAACTGACCGAGCGCGATGCCCTGCATGACGTGAACTACGAAGTGCGCAGTGACCTGGGGAATCACCAGATCAAGCTGGCGATCGATGACTTTGGCACCGGAAACAGTTCCCTGTCCTGGCTTGAGATGCTGCATCCCGATGTACTGAAGATTGATAAATCGTTCACCAGCGCCATCGGCACCGATGCGGTGAACTCAACGGTCACGGACATTATTATCGCACTGGGGCAACGGCTGAATATCGAACTGATTGCGGAGGGCGTGGAGACACGGGAGCAGGCGCAGTATTTGCAGCGTCACGGCGTCCACTTATTGCAGGGATATCTGTTTTCGCCGCCGATGCCGCTGGCGGATTTTCCGCAGTGGCTGGCTGAGCAGGAAAGCCGAAAAAACTAGCCCGGCGTCAACGTTGACGCCGGGCTACCGGGTATTACTCTTCTTCGTCGTGTGCGGAAACCAGCTTCACGACGCGCACCTGATCGACGCGATAGCTGTTCGCTTCGGTCACGGTGATTTGCAGCGACGGCAGTTCAACCGTCTCGCCCACCGCCGGAATCTGACCGTTTACCGCAATCACCAGACCCGCGACGGTCGCGTAGTCGTTATCTTCATCGACCAAATTATCGAGGTCCAGCGTCTGCTGTAACGCGTGCAGGTCCGTGGTGCCTTTCACTAACCAACCTTCACCATCGGCCACAATTTCCGGCGTTTCATCCGCATCCGGGAACTCACCGGCAATGGCTTCCAGCACGTCCAGCGGCGTCACCAGCCCCTGAACCACGCCAAACTCGTTAGTTACGATAACGAAACTCCCGCGCGCCCGGCGCAGTACGCCCAGCAGGTTAATCGGGTCGAGGGTATCCGGCACGATAATCGCCGGCGTCGCCGCGGCAATCGCCAGCACGTCTTCACCCGCTTCCAGCGCCACCAGCAGCTCTTTAGCACGAACAATACCGACAATTTCATCCAGCTCACCGCGGCATACCGGGAAGAGGCTATGCGGCGATGACAGCAGCTGTTCGCGAATTTCGTCCACGCTCAGATCGGCGTCAACCCAGCTGATTTCACCGCGCGGCGTCATGATGCTGCGCAGCGAGCGCGAGGCCAGAGTCAGCACGCCGTTAATCATATAGCGTTCTTCTTCGACAAACGCCCCTTCCGGCACCGGCACGTTCGGCTGGTGTCCTTCTTCCTGGGCCGCGCTCACCGGCTTGCGGTTACCCATCAGGCGCAGAATGGCGTCAGCAGTACGCGCACGCAGCGGCAGCGTCGATTGATGACGGATAAAGTTACGACGCGCAATCTGGTTAAACAGTTCAATGATGATCGAGAAACCAATCGCCGCGTACAGGTAGCCTTTCGGAATATGGAAGCCAAAACCTTCCGCGACCAGGCTCAGGCCAATCATCAGCAGGAAGCTCAGACAGAGCACCACCACCGTCGGATGCTGGTTGACGAAGTTCGTCAGCGGTTTCGACGCCAGTAACATCACGCCCATGGCAATCACCACGGCGGCCATCATGACCGGCAGATGATTCACCATCCCGACCGCCGTAATCACCGCATCCAGCGAGAAGACCGCGTCAAGCACCACAATCTGCAAAACCACGACCCAGAAACTGGAATAGCCTTTGCCGTGGCCCGAATCGTGCTGACGGTTTTCCAGACGCTCGTGCAGTTCCGTGGTCGCTTTAAACAGCAGGAACAGACCACCCACCAGCATGATCAGGTCTCGTCCGGAGAACGTCTGCCCCCATACGCTGAACAGCGGCGCGGTCAGCGTCACCATCCACGAAATGACGGAAAGCAGTCCCAGACGCATGATCAGCGCCAGCGACAGACCGATAAGACGGGCTTTATCTCGTTGTTTAGGCGGTAGTTTATCGGCAAGGATCGCGATAAAGACCAGGTTATCAATACCGAGAACGATTTCCAGAACGACAAGCGTCAACAATCCGGCCCAAATTGACGGGTCCATTAACAGTTCCATAAACCACTCCAACAAGAGACGTGACGAGTCATCGCTATGTCATGTTTAAGCGAGACGATACCGGATGATAGAAAAGCGTGGCGCGCAAGGCCAGGAAGTGTGCCGCAAGAGCGGTTGATTGCGAAAAGGCGTCGGTGACGATCCATACTACGGGCTGATGCCCTATACTCCTGTGTGATTAAACGGATATACAACATAGCAAAAATAAATGACTTTTTGGCAGAGATTTACGAGTCTTTGCAAAATGTAAGGTAATTTTTTGCAGCCTGAAATAATTGCCGACCTTTAACTAAATTACGGATCTTCATCACATTAATTATTCTTTCACTGTCTAAAATAATTCTCGGTAATTATTGGTTTATCTCTCTAACCCTTGTCTGAATCGATTCGGTAACGACATCGGCTCAAAATGTATCAGACCTACTGATGCACACGATAATAAAAGGAGGTAGCAAGTGACGATTGCTATTGTTATAGGCACACATGGTTGGGCAGCAGAACAACTGCTGAAAACAGCAGAGATGCTGTTGGGTGAGCAGGAGAATGTTGGCTGGATCGATTTCGTGCCTGGCGAGAATGCAGAAACGTTAATCGAAAAATACAACGCGCAGTTGGCCAAGCTTGATACCAGCAAAGGCGTGTTGTTCCTGGTCGACACCTGGGGCGGTAGCCCGTTCAATGCGGCAAGCCGTATTGTTGTCGATAAAGAAAACTATGAAGTGATTGCTGGTGTCAACGTCCCGATGCTGGTCGAAACCTTCATGGCCCGTGATGACAACCCGAGCTTCGACGAACTGGTCGCTCTGGCCGTTGAAACCGGTAGCGAAGGCGTAAAAGCGCTGAAAGCAAAACCGGTTGAAAAAGCCGCTCCGGTCGCAGCACCTGTTGCGCCGAAAGCCGCTGCACCAGCGAAACCAATGGGCCCGAACGATTACATGGTGATCGGTCTGGCGCGTATCGATGACCGTCTGATTCACGGCCAGGTTGCGACCCGTTGGACCAAAGAGACGAACGTGACCCGCATTATTGTCGTCAGCGATGAAGTCGCTGCTGATACCGTGCGTAAAACGCTGCTGACTCAGGTTGCTCCTCCAGGCGTAACGGCACACGTTGTCGATGTCGCTAAAATGATCCGCGTCTACAACAACCCGAAATATGCGGGCGAACGCGTTATGCTGCTGTTCACTAACCCGACAGAAGTGGAACGTGTTGTGGAAGGCGGTGTGAAAATCACCAGCGTCAACATCGGCGGGATGGCTTTCCGTCAAGGTAAAACTCAGGTGAATAACGCCATTTCCGTTGATGAGAAAGATATCGAAGCGTTTAAGAAACTGAACGCGCGCGGTATCGAGCTGGAAGCCCGTAAGGTCTCCACCGATCAGAAACTGAAAATGATGGATCTGATTGCCAAAGCGGAAAAATAACCGTTCTGGCCCGTTTTTTAGCTTTCACACTTAAGTCTGTATAAGCAATAGGAGAAGTACAATGGAGATTACCACTCTTCAGATTGTGCTGGTGTTCATCGTCGCATGTATCGCGGGTATGGAGTCGGTACTTGATGAATTTCAGTTCCACCGTCCGCTGGTGGCCTGTACGCTGATCGGTGCCGTTCTCGGGGACATGAAAACCGGTATTATCATCGGTGGTACCCTTGAAATGATCGCACTGGGTTGGATGAACATCGGTGCGGCAGTTGCACCGGATGCGGCCCTGGCCTCAATTATCTCTACCGTTCTGGTTATCGCCGGTCACCAAAGCATTGGTGCGGGTATCGCGCTGGCGATTCCTCTGGCCGCTGCAGGCCAGGTTCTGACCATCATCGTTCGTACTATCACCGTGGCATTCCAGCACGCGGCGGATAAAGCGGCGGAAAACGGTAACCTGACGGCGCTCTCCTGGCTGCACGTATCTTCCCTGTTCCTGCAGGCAATGCGTATCGCTATTCCGGCGGTTATCGTCGCTGTTTCTGTCGGCACCAGCGAAGTTCAGGGCATGCTGAACGCGATTCCGGAAGTGGTAACCAGCGGTCTGAACATCGCCGGTGGTATGATCGTCGTAGTCGGTTATGCGATGGTTATCAACATGATGCGCGCAGGCTACCTGATGCCGTTCTTCTACCTCGGTTTCGTCACCGCGGCATTTACTAACTTCAACCTGGTTGCTCTGGGTGTGATTGGCGCAGTAATGGCAATCCTCTACATCCAGCTGAGCCCGAAATACAACCGCGTAGCCGGTGCCCCAGCTCAGGCAGCTGGCAATAACGATCTCGACAACGAACTGGACTAACAGGTGAGCGAAATGGTTGATATGACTAAAACTACCACCGAGAAAAAACTCACTCCGAGTGACATTCGTGGCGTGTTCATTCGTTCTAACCTGTTTCAGGGTTCATGGAACTTCGAACGTATGCAGGCGCTGGGCTTCTGCTTCTCCATGGTTCCGGCGATCAAACGCCTGTACCCAGAGAACAACGATGCGCGTAAACAGGCTATTAAGCGTCACCTGGAATTCTTTAACACCCATCCGTACGTAGCCGCTCCAGTACTGGGCGTTACGCTGGCGATGGAAGAACAGCGTGCAAACGGCGCAGAGATTGACGATGGTGCCATCAACGGTATCAAAGTTGGTCTGATGGGTCCGCTGGCAGGCGTGGGTGACCCGATCTTCTGGGGTACCGTTCGCCCGGTATTTGCTGCACTGGGTGCAGGTATCGCGATGAGCGGCAGCCTGCTGGGTCCTTTGCTGTTCTTTATTCTGTTTAACGCAGTACGCCTGCTGACCCGTTACTACGGCGTCGCTTACGGCTACCGTAAAGGTATCGATATCGTTAAAGATATGGGCGGCGGCTTCCTGCAGAAACTGACTGAGGGGGCATCCATCCTCGGCCTGTTTGTCATGGGGGCGTTGGTGAACAAGTGGACGCACGTGAACATTCCGCTTGTGGTATCAACCATCACCGGTCAGGATGGTCAGACTCGCGTCACCACCGTGCAGACTATCCTCGACCAGCTGATGCCGGGCCTGGTACCGCTGCTGTTGACCTTCGCCTGTATGTGGCTGCTGCGTAAGAAAGTGAACGCCCTGTGGATTATCGTTGGCTTCTTCGTCATCGGTATCGTGGGCTACGCAATCGGCCTGCTGGGTCTGTAATATCTGCTGTATGCCGGGGGCCTCTGCCCCCGGTTTTTTTTATCTGGAGGCTTAATGACAATAACGGATCTGATACTGGTTCTTTTCATCCTCGCGCTTCTGGCATTCGCCATTTACGACCAGTTCATTATGCCCCGCCGTCATGGCGTTACCCTGCTCTCGGTTCCCCTGCTGCGCCCTGGACGCGTGGACAGCGTTATCTTCGTCGTGCTGATTGTCATTCTGGTTTATAACAACGTCACTCATCACGGGGAAATAATCACCACGTGGTTATTATGCACGCTGGCATTGATGGGCTTTTATCTCTTCTGGATCCGTAGCCCGAAGATTATTTTCAAAACGGAAGGCTTTTTCTTCGCCAATGCGTGGATTAAATACAGCCGAATCCAAAAAATGAATTTATCCGAGGATGGTGTGCTGGTGATGCAATTAGAACAGCGCCGTCTTCTTGTTCGGGTCAAAAATATTGATGACCTCGAAAAGATCTACAACCTTCTCATCAATAATCAATAAGTTAAAATATAGCCATCGCTATAACTGCATTATTTTCACACAGCAGAGTTATAGCGTTGGCTATGTTTATTCCCACAAACCCTGCCCTATTTATTAACCTCTTGATTACGCAATAAATCTAAATGAAAATCGTTATCATCAAAAGGCGAAATATACAATAGCAAGAGTTGTTTTATATTCTAAAAATATGTTAAGGTTGCGCCCGTCGTTGGGGAGTAGCTGATTTCCACTAGCTGGAAATGTACGTGTCAACATACTCGTTGCAAAACGTGGTGCGTACGGATTACATCAGTAGTCAAGCGAGACCATAGACGCATTTTCTGCTGATTACTGGGGGCAGGAATGTGTCGTATGGAAACTTCCCGGTCTGGACACGCTCATGAATTTAACCGCCACTATCCTCCTTGCCTTAGGTATGTCGATGGATGCATTCGCTGCATCGATTGGTAAAGGCGCCACCCTGCATAAACCCAAATTCTCTGAAGCGCTGCGTACCGGTCTGATTTTTGGCGTCATCGAAATGCTCACCCCGCTGATTGGCTGGGGTCTGGGCATGCTGGCCAGCCAGTTTGTGATGGAATGGAGTCACTGGGTGGCGTTTGTTCTGCTGGTGTTCCTCGGCGGGCGTATGATTATCGAGGGTATTCGCGGTAATGACGACGACGAAGAAGAAAAAGAAGCGCCACGTCGTCACGGCTTCTGGCTGCTGGTCACGACGGCAATTGCCACCAGCCTTGATGCGATGGCTGTCGGCGTTGGGCTGGCATTCCTGAAGGTCAATATTCTGACCACCGCGTTTGCCATCGGCTGCGCCACATTTATGATGTCGACGCTGGGTATGATGGTTGGCCGCTTTATTGGCCCGCTGCTTGGCAAACGGGCCGAAATTCTGGGCGGGGTGGTGCTTATCGCCATCGGCGCGCAGATCCTCTACGCGCACTATATGGGCTAGTCTTCCTCGCGACGCCAGGCGTGAATGGCAAAATCCGTCTGGCAACCAAACTGCGTCTGCTGCTGCAACGTTTCCCACACTTCCGGCTTCGCTCGCCACGCAAACGGCGTCATCTGCAATAGCGTTACCGCTTCATTGCCGGTCAACTGCATCGGGTACGCCAGCGCGTCGTGGCTCTCGAGCGTAAATCCCCCAATCACTTCTGAGTGTGGCGCATGCAACTGCACTTCGTTGTAGATAAGCCCTTTTAGCTCCACGAGATGACGTGGCCCCGGCGTCACTGTGATGACCCACCCGCCAGGTTTCACCACTCGTTTCAGCTCGGAGGGATTGCAGGGAGCATAAATACGAATCACCACATCCATACTGCTGTCAGCAAAAGGCAGACGCTGGCTGGATGCGACGCAAAAATTCACCTGCGGATAGCGCTTAGCGCCAAATCGGACCGCCGTTTTTGACACGTCCAGCCCCCACGTTTCCTGCGCCAGCGCGGCAAACGCGTGGGTGTAATAACCTTCCCCACAGCCAATATCCAGCAACTGTTGCGGGTTAATGGCTCGCAGCTTTTCGCTCACGGCATCGCGCAGCGGCTGATAGTGTCCGGCATCGAGAAAGGCGCGGCGCGCCTGCATCATCTCGGCGCTATCGCCCGGATCGCGAGAACGTTTGTGCTGCACCGGCAGGAGGTTAACGTAGCCCTCTTTCGCCCGATCAAACTGATGACGCTGTGGGCAAAGGTAACTATTGCCGCTGCGCGTAAGCGGCGCGTGGCAGAGCGGACAACTGTAGGACATAACAACTCCGGCTGGATAACAAAGGGCGAAAGTGTACCGCTATTCTGGCACGGACGGAAGGCGACGTGAGGGTTTAAAGCAGATGGTGCTGAAATGATAAAGCCCCGCAAACGCGAGGCTTTATGTCTGATAATGTTGCGCTTGCGCGCCGCAAGATCAGTGGGTGTCGAATCAGATAGCGGTTACGTTAACAGCCGCTGGGCCTTTCTGGCCGTCCTGAATTTCGAACTCAACGTTCTGACCTTCAGCCAGAGTTTTGAAGCCGTTACCCTGGATTGCAGAGAAATGTACGAATACATCTTTGCTGCCGTCAGCCGGAGTAATGAAGCCAAAACCTTTAGACTCGTTGAACCACTTAACTTGACCTTTAATCTTTGCCATTTGCAAAATTCCTTAGAGTGTTTTCTGCGCCCGCAGGCGTTTTCATAGATAAAACTGAGACATGACTGCATGAGGCACTAATATAAGGTTCGGCAGAGAAGCGGTATTCAACGTCAACGTGTTTACTCAGAACTTCTTTACTGATAATGCCATACATAAACAGAACTGTACCTCGTTTAACCCAAAACGTGTTATCACATACAACGTAAATAATGGCAAGCCATTTTTAAACGTGACTCGATCGGCCGCACAAATCCCAACAAATCATTTGCTCATGGGCGCTTTTACGCCTAAGAGCAAACGCTGACGGGCGGCTAGCAGCATGCCGCAAACGTGACCTAGCTTACGGTAACGTAAGACATTTTTAACATAGACCAACTTTTTTTCCGCGTCCAGAATGTCGTTACTATGAGCAAAAAATTTATATCTTTAGATTAATTTCACTATAACTTTTTCAGCTGTCATTTTGATGGCCGGTTATAAGTCCATTCGTACCACATGATGCCCTTCGAAGAGATTCGGTAAATAGCTCGCGTTATTTTGCACCAAAATAATGATCGTTTTGTGACATTGCCTCATAACAACGCAATAAAAACGTTTCGCTATTATGGTGTGGATTATGCAAAGCGGATTCGCATGAATATTAAGCACCGCTACAACATTATTACGAGCGATAATATTTCGACTAGAAATAATACCCGTCAATGAGTCATGAATAACAATAACATACTGTTATGTAATCTACCGGGATGGAAGATCGACGCTAACGCTGACTGATGTTTGCGCAACACTGCAACCAACGCACGCAAAGATAAGAGACTGGCAGGGAAGACACGGATATGCACCAGGGCAGTGCATCAGCATTCAGTCCGGCAGCCTGACCAGGCTGCACGGAGTCATCACATAAAGTTATTATCGTTCGGCAACCAGGCGAATAAAATCGTCTTTGTCGTCTTCTTTTCCGTTTTCTGCCTGCGGCGCCTCTTCTTCCTTTTTCTCTGGCTCATTGGCTTCGCATAAACGACGCAGCAGCGCATTTTGACGCTTTTGCTGATCGAGCAGCGATTCAAGGAGTTCGATTTGCTCGTTAGCGCGAGAACTGGCGCGGTTCACAAAGAACCACAAAACCAGACCGACTAACAGCAGCAGGAAGGATAACGCCAGAGATGCCAGATTTAATGCCCCAGAACTTACAAGATCACTCATTTTACCACCTCAAAAGGAACGATCTATTCTACCACTCACATCACGGAAGGAAATGCTGCCGGCAAAAATGTTTTACCAGGGTATAAACCGGTTAATACTGCAAACCCCGCTGAAAAACTGAACATCCTGATCGCACATCACGTTGATCATTTGTGTCCAGAGCAGCAGGCAGGCAGCAATCACGATTATCAGTAATACCCACCGAAACTTTTTCACTCCACTCTCCGCATGAATTCTTATTCAGATACAACCAGGTTAGCATGCTAACCTTAAACCGCGGCTAACTGTAACGGCATCTTGTGCTTTTAGGAATCATAGACTTGTGTCAATCCGTAATCACGTTACGGTAGTATTCATGAGAGAAATAATAGAAGAGGATTTATTATGCGCCTGTTAATCAGGATTATCGTTTGCCTGGTCATCATTGCGATAGGTGTACTGCTGAGCGGCTATGGTGTACTGGCAGGTAGCCAGAAGACTGCTGGAGGTCTTGGGCTACAATGTAAGTATCTGACGGCCCAGGGATTTAGCACCGCATTTTACCTCCACGGCGATAACGGCGTGGTCGGGCGACCCAGTTGCCCGCTGTTGCGTAAAACGGCCAGCGTCGTCGACGAAGGTTAACGGCAGACAAAAAAAAGCCCGGTACTATATACCGGGCTTTTTTATTTCGCGATCAGAACGGGTAGTCGTTATAGCCCATCTGTTCCGAAATTTTACGCGCTGCGGTATGCAGCATCTCCACATACTCATGCAAGCGCTCTTCGGAGAAACGCAGCGTGGGGAAAGAGATACTCAAACCGGCGATCACCACGCCGAAACGGTCAAACACCGGCACGCCGATACAGCGCAGCCCTTCTTCCTGCTCTTCGTTATCTTCGCCGTAGCCCTGCTTGCGCACCTGTTCCAGAACGGTGATCAGCTCATCGGTGTTGGCAATCGTGCGCTCGGTACTGCACTTATACTCAACGCCTTCAAGGATCTGGCGAACTTCGGCGGTATCACGCCAGGCCAGCAGAACCTTACCAATAGCCGTACTGTACAGCGGGTTACGACGCCCTACGCGGGAATACATACGCAGGTTATACATGGAGTCAATTTTATGGATGTAAACAATGCTGTCTTCATCCAGTGCACCCAGGTGAATGGTCTCTTTCGTCAGACGAGAGAGCTCACGCATCTGGATGTCCGCGCTGCGGATCAGGTCAACGTTTTGCAACGCCCGCGCACCCAGTTCAAAAAGCTTCAGGGTCAGCGAATACTTTTCAGATTCCCCTTCCTGGGCAACATAACCCAAAGACTTCATGGTTTGCAAAAAGCGATAAACGGTGCTTTTCGACATCATGACGCGCTGCGAAAGTTCAGTAATGCCAATTTCGCGTTCTTCGCCAAGCGCCTGCAGGATACCAAATACCTTTAGTACCGAAGAGACAGAATCTGGCTGCTTGTCCAAATCTGCTGCTGACATTTATCACCTCATCGCAACTGTTTTATAAATATTAGAACCGGTTTTTATTATAATTTCGCAAAGCCTCCGTAGCAATGAAACTTCTGTGACCTGGTTACAAATCTTAGACATTCAATTGATTAATCAATGCTAGAATCATTCTCTGGTTAATAATTTCCTCAAAAACAACTTCCCACATGACTAGAAACATGATTGATGGCCTGCCACTGCCACAGCGGTACGGGGCCATTTTGACGATTGTGATCGGCATTACCATGGCCGTTCTCGACGGCGCGATCGCCAACGTTGCGCTGCCGACCATCGCCAGCGATTTGAACGCATCACCGGCGGCATCTATTTGGATCGTTAATGCTTACCAGATTGCGATTGTCATCTCCCTGCTGTCTCTCTCTTTCCTCGGCGACATGATTGGCTATCACCGCATCTATAAAGCAGGTCTGGTGGTCTTCACTCTCGCTTCGCTGTTCTGCGCCTTCTCAAACTCGCTGGAGATGCTGACTCTGGCGCGTATTCTGCAAGGCTTCGGCGGAGCGGCATTGATGAGCGTGAATACGGCGCTGATCCGCCTCATTTACCCGCAACGCCAGCTCGGACGCGGTATGGGCATCAACTCCTTTGTGGTGGCCGTCTCCTCAGCGGCCGGCCCGACTATCGCGGCGGCCATTCTTTCGCTGGCCACCTGGCAGTGGCTCTTTTTTATCAACGTGCCGCTGGGCGTTATCGCCTGGCTGCTGGCCGTACGTTTCCTGCCGTCGAACGGCACGCGCAGCCAGTCGACGCGTTTCGATCTGCCAAGCGCAGTGATGAATGCCCTGACCTTCGGCCTGCTTATCACGGCACTGAGCAGTTTTGCCCAAGGACAGTCTATTGAGCTGGTGCTGGCTGAAGTCGCCGCGCTACTGGTCATTGGTTTCTTCTTCGTCCGCCGCCAGCTTCGTATGCCGGTGCCGCTGCTGCCGGTTGATCTACTGCGTATCCCGCTGTTTTCGTTGTCCATCTGCACCTCCATCTGCTCATTCTGCGCGCAAATGCTAGCCATGGTGTCACTGCCGTTCTTCTTGCAAACGATGGTTGGCCGTAGCGAAGTTGAGACCGGCCTATTGCTGACGCCATGGCCGCTGGCAACCATGGTGATGGCGCCGCTGGCTGGCTATTTGATTGAACGGGTTCACGCCGGTCTACTCGGCGCGCTGGGCATGGGGATTATGGCCTGCGGACTGTTTGCTATGGCGATGCTGCCCACCTCACCGAGCGACCTGGATATTATCTGGCGCATGTTGCTGTGCGGCGCCGGTTTTGGGCTGTTCCAGTCGCCAAACAACCACACAATTATTGCCTCCGCCCCGCGTAACCGCAGCGGCGGTGCCAGCGGCATGCTCGGCACGGCGCGCCTTCTTGGGCAGAGCACCGGCGCGGCGCTGGTTGCGCTGATGTTTAATCTCTTTGGCAATGGCGGCACGCACGTGTCCCTACTGTTGGCAGGTACGCTCGCCGTCGTCGCCACGCTCTTTAGCGGCCTGCGGGTAACGCAGCCGCGCGCGCAAAGTTAAGCCCCCTCCTCTGACGATACCCGCCGGTTGCCTAACCCGCGGGTATCGCCGGGCAACTCCAGCAGATTATTTTTGAAAATAAACAAGCAAGCCTCATTAAAATTGTCCACGCCAAGACGTTCGGACAGTTCGGTTCGCTGTCGATAAAGCCCCCTCACTGACATATTCAACATGTCGGCCGCCTCTTCCATGGTCATACCCGTCATCAGCAGATGTAGCATCAGCCGCTCAGCGTCACTGAGAACAAGGTTTTCCAGCCAGACCGATGTTAAGCGACGGCTTTTCATGTTCAACAGCAGCGTAAATAATGCCGTAATATCCGTCGGCTCAAGCAGGTTGCGTAAAAACAACTTCATGTTCAGCATTTCAGCTTCACGATAGCGCATATCCAGCATGATACAGGAAACCGGTTTTTTCGATCGCGACGCATCCAGTATCAGATAGTCATAACAATGAAGCGGTGAGCGACTATCAATCAATACAGAATATTCGTCGGCGCTGCCATCAAACACCTTACGATCAATCGAATCTAACTGAATAATATCCGGGAATAACAGTTCAATGCCTCTGACGAGGTAGCTGTCTTGCGTTACTAAAAGTATAGATGTTGCCACAAATCATCCCTTATACATTTAAAGCAGGAACATCCTTTCAGGAGAAAAGACAACCTCCATTGCATGGCTTATTATAATGGTGACAAACTATGTTGATTTGATTACCTCTCTGCCCGCCATATCACGCCATCACAACAGGCGGCATGATAATGACTCATCGTGATTATAATTAAAAAACAACCACAGAAAAGATGCAGTTTAAGAGATTAAGATTTTTTGTCATAAAACGTCCTAAATATTGCCTGTTCACAAGCCATTTCATGCCACAACCTATTGAGCCTCGCCCTTAATTCATAACCACATGAAATACAACAAAATAGATCATTATCAATAATTTAAAATCAAAACCAAACAATCAGAAAACCCTATTTTTTCATTTATCTACAGATAAATCCTAAAACATAGAGGCCATTTTCGGTATATTTATCGACAATCACATCCGGTGTATATTAGCGATCATACAACTCCGTTTGAGGAAATGCTTTATTACCTAAAAGTAAGTTAGACAGACCAAAAGAACAATCTGCTTCGCGCAATTATTACCTTTCCCTGATTCAGGATTGAAAGGCGGCCATGTTTTGTCACGAACTCTGGATACAGTTATGGTAAATAGATATGGATAGCTCGTCTCATCACAATAAAACACGCTATTATCGCAACTCCAAATTATCGCTTTCATTTAGCCTGATATTACTGATTCCGGGCCTGGTGCAGGGCGCTCAATCCATATATGAACAACAGATTGAGCAAGCGCGGAGCGGTAATTACTCCGCGTTTCTTATCTATGTTGAACGCTATCAGCAGCATAATGCCTTAAATGCCGGGCAGGTCGCGGACTGGCTACAGGTGGCATCGTGGGCCGGGCGCGATCGTGACGTTATTCAGATTTGGCAACGCTATCAGGTATATATGCCGATTCCGCCACGAGGGGTCGCCGCAGCCGCTCAGTCCGCGCGAAATCTTCAACAGTGGCAAACAGCGCTATCGCTTTGGCAACAGGCCCTTATGCTGGCGCCCGATAATGATGACTATCGTATCGGCTACATTAAAACCCTGGCCGACGCGCGTCAGGACTCTGCGGCGTTGAAAGAGGCGCAGCGCTTGCTCACCGAACGACATACCCCTGCCCATCTGCAAACGCTGGCCTATGTGTATCAACAGCAAGGGAAAGACTGGGATCGGTTATTAAACGATACCCTCGCACTCGTCCATGACCCACACGATAGCGCGATGCTCAGCGAGTGGGTTGCGGCCCTGAGCGATAGCCGAGTTGCTACGCCAGCGCAAGCACACGCGTCGTCGGCGACACTCACGCCCGAGCAGCGTCGGCAGTTGGATCTCAATGCGACGGCAGAAATCGTGCGCCTTGCAGTCCTACCGACCCGCACCGAACAAGAACGCTTCTTTCTGGCGCAGCTGGCGCTCAGCCGCTACGACGTGATGTTAACGCGCTGGAAAGACGATCCCGCTGCGCAGCAGGATGTGATGCGAGCCCGTCTCGACAGACTTGGCGCCTTCTATGCCAACGCCGACTATTCGTCGGTGACTCATGAATACCAGACGCTACTCGCCGCAAAGCAAACCGTGCCCGACTGGGCTATCGGCTGGGTTATTTCAGCCTATCTGGAACAAGAAAACGTTTCCGCCGCCCAGACGCTCCTCGCCGAGCATCCGGGCTATATCCCGGACGCTGATGATGACCAGAACGCATTATTTTTCGCCCTGCTGGATACCGGTCAATACCAGGCAGCCAGGCAATACGTTGCCCGGATGATGCAGAATACGCCCTGGGCCCGGTACGACTATGGCGATCCCATCGCCCAGCCTAACGATCGCTGGCTGACCGGACAATCGCTCTACGTGCAGTACCTCGCGCAGAGTAACGCGTTACCACAGGCGCAGGCACTTTCCCGCCAGTTGGCTGACTCCGCGCCGGGCAATCAAGGGCTACAAATCGATTACGCCACGGTGCTGCAGGCTCGCGGCCAGCCCAGAGCGGCGGAACGTAAGCTCAAAATGGCAGAGGCGCTGGAACCTGCAAATATCGAACTGGAAAGCCAGCAGGCCTACGTCGCCATGGATCTTAATGAATGGCATCAGTTGGATGTACTGACTGACGATATCATCGCTCGCAGGCCTAAGGATCGCAGCGCGCAGAAGCTGGCCAGGCTGCGCGACATTCAGCATTTTTCAGAGTTACGCATTAACGCTGGTAAGGGACTGTATTCCGACAACCCCATCAGCGGCACGCACGATCTCTCCTGGGATGCCACGCTCTACTCTCCCCCGCTGGCGGACAACTGGCGCGTATTTGCCGGTACCCGCTTTGCACAGGGCCATTTTGATGAGGGCAAAGGCTCCGCGCGTCATCTCTTTGGCGGTCTGGAGTGGCGACCACGTGATTTTTGGGGCGAGGCCGAACTGTCCAGCAATCACTATCACGGCACCAGCAAGCCGGGCGCACGCATCGCTGCAAAATATCGACCAGTTGACAGCTGGCAGTTTGGCGGCGAAATAGAGCGAATCTCCCGCACCACGCCCTTACGGGCGCTGCGTAATGGGATCAGCGCCAACCGCGCAGAGGCTTCAGTGCATTGGTATCAGAATGAACGGCGCGACTACCGCCTCAGTGCCGCAGCCAGCGATTTTTCTGACGGCAACCGTCGGCAGGAATATAGCGTAACCGGCCAGGAACGTCTGTGGCAGAGACCATCAATGACGCTCACCCTTGGCCCGGAAATCTCCGCAAGCGCCAACAGCCTCGCCGACACCCAGTATTACAACCCGGCGCGGGATCTCTCCGCGGCGGCTTCATTGACCGTCGACCACCAGATGTACCGACACTACGACACGCTCTGGAGCCAACAGATCGTCGCCGGTGGCGGCGTCTACTGGCAGAAACAACGGCCCCCAGGCGCTATCACTCTCTTAGGTTACGGGCAACGCGTTCAGTGGAACAACGTCCTTGATACCGGGCTGATGCTTAATTGGGATAAGCGCCCTTACGACGGCAAACGCGAAAGCAATCTCGCCGTCACCTTTGATGCCACTTTACGGTTTTAAGGATGATTATGCTGAACACACGTCTCCGTATCAGCCTGGTTACGATAGGCTGGCTGTGCATGAGCGCAGTCGCTTATGCCAAAGCAATGCCCTTTATTGCCCCACAGGATCGCGCGCCGCTAGTTGCCAGCCAACCGTGGCCAAAAAACCACTTTCTGGTGCTGGGTTATCACGACGTTGAGGATGATATCGCCGACCAGCGCTACCTGACCGTACGCACCAGCGCGCTCAACGAACAGATTAGCTGGCTACTACACAACGGCTATCACGCCATCAGCGTACAGGATATTATTGATGCGCATCAATCGCGTAAGACGCTGCCGCCAAAGGCATTTTTGCTAAGTTTCGACGATGGCTACAGCAGCTTTTATACCCGTGTCTGGCCGCTGCTGAAAGCCTGGAATGTCCCCGCGCTGTGGGCGCCGGTCGGCAGTTGGGTCGATACGCCCGCCGGACAGAACATCAATTTTGGCGGCTTGATGACGCCACGTGAACGTTTTGCCACCTGGCAGATGGTGAGAGAGGTCAGCCGTTCGCCGTTGGTGGAAGTGGGAGCCCATACCTGGGCCTCACACTATGGCATTCCGGCTAACCCACAGGGTAGCCTCGAACCGGCGGTCGCCAATCGGTTCTACGATCGGCAAAGCAGCCGTTATGAAACAGACCAGCAGTTCACCCAGCGCATTAGTGAAGACGTGCGTAAAGTGACCGCGAAAATCGGTGAAGTAACCGGGAAAGAGCCACGCGCCTGGGTTTGGCCCTATGGAGAAGCCAACGGAGCGACGCTTGCCATCGCCAAAAAGCACGGTTATCAATTAGCCTTTACGCTGGCCGATGGTCTGGGCGATGCCAGCGACATTGAAAATATCCCTCGCCTGCTCATTTCTGGAAACCCTTCGCTAAAAGCCTTCGCCAGCATGGTGACGCAGGTGCAGGAACCGGAAGTCGTGCGTGTGATGCATGTTGATCTCGACTATCTCTACGACCCGGATGTCGCCCAGCAGACCCGTAATATCGACAAGCTGGTGCAGCGGGTCTACGACATGAAGATCAGCCATGTCTTTCTACAGGCGTTTTCCGACCCACAGGGCGACGGCAACATTAAAGCGCTCTATTTCCCCAATCGCTGGCTCCCCGTACGCGCCGATCTGTTTAACTTCGTCTCCTGGCAGTTGCAGACCCGCGCCAGAGTTAAGGTTTATGCCTGGATGCCAGTGCTGGCATTCGACCTCGCCCCCTCCCTTCCCCGCGTACAACGCTGGGATCCACAAACCGGGCGTACGCTGACCGCCACCGAGCCCTACATCAGACTGTCACCGTGGAGCCCGCAGGCGCGTCGTCAGATAACGGATCTCTATGAAGATCTCGCCCGTTATGCCCCATTCAACGGCATTTTATTTCACGATGATGCCGTGCTTAGCGATTTTGAGGATGCGGGCCCGGCGGCCATTAGCGCGTGGCAACAGTCCGGCTCTTCCTACAGCATCGCCGACATGGCACGCCACCCTACCGAGCGTCGGGCTTGGACGCGTTTCAAGAGCCAGACACTCGTGACGTTCACTCGTCAATTAAGCCACGCTGCCCAGCGTATTCGTGGCCCCCAGGTCAAAACCGCACGCAATATTTTCGCCCTCCCGCTGCTGGAGCCAGAGAGCGAGGCCTGGTTTGCGCAGAATCTCGACGATTTTCTGGCCGCCTATGACTGGACGGTGCCAATGGCCATGCCGTTGATGGAATCCGTTGCCCCTGCGCAAGCCGATGACTGGCTGGCTCAGCTGGTAAGCGCGGTGGCGGCTCGTCCCGGCGCGTTAAGCAAAACGATTTTCGAGCTTCAGGCCAAAGACTGGAATCACCGGGCGCAAAATGCTGTCCCCGACGCTCAGTTGGTGGAGTGGATGCAAGTGCTCCAGCTCAACGGTGTGAAAAACTACGGCTACTATCCCGACGATTTCATCGAAAACCAGCCCAACATGGCTCGTATTCGGCCCGCATTCTCTTCGTACTGGTACCCCAAAAATGACTGATCGCCTTATCGCATTTTGTATTTTAGGACTGGTGTTCGGGCTGCCGCTGGGCGTCGCAGCCATTTTTACCGGTGAGTTGATTCTCGATTTCGTGTTCTTCTGGCCACTATTTATGTCGGTACTGTGGGTCACCGGCGGACTTTATTTTTGGTTTCAGCTTGAACGCCGCTGGCCGTGGGCTCCCAAAATGCCGCCTCCCGTTCTGCCCGGCGAGCCGCTGATATCGATCCTAATCCCCTGTTTTAACGAAGGGAAGAATGCGCGAGAAACCCTCTGCGCGGCACTGGCACAGCGTTATCCGCATATTGAGGTGATCGCCATCAACGACGGCTCAGCAGATGATACCGCCGAGGTACTTGAACAGCTTGCGCGCGAGCAGCCACGCCTGAGGGTGATTCATCTGGCGGAAAATCAGGGCAAAGCCGTGGCGTTAAAAGCGGGAGCCGCTGCGGCAAGGGGCGATCTGCTGGTGTGTATCGACGGCGATGCCCTGCTCGATAGCGATACGGCGGCCTATCTGGTCGCGCCGCTGATTCAGTACCCGCATGTGGGGGCAGTGACGGGCAATCCACGTATTCGCACGCGATCCACGCTGATTGGCCGTATTCAGGTCGGTGAATTTTCCTCGATTATCGGGCTCATCAAACGCACGCAGCGCATTTATGGCCGGGTATTTACCGTCTCCGGAGTGATTGCCGCCTTCCGTCGACAGGCACTGGCCGACGTGGGTTACTGGAGCCCCGATATGATTACCGAGGACATCGACATCAGCTGGAAGTTACAGCTGCACCACTGGGACATCTTTTTTGAACCACGTGCGCTGTGCTGGATCCTGATGCCTGAGACGCTGAAGGGACTGTGGAAGCAGCGTCTACGCTGGGCACAAGGCGGCGCGGAAGTTTTCCTGGTTAATCTGCGCAAACTGTTTAGCTGGGAACATCACCGAATGTGGCCCCTGTTTGCGGAATATGCACTCTCCACGCTGTGGGCTTTTGCGTATGCGGTGACGGTACTGCTGTTTCTGCTCAGCTCTCTTTTGCCGCTGCCGGAAAATCTGGCCGTCAGAAGCCTGTTTCCCCCGGAGTTTACCGGCCTGCTGCTGGGGGTGATGTGTTTGCTACAGTTCGCCGTCAGCCTGTTTATTGAACGCCGCTATGAAAAGAAGGTCGCCTTTTCACTGTTCTGGGTGATTTGGTTCCCGATGGTGTACTGGATGATAGGCATGTTCACAACCATCGTCGCCTTCCCGAAAGTCATGCTGAAACGCCAGCGCGCACGCGCGCGTTGGGTGAGTCCCGATCGTGGTAAAGGAAGAATGTGATGAACGAAAATAGCATAATTTTAACCGAACACCGCCTGATGCCCCGCTGCTTTGACGCGGCGTTAACGCTGCTCGCCTGGTGCGGTTTTCTGTTTTTTCTCTACGCCAATCTGCTAATGAAGCTGACCGAAGACGGAGGACAACGCTGGGATACGATGGTCGAGGCGTTTAATACTCTGCTGGTGTACCTGCTGATTGCCGCGATCAACGGCTGGCTGTTGATTCTCTGGTATCAATACAACCGTCGGCGAACACATTCCCGACGCCATGCCCGCCTGGCGTCGCTGCAGAGGGACGAACTTGCCCGCAGTTTTAACATTGCGCCGCAGATTATTTCGGAGATGAGCCAGTACAATCTGCTGACGGTCTATCACGACAATATTGGTCGTATTATCGATTTAAAAACCGCGTCTCATCATCGCGGCTAAAAAAAAGCCAGCCCGCGGTAAACGGGCTGGCATTCTTTTCGGCAACAACGATTACTTCAGGTATTCACCGCTGCGCAGCGCTTCAATACGCTTATCCAAAGGCGGGTGAGTCATAAACAGCTCACTCAACGATTTGGATTTGCCGTTGATGCAGAACGCCATCATGCTGCTGGCTTCCTGCGGTTCATAGCTGGTTTTCAAACGCTGCAGCGCCGCAATCATCTTCTCGCGGCCCACCAGCTTCGCCGAACCGGCATCAGCGTGGAATTCGCGATAGCGCGAGAACCACATGGTGATAATGCTCGCCAGAATACCAAACACCAGCTCCAGCACCGTCGCCACCGCGAAGTAAATCAGCGGGTTGCCGTTGCTGCTCTCTTCTCCGTCGTCACGGTTGCCGCCGAGGAAGCCCGCCGCAATCTGCGCAATGACGCGTGAGATAAAGATAACGAAGGTGTTCACAATGCCCTGGATCAGCGTCATGGTCACCATATCACCGTTGGCAATGTGGCTGATTTCATGGGCGATGACCGCTTCAGCTTCGTCACGGCTCATGTTCTGCAACAGGCCAGTACTCACGGCAACCAGCGATGCATCACGGCGTGCGCCGGTAGCAAAGGCGTTGATATCCGGCGCGTGGTACAGCGCAACCTGTGGCATGGCAATCCCTACCTGCTGCGCCTGACGAGCGACGGTTTCCAACAGCCAGCGTTCCTGCTCGTTACGCGGTTGCTCAATGACCTCGCCGCCTACCGATTTCAGCGCCATCCATTTCGACATCATCAATGAAACAATGGAACCGCCGAAACCAAATAGCAGCGCCATAATCAGCAGACCGGTCATGCTGCTCGACTGAATTCCTGTCAGGCTTAGCACCAGCCCAAACACAACCATCACGGCCAGGTTGGTCATCAGGAAAAGCGCGATTCGCATCATAATTTACTTTTAACCTCTTCTTAACAAAACGCACTATGCGATTATCCCTATCGTAGGGGTAATCCGCCGATTTTCAACGATCACGTGAGGCTAAGTCACGAGAAAGACACAACTTTACATTTTGTAGCATCATTGTTGACAAGAACTTGAGGGAGATAAAAAAACAGGCACAATTGCTTGTGCCTGTTGGGGTTACTTGCTTGCCGCCGGTTGTTCAGCGGGCGCGGATTTCTCCAGCTTCGAAAGGTCAACGGCGATATTCACCGTCTCGTCCAGATACGGATCTGGCTCTTTATAGTCTTTCGGTAAATCGTCCAGCTTCTTAATCGGCGGCTTGCCTTCACGCTTGTAGCGATCGTTCACGCGCGCCAGACGAGTCGCATCATCCTCTTCGTTCTCTTTTTCACGCTGGGCGTAATTGAGAGACACAATACTGCGCTTATCTTTCAGAGCGTTGAAGTGCGCAATATCTTTAGCGATGTACTGGAACTCAGGATCCTTCGCAATACGATCGGCATGCAGCTTCAGCAACTGAGGCTCAAACGGCGCCATGTCGCCAGACTTCACGTAGGTCGCCGCATTGATGCTATCCCACGGAAGCGCGTTGTCTTCGAACTTCTCACCGGTTTCGGTCTCTTCGTTACCGGTCGGCATCATGATGTCCGGCGTAACGCCTTTACGCTGCGTACTGCCGCCGTTAATGCGGTAGAACTTCTGAATGGTGTACTGAACGGAGCCCAGCGCCGGCCATTCAGGGCGCAGCATTTGATCGTAGATACGGTTCAGCGAGCGATACTGCTGTACGGTGCCTTTACCGAAGGTTGGCTCACCCACGATCAGCGCACGACCGTAGTCCTGCATTGCCGCAGCAAAGATTTCCGACGCCGAGGCGCTGAAGCGGTCAACCAGCACCACCAGCGGCCCTTTGTAATAAACCACGCCGTCATTGTCGCTGTCTTCGCGCACCTTACCGTTGTTATCACGTACCTGCACCACAGGGCCGGACGGAATAAACAGACCGGAAAGCGAGACCGCTTCGGTCAGCGCGCCGCCGCCGTTGCTGCGCAGGTCAATAATAACGCTGCTGACGTTCTGTTTTTCCAGCTTCTGCAGCTGAACCTTCACGTCTTCAGTCAGACCAACGTAGAAACCCGGAATGTCGAGCACGCCGACCTTATTGTTGCCGGTGCCTTTCACCGACATTTTCACCGCGCGATCTTCCAGGCGGATACGCTCACGGGTCAGGGTAACAATACGGGTTTTTGAGCCTTTCCCGGCAGGAAGAATTTCAAGGCGTACCTTGCTGCCCTTCGGCCCTTTGATCAGCGCAACAACATCATCAAGACGCCAGCCGATCACGTCAACCATGCCTTTCCCGGCCTGGCCTACGCCGACGATACGATCGCCCACGCTAATCGCCTTACTCTTCGCCGCCGGGCCGCCTGCCACCATGGAGTTGATCACGGTGTAGTCATCATCCATTTGCAGCACAGCGCCAATCCCTTCCAGAGACAGGCTCATCTCGGTATTGAACTGTTCGGTATTACGCGGTGAAAGGTAGTTGGTATGCGGGTCGATTTCACGGGCGAAGGAAGTCATCGCCAGCGAGAACACGTCTTCGCTGTTGGTTTGCGCCAGGCGACGGATCGCGAACTTATAGCGACGCGCCAGGGTATCGTGAATTTCTTTATCGTCTTTACCGGCGAGCTTGAGGCTCAGCTGGTCATATTTGACTTTGCCGTCCCACAGCGCATTCAGCTCGGCTTGATCCTTCGGCCATGGCGCTTTACTGCGATCCAGGTTGAAGGTGTCATTACCGGTGAAATCCATCGGGCGCTCAAGCACCTTCAATGCATACTCATAGCGCTCAAAGCGACGTTTTTGCGCCAGATTGTAGAGATCGTAAAAGACATCCAGTTTGCCGGAACGAAGCTCGTCGCCAATCTGCCCTTTCTTCGCCGCAAACTGCGCAACGTCGCTGGCCAGCAGCACGTTGTGGCTGTAGTCCAGGAGGTTCAGATAGCGGTCAAAAATTTTGGCCGAAAAGGCCTGGTCGAGATCGAACTGGCGGTAGTGAGAACGGGTAAAGCGCGAGGTGACGCGCTCGCTTACCGTGGCGTGCTGAGTCTCTTCCTTAAGCACAGGAAGTTGCTCAACACGGGTAATATCTTCCACCGCTAAGGCCTGGCCTGTTATTAATAACAGGCCAGCAAGCGCGGAGAGCCTAAAAAGTTTGTTCATGCCTGGCCCGGCCTCCGTTTCAGAACACCAGGTGTTCTGCGCGTACAATCATTGACATACCAGAAGTAAGCTGAACGCGAACGCCATCCTTGGTGATTTCCAGGATTGTGGCATCCATAGCGTTATTGCCCGCTTTAACTTTCAGGGATTGGCCGACCGTCAGTGCGGACAGATCGGAAACCGGCGTCAGTTTTTCTTCGCGCACTTCGCGAGCCGGTTTAGCGGCTGGTTTTGCAGTAGCAGCGCGCGGCTTACGCTCAGCCCCTTCTTTACGGCGTACCGGAGGACGTGGTTTACGCTCACGACGCGGCGCATCGCCTTGCTCACCAGCAGCAGCGGCGGCTTCGCGTTTTTTCGCCTGCTGTTCAGCGCGCTGCGCCTGAACGCGAGCTTTGGCTTCTTCAAGCTGCTGACGTGCGTGCGCGACGTGCTGCTCGTCCAGCTCACCGCAAGGGTTGCCGTCGAGGTCGACGCGAACTGCACCGGCTTTGATACCGTACAGGTAGCGCCAGCTTGAAGTATAAAGACGGAGTGCGGAACGCAGTTGGGTTTTGCTGAGGTTCATCTCCCCTTCAACACGCTCGACGAGATCCTGAAAAATACCGACTTTCAGAGGACGAGCTTCACCTTCCGCGCTGAAGCACTGCGGAAAACGTTCGGCTAAAAATGCGATAACTTCTTTACTGCTATTCAACTTAGGTTGATTTTCCATGAAATTTCCTGATTACAACGGACGTAGCCAACAAGCCGCAGGCATGAACAGGCGACATTATAATGACGTCATCCGTAAATGCTACGTTATCCGTTGATTATCCTGCGACGGGTGCAAAGAATTTTTGGTAATCGGTGGCTTCAAGCACTTTTTGCAGGTGGCCAACCAGTTCACGCAACCCCTGTTCATCCTCTTCGCCAAAGCGCGAGAACACGGTGCTATCGATATCCAACACGCCAATAACCTGGTTATTGACCACCAGCGGCAGCACGATTTCGGCGTTACTGGCAGCATCACAGGCAATGTGCCCATCAAAAGCATGAACATCTTCTACGCGCTGAACGCGATTTTCCGCTACCGCGGTACCGCAAACACCACGGCCCACCGGGATACGCACGCAGGCAATTTTGCCCTGAAACGGCCCGAGAACCAGCGTATCGCCTTCCAGCAGGTAAAAACCGGCCCAGTTAACGTCGGACAGACGCTCGTACAGCAGCGCGCTGGTATTGGAGATTACCGCTAAGAAACTTGTTTCACCTGCCATTAATGCCTGAAAATCGCGGTTAAGATCCGCGTAAAATTCTGTTTTGCTCATTATTCAATCACTATTGTTTACGATGTTACTGATTCGTTACCTTGCCTGGGCCCTTATAAAATACGCATTAAGTGCGTTCGGGCTCAAGATGAATCCATACTTAGGTTAAGATAGAGTTATACATTCATTTATCAATGTAATAAATGGCACTGAAAACATCACGTATAACGCCGACGAAAAAAATACGAATTCACACGGTCAGAGAACCTTTGCCGTGGGCACATTACCAACGTTGCCCGCAGTGCGATATGCTTTTTCGGTTACCGGTCGTAAAATCATCGCAAAGCGCCTATTGCCCACGCTGTAACGCCAAAGTGCGCGACGGCCGAGACTGGTCGTTAACCCGTCTGGGCGCCATGGCGATTGCCATGCTGCTGCTGATGCCCTTCGCCTGGAGCGAACCGCTGCTGCGGCTGTATCTGCTCGGCGTCCGCATTGACGCCAATCTGCTGCATGGGATCTGGCTGATGACCGATAGCGGACACCCCATCACCGCCGCGATGGTGTTTTTCTGCACCGTCGCCGCTCCCGCGGTGCTGGTGACGTCCATCGCCTATTTGTGGCTCGGTAACATTTTAGGGATGAATCTTCGTCCTGTCCTGCTGATGCTCGATAAATTGAAAGAGTGGGTGATGCTCGACATCTACCTGGTCGGTATCGCCGTGGCCTCGATTAAGGTGCAGGACTACGCGTTCCTGCAACCGGGCCTGGGTCTGCTGGCTTATATCTCGCTGGTAGTGCTCAGTATCCTGACGCTGATTCATCTAAACGTCGAACAGCTTTGGGAACGCTTCTATCCCCAGCGCCCAGCCACGCGGCCCGACGGCGCGCTCCAGGTGTGCCGCAGTTGCCATTATACCGGTTTCCCGGATATGCGCGGTCGCTGCCGCCGCTGTCATACACCGCTTTATCACCGCGGCAAACACAGTCTGCAAAAAAGCTGGGCGGCGCTGATCAGCTCGATTGTTTTTCTGCTCCCCGCCAACCTGCTGCCTATTTCCATTATCTATGTCAATGGCGGCCGCCAGGACGATACGATTCTTTCCGGGATCCTGTCGCTGGCCAATAGCAACGTGGCGGTGGCGGCGGTAGTCTTTTTTGCCAGTATCCTGGTCCCCTTTACCAAAATTATCGTGATGCTGACGTTGCTTATCAGCATCCACTTTAAGTGCGAACAAGGGCTGCGCACACGCATCCTGCTGCTGCGTTTCGTCACCTGGATTGGCCGCTGGTCAATGCTTGATCTGTTTGTTATTTCGTTAACCATGTCGCTCATCAATCGCGATCAACTTCTCGCCTTTACGATGGGCCCCGCTGCGTTTTATTTTGGCGCTGCGGTAATATTAACTATTCTTGCTGTTGAATGGCTGGACAGCCGCTTACTTTGGGACGCACATGAGTCAGGAAACGCCCGCTTCACAGACTGAGGCGCGAATTAAAACAAAACGTCGCATTTCACCGTTCTGGCTATTACCGGTCATCGCGCTGATGATTGCCGGCTGGCTTATCTGGAACAGCTACGAAGACCGGGGAGCGACCATCACCATCGACTTTATGTCGGCGGATGGTATTGTTCCCGGCCGCACGCCGGTACGCTTCCAGGGCGTTGAGGTGGGAACGGTTCAGGATATCCGCCTGGCCCGTGACCGCAGCAAAATTGAGGTCCGCGCCAGCATCAAAAGCGATATGGAAGACGCACTGCGGGCAGATACCCAATTCTGGCTGGTCACGCCGAAAGCCTCTCTCGCGGGTGTTTCCGGGCTGGATGCGCTGGTCGGCGGTAACTATATCGGCATGATGCCCGGTAAAGGCGAACCGCGTGATCATTTCACCGCCCTCGACACACAGCCGAAATACCGCCTGAACAACGGCGAGCTGATGGTCCACCTGCACGCGCCGGACCTCGGTTCGCTCAATACCGGGTCGTTGGTTTACTTCCGCAAAATTCCGGTTGGCCGCGTCTACGACTACACGATCAATCCGAATAATCAGGGCGTCACCATTGACGTGCTGATCGAGCGCCGTTTCACCAATCTGGTGAAAAAAGGCAGCCGCTTCTGGAATGTCTCCGGCGTGAAAGCCGACGTTGGCCTTAGCGGCGCGAAGGTGCAACTGGAGAGTCTGGCCGCGCTGGTTAACGGTGCGATCGCTTTCGACTCGCCATCCGATTCCCAGGCCGCCGGGCAGAACGATGAGTTTGGCCTCTATGAAGATCTGGCCCACAGCCAGCGCGGCGTGCTTATTCAGCTGCAGTTGCCGAACGGCGATGGGCTGAAAGCGGGATCGACGCCGATGCTGTACCAGGGGCTGGAAGTCGGTCAGTTGACAAAAATGACGCTCAATCCGGACAGTTCGGTGACCGGCGAAATGACCGTCGACCCGAGCGTAGTATCGCTGCTGCGCGAAAATACGCGCATTGAACTCCGTCAACCGAAGCTGTCGCTGGAAAACACCAATCTAAGTCAGTTGCTCACTGGCAGTACCTTTGAGTTGGTCCCGGGTGAAGGCGCGCCTAAGGATCGCTTTACCGTACTCGCTGCGGATAAAACACTGTTGCAGCAGCCCGGCGTATTGACGCTAACGTTGACCGCGCCTGAGAGCTATGGCATCGACGCCGGGCAGCCTATCATGCTGCATGGCGTGCGCATCGGCCAGGTCATGGAGCGTACGCTGAACGCCAAAGGTATCAGTTTCGCCATCGCCATCGATCCGCAATACCGTGACCTGCTGCACGGTGACAGCAAGTTTGTCGTGAACAGCAAAATGGACGTCAAAGTCGGTATCGACGGTGTAGAGTTCCTCGGGGCCAGCGCCAATGAATGGCTGAGCGGCGGCATTCGCATTTTGCCCGGGGAAAAGGGAGCGATGAAAACCAGCTACCCGCTGTTCGCCAATCTGGAAAAAGCACAGGAAAATAATCTTAGCGATTTCCCGACGACCACGTTGATGCTCACCGCCGACACGCTGCCGGATATTCAGACCGGTTCCGTCGTGCTATACCGTAAGTTTGAGGTGGGTGAAATAACCTCCGTACAACCGCGCGCCAACGCGTTTGATATCGCGGTGCATATTAAGCCGGAATACCGTTCGCTGCTGACCCCGAACAGCGTGTTCTGGGCCGAAGGCGGCGCGAAAGTGCAGTTGAACGGCAGCGGGCTGACAGTGCAGGCGTCCCCGCTTTCACGGGCGTTAAAAGGCGCAGTCAGCTTTGATAACATCAGTGAAGCGAATAATGGAACCCGCAAGGGCGACAAGCGCGTCCTGTTCCCTTCAGAAACCGCCGCGCGCGCTGTTGGTGGGCAGATCACCCTGCATGCCTTTGATGCGGATAAACTGTCTGCGGGTATGCCGATTCGTTATCTCGGCATCGATATCGGGCAGGTACAAAGTCTGGATCTCAATGCCTCGCGCAATGAAGTGCAGGCCAGCGCGGTTCTTTATCCTGAGTATGTGAATACCTTCGCCCGCCGCGGTACCCGTTTCTCCGTGATCACACCGCAAATCTCAGCGGCCGGCGTTGAACACCTGGATACCCTGCTCCAGCCGTACGTCAACGTTGAGCCGGGTCACGGTGAGCTGCGTCGCGATTTTGAACTTCAGGAGGCGACCATTTCCGATTCACGCTACCTCAACGGCCTGAACGTGGTCGTGGAAGCGCCGGAATCTGGTTCGTTGAGTATCGGTACACCGGTGCTGTTCCGGGGAATCGAAGTCGGTACCGTTACCGGCCTGCATCTCGGTAGCCTCTCTGACCGGGTGATGATTGAAATGCGCATCGGCCAGCGCTACCAGCATCTGGTGCGTAACAACTCGGTCTTCTGGCTGGCTTCCGGCTACAGTCTCGACTTTGGCCTGATTGGCGGTGTGGTGAAGACCGGCACCTTCAATCAGTTCATTCGTGGCGGTATCGCTTTCGCCACGCCGCCAGGAACGCCGCTGGCACCGAAGGCGCAGGAAGGCAAACACTTCCTGCTGCTCGAGTCCGAGCCGAAAGAGTGGCGCGAATGGGGTACCGCGCTGCCGCGTTAACGCCCTCCCTCACGCGCCGGTGTCCCGTCACCGGCGCGTTTTATGATAGACTGCGCGCTCTTTATCTCCTTGTGGTATTCGCCAGTGGCTCAAAACTCTGTCTATTTTCCTGATGAATTCCTCGCGCAGATGCGTGAGGCCATGCCGGCTCATCTCTCGTTTGACGCATTCCTTGCCGCCTGCCAGCGCCCGCTGCGTCGCAGTATTCGCGTGAATACGCTGAAAATCACGGTTGATGATTTCCTCACCCTGGTCGCCCCTTATGGCTGGCAACTGACCCCGGTCCCCTGGTGTGCGGAAGGCTTCTGGATTGAGCGTGATGACGAGGACGCACTGCCGCTGGGCAGCACCGCTGAACATCTGAGCGGGCTATTTTATATTCAGGAAGCCAGTTCCATGCTGCCGGTAGCGGCACTGTTTGCCGACGGACTGCAGCCGGTTCGGGTAATGGACGTTGCCGCAGCCCCGGGCTCGAAGACCACGCAGATTGCCGCCAGAATGGGCAACCGCGGTATGCTGCTGGCTAACGAATTCTCCGCCAGCCGGGTCAAAGTGCTGCACGCCAATATCAGCCGTTGCGGCATCAGCAATACCGCGCTCACACACTTTGACGGCCGCGTGTTCGGCGCCGCCTTACCCGAGTGCTTTGATGCCATCCTGCTCGATGCCCCCTGCTCCGGCGAAGGCGTGGTGCGTAAAGATCCCGATGCGTTGAAGAACTGGTCGCTGGCGAGTAACCAGGCGATCGCCGAAACCCAACGCGAGCTGATCGACAGCGCTTTCCACGCGCTGCGTCCGGGCGGCACGCTGGTCTACTCGACCTGTACGCTGAACCGCGACGAGAACGAGTCGGTCGTCGCCTGGCTGCTGGCGCGTTATCCGCAGGAAGTCGAGGTTATGCCTTTGGGTGAACTCTTCGCTAGCGCTGACCAGGCATTGACGCCTGAAGGCTTCCTGCACGTGTTCCCACAAATTTATGACTGTGAAGGGTTCTTCGTCGCGCGACTGCGTAAGACCGCGGCGATTGAAGCGCTGCCAGCGCCGGGCTACAAGGTGGGTAAATTCCCGTTCACCCCGATGAAAACGCGCGAATCCGCTGCCGTTGAGAGTGCAGCGCACAGCGTGGGCATTGAATGGGATGAAGCGCTAACGCTCTGGCAGCGCGACAAAGAGGTTTGGCTGTTCCCTACCGAAATCGCGCCACTGCTGGGTAAAGTTCGTTTTTCCCGTATTGGACTGAAACTTGCCGAAACGCACAACAAAGGTTTTCGCTGGCAGCACGAAGCGGTCGTTGCGCTGGCTAATACGCAAAAGCTGGGGCATGAGCTGACGCTGGAAGAAGCGCAGGAATGGTATCGTGGCCGCGACGTCTATCCGCAACAGCCGCCCGCTCACGACGACGTCATTGTCACCTTCCAGGGATTCCCGCTGGGGCTGGCAAAGCGCATTGGTTCACGATTGAAAAACAGTTATCCCCGCGAATTGGTACGAGATGGGAAACTGTTCGCCAGCAGGTCGGAGTAGCGGACAAAAAAAGCGCACTTTTTAACTGGCGTAATTCTCGACGTTGACTACGCTGAAAAGGTACGGCCTAACTGGTCGTACCACAACGGTCAGCAGATTAACGGAGAGCATGATGAGTAAAACCAGCGTACGCATTGGCGCATTCGAAATTGATGACGCCGTGCTGCATGCCGATCAACACGGCGAGCGAACGTTAAGTATCCCTTGTAAGTCCGATCCCGATTTATGTATGCAGTTGGATGCCTGGGACGCCGACACTAGCATCCCGGCCCTTCTTGATGGCGAACGTTCCGTTCTTTATCGCAAGCACTACGATCAACCGTCCGATGCCTGGGTTATGCGGCTTGTCTAACCCAAAAGGAACCCGCCCACAGGCGGGTTATTTATTTAGCGTGCGGCACCACAGTGTACAATGATGCTTGACCATGAGGTCGGGTTTTAAAGCGGCGATGCACCCACAGATATTGCTCCGGTGCCCGTAAAATCTCACGCTCGATAATTTTATTCATATAGCTGGCAGCGGGGATCTCATCCCCACTCGGATAGTCTGTCATCGCTTCGCTGATATGCAGGGTATAACCTTTCTGGCAAGGTTTACGCACCATGGTCACCGTCAGCATGGCCGCGCCGGAAAGACGTGACAGTACGTTTGTTCCATTGGTGGTTGCCGCCTCGGTGACGGAGAAAAACGGCGCAAAAACGCTGCCTTTCGGACCGTAGTCCTGATCGGGCGCGAACCATACCGCTTCACCGGCCTTCAGCGCCTGCACCAGACCCCGCAAGTTACGACGGTCAATCATCGCTTTATTCGAACGCAGACGCCCGGTAGTCTGCACCCATTCCATTAGCGGATCGTTGTGCGGACGATAGGTCGCCATCATCGGACGACACAGCCCCATCGCACGGCCACCCAGCTCCAGAGACATGAAGTGAACGCCAACCACCATAACGCCGCGCTGCTCTTTCAACGCGTTCATCAGGTTGGCGTACCCTTCCACATCAAACCATTTTTTGACGCGGGCATCGCTCCAGAACCAGGCCATCCCGGTTTCAATCAGCCCCATGCCCAGAGACATAAAGTTTTGCTCGATCAGCTTCTCACGGTCCGCGGCATCCATATGCGGGAAACAAAGTTCAATATTACGTGCCGCAATCTGCTCCCGGCGTTTTAGAAAGCGTCGGGATGCTTTACCCAGCGACGTGCCAAGGAGATGTAAAACGGGGTAAGGTAACTGTACAACCAGCCACAAGGCGGCCAGAGCGAACCACTTCAGCCCGTTGCGCGGGTGAAGTAAAGCGGTATCAAAATTTTTAAACATCATTCTTTCCAGCAACGAAATGCAAGGGTAACACTTAAGGAGAATCGATTCCGTTCATTCATCTTTATGCGTTTGTGTATATGTTGGACCCTGCTGCATTCGACAAATTCACTTCCCGGACGTTTATTTACAAACGGCTGGTATCAGAGCTATGAGGCGGGGGTGGCAGGCTGTGGCTCAACTCGCCGCAAGCATGCGCCTTTTTGCAGCAAAAAAATAGAGAATTTAATTCACATTACAAAATTATTTTTTTAATGCTAACTTTTCGTATTATTAGCGGGTTATTAAACTTACAACACGATGATTTTAACCATTTTTCTTTTTATCAGTGCGACGGTGCGTGATGCTTTGACTCTCGGTTATGTTTGCAACAGAACTTAAAGAAATCGGGTAAGATTCCTGGCTACCCTCACCTTCCCTGCGCATATGAGAGATAAGAAAATTCCTCTTTGCGATCAAATTTTTGCGGATGAATCTTCAGTAAGCGTTAAGATAAGGGTTCAATCGAGTTGGCCCACCTGCAACTCAAAAGATGAAGGGAGTAATCAGAACATAATGCAGCGTCAGAACGTCTCATCATCAAGAATTAAATCAATTGGTTATGATGCAAAGCAAAAAACACTGGAAATAGAGTTCTTCAGTTCAGGCATTTACCAGTATGTCGGCGTCACCTCAAAAACGTACGAAACATTTCTCAGCGTGAAGTCAAAAGGACGCTTTTTTGATGGGGTCATTAAAGACAAATTCCTCTGCCGAAAAATAGGCTGAGCACCCTATCAGGATTTGCATACTGCACATCGCCATAATAGAAAACAAAAAGCCAGCGGTTAGGCTGGCTGAGTGGCGAAGATGCATGGTGCTGTGACGAGTATCAACTCCCTTTGTAAGTCGAGTATCCGTACTGACTTAGCAAGAGAGGAATATGAAGCTTTTCGTTTGTCTTCGTCACGGTGAACAACACCGGCACCTCAGGGAAGAATGAGGATAGCTTTTCGCGCTTAAAATAATCGCCTGTTTTGAACGTCACCCTGTACACCCCTGGCTGCATATCCTTGTCTTCAGGGTACAAGGACTTAATACGGCCATCGCTATCTGTTTTCCCTTGCGCAAGCATATCCCAACCTGTCGACTGTTGTTTTTCCAGAGTGACATCAACGTCTTTTGAAGGGATTCCTGTTTGCTGGTTGAGAATATGAACGCTAAGGGTTCCTGCAGGCGCACTAAACGCAGCCGGTGCGAAGACCGCGGTAGACAGCAACATCAGACTCATTATTTTGTTCATTTTTTCTTCCTGTGATTAAAGACACAGGTCAAGCTTAAACATGTTTTTGACAAAGAAAATTCAACTTTTTGTTATGATTTCTTCAGCACACAAAAACCGCTGTTTTTACTCTTTAGCACATCAGACTAGACGGCAACGCTCGGTGCTCTATCCCTGCCCCTGACGGTTGCAGTTTCATTAAACACCATATTGGTTTTGCAAAAAATACATTTTGCGCCAAATGGATTTTTCTCAGAAACATCAAATACTGATGTTCGATATTGGGAGCCATGACAACATGGGCACCGAAAATGAATATTTAAATTCATAAGATATACCTCTTAAGGGGAGAGACTTCACTTTGTGTTTCAACAACATTGCATTCATTGAAATTTTAACTTTATGCAATAAAACACCAGCGATGCTCTGAATAAATGTGTAGGCTGTCAGCCCTTTGAACCAGGAAATATCTGACACAGAAAAATTCTGACGCCAGACCTTGCTGAATGGCAAACTCAACATTGCGCCCTTCAAACAGGGTATTTAAATCATTTCCCTGAAACGCAGATATTGTACGTTGAATTCAAAGAGAGAAGATATCAGCGATAGCGCCAGACGATGAGGACGACTCAGTAGAATGTTTTACGTTGAATGCATTGCAAACTGCCATTACCATTAATGGCATGTTCCGCGATGATTAGCAAATTTTATTTTAGCCGTCCAGCAGTCTTTATTGAAATATGGCGATAAAATTCGCTTTTTGTTTTTTTAAGCGTATAGTTTGCCCGAGTTTTTTAAAAGGAATCTATTTGTCTCGTAAAATGACAGGAATTGTCAAAAGTTTTGATGCCCTCAGCGGCAAAGGTTTTATCACCCCATCAGATGGTCGAAAAGACGTTTTACTCCATATCTCCGCAGTGTATAGCAGTGAATCCGAATCCCTGATACCTGGCGTCCACGTTGAGTTTTGTCGTATCAACGGCCTGAAAGGACCGACGGCTGCGAACATCTACCTATCCTGATCTTCTACCGTTCATCGCACTTTCGCAGCTTATCAAACTGACTCTTATACAAAGGCACGTGATGATGACATTTTCCCCCCGACTGGCAGAACACAAAAATTTAACAATAACGCAAAAAGATCTGGACGGGCGTGGTGCTGAGTATGATATGGTTTAGAGAGCATATGGAGATTGCAGGAGATTTTCATCGGGTGGGGAAAACCCCCGATGTAAATAACCAATAGAATGATACAGATAAAAAGAGACCGAATACGATTCCTGTATTCGGTCCAGGGAAATGGCTCTTGGGAGAGAGCCGTGCGCTAAAAGTTGGCATTAATGCAGGCTAAGTCGCCTTGCTTTATAAGAATAGATGACCGTGACAGCTTTTCCAGTCCACAGGCCTGGTGAGTGGAAAATTTTCGTCGAATAAACGGCATAGCATAAAAAAAACCGCAACCATTCAGCGAGAATAGTTGCGGTTTTTTATTGAATATTAAAGAGATTTGCTATGTATCAGCAAAGTTTCTCTGCGCGCTCGATAAATGGCGCAAGGCTCATTTTCACCCCAGGCTGATTCGGATCGTCAATCTGAATTACGCTCAACGGCTGCGCCTGAGTCTTACCGGCCTTTACCTGCTGCTCTGCCACATCGTTCAGCGGATACTGCACCAGTGTGCTCGGGTTAATCACATACAGCGCATTATCCGCACGGCAAGTCAGCATGACCTCTTCGCGATTAAATGCCCACTTCTCTTTTCCCACCTCAAAGCGGCTGACGGTAATGACCCGCGCTGCCAGCGCGCTGCTGGCAGTGGTTAACAACAACAAAGAGAGAATAATCTTTTTCATAATTCGCCAGTTCAATTAAAAAGGTTCCCAGGTGGCGAAAAGGCTGACGCACGCCAGCACCAGCGCCGCCAAAACAATTTCCACCTGCGTGGTACGTAAAAAGACGCGCTGCGCCCATCCATTTGCCGCCGTCATCTTCGGCACCAGTAAATAGCGGTTAAACAGCGCCATGATAATCATCAGTGCGACCAATCCCACTTTCACCCACAGCGCAACGCCGTACGGGGTCGAGGCCGTGAAAACGCCCTGAATCATCCAGGTATTGACCAGCCCCGTTGCTACCGCACCTGCCACGGCAAGATGTCCATAACGGGAGTAACGCATCATCGTCGTAATGGCGAGCTTGCGCCAGCGGCCTTTTGCCAACCGCAAACAGTACAAAAAGGGGACCAGCCCGCCGGCCCACGCCGCAGCACAAAGTAGATGCGCGGCGTGATTAATGCGTTGCACCACCCCGACTGCGCCTTCATACATCGCCGCATGGCCAACGCCAGCCAGCAGAATAAACTGCGCGACGCACAGAAGCAAAAGTCGCCGCATCATCTGCCGTGGCTGTACACACGCTATACCCAGCGCCACCCACGCCAGCACGATTTCCCACAGCCATACGCTGCCAAACTGCGTATGCAGTACCGCCTGCCAGACCTCCGGGCGCCAGGTGTCTGACCAGCCCTCCCCCATTAACCCACCTTGCGCCACCAGCATCAGCATAGCCGATAGCACACTCAGCCCTAACGAGCTACGCAACAGCTGGGAAAAACGCTGTATCAACAGTCGGCGTAGTTCAGATGGCGCCCACCAGCCCGCGTAAAGCGTGCAGCCGAAGGCCACCATCAGCGAGGCAAAATGAATAAATCGCAGACCAATATAGAGTGCCGCTAGCATGGTTACTTCACGCTAAACTGGTACTGACCTTTCGTTTTGTGCCCGTCAACCGACACCACGTGCCACTCAACGGTATACAGACCAGGCGTCAGCGTTTGGGATAACGGAACAATCAGCTGCGTTTTGTCATTTTCGCTGCGCGTCGCCTTGCCTGTGTCAACAACCTGTTGCTCCGGGCCGATCAGCTTAACGCCGCTAAAGTTAGCCTCAATACCTTCAGAAAAATTAAGCGTCAGCGTTTGCGGCGTCGACGTGATTTCAGCATTGGCGGCAGGTGTTTGTTGTTGCAGGTGAGCGTGAGCCCATACGGGCGAGGAGCCGAAGGCACTCAGAAGAAGCAGTGTGGCGCAGAGCGTGCGAGGCGCGGTGAATTTCATTTCCATCATTCCCTTTTGTTATCAATATAAGTCAAAGAATAACGCTGTATAATGTTCACGTCGAGATGAGTGCCCTCCGGACTTGCCATTTTGCGAGACTCTTAGTAACTTTTGCGCGTATTCCCAAGGAGAAAACCATGCAAACCAATCTGGCTGCCCTGCCTCAGCAGGAAATGGATAAAGTTAACGTCGATCTTGCCGCGGCGGGCGTTGCCTTCAAAGAGCGATATAACATGCCGGTTGTAGCCGAAGTCGTCGAGCGTGAACAGCCAGCGCACCTGCGCGACTGGTTTCGCGAGCGGCTCATTGCGCATCGTTTAGCATCGGTAAACCTTTCCCGTCTGCCGTATGAGCCGAAACAGAAATAATTATTACTGTTAGTTACAATTCCTTACATCAGACTTGTTACTATTGTCCGGAATAAAACTCGCTGACAACGTGTTGAAGGACGCAACGATGCTGACATGGACTATTGCTGCAGCGCAATATGCGCCCCGAAGGGGAGATATCGCAGATAACATCACCCACCATTTGCGCTTTATTGACGCCGCAGCCGAACAGGCGTGTAAAGTGCTCATCTTTCCTGAACTCTCCCTAACCGGCCCCAACGACGAGCACACGCTCCCCGCGCCGCCATGTGATAGCCAGCTGCAACCGCTGCGCGATGCTGCGCAGCGCCACCGGATGACCATCATTGCCGGGCTGCCAGTGGAGAACGCGGGAAAACGTATTAAGGGAATCGTGATTTTCGCGCCCGATGCCGATGCGCCGATAAAGCAACAGCAGGGGCACGGTACTTGCCTGGCGCCAGAATCGGATCAGGTCAGCGTCTTTGAGCTAAACCACGAAGGTTGTGAGCTTTCCCCTCAGGCCTCGCTGCTGGCGACCGTCAGCTGCATGGCGGAACCACAGCAGCAGCGTATCACCCAACGTCTGCAGCGGTTTGCGCATAAGTACGCTATCGCGGTATTGAAGTCGAATTACGCCAGCGGAACCTTTTCCGGAGGCAGCGCGCTGTGGGATGAGAATGGCCAGCTGATCGTTCGTGCCGACAGCGGAGAATTGCTGCTCACCGGCAGAAAAAGCGCTCAGGGTTGGCAAGGCGAGATCATTCCATTACGCTAGTCCTTTTGGCCGGGAGTTCGCCATGCTGCGCGTTATTGATACCGAAACCTGTGACCTGCAAGGAGGCGTCGTGGAGATTGCCTCCGTCGATGTTATTGACGGGCAAATCGTCAACCCGATGAGTCACCTGGTTCGACCCGACCGCCCCATCAGCGCGCAGGCGATGGCGATCCACCGGATTACCGAAGAAATGGTCGCCGATAAACCGTGGATTGAAGACGTCGTGCCGTTCTACCAGGGAAGCCCCTGGTATGTCGCCCATAACGCCAGCTTTGACCGCCGCGTGTTGCCGGAGATGGATGGCGAGTGGATTTGCACCATGAAACTGGCGCGTCGCCTGTGGCCGGGAATTAAGTACAGCAATATGGCGTTATACAAATCCCGCAAGCTGAACGTAGCCACACCGCCGGGGCTACATCACCACCGCGCGCTGTATGACTGCTACATCACCGCCGCGCTGCTGATCGATATCATACAAACCTCTGGCTGGACGCCGGAACAGATGGTTGACGTCACCGGGCGCCCCGCGCTGTTGCGCACCTTTACCTTCGGTAAATACCGCGGACAGGAAGTGGCGGAAGTGGCAAAAAACGATCCGGGCTACCTGCGCTGGCTGTTTAACAACCTCGACCGCATGAGCCCGGAACTGCGTTTAACGTTGAAGCACTACCTCGGCCAATAGCTAACGCTCTGATTGTCCTGGCAGGGTTCCCTGCGCCAGGGCAATCAGGAAGGCATACTCCAGCGCGACCCCTTCATAGCTCTTATAGCGCCCGGACTTACCGCCGTGCCCGGCATCCATCTCAGTACACAGTAGCAACAGGTTATCGTCGACCTTAAGTTCGCGTAGTTTGGCCACCCATTTTGCCGGTTCCCAATACTGTACCTGCGAGTCATGCAACCCGCTGGTGACCAACAGGTGCGGGTAAACCTGCGGCTGTACGTTGTCATACGGGCTGTAGGATTTCATATAGCGATAGTAGGTTTCATCCTGCGGATTGCCCCACTCTTCGAACTCGCCGGTAGTGAGCGGAATCGACTCATCCAGCATCGTGGTCAGCACATCCACAAACGGTACCTGCGCGACTACGCCGTGGAACAGTTCGGGTCGCTGGTTGATAACGGTGCCCATCAGCATGCCGCCAGCGCTACCGCCCATGCCATAGCACAAATTCGGCGCGCCATAGCCCTTCTCCAGCAGCGCATCGCAGACATCCAGATAGTCGTTAAAGGTGTTGTGCTTTTTGAGGAATTTGCCGTCTTCATACCACTGCTGCCCCAGTTCGCCGCCACCGCGAATGTGAGCGATAGCAAAGACGAAACCGCGATCGAGCAGGCTCAGACGACTGCTGCTGAAATCGGCGTCCATGCTGGCGCCGTAAGAGCCATAGCCGTAGACCAGCAACGGATTTTTACCCCGACGAAAATGCTCATGGCGATAGACCAGCGAAACCGGCACCTCAGCGCCATCACGCGCAGTTACCCACAAGCGTTCGCTGCGATAACGACTGGCGTCGAAGCCTTTCACTTCCTGCTGCTTGAGCACGCGACGCTCGCCGCTGTCCATATCAAGCTCAAACAAGGTATCCGGCGTGGTCATCGACGAGTAGCCGTAGCGCAAACAGGCCGTTTCCGGTTCCGGGTTATAGGCAATCCAGGTGACATAGGCCGGATCGTCAAAGGCGATGGCCGTCTCCTGATGAGTTTGCCGGTGAATCTGCCGCAGGCTGGTTAATCCGCGCTGACGCTCTTCCACGACCAGCCAGTCACGGAATAACGTGAAATCTTCCAGCATCACCGTATCGCGCGCGGCGATTATCGTCTGCCACTCGCCCTCTTCCCCGTTTACGCCCCGGTAGAGGCCAAAGTTTTTACCTTCGCGGTTTGAGCGAATATAGAAATGCCCCTGGTAGTGATCAAGACTGTATTCATGATCTTTACGGCGAGCTAAAAATGTCTGCGGTTTCGCATCCGGGATATCGGCATCCACCAGCAACATTTCGCTGGTTGTCGCGCTGGACAAGGCAATCACCACGAACTGGCGTGACGATGTCTTATGCAGGCTGACGTAGAACGTGTCATCCTGCTCTTCATAGATAAGCTCGTCCTGGGTAACGGGTTCCCCTATCTGGTGACGCCACACCTGCCACGGCAGTAGCGTCGTCGGGTGCTGGCGTACGTAATAGAGCGAGCGAGAATCATTGGCCCACACCACGCCCGGCGAAACATTTTCAATCACCTCCGGTAACCAGGTCTCATTTTCCAGATGACGAATCCGCAGGCCGTACTGGCGGCGCGAGAGGAAATCCTCGGTTACCGCCAGCAGATTATTGTCGGGAGCAACGTTTAGCCCTCCCAGGGTATAGAATTCGCTGTGTGCCGCGCGCTTGTTTTCATCAATCAGCAGCGACCACGACTCTTCTCCCAGCGCCTGGCGTTGATAAAGGGCATATTCACGCCCCGGCTCAAAGACCTGGCGATAGCGATAGCCATTTTTAATGTAAGGGGCGGAAACCTCTCGCGGCGGGATTCGGTCAACAATCTCTTTCAGCACGCGATCCTGTAGGCTTTGCTGGGATGACATCACCTGGCGGCCATAGGCGTTTTCCTGCTGTAAATAGTCGATAACCGCGGGCCTGGCGCGCGTGTCATCGCGCAGCCAGTAGTAGTTATCAATGCGCGTATCGCCATGCAAGGTCATGGCGTGAGGGATCCGTTTTGCTTTTGGCGGCATCTCGTTATTCTTCTGTTTTAGTCACACCCTATAAGGGTGGACAAATTAAACAATGATGCAAGCAAAAGCGGTGATAAAACGCATTAAAGTTGCTGTTTTTGCTGCTGTAAATCGCGTTCTATTCCCTCACGGACCTCCAGAGGCAGTTTCAACGCTTCGCCCAGCGCGTTCAGATAGCTGCGTTCCATAAAATGATCGATATCGATCGCCGCACAGCTGATGAAGTACAGTTCCAGCGCCTCTTCTTCATTATGCACATCTCTTGCCAGACGCTGAGGGTCGAGAGGTTGTTCCATCGCCCGCGCAATCATCGCACGCCCCTGCTCTTCAATGCCGGCTTCACGCAGCTGTTGTTCAATGGCCTGCTGTTCTTTGGCATCAATATGTCCATCGCTCTTCGCCGCAAAGACCAACGCCAGAATCAAGCGTTCGGTACGCACATCCAGCGGCGCTGGCGCTTCACCGTACTGGCTGGCGGTTTGCGGGTCTGCGCGTAATTTATCTTTATACTTGTTCCACAGCACGCTGCCAGCGACTGCGCCGCCTCCCACCAGCAATGCACCGGTGCCGTACTTCGCCAGCATTTTTCGGGACGACTTACTGGACAATAGTAGCCCGGCCAGGCCGCCTAATGCGCCGGGCACCAGCATTTGGCTGAGGTCGCTTTTACCGCTACCCGATTTTTGCCCCAGCAGAGACTGCAGTTGATTAAGCCAGCCTGACATACGACCTCCAGTAGAAATATGTGAGATGCTCAGCCTAAGCGAGCTGATGTCAGGATATGTCTGTTCCACATAAAGATGCGCAAATATCCAGCGATAGCACGGCCCGATTGCCAACAACGAGACACGCGCAAACGTTTTCGTTTATAATGCGGCAAATTTTCGTGAGACGGTGGTATAGGTAAAATGACGTTATTAGGCACAGCTCTGCGTCCGGCTGCGACGCGCGTAATGCTTCTGGGTTCCGGCGAGTTAGGCAAGGAAGTGGCGATCGAATGCCAGCGATTGGGTATCGAAACCATTGCCGTTGACCGCTACGCCGACGCCCCGGCGATGCACGTCGCGCATCGTTCTTATGTAATTAACATGCTCGATGGCGCGGCGCTGAAAGCGCTGGTTGAGCAGGAAAAACCGCACTATATCGTGCCGGAGATTGAAGCTATCGCCACCGATATGCTGATTGAACTGGAGCAGGCGGGTCAGCACGTCGTGCCCTGCGCACGGGCCACCCAACTGACCATGAACCGCGAAGGCATTCGCCGCCTGGCGGCCGAACTCCTCAAGCTGCCAACCTCAGCCTATCACTTCGCCGATAGCGAAGCCCAGTTTCGCCAGGCGGTTGCCGACATCGGCTTACCGTGCATCGTGAAACCGGTGATGAGCTCATCCGGCAAGGGCCAGACCTTTATTCGCCGTGAAGACCAGCTCGCTCAGGCGTGGCAGTACGCGCAGGAAGGCGGCCGCGCCGGTGCCGGGCGCGTAATCGTCGAAGGGGTCGTCAATTTTGATTTTGAAATTACCCTATTGACTGTTAACGCCGTAGACGGCGTGCACTTTTGCGCGCCAGTCGGCCACCGTCAGGAAGATGGCGACTACCGTGAATCCTGGCAGCCGCAGCAGATGAGCGCGCTGGCGCTGGAGCGCGCGCAGGCAATCGCGCGCGAGGTGGTGCTGGCACTCGGCGGCTACGGCCTGTTCGGCGTTGAGCTGTTTGTCTGTGGCGACGATGTGGTGTTTAGCGAAGTTTCGCCGCGTCCGCATGATACCGGAATGGTCACGCTGATTTCGCAGGACGTTTCAGAGTTCGCTCTGCATGTGCGTGCTTTCCTTGGCTTGCCAGTTGGCGCCATTCGCCAGTATGGCCCTTCCGCTTCTGCCGTGCTGCTGCCAACGCTGACCAGTAACAACGTGACCTTTGATAACGTGCAGAATGCGCTCGGTGCGGGCGTGCAACTGCGGCTGTTCGGTAAGCCGGATATCGCCGGTTCACGCCGCATGGGGGTAGCGCTGGCCACCGGCGATAGCGTTGAAGATGCCGTTGAACGCGCCAAAATCGCTGCGGCAGCCGTCGTTATTCAGGGATAAGAAAAAAGGCGGGCTGCTCACGCATACCCGCCCTTCTTTTGCTTACCCGATCATCAGACCGGGTACAGCAGACACCTTACAGCTTCGCGCCTTCAACCGCTTCGCGAGCCAGCTTGGTGATGCGATCGTAGTCGCCAGCTTCCAGCGCGTCTGCCGGAACCAGCCAGGAACCGCCGATACACAGCACGCTTTTCAGCGCCAGGTAGTCACGGTAGTTAGCCGGAGAGATACCGCCAGTCGGGCAGAAACGGATGTGAGAGAACGGACCTGCAATCGCCTGCAGCGCTTTCACGCCACCGTTCGCTTCAGCCGGGAAGAATTTGAACTCTTTCAGGCCGTGCTGCATACCCAGCATCAGTTCAGAAACAGAGCTAATACCCGGGATCAGCGGGATAGTGCCTGCGGTAGCCGCTTTCAGCAGTTCGTCGGTCAGGCCCGGGCTGATAGCAAACTGCGCGCCAGCGTCGGTCACTTCTTTCAGCTGCTGTGCGTTAGTCACGGTACCCGCGCCCACGATAGCATCCGGAACTTCTTTCGCAATGGCGCGGATAGCGTCCATCGCGCAGTCGGTACGCAGCGTCACTTCCAGTACGCGAACGCCACCGGCAACCAGCGCTTTTGCCATCGGTACTGCGTGCTCAAGCTTGTTAACCACGATTACCGGGACTACCGGGCCAGTGGTCAGGATTGCTTCAGCCGTTGTTTTCCAGTTTTTCATCAGAAATATTCTCTCGCCAGATCTACAAAACGTGTCATCTTAAAAGGTAATACAGGTTGCGCCCTGTTCCGCACCGGACAGTTTTTCCCGTAATGCGCCAAACAGTTCACGGCCTGTCCCCACGCGCGAAGCGCTCAGATCGGGAATATGCGGTTGGCGTGCGGCCAGTTCAGCGTCATCAACCAGCAGCGTTAGCTCGCCGGTCTGGCCGTTCACGCGGATCATGTCGCCATCGCGTACTTTTGCCAGCAGGCCACCGTCATAGGCTTCAGGCGTTACGTGAATCGCTGACGGTACTTTACCGGATGCACCGGACAGTCGTCCATCAGTGACCAACGCAATTTTGAAACAGCGGTCCAATAATACACCAAGTGGCGGCATAAGTTTATGTAATTCTGGCATCCCGTTCGCTTTTGGCCCTTGATGGCGCACAACCACGACGCAATCTTTGTCCAACAGGCCCGCTTCAAAGGCTGGCAGAACATCATGCTGGCTTTCAAAAACCACCGCCGGCGCTTCAATCACCTGGTTTTCAACCGGCACCGCGGAGGTTTTCATGACCGCACGGCCAAGGTTGCCGCTCAGCACTTTAGTGCCGCCATGTTTTGAGAACGGTTTATCGAAGGTGGCAATGATGTTGTCATCCAGCGACGCGGTGGCGCCTTCACGCCAGTCCAGCTTGCCTTCGTTCAGCCACGGTTCCATGGTGTAGTGAGACAGGCCAAAACCGGCGACGGTGTTCACGTCTTCGTGCAGCAGCCCGCCTTTCAGCAGCTCGCGCACCAGCACCGGCACGCCGCCCGCTGCCTGGAAGTGGTTAATATCGGCCGGGCCGTTCGGATACAGACGCGCCATCAGCGGTACCACTTCTGACAAGTCGGAGAAATCATCCCAGTTAATAATAATGCCCGCCGCGCGCGCCATCGCCACCAGGTGCATGGTGTGGTTAGTCGAACCGCCGGTCGCTAACAGCGCCACGATACCGTTGACCACCACTTTTTCGTCAATCATTTTACCCAGCGGCATCCATTCATTACCGTTGCCGGTCATGCGGGTCACCTGACGCGCCGCGGCGGCGGTCAGTTCGGCGCGCAGCGGCGCATCCGGGTGAACAAAGGAAGAACCCGGCAGCTGCATCCCCATAAATTCAATCACCATCTGGTTGGTGTTGGCGGTGCCGTAGAAGGTACAGGTGCCCGGCGCGTGGTACGACGCGGCTTCTGATTCGAGCAGCGCGTTACGGTCAACCTTCCCTTCCGCGTACAGCTGGCGAATGCGCACTTTTTCTTTGTTCGGCAGGCCGCTGGCCATGGGGCCTGACGGAATGAAGACAGACGGCAAGTGGCCGAATGACAGCGCAGCCATCGCCAGCCCTGGGACGATTTTGTCGCACACGCCAAGGTACAGCGCGCCGTCAAACATGTTATGAGACAGACCCACCGCAGCGGACATGGCAATCACTTCGCGGCTCAGCAGCGAAAGTTCCATCCCGTCCTGACCCTGCGTCACCCCGTCGCACATCGCTGGCACGCCGCCTGCAACCTGCCCCACCGCATTCACGCTGTGCAGCGCTTTGCGGATCACGTCCGGGTAGTGTTCGTAAGGCTGGTGGGCAGAAAGCATGTCGTTATAGGAGGTGATGATCGCGATATTGTTACGCAACATGCTTTTCAGCGACGCTTTATCGTCTGGCTGACAGGCGGCAAAACCGTGCGCCAGGTTGCCACAAGCGAGCTGAGAGCGGTGAACCGTTTCAGTTTTGGCTTGTTCGATACGTGCCAGATAAGCCGCGCGCGTATCGCGAGAGCGTTCAATAATGCGATTTGTTACCCGTAACATTGCAGAGTTCATAAAGGCTCCTTAAATTTTTTCTGTCCAGGCTGCGGCTCACGACGGTGTTTACATAGGTCTGACGAATGAATAAATGCCCGTATAGCGCAGCTCAGAGGCAAAGGTCTACTCGCAGTGTAATAAAAAAAGCCCCGGGGGTGAATCCTCCCGGGGCTTAAATGCGTAAAAATAGCACTACTTGCTGTGTTAGATCATGTTACCGGTAAAATAACACTTCTGGATTACCGTCAGGCCTTACTCAAACTCGTTCCAGGAACGGCCATCGCGAGTAATCATGGCGACGGATGCCACCGGCCCCCAGGTTCCCGCCTGATATGGTTTCGGCGCGTCTTTATCGCTAGCCCAGGCTTCGGTAATGGAATCGACCCACTTCCATGCTTCTTCCACTTCATCGCGGCGTACGAACAGCGCCTGGATGCCGCGCATGGTTTCCAGCAGCAGACGTTCGTAGGCATCGGCCAGATGCGTCTGATTGAAGGTCTCGGAGTAGCTCAGATCCAGCTTGGTCACCTGCAGGTTATGCTTGTGCTCCAGACCCGGAACCTTGTTAAGAATCTGAATATCCACGCCTTCATCCGGCTGCAGACGAATAGTCAGCTTGTTCTGCGGCAGCTCGGGCCAGGTTTCTTTGAACAGATTCAGCTCTGGGTTTTTGAAGTACACAACCACTTCTGAACATTTGGTCGGCAGACGTTTACCGGTGCGCAGGTAGAACGGCACCCCCGACCAGCGCCAGTTATCAATGTCCACACGAATGGAAACGAAGGTTTCGGTGTTGCTGGATTTGTTCGCGCCCTCTTCTTCAAGGTAGCCCGGCACCTTCTGCCCTTGCGCAAAACCAGCAGTGTATTGTCCACGAACGGTTTTTTCACGCACGTTGGTATGGTCAATGCGACGCAAAGACTTCAGGACTTTCACTTTCTCATCGCGGATGCTGTCAGCACTTAAATCTGAAGGAGGCGCCATGGCAATCATGCACAGAACCTGTAACAGGTGGTTCTGGATCATGTCGCGCATTTGACCGGCCTGGTCGAAGTACCCCCAACGGCCTTCAATACCGACCTCTTCGGCCACGGTGATTTCCACGTGATCGATAGTGCGGTTATCCCAGTTGTTCACAAACAGGGAGTTGGCAAAGCGTAGCGCCAGCAGGTTGAGTACCGTTTCTTTACCCAGATAGTGGTCGATACGGTAAACCTGGCATTCTTCGAAGTATTCACCCACCTGGTCGTTAATCTCGCGGGAGGTTTCCAGCGAGGTGCCCAGCGGTTTTTCCATGACGACGCGCGCCGGTTTGGCGTTCAGCTTCGCTTCACCCAGACCGCGGCAGATGGCGCCAAAGGTGCTAGGCGGCATCGCGAAATAGTTAATGGTGATGCGATTTTTTTGATCAAGCATCTCGCCAAGACGCGAAAACGCCGGCGCATCATTCACATCAAGATTGCAGAAATCAAGACGTGCGCTGAGGGTATTCCACAAACCTTCATCAATCTTCTCTTTCATGAAGGTTTCAAGCGCTTCGCGGACAACTTTGGTGTATGCCGCTTTATCCCAGTCTGCACGGCCTACGCCGATAATGCGGGTGTCCGGATTAATCTGGCCGGCTTTTTCCAGTTGATACAGGGAAGGCAGCAGTTTTCGGCGGGCCAGGTCTCCCTTCGCGCCGAAAATGACCAGATCGCATGCCTGGGCCGTTTGCGTTACCGCCATGTCATTCTCCTCAGTTTATAATCCCGGTTCTATGCCAGGCTATCTACCCGTCGCCGTTCAGGTTTTCATGAAAACGACGGATATCGTTGTAATTTTCTTACGGTGCACTGTACTGTGTTTACGAAATTGCCGAAACCCTTTAACGGCTTTGACCGCCTTCGATCGCACAATTCGGAACCATCATCGCCGTATAGTCAGGGCAATTGGCCAGTTTTGTTCGTTCTTTCGCCCGAAAGGTGTCAGTTAAAATACGACACCGATCATGTAATGAAAAAAAACAACATATTTTGCTGTTCCTATTCACTTTTCATCCCGCTTCAAGCGTATATTCTTGCTAAAACGCCTGCAGATTTCACCCATTAATGGAATCGTTTCAATCTATGAGCGCCTTGTCACGATGAACATGCTGGAAAGAATCCAGTCCCAACTGGAAAACCTTAGCAAATCCGAGCGAAAAGTCGCAGAAGTGATTCTGGCGGCCCCTGAACAGGCAATTCATTCAAGCATTGCCGCACTCGCTCTTGAAGCTGAGGTCAGTGAACCGACCGTTAACCGCTTCTGCCGCAGTCTGGAAACCCGAGGCTTTCCTGATTTTAAACTGCATCTTGCCCAAAGTCTGGCTAACGGTACACCGTATGTTAATCGTAATGTGGACGAAGATGACAGCGTTGAAGCCTATACGGCCAAAATATTCGAATCGGCGATGGCGAGCCTTGCTCACGTGCGGCAATCGCTCGATATGTCGGCGGTGAATCGCGCAGTGGATCTGCTGACCCAGGCAAAAAAAATCGCCTTCTTTGGTCTGGGGTCTTCTGCCGCCGTGGCGCACGACGCCATGAACAAATTTTTTCGCTTTAACGTCCCTGTCATCTATTCCGATGACATCGTTTTGCAACGAATGAGCTGTATGAATTGCAGCGACGACGACGTCGTGGTGCTGATTTCCCATACCGGGCGAACGAAAAGCCTGGTCGAGGTCGCCCAGGTGGCGAGGGAAAATGACGCGATGGTCATCGCCATCACCTCCGCCGGTACGCCGCTGGCCCGCGAGGCCACGCTCGCCATCACGCTGGACGTCCCTGAAGATACCGATATCTACATGCCGATGGTGTCACGTTTGGCGCAGTTGACCGTGATCGATGTCCTGGCCACCGGCTTTACCTTGCGCCGCGGGGCGAAATTCAGGGATAACTTGAAGCGAGTCAAAGAAGCGTTGAAGGAATCGCGCTTTGATAAAGAGCTATCGACACACAGCGATAATCACTAAAAGCGATAAAAAAAGTGTAACCTATTTAAGCATTCGGTAACCCGTTATTGGCATATTGCCGAATTCCTGTTCACGCAACACCTGAGTTGTATTAGTCAACGGAGTATTACATGTCCAGAAGGCTTCGCAGAACCAAGATCGTCACCACGTTAGGCCCAGCAACCGACCGCGATAATAACCTCGAGAAGGTAATTTCCGCCGGCGCTAACGTCGTACGTATGAATTTCTCTCACGGTACGCCAGAAGATCATCAGTTACGTGCCGACAAAGTACGCGAAATTGCAGCAAAACTGGGGCGCCATGTAGCTATCCTTGGCGATCTGCAAGGACCAAAAATCCGCGTATCGACCTTCAAAGAAGGCAAAGTTTTCCTGAATATTGGCGACAAATTCCTGCTGGACGCCAACCTGGGTAAAGGTGAAGGCGACAAAGAGAAAGTAGGCATTGACTATAAAGGCCTGCCTGCAGACGTCGTTCCGGGCGACATCCTACTGCTGGATGATGGCCGCGTGCAGTTAAAAGTGCTGGAAGTTCAGGGCATGAAGGTGTTCACCGAAGTGACCGTCGGCGGACCACTGTCCAACAATAAAGGCATCAACAAATTAGGCGGCGGCCTGTCCGCTGAAGCGCTGACCGAAAAAGACAAGGCCGACATTCTGACCGCCGCCAAAATCGGCGTCGACTATCTGGCCGTCTCCTTCCCGCGCTGCGGCGAAGATCTGAACTACGCTCGCCGTCTGGCCCGCGAAGCCGGTTGCGATGCGAAAATCGTCTCCAAAGTTGAACGTGCGGAAGCCGTCTGCAGCCAGGATGCGATGGACGATATCATTCTCGCCTCCGACGTGGTGATGGTTGCCCGCGGCGACCTCGGTGTCGAAATTGGCGACCCGGAGCTGGTCGGTATTCAGAAAGCGCTGATTCGTCGCGCGCGTCAGCTGAACCGTGCGGTCATTACCGCAACCCAGATGATGGAATCGATGATCACCAACCCGATGCCGACCCGTGCGGAAGTCATGGACGTGGCGAACGCCGTACTGGATGGTACCGATGCGGTGATGCTGTCTGCGGAAACCGCGGCTGGCCAGTATCCATCCGAAACCGTTGCGGCCATGGCGCGCGTGTGCCTGGGCGCAGAAAAGATCCCAAGCATCAACGTGTCTAAACACCGTCTTGATGTACAGTTCGACAACGTCGAAGAAGCGATCGCCATGTCGGCAATGTACGCGGCCAACCACCTGAAAGGGATTACCGCCATCATCACCATGACCGAATCCGGCCGTACCGCGCTGATGACCTCACGCATTACCTCCGGTCTGCCGATTTTCGCCATGTCTCGCCATGAACGTACGCTGAACCTGACCGCGCTTTATCGTGGCGTCACGCCAGTGTTCTTCGACAGCGCCTGCGACGGCGTTGCGGCAGCCCACGATGCGGTAAACCTGCTGCGTGATAAAGGCTACCTGATGTCCGGTGACCTGGTGATTGTCACCCAGGGCGACGTAATGAGCACCGTGGGTTCAACCAACACCACGCGCATTCTGACCGTCGAGTAACGCTCACGTTATTGATGTAAAAAACCGGACGATGTGAACTGACCCCATAATGTTGGACGGTTTATACTAAGCGGTTATAAGGGCCTGAGTTCGGTATTCCACTGGACTCAG